>NZ_KZ319370.1 GCF_002744715.1 Marinobacter profundi
AGCAGGTTACCCACGCTGTCGTAGCTGTTCTGGTAGACGTTGCCACGGGCGTCAGCAATGGTCAGCTCCTGGCCACGGCTGTTGAAAGTGAACGCGACCGTGTTGCCGAGGGCATCGGTCTGGGTGAGCTGGTTGTTGCGCTCATCGAAGCTGGCGGTGGTGACGTTGCCCAGCGGGTCCACCTGGCTGAGCTGGTTGCCCCGCTCGTCGTAGCTGTAATTCCAGCTATGGCCGGCCGCATCCACCTTGGTGGTGACGTTACCCCGGTCATCGTAGTAGTACAGCGTGGTGTTGCCATTACGGTCGGTGACCACAGACTGACGGCCTTCAACGTCGTGGTTGAAGTCCGTGCGGTTGCCATCGCTGTCTTCCTGGGCGATCAGCCGGCCACTCTCGTCGTAGATATTGCGGACCAGGGTGCGGCCGAGCGGGTCGATGATGTCCAGCAAGCCGTGGTTACGGTTGTAGGTGTATGCGGTGGTATTCCCGAGGGCATCGGCACTGGCCTCCAGGTCCCCATCGCTGCTGTAGTGATAGGTGAGCTGGTCGCCCCCGGGGGTGGTGAGGGCCAGAATACGGCCGTGACTGTCACGCTGGAAGGTGACGGCCTTGCCGCTGGAATGGAAAATGCCATCGTTGGTATAGCGCAGGGAGTGACCGTTGGGGTCGACCACCTTCTCGATGCCAAAATCCTGGTTCAGGGTATAAATGTAGCCAGCCTGGGTGGTCAGCTCATAACGATCCGGATCAACCGGACCGGAGTAGTAGCCTGTCTCCAGCAGTGTTCCACCCTCATAACGGGCGGAGCTCTGGTTCAGCGCCTTGAGTGTGGACTGGGTATCTCCCACCGGATTGAACACCAGGCTGACATCCTTGATGACCTGATAGGTGTTACAGCGTGGCGATGCTCCCACCTCGAAGCGTTCGACATCCCCCGTGGGCAGGGTAACCGTCACGACGGGCGCACCCAGCGGCTCAACGCAGAAGTCGGCAATCAGGTTCATCGGGCCGCGGTTGTACTGGTTCACCGTCCAGTAACTACCCAACGTCCGGGACTCCTCAACTTTGGCGTCCTGATAGCCAACGCTCCAGCCATGGCCAAAGTCCAGCTGCTCGAACCTGCGACGGCTATCGTAGGTCCGGGTGACCCGGATCGGGATACCGGCCATCGGAATCGCCAGGTCTTCCAGGGTAATGCTGAAGTTGCCAACCTTGAGATCACCCTCGACCTGCAGGGACATCATGGCCGAGGCGGACAGACCATTCACATCCAGTGCCAGGACGGCCAGGTCATATTGGCCATTCATCAGCAGACTTGGGTCGAAGGTTGCGACCGGAGCCGACAGCTGGTTGGTGCTGCCCTCGGCAATCACCTGCCAGTCACTCGTGCCGGCCGGCGTAATGAGCACCTCCCACGCGGCCAGATTATCATCCTCGATGGTGGCGATGACCGGTGTCGGTGCAGTAACGACAATACCGTTCTCCGGTCCTTCCAGGCTCACTACCGGCGCAGTGGTATCACTGCTATCCCGGAGCGTGACATAGGCAACGCCGGTCGCACTGGTGTCCCGATCAGTCACTTTGGCGGTCACGGTATGACGGCCAACACCGGTTGCGGTCCAATAACTGCGGCCGTAGGGGTTGACCGGCAACGGCTGCCCATCGACGTCGACCGCGGTGACGAGTTCGCCGGTGCCACCCTGGGTGAACACATCGATAGTGACCGTGCCACCCGCGTCCACGGCGTCCGGAGTAACCAGCACGGTTACCGCCAGCGGCAAGGGTTCATCCTGTACCCGGAGCGTCGTGTTCTGCAGGGTTCGCCCCTTGCCATCGTCGGCATAGTAGGAGATCTCGTGAATACCGATCTGATCCGCCGTCGGTATCCAGCTCACGCGGCCCGAGGGGTCAACGGTCATCCCGTCAGGCTGAACCATCGCACCAAAGGTGATGGCGTCGCCATCGGCATCCGTTGCCTCCAACTGATAATGGTAGGTTTCACCAACTACCGTCTGAAAGGCCGGGCGGCTGGTGATTTCGGGATAGGCGTTCTCCGTCAACTCAACCACCGTGAGCGTATAGCTCTGGGTTGCCCATGCCGAGCCGTCTGACACCCGCACGGTAACCCGATGATCGCCCTGCTGCTCTGCCGTCGGTGTCCAGCGCAGCTGGCCGCTGCTACTCAGCGCCATGCCTCCGGGCCCGGTCTCGAGGGTATAGCCAAGACTGTCGCCATCGGCATCCCGGGCGATCACGTCGTAGCTGTATTGCTCACCGACGAACGCCGGCGAGGTGGGTACGCTGCTGATTTCCGGTGCCGCATTGGCCACCGCCGGCACATTCACTGCAATGCCAAAACTCTGTGTTGACGCGGCGCCACGGGCATCCGTCACCCGGACAACCACATCGTGAACCTGCCCGGCCTGAGCCTGCGCCGGCGTCCAGCTGACCTGTCCACCACTGAGGGTCATGCCATTGGGCGCCCGTTCCAGACGGGAACTGAAGTTGTCACCGTCGCTGTCAACGGCCGTCAGTGCATAGCTGTAGAGAGCGTCCGCAAGTGCCTGGGTTTCCGGCAGGCTGGTGATCTGTGGCGGATGGTTGGCACTTTCGTTGACCGGCAAAGTAAGCTTCTGGCGCGCCTCACCACCGCGACCATCGGAAACGGCAATCTCGGCAATGGCGGTGTCGCCAATCCACTCGATGGCGGGTAGCCAGCTGAACAGTCCGGCAGCCGTCAGCTCCATCCCCGCTTCGGAGGTGATCAGCGTATAGCTGAGGTCATCGCCATCGGGATCATTGGCGGTCACCTGGTAGCTGAATCGCTGGCCGGCATAAACCGCCCCGCCCGGCGTACTGGTGATGGTCGGCGGCTGGTTGCCACTGTGGGGGTCGACAACCTCGATCAGGAAATACTGTCGGCTGGATGCCCCACGGGTATCCAGGGCAGTAACCTCAGCGGAGTAAACACCCAACGCATCCAGCGATGGCGTCCAGCGAATGCTGCCGGTGACACCGTCAATGGTCATGCCAGGCTGGGACCGGCTCAGCAGGTAAACCACTGCGTCCCCATCGGGGTCGGTGGCGACGGGGTCGTACCGGTAGGTTTCGCCGCCGACAACAGTTCCCGGTGCTTCAGTTTCGAAAACCGGAGCCAGGTTATCTGCGGGAGTCACCGTTACCACATGCGTCTGCTCGGTGACGGCGCCGGAGAGGTCGGTCGCCTGCACCTGAAGGGTATACAGACCTTCGCCAAGTCCTTCGGCAACGATCCTGCCAGTACGAGAATTGAGGTCAAAGCCGGCTGGCGCGTCAACCAGTTCAAAACGATGGGCATCGCCGCGATCCGGATCGGCCACGGCAAACTCGAAACCGTAGGGCTGGCCAACGACCGCAGTGCTGGACGCTGCACTGGTGAAGGTCGGCTCGTCATTGCTGTCCGCCATCGATACAGCGAATTTCTGGCGATCGAACAATCCGGCCTCGTCGTAGGCGCGGACCTCCACCACGGCAGCCAGAGTTTCATTGTTGTCGGTGACGCACTCGGCAGCCGCAGCGGGCAGTGAGACAACGGCCCTGATGGTATCGGTGATAACTCCGTCATCCACCACCAGGCTGGCCCGGGTTTGCTCTCCGGCGGCCAACCCGGAAACGGTGACCTCGCCAAGGGCGGTTTCCCCGGTCCAGCCGTGCTGGTGCATGAACCGCACGGTTAACGGCCCCGCCAGCGGAGCCAGCCCCCGGTTCAGGACCTGAACAGAGACCGTGCTGGCAGCCGCGTCGTAGGCGATGCCGGTGACTGTCACATCGGGCAGTGCCAGCGCGTCGCGATCCGGGAACGTATTGAGACGGAAGGAGTTGTGGGTAAGCCAGCTGGCCACCGGACGCGCCGGCACCGACATATCATCGTTGATGTTATTGATGTTGTAGGCGTGCTGGTTCCAGATGGAACGGGTGGGTGCCCAGGAGTCGCTGGCATCCTCAAAAACTCGAATGCCCGCAAATGCACCACGACTGTAGTTATTGGCAATGACCACAACTTCGGCATGGCCGTCGTTGTCTACGTCCGCAACCACCGGCAGTTCATGGGTGGTTCCACTGGTATTTTCCACTTCGTAGACAATTTCCCCCGTAGGGCCGTCATAAACCCGGAAGAAATACTCATCGGCATAAACGACTTCCGCACGTCCATCCCCGTTGAAATCAAAGACCGAAGACCCGGTTTTGTTGGAGGATCGATCACGCGTGGCGGACTGCCAGACGATGTCTCCATTGGCGTCGAACACCACATAGGCATTGGCTCCCGCCACCCCGATTTCCGGAATGCCATCGCCCGTCATATCAGCAACGGTGGGGGGCCCACCGACGCCGCCACCCGGTATATCCTTCCCACTCCAGACGACCGAACCATCATTACGGTAGAGACTGACGCGACCACTGTGCACAACCGCCAGTTCCGGTGTCCCGTTCTCATCAAAGTCACCAACAGCGGCAAAGCCATCTCCGCGGTTAAACATTATCTGACCGTCGTGACGGTAGACCGTGCCACCCGCGATGACTTCCTGGAATCCGTCATTATCGATGTCAGCAGCAAACGACAGCGGGCCCACGCCATTACCACCAGCGGCTCCGGCCCCGCGCCAGAGTACCTGGCCCACATTATCGAACACGGTGTTGCCTACGATGATTTCCGGTACAGCGTCACCGTCCAGATCGGCAATTGTGGGCCCGCCCCAGCGGACATCAACCCGGTAACTCGACTCCCACTTGATACTGCCATCATGGGAAAACACGATGAGGCCACCGCCATACCGACCAGTGATGATCTCGACATTGCCATCGCCATCAATATCGGCAGCCGCCGGGGAGCTGACCGGCAAAATGGAAGCCGAGGAGGAAGTCCAGATATGTTCTCCCGACTTTGCCCAGACGGCCCTCAGGTAGCCCGGATTGTTGTAATAAGAGTTTCGGAAGGTCTGGAAGATAATGGCAATATCATCCTGGGTATTAACCGTGCCATCACCGTTAGTGTCGAAGAGGGGCACCGCAATCGGTGCATGCATAACCTGGTTATAGCTGGACGCAGGTAAGCCGGTCGCGGTCCAGCGCCATTTCTCAATTGGCTCGAGAGCGCCCAGATTCCGATCTGGCTCACCTATGCACAGGGCGTTCGTGTCGGATCGGTTATCCACCCATTTCGGGGTGGCCCGCCACTCAATCACCCCACTCTCCCGCACAATCTCCATTCCCGGGGGCGCAAGCTCGAGACCAAAAGCCAGCTCATCGCCCTGATTGGGGTCCTGTGCGTCGATGTCGTAGCGGTAGCCGGATGCTTCGTCGCCGGCTGCAACGATGGGCGTTACGATCTGCGGTGGCAGGTTTTCATGGATGACCAGGGTGAAGGTCTGCTCTGTGGTCGCACCACGGAGGTCGGTGACAAGTACCACAACCTCATACTCGCCAGGGGCGACGCCGCCGGGAGCGGACGTGAAGCGGCCGGTTCGTTCATCCACGTACAACCCGTCCGGGCCGGACACCAGGGTGAAGATATGGGCGTCTCCCACGTCCGTGTCGGATACCTGAACCTGGTAGTTGAATGACTGTCCACCTTCCAGCTCCGTCTGTGGCTCACTGGCGATGACCGGCGCTTCGTTGACGTCCTCCACATTCAGCACATAGAGCTGGGTATCACTGAGGCCATCGGGGTCGGCGACGCGATGGCGTATCAGCGCCGCACGGGTGATGTTGTTGTTGATTTCACATTCTGCAACCGCCGGATTGGCGGTAAGCACAACGGTGATATCGTCGGTCAGCGCCTCGTCAGCCACCAGGATGGACGGCTGGCTGCGCGCGCCGCTCAGCAGGCTGGCTACCTGGGTCGAGCCGAGATAGACAGGCTCGTCCCCAAGGCCTGCGAAAAACGCCAGGTCCAGGGGTACCCGGATGTCAGCCAGCCCCCGGTTGGTCAGTTCCACGCTGAGCTGGTGGGTGCCATCGCGGCCTCCGGTCAGGGTCACGTGGCCAAGACGGACATCCGGGTTACCCAGGTGGTCAAGGGCCACCGGCAGGTAGGCCATGACCAGGCTGGTGGTTGCCAGCCGGGTACCGAACAGGCCACTGGTGGTCAGCCAGGTACCACCCGCCTGCTGACTGTCCAGCAGGTACTCGATGTTGGCAAGCACCGCCGGATCCGTCAGTTCCGGATTCTGGTAGTTCAGCGCCAGCCCCACCCAGGCGGCTGCCAGCGGGTCACTTCGGGTTCCGCCAGCAGTGATCGCCCAGCCACCATCCTCGCGTTGACGCTGGCGCAACTGCTGATCCAGCAACTGCACCGCATCCGTAATCCGGGACTGCAGATCGTCGCTGTCCACATAGGGGGCGATTTCGGCGAGGCCCACCAGCCGGAAGACCCGCTTGAAAGTATCGGCTTCATTGTTATCCAGACCCGCCAGCAGATACTCGGCCATCGCCGGCATCAGTAGCCGGTAGCTGTCCGCAAGGGTCAGTTGCTCCGCGGTCGGGCTGTCGAGCGCTTCCAGATCATTCAGATAACCGGCCGCCGCCTGCCCCACCAGGGCAGTCATACTCAGTGGCTCCCGTAACCAGCCACTGCTGTGGTCTGTCGTCCAGTATGCGCGGTTGCCACTGGTGGCTACCCGATCAAGGAAGAACCTGAGCCCGTTCTGCCGGACCTGGAAGGTGCGCTCGCGTTCCGGCACGGCATTCAGTGCCCAGAGCGCAAAGGCCGTCTGGTTTTTGGCATAACCGGGGTGGGAGCGACGAATCGAGCCGTCCCCGAGCTGGGAGGACAGGATTTCAGCCAGCAGGTATTCCGCCGCTTCCTCGTCCACCTCGGCCTTGTCCTTCGACGACTCGATGCCCAGCAGGCTCTGGGTCTGAATATGACAGCCAAGACACTGGTTCTGCTTGTGCCAGGCAATTGCCTGGGGAGCAACATAACGGCTGGCGTCCGCAATCGCTGTTCGGACACGATTGAACAGGGGCGCAATGTACGCAATGCCACTGCCGCCATCGCCCTCTTCGTAGACCTTCACATTCCCGGTCGGCACCACATAACACTGCTGGTTGAACGAGGGTACGGACTGGGTGAACAACTCGGGCGGCAGCCAGCGGATGATGCCGCTGGCCGGATCCATTGCCATTCCTTCCGGCCCTCGGTCGAGGTTGTGGACCAGAACATCCTGGTTGGGATCCTCAGCCACAACCGGATAGCTGTACAACTGCTGTTCCGGCGTTGCCACGATGGGGAGACTGGTTATGACCGGCGGCAGGTTTGGCTGGATGACATTGATGGTGATGGTTGCGGTCGCGTGTAATTCGCCATCAGAAACCTGGTAGGTCAGAACTTCCTGGCCCTCGAACCAGGGCTCCGGAGTATAGACAAGATGGGGTGCGGTGCCGGAAAAGGTGCCGTGAACAGGTTCATTGACCAGGCTGAACGACAGCGTCTCACTGTCAATATCAGAACCGACCAGGGTGATGGCAACCGGATCTCCGCCCTCGGTTTCCGCGACGATATCGCTGGCCACCGGAGGATCATTCACCGGTAGCACCTCGATCGAGACTACCGCCGGCCCGGACAACTGCTCCCCGTCGTGAACCCGGAACCGGAGCTGGTCGTTTCCGGAATAATCCGCTTGGGGCGTATAAATCACCTCGCTACCCGATACCTCGATGGTGCCATGTTGTGGCGCCTCCAGAAGCTCATAGGTGAGGGCGTCGTTATCGCCATCCAGGGCCTGTAACTCGAACGCCACCGGAGTATCTTCCGGCGTCTCCACACGGCT
Organism: Marinobacter profundi; assembly: GCF_002744715.1. Lineage (GTDB taxonomy): Bacteria > Pseudomonadota > Gammaproteobacteria > Pseudomonadales > Oleiphilaceae > Marinobacter > Marinobacter profundi. The sequence continues at coordinate 7,809 of NZ_KZ319370.1, forward strand.
GTTGAGGGTTTCAGGGCGATGGTTGTAGCACCGGGTGAATCGTTCGAACGTGAAATCGATATAACCCTTGCCATTAAGGGCGAAATCAGTCAGTCGGACGACGGCAAAACGGGCAACGCCATAGTTGAAGTTGGCCCCCTGCCCCGCCAGTTCGCCCCACACCGGGATGATGATGTTGCGACCAAGCAGGCCGGCAAGTCCGGTACGGACCGCCTGGCTGTTATTGACACCCGGCGCTCCCTGGACGAAGTCACCAACATCGAGGCGGGCATCGGTCGGATCATCGGGATTGCGGTAGGAACCACTGGTTCCGGGGGGCACCAGCGCTGCCGCCAGGGTATTGGTGTCGTTGGCGCCGCGCCACGAGAGCCAGCTGTAGTTGCCCTGTCCGGTGCCGAGCGCAACCTGCTGGAACGTCTGCCCTGGCGCCGCAGAGGCTATCAGAGAGTCGGAAATGGTCAGAGGATAAAGTGAACAGAAGTCCGGGCCGAGGACGATGTCGTCGGTTTCGCTGAAGGGCTGGGCCTGTGCGGCAGAGAGAAAAGAGGCAACAACCCAGGTGAACGCCAGCCCGAATGCGAACTTGTACATCACAACTTCCTTGTCTGATTTAAGTGCAAACCCTCTGCACTACTGCAAATGAATGCGACGCATTGTAGGAACGGGCAGCCGGCGTCCAGCGTGCACAGTTCACAAATTTACATTCACTTACAAAAAACAAGGCAAAAACGGGCCCTAAGGCCCGTTAGCAAACACCCGGCCTGACCGCCTCAGGCGACCGCCGGTTCACCCGGTTCCGCCACGGTTGCCCGGCTCTCACACAGGTACTGCGCGGCATCAAAACTGCGGGTCTGCTGGCGGAACTGCCAAGTGAAGCCCGGCCACAAGGTGGTGTTCTTGCCGTTTTCATTGACGTACCAGCTCTTGCAGCCGGTCTGCCACACCGAATCACCCAGTTTGGCGTGAATCGAGGCGTTGTACTTGCTGAACGCATCGGCCTTCACTTCGACGCTGGTCCAGTCGTGTTTTTTCATCTTGTTCAAGGCGTCCAGGATGTACTGGATCTGGGATTCAATCATATACACCATGGAGCTGTGACCGAGCCCGGTGTTGGGTCCCATGATCATAAAGAAGTTGGGAAAACCCGCTACGGTGGTGCCTTTATAAGCCTCGGCACCCTCCTTCCAGGCATCCAGCAGGTCCTGCCCACCACGGCCGAACACCATGCCTCGGGGGATGGGCTCCTGAGCCTTGAAGCCGGTACCGAAGATGATGCAGTCCACCGCCCGCTCAACCCCACGGTCATCAACAATCACATCGCCCCGAACCTCACGGATACCGTCGGTAAGAACGTCGACATGGTCCTGATCCAGTGCCGGGTAATAGTTATTGGAAATCAGCACCCGCTTGCAGCCAAAGTGAAACTCCGGCGTGACCTTCCTGCGCAGCTCCTTGTCGCGGATCTGGCTGCGGATGTGGCGTCGGGCCTGGAGTTCTCCGAGTTTCAGGATGCGCGGGTTACCAACAAATCCCAGCACCCGGGCTTCCAGCATCCAGTAGATGCTCTGACGCAGGGCATTGAGGGTTTGCGGGAACTTGCGGAACATCATTTTTTCCAGCGGGCGGATGGCGCGATCCGGCTTGGGCATGATCCAGGGCGGGGTACGCTGGTACAGGTCCAGATGGCCAGCGTCCTTCGCCACCTCTGGCACAAACTGGATGGCCGAGGCGCCGGTGCCGATTACCGCTACCCGCTTGCCCTTGAAGTCGTAGCTGTGGTCCCAGTCCTGGGAGTGAAAGCTTTTACCGGTGAAGGTTTCAAGCCCGTTGATGGCCGGGTAGGCGGGGGTGCTTAGGCCGCCCATACCGGACACCACGATGTCCGCCCGCAGGGTGGTAAATGCCGGCAGGTCACGGTCGGAACGGTCCAGGGGGTCACCGGGCTTGAGGCCTTTATTCTGCCTGTAGGCCCACAGTTTGGGGCTGTCACAGGTTTCCACGGTCCAGCTGGCGGTCTTCTCGTTATAGCGGGCCTCCGCCACGTGGGTATTCAGGCGGATGTGTTCCATCAGGCCGTACTTTTCGGCACAGCTCCGGAGGTATGCCTTGATCTCCTTCTGCTGGGCGAACATGCGGCTCCACTCGGGGTTCTGTTCGAAGGAGAAAGAGTACAGCGCAGACTGGACGTCGCAGGCGCATCCCGGGTAGTGGTTCTCGTGCCAGGTGCCGCCCACGTCATCACTCTGTTCGAGAATGACGAAATCGTTGTAGCCGGCTTCCTTCAGTTTGATGCCCATTCCCAGGCCGGAGAAGCCCGTGCCGATGATGGCGATCTGTGCGGTTTGTGTCATCGTTACGCTCCTGCGTCGGCCTTGGCGGCCTTGGCTGTTGTTGTCGGTGTGGTCATCATGACCGGGTAGACACATGTATACATTCGCAGGTAGACACTTGTATACTTCTGAAATTCAGATCCCGGCGGTTTGGCCCCGGGAGACAACAGACTGTCCCGACTCCCCGCGCCCAATCCGGCGGGGCCGGGTGGGCAGGGCTTCCGAAAATGCTTGGAGCCAGGGATGGCGGAAAGCAAGCGTACATGGATGTACTCGCAGCGGTTTTCGGAAGCCCTGCCCACCCGGCCCTTCCCCGAAGCTGAGAGATCCATGAACCTCATGACCGGCGGAAAACTGAAACTGGTGCAGGCCGCGCTACGGCTGATCACCGAAACCCGCAGCCTGACATCCCTGGGCCTGCGGGAACTTGCCCGTGAAGCCGGACTCAACCCGAACACCTTTTATCGTCACTTCAAAAACCTCGATGAGTTCGGCCTGCAGGTACTGGATTATATTGCCGAGGACATGAAAGCCGGGGTACGGCAGTTGCGGCAGATGGCCGCGTCCTCCGAACAGGCCTCCCACGAAACAGTCGCTTTCGTCTACCACTACTTCCTGGCCAATCCGGCCGCCACCACGGTGGCAGTGCGGGAATTGCACGGGCCGTCCGCGGTTCTTCGGCAGGCGCTGGAAGCCCAGCTGGATGCCAGTGCCCGGGAAATGGCTGAGGACATTCTCGAGCGCAGGCTGGTCGCCGGCGTGGCCGCAGAGACGATTCACGAGATCTCTCGGATGACCATCCGCTACATTCTGTTCCGGGCCATGGACTACATCGAGAAGCCGCATCAGCGGGAGTCCATTCAGCAGGAGACCGAGCGCTTCATCAATCGCCAGTTTCGCGGCGCGCTGCTGGATGACCTTTCGCCCGCCCGGCTCGAGCAACTGGTCACAACGCTCGTTTAGCGACACAGCAGCACCCGGCCGCAACAGGCAGGATTCTCAGGTTGCACTAATCTGTATAGCAGGCATCAGATTCATCGGTTCTCCCGGAGGTCGCCTGCATCATGAAACTTGGTATCCCGAAAGAGATTTTTCCAGACGAGCGGCGGGTTGCGGCAACGCCGCCGTCCGTGCACAAGCTGATCGCCCTGGGTTACGACGTGGTTGTCGAAGCCGGGGCCGGTGAGGCGGCCCATTACCGCGATGAGGCCTACGAGGCAGTGGGTGCAGCGGTCGCCGTCGATACCCGCGCATTGTGGAGCGAAGCGGACTTCATCCTGAAGGTGCGGGCGCCGATGGATAATCCCGCCCTGGGCAAGCACGAGGCCGACCTGATGAAACCGGGTGCGTTCCTCGTCAGCTACATCTGGCCGGCGCAGAATCCCGAACTGCTGCAGAAACTGGCGGCCCGCAACATCACCAGCTTTGCCATTGACAGCCTGCCCCGCATCAGTCGCGCCCAGAAAATGGACGCCCTCAGCGCCATGGCCAACATCGCCGGTTATCGTGCCGTGATTGAGGCGGCCAATCGCTTCGGCCGCTTCTTTACCGGGCAGGTCACCGCCGCCGGCAAGGTACCGCCGGCCAAGGTCATGGTGATCGGTGCCGGGGTGGCCGGGCTCGCCGCCGTGGGAGCGGCGAACAGTATGGGAGCGGTGGTGCGGGCATTTGACACCCGGCTGGAAGTGAAAGAACAGATTGAAAGCATGGGCGCGGAATTCCTCCAGCTGGATTTCGGGGATGAAGACGGCAGCGGCAGCGGTGGTTACGCCAAACAGATGAGCGACGAGTTCATCAAGGCGGAAATGGCACTGTTTGCCGAACAGGCCAGGGAGGTCGACATCATCATCACCACCGCGCTGATTCCGGGCAAACCCGCACCCAAGCTGATCACCGCAGACATGGTGAAATCGATGAAGCCGGGGAGCGTGATTGTCGACCTCGCCTCCGAGCGCGGCGGCAACTGTGAGCTGACCGAACCGGGCAAAGTTGTCGAACAGCATGGCGTCACGCTGATTGGCTATACCGACCTGCCCAGCCGCATGGCCAAGGTTGCCAGCGATCTGTACGCCACCAACCTGTTCCATTTACTGACCGAGCTGACCCCGGACAAGAACGGCCAGCCCGCGGTGAATATGGATGACGACGTTATCCGCGGCCTGACGGTGGTGCTGGGCCACGACGTAACCTGGCCACCACCACAGCCGCAGGCGCCGGTGAGCCCCAAACCCGCGCCCGGCACCGAGGAACCCTCCGCCGAACAGCAGGCGGCAGCGCGGCGGCAATCCGAGCGCCGCAGCCTGATTGGCAAGGGGGCGCTGCTGGTGGCCACCGTGGCCGCGCTCTATGCCGTTGGCGCTCATGCGCCGGAAAGCTTCCTGCGCCACTTCACGGTATTTGTATTGGCCTGTTTCATCGGCTGGCAAGTTATCTGGAATGTCACTGCCTCCCTGCATACCCCGCTGATGAGCGTGACCAACGCCATCAGCGGCATCATTGTGATCGGCGCCATGCTGCACCTGGCCCGGGCAGAGAGCATTGCGGTCGGCATCATGGCCTTTGTCGCGGTGCTGATCGCCAGCATCAACGTGGGGGGCGGCTTCCGGGTCACCCATCGCATGCTCAGAATGTTCCGCAAGTAGGAGGCGCCCGCCATGAGTACCGGACTCGTCAGTGTGGCCTATGTGGTGGCCAGCGTGTTGTTCATCCTCAGCCTGGGCGGACTCAGCCATCAGGAGTCGGCTCGCCGCGGCAATCTCTACGGGGTTGCCGGCATCATTCTCGCCCTGGCGGCCACCCTGGCCAGCGTCAGCGATGAGGGCATCACCGCCATCGTCATCGCTGTGCTGGCAGGTGCCAGCATCGGAATCGCCATCGCCAACAAGGTTGAAATGACCCAGATGCCGCAACTGGTGGCACTGCTGCACAGCTTTGTGGGCCTGGCGGCGGTGCTGGTGGGCTTCGCCGGCTACCTTGAGCCGCTGACCAGCACCACCGGCACCGAGCACACCATCAAACTGGTGGAGGTGTATGTCGGCATCTTTATCGGTGCCGTCACGTTTACCGGCTCGCTGGTGGCCTGCGGCAAACTGGATGGCCGCATCGACAGCAAGGCCCTGACCCTGCCCGGCCGGCATGTAATGAACCTGGCGGCCGTCGTTGTCTCGGTCATACTGGGCGGCTGGTTCCTCGGCACCGACAGCCTGGCCCTTGGCCTGCTCGCCCTGGTGCTGATGACGGTCATTGCCGCCGCCCTCGGTATTCACCTGATCATGGCCATCGGCGGTGCCGACATGCCGGTGGTGGTCTCCATGCTGAACAGCTACTCCGGCTGGGCGGCCGCCTCCATCGGCTTCATGCTGGGCAATGACCTGCTGATCGTCACCGGCGCCCTGGTCGGCAGCAGCGGCGCCATCCTCAGTTACATCATGTGCAAGGCCATGAACCGCTCGTTCATCAGCGTGATCCTTGGCGGTTTCGGCCAGACCACCAGTAGCGCTGCGGTCGCCGGTGCTGACCAGTCGGTCCAGGAAACCAGTAGTGACGAGGTGTGCGAGGAACTGCGCAATGCCGAGTCGGTGATCATTGTGCCGGGCTATGGCATGGCGGTGGCCCAGGCCCAGAGCGGGGTCAGTGACCTGACCCGGCTGCTGCGGGAGCGCGGGGTGAATGTCCGCTTCGGTATCCATCCGGTCGCCGGACGCCTGCCCGGGCACATGAACGTGCTGCTGGCGGAGGCCCACGTGCCCTATGACATCGTGCTGGAAATGGACGAGATCAACGGGGATTTTCCGGAAACCGACGTGGTGCTGGTGATCGGTGCCAACGATACCGTCAACCCGGCAGCCGCAGAGGATCCTGGCAGCCCGATTGCCGGCATGCCGGTGCTCGAAGTCTGGAAGGCCCGCCAGGTGGTGGTGCTGAAGCGGGGTATGGCAACGGGTTACTCCGGAGTGGAAAACCCGTTGTTCTTCAAGGACAACGCCCGCATGCTGTTTGGCGACGCCAAAGACAGCATCGACAAAATGGTCAGCGGCTTGCGGGCGTAAAGCCGTGCTGCAGGCTTCAGAGCGCTGCGGCACAGGCACTTCACGGCTGGATCAGTACAGCTCGGTCAGCGCTTTATTGGCGAACGGCGCCACCTCGCTGATCCGACCTTCCTTCACCTTGAGCAGCCATTGCGGGTCCTGCAGCAGGGCCCGGCCCACAGCAATCAGCTCGAACTCGTGGTTGTTCATCCGCTCCACCAGCTCGTCAATGCCGGACTGCGCCACCGCGTCCTGCTTGCTGGCAAAGGTACCGCTGATAAAGTCTTCGGTCAGACCCACGCTGCCCACCGACATCGCCGGCTTGCCGGACAACTTCTGGGTCCAGCCGGCCAGGTTCAGGCTGGAGCCTTCGAATTCCGGCTCCCAGAAGCGACGGGTGGAAGCATGGAAAATATCCACGCCCGCTTCTACCAGTGGCTTGAGGAATCGCTCCAGCTCTTGCGGGCTGTTGACCAGTTTCGCCTCGTAATCCTGCTGCTTCCACTGGGAGAACCGCAGCATGATGGGGAAGTCCGGGCCGACCCGGTGACGAACTTCCTCAACAATTTCCACCACGAAGCGCAGGCGTTTTTCCAGGCTACCGCCGTACTCATCCTCGCGCTGGTTGGTACCCTCCCAAAGGAACTGGTCCAACAGATAGCCATGGGCACCGTGGATTTCGACACCGTCAAAACCCAGCGCCCTGGCGTCCTGGGCGGCGTCGCCAAAGGCTTTGATCACATCGCGGATGTCTTCCAGGGACATGGCCTTGCCATTGGACTTGCCGGGCGCAAACAGACCGGACGGACTGTACCCTGGTACTGACGGATCGGGCTCGGTGCCCTCCTTGCGGACCGCTCCCACATGCCACAGCTGCGGGAAAATCGCACCGCCGGCTTCATGCACCGCATCCACCACCCGCTTCCAGCCGGCCAGGGCTTCATCGCCAAAGAAGGCCGGCACGTTGGGATAACCGTTGGCGGCGGGATGGTTAACATAAGTACCTTCGGTAATCAGCAGGCCCACGCCACCCTCGGCCCGGCGGCGGTAGTAGTCCACCACGTTATCGCCGGGCACGCCTTGCGGTGAAAAGTTGCGGGTCATCGGCGCCATGGCGACGCGGTTGCGCAGCGTCAGGTTGTGGATCTCAAACGGTTCGAACAAGGGGCCAAGATTCATGGACATGGTGAAAAACAACCTCATCAATTTGGTTTCGTTAAGCAACCCTATTCAATCTGGTTTTAAAATGCAACCCTATTGGGTACACTGCAAGCCATGGCCAGAAAACGTTTTGATGACTCCAGCTGTTCCGTCGCCCGCGCCCTCAATGAAGTGGGGGACTGGTGGTCGCTGCTGATTGTGCTGCAGGCCATGTACGGCACCCGCCGTTTCGTGGACTTTCAGCAGGAGCTCGGTATTGCCCGCAACATCCTGTGTGACCGGCTGGCACGGCTGGTGGACAACGAGGTGCTGAAAAAGGTCGACGTGGGCGAGCACGGCTCCCGCTTCGAGTACCGCCTCACCGACAAGGGTCGCGACCTGTTCCCGGTAGTGATTGCCCTGCGCCAGTGGGGGGACAAATGGAACCCCTGCCCCGACCGCGCGCCACTGGATCTACGGGATCGCGCCAGCGGCCGCCCGGTGCAGCAGATGCAGGTAACCGATGCCGACGGCAAACCGCTGACCGTGAGGGATGTCACGCTGGGCGATGCGGTTGGCGAGGACGAGCCCGCGTCAAAACGACAAAAGCAGGCCCGCTGACAAGCCGGAATTACCCTGCAGCGCGCCGTTTTTTGAGCTGGGTCAAACCGACAACCGGATTCACGACCCGACCTCTCCTTTCTTGCGTTATATCAAGTTTCAAATCTCCCCGAGGTTTAACCTGACGGTCATCAATGATTCAGGTGCAAGGAGATTGCCATGTCCCGTATGTTCAAACTCAGTGTTCTGGCCGCCGCCGTACTGGCCGCCCCGATTGCCCAGGCCTATGAGCCGGGTGACTTTATCCTTCGTGCCGGTGCCGTCACCGTGCAGCCGGATGCCTCCAGCAGCAACGTCAGCGTGGGCGGTGCCGAACTGGATGGCTGGCAGGTCGATGTTGAAGATGATACCCAGCTGGGCATTACCGCCACCTACATGCTGACGGATTTCGTGGGCATCGGTATTCTGGGCGCCACCCCGTTCAAGCATGACATCGAAGGCGACGCGGCGATCTCCGGCGCAGGCAAGCTGGCCGAAACCCGCCATCTGCCGCCGAGCATCACCTTCCAGTTCTTCCCGCTGGCGGCGGGCAGCAAGCTGCAGCCTTATGCCGGTATCGGCTTCAACTACACCACCTTCTTTGAAGAGAAGACCACCCAGACATTGACCGACGCGGTTGGCGCAGCCTCTACCGACATCGAGCTGGACGACAGCTTCGGCATTGCCGTGGAAGCAGGTGTGGATTACATGCTGACCGAGAACATCGGTATCAACGCCGCGGTCTGGTGGGCGGACATCGACACCGAAGCCACCATCGGCGCCTATGATGCGGCAGGCACCAAAGTTGCCACTGCCAAGGTGGATGTGGATATCGACCCCTGGGTTTACATGGTCGCGCTCAGCTACAAGTTCTGATGCCCGTGCCAGCCGGGAGCCTTCTGGTCTGTGGGCTCCCGACCGGTGCGTTCTCCTGTGCGGAGCCTTCGGGCTCCGCCTTTTTTTGTCCGGCTGAAAAGCCCGCCCCGAAATCTCGTCGTTGCACCCTGCCCGGCGGCCCTACTCGACCAGGAAGTTCACCGATGCCATAACCTCCGCCCGCGGCGGATTGACGCTGACGATGCCCTCGAATTCACGGATCCAGGGATGCTCGCCATGTGCTGCCTTGACGAAGGTGGGGCGAATACCCTGGTAATAGAGTGTGGCTTCGACGCGGAACGGCGCCACCGCAGTGGCGGGCAACGGCAGGCGGTAGGCAATGGTATCTTCGCCGGCGTTAGCCAGGTTGAAATCGGCATCCCCGGCGACACCCACCGGCATGACATAGTCCGGTACCACGGTGCTGTCAAAGCCCCTGGGCGGAATCCGGTTATCCTTGAGCGCGGCCGATGCATACAGCAGGACATGGGTAATGGCGTCGGTGGTCGAACCCAGTACCACTTCGTAGATCGGAATATCTTCCGGCGCCGTAACCTGCCGGATATGACCCTGGAAGCAGCCGGCGGAGTCAAAAGCCGCCGGTTTTTTAATGGTCATGCAGTCGGCGGCGGTAAACCCGGCGTCCACCGTCAAATGGTAATTTGCATCGGGGAAACCGCTGTCGAAGACCACCTGGTCATTGCCGTCGGTTACCCGGGTCGCTACCCAGATCCGGCGGGACGGGAAGCTGGTGGGCAGCTTGTGACCGGTGTTGTTGCGAATGGTCAGGTCAAAGGCCAGTTCCTCCGTGGACCGGACCGGGTTCGCCGGCAACAGCTCCGCAGCGGTTCTGAGGAATTCCCTCGTCAGCCTGGCGGTGGCGGCAAACTCACCGGCCTGGTTAATTTCACCCCGCCCCAATTCCTCGCGGAAAATTTCCAGGGTGTCCAGCAGCCAGGTGTTACCGCCGATCATTACATGGGGGAAGTAAGGGCTGCGTTCCGGCCAGTTCTGGTTCACAGTGCCGTTGGCCGTCACCGCAATCCGGGTCTGGTAATCTGCGCTGATTCCCTCCCGCGCCATGTGGCATTGCTGACAGGACACACCGCTACCCTGGGGCCCGAGGTCGCTGTGTTCCCATTCCGCATAGGGGGTCTGCTCGGGGAACTGCTCGCCATTCGGCAGATCGGTCACCATATCCAGCGTCGGGGTGAACAGCTCATGACAGCTGGCGCAGTGGCGGGAGTCCGCCATGTGCAGCCCGAACGTCGGCGTGTAGCCAACCAGATTCTGCATCGCCTGGCCCACCGGAGCCTGATAAGGCCCGTAGATGGTAAACGCGCCCGGTTGGTCGGCCGCGACTATGTCAAAATTGCCCGAGTTCACCTCACCGGACAGCACAGAATCGGTAATCTGGTGGCAGGCGGTACAACTGACGCCCTCCCGGGCATGGGGATCGATCATCGCCTGGTCAGCCCGGTAGCAGCCGTCCTCCAGCAGACAGGACTCATCCTGCACCAGGCTCACCCCGGTCTGATGGGCGTGGGTGCGGGCCATGGGGCTATGACAAGTCAGGCAGGTATCCTCGATGAAACCGGCCAGATGAGGAAATACTTCGGTCTCATGCTTCACCACCGCCCGGTAGTAGGGGTCCGTGAAGGCGTTGGCCATGACGCTGCTTTTCCAGTCATAGAACGGACTGATGTCGGCGCCGTCCGCGGCGGGCTGGTTCTCCGATATCAGCGGATCCGGCATGCGCATGACCGCCGGCTCATCGCCGGGCCGGCTGGCGGTGTGGCACTGGCCACAATCAGCGGCCGCCAGGAAGACCCCGGTCTGCGCCCAGTGCTCGATCTGGGTGGTGAGGGAAGGCAGTAAGGCACCGTCGCCGGCATCCGCGCCGTCGTCCGGCACCACCGTGCCATCGCTGTCACTGCAGGCAGCCAGCATAACGATAGCCATTACGGCGATTAATGACAGCCCAGCCCGGCTGGAACCCGAATTCGTCATGATGGTACTCTCTGACCTTGCGATCCTCCCCCAAGTAAAGTGTACAAAGCGAACCCTGGCCAGCGGTCTTTGCCCTCCCGATGCAACCGTGCCCCCAACAGCGGGTTCGGAGTCTGCGATTGCCGGTCAGGAAAACAGGTACCAGCCGGGAATCAGGCAGGCGTTATAGGCAGCATGGAGGATCATGGGGCCGACAATGGACCCGTGGCGGTCACGGAAATAACCGAATACCAGGCCGGGGAAAAACACCAGCCAGGCCAGCACATCAGACCGGTACACCAGGTGCAACAGCGTGAACAATGCGGTCGTCACCAGGTTACTGAGGGACAGGCCCGCCAGCACCCGCCGACCGACAGCCGTGGTAGTGAGATACCCTTGAAGCGCACCGCGGAACAGCAGTTCTTCCAGCACGGGGTACCAGAGCACGAGGGAAACGGCCTGGACCGGCGTCAGGCTGACGGCGGAGGGTCCCGCAACCGACAGCGCTGCCACCAGCAGACTGATGCCACAGCCGGCCAGCAAGGCCAGTACAAACTGGCGATCCCTGAACAGGCGATGGGGCATGACCAGCCCCAGCTCGTGTTTTGCGGTGGTATCGGAAGCCATGGATGGGCTATTGCGCCTTGTGCCGGAGTCCAGTGATCGATACTAGAGCATTCCCCCCGCCAAAGTCAGGGGCCAGAAACAACAAAGCGGAGCAATTGCTCCGCTTTGTAAAGGCTTGCCGGAAGGGTCAGGCGCTCGGGCGCTGTGCCGACCGGCCCCGCTGACCGCCGCCACCGCTACGGCCGCGGCCCTCGCTGCGACCAGCGGAGTTACCGCCGAAGCTCCGGCCATTGCCACCGGGCTTGCCACTGGCACCGCCATTGCCATTGCGATTGCGGGCACGGCTGGGGTCCGCCTTGGCTTTCGGTTTCAGCGGCAGGTTGTTTTTCGGCTCAAAGCCTTCCACTTCCTTGCGCGGCAGCTGCTTCTTGATCAGCTTCTCGATGCCGGCCAGCAGCTTGCCTTCGTCGGCACTGACCAGCGACAGGGCGTGGCCGCTCTCACCGGCCCGGCCGGTACGGCCGATACGGTGGACATAGTCTTCCGGTACGTTGGGCAGCTCGAAATTCACCACCTGGGGCAGCTGTTTGATATCAAGCCCACGGGCAGCAATATCGGTGGCGACCAGCACGCGGATATCGCCCTGCTTGAACTCGGCCAGGGCTCGGGTACGGGCACCCTGGGACTTGTTGCCGTGGATTGCCGCCGCGGTGATACCGTCTTTTTCCAGCTTCTGGGTCAGGCGGTTGGCGCCATGCTTGGTGCGGGTAAACACCAGCACCTGTTCCCAGCCATTGTCACGGACCAGTTTGCTCAGCAACGCGGTCTTCTGGCTCTGGTCAACGGGGTAAACCGACTGTTTCACCTTCTCGGCCGTGGTGTTCCGTGCCGCAACTTCAACCTGTACCGGGTCGTTCAGCAGTCCCTGGGCCAGGGTACGGATCTCGTTGGAGAAGGTCGCGGAGAACAGCAGGTTCTGGCGTTTAGCCGGCAGCAGCGCAAGGATCTTGCGGATGTCGCGGATGAAGCCCATGTCCAGCATCCGGTCGGCTTCATCCAGCACCAGGATTTCCACTTCGTTGAAGCGCACCGCATTCTGCTGGTACAGGTCCATCAGACGTCCCGGTGTTGCCACCAGCACGTCCAGGCCCTTGCGCAGCTTCATCATCTGCGGATTGATTTTGACACCACCGAATACCACGGCGGACTTGGTCGGCATGTACTTGCTGTACAGCGCCACACTGCCATGAACCTGGGCCGCCAGCTCACGGGTAGGCGTCAGAATCAGCGCCCGGGGGCCCTTGCCAGTGCTGGGGTTGGCGGCCAGCCGCTGCAACAGCGGCAGGGTAAAGCCGGCGGTCTTGCCGGTGCCGGTCTGGGCGGCAGCCATCACGTCTTTGCCAGACAGCACCGCAGGAATTGCCTGGGCCTGGATGGGCGAAGGGGTTTCATAACCCTGGTCGGTGGTGGCACGAACCAGCTGCTCGGACAAACCGAGTGAAGAAAAACTCATATAGGATCAACTCTTGATAATTCTGCCATCACGACACACCATCAGGCGGCGGGGGCAGAAGCCACAACGTTTTCAATAACGCGTGGAAATATAGACGACTACGGTCAACCGCCGCTGTGCGGGGTGACGTCCTCTGACAGGTCGTATCGGATGGTTCGCAAGGCGGCTTCAAGCCGGGAACTGCGGGAATCCTTAGAGGCAGGATGCGGGCAAGTTAACAGAGCCATCGGGAAATAGCCATAAGTGATTTTAATTAGCCGGTTTTTATCCGGCGCCCCGAAGGAACTCCCCGCGGCCCGCACGGTCACATCCGGCCTGGCCGCCTGCGCCGATCTGCAAGCAACCAACGGAATCACCAACGGAGCAACCATGCTGAGTGTAAGCCTCGGGCCATTAGGCCTGTCCCTGGGACATCTGATCCTGATGCTGGCGTTCATCGTCGCCCTGGTGGTCGGCGCGGTAAACGGGCGCAAGGAAGGCGTACCGGTTGCCGGCAGTCTGGCGGATATTTTCCTGGTGGCCATGGTCTGTGCCCGAATCGGCTTTGTAATCCGCTACTTCGAACATTACCAGGACAACTGGCTGGGCGTGCTGGATATTCGCGACGGCGGCTTCGACGTCCTGAGCGGCCTCACCGCCGCCCTGGTGTTTGCCGGCTACCTGTGGCGGCGGCGCCGACCGCTGCGTCGTCCACTGGCCTTCGCCATGGCGGCAGGCCTGATCACCTGGGGTTCGGTCAGCGGCCTGATCGGGCTGATTGAAAGCCAGGCCCAGAGCCTGCCCGACACCCCTCTGGCCACTCTGGACGGTCAGCCCACCAGCCTGGCAGGGGTGGCCGCCGGCCAGCCAATGGTGGTAAACCTGTGGGCTTCCTGGTGCCCGCCCTGCATCCGCGAAATGCCCGTACTGGAAGAAGCCCAGCAACGCTACCCGGAGGTCGCCTTTGTATTTGCCAATCAGGGTGAGCACCCGGATACCATCCGGAGTTTTCTCGCCAGCCACAGCCTGACGCTTGACCACGTGCTCAGTGACCGCAGCGGTGCCCTTGGCCGGGTCAGTGGCAGCCAGGGCCTGCCCACCACCCTGTTCTACAATGCCCGGGGCCAGCTGGTGGACAGCCACATGGGCGAACTTTCCCACGCCACCCTGGCCCGGTCTCTGGAGCGGTTTGACAGCCGCTGAGTGGCAGAACGCGGGCCGTGGCGGTCAGAGCAGAAGTGTGGTCGTCACCGCCGCCAGCAGGCCTGCAACCGCAAGGCCGGAGAACGACAGGGCAAGACTCCAGCGCAAGGAGGCATCCCGGGCCGGATACCCCGTCAGCCGCTCCATGATCAGCGCGTTGGCGGCGAACGGGGTACCGAAGGCGGTGACCGACCAGCCGGTCACCATGCCAATCCCGAGGCCAAGCACCGCCTCCGACGGCCACACCGCACCAAGGATCCCCCCCACCAGGGTACCCACCACGATCGGATTGACCCCGAGCAGACCGGCAACAAAGTAGGTCCAGGGCACACTGGCCGCCAGCAGGGCCCAGGCCCATAGCGGCCACTCCGGACTGCCGCTGACCTGCCCCAGTACCGCACCGCTGATCACTGCGCCGATAAATGCCGATCCGCCCACGATCGCCAGTTCGTTACTGACATTGCCCATATTCACCAGCGGCGGGTTCTGCCGCTGCAGCCAGCTCAGCAGGCGTGCGGCAATCACGGCCGCCATACAACTCAGGGTCACACTGTGGGCATAACTCAGGCTGTAACTGTGGGTAAACACAAAAACACCGGCACAGATGGCCAGAATCAGCCCGCCAAAGCGGGTCCAGCTGGCCCACCCTGCGGTCTGTTCCGCAGCCACGTCGGTCTGCGTCGGTTCCGGCACCCGCCACACCAGCCCGGCGAGGATCAGGGCTACAGAAAACGGAATCGCCAGTGCCAACAGCGAGAAAATGCCCAGGCCGGGCAACAGGGTCAGGGTCAGCACCACGGAAATCGACAACGGCGAAAACGCCGGTGATGAGCCGAAGCCCCGCAGCACCGCGCGGGTCGCATTGCGGGTTTCCGGTGAATCACCCCGGCTGCGGATGCGCTCCGCCACCAGGCTGCCCACGACCGCCACCGAGCCGAAATTGAGCGGAATGGAGACCAGGGCCGTGCCGAAGGCGAGGCTGAGATAGCGGGTAGCGGGCTTACCGGAGAACAGGCTGGCGGAAATCCGCCGCAAATCACCGGAACGACCCAGCACCGACGACAACAACATCACCGCGAGTACCAGCCCGGCCAGCCGGCTCATGTTGGCCGCCGCCTGGCCAATCAGTGCCGGATCCCGCCCCAGGGCAAACACCAGTGCCAGAATGGCGACAATAAACACCGCCCGCGGCACCTTGCGCATGTCCTGCCAGCCCAGCATCACCACCAGGGCGACGGCCGCCGCACCCAGCATTTCGGCGCCCGGCAGCAACGCCAGCAAGGCTGCCGCCAGGGCAACATAGGCAAGGACTGAACGCAGCAACACGGCTTGGCTCCATAGGAAGGGGGTCAGAGGAAGGGGGTCAAGGCAAGCCATCTTAGGCCGCGCCCTGGTGGTCCGCTATCCGCATTTATGGCGACTCATCGGCAAGGCCATGGCAGCGGGCACTGTCTTCCAGCCGTTGTTGCTCGGCGGCCAGCAAATCCCGCACCCGGCTCAGTTCGGCAATGCGACGCTCGACCCGGGCCCGCTTCTGCGCCATCACCCGGGCTCCTTCGAGACAATCGATGCGGTCTGTGCGCAGCGCCTCGAGCAACTCACGAATCTCCCGCAACGAGAACCCGAGCGCCTTCAGCTCGCAGACCATCCGCACCCGCTCGACTGCCTGTTCCGGATAATCGCGGTAGTTGTTCGCGCTCCTCCGGACTTCGGTCAATAAACCTTCCCGCTCGTAGTAGCGCAAACCATGACGGCTTACTCCGGTACGCCGTTCCAGTTCAGCAATTCGCATAGGATCCATCCTGGCTGTTGACCTTAGAGCTCACTCTACACTTTAGGCTGCCTCCTGATGCCAACACAAGGAGCCTGTCATGACCATTCTCGTTACCGGAGCTACCGGTTTTATCGGCCGCCACCTGTGCACAACCCTGACCCGCGATGGCCACCGGGTCATTGCCCTGCTGCGCTCACCCGGAGCGCTGGACCCGCTGCGTCGATTCGTCAACAGTAACGGTGGCGACGGCACGCTGATCACGCCACTGGCGGGCGACCTTGAGCGGTCCGACCTCGGGCTGGAGAAGCCGTCGGAAAATATTACTGCCGTAGTTCATCTGGCCGCCCGCTTTGGCTGGGGCCTGGCTGCGGCCGCCGCACAAGACACCAATGTTACCGGCAGCCTGCGGGTGGCCGCACTGGCCGGCAAGCTGGGCTGCCGGCTGGTTTTCGTCAGCGGTTTCATGCTCGCTAACCAGCCCCATCTGGAACGCCTGGGCATCTCTGCCGCGTGCACTGACTGGACGAAGGTGTACCGACGGGTAGGCGCCTACGAAGCCAGCAAACTGGAGGGCGCATGGGCAG
The DNA here is from genome assembly GCF_002744715.1 of Marinobacter profundi. Taxonomy (GTDB): domain Bacteria; phylum Pseudomonadota; class Gammaproteobacteria; order Pseudomonadales; family Oleiphilaceae; genus Marinobacter; species Marinobacter profundi. The sequence continues at coordinate 24,392 of NZ_KZ319370.1, forward strand.
TACGCCAGTTCACCAGCAACAACGGGCTGGAAATGATTGAGGTCCAACCGGCAACCGTCATCGGTCACCGTCAGAGTGGCGATCTGGATCCGGCGCAGCCGTTCTTCAGCCTGCTGGACAACCTCTACCATGGCCGAATGGCAATGGTACCCGGCAGCCCTGCGCACTGGCTGCCTTTGGTCACGGTGGATTATCTGAGCGAGGTCATCAGCGCGGCCTGCCTGCAACCGCAAGTGCCGGCCCGTCTGCTCGCCCTGGACCCGGCTACTCCGGGACTCCGGGATCTGCTGGCGATCCTGGCCGCAGAGCTCGGCTGCAAGGCGCCGCAACGCCACCTGCCAGTGGGGCTGATGCAGTTCTTGCTGCGTTTGCCGATGCTGGCCCGGGCTTTGCGCGTAGCGCCGGAATCCCTCGAGTTTATCGGTACCACACGGTTTGATACTGCGGCCACCGATGCCTTCATGGTACCCGGCGGAATCCGGCAACCGGAGCTCACCAGCGCGTTGCGCGCCAGTGCCCGGCACTATCTTTCACAGCAGTCGCCGCGGGACCGTTTGCCGTCAGGATCCGAACAGCGCGGAACGTAACGGCCTGAGGAAACCGGCGGCCGGGCGCTGTCCCTTGCGGGAGGGCTGGCCGTCGAACTCCAGGTAGCCGTCTTCGATGGGCTCGAAACGGAGGATCTTTACGTCCTCCAGATAGTTCTGTGACGACTTCCAGGGGCCGTGGGTGCCCTGCTTCGGCAATCGGTCCGCAGCCCGCTGGATATAGCCGGCGCTGAGGGAGCCCAGAATGGTATCCTCGCCACGGCTGTTTTCCCGGTCCCGCGGCGTCGCCACGCGGATTCCGCGCTGGTCCATGAAATTGAACAGCCGGCACAGGTACTCGTTGGCGATGTCTGCCTTCAGGGTCCAGGAAATGTTGGTATAGCCGAAGATCATGCCGGCATTGGGCACGCCTTCCACCAGCACGTTCTTGTAAATGATCTTGTCCTTCAACACCACCGGCTCACCATCGACCGAGGGCTGGATGCCCCCCAGCATCTGGATATCGAGCCCGGTTGCCGGGATGATGATGTCCGCTTCCAGCTCGGCACCGGACTTCAGCCGGATGCCGGTGGGGGTAAAGCTGTCAATGTGATCGGTGGCGATCGATGCCTTGCCGGACTTGATGGCCTTGAACAGGTCGCCATCCTTCACCACACAGAGACGCTGGTCCCAGGGATTATAGTCCGGCGTAAAGTGCCGCATGTCGGCCTTACCGTCGAGCTGGCGACGGATGATGCCGAGGAACAACCGGCGCATGGCCTTCGGGCTCCGGCGGGAGCGCTCGTACAGCAGACGGGCGATGGAAATATTGCGGGCCCGGGTAATCCGGTAAGCAACCTTTGCCGGCAACACCTTCTGCAACGCCAGGGTCACCTTGTCGGTAGACGGCAGCGGCATCAGATAGGTCGGCGAGCGTTGCAGCATGGTGACATGGGCCGCCTCCGCCGCCATGGTGGGCACCAGCGTGATCGCCGTTGCGCCACTGCCGATCACCACCACCTTCTTGCCGCGGTAATCGAGATCTTCCGGCCAGTGCTGGGGATGGACGATCTGGCCCTGAAAGGTTTCCTCTCCCGGGAAGTCCGGTTTGTAGCCCCGGTCATAGTTGTAATAACCGGTGCAGCCAACCAGGAAATTGGCCGTGAAGCTGTTGGTCTCGCCACTGGCTTCGTTCACCGCCGTGACCCGCCAGCACCGGTCGGTACTCGACCAGTCAGCGGATTTCACCGCAACGCCAAACCGGATATGCCGGTCGACGCCGTATTCCCGGGCGGTGTCCTCGACATAGGCCTTGATGGCAGCCCCGTCCGCCAACACCTTGCCCCCGGTCCAGGGCCGGAAATTGTAGCCAAAGGTGAACATGTCGGAGTCCGAGCGGATACCCGGATAACGGAACAGGTCCCAGGTGCCCCCGATAGCAGTGCGCCGTTCGAGAATGGCGTAGGACTTGCCGGGACATTCTCGGGTCAGGTGGCAGGCCATACCGATACCGGATACGCCGGCTCCGACAATCAGGACGTCAAAGTGTTGCTGGCTCACGACAGGGACCTCTCATTATTGGCGTTATCGACCTGCCCGGGCAGGCGGCCACGGCCATGGTGGATGTCATACCCATCAACCTTATCGCTTTCAGGATCCCGGCAAATTGGCCCTGCACCCGGCCTGCCCCGGTTGCCAAAGTCAGTTCCCTGCCACCATTAAATCACACTGTGAACTGGTCATAAGTCCTGCCGCCGACATTTGGCTAAGGTAACTGTCGGACAATGCCCAGTGGTGCCGTCGGGCAGACGACAACAACAACCAAACGCCGGTACCGGACATGACCACCACGGAAACCTGCTCCGACAGTCGTCTGCTGCGCCCGCATTTGCAGGAGCGACTGCAGCAGAGCCAGCACTACGCCCTGACCCTGCTGCTGGCACCGGCCGGTTGCGGCAAGTCCACCCTCCTGCAGCAATGGGCCACTTCACCAACCGCTCCGGATACCGTCCTGTTATCGCTCACCGAAGAGGACAACGATCAGGTCCGGTTGTTCAACCGGCTCGCCGACGCGATTCGACGCATCGCGCCGGCCTTCGATACCACCCGCTTCAACCCCTTCGACAGCCGTACCGGCCTGCCTCCGGCCGCCACCGCCGACGCCTTTGCCGACGCGGTGCGGTCAACCGGCCAGCACCTGACCCTGATCATTGATGAATTCCAGAACCTGCGTAACAGCCGGGTTCTGCAAGCCCTGGATTGCCTGCTGGAGGATCCACCGGCGGCACTTCACCTGATCTTTGCCAGCCGCACCCTGCCCCGGCTCCGGCTCGGCAAGCTGCGGCTGGACGGCAGGCTGCAGACCATCGACCAGCAGGCCCTGCAGGTAACGGCCGCGGAGGCCGCCGAACTGTGCCGGCGGCTGGGTGACCCGAACCTGACGGCAGCGGCAGTAGACCAATTACTGGCAGTCACCGAGGGCTGGATGGCGGGCCTGCGGCTGGCGCTGCTCGCCGCCTCCCGCACCGGGCTGGAGGCCATCGCCTGCTTCAATGGCCGGCAGCCGGAAGTGGTCGATTACTTCGGGGATGTGGTGTTTCGCGGGTTACCGGAGGAGCAACGGGAGCTGTTCGTCCAGAGCGCACTGTTCGACCAGATCAGCGGCCCACTGTGCGACCACACCCTGCAACGCACGGGCTCGGCACTGACCCTGGAGCGGGTAGCGGCCCACCAGCTGTTCGTGATCCCGGTTGAGAACCGCCCGGGCTGGTACCGCTACCACACCCTGTTACGGGATTTCCTCGCCAGCCGGCTGGCGGTGGAGTCACCGGACATCATCAGCGGCCTGCACCGCCGCGCCGCCGACTACTTTCAGCGCCAGGGCGACCTGGACCGGGCCCTGCGCCATACCCGGGACAGCGGCGACAGCGGCCTGTTCGCGACCATACTGGCCGAAGCCTTCAACACCTGGGGCAAGGAAGGCAGTTTTTACCGAATCCTGCAGTGGGCGGACGAACTGGCCGGCAGTAACCTGCTGTTGCGGCCGGAGATTGCCCCGCCACTGATCTGTACCCTCACCCTGTCGCGGCAGTTTCACCGTGCCGGCTGCCTGCTGGAGGTGTTTCGCCGCCATCACTCCGCCGACGGCGAGCCGCAGGGGGACCTGCCCCTGGTGATCCGTTTCCTCGAATTGCACCTGGAACTGTTCCAGCACGATACCGACTTCCTGGTACGGGACGATCTGCAGCACCTGCTGCTGCAGAGCCAAGACCACTACCTGCATGCCTTCACCCTCTGCATGGTGGCCTACCACCACCTTCAGCATGCCCGCCTTGACCTGGCCCTGCGCCATGCCCTGCAAGCCCGCGAGGAATTCCTCCATCAGGGCCATCGCTTCATGGCGGCCTATGTGGACCTGATCATCGCCCTGTGCAATCGCACCATGGGGCGCCTGGATATTGTCCACAGGGACGTCCAGAAGGCCTTCGAAGACACGCCACCCCGCAGCCCGGCGCGAATCCTGCGCAGCACCGCGATGATCGTCGCGTTCTATGAACAGAACCGCCTGGACGACGCGCACGACCTCTGTGCCGACCTGCTGCCCCGACTCAATGCGACGTCCGCCACCGAAGTGATCAGCACGGTCTACCTCACCCATGCCCGCACCCTGTTCCAGCAGGGCAAGCCGGATCGCGCCCGCCACCTGATCGGCAAGCTGCAGGGCATCCTGCGTCCGGGCAATTACGATCGGTTCGACAGCCACCTGGCTGCCGAGTCTCTGCGCCAGGCCTTTATCAGCGGAGACCGGGTACTGGTCGAGAGTGCGGCGCGGCAGTTCGGGATCCCGGAAGAGGTGAGCGCCGGCACCTGGGACCGCCAGCGACCCTATACCGAAAGCTGGGAGCGGCTGGGGCTGGCCGCGGTGTACTGGCTGCAGGCCAACCGGCGCCTGGACACCGCCGAGCGCATCCTGCGGGTACTGATTCGGGAAGTCGAGCCCGCCGGCATCATCAGCCGCGCGGTGGTGCTGGAAGCCAACCTGCTGGTGGTCACCGCCCGCAAACACGACCGGCTGGCACGCAGCCAGGCCCTGCGACGCACCGTCATGGCCTACGGCCTGATGCGCTTTTCCCGCAGTGTGCTGGATGAGGCGCCGGGGTTTGGTTCGCTGCTGATGGAAGCAGACCGTTGCGGTGTCTTTCCGCTGCCAACGGAGTATATCGACGTTTTCCGGGATGCCCTCGAGCCGACAGCAGCCCACAGTTCGGCGGCGGACCCCACCACACTGCTCACGGACAAAGAGCAGGAAATCTACCATCACCTGCTGGCCGGGCTCAGCAATAACGACATCAGTATCCGCACCGGTATCACCATCGCCACCACCAAATGGCACCTCAAGAACATCTACAGCAAGCTGGGCGTCTCCAACCGCACCGAAGCGGTCCTGCGACACCGCACCGTCGCCCGGTAACGAGCGCGATAACGGATGCGGCCTATCGTAACCTGTCGCCGGCCACGACTGGCACAACGGTAATCCGTCACATTTTTAACTCCGCCCCACTCACCCCAGCGGTTTTCCCTAGCTCCCCCCTCCCCGGGGAGGGGGCCAGTTTTTGCCCGATCGGAAATGCTCGTCCACTGCAACACCCGGCAAGACCGACAAGAACAATCGACGAAGCATAAGGAAGATCGAAAATGGCTATAACCCCCTGGGTCACCTGGCCCGCACTCACCAAGTTCGGTTCGCTCGGAATAGTGGGCGGACTGCTGGTGCTGAGTGCTGAACGCACCGAGTTGCTGGAAAACAACATGTTCGACATGGAAAACTGGGACCGCTACAACGCCCAGATCGTCTGTGACGAACGCAGCCTGACCGCCCGTACCGAGGACGGCACCTGTAACATCCTGGCAAACCCCGCGGAAGGCTCGGCGATGAAGCGCTTCGGTCGCAACGTCGACCCCGCCACCGTGTTCGCCGAAACCGAACAGGACATCCTGCTGACACCGAATCCGCGGGAAGTCAGTAACGTACTGATGGCCCGTGGCGATGAATTCCAGCCGGCCACCATCGTCAATTTCATTGCCGCCGCCTGGATCCAGTTCATGGTCCACGACTGGTTTGACCACGGCCCCAACGCCGAAGGCAATCCGATCGAATTCGCACTGCCCGATGGCGACCCGCTTGGCAGCGGCACCATGAGCGTGCGCCGCACCCAGCCGGATGCCAGCCGGACACCGACCGAAACCAGCCTGCCGGTCACTTACCAGAACACCAACACGCACTGGTGGGACGGTTCGCAGCTCTATGGCAGCGACAAGGCAACCAACGACAAGGTGCGTGCCTTCGTCGACGGCAAACTGAAGGTGGACGGCGACAACACCCTGCCCACCGAATTCTGGAGTGGCAAACCGGTTACCGGCTTTAACGAGAACTGGTGGGTCGGGCTGAGCATGATGCATCGCCTGTTCACCCTCGAACACAACGCCATTGCCACCACCCTGAAGCAAAGCTATCCGGACGCCACTGACCAGTGGCTGTACGACAAGGCCCGCCTGATCAACGCCGCCCTGATGGCCAAGATCCATACCGTGGAGTGGACGCCGGCCATTCTCGCCAACCCCATCCTCGAGCGCGCCATGTACGCCAACTGGTGGGGCATTGGCGGCGACCTGGAGAACCGCGAGTTCTTCCAGAACGCCCTCGACATGCTCAATAACGACGTGGAAAGCCTCGGCAATCTGCTGACCATGCTCGGTCTCGATAACGACCTGGCCAACATGGACGCCGGCACCATCGATCACGCCCTCGGCGGCCTGGTCGGTGCCCGTACCCCCAACAACTACGACGTGCCCTACACCCTGACCGAGGAGTTCGTGTCGGTCTACCGGATGCACCCTCTGCTGCGGGACGACATCGAGGTCTATGACATCGGCTCCAATATCATCGATCAGGTGATTCCGGTGCCCGCCACCCGCGATGGCAATGCCGAGGACATCCTCGACAGCGTCGGCGCCGACCGTATGTGGTACTCCTTCGGCATCACCCATCCGGGTGCGCTTACCCTCGAGAACTACCCGGACTTCATGCGCAACCTGTCCATGCCCATTGTCGGCGACATCGACATGGCCGCCATCGACATCCTGCGTGACCGTGAGCGTGGCGTTCCGCGCTACAACGAGTTCCGCCGCCAGATCGGCCTCAAGCCCATCACCAAGTTCGAAGACCTGACCTCCAATCCGCAGTTACTGGCCAACCTCAAGCGCCTGTATAACGGTGACGTGGAAATGATCGACACCCTGGTGGGCTCACTGGCGGAAGAAACCCGTCCCGATGGCTTCGGCTTCGGCGAAACCTCGTTCCAGATCTTCATCCTCAACGCGTCGCGCCGGCTGATGACCGACCGTTTCTTTACCTCCGACTACCGCCCGGAAATCTACACCCCGGAAGGCATGGATTGGGTCGAAGGCAACACCATGGTGGACGTGATCCGGCGCCATTACCCCAACCTGGCCAGCAGCCTGGTGGGCATGGATAACGCGTTCAAGCCCTGGGGCCTGAACATGCCGGCCGACTACGAGAACTGGACCGCGCGGCAGAAGCAGATGCACCTGTGGACCAACGGTGCCATGCGCACCGAATACCGTGACGGCGAACTGCCCGCCCTGCAACCGGTGGACATCGGCGGTCTGATCAGCTCGGTACTCTGGGACAAGGTCAAGCGGGATTCCGACGTGGCTCCGGCCGGTTATGAGAAGCCGATTCATCCGCAGGCGGTAATGGCGCGGGTAAGCTTCAAGGCGGTACCGGGCACCCCGTACACCGGGCTGTTCCAGGGCGCGGATCACGGCCTGCTGCGGCTGTCGGTCACCGGCGATCCGGCCGATCGCGGCTTTGCGCCGGGCCTGGCCCTGAAACTGTTCGCCGACGGCCAGCGGTCACGGAACGTGTCTGCGCTGTACACGCTCTCCGGTCAGGACCAGAACCACAATTTCTTTGCCAACGAGTTGTCGAATTACGTCTCACCGGAAGTCAACGACACCCTCGGCAGCACCACGCTGTTCTCCCTGGTGACCACCAAGCCGACCCGGCTGATGGTCAACGACATCTCCGAAGTCACCCAGGATGGCACCCCGGTGGCAGCACCGAAGGCTCCGGTCCAGGTCTACTTCGTACCTAATGCCGACCTCAAGGCAAGCTTCCCCAGTGAGCCCCATGATTTCCGGGAAAGCCTGATGACTCTCAGCGAGGGCACCCGGGTGTATGACGTCTATGCCACCAGCAAAGACATCCGCACCTCGATCTTCCCGTCGCTGAACCGCCGCTATGCCGAGGAGCGCCGCAACAGCGCCGTCAAGATTGGCGAGATTACCCTGACCTCACCGCTGATTGCCTCGCAGTTCGGTGATTCCGGAGTGTTCTTCAAGCACGAACGCTACGAAGACCGCTAAGCGGGCACCTGGTTTGACTGCAGAAGCACCTGCAACCTTTAGCCCCGGCCTCGCCGGGGCTTTTTTTACAGCTCTTGCGGACAGGTGGATGGCTGCTTTGCGGCACTCTGCCAGCTAACCGCGCCGGTAATCCGGATCGGTCCAGCAGCGTGGCAAGGCCTCACCCGACGGGAACCCCAAACCCTGCTTGTCGAACTGCTCCGGATCCTGGGCTTCCTCGCCGAAATGCAGGCAACCGCTCACTGTGGCGGCAAACGGATTGAACAGGGCCTGCAAATCCTGGATTTCCACCAGGTGCCCGGTGGTTTTTTCGGCCAGCAACATAATCCTCTCCCCACGCCTCCCTGAACGACAGCCCCAAGGCCACCCTGCGGGAGGTCAGCTATGTGATTGAACGAGTCTTACCAAGAGCATAGACCCGGTCCGGGGAGGTTGCCTGTGGTGGTTATCCCTTGAAACCCTTGCCGACAATATAGACTTCCCGCGAACGGGAGCGGGATGACTCGGGCTTGCGCACCACGACCTTGTCGAACACTGCGCGCACCGCCTTGACGTAGTCGTCATAGCCTTCACCCTGGAACACCTTGGCGACAAAGCTGCCCTTGGGCTTGAGGACCTGGCGGGCCATATCCAGCGCCAGCTCCACCAGGTACATGGAAGCCGCTTGGTCGGCGGCATTCACGCCGCTGATGTTCGGTGCCATGTCGGAGATCACCACATCCACCGGCGCACCCTCGAGGGTCGCCATGATCGCCTCGAACACCGCATCTTCGGTGAAATCCCCCTGAATGAACTCAACCCCGGCAACGGGATCCATCGGCAGGATGTCGGAGGCCACCACCCGGCCCTTGTGACCCACCAGGTCGGCGGCGACCTGGGACCAGCCACCGGGGGCAGAGCCCAGGTCCATCACCACCATGTTGGGGTGAATCAGCCGGTCTTTCTTGTTGATCTCGAGGAGCTTGTAACTGGCCCGGGAGCGGTAACCGTCCACCTGCGCCTGTTTGACGAAAGGATCGTTAACGTGCTCTTCAAGCCAGCGGTTACTGCTTTTGGATCGGGCCATAGTGACTCATTCAATGGTTCAGGCGGTTGCCAGACAGACGGCAGGATACTGCCCACCATTGTACGTGCCCCACCCGGCAGCCGCAAAACCCTGACAACCGCCCCCGGCACACGTACAATTGGCCCGTTTTCAACCCGACTTCACCACCCGGCATCTCCGGCAAGCACCCTGTGCCCTGTGACGCGGAGCTTCCGGGCAGGACTGACTATGATCCGCCTTACCGAACTGGCCCTGCCACTGGACCACCCTGAAAGCGCCCTGCGTGCCGCCATTCTCGAGCGGCTCAAGATCTGGGACGCGGACCTGCTCAACTTCACGGTGTTCAAGCGCAGTTACGATGCGCGCAAAAAAAACACCGAGATCAAGTTTGTCTACATCATCGATCTGCGGGCCCGCGACGAAGCCGCTATCCTCGACCGGTTTGCCGCCGACAACCACGTGCGCCCGGCCCCGGATACCGGGTACCACCCGGTGGCCCGGGCTCCCGCTGAGCTGACCGAGCGCCCGGTGGTGATCGGCTTCGGCCCCTGCGGTCTGTTTGCCGCCCTGCTACTGGCCCAGATGGGCTTCCGTCCCATTGTGCTGGAACGGGGCAAGGACGTCCGGCGGCGGACCAAGGACACCTGGGCGCTGTGGCGCAAGAAAACCCTGACCCCGGAATCCAACGTGCAGTTTGGTGAAGGCGGCGCGGGGCTGTTTTCCGATGGCAAACTTTACAGCCAGATCAAGGATCCGAAGTTCTACGGCCGCAAGGTCATGCAGGAGTTTGTCCGCGCCGGTGCCCCGGAAGAAATCCTCTACGTCAGCAAGCCCCACATCGGCACCTTCCGGCTGACCGGCGTAGTGGCCGCCATGCGCCAGGAAATCATCGACCTCGGCGGGGACATCCGCTTTGAAAGCAAGGTAACCGACCTGCTGCTCAACGACGGCCGCATCGAAGGCGTCGAGCTGGCGAGCGGAGAACGGATCAGCAGCCGCTATGTGGTGCTGGCCCTGGGCCACAGTGCCCGGGAAACCTTCCGCATGCTGCAACGCAACGGCGTCTTTATCGAAGCCAAACCCTTCGCCATCGGCTTCCGCATCGAACACCCGCAATCGCTCATCGACCAGGCCCGCCTCGGCAAATACGCCGGCCATCCGGCCCTCGGCGCGGCGGACTACAAACTGGTCTACCACGCCAGCAACGGCCGCGCAGTATACAGCTTTTGTATGTGCCCCGGCGGCACCGTGGTCGCCGCCACCTCCGAACCGGAACGGGTAGTGACCAACGGCATGAGCCAGTACTCCCGCAACGAGCGCAACGCCAACGCCGGTATCGTGGTGGCCATTCACCCCGGTGAGGACTTCCCCGGCGGCCCGCTGGCCGGCGTGGAACTGCAGGAGCAACTGGAAGCCAACGCCTACAAACTCGGCGGCAGCGACTACTGCGCGCCGGCGCAGCTGGTCGGTGACTTTATTAAAGGCCGCCCCTCCACCGCCCTGGGCGAGGTCGAACCCTCCTACAAACCCGGCGTCCGGCTGGGGGATCTGGCACCCTCGCTGCCGCCCTATGCCATCGAAGCCATCCGCGAAGCCCTGCCCGCCTTTGGCAAGCAGATCCGCGGCTTTGACCGGGACGACGCGGTACTCACCGGCATCGAGACCCGCACCTCGTCGCCGGTGCGCATCACCCGTGATCACGCCAGCCTGCAGAGCCTGAACGTCCGCGGGCTGTACCCGGCCGGTGAAGGGGCCGGCTATGCCGGAGGTATCCTGTCGGCGGGCGTGGATGGCATCAAGGTTGCGGAAGCCCTGGCCCTGGCCATGGTGGCGGACCTGCAGGGCAGCCATAGCGGGGACGCCGCCGCTCCTGCCGGGACGCAGCCGTGAAACTGGACGACATCAAGAAACTGCACCAGAAGAAGTACCGGCAGGCCTTCGGCCACTACCTGGTGGAAGGCGAACACCTGGTGCTGGAACTGCAGAAGGCGGCTGTCCGCCAGCCCGCCCTGCGCCAGGCCGAACTCTATGTGACCCCGGCCCACGCCGGCTGGCAGAGCCCGTTGCGCATCCATCCGGTGAGCGAACGCCAGATGGCACAGCTGGCGGATACCCGCACACCCCAGGGCATCCTGGCGGTGGTGCCCCTGCCCCGGCTGGCGGCCGCCCGGGACACCGAGGCCGGTGAAAAAGCCATTTACCTTTACGAGGTCCAGGACCCCGGCAACCTGGGCACCATTCTGCGCACCCTGGCGTGGTTCGGCGGCTTCCGCTGCCTGCTCAGCCCCGGCAGTGTTGACCCCTACAACCCGAAAGTCGTGCGCGCCAGCATGGGCGCCATTTTCCACGTGCCACTGGAAACCGAGGTGCCGCTGGCTGACCTGGCCGCCCGCTATTTCAGCATTGCCTGCCTCGACCTGAACGGTGACCGGCTCACTGCGCCGGGCTTTCAGCAGCATGACTGCTACCTGTTCGGCAACGAGGCCCGGGGGGTGCCGACCGAGGCCCTGCAGCGGCTGGGCGCAACGCCCTATACCATAAACGGCAAAGGCGAGATTGAATCCCTCAATCTCGCCTCCGCCGTCAATATCTGCGCTTACGAACTGAACCGCAGCTGATCAGTCTTCCGCGCTGTTGCGGATCAGGAAGTCAAAGGCGCTCAGCGCAGCCTTGGATCCCTCACCCATGGAGATGACGATCTGCTTGTACGGCACGGTGGTCGCATCGCCCGCTGCGAAGACGCCCGGAATGGAGGTCTCGTTGCGCTCGTTGATCACAATCTCGCCATGCTGGCTCAGCTCGATATCGCCGTTCAGCCATTCGGTGTTCGGGACCAGGCCGATCTGGACAAACACCCCTTCCAGCGCCACGTGGTGCGTTTCGCCGGAATTGCGGTCCGTGTAGTTCAGGCCGCTCACCTTGCCGTTTGCACCGGTCACCTCGGTGGTCTGGGCAGACGTGACGATGTCCACGTTCTTCAGGCTGCGCAGCTTCTTCTGCAGCACCTCATCGGCACGCATTTCGGCACCGAACTCGAGCAGGGTGACGTGACCGACGATACCGGCCAGGTCAATCGCCGCTTCCACGCCGGAGTTACCCCCACCGATCACCGCAACGCGCTTGCCCTTGAACAGCGGGCCGTCACAGTGCGGGCAGTAAGCCACCCCCTTGTTACGGTATTCGGCTTCACCCGGCACGCCCAGCTGACGCCAGCGGGCGCCGGTGGCCAGCACCACCGTGCGCGCCTTCAGTGACGCCCCGTTGGCCAGCCGTACTTCGTGGGCCTGGCCAGGCTTCGCGGCAGGAATCAGCTTGTCGGCACGCTGCAGGTTCATGATGTCCACGTCGTACTCTTTAACGTGCTGCTCCATGGCCGCCACCAGCTTGGGGCCTTCGGTATAGGGTACCGAGATCAGGTTTTCGATGCCCATGGTGTCCGACACCTGGCCACCAAACCGCTCGGCAGCGATGCCGGTTGCGATGCCCTTGCGGGCGGCGTAGATCGCCGCCGCCGAACCCGCCGGGCCACCACCGATGACCAGCACTTCAAAGGTGTCCTTCTGCTTGAGCTTCTCAGCCTCGCGGGCCTCGGCACCGGTGTCCACCTTGGCCAGGATCTGCTCCAGGGTCATCCGGCCGTTGCCGAAAGGCTCGCCATTGAGGTAGATGCTCGGCACCGCCATCACTTCCCGCTGTTCCACTTCGTCCTGGAACAGCGCGCCATCGATCGAGGTGTGGCGAACCTTCGGATTCAGCACTGCCATCAGGTTCAGGGCCTGCACCACGTCCGGGCAGTTCTGGCAGGACAGTGAAAAGTAGGTCTCGAACTCGAACTCGCCGTCCAGCGCCTGGACCTGTTCGATCACTTCCTGGCTGGCCTTGGACGGATGGCCGCCCACCTGCAGCAGGGCCAGCACCAGCGAGGTGAATTCGTGGCCCATGGGGATACCGGCAAAGCGGACACCGATGTCAGTACCAACACGATTAATGGCAAACGACGGCCGCCGGATGTTGGAGGCACCGTCCTCTGTCAGGGTGATCTTGTCCGACAGTGAGGCGATCTCGGTCAGCAGCTCATGCAACTCCCGGGACTTGGCGCTATCGTCCAGCGCGGCAACCAGCTCGATGGGTTGCTTGACGTTCTCGAGGTACGCTTTGAGTTGATCCTTGAGATTGGTATCCAGCATGTAGGTATTCCCCTTGATCGGTAATGAAGTTTTGGCCAGCCAGCGCCCTAAGACGCTGAGGTAACACAGGTTGTGCCGTTATGATGGTTCAACAATACGGCCAGGCTATAGAAAGCTCAAATTGATTCACACAAAACTATTGATAGCCGTTTACTATTTCTGACCATGACTCTGATAGAGCAGCCATAAAAAAGGCCCGCAGCGCGGGCCTTTCTCACAAGTCTCTGATTGAACTCAAATCAGATCTTGCCTACCAGGTCCAGGGAAGGAGCCAGGGTCTTCTCACCTTCCTTCCACTTGGCCGGGCATACTTCGCCCGGGTTGTTACGAACGTACTGGGCAGCCTTGATCTTGCGCAGCAGGTCGTCCGCGTCACGGCCGATACCTTCAGCAGTGATCTCAACAGCCTGGATGATGCCATCCGGGTCGATTACGAAGGTGGCACGGTCTGCCAGGCCCTGGCCTTCACGCATAACACCGAAGTTGTTGGTGATGGTGCCGGTCTGGTCGCCTACCATGTAGTAGTTGATCTTGGCGATGGTCTCGGAAGTGTCGTGCCATGCCTTGTGGGTGAAGTGGGTGTCGGTAGACACGGAGAACACTTCGACACCCAGCTTCTGCAGCTCTTCGTACTTGTCAGCCACGTCGCCCAGCTCGGTCGGGCAAACGAACGTGAAGTCGGCCGGGTAGAAGAAGAACACCGCCCACTTGCCTTTAACGTCGGCTTCGGAGATCTCTACGAACTCACCCTGCTTGAATGCGGTGGCGTTGAACGGTTTGATTTCAGAGTTAACAATACCCATGAAAGAAAGACTCCTGTTGGTTGGTTTCCGGTATTGAATCCGGGTCGATGAAGTTACGGATGACACCTTAACGGCTTTGCCCGCTTCATTTAAATTAATTATTTTCAAACCAAGAATAGTTTTTGGCTATACCGGACAAGTCGACTGGCATCTGCGGTCAGTCAGATTGTCCGGAAACATCATTGCAGCCCCATGACCACTCGGGGATTATCACGGGTTGCAGGCACGGTTTGCGAGCCCTACCGCCAGCCCACCGCACCGGTCGAGGATACCCAGGCATGCAGCAATACCTTGAGGCAACGCGTTTTTTCGATTACGACCACCCCCAGGTACAACACTGGCTGGAACGCCAGCTTGAGGGCGTCGGGGAAGACCCGCTGGAGCGGATCCGCGCGCTGTACCTGGCGGTTCGTGACCAGATCAGCTACAACCCCTACGTGTTTCGGACCGACCCGGCGACGTTCAGCGCCAGCTATGCCCTTGAATCCGGAGAGACCTATTGTATCCCAAAAGCGGTGCTGTTGGGTGCCGCTGCCCGGGCCATCGGCGTTCCCAGCCGGCTGGGCCTGGCCGATGTGAAGAACCATCTGTCCAGCCCCAGGCTCATCGAGTGGCTGCAATCCGACATCTTCCGCATGCACGGCTACATCGAGCTCTACCTTAACGGCCGCTGGGTCAAAGCCACACCGGCCTTCAACGCCGAGCTGTGCGCCATGATGAACGTCGAGCCCCTGGAGTTCGACGGTGTCCGGGACTCAGTGTTCCAGGAGTATACCGCAAGCGGTGACGCCCACATGGAATACATCAACGACCATGGCGTCTTCGACGACCTGCCCCACCAGTTCATCGTGGATGGCCTGCGCCGGGCCTACGGCCACCTGTTCCGGGAGGACCGCCGCCAATCCGGCGGGGGCGCCAGCCTCACCCGCGACATCACCGCCGGCTAACCGAGCAAGCCCCGGAGGTACGCCAGATCCTCGCTCGCAATGGCCACTCCGGCCCGAGCGGACTCGGCCCGCTGGCGATAGCGGCGGTCGCCGGGTTGACGGGTCTGGCCGGCGGCTGCCATTTCCCGGACCAGGGTTGCCGTTCGCTCGGCAAAATTACTGCCGGCACCTCTGGACGGATCAATGACAATCAACAACTCGCCGGTCCACGGGGTTTTCGCACCGGGATGCTGCGACCAGTCAAACTCGAACGAGAAATTCCCTCCGGTGAGGGCCGCCGCCAGCAACTCCACCATCATCGACAACGCCGAACCTTTGTAACCACCGAAGGGCAACAACGCACCGCCGTTAAGGATGGCCGCCGGGTCACAGGTCGGCCGGCCATCACTGTCGACCCCGTAGCCCTCGGGCAGCAGCTGGCCTTCCCGGGCAGCAATCTGCACGTCGCCGTGGGCAATGGCACTGGTGGCCAGATCGAACACCAGCGGATCAGCACCCGCCCGGGGGGCGGCAAAACTGATGGGATTGGTGCCAAACAACGGCTTCCTGCCGCCATAGGGCACCACGCAGGCCATGCTGTTGACGAACGCCAGTGCCACCAGTCCCTCACGGGCAAAGGGCTCGACGTCCGGCCATAAGGCGGCAAAGTGGTGGGAGTTGCGGATCGCCAGCATGGCGATGCCATTGTGCCTTACCTTGTCCAGCAGCAAACCACGCGCCGCCGCCAGAGCCGGCTGGGCAAAACCGTTACCGGCATCCACCGCCACCAGGCCGGGTGCGATATCCTCCACCTGCGGTACGGCCCTGCCATCCACCCAGCCACTGGCCAGGGTGGACAGGTAACCGGGAATGCGAAACACCCCGTGGCTCTCCGAGCCATCCCGCTGGGCACTGGCACAATTGTCAGCCAGCACCGCAGCCACCTCGGCAGAGGTGCCATGACGCTCGAATACCCGGGCCAGCAACGTCTTCAGCTCCGCAAACGCAATCCGGGTGACCTCGTCGGTATTCGTCATCACCAATCTCCTGTCAGTCGGCCAATACCATTTAGCCGCTTAGTCGCCCTGCTCCGGGTGCAGCTTGTCCTCGGTGCGTAATTCAAAATCGCTGGCGTCGTGGCGCTCATGAAGCTGCCTGGCCAGCTCACCCCAGGTGCGATTGACCATACGCCCCCGCTGGACCGCCGGTCGCCTTGCCAGCTGACTGGCCCAGCGCAACACATTCTTGTAGCTGTGGGCCTCCAGAAATTCCGCAGCCTCATAAACCGTATTGGTCACCACCCCGCCATACCAGGGCCAGATTGCCATATCGGCAATGGTATACTCATCGCCGGCCACGTACTCGTTATCCGCCAGCTGACGGTCGAGGACATCCAGTTGCCGTTTGACTTCCATGGTGAAGCGGTTGATCGGGTACTCGTACTTTTCCGGAGCATAGGCGTAGAAATGCCCGAACCCACCTCCGAGGAACGGCGCACTGCCCATTTGCCAGAACAGCCAGTTGAACGTTTCGGTACGCTTGCGCAGGTCCTGCGGCAGGAAGTCACCGAACTTTTCTGCCAGGTACAGCAGTATCGAGCCGGACTCGAATACCCGCACCGCCGGGTCCTCACTGCGATCGAGCAGGGCCGGTATTTTCGAATTGGGATTAAGCCGGACAAAACCACTACTGAACTGCTCGCCCTCGTGGATCCGGATCAGCCATGCATCGTATTCGGCGCCCTTGTGCCCTTTTTCCAGCAGCTCTTCCAGCATAACGGTGACTTTCACGCCGTTGGGCGTGGCCAGGGAATACAGCTGCAGGGGGTGCTTGCCCACCGGCAGTTCCTTGTCATGGGTCGGGCCGGCGATGGGGCGATTGATGTTGGCAAACGCGCCGCCACTGGCAGCG
Source organism: Marinobacter profundi (assembly GCF_002744715.1). Taxonomy (GTDB): domain Bacteria; phylum Pseudomonadota; class Gammaproteobacteria; order Pseudomonadales; family Oleiphilaceae; genus Marinobacter; species Marinobacter profundi. The sequence continues at coordinate 41,240 of NZ_KZ319370.1, forward strand.
TCCCATTTCCAGACTTTCGGTGGCGTGTAGGTTCCGTCGGACATAGTCACAGCCTCGTGCTGAGTGGTGGAGTATGCGTTTTCCAGGCTATCTGCGCCTGAGTGCTTGCGATATTATACGTGACCGATGCTATCCCGCCCGCCGCGCCAGGTACACATGTCCGCCAACGCCTTATACACCGACCTGTCGGGCTACTACGACCTGATGTGTGCCGACATCAACTACCCGGCGCAAAGCAACGGCGTGCGGCGGCTACACCAGCTGTTTGGCAACCAGGGCCGCCGCCACCTGGACCTGGCGTGTGGAACCGGCCCGCACATCCGGCACTTTATCGATTCCGGCTACGACAGCTGCGGCCTGGACATCAACCAGCCCATGCTGGATCGCGCCCGGCAACGCTGCCCGGAAGCCTTGTTCACCCGCCAGGACATGGCCAGCTTTGAATTCGACCACCCCTTCGACCTGATCTCCTGCTTCCTGTATTCCATCCATTACAGCGCGGGTATCGACAAACTGGAAGCATGCATCAAAAGGGCCCATAACGCCCTGACCCAAAACGGGGTGTTCTGTTTCAACGCGGTCGACAAAAACCGGATCAACAACAACCTGTATGTCAGCCATACCACTGAGCACGACGACAGCAGCTTTACCTTCCGGTCTGGCTGGCATTACTGCGGCCAGGGGGATCAACAATCACTGAAACTGAGTATCGCCAAAACCACCCTGGAGGTTACCGAATCCTGGCAGGATGAACACGCCATGGTGGCACTGGGTTTTGATGATTTCGACCGCCTGCTCCGGCGGTATTTCGACGTCCACATTTTCGAACATGACTATGAAAAGATCATCCCCTGGGACGGCGTCTCCGGTAACGCCCTGTTCGTCTGCGTAAAAACCTGAAGCCCGGAGGTTTCGCAGCCCCCGATGTTCACCTGCATTACCTGGTACTGGCAGCAAGCCGCGCACCCAGTGCGACGAATACGACGCCAAGGCCGCGATCCATCCATAAGCCAACTCGTCGATTCTGCCTCAGGAATACCCCAAGCTTTGACCCCATCATAACCAACGGTGGCTCGATGAGCGCCGCGACAACAATGATCAGGCTTCCGTGCAACAACAGCTGAGCACCTGGAGAACCAGCACCTTCCACGACGAACTGTGGCAGGAACGCGAGGAAAAATACCGCTACCTTCGGGTTAAGTGTGCAAACCAACACGCCTTGCCAATAAATTGAATGCAGTCGTTGATGGCGAACACCCTCACCGGGCACGAAGGAGTCGCCACGGGATAAGAGCATTCTGATACCAAGCCACATCAAATAGGCGGCGCCCACCCACTTAACAATCGAAAACGCCAGCGCGGACGTGGCAAGGATGGCAGAAAGGCCCACTGCGGCCATAGCGACATGCAATGCCGCCCCCGTCCAAATACCAAACATCGCAGCAAACCCGTGTTGGCGTCCGTTGCGCAAGGTTTGCCCTAAAATGAACGCGATATCCGGGCCTGGGGAAAGGTTCAGAAGAACTGCCGCAACCAGAAATGTCACCCAGTGAATCGTTGTGTAATCAAACATTTTGACACTCCTGTGTTCTTAACGGTGGCCGCCAGCAGAGGAGTTACAGGATCAGGATGGCTGACGCTTGCTGCTCCATACAATGGATCGCCTCAATCACCATTTGATTGCAGAATAACGATTACACCGTTTTGTGAAGATAAAGCAACGACAAACAGCCCCGGAGCCATCCAGGCCGTGGCTGTGATTTGTTCATATCCCAGCAACTCTGCCATCGGACGAAATCTTGATTTCGCAGCAGAAGAAAAGCTGCGGTAGTTTCTAGTCTTCTCTGCGGATTCCATGCTCTTGCCTAACACCGCGCTCTGCGGCAAATTTGGAGCGCAGCGTAAAATTTGTCCGACAGCAGCGCCTGGTTAGGCGAGAGAATGCACCGCCAGCAAATCATACGGCCACGCCAAAGAGCGCACCGACCCCAGCCGTCAAAGCCATTGCCAAGGCCCCCCAAAACGTAACCCGAGAGGCAGCCTTAACAACAGGAGCGCCGCCAACTTTCGCTGCCAATGAGCCTAACAAGGCAAGGAAAAACAGCGAACTGCCGGGGACGACCCACATAAGCAGCGACACCGGAAACAGAAAGACGACGCACAGGGGAAGGGCCGCACCTACCGAGAATGTGCCTGCTGACGCGAGCGCAGCCTGAATTGGGCGGGCCGTGGAGACTTCTGAAATGCCAAGTTCATCGCGGGCATGCGCCCCCAGTGCATCCTGCTTCATCAGTTGACTTGCTACTGTGTCTGCGAGCGCCCGGTCTAAACCGCGCCTAACGTAAATCTCGGCAAGCTCCGCATGCTCTTGTTCAGGCGTATCAGCCAGCTCGGCTCTCTCTCTGGCAAGGTCGGCCTCCTCAGTGTCGGCTTGAGAGCTGACTGACACGTACTCACCCGCTGCCATCGACATAGCGCCTGCGACGAGACCAGCAACGCCTGCAACCAAAACAGCCTTAGAGTCCGCCCCTGAGGCCGCCACACCCAGGACCAGGCTCGCAGTAGAAACAATCCCGTCGTTTGCACCAAGAACCGCAGCACGAAGCCAGCCGATCCGATCTGTTCTGTGTCTTTCAGAATGCCGCATGCGAAGTCCAAATATAAAGGTGAGCAGTCGCGCCTAACGCGCCGGTCTGGAGCCTCGAAGCGGCTGAAAATCGGTCGCTGTGCAGCCGATTGTTAAAGCCGTCCCAGCCAGTACTGCGGGCGCCGGCGGTCATGGGCAACAGCCAGAACCTGAAAACCATCAGGGCTCTCTCGGTAAACGATAGACAAGGGAAACCTGTGAAGGGGCGCTCTACGAATATCTGGCGGCAACTCAGCTTGCCAGGCTTTTGGTGACTCGCCAATTAAATTGGCCAGGGCCTCAAATTCCTCTATAAAGGCACCACCCAATCCCGGAACTTTTGATTCATAATAACCAACTGATTCCAGGAACTCGGCTTCCGCTGCCGGGTGAAAAGAATAGTTCATTTAATCAGTGCTCTAGCCTTCCTCATGACATCCTCACCAGACACAGCCTGAACTGTGCCATTGTCGAGCTCTTCACCCCTGCGCCGCGCTTCAAGCAACCAATCGGACCTGAGCTCTTCTTCTGACGGAGACTCCAGACTCAACACCAGTCGCTGGATCAACTGGGCTCGCTCCTCTTTAGGGAGGTGGAGCGCCTCGTCTTCAATTTTCTGGAGATTCATGGACAAAACCTCTCGTTCACATATCGCTCAATTTTGACACGGATGGGTACCAGGTGCCACGACTCGGCTTTTCAGCTTTAACGCCAGCCATCACAGGCGGCAAACTCGTAGCGCAGAAAAGAGTTTGGTGTCCTGTGAATGGCATTGATACTGATTGAGCCTTCTCCCCAGCCCAGCGGTTGCCCGCTAAGCTGGAAGGCGACCAAGCACTACAAGGGAGAAGACTCAATGAACTTTTACCATAGCACCCACCGCCACTATTGTGGAATCGATCTGCACGCCCGCAGCCTGTATGTCTGCATCATCGACCAGCAAGGGGAGGTGTTGTTGCACAAGGAGATCAAAGCCCGGCCGGAACCCTTACTCGCCCTGCTCAAACCTTTCCGAGATGACCTGGTCGTGGGTGTCGAATGTATGCACTGCTGGTACTGGATCTCGGATCTGTGCGAGGAACAGGGTATCCACTTTATCCTGGACCACGCACTGTACATGAAGGCCATTCATGGCGGTAAAACCAAGAACGACCGTACCGACTCGTTCAAGATTGCCATGCTCATGAAAGGCGGCAACTTCCCTCTGGCCTATACCTATCCCAAGGAGATGCGGGCCACTCGCGACCTGCTGCGTCGACGCACCCGCATTGTCCAACATGGTGCCATGCTCAAAGCCCATGTGGTGAATACCACCAGCCAATATAACCTGCCGCCCAACAAGGTAAACCTGAAGAATGTGGGAGCCCGGGAACAGGTCCAGGCGGCCTTTGCCGGGCAGGATGTCCAGCACAACATCGATCTCGACCTGGCCATCATCGAATGCTATCACCGTGAGCTGACCAAGCTTGAAGAACACCTGGAGCGGCAAGCCAAACAACATGATCCCACTTCTCTGAGTGTGCTGAGGACCATTCCCGGTGTAGGGCGCATCCTGGCGCTGACCATTCTCTACGAAATCGGTGATATCCAGCGCTTTGAGTCAGTCCAGAAGTTCGCATCCTACGCCAGACTCATCAAGTGCAAAGCCGAGTCTGCCGGCAAGGTCTACGGCACCCAGGGCAACAAAATCGGCAATGCCCACCTGAAGTGGGCTTTCTCTGAGGCGGCGGTGCTGTACCTGCGCGGCACTGACAAGGCCCAGCGCTACCTACAGAAACTCCAGAAACGCATGAACAAGGCAAAGGCGTTATCCGCACTGGCCCACAAGCTCGGCCGTGCTGCCTACTTCATGCTCAAGCATCAGAGGGTGTTCGATGAACAACGATTCCTGAAGGGTTAGTCACGCCACGGGGTGAGCATGACGTCTAACTGGATCAAACAGGATGATGACTGAAAGCCGGGTGTCCGCTGACTGGTACCCGATACCGAACCGGCCTTCTATCACCGTCGTTGAAGCCAGACGCTTTGATTGGCCACCCCGTGGGCGTGCCTTAATACCATGAGCCAGTACGCTTACACCGGTCCTGAGCCTGACCCTAACTGGAGCTCAGCAGCCAGCCCCTTGAATAGTGCCAGTGACCGGTTAACCGATGAATGTCTGGTGCCCCTGACCCACCGATGGAACGACCGGTCAGGCGGTGGTCAAAAGCCACGTAAGAGAGCCCCTATATGTGTTTGCTGTGAGTGCCTGACAGCCCCACGAGACTAGCGAAGAAGGCGTTCTCGCTCATGGGTTTAGGTTGGCCGCTGGCGCGGCCAAAAAAATGACTATTGTCTATTGATTCCGAGAAGGCTCATATGTGTTATAAGTTTTCTTCTTCATGCGCCAACTGACCTGCCAGTTTAGATATATCTTTCATGCCATCTTGCATCACACTGCTTAGATTTTCGCTCCCAACATGCACCGGAACGAGAATATCCAGCGTCCTACACTCACTTTGCCGAGAAAGAATTTTCAGATACTCCAATAGCCTTTCTGGTTTGGTTGTTGGCCTAGTTAAATCCTTTTTCAGCGATTCCTCGAATCTACCTATTTCCTCATCATCGTCGAACTCATTCGTTTCTGTATAGACGACTCTCGCGAGTTTCTTCTGCGACCATTTTAGCTTCGCTAGTAGCGACTTGATTTGAGTTTGAAGTTGTTTTGTTTCCATTGTCCCCATTTGTCCCCAAAGCCACTGCTAGATTTGCGGTTGCCATCCCAGCGGGGATGGCCTTTCACTGCATATTTAGGAGACTGAAATGTCGAAAACCAAGACCCCGATGACCCCAGCCGCTGCTGCACGAATTCAGTCAGCTACCGCCAAAGCTAACGGCGGCAAAACTCCGAAAGGTTCGTTTGCGGCAAAGGCTCAATCTGTTGCCTCCAAGAACAGTACCAAGACCGAATAGGAACTGACTATGCCAGACACATCGAGCATGACTGACGAAGAACTTGACCTCTGGTCAGATATTAACAACCCAAATAACGACGCCGATATGGACGACTGGGCGGATGCCCACAATCCAAATAATGACGACTATTTGGGCGATTGACCCCTAGCATATAGCCTGCTGCGAAAGCCGCAGGCTATATGCATTCTCGGACGTTTTCTCTAAATGCCCCCAAAAAACCCTTCTCATCAACTTTGTATCGTATGTAGGAAATTTCATTCATTGTTTCCTCCAGAGCGCATAAGCAAATCTTCTTCTTTGATCCATAGGCGCCATACGAGAGAGTGCTGGCATATGAATTCACACAGGCATCCATGACTGCATATTCAACAGACATTGGGTATCTATTATCAGTGATTGCATAATCAATAAACTGGCTGCCGCCATATGCCAATATCGCGGCAATGCTAGCCACCTTTAAAGGCTTTTTGATCTCGAACTTCTCGATGCTGCTTTCGCATTTTTCGCAGTGAAATTCAATCGTCCCTTGGACTTTAGCTTCATCGCCACACTTACAGCTTTCTGACACTACGATCTCCATGTCCTTTTTGCTTATAACGAGGCTGTAGAAAAACCCGATTCCGAGCCGTTCCCAACGCCTGATTCCTGTAATTTTTATCGCGGCCATCAACTGGCCGATTCTCATTAATTCGATGTTCAGCCATCTGCTTCGGCCTTTTGGGGCTCCTCGCGTCGGCATTACTGGTTTCCAGCAGGCACTTTTCCGGGAGTTCCGCCCTCGGCATTACGCCGCCACCCGCCCGTAATTCGCCAGCTTCTCAATATTGTGCACCAGGCAGTATAGCTGCCACCGGCCCTGCACCTTCTTCTTGCCCCGCAAACTGAAGCGATTCAGGCCCTTGTTCGTGCCGATGTTACCGAACACCGGCTCCACCACCGACATGCGGTGACTGTAGATCTCTTTACCCTGCGGGCTATCCACCCGGTGCTTCATCCAGTCGGTGTAGTTGGGTAAGCGCTTATTCTCGATAGTGAACGAGACCTGTCTTCCGGAGCCTTTGCGATGGTTGGCGGATGCCGGGTTCTGCATGCACCTGTGTTTCTTCGGGCAGTGGCGGCATTGCAGCAAACGGCCTTCGAAGTGCACCCGGATTTTGCCGTTCTCGGCTTCGCGTGTTCCCTGGTAGCTGATGGCGTTGCCCGCCGGGCAGATGCAGGTCAGGTTCACCGGATCGAACTGGAATTCACTGGCCGGAATGATGTCTTTCCATCCGGTGGTCGGCTGATTTTGATAGCGCTTGCCATACTTGTCTTTTTGATGCTGGAACTTCGGGTCACGGCTGCGAAACTTGTTGTCCGGTACGTAGCCATTGATCTGCCGTTCGTGCAGGTACTTCATGTTGGCTTCGTTGGCAAAGCCGGTATCGGCGGTGATTACAGTGCCTTGCCGATAAATGCTGTCAGCGATACCCAGCTTCCTGAAGCGGGCTTCCACGCTCTCCAGCACCGGCTGCAGGGTGTGGTGTTCCTGGCCTTCACCAAAGGCCTGGGCATCAATAATGACTTGGTGCTTCTTGTCCACCGTGGCCACGCCGTTATAACCCTGGATCGTGCCTTTGCTGGTGGTCATCTTGGCACTTTCGTTATCGGTGATGTTGCTCTTCACTTCCTTGTTCCGTTTCCCCCGGCCCATCCTTGGGCGGTTCGTCTTTAGGAAGCGGTCGACTTTCTGGGCGGCCTCATCCAGAGAGAGGATGGTCCTGGCTCGTCGGATGTCCCGGTCCAGTTCGGCTTCGGTCTCCGCCTCGTCCCGTTCGTAATGGGCCTTGAGGTGATGGCGAACCAGCCGTCGCAGCTTGGTGCGTTTCTCTTCCAGTTCCTTAAAGGTGCCGGACCATTCCTTGGCCGCGTTCGAGGACATCTTGCAGCCATCAATGGCAAAGAGTTCGTTGCCCAGAAGACCCTGTTCATGACAGACCAGCAGTACCTGCTCGAACAATTCTTCGATCTCATCGGCATGACCGCTGACGAACTTAGCCAAGGTGGTGAAGTGCGGAACGGTATCGCAGGATAACGCTTTGAAGATGATGTTGGTCTCGCAGCACCACTGCATCTCGCGGCTGGAGGTGATGCCCTTGGAGTAGGCGAACAGGATGATCTTCAGCAGGATGGCCGGATCGTAGGCCAGCCGGCCGGTGTCTTCGTTGCGGTACTTAGGATGGAAAACTGACAGGTCCAGCTTGTGCTCGATCAGGTAGTGCACCGCGTGTTCAAAGGTGCCGGGCTGCAGCTGTTCCTGATAATTGATCACGACCATCGCGTCTTGGTCGTAGTTGTAGTGTTTGAAGCGGGGCATGCCGACCTTCCGTTGATCCGTTTTCTGCATCCTATCAAAGCCAAGCGCTGTTTTTTGGGAGTTTTTCTACAGCCTCAACGCCAAGCTAAGCGGCGCCCCGACAGGGGCGTCCGGTGGACGGCCGCAAGGCCGGGAACAAACTTAAGCGACTGGTTATGTGCTGGACGTTACGGCTCATCTCGGAGCCGATCTCGGCACTGAGCAATGAACTTTTCATAGCTAATATCTTGAGCTTGATGCAAAGTTTTCTCGAAAACACAGCACAAATTCCAAAGTGCTCTTTGCTCGGCCTGATCTTCAATAGATAACTGGTCTGTATCGCTGAACCTGCGGACAAATTCGAAAAGCACCCATGCTTCATCCTCAGTGAGCTTAAGTTGGATTTCATCGCTCATGGATGCTCCTGCACATAACGCCGAGCACAGCGGCGACCTTGGAGTGGCACCGAAGGAGCCACGTAAAGGGCGTCCGGCGGCCATCGGCCATCGGCCGCGAACTGCTGCGATTTGTTATAACTTGCGCCCAAATATGACTTCATTGTGATATGAAATGCTACGCTCAGATATTTTGTGGCCTTCTGCAGTCCGCAAGTCTGAGAGCGCTAATTCCATAGCCCCATAATCACACAGAACGTGGTGATTCGGGCATAGGACTACCACATTACCCGGTACATCAGATCCGTTGTGAGGCGCGCCCAACGGTATAATATGATGAGCTTCAGAATAGGTTTTCCCATCAGATAAACTAACCGCCATGCCACAGATCTGACAGCGATCCTGATGCAGGACCTTTATCTTCCTGGCCAAGACCGTGTCCCGCAGGACCCGATATGTCAGCGAATAAGCTCGTCCGGGTTCCTCAACACCTTCCGGCAAATCTGAAGCCTTTGGAGTTTCTTCCAGATATGAACGCAGGCCCCAAACGCCAGCCCCCAATCCTTCCACGGAAAAGAAAAGATCTCTCCCTCCTTTAAAACCGGCAGAATCAGAGGAAAGATCCTGAATACGACGTCTTACAACCGATTTCCATGTGCTCGGGAGCCCAATGCGAAGTCGCTCAATCTCGGCGTACAGCGAATCGTAGCTCGCACTTCCACCAAGATTTTCAAATGCTTTGATAATGTCTTCGTCCCAACTCGACATCAGGATTCCCCGTTATAACGCCAATATTAAGCGGCGCCCGACTAGGGCGTCCGGTGGACGGCCGCCAGGCCGGGAACGAACTTGAATGACTGGTTATGTGCTACCCGAAGAAACAGCCATTCTCGTCGGCATTTACGATAGCAAAAAATTCCTCGATGGAGCGTGACTCAGGTTCTGGAGTGTACGAATGCCACTTTAAATCGCTACGCATCCAGTAGATTTTCCAGCGTTGAGATTTTTTGACGTAGGTAGCTTTGGCCACCGGCGACTCAATGATCGTGGCCGGCTCGCGGAAATGGGGGCGAATCTCGACAATCTGCACGCTTTGGCCAGAAACTCGAACGTCTAGATCTAACTTGGGTCGGATCTCGACTGGCGGCCTCCGGTCTTCCAGAAATTCAGAAGCGGCCCGCTCAATTTTCTTTGCTTCGAACTCACTGAATGCCATATGGATTCTCTATGGGAACGCCCACATAACGCCTAAATCAGGTGCGCCATAGGCGTCACCTGGATTTACTTGTTATGAGCCTAGCCCGGCAAATACCAATCAACCATTTCTTGAATATATTTTGGCGCATCTGATATCTCAGGCTTGAATGTTATGGTGTCTTCATTAATAAAAAGTATGTATTTTGATATTTCTGCAATATCTTCAGGTGGAAATCCATAACGTATTAGCAATGTATGTACTGTGTTATTTGTACCGAACCGTAATAACTCAATCATTTTATCAGAACGTAGGTCTGATGTTTGATCTTTATATATTTTAAAAGAGGTTATAAAGGATTCGGTAAGAGAGAATGAAATAACTTGATCAAGATAATCATATGTGTCAAAAACTACCGCGTCATAACTAACATTTTTTGCTAATGTGTCCTTGTCAAAGATTGAATATGTTTGCGTCAATGTGCTCTTTGGCAATTTAGCTGCCGGCTGTGAAAACGCAGCATAACCTTGTCTTCCCTCATCCTTTTTTGAAATATAACTATATCGAATGCCGACAATTTCTCTAAAGGATCTCCCTTGAATTACTTGGAGGAAAATTGACATTGCCTGCCTAAATACTGCAATTTCACCATCATACAAGACTCTATTAATTGAAGCTTCATATATAAATCTAAAGTATTGTTTTAATGACTCTCTTTTCCCCTCATTCTTAGCGCCATAGAGATTATCCTTAATCGAGTCCCCGTTATAGATAACACTTAATATTGCTTCGCAGTATTTTAATATTTCTGATTCAGATAGACGTTCAATTTTGGATAAAGGTGCTTGCTTATCATCGTCAAAGCTGCCTTCTTTTATTGAATTGAGAAATTCCGAAGTGTCAGGATCATCTATGGTTTCTGGGTTGTCGATGATTGATTGTTCATTTAATAGGAATTTCTCATTGACTCTTTGGGAGAGTAGCTGAGGGCTTTTTGTGAAAACATACCCAAAGTCAAATTTTGGTTTGTTGGATAGTCGGCCAGCTCTTCCGATTAGGTTTTTAAATGATAACGATCTACTTTGATCGCTATCACCAAGAATCCGCATGTTGTCAAGCCATACAATATCAAACGGCATGTTAACACCTTGTGCAAGCGTGCTTGTCGCAAAGCAAATTTTTGCATAACGCTTTCTTATTAAGTCTTCGACAAGAAAACGTACTTCTAGTGGTACTGAACCATGATGAATCACAATACCTTTGCGTAATAATGCGACCAGTTCAGATTTATGCTCATCGTTATCAGCACCCAGCAGGTGTTCAATTGTGTTAATTATCTCTTCAGCTTCAACTGAATCTATGTCCTCATAATTATCAATATATTTTCTGAATGGTTCGATGAATTTACCATTATATATAGATGCTTTTGATACATAGACAAGGACGGAATGGGTTCCATCAAATGCAAAATCACTGAACTTTTGTTCATGCTCTACACATTTTTTAATTTGGTGACCGCGTTCAATGAATGGAGAAAAGTGATAATATTTTTTATTTTTATGCTGATATATAAAGATTTTACCTACAGAGCCATGGGTATATGATCTCGAATAGCCTTCTGCTTCAGAAAAGTTATGCTTTTTAAGTTGGGCGTCAGGATTTTCTACAAATGGATGCGCAAAAATTAGTTTTGCTTTATCAAAATGTTGCTTAACCCTTCGCACAAGAACATCGAAAATAACTCCTCTTTCAATTTCTTCAGAGACCTGAGCTTCATCAAAGAAAAATACTTTGATATTTAATTTTAGGTTGCTGGAAAATAGGTCTCTTGCTCGTTCAGGTGTAAGAATAAATATTCTTCGTAGGTTCCTAGATTTGAATATGTCATCTACAAATGAGGATATCATCACATTTTTGTCACCATTGAACTTCTGCTTCATTGTGTTGACATACTCTGCGATCAAAGCTCTAGAAGGAACAATTACAACAGCATCGCCATCATTTTCAGCAATAAAATCTCTGATGGAATATGACTTTCCAGCACTTGTTGGTGCGGATATAGAGACTACTTTATTTTCATTAACTGCTCTTCTTACACTCGCCTGAACAGGGGTGAGATACTCACCAAACTCTTCCTTGTGTTGTTTTCCAATGCCCGACAAAAGGAATGAGTACAAATTGTTTGGTTCAGGTAATTTATAAAAGAGTCCGAGAGAAGTGATGATTTTCTCTTCATGTTCCTGAAACTCATCTCTGTGGAACTTTTTATAATAAGATATCTTTTCTAATATTTCAGAGCTTACAGGGCCTTCTTTATGAAGAATATCTAATAGTTCAGAAATACCATTGATTGGTTCTATGTCTTCTGCAATATCGACTATGCTCATTTGCTTACCCCAACCAAATATACTGCTTTTATGCTATCTGAACTCAATTTATCTTGAGCTGACTTGATAGCATTTTTTAAAACTTCAAGTGGGTCGGATGTATTTATTGAGAATGACGCGACAATACCAAAGCTATCATTATTCAGGTTTTCAACAGCTGCATCTAAAGCCAACTCTCTTAAGTGAACATAATCCCTTAGATGTTTTTCATCATCTATAAAACCTTTTGATTGATTTATTGCATTGCCATGGGGATTTGCACTTCCTGAATATTTTGCTTCTCCAAAATTTATATACATGTCAGAACAAACTGTGTGGAAATCAAAGCCTTCATTTTGTTTGATCTGGGGCTTCCAGAGTTCTGCTATGGGCAAAATTACATGATTAAATATTTTCTCAAGGGCTTTGGTAGATCCAATTGAAACCATGACTTCACCAAACTCACTTCCTACATCAGAAGGTGTGGTGGTAGATTCAAATATCTCAACAAGTGCAGAAGCAGTTTCTTGAACTGTTCTATCATATGCTCTCTTGCTACCTAAATCTAAATTTGCCATCCAAGAAGTATCAAGTACTTTTTTAGCTAGCGCTCTAGATATTATATTTATGTCGTTTACTACTACATGACATACCTTGATTTTTCCAATCGGTGTGTCTGTTTCTATCTCAAAGTAGTCACATCCCCAATCCGCATCAGAATGTTGACTTCCATATCTAGGTTTATCTGTCATAAAAAATTTACTTCAAATATGTTGAATATTAACTTGGATGTTGAGGCTTGGTAGCTCATAACGCCAATCCTCAGCGGCGGCCTTTGCGCAGCGAAGCGGAGAAAAGGCCGTCCGGTGGAGGCCCGTCAGGGCCGGAACGAACTGGAATGACTGGTTAGGCATTTCGCTCAAGCCACGTTTCAACTTCGAGCCCTTCACCAGCAGCCACGCCAAAATGCGCGCTGAGCCATTCGAGCGTGATGGGATAAATAAGAAACCAGCGTACCGGATGATGAGAAGACGATCGCGCCAGGATGAAATTTTTACTCCGCTCCAACGTCTGAAGTTCGTAAACCTTGTCACGAACTCCCTCAGGATAATTTGCGTGGTAAAACTGTAATTCGAACTTGCGACCACCTTTGAGCGTGATGCCCTCCACCCGAATTGGGGAATAGGATCTAATTTCCGCCCCGAACTCTTCCCCAATAATTTCAGCCGCGTACCAACGATGCTCCTGCAAAGCGAACCTGTCCATAAATATGCCTAACGCGGAGCGAAGCGGCGGCCCGTCAGGGACGTCCGCCTTACGCGGCTTGTTATCACTGCCTCAGTCATACTCTGCATGCTGAGGCAGATCATCTGTAATCTCGAACCAAGGAGCCTTACTCCCCACGAATACATGGCGCCCTGCTTTTACCTCTGGGTCGGTATCAAGTGTTCCGAGTGGGAAACCATAGATCTCGGGGGCTGCATCGAACTTGGTATAGAGGCTGGAGCCACAGTTTGAACAGAAGCCTTTGTGCTCACCCGGAGAAGATTCGTAAAACTTCAGCAGCTCCTGACCTTTGACGGTGTGCCAATCCGAGGATTGCACCTTAGCGCGAGTTCTGAAAGCCGAGGCATGAAGCTTTCGGCACATTGAACAGTGACAGTTCAGAACATCGGTCAGCGGACCGTTGATTTCGTATTGAATGCCCCCGCAGAGACAACTACCTGTTTGCTTCATTCATGCACCTCCTTGTGTGATAACGCCAGCGCACAACGGCGCTCTTGGAATGGAGGCGCAATGTAAAGGGCGTCCGGCGGCCGCAGGCCGCGTATTGATGCGCCTTGTTAAATTTGGTTGCGGCCGACGACACGGATTACCCCTGCAGCAGTGAGCGCGACGATGGCGATAATGTCTGCGATGACGACCTTGCGAACGGCCTCATTGTACCCGCCAACTGACCACGCAATCGCGATGAAGGACACAACGCTGACGAGGCCCGCGACAATTGCCAATGTTTGTAACGATGGCTGGAACGCTGCATACACCAGGAACAGACCGAGAAGCCCGAACAGGATAGCCCGGTGGCGCATCAGGATTTCGATATTGGGCTCCCCCAGGGAAACTCCATATAAAGCGGCCAATCGCTCCACGCCCAGAACCCCAGAAACGGGCAAGAGATGAATAATACCTACGAGCACCAGCAGGCCTGTGACAACTTTCTCCATGTTTGCGTTTCCTCCCTGAATTTAACGCTGCCAACACGGGCAGCTTTGGAGTGGAGGCGAAGCCGCAACGGAAAAGCTGTCCCTGTGCTTGGCCTTGTTAACTGCTGCCTACTCCGTAACTTGAATTCCAACTTTTTCACCGTTCTTGACGGAGCCAACTTGCTTCGAGAACTCACTCAAGAACAAGAGCGCTTCTCGGACAGCTACAGGCTTTAATGAAACCCCTCGCTTGGCTTCTTCTGTGCAAAATGGAGGGTAAGCGCTAATAACCTGCCCAGGTTCAAGGTCCAAACCTTTCTTCTGAAGCTGCATCAATGGTTGTAGCCCCAAGAAATCCACCGGATCGGCAGAAGCGGCGGCCAAAAAAGAGCCCAGCCCTAATTCGAGGCATTCAACCTCCCCAGTTTCCGAGTGTAGCTTATAGACAATGCGATCTCTGAGCAGGTACTGATCAGCCACACAATCCTGAGCAAAAGGAACATCCGATTGCTCCACTGAAGGGAAGAGTTTATGGATAGGCTCTTCCCCAAAAAGTGCCGCTCTTAGACTGTGCCACTCTGGTTCTTTACAGAGACCACGGACATGAAGCCCACCGCCAAACTGAATGAAGCCGTTCAGCTGCTTTAAGAGGGAGAGCAGGTTGTCAGGTATCAAGGACTCAATTTCTTGATCTGCACGATATTCCGGTCCCTGATATGTAAGGTTGGATAGATCCATGATCCCTCTTTGCAGTTAACGCGGAGCTTTGCGGCAATTTTGGAGCCGCAAAGCGGCGGAAAAATTGTCCGGCAACAGCGTTTTGTTAACCATGTCAGAGTTTACTCCAGAATGATTTCGTCTTGCTTTTTGGAGGTAAGCTCTTGTTCTTAGCTGTATGACGACGCACAAGCTCACGGTATAAAATCTCTGCTCTTTTCCGCCTTTGAGGGCTATCTGGCTGAGACATCAGTAACATCAATTTTTTGGAGATCTTGGGATTCTCGGCGGCTGCATCTCCGATCATCTCTTCAAGAATTTCATTTCTGGTTGATTCTGGCAGCTTTTGGAAGCCGCTTTCATAATCAACTACATAGGAAATCATCTCCTCAATTTCTTGACTTGAAAAGTCATACTGAGGCGCGTTCTTTTTGGTAAATTTTCGAAGCGTCACCTTGATTGCATCCCAAGATGCGCCTTGAACAATGCCCGACACGATGATCATGCCTACGAAAACGAGAACATCGTCTAGATGCTGTAAATATGGCTTCGCTCCCGACCCACTTTGATAATGCTTTCTGTACTGGTACCCGTAACGCATTGCGTAGAAAGCATAGCGATAGTAGTGGGTATGCAACCGAAGATTTCGGGATGCGCCACAGGCAGAGCATAGATCTCTATTGATTTCGCAATCCTGGTCAATATGACCGCATTCGAAACACAGAAGGCTTTCTTGGCTCCTTTCGTAAAGCCTACTCATCACTCACCTTGGTTAACGCTGAGCTTAGCGGCGCCCTTGTAATGGAGGCGAAGCCGCAATGAAAAGGGCGTCCGGCGGCCATCGGCCGCGTATTGATGCGCCTTGTTACGTTTTGAGTCTGGCACGGAGTTCCTCAGCTATGTATGTGAGAGACTCATGGCCGTAACGGGGCGAAGCCAAAACCTCGACGATTTGAAGGCTCGACGAAGCCAACCAGGCAGCGCCCACGAAATTGCTCATCGGTACGAACACCGGGGACAGCCCGCTTTGGTCCAAATTCTCGGCGAACACTTCTGCTTTTTCTGCTGACGACCAAACAGGAAGATCCCTGCCGCCCTCCGCTTGCAGGGCATAAAGCGACTGGTCTGCCATTAGCACCCAAACACCGTCTTGCTCCTGAATAGAGGCGATAAATTCGCGATCACCGATGATTTCTACATTCATCCAATTACTCGATGCCTTGTCGACGACAAAACGTAACATTTATATATGAGTCCCAACGACCACTTTCCCAACGACTCATATCTCAATTCAACAATCCTCCAAAACTAGGCAGAAAACCCCGTCACGTCAATCAGTTCCGTGCCATTGGCTATTAAAATCGTGATGGAAAAACGATCGTTGTGACCACTATCCCGAATTTCGGGACTAGCTGTAAGCGCATGAATCCATGAGTTAATTTAACCATAATTCAATTCGCGCCCAGTTCATGGTCGAAACGACCGTTTTTCCATTTCATTTGTCACACCATCAGGATTTACCGTTACCACTCCAGCTGCGCGCCGGTCTGGTACTCGATCACCCGGGTCTCGAAGAAGTTCTTCTCCTTGCGCAGGGTCGCCTGCTCATCGAGCCAGGGCGACACATTTTTTGCGCCCGGGAACGGTTCTTCCAGCCCCACAGTGCGTGCCCGCCGGTTGGCCACAAACCGGAACTGTTCACTGTGGTACTCGGCGGAGTAACCCAGGATCGGGTCGCGCAGGACGTAGTTGGCGTAGGCGGTTTCCGCCGCCTCGGATTCATCCCACATCTCTCGTACGGCTTTCGGGTCCAGGGTGATGTTTTCTTCCTCGAGGATCTGGTTCACCACTTTCAGGCCAAAGGAGAAGTGCATGGCCTCGTCCCGCAGGATGTACTGCAGTTGCTCGCCGGTCCCGCGCATCAGGCCCCGGCGTTGCAGGGCGAAGATGGGGCTGAAGCCGTTGTAGAACCAGCAGCCTTCAAACACCGCCGCAAAGAACAGGTACGACATAACGAATTCCTGCAGGTCATCCTTGTTGCGCAGGTTCAAGCCGGATCGCATGGCGGCGTCGAGCCTTCGGTTGGCCAGCTGGATCTTGCCGTGGATCTCCGGCACCACCCGGTAACGGTTGTAGATCTCGCTCTGGTCCAGGTTCAGGGTTTCGATGCAGTGCTGGTAGGTCCAGGTATGCAGGGCTTCCTCGTACACCTGGCGGGCCTGGTAGATCTGCAGCTCCGGGGCGCTCATTTTCTCCATCACCGCCAGGCCGATGTTGCGCATGGCCAGGATGTCGGAGGTGGTGAGATAGGCCAGTACGTTCTCGTACACGTGCTTCTCCGCCGGGTTCAGGCGGTGGTGGTAGTCGTGGACGTCCTGGGCCATGTTGACGTCCAGCGGAGTCCAGTGGTTCTTGTTGGCGTTCATGAAGTACTCCCAGGCCCAGGGGTACTTGAACGGTGCCAGCTGGTTGATGTCGGTCTCGCCGTTGATCACCCGCTTGTCGTCTACGTTGACCGGAGCCGGGCCATTTGGAGTGGCTGCCTTGGATTCTGTTTTTGGTTCGTCGTCCCAATCCAGCATAGTGTTGTCCTCTTGGTAGGGGGACAGAATTCAATTCTGTCCCCGAGCTTCCAGAAAAAGTAAGTAGTTACTGACAGGCTTCACAGTCGGGGTCGTCAATGGAACACACCTGCGGTTGCGGCGCGGCGACCGGGACGGTTTTCTCGGCGCCGGTGGCCCCCAGGGAACGCAGATAATAGGTGGTCTTGAGCCCACGCTCCCACGCCAGCTGATACAGGGCATCGAGCTTCTTGCCGCTGGGTTCGGCCATGTACAGGTTCAGGCTCTGGGCCTGGTCGAGCCATTTCTGGCGCCGGGCGGCCGCTTCGACGAGCCAGCGTGCATCGATCTCGAAGGCGGTGGCGTAGCGGGCTTTCAGTTCCGCCGGGATGCGGTCGATCTGCTGCACCGAGCCGTCGAAGTATTTGAGGTCGTTGACCATCACGTTGTCCCACAGGCCCTCGGCCTTGAGGTCGCGGACCAGGGAGGGGTTCACCACCGTGAACTCGCCGGAGAGGTTCGATTTGACGAACAGGTTCTGGTACGCCGGTTCGATGGACTGGGACACGCCGACGATGTTGGAGATGGTGGCGGTGGGCGCGATGGCCATGACGTTGCTGTTGCGCATGCCGTTTTTGGCAATCAGCTCGCGCACCGGGGTCCAGTCCAGGCGCGTGTCGGTATTCACCGAGCAGTCGCCATCCCGGCGGTTTTCCTTCAGCAGGTTGATAGAGTCGATGGGCAGGATGCCCTGGTGCCAGAGCGAGCCTTCATAGGTGTCGTAGGCGCCCCGTTCGCCGGCCAGGGTGGCGGAGGCCCGGATAGCGAAGTAGCTGAGTTGCTCCATGGCAACATCGGCAAACTCCACCGCCTCCGGGCTGGAATACGGCAGGCCCAGTTGGTAGAGCGCGTCCTGGAAGCCCATCAGGCCGAGGCCCACGGGGCGGTGCTTGAGGTTGGAGTTTTTCGCCTGGGGCACGGCGTAGTAGTTGATGTCGATGACGTTATCGAGCATCCGTACGGCGGTGGTGACGGTGCGTTCCAGGCGCTGCACGTCCAGTTCGCCCCCAACGATATGGGCGGCCAAATTGACCGAGCCCAGATTACACACGGCGATTTCGTCGGCACCGGTGTTCAGGGTGATCTCGGTGCACAGGTTGGAGCTGTGGACCACGCCCTGGTGCTGCTGGGGCGAGCGCAGGTTGCAGGGGTCCTTGAAGGTGATCCAGGGGTGGCCGGTCTCGAACAGCACGGTGAGCATCTTGCGCCAGAGCTGTTTGGCGGGGATCTTCTTGAACAGTTTGGTTTTGCCCTGCTCCGCCAGGGCTTCGTAGTGCTCATAGCGCTCCCGGAAGGCGTTGCCGTACAGGTCGTGCAGGTCGGGCACGTCGCTGGGGGAGAACAGGGTCCAGTCGCGGTCCTCGCGCATGCGCTCGATGAGCAGGTCCGGCACCCAGTTGGCGGTGTTCATGTCATGGGTGCGGCGGCGTTCATCGCCGGTGTTCTTGCGCAGCTCCAGGAATTCCTCGATGTCCAGGTGCCAGCTCTCCAGGTAGGCACACACCGCGCCCTTGCGTTTGCCGCCCTGGTTCACCGCCACGGCGGTGTCGTTCACCACTTTCAGGAACGGCACCACGCCCTGGCTCTGGCCATTGGTACCCTTGATGTGCGACCCCAGTGCCCGCACCGGCGTCCAGTCGTTGCCGAGGCCGCCGGCCCACTTGGAGAGCATGGCGTTGTCGCGGATGGCGCCGTAGATGCTTTCCAGATCGTCCTGCACGGTGGTCAGGTAGCAGGAGGACAGCTGGGAGTGGCGGGTGCCGCTGTTGAACAGGGTGGGCGTGCTGGCCATGTAGTCGAAGCTGGACAGCAGCTCGTAGAACTCGATGGCGCGGGCGTTGGGGTCGTCTTCCCGCAGCGCCAGCCCCATGGCCACGCGCATGAAGAACACCTGGGGCAGCTCCAGCCGGGCCTTGTTCCAGTGCAGGAAGTAGCGGTCGTACAGGGTCTGCAGGCCCAGGAAGCCGAACTGGTGATCGCGCTCGGGTTTCAGGGCCTCGCCGAGGCGTTCCAGATCGAAGGCCGCCAGGGCTTCGTCCAGCAACTCGTGGCGGATGCCGGCGTGGATGAAGACGGCCAGGGCCTGTGGATACACCTCCGCCAGCGTTTGATTCCGGGGCAGGTCCAGGGCCTCAGCAGCTTCGAGGCGCAGCTGTTCCAGCAGCAGTCGGGCAGTCACGGCGCTGTAATCGGGCTCCTGCTCGATCCGGCTGCGGGCGGTCATGACCAGGGCCGAGAGCACTTCGGTTTCTTCGATGCCGTCGTACAGGTTACGCAGGGCGTCTTCCACCAGGGATTCGCCGTCAATGCCCTCCAGGCCGGTGGCGGCCTGTTCCACCTGCAGTTTCATCAGGCCCAGGTCCAAGGGGGCGATGCTGCCGTCGGCCTTTTTCACGGTCAGGTGCGGGTGGGCCTCCATGGGCTCTTCCACGGCGCGCTTGCGGGCGTGCTCTTCCCGGTACAGTACGTAGGCCCGGGCCACTTTCTGTTCCTCGGCCCGCATCAGGGCCAGTTCCACCTGGTCCTGGATATCCTCGATATGAACCTTGCCGCCGGCTTTCAGGCGCCGGCTGATGGCCTGGACCACCTGTTCGGTGACCCGGTGTACGGCATCGTTGATGCGGGCGGAGCCAGCGGCCTTGTCACCTTCCACGGCAAGGAAGGCCTTGGTGACGGCAACACTAATTTTGGCCGGATTGAATCCAACCAGGGTGCCGTTGCGTTTAATTACCTGAAGGGATTGGGTATCGGTTGAAGCTGCCGGCGGTTCGGCGAAGGCGGTGGTTGTCATGGTGCTCTCCTGGGTTCGCGTTGGTTCCATTTCACCTTCGCGAATGCAGGGGCACACTTTGCCTGGAAGACTGGCAACGGGAACCGGTCTGCTCACCCTGAGTCGCGAAGGTGCAGTCCAGAAGCCGGTTTTGGCGGCTTCTGATCCCTGGCAGGTCTTCGGACTCAGGGGCTTGGATCATCTGATCCGGCCTTGCGTGGCGACTTCCCGGCGGATACCAGTGTCATCGTGCCACGCTCGTTCCCCAATACCGCTGCGCGTCAGTTCCGGATTCTCACCGGATTCCCGATACCAGAGTGCTTATGGTGATCACGCGTTGACCGAGTTGGTTACGCAACAATCACTACATCTGGTATATGACCAAGGATGAAAGCACTATATACACGACATCCGGAAGGAACAAGGCGAAGGCATAAAAAAGGCCCCCATGAAGGGGGCCAAACACGTGACAGCTTTTACTCAGCCAATCAGTGGCTGATCATCCAGGGCCGCATGGAGGGAAACATCTTCTTCCCGTCGGCCGTGTAAAACAGCATGGACTTGCCGGGTTTCGGGGAGCCACAGCCACAGGCGCGGCTATGTTCCTTGTCGTGGGCCCTTCGGTCTGCGGTGGAGAAAACCGGTTCGTGCCGGGATCGCTCATTCCGGTCCTCAGACGCCCTTTTAGCCGGGTCCATGGCCGCAATGTGCGATGGCAACACGATCACTCGCGGCGACAGGGCCTGACAGGTAGGACACTCCGCCGGCTTGGCCGCATCGTCCATGGTGGCCAGGGTATTGAACAGACCGTGCTCGCGGCACTTGTAGTCATACACAGGCATGGCGATTACTCCTTGTCTTTCGACAGCGGTACGTCCATGCCCCCACTGACTTTCTTCTGCGGACCATCGGCGGATGGGTTAATGTCGAAGTCGAAGATGCCCGTTGGCAGCCAGAGCGTAGCGCAGGCATTGGGGATATCCACCACGCCGCTGATGTGGCCTTCCACCGGTGCGCAACCGAGGATCGCGTAGGCCTGGGCCTTGGTGTAACCGAACTTGGTCATGTACTCGATGGCATTCAGGCAGGCCTGACGATAGGCCACGTGCACGTCCAGATAATGCTGACCGCCCTCTTCGTCTACCGAGATACCCTCGAAAATTACGTAATCGTCGTAGCGGGGCTTGATGGGGCTCGGCTTGAACACCGGGTTCTTGATGCCATATTTCTTCACGCCGTCCTTGATCAGGTTCACGCGCAGGTGAATCCAGCCGGCCATTTCGATGGCGCCGCAGAAGGTGATTTCACCGTCGCCCTGGCTGAAGTGCAGGTCGCCTACGGAGAGGCCGGCACCGTCAACATACACCGGGAAATAAACCTTGGAACCCCGTGAGAGATCCTTGATGTCACAGTTACCGCCGTGTTCACGGGGCGGTACGGTACGGGCGGCTTCGGCACCCGCAGCCTTGGCGGCTTCACCCTTCAGTTGGCCCATATGGGCGGTCTCACCGTTGGGCAGTGTCGCCAACTCCGGCACCCGCTCAGGGTCTGTTGCGACCAGGCCCGCCTCGCGCTTGTTCCAGGTGTCCAGCAGCTCCCTGGAGGGCAGACAGCCGATCAGGCCCGGGTGAATCAGGCCGGCGAACTCCACATTGGGAATGTGGCGGGATTTGGTAAACATGCCGTTAAAGTCCCAGATGGATTTCTGGGCTTCCGGGAAGTGTTCGGTCAGGAAGCCACCACCGTTTTGCTTCGAGAAGAAGCCGTTGAAGCCCCACTGGCTCTCTTCGAAAGTGCCGATGTCGAGAATGTCCACTTCCAGCAGGTCGCCCGGCTCTGCGCCCTCCACACCGATCGGGCCAGACAGGAAATGCACCTGGCTGAGATCAACATCCCGCACGTCGTCGGCGCTGTCGTCGTTCTTGATCTGGCCACCGGTCCAGTCGTAGCACTCGACAATGAAGTCGTCGCCCGGCTTGACGGTGGCCACCAGGGGAATGTCCGGGTGCCAGCGGTTGTGGATTTTGTCGTTCTCATAGGCCGACTTGTTCAGATCAATCTTGATGATGGTTTCAGCCATAACGGGCGCTCCTTGGTCTTGGCTTACACATTAGGTAACGGCTTTACTATCCAAAATCCGGTGCCGGTGAGGTATTCGCTAAATGCCCCCCGTGCCTACGTCATTCGACGTATTGGTGCACCATGACGGCCTTGCCCTCCAGACCGGCTCGGAACCGGTAGCATTCCGGATGAGCCAGCAGAGCCCGCGCCACCGCTGGCTCCAGCCGCTGGCGAAACGACCGCAATAGTTCCCGCGCGCCATAGCGGGCGTCGTAACCCCGGCAGAGTTCGGTGCGCAGTTCCGGCGACAGACTAAGCTCCGCATGCTTTTTGGAGAGGCGGCGATTGAGCCCGGCAAGCTCGATCTCCAGCAGGAACTCCAGCCAGTTCTCGGTGAGGGGGTTGAAGGTGAGAACCTGGTCGATCCGGTTGAGGAATTCCGGGTCGAAGTGGCGTCGCAACGCGGCATCGCGAATGGCCTCACCGTTGCCGGGCAATAGCCCGAACCAGCGCCGCCAGCCCCGCTGGTAACGCAGCTGGTGGGCTTCGGCGTCGAGGGCCCCGGCGTTGCTCGTCATGAAGATCAGGGTATTGCGAAAGTCGATCTCGCGGTTGCCGGAGGGAAACACCAGCCGGCCGGTGTCCAGTACATTGAGCAGGGTACGAACCACTTCCTTGCTGGCCTTTTCGATTTCATCGAACAGCACAATGCCGGGTTTGCTGAACGAGCCCTGCACCTTGTCCAGATCGAACAGGCTGTGGCCCTCCTTGCTGCCCACGTAACCGGGCGGTGCGCCGGTGAGTGCTGCAGCATAGTGCTCCTGGGCCAGGGTGTTCATGTCGATGCGGCACAGGCCATCGCGATTGCCGTGGATGGCCTCGGCAATCAGCCGCACAGTTTCGGTCTTGCCCACGCCGGTGGGCCCCAGGAACAGGTGCACCGCCAGCGGCCGGTTATCCTCGCCAATGTCGGCCTTTACCCGCACCAGCAGGGATTCCATGGCCAGGAGTGCGTCGTCCTGGCCCACAATGTTTTCCCGCAAGCGGGACATGACGGCATCTGGCTCGAAACGGAACCGGGAAGCACGAACCGGGCCGCTTCGGGCCCGGTTCTTTTCAATGGACTCCCGGTTGGCTTCAAGCCGTTCGTTGATAAACGGCATCAGTGCCTCCCGGGCTCAGGCCCCTGCGGATTTTTCCTTGCCCTCGACGGGCAGCGCCCCGACCGGACACTCGGCCACGCCCACAGTCTTGCGGGTCATCGCCTCCACGTTTTCCTGCGCCTTCTGGGCGTCCATCACCCAGGTGCGGTAGAACTCGAACGGGCAGTCGGCCACACCCTTGTCGCCGTCACCGGAGGCGTGCACACCGGTGTAGCCGCGGTGCAGCAGCTTGAACAAGTGGTTCTGGGACTGGTCGTTCGCACGGGCATCGCGGATCTGGCTGACGGAAAGCTGGGCGTACTGGATGCCCATGTCTTCCTCACCACATTCGCCGAGGGTGCGGCCGTCAAAGCCGATGATCGCGGAATGGCCAAAGTAGGAATAAACGCCATCAAAACCGGACGCATTGGCCACCGCCACGTAGCAGTTATTGGCCCAGGCCATACTCTTGGCCATCATCACCTGCTGCTCCTTCGCCGGGTACATGTAGCCCTGGCAGCGCACAATCAGCTCCGCGCCCTTCATGGCGCAATCGCGCCAGATCTCGGGGTAGTTGCCGTCGTCGCAGATGATCAGGCTGATCTTCATGCCCTTGGGGCCTTCAGTGACGTAGGTAGTGTCGCCTGGATACCAACCTTCGATCGGGCACCAGGGAATGCACTTGCGGTACTTCTGGACGATTTCACCCTCATTGTTGATCAGTACCAGGGTGTTGTAAGGCGCCTTGTTGGGGTGATCCTCATGGCGTTCTCCGGTGAGGGAAAACACGCCCCAGGTGTTGGCCTCGCGACAGGCGGCGGAAAAGATGGCGGTCTCGTCACCGGGCACGGTGGCCGCGGTTTCCATCATTTCCTCGTTGTCGTACATGATGCCCATGGTGCTGTATTCCGGGAACACCACCAGGTCCATGCCTGGCAGGCCCACCTTCATACCCTTGATCATGTTCGCAATCTTGCGGGCGTTATCCAACACTTCGGCCTTGGTGTGCAACCGGGGCATCTTGTAGTTCACCACCGCCACGCCGACGGTGTCGTTACTGCTGGAAATATCACCGTGTCTCATTACTCTACTCCTCGTTACACCGCCAGATAGCTGGCAATCTTGTCCTGATCCGCTTCCGCCCGGCTCTCTTCGTGCACGATGGCGCCCTTCTCGATCACCAGGATCCGGTCGGCCGCATCCATCACAAAGCTCAATACCTGCTCGGATACCACGATCGACAGGCCCCGCTCATTACGGATGCGCCGCAGGGTCTGGGCGATGTCCTTGATGATGTTGGGCTGGATGCCTTCGGTGGGTTCGTCGAGCAGCAGCACCTTGGGCCGGGTGGCCAGCGCCCGGGCAATCGCCAGCTGTTGCTGTTGGCCGCCGGACAGGTTGCCGCCACGACGGTTCTGCATTTCCTTGAGTACCGGGAACAGTTCGTACAGGTCCTCCGGCACTTTCTTTTCACCCACTGCGGCCAGGCCGGTTTCAATGTTTTCCCGTACCGTCAACGTGGGAAAGATCATCCGCCCCTGGGGTACGAAACCGATGCCGGCACGCACACGCTGAAAGCTCTTCAGACCAGACAGGTCCGTGCCGTCCAGACTTACTTCCCCGCCTCTCGTAGGGGTCATGCCCACCAGGGATTTCATCAGCGTGGTCTTGCCCATGCCGTTACGACCCACCACAGCGACAATTTCGTTCTTTGCCACATCGAGGTTCAGGTCATCGATGATGGTGCTTTGGCCATAGGCCACCGAATGATGTTTTACGCTCAGCATGATCAGTGCCCCAGGTAGACTTCGATGACTTTCGGGTCCGATTTCACGTGCTCGATCGACCCCTCGGAGAGAACCTTGCCCTGATGCATGACGGTGACCCGGTCGGCGATGTCACCGACAAACTGCATGTCATGCTCGATCACCAGTACCGTGTGGTCCTTGGTGATGACCTTGAGCAGTTCCGCGGTTTTCTTGCGCTCGGCCACAGACATCCCGGCCACCGGCTCATCCAGCATCAGCAGATCCGGCTTCTGGATCAGCAGCATGCCGATCTCCAGCCACTGCTTCTGACCATGGCTGAGAGACGCCGCCGGTTCGTTCAGGGCATCGGTGAGGAAGATGGTCGCCGCCACCTCCTCCACCGCCTCGATCACCTCCGGATCGCGCTTGAACGCCAGGGCGCCGCCGACGCTGTGGCCTCTGGGAAATGACAACTCCAGGTTCTCGAACACCGTCAGGTCCTCGAACACCGAGGGGGTCTGGAACTTCCGGCCCACCCCGGAATGGACGATCTGGTGTTCCTTGAGCCTGGTGAGCTCCTTGCCAGCAAACTTGATGGACCCGGAGGTGGCCTTGGTCTTGCCACAAATCAGGTCCAGCACCGTGGTCTTGCCGGCACCGTTCGGACCGATGATGACCCGGATTTCTTTGGGATCGAGGTAGAACGAGAGGTCATCCACTGCCTTGAAACCGTCGAAGGACACGGTGAGTCCTTCCACCGCCAGCAGGAAATCACTGGTCTTGGATCTGGCTGCGTTCATCAGGATTTCTCCGGGCTGTAGTGTTCAATCATCGGGTCGTAGTCGCGCGCTTCGGTGGCGGCCACCGCCGGCTTGCGAGCCTCGGGTGTGGCTTCGGGTTCCGCGGCCGGCTCGGCCTCAATCTTCGGCTTGCGTTTAAACAGGCGCTCTTCCAGCGGCATCACGTAGCTCTGGTAAAGCCCGGCCAGACCATTCGGGAAGGCCAACACCACGCCGATAAACAGGGCACCCATGGCGAAGGGCCAGAGTTCCGGGAAGGATTCGGAGAAGCCACTCTTGGCGGCGTTCACCAGCAGCGCGCCGTAGACCGCACCGAGGATCGACAAGCGACCGCCGAGGGCGCAGAAAATCACCATCTCAATGGAGGCGACGATGCCGATGAACGATGGCGACATGAAGCCGACAACCAGGGTGAACAGGGCGCCGCCGATGCCGGCAAAGGCCGCCGCCAGGCAAAACACGAAGATCTTGAAGGCGGCGACGTCATAACCGGAGAAGCGCACCCGGTTCTCCTGGGCGTTCATGGCCACCAAGATGCGACCAAGCTTGCGATTCTGAACAAACCGGGCCACAAACAGGCACAGGAACAACATGCCCACGCAGACGAAGTAGAGCGTGGTTTTCGCCGCATCGCTGCGGATATCCCAGCCCATCAGGGTCTGCAGGTCGGTAATGCCGTTCACGCCACCGGTGTAGCCCTGCTGTCCGATGATCAGGATGGTCAGGATCGCCGCGATGGCCTGGGTGATGATGGCGAAGTACACGCCGCCCACCCGCCGGGTGAACATGGCCAGGCCAATGATGAAGGCCAGCAGCATGGGTACCCCGATCACCGCCAACAGGGTGAAGGAGAAACTATGGAACGGTTCCCAGAACCACGGCAGCTCAGTGAGCTGGTTCCAGTCCATGAAATCCGGAATGCCGGGGGTGGACTGGATGGCCGTGGCCTCCGGCGTGGAGGCTTCCAGCTTCAGGAACATCGCCATGCAGTAGCCGCCGAGGCCGAAGAACACGCCCTGGCCCAGGCTGAGGATGCCGGCCTTGCCCCAGCACATCACCAGGCCGATGGCGACGAAGGCGTAGGTCAGATACTTACCCACCATGTTCAGGCGGAAAGGGTCCAGGGCCAGCGGCAGGATCACGACCAGCAGGCCAGCCAGGGCGAGGTAGTACAGGCCCTCACGGGAGGTAAACCATTTCATTGGGGATGAACTCTTCATGACAATCTCCTAGCGACGGACCTTGAGGGCCATGAGTCCTTCTGGACGCAGCATCAGGATACCGACGACGACCAGCAGGGTGAGTACCTTGGCCATGGAACCACTGAGGAAGAACTCCATGGTTGACTGGGCCTGGGAGATGCCGAAGGCCGACACAATGGTGCCGATCAGACTCTGGGCACCGCCAAACACCACCACCAGGAAGGTGTCGACGATGTAGGCCTGACCGGATGAGGGGCCGGTGGAGCCGATCATGGTGAACGCAGCCCCGGCAATGCCGGCAATACCACAGCCGAGGGCAAAGGTGGCGCGGTCGATGCCGGCACTGTTGATGCCCACCGCTTCCGCCATCGGGCGGTTCTGGACCACGGCGCGGACGTTCTTGCCGTAGCCGGAGCGATACATCAGCAGGTAGACGCCGACGGCGATGGAGAGAGCAATGATCATCACGAACAGGCCGTTGATCGGCAGTTCCACCATATCGGTCACCTGGAAGGCCCCCATCATCCACTCGGGCAGCTCGACACCCACTTCCCGGGCACCGAAGATGGAGCGGTAGGCCTGCTGCATGATCAGGCTCAGCCCCCAGGTCGCCAGCAAGGTGTCGAGTGGTCGGTGGTAGAGATGCCGTATCATCAGCCACTCGATGAGTGCTCCCAAGGCGGCACAAATCAGGAAGGCCAGTACTATGGCAACAAAAAAGTACCCGCCAAACAGGCCCGGCAGGTAACTCTGGAAAAAACCCGACGTCAGGTAGGTGGTGTAGGCGCCGAGGATCATGAACTCCCCGTGGGCCATGTTGATGACCCCCATCTGACCGAAGATGATGGCCAGGCCCAATGCCATCAGGACGAACACTGAAAACAGGGAGAGCCCGGCAAACCCCTGCATGGCAAATATCGACATCAGTTCACTGCTGGTGTAGCCATCGAACATGACCCTTTCTCCCCTTCAAACCAACATGCTTTGCATTGTGGCGGCAATGGCTGCCGGCGCACGGCGGCGCCGGCTATCCGTGCTTACTGGTATCCCTCTGGGAACGGGTCCGGCTCCATCAGCTCTTCGGTCTCAAACACCACTTCGTACTGGCCGTCGATCTGGGCCTTGCCGATGCGGGTCTTGGACCACAGATGATGGTTCTCGTGGATGCGCACATAGCCTTCCGGTGCCTTCTTGAACTCGATGCCGGCGAACACTTCGCGGATCTTGTCGATGTCGAAGGAGCCGGCCTTTTCTACCGCTGCTTTCCACAACCATGGACCGAGGTAGGCGGCCTGGGTGACGTCACCAATGACCATGTCATCGCCGTAGGTTTCCTTGAAGGCAGTGACGAACTCCCGGTTGTTGGGGTTGTCGAGGCTCTGGAAGTACTTCATGGAGGCGTAGATACCTTCCACGTTCTCACCGCCGATGCCGCGGATCTCGTCCTCGGTAACGGAGATGGTCAGCAGCAGGGGCTTCTCGTCGGTGAAATCCACCCCGGCCGCTTTCATCTGCTTGTAGAAGGCGACGTTGGAGCCGCCCACAACCGACGCAAAGATCACGTCCGGCTTCTTCAGCTTGATTTTATTGATCACCGAGTTGAACTGGGTGTGGCCCAGCGGGTAGTACTCTTCACCCACAACCTTGAGGCCCAGCTTGTCGATGTGCTTGCGGGCAATCTTGTTAGAGGTGCGCGGCCAGATGTAGTCGGAACCGAGCAGGTAGAAACTCTTGGCGCCCTTCTCTTTCACTGCCCAATCGATACCCGCGAGGATCTGCTGGGTCGCTTCCTGGCCGGTGTAGACCACGTTCGGGGACTGCTCGAGGCCTTCGTAGAAGGTGGGGTAATACAGCATGCCGTTGTACTGCTCGATCACCGGCAGGATGGCCTTCCGGGAGGCCGAGGTCCAGGCGCCGAAAATGGCGGCAACATTGTCCTGGCGCAACAGCTTGCGGGACTTCTCGGCAAATGTCGGCCAGTCACTGGCGCCGTCTTCCTGAACGTATTTGATCTCACGGCCCAGCACGCCTCCGGAGGCGTTGATCTGCTCGATGGCCAGCTTTTCCGCCTGCACCGAACCGATCTCACTGATCGCCATGGTGCCGGTGATGGAGTGAAGAATGCCGACGGTGACGCTGTCATCCGTAACCGCCAGCCCTGTGGTATTGACCTCGGCCGTTGCCGGTGCTGCCGCTTGCACGGAGGTGGCCAGCATGACCGACGCCGCCAGTGTCATCAGGCTCTTGCGAAACCCCGGTCCCTTGCCTATCGACCGCCCACCGGCGGTCATCTCTATCGTACCCATGGTGATTCCTCGCAGTGTTTGAAAGCCGGTGCCGCGCTTCCTTGCGAAAGCACAGCGCCCACGTCAAACATTCTGCTCAGCCCCCTCGCCGGTGCCCATTCGGCAATCACCCCAGCGCACTACGTCATTTGACGCATTCCGGTGTCGTCCCGGACACGCTACAACCGCGTCGACTCGGCTAAACCAACCCTGCCGCCGCCCTGCACCTGCTTGTGGCACGGATCTTGATAAAGCCTTCTATCCGGTGCGCAGCGCCTCAGTTTGCACCTGCTTACGCACCAAAACCGGGCACTCCGAGATGACCAGGGCAAGGCACCAATGGCAGTAAAACAGAACATTTTTCGGGTTCGGCGCAGGTACAACCAATGGGTTGCCAATCAGACTCTCGAAGACTATGCGCTACGCTTTACTGCCAAGAGCGCTCGGCGCTGGTCTGCCGCCCGGGTCAGCAATACCGCCCTCGGCGCAATTTCGTTCCTGGCGATGGAAGCCATCGGTGGCTCCATCACCCTGCACTACGGTTTCGATAACGCGGTGGCGGCCATTCTGGTAGTCAGTCTGGTGATCTTCCTGACTGCCATCCCGATCAGTTACTACGCCGCCCGCTATGGTGTGGACATCGATCTGCTGACCCGGGGCGCCGGCTTTGGCTACATCGGCTCCACCCTTACCTCGCTGATCTATGCATCGTTCACCTTTATCTTCTTTGCCATTGAGGCGGCGATCATGGCGATGGCGCTGGAAATGCTGTTCGATATCCCCCTGGTGCTGGGTTACCTGATTTGCGCCGTGGCGATCATCCCCTTGGTTACCCATGGCATCACCACCATCAGCCGCTTTCAGGTCTGGACCCAGCCGGTGTGGCTCCTGCTGCAGCTGGCGCCGTTCGCCTTCATCATCTACAGCGACGCCTCGTCCGTCAGCGACTGGGCCCGGTTCGAGGGGCTGGGGCCGGCCGCAGGCCAGGGCCTGAACGTGGTGATGTTCGGCGCCGCCGCCGCGGTGGTGTTCTCGCTGATAGCCCAGGTCGGCGAACAGGTGGATTTTCTGCGCTTCATTCCGGAGCCCCGGAACCGGGAGGAGCAACGCCGCTGGTGGGTTGCAGTGATGGCCGGTGGGCCGGGCTGGATCGTGATCGGCATGTTGAAGATTCTGGCTGGCTCTTTCCTCGCGGTGCTGGCGCTGAATCAGGGGGTGTCCGCGGCGGAGGCGGCGGATCCCACCCAGATGTATCTGGTCGCATTCAACTACATCAGCCATTCGCCGGAAATTTCGCTCACCATGGCTGGCATTTTCGTCATCCTGTGCCAGCTCAAGATCAACGTTACCAACGCCTACGCCGGCTCCATTGCCTGGTCGAACTTCTTCTCCCGGCTCACCCACAGCCACCCGGGCCGGGTGGTCTGGCTGTTCTTCAACGTCACCATTGCCCTGCTGGTGATGGAACTGGGGGTGTACCGGGCACTGGAGGAAACCCTCGGCTTCTACGGCATCATTGCCATTGCCTGGGTCGGGGCGCTGGTGGCGGACCTGGTGATTAACAAGCCCCTGGGGCTCAGCCCAAAACACATTGAGTTCAAACGGGCGCACCTGTACGACATCAACCCGGTGGGCGTTGGCGCCATGGTCACCGCCTCGGTGGTGGGTATCACCTGCCATACCGGCATCCTCGGTGACAACGCCGGGGCCCTGTCCCACTTCATCGCCATGGCGGTGGCGCTGGTGACTGCGCCGATGATTGCCTGGAAGACCGGCGGCCGGTTTTATACCGCTCGCCCGTTCACGCCGATCGCCACGGACCATCAACTGATGCAATGCACCATTTGTGAGCACCGCTTCGAGCCGGAAGACCTTACCAACTGCCCGGCCTATGACGGCACCATCTGTTCCCTGTGCTGTTCGCTGGATGCCCGCTGCGGCGACGCCTGCAAACCCGGTGCCGGCTACCAGGAACAGTTGCAGCAGTTTCTTGGCAAGCTGATGCCGCGCGCCATGCTGAGCCGCCTGCATTCCCGCATCGGCCACTTCCTGACGTTACTGACCCTGATCAACGGCCTGTCTGGTTTGCTGCTGTCGCTAATCTACTTCAAGACACCGGTGGCCTCGGCGCCCGAGGCGCTGCTGCTGTCGGTCACCCTGTGGAAGGTGTTCTTCATCCTGGTGATTGTCACCGGGGTAATCTGCTGGCTGTTCGTACTGGCCCATGAGAGCCGGCGGGTGGCGGAAGAGGAATCCGGCCGACAGACCCGGTTACTGATGGAGGAGATTGTCGCCCACGAGCGTACCGACCAGGCCCTGCAACAGGCCAAGGAACAGGCAGAATCCGCAAATGGTGCGAAAAGCCGCTATCTGACAGGTATCAGCCACGAACTCCGCTCACCGTTGAACGCCATTCTCGGGTATGCCCAGCTGATGGAGAACGACGACTCGGTGCCGCCCCACCGCCAGGAAGCGCTGGGGGTCATTCGTCGCAGTGGCGAGTACCTGGCGGATCTGATTGAGGGGCTGCTCGATATTTCCAAGATTGAGGCTGGTCGCCTGGACCTGCATCGGGACCAGGTCCGCATCGGGATGCTAATGGAACAACTGGTGACCATGTTCCGGCTACAGGCCGAAGAAAAAGGCCTCAGGTTCGATTACCACTGCCCCAACCCACTTCCAGAGAGGGTCACAACGGACGAGAAGCGGCTGCGCCAGATTCTGATTAACCTGCTATCGAATGCCATCAAGTATACCGACCACGGCAGCGTCTCAATGACCCTCCGCTACCGCAGTCAGGTGGCGGAATTCACGGTTCGCGATACCGGGGAAGGCATTGCTCCGGAGAACATGGAGCGCATCTTCCGGCCATTCGAGCGCATCCGCACGCCCGGTCAGAGCCGCACTGGCACGGGCCTTGGCCTGACCATCACCCGCCTGCTGACCGAAATCATGGGGGGCGATATCTGCGTTGACAGCAAACCCGGCTGCGGCAGCACTTTCAAGGTGAGCCTGATGCTGTCGAGTGTGCATTCCACCACGCCGCGCTCCATCACCGCACCCGCTCGCCGGATCTATGGCTACCAAGGCCCACGCCGCAAGGTATTACTGGTGGATGACGACGCCTCTCACCGGCAGATGATGCGGGCCCTGCTATCGCCACTGGGCTTCGAAATACGTGATATCGACAACCCCCTGCGGGTATTGCCGATGGTTGAAGCCGAATCCCCGGATCTGGTGCTGCTGGATGTCTCGATGCCCGGGTGCAGTGGCTGGGAAGTGTTAGCTCAATTACGTGCCCGGCAACATGCTCTGCCAGTGGTGATGGTCTCCGCTGATGCCAACGAAGGCCAGCATTGTGCTGAATCACCCCGCTTGCACGATGGCTACATCATTAAACCCGTCCGGCTCACCCTGCTGCTGGAGACGATTGGCCGAGTGCTGGAGCTGGAGTGGCGGATTGACAAGAGTGCAGAACCGCTCGCAGCGATGCCAGTGCCGGCAACCGGAGAATTCGCCCTGCCCGCTATGGAACACAGGATAACCCTGGCGGGCATGGCCCGGATCGGCCACCGCAAAGGACTGCTGGAAGCACTCTACGATATGAGACAACACGGCAATGCTTGTGAACGCTTTACCAATGAACTGATACAACTCACCAACGATTTCCAGTTTGAAAAAATTATTGAATTACTCGAGGTAGCCGAACATGAAACTTCACGATGACCGCAAGACCGTGGTAATGGTCGTGGATGACGCCGTCGACTCTATTCGAATGATCAATGATGCCCTGGAGGCAGCAGGGATGACGGTGC
Organism: Marinobacter profundi; assembly: GCF_002744715.1. Taxonomy (GTDB): domain Bacteria; phylum Pseudomonadota; class Gammaproteobacteria; order Pseudomonadales; family Oleiphilaceae; genus Marinobacter; species Marinobacter profundi. Next base: position 74,477 of record NZ_KZ319370.1, read on the forward strand.
TGGTGGCACTCGAAGGTAGACAGGCACTAACAATCAGCCAGAACATGATTCCGGACCTGGTGCTCATGGATGCTCTGATGCCCCATATGGATGGTTTCGAGACGTGTCGCCGGCTGAAGGAAAACCCGGCCTTTGCGGATATCCCGATCATCTTCATGACTGGCCTGAGTGACACTGAGCACGTAGTGATGGGCCTGAATGCCGGTGGGGTGGATTACGTCACCAAACCCATCGATACCACCGAACTGCTGGCGCGGATGGATGTCCATCTGGCCAATGCCCGAATGACCAGAAGTGCCCGTAGCGCCCTCGATACCGCCGGCCAGAATCTGTTCGCCGTAGACCGCGAAGGCAACCTGCTCTGGGGCACACCACAGGTTCGCCGCTGTCTTCCGGACCGCACCCACCCTGAGTTCCCGGATGTCCGTGCCCAGCTGCAAGAATGGCTGAGCCACAAGCCCGAATCCGGGCACAGCATGCCCATGCGCATCCTTGATACGCCGCGTTCCGTGGAATACCTTGCCCTGGTGGATGGCCGCGAATACCTGCTACGCCTTAAAACGCCGCAGAGCCAGAACAGCGCTGCCGCCGTATTAAGACAAAGGTTCCAACTTACCTTGCGGGAGTCAGACGTCCTGTTATGGATTGCCAATGGCAAGACCAACCGGGAAATCGGGCAGATCCTGGACATGAGCCCGCGCACCGTCAACAAGCACCTCGAGCAGGTATTCCGCAAGCTGGGTGTGGAGAACCGGACGGCAGCGGCGGCCAGCGCTATTCACCAACTAGCCACCCAATAGAAGGTGACGGGGCACTTTTCATTGGCGGCCCTGTCACTCAAGCCAGCACTGTACTGTTTTCATCCGGGAGATCGCTGTGAACCTGGCCCTAAAGAACCGCCTGCTGCTGCGAATAGGATTGGTTGTCGCCATGCTGGTAACGAACCCGTGCCTGCAGGCAGACTCCCTGGTCCCCGCCTTCTCGACCCTAACTTCACTTGATGACGGCTGGGAGCCCCTGACCTTTCCCAAAATCAAACAGCACTCCCGCTATGAGCTGATTCGCGAAGACGGCAGCCAGGTGGTCAGGGCTACCACCGAAGGGGGCGCCTCCGGGCTGATCAGCCGTCTCGACCTGGACCCCGGCGAGTCACTGATCCTGCGCTGGCGCTGGAAGGTGTCCAATGTCTTTGACCGGGGCAATGCCCGGGAAAAGTCCGGTGACGATTATCCGGCACGAATCTACGTTGCATTCCGCTTCCAGCCCGACAAAGCGGGGTTTTTCGAGCGGGCCAAACGCAAGACCGTGGCGGTGCTGTTCGGCGAGGAACTGCCGGGCAATGCCCTCAATTACATCTGGGCCAACCGGCTGCCGGCTGGCAGTGTGGTGGCCAACCCCTTCACCGACCGCACCATGATGCTGGCGGTCAACTCGGGTGCCGCCCAGGCCGGGCAATGGGTGACGGTGGAACGGGATATCGTGGCAGATTACCGCCGGGCCTTTGGCGAGGAACCACCGTCCATCGTCGGTATTGCGATCATGTCGGATGCGGACAATACCGGCGAAACCGCCACCGCCTGGTATGGAGATCTCAGCCTGCACGCCGCCCCGTAAGCTAGCGCAAGTGGTCGGGGAACCCTGGCAGCACATAGCCTGAACTCTCCGCCCGCGGCGCCGGTACTTTTCCGGCGGCGGCCAGCCGCAGATAGGCTTCGTCAAACTCGTCCCGCAACAGCACCGCATGGTGGCGGGCAAGGGAGAAGAGCCAGGCGCCGTTGCGCGACCGTACCGGCGTCTCCAGAATCCGCGGTCGGGTACCATCCTGTGTCAGGATTGTCCGCACCGGCTCCCGGTAGTCCAGCAGGTAATGGCCACGGTGCTTGCGCAACATATCCAGCGCCGCCTGATGGTTGGGCGCCTCGGTAATCCGCAGGGCATCGGATTGCATCAGGTGGGCAGACAAGCCGCCGTAGGTGTAGCCGGCAATCAGGATAAGAAGGCTGTCGTGGAAACTTTCAAATCGGGTGACTGGCGGTGTGCTCTCAAGGTACCAGGCGCTGAGCTGGATCGCGATCGGGCTGACCCAGCTTTCGACCACATGGTCGTGCAATTCGGGGATCGCGGTCAGGCCCGGCCACAGGTCAATCTGTCCGTTGGCAAGGTACAGGTAGGCGCGGCTGATTGGGAGGAAGACAAACTGTACGTCGTAACCGGCCTCGGCAGCCACCACACGGGTCAGCTCGATAAATTCCCCGGCAGGCTGACCGTTTTCATCCTGGTACTCAATGGGGGGGAATTCCACATAGCCAATCCGCAATACCCGACCGGTATGATCGGCTGCAACCGGCGCGGCCATCAGTGCGAACAGCAAAAGAAAAGGTGACCACAGTCGTAAGGTCATAACACCCATCAATCTCAGCCTGACTGATTATGAGAGTATCAGAGCTTGGCGTATTTGCACGCTGGACCAGCGCACGAATTGGCGTATATCAACTCCGCGGGCCTTTTACAGGGCCCGCGGCGGCAAATGGTGCCTGGCTTGCACGGATTGTGGTCAGATCTGGCTGGTCACCATCAGCAGGCCGACGCTGCCCATCACCAGGGTGTAGGGAAACGCCATGATGACCATCCGGCCGTAGGACAGCCGCACCAAGGGCGCAATGGCAGAGGTCAGCAGGAACAGGAACGCAGCCTGGCCGTTGGGCGTCGCCACGCTCGGCAGGTTGGTACCGGTGTTGATGGCCACCGCCAGGTCCTGGAAGTGCTCGAAACTGATGCTGCCGGCATCGAGTGCCTGCTTCACTTCGCTGATGTACACCGTCGCCACAAAGACATTGTCACTGATCATCGACAACAGGCCGTTGGCAATAAAGAACATGCCCGGCTGCTGGCCCGGAGGCAACGACAGCACATAATCGATGATCGGCTTGAACAGGTGTTGTTCGTGAATGACCGCCACGATGGCGAAGAACACCACCAGCAGGGAGGTAAAGGGCAGTGACTCCTGGAAGGCCTTGCCAATCTGGTGCTCGTCGGTGACGCCGGTAAACGAGGTAATCAGGATGATCACCAGCAGACCGATCAGCCCCACTTCGGCGAGGTGGAAGGCCAGACCCACCACCAGGATGGCGGCGGCAACCGCCTGGATCCACAAGGCCGCCTGGTCCGCCTTGGTGCGCTTGGCGCGCTCGTTCTCGGCAAACTCTTCCAGTACCCGCCGCACCGGCTTGGGCAAGCGGCCGCCATAGCCGAACCAGCGCAGCTTCTCCAGCGCCCAGCAGGTAAACATGCCCGCCGCCAGCACCGGCATGCTCACCGGCGCCATGTGGATAAAGAAGCTGGCAAAGTCCCAGCCCACCACCTTGGCAATCAGCAGGTTCTGGGGTTCACCCACCATGGTCGCCACCCCGCCAAGGGCGGTACCAATGGCACCGTGCATCAGCAGGCTGCGCAGGAAGGCGCGAAAGTCCTCGAGGTCTTCCCGATGCAGTTCAATCACTTCATCATCGTTGTTGGCGTTGTGGTCCTTGTGCTGATAGCCCTTGCCGGAGGCGACCTTGTGATATACCGCGTAAAAGCCGACCGCAACACTGATGATGACGGCGGTTACGGTAAGGGCGTCGAGAAAGGCCGACAGTAAAGCGGCGGCGCCGCAGAACAACAGGGAGAGCGCGGATTTGGAGCGTACCCCCACCAGAATCTGGGTGAAGGTGACCAGCAGCAGTTCCTTCATGAAGTAGATTCCCGCCACCATGAACATCAGCAGCAGGATGACCGGAAAGTTGACCAGGACTTCGTGATAGACCGCATCCGCGCTGGTCAGCCCGATCAGCAGCGCTTCCACCGCCAGCAGGCCGCCGGGCAAAAGCGGATAGCATTTCAGCGCCATCGCCAGGGTGAAAATAAATTCGCCGATCAGCAGCCAGCCGGCAGCGGCGGGCCCCAGCAGCAACAGCACCACCGGATTGGCAATCAGAAACAGCAGGATTACCTGTTTGTACCAGACCGGCGCGTTGCCGAGGAAATTGTGAATAAAGCCTGAGATTACGGTGCTGGGCATTGCGGGGTCATCCGTTGAGTCTTGCTGCGATCAGCATGATGCGACAGTACCTCGCTATTTTCCTTGATATATGTGCAAAAGGTAATTAACCGGAGGTAGTACAAGGGGCCTGTCATTGGTAGTAGTCCGGCGAATCACCGGCCGATCCGCCGGCCCATTAAGGCCCCGGGTTTCCCTGGGGCCAGCACTTTTTGGCCAGGCTCAGAAGAACGCCTGGATGCCGGTCTGGGCCCGGCCCAGAATCAGCGCGTGCACATCATGGGTGCCTTCGTAGGTGTTCACCACCTCCAGGTTGACCAGGTGGCGCGCCACGCCGAATTCGTCGCTGATGCCGTTACCGCCGAGCATGTCCCGGGCCAGGCGGGCAATGTCCAGGGCCTTGCCGCAGGAATTGCGCTTCATGATGGAGGTGATTTCCACCGCCGCGGTGCCTTCGTCCTTCATCCGGCCGAGGCGCAGGCAGCCCTGCAGGGCCATGGTGATCTCGGTCTGCATGTCGGCCAGCTTCTTCTGGATCAGCTGGTTGGCCGCCAGCGGCCGACCGAACTGCTTGCGGTCGAGCACGTACTGGCGCGCGGTGTGCCAGCAGTCTTCCGCCGCGCCAAGGGCGCCCCAGGAGATCCCGTAACGGGCGGAGTTGAGGCAGGTGAACGGTCCCTTGAGGCCACGCACCTCCGGGAAGGCGTTCTCTTCCGGCACAAATACCCCGTCCATCACGATTTCACCGGTGATCGACGCCCGCAGGCCTACCTTGCCGTGAATGGCCGGGGCAGTGAGACCTTCCCAGCCCTTCTCCAGTACAAAGCCACGGATCTGGCCTTCGTCATCCTTGGCCCAGACCACAAACACATCGGCAATCGGGCTGTTGGTGATCCACATCTTGTTGCCGGTCAGGCGATAGCCACCGTCCACCTTGCGGGCACGGGTGATCATCGAGCCTGGATCGGAGCCGTGGTTGGGCTCGGTGAGGCCAAAGCAGCCAATCCACTCACCGGTAGCCAGCTTCGGCAGGTATTTCTGGCGGGTCTCTTCGTTACCGAACTCGTAGATCGGTACCATCACCAGCGAGGATTGCACACTCATCATCGAGCGGTAACCGGAATCCACCCGCTCCACCTCACGGGCGATCAGGCCGTAGCACACGTTGTTCAGACCGCTGCCGCCATATTCCGTAGGAATGGTGGCACCCAGCAAACCGGTCTCGCCCATCTCGCGGAAAATGGCGGGGTCGGTCTGTTCGTTACGGAAGGCTTCCAGCACCCGCGGCCGCAGCTTGTTCTCGGCAAACTGGGCGGCCGAGTCGCGCACCATCCGTTCTTCTTCGGTCAGCTGCTGGTCCAGCAACAGGGGATCTTCCCAGTTGAAACTTGCTTTGTTGGCCATGTCATTTCTCTCCGTTGGTTCGTTCTGTCTGATCGTTGGACTTGATGGCTGGCTGCTGCCCACATCGGCCGGAGCCGGTCATTAGGATTGATAATGGCGGCTTCGATCCCCATCAGCAACCGTCGGCCGGCACTGCCCGGGCCCTGCGGGTTATCGGTGCTGCCACTCGGGCGGACGTTTCTCGAGGAACGCGGTCATCCCCTCAGCGCGGTCCTCGCTGGCAAAACTGGACCACAGCAGCCGGCGTTCGTATTCGATACCCGCTTTCAGGGGGGTCTCGAACGCCTGGTTGACCGCGTCCTTGTTGATCATCGTCGCCATCTGCGAATAACCGGCAATTTCCGCCGCCACCGCCAGGGCCTCGCCGAGCAACTCCCCGGCGGGGACGACCCTGCTTACCAGGCCACTGCGTTCCGCTTCCGCGGCATCCATCATCCGCCCGGTCAGGCACAGATCCATGGTCCTGGCCTTGCCGATGGCCCGCGCCAGGCGTTGGGTACCGCCAGCTCCGGGCAAGGTGCCGATCTTCACTTCCGGCTGGCCGAATCGGGCGGTGTCCGCCGCTATCAGCAGGTCACACATCATCGCCAGCTCACATCCGCCGCCCAGGGCCAGCCCGGCCACCGCGGCAATTACCGGCTTGCGGCACCGGGTCACTGCTTCCCAATTGGCAGAGATAAAGCTCTCCCGGTACGCCCGGGAGAAATCCAGCCCCTGCACCTCGGAAATATCGGCACCGGCGGCAAAGGCCTTGTCGTTACCGGTAAGGACGATGACGCGGATGGAATCGTCGGCTTCGAGGGTCGCCAGCGCCTCGGATAACTCATTCATCAGCGCGTTGTTCAGCGCGTTGTACACCGCCGGCCGATTGAGCCGGATGAGCGCGACCGCCTCGTGCCGTTCAAGCAATATGTTGCTGTACATAATAACCAACTCCCATAAAAGGGTTTTTGTTATTTCCTTTCGGTCATGCCTGTTAAAGCAAACACTCCAACAAGACCCAGGATGCAAAACAGACTACACCCGAATAATTTTTACCGCAACATGTTGACATATTATTTGGTGAGGGCGTATTTTGGAATGGAGCAATTCTGGAACGGACGAACAGAACGACCTGAATCTGCAGTCAGGCCCCTACAACAACAAACCGGACACAACAGGTGAATCAGATGGAAACAGGTATCACTCCCAACCCGGCCCGCCGTGCAGCGATGACAGCAAGCGGCGCCTGGAACGACAAACTCATAACCAGTTACCTGGATGAGGCCGTGGCGGCAACGCCGGAGCGTGAGGCCATCGTCAGCTACCGGGTAACGGAAGACACCCGCACCGCCCTGACCTATCGCGAGCTGAACGACATCGTCACCCGTATGGCCGCCGGCCTGGCTGCTATGGGCATTGCCAAAGGCGACGTGGTGGCCTGCCAGCTGCCCAACTGGTGGCAAACCACCGCCCTGCACCTGGCCTGCATGCGCATCGGCGCCATCCTGAACCCGCTGATGCCGATCTTCCGCGAGCGGGAGCTGCGCTTCATGCTGGGTCACGGCGACGCCAAACTGCTGGTGATTCCCAAGGTATTCCGCAATTTCGACTACGAAGCCATGGTGGACGGCCTGCTCGGCGATCTGCCGAAGCTGGGCACCGTGCTGGTCATCGGTGGTAACGGCGCCCGCAGTTTTGAGGACCGCCTGCTCAACACCCCCTGGGAACAGCAGCAGGACACCGCCGCGCTGTTCCGCGAGCGCCAGCCCGCCGCAGACGATGTCATCCAGATTCTGTACACCTCCGGTACCACCGGCGAACCCAAGGGGGTGATGCACACCTCCAACACCCTGTTTTCCAATGTGCGGCCCTATGCCGACCGCCTCCACCTGGGCGCCGCCGACCGGGTACTGATGGCCTCGCCGCTGGCGCACCAGACCGGCTTCCTCTACGGCGTAATGATGCCGGTATACCTGGGCACCACCGCCATCCTGCAGGACATCTGGGATGCCGATTTCGTCTGCAAGGTGATCGCTGCCGAACAGCCGGCCTTCACCATGGCCGCCACTCCGTTCCTGGCCGACCTGGTGAAGACCGCACCGAAACACCAGGGCGAACTGGACTCGCTGCGCATTTTCGTGTCTGCCGGTGCGCCGATTCCCAGTGCCGTAGTGGAGCAGGCCAGCAAGGTGCTGAACGCGAAAATCGTGTCCGCCTGGGGCATGACGGAGAACGGCGCGGTCACCATGACCTGCCCGGAAGACCCTGCCGAACGCGCCAGTCAGTCCGACGGCAAGGCGCTGCCTTATATGGACGTGAAAGTGACCGATTTTCAGGGCAACGACCTGCCCGCCGGTGAGGAAGGCAACCTGCTGGTACGCGGTGCCAGCCTGTTCGTCGGCTACCTCAAGCGCCCGGAACTCTATGGCGTGGATGAGGACGGCTGGTTCAGCACCGGCGACCTCGCCCGCATGGACAAGGACGGTTACATCCGCATCACCGGTCGCACCAAAGACGTGGTGATTCGCGGCGGCGAGAACATCCCGGTGGTGGAAGTGGAGAACCTGCTCTACAAGTTTCCCGGCATTGTCGATGTGGCGCTGGTGGGCTGCCCGGATGACCGTCTGGGTGAGCGGTTGTGTGCCTACGTCACCCTGGATGAGAACCAGACCGAGCTGACCCTGGACCAGGTCAAGGACTACCTGGTGAAGGCCCAGCTGTCCAAGAACTACCTGCCGGAATACCTGGAAGTGATCGAGGCGATGCCCCGCACCCCCTCCGGCAAGATCCAGAAATTCAAACTGCGGGAGCAGGCGAAAGACATTCGCGTCGAACCGGCGAAACGCGCCTGACCCGACACTTTTAACTGAACAACGGGAGAACCAGCGATGAAAGGTCTTAACGGAAAAACAGTAATCGTCACCGGCGGTGGCGGTGGCATCGGTCGCGCGGTGTGCCTGCGCTTTGCCGCGGAAGGCAGCCTCGTTGCCGTGCTGGACCGTGACGAGAACGCAGCCCGGGCGACCGTTGATCTGGTCACCGAAGCCGGCGGCAAGGCCCGCGCCTATGCCGCCGACATCACCGATTACGCCGCCATCACGGACACCGTGGCCGCCATCGAAAGCGATCTGGGCGTCCCCACGGTGCTGGTGAACAACGCCGGCTTTGACCGCTTCATGCCGTTCCTGAAAACCGAACCGAAACTCTGGGACCAGCTGATCGCGGTGAATCTCACCGGCGCCCTCAACATGCACCACGTGGTACTGCCGAAAATGGTAGCCGCCGGTGGTGGCAAGGTGATCAACGTGGCGTCCGACGCAGCCCGGGTCGGGTCCTCCGGCGAGTCCGTGTACGCCGCCTGCAAGGCCGGGCTGGTGGGCTTCAGCAAGACCGTGGCGCGGGAACTGGCCACCAGGAACGTCTGCCTGAACGTGGTCTGCCCCGGCCCCACCGACACTGCGCTGCTCAAGGGCGTGGCGGAAACCGCACCGAACCCCGAGAAGCTGCTGGAAGCCTTCCGCAACGCGGTACCGATGAAGCGCCTGGCCCAGCCGGAAGACTACCCCGGCATCATCGCCCTGCTCGCCAGTGACGACGCCAACTTCATCACCGGACAGGTCATCAGTGTGTCCGGCGGCCTCACCATGGCCGGCTAAACGCCCGCTTCTACCCTAACGGAGACTGCACCATGAATTACGAAGATATTCTCTACGACGAAACCAACGGCGTCGCCACCATCACCATCAATCGCGCCGACCGTTATAACGCCTTCCGTGGCCAGACCTGCATGGAACTGCTGGACGCCTTCAACCGCGCCGGCTGGAACAAGGAAATCGGGGTGATCGTGCTCACCGGGGCCGGTGACAAGGCGTTCTGTACCGGCGGCGACCAGGGTGCCCACGAAGGCCAGTACGACGGCCGCGGGCTGATCGGCCTGCCGGTGGAAGAACTGCAGCGCACCATCCGCGAAGTGCCCAAGCCGGTAATCGCCCGGGTCAACGGCTTCGCCATCGGCGGCGGCCATGTGCTGCATGTGATCTGCGACCTCAGCATTGCCTCCGAAACCGCCATTTTCGGTCAGGTCGGCCCCAAGGTCGGCTCCGTCGATCCCGGCTTCGGCACCGCCTACCTGGCCCGCGTCGTCGGTGAAAAACGCGCCCGCGAGATCTGGTACCTGTGCCGCAAGTACACCGCGCAACAGGCACTGGAGTGGGGTCTGGTCAACGCCGTGGTACCACCCGAACAGCTCGATGAAGAGGTCCAGAAGTGGTGTGAGGAAATCCTCGAGAAGAGCCCGACCGCCCTGTCCATTGCCAAGCGTTCCTTCAACGCCGACAGCGACAACATCGGTGGTATCGGCGGCCTCGGCATGCAGGCACTGAGCCTGTACTACGACACCGAGGAGTCGAAGGAAGGCGTCAAAGCCTTCAAGGAAAAGCGCAAGCCAGAATTCCGCAAGTACTACAAGTAAGCTGATGCGCCCGGTGGCCTGGAGCCACCGGGCCACCGACGACGCCGGAGAACACCATGAATTTCGCATTCAATGAAGAACAAAACGCGATCCGCGAGGTTGTGGCCCGCTTCAGTGCCGAGGTATTGGCGCCAGGCTACCGCAAACGGGACCAGGAAGGGGTCATCGAGCGCGACGTCATCCGCCAGCTCGGTGAAATGGGCCTGCTCGGCGGCGAGCTGCCGGAGGAATTCGGTGGCAGTGGCATGGACTGTGTCACCAGCGGCCTGATCATCGAAGAAATTGCCAGGGGCGATTTCAACGTCGGCTACATTCCGCTGCTGACTTCCCTGAACGGCCAGATCATCGCCAGCCACGCCGCCCCGGAGCTGGCCAAAGAGTGGCTGCACGGCATGACCACCGGGCAAAAGGTGGCCTGCATCGCGCTGACCGAACCCCACGGCGGTTCCGACGCCGCCAACCTGCGGCTGAAGGCGGAGCGCAAAGGCGACGTCTACGTGCTCAATGGCGAGAAAACCTCCATTTCCATGGCCGACCAGGCCGACGTGGCAGTGGTGTTTGCCCGCACTGGCACGGTGGAACAACGCGCTTCCGGCATCAGCGCCTTCCTGGTGCCCATGGCCAGCCCGGGCATCACCACCACCCGGTTCGAGGATAATGGCCAGCGTGCCATCGGCCGCGGCTCCATTTTCTTCGACAACGTGGAAGTGCCGGCCAGCCACAGAATGGGTGACGAAGGCAAAGGCTTCAAACAGGTCATGCAGGGCTTCGATTACAGCCGTGCGCTGATCGGCCTGCAGTGCCTGGCGGTGGCGCAGCAATCACTGGATGAAACCTGGCAATGGCTGACCGAGCGTACCGCCTTCGGCCAGAACCTGGCCGCGTTCCAGGGCCTGACCCATCCTCTGGCGGAATACCAGACCTACGTTCATGCCGCACGCATGCAGTGCTACCATGCGCTCTGGCTCAAGGACAACAACCTGCCCCACAACGCCGAAGCAGCGATGAACAAGTGGTGGGGGCCCAAACTGGCATTCGATGTGGTAAAACAGTGCCTGCTGGCGCACGGCCACACCGGCTGGGGCGAGGACCTGCCCTTTGCCCAGCGCCTGCGGGATGTGCTTGGCCTGCAGATTGGTGACGGCACCGCGCAGATCATGAAGAACATCATCGCACGCGAATACCTGCCCAAGTGATGCGCCCCCTGTCCTCCACGATTCGGGGTGCCGAAGACAGCGTGCCCTGGCCCCTCGGCCGGGGCAGCACTACAGGAGCACAGATGATCGCCAACGAATCCGGAGGCATTCCCAACCGGCTGTTTTTCCGCCTGTTCCAGACCGGAAACATCCTCCAGCGCCAGGTCCAGAACGAGATGGGCATCAGCGCCGTGCAATGGGCGGTGCTGGGTGCGCTGTCACGGGAAGGTTTCGAGGAAGGCACCTCGTTCAACCAGCTCAAGGAGTACCTCTACGTCAGTCGGCAGAGCCTCGACGGGGTGCTGAAGCGGATGGAACGGGACGGCCATGTGGTCCGAATCCCCGATCCCCAGGACCGCCGTGCCCGACTGGTCTGCCTCACCGACAGTGGCCGGGACTTCTGGAACCGGCTGCAGGGCACCATTGCCGAGTTCTACCAGCAGGCCCTGCAGGGGATGAGTTTCGATGACGGAGTCAGCATGCTGCATCTGTTGAAAAAACTGCAGCACGGCATGGTGCAGGTGGCGCTGACGTCCACCGATACCCTGACCGCCGGGAAGCCCGGCCGAACGGAGGACTGACTGGCAGGGCAGCCGATTAACCGGCGACGTTCCTAGCTGCGGTCACGCAATTCGGCAATCTTGCGTTGCAGCAACTGGTTGAGCTCCTCCAGTTCCCGAACCCGCTGCCCCCGGGATTCGTGCTCCCACCGCATCCGCTCGGTCAGCCGATCAATTTCCTGCGCCAGTTCCGCGACCTCGTCGGTAACCCGGTCTTGGATTCTTGCACTGTAATCTCCGGCATTCGCCCGCTCCACCACCACTTTCATGTGGTGCAGGCGACGCACCAGGTAGTACCCGGCGGCAATCGAGAACAGCGCCGCCAGCAACACTTCAACGGCGGCGATCAGCAGGCTCTTGGTGCGCAGTGCGGCGATGGCCGCGTTCTGGGCGCGAAGGTCCAGGCCCACCTCCACCGTGCCATAGTGCAGCCCGGCCTTTTCGATGGCGGCGGCTGCCATATACAGATCCGGCAATGCGGTGCTGTCACCCGCAACCGCGAACGGCTGCAACAGGGCGTCGGCATCCCCGGCCTGCGCCAGCAGGCGACCGTCATAGTCGATCACCCGGGCAAAGGCGGTACCCGGTGTTGCCGCCGCCGCATCAACAAACGATTGCAGCGAACCCAGGTCGAGGGAGAGCACGTCGTCGGCTGCGGTGGCGGCGAAGACGCGGGCAATTGACTGGGCCCTGCGCTCAACCTCGGCCGTCGTCGAACGGCTGATGAAATGAAACACCGAATACAACAACACCATCAGCATCAGGACCTCGATGAGCCCGATCCCGAGCACCGCCTGGGTTCGCAGGGACAGCTTCAAAGGGCATCCTCACCTGGGGTTGTTATCAGGTCGAGTCCTAGCCCACGGACATCATCCCAGTCACTGTCTGCTGCGGGTACGATGGGCGATACGTTGAGCCGCTCCAGCAAGGCCCGGCCGTCCTCATTCTGGCCCAGGGCGACGAGCAGTTGTTGCAGCCGCCGGCCCCACTCTGGCTCGACGTCCGGATGCACCGCAAAGGCATGGGGCGTATAGCCCTTGGAGCGCCAGAGCACCCTGACCCCCTCCAGCCCGGTTTTGAGGGCCCGGTGGTAGGTGCGCTCTATGCCGCCACCGGCCACCGCGAAGCCTTTCGCAACATTCAGGTAGACCGATTCGTGGGAACCGACAAATTGTGGGGTATAGCGCACTCCAAGCCGTTCGAGCTCCGCCCGCACCAGCAGAGTCGCGGCAAATGCTGCCGGTGCCGGGAAGGCAACGGTCTGGCCTTCGAGAGCCTCAAGACCCGTGGCAGGGTTACTTTCAGCAACCACCACAATGCCATGGATCCGCTTGTCACCCTCCCGCGCAATGGCCCGATAGCCCGGGCTGCTGCTGAACTCCACATAGTGATACGGGTTCATGTAGACAATGTCGTACTGACCCTCCAGCACCCGCCGCTCAAAGGTGGGGATATCCGGTGCCGTCGCAAAACGGACGGGGACACCCAGCTCGGCAGACAACAGGCGCATCAGCGGTGTCCACTGTTCCGCCAGCCGGCCGGCGGACTCCTGGGGCACCACACCAAAGGTCAGCGTGGCGGCCTGCAGCGGGGCAGCCAGCAGCGCCAGCAGCATCAAAACCGAACGGATCAACAGGTTCGCCATGACAGGTCTTGTTACCTTGCGAGAGGGTGGGAAGCGGAAACCGGCAGCGGCGTTGCGGTCGGGTATTCGGTCTGCGGATCCAGCAGCAGTGCCATATAGTCATTGAACGGCATGGGCCGGTAGGCGTGGTAACCCTGAATGAGGGTGCCCCCGAGCTGACGCACCAGATCCCACTGGGCCTGGTTCTCGACCCCTTCGATCACGCTCTTCATATAGGCCTGGTCCGCCATCGCAATAATGGAACCCAGAAAGCGGGCCATATCGCGGTTATGCTCGATCCCATCGACAAAGCAGCGGTCGATTTTGACCCGGTCCACCTTGAGTTCCCGGACATACTCCAGGGATGAATGGCCGGTACCAAAATCATCCAGCGCAAAGGTGACGCCCAGTGCCTGCAGCTGGCGGATCAGCTCATTGACCCGCTCGAAGCTGAGCGCAGCGTTATCCTCGGTGATCTCCATGCACAGCGCGGTGGCCGGAATACCCGCGTCGATCAGCAACGCCCGGACATCGCCAACCAGGGTCTCCGAGAGCATGGCCGGATTGAGATTGATCGATAAGGTACCGTGGTAGCCCAACTCCCCGTAAAGCTGACCGGTTTCCCGGGCCACCTCGCGAAAGATCCACCGCCCCAGTGCCTCGCCCAGACCGTAGCGTTCGCAGATTTCCACCACCAGGTTGGGGGGCACAAAGCCGATGACCTGGTCCTGACAGCGCAGCAGCACCTCGGCGCCGGTGATATGACGAATGTTGTCGGCACTGACGATAGGCTGATACACCATCGTCAGGCGCAGCCCCGACGGCTCGCCCTGGAAAAACCGGACCAGGCCGCTGTGGATCACCGTTTCCTGGCGGATACGACGGCGCAGTTCGGCACCGTTGATGTAATGGGAGCGCCCCTCCAGATGGGCCTGCGCCAGTGCCCGGTGGGCTTGCTGGTAACGGGACTGCCAGCCGGAGCAGTTACCGACACAGGGCGCATCGGCACCAAACACCCCGGAAATCCGTACTACCGCATCGCCGATCTGCCAGTCAAACGTAGTGGCCGCCACCAGCCCGCCAACCATCTCTTCGATCTCTAGCCCGGCGGCAGGCACGGCCAGGATGACAAACTCACCCTGGGCGATCTGGATCAGCTCATCCGTGGCGGCCAACTTCGACCAGAGCTGGCGGATAAACGCCCGCGACAGTTCAGCGACTTCCCGCTGGCCACATTCGGCGAGTACCAGCTGGAATTCCCGGATCTCGCACACCACAATGGCCCTGGCCGGATCTACCGTACGGATGGATTGCAGATAGTTGCTGTTGGGCAGGCCGGTCACCCGGTCGATGCGGGCCTGCTTGCGGCTGGCGAGCAGCGCCAGCGCCAGATAGGCAAAGATGATCACGATCGCAGCCAGGGTCAGCAGGCGCAGCCTGGACAGCCGGTCCCGCGACGCCTCCAGATCAATCATCAGCTGGCCCAGCTTGCCACCAATAAAGTTATCGACGACCAGCCGATCAATCTGGGCCTTATGCCCGGTCCAGAACGATACCAGCGGCTCCCAGCCAGGCTGCGCTGCCGCCGACGCGGCCAGCAACGTGCTTTCCTGGGCCTGATAGTCGGCAAACAGCGCCTTCAGCCGCGTTTCGTTATCGCCGTAGTGGCGAAGGGGTGCCGATTCATCGCTCTTCAACAGATAGTCATAGCGACTCCAGAGCACATCGTAACGAAGCATCACCTCGTCCGGGTCACCCACTCCCGCGGCAGCCAGCGCCAACTCCCGGTCGAGGGTACTGGCCTCCTGCCGCAACTGGGCCAGACTCCAGGACGAGACCCGGACCGCCGCCAGCGAAAATGACTGTAACTTGCGATCCTGCAGGTAGGTGTAAAAGCTGGCACCGACGAGCCCCAGCATTACCACGAACAGGAAAACAAAAGTACGCCGCAAAAGCAGCCGTTTTTGCACGGTTTTCCGGATCATGGTCAGTCCAGCTCGATAGCGGACAATTGCCAGACCATGTAGCGGTGAAAGGTCTCATTGTTCAGTGCCGGGCGGTCCGACAGCGGCAACATGATCCAGAACGGGCCGCGATTGCGCACCGACATAAGGTTGCCATCCATCCGGGTCGCAACAATGGCCCCCAAGCCCATCAACTCGTCGAGGGTTGCCGTCACCTGGTAATCGTTGAGGGCACGGAAGGTCAGCCCGCGCTGACCGGCCAGGCCAAACGCCTCCAGCACCCGCCTCAGGGTGGGCCCGGTAAACTCCCGTGTGCCGTCAAAATACGGCGTCGCCGTTACGATGGTGGTCTGCGGAAAGGTCTCCAGTTCCTCCCGGTCGAAAACCAGGGTCTGGGCCCCGTGACGGATTGTCAGTTCCGGCGCGGCAAAGGCCGACACGGAAAGCAGCAGCAAGGCGAAGAATGCAGACAGGGGCGAGCGCTTCATGGGCAACGGAAATCCGGCAAAATTGGTTAATCATCAATCTGCCGCGAATACTAGTCAGCTGCGAAGGGCCGCACCATCCCTCAATTGTAAACTTCGGTCAAACCGCCACGGGGGGCTGCGGGGGCGACCGGTGAAACAGGATTTTTGTATTTTAAAACAATAGGTTAAACAGTTTTTCCGGACACTTCAGGGAGATATGTAGTTTCCACAGCGCCTGCCCGCGGTCCCCGTTCGGGGACCGACGGGATGAATAGCCCCGTACCGCTACCCGGCCCTCACTCCACCGTCACACTCTTCGCCAGGTTACGCGGCTGGTCGACGTCGGTGCCCTTGAGCACCGCGACGTGATAAGACAGCAGCTGCAACGGTACGGTGTAGACAATCGGTGCGGTGATCGGGTGGACCGGCGGGATCTGCAGGACGTGGATGCCATCGCCGGCCTTCACCTCGGCGGCCTTGTCGGCAAACACGAACAGTTCGCCACCGCGGGCGCGGACTTCTTCCAGGTTGGATTTGAGCTTTTCCACCAGGTCGTTGTTGGGCGCCACGGTGACCACCGGCATTTCGCTGTCCACCAGGGCCAGCGGGCCATGCTTGAGCTCACCCGCCGGGTAGGCCTCGGCGTGGATGTAGGAGATTTCCTTGAGCTTGAGGGCGCCTTCCTGGGCCACCGGGTACATGGCACCGCGGCCCAGGAACAGGCTGTGGTTCTTGTCCATGAAGGCTCGGGCCAGCTCGGCAATGTCGCTGTCCAGCGCCAGCACTTGTTCGACCTGGCCGGGCAACTGATGGATTGCCGCGATGATCTCGGCTTCCTGCTGCTCACTGAGTCCGTTATGACGGGCCAGTGCCAGGGTGAACAGCAACAGCGCAGTGAGCTGGGTAGTAAAGGCCTTGGTGGACGCCACCCCGATCTCCGGGCCGGCCTGGGTCATGATCACCAGATCCGACTCCCGCACCAGAGAACTGCCCGGTACGTTGCAGATCGCCAGCGCGGCGCGGAAGCCGGCCGCCTTGGCCTGACGCAGCGCGGCCAGGGTATCGGCGGTCTCGCCGGACTGGGAGATGCAGAGGAACAGGGTGTCGGGCTGGATCACGTGCTTGCGATAGCGGAATTCCGATGCCACCTCCACCGAACAGGGTACTCCGGCCAGCTCTTCGATCCAGTATCGGGCTACCATGCCGGCATGGTAGCTGGTGCCGCAGGCAATGATCTGGACATGGCGAACGTTTTCCAGCAGTTTGCCGGCTTCGGTACCCAGGGCCTGCTCCAGCACCCGGGAGGCGGTGACGCGGCCTTCCATGGTGGCCTTGATAACCTTGGGCTGCTCGTAGATTTCCTTGAGCATGTAATGGCGGTATTCGCCCTTGTCGGCAGAATCCGCGCCGTGTTCAAACCGGGTGATGCCGCGGTCGGCCGGGGCACCGCTGCGGTCCCAGATTTTGACGCTGTCGCGGCGGATATCGGCCAGGTCGCCCTCTTCAAGGAACATGAAACGGTCGGTCACCGGCAGCAGGGCCAGCTGGTCCGAGGCGATGAAGTTCTCGCCGATGCCGACGCCCACCACCAGCGGACTGCCTTCGCGGCACACCACCAGGTGGTCCGGTTCGTCGGCGTGCATGACCGCCAGCGCGTAGGCACCGCGGAGCTGGCCGATCGCCGCGCGCACGGCTTCGATCAGCGCCCCGGTACGGCGGTATTCCTGCTCGATCAGGTGGACGACCACCTCGGTGTCGGTCTGCGAGGTGAACTCGAAGCCGGCCGCTTTGAGCTGGTCGCGCAGCTCCTGGTAGTTCTCGATGATGCCGTTATGGACGATGGCCAGCCGGTCGCCGGACATATGGGGGTGGGCATTGAGCCGGGACGGTTCGCCGTGGGTAGCCCAACGGGTGTGGGCAATCCCCAGGTCACCACGGCAGGGGGTTTCCGCTATGGCATCGGCCAGCGCGGCGACCTTGCCCACTTCCCGGGCCCGCCGGATGCTGCCATCCGCCTGCAACACCGCCATGCCAGCGGAATCGTAGCCCCGGTATTCGAGGCGACGCAGCCCCTCCAGCAGAATACCCTGAACATCCCTTTCCGATACCGCACCTACAATTCCGCACATAGCTCAGTTACCTGTCCCGACGTTTCTCAATTCGTTGTTGCTGTTTACAGCCCGTAAGCCCTCAGGATTTCCTGACCGGCCGGTCCCAGTTATCGATATTTCGCTGACGACCACGGGCCACCGCCAGTTCCCCTTCCCCGACATCACGGGTGATGGTGGAACCGGCACCAAGGGTCGCGCCCTTGTCGATCGTCACCGGAGCCACCAGGGAGTTGTTGGAGCCCACGAACACGTCGTCTCCAATGACGGTACGGAACTTGTTTACCCCATCATAATTACAGGTGATGGTTCCCGCACCCACATTCACATTACGGCCCAGCTCGGCATCGCCCACATAACTCAGGTGGTTGATCTTGCTGCCCTCACCCACCAGCGCCTTCTTGGTTTCGACAAAGTTGCCCACCTTGGTGTTGGCTGCCAGCTCGGTACCCGGGCGCAACCGCGCAAACGGCCCGACTTGGGCATGGGCACCGACGATGGCACCTTCGATCACGCTGTTGGCCTTGATGTCGGCGCCGTCCGCGATGGTGGCGTCCCGGATCACGCAGCCCGGGCCGATGGAAACGTTGCTGCCAAGGGTTACCCGGCCTTCAAAGATCACGTTGACATCGATCAGCACGTCGTTGCCGATGGTCAGCTCACCACGAACGTCCACCCGGGCCGGATCCGCCAGGGTAGCGCCTTCGGTCATCAGCCGCTCGGCTTCGCGGGCCTGGTACCAGCGCTCGAGCTCCGCCAGCTGGATACGGTTGTTGACCCCCTGGACCTCGAAGGGGTTGGCCGGCTGCGAGACCTTCACCTCGAGCCCGTAAGCCACCGCCATGGCAATGATGTCGGTGAGGTAGTACTCGCCCTGGGCATTGCTGTTGGACAGCCGGGGCAGCCAGTCTTTCAGGTGGCCGGCAGACACCGCAAGAATTCCGGTATTGACCTCGGAGATCTGCTGCTGGGCGGCGCTGGCGTCTTTCTGTTCGACGATGGCGGTTACCCGGCCGTCCTGATCCCGCAGGATACGACCGTAACCATCAGGGTTGTCGAGGTTGACGGTCAGCAGTGCAAGTGACTGCTCACTTACCTGTGAGATCAGGTTCTCCAGGGTCTCCCGACGGGTCAGCGGTACGTCGCCATAAAGCACCAGGACGCTGGCGTCGTCCGGCAGCTGCGGCAGGGCCTGGGCGACGGCGTGACCGGTGCCCAGCTGTTGCTCCTGCAGCACCCAACTCAGGTCGGATTGCGCAGTGGCGGTGCGGACCTGCTCGGCACCATGGCCGATCACCGTGTGGATGCCGGAAGCGCCCAGTTGCCGGGCGGTATCGATCACATGGTGCAGCATCGGCTTGCCGGCCACCCGGTGCAGGACCTTGGGCAACGACGATTTCATTCTGGAGCCCTGGCCCGCTGCCAGGATCACGACGTGAAGAGGTGTCATATCCGTTCAACGCTCCCGCGCGTTAATCCGCTGTGCTGGAAAATAGAAAAAAGCCGCAGCCCCTGTGGAAACGGGTCAGCAGGAACATAGCTGGCCCGCCCCGGTCGGGGATGCGGCTTCGGGTGTTCGGTAACTCCTGACCGAAAGCGCTTAACGCACTTTGCGGCGCAGCTGCTGAATGGTGCGAAGCTGGGCAACAGCTTCGGCCAGTTCGGCAGCGGCACGGGAATACTCGAATTCACCGGTCTTGTTGGCAAGTGCAGTCTCGGCCGCCTTCTGGGCTTCGATAGCGGCAGCTTCGTCCACATCCTTGGCCCGAACGGCTGTATCGGCCAACAAAGTTACCAGATTGGGCTGCACTTCCAGATATCCGCCGGATACGTAAAGAATCTCTTCTTCACCACCCTGCTTGATGATCCGAATAGGGCCCGGCTTCAATTCTGTCAGCAGCGGGGTGTGACCCGGGGCGATACCCAGGTCACCTTCAGAACCCGCCGCGATCAGCATCTCAACCAATCCGGAATAGATCTTTGTTTCGGCACTTACCACATCACAATGCACGGTCATACCCATGTCAGTTGCCTCTTTGATCGATCCGGAAACAATGGCTCAGGTTACTTGTCGCCCTTCGCCTTCATTTCCTTCGCTTTCTCGACCGCTTCCTCGATGCTGCCGACCATGTAGAACGCCTGTTCAGGCATGTCGTCATAGTCGCCGTTGAGGATGCCCTTGAAGCTGCTGATGGTTTCCTTCAGCGGAACGTACTTACCGGGAGAACCGGTGAATACCTCAGCAACGTGGAACGGCTGGGACAAGAAACGCTCGATCTTACGGGCGCGGGCTACGGTCAGCTTGTCTTCTTCTGACAGCTCGTCCATACCCAGGATCGCGATGATGTCTTTCAGTTCCTTGTAGCGCTGCAGGTTGGTCTGCACGCCACGGGCGACCTCGTAGTGCTCGTGACCGATGATCAGCGGATCCAGCTGACGAGAGGTGGAGTCCAGCGGATCGATCGCCGGGTAGATACCCTTGGAGGCGATGTCACGGCTCAGTACCACAGTCGCATCCAGGTGCGAGAAGGTGGTTGCAGGCGACGGGTCAGTCAAATCGTCCGCCGGTACGTAGACCGCCTGGATCGAGGTGATAGAACCGTTCTTGGTGGAGGTGATCCGCTCCTGCAGCTGACCCATCTCTTCGGCCAGAGTCGGCTGGTAACCTACTGCAGACGGCATACGGCCGAGCAGTGCAGATACCTCGGTACCGGCCAGGGTGTAACGGTAGATGTTGTCAACGAACAACAGTACGTCACGACCTTCGTCACGGAACTTCTCGGCCATGGTGAGACCGGTCAGGGCCACACGCAGACGGTTTCCGGGGGGCTCGTTCATCTGGCCGTAAACCATGGCCACTTTGTCGAGAACGTTGGACTCCTTCATTTCATAGTAGAAGTCGTTACCTTCCCGGGTCCGCTCACCAACACCGGCGAATACGGAGAGACCGGAGTGCTCTTTCGCGATGTTGTTGATCAGTTCCATCATGTTTACGGTCTTGCCGACGCCGGCGCCACCGAACAGGCCAACCTTACCACCCTTGGCGAACGGGCAGATCAGGTCGATAACCTTGATGCCGGTTTCCAGCAGGTCGGCAGAGGCAGACTGGTCTGCATAGCCCGGAGCCTTGCGGTGGATACCCCAGCGCTCTTCTTCGCCGATCTCGCCCTGTTCGTCGATGGGACGACCCAGAACGTCCATGATACGGCCCAGTGTGGCAGTACCAACCGGTACCGAAATCGGTGCGCCGGTGTTTGTTGCTGTCAGGCCACGCTTCAGGCCCTCGGTGCTGCCCATGGCGATGGTACGAACAATGCCGTCACCCAGCTGCTGCTGGACTTCCAGAGTTGTTTCGCCACCTTCAAGCAGCAGTGCGTCATACACTTTGGGTACGGAGTCACGTGGGAATTCCACGTCGATAACCGCGCCAATGATCTGAACGATTTGTCCGCTACTCATGCTCGGTTCCTCGTTATCTAATAGTCAATAAAACCAGTTGGACTGTGGGGTGGATCAGACCGAAGCCGCACCGCTCACAATCTCTGAAATCTCTTGGGTGATGGCTGCCTGACGCGCCTTGTTATAAGCCAGCTGAAGTTCGTCGATAATGCTACCGGCGTTATCAGTTGCGCTCTTCATGGCGATCATCCGGGCGGCCTGTTCACATGCCAGATTCTCTACCACACCCTGGTAAACCTGGGACTCTATGAAACGTGGCAGAAGGCCATCGAGGATCTGCCTGGCATCGGGCTCGTAGAGATAATCCCACTGGTTCTTGATCTCTTCGTCTTCGCTCGGAGGCAGGGGCAACAACTGCTCCACCTGCGGGCTCTGGGTCATGGTGTTCACGAACTCGTTGCTGACAAGATACAGACGATCGATCTTGCCCTCGGAGAACGCGTCCAGCATCACCTTGACGTTGCCGATGAGTTGTTCGGAGCTCGGGCTGTCACCGAGGTGAGTCAGCGCCGCAATGACGTTACCGCCATAGCTCCGGAAGAACGACGCACCTTTCTGTCCGATGGCACACAGATCGGTTTCCACGCCTTTCTCTTTCCACGCTCGCATTTCACGGACAAGCGCTTTGAACAGGTTGATGTTCAGACCACCGCAGAGGCCACGATCAGTTGACACCACGATATAGCCAACACGCTTGACGTCGCGCTCGACCATGAACGGGTGCTTGTACTGAGCATTCGCCTTGGCAATGTGCCCGATCACCTGACGCATCTTCTCCGCATACGGGCGGGTAGCCTGCATGCGTTCCTGAGCCTTGCGCATCTTGCTCGCCGCCACCATTTCCATGGCGCTGGTGATCTTCTGCGTGCTCTTGATGCTCGAAATCTGGTTACGTATTTCTTTGCCGACGGCCATAACTCACTGCCTTCTCAAGTTAGACACTCGTTGCTACGAAAAGCGGCCTGCGACAAATCGCAGGCCGACTTCTTACCAGCTCTGAGTGGTCTTGAATTTCTCAAGTGCAGCTTTCAGGCCGGCAGCGATTTCATCGTTGTAATCGCCTTTCTCGTTGATCTTGTCGAGAAGTGCCTTCTGCTCGGACCGCATCCAGTCCAGCAGTTGGGCTTCAAACTTCACAACCTTGTCGACATCAACGTCGTCCAGGAAGCCTTCGTTGGCTGCAAACAGAACGGTACCCATTTCAGCCACCGACAGCGGGCTGTACTGGTTCTGCTTCATGAGTTCGGTAACACGCTGACCGTGCTCGAGCTGCTTGCGCGTTGCTTCGTCAAGATCGGAAGCGAACTGGGCGAAAGCGGCGAGTTCACGGTACTGGGCCAGGGCCAGACGGATGTTACCACCGAGCTTCTTCATGATCTTGGTCTGGGCCGCACCACCAACCCGGGATACCGAGATACCGGCGTTCATGGCCGGACGGATACCAGAGTTGAACAGGTTGGTTTCCAGGAAGATCTGGCCGTCGGTGATGGAGATCACGTTGGTCGGTACGAACGCGGATACGTCGCCGGCCTGGGTCTCGATGATCGGCAGCGCGGTCAGGGAACCGGTCTGGCCTTTCACTTCACCGTTGGTGAACTGCTCTACGTAGTCGGCGTTAACGCGGGACGCGCGCTCCAGCAGACGGGAGTGCAGGTAGAACACGTCACCCGGGTAGGCTTCACGGCCCGGCGGACGACGCAGCAGCAGGGAGATCTGGCGGTATGCCACAGCCTGCTTGGACAGATCGTCGTAAACGATCAGCGCGTCTTCACCGCGGTCACGGAAGTACTCACCCATGGAGGTACCGGAGTACGGTGCCAGGAACTGCATCGCTGCAGGATCGGCAGCACCGGCGGCAACCACGATGGTGTGGTCCATGGCGCCGTGCTCTTCGAGCTTGCGCACCACGGCAGCGATGGAAGACTGCTTCTGGCCAACGGCAACGTAGATACACTTGATGCCGGTGTGCTTCTGGTTGATGATCGCGTCGATTGCCACCGCGGTCTTACCGATCTGGCGGTCACCGATGATCAGCTCACGCTGGCCACGACCGATCGGCACCATGGTGTCGATGGCTTTCAGACCGGTCTGTACCGGCTGGTCAACGGACTGACGGGCGATAACGCCTGGCGCCACCTTTTCGACCGGAGAGGTCAGCTCGGTGCCCAGCTCGCCCTTGCCGTCGATCGGGTTACCCAGACCGTCAACAACGCGGCCCAGCAGTTCCCGGCCTACCGGTACTTCCAGGATACGACCGGTGCAACGAACCTTCTGACCTTCGGCCAGGTCTTCGTAGTCACCCAGTACCACCGCACCAACGGAATCGCGCTCGAGGTTCAGCGCCATACCGAATGTGCCGTTGGCAAATTCAATCATCTCACCGTACATAACGTCGGCGAGACCGTGGATCAGCACGATACCGTCGGAAACCGACAGGATCGTACCTTCGTTCTTTGCTTCGGAAGAGATGTCGAGCTTCTCGATTCTCTTCTTGATGATGTCACTGATCTCGGATGGATTCAGTTGCTGCATGCCTTTATCCTCAAACCTTGTGCTGAAATCAGGAGCCCAGTGCGTCGGCCAGTTTGGTCAGCTTTCCGCGGACAGACGCGTCAATGACCAGATCGCCGGTGCGTACAACCACACCACCGATCAGAGACTTGTCCATTGACGCCGCGAGTGAAACCTTGCGGTCCAGTTTTGTCGACAGTGCCTGGGCGAGCTTCTGTTGCTGTTCTTCCGTCAGCTCGAACGCTGCGGTTACTTCAATATCAACAGTGCGCTCAAGATCAGCCCGGTACGTGTTGAAGAGCGCTGCAATCTCGGGAAGCAGAGCCAGTCGGCGGTTCTCGGCAAGAACCATGAAGAAGTTGCGGATCGGCTCGGAAACGGACTTTTCAGTCACTTCGAGGATCAGCTCGGCCTTTCTGGTTTCTGCCATTCCCGGATTAGCGAGAAGCTGTCTTACTACGGCGTTCGCGGCGATCTGTCCGGCCAGGGTCAGCAGCTCGGACCAGTCAGCCAGCTGTTGCTGGTCCTGAGCGGCCTGAAATGCTGCCTTGGCGTAAGGACGGGCCAGCGTTCTCAGTTCTGCCATGATGAACCTCGTCGTTTAGAGTTCTGCTGCCAGCTTGTCCAGCATCTCGCTGTGTTTGGTGGCATCGACAGAGGTTTCCAGGATCTTCTCAGCACCGGCAATCGCGATAGCGGCAATTTCTGCACGCAGCGCGTCACGAGCCTGATTGCGCTCCTGCTCGATTTCGGCCTTGGCCTGCTCAATCAGCTTCTGACCTTCCTTGCGAGCGTCCTCCTTGGAGGCCTCCACAATCTGATTGGCGCGCTTGTTGGCCTGCTCGATCAGGGCTGCCGCCTGCTGCTTGGCTTCACGCAGTTCCTGGGCTGACTTTTCCTGAGCCAGTTCCAAGTCACGTGCCGCACGATCTGAGGCAGCCAGTCCGTCAGCGATCTTCTTTTGACGCTCCTGCAGGGCAGCCATCACCGGCGGCCATACGTACTTCATGCAGAAAACGACAAAGATAAAGAACGCGATGGCTTGACCAATAATCGTCAAATTGATGTTCACGTCTTCACCTCTCGCCTGTTGTGTAGTGAATCAACAAACCGGGGAGTTGTGATCCCCGGGATGGCGACCCGATTAAAGCTGACCTACAAACGGGTTGGCGAAGGTGAAGAACAGTGCGATACCAACACCGATCATGGTCACGGCGTCCAGCAGACCGGCAACGATGAACATCTTGACCTGCAGCATCGGGGTCATTTCCGGCTGACGCGCAGCGCCTTCCAGGAACTTGCCACCGAGGATACCAAAGCCGATAGCGGTGCCCAGAGCGCCCAGGCCGATCAGCAGTGCAACAGCAATCGCGGTCATTCCAACTACAGTTTCCATGATAACTCCCAGTTTCAGTTAGGTTTTCAGTTTAAGTTTAAGGGTTACGGTTTAAAAACTACGGTTTCAGCGCCCAGTCAGTGACTGTCCTCGTGGGCCATGCTCAGGTACACGATCGTCAGCATCATGAAGATGAAGGCCTGCAGGGTGATGATCAGGATGTGGAAAATCGCCCAGGGCACTGACAGCGTCCACTGTGCCCACAGGGGCAGCAGCGCAATCAGGATGAAGATCAGCTCGCCGGCGTACAGGTTACCGAACAGACGCAGCGCCAGTGAGATCGGCTTGGCCAGCAGGCTCACACCTTCCAGCAACAGGTTGACCGGAATCAGCAGCACCTTCAGGAACAGGTTGTCTGAGGAGAACGGATGCAAGGTCAGTTCACCAACGAAGCCGCCCACACCCTTGACCTTGATGCTGTAATAGATGATCAGCGCGAACACCGAGAGGGACATGCCGAGCGTGATGTTAACGTCGGTGGTCGGTACCACCTTCATGTAATCGGCACCCGCCAGGTGGAACAGCTGCGGCAGGAAGTCAACCGGCACCAGGTCCATCAGGTTCATCAGGAAGACCCAGCAGAAGATGGTCAGTGACAGCGGTGCGATCACCTTGTTCTTGCCGTGGAAGGTTTCCTTCACACTGTTGTCGACAAACTCGACCATGACTTCGACGAAATTCTGCAAGCCACCCGGTACATCACTGGTGGCACGGCGGGCAGCCAGGCGGAACAAAAACAGGAACAACAGGCCCAGACCAACGGACCAGCCGAGGGAATCAACGTGGAGCGCCCAGAACCCCATGTCGGAAGCTTCGGCACCGGTCTTGGCCAGGGTCCAGGTTGCCTGGTCAAGCACCGTGCCATCGGCACGCTCATAACCGGCAGGAAGCTTGCCATAGGTCAGGTTCTGGAGGTGATGCTGGATATATTCGGATGCACTGCCTGCCATAACGTTCTCTCAGGTCGTGTTAATTTCGCTGCGCTCTGCCGCTCGCAAAGAACGGGGTCAACCAGTTGGTGACCAGCATGATCGCAAATGTTAAAAAAAGTGCCGCTACATCAAGCGGCTGAATCCATTTGAACACCATCGTGAAGAGGATGGCGCACAGGATGAGCTTGCCGGCCTCACCCTGGTAAAAAGAACTCATGATCTTCCTGGCAGACCGCGCGCCGGAGTAGCGGAATGCCTTGAGCGCAAAGTAACCGTGGGGCAGCAGAAAAATAAGCCCACCCAGAAGCGCTGAATAACCTGCGACCTGGCTGCGAAATAAAAAGGCCAGGCTGACGAACACCAGTACCACACTCTGTATTACAAACCATCGTGCGATGGGCGGGCGGCCGATGCCGCGGGTGCTTGCCTTCGTCATGTTCGTCCCGGAAAAACGGTGCTTTGATCCGATGCAGTCCAGAAAATAACCAAATACACCGATACGAGCGCGGCAGATTATAGGTGTTCAACTTGCACTAATCAACAAAACTGCCGGGGTGGAAATGCGGTCAAACGGCGCGATTTGTCGCGGTTTACGGGCTTCCGGACATAAATGGGTGCCAGATCAGTTTTCCACCACTACATGTTGTGGAATGGCGGAAAACCGTACTTTGGTAGGGGGCTCTTTCGGCGCAGCAAAGCGGTACCGAAAACCGCGCGGCGGGCGCGGGTTATTTGATATGGCCCAGAATGCCATCCAGTTCGTCGAGCGAACTGTACTCGATGACCAGCTTGCCCTTGCCGCGCTGGCCATGGTCGATGGAAACCCGGGCCCCGAGGCGTTCGGCAAGGTCGTCCTGCAGGGCGCGGATATTGGGGTCCAGCGTTCCCTTCGGGCGCTTGCCAGCCTGCGGATTCTCCTGCTGCAGGCGACGGACCAGGGCCTCGGTCTGGCGTACCGACAGCGACTTGGCCACCACCATGCGGGCCACCTGCATCTGCTGTTCGGGGGGCAGGGTCAGCATGGCGCGACCATGGCCCATCTCAAGGTCACCGTGCTCCAGCATAACCCGTACGTCCTCGGTGAGGCCGAGCAGGCGCAGCAGGTTGGTGATGGTGGTACGGGACTTGCCCACTGCCTCGGCGACCTGGGCCTGGGTCAGACCAAATTCATCCTGCAGGCGCTGCAGGGCGAAGGCTTCTTCCACCGGATTGAGGTTCTCGCGCTGGATGTTCTCGATCAGTGCCATGGCAATGGCGGCATCGTCCGGAACCTCGCGGATGATGGCCGGAATGCGATCGAGTTCGGCAATCTGGGTGGCGCGCCAGCGCCGTTCGCCGGCAATCAGTTCATAGCGCCCTTCCGCAATCGGCCGCACCACCACCGGCTGCATCACCCCCTGCTGACGGATCGAGTCCGCCAGTTCCTGGAGCGCGGCCGGATCCATGTCACGACGGGGCTGGTAACGGCCACGCTGGATCAGGTCGACCGGGATGTCACGGAGTTCCCCGTCCTGGCCCTTGAGCTCCTGGTCGAGACTGACCTTGGAGCCCGCCAGCAGTGCACCCAGTCCACGCTCACCCAATCCTCGTTTCTTCGCCGCCATGGTGTTTGTCATTCTTCCCGGTGAAAGTCGTTCGTCTGTATGGCCGCTATCTTACACGGCAACGGGCGGCGATGTCTTTGCCGAGCCGTGGCGACGGACCATTTCCCCGGCCAGCGCCAGATAGGCGATGGCCCCTTTGGACAGCCGGTCGTATTTCAGCGCCGGCATGCCGTAGCTGGGCGCCTCGGCGAGCCGGACATTACGGGGAATCACCGCCTTGTAGACCTTGTCGCCGAAATATTCGCTGAGCTGGCCGGAAACATCCAGGGTCAGGCTGTTGCGGGGGTCGTACATGGTGCGCAGGATGCCCTCCACCTGGAGGTTCTGGTTTACCGTTTCCTGGATCTGTTCAACGGTGTTCATCAGCGCCGCCAGGCCTTCCAGTGCATAGTATTCACACTGCATCGGGATCAGTACGGTATCCGCTGCCGACAACGCGTTGACAGTGAGCAGGCTGAGCGATGGCGGGCAGTCGATGAGGATGTAGTCGTAGTTCTCCCGCACGCTGTTGATGGCCAGTCGCAACCGGTATTCCCGGCCGATCTCGTTCATCAGCGCCACTTCGGCGGCAGTGAGGTCACCGTTGGCAGGCAGCAGGTCAAAGCCGGATGCCTCGGCATGGATAATGACTTCCGCGGCGGTGGCCTGCTTGGTCAGTACATCGTAGCCGGAGCGCTCGAGGCTGTTCTTGTCGACACCGCTGCCCATGGTGGCGTTGCCCTGGGGATCCATATCCACCAGCAGCACCCGGCGCCGGGTCGCCGCCAGCGAGGCCGCAAGATTGACGCAGGTGGTGGTCTTGCCGACACCGCCTTTCTGATTGGTCACCGCAATCACTCGCGCCATGGCTAGCCTCCCGTCCCGGAATCCGTCTGGTTGATGTTCTGGTCTGTGCTGCGATCTATGATCAGCAGATGCCGTTCCCCGGTACAGCCGGGCACCTGCAACGGCTGGTGGGATCTTACCCGCCAGCCCGCCGGCAGGGCGGCTACCTCATCATCCGGAAACTGGCCTTTCATGGCAAGGAACTCGCCATCATCAGCCAGCAGTTGCCCGCACCAGTTCACCAGGTTGGCGAGGGCAGTAAAGGCCCGGCTGCTGATCTGGCGGAACGGCTGGTCGGGCTGGCAGGCCTCGGCGCGGCCATGGATGACCTCGACGTTGGTGAGTCCGAGCTCCAGCACGCACTGAGTGAGGAAACGGGTTTTCTTGCTGTTGCTGTCGAGCAGGGTAAAGCGGGTGCCGGGCAGTGCGATGGCCAGCGGAATACCGGGCAAACCACCACCGGCGCCGACATCCAGCAGGTGGCCGGCGGTCACCCGGGGCAGGATACTCAGGCTGTCGAGCAGCTGGCGTGACACCATCTCGGCCGGCTCGCGCACCGCGGTCAGGTTGTAGGCCCGGTTCCACTTGTTGAGCAGGGCAAGGAAGGCCAGCAACTGCGCCTGTTGGTCGCTAGCCAGTTCAATACCCAGTTCCTGCAGGCCCTGCGCCAGCTGCTGTTGCCACATGGTGTCAGACATCGTGGGTACTCAGGCCGATTGCTTGCGCAGCAGGTCACGCTTTTTCAGGTGCACCAGCAACTGGGAGATCGCCGCCGGGGTCACCCCCTGGATGCGGGAGGCCTGGGCCACGGTTTCCGGCCGGACGGTCTGCAGCTTCTGGCGGATCTCATTGGACAGGCCGCCGATTACGTCGTAGTCCAGGTCTGCCGGCAGCAAGGTATTCTCGTTGCGGCGCAACCGCTCGATCTCGTCGGCCTGGCGGGAGATGTAGCCCTCGTACTTGATCTCGATCTCCACCTGCTCGGCGACGTCCGGATCTTCCGCCCGGACCTCGCCAATGTCGGCAATGTGGCGGTAACTGATTTCCGGCCGCCGCAGCAGCTCGGCCAGGGACTGGTCCCGGGTCAGCGCCTGGTTGAGGAAACCGTTGGCCCGCGCACCGGCGGCGGAGTCGGGGTGAATCCGGGTGGTTTCGAGGCGGCTGCGCTCGCCGGCGATGGCCTCGCGCTTGGTGTTGAAACGCTGCCAGCGGTGGTCATCCACCAGGCCCAGCTTGCGGCCGGTTTCGGTCAGCCGCAGGTCGGCATTGTCTTCCCGCAGGATCAGCCGGTATTCCGCGCGGCTGGTAAACATGCGGTAGGGCTCGGAGGTGCCCATGGTAATCAGGTCATCCACCAGAACCCCGAGGTAGGCCTCGTCACGACGCGGGTACCAGGGGTCTTTCTCTTGGGCCTGCAGTGCGGCGTTGATGCCTGCCAGCAGGCCCTGGGCACCGGCTTCTTCATAACCGGTGGTGCCGTTGATCTGGCCGGCAAAATAGAGACCGCCGATAAACTTGGTCTCCAGGGTGTGACGCAGATCCTGCGGGTTGAGGAAATCGTACTCGATAGCATAGCCCGGCCGGGTGATGTGGGCCTGCTCGAACCCGGGAATGGAGCGCACCGCTGCCAGCTGGATATCAAACGGCAGGCTGGTTGAGATGCCGTTGGGATACAGCTCGTGGGTGGTGAGGCCTTCCGGCTCGACAAAAATCTGGTGCGAGTCCTTGTCGGCAAAGCGATTGACCTTGTCCTCGATGGACGGGCAGTAGCGCGGGCCTACCCCTTCGATGTTGCCGGCGAACATCGGCGAACGGTCAAAACCGCTGCGGATGATGTCGTGGGTCTGCTCGGTGGTTCGGGTGACGTAGCAACAGATCTGCTGCGGGTGCTGGTCACGGCTGCCGATGAAGGACATCACCGGCGTCGGCTCATCGCCCCACTGTTCCTGCATCACCGAGAAATCCACGGTACGGGCATCAATCCGCGGCGGCGTGCCGGTTTTCAGCCGGCCGACGTTGAACGGCAGTTCCCGCAGTCGTCTGGCCAGGGCATTGGCCGGCGCGTCACCGGCACGGCCACCGGCATGGTGCTGCATGCCAATGTGGATCACGCCCCCCAGGAAGGTCCCGGTGGTAAGCACCACGGTGCGGGCATGGAAGCGGATGCCGGTCTGGGTAACCACACCGGTCACCCGGTCGCCTTCCACCAGCAGGTCGTCAGCCGCCTGCTGGAACAGGGTCAGATTGGGCTGGTTCTCCAGCAGGTGGCGGATCGCCGCCTTGTACAGGATGCGATCGGCCTGGGCGCGGGTGGCCCGCACCGCCGGGCCCTTGCGGCTGTTGAGTACGCGGAACTGGATGCCGGCCTGGTCGGTCGCGCGCGCCATGGCTCCGCCCAGGGCATCGATTTCCTTCACCAGATGGCTCTTGCCGATGCCACCAATGGCCGGATTACAGGACATCTGGCCAAGGGTTTCAATGTTATGGGTCAACAGCAGGGTCTGTGACCCCATGCGGGCAGCTGCCAGTGCCGCCTCGGTACCGGCATGGCCACCACCAATGACAATCACATCGAAACGGGTCGGAAAATCCACACGTCACCTCAGGGGAAAAAGGGAATAAAAATCAGGCCGCGGAGTATAACGCCTCACCCCGGAAAATGCAGTCAGAATGTGCAAATTTTAACCAGCTTTCCGAAAAAGCGGAAGGCGGTAACGGATCGGTCTCCCGCTACGGTGTCTGAAGTGCCCTGCCGGGGCCGGACCGGATCATGGGTAATTGGTGAAATTTTATCCTTTTCAGTAGCTTGTAACCCGCTCCTGAGAAAAGTTTTCAAGAAAGTTATCCACATCACGGGAGCCTGCCAAAAGGCCCGAAATATGACCATAACTAACTGATAAAAAAGGTTTTAATTAATTTTATTCAACGCTTATGCGCGGGTTGTTCAAACAATTATCCACAGGAAGGGCTGACTGCAACCCTGGCCAGCCGCCAGGCGCTAGCAACCACTAACAGGTTGGTCAGCGACAGGCTGAGCAGGAATTCCGGAATGGTGAAATCCAGCACCCCGAGCAACACCATCGCCACCAGCGCACTGACCACCATGAACAGGGCATTGATGACATTAAGTGCGGCAATCAGCCGGGCCCGCTTGCCGAACGGCGTTTCGTGCTGGATGTAGGCATACAGCGGCACAATGAACAGACCGCCGGCAATGCCAATGCCCATCAGATCGACCAGCACCCTGAGGTAGACGGGATCGGTCAGCATGGTCAGCCAGGTGGACGGCACCGGCGCCTCCGGTACGCTGAAATACAGATCCACCCCCAGCAGGCTCAGCCCCAGCGCGCCCCAGGGCACCAGCCGCAGGCTGACCCGGTGTCCGGTGAGCCGCTCGCACAGCATCGAGCCCACCGAGATACCGATAGTGAACAGCGCCAGCAACAAGGTGACCACGGTTTCGTCGCCCCGCAGGTTGGTCCTGGCGAAGTTGGGGAACTGGGTCAGGTACGCCGCACCGAGGAACCAGAACCAGGAGATGGCCAGCACCGCCAGCAGCACCTGGCGCCGCTCTGCCGCCAGGACCATGAGATGCCAGGTTTCCCGCACCGGCCGCAGGCTCAGCCTGAGGTCCCCGGCCGCCGCCGCGGTCTGCGGTACCTGGCGTGCCGCGAGGTAACCCAGCACCGCCATCACCACCACTCCGATGGCGGTCAGGCGCGCCGCGGTCTCGTACCCCATCAGCAGGCCGGCGGCAATGGTACCCAACAGGATGGCGACAAAGGTGCCCATGCCCACCAGCGCATTGCCGCCGACCAGTTCGTCGTCCGCCAGCACCTGCGGCAGGATGGCGTACTTGACCGGACCGAAGAAGGTGGACTGGGTACCCATCAGGAACAGCAGCACCAGCAAAACCTCATACCAGCCAAACCACAACGCCACCGCCGCCAGCGCCATGATCACGATCTCCAGGAACTTGACCGCGCGGATGATGCGGGACTTCTCGTATTTATCGGCGAGCTGACCGGCAATGCCGGAGAACAGAAAGAACGGCAGGATAAACAGGAACGCCGCAAAATTGACCACCACATCCACCGACAGCCCCATCAGGCCGCCGGCGCTGTAGGTGATCAGCAACAGCAGGGCATTCTTGTACAGGTTATCGTTGAACGCACCGGAAAACTGGGTGAGGTAGAACGGCAGAAAACGCCGCTGCCCCAACAAACGGAACTGACTGTGCATGGTAGATCCTGTTCTGCTGCAAAATGGCCGGCACTCCTGCCGGCCTCGCCATCAGAAGTCGTCGGCCCGCTGCTGCGGCGCACTGGCATAACCAGGACCACCGCCCTCCAGGCTGGCCTGCTTTTCCAGCTCCAGCGCCACTGCGTTACTGGACTTGGCGAACCGGGCGAGCAGATTATACAGCACCGGAATGATGAACAGGGTCAGGGTGGTGGCAAAGATCAGGCCACCGAGAATAACCACACCGATGGCGGCACGGCTCTCGGCGCCGGCGCCGCTGGCCATTACCAGCGGAATGGCCCCGAACACCGTCGAGATGGTGGTCATCAGCACCGGGCGGAAGCGCAGGATGGCACCCTGCAGGATCGCGTCCCGCACTTCGTAACCCTTGTCCCGCAGCTGGTTGGCAAACTCCACAATCAGGATGCCGTTCTTCGCCATCAATCCGAGTAGCATGATAATGCCGATCTGGCTGTAGATGTTCAGACTGATACCGGACACCAGCAGGGCAATCAGCGCACCGGTCACCGCCAGCGGCACCGACAGCATGATAATCAGCGGATGGATCCAGCTTTCAAACTGCGCCGCCAGCACCAGGAATACGATGATGAATGCCAGCCCGAAGGTGACGTACACCGCTGACGACGATTCCTCGAATTCACGGCTCAGGCCCTTGTAGCTGACCCGGGCCTCCGGGGGCAGATTATCCACCGCCAGATTGTTGAGGTAAGTGAGCGCCGAGCCGAGGTCGTAGCCCTCTGCCAGAGAACCGCTGATGACCACTGCAGGCAACCGGTCGACCCGGCGGAGATCCGGGTTGGCACCGATTTCGGTGACCGATACCAGCGCCTGCATCGGGATCAGCTCACCGCCAGCCCGCGGCCGCAGGAACACCTGGCCGAGATCTTCCGGGGTGGCCCGATCCAGATCGGCCGCCTGCACAATCACGTCGTACTCGCGGCCGCGGTCGATATAAGTGGTCACCTGGCGGGACGCCAGCATGGTCTGCAGGGTCAGCCCGACATCTTCGACCGTGATATCGAGATCCGCCGCCCGCTCGCGGTCAATATTGACCCGCAGTTCCGGACGGGTCAGTTCGAAATCCGTCTCCAGGTTCAGCAGTTGCGGGTTTTCCTTGGCGCGGGCCAGGATTTCCTCACTCCAGGCCTGCACGGTTTCATAATCCGGACCGCCAATAACAAACTCCAGCGGCTGGCTGAAGCCGCGCTGGCCCAGCCCCGGCGGATTGACCGCCACGGTACGGACGCCGGGAATGGCCGCCAGGCGGGAACGCAGCTCGCTGGTGATCGCCTGTTGCTTGATGTCCCTCTCATCCCAGGGTGCCAACCCCATGATCAGGAAGGCATTGTCAGCCTCCTCGCGGAAGCCGACGATGGACAGCAGGCGATTGGCACTGCCATCTTCCAGGTACGGCAGTAACTGCTGCTCCACCTTGCGGACGTGATGATCGGTGTACTCCACCGTGGAGCCCCGGGGGGCCTTGGACGGCATGATGATCACGCCGCGGTCCTCGGTAGGCGCCAGCTCCTGGGGCAGTTGCGGGAAAATCATCGCCACCAGGATCAACCCCACCAGGCCGAGGCCGATCAGCAGCCCGGGCTGGCGCAAAGAGAACCGCAGCAGCCGCTCGTAGCCGTGGGTCAGGCCGTTCAGCACCTGTTCACTGGCGGCCCACAAGCGATGGCCTTCGACCGTCTCCGGACTGTGGCGGAGCCACTTGGAACACAGCATTGGTGCCAGGGTCAGTGCCACCAGGCTGGACACCACCACCGCGGTGGCCAGGGTAAACCCGAACTCGGCAAACAGCCGGCCAATGTTGCCGCCCATAAAGGAAATCGGCACAAACACCGCCACCAGGGTCAGGGTGGTGGCGATCACCGCAAATGCCACCTGCTTGGCACCCCGGTAACTGGCCAGCAACGGCGGTTCGCCGTCGTCAATCCGGCGCTGGATGTTTTCCAGCATGACAATGGCGTCGTCCACCACCAGACCGATGGCGAGGATGATCGCCAGCAGGGTCAGCACGTTGATCGAGAAGCCCAGCGCGCCGAGCCCGATAAACGCGCCAATCACCGCCACCGGAATGGTCACCGCCGGAATCAGGGTGGCCCGCCAGGACCGCAGGAACACGAAGATCACCAGAATGACCAGCGATACCGCAATGGCCAGGGTGGTCATCACCTCGCTGATCGAGGCGCGGATAAAGATGGATTCGTCGTAGCTTTCGGTGATGCTGATTTCCGGCGGCAGGGTCTCGCGAATCTTGTCCAGCTCCGCCCGCACCAGGTTCGATACCTCCACCGTGTTGGACTTGGACTGGCGGATGATGCCCATGCCGATGGCAGTCTGGCCGTTGGCCCGCAACCGGCTGGTGTCGGATTCCACGCCCATCTGGACGTTGGCGACCTCCCCCAGGCGCAGCAGATTGTTGCCATCGCGGCGAATCACCAGGTTACGGAATTCTTCCACCGTGGACAGCCGGCCCTCGGCCCGCACCGTGAAGTCCCGGGTGGCGGATTCCACCGAACCGGCCGGCAATTCGACGTTGTTGGCCCGCAACGCCCGTTCCACCTCGGCAACGGTGATGTCGCGGGCGGCCAGCCGTTCGCGGTCGAGCCAGACCCGGATCGCGTAACGGCGCTCGCCGCCAATGCGGACATCCGCCACGCCATCGAGTACCGCGAGCCGGTCGGCCAGCACCCGATCGGCAAAGTCACTGAGCTCGGCGCTGTCCCAGACCTCGCTGCGCAGGGTAATCCACATCATGGGACGGGCGTCGGAGTCGGCCTTCTGGACCACCGGAGGATCCGCCTCGTCCGGCAACTGGTTCGCCACCCGGGACACCGCATCGCGGATGTCGTTGGCGGCAATGTCGACGTTACGGGAGGTCTGGAACTCGATGGTGGTGCGGGATTCCCCCTGTTCGGTACTGGATTCGATGGAACGGATACCCTCCACCCCGCTGACTGCCCCTTCAATAACCTGGGTGATCTGGGTGTCCACCACCTCCGCCGCTGCGCCGGTGTAATCCGTGGAAATTGACACCACCGGCGGGTCGATGTCCGGATACTCCCGCACCGGCAGGCCGAGCAACGCCGCAATCCCGAATACCAGGATCAGCAGGCTGAGCACGGTGGCGAACACCGGCCGCTTGATGGAGACGTCGGACAGAATCATCGGTTACGACTCCCGGGTTACGGCAAAACGGTTATCCGGGATGGCGCTGTCATCCTCCACCACATCGATGCGATCACCGCTGCTCAGCCGGTCCTGACCGGTGACAATCACCTGGTCGTCCACGGTGAGGCCCGTCACCACCTCCACCCGACCCGGTGAACGGCTGCCGAGGGTCACGGCAACCCGCCGCGCCTTGCCGTCATCGGCCACAAACACATAGGTATCGGCACCGCGGATCAGTACCGCCTGCTCGGGAATGACCAGGGCATCCCGCTCCCCCAGTACCAGGGTGACCGACATGAACTGGTTGGGCCGCAACCGGCCCTCGGCGTTGTCCACCAGGGCCCGAACCGGCAGGGTGCGGCTGAGCTCGTTAATGCGGGATCCCAGTTCCACCAGACGGCCGTCAAAGCTCTGGGAGGGGAAGGCCGGGCTCATCCCCTGGACCGGCTGACCCTGGCGGATCTGGCCGAGGAAACGCTCGGGGATGGCGAAATTCAGCTCCATGGGATTGGTGGCATCGAGCGTGGTGATCGCGGAACCGGCCGCCAGGTAGGCGCCAATGCTGATTTCACTGAGCCCCACCACCCCGGCGAAGGGTGCTTCGATGCGGTGATTGTCCAGCCGGGTGCGGGCTGACGTGAGCTGGGCACGGGCGACATCGAGCGCGGTGCGCAGCTCATCCACCTGCGACTGGGAAATACTGTTGTTGGCGCGCAGGCTGCGGGCACGTTCAAACTGGCGACGGGCATCGGCCAGCTGCGCTTCGGCAACCTGCAGGTCAGCGCTGGCCTGGCGGTCATCAAGGCGGACCAGCAACTGGCCCTGCGCCACCCGGGCACCGGGCGCAATGTTCAGCTCCACCACACGGCCACTGACCTCGGTGGTCAGTTCCACAGCTTCCCGGGAGCGCAGGTTACCGACGGCAGACAGGGTATCCCGTACCACTTCCAGCACCGGCGCGGTCGCATTGACGATGCTTGGTGGCCGGGCCTGGCCCGCAACATCCTCGCCGCCACGGCTGAGATAGGTGTAGGTACCGGCCGCGGCCAGGCCGAGGACTACCAGTGCGAAGGCGATCAGCCACTGCTTTGCCATGATGTCTTCCGGTCAGTTGGTTCTTGTAATGTTGTCGTCACGGTGACCGCCGCTGAATCACCAGCAGCACTTCCCCCACCTCGATGCCCCACTTGGTCATGGTGGTCTGGTTAATCAGGGTGTCCGGGGTCACCAGATACATCCAGTCATCCATCCGTACGTCAAGGGTGCCGTCCCTGTAAGGTACCCGCAGTACGTAATTCATCTGAATCGCATTACCCTGCCAGCGCATGGTGCCGGGTTCGGTAACGTCACCGGCTTCGGCACGGTAACCTGCATCGACCGGTGTCAGTGTCCAGGTTCGGGTCTGCACCTCACCATCATCGAAGCGGAACACCTCGTCCAGCGTCCCTACTCCGTTGCTGTCCCAGTGCGCGCTGATATCCGCATCGAAGGTCCGGATCACCGTGCCGGTGTAGTCCTTGACCACCCCGCGGGCAGAAAGTTCGCCGTTAAAAAACTGCGCAGGTAGCAGTTCCGGCACCCGGTTGCGATACTCGTCCAGGCCGGGGCCGGCACAACCAGCCAGCCAGGTCAGGGTCAACAATAACCAGACTGTGCAGATCGGGCCAGTCCTGAAGGTGAGGCGGCGTCGGTTTTGCATAACTTTTACACTCTCGCTGGGTCAGCCGTTGCGTTGGATAACAGAGTTTTACGTCGCTGACCCGCCCCTCGATCAGTCTGTCCCCTGCCTTCCCGGTCCGGCTCCCGGGCCTTCCGTCATTTCAGCCAATTGTCTTTTTTGACAGACCGTCGGGTGGTTTCCGTCAATGGCAGCTCCCCGGGATTGCCGTACAACTGATCGCAATGGACGGCCTGAGGCCGTTCCCGACGATCAACTGCGAGTTCCAGAGGTAGCGCTATGCCAACGTACAAGGCACCCCTGCGGGATATGAAGTTCCTGCTCAACGAAGTATTCAACTACCCGCGCCACTACCAGTCCCTGAGCAACGGTGAGAACGCAACCCCGGACATCGTGGATGCCATTCTCGGCGAGTGTGCCCGGTTCTGCGAAGAAGTCCTCAGCCCGCTGTACCAGAGCGGTGACGAGGAAGGCTGCAAACTGGAGAACGGCGAGGTCACTACGCCCAAGGGTTACAAGGAAGCCTACCAGCAGTATGTGACAGGTGGCTGGCAGGGACTGTCTGCTCCCGAGGAAGTCGGCGGACAGGGACTGCCTGCCTCCATCGGACTGTTCAAACAGGAAATGATGGGTACCGCCAACTGGTCATTCTCCATGTACCCGGGACTGTCACTCGGTGCCATGAACACCATCCAGCTGCACGGCAGCGAGGAGCAGATTGCCACCTACCTGGTGCCACTGACCGAAGGCCGCTGGGGTGGCACCATGTGCCTGACCGAACCCCAGTGTGGTACTGACCTCGGCCAGGTCAGGACGAAGGCCGAGCCGCAGGCGGATGGCAGCTACAAAGTGACCGGCACCAAGATCTTTATTTCATCCGGCGATCACGATCTCACCGAGAACATCGTCCACATCGTGCTGGCCCGGCTGCCGGACGCGCCCAAGGGCACCCGCGGCATCAGCCTGTTCATCGTGCCGAAGTTCCTGCCCGACGGTAACGGCGGAGTCGGCGAACGCAACGGTGTCAGTTGCGGCAGCCTGGAAAAGAAAATGGGGATCAAGGCTTCCGCGACCTGTGTCATGAACTTCGATGGTGCCACCGGGTTCCTGATCGGCCCGGAGAATGAGGGTCTGAACTGCATGTTCACCTTCATGAACACCGCCCGCATCGGTACCGCGATCCAGGGCGTGGGCCCGGCCGAGCTGTCCTATCAATGGGCCCTGGAATACGCCCGGGAGCGCCGTTCCATGCGCGCACTGTCCGGCAAGAAGGATCCGCAACATGCGGCCGATGCACTGATCCACCACGCCGATGTGCGGCGGATGCTGCTGACCCAGAAAGCGGTGGCCGAAGGTGGCCGGGCGATGCTGTATTACGCGGCGCGACTGGCCGACCACATGGTAGCCGGTCATCTGGAAGGCGACGACAAGAAAGCGGCGGCCTACGACGACAAGCTGGGCTTCCTGACCCCGATCCTCAAGGGCTTCCTCACTGAGCTGGGTTACGAATCGGCCAATCTCGGCATGCAGGTGTTCGGTGGTCACGGCTACATCCGCGAGCATGGCATGGAACAGATTGTCCGTGACACCCGGATTGCCACCCTGTACGAGGGTACCACTGGTATCCAGGCCCTCGACCTGCTGGGCCGCAAGGTACTGCTGATGACCCAGGGCGGCGCAGTACGGGAGTTCACCCTGAAGATCGCCAACTTTGCCCGCAAGCAGCTGACCGACAAGCGGATGCGGCCGTTTGCCCTGGAACTGCTGAAACTGACTGCCCAATGGAACCTGCTGACCGTACGGATCATGCTCGCCGCCCGCAAGGATCGCGACCTTGTCAGTGCCGCCGCCAACGATTTCCTGATGTTCAGTGGCTACGTGACCATGGCGTACATGTGGGCCCGGATGGCGGCAGTGGCGGTCGATAAACTCGACAACGGCGGTAACGACGCGGCGGAGTTCTATAACGCCAAGCTGGCAACCGCCGAGTTCTATTACGACCGCCTGCTACCCCGTGCCCAGGCCCATGCCACCAGTATGCTGAGTCCGACCCGGAACCTGATGCAGCTGGAAGCAGACCACATGGCCTTCACCGCTTAACCGCGGTGCGTTTCGACCCCGGCGTTTACCGCCGGGGTCTTTTTCATCAGGTTGGTTGCCGACAGCGCACCGGCCAGGCTGACCCAACCGGAGGACGTGGCCTGATGGTGTTGGCTATTTCCCGATACAGAAACTGCTGAATATCTTGCCCAGCAGGTCATCCGGCGTCAGGTGCCCGGTGATTTCCCCCAACGCATCCTGGGCGGCACGCAGGTCTTCGGCCAGTAATTCACCGGCCCCATAGCCTTCGAGCTGGGACTGGCCCTGCAGCAGGGAGCCCCGGGCCCGTTCCAGGGCCTCAAGGTGACGCCGGCGGGCAAGGAATCCGCCTTCGGTGGTGCTGGCAAAACCGATACTTTGTTTCAGGTGCTCGCGAAGCACCTCCAGGCCTTCCGCCGCTTTGGCCGCAAGCCGGATAACCGGGGCGCTCTGGTGCGGTTCGGCGCTGATGCCAACACGCTCACCAGACAAATCCACCTTGTTGCGGATCACCGTCAGGGGCGCAGCGGCGGGCAGCTGGTCGATAAAGTCCGGCCAGATTTCATGGGGTTCGGTCTTGTCAGTGGTGGTGGCATCCACCATCAGCAGGATTCGATCGGCCTGGCGGATCTCCTGCCAGGCGCGGGCGATGCCGATCTGTTCCACCTCATCAGGACTGTCCCGCAGCCCGGCGGTATCGATGATGTGCAGTGGCATACCATCGATGTGGATATGCTCCCGCAGCACATCCCGGGTGGTGCCCTCGATGGCCGTCACAATGGCGGCTTCACGCCCTGCGAGGGCATTGAGCAGACTGGACTTGCCGGCATTTGGCCGGCCGGCGATGACCACTTTCATACCATCACGCAAAATGGTGCCTTGCTGGGCCTCGGCCAGAATCTGCTCCACCTGCTCCAGCAGGTTCTGCAGGTCGGACGCC
Organism: Marinobacter profundi; assembly: GCF_002744715.1. Classification (GTDB taxonomy): domain Bacteria; phylum Pseudomonadota; class Gammaproteobacteria; order Pseudomonadales; family Oleiphilaceae; genus Marinobacter; species Marinobacter profundi. The sequence continues at coordinate 115,159 of NZ_KZ319370.1, forward strand.
ACTTTGCCATCCGCCAGAAAATCGATTTCCTCTTCCGGAAAGTCGATGGCCGCCTCCACATAGATGCGCAGGTGGGTAATGGCCTCTACCAGGTCATCCACCCGTTTTGAAAACACTCCCTGCATGGACCGCACGGCACAGCGGGCGGCCTGTTCGGAGCTGCTCTCGATCAGGTCGGCAATGGCCTCGGCCTGGGCCAGGTCCAGCTTGTCGTTGAGGAAGGCCCGTTCGGAGAACTCACCGGGCCGGGCGAGGCGGGCGCCCAGGCTGCAGACCTCACGCAACAGCAGGTCCAGGATCACCGTTCCGCCGTGTCCCTGGAGTTCGAACACATCCTCACCGGTGAACGATTGCGGATTGGGGAAAAACAACCCGATGCCCTCATCGATCAGCTCACCCCGGCGGTCGAGGAACGGGCCGAAATGGGCAAACCGGGGCTTCGGTTCAAAACCCAGCATCTGGCGGGCAATGGCGGCCGCTGCCGGGCCGGAAACCCGCACAATTCCCACCCCGGCCTGACCGGGAGCGGTGGCAATGGCGGCAATGGTGTCGGTGGTCTGGTTCATCGGGTTTCCATCCGGCTGAAATGACAGAGGCTCCGTCACGGAGCCTCTGTCTGGGTCAGGTTAACGGCACCGGTCAGTGCTTTTTACCTGCAACTTCCGCTTCAATCTTGCGGGTAATGTACCACTGCTGGCTGATCGACAGAATGTTGTTCACCAGCCAGTACAGTACCAGGCCAGCCGGGAACCACAGGAAGAACACGGTAAAGATCAGTGGCATCATTTTCATGATCTTCGCCTGCATGGGATCCGGTGGCGTCGGGTTCAGGCTCATCTGCAGGAACATGCTGGCGCCCATCAGAATCGGCAACACAAAGTACGGGTCCATCACCGACAGGTCGTGGATCCACAGCATGAACGGCGCATGGCGCAGCTGGACGCTCTCGAACAGTACCCAGTACAGGGAGATGAAGACCGGCATCTGGACCAAGATGGGCAGACAGCCCCCCAGTGGATTGATCTTCTCCCGCTTGTACAACGCCATCATTTCCTGGGACATGCGCTGGCGATCGTCGCCATACAATTCTTTCAGCCGGGTCAGTTGCGGTGCCACGGCGCGCATTCTTGCCATGGAACGGTAACTGGTGGCTGACAAATGGAAAAACAGGCCCTTGACCAGTACGGTCAGCAGGATGATCGCTACACCCCAGTTACCGACAAGTCCATGGAACCATTCCAGAACGATGAACAGCGGCAGGGCGATGAAGAACAGGAAGCCGAAATCCACCGTCCGATCAAGGTTGGGGGCGACGGCTTCAAGTCGATCGATAATTTTCGGACCCACGTAGGCGCGGGCACTGACTTCACCACTCTGGCCAGGTTCAAGCTGCAGTGCGGGATTGACGAAACCCATCACATACAGGCTGCCCCTGCGGGTCGTCTGGAACTGGGCTGGCTGGTCTTTTGCCGGAATCCAGGCACTGAGGAAGTAATGCTGCAGAAACGCCAGCCATCCATTGGTTACTGTCTGGTTGATCGGTTGTTCCGACAGGTCACTGAAATCAAATTTTTCATAGGGATCTTCCTGGGTGCTCATGACCATCCCGAGGAAAGCCTGGATACCCAGGCTGTTCTGGGCCGTGGGATCCGGGGCCTGGTCACGCACAATCTTGCCGGTCAGGTTGGCTTCCCAGGGAGCTGCTGACTGGTTATCAATCAGGTAGCGGACGCCGATTTCGTAGCTGTCGCGGGCCAGGAGGTATTGTTTGGTGATCTTCACACCGGCATCGGTGGTGTGGACCAGGTCGATAGCAAGTTCGTTATCACCTTCGGCCAGACGGTACTCGGTCGCGCTGCTCTGATAGACCGGAGTATCACCGTTCTTGCGGCTGTCCGGGCCGTTCTTGCCGATCAGGCCGCTCTCGAGGATATAGGTTCGGCCATTACTGCTCTGCAGAAGCTTGAGGGGTGCCTTGCTCTTCAGGGAGTCGTCGTAGTTGAGCAGGGACGACTCGACCAGATTGCCGCCAACCCGATCAATCTTGAGCTCAAAGACATCGGTGCGCACCGTAATCAACTGATCGCTGATGTCTGTTGCAGTGGCTGCTGCGCCAAGGTCGGTGCTGCCGCTCTCCGGAGTGGTGAATTCACCATCGCTGGCCGTCCCGGTAGTGGTGGTCGGCGGGGTGGCGAAGTCTCCGCCGGCGCTGTTGCCATTGGCCTGCTGGGCAACTTGGGCAACGGGTTGAGGCTGGTGGTAGTCCTCATTCCAGGCCAGCACCATCAGATAACTGACAATAGCCAGACCGGCAAACAGTACGATGCGTTGAATATCCATAGACTCAGTGTGTTGTCTGGTTGGAGTTGGGTGATTGGCTATCCGGTTGACAGCAAATGGCAGAGCGAGGCTGGTTGCTGTTTTCGGTGCCCGGAACCGGATCATACCCGCCTTCTGCCCAAGGATGACACCTTAGCAGGCGTCTTGAGGCCAGAAAAAGTCCCTTGAGCGCACCGTGGCGGGTAATGGCTTCAACGGCGTATTGGGAGCAGGTGGGGTAATGACGGCAATGACTGGCCATCAGCGGGCTGATTGCGTATTGGTAGAAACGGATCGGAAGGAGCAATAGCTTGCGCATTAGCCGGTTCCTTTACCGTCGGGCGATGCTGCCGCTGGTGATGACAGTGAACCCTGCGCTGATTTGGTTTTCAGTCGTCGCCAGATATCCTGAAGCAGGTTCCGGACCTTGGCGTTATCCAATGAAGCGAGGCCCTGCCGGCCAAGTACCACAATGTCCATGGCGGGCAGGTCTTGCTCCAGCCGGAATGTTTCGCGTACCTGACGCTTGATGCGGTTACGTTGTACCGCATGCTTCAGGTTCTTCTTGGCAAACACCAGACCAACCCTGGGGTGGCCCAAATCATTGGGTGTTGCCAGAATCAGAAAATGCCGGTGTGGAACCCGGACGCGAACATCATTGAAGACTTTGCCGTAATCCCGGGACTTGAGCAGCCGCGAGGATTTTGGAAAGGTCAAAGCCTTCATCAGGCTGACCAGGTCTTATGCGCAGAGACGGGCACGACCCTTGGCACGACGACGGGCCAGAACCTTGCGGCCGTTCGCAGTGGCCATACGGGCACGGAAACCGTGAACGCGCTTACGCTTCAGTACGCTTGGTTGAAACGTTCTTTTCATGGTGACTATCTCACATTACGTAGGGTGGACATTCATGGGTTGGCTGGAAAATGTACAGCCAAAACAGGTGCGGCATTCTATGCAAACTGGCTGCAGATTTCAATGCTTTTCCAGTAGGCCAAAATGCTTATGGCCGGTTAGCGGATGCGGACCGGCCTCCGGCCAGGTCGGATCTGCCGCTGTTATACGTTGGCTAATTAAAGTCAGTAAGGTCTTTTAAGTTTTTTAAAGAATTCTATTACTACTGTTATTAGGGGAGTCATTAACTGTGGAAAGGTTCCTTTTCAATAAACTATTCAATGAGCTATCCACTTTATAAACAGGTAGACAGGTGCCATTGAGCGCTGTGGATAACTGAATGGCGGATTGTGGGTAAAGTGGTTTCCGGACGGGATGGAGAGTTATCCCCATGTCGGCCGGTGAGTTAAACACAGGGCTTGGAGTGGTCTGCACACAAGGGGGTGTGGGTAACTTGGTCGGTAAGTAATTTCTGTACACAAGGCTGTAGGTAAGTCCGTAACAATATGAATCATAAACAGATAACTTTCCACAGGCTGTTTATGACCCGGCTTTTCCCCTTTTACTCGGGGGTCCCGCAAGGTAGAATCCGAGGTCATCTCTTCACCGGGTTCACAAGATCCGGACACGAGGAATATCCATGACATCGGAGGCAGGCTGTCGTGCCGCAGACCATTTGGCATCAATGTCTAGAAGTACTCCGGGATGAGTTTCCCGCCCAGCAGTTCAATACCTGGTTGAGGCCGCTGCAGTCGGACCAGCGCGAGGATCAGCTGATGCTGTTTGCGCCGAACCGGTTTGTGATGGACTGGGTTAATGAAAAGTACCTGCGGCGTATCGAGGAAGTGCTCAAGGATCTTCATGGCGGGCAGGCTCCGCGGGTCAATATGAAGGTGGGTTCGGCTCCGAGGGCGGGCGAACCGGTGGTGCGGGCAACCGATTCGGCCCAGGGCCGCCCCGGGGTGCACGATGAGTCGGGCAGCCGGGTGACCGACGAGGAAAAGGGTGTTGCGGCGACGGTGGTCGACACGGTTCCCAAGGCTGCCCAGACCGCGCGCAGGTCGGTGCAGGTGGAAGGTGACATCAAGCACCAGAGCTTTCTGAACGAAGGGTTTACCTTCGATACGTTTGTCGAGGGTAAGTCGAACCAGCTGGCGCGGGCGGCGTCGATGCAGGTTGCGGAGAATCCGGGTGGTGCCTACAACCCGTTGTTTCTCTATGGTGGCGTCGGTTTGGGCAAGACCCACCTGATGCACGCGATCGGTAATGAGATCGTGCGACGGAATCCCCGTGCCAAGGTGGCCTATCTGCGTTCAGAGCGGTTTGTGGCGGATATGGTCAAGGCACTGCAGCTGAACGCGATCAACGAATTCAAGCGTTATTACCGCTCGGTCGACGCGCTGTTGATCGACGACATTCAGTTCTTCGCCCGTAAGGAGCGTTCCCAGGAGGAGTTTTTCCACACCTTCAATGCGTTGCTTGAAGGGGGACAGCAGGTGATCGTGACCTGTGACCGGTTTCCGAAGGAAATTGTCGACATGGAAGAGCGCCTCAAGTCCCGGTTTGGCTGGGGACTGACAGTGATGGTGGAGCCACCGGAGCTGGAAACCCGGGTGGCGATCCTGATGAAGAAAGCGGAACAGGCGAATGTTCGGCTGACCAGTGAAGCGGCGTTTTTTATTGCCCAGAAGATCCGCTCCAACGTAAGGGAGCTCGAAGGGGCACTGCGTCTGGTGATAGCGAATGCTCACTTCACCGGTTCCGAGATCACCCCGCCGTTTATTCGCGAGAGCCTGAAGGACCTGCTTGCGCTGCATGAGAAGCAGGTCAGCATCGATAATATCCAGCGCACCGTGGCCGAGTATTACAAGATTAAGGTGGCGGATCTGTTATCGAAGCGGCGGACCCGCACGGTCACCCGGCCGAGGCAGGTAGCTATGGCACTGGCAAAGGAACTGACGAATCACAGCCTGCCGGAAATCGGTGACGCCTTCGGGGGCCGTGATCACACCACGGTTTTGCATGCTTGCAAGAAAATCGTCGAACTTCAGGAAAATGATCCGAATATTCGCGAAGATTACCAGAACTTCATGCGGTTACTCACAACCTGACGAACCGCGAAACGCGCAGTTACCCTTAGCCCCATTCATCCAACTGACAAGAAATTGCCGAGTGCCATGAAACTGACAATCAGCCGAGAAGCGCTACTTACTCCGTTACAGTCCATTGCCGGTGTCGTTGAGCGTAAACAGACCATGCCGGTGCTGTCGAACGTGTTGCTGGTGGCGGAGGACAATACCCTCACCCTGACCGGCACCAATATGGAAGTGGAACTGGTGGGCCGGGTCGTTCCGGTGCATGTGGACCAACCCGGTAGGATTACCGTCCCGGCGCGCAAGTTGTCGGATATCTGCCGCGCGTTGGGCGACGAGGCGCCGATAGAGCTGGGGCTGGAAGGAGACCGGCTGCACCTGCGCTGTGGCGCCAGTCATTTTACCCTGTCCACCTTGCCTGCCGAGCATTTTCCCAACGTTGAGGACGAAGCGGCGAGTTTCCGGTTGGAGTTGCCGCAGAAAGAACTGAGTCGGATGCTGGATGCCACCGCATTCGCCATGGCGCAGCAGGATGTGCGGTACTACCTGAACGGTCTGTTGCTGGAGGTGGATACCGGTCATGTGCGTACGGTGGCGACCGATGGCCATCGGCTGGCCATGGCCCAGCATGACCTGGCCACTGGTAGCGAGTCCCTGCGGCAGGTGATCGTGCCCCGTAAGGGGGTGCTGGAACTGGCGCGGTTGCTGGACGACGTGGAAACCCCGGTGACGCTGGTGATTGGTGACAATCACCTGCGCGCCACGGTGGGTTCATACACCTTTACCTCGAAGCTCATCGAGGGCAAGTTCCCCGACTATAACCGGGTAATCCCCAGGGGCGGGGACAAAGTGGTGCTGGCCGATCGCGCCACGCTGAAGAACACCCTGCAACGGGCGGGTATCCTGTCGCACGAGAATATTCGGGGGGTACGGCTGAACCTGTCGGCGAATCAACTGCAGGTGTTCGCCAATAACCCGGACCAGGAACAGGCCGAAGACGCGCTGCCGGTGGAGTATCAGGGCGAATCCCTGCAGATTGGCTTTAATGTAGGCTATCTGGTGGATGTGCTGAATGCGCTGGAAGAGGAACAGGTCAAACTGACGCTGGCTAACCCCAACAGCAGTGCATTGATTGAAGCACCGAATGATAACCGCTGCCTCTATGTGGTCATGCCGATGCGACTCTGAGGGTCGCACGGGTATGGGCAAGGCCACGGCTGGCAGCTCATCGGAAATCAGGATGAATGTGGGAAGGAAGGCGATCATGACGGCAGTAACGAACGGTATCAAGGGCGCGTTCAGGATCGGGCAGACGCTGGCGGTGCTGGGGCGTACCGGTCTGAACTGGGCACGGGGGGATCGGCCCCCTGCTCCGCGTTTGTTGCGGCAAACGTTTGAATCACTCGGGGCGACCTATATAAAACTGGGGCAGTTTATTGCCAGCTCGCCTACCTTCTTTCCCAAGGAATACGTCGAAGAATTCCAGTATTGTCTTGATAAGACGCCGAGCCTGCCGTTCAGCGTGATTCGCAAGATTATCCGGGACGAGTTGGGCCGGCCGATCGAAGAGGTGTTTGCGGAGATCGATCCGGTCGCGCTGGCGTCGGCATCGATTGCCCAGGTTCATGCCGCGAAGCTGGTTTCCGGTGAAGACGTGGTGATCAAGGTTCAGAAGCCGGGGGTGGAAAACATCCTGCTCACGGACCTGAACTTCCTGTATCTGGCGGCGCGGATTCTTGAAACCCTGGCGCCGAAGTTGTCGTGGACGTCGCTGTCCGGGATCGTCGAGGAGATTCAGCGTACGATGATGGAGGAGTGCGACTTCATCAAGGAAGCCAACAACCTCAAGGTGTTCCGTACTTTCCTCCTCGATACCCATAACGACGAGGCGACGGTGCCCAGGGTGTATGAACACTGCAGTTCGCGGCGGATTCTGACCATGGAGCGGTTCTACGGGGTTCCGCTGACCGATCTGGAAAGCATTCGCGGTTATGCCCGGGATCCCGAGCGCACGCTGATTACCGCGATGAATACCTGGTTTGCCAGCCTGACCAAGTGCGAATTTTTCCATGCGGACGTACATGCCGGCAACCTGATGGTTTTGCAGGACGGCCGGGTCGGGTTTATTGATTTCGGGATCGTTGGCCGGATCCGCCCGGATACCTGGCAGGCAGTGAGCGATTTCATCTCCGCGGTGATGGTGGGTAACTTCGAGGGGATGGCGGATGCCATGACCCGGATCGGTATTACCCGGGAATCGGTGGTGGTCAGTGCGCTCGCCAACGACTTGCGAACGCTGTATCAGCAAATGGACCGCATGGTGCCCGACCATGTGCCCTATGAGGCGGATCAGGCGGAAGATGATGTCAACAGTATCCTGATGGATATGGTGCGGGTGGGCGAAAGTCATGGCCTGCATTTCCCCCGGGAGTTTGCGTTGTTGCTGAAGCAGTTTTTGTATTTTGACCGCTATGTCCACATTCTGGCGCCGGAGATGGATGTGTTCATGGATGAAAGGCTCACCATGTTGCACTGATCTTCTGTACACTAAAGCAGCGGCCCGGAGTGTTCCGGCCCGCTGCTTTTTTTTTGTCCTTTCTGTTTTCCATTGAGATGCTATGGCACTGGTAAAACTGCAGACGGAACATTTCCGGAATCTTGTCGATGCGCCAGTGTGGTTCTCCCCTTCTTTCAATCTGTTGTTCGGTGAGAATGGCAGTGGCAAGTCCAGCGTGCTGGAAGCCATTGGTTATCTGGGGCTCGGTCGTTCCTTTCGGGTAAATCGCCATCAGGCAGTTTGTCAGCACGGTCATCAGAACTTTACGGTTTTCGGTGGGTTGGATGGCGGCCTCGGTGGTAGCCTGGCTGGAAGGTTGCCGGTCAGCGCGCAGCCGGAACTGGTGCACCGACTCGGTATCGGCCGCAACCTGGCGAGCAAGGAAACAACCCTGCGGGTGGATGGCGAAGCCGTGCGTAATCTGTCGGTGCTGGCCCGGCATCTTCCGGTATCGGTGATTGATCCGGGCGTTTTTGAGATTGTTGCTGGCGGCCCGGGTAAGCGACGGCAGTTTCTGGATTGGGCAGTGTTCCACGTGGAACCTGAATTCTCGTCGGTGTGGCAACAGTGTCAGCGGGTGATATCTCAGCGGAATCAAACGCTGAGAAATGGTAGACTAGACGAGGCTCTGATCCGGGTCTGGGACAGGCAGTACGAGGTTCTGGCAACCCGGGTGAATGAGGCTCGCCAGGCAGCGTTCGAGCTCTTTCGGCAGGCATTTGACCGCTTGCTGACAGAGGTTCCGACACCCTGGACAGCGGGACTGAAGATGGATCTGGCGCCGGGCTGGGACACCAGTCAGCCCTTGGCCGAGCTTCTTGCAAACCATCGCGAACAGGAAATGCGGATGGGCCATACGCTTTATGGTCCCAACCGCGCCGATATCCGCATGCGTTTTCAGGGCCGCCCGGTGGCTGAAACCTTTTCCCGAGGCCAACAGAAGACCCTGGTCATTTTGATGAAAATTGCCCAAGGCATCGTGCTTAACCGACTTGGCAAGCAGGTGACCTTCCTGCTGGACGATATCAACGCCGAGCTGGATGTGGGGCACAGGGCCATGCTGGCCCAGAAACTTTATGAATTGCGGTGTCAGGTGTTCATGACATCGATTGAAAAGCCGCAGCCGCAGGATTTGTGGCCGGGCACCGTACCGGAGTACCGGATGTTCCACGTGGAACATGGCGGCTTAACGGAAGAATAGACACCTGCGCTTCAGGAGCGTCCTAATGAGTGAATCGAGTTACAACTCCTCCAGTATCAAAGTCCTGAAAGGCCTTGATGCCGTGCGTAAACGGCCGGGAATGTACATCGGGGATACCGATGATGGCACCGGCCTTCATCACATGGTCTTTGAAATCGTCGACAACTCCATTGACGAGGCGCTTGCTGGCTATTGCTCCGAAATCGGCGTCATCATCCATCCGGACGAGTCGGTCACCGTCAAGGACAATGGCCGGGGGATTCCGGTCGACCTGCACGAAGAGGAAGGTGTTTCCGCCGCCGAGGTCATCATGACCGTGCTCCACGCCGGAGGTAAGTTTGACGACAACACCTATAAGGTATCCGGTGGTTTGCACGGTGTGGGTGTGTCCGTGGTCAATGCGCTATCAGCTGCGCTGACCCTGACGATCCGCCGTGACGGCAAGGTCTGGGAGCAGGTTTACCACCACGGCGTGCCTCAGGCCCCGCTGAGCATGGTTGGTGACACCGATGCCAGTGGCACCAAGGTACATTTCATTCCGTCGCCGGAAACCTTCACCAACATCGAATTCCACTATGACATCCTGGCCAAGCGGTTGCGGGAACTGGCGTTCCTCAACAGCGGTGTACGCATTCGCCTGCAGGACGAGCGCAGTGGCAAGGAAGAAGTGTTCGAGTACGAAGGCGGCTTGCGCGCTTTTGTTGAGCACCTCAATACCAACAAGACGCCGATCAACCGGGTGTTCCATTTTAACCGGGAACGGGAAGACGGTATTGCCGTCGAAGTGGCGATGCAGTGGAATGACGCCTTCCAGGAGAACATCTACTGCTTTACCAACAACATTCCCCAGCGCGACGGTGGCACCCACCTGGCGGGCTTCCGCGCTGCCCTCACCCGCTCGCTGAATAACTACATCGAGCATGAGGGTATTGGCAAGAAGTCGAAGGTTGCCACTTCGGGTGATGATGCCCGCGAGGGCCTGACTGCCATTGTCAGCGTCAAGGTACCGGATCCCAAGTTCTCCTCGCAGACCAAGGACAAGCTGGTTTCGTCCGAAGTCAAAACAGCGGTTGAACAGGAAATGTACCAGTCGTTTGCTGACTTCCTTCAGGAACAGCCCAATGAAGCGAAGCAGATCGTTAACAAGATGATCGAGGCAGCGCGGGCACGGGAAGCCGCCCGCAAGGCCCGTGATATGACCCGACGCAAGGGCGCGCTGGATATTGCAGGTTTGCCGGGCAAACTGGCAGACTGCCAGGAAAAGGACCCTGCCCTGTCCGAACTGTTCATAGTGGAGGGTGACTCCGCCGGCGGCAGTGCCAAGCAGGGCCGCGACCGCAAGACCCAGGCCATCCTGCCGCTGAAAGGCAAGATCCTCAACGTCGAGAAAGCCCGGTTTGACAAGATGCTGTCGTCAGCAGAAGTTGGCACATTGATTACCGCCCTGGGTTGTGGCATCGGCCGCGAGGAGTTCAATCCGGAGAAGCTCCGTTACCATTCCATCATCATCATGACGGATGCCGACGTGGATGGCTCCCACATCCGAACCCTGCTGCTGACCTTCCTGTTCCGCCAGATGCGGGAGATTATCGAGCGCGGTCATGTCTTCATTGCCATGCCGCCGCTGTACAAGGTCAAGCGGGGCAAGCAGGAACAGTACCTGAAGGACGAGAAGGCGAAGGAAGCCTACCTCACCCAGACGGCCCTTGAAGGCGCCCAGCTGTATGTGAATCCCGAGGCTCCGGCGATCAAGGATTCCGCCCTGGAAACCATGGTCAAGGACTACCAGGCGGTGATGGCGATGATTGACCGTCTGTCCCGTGCCTATCCGGCCAAGGTGCTGGAGCAGATGCTCCACAATGTGACCCTGAAGGCCGACGACCTCAAGAGCGAGGAAGCGGTTACCCGCTGGGTTGCCCGTCTGGGCGAGGGCCTGCATCTCGATACCCGTACCGGTACCAAATACACCTTCTCGGTCCAGAAGGATAGCGAGCGTAACCTGTATCTGCCGAAGGTGACCATCTACGTGCATGGCATTCCTCACGTCCACGTATTCGGCCATGAGTTCTTCGAGTCGTCCTCCTACGGCGCCATTGCGCGGATGGGTGAAACCCTGGAAGGCCTGATCGAGGATGGTGCCTATATCCAGCGTGGTGAGCGCAAGCAGGCCGTACTGTCCTTTGAAGGAGCCCTGGAATGGCTTATGAAGGAAGCGCAGCGGGGACTGAATATCCAGCGCTACAAAGGGCTGGGTGAAATGAACCCCGAACAGCTGTGGGAAACCACCATGGATCCGGAAACCCGTCGAATGATGAAGGTCACTATTGAGGACGCGATTGCAGCCGATCAGATCTTCACTACCCTCATGGGCGACGATGTGGAGCCCCGGCGGCAGTTTATCCAGACCAACGCGCTGTCGGTCACCAATCTGGACGTCTGAGCGGATCTCGCTGAACCGTCCACCCAACAGAAAAGGCGGCCATTAGGCCGCCTTTTTTATTTATAAATCAATAAGTTGATTTAGATGATTCCGGGGTGCCCGGCCTCAGGCTCCATTCGCCCCGGAACGCGAGCATTACTTGCTACCGGAGGCCCGGTCCGAAGGCTTGCTGGCTTCGTGTTCGTGAACCAGGTGGGCAGCCATCACGTCCTCAAGGCGGTAGCCGGTCAGCCGGCTGATGGTGCGCCACAGGTACCAGAAAATCGCGATCATCATCACCATCGAGGGAATGGCGATCATCGGGTAGCTCACCAGGGTCATCCGCCCCAGTTCCTCATTGAAGGCCTGGGTGCCCGAGGGGCTCACCACGATCCATTTCGCGAGCACGTAGTTCATGATTGAGGAAAACAGGAAGGTCGCGGCAAAAAAGTAGCTGGCATTCAGCAGCCTGGCTTCAAACTCCGCGACACAGCCCTTGGCCTCCAGAGAGGCATGAATCTTGTCCACATTGAGTACGCTGGGGTTGTACAACAGGGTGCGTACCAGCGGGTAGCGGGTGCGGGTCGACAGCAGCACCGCCAGGCCGATCACTGCGGGCACTGCGGCCTCCTTGATGGCCAGCCAGCGGGCATCCAGTTCCATCAGCCCGATACCACCGGTGAGGCCGACACTGATGACCCCCAGCACTGCGATAAAGTTGTACTTGCGATAACGCACCAGCTCGAACATTCCCCAGCCCAGGGGAAACGCCAGGCCGATCACCAGCGCCCAGGTATTACCGAGGAATTCGTCGCCACTCAGTTTCATCAGGATAACCGAGGGGATGACGATGCTCACCAGCAGGTCGATCCAGGGACGTGGCTTGTGGGTGGGCGTCTGTGCTTGCTGCGGGTTGGTCATTGGCTTGCCTGAAGTCGTGTAGTCAGCCCGGGCTGGCCGGACGCGGATACTGTTGGCAGTATACGATGAATAGGTGCCGAATCGAAGGTTCCGTCGTCCCATGCTCCGCCCCGGGGGGAACGGCAATCAGCGACCCACGGCTGACCGGGATTTGCTCAGAAATGCCGGAATGTTGAGTTGACCCAGGGAACAGGGTGACCAGCAGGTACTGTGAGGACCAGGGAGTGTAAATGAACAGGGAAAATAGACGAACAGGAAGTATCGGGAAATAACAGCGGGAAAATGGTCGGCGTGGCAGGACTTGAACCTGCGACCCCTTCGTCCCGAACGAAGTGCGCTACCAGACTGCGCCACACGCCGAATCACGGCACGAATTATACGGATTCCGCGCCCATTTACCAGCCCCCTGGCAATAAAATCCTGTCAGCAAAGCTACTAAGGTTATCGAATACCCGAACACCCGGCAGTGGCCGTTCGTTCAGGTGCTGTTCGGTCTCGGGACCGTTGCCGGTACGCACCAGAACCGCCTGACAGCCGGCCGCGAGGGCAGCTTCCAGATCCTTGCGACTGTCACCCACCATGATCGCGCCGTGCAATGAAGGCAGGTGGTAGTGGTCACGGATCTGTTCCAGCAACCCGGTCATCGGCTTGCGGCAGTCGCAGCCCTCATCCGGGTGGTGGGGGCAGAACGTGATGATGTCGATACAGCCGCCCTGCTGTTCCACCAGCGCTTCCAGCTTGTCGTGCATGGCGTCCAGTTCATCGGTACCGTAGTAGCCCCGGGCGATACCGGACTGGTTGGTGGCGATGGCGATACGGTGCCCGGCGTTACATAGCCGGGCAATGGCGTCGATGCTGCCCGGGAGCGGAATCCAGTCATCAGCGCAGCAGATGTAACTGCCATCGTACTCGTTGATGACCCCGTCGCGGTCAAGAATGATCAGCATCGGACGCCCGCCCGCAACCGATCAGCCCGAGGTTGGCAGGAGCGAAATGTCTGCCACTCTCAGGAACAGGTTGCGCAGCTGGTTCAGCAGTGCCAGACGATTGTTGCGGACGGCCTCGTCTTCGGCCATGACCATGACCTCGTCGAAGAAGCGATCCACCGGCTCTCGCAGATGGGCCAGCGAGCTCAGTGCCGCCCGGTAGTCGCCTTGCTCGAACAAGGGCAGTACCGTCCGGGCCTGCTCTTCCACCGTTGCGGCCAGCGTCTGTTCCGCCTTGTCCTGCAACAGGGCGGAATTGACGGCCTCGCCGACCTGCTCGCCACCCTGCTTGGTGAGGATGTTGGAGACGCGCTTGTTGGCACTGGCCAGCGCCTGTGCTTCCGGCAACTGACGGAAGGCTTCAACCGCCTTTACCCGGCGGTCGAAGTCCAGCGGCCGGGTTGGCCGGCGGGCGTGCACAGCCAGGTAGACTTCAGCTCCGATACCCTGTTCGTCGTAGTGGGCACGGAAGCGCTCCAGCATGTAATCGACCACCGTACTCGCGGTGTCCGGTTCGCTCAGCTGACTGAAGTTTTGCTCTGCCCATTCGCAGCAGGTCTGCAGGTCCAGCGGCAACTCACGCTCGATGATGATCCGCAGGACCCCGAGGGAGGCGCGGCGCAGGCCGAACGGATCCCGGGTCCCGGTCGGTGGCTGGCCGATGCCGAACAGACCCACCAGCGAGTCGAGCCGATCGGCAATCGCTACCGCGCACCCGGTCAGGGTGGTGGGCAGGTCATCACCGGCAAAGCGTGGCATGTACTGTTCGTTCAGGGCCTTGGCCACGTCATCGGCCTCGCCGTCATTATGGGCGTAGTACTGGCCCATGATGCCCTGCAGGTCGGTGAATTCCAGCACCATTTCGGTAACCAGGTCGGTCTTCGCCAACATGGCGGCACGTTCCGCCTGTGCCGGGTCGGAACCGATGGCGTTGGCAATCTTCCCGGCCAGCGCGGCAACCCGCACCGACTTGTCGTGGATGCTGCCGAGTTTCTCCTGGAACACGATCGGCTTGAGGGCGTCGATGCGGTCTTCCAGGCGGGTCTTGCGGTCGGTTTCGTAGAAGAACGCCGCGTCCGACAGCCGTGGCCGGATCACCTTCTCGTTACCGGCGACCACCTGGGCCGGGTCCTTGCTTTCAAGGTTGGCTACGGTAATGAACAGTGGCAGCATGCGGCCGTCCTGGTTCACCACGTGGAAATACTTCTGGTGCTCTTTCATCGACGAAATCAGCGCCTCGGCGGGCACTTCGAGGAAGCGTTCCTCAAACCGCCCCAGCAGCGGCACCGGCCACTCGTTCAGAGCGGTCACCTCGTCCAGCAGGTCTTCGTCGATCACTGCCCTGCCCTGGCCTTGCTGTTCGGCAATGGCCGCAACACCGGCGCGGATCAGTTCGCGGCGCTCGGCAAAGTCGGCAATGACGTGGCCTTCGTTCTTCAGCACCACCTCGTAGTCGTTCGGGGTCGGCACAATCAGCGCTTTCGGGCAATGGAAACGGTGGCCACGGGTGGTGTTACCCGGCGTCAGGCCCATGATCGGCGCCTCAATCACAGCATTGCCGTAGAGCATGATGACCCAGTGGACCGGCCGGACAAACTCGGTGCGGTAAGCTCCCCAGCGCATGCGCTTGGGAATCGGCAGCGCCGCCAGGGATTGCTCCACCAGTTCCGGCATCAGTTCGACGGTCGGCTTGCCCTTCTCCACCGTGCGGTAGACCACCCAGGCACCCTTGTCGGTTTCCAGGGTGTCGAGCTGATCCGGAGTGACCCCGAGGGAGGTGGCGAAGCCGGTCAGGGCTCGGGTCGGGTTGCCGGCGTCGTCAAAGGCGGCCTTCACTGCAGGTCCGCGTTTTTCAACCGGCTTGTCGGGCTGGGCATCGCTGAGGTTACGGATCCGCACCGCCAGCCGGCGGGGGGCGGCGAACGCCTCCACAGCACCATAACCGATGCCTGCCTCTTCCAGGCCTCTGACAATGCCCTGGGTGAAGGCATCGGATAGCGGCCGGAGGGCCTTGGGAGGCAGCTCTTCAGTGCCCAGTTCGACGAGAAAATCCTGTGTTGCCATGATTATGCGTTCCCCTGTTCCTGCTTGGCTTTCTTCGCCTTTTTGCCTTTACCCTTGCCATTGTCCTCGCCGTCGGTCGCGGTAGCGGCGATCACTTCCTGGCGCAGCGCGTCCGGCGCGAGCGGGAAGCCGAGTTTGCGGCGACTGTCGAAGTAGGCCTGGGCGACGGCGCGGGCCAGGGTGCGTACCCGCAGGATGAAGCGCTGGCGCTCGGTCACCGAGATGGCGTGGCGGGCATCCAGCAGGTTGAAGGTATGGGAGGCTTTGAGGACCTGCTCGTAGGCCGGTAGTGCCAGGCCGGCCTCGATCAGGCGGGCACTTTCGCGTTCGTAGACGTCAAAGCTGTGGAACAGGAACTCGGTGTCGGCGTGCTCGAAGTTGTAGGTGGACATCTCCACCTCCTGCTGGTGGAACACGTCGCCGTAGGTGACCACCCCGTCCGGGCCTTCGGTCCACACCAGGTCGTAGACGCTGTCGACGCCCTGCAGGTACATGGCAATCCGCTCCAGACCGTAAGTCAGCTCCCCGGTCACCGGGTAGCATTCCAGCCCGCCAACCTGCTGGAAGTAGGTAAACTGGGTGACTTCCATGCCGTTCAGCCAGATTTCCCAGCCCAGCCCCCAGGCGCCGAGCGTGGGGGATTCCCAGTTGTCTTCCACAAAGCGGATGTCGTGTACCAGCGGGTCCAGGCCCAGCGCACGCAGGGAATCCAGATACAGCTCCTGGATATTGTCCGGGGACGGTTTCAGTACCACCTGGAACTGGTAATAGTGCTGCAGGCGGTTGGGATTCTCGCCGTACCGGCCGTCGGTCGGCCGACGGCTGGGTTGTACATAGGCAGCATTCCAGGTTTCCGGACCGATTGCCCGCAGGAAAGTGGCGGGGTGGAAGGTACCGGCGCCCACTTCCATGTCCAGGGGCTGGAGTACCACGCAGCCGTGCTGCGCCCAGAAATTCTGCAGAGCCAGAATCAGACCCTGGAAGGTCTTAATGTCCGGCGCGGAGTTGTTGGTTGCCTTGTCTGTCACGACGTTTGCCTGCTGGTCAGTCTGTGTGTGGCGCCCCACCGGCGGCGGGGCACTCCGGAAATTTAAAACGCGCATTATACGCCGGCCGGCGCTGTATTTCTAAGTGCCGGCCGGAAGGTTGTCTGGTCCTGGGTCAATCAGAAGAAGGTCAGCCCCACCTGGAACAGCTTTTCGACCTCCCGGATGCGGGATTTGTCGACCAGGAACAGGATTACGTGATCGTCCGGCTGTACCCGCAGGTGATCATGGGCGATCAGCACTTCGTTGTGACGGACGATTGCCCCGATGGTGGTGCCCGACGGCAGGTTGATTTCATCCAGCCGTTTGCCAACCACTTTTGATGACCGGTGGTCGCCGTGAGCGATGGCTTCAATAGCCTCTGCCGCGCCCCTGCGTAGTGAGTGAACATTCACTACGTCGCCGCGACGGACGTGGGTAAGGAGACTGCCAATGGTGGTCTGTTCGGGGGAAATGGCCACATCGATGTCGCCGCCCTGGATCAGGTCCACGTAATCGGGGCTGTTGATCAGGGTCAGAACCTTGCGGGCGCCAAGCCGTTTCGCCAGCAGCGAGGCCATGATATTGGCTTCGTCATCATTGGTTACGGCACAGAACACGTCGGTGTTCTCGATGTTCTCTTCCAGCAGAATGTCCTTGTTGGCGGCATTGCCTTCCAGCACCACGGTTTTCTTCAGGTTTTCCGACAGCATCACGCAGCGTTCGTGATCGCGCTCCAGTACCTTGACCTGATACCGGTTCTCCAGGGAGTTGGCCAGCCGGTAGCCAATGTTGCCGCCCCCGCAGATAAAGATGCGCTTGTAGGGCTTTGCCAGCGGCTGCAGTTCACTCATCACCGAGCGGGTATGATCTGCCGCAGCGATGAAGAACACTTCGTCACCATCCTCAATCACCGTATCGCCCTGGGGCATGATGGCCCGGTCCTTCCTGAAGATGGCGGCAACCCGGGTATCAATCTTCGGCATGTGGCTGCGCAGGTAGGCCAGCTCGCGGCCAACCAGCGGTCCGCCCCGGGTGGCGCGGAGGGCCACCAGGCGCACCAGGCCGTTGGAAAATTCCAGGATCTGCAGGGCGCCGGGAAACTCGATCAGCCGGGTAATGTGCTGGGTAACCAAGTGTTCCGGGCTGATCAGGACGTCGATGGGAAAGCCCCGCAGGCTGTCGAGATCCTTTTCCTTGTCCCTCTGGTAAAACAGTTCCGACTTTGCCAGGTAGGCATTGGCCCGCACCCGGCAGATCGTGGTCGGTGTCTTGTGCAGCAACTTGGTGACCTGGCAGGCCACCATATTGGTTTCGTCGCTGTTGGTCACCGCAATCAGCATGTCAGCGTCTTCCGCGCCGGCCTGCCGCAGCACCGTCGGGTAGGAGGCCTTGCCGTGGACCGTGCGGATGTCCAGGCGGTCCTGCAATTCCCGCAGGCGGGCGCTGTCACTGTCGATAACGGTGATGTCGTTGGCTTCGTTGGCCAGGTTCTCCGCCAGGGTACCGCCGACCTGGCCGGCGCCGAGAATGAGGATCTTCATGAGTGGTCTTTCTCCAGCACGGCATAGAAGAACCCGTCATGGCTGACCGGGTCCGGTAACAGCTGTCGTCCTGCACCCATATCCCTGCCCCAGGGAACCTCGGGGCTGACCAGGACGGCACCGGTTTGCTGTTTGAGGAACCGTTGGATTATACGGTGATTCTCTTGGGGGAACACCGAGCAGGTCGCGTAAACCAGGCGCCCTCCCGGTTGCAGGATCCGCCACATCGCCGCCAGCAGGCCGAGCTGGATGGCCGCCAGTGGTACGATGTCCGATTCCCGCCGCAGCAGCTTGATGTCCGGATGGCGACGGATCACTCCGCTGGCACTACAGGGCACATCGAGCAGGATACGGTCGAACGGGGTGCCGTCCCACCACTGGTCGGTGGCTGCGGCATCCGCCTGTTTCAGCGTGGCGGTAAGATCCAGACGGTCAAGGTTCTCCCGGACCCGCGGCAGGCGGTCGGCAGATTCGTCGATGGCGACCACTTCCTGCAGGTCGTCGCAGGCCTCAAGGATGGCGCAGGTCTTGCCCCCGGGCGCTGCGCAGGCGTCCAGCACCCGTTGCCCCGGCGCCAGGTCGAGCAGCGTGGTGCACAACTGGGCGGCTTCGTCCTGCACGCTGACGGCGCCGTCGGCAAACCATGGCAGCCGGTCCACCGGCAGCGGACTGGCGAGCTGGATTCCATGGGGCGCAAAGCGGGTCGCGGTGGCCTCGATGCCGGCGTCCTGCAACTGGGCGAGGTAGTCATCGCGGCGGAAACGGCGGGCATTGACCCGCAGGGTCATCGGGGCCTGGGCGTTATTCGCCGCGAGGATTGCCTGCCAGTCATCTGGCCAGTTATGCCGCAGTTTTTCCACCATCCACGAGGGATGACTGAAGCGTGTCGGATCGTCGGCTGGCTCGGGCTGGCCTTCCCGCTCGGCCGCTCGCAGCACCCCGTTCACCAGTCCCGTCAGGTGCGGCTTGTCGAGTGCCCGGCAGGCCTCCACGGTTTCGTTGAGTACTGCGTAGCTGGGCTGCTCGCTGTAGCGTAACTGAAACAGCGCCACCAGCATCAACTGGTGGATGATGCGGTCGGGCTTGCGCAGGGGTTTGCTGAGCCGGTCGCGCAGCTCGGCGTCCAGCCGGTGGTACCAGCGACAACTGCCGTAACAGACTGCCTGCAACTGGGGGCGTTGCTCCGGCGCAACCTGGGTCAGCGCCGGCGGCAGACTCTGGGACAGCGACTGGCCGTTCTCGACCCCTTGCAGGACCCGGGCTGCGATTGCCCGCCATGGCTGGTTGCGTCCGTTCATTCAGTGCAGCTCCTGGCCGGGCAGCAGCAACTCGCGACCGCCATTGATCAGGTCATTGACGGTCTGGGCCCGGCTGCCGGGCAGCTGGAGCCGGGTGATCCGCAGGATGCCCTGGCCGCAGGCAACGTCGATACCGTCCCGTTCCCGCCGTACCACGGTGCCTGCTGGCTGCTCAACGGTGCCGTCAACTGCCGTTGCTCCATGAATGCGGATGCGTTGGTCGCCAAGGTCGGTAAAAGTGCCGGGCCAGGGATTGAACGCGCGGACCAGGCGGTCGATGCTGGTGGCATCCAGTTGCCAGTTGATGTGGCCTTCTTCCTTGGACAGCTTGTGGGCGTAACAGGCCAAACCGTCGTCTTGCGGTACGGGCTGCAGTTTGCCCTCTTCCAGTTGATCAAGGGCGTCAACAATGGCGGCGCCGCCAAGGATGGCCAGCCGGTCGTGCAGACTGCCGCCGGTATCCCCGGTGGCAATGGGTGTGGCACGCTTAAGCAGCATGTCGCCGGTGTCCAGCCCCTGGTCCATCTGCATGATGGTGATCCCGGTCTCCTGGTCGCCGGCGGCGATGGCACGCTGGATGGGCGCGGCTCCACGCCAGCGTGGCAACAGCGAGGCGTGGATGTTCAGGCAGCCAAAGCGGGGAATGTCCAGCACCGCCTGGGGCAGGATCAGGCCGTAAGCGGCAACAATCATGACATCGGCCTGCAGTGCCTGCAGCTCGTCCCGGGCTTCCGAGGTTTTCAGGGACTCGGGCTGGAACACCGGGATGCCGGCATCAAGGGCGACCTGTTTTACCGGGCTGGGCATCAGTTTGCGGCCGCGGCCGGCAGGCCGGTCAGGCTGGGTGTAGACGCCGACAATCTCGTGCCGGGTGTCCAGCAGGGCTTTCAGGGCGGTGGCGGCAAAATCCGGTGTTCCGGCAAAAACGAGTCGCACGGGTTGGTGGCCTCTGTTCCGTTCAATACGAAAAGACCGGGTGTTAACCCGGTCCGGAATGGGTGTCTGGCAGGTTCCTGCTCCGGCGGAGATCAGGCGCTCTGTTTGTGGAGCTTCTCCAGCTTCTTGCGAATCCGGTTGCGCTTGAGGGCGCTCAGGTAATCCACAAACAGCTTGCCGTTGAGGTGATCCATCTCGTGCTGGATACACACCGCCAGCAGGCCCCGGGCCTCCAGCTCGAAGGGCTTGCCGTCGCGGTCCAGGGCGCGGATCATGCAGTGCTCGATGCGCTCAACGTCCTCATAGAAGCCGGGTACCGACAGGCAGCCTTCCTGCATGGGCTCATAGTCGCCGTCGAGCACCTCGACCTGCGGGTTGATGAACACCCGCGGCTCGCTCTTGTCCTCGGACAGGTCCATGACAATGATCTGCTTGTGTACGTTGACCTGGGTGGCGGCGAGGCCAATGCCGGGCGCATCGTACATGGTCTCGAACATGTCGTCGATCAGGGTGCGGATGTCGTCCGTCACCTCAGCCACCGGTTTGGCGATGGTGCGGAGGCGGGGATCCGGGTATTCGAGAATTTCTAGTATCATAACGTTCGGATTCTGTAGTCTGTGGCGTCGGCAACACGGTTAATAGACAGCCCGGCTCCGGGTCGGTTCCCAAAATGCGACAGCGGTCTGCGCACGGCGGGTCATCGGAACATTATAGTAGAACCTGACCGTAACCCTTGACCGTAACCCCGGTGGCTAACCCGCCGGGTGAATAATCTGGGCGACGGGACCGGATTCAAGCGGATAGCCTTTATTGCCGGTATTATCCCTTAACTCGGTCATTGAGTACAAACTGATCAGTCCATAGCCTGAAACTACCGGTAACCGGGTAGAATTTACTGCAAGAACAAAAGATAACATCACAATTTGCGAGACATCTTCTATAGTAGAGTAACAAATAGCGCTATGCGGTCTGCATACCAAGAATACCAATTACCGATTAAGGCACGCGATCAAGGACTTAGACAATGAGGAAACTGCTGTACGCTCTGGCAGCTTGCATGCTGCTGTTAACTTCCTGGGCCCAGGCTGCCCCGGAACTGCGGTCCGATCATCCCGAGCGTTACACTGTCGTAAAGGGTGATACCCTGTGGGATATCTCATCCCGCTTTCTCAACAACCCGTGGTACTGGCCTGAAATCTGGCACGTCAATCCGCAGGTTCGCAATCCTCACCTGATCTATCCGGGGGATGTGCTTGCACTGGTATACATTGACGGCAAGCCGCGGGTGACCAAGGTCAGCCGTTCCAACGATGTGGTCCGGCTGTCGCCCCAGATTCGCTCCGAAGCGCTGGACACGCCGATTCCGGCAATTCCGCTGGATGCCATCAACAGCTTCCTGTCGGATACCCGGATTGTCGATCCGGCCGAGTTCGAAGGCGCCCCCTACGTGCTGGAAGGTGAGGACAGCCGCATCATCACCGGCGCCGGGGACCGGGTCTATGCCCGCGGCGAGAAGCCGGCGGACAAGGTGGGCGTGTTCCGCCGCAGCAAGAGCTTCATGGATCCGGACACCGGCGAATTCCTGGGCCTGGAAGCCCGCAGCATTGCCCGCGGCGAGATTCGTGCCGAGGATGGTGAAGTGCTGACTGTGGGCCTGACCCGCTCCAGCGAAGAAGTGCGGATTGGCGACCGTCTGCTGGTCAGTGAAGATCAGCCGATCAACGCCAGCTTCACTCCGAGTTCACCGGCGAGCGAAATTTCCGGAACCATGATTTCCGTGGAAGACGGTGTCAGCCAGATCGGCCAGTACGACGTGGTTGCGATCAACCGTGGTGAACGCGAGGGCCTGGTACCGGGCAACGTACTGGCGGTTTACCGCAGTGGCAACGTCGCACGTGATCCGGTCACCAACGAGGCGATTCAGCTGCCCTCCGAGCGCGCCGGCTTGCTGATGGTCTTCAAGACCTACGAGAAGATGAGCTACGGCCTGATTCTCAGCGCGACCCGTCCGCTGTCGCTGGGCGATACGGTCCGTAACCCCTGAGGCTGACATCCGGTCGTGTTGACCGGGTGAGCGCAAACGGGAGTCCGGCAGCCGCCGGCTCCCGTTTTTTTGTGGCATAATCTGCCGCTTCGTTCCCGCTGCCGCCATGGCAGGGTTCGCCAGGATGGCGACGTTCGACAAGGACTGTTTTGATGATCCCAGATACTCCCTGCCCGCCGCCGGGCGCCGATCTGTTCAGTTCCGCTACCGGAACCTGGCTATTACTGTCACGTTTGCCCCGTTTTCGCACCCGCCGGCGCCAGGCGGTGCTCGAGCAGTTTGGCAGCCTGCCTGCCCTGCTTGACCAGGGCTACGCCACGCTGCGGGCCGCCGGCCTGGAGCCGCAAACCTGCGATGCGGTGCGAGCCTGGCAGCAGCGGGATCTCGGCCATCCGCTGATTGCCGCAGTTGCCGCCATCCGCCAGGGCTGTATCGACCGGCAGATCGGGCTGATGACCTGGGACGATACCGACTACCCGGAACCCCTGCGTCACATCCACGATGCCCCGTTGCTGCTGTACCTGAAAGGCAACCGTGACCTGCTGGGCCTTGACCAGATCGGCATTGTCGGCAGCCGCAATGCCAGTCGAACCGGGCTTGACCATGCCCGTCGTTTTGCCGCCGCCCTCGGCGACGCAGGCTACCTCGTCACCAGCGGCCTCGCCCTCGGTGTCGACGGTGCCGCCCACGCCGGTGCCCTCGATGCCGGGCATCCGACGGTGGCGGTGATCGGTACCGGGGTGGATGTGCCCTACCCCCACCAGCACCGCGCCCTGGCCGAGCGCATCATCGCCAACGGCGTACTGGTATCGGAACTGCCGCCCGGTACCCGGCCCCGCGCGGCGCATTTTCCCCAGCGTAACCGGATAATCAGCGGACTCAGCCGTGGCGTGCTGGTGGTGGAGGCCGGGCTGAAAAGCGGTTCGCTGATTACCGCCCGCCTGGCGCTGGAACAGGGGCGTGAGGTGTTTGCCATTCCCGGTTCCCTGCACAATCCGCTGGCCCGGGGCTGTCATGACCTGATTCGCCAGGGTGCCCGGTTGGTGGAGACCGTCGCCGATATCAGCGAGGAGCTGGCGGGCTGGTGGTGCGCGGGAGAGCGGGCGGCAACGCCGGCGGAATTACGCCGCCGGCCGGCACCCCATACACCAGCACCCCTTGCACCAGCACCCCTTGCACCAGCAGCTCTTGCACCAGCACCCCGCAACGCCGCGCGATCACAACCCTGTGCACCGGTCGCCGTTGCTACCCCGCAGGTGCCGTCGCCCCCGGCCCTTGCTACGGCCAGTCTGGACAAGCGGGAAATCGCTGTGCTGGAGGCTTTAGGGTATGATCCGTTGTCAACGGATGATCTGTGTGCCGCCACCGGTCTGCCCCCGGCCCAGTTGATGCAGTCGTTGTTGCTGCTCGAGCTGCAGGGCCTGGTTGTCTCTGCTCCGGGGGGCTTTCAGCGTATGCCCTGATGGTGCGGCCGGTCATCACTTCCGATCTGAACAAGCCATGAGACACCATGACTGACACTGCTGCTGTACTGTCTGACTGGCAGTTACACTGTGCCCGGCGAACGGTTGCCGCCGGCGGTGTAATTGCCTATCCCACCGAGGCCGTCTGGGGCCTGGGGTGCGACCCCTGGAACCAGGCCGCGGTGGAGCGCATTCTGACGCTGAAACAGCGTCCGGTGGAAAAGGGCGTTATCCTGGTGGCGGCCTCGGTGGCGCAGGTCCGCTTTTTGCTGGATCCGCTGCCGGTTGCACTCCAGGAACAGGCCCTGCAGCACTGGCCGGGGCCGGTAACCTGCCTGTTGCCCGATATCCACCACCAGATTCCCCGCTGGGTGCGCGGTCGCCATGACTCGATTGCGGTGCGGGTGAGTGGCCATCCGGTAGTACGGGCGCTGTGCGAGGCGGTGGGCCATCCGCTGGTGTCCACCTCCTGTAATCCGGCTGGCCGGCCGCCTGCCCGGCATGCGTGGCAGGTTCGCAAGTATTTCGGCGACCAACTCGACTGGCTGGTGCCCGGTGCCCTTGGCGGCAACCGGCAGCCCAGCCGGATCCTCGATATCGCGACCGGCCAGCGCCTGCGTTAGCAACTAGGAACCTGTTATGACCAAGCAGCCCGATACCCAAGCCGTCTATCATTACCTGACCGGACTACAGGCCAGGATCTGCGAACGCCTGGAGGCCCTCGATGGCGGTGCCTCGTTTGAAACCGACACCTGGACCCGGCCCGAGGGGGGCGGCGGCGCCAGCAGGGTGATCCGCGATGGCGCGGTGTTTGAAAAAGGCGGGGTGAATTTCTCCCACGTCACCGGCGCCACCATGCCGCCATCTGCAACGGCCCACCGCCCTCATCTGGCGGGTGCCCCCTGGCAGGCGATGGGCGTGTCGCTGGTCATCCATCCGCGCAACCCCTATGTCCCGACATCCCATGCCAATGTGCGCTTCTTTATCGCCACCCCGGCGGACGGCGAGCCGGTGTACTGGTTTGGTGGCGGCTACGATCTGACGCCCTATTACGGCTTCGACGACGACTGTGTGCACTGGCACCAGGTGGCCCGGGCTGCCTGCGAGCCTTTCGGCGACCAGGTCTACCCGGAGTACAAGCGCTGGTGCGACGACTACTTCTTCCTCCGTCATCGTAACGAACCCCGGGGTATCGGCGGCTTGTTCTTTGATGACCATAACAGCGGCGATTTTGCTCGCGACTTTGCCCTGATGCAGTCTGTGGGTAATAGTTATATTGAGGCCTATGAGCCGATCGTGCGGCGTCGTCGCGACCAGTCTTATGGTGAACGGGAGCGCGAGTTCCAGCTCTACCGACGCGGCCGGTACGTGGAGTTCAACCTGGTGTATGACCGCGGTACCCTGTTCGGTCTGCAATCCGGTGGCCGTACCGAATCGATTCTGATGTCCTTGCCGCCCCTGGTGCGGTGGGACTACAACCGCGTGCCGGAGCCGGGTACCGAAGAAGCCCGGCTGACGGACTATTACCTGACCGCCCGTGACTGGCTGGACCTGGAGGGAGCATGACCAACGAACTCTATGCGGTGGTGGGTAACCCCATCAGCCACAGCAAATCGCCACGGATTCACAGCCTGTTTGCGGAGCAGACCGGCGAGGCGGTGGAATACACTGCTATCCAGGCGCCGCTGGAGGGTTTCGAGACCACCGTGACCAGCTTCTTCGAGCGGGGCGGCCGTGGCCTGAACGTCACGGTGCCGTTCAAGGAGCGGGCCTGGCAAATGGCCAGCCGGCGGACTGACCGGGCGGCCGCGGCCGGCGCTGCCAACACCCTGTACCTTGATAGTGAGGGATCACTGACCGCCGACAATACCGACGGTGCCGGCCTCGTGACCGACCTGACCATCAACCATGGCATCGCGCTGGCGGATACACGGATCCTGATTCTGGGTGCCGGCGGCGCGGTGCGCGGCGTACTGGGCCCCCTGCTGGCTGCGCGACCAGCCAGCATCACCATCGCCAATCGCACCCTGGCCCGGGCGGAAGCCCTGGTTGACCTGTTCGCCGGCCAGGCTGGCGAGACCCGGCTCGAGGCCTGTGAGTTCCGCGCCGCAGACGCGCCAATGGACCTGGTGATCAACGGCACCAGTGCCAGCCTGCAGGGCGACCTGCCGCCACTGTCGCCCGCGGTGCTGGGTCCGGATACCGTGGTCTACGACATGATGTACTCGCTGCAGACCACCACCTTCAACCAATGGGCACTGGACCAGGGCGCTACCCGGGTCTTCGATGGTTTGGGCATGCTGGTGGAGCAGGCGGCGGAGTCCTTTCAGGTCTGGCGTGGGGTGCGTCCGCAGACCGCGCCGGTTATCGACGTGCTGCGCAACGAAT
Organism: Marinobacter profundi; assembly: GCF_002744715.1. Taxonomy (GTDB): domain Bacteria; phylum Pseudomonadota; class Gammaproteobacteria; order Pseudomonadales; family Oleiphilaceae; genus Marinobacter; species Marinobacter profundi. The sequence continues at coordinate 141,311 of NZ_KZ319370.1, forward strand.
GATCACAGCCGGGCTTATGCCTGGCTGGCAGAAGCTCAGGCTGAATTTGTATAACTTAAGGTTTTTCAAAAAGTTATACTCTTTGCCCCGTTAAATCAGCAACGACAGGACACGAGTAGCCATGAGCGGACCGGAAAAACCCAAGGTAATCGGTGAGGAATGGAGTGATGAGCGGGTGCGCAGTTTCCTGGCCATCACTCCGTATGATGCGTCCGAGAACCCGGACTACCACGTCATGCTTAAGGCCTACCACGCCATGCGGGCCGAGGATTTCCAGCGCTTTATCAGCTTCTTCGTCGCAGAAGGGCGCGACCTGAATGCCGTCAACGGCCAGGGTGAAACCATCCTTGATCTGATCGCCGGTCACCGCCGCAGCGAGGCCTATGCCGAGGCACTGGTGCAGGCCGGTGCGGTCACCGCCGCGGCCGGACATTGAGATCCGGCCACGGGGCGGTCGTTCCGGCACGGCCTTGGGGCATCACTCCACCTTGACTTCGATGGCTTTCGGCTCCCTGGGTTCTGACTTCTTCAGTTCCAGCGACAGGACTCCGTTCTTGAAGGAGGCCTTCACGCTGCCCTCATCCACATTGTCCGGCAGGGTGAAGCGGCGCAGGAAGCTGCCGTAGAAACGCTCGATCCGGTGATGCTTTTTGTCTTTGGTTTCTTCTTCCTGTTTCCGTTCCCCTTCGATGGTCAGTACACCGTCGTGCACGGTCACCTTGACGTCATCCCGGGTCATCCCGGGCAGTTCGGCATCGATCGTGAAGCCGTCTTTGGACTCTTTGATGTCCACCGCCGGCGCCCAGTCGCTACGACGGAACAGGTCTTTGCTCTCGCCGGCTCCCTGGGAGCGGGACAGTCCAAAAAACCGGTTGTAGCGGTCCATCATCTCTTCGAAATCGCTGACGGGATTCCAGCGGGTCAGATTGCTCATAGGAAACTCCTCCTTAACGAACCTGAAATCAGTGGTGAGATCAGCTTCGTTCGCGGAACAGCTCCATCGCGGTGGCGCCAGCCGGATGGGTATCCGTGAACTGCTGCTTAAGGAAATGTAGGTGCCGATGGTGGAATTTCAACCACCATCGCGACAAGCTTTGACCTGCATCAGGTTTGACCCGGGGCCGCGGAGGAATGGTCGGATCAGCTGTTGTTACCAGCCGCCTCGGCCAGGTACTGGTCTTTCAGCCGGACATAATTCGCCGCCGTGTAGCGGAAGAACGTGCGCTCGTTGTCGGTCAGCGGCCGCGCCTTCTTGCAGGGTGAACCGACGTAGAGGTGGCCAGACTCCAGCCGTTTGCCAGGCGGTACCAGGCAGCCAGCTCCGACAATCACCTCGTCCTCGACCACCGCGCCATCCATGATCACCGAGGCCATGCCTATCAGTACCCGGCTGCCGATGGTGCAGCCGTGAAGCAGGGCCTTGTGGCCGACCGTCACGTCATCGCCGAGGACGAGCGGCCAGCCGCCCGGGTTGAAATCGCTGGCATGGGTGATATGGAGTACCGAGCCGTCCTGGATGCTGCAGCGGTCGCCGATGCGAATCCGGTGCATGTCACCCCGCACCACGGTCATCGGCCAGATCGAGCAGTCGGCGCCGGTTTCGACATCACCGATCACCACGGCGCTGGGGTCGATCCAGCTGCGCGCGCCGAAGTGTGGCGTGATACCCTTGTGAGTGCGTACATTCGTCATTACATATACCTTTCAGGTGAACAGTTTTCTGGAGTCAGGAGTCTCCGGGTGAGGGCTTTCCGAAACACGCTCAAGCATATCCATGTGACGCTTGGGCTCCGCCATCCATGGCTCCGCACAGTTTCGGAAAGCCCTCACCCGAAGACTCCCCCGGCACCGGAGTTGCCTGAAACTACCTTATCCATAGACAGCTGAGAAGGGGACCTATGAATAACCCGTTACTGACCAACGAGCTTTTGCCGCGCTTCGACCACGTGCGTACCGAGCACATGGAGACGGCCATTGACCAGATACTCAGTGATAACCGGGTCCAGATTGCCAGCCTTGCCCGGCAGGATGATCCCGACTGGGATACCCTGGTGCAGCCGATGCAGGCGCTGGAAGACCGCCTCAGTAATGCCTGGTCGGTGATCTCCCACCTGAACGGGGTGATGAACAGTGACGACCTGCGCAAGGTGTACAAGAACTGCCTCGAAAAACTGACCGAATACAGCACCGAGCTGAGCCAGAACGCGGAGCTGTGTGCGGCCTACAAGAAGCTGGCGGCACGACCGGACTTCGCCGGGCTCAGTGTGGCTCAGCGCAAGGCGGTGGAGAACACCCTGCGGGATTTCCACCTGGGCGGTGTGGACCTGCCGGCGGACCAGAAAAAGCAGTATGCCGACCTGTCCCGGGAGTTGGCCGAACTGTCCAATCGTTTCAGCGATAACGTGCTGGATGCCACCCAGCACTGGTACAAGCAGATCACCGACGTGAACGAACTGTCCGGTTTGCCCGAAACCGCCCTCGAAGGGGCCCGCCAGGCTGCCCGGCAGCGGGAGCTGGACGGCTACGTTATCACCCTGGATTTCCCCAGCTTCCACCCGGTAATGACCTACTGTGACAACCGTGAGCTGCGCCGGGAAGTCTACGAGGCCTTTGTCACCCGGGCCTCCGATCTGGGGCCGGACGGTGGCACCTGGGACAATACCCCGGTGATGGCGGAGATTCTCAAGCGCCGCCATGCCCTGGCGCAGCTGCTCGGTTTCAATAACTACGCCGAACGCTCGCTGGCCACCAAAATGGCTCGCAGTGTCGACGAGGTGCTCGGATTCCTCAATGAACTGGCCAGCAAATCCCGGCCGGTGGCCCAGCAGGAAGTGGCGGAACTCCAGGCCTTCGCCCGTGACAACCACGGCGTGGCCGAGCTGGAAGCCTGGGACATCGGCTACTACAGCGAAAAACTGCGCCAGCAGCGATACGACATCTCCCCCGAAACCCTGCGGCCCTGGTTCCCCGTCGATCGGGTGGTTCCGGGCCTGTTTGCGGTTGCGGAGAAACTGTTCGATGTGCAGATCGAGGCGCGGCCAGACGTGGAAACCTGGCACCCGGATGCCACCGCCTATCGCATCAGCCGTCACGGCGAGCCGGTCGCCTGGTTCTACCTGGACCTCTATGCCCGTCAGGGCAAGCGTGGCGGAGCCTGGATGGCCGATTGCCGGGTACGCTGGCGTAACCAGCGGGGCCAACTGCAGTTACCGGTGGCCTTCCTGACCTGTAACTTCACCCCGCCGGTAAATGGCAAGCCGTCGCTGCTGACCCATGATGAGGTGACCACCCTGTTTCACGAGTTCGGCCACGGTCTGCATCACATGCTGACCCAGGTCGAGGTACTCGATGTGTCCGGTATCAACGGCGTGGCCTGGGACGCCGTGGAGCTGCCCAGTCAGTTCCTCGAAAACTGGTGCTGGAACCCGGAGTCCCTGGCGCTGATTGCCGCGCACCATGAAACCGGTGAGCCGCTGCCGGAGGACCTGCTGCAGAAACTGCTGGCCGCCAAGAACTTCCAGTCCGGCATGGCGATGGTGCGGCAGCTGGAGTTCTCCCTGTTCGATTTCCGCCTGCACGCCGAGTTCACCCCGCAGGCGCCCACCAACCCGCTGGACATGCACCGCCAGGTCCGCAGCGAGATTGCGGTGGTGAAATCACCGGAGTTCAACAGGTTCCCCAACGCCTTTTCCCACATTTTTGCCGGCGGCTACGCGGCGGGCTACTACAGCTACAAGTGGGCCGAGGTGCTGGCGGCGGATGCGTTCTCCCTGTTTGAGGAACGGGGCATTTTCGATCCGGAAACCGGCCATGCCTTCCTGCATAACATTCTGGAGAAAGGCGGGTCACAGGAGCCGATGGAACTGTTCAAGGCATTCCGCGGCCGCGAGCCGGCCGTGGACGCATTGTTGAAACAATCCGGCATCACGGACGAAGCCGCCTGATGACAGGGCCCGGTCGCCGCTGTGGTGGCCGGGCCGGTACGACCTGGAGGTAATGAGGATGGCGAGTCAAAAACGGTTTATCGCCGGTGCAGTGTGTCCCCGCTGCGCGGAGATGGACAAAATTGTGATGTTTACCACGGCCGACGGCCAGCAGGTGCGGGAATGTGTGGCATGCGGATTTTCCGATGCGCTGCAAGAGTCCGCGGATGCCACGCCGGAGCTGGAGACCCGGGTCAACAAGCGCAAGAACGAAGACGATCACACCGTCAAACAGGTGGTGTTCTTCAAAGCCGGTTCCGACGACTGAGCTGAACGAGCTAAGCCCTCGAAGAACAAGCTCTCAAAGTGCCGGATGACGGGGGGTGTCAAAACAGTCAGGGAAACAAAGTTTCCCGTTTTGACACCCCCCGTCATCCCGCCCCCACTCCCGGCTCCAGTGACGGCACTAAGCTACCGCCAAGACTCAGAGCACCATCGCCGCCAACCAGCCAAAGCCCAGCAACGGCAGGTTGTAGTGCAGGAACGTCGGCACCACCGTATCCCAGATGTGATTGTGCTGACCGTCCACGTTGAGACCGGCGGTAGGCCCGAGGGTGGAATCGGAGGCCGGTGAACCGGCGTCACCGAGGGCACCGGCGGTGCCGACCAGCGCCACAATGGCCAGTGGGCTGAAGCCCATCTGCAACGCCAGCGGCACATACAGCGCGGCAATGATCGGGATGGTGGAAAACGACGAACCGATACCCATGGTAATCAGCAGGCCAACCACCAGCATCAGCAGGGCCGCCAGCGGTTTGTTGTTACCGATCATGGCCACCGAACCCTGGACCAGGGTGGCGATCTCGCCGGTTTCCCGCATCACTTCCGCAAACCCGTTGGCGGCGATCATGATGAAACCGATCATCGCCAGCATCTTCATGCCCTCGGTGAACAGGTCGTCCGCCTCTTTCCACTTCACCACCCCGGACAGGTTGAACAGCACGAAACCCGCCAGCGCGCCAAGGATCATCGAGCCCAGCCAGAGCTGCACCACAAAGGCCACCACGATCGCAACCAGCGCCATCGCCAGGGTACGGGGACTGTACTTGACGTCCACCCGCTCGGTGCGGGCAATGGCGTCCATGTCATACCGGCGATCACCCCGGTAGCTGAAGAACACCGCCACCAGCAGGCCCACCAGCATGCCCAGCGCCGGTAACGCCATGGCAGACATCACATTGAGGCCGGTGGCGTCCACCCCGTTGTCGGCCACATTGGCCAGCAGGATTTCATTCAGGTAGATCCCGCCGAAACCCACGGGCAGGAACATGTAGGGCGTGATCAGGCCGAAGGTCAGCACGCAGGCAACCAGCCGCCGGTCCATGTTGAGCTTCGCCATGACATAGAGCAGTGGCGGCACCACCAGCGGAATGAACGCAATGTGGATGGGCAGAATATTCTGCGACGAGATCGCTACCGCCAGCAGCAGGCCGATGATCAGGAAGCGGATACCGTTCATCGCGGCACCGTCGCCTTGGCGTCCGACCAGGGCAAGGGCCTTGTCGGCCAGGGCATGGGCCAGCCCGGACTTGCCGATGGCAACCGCAAAGGCGCCCAGGGTGGCATAGGACAGCGCGACGGTTGCCCCGCCGCCGAGGCCCTTGTTAAAGGCCGCGATGGTAGCGTCAAGGGACAGGCCCGCGACCAGGCCTCCACTGATGGCACCGATAATCAGAGCAACAACAACGTGGATGCGGCACAGACTCAGGACGAGCATGATGGCGACCGCAGCAACAACGGCATTCATGGCAGACTCCGGATAGGATTTGACTGGTTACCCGGCCCCTTATGGGGGCCGGTATCACGAAAAGCGCGCTAATGTGCAGGAAAAGTGAGCAAAGGTCAAAAAACAGCCGGAAATTACTCGATCAGGCTGAACCGCGGCACCTGCTCGCCGGCCACGTCGACGGTTTCCAGAAACATCGACAGCGGACGCACCCAGAGGCTGAAATCGCCATACAGGCAGCGGTAGACCACCATTTGCTCCTCGGTTTCGCTGTGGCGGGCGACCCCGAGGACTTCGTAGTCCTGGCCCTTATAGTGCCGGTAGCGGCCGGGCGGAAGTGTCTTGGTCATGCTAGCCCCCTGCTGATCCCCGGGATCAGTTCTTCAGCTTGTACTTGCCCGGCCCCAGAAAGAGCACGGCAATGGCGGTAAACAGGAAGAAACCCTGCAGTTCCAGGGCCCAGCCGCCGTTGCCGCCGAGCGACATCAACTGGTGGCCGTGTACCAGTGCGATGGCCACCAGCATGTTGAAGGCAATCAGCAGGGCGCCGATGCGGGTCTGGTAGCCCAGGACTACCATCAGCGGACCGATCAGTTCACCCACGTAGACGCCGTAGGCCAGCACAGGGGGAAGACCGTGGCTGGCCAGCTCGCCTTCAATAAAGCCGATCCCGTTGAGCAGTTTGGCAATGCCGTGAAACAGCATCAGACCACCCAGGGTGAGGCGGATAATCAGTTTTCCAAGATCGGCGTTATCGAGCACGGGAGCCTCCGTTCGAAAGTTGAGAAATGCTGGAAGTTCCGTAGCTTACCGTGATCTGTCCCGGCCTCATAGCACTGTGTCAGAAGCCGGCGCCGAGGGAGAAGCGGATGTGGTTGCGGATGAGCAGATTTTCCCAGTAGTTGCGCATCCAGTCCCAGGCGGCATGGCGAACCTGTGCCACAAAGGGGTCCAGATCAAGTTCGTAGTAATCCGGGGTGCCCGCAATCTGCAGAACCGTCACGGCGATGGCTTCATCCAGCTCGTTGGCAAACGGTTCCCCGATCAGCTGGTGAGCCAGCAGGTTGGCCTGGGTCACCTCGATATCCACCAGCTGACTGGTGCGGGTGGAGTAGTTGTTCTCGTACATTTCTTCCATCAGGCGGTGGCACAGGTAGGCCCGGATCAACAGGCCGTCCAGCCCTTCATAGCGCGCAATCAGCGCCGAAGGCTGGGTAAAGTAGCGGGTTGCCGCCTCGATGAACGGGGCAAACAGCTCCGCCGTGTCGGCTTCGCGGGCACAGGCATCGACACATTCGATCAGCCGTGGCGCCATCTCGATGTATTCGATGGCAAACTGGAACAGGCAGGTGGCCGGTTGGTAGCCCTCGATGGTAATCGACGCGGGCAAGGTGGCCGCCTTTTCCTTCATCAGCCGGAGAAATTCTCCGGAATGGGCTTCCTGCCGCCTGGCCTGATCAATGATGTTGAGAACCACTTCTGGTGTCATGTCAGAAGATGCCGGTGTCTGAACGGAATAGGGTCGCAAGGCGCCTCCCGCTATTCGTGGGAAAATCGGTCCGGGACTGGCGTGGCGGGATGGCGACCCGGTCGCCGGTCATGCCTGGGTCCTGTGCCGGGCTCTTTGTGAGTATTGTAGTTGAGATTTGACGATCTGCGCGGTACCGGCTCACAGCCGGAACCAGATGCCGTTGCGGGTGTGGCGGAAGAACAGCCAGCCCATTCCCAGCGCCCGTGCCACCATCAGCGTAATCAGTGCAAACCACAGGCCGTGGTTACCCCAGCCAGTGGTGAGCCACCATACCGGAAGGAACACCCCGAAGGCGGCCAGCAGCATGGTGTTCTGCATGTCCCGGGTGCGGGTCGCACCAATGAAGATGCCGTCGAGCAGGAAGCCCCAGACGGTCGTCAAGGGCAGCAGCCAGAGCCAGGGCAGAAACTGCCAGGCGCGCAGCCGAACCTCGTCGATGCTGGTCAGCAGACTGATCAGCTGGCGCCCTCCCAGCACAAAGGCCAGGGTAAACAGCAACGCCCCCCACAGCGACCAGCGCAGCGCCGCACGGCAGACCACACGGAATTGCCGCCGGCTGCCGCGGCCGACGGCCTCTCCGACCAGCGCCTCGGCGGCGTTGGCAAAGCCGTCGAGGCCGTTGGAAATTACCAGCAGGAAGGTTATCAGCACCGCGTTGGCGGCGAGCGTTACTTCGCCCTGGCGCGCCCCCTGCGCGGTAAAGAAGGCCAGCACCAGCAGCAGGGTAACGGTGCGCACCAGCAGATAACGGTTGACCCGCAGGATGGCGGTGTAATCGGCCAGCCGGCCAAGCAGCGCCCGGCTGAAACGCTGGCCGGCGGGTAGCCGCTGCAGCACCAGCCAGAAGCCGAGCGTGGTGGCAGCATATTCCGCCATCACCGTGGCCATGGCGACGCCGCGGCTGTTCCAGCCCAGCACGGTGACGAAGACTATGTCCAGCACGATGTTGAGGCCATTGGCGACAATCAGCATCAACATGGGGCCGCGGGGACACTGGGTACCGATCAGCCAGCCCACCAGGGTGTACTGGCACAGCACAGCCGGCGCACTCCAGATGCGGATGGCGGCATATTCCGCGGCCAGTGCCGTTATTTCGGGGCCCGGGTTCATCAGAACCAGGCCGAGGCGGATCAACGGCTGATGCACGGCAATCAGGACCAGGCCGATTGCCACCGCCAGCGCCAGGGATCGCACCAGCAGGGCAGTCTGGCCAAAGTGGTCGCGCCGGCCAAAGGCCTGGGCTGCCAGGCCGGTGGTTCCCATCCGCATGAAACCGAAGGTCCAGTACAACAGGGTGAACAGGTTGGCGCCCACCGCCACCGCGCCGAGGTACTCAGGACGGTCAAGGTGGCCCAGCACGGCGGTGTCCACCAGCCCGAGCAGGGGCACGGTGAGGTTGGTCAGCATCAGGGGCCAGGCAAGCGCCCACAGACGCCGGTCGGTGGCCGTGACGGCGAGCGGTTTAGTCACTTTGTGTATAACCAGCTGTTTTTTAATCAGGTTAATGTTTAGTCAACTTTTTAGCGTTTTTTTGACCTATGTCTATACTCAGAATTGTTATATCCGTGAGCAGGCTTTCACTCTGCGCTGGCCGGTGCGTGCGAACACCGCGAGTTCAGAGGGATTGGACGCAAAATCCGACAAGAATAAGACTCTGTGGAGACACAGTATGATGCGCGTGCACGCCAAGCGTGCAGGTGTCCTTTTGAGCGGTCTCATGCTCCCTGCCCTGTCCCATGCGGACTGGGGGATGAACATGGTACCCGGGGTCACCGGCACCAGTAACGAGATATTCAGCCTTCACATGACCATTCTGTGGATCTGCGTCGCCATTGGTGTCGTGGTATTCGGGGTCATGTTCTGGTCCATCATTGCCCACCGCAAGTCCGATGACCGCGAGCCGGCCCACTTCCACGAGAACACGGCGGTGGAGATTCTCTGGACCATCATTCCCTTTGTCATCCTCGTGGCAATGGCGATTCCCGCCACCGCCACCCTGGTGGATATGTATGACACCAGCGAATCGGACATCGACATCAAGGTGACCGGGTACCAGTGGAAGTGGAAATACGACTACATCAACGACGATTTCGGCTACTTCTCCAACCTGGCGACCTCCCAGGACGAAATCTACAACCGCCTCGAGAAAAACGAAAACTACCTGCTCGAAGTGGATAACCCGCTGGTGATACCGGTCGGCAAGAAGGTGCGCCTCCTGCTGACAGCCAACGACGTTATCCATTCGTGGTGGGTACCCGAGTTCGGCGTCAAGAAGGATGCCATCCCGGGCTTCATCAATGAAACCTGGACCCGGGTGGATGAGCCGGGTATCTACCGCGGCCAGTGTACCGAACTGTGTGGCACCTATCACGGGTTCATGCCGGTGGTGGTCAAGGCGGTGCCCCAGGAAGAATACGACAGCTGGCTGGCGGAACAGAAAGCCGCTGCCGAGAAAGAGCGTGAACTCACCCAGAAAGACTGGACCATGGACGAGTTGATGGAGCGTGGCGAGAAAGTCTATGCCACCGCCTGTGCCGCGTGTCACCAGGCCGATGGTTCCGGCGCACCGCCGGCATTCCCGGCGCTCAAGGGCAGTGCCATCGCCACCGGTGACATGGCCGGCCACCTGGACATTGTGGTCAACGGCAAGCCCGGTACCGCCATGCAGGCGTTCGGCGAGCAGCTGAACGAGGCTGACCTCGCAGCAGTCATCACCTACGAACGCAATGCCTGGGGCAATAACACCGGCGATATGGTAACGCCCAAGGAAGTCTTTGATTACAAGAATCAGCAGTAAGCCAGACACTAAAACTTCACCAGCCAAGTCACGACGGCGGTAACGGGGGTTTTCATGAGTGCGGTCGCAGATACCCACGCCCAGGCACATCATCATGGTCCTGCCAGCGGCATAACCCGGTGGTTGTTCACCACTAACCACAAAGATATCGGCACCATGTACCTGGTGTTCAGTTTCACCATGTTCCTCCTTGGTGGCACCATGGCCATGGTGATCCGGGCCGAACTGTTCCAGCCCGGCCTGCAGATCGTGCAGCCGGAGTTCTTCAACCAGATGACCACCATGCATGGTCTGATCATGGTATTCGGGGCGGTGATGCCGGCCTTCGTGGGCCTGGCCAACTGGATGCTGCCGCTGATGATCGGTGCGCCGGATATGGCGTTGCCGCGGATGAACAACTGGAGCTTCTGGCTGCTGCCCTGCGCCTTCCTGATCCTGGTGTCCACCCTGTTCATGTCCGGCGGGGCGCCCAACTTCGGCTGGACCTTCTACGCCCCGCTGTCCACCACCTACGGTCCGCCCAGTACGACCTTCTTCATTTTCGCCGTCCACATCATGGGGATCTCTTCGATCATGGGGGCCATCAACGTGATTGCCACCATCCTCAACCTGCGGGCGCCCGGCATGACCCTGATGAAAATGCCGCTGTTCGTCTGGACCTGGCTGATCACCGCGTTCCTGCTGATTGCCGTGATGCCGGTACTGGCGGGTGTGGTCACCATGATGCTGATGGACATCAATTTCGGTACCAGCTTCTTTGACGCCTCCGGTGGCGGTGACCCGGTGCTGTTCCAGCATGTGTTCTGGTTCTTCGGCCACCCCGAGGTCTATATCATGATCCTGCCGGCCTTTGGCGCGGTGTCCCACATCATTCCGGCGTTCTCCCGCAAGCGGCTGTTCGGCTATGCCTCGATGGTCTACGCGGTGGGGGCTATTGCCCTGCTGTCGTTCATCGTCTGGGCCCACCACATGTTCACCGTGGGGGTGCCCATTGCCGGCCAGCTGTTCTTCATGTACGCCACCATGCTGATCGCGGTGCCCACCGGGGTGAAGGTATTCAACTGGGTGGCCACCATGTTCCGCGGCTCGCTGACGTTCGAGGCACCGATGCTGTTCGCGGTGGCCTTTGTCATCCTGTTCACCATTGGCGGCTTCTCCGGCCTGATGCTGGCCATTGCACCGGCAGACTTCCAGTACCACGACACCTATTTTGTGGTGGCCCACTTCCACTATGTGCTGGTGCCGGGTGCCATCTTCGGTATCTTCGCGTCCGCCTACTTCTGGTTGCCCAAGTGGACCGGCCACATGTATGACGAAACCCTGGCCAAGACCCATTTCTGGCTGTCGTTTATCGGCATGAACCTCGCGTTCTTCCCGATGCACTTCCTCGGCCTTGCCGGTATGCCACGGCGGATTCCGGACTACGCCCTGCAGTTTGCCGATTTCAACATGGTCTCGAGCATCGGCGCATTCATGTTCGGCGCTACCCAGCTGCTGTTCCTCGCCATCGTCATCAAGTGTGTCCGTGGTGGCGAGAAAGCGGCGGCCAAGCCGTGGGAGGGCGCGGAAGGCCTGGAGTGGACGGTCCCGTCACCGGCGCCCTACCACACCTTTGCCACACCGCCGGAAGTGAAATAACACGAGGTTTGAGCGATGCCCCGGACTCCCGACAAACACGCGCCCCGCAGTAACCTTCGAGTGGTGAGCTGGTGTCTTGCCGGTACCCTGGGCATGTTCGCCTTCGGTTTTGCCATGGTCCCGCTGTATGACGTGTTCTGTGACATCACCGGCATCAACGGTAAAACCGGCGGTCGCTATGAAGCCAGTGCCACCGAAGAGCGGGACGAAAACCGGACGGTGACGGTGCAGTTTATCGCCCAGAACGGGCCGGAGATGCCCTGGCACTTCCGGCCGGTGACGCGCAGCATTGTCGTCCACCCCGGTGAACCGACCACGGTGAACTTCTACGCCGAGAATCCCACCGGCCAGGCCATGGTGGCCCAGGCAGTGCCCAGCCTGGCGCCGGCCGAGGGTACGCTGTATTTCCACAAAACCGAATGTTTCTGCTTTAACCAGCAGCCCCTGGAGGCTGGTGAGAGCACCGAAATGCCACTGATCTTCATCGTTGACAGGGACCTGCCGAAGCACATTACCAAGCTCACCCTGTCATACACCCTGTATGACCAGACCCGCGCCGGTAAGGTTTCGAAAGCAGTGTCTGATCCAAAAACAACAACCGATAACGGATAAGCCGTCGGAGGCTGTCATGGCGACAAACCAGACCTATTACGTTCCGGAGCAGAGTAAATGGCCGATCATCGCCACGGTGGGCCTGGGGCTCACGCTGTACGGGGTGGCATCCATCATGGTGAACGGCTCCCAGGGCGAGTCCACCGCGGGTTCCTGGGCGCTGTTCTGGATCGGCGCGCTGATCATGGCCTACATGCTGTTTGGCTGGTTCGGTAACGTCATCCGGGAAAGCCGCGCCGGGTTGTACAGCCCGCAGATGGACCGCTCGTTCCGTTGGGGTATGAGCTGGTTCATCTTCTCCGAAGTGATGTTCTTTGCCGCGTTTTTCGGCGCCCTGTTCTATGCCCGGGTCTTTGCCGTGCCCTGGCTGGGTGGCGAAGGTGACCGGGGCAGTTCGAACATGCTCTGGGAGGGTTTCCAGGCCACCTGGCCACTGCTCAACAACCCGGATCCGCAGGCCTACCCGGCACCCAAGGACATCATTGGTCCCTGGGGCCTGCCGCTGATCAACACGGTGCTGCTGGTGACATCGTCGTTCACCGTCACGGTTGCCCACCACGCCCTCAAGGCCGATAACCGCAAGAAGCTGAAAATCTGGCTGGCGGCGACCATCGTGCTGGCACTTGCCTTCCTGGTTCTGCAGGGAGAAGAGTACGTCCACGCCTATCAGGAGCTGGACCTGACCCTGCAATCCGGCATCTATGGCAGTACCTTCTTCATGCTCACCGGCTTTCACGGTGCCCACGTGATGCTGGGCACGCTGATGCTGATCATCATGCTGGTCCGCATCCAGAAAGGGCATTTTTCCGCGGAGAAACATTTCGGTTTCGAGGCGGCCAGCTGGTACTGGCACTTCGTCGACGTGGTCTGGCTCGGTCTGTTCGTGTTTGTCTATGTGCTGTGAGGCGGCCGGATGGGGCTGTCAGGGAGTAGGGTTGAGCGACAGGTCGCCGTGCCACAGGGCGATGATGATCAGTACTAGCAACAACACACTCAGCGCGACACGGATTGCCAGGGAATTGACCACCCGATTGGTTTTACCGCCGTCCCGGATCAGGAAAAACAGGCCGCTGAACAGGCTGACCACAACGGCGAGCAGCAGGACGGCAATGGCAATTTTCAGCATGGGCAGGAGCTCCGTTGGGTTGTTGTGCAGGGGGCACGGTTCAGAGGTCACTATAGCAGAGCATGACTGATCACCAATGGCAGCCGCACAGGCAGTGGCACTTCGACTGGCGGCTGCTGGTTTTTGCCGGGTTGTTCCTGCCGCTGCTGGTCGGGCTGGGTATCTGGCAGCTGGGCCGGGCCGAGCAGAAACAGCAGCGGCTGGACCAGTGGCAGCAACAGGCCGAGCAGCTGGACTGGGCGGGCCATCTGCATCAGGGCCTGGCGGTTGGCCGGCCGGTAAGTCTGCAGGGGCGCTATGGCGAGGCCATCTGGTTGCTGGATAACCGTACCCGCGATGGCGTGGCCGGATATGAGGTGCTCAATCTGTTCCATCCCCGTGCCGGCCAGCCGGTGGTGGTCAACCGTGGCTGGATCCGCGCGCCACAACGCCGGGAAGTGTTGCCGGTGGTGCCGACGCCGGTAACCGAAGTGACGATTCACGGGCGGATCAGTGACTACCCGCAGCCACCGGTTCTGCAGGACACCGACGAACCCGGGCAGGGCTGGCCGAGGCGGGTCCAGACCCTGGGCCGCGACCAGGTCCGCCAGGTGGCCGCGGAGGCCGCGGACCTCGTGGTTCGACTCAGTAATCGTGAGCAGCCCGGGGCCTTCCGGGCTGACTGGGCGCCCGACCGGATGGGGCCGCAGACCCATTATGGCTATGCCCTGCAGTGGTTTGCCCTGGCCGGGGCGTTGCTTGCACTGACCGTGATTGCCAGTTACCGAAAAACAGGAGCCGATAATGACAATGACAATGGCTGACGAAATGACTGCACAACATCCCTCCCCGGAGCAGGTCCGCCGGGGCCGGCGCATGGCCCTGCTGCTGTTTGCCGTGGGCTTTGGGCCGATGATCCTCGCGACCATCATGTTCTACACCGGCTGGCTGAATCCCGGTGGCCACACCAACCGCGGTGTGTTGCTGGACCCGGTGGCGCCGGTCAGTCAGTTGCAGTTGCAGGGCGCCGGCGGCACACCGCTGGCAGACCGTTTCGGCCCCCTGCAGAGTGACAGCCGCTGGATGCTGATGGTGGTGGCCGGCAGCTGTGACGAGCGCTGCGAATCGCTGCTTTACCTCGCCCGCCAGGTCAACATTGCCCTGGGCAAGAATGCCAGCCGGGTGGAGCGGGCGGCGTGGCTGGGCAGCATGCCGGCGTCACTGGCCAGTCGGTGGCAGCAGGACTACGGCCTGATGGAACGCCTCGCCCCGGTCGGTGACGTTGCCCCGCAATGGCCGGTCGGCGTGCGGCCGGACGAACAGCCGCGCATCCTGCTGGTGGATCCCTTCGGCAACGTGATCATGCATTACGGATCCGAACACACCGGCAAGGACATGCTGAAAGACCTCAAGCATCTGCTGAAACTCTCGCAGATTGGCTGAGACCAGGACTTAACCGGAGGTGCCCGACGTGACAGGTGAATCCGCAACTGCACAGCGATTCCGGAAGATGGGCCGCTGGGCCCTGGTGGCCACCTTGCTGGCAGTGGTAGTGGTCATGCTGGGGGCCTGGACCCGGCTGGTCCACGCTGGCCTGGGGTGTCCGGACTGGCCGGGGTGTTATGGCTTCCTCACGGTGCCCCAGAGCGAGGCCACCATTGCCATTGCCAATGCGCGTTTCCCGGAGTCTCCGGTTGACGTGGCCAAGGGCTGGCCGGAAATGATTCACCGCTACGCCGCCGGCACCCTTGGCCTGATTGTCTTCGGCCTGGCCGGCTACGGGGTACGCCACCGCCGCCGGGGTCTGCCGTGGAAGTTGCCGCTGTTCATCGCCGGATTCATCGTGCTGCAGGCAGCGTTCGGCATGTGGACGGTGACCCTCAAGCTGTGGCCCCAGGTGGTTGCCCTGCACCTGCTCGGTGGTTTCACCACCCTCAGTCTGCTGGCACTGCTGACCCTGCGCTTGCGGGCCCGGCGGACCGCTTTGCCGGAGCCGGAGCGGCCCGCACTGGCCCGGTTGCGGCCCTGGCTGTTTGGCGCCCTGGCGCTGGTGGTCATCCAGATTGCCCTGGGGGCGTGGACTGCCGCCAACTATGCCGCCGTTGCCTGTACCGAATTGCCCACCTGCCAGGGCCAGTGGTGGCCGGACGCCATGGATTTCCGCCATGGCTTTGATGTTACCCAGCATGTCGGTCCCAACTATCTGGGTGGCCAGCTCAATGCCGATGGTCGGGTGGCGATCCATGTCAGTCACCGCCTGGGCGCGATGATTGTGCTGGGTTACCTGGCGGTGCTGCTGGCGGCGCTGTGGCGGGCATCCCGCCAGCCCGAGGTGCGCCGGGCCACGCTGCTGGTAGCACTGGCACTGGGAATCCAGCTTTGCCTCGGTCTCGCCAATGTGGCGTTCAGCATCCCGCTGGCCATCGCGGTTGCCCACAATGCCATGGGGGCAGGGCTGCTGCTGACTATCATTCACCTCGCCTGGCGTCTGCACGGTGTTCCCGTGCGCCAGGCGGTATCCCTTTCCCGCCCATCGACCCTCAATCAGGAGGTAACGGCATGAGTAATCAAGCCAAGACCCTGCAGGCACCCACCGCTACCGGCCGCACCACCGGCACCCTGTCCTGGCGGGACTTCCTCGAGCTGACCAAGCCCCGGGTGGTCGCGCTGATGATCCTGACCTCGGTGATTGGCATGCTGCTGGCTGCTCCCGGCGTGCCCCACTGGTCCGTACTGGTGTGGGGTAACCTCGGCATTGCCCTGCTCGCGGGCGCGGCCGCCGTGGTCAACCATGTGGTTGACCAGAAAATCGACACCATCATGGCCCGCACCCGCAAGCGCCCGGTCGCCACCGGACGGATTGCGCCGGTTGACGCGCTGTTGTTCGCCACCACCCTCGCCCTTGCCGGGATGCTGGTGCTGGTCTGGCAGGTCAACACCCTCACCGCCTGGCTGACCCTGGCGTCGCTGGTGGGTTATGCCGGGGTCTATACCCTGTTTCTCAAGCGGGCAACCCCGCAGAACATCGTGATCGGTGGCCTGGCCGGCGCCATGCCGCCGCTGCTGGGCTGGACGGCGGTCACCGGCCAGGTGGAAGGCCACGCCCTGCTGCTGGTGCTGATCATCTTCGCCTGGACCCCGCCGCACTTCTGGGCACTGGCCATCCACCGCAAGGAGGAGTACGCCAAGGCCGGGATCCCGATGTTGCCGGTGACCCATGGCAACCATTACACCGAACTGCACATCCTGCTGTACACCCTGATCCTGCTTGCGGTCAGCCTGTTGCCGTTTGTCACCGGGATGTCGGGTGTGGTGTACCTGGTGGGGGCGCTGCTGCTTGGCCTGCGGTTCCTCAATTATGCGATCCGGCTGTTCCGCGGCGACGATCGCAGGGTGGCCCTGGATACCTTCAAGTACTCCATCACTTATCTGATGGCGCTGTTTGTGGTATTGCTGGTCGACCATTTTGTATTCTTCTGAACCGACCGCCTGACCGGAGACCCGATGGACCGTTCGATACGCCTGACCCTGTTTGCCCTGCTGTTGATCGTGTTGCTGATATTCGGGCTGGTGGTCGGGCGCCAGGTGGTGCTGGTGGCCAGTCACGAGCCGGCCCCGCCACCTGAGCTCAGTGAGCTCAACACCTACGTCTACGACCGTGGCCGAGCACTGGCGGAATTCACCCTGACCGATGAAAACGGCGAGGCGGTTACCCGGGAGAATCTCAAGGGCCGCTGGACCTTTGCCTTCGTCGGCTACACCAACTGCCCGGATATCTGTCCTGCCACCCTGTCGACCCTGCGTCGGGCCGACCAGCTTATTTCGGCGGAACTGCCGCAGCCGGACTACCTGCTGATCAGTGCCGATCCGGACCATGACACGCCAGCGAAGCTGAAAGCCTACCTCGACTTTTTTGGCCCCGATTTCCATGGCCTGACCGGCGATGTCGAGGACCTGCGGGCGCTGGCCAAGAGCCTCAATGCGGTATTCGCCCAGCGGAAAGTGGATGGCATGACCCTGGTGGACCACAGTGCCCACCTGGCGTTGCTGGGGCCGGAGGGCACCATGGTGGCAGTGCTGCAGCCACCCCACACGCCGGAGGGCCTGGCCGAGGCGTTCCGCCGTATCTACAGCTGGGCGAAGCAGAACCAGGAGGGTGCCGGCTGAGCCCGGCGCTGCCGCAACGTTATTGCTTGCTCACCGGCCTGGCGTCGGTTTCTCAGCGAAAAGTCCCCTTCTGCCGCCGGCCTGAACGGCGTAAACTGGCGCGCTGATCATTGCCTGATAACCCGTCAGAACACCCGCCAGGAAGACCGCGATGCCAGCCAACCCTACCTCCTGCACCTCCCCCCGAGAGTTGTCCACGGTGCTGCTGGCAGGTGCGATCATCCTGCTGGTGGTGCATGGCCTCGGCCGGTTTATCTTCACGCCACTGCTGCCTTACCTGGTCCAGGATGGCCAGTTTGACGCCCAGCAGGGTGCTGCCGTCGCTACCTGGAACTACCTGGGTTACCTGATGGGTGCCTTGCTGGCCATCCGCTGGCACCGCATCGAGCATATCCGGCGCTTGCTGCCGCTGAGCCTGGCGGTCCATGTGATTACTCTGTTACTGCTGACCCAGCTCAATGACCTGACCGCCATTGATACCCTGCGCTGGCTCAACGGGGTCGCCAACGGTGTGGTGTTCGTGCAGGCTCCGGCGCTGATCCTGGAGTGGCTGGTGTCCCGCAACCGGTCGGCCTCCAGCGGGCTGGTCTACATCGGCGTCGGTGTTGGCCTGCTGGTTTCCAGCGGCCTGGTGTCCGGCACGGCAACCTGGCTCGCCGGTGCCGATCGCTGGTGGCCCGCCGCCGTGCTTTCCATCCCCCTGGGCTGGTGGGGCGTCGCGCGATTGTTACGGCTGCAGATCCCGGCGCGTGTCGCGGCCGACGGCAGCCAGCAAGCGGACCATGGCCCGCTGTTTGACCGTGCCAGCATTCCGCTGTTCCTGTCCTATGCCGGAGCTGGCCTCGGTTACATTCTGCCGATGACCTTCCTGCCTTTGCTGGCGCGGCTCGAGTTGCCCGCCCGCCACTGGTTGCAGGACGGCACCTGGCTGATCGTCGCCCTGGCGACCATTCCGGCACCCTGGATCTGGAACAGACTTGGTGCGAAAATCGGCGATCTCCCGGCATTGAAGCTGAACTTCGTGATCCAGCTTGCCGGTGTGCTTGCCGCAGTGCTGTGGCCGGGACCGGTTGGCCTGATCCTGTGTGCGGCCCTCGTGGGAGGGACCTTCCTTGGCACGGTCCTGCTCACCCAGCGCATTGGCCGTGCCCTCCATCCCCATCAGGGCCCGCGGCTTTCCGCCGCCACCGTCGCCCTCTACGGCTTCACCCAGATGGTTGGCCCGTGGCTAACCAAGCAGTGGCTGGGGGCCGGTGGCACCCTGGCAACCGCTTTCGGCATCGGGGTCGCCGCACTGGCCTTCGGGTTGTTGTTTGTCTTCTTCGTGCCCAAGCCATGCTCCCGATAGACCACATACTTCCGGAACTGAAACGCGCCCTGGAACACCACGCGGTGGCCCTGTTGCAGGCCCCGCCGGGCGCCGGTAAAACCACCAGGGTTCCGCTGGCGTTGCTGGCGGCGCCGTGGCTGCAGGGCCGCAAGATCCTGATGCTGGAGCCGCGACGGCTGGCGGCCCGTTCGGCGGCGCGCTTCATGGCCGGCCAGCTGGGGCAACAGCCCGGCCAGACTGTGGGGTACCGGACCCGGCTGGATACCCGGGTGTCTGCCGCTACCCGGATCGAAGTGGTCACCGAAGGTATTCTGACGCGACTGATCCAGAGCGACCCCATGCTGGAAGACTACGCGGCGGTGTTGTTTGACGAGTTCCACGAGCGCTCGTTACAGGCCGATCTTGGCCTGGCTCTGGTGCGGGAGACCCGTCAGGCCCTGCGGGACGATTTACGGCTGCTGGTGATGTCGGCCACCCTGGATACCGCGCCGATCGCGCGGCTGCTCGGGGACGTGCCGGTCATCACCAGTGCCGGGCGGGCGTTCCCGGTGGAGGTGCTGTACCGGCCACCAGCCCGCAATAGCCGCCCCCTCGATCACCTGGTGGCGGTGATCCATGAGGCATTGCGGGCGCAGGACGGCTCGTTGCTGGTGTTTCTGCCGGGGGCCGGAGAAATCCGCCGCGTCGAACAGCAGCTGCGTGGCCAGTTGCCGGCGGGCGTGGTGCTTGCTCCGTTGTATGGCAACCTGACGTCTGCCGACCAGGATCGGGCCATTTCACCCCCGCCGCAGGCTACCCGCAAGGTGGTACTGGCCACCGCGATCGCGGAAACCAGCCTGACCATTGAGGGTGTCCGGGTGGTGATCGATAGCGGTTTGCAACGGCGGGCGGTGTTCGATCCGAACAGTGGCATGACCCGGCTGGTGACGGGGCGGGTCTCGAAGGCCTCGGCGGAACAGCGCAAAGGCCGTGCCGGCCGGGTCGAGCCGGGGATCTGCTATCGCCTGTGGCGCGAGTCGGAGCAGGCGGGTCTGGCCGAATTCACGCCGCCGGAGATCCAGGAAGCGGATCTGGCGCCCCTGGTGCTGGAGCTGGCCCAGTGGGGTGCCCGGGTGCCGGACAGTGTCGAGTGGATCGATCCGCCGCCGCTGGCGCACTGGCAACAGGCCGCCGCCCTGTTGCAGTGGCTCGACATGCTGGACGACCAGGGTGCCATTACCGACCACGGCAAGGCGGCACGGGAGCTCGGTATCCACCCCCGGCTTGCCCACATGGTGCTGCGCGGCCGCCAGCTGGGCCTTGGCACCCTGGCGGCGGAGCTGGCGGCCTTACTGGGGGAACGGGATCTGCTGGGTTCCGCGGCGGGCGCCGATGTGCATGAACGGGTACGGCTACTGCGCGGTGAGACGTCGCCGCGGGGCGTGGACCCGGCACGGCTGAGGTCGGTGCGCCAGGCCGCCCGGCGGCTGGCCGACGGCCGGGACGGACCGGGCTTGCTGCCAACCGAAGCCGAGGTGGGACGTTTGCTGGCACAAGCCTGGCCGGACCGGATTGGTCGCCGGCGCTCCGGATCGGCGCCCCGTTACCAGCTCAGTAACGGCAGGGGGGCGGTGTTGCGGGATGACGATCCGCTGGGCTGTCATGACTGGCTGGTGGCGGCGGATCTTGACGGCAAGGCCCGGGAAGCCACCATCTTCCTGGCGGCCGCGGTGGACCTGCCAGACCTGGAACAGGATCTGGCAGCCCACATCAGCGACCGGGACGAGGCCACCTGGGACGACAAGCGTGGCACGGTGGTGGCGCGCCGGGTACGCCGGCTCGGGGAACTGGTGCTGGCCGAACAGCCATTGCCGCAGCCGGCCGCCGGGCTGGTCCGCCAGGGCCTGCTGGATGCGGTGCGCAAAAAGGGGCTGGCGAGCCTGCCGTGGACCACGGAAGCGCGCCAGTGGCAGGCCCGGGTCCAGCTGCTGGCAAAGTGCTTTCCCGGGGATTGGCCGGAGGTGTCTGACCAGGCCCTGCTGCAGCGCCTGGATGACTGGCTGGGCCCGTTCATGGCGGGTATTTCCCGCTGGAGCGAGCTGCAGCAACTGAACCTGCTGACGGCCCTGGACAGCCTGCTGGAGTACTCCGGTCAGCAACAGCTGGGGCAACTTGCACCAGTGCGCCTTACCATTCCCACCGGTCAGCAGGTGCGCCTGGATTATGCGGCTGCCAATGGCCCGGTACTGGCGGTCAAGCTGCAGGCGCTGTTCGGCTGGACTGCCACCCCGACGGTGGCCGGTGGCAAAGTCCCGGTTGTTATCCACCTGCTCTCACCGGCAGGCCGGCCTCTGGCGGTCACTGCCGACCTTGCCAGTTTCTGGCGCCAGGCTTACCCGGAGGTACGCAAGGACATGCGTGGCCGGTACCCGCGCCATCCCTGGCCGGAAGACCCGCTGGCGGCGCAACCGACGCTGGCGACCAATCGGGCCCTGCGCAACCGGAGCTGAGCGTTGCCCGTTCAGTCCATCGCCGGCATGCCGGCGGTGGGGCCGCCGGTGCGGACCAGGCCGTGCTCGGTCAGCCGTCCGCTGACCAACCGTTCGGGCACGGTTTCAAAGTAGATGTTGCGGGTGGTAATGAAAGTGCCGCTGGGGCCGTTCAGTTCCTTGCCGGACATTTCCTCCAGCTGCACGGTACGCGAGGTCTGGTCACTGTTGCGGAAGCTGTCGGCCAGCACCAGGCAGGGTTTGCCCTGATCCCGGGCCGCCAGGGCCATCAGGTAGGTGCCACTCTTGTTGACGAAATGCTGGTCGGCGAGCCAGCTGTCACATCCACAGACCGCAACGGTGGCCCGGGCCATGAACAACCCCATCTGGGCATCGGTGATCAGGGTGACCGGGATGGTGAGCCGGTCGAGAGCCTCCGCCAGGCGGGCTCCCTCGTTACCGGGACCGCTGAGGGTGGCGATGACCGAAAAGGACGTCTTGCGGTTGTACAGCTCGCGGAACAGTTTCTGTACCACTGAACTGTTGCTGTGGGTGAGGATGACGGCACCGGGCTCGATCAGGTCCGCGGCGTGGCGGGCGACCCGGCCGGCAGCATCCTGCAGGTGACCGATGATGGCCTCCAGTACTTCGAGCAGCCGCTGGTTGTCGGGACGCGACCGGCCGTCCGGGAACACCGCCTGTTGCCAGCGCAGCAGGGCATTGTTGAGCGGGACCATGCTGGGACGGGTCACCCGGAGGGTGCTGGCCAGCTCAAGGATTTCATCCGCCGCCACGTCCGCCTGCTGCTCAAGAAACTCCCGTAGCCCGAACAGGGTGTTCAGCGCTAGCTGGGTTGCGCCCGACTGATGGTCGTCGCGCAGGCGGCGAACCAGCTGGTCCCGTTGATCATTCATAACAATCCCGCCTCGCCGTGCTGTCTCGCTTGTCCAGTCATACCTTGCTGCCGCCCCTGTGCCGGGTCGCCGTCAAGGAAAGCCTAGCAGGGTCTGCCGGTTTGTCGCCTGGCGGGGTGGCAGTTGGTTAGCGGGCCAGGTGTTTTGAGCGGACCAGCCAGGCTTCGCCTGCTTGCTGCACCGTGGCCGGATCGGCATGCTCGGAGGCCTGGTGAACCGCCTCGAGGGTATCGGTGAGCAGCTGGACCTCGGTAGTGATGCGCGCCAGCGCATTCTCCAGGGTGTAGGTCTGCTGATGGATCTCATGCATCACCTGCGGCGTCAGTTCACCCTGCAGCAGGGTTTCCAGATTGCCGTTGGATGCCATCAGGTTGGCCATCGCCTGGGGCAGTGAATCCGCGGGCAGACCCTTGAAGTGGCGGGCGTCGCCGGCGACGGCGGTGGTGGCGATGAACAGGGTCAGGGCGGCGGTACAGGCGGATCTCAGCATGGGGTTTCCTCAGGTCATTTATCGTAATGCGAAGTATTATCATTTAATTTGGCGTTGGCCATGAGATTGGTCAATTAACCGGCAAAAAATAATGCTTGCCAGAATCCCGAAGCCGCCTAAAATGCGCGCAATTCCATCCTGAGTGCCGCTGATCCCATGCACCTTGTCTCCTTCGATATCTTCCGTACCCTGGGCTTTCCCGAGACCACCGTACTCAAACCCGAACACTTCCTGCGCCACAAGGATGAACTGCGGCAGGCGGACTGGGTGCTGTTTCCGGAATACTGGCAGGTCAATGCCCTGGTCCATGGTCTCAAGTGCCGGATCTTCCCCAGTGTGGCCAGCTACCGCATCGGCCACGACAAGGTAGAGATGACCCGGGCCTTCCAGACCGTGGCACCCGACCAAACGCCCTGGACGCTGATCGAGGCCAACGGTCCCGAGGAGCGGGAGCAGGTCTGGGAGGCCATGAGCCTGCCCTTCGTTGCCAAGCGACCGAAGGCGAGTAT
This sequence comes from Marinobacter profundi, assembly GCF_002744715.1. Classification (GTDB taxonomy): domain Bacteria; phylum Pseudomonadota; class Gammaproteobacteria; order Pseudomonadales; family Oleiphilaceae; genus Marinobacter; species Marinobacter profundi. The sequence goes on from NZ_KZ319370.1 coordinate 164,581, forward strand.
GGGTGAAGGCGTCTGGCTGATCGAAACCCGTGAAGACTGGCACCGGTACTGCGAGGGGGCTGATGTACTCTACGCCCAGGAATACCTGCCGATCGATCGTGATGTGCGGGTGGTGGTGGTGGGCAACCAGGTGGTGACCGCGTACTGGCGCACCCAGGCCGACCAGGGGTTCTACAACAACGTGGCCCGCGGCGGTCGGATCGATACCAGCCCGGTGCCGGCGGCTGCCACGGAGCTGGCCTTGCGGCTGGCGCGGGAGCTGGGTGTCGACCATGCCGGCTTTGATATCGCGCTGGTGGATGGTTACCCGTTTGTTCTTGAATTCAACCGGCTGTTCGGAAACCAGGGGCTGGCCGGCGGGCACGATCTGCGGGAGGCCATCCTGAGCTACCTGGAGCAACAGCTCGCTGGTGGCGACCCCGACAATCCGGTTTCGCCACCGACACCGCCGGCGCCCTGGCCGGTGGCAGTCTGAGCCGGAGTGAACTACAGTTCCAGTGCCACCGATGCGGTGGTTTGCGGGGTTTGCTTATGGGTAGATATGCTCATTCCAGCGCCGCCAGAAAAGCCCTAAATTCGCGCGAATTCCGGGTGCTCCAGCCATGCTGTGGTGCCCTTTTTTATGGCCGTTTTCCCCCGGAGGGACACACCATCCATGACCGACCACGCCGACATCCAGGTAGCTGATTACTACGACACCGATACCTTCAGTCGCATCAAGGCTTTTGCCGAGAACAGGGAAACGCCCTTCGTGGTGATTGATACCGCCACCATCGACCGCCAGTACGACGAACTGGTGGATGGCTTCCCTTACGCCAAAGTCTATTATGCGGTCAAGGCCAATCCGGCCCCGCAGATCCTGACCATGCTGCGGGACAAGGGCGCCAACTTCGATATCGCATCGGTGTACGAGCTGGATAAGGTCATGGCCCTGGGCGTAAGCGGTGACCGCATCAGCTATGGCAACACCATCAAGAAGGCCCGTGATATTCGCACCTTTTACGAGAAAGGTGTGCGGCTGTACGCCACGGATTCCGAAGCGGATCTGCGCAATATCGCCAAGGCGGCGCCGGGTTCGAAGGTGTATGTCCGGATTCTCACCGAAGGCACGCTGACCGCGGACTGGCCGTTGTCCCGCAAGTTCGGCTGCCAGACCGATATGGCCATGGATCTGCTGATCCTGGCCCGTGATCTTGGTCTGGAGCCATACGGCGTGTCGTTCCATGTCGGTTCCCAGCAACGGGAAATCGGTGCCTGGGATGCGGCCCTCAACAAGGTGAAGGTAATTTTCGAGCGTCTGAAGGAAGAAGACGGTATCGAACTGAAGATGATCAACATGGGCGGTGGCTTTCCGGCCAACTACATCACCCGCACCAACGATCTGCAGACCTATGCCGAGGAAATTGCCCGCTTCCTGCGCGAGGACTTTGGCGATGAGTTGCCGGAGATCATCATCGAACCGGGTCGTTCGCTGATTTCCAACGCCGGTGTGCTGGTGAGTGAGGTGGTGCTGATTTCCCGCAAGTCACGCACTGCCCTGCACCGGTGGGTATTCACCGATGTCGGTAAGTTCTCGGGGCTGATCGAGACGCTCGACGAAGCGATCAAGTTCCCGGTGTGGACGGAGAAGACCGGCAGTGGTGAGCCGGAAGATGCGGTGATCGCCGGGCCGACCTGTGACAGTGCGGATATCATGTACGAGCACCACAAGTACCCGCTGCCGCTCAATCTGGCGATCGGTGACCGGCTGTACTGGTTCTCGACCGGGGCCTACACCACCACCTACAGTGCGGTGGAGTTTAACGGCTTCCCGCCGTTGAAGGATTATTACATCTGAGTTGCAGGCGCCTGCCGTTAACGGCAGCGATTTGCCTGGCAAGGGTCAGTCTTCGGGCTGGCCCTTTTGTTTTTTCAGGTCGAGGGTGAACGCCAGGGGCAGTGCCAGCAGGCTGTAGCCGATCATCAGCAGGACCGCGTGGCGGACATCGCCGGTCCAGTCGGCGAGCACGCCGCCCAGCATGGGGACGGAAAACGCCAGGGTATAGCCCACCAGGAAGGTCCCGGCGGACAGCCGTCCGGTTTCCGCAGCGGGCACCAGCAACGGTGGCAGGGCTACCAGCAGGATCAGCAGGATGCCGGCGGCGAAGCTCATGACGGTGGCGCTGGCGATGGCCCACCAGCCGGTGAGCACAACCGCGCCGAGGGTTCCCGCGATGCTCAGCGCGGCGGTGAGGACGATAAACGTCCGCCGTCCGACCCAGGTCCTTGCCATTTTCAGCATCACCAGCGAGGCAAACACCTGGGCAATGTTGAACCAGAACAGGGCGTCGGCCAGTTTTTCGAAGTGGCCCTGCTGTGCGAGCAGGTTGCCCATGTAGGCATTGAGGCCGAAGAACAGGCTGCCGGACAGGCCCAGCAGCAGGCCGATTTTCAGGGTCAGCGGATTTTTCCAGTCCGGTAGCCAGGGGCTCCTGCGCAGCGGGCGAGCCAGGTCACGCCGGGGCAGGAACAGCGCGGCTGCCACCAGCAGTGCCGGCAGCGACCAGGCCAGCAGGGTGGCGCGCCAGCTGTTATCCAGCAGGGGCATCAGTACCGGCAGGGTGATGCCGGCGCCAATGAACTCGCCCATCAGCATGCCGTTCATGTAGATCGCCGAGCCCAGTGCCAGGTGATGGGGTTGTAACCAGCGGGACAGCAGTGCCGGCAGTGCCGGTTGCATCATGGCCACCCCCAGGCCCATGACGGCGCTGGCGATCAGCAGGGTCGGGGCATCCGGAACCAGGCCGCGACCGGCAGAGCCGATCACCATGATGACCATGGCCAGGGCGAGGGTGTTGCGTGGCCCCAGGCGGGCAATGGCGAGGGAGCCGGGCATGGCGCCGATGGCCAGCATCAGGATTGGCAGGGTGGTCAGGGCGCCGGTGAGCGCCTGGGACAGCGCCAGCTCGGCGCTGATGAAGGGTGCCAGTGGCGGTGCCACCAGCACCGGAATCCGCAGATACACCCCGGCCAGCCAAAGCAACACCGCCACCGGCAGCAGCTGTGCTGGCGGTGGCGGTGGGGTGGCGGCCCTGGGGTCTGCCACGGCTTACCGGCTTAGTTGCCTTCGGTATCCGGCAGGTAGGCGCCATCCTCGTCGTGCACTTCCTGGCCGGTTACCGGCGGATTGAAGGCACAGATCAGGCGCATGTCTTCAGTACCGCCACGGAGGATATGCTTGTCGTGCTTGTCGAGGGCGTACAGGGTGCCGTCGGTGATCTGATGGGTCTCACCGGTGGCCAGGTCGGTGATCGAGCCATTACCGGCCACGCAATACACCGCTTCCAGATGATGCTTGTACCAGAAGGTGTGTTCGGAACCGGCCGGGATGATGGTCTCATGGAACGAGAAGCCCATGCCGTCCTTTTTCAGCAGCAGGCGGCGGCTGGTCCATTGCTGGGCGCTGACTTCGCGTTCGGTACCGATGATGTCCTGGACACGTACAATCTTCATATGCATTCCTCATTTTGTGATGGAATAGCCATACAGTATAAACATCTCTGTCAGGTCCGGTTCAACCGCCAATCGTCGTAGGTGGTCAATACCGCCCCGATTGCGGCGACCAGATCGGCCCGGGCGGCGGGGTCAATTTCCTTGCGTTTGCGGCACCGGTCGAACGCTTTCTGGATGGCCTGCCGGTACGGGCGTTGCAGGCCTTCCAGCCAGTGGCTGTCGGCCGGCTGCAGATCCAGCAGGTCCCGTCCTGCGTGATTGCGGTGGCTGATCTGCCACCAGTGATCCACTGCCCGGCCCAGCACCACGTACCCGAACTGGCTGTCCTGTACCGGGCCAAAGGTGGCGGTTTGCAGGCCGGCACGGATCGGCCCCAGCTTCACCGCGGGAAAGCGTAAACGGTCACCGTAGAAATAACTGCCGGCGGCGCCGATCAGGCCGCCGATCAGTGCCCCGGTCCCCAGCGAGGCGCCGAAGGTGACCGCATCGATCCCGGCACCGCCCAGCGCGCCGGCACCGAACCCGGCGGTGGCCAGGTAGCCGCGGCTGACACCCCAGGCTTCCCGGCTGTCTTCGCTGAACAGGTCATGGTCGCTGTGCCAGCTCAGTTCGGCCTCCTGGCGGCGGATCCTGGTGTGTTGGTACAGCTGCTCGATGGCGGTGCGCAGTTGCTGCTCCCGTTGCCGCTGGTGCTGGTACCAGCGCTGGCGCAGGGTCTCGGACAGCGATTCGCCGGTGTCGTTGCCGCCGGCAGCGATCTGCAGGGTGTTTTTTTCCTGCCAGCCCATCATGGCGATCAGGGCATCGGCAATCAGTTCCGCCGAGCGGGCCTGCCGCTGTTCGCGCTGGCTGGCCAGGAAACGGACCGCCTGTTCCAGGGGTTGTTCCCAGGCCGGCTCCAACTGGCCAAAGGCTCGCAACAGGCTGAGATGTTGGTCAAACGGGGCGCGAACGGCGTCGAACTTGCGGACAACCTGAAAAAACTGGCCAAGTGCTGCCTGCCAGGCATCGCTGTGGTCATCCGGCCCGATGCTGTTGATCAGGGCCAGGCTGGGGCGTCCGGTCCAGCGCAGGACCGTCATTTCCGCCTCGTGTTCACTGCTGTAGGGTACCGAGCCGTCCACCACGTAGATGATTCCGGCCCCGTCGATCAGTGGCGCCAGCAGTTCGCATTCGTCGTGAAAGCGGGGATCGTCACGGTGCTGGGTGACAAAGGCGGCGACGGTCTCGGCGCGGTCGGAAGCCGACAGGCTGTGGGCTTCCAGCCATTGCAGCACCCGCCGTGGCCGCTGGAAGCCGGGGGTGTCCACCAGGGTGTAGAGCACCCGGTCATCGACCGTCAGCGGGTAGGCCTGGCGCTCCCGGGTGGTGCCCGGTTCCAGTGCAATGGCGATGGCGTCGTTCTGGGACAGCGTCGCCACCACGCTGGATTTGCCCTTGTTGGGGTGGCCAACCACTGCAAATACCGGTGCCGGAGTCATGATGCCGCCCCGCGCGTCTTGCTGCCGGAGCCGGTCAGCCCGGTGGCGGTGGCGACCTGCAGCAGCGGGTCCTGACGGCGTTCACTGAACCGCAGCCACTGGCTGAGCTGATGGTCTGGCAGGGCGGCCCCGGGCTCCACCGCCAGTGGCAACAGAGCGATGCGGGTCGCGCCCGGCCACAGTTCGCGGGCGGTTTCGAGAAAGTCTGCCAGTTCCCCGGTGGGTGGCTCCCAGCCGCGGGTCACCAGGATCACCGCGGGGCTGTCGGCGGCTGCCAGCTCTGCGGCGGCGTCGAGCTGGGTTTGCCGGTCCTGTGCCAGGGTGGCACTGCCGCCTGCCGCCAGGCTCGGCGCCGATGCCAGTTGTGGAGGTGGTTCCGCACCGGCCCAGCGGATGATCACGCTGGCGGCCGGTACCGCGGTTGCCCGGCTGGCGGTGGTAAGGTCCGGTTGGTGATGGGAGTCGTCCCGCTGGTTGCCGGTGTCGAGGGCCGGGGTCTCCATGCGGTATTGCAGGGCGGTCAGCCCCGGGTGGTGGGCCAGGGTGCGGCGGATCTGCCGCTGCAGGTGGGCGCGGGCCAGCAGCAGCAGAAGCAGCCGGGGTGCGATGACGTAGACCAGCCAGGTCATGGTGACGAAGGGCCACCAGTCGCCCCAGCGGGAAACCCCGATGGTGCCGCTGTCAGCCTGGAGGCGGAAAAACCGGGTGGCTTCCACCAGCGCAAGATCGGGTACCGCTGCGGGCCACAGCCAGTGCCAGGGTGTGGCGATGGTGCCGAGTAAGCGGTGATAGCCCGCCGCGCCGGTATCGAGGGTGGTGCTCCAGCCGAATGCCAGGTCCTGCACCACCACCAGGACCAGCAGGGTCAGCAGCCCCGCGATGCCGAACAGCAGGCCACCAGTGTGGGCAATCCTCGCCATCAGTTGTGGCCGAAGGCGTGCCAGGGCCGGACTCGACGGCGCGTCGTGGCGCCCGAGCTGCGCCATCAGCCAGCCCCAGGGCTGCCAGCCGGCCACAGCCTGTACCGTGGTGGCCAGTGCAAACAGCAGCTGCAACGCGACAAAGCCGAGGATCACCGTCAGGTTGATGCGCTGGCTGCCATCGTAGAACAGCAGGCCGAGCATGGTGAGGACACCGAACACGGCGCCGGCGAGGGCAAAGCCGCGGCCCAGCAGCTGCCAGCGGAGCAGCCGGGGGTCGGTGCCGGTGACGGCTGGGCGCGGATTGAGCCGGTGCAGGTGGGCCAGCCAGTGCTGCGGGTCGGGTGCCAGGCCTTGCTGGGCACAGTCGAGGGCAAAACGGCGGTCACGGCGGTGGAGAAAGACCGGTGACTGCTCCTGGTCACGGCGGACCTGGTCGTCAAAATCCAGTAGCAGTGTCAGTAAGGGATCGGGCATTGGGCGTCCTGGTGGCCGGATGCGGTGAGCAAGGGTTCATGGTGGTAGGATAAGGGCATTCCGTGAACCGATGCCAGACGTAACGCCCATGCCCCATCACCTGATGAACCTTCGCAATGTCCCGGATGACGAGGCGGAGGAGATCCGCGAGCTGTTTGAGAGCCACGCCGTGAGCTATTACGAGACCCCTCCGAGCCGCTGGGGAATCAGCATGGGCGGCTTCTGGGTCCATGACGATGACGAGGCGCGCCGGGCGCGGGCGCTGCTCGACGACTACCAGCGGCAGCGCCAGCACCAGCAGCGGCAACGCTACCAGGACGGGCTGCACCGCGGCGAAGTGGCCGGCTTCTGGCAGCGACTGGTGCGTCATCCGGTGCGTATCCTGGCGGCCTGCCTGGCTATTGCCGTCATCATTGCCCTCACCCTGGCGCCGTTCCTCAACCTGGGCTGATGCACCGGCGCTCCGCGCAAGTCTGTCCCCCAGGCAGGATACCTAACGAGGGCAGTCAGACAGGGTGTGAGCTGGTTCACAGATTTACCAATCCGTGACCTTGCCGGTTCCGCTGAAAAACTCCCAATAAAGCTGCAAAAACAATCAGTTGTGCGATTTCCGGCAAGCATCGGCCGCGCCGACCGCGGGCCAGGTCGCTGGTGCCAATCTGTGGCCGTGTTCCGCTGGCTAAGGTTTTCCGCTCATCAAACGCGGGCCCGTATACCCACGGCACCTGCTTCGTTGCGGATAAAGGGAGTTTCATGATGTTTGCTGCCGCCGGCACTTTCCAACCTCGTCGATTGCTGGCCGTTCCGGCCCTCATGGTCACACTCACTGCGGCGCTGCCACCGGCTGCGGTCGCCAGCATGGGTAATATCGGATCGACCTACGGCGTATTGCCGTCCGACCTGGCGTCCGCGCAGGCGTTGTCGATGTTCAACAGCCAGGTGTCCGCCACCTTCTATAACCCGGCCTACCTGACCACGGACCCCCGCGGCGAGCTCACCGCCGGCATGCTCCATGCCCAGCCGAACCTGGAGGCCAGCGGGGCCAACGGTACCTATACCCTCGACAAGGAAAGCCAGCATGTGCTGATCGGCATGAAAACCAACCTGTCCTCGATGTTGCGCAATGGCCCGCCGATCTACCTGGGTTTCATCGCCGGCGTGGAGAAATACGGCAAGGAAATGCTGGCGTTCAGTTCCGCAACTTCCGCCCAGGGCCAGTTCCTGCATTATGGCCGGCAGCCGCTGTTCCTCAACGTCGGAGCCGCCTCTGCGGTCTGGCGGGGGCTGAGTCTGGGGGCGTCGGCCCGGGTGACCCTGCACGCCGGTGCCGAGTTGCGTACCGTCAGTGACCTGGCGGGCAATACCGAACAGGAGAAGCTGTCGGTCAACGCCGAGCCGTCCATTCGGATGATCTATTCCGCCAGTGCCGACCTTGGTGACACCTTCTGCCCGGATCGCGATTGCCTGCTGAGTGGCTGGGAAGTGGCCGCCAGCTATCGTACCAGCTCTGATACCAATACCACGGTGGATGCCGGGGTGGTGATTCCCGGGCTGATTCCGGCTTCCGATCCGCTGGAATTCACCATCAGGACCTACGACTCCTACCAGCCGGAAACGCTTGCCCTCGGGGTGCAGTACCGGGGTGACGGCTGGCGCATCGGCGGCAGTGTGGAGCAGCAGAACTGGTCGGGGCTGAGCGACAAGTTTGACGGCGACCAGGTCCGTGACCAGGCCAATGTCCGCTTCGACGATATCCTGGTGCCGCGGATCGGCGCCGAGTACCAGCTCAGTCGCCATTTTTCGCTCACCACCGGCCTCGCCTTGCAGCCGTCACCACTGGAAGATGGTCTGACCCCGGATGTGAACTACTACGACAATGACCGGCTGATTGCCGGTATCGGTCTGGCGGCCGAGTACGACAGGACCCGGGTGCTGGCCTACCCCGTGCGCCTGGATATCGGCTACCAGTACCATCGGATGGACGATCGCGAGTTTACCCTCAGCACCATCGGCCAGGACAACGCCACAGTCACCAACGGTGCGGTCACCGCGGGCGGTGACGTCCATGTGGTTGCCGGCTCCGTCACCCTGAAGTTCTGAGCCGGAGGCCCGCACCATGACATTCCGTACCCGTGTTTTGCTGAGCACTGTGCCGCTGGCCCTGCTGGCCGGCTGTGGCGGCGAGTCGTCCTCGATGATCATGCCTGAGGCCGCGCCCACCCTGACCTACAGTTATCCCGCCGATGGCCAGCGCGAGGTTGCTACCCGTGCCGACCTAGTACTGCGCTTCTCGGCACCGGTCCCGCAGCCGGTGCTGGTGCTGGAGGATACTGCCGCCGGTACGCCGCTGAGCCATACCCTGACGCCGGTTGATGACGGCCGTAGCTGGGTGATCAGTCCCGACCAGCCGCTGGCGCCGGTCCAGCAATATCGCTTGCGACTGGCCGAGCCGCTGCAGGCCGGCGACCACCAGATCGACCGGCTGGACCACGACGGTGAGCTGGTGTTTACCACTCGCGCCAGCAGCAATACCTTCCGCAGTATGACCGCCACCGGCAGTGGCTTTGCCGTGGAGCAGATGATGCCCGACGGCGATCACTACCCGGTGATGGACTTCTCCACCCTGCGACTGACCCTGAGCCAGGCGATCCATCCCGATGCGGTGGTCTACGGCGAGTCGGTGCGGCTCGAGGACAGCACCGGCAACCTGGTGCCGGCCTTTGTCATCGCCCGCGGCCGCCACCTGGTGATTGACCCGCTGGCCGCGCCTGGCGCCGACAGTGACGAACTCACCGCCGGTGAGCAATACACCCTCATCCTGCAGGATCTGCCCAATCTCTATGGCGACGAGCTGGTCAGCATGGCGCGGAGTTTCGTGCCGGCGGAATCCGGTCCCACCGAGGTGCTCTACCAGACTGCCACCGTCAACAGCAGCAGCCAGGACCTGCGTTCGAAACTCAATGGCCAGCCGGTCAACGGCATTGCCCTGAGCTCGGTGCTGCTCGGAAACACCCCGAATTCCTGGCAGACCGGGGAGATGTGGGCGGAACTGGCGTATAGCCCGAATTTCCCGGAAATGACGCCGCTGCGCATTCCCCGGGGCACCCTGCTGAGCAGCACCTCGCTGGACGTCAACGTGGGCGGCGTCGTGCCGCTGATGACCGCCGCCGGCGTACAGCAGACCGGCGACATCCATGTCACCATGACCACGGATGCCATTGGTTACCTGTATCGCAACCCGTTCAGTGACGCCGACGATGCCCCGCGCCATGTCCGCCTGTTCATGGATGTGGCGATGAGTACCGCCGAGGGCCAGCCCAACTCGGCGCTGTCCCAGGACCTGCTCGGCCTGGAACTGGTCGGCGTGGCCATGATTCGCAACGGCACGCTGGAGATCGATGCCCTGAGCATGGTGGAACCGCGCCTGCTTGGCCTCGAAGACGCCGCGGCCCAGCTGGCGTTCAGCATCCGCGCCGAAACCGTTGATCGTGCCCAGCAGAATGCCCCGGCGCCGTTGGCCGACAGTCGCGGCCCCGAATTGCTGAGCTGGATGCCGGATGAGACTGGCAGCGGCGTGGTCGCCGCGCACCGGCCGGGGGATCCGGTCAGCCTGTTCTTTGATGAACCGGTGGATCCGGCCTCGGCCCGGCAGGGCGTGCGTTTGCTGGTCGACGGTGAGGAACCGGTGGAGGCGGTGGACGTCAAGGTGGATGGCACCACTGTGACCTTGCAGCCTGCTGGCGGGCTCGATCATGGCAGCCACTATACCGTGGCGGTCAGCAGTGCCCTGACCGACCTGGCCGGCAACGCCAGCCGAGAGCACAACCTGAACTTTACCATGCCTGCGCTGGCCAGCCAGACGGAGGCCTCGCCGCTGGCGGTGACGACCTACCCCGGTTTCCCCTGTGTGACGACCGGCCTGGACCTGGTCAACCACCGCCATGGCCGCTGCACCGGTACCCTGGACGGCTATGGCAATCCCCATAACGGCGCCGACGACCCCATGCCGGTGACCGAGTTGCCGGCGAACCGGCCAATCCTGGTGACCTTTTCCCAGACCATGGACCTGGCCTCTATCCGGCTGGGCGAAACCCTGCGGGTGGAACGGGTGACCGGGCTGGGCAACGGGAGCGGCAGTGATGTGGAGGCCGAGCCGGTCCCTGGCCGGTTGGAACTGAACCACCAGAAGGTGCGCTTCTATCCGGACCAGCCCTGGCAGCCGGGCAGTTTTTACCGCTATACCCTGGTGTCCGAGGCGTCGGCCTCTCCCGACTGCGGTCAGGCCATCTGTTCCCGCGCCGGGCAGTCACTGGAAACCAATGCGCTGGAAGGATTGAGCAAACGGGGTGGCCCCGACCTGACCATCTATTTCCGCGGCGGCGAGGCGTCGGAAACCGTGTTCCTGCCGTTGCGTAACCTGCCGGTGCGGGACGTCAACGCCGACAATGTGATTCAGTGCGGGATCGTCGACGAAACTAACAGCGATGGCGTGGTAATTCGCCAGCGCTACGCCCGCGACTGTACCGAGGCACCGGATGTAGTGTTCGACGGTGCCGGTAACCCGCTGACACCGCCCCAGGCAACCCGGGTAATCAGCCCGAGCCGGACCGATGCCCGGGTGGGCTGCAACCGCGACCGGGAAAGTCTCTTCCACGGCTGGATCGAGACCGACTGCCCCGAGTTCAAGTTCATCTACCAGACCGGGGCGCTGAATACCGAAGTGGTCGGACCGGTAGATCCGGACAATCCGGCCGCCGGCGTGCGTGTGCTGTTACACCCGACCCTGCTCACCACCACCTCGCTGACGGTCAATGCCAAGGTGCTGTCGGACCTGATCTGGGCGGAGACCCCCACCGGTCCGCAGGTGATCCGGATGCGCTATGCCGATGACGGTCAGGGCAACCGGACTGCCCTGATTCCCGGGGTTATCCGTACCGGTGAAGATGGTTACCCCGAGTTCAAGACCGAAGTGGACCTGTACCTGGATGCTCCGGACCTGCACACGCCGCTGGGCCTGCCCCACAACCAGCACAGCATCCCGCTGTTTCTCGACCTGCTGGGCCGGGTCCGGTTCCTGGAGGATGGGCGCCAGGTGATCGAACAGTACAATCAGCTGGCCCAGACCATTCCGGTCAGCGTTGGCGGCCTGGTGAACTTTGACCTGGAGATCCCGGTCAACGGCCTGCGGCTGACCTACCTGTCGCCGCCGGTGAAGGAGCTGTCCGGTTTCGCCGGTACCCGTTAGGGTAGAGCGCCTGATCGCTGCACACTGTCCTGATTTATGGACAGTGTGCGGCATTCCGGACATCCGGTTGCCGGCCACTCTCCACCGGCGTCACGAACGCCGCCGGCCGGTCCTGTGTCCGGAAATCCGGAAGCGGGCTGCCCGGAAAGGCCATCATTGCTGTTAAATCCCTTTTGTATCAATGGCCTGAAGAATTGGCATGGCAGCCGCATGGGCCTCCCTGGCCAAGGCTGCCGGGCGGGGCTGACGTGGTGCTCCCGCCGCCAACGAACAACAACAAAAGGGATTGATTATGAACCGATTTCTGCAGGGTTCGCTGCTTGCAGCGAGCGTCATTGCCAGCACGCTGACCGTTGCGGACGAGGTCCGCCCTCCGTTCAATCAGCGCCCGGCATTCCTCCTGGGCGAGGTCAGCCAGCATTACTATGACGGCATCACCGACGACCTGCTGACCGCCGGCCTGGGTGCGTCCGGTCTGGCGAGTCCGACACCGCCCGGGTTTGTCGAGCCGTTGCAACCGGGCCCGCAGGAGCTGCGGCGGCTGGCGATCTACAACAATTACCGCGCCCTGGTGGATACCGTGCCCGGTGGCGGTTATGGCGTGTTTTTTGGCCCCCAGGTGGGAGGCAGTGGTTCCGGGCTGATACCCGGTCATGAGTATGTCGCCTACATGACGGTACCCGGCAGTGAGGTTTCGGTGACGGTGATGGCCCAGGTACCAGACAGCTTTGACCCGCGCCGACCGTGCATGGTGACAGCGCCTTCATCCGGTTCCCGCGGCATCTACGGTGCTATCGGCACGGCCGGCGAATGGGGCCTCAAAAAAGGCTGTGCGGTGGTCTACACCGACAAGGGCACCGGTACCGGTGCCCACAACCTGGCCAGTAATGCGGCCCAGCGCATCGATGGCACCCTGAGCCAGGCGGACGAGCCGGTGCTGTTCCGTGCCGGGCTGAATGACCCGGCGCGGGCGGATTTCAACGCTGCCTGGCCGGACCGATTTGCCTGGAAGCACGCCCATTCCAGGGCCAATCCGGAAGCCGACTGGGGGCGCCATGTCCTGCAGTCCGTGGAGTTCGGCTTCTACGTGCTGAACCGGCGCTTTGGCCGTGAGCTGGGCAATAACCAGACCCTGATGACCATCAACCCCCGCAACACCCTGGTAATTGCGTCCAGTGTGTCCAACGGCGGCGGCGCTTCGGTGCGGGCGGCGGAGTTGGACGAGCGCGGCCTGATCGACGGCGTGGCGGTGTCCGAGCCCAACGTTAACCCCCGCCCGGATTCCGGCTTTACCATTCGCCAGGGTGACGGGCCGGTGATCAGCGGGCACAGCCGCAGCCTGCTCGACTACACCACGGCGCTGGCGCTGTACCAGGGCTGTGCCAACCAGGCCCCGGGCATTCGTGATATCGCCCCGCTCAACGGGGTGTTCAACCCCCCGGCGGTGGGCGCCAACATCTGCAGTGCGCTGGCCAGCCGCGGCCTGGTGAGCGGCGTCGGCACGGATGAACAGGCGGCCGCTGCGCTGCGCATCCTGAACGAGGACTTTGCCATCCAGCCGGAACAGAACCTGCTCGCTCCGGTGCATTTCGGGCTGTCAGTGGCCCAGAGCATTGCGATGACCTACGCCAATGCCTATGGCCGGACCGGGGTTGACGATCGCCTGTGCGGCCTCAGCCTGGCGGCGACCGATGCCTTGGGCGCGGTGACCCCGCTGGACCCGGTGCGCGAGGCGGCGCTGTTTGCCACCAGCAACGGGATTCCGCCCACGGCGGGTGTTAACCTGGTGTACGACGCGGCCGCCGGTCAGCCAACCCTGCTGGCCGCCAGCACGTCGCCCGGTACCGGCTTGCCCGACCACGGTTTCGAGGCCCTGCTGTGCCTGCGTGCGCTGGCGGCCGGGCAGGATCCGCAAACCGGCGAGCCCCTGCAGGGTGAAGCGGCCGACCTGGCCCAACGTATTGCCGCCGGCATCGATGCGGTCCGGGCCAGCGGCAACCTGCGCGGCAAGCCGGCGGTGGTGGTGACCGGCCGTGCCGACGCCATCCTGCCCATTAACCACACCTCGCGGCCCTACTTTGGCCTCAACCGGAGGGTGGAAGGAGAGGCCAGCGGGTTGTACTATTACGAAGTGCTGAATGCCCAGCACCTGGACGTCCTCAATGGATTTCCGGGTATCGCCGAGCGCTACATCCCGTTGCACCACTACTACTTCCAGGCACTGGACCTGATGTACGACCACCTGCGCCACGGCACCGCACTGCCGCCCAGCCAGGTGGTGCGGACGGTGCCCCGGGGCAGTCTCACCACCCCGCTGGCAGCCGCCAACCTGCCCGCCATTGCCGCCACGCCGGCGACAGCAGACCTGATCGAGTTCGCCGACAACCAGGTCCGCATCCCGGACTGAGGAGCGGCTTCTTCGCCCCCGGCGGGACGCCCGGACGGGATTGCGGTCCCGCCCGGGCGTTTGCCCGCACCCGGGGGGCTTCATATACTCCGAATGGCAGGCGCCTGGCACTTCCGGCGCGCAGCAGGTTCTGTATCATGCACAAGACACTTCCCGGCGGTACCCAGCAGATGACACAGCTTTTTGCCAAGAAGGACAAAACCGGGCTGACCCGCGACCTTATCGAAGCCCTGTTCCCGATGTTCGAGGAGGCCAGTGCCGGTGCCATCGCGGTGGACCGCGAGGCGCGCATCACCTGGATCAACAGCAGCTACTCCCGGCTGCTGGGGATTCCGGAGCCCGCGGCGGTGATCGGCTTGCCGGTTCGCCAGGTGATTCCCCACACCCGGATGCCGGAAGTGGTGGAGACCGGCAGCCCGCTGCTGCTGGACATCATGGAACACGACAAGCAGCAGCTGGTGGTGACCCGCCTGCCGTACTTTGACGATGCTGGCACGCTGATGGGGGCGGTGGCCTTTGTGCTCTACGATGACCTGCAGCCTCTGACCCCGCTGGTGAGCAAGTACCGCCGCCTGCACCAGGATCTGGTCGCCGCCCGCAAGGCCCTGGCCCGGCGCAGCCGTGGTACCCGCTACAGCCTGGGGGACTTTGTCGGTGCCAGCCCGGGCGCGCTGGAGGTCAAGCGGCGGGCCCGGCTGGCAGCCGGCCGCGATATGCCGGTGCTGCTGCTGGGGGAGACCGGCACTGGCAAGGAGGTATTGGCCCAGGCGATCCATTCGATGTCCGGCCGCGCCGAAGGACCCTTTGTCGGCGTCAACGTGGCGGCGATTCCGGAAAATTTGCTGGAAGCAGAATTTTTCGGGGTCGCGCCGGGCGCCTATACCGGTGCTGATCGCCGCACCCGCGACGGCAAATTCCAGCTGGCAAACGGTGGCACCCTGTTCCTCGATGAGGTCGGCGATATGCCGCTGCCACTGCAGGCCAAGTTACTGCGCGCCCTGCAGGAGGGCGAGATCGAACCGCTGGGTTCCAACAAGGTGATCTCGGTGAACGTACGGGTTATTGCGGCAACCAGTCGCAATCTTGAAGCCATGATCGCCGAGGGCAGTTTTCGCTCCGACCTGTATTACCGCCTCAATGTCCTGGAGATCGGCATTCCGCCATTGCGGGAACGCCTGGCGGACCTCGGCGTTCTGTGCGAAGCCCTGCTCGAGGATATCTGTGAGGGCCCGGAGTTGCGGGGCGAGATGACTGATACGGCGATTGCAGCCCTGTCAGGTTACAGCTGGCCAGGCAATATCCGGGAATTGCGCAATGTGCTCGAACGGGCGCTCACCATGAGTGAAGACAGCGGTCTTCTGGATGCCGACGCCATCTTCAAGGTGCTGCCGCGCAACGGTGTCCGGCTGCCGCCGGCCCATGCCAGCCGCCCGGCCCGGCCACTGGCCGAGGTGCTGGCGGAAGCCGAGTCCGATGCCATCGAGGCTGCCCTGGTGGCCTGTCGTGGCAACCGGTCGCGTGCCGCGCGTGCCCTCGGCATTTCCCGTTCCGCGCTGTACGAGAAACTCAGCAAGATGTCCTGATTTCAGGACACCTGTCTTCTTTTCCGCACAAAAGTCTTCGACCTTGGTCTATAACTGTTCGGAATCCCGGACGGTCGCTCTTGCCAGGGTCGAGGCAGCTATTCCTATCTCACTGATTTACCGCTATTTATTGCCGATGGCATGGACCCTGCTTTATCCACTGCGCAAGACGTCAGAACAACGCAGAAAACAAGACTGGCGCTTACTGTTGGACCCAGGACCCTGTCCGTCCTGTTTCCTGCGTTTTCTGGCTGAACTTCAGACCAGGCCTGCCCGTGCGTAGCACCGTCAGGCCAAAGACAACAACAAGAAGGACTCTCTTCATGTCGATCAAACAGAAGCTTTCCCGTCTGGCCTGTGGTGTGTCTGCCGCAGCCGTTCTCTCTGGCAGCCTGATCGCCACCGACGCCCTGGCCGCTGAAAAAGTGCGCTGGCAGGTGCCGCTGGCCTTCCCGTCTCATCTGGTTGGTCTCACCACGCCCGTCAAGCATCTGTCCGAGAGCCTGAAGGCGATCTCCGATGGCGATGTCCAGCTGCGGTACTACGAGCCGGGCGAACTGGTACCGCCGTTCGAGATCATGGACGCGGTGGGCAGTGGCAAGTATCCCGCCGGCTATACCTGGGTAGGTTATGACCAGGGCACCATTCCGGCACTGCCACTGTATTCCGGTGCGCCATTCAACATGGAGCCGCCGGCTTACCTGGCCTGGTACTATGAGGGCGACGGCCGTCAGTTGCTGGAGGAAATCTACGCCGAGCGCAACATCCATCCGATGCTGTGCAGCATCATCGGCCCGGAAGGGGCCGGCTGGTTCGCCAACAGCATCGACGGCCTGGACGACTTCAATGGCCTGAAGATCCGCTTTGCCGGCATTGGCGGCAAGGTGCTGGAGAAGCTGGGCGCGTCGGTCACCATGGTGCCGGGTGGTGAAATCTACCAGGCCCTGGAACGCAAGACCATCGATGCCACCGAGTTCTCCCAGCCGGCCATCGACAAGATGCTGGGCCTCGACCAGATCATCAAGAACTACATCATGCCGGGCTGGCACCAGACCCTGACCACCTCGCACCTGCTGGTCAACAAGGATGTCTGGGAAGGCCTCAAGCCGGAAACCCGCGCCCTCGTCGAGATGGGTTGCGAATCAGCCACCCTCAAGGGGTTTGCCCAGAGCGAGTGGGCCCAGCCTACCGCGCTGCGGGATTATCAGAAGGAAGGGGTGAAAGCCCAGACCCTGCCGGAGCCGGTGCTGCGCGAACTGCAGAAAGTCACCAACGAAGTGCTGGATGAGATCGCCGCCAAGGACGAGATGTTCAACCGTGTGCTGACCAGTCAGCGCGAGTTCATGGAACATCACTCCATCTGGCACGGCAAGGGCTACCTGCCGCGGGATTTCTACCAGTACGACTGATCAACGGAAGATGATCATGGCGGGCAAGGCGCTGACCTTGCCCGCTCCTTCCCTTTACTTCCGGAATCTCCGAGGTTGTTGTGACTGAGACCAATCTGCCCCAGGGGGCGCCGTCGGCGGTGCCCGATGATGACTATTTGCCTGCCAATGCGCTGTCCTGGCGGCTGGACCGGCTGGTGGTGGCGGTAGGCCGCCTCAGCTCCTGGCTGTGGATCGGGGTGCTGGTGGTGGTGCTGGTGAACGTGTTTTCCCGCTACGTGCTGTCGGCGGGCTCGATTGCCCTCGAGGAATTGTCCTGGCACCTGTTCGGGACGGCCACCATGCTGACCCTTGGCTACGCGGTGGTACGGGATGATCACGTCCGGGTGGATGTGCTCAAGGAGAAGTTCTCCCTGCGCGCCCAGACCATCATTGAACTGGCCGGTATCCTGCTGCTTGCCCTGCCCATCATCTACCTGATGATTGACGCCCTGGTGCCCTATGCCTGGAAGGCGTGGCTCTATACCGAGCGGTCCCAGGCGCCAAGCGGGCTGCCCTATCGCTTTATCTTCAAGAGCATGCTGCCGCTGGGCCTGGTCTTCGTGATGATCGCACTGGTTTCCCGTGCGCTGCGTTGCGCGACCTACCTGTTCGGTTTTCCCCGGGCAGTCCGGCCACCGAAAGATGACCGCGTCAGCGGCCATCCCAATCCCTGAGCGAAGAGGCTGCAGTCATGGGAATTGAAGCCATTCTTGTTATTGCCATGTTCGCCAGTTTCATGGTCCTGCTGCTGCTGGGCTTCCCGGTTGCGTGGTCGCTGGCGGGTATCGGGCTGGTGTTCGGGGTGATCGGCCATGTCATGGTCGAGTATTTTGACTCCGATCTGTGGTTTACCTGGCAGGGCACCATCGGCGTGCTTGACGCCAGGATCTACGGCATTGTCGCCAATGAACTGATGGTGGCGCTGCCGATGTTCATCTTCATGGGGATCATGCTCGACCGTTCCGGCATTGCAGAGAAACTGATGCACAGTCTGGTGCGGGTGCTGGGGCCGCTGCGTGGCGGTTATGCCATTACCGTGGTGATCGTGGGTGTCCTGCTGGCCGCTTCCACCGGCATTGTGGGGGCCTCGGTCGTGTTGCTGGGCATGTTATCCCTCGGGCCGATGATGCAGGCCAACTACAACAAATCGCTGGCGGTAGGCACAGCCTGCTCGGTGGGTACCCTGGGCATTCTGGTGCCACCGAGCATCATGCTGGTGTTGATGGCGGACCGCATGGGCACCGCCGAGGCCTCGGTGGGCAAACTGTTCATGGGAGCACTGGTGCCCGGCGTGATGCTGGGGGTGATGTATATCCTCTACATTGTGATTGCGTCCTGGATCAGGAAAGACCTGGCACCGGCCCCGAAGAACCGCCAACCCCTCGATGGCCGGGCGCTGGTTGACGTGTTCTGGGCCGTGATGCCGCCGATGGTGCTGATCATCGCGGTGCTGGGTTCGATCTTCTTCGGCATCGCCACCACCACCGAGGCTTCGGCCGTGGGGGCCGGTGGGGCCTTGCTGATGGCACTGGTGAGCAAGCGCCTGGATATGGCCACCCTGAAGGAGTCCTTGTACCAGACCAGTCGTACCACCGCGTTCATCTTCGGCATCTTCATCGGCGCCACCGTGTTCGCCTCGGTGTTGCGGGGCCTGGGTGGTGACGGCGTGATCGAGGATGCCATCACCGGGTTGCCGTTCGGCACCACCGGGGTGCTGCTGACGGTGTTGTTCATCACCTTCCTGCTGGGATTCTTCCTCGACTGGGTGGAGATCACCCTGATCATCCTGCCGCTGGTGGCCCCGGTGCTGTTCAAAATGGGTGTCGAACCGGTGTGGTTTGCCATCATGTTTGCCATTTGTCTGCAGACCTCATTCCTGACACCGCCCGTAGGCTTCTCCCTGTTCTATATCAAGGGAGTGTGCCCGCCAGGCATTACCACCCGGCATATCTACCTGGGCGTGTTGCCGTTCATAGCCCTGCAGTTGCTGGCCCTGGCCCTGGTGTTCTGGTTCGAGCCACTGGCCACCTGGCTGCCGAATGAGGTTTATGGCGGGCCCTGACCGGGGCCCGGCTTTTTTTCCGCTAGACTTTCCATAAATAACAACAAGGAGACAAAACCATGCGTCTCGAAAACCGCATCGCATTGATCACCGGCGCGGGCCGGGGTATCGGCCGGGCCATCGCCGAGGCCTACGGCCGTGAAGGTGCAAAAGTCGCCGTCGCCGACCTGACACTCGAGTCCGCCCGGGAAACCGTGGCGGCCATCGAGCAGGCGGGCGGTACCGCCATGGCACTTAAAATGGATGTCACCAACGAAGAAGAAGTTGACGTAAACGTAAACTATGTGGTTAAACAGTGGGGCGGTCTGGACATCGCTCTGGCGAACGCCGGCGTCCAGCACATCGACCCGGTGCACAAACTCGCCTTTTCCGACTGGAGCAAGGTGATGAGCGTGCATCTCGACGGTGCCTTCCTGGTGACCCGTGCCGCGCTGAGGCACATGTACCAGGGCGGTGGCGGTACCATGCTGTACATGGGGTCGGTGCATTCGCTGGAAGCCTCACCGCTGAAGGCGCCCTATGTCGCGGCCAAGCACGGCATGCTGGGACTGTGCCGGGCGGTGGCGAAGGAGGGTGCCGAACACGGGGTGCGGAGCAACATCATCTGCCCGGGGTTCGTGCGCACGCCCCTGGTGGACAAGCAGATACCGGAACAGGCCAGGGAGCTGGGCATTTCCGAAGAGGAAGTGATCAGCAAAGTCATGTTGAAGAACACCGTGGACGGGGAATTCACCACCCTGGAAGACGTGGCGGAACTGGCCGTTCACCTGGCCGCTTTCCCGTCCGCTGCCCTGACCGGCCAGTCCATCGTGGTCAGTCACGGTTGGCATATGCAGTAACACTCAGGAGAGACGGATGAGCAATACAGAACAATCACCGGTAGTCTGGTCTCCCACGGAAGACACCCTGACGCACTCCCGCATGGGCCGGTTCAAGGCCTGGCTGGAGCAGCAGGGCTTCGGTCCGTTTGCCGACTACCATGCCCTGCACCAGTGGTCCATCACTGAGCTTGACACCTTCTGGCAGAAGGTCTGGGACTACTGTGGCCTGGTCTGCGACACCCCCGCGGACAAGGTGCTGGGCAAGCGGGAAATGCCCGGCGCCGAGTGGTTCCCCGGCATGGAGTTGAACTTTGCCGCCAACCTGCTGCGGCTGGCGGACGGTGACCATGCCGGCCACGAGGCCGTGGTGGCTTACTGCGAAACCCGCCCGGTACTGCGCAAGACCTACGCCGAACTGAAAGCCGACGCCGGCGCTCTCGAAGCCTTCCTGCGCAGCAAGGGCATCGGTCAGGGCGACCGGGTAGCCGGGGTGGTTACCAACGGCTACGAAGCCCTGGTGGGCATGCTCGCCACAACCAGCATGGGTGCGATCTGGAGCTCGGCATCACCGGACTTCGGCATTGGTGCCATCCTCGACCGTTTCGGCCAGATTGAACCGGCGGCGCTGATCGTGGTGAACGGTTACGGATATGGCGGCAAGGTCTTCGCCCGCCAGCAGGACTTTGCCGGACTGATCGACGGCCTGTCTTCCCTCCGGTGTGTGGTCAGTGTCCAGCAGCTGCCGGACCAGGCCCCCATCCCCGGCCCCCTCGTCACCACCTGGGATGACGCCCTGGCAGCCGGTGCCGGCCAGGCGCCGAGCTTCACTCCGCTGCCGTTCAGCCATCCGGTCTACATCCTTTACTCCTCCGGCACCACCGGCAAGCCCAAGTGCATCGTTCACGGTGCCGGCGGTCTGCTGGTTAATCATGCCAAGGAACTGATGCTGCACGGTGACGTCGGCCCGGAAGACCGCTTCCTGTACTTCACCACCTGTGGCTGGATGATGTGGAACTGGCAGGCTTCGGCCCTGCTGACCGGTGCCGCCGTCATCACCGTCGATGGCTCCCCCGGTTACCCGAACCTCAACTTCCTCTGGGAAACCGTAGCCAAAGAGCGGGTCACCCACTACGGCACCAGCGCCCGTTTCATCGCGGGCTGCCGCAAAGCCGAACTGCAGCCGGCCAGAACCCTGGACCAGAGCCCCCTGCGCGTGGTGTTTTCCACCGGTTCACCGCTGCTGCCGGAAGACTACGACTGGGTCTACACCGACGGCGCCCCGAACGTCCTGCTTGGCTCCATCGCCGGCGGTACCGACATCTGCGGCTGCTTCGTTGGCGCCACCCCGTTGCTGCCGGTACGCCGGGGCGAAATCCAGTGCCGCTTCCTCGGTGTGGACGCCGTTGCCTACGGCGACGACGGCCAACCGGTCAGCGACGGCCGCGGCGAACTGGTCTGTCGCCAGCCGATGCCCTCCATGCCGGTGTGTTTCTGGGATGACCCGAACGGCGAGCGCTACCAAGACGCCTACTTCAACACCTTCCCCGGGGTCTGGGCCCACGGCGACTTCATCGAGTTCACCGAACACGGCGGCGCCATCATCTACGGCCGCTCCGACGCCACCCTCAACCCCGGCGGCGTAAGAATAGGCACCGCCGAAATCTACCGCCAGGTGGAAACCATCGGCGAGGTCAAAGACAGCCTCGTGGTTGGCCGCCAGATCGACGGTGACGTCGAAGTCGTCCTGTTCGTGGTCCCCGCCGACGGCCAGGCCGTCACCGATGACCTGGTCAAAACCCTGAAAACCCGAATCCGCGAAGGTGCCAGCCCGCGGCATGTGCCCAAATACATCGTTGAAGTCCCCGACATTCCCTACACCCGCAGCGGAAAGAAGGTGGAACTGGCGGTGGCCCGGCTGATCAACGGCTCGAACAAAGCCGACAACCGGGATGCCCTGGGTAATCCGGAAGCGCTGGACCTCATCAGGGAGAGGTTGGCTGCAGTAGGCTTGTTGCCGGAATGATCAGGGTTGTTTTGTTGACAAAGTGACGGCTTTCATCGCTGAGCAAAGGGTTGCGGAACCCCGCTCAGCAGTCCGATGAGCGGTGGGGCAAAGGCCTCCCAAAACTGTGCGGAGCCATGGATGGCGGAGCCCAAGCGCCACATGGATGTGCCGCAAGGAGCGTGTTTTGGGAGGCCTTTGCCCCACCGCGACCGCACCAAAGTCGGAAAACCCGATAAATTTTAGAAAGTTTCGTAAATTCCCGCCATTTCATGAGCCGGTAACCGAAGATCCGGTATTATCCGTACGTTCTTATACTAAGATCGTAATCAAAATTCAGTAAAAAATGCTATCTTAGTAGCCCTATCAAAAGTTCCGCATCAGTCATTGCTCCGGTCGGACGTTCACAAGACGCCTGACTGTGCCATGACCGTCCTGAACCCACCCAATAGCCTGAGGACGAAAATGACATCATCCAAAGCCAAGATTGTCTACACACTGACCGACGAGGCGCCTGCCCTCGCTACCCGGTCACTGCTTCCCATCCTGGAAACCTTCGCCAAGCCGGCTGGCATCGAGTTCGAAACCAGCGACATTTCTCTCGCGGCGCGTATCCTGGCGAACTTCCCGGATTACCTGGAAGAAAATCAGCGGGTTCCGGATGCTCTGGCCGAATTGGGCGAATACACCAAGGATCCGGACGCCAACATCATCAAGCTGCCGAACATCAGCGCCTCCATCCCCCAGCTGCGGGCAGCCATCAAAGAACTGAACAAGCAGGGCTACAAGGTTCCGGAATTCAAGGAAAACCCGGAAACCGACGAAGAGAAAGACATTCACGCCCGTTACTCCAAAGTGCTCGGCAGTGCCGTCAACCCGGTGCTCCGGGAAGGTAACTCAGACCGCCGTGCCCCGGCTGCCGTCAAGGCCTTCGCCCGCAAGTTTCCCCATTCCATGGGTGAGTGGAGCCCGGCCTCCCGTACCCACGTGGCCCACATGCGCGGCGGCGATTTTTACTCCAGCGAGCAGTCGGTAACCCTGGACAAGGCGACCAACGCCCGCATCGTATTCGAGAACAAAAAGGGCGAGCAGACCGTTCTGAAGTCTGATCTGCCGCTGCTGGAAGGCGAAGTGCTGGACGGCATGTTCATGAGCAAGAAAGCGCTGGTGAAATTCTTTCAGGATGCCATCGAAGACTGCGAAAAGACCGGCGTCATGTTCTCCCTGCACGTGAAAGCCACCATGATGAAAATCTCCCACCCGATCGTGTTCGGTCACGCGGTGAAGGTTTTCTACAAGGAGTTGTTCGACAAGTACGGCGAACTGTTCCAGGAAATTGGTGTTAACCCCAACAACGGCCTGTCTTCGGTGATCGAGAAGATCAAGCAGCTGCCGGAGTCCAAGCAGGAACAGATCCAGGAAGACCTGCACGCCTGCTACGAGCACCGTCCGGAAATCGCCATGGTCGATTCCGTCAAAGGTATCACCAACCTGCACGTACCGAGCGACGTGATTGTCGATGCCTCCATGCCGGCGATGATCCGTAACTCCGGTAAAATGTGGGCCCGTGACGGCAAGCTGAAGGACACCAAGGCGGTGATGCCGGAGTCCACCTACGCCACCATCTACCAGGAAGTGATCAACTTCTGTAAGACCCACGGCGCGTTCGATCCCACCACCATGGGTACCGTGCCGAACGTGGGCCTGATGGCGCAAAAGGCTGAAGAATACGGCTCCCACGACAAGACCTTCGAAATCAAGGAAGACGGCGTTGTGCGTGTGGTCGCCGAAGACGGCACCGTGCTGACCGAACACAATGTCGAGCAGGGTGACATCTGGCGCGCTTGCCAGACCAAGGACCTGCCGATCCGTGACTGGGTCAAGCTGGCGGTCAACCGTGCCCGCTCCAGCGGTATGCCGGCCGTGTTCTGGCTGGACGACGAGCGTGCCCACGATGCCCAGCTGATCCAGAAAGTCGAAAAGTACCTGGCAGAGCTGGACACCGAAGGCCTGGAAATCCACATCATGTCTCCGGTTCGTGCCATCCGCTGGACCATGGAGCGCCTGATCCGCGGCCTGGACACCATTTCCGTGACCGGCAACGTGCTGCGTGACTACCTCACCGACCTGTTCCCGATCCTGGAGCTGGGCACCAGCGCCAAGATGCTGTCCATCGTTCCGCTGCTCAATGGCGGTGGCCTGTACGAGACCGGTGCCGGCGGTTCTGCGCCGAAACACGTGCAGCAGCTGATCGAGGAAAACCACCTGCGCTGGGATTCCCTCGGTGAGTTCCTGGCGACCGCGGTGTCCCTGGAAGAGCTGGGCGAGAAGCAGCACAACGCGCGTGCCCGCCTGCTGGGCCAGACTCTCGACAAGGCCACCGAGCGCCTGCTGGAGAACAATCAGTCGCCGTCACGGGTGACCGGTGAGCTGGATAACCGTGGCAGCCACTTCCACCTTGCCCGTTACTGGGCCGAGGCGCTGGCCAACCAGGACGAGGACAAGGAGCTGAAAGCGTTCTTTGGCAAGTTGTCCAGCCAGCTGGAAGCCAACAAGGACAAGATCCTGGAAGAGATGAGCGTTATCCAGGGTCATCCGGCGGACATCGGTGGTTACTACCACGCGCCGGCGGAGAAGGTGTCGGCGGTGATGCAGCCGAGTGCCACCCTGAACGAGATCCTTGCCGAGGCCCGTGCTGCCGTGAACTGATTACGGTAACGCACCACCAGAAACCCGGAACGCAGCGATGCGCTCCGGGTTTTTTGCATCAGGGGCGCGGGTCATCGTCGTCGCCGTCGGCTTCCTCTTCGTAGCCTTGACCGGTTTCGCCGGCATGGCGCAGCTGGACCAGGGTCAGCGGCGGACCCACCAGCTCGAAAATGACCGTGGCTCCGATCACCAGCGGCAGGAGATAGGTGAGCTCAGGCAGTCGCTCGGTGGCGACCAGCGCCAGCCCCAGTGCAACCCCGGCCTGGGGCATCAGGCAGGCGCCAATGCGCTTGCGGGTATGGCCGTTGGAGCCG
This sequence comes from Marinobacter profundi, assembly GCF_002744715.1. GTDB lineage: Bacteria > Pseudomonadota > Gammaproteobacteria > Pseudomonadales > Oleiphilaceae > Marinobacter > Marinobacter profundi. Next base: position 189,524 of record NZ_KZ319370.1, read on the forward strand.
GCCAGGTAGCCACCGATCTGCCCGCCAACCAGGCGCCCGGCCACCCGCGCGCCGACATAGGCCAACCCCAGCATGCCCAGCGTCGGAAGCAGGGACCATTCCAGCTGATAGCCCGCCATGAAGAAGAACAGCGCAAGAAACGGCTCGGAAATTCCCTCAATGGAGCGGAACGGCCGGATATGGTGGCGAGCCTGGTTGGCAACCACCACGCCGAGGGTCATGCAGGTCAGCAGGTAGGACAGCTCGAGCAGACCGGCAATGCCGGCGGCCACGAAAACAAAGCCCGCGGATTCCAGCAGCATGGGCTCGCCGGGACGCAGGCGGCCGGTCAGCCAGGCCATTGGAAATCCCAGTACGATACCCAACAGAACAGAGCCGCCGACCTCGATAAACCCCTGGGCCAGGCCCTCGCCGGTGCCATTGTGGCTGCTTCCCGCCAGCAGCTCCGCGGCCACCAGGGCAAGACTGAACAGGATCGCGCCCCAGGCATCGTCAATTGCCACGACCTGGTAGACCAGCCGGGTCAGTGGCCCCCGGGCACCGGCCTCGCGCATCACGTCGAGGGTCGCCGCCGGTGCGGTAGCGGTGGCAATGGCCCCGAGCAGCAGTGCCGCCGCCGGACTACCGGTGACCAGCCACACCGCCACTGCGACGCACGCGGCTGTGCCCACGGTGACTGCCAGGCTGACGATGAGCGCTTCCCGGCCTTCGGCGAGATTCCTGACCGACATCCGTTCGCCCAGCAGGAACCCCACCATCGCCAGCGTCAGCTGGGTGATAAAGCCGAAGCTCTGGTCGCTGCCTTCCGGCAGCAGCGCCAGCATGTCCGGCCCGGCCAGGGCCCCTAGCAGCAATAACAGGGTTACCCTGGGAACATGAATCTTCTGGCCCAGGCCATGGGCGGCCAGTGCCAGCAGCAGGGTGCCGCCAATCAGTAGCAGGTCCGTGGCGTGTTGCACTCAGGCCTCCTGTTGCAGGGGCGTAAGGCGACCGCCGGTCAGGGTCGCCAGGTCCGCGGGCGCCAGCTCGATTTCCAGGCCCCGGCGACCGGCACTGACGAAGACGGTGGCAAAGGCTTCGGCAGAGGCATCGATAAAGGTCCTCAGGCGCTTCTTCTGGCCCAGCGGACTGACCCCGCCAAGGACATAGCCGGTGCTGCGCTGGACCTCCTGGCGGTCTGCCATGGCGGCCTTCTTGGCGCCGGCGGCCCGGGCAATCTGCTTCATGCTGAGCATGGCGGTGACCGGAACCACCCCGACCACCAGTTCCCCGGTTTCGGTAGCGACCACCAGGGTCTTGAACACCCGTTGCGGGTCGACAGCCATTTTCTCGGCGGCCTCGGTGCCGTAGCTTGCACTGGCCGGGTCGTGGTCGTATTCGTGGATACGGTGGTCGATGCGGGCTTTGCGGGCGGCGTTGATTGCAGGGGTCATGGTGACGGTAGCCTGTTTTCGGTCGGTGTCCTGTCGGATGATACGTTACCCGGACGTCACTGCGTATCCCCGCTGCCGTTTGATCAGCGCCGTGCGGCAATGATCGACGGCAGGCCGGCCGCAGGCTATGGTTGCAGAAGAATCGATGACGGATTGCAGCATGAAGGAAGCAAGAGGCCACTACACGCCGTTCTGGCGTACCCTGTGGATCGTGTTGGTATACCTGCTGGCGGCGGGTGCCTGGATTACCTGGTCGGACAACCTGGCCGAGCGCTGGTTCACCGACCCTCATACCCTGTCGCGGGTGCAGACCTGGAAGGGCGCGCTGTTTGTTGCCGTAACCGCCGGGTTCCTGTTCGCCGCGCTGTACCGCCAGCTCCGCAGGGACCGCCTGGTGGAGAGGGTGCTCAAGGAGCGGGAGCGTCAGCTTGCTACCCTGATGGACAACCTGCCGGGTATGGCTTACCGCTGCCTCAATGACCGGCACTGGACCATGAAGTTTGTCTCCAGCGGCTGCTATGAACTGACCGGTTATCGACCGGATGAATTGCAGGATAACCAGCTGCTGTCCTACGCCAGTCTGATTGATCCGGAGGATAACGCCCTGATTCAGTCGAACATTGCCGAGTCGATTGTGCAGCAGCAGGCGTTTTCCCTGGAATACCGGCTGACCCGCAAGGATGGCCGGCAGATCTGGGTCTGGGAGCGGGGCCTTGCGGTCGAGGATGGCAGTGAAACCATTCTTGAGGGCATCGTGCTGGATAACTCGGAGCACAAGCGGCTGGAACAGGAACTCGCCGAGCAGGCCATCCGCGACCCGCTGACCGGGCTGATCAACCGTCGCGAACTGTCCCGGCTGCTCAACGAGGAGATCCGCCGGGCCGAGCGCTACGGCCGCCACCTGGCAGTGGCCTGGATTGACCTCGACCACTTCAAGCGCGTGAACGATCACCACGGCCACGCTGCCGGCGATACCGTGCTGCAGTGGCTCAGCCAGCTGCTGACGGACAGCATCCGCAGTGTCGATGTGATCGGCCGGGTGGGTGGCGAGGAGTTTGTTGCGCTGTTCCCGGAAATGGATCTGGAAGAGGCCATGGAGGCCGCCGAACGGCTGCGCAAACTGGTCAGTCACCAGGGTGTAACCCTGGCCGACGGGCTGGAAGTACGGCTGACCATCAGTCTCGGAGTGGCGCTGTATCCCGATCATGGCGGTACCGCCGAGGAACTGTGTATCGCCGCCGACCGGGCCATGTACCGGGCCAAGGAAAGTGGCCGCAATCGCGTGGTGCTGGCCGGGCCGGAGTCCTCTGCTGCACCGGCCGGCATGCGGGAAGTGTGAACAATGACGCAAACCGCGGACCGCTTCGGCCAATGTTCCGCGGTAGCGGGGCTAGAATGATAGTCAGCCAATAACGATATTCGCCAAGGTGTACCCGATGAACCAGCTTGCCCGCCGCGCACTGCATACCAGCCTGATCCCGGATGATCTTTCCACGGTGACTTTCCGTGATACTGCCGGCGAGAATCCGGCAGCGGTCGGGGTCAGTGAAGAGGCGGTTGAGGCGATCTGGCGTGGTGTTGAACGGGTTTACCGCAGCGGGGTTCATCCCGGCATCCAGCTGTCGATCCGCCACCGCGGTGAGCAGATCCTGCACCGGGCCATCGGCCACGCCAGTGGCAACGGCCCCCACGACGGCCCCGGGGTGGCGCGGGTGCCGATGACCACCGACACCCCGATCTGTTATTTTTCCGCGTCCAAGGCGGTGACCGCCTTGCTGATGCACATGCTTGCCGAGCAGGGCCTGGTCAACCTGACCGATCCGGTGTCCTATTACTGTCCGGAGTTCGGTCGCAATGGCAAGCGCACCATTACGGTGCACCAGATTCTGTCCCACCGCGGCGGTATTCCCGCCATTTCGCGGGAAACCCCGATCGACGTATTGTGGGATCGGGAGGAAATCTGGCGCCTGCTCTGTGATGCCCGGCCGGTAGAGGTGGACGGTGCCAAGGTGGCCTACCACGCCATCACCGGAGGCTTTGTACTGCAACGGGTGCTGGAGCAGGTGACCGGCGACACCATCGAAGCCTTCCTTGACCGCCATATCCGTAAGCCCATGGGAATGCGCTGGTTTACCTACGGTATCGAACCGGACCACGTCGGTGACCTGGCACTGAACTATGCCACCGGTCCCACGCCACGCTTTCCGCTGTCCTGGATTGTCAGCCGGGCGCTGGGTGGCGACATCCATACCGTGGAACGGGTCGTCAACGATCCACGCTTCCAGGAGGCGGTGGTGCCCGCCGGCAATCTCTGTGGTACCGCGGAGGAAATGGGCCGGTTTTTCCAGATGATGCTCAACGGCGGGGTGTGGAATGGCCAGCGCATCTGTCGGGAAATTACCATTCGCCGGGCCATCCAGCAGTTCGGTTCGTTGCAGATCGACCGGACCATGATGGTTCCCATGCGCTTCAGCGCCGGGATGATGCTGGGCGGCAATCCGTTTGGCCTGTGGGGGCCGCAGAGCCGCTACGCGTTCGGCCACATCGGTCTGATCAACAAGCTGTGCTGGGCTGACCCGGCGCGGGATACTTCGGTCAGCCTGCTCAATACCGGCATCCCCATCCTCGCCCATCACCTGCCCGCGCTGGCACGGTTTGTCTACACCGTCTGTGACCGGTTTCCGTTACTGCCAGAGCAGAGCCGGCCGCTCGCCGTGGCCTGAGGGCGGCGCTCAGACGGTCCGCAACTGGGCTTCCAGAATCCCCAGCACTGAGGACAGGATGTCACGGAAATCGGTCAGGGTCTGGGTTCGCTGGAGAACCTCGTCCCGCTGGTCATCCAGTTGCTCAAGCCTCGGGACCACCCGCCGGATGCCTTCGGTAATTACCTCGTAGGGGTAGTGGTGATCCATCACGTCCAGCTTGTTGAGCTCGGCAACTTCCTGGTGAAAGATGCTGATGATGTCATACAGCATATCTTTATGGCGGATGCTGCTGGCTTCCCAGTAGGCGTCATCGAGCAGCTCCAGCAAGGACAGGTATTCCCTGAGGGTATCGGCTACGGAGGTCTGGTTCATCGGCTCACCCTGTCTGGCTTCCGGCCCCCGGGAGGGACTGGTTGTGGCGGTGTTTTCGGCAACATCTTCCGGCAACTATAGCAGGGGCGGCCGGAAGTTGGATTCCGGGCGGCAGGCAATATATGAAACTCTGTTCATTGTTATTGTGTTCTGTCAGACAATTGGGCAGACTCTGAGCAATGGAATTTTCTCATTGGATGAGCAGAATTATGGATAAATACCCTGAAGGGCTGCCGCGGCCCGAGCGACAGCGCGACGTCAACCTCGACCACCATGACAGTGTTCGCTGTCATGTCCAGCAACGCCTCTGCGACGAAGTCGCGCAGCTTGAAAAGCGCATCGAAACCCTCCGGCTGACCCGTTCGCCCCACGCTGCCATCATGATCTCTGCCTATGAGCGGATGGTCGACCGCAAGCGCGGTTTCATGAAGAGTTGGGACCTGCCCGACTAGCGTCCCGCCGGCAGTGCGCTACTGACGCTCCGCCACTGCCACCGTGGCATAACGGAGCCATTCCTCGCCCGGGACCTGATGGCTGCAGTGGGCCGGATTGTCGGCACCGCTGGCCAGTGTCGCCGGTTCGCCTTCGGACATAAAAACCACCAACTCTGCCTGTGGATAATCCAGTGTGACCAGGACGCAGTCCGGATTCTGGCCGGCGACTGTCAGTCCTTTAGTGTTGCTCAGGTAGAGGGTATCGGTTTTCAGTCCGCTGAACTCCTGGCGCAGTTCCATGGAGCCGTAGCTGCGGCTCAGGTAATCCACCGTTGCGAATTCCGGGCGGTTATAGCCGAACGCGGAAAAACTGGTGGCGTCGAACTGCGAGCCGGCCAGCAGGCTGACCAGTTCAGGAGGTTCGGCGGTTTCGTCGTCCGCTGCCGGCTGCGCCACATACTGGATGGTGCGGTAAACCTTCTCGAAGCCCGGTTCGTTGTCCGGGCCCAGCGGGTTGTAGGTCCAGGCCAGGGTTTGGTAGAGCCAGACCCGGTCTGCCAGCGCCGCCCGGGCAAGGGTTGCCTGCTGGTCGGTAAAACGGATCATCGCGCCCGCGGGGCGGGTGTTGTAGGTGGCGGCCTCACCGGCGTCGATGCGGTCACTGATGTAGCTGCGGCCCTCCTGGAAGTTGGTCACCTCAGCGGAGGCGATCACCTGGTTCATCAGGTCGAGGGGGTTGCGGACCCTGTTGTAGTCGATGCCGTTGGCGGACCGGACGCCGCCAATGAAAACATCAATGTGGCTGCGCAGGGCCTCCGCCAGGGCGCGGGCATCGGCATTGCCGGGGTCGGCCGGCTCGATGCCCCGGTAGAAATCCCGGAACCGGGTATGTTCCAGGTTCGACGGCCGGCCCTCCACGTCGGTCAGATCAAAGGTGGAGAACACCAGATCCACGTTGGTGGCCGGGTTGAAGGCGCTGTCGCCACCGTCGTCCGGACCGCAGCCGGCCAGCAGCAGGGTAAACGCGGTGATGACCGCAAACAGGCGGTTATGTCTCATAATCTGCGGCCTTGTAATGCGAAAATGGCGCTAACGGGTTAGAGTAATTCGTACGGTACGGGAGGCGTTCCCCCGGGCTGGCAAGGCTGTGGGCCAGATGATCCATGACAATAACCAATAACACAGGCGCATACCCGCGCGGAGATCACATTTTGCGGCAACGGCCCGCGGCCAGCGCTGCCCGGAGACTGACCGCTGCCGTTGTCGGCCTGCTGCTGTGCCTGTTGCTGGCAGTGGCGGCTACACCGGTGCGGGCGGTGGAACCCTGCCAGGATGCGGTGGTTACCGTCACCGGTGCTACCCGGGTGCTGGATCTGGCGGGCTGCCTCTGGTACCTGGAGGACCCGGGGCACCGGCTGACCCTGGCCGACGTCCAGGATGGCGCCAGTCACCCGTTCACCCGCCATGAGACCGGGGTGCTCAATTTCGGTTACACCGAGTCGGCCTACTGGGCGCGCTTCGATCTGCGGGCGGGGGCCCAGGCGGACAACACCGACTGGATCCTCGAACTGGCCCTGCCGCTGGTGGATGAGGTGACCCTGTACCTGGTCCGGGATGGTTATCTGATCGACCAGCGCAGTGCCGGCTATGAAGGGGACTGGTCACAACGGGATCTGGCGGTGCCCAACCCCACCTTCCGGCTGACCCTCGAGCCGGGCTCGGATACCCGGGTCTACCTTCGCATTGTCACTGCCAACACCTTCCGCCTGCCGATAACCCTGTGGCACCTGAACAGTTACATTGAGAAGGTGTCGGTGGATGAGGCGGTGCGCGGCCTCCTGCTGGGCAGCATTCTCGCCATCCTCGCCTACAACCTGTTTGTCGCCGTGTCGGTGCGTGAGCGCAGCAACATCTACTACGTGCTGTACCTGGTGTCGGCCACGGTATTCATCGCCACCGAACAGGTGCACGGTACCCAGTTGCTGGACGGCCCGCCGGCGCTGCTGCACAAGAAATACCTGCATTTCCAGATCATCATGACCTGGTTCTGGGGCCTGCTGATGGCGCGCTCCCTGCTGGAAACCCGCGAGCGGGCACCCGACCTGGACCAGATCATCCGGCTCTGCATGGCCTCGGTGCTGGTGACGTTTGTGCTGGCGCTGTTCCTGCCCTACCACATTGCCATGGAATGGATTGTAGTGGGTTCGGTGCTGCTGAGTTCGCTGATGATCGTGGTGAGTTATCTGTCCTGGCGTTACTACAACCCGGCGGCCAGGGCCTACTTCTTTGCCTGGACCATCGCGCTGGTCGGTTTCGGGGTCTATGCCCTCACCGTCATGGGGTACCTGCCACTGAACATTTTCACCGGCTATGCTCCGCAGGTCGGGCTGACCGGGCAGATCATCCTGTTTTCCTTCGCCCTCGCCGACCGGATCAAACAGGTCCAGGGCCAGGCCCTGAACTGGAGCGAGCGGGCGCTGGCCAACCTGCGGCGTTACCAGTCGCTGTTCGATAACGCCATCGAAGGGGTCTTCCAGATGTCCCTGGAGCGCCGTTTCCTGACCGCCAATCCGGCGATGGCCGGCATGCTGGGGTTTACCAGCAGCCGCGAGATGATCCGGGCCACCGGTGACGTGCTGACCGCCTGCTTTGCCGACGAACGGGTCCGGCACTGGGTGATCGACCAGCTCCAGCATACCGGTACGGTGAAAGGCATCGAGGCCGCCTACCGCACCCATCAGGGCCAGGAACGCTGGGCCACCATCTCGCTGCACACCGTGTACGATGCCAGTGGCGTGCCGCTGCACCTGGAGGGAACCTGTATCGATGCGACCGAGCGCCACCAGCGCCAGCGCATCGAGAAGGAGCGTGAGAACGAGCGCATGGAAAAAGAGCTGGCTCGCAACTCGGCGGAGGCCAAGAGCCAGTTCCTCGCCAATATGAGCCACGAAATCCGCACTCCGCTGGCGGCCATCATCGGTTATGGCGAGAATCTGCTCGACCCGGAGCTGGATGAGGCGGAAAAGCGCACCAGCGCCGAGACGGTGGTGCGGAGTGGTCGCCATCTGCTGGATCTGGTCAATGACATCCTCGATCATTCAAAAATTGATGCCAACAAGCTGGATGTGGATATCGTTGCGGTCAGTCTGCCGGAACTGCTCGACGAGATCCGCGCCTTTTTCATGCCGCGGGCGCGGGAGAAGGGGCTGGATTTCCGCATTGTCTGTGAGTACCCGTTGCCGGAACGGATCCAGACCGACGCTACCCGCTTCCGGCAAATCATCATCAATTTGTGCGGAAACGCGCTCAAATTTACCGAAAAAGGATCGATCTCCCTGATTATTGGTTGTGAGGCCGAGGCCTCCCTGTTGCGGGCCCGGGTGGTGGACACCGGTATCGGGATGAAACCGGAGCAGCTGGCCCGGTTGTTTGACCCGTTCGCCCAGGGCAGCGCTGCCATTGCCCGCCAATATGGTGGCACCGGCCTTGGCCTGAGCATCTCCCGTCGCCTCGCGCAGCTGCTGGGTGGCGACATTACCGTCAACAGCCGTTACGGCGAAGGCAGTGAGTTCGAGGTTACCATTGCAACCGGCCCGCTGGACCGGGTGCGGTTCCTGCACGACGGCCAGGAGCTGGGCCGGCGCGGTACGCTGCTGTCGACGACGGTGCCGCCGCGGCTGCGGGGGCGCATACTGTGTGCCGAAGACAATGATGTGAATCGCAAGCTGGTGTCGCTGCTGGTGGGTCGTACCGGCGCCACCCTGGAGCACGTGGCGAACGGCGCCGAGGCGCTGGAGGCGGTGACCCGCGAGCCGTTTGACCTGATTCTGATGGATATCCAGATGCCGGTGATGAATGGACGGGATGCGGCGGCGGCAATACGTGAAGCCGGCATCAATACCCCGATCATCGCTCTCACCGCCAACGTGATGGCGGAAGATATCCGGGATTACCGGCTTGCCGGCTGTAACGAGCATCTTGCCAAACCCATCGACAAGGCCCGCTTTTACGATCTGCTGGCCCGCTATCTGAGCCAGGAACGGGCCGGCGAGGTCGCTTCCGGAGTGCGCTATCACGGGCGGGTGTTGCTGGTGGAGGGCGACCCGGCGGACCGCAGCCTGACCGGGCAGATATTGACCGGGCTGGGGCTGCAGGTCACCCCGGTTGCCAGCGGCGCCGAGGCCGTGCGTAAGGGCCTGGCCCGGTCGTTCCAGTTGGTACTGATGGCCCGCAACTTGCCGGATATGGACGGCGTGGCCGCCACCCGCCTGCTGCGCCAGGCGGGTTTCCGTGCGCCGGTGATCGCGGTAACCAATGGCCATGGCGACGGGCTTGATGACATGCTGGCCGCCGGCTGCGACGGCAGCCTCGCCCGCCCGCTGGCGCGGGCAGCCGTCGAGGTGCTGCTGGCCCGTACCCTCGGCCCGGCGGACGATCGCCTGGCGGCGACGGAGGAGGACGTGGCGGCGATCCGTCAGCTCAGTCAGCAGTTTCTGGCTGGCCTGGGTGACCGGCGCGAGGCGCTGAACCAGGCCCTGGCGCAGCGGGATGCCGAAAACCTGCAGCGCCAGGCCCACCAGCTCAAAGGTACGGCCGGTGCCATGGGGTATCCCCGGATGACCGAGCAGGCGGCTGCGCTGGAGGCCGCGGTAAAATCCGTCAGCCCGGACTGGGAGCAGGTTCGCAGCCGGCTGGCCGGACTTGATGCGATGATTGACCAGGCGATGCGGACCGGCGCGGTCGAAACCTGAAGTGATGATTCACAGGACGCAGGAAGGTGTTATGTCAGACGAAGCAAGCCGCAGTGAAAGTCAGTCCCTGAGTATGATGTACGGTACCTATGCCGATGTACTGTTTGTCCTGTTCCCGTTTCTGGTCATCGGCATGCAGCGCCTGTGGGAAGGTGACCTGTACGACGTGTTACTGCGCCCGGACCTGAGTATCGCGGCGGCCATCCTGGCAGGGCTGGCTATCGGCAAGTTTGTGCTCGGCCTGGTCGGTGAGCGGGAACTCGGTCCGTTCAAGGAGCGTATTGTTTTCTTTATCGCCCTGACCCTGTTCGTGGTGCTTGGACCCGCCATCATCCTGATCCTCAGTATTGTCGGAGGAGGCCAGCCGCCGGGATTTGTGGCCTTCGTCCAGCCGGTGTTACTGATCATTGCAATTTCGCTCTACACCACTGCGATCAGTATCAGTAATATTCTTACCCGCAGTGGCCGCCATAGCCCGGTTGTCCGACGCGACACCGCGCCCGCTGGCGGTCTGTCCGGCGGGCCCCAGAGCCTTCCGGAGCCGCTGGTGATACCCCGCCGCTCGGCGGAGGATTCGGCATGACTGGCCAGACACGGCGACCGCCGTCCGGAAGACAGGAGACGTACCATGGATAACCTCAGCGTATTGCTGGTGGAAGACGAGCCAACCATGCGGGCGGTATTGCGGGAAATGCTTTTCAATGCAGGCGCATCCCGGATCGAGGAGGCCGCCGATGCCAGTGCTGCCAGAGCGGCCTTCCAGGACCAGGTGTACCAGATCGTCATGCTCGATTTGGGGTTACCGGATGGCGACGGCCATGAGTTGATGGCGGAGTTCAAGGCGCTCAGGGCCAGTCAGCACATCGTGCTGGTGACCGCGGATGACTCCATCGAGAGCATTCAGCGCGCCATCAGTGCCGGCGCCAATGGTTACGTGGTGAAGCCGTATTCCCAGGAAAAAATCCATGACGTGGTGAATAACTACATCATGGTCCATGGCGGGGATCCCGCCTTGATCCGGGGGCTGAGCCGCCATCACTGAACGGCACAGCCCCGGTCGGCGGGTCGACCTGAATCAGGCAACCTGGCGGGCAATCCAGGAGTTGTAGCGGGTTGCCAGGGCGCGGACGTAACGGGCTTCGGCGCCGTCGAGATTGCCCAGCACACCCTTGAAGATCCAGCCGCGTTCGTAAAGTCCGAGTACCCGCTGCTCGTCATCCAGGTTGACCCGCTGGTTCAACTTTTTGCAGATTGCATCCAGCAGCGGCAGTTTTTCCGGGCGCTTGATGGGCCCCGGGCGGTTGCCGGCCGGCTGGTTCGCTGCGCGTGTAGGTGGATGTCTTCTCATGGTGTTCTCCTTGTCGTTTTGCCACTGCAAAAACAAAAAACCCCGGGACTGGGCGGACCGGGGTTCATCACGGAGAGTTCGACCCGGTCGCTCATATGGCTCCCGGGACTGACCGAAAGCCGTTAGCTGTCTTTCACCATTGCACACACAACCGGCAGACGGCGGCTATGGGCGCCCCGGTGGGTGATCTGGACAGTGCAAATAGTTGGCATTGCTACCTCTTCTGAAACCGGTCGACGGAGGGCTGGAACAGCGCCCGGCAACCAGAACGTCAAGCTGCTGAAAACGACTTCGATACTTGCCACAGTGTATAGCCTGGCCGTGGCTTTGCAAGAGCGATCATGGCAAGAGTGATCAGGCTTCGGCAAACCCCTACAGACGCTGTGGTACGGTGTGGTCATAATTCTCACCGTCACGTGTTTTACGTTGTGCAATCCTCAGCACCAGCCACCGGTTGTGGGGTGTTGAGTGGATCTCTCCTATTTTTTTCGAGCGGCCTTCGGGCCGCTCTTTTTTTTGCCCCGGCTGACCCTCTCCTGCCCCCTTCGGAAACTTCGTAGCGGCTAGTCCCTACAGCCCTGAAGCCGCCGATTGGCGATAATTTGCACACTAACTGATCATTCATCCTGATGATATTGCAGAGGTTGAAACCGAAGAAAATGCCTGACGAACCCGGAGCTGCCAGAAAACTTCGTTCGCACATTGTTGTTGAAATCGTGCTGGTTGCCGCCTTGCTGGTCTATCTGGTGATGGCCCAGAGCCGTGTGGTAGGGGATGACCTGTCGTTTACCGTGGTGGGTGCCAGCCTGATGGCACTGGTGACTTACTGGACCCTCAATACCCTGCGTGATGGCCTCGAGCTGATCGCGGTACGGGCCCGGCGCATCCGGCACTGAGCCGGCAAGGGCATCCGGTCAGGCTGGCCGGCTCTGCCCGGGTACCTGCAGGGCCGGCGCCGGCTGGCTGACCTGTTGCCAGGTTTCCCGCAGAATCAGTGCATCATTGGCGGCCCGGTGGACCGGGAGGCCAAGATCACTGATGACCTGCTGGCGCACGGCGGGCCAGCTCTGGACCTGCGGCGAGGTCAGCAGCATCGATACCGATTCAAGCTGGAAGCTGGGAGTGAGTTCCGCCGCCCGATACAGGCGGTGCAACCAGAAGCTGTCAAATGTCCAGGCGTCACAGTACACCTGGCCAGCCAGCAACTCGTTGAGACCCTGCGCCACTTCCCGTACTGCAATGCCTTCCCGCTCCAGAGTGCTGCGGCTGATACCGTGGATACGCTCGGCGCTTTCGGACCAGTCCTGCCAGATGACGTGGGGGCGGATCAACCAGCTGTGCAGAGAACCGTCGCCCAGGCACACACCGACTTCGATCGGGTAACTGGCGATCAGATCAAGACTGGATGCCTCGAAATCGATAAAGGACGGAGTGGCTTCGGTTATCATGCCGCCTGGTTTTTGTTGGTGTTCGGATGTCAAAGTGTACCCCTACGATCCCGCCGACGCGAACCCATCGTGTCATCGGACTGTTACAATACGTCCATTGACTGTTATCCCAGCTGAATTCGGGTCCGGAGTATTAAATGTCTGATACCGTTGTTGTGATCTACTCGGGAGGTATGGACTCCTTTACCCTGCTGCACCTGGCCCGTGCCCGGGGTTACCGGGTTCATGCCCTCTCGTTCAACTATGGCCAGCGCCATGTCCGGGAACTGGACTGCGCCGCTGGGGTTTGCCACCAGCTCGGCATTCCCCACCAGGTGCTGGACATCACCGCGCTCAGTGCGGTGATGGCCGGATCGGCGCTGACCGGCGGCGATGAGGTGCCGGAAGGCCACTATGAAGAGGCCAGCATGAAGGCCACCGTGGTGCCCAACCGCAACATGATCCTGTTGTCCCTGGCCACGGGCTATGCGGTGACGGCAGGCGCCGGGGCGGTGTGGTACGGTGCCCACGGCGGTGACCACGCCATCTACCCGGACTGTCGTCCGGAGTTTGTCGAGAAGATGGATGCGGTATGCCGGATCGCCAACTATGAGCCGGTTGCCATCGAGGCGCCATTCATGGCCATGGACAAGGGCCAGATCCTCGGTGAGGGCCTGGCGTTGGGGCTGGACTACAGCCAGACCTGGACCTGTTATAACGGCCGGGAAAAGGCCTGTGGCCGTTGTGGTTCCTGTGTCGAGCGCCTGGAAGCCTTCGCCAGCCATGGCCTGACGGACCCGCTGAGTTACGAGGTGGAAGCCTGATGTACCGGGTCAAGGAGGCGTTCTATACCCTTCAGGGCGAGGGTGCGCAGGCCGGTCGGGCGGCGGTGTTCTGCCGTTTCAGCAAATGCAACCTGTGGAATGGCCGCGAGCAGGACCGCGAGAGCGCGGTATGCAACTTTTGTGATACCGACTTTGTCGGCACCGATGGCCAGAACGGCGGCCGTTTTGCAACGGCTGACGAATTGGCGGATCACATCCGCCGCCTGTGGCCGGATGCTCCAGGGCGACCCTATGTGGTGTGTACCGGTGGCGAGCCGCTGTTGCAGCTGGATGATGCCCTGATAGCGGCCTTCCATGCCCGCGGCTTTGAAGTCGGCGTGGAAACCAACGGAACCCTGCCGGCACCGGCCGGCATCGACTGGCTGTGTGTCAGTCCCAAGGCGGATGCCGAGGTGGTCATCCGCCAGTGCGACGAGCTCAAACTGGTGTTTCCCCAGCCGCTGGCGCCACCGGAACGCTTCGAAGGCATTGCGGCCAGTCACTACTTCCTGTCACCGATGGCCACACCGACGGTAACCGAGCCTGAGCTCGATCCGGTGCGACAGCGCAACACCCGATTGGCCACGGATTACTGCCTGGCCCATCCGCGCTGGCGGCTGACCCTGCAGATGCACAAGATCATCGGTATCGACTGAACCCCGCCGGCGAGGACCGGGCGGGCGCTTCAGGCCATGGCCCGCAACCGGGTGGTGGCCGGCGTTACCGGAATCCGCGACAGGGTACGGTGATGACTGGGACTGATGCCGGTCCAGCGCTTGAAGGCGCGGGTAAAGTTGGCGGCATCGGCGTAACCCAGGCTGTCGGCAATCTGGCTCAGGTTCATGCCGGTATTCTCCAGCAACTCCCGCGCCCGCTCCAGCCGCACCTGGTCCACCAGATTCTGGAAGCTGGACTCCTCTTCCTGCAGGCGTCGCTTCAGGGTCCGCTCCGACACGAACAGAGTACCGGCAACCCGCGCCAGTTTGGGGGGGAACGGGTGGCTGGTTTCAATGACCCGGCGAACCCGGCAGGCGAAGCCGGCGTCTTCGGTGAGCTGGTGCAGGGCCTCTTCGCACTGGGCTCGTGAGGTGGCAGCCAGCTGGTCATCGGAGAACTTCAGCGGGGCACTGAGCTGGGCGGTGGGGACCAGGAAGGCATCTTCGGTGGCGTTGAAGCGTACCGGGACGGCTATCCGCTGGCGGAAACGCTGGAAATAGGCCGGTTCCGCACCACGGCGGCGGATCTCCGAACCAGGAACCGCCACACCGGTCAGCTGCACTCCCATGGTGACGCAGCCAAACAGCATCGCATCCATGATGAACCCCTGCAACGGACCCAGGTCGATGCTGCAGGACACCTGGAATACCGCGTGACGGCCCTCGGTGCGGCGGGTCACCCGCAGATGGGGAGCCCGCAGTGTGAGGTAGCGGCTCATCAGGTCCAGCGCTTCGCCCAGGGTGCGACTGCTCATGACTGCGGTGCCCAGAGCGCCGTGCAGCGGCATTTTCATTTCTCCGGCCAGCATGATGCCCAGCCCCGGCTCGCCACTTTCGATAATCGCCCGGGTCACGAACTCACTGGCCTGGGCCTGGCTGACCCGCAACTCGGTGGATTTCAGTCGGACCGGGTCCAGTCCCACCCGCAGCAGCAAGGCCTGCTCGTCAACGCCGATGGTGTTTAACAGCTCAGCCAGCAAGTGTAGATAGATAGCGGGCAGGCCCAGATCCTGGTTATGCGAAGCTGAGGCGCGCATGTCTCTTTCCTCGTTGGTTCTGATTTTTATTGTGTCGCTAACAGGCAGGAAGTATGACCGGATTGGCCATGGCTACCCATGGCTTGGTTGACGGGTCAACAGGATACATAGGCCAATTGGCGGATAAAGCCGGTCAGTGCCCGGGCAGAGGCACCGGGGGCCTCGATCATCGGCAGGTGACCGACGCCACGGAATACCCGGATGTCGGCATGGGGCGTGTGGGTGCGGAAGTAATCCACACAGCGGGTCGGGGTGATCACATCACGGTCGCCCCACTGCACCTGCAAGGGGATCCGCGATTGGCCCAAATAACGGGCTGGCGCCAGGGCATCCGCCACCATGTCGGCAAAGATATGGCGCAGGCTCTCGGTGCGCCGGAGCAGGTCAGGCGCCAGCAAGCCGGTCATCGCCACGCCCATCGGAGTGGGCTTGCCGTTACCGACGCTGTTGAACATGCGATAGACGCTCTTGAAGTCCCCGGGTATCAGTATGGCGTCACGGTCCGAGGTAAAGGGGGCGTCAATGTCGACGCCGGCATGTTCCGGGATGCCGGCACTGTTGAGGAGGATCAGCGAGCGGGCCTGTGGTTCCATGCGATGGGCCAGTACTGTCGCAATAGCACCACCCATGGAGCTGCCAACCAGGTGCACGGCGGTCAGCCCGAGGCCATCCAGCCATTCCCGCAGCCGCAGTGCCTGGGCTTCAAAGCGGTAGCTGGCGTCGGCGCGGTAGTCGCTTTCGCCGAGACCGGGAAGGTCAGGGACCAGCAGGTGCCAGTCCATGGGGAGCCGCGGCAGCCAAAGGCCCCAGTTTTCTTTCATTGCGGCAAAGCCGTGCAGCAGGACCACTGTCGGCCGGTCCTGGCCGGGTGAACCACGCTCCAGCCATACCATGCGGTGGCCATCGACCAGGGTTTCTCGACGTTTGGCCCGGGCCAGCCAGCGGTGACCGGTGCGGGCCAGTGGCCACAGATCGGGGGTCGGCAACATAGCAGCGTGCTCTCAATTAGGAATGGTTTGCCGAGTTTACCCCGTTGCCGTGGGCAGACCTTGGCTGCCATGCCGCCTCGGGCGGGCGTTTCAGCAAGCTGGCGACGGACCGGTTGTGGCGTCAGAGGGCCAGGTCGGTAATCAGGGGATCGTGGTCAGAGGATCGCCAGGGGCCGGTGGCGGCAACGGCGCCGCGATAATCGAGGTCCGCCGACTCATCGGCATTGATCCGCCAGCTGGTGGTCTGCAGCACCCGATCGGCCAGTCCGGTGGACGCCAGGCTGTAATCCAGGGTGCCACTGCGGCCCCGGTAGCGGTAAGTGTAGGCAGAGTCACCCTGGAAGTGACGCAGCAGGTCGGTATAGCCGGCATCGGTAAACCGGGTGATGGCAGTTTCCCGGGCATAGGCGTTGAGATCGCCGGTTACCAGGGTTCCCGCCAGGCCCCCGGGGTCGGTCAGGCTATCGAGCCAGCGTATCATCGTCTGGGCCGCCCGCTCCCGGCGCCGGGCATAGCAGCCCTGGCCGTCCTGTTGATCGCGATTCGCACCGCTGGCGCCACGACAACTCTTGGATTTCAGGTGAACCGCGACAATTCGCACGGCCTGCCCGCCGCCGGCGGGGCGGAAGGCCTGCGCCAGCGGTGGCCGGCCCAGTCCGGCCCAGATCCCTTGGCCGGGCTGCTGTGGCGTACTGACAGGAACGATCCGGTCTGCGCGAAACAGCAGGCCGTTGCGGATGGCGTCGCCGCCATTACGCTCTCCTTCACTCCCTCCTTCAGCCCCGGCCCGGACAAAGCGCCAGTGTTGCCCCAGTGCCTGCGCCAGTTCCGCGATGGCACTGTGCTCGCCGTAGCCGTCATTTTCCAGTTCGGATAGTGCAATGACGTCGGGATCGGGCGCCGTCAGGGCGGCAACCAGGCGCCGGCGCTGGTCGGCAAACTGACTCCCGGTTTCTGCGCCCCGCGCGGTTGGAAAACCACCGTCGCGGCCGTTGCCGTTAAAGAAGTTGTGCAGGTTGAGACTGAGCACCCGCAGGTTGCTGCCGGCAGGCCGGGCTGCAACCTGCTGTTCAACCGCGGCGGCGCGCGGATTGGTGGGGTGAAACACCGGCGCCTGCTGCGGTTGCAGGCGCCAGCCATCGAAGCGGTAGTCGAGGATGCCGGTCAGGCCGCTGATCCGGGTTCCGCTGCGTACCCCGTAACTCGACCAGGGCGCGGGAGCCGGCCAGGCCAGTGACTCCGGATAGCGGGTGGCGCGGTTGTCATCAAGGTGCAGGCGCTGGCGTTGCTGTTGGCGCAACAGCTCGGCGGCACCGGCGCCGGGCGACAGGACCTGGGTCGGTGCGGGTTGGCTGGCCGGTGCCAGCGTCAGTTCGCCATAGCGGTGAAGGTTATGGTTCTCCACCACGATCAGGGGCTCAATGAAACTGACCCGCATGGCTTCCAGATGTTCCGGCGCACGGTCTCCGGGCCAAAGGTGGCTGAGCCGGACCGGTGGCGGCATCGGACCCTGGCCGCAGAGCCTGAGGGTCTGCACCGCGGCAATTTCCGTGAGGCCGTGATACTCGCGGACCGTACCGGTTACCCGGACCCGGTCTCCCGGTTGGCCGGTTTTCCGGTCGGTAAACACAAACAGGGCATCCGAGGTTGTCGGGTCATCGTCGGTTTCGGCGGCGGCCTGCTGGAGATAGAAACCGCGAAAGCCGCCAGAGTGGCGGCTGTCATGGGTGAGGATGCCTTCCACGGTGACCGTTCGCCCCAGCAGCGGGGACTGGGTGCCCCGACCCTGGACGGCGGCAATCGGGGTGGCACCGGTCCTGCAGGCATCTGCCATTACCTGGGTGGCCAGCAACAACAACAGCAAGAGGGACCAGCGCATCAGGCGGGGCTCGGGCAATGGGACATGGGCCGAGTCTAGCAGATCCTTAATGCAGTCCGGCAACCTCCACCGCGGGGGTATTGCGGGCGGGCAGCCAGGGCGAGAGGTTCTCGCGATTGGCCAGTTCAAGCTGGTGAACCATTGGGTCGCCGCGGCTTTCCCGTGGCGGAATGCCCATCAGCGCCAGCAGATACTCCACCAGCGCGGCGCGGGAGTCGAGGATCAGGCGCTGGTCTTTCATGCCGAAATCCGCTGCGATAATGGCGCGCTGGGACTGGCTCAGACGCTGGTCCGGGCGCAACTCCACCGTCACCATGCGGTTCCAGTCGTCATCCTGGGAGGAGGTGTGGCGGCTGCGTTCGCTGCTGACTTCCGGGGTGCCGCGGAAGCGGCTAAGGGCAAAGTCGTGGAAACCCTGGCGCTGTTCACACCAGGCCCGGACATGCCAGCGCTGACCGCTGCAGACCAGGGTATGGGGTTCAATGGTCACCGGTGTCGGCTCCGGCCGGATCAGCGAGACGTAGTCGGCATCAAGCTGGCGGTTCTGCCGGGTCGCCGCGATGATGGCGCGAACCACCGCGGGATCCGCGCTGCAGCAGGGCGCATTGATCATGGTGCTGTTGGGCAGGCTGATATCCAGCGACTCAAAGGTCTGGCTCAGGGCGTCGTAGCGGGACAGCAGATCGATATATTCACCCGGCAGCCCCTTGGTCACCACCGGCCGGAAGCTGGCGGAGGGTACATAGCCCTTGAGATGGCGATCATAGACCAGATTGCCGGGGGCAAGTTCGCGGAGGTAGGTGTTGATGTCCTTGGAAGCCTGCTGTCGTCCGATTCCGAAACCGTGACAGATATGATTGGTGGTCAGTCGCCCTTCCCAGAGGGCAATGATTTCAATCAGTCGGTAGCGAAGCAAAAGGTCCCAGCGAATGGGCCAGTCCGTTTTTTTCATAGGCTTGGACTCTTTGAGTTGGCTGAGCGTGACTCATGAAGAGCTTCATGGTAGCAGCATTGATTGGTGGCCGTGAGTTACGTCACCTTAATGTAAAATACTGTCAAAGCGGGCTATGACTGGGCTGGCGGGCCGGTTTTCGCGGGTCTCGGCAAGTGCGTAGTGGAGTCACCGGAGCGTGACTGATGTAATGCCGGCACAGCAGAAATCACTTGGTGCTGCTATGTTTTCCTGAGCCATTCACCTGCAATCCGGAGCCCGCTGGATGACCCGCATGGTCACGTCCCTGTCCGCCCTTATTCTCAGCATTGTATTGCTGGTGAGTGGCAATGCCTTCCTGATGACCCTGCTGGGTATCCGCATGAGTATCGAGGCGGTTGATCCGGCGACGATTGGCTGGGTCCTGGTGTGCTACTCCATCGGTTTCGTGCTCGGGACCCTGTATCTGCACCGGGTCATTGGCCGGGTCGGGCACATCCGGGCCTTTGCGGTGTTTGCGGCGCTGGCAGCGGTATCGGCCCTGCTCTATCCGCTGGCGGTGTCGGCGATTTTCTGGGCATTCCTGCGGGCACTGTCCGGATTCAGTATTGCCGGTGTGCTGGTGGTGATTGAGAGCTGGTTCAGCAGCCGCGCCACCAATGCAAATCGCGGTGCCCTGTTTGCGGTTTACCAGATTGTTTTCTACCTGTCGGCGGCCGGAGGCCAGCTGATTGTCAATGTGGGGGATCCGGCCGGTTTCGTACCCTTTACGCTGGCGGCCATTCTGCTGACCCTGGCACTGATTCCGCTGTCCCTGACGCGAATGGAAGCGCCCGCGATCGAGCAGTCTGAACGCCTGTCGTTTTTTACCCTGGCGCGGGAGTCGTCCTCGGGGGTGGCCGGGGCGCTTATTTGTGGGGTGTTGATCGGTGCGTTTTATGCCATGGGTCCGGTCTATGCCACTCTGGTGGGACTGGACGTTGGCCAGACCTCGACCTTCATGGCCAGTGCCATCGTTGCGGCGATGCTGCTGGCCTGGCCCCTGGGGCGGATCTGCGATCATTACGATCGGCGCCGGGTGATGCGCTGGGTGGCGCTGGCCGCCGGCCTGGCCTCCCTCGCCGTTGCCTTCCTCGGTGCCGAGCAGCGCTGGCTGCTGACCTTGCTGGTGGGCCTGGTCACCGGTTTGTCGGCGTCCATCTACCCGATTGCCGTGGCCATCACCAACGACCGTATGGACAGCAACCGGATTGTCGCGGCCAGTGCCACCCTGTTGCTCAGTTATGGTATTGGCAGCGTCATCGGTCCGATCGTGTCCGCCGAGCTGGTCAGCTGGCTGGGCCCCCACGGCATGTTCCTTGGCAATGCCGGGTTCCTGCTGGCCCTCGTCGTGGTGACCAGTTACCGCATCAGCCATACCCACGATATCCCGGTGGCCGAACAGGAGCATTTTGTTCCGGCCATGCCGGAGTCCTCGCCGGTGCTTACCGAGATCGATCCCCGCAACGAGGAATTCCATGAATCTCCGGAAGCTACGGAGATTCGCGAAGAAGCCCTGCAGAAAGCGGGCTGAGCTGGCACGACCGGCAGCACTCTCGCCGGTCATTTCCTGCGCTTTGTCACCTGCAGCGGGGCAGTTCGGCCCCGTTATGCGCCGTTCTCTCGGTTTTTCCCCATTTTGATTTTCTCTGTTATTCTGTTTTCTTATCAATGATTAGCTTACTATTAGTGAATTCTTGGCTGTAAGCCAGTTCCACCGCTGTTTACCGGAGTCCCAGGTCATGAGTATGAGAGAGCAGTTCCCCTTCGCTGTTGCACGTGTCACCCGGCGCTGGCGCAAATTGCTGGATGAGCGTCTGAAGGACATGGGCGTGACCCAGGCCCGCTGGACCACCATGGTCTATCTGCAGGAAGGCGGCGAGGGCCTTACCCAGCGCGAGCTGGCCGGGCTGATGGCCATCGAGAACCCGACGCTGGTACGGTTGCTGGATAGTCTTGAGGAACAGAATCTGATCGAGCGCCGGCCGTGCCAGCACGACCGGCGTGCCCGCCGCCTGTTTCTGACGCCGTCCGGTGAGTCATTCATGGACGACCTCAATGCGCGGGCGGCACAGTTGCGGGCGGAGATGCTCGACGGCGTCACCGACGACGAGATCGAGTGTGCCTTGCGGGTGTTCCGCAGGATCATGGAAAACGCTGAACGGCAGAAGTAATTGCTGAACGGCAGACGTCATTGCTGCCGGCCGTTGAGCACTCCGGAGGTGCTGTTCTGGGCAACCATACGTTGGAAGCATTACAGGCCCGCTATGGCGAGCGCTGGCGCTGGCTGGCGGTAGCAACAGTCATGCTGGGTACCATGGCGACGGTGCTCAGTGCCACAGTCGTGAATGTTGCGCTCCACGATATCATGCTGGAGTTCGGCATTCGTCAGGGCCAGGTGCACTGGCTGGCCACCGGCTTCATTGCGGCCATGACCACCACCATGCTGGCGTCGAGCTGGTTACTGGATCATTTCGGTATCCGCCGGACGCTGGCCGTCGCCATGCTGTTGTTCAGCATTGTCTCCGTGCTTGGTGGCTTTGCCAGTACCCCGGAACTGCTGATCCTTGCCCGGGTTGCCCAGGGCGCGGTGGCCGGGCTGATGCAGCCGATGGCGATGTTCCTGGTATTCCGGATTTTCCCCCGGGAGCGTCGCGGCCAGGCCATGGGCATCTATGGCATGGGGGTGATCCTTGCGCCGGCCCTGGGGCCGGTGCTGGGCGGTTTTCTGGTCGACCAGTTCAACTGGCGATACGTCATGTTCGCGCCTGCCCCGGTGACCCTGCTCGGGGTCTTCATGGCGCTCCGTTTCCTGCCCCTGAAGCCACAACAGGCTGACCCCTACCCCTTCGACCTGCCGGGGCTGGTGCTGCTTGGCCTGGCCATCGTGTCCAGCCTGGATGCCCTCAACCGGTTGCAGCAGCCCGCGGGCAGCGAAGTGACCATTGCGGTGCTGGCCGCCGTGGCGCTGCTTGCCCTGGTACTGTTTGTCTGGCGCGAACGGCGGGCCCGTCATCCGCTGCTGAACGTGGCACTGCTGAGGCGACGCAGCTTCCTTTACGCCAACATCGGCGCCCTGGCGCTCGGCCTGGCGTTATTCGGCTCTACCTACCTGATTCCGCTGTTCGTCCAGACCGCACTGTCCTATTCCGCTACCGAGGCCGGTCTGCTCATGCTGCCGGCAGGGATTGCGCTGGGCATTACGTTTCCGCTGGCCGGGCGTCTGGCGGACAAACGCAGCTCACGGGGGTTGATCCTGTTCGGTATCACCCTGTTTGCCCTGTCGGCGATGCTGTTTGCGGTGTCCGGCCTGGAGCTGGCTTTCGGCTGGCTGGCGTTATGGACCATTCTTGGCCGCATCGGCCTGGGCTTCATGTTGCCGGCCTTGTCGACCGGAGCGCTCAATCCGCTGGAGCCCCATCAGCTGGGGGCGGGCTCCAGCACCATTAACTTCACCCGTCAGCTGGGCGGTGCTTACGGGGTCAACATTGTCGCATTGAGTATTGAATACGGCGACCATGCCGCGGGCCTGCCGACCATCGGCGCGTTCCACTCGGCCTGGTGGCTGGTAGCGCTGTTTGTCGGCCTGGCCGCGGTGCCGGTCTGGCGGATGAAAGTGTGATGCCGCGGGTGGGAAATCGGAAAGCCTGTCCGTTTCGTAACCCCTTTTTATCGGCTTGTCAGCCGTCAACGGTGGACAAGGCAGACGTCAGCCCGCGAAAATAGAGGGTCAAAGGCCGGGTGTTCATTCCGGCAGCAAGAGGATTCGGAGTCATGAGGTTGAGAGAGTTTCTGGCTACCCTGGTTGTCTGCCTGTTGCTGGCAGCAAATCTCCAGGCAGCCGCACAGGCCCCGGCGACAGCGCCGCAAACCGGTGGGGAGCAAGGGGAGCCGCAGCAGCCCCGGTCGCCGCTGTTCACCGTGGAGGGGGACCTGGCGGGTACGCTGTCGGTATTCACCACGCGCTATGAAGATACCTTTGCAGCGATAGGTAACTCGCTCAGCCTGGGTTACCTGGAACTGGTCAAGGCCAACCCCGGGGTAGACCCGTGGCTGCCTGGCGAAGGGACCCAGATTACCCTGCCACGGCAGTACGTGCTGCCGGATGTGGAGCGCAAGGGTATTGTGATCAACCTTGCGGAATACCGGCTTTACTACTTCACTGAACAGGGAGTACAGGTGTATCCGGTAGGCGTGGGTACCGATGACAATCCGTCCCCGCTGACGGATGCCCAGGTTACCATGCGCCTGGAATCACCGGCCTGGTATCCGCCCGCGAGCATACGGGCTGAGTATCAGGCGTCCGGTGACTACCTGCCGCGGATGATTCCGCCCGGTCCGGGCAATCCGTTGGGCTCCCATGCCCTGTTGCTGAGTGAGGAAGGCTACCTGATTCACGGCACTAACAAGCAGTTCGGTGTGGGTATGCAGGTCAGCCACGGCTGTTTCCGGATGTACAACGAGGACATCTCGCGCTTCGTCTATGAAGTACCGAAGGGCACCCCGGTACGGGTGATCCGCGAGCCGGTCAAACTCGGTATGAGTGGCAGTGAGGTCTGGTTGGAAGTGCACCGTCCGAACGAGGAGTACACCGACGAGGATCGAAACCGCCTGTGGCAGGCCGTGACAACGGCTCTGGAGGAATTCCGGGAGCAGCGGCCGGAGGTGGAGCTGAAGCGGCGGGCCATTGAACTGGCGGTGGACCAGGCGGATGGTATCCCCCGCATGGTTGGTGAGCGCGTTACCCGGGTTGCTGCCGATGGCACCGGAGCACAACCTGAAAGCGATGGTGCCCGTGAGGCCAGTGGAGAACCGGTACAGCTCTGGTTCTAGCCGGCCATAAGGCGTCACGGGTACGGTTTCGGGAGGAATCATGATGAATGATCAACCCGGGCGATACCCGAGAACGGGGCGTTTGTTCTGGTCACTGGTGGCAGTTGCCCTCGGGGCTGTCCTGCTGCTGGGCGGCGAAGCCCGGGGTGTGGCCGCCGACAACAATGGCGCCCGCGGCGGGCTTCTCCTCAGTATTGACGGGGCTATCGGCCCGGCGACCATGGATTATGTGGTCCGGGGTCTCCGCCGGGCCGAGGACGAGGGCGCTGCCCTCGTCATTATCGAACTGGATACCCCGGGCGGCCTGGTCGAATCCATGCGGGGTATCATCAAGGAAATCCTCCTCTCCCCGGTCCCCGTTGTCAGTTTTGTCTTTCCCGAGGGTGCCCGCGCCGCCAGTGCCGGTACCTATCTGCTGTACGGCAGTCACGTGGCCGCGATGGCGCCGGCCACCCACCTCGGCTCTGCCACGCCCGTTCAGATGGGCGGCCTGCCGGGCAGCCCGGAGGAGCCGGCCAGTGACGACCAGTTTCCCCAGACCGAAGGCGATTCCGGCAAGCGCCGCGGAGGCAGCGCGATGGAGCGCAAGGTTCTGGAGGATGCCGTCAGCTACATCCGTGGGCTTGCCGAACGCCATGGCCGCAATGCCGACTGGGCCGAAGAGGCCGTGCGCGAGGCGGTCAACCTGGGCGCCAGCGAGGCGCTGGAGAACAACGTTATCGATGTGGTGGCCCGCAGCCTGGATGACCTGCTGGCTCAGCTGGACGGCCGGACCGTGCGCATGGCGGACGGTGAGCGCACCCTTGAAACGGCCGGCCTGGTGCTCAGTCGCTTTGCGCCGGATTGGCGAACCCGCCTGCTGTCGGTGATTACCGATCCCAACGTCGCCTATTTCCTGCTGATCATTGGTTTCTACGGCATTATTTTCGAACTGGCCAATCCCGGCGCCATGGTGCCTGGGGTGATTGGCGCCATTTGCCTGATCCTCGCGTTGTTTGCGTTCCAGGTGCTGTCGGTCAATTACGCCGGGCTGGCGCTCATTCTGCTGGGGCTGGCGTTTATCGTCGGCGAAGCGTTTCTGCCCAGCTTCGGTATGCTCGGGATCGGCGGTATCGTGGCCTTTGTTATCGGGTCGGTGATCCTGATGGATGGCAGCCACCGGGATATTTCCCTGCCCACCATCGGCGGCACGGCGGCGGTCGCCGGCGGGTTTATCCTGTGGACGGTGACCCGCTTTATCGGTTTGCGCCGTCGCCACCCGGTCAGCGGGAGGGAACAGCTCGGTCATGAAGTAGCCGTTGCGCTGGACACCTTTGCCGCCGATGACGGGGGGTACCGGGGGCATGTCCGGCTCAGTGGTGAGCGCTGGAACGCGGTGTGCGCCGAACCGGTGAACGCGGGTGATCACGTCCATGTTACGGCGACCGAAGGGCTTACGGTGACGGTTGCACGGGGTAACCCGCAGCCCTGACCAGCCTGCGGTGTCATGATCGGATACAGACCAGGAGGCAATATGATCGGTGAACTGATTCCTTACCTTGCGCCGACAGTGGTGCTGCTGCTGATTCTCGGGTCAGCCATCAAGATCCTGCCTGAATACGAGCGGGGCGTGGTGTTCTTCCTGGGCCGTTTCCAGGGGGTGAAAGGGCCCGGCCTGATCATCATTATCCCCGGGATCCAGCAAATGGTACGGGTCGACCTGCGGGTCGTCACCCTGGATGTGCCCAGTCAGGATGTGATTTCCAGGGATAACGTGACGGTTCGGGTCAACGCCGTGCTGTACTTCCGCGTGGTGGATCCCGAGCGGGCCATCATCCGGGTGGAAGATTACAACGCGGCGACCAGCCAGCTGGCGCAGACAACCCTGCGCTCGGTGCTGGGCAAGCATGATCTCGACGAGATGTTGTCCGAGCGGGACAAGCTCAACGCGGATATCCAGGAAATCATTGATACCCAGACCGAGGAATGGGGCATCAAGGTGGCTAACGTGGAGATCAAGCATGTCGATCTGAACGAGTCCATGGTGCGGGCAATTGCCCGTCAGGCCGAGGCGGAACGGGAGCGGCGGGCCAAGGTCATTCACGCGGAGGGCGAGTTACAGGCGTCGAAAAAACTGGTGGAGGCGGCCGATATCATGTCGACCAATTCGGGGGCGATGCAGTTGCGTTACATGCAGACCCTGGCGGATATGAGCAACCACAATGCCACGACGATTGTGTTCCCGTTACCACTGGATCTGGTGAAGACGTTCCTCAAGGACTCCCCGGCAAAGGATACCCCCGCCACGCCGGGTGACAGTTGAGGCAGGTGTCCGCCCACAAAAAAGGCCGGTGAGTAACCGGCCTTTTGTCGGTCGCAACAGCCCTTACTTCTGGCTGGCGCGCTCCAGCATACGCTTGGCACGCTCGTTGGCTTCGTCGGCAGCCTGTTGGGCGGCACGAGCAGCAGCCAGAGCTTCGTCTGCAGTCTGCTGGGCAGAACGTGCAGCGCTAGCAGCGCTGTTGGCGGTGTTCAGAGCGTTTTCGGCAGTCTGCTCGGCAGAAGTCGCAGTTGCGTTGGCTTCGTCGAGAGCAGCCTGGTCAGTAGTGGCACAGCCGGCAGTTACGACGGTGGCCAGAGCAAACCCTGCAATAGTCAATTTACGCATATCAAATCCCCTTATTGGTCATTTTACTTCCTGTGATCCAGAAGTCAGTGTAGCCGACATCCTGTCGACTCGCGCCGATAGGCAACGACTACCGGAGTCGTGAAACAGTGTAAAACACAATCGAGCAAAATGTTAACTAACGATACGTAAAACTTCTGAGGATATGACAACAACTTAATGCTCAGGGGAGGATGCGGATGGGGGTACCGTCGGCGACCAGTTGCCAGATTTCATCCATCTCTTCGTTGGTGACTGCAATGCAGCCATTGGTCCAGTCCAGCCCTGCATACGCAAACGCCATGTCGCCGGCCTCGTTGGGCAGGCCGTGAATCATAATGCTGCCACCGGGGTCCAGGCCCCAGGCCCGGGCCAGTTCGGCGTCACGCTTGTTCGGGTAGGAAATGTGGATGGACTTGTAGAAATCGCTGTTGGAATTACGCCAGTCCAGCAAATACTCGCCTTCCGGGGTCCGTTCATCGCCCTCGTAAAGCTTGTGTCCCTTGGGATTTTCGCCAAGGGAGATGCGGTAGCTGCGGACGACGTCTTCGCCGTCAAGCAGGTACAGGCGGCGCTCACCTTTGCGGACCAGGACTTCGCTGATATCGGCGGCGATCTCCAGCTTGGCGGGCTTGCTCTCCGGCATGCGCATGTCGGCCCGGGCAAGCAGGTCGGTAGCAGCGGCGGTGATCGGCAGCAGCAGGCTGGCGGTCATTAACAGCAATGTCAGGAAGCGTCTGGCAGTCATGAAATTGGCTTACTGAAGATTAATGTGGATCTGGCACAGTTTATAGCATAGCCCGCAAGCCAGCTGTTAAGAGGTTTTGTTAACTTTTTGCGTTATCTCTTATCTCGACGGGCTATTTTGTGAACTGTCCATCTTCAGGCCGACCTTGGTGACCTGGTCGGCTTCGGTTGCCCGTGCCACCAGGGTTACCGGACCGAGTGTGACGGTATCGCCCACCACCGGGTGACCCTTGGTGCGCCGTGCAAAACACTCGGCCAGGGACAGCTCCGGTGGCAGCTCGTCGAACTCGATACCATAGACCTGTTCGACGTCGCCAAGCAACGCGTCGCCGTTGAGGACAAAGTCGCCAAAGAAGGCCCTTTCCGCCAGGTGCTTGGGCGCCTGGCGACCGCTCATCACCTTGCCGAGTTCGGTCAGCGCCGCGGGGGTGGCAAACATGGCCACGACATCACCGGAACGGACTTCCAGGTCCGGCCTTGGCTGGTAACAGACCCGGTGGCGGAATACCCCGGCCACCGCGGTGTTCTCCGGCAGCCTGAGCTGGCCGAGGGGCCGCGCTGCCTGCCAGATTTCACCCCGCAGCGGGAACAGCATCAGTTCGTGGTCGCCGGTGGCCGGAACGTCCAGCGGCAGCCGGCGGTAGGGGTCTTCGCCCGCCGGCACTTCCAGCCGCAGTTTGCGGGCCAGCGGTGCAAGGGAGGTGCCCTGCACCACCAGCGACACCAGCACGATGAAGAACGCCACGTGGAAAATCATCTGGGCTTCCGGCAGGTCGGCGATGATGGGGAACAGCGCGAGTACGATCGGCACTGCTCCGCGCAATCCGACCCAGCTGATAAAGCCCAGTTCCCGCCGGTTGAAGCCGAAGGGCCAGAGGGTCACCAGCACGGTCAGTGGCCGGATCACGAAGATCAGCGCCAGGGCAAGTACCAGGCCGCCGCCAGCCAGCCCGAGCAGTTCGGACGGGGTCACCAGCAGCCCGAGCATCAGGAACAGGCAGAGCTGGGCGAGCCAGGCCATGCCGTCATGGACTTGCAGGATCATCGGCATCATCCGTACGGACTGGTTGCCGATGACCACCCCGGCCAGATAGATGGCAAGGAAACCACTGCCACCGAGGGCGTTGGTGCCGGAAAATACCACCATGCCGGCAGCCACGACCAGCAACGGATAGAGCGAGGGAGTCAGGCGGATCAGGTTGGCCAGCCGGGCGATTGCAAAGCCCCCGGCCACCCCGAGAATGGCTCCGATCCCGAACTGTTTGACCAGCATCACCAGGCTGTCCAGGGCAGCGTTGCCGCCACTGCTGGCAATCAGGGTGACCAGCATCAGGGTGAGGAAAATGGCCATCGGGTCGTTACTGCCCGATTCGATCTCCAGGGTGGCGCTGACCCGCTCGTTGAGGTGCAGGCCGCGTCCCTGCAGCAGCGAGAACACTGCCGCCGCGTCGGTGGAGGAGATGATCGCGCCGATCAGCAACGCGGTCATCCAGTGCAGGTCGAAAACCCACCAGGCCACCAGTCCGGCGCCAAAGGCGGTAATGAACACCCCGAGGGTGGCAAGCATCAGTGCCGGGCGCAGGCCGACACGAAAGGTTTCGGCGCGGGTCCGCATGCCGCCGTCCAGCAGGATGACCCCGAGCGCGAGGTTGGCGATCAGGAAGGCCAGTTCGAAGTTGTCAAAATTGACCCCACCCGGGCCGTCTTCCCCCATCATCATGCCGACGACAAGAAAAATCAGCAGCACCGGCATGCCTACGCGGCTCGACAACGGACTGAGCACAATGCTGATAACCAGCATCAGTGCTCCGATCAGGGTAAAGGTAGGGTCCATGGCTACTCCGCTTCTGTTGCCCCGATGATAACAGGTCAACTCCGCGGCGGGCGCCCTCTGGCAGGGTACACCAGGAAAATTTTCGCAGGCCCTTGTCCGCGGGCCGGCGGGCAGATTATAGTCTGCAGGACGTGGCCGGTCGTGCCCTGCTGCGGGTGTAGTTCAATGGTAGAACGGCAGCTTCCCAAGCTGCATACGAGGGTTCGATTCCCTTCACCCGCTCCATCCCCCCCGGTAAAGCTGCCGCTGTTTCCCTTCCCGATCGGTTTTTGTTTCCAGTCCTTGCATCAGTGCAGTTTGAGCCGTGGGTGCATGGCCCGGCTGATCCGGTCCATCAGCCAGATAATGCCGGTGCGTACCACGCCGTGCAGCGCCACCTGGTGCATGCGATACAGCGAGATATAGAACAACCGGGCGACCTTGCCTTCGATGTACATGCTGCGGCCGGACAGGTTGCCCATCAGGTTGCCCACGGTGGTGTAGCGGCTGAAGTTGATCAGCGAGCCATGGTCGTTGTAGACGAACGGCACCGCGGCCCCGCCTTCGAGGCGACGGCTGAGGGTCTTGAACAGGGTGTCCGCCTGCTGGTGGGCGGCCTGGGCCCGGGGTGGCACCGGGCGTTCCGAGTCCGGTTGCGGGCATGCGGCACAGTCGCCAAGGGCAAAGATATTGCTGTCGCCGGTGGTTTGCAGGGTCTGCTCGACCACCAGCTGGTTGCCCCGGTTCACTGCCAGTCCGTCGAGCTCGGCGAGGAAGGCCGGCGCCTTGATACCCGCCGCCCAGATGGTCATCTCCGAAGCCAGTTCGGTGCCGTCTTTCATCACGATGGTGCCGGCCCGGACCTCACTGACCGGCTGGCCGGTCAATACCTGCACATGCTGGCGTTCCAGTTCCCGGGTTGCCGCTGCGGATAACCGCCCCGGCAGGGCGGGCAGGATGCGGTCGGCGGCTTCCACCACGGTGATGGAGACGTCCTGCGAGCGCAGGTGGTTCATGCCGTAGACCGGAAGCTCACGGGACGCCAGCCGCAGCTCCGCCGCCAGCTCGACCCCCGTGGCACCGGCCCCGATGATGGTGATCGGCAGCTCATGGCGCTTACCGGCGAGGGCCTCGTGGTTCTTGCGCAGGAAGGCATTGAGCAGCAGTTTGTGGAAGCGTCGGGCCTGCTCGAGGCTGTCGAGGAACAGGCAATGCTGCTGGGCGCCGGGGGTGCCGAAGTCATTGGCGGTGCTGCCCACGGCCAGGACGAGGGTGTCATAGCTGATCCGGCGTTCGGGTACCACCTCGGCGCCGTCGTCGTCGCGGAACGCGGCAATGACGATTTCCCGGGCTTGCCGGTCCAGCCCGCTCATCCGCCCCAGCTGGAATTCGTAGTGGTGCTTGCGAGCATGGGCGCGGTAATTGATTTCGTTGGCGTTGGCGTCCAGGGAGCCGGAGGCGACTTCGTGCAGCAGGGGCTTCCAGACATGGGTCAGCCCGGCGTCCACCAGGGTAATGCGGGCTTTCTTGCGCTTGCCCAGTTTATTTCCCAGACGGGTGACCAGTTCCAGGCCACCGGCACCGCCGCCGATGACCACAATATGATGCAGGTTATCCATAACAGCTTACCTTGAAGTGAAGACAGCCAAGGGCTCTGGGCCAGAACCCTTGGCTTTCTTCACGGTACGGCAGGACATGGTGGCAGTGGGGCGTAATGCTAACGCGTCGCGCCGGGACGGACAATTCTCCCGATGGCCCGGAAGGCCTGTGCGACTTTGTGATGACGTCAATGGTGCGATCGCGGGCACGGGGCATCCGCCCGGAGTGGCCTCCGGACGGGTGTTGTGGCGCCGGTGCCGGTTACATCAGGCGAACGCTGCGGATCTGAGACAGCTCCACCGGGATGTCCATGTTGCCGCCATGAACATACTGCCGTAGTTGGATGCGCTGGCCATCGACCCTGAGGATCCGGCCCTTCATGGTGCGGCCGCCGACCAGGTTCAGGCTGACGTCCTTTTGCAGGTGGCGGGCCAGTGCGGTGGCAGTGACGGCGACGGTGTTGCGGGTTACGGCAACCGCGTCACTGGCGGATCCGCGGCTGGCCTCGCGGCTGTCGTCCCCGGTCACGGCTTCGGCCTTTGCCATTGCCACGGCCTGCAGGGGCAGGTTTGCCGTGCCGATTTTCGGGTTCAGGCGCTGGCTGAGATAGACCGGATCGGTACTCAGGTAGTTCTCGGTCAGATCCAGCCGCGGAAATGGCGCGATTTCCAGCAATAAGGTGTTACCGGGCTGCTCCAGGTAATCCCGGTAGGCGTCCATCACCGTGGTGCCGGGATCTATGGTCAGCGCCTGCCAGTTCTGGCGCCAGGCGGTTAGATGCTGCTCGCGGAATTCTGCAGGACTGACGTCGGTCTGCCTGGCGCAGAAGTCGGCGACCCGGCGCAGATAACCCCGGTCCTTGACCTCCAGGCTGGCAAAACTGAGTCGGGAGGAGCGGGCAAAGGCGGGGGTGGCGCCGACGTTATCAAGGCTCATGTCGTTGTCGAACACCACCTTGAAGGTGACGGCGGCCTGGCCGCGGGTCTCGAACTCGCCCTCGATGGCAAAGCGGGTGCCGGCGTCAGTTACCCGGTAGCCCAGGCTGGTGTCCCAGACCAGGGTGCTGTAGCCCATGGCCGCCAGGTCACCTGCGTCGAAGTGATCGCGGTCACCGCAACCGGCGGCCTCGAAGCGGGCAAAGGGGTTGTCGCCGCCGGCTTTCGCCAGTAGGTCGAGGTATTCACTGTCAATGTCGAGGGCGACGCCCTGCACCGACAGCTGCATGTGATCCGGAATCTGTTTCTCCCGGAGCTGGCCGCCGAGTCGGAACAGCACCCAGGGGTTGCCGGTGTCCAGCTTGACCCGCTCCACGGTAATTTCGTCCGGTGAGCTATGGGGTTGGAAGGCCATGTTGGCAATTTCAACGCTGCCCGACGGGTGCAGCGTAACGTCGCCGTACACCAGTTCACCGATCGGAGACAGCTGGGTGGCAATCTGGTCCAGCCCTTCGGTTATGTCCCGTTTGATCTGGTAATGGGAATAGAACAGCGCACTGGCGATGACCACGACAAGGATCAGAAAGGTACGTTTCATAAGGTTCCTGCAGGGGGTTCCGTTTCCGGACTCAGCGTCCATTGCTGGCCCCGCTGATAACCGGCGGGCCTTGCGGAATCATACCTTACCGATTTGTAAGTTTCCAAGGCGGCAGATTTTATAGCTTTCGGACATAAGGCTGTCCGCCGGGAGCTGGCCAGGCGTCGCGCTGGATTGCTGGCGCAGCAGCGATGTGGCCGCCACGTGGAGTTTTCCGCCCAGGTGGACTAGCCTGAACGAGGCGCTGATGCGTTATCGTCCAACCCAACTCCAGAGCAACCGGGAGAATCCCGTGACCACTGTCCGCCTTATTGTTGTTGTAGTCGCTGCTTTGTTCAGTGGCCTGGTGAATGCCGCTGACGGGATGACAACCCTGAAGAGCCCCCACAGTGCCAGTGAAACCATGGATCGACTCGAGGCCGTCATCAAGGAACGGAATCTTGGAGTGTTTGCGCGTATCGACCATGCCGCGGGCGCCCGCAAGATCGGCAAATCACTGCGGCCGACGGAAGTGATTATCTTCGGAAATCCACAGGGTGGCACGCCGTTCATGGCGTGTGCCCAGACGGTCGGTATCGATCTGCCGCTGAAGGCTCTGGTGTGGGAGGATGAGTCGTCACAGGTCTGGCTTGGTTATAACGAGCCG
Source organism: Marinobacter profundi (assembly GCF_002744715.1). Classification (GTDB taxonomy): domain Bacteria; phylum Pseudomonadota; class Gammaproteobacteria; order Pseudomonadales; family Oleiphilaceae; genus Marinobacter; species Marinobacter profundi. The sequence continues at coordinate 222,224 of NZ_KZ319370.1, forward strand.
GCCTACCTCGCGCAGCGGCATGGCGCGGTTGATTGTCCGGTGGTCGAAAATCTGGCCAAGGCGCTGGACGGCATCGCCCGTGCCGCCGTCGCCCCATAGAGCCTAAGGGGAGGTCACCGGGCTGACCTCAGTGATGCAGCCGGTAGGGCTCCAGCAGTAACGCCATATCCTCTCCCAGTTGCCGCACATGGGCGGCGGTGACGTCCCGTTGGGCAAACGAACGTAAGCCGATGATCTGTGCCTGCAGCAAGCGGGCGAGGCGCGGGCAGTCGGTGTCCGGTTTCAGCTCGCCGCGGGCTTTGGCCGTCGTGAGTACTTCGGCCAGGCGTGTTTCTATGGCTGCGAGAATCCCGTTTACCTGATCACCCAGCGGACCGTCGGTATGACTGGTCTCCAGCAGCGTTTTGACCACCATGCAGGCCCGCGATGGCACCGTAGCGCCCGGAGCGCAGGCCGCGGCAATGTTACGGAGGTAATCCTGCAGGCCGTCGATGATGGCGTCGTAACCGGCCAGGTGGTCTGCCAGTTCCTTGCCTCCCCGCTCGGCATAACGTGCCAACGCTTCCGCAAACAGCCCGTCCTTGCTGCCAAATGTGGCATAAATGCTGCCCGGGCGCATGTCGAGAGCCTGTTCGATCTGCTTCATGGATGTGGCGTGATAACCCTTCTCCCAAAACAGGGCAACGGCGTGATCCAGGGCAATCTGGCGGTCAAAGCGTGGAGTTCTGGCCATAACGGTTTGCTGCGTTTGGGAATTTGAACGGACGATCAATTATATCTTGAACGCTTGCTCATTAACAGGTACGGTGAGGCTGTATTTGAATGAGCGCTCAAAAAAGGAGAATGCCATGACAGGCTTTACACTTCACGACCAGAACTCGGCTCCTGACGCTGCCAGACCGCTGCTGGATGATTCCAGGAAATCATTCGGGATGATTCCGGGTCTCCATGCGGTGATGGCCGAGGCGCCAGGGGTGCTGGAGGGCTACAAGACGCTGCACCGGCTGGTGCTTGAAAGCAGCTTCGACAACGACGAAAAGACCGTGGTGTGGCAAACCGTGAATGTCGAGCATGGCTGCCATTACTGCGTACCGGCCCATACCGGCATTGCCAGGATGATGAATGTCTCCGATGACATCACCAACGCCCTGCGGGATGAAGCCCCGCTGGCGGACGCCCGGCTGGAAGCGCTGCGCAGTTTTACCCTTGCGGTAGTCCGTAAACGGGGTGAGGTCAGCCGCGAGGACCTGCAGGCGTTCCACAACGCCGGCTTTACCAAACGCCAGGTGCTGGAAGTGATTCTGATCGTGTCCCAGAAGGTGATGAGTAACTACATCAATCACATTGCCGAAACCCCGGTCGATGAGCCTTTCCGCAAGTTCGCGTGGCAAAAGAACCGGTAGCGGGCCATCGTGGGGTCACTCAGCTCAGTCGCGTCACCTTGCCCATCAGCTTGCGCCAGTCGATGGGGAGGCGGGCTTCAAGCTCGGCGAGCAACGGATCCCGTGAGTTCAGTGCCTCGAAGTGCCGTTTGCTGGCATAGATCACGGTGTTGTTGCTCCTGCTCCGGAACAGCAGCACGTCCGCAAAATGGATTTTCAGTTGCCGGAAAAACGGGCTGGCGTGGTCCGGCGTGCGATGATAATTGAGCGCCAGCCAGCCCTCGGCGGACAGGGCCCGGCTGCACTGGGTAATAAACTGGCGCTGGGCCTGGGCAGGGCTCATGCGCTCGGCACTGTACAGGTCTGCGAGAATGAGATCGGTGCTGCTGTCGGGCATCTGTTCCAGGGCGTTGCGGGCATCGCTGATGGTGACCCGCAGCCGGTCGCTGTCCGGCAGGCTGAAGAATTCCCGGGCAACGTCCAGTACTGCCTGCCGTAACTCGACCGCATGCACCTGGCACGCCGGTAACAGGTGATGCAGCGCGCTGGCCATGACACCGCCACCGAGGCCCAGCACCGTGGCGTGTCGCGGTTGCCCGAAGGCCACCGGAAGCAGCATCGCGCGGTTATATTCGTGCACCGGAAGCCACGGCGAACGGCGGTCAATCTTGCTCTGCTCAAAGATTGTGTTGAAGGTCAGCACCCGGTGCCTGCGGTAATCCACCACCAGAATGCTGCCGAGCGCATCCCGCACGTGGTGAACGATTTCGCCCTGATTGAACATGTCAGCGCCGGCCGGTGCACGTGGTTTTCGTGCGATCGGGGGCAAAGCTGGCGGGCTGGCGGGTCAGGTTGGTCATGGTTGCTTCCCGGTGAAGGTTCCTGTGGCGGATCATGATAGCAAGTCTCCAACGATATCACCGGTTTGCGTTGACGCTCTGCTTATTCTCACGGCTCTGCTAATCTGGACAAAGGTACGAACCGGCTGTTAAAACCGGGCCACTGCACGCGAAACAGTCCAGAGCCAAACATTTCAGAGCCAAACATTTCAGCAACAGGAGCATGAAATCGTGAAGATCGAGGTACAAGGCATCGAAGACGGCCAGCCGATTCCGGAAAAGTTCGCCTTTGGCGTGTATAACGCTGAAAGCCACATGAGCTTCGGTCCCAACCGCAATCCGGAGGTCTCCTGGTCAGATGCACCGGCGGGCACCAGAAGTTTTGCCGTGATCATGTTTGATCCGGACGTGCCGAGCCGGGCGGATGACGTGAACCAGGAAGGCAAAACCGTACCCGGGGACCTGCCACGGGTAGATTTCTTCCACTGGTTGCTGGTCGACATTCCCGCCAGCGTCAATCGCATTCCGGAGGGCCATGACAGTGATGGCGTTATTCCCAAGGGCAAGGACCACGGCCCGGGACCGACCGGTGTCCGTGGGGTGAATAACTACACCCAGTTCCTCGCCGGTAATGCTGACATGGCAGGGACCTACGCCGGTTACGATGGCCCCTGCCCGCCCTGGAATGATGAGCTGTTGCACCATTACCACTTTGAAGTCCATGCGCTGGATGTGGACAGCCTTGGGCTGACCGGGGAGTTTGATGGCAACGATGTACGCGAGGCGATGAAAGGCCATGTGCTGGCCAGCGCCAGAGTGACCGGTACTTACACCCTGAATCCGGATCTCCGTTAACCGCATCCGGAGGTGAGAAGTAACGCCCGGCCATCGTGCGGTAGCCTGCCGGCCGGGCTTGAACTACGGATTAACCGCTCAGCCCGTTGCCCCCCCGTTGTCATCCCCCGGGCTCTGGAGACAGGTTGTCTTGTTGCCGCATTCAATATCATCACTGCTGACACCTTCCGCGTGGGCGGTTGCACCCATGGCGAAGGCGAGCAGAACGCCGAGTAAGGTCAGGATTCTCATGGTGGTGCCCTCCGTATGGCTGGTGGCCATCCTCCGGGTTGCCCTGAAGGCAGGTCCTGGAGAATGGTGTTCGCGGTATGGACACATCAAAGTGCGGAACGTTACACCATCACTGGCCTGGTGAGCGGGCTTGATTAACCGGTCTCGCGCTGAGCTGCTCCAGGTATCAGGCTGCGGTCAATCACTGGCGGGCTGTCCTTGAGTGACTCGGCAAACCCGGAGCAGAACGGGCGACCATCCTGTCCAGAGCTAATGGTTGTCTGTACCCGAAACACCCGGTTGATCAGGGCTTCGGTCACGACTTCCCGGGGACTACCGATGGTGTCGAGCCGGCCGCGGGTCAGAACCGCAATCCGGTCGGCAAATTGCGCAGCCTGATTGAGATCATGCAGTGACATCACCACGGTTAGTCCGTGCTGGCGGTTCAGGGTAGATAGCAATTCCAGCACTTCCAGCTGGTAGCCCCAGTCCAGGAAAGTCGTCGGTTCATCCAGCAGCAGGATGTCGGTACCCTGCGCCAGGGCCATGGCAATCCACACCCGCTGCTGCTGCCCTCCGGAGAGTGCTTCTACCGCTCGTTCTGCCAGGTCCGAGACTCCCGTCATGGCCATTGCATCGATGGTAGCCTTGTCATCGGAAGTCTGATTCCGCTGCCACCATTTTCGGTGGGGGAAACGCCCCAGAGCGACCAGGTCCCGAACCTTGATGCCTTCCGGCACAATCGGTTTCTGGGGCAGCATGGCGAGCCTGAGAGCGAGTAGGCGCCGGTCCCATTGCTGAATCGGCTGATCGTCCAGATAGACCTGGCCTGACCTGGCCGGCAGCAGCCCCGCGAAACTTTTCAGCAGGGTACTTTTACCGGAACCATTGGGACCGAGCAGGCAGGTGATCCCGCCTTCGGGAATGGATAGGGATAGGTTATCCACAACCGGCTTGTCGCCGTAAGCAAGTGAGAGATGCTCGGTTCGTAACATGGCAAGCTCCGGCTTCAGGGTTGATGCGACAACAGGTAAAGAAAAAACGGCACGCCAAGAATGGCGGACACCACACCGACGGGTACTTCGTAGGGAACAAACAAGGTTCGGCCAAGTAAATCCGCCAGAACGGCCACTACCCCTCCGAGCAGTACACATAACACCAGCTGAACGGGAAGGTTGGCGCCTGCCAGCCGGCGGCAGATGTGGGGTATCAGCAGGCCGATGAAGCCAACGGGGCCGACAACCCCGACAGCACTGGCTGCCAGCAGGGTCGCAATGAGCAGGGCAAAGGCGCGCCAGCGATTCAGCCCGAGGCCCAGAGTGCGTGCGTGTTGATCGTCGAGCTGCATCACATCCAGTGGGCGTATGAGCAACCCTACCCCGGCCAGCCCGATGAGCGTCCATGGCAACAACGCACGCAGATGTTCCCATTCCGCGCCGTACAATGAGCCGGCTAGCCACTGGGCAACCAGTTCGGTGTGGGCATGGCCCCAGAATGCAAGGGCGCCGGTGGTCAGTGCGTGTAACATGCCGGCAATGACGGCGCCGGTCAGAGTCATCTTGACTGGCGACAGAGTGCCGTGTCGCAGGCCGAGGAAGTACACCGCAAGGGCCGTCACCAATCCGCCCACCATGGCAAACAGGGGTAAATACTGAAGCGCGAATGATGTATTGCTGTACGGGTTGGCGCTGGAAACCATCCAGTCGCCAATGATGAAGGCGAGTACGGCAACCAGACTGGCGCCTGCCGAGATGCCGAGAATGCCGGCCTCTGCCAGCGGGTTGCGGCTCAGTAACTGGAGCAACCACCCGGACAAGGCAAAGTGAATACCAATTATTGCGCCAGTCAGGGTGCGTGGTAGCCTGAGTTCGAGCACCACTCGCTGGATATGTTGCGAACTGTCGCCGGTCAGTCCCGCCCACACCTGGGGCCATGTCAGGTCCACCGCCCCCGATTGGACTCCCCCCAGGATCACCAGTACCAGGCAAAGTCCGCCGGTCAGTAGCAGTGTGGCAACAGGGCTCGTACTTGGCAGGCGAATCCCCCGGCGGCCTGCGCGCGGAGGTGTCGTTACTGGATTGGTCACCTTACGTGCTCCGGGATGAAGTTCGGGCGTTGAGCAGATAGATCAGCCAGGGCGCCCCGATAAGAGCTGTCAGCATTCCCACAGGCAACTCCTGGGGGAAGGCCAGCTGTCGTGCCAGGATATCAGCGGCCAGTAATAGCAGCCCTCCGAACAGGGCACTCAGCGGCAGCCAGTGCTGGATCTGGTTGCCGATCAATCGCCTGGCAATGTGTGGCGCCACCAGGCCAATAAACACGATCGGACCGGTGAAGGCGACCAACGCTGCAGCCAGTAGCAGAGCCAGCAACAGGAAAGTCAGTCGCCAGCGCCCGACGGCCAGTCCCATAGCCAGCGCCAGGTCATCATCAAGGTGCAGTAAGCGGAATGGCCGCTGCATAACAAGCAGGGCGGCGAGAGGAAGCAGCAGCCATGGCAGCACCAGCTGGACCTGAAGCCATCCCCGTCCCATCAGACTGCCGGCGAGCCAATAGTAAAGCTCTGCCGCTTCGGCTCCTGACACCAGCAGAAGACCGGTGGTCAGTGCGGTGGCCAGCGACGTGACGGCGATTCCGGCAAGTACCACGCGCTCGGGCTGAAGTTGCCGCCGGCCGGCGATGGTGAAGGTCAGCACACCACCCGCCAGGCCACCGGCAAGAGCCATCAGTGGCAGCCACAGGGCGCCGGGCGTACTCAGGGTGCGAAGAGAAACCACGGCCAGAGCGGCAGATGCGATTACGCCGGTCAGGCCGGGTGACGCCAGGGGGTTCCGGGTAACGCCTTGCATAACCGCGCCGGCAACCCCCAGAGCCGCTCCACCCAGTATGCCGAGCAGATTTCGTGGCAGGCGTAACTCCATCACGCTGATCCGCGTCAGCAAATCGCTGCTACCATCCATAGCGGCCACCACCAGGGCTGGCGATAGCCAGCGAGATCCGGCCATCAGGCCAACGACGAACAGCACCATCAGGAGCAACACCGCCGCTCCGTAAATGGTGGAAGGGCGAGCGGGCAATTCGTCGCCCATCATCTGTCAGCCTCGGTTGCAGTTTCGGGCAGCAACAGACGCTGAATATCGTCAAGTATCCGTTCCCGGGCTATAGGCCCGGCGCCTTCTTTCCAGTAGTGCGGAACTTCGTAAACACGGTTGTTGCGGACTGCCTTGAGATAAGGCCAGATCGGATTCATCGTGAATGCGCGCTGCCGACTGGTGGGCAACAGGAGGATGGTCTCCGGATTAAGCTCCAGCAGGGCCTCAAGACTGATCCGGTAACCCAGAGGAATGCCGCTGGCGGGATTCGGTGAGTGGCCACCCACATTGTCGAAGCCCAGGTGCTCCAGCAGCGCCGTGGGCAGAAAATGGTCGTAATAGACGAAAGGGGTTTCACTGCCGCTGGTCAGGAGGGCCACTGTTTCGGTCGCCCTTCCCTTGTTGCCCGTGGCAAGGGCCCGGAGGCGTTCCATAAAACGCGTGTTGAGGGCCGTGGCTTTTGCCGGTGCTCCCAGGGCCTGTCCTGCCAGTTCCACGGCACGCAGGCTGTCCTCGGCGGTGATCAGGTCCAGCGCCAGCAGCGGGGCGATGGATTCGATCTGGTCACTGTCTTTCTCGGTATAACGGCGAACGGCAATGACCAGATCCGGCCGCACCGAGGACAGCACTTCCAGGTTTGGCTGATGTCGCGGGCCGAGGCCCGGAACACCGGCTAACCGCGACGCCAGGTAATCGGGCACCCCCTGGATACCGTAGTCGGTGACGGCCACCGGCGGAGTACCCAGTGCCAGAGCGACGTCCGCCCCAAAGGTCGAAATCGCAGCAGGGCGGGTTGCCGGCTTGGACAACCGCAGGGTTTCCCCGCGGTCATCCGTCAGTCCGAGATCATGTTCCCCTGCCCATCCTGACGCCGGCAATAGCAGTACAACCAGCAGGATTTTTGCTATCCGGTTCCGTAAGCACGCCATCAGAAGTCGAGCTGCGCCTCCAGGATAAAGCTCCGGCCAGGCTGGGGCACACGACCAATCGGGCTGACATCCACGCCGCGGAAGTAATAATCCTCATCCAGCAGGTTATTGACCGCCAGCCCCAGATTCAGCATGCGACTACCGCCTACTGAAAAATCGCGACCGACTCTGGCCGTAACCAGATGGTAGTCCGGCAATTCGCCGGCGCTGCCGTTGCTGGTTTCTTCTTCGGTGTTGTCCGCATCACTGTAGCTGGAGCTGATGTACACCCAGTTCAGGCTGGCATCCCAGGTCTGGTAGCGGTATATCGCATCGGCGCTGACTTTATGGGTCGGCGCGTTGGGCAGCTCGTTGCCTTCGTTAGCCCCGGTCAGTTGCTCGGTATCCAGGAAGGTATAGCCCAGGCCCAGTTCCCACTGGGGGCCGGGGTTCCAGCGGTTCGACAGCTCGATACCCTGGTGGCGGGTTTCCCCCAGGTTTTCGAAACGGCTCGTTGACTGGTTGAACTGAATCTGGTCCTCGTAGTCAATCCGGAACAGAGTGGCCGATGACAGCAGGGTTGGGGTTACCTGAAGGCGGGTGCCCAGTTCGTAGTTCCAGGCGGTTTCATTGGCAACGTCGCCTTCACGTGTTGCCTGGGCAATTTGTACGGGAACGAGTGAGCGCTGGCTGTTCGCGAAGACAAAAAGATCATCGGACGCCTGATAGCCGACTGTCAGACCGGGTAACAATTCGTCAGCGTTGTTTTCCTCATTGGTGCCATTGAGGTTGTCACGGAAATCCATCGTCACGTCTTCGTAGCGTATCCCGGGGGTAACCTTCAGACGGTCATCGAGGAAGGCGATGGTGTCGCTGGCATAGAACGCCATGGCCCGGGTGTCGAGGTGCCAGTCACGGGCCACGGAGCGGGCATCGGTGGCCAGCTCGAGGCGGTTGACGTCAAACTCCACATCCTCACTTACGAACCTGGCGCCCAGGGTTATGTTGTGACGGCCATGGCTGATGGCGAGTCGCGGCTCGGTGCCGTAGACCGTGAACAGCCGTGGTGAATCCGCCACATGAGTCGAGTCCAGTCCTGGGTCCGCCCAGTGACCGTTGCCGCTCAGGTTCTGGCCAAAGAAGAAGGTGCGGTCGGCATCGTGTACGAAATTACGCCACTGGAATTCCACGTTATCAGACGGCGTGTAGGTCCAGCTAAAGGCAGCGCGGGCCATGTCCGCTTCGTAACTGTCGTGAGGCCTCTGGCTTTGGGTGCGGTCCTGCTCATAGGCTTCGGGAGTCAGGGCACCGGGAAGTTCGGCATCCACACGGTAGTATTGCAGCTGCGAGGCCAGTTCGTGGCGTTCACTCAGGTAGTAGCGGGCGTCCAGGATCAGGTTATCCACTTCGGTGTCCGAGTGGTCGCGGAAACCGTCTCCACGCTGGAGATTGGCCTGGAATTGCAGGTCCAGTCGATCGGTAGCCTGCCCGCCTGCCCGGTAATAGGTGTCGGTAAAGACGTTGCCGGTGTCTTCCGCAACGGTAATTCGCTCACGAAGGGTCTGGGAGAGTTCCGTCGGAATAGGCCGGGTTACGAAGTTAACCACACCTCCCACATTGTTTGGGCCGTAGTGAACAGAGGCGCCGCCGCGGACGATGTCTACGGCTTCCAGGCTTGGCAGTGTGACGGGGAAGAGCGAGACACCAACGTTACTGTATGGACCAATGGCAATCGGATAGCCATCCACCAGCATTTGCAGTCGCTCACTACGGAGTGGATTCAAACCACGCACGCCAATATTGGGGAGCACCCCGGTGCCGGTTTCATCAAGTACCTGCAAACCGGGAACCGGCCGCAAAGCGTCCTCCAGATTCAATGCGCCGCGACTCTGGAGGTCTTCCTCCTCGATCACCGATCGGGATCCGGTGTAGGTTTTCTCGGAATCTTCCGTGGGTGGCCCGAGCCAGTCAGCGGTGACGTGCAGGCCGGGCAACAGGGTCGACGCGTCGGTCTGTTCCTGTGCAGCGGCAGAGGTCGCGTGAATAGCCATCAGCGACAAGGGGAACAGGGCAACGGACAACGGATGTCGATTAAACACCCCGGAGTATTTTGACTTTGACATTGGATTCTCCAGCGCACAGGTTATTTTAGTTATGCGCATTATACTGAGAATTATTCGCATTACCATTAGTAAAAGGTCAAAGCCCTAGTTCGATGCCGGCTCCGCCAGGTTACCGGTCTTCCCAGGCGATGGCCCGGTATTCGAAATCGCTTTCCAGGGTGGGTCTGATGCCTCTGACGCAGGGTGAGGCGTCAAAAGCGCGAGCCGTTTGTGTCGGCAGCGGCGGCCAGAGAGTTACGTGCTGAGCGTGATAAAAGCCATAGATCCGTGTAATGGTTCCGGATCTCATGTGTCTTTCTCCTGACTGCCCCTTCGGGCGGTAACGGGCCGCCAAGGGTCCGGCTGACAACTCCATGATCAGGGAGAGAGACCATGTCCACGATACATCCACTGAGCAATGCGATTCACCTTACATCGGATCACCGGCGCAGTGCCTGGTGGCCGGCCGTGCTGGTCACGGCCATGCTGGGTAGTGGCGGGCTGGCGATGGCCGCCTGCAACCCCTGTTCGCCGTGCAAGACCAGGTGCAAGGCGGGGCAACACTGCAAGGCCGGCGGAAAAGCCGGAGGTAATCCCTGCGCGGCCAGCAATCCCTGCGCTACCAAGAATCCCTGCGCCGCGAAAAAACCCTGTGCGGCCAACCCCTGTGCGGCGAAGAACCCGTGCGCCACCAAAAGCTGTAATCCCTGCGCGGTCAAGGGTTGTAACCCCGGGGCAGCTAACGGCAAGTGTGGCGCCAAACCCAATCCCGATGCCGCCCGGAAGGTCACCCGGCCGGCCAATTACCAGCCCTACGAGGGCAATCCCGGCAAGCTGATGGCGCTGGGCGAGCAGCTGTTCAGCGATAGTTCCCTTAGTGGCAATGGCCTGTCTTGCGCGAGCTGCCACAACGATGGCGCCGGTTACAACGCTACTTTCGCCACCGCCTATCCGCACGCCGTCGCCATGGCCCGGGACATGTTCGGCATGGCGTCGGTGCATCTGGATGAGATGGTCCAGATCTGCATGGTTCAGCCGATGGCCGCCGAGCCGCTGGACTGGAGTGGCGAATCGCTGGCGGCGCTCACCGCCTATATGGGTAAGGTGCAGGCGCAGTTTGCGGGTCACTAGGGGGCACAGGCAGCTGATGGGCGTGGCTTCCGGAGATTCCCGGAAGCCACGCCGGCAGGAGGTAAAAAGATTATGGCAGAACTTCATATTCCCCGGCTGGCGAACCTGACGGACGCGCAGCTGGAGACCAGTCTGGCAGCCATTGACGATATCCGGGAGTGTTACCGGGTACTGGAAAAAGGCGGGTTGAACGTGGTGGGCGAGGTGCTCAAAGGCCAGGGCGCATTTTACGAGATGGATCATTATCCGCAAGATGACGTCTACGACCGGGACACGGCCTCCCAGTATTACTACCACGCTCACCGGGACGATCATGCCGAGCACGGCCATTTCCACCTGTTTCTCCGCAATGCCGCGCTACCCGGAGCGGCTGCGCCGGCCTTGGGGCCCGCGGGTGAAGATCGGGTGGCGCACCTGGTTGCCATCTCCATGGACGCCTGGGGCTATCCCACTGACCTGTTCACGGTAAACCGCTGGGTGACTGACGAGAGCTGGCTTCCGGCGCAGGCGATCGTGACGGCACTGGATCTGTTCGCCATTGACCACGCCTATCCCAGCTGGCCGGTGAATCGCTGGCTTACGGCCATGGTGCGTTGTTTCCGGCCCCAGATTGAAGCGTTGCTGTATCACCGGGACCAGGTCATTGAGCAGCGGGGCGCGCAGAACCTGCAGCAGGTGCTGGAAGATCGTTCCCTGGAGATTACCGGGACGGTTCCGATCGATGTGGCGAGCTGGGCGGACAAGCTGGCTGCGGAGCGAAGAAGGCGCGACCGGGTTGGCCAGCTGCGAGTACCACAATTTGAAGGAGCGGCGAGGGGCCGGTGATCGGGCCCCCCTGGCGACCGGGGCTTACTCCACCACCTCGCTGATCTGAACGGTGGGCTGCACATTGGTGAAGTTCGGGATATCTTTCAGGATCTCCCTGGCATGGGGCCCGAACGCGGTTTCAAAATCACTGAGTGAATCGAAATACATGTGGCCCATAGCGATGAAGGTCGGGGCCGAGCCCGGCGTACCCCCGGCAAGACCTTGTTCGATCGCCGTCCGTTGGCAGGCCTTGCCCAGTCTTTCACGGACCAGCGCCATGTGGCTGTCGCGGTAATACGCCATGTCGAACTGGCTGTCGTCGGTTTTCGGGTAAAGCACGCTGACTTTAATCACGGTTGGGTACCTCGGTGAACATCAATGGTGAGTCTCGGCGCCATCTAAGCGCTTTCCCGGGTGATGGGCAATGGGACTTTGGCACAGGCTCCGGCCGATCACTTGTCTTTGTTAGGGCTGGTTTTTGTCCTGAGGGCTTCCGCTACCCGTTCATCAACGCGTTGCAAGAATGCCTCATTCAGCTTGCCTGACGAGTGCCCTTTCATAAGGTCGGTCGTCGCGCGCAGGTTGCCGATAAAGGTTCGACAGTCCCTGCACATCATCAGGTGCATTTTCACGGACAGGCTCTGCCGGCCGCTCAGTTCGCCGTCGATGTAGTCACTGGCGATTACCGCCAGGTCCCTGCACATTAACATTCGCCCGTCTCCTGGAAGGCTTCCACCATGAGAAAGATCTTCTGCCTCCCACGGTGTAACAGTACACGCAGGTTTGAGGCGCTGACATCCAGAATGTTACAGACCTCTTCGGATTTGTGCTGGTGGGCTTCGTAGAGCATCAGGGCGGAGCGTTGGGTTTCCGGCAGCGCCGACAGGTGTTTGTCCAGGCAATCGCTGAGCGCGCCGTTTTCCAGCAGGGTGTCGGCGGAGTCATGGAACTGCAGCTTTGGCGGCAGGTCCCATCGGCCAGTAGCGTTGAAGCGTTCGGCCAGATCCGGCTCAAGGCCCTCGGAAAAATCGGTCGCCACTTCCCGTTTGCTGGCGCGAAGTTTGTTCTTGCAGCGGTTGGCGACGATCCGGTGCAGCCAGGTTTTCAGGCCGGAACGGCCTTCAAATTTGTGGATGGCATCAATCACGGTCACCCAGCAGTCCTGGACAACTTCTTCCGCACTGGAGTGGTCGAGGTAGAAGCGGGCCACCGCGAGCATGCCCGGGGAGTACTCGCGCACGGCTTTCTGGTATGCCATCGCATCACCTCGTCGGAGTGCCTCGATCAGCGAAAGTTCGGTTTGCGTATGCACGGCTGAGTCCATGGCTTGGCGTTCCCTGTCAGTCTGCGTTGGCTTGTTGTCTCTGTATAGTGCTTCGGATTCCGGAAAAGTTCCGGTATTCTGTAGCGATTGCTCAAAAATCATAATTCAGCGACGATGTAACATCCAGCCGGTGATCGTGTCTCAGCTATAACAGCGTACTGGTTTATAAATTTTCCGCAGGAATGGACATGAATCGAAGCAAGCTTTTACTTGTGCTGGCAATCGCCGTGGTGGTGACTGTTTTTATCGGCCTGGACGGGCACCGGGTGCTTACCCTGGAGAACCTGCAGGCCAATCAGGCGGCATTGGCGCAATGGATTGACCAGCACCTGCTGGTGGCCGTTACCGGCTTTGCGGCGATCTATGTCCTTGTGACTGCCTTGTCGCTGCCGGGCGCAACCATCATGACCCTGGCCGGTGGTGCTTTCTTCGGTAACCTTTATGGCCTGGCTGCGGTATCCATTGCCTCAACCGTGGGCGCATCGCTGGCCTTTCTGGTGGCGCGCTTCCTGTTGAGGAATACCTTGAGGGAGCGCTACAAGGACACCATTGCCAAGATCGACCGGGGCATTGAAAAAGATGGTGCCTTCTACCTGGCGACCCTGCGCCTGGTGCCGGTGTTCCCCTTCTTCCTGATCAACCTGGCCATGGGCCTGACCGGCATGAAGCTGCGTACCTATGCCCTGGTGAGCTGGATTGCCATGTTGCCGGGTACCTTTGTGTTTGTGAATGCCGGCACCCAGCTGGGGCAGATCCAGTCCACCGGTGATATCGTCTCTGCCGATCTGCTGCTGTCGTTTGCCCTGCTGGGGCTGTTTCCGCTGATCGCCAAGTTTGTGGTGGGCTTCATCCGCCGCCGCAAGGTGTATGCCGGCTGGCAGAAGCCTGATCATTTCGATTACAACCTGCTGGTGATCGGTGCGGGCTCCGCCGGCCTGGTCTCGGCCTACATCGCCGCAGCCGTCAAGGCCAGGGTCGCCCTGATCGAGAAGCACAAGATGGGCGGTGACTGCCTCAATACCGGCTGCGTGCCTTCCAAGGCGCTGATTCGCAGCGCCAAGGCGGCGGATACACTGCGCCACGCCAACCGTTACGGCCTGGAGTCGGTGCCGGTGAAGGGCTCGTTCAAGACCATCATGAACCGGGTCAAGGAGGTGATTGCCAAGGTGGAGCCCCACGACTCACCTGAGCGTTACCGGAAACTCGGTGTGGACTGCATCTCTGGCGAGGCGAGCTTCGTATCTCCCTGGGAGCTGGAAGTAAAACACAACGACGGCCGCACGGAACGGCTGACCACACGGAGTATCATCGTGGCGACCGGGGGCAAGCCGGCAATGCCGCAGATCCCCGGCCTGGCAGACATGCAGCCGTTGACCTCCGACAACCTGTGGGAGTTGCAGGAACAGCCGGAGCGCTTGCTGGTGCTGGGTGGTGGCCCGATCGGTTGCGAACTGGCCCACGCTTTTGCCCGCCTGGGCAGCCGGGTGACCCAGCTGGTACGGGGCGGCCGTTTGCTTGCGAAGGAAGATGCGGATGTTGCCTCCGTGGTTTTGAAACAGTTCGAGGTCGATGGCATTGATGTCCGCCTCAACCACTCCACAGTCGAGTTTTGCGTGGAAAATGGCGAGAAGGTGGCCTGGTGTGAGCATAACGGTGAACGGGTGCGCATTCCCTTCGATCAGGTGCTGGTGGCCGTTGGCCGCGAAGCCAACACGGCTGGCCTGAATCTGCAGGGGATTGGTGTGGATACCTTGCCCAATGGCACGGTGCCGGTGGAAGAGGACATGAGTCTGCGTTACCCGAACGTGTTTGCCTGTGGCGATGTCGCGGGGCCCTACCAATTCACCCATGCCGCGGCCCATCAGGCATGGTATGCCGCGGTGAACGGGCTGTTTGGTCAGTTCAGGCGCTTCCGGGTGGATTACCGGGTGATGCCCTGGGTTACCTTCACCTCGCCGGAAGTTGCCCGGGTCGGGTTGAGCGAGGCGGAAGCCAGGGAGCGGGGCATCGACTATGAAATCACCCGCTACGGCCTGGATGACCTGGACCGGGCAATTGCCGAGAGTGAGGACTATGGCTTCATCAAGGTGCTGACACCCCCGGGCAAGGACAAGATTCTCGGTGCCGTGGTGGTGGGCGCCCATGCCGGTGAGATCCTGGCGGAATTCACCCTGGCAATGAAGCATGGGCTGGGCCTGAACAAGATTCTGGGCACCATCCATCCCTACCCGACCTGGAACGAGTCCGCCAAGTACGCGGCGGGTGAGTGGAAACGCGCTCACGCGCCGGAAGGCGTCCTGAAACTGCTGGAAAAATTGCATGGTTGGCGCCGGGGCAAAGACCCGGGCCGGCGCCAAAAACGTAAAGAAATAACAGCTGGCTGAAAAAACCGGACGCTGGCTGTAACAGACCGGTATCGCCCGTGTCCGTGCTAAACACTACTGATTCACCGAGGAGCATCTATGCCCCTGACCGAAACCCGACCGGGCCGCAGTAAGCGCATTCCGGCCGTGGAAGTCCTCGAACCCAGGGCGTTCGATAGCTGGACCCATACGCGCAATGGAGACCCCCGCGGTTATATCGATGCGGACCAGTTGAAGGAACTGTGGATACACACCGGCACCGCCTGCAATCTGGCCTGCCCGTTCTGCCTGGAGGGCTCCCACCCTGGCGACGGCCGCATTCCCGGCATGAAGCTCAGTGATGTGAAGCCATTTATCCATGAAGCCATCGACATGGGTGTCGAGCAGTTCTCCTTCACCGGCGGCGAACCTTTTGTCATCCGGGACTTCGTCAACATCCTCGATTACGCCAGCCAGCATCGACCCTGCTTCGTGCTCACCAATGCCACCGAGCCCTTGCTGAAACGCCGGCACCAGGTGCTGCCGCTGCTGGACAATCCCTACCCGATCCATTTCCGGGTCAGCCTCGATTTCCCGGACCGCGCCCGCCACGACAAGGATCGGGGCGAAGGCAGTTTCGAGCAGGCTTTGGAGGGCATCCGCTGGCTTATCGGGCAGGGCTTCAAGGTGTCCATTGCCCGTCAGACCGACCCCCACGAAATTCCCGCGGATGTGGAAGCGGCGTTCCGGGCGATATTCCGTGAATGGCATATCCCGGAAAACCTGGCCTTTACCGCGTTCCCCGACCTGGGCACACCCGGTTCCGAGGATGGAAGTCCGGAAATTACCGAGACCTGCATGGAGAAGTACCCGACCCGGGAGGCGCGGGCGCACTTCATGTGTACCTATACCCGGATGCTGGTAAAGAAGGCCGACCGGGTGCGGGTCTATGCCTGCACGCTGGTGGATGACGATCCGCAGTATGACCTTGGTGGTTCGCTGGCGGAGAGCATGGATGAGCGGATCATGTTGCGGCATCACCGGTGCTTTTCCTGTTATCGCTTTGGAGCCAGTTGTTCGGCGCCTGGCTGATTGAGCTGGGAGTTTGCGAATGGTGGGGTGGCGGTCGCTGGAGGTGATGGCCTCCGGGGTTGGTGAAGCCTTCCAGAACGAGAAACGTTGTTTCTCTGACTGTTCTGGAAGGCTTCACCAACCCCGAAGGCCTTGTCTGACTTAGGTGGTGTGCATCATGGCATTTGCCAACGTTGGTGGTCGGTGAGGGGCGGGGGCATTTCCAAAACAGTCAGAGAAACAAAATTTCTCGTTTTGGAAATGCCCCCGCCCCTCACTGACCTGCCCCGAATACGAACAATCAACAATCCGGAATGAACAATGAACATTAC
This sequence comes from Marinobacter profundi, assembly GCF_002744715.1. Lineage (GTDB taxonomy): Bacteria > Pseudomonadota > Gammaproteobacteria > Pseudomonadales > Oleiphilaceae > Marinobacter > Marinobacter profundi. The sequence goes on from NZ_KZ319370.1 coordinate 238,619, forward strand.
TGAAGCCGCCCTGTTCTGGGGATTCCTGCTGGTCTACGGCGTGGTCATGTACGTCCTTTCGCCCAAGAGCAAAAACCCGAACTCGTTCTACAAGGGCGCGGATGATCATGGCAACCCGGTGGGTCAGTGGTCACTCACTGCCAGCATCTTCATCAGCTGGATTTTCGCCAAATCGGTAACCAACGCCGCCAACCTGGGGGCCGCCTATGGCGTGGTGGGTGGTCTGGCCTATGCCAGCTACTGGCTGTCGATTCCCGTGGCCGGCTACGTGATCTACCTGATTCGCACCCAGACCGGTGCCCGCAGCCTGCAGGACTTTCTCACCTCGCGCTTTGGCCGGCTGGCAGCGCTGGCCTTTGCCGCGGCGATTCTGATCCGGCTGTATAACGAAGTCTGGAGCAACACCGCGGTAGTGGGTGGTTACTTCGGGCTGCCCGGAGAGTGGGAGTATTACGCCGCGGCGATGCTGTTCACCATGTTTACCCTGGCCTACAGCCTGAAGGGCGGGCTGCGCTCGTCGATCTTTACCGATGTGATCCAGGCCTTTGTGTTTGTGTTCTTTGTTGGTGCAGTGTTGTTCCTGATCATCCCGGCCAACGACACCGGCACCCTGCTGAGCAATGGCGACTTCCGGCTCAACGCCGGCGTTGATTTGCTACTGGTGGCTTTGCTGCAGATGTTCAGCTATCCGTTCCACGATCCGGTGCTGACAGACCGGGGGTTTGTGAACAAGGAAAAGACCATGCTGAAAAGCTTTGTGGTGGCGGGGCTGCTGGGCTTTGTGGCGGTGTTTATCTTCAGCCTGGTGGGTGTCCATGCCCGCCTCAATGGCATTGAGGCCATGGGTAACGCACCTGCTGCGGTGGGCCAGTCCCTGGGGCTGGCGGCGTTGTTCTTTATGAGTGTGATCATGATGACCTCGGCCGGCTCGACGCTGGATTCCACCTTCACCTCACTGGCGAAATCTCTTGCAGTGGATCTCCCCCGGCTGGCGCAACGTGCCAGGGACAAGCTGCCAAGTATTCGTGTGGGTGCGGTGGTTATGGTCATTTTCGCATTTGCGGGTAACCTGCCGATGTTTGCCGGCACCGACATCCTCAAGGCCACCACCATATCGGGCACCATGGTCATGGGCCTGGCGCCGGTGTTTCTGTTCTACGGCGTCACCCGCTGGTCACCCTGGAGTTTCCACCTGAGTTTCTGGACCGGACTGGGGCTGGGTGTCTTGCTGGCCATGGGGCTGATTCCGGCAAGCTGGGCAATCGGAGACGGTAAATATGCCATGTTACTTGGAGTGAACGCCTACGGCTTCCTGATCTGCTCCGCCGGATTTTTCCTGCCGCTGGTGCTCCGCAGGCTGGCGGGGCGGTCGCCGGCCACCAGCGGCGCTTGAGGTTATGATGGCTGCCGATGAAGGGCGTGCCTGTCCGGTTCATTACCGTTACCGTCCAGAGCGCTTGTGTGAGCGGACCGAAACGGTTACTGACGATGTCCTCTATGTCATTGGCGGGCTCTATGGTAACCCGTTTGCGCTGGACGAGATCGAAAGCATGGCCAGGCGGGAGCGCGCTTCGGGGCGCTCGGTCCGGTTGGTGTTCAATGGCGACTTCAACTGGTTCAATGCCAGCGATAGCCTGTTCCGGGAAATCAACCAGCGGGTACTTCGGCACACCGCGAGCCTGGGCAATGTGGAGTACGAGCTGGCCCATCCCAGCGCGGGGGCTGGCTGTGGCTGTGCCTACCCGGACTTTGTCGACCAGGGGGTGGTCGAGCGTTCCAACGCCATCATGCTGCAATTGCAGGCCGTGGCCGCAAATCATCCGGATATTCAACAATCCCTTGCGGAGTTGCCGCGCTGGCGCTGTCTGATGTTTGGTGGCCTAAAGGTTTTGGTGCTTCATGGCGATCCGGAATCCCTTGCGGGCTGGGGGCTGGCCCATGAATCCTTCCAGGCCGGCAATCATGAAGCGGTGGCGCGCTGGTTCCGCCAGACCGGTGCGGACATCCTGGTGTGCAGCCATACCTGTCTGCCACTGATCTGGCAGGGCGAGGTGGATGGCCGCTCGCGGCTGGTCATTAACAATGGCTCCGCAGGGATGGGTAACCTGCAGGGCGACCCCCGCGGGCTGCTTGCCCGTATCGCCCGGACGCCCGCCGGTGGCGCAGTCGCGCAGCAGGCATTGCTGCCGCTGCACTGCGCGTTGCAGCCGGTAGCCTTTGATTTGCAAGCCTGGCTGGCAGACTTCGACCGGTTATGGCCGACCGGCTCCGATGCCGCCGTCTCCTATCGTGAACGTCTCCTCGGCGGGACTACCCTGATACGCTCCGCACTCATTTTCTGACCAGAACTTCATCCGCTTTTAACTGGCCTTTGGTCCCCGGCAGGCTATCCTTAATCAGGAAGCGCTGCCGGTTACGATGTCCTGCCAGAATCCTTCGACTTGAAATATATTTTGTGGTCTATATAATTTAACCCTAAATTTTGAGGCGAATTGATTACGTTATGACATCTGAAGGTTCGAATACCACCGCCATCACCCTCCGCAAACCGACGAAGGATGATGGCTTCAGGCTCCACCAGCTGGTGGCTGAGTGCCCGCCGCTGGACCCCAATTCGATTTACTGCAACCTGTTGCAGTGCAGTCACTTTGCCGAGACCGGCGTGGCTGCGGAGAAGGACGGCGATCTGGTCGGCTTTATCTCCGGGTACATCCCTCCCCAACAGCCCGAGACGGTGTTTGTCTGGCAGGTGGCAGTTCACGAGAAAGGTCGTGGACAGGGCCTGGCCAAGCGGATGCTCAAGGAAATCGTGGCCCGCGATGCCTGCCGCAAGGTAACGCATCTGGAAACCACGATTACCGAGGACAACGAAGCGTCCTGGGCACTGTTCCGCTCCTTTGCCCGTGATCTGGGGGCTGAGCTCACCTATCACGAGCACTTTGAGAAAGGCACCCACTTTGGTGGCCAGCACGATTCGGAATTTCTGCTGCGCATCGGGCCTTTCACAAAGCCGGTCTGAGAACCTGACGACTGACAGGCTGAATCGACCGCTCTGCGGACAAGCCGGCGGACCACTGAGGTAGGTCTGTCATCAAGGCTTAAACCAGCGTGCGGCAAGCCGATCGCGACCGAAACCGATGGGCTACCGCACTTCCACCTCGAACCTGACATGCTAAGAGGCAAGACAATGGAAATTTTCAAGTCAACCGAATCCGAAGTACGTGTTTATTCCCGTGCCTTTCCGGTCATCTTCAACCGTGCCAAGAACGCCCACCTTTACACCGAGGACGGCAAGCAGTACCTGGATTTCCTGGCCGGTGCCGGTTCACTGAACTACGGCCACAACAATGATGTCCTGAAGAAGGCGCTGCTCGAGTACATCGAGGCTGACGGCGTGAGCCAGGGCCTGGACCTGTTCACCACCGCCAAGCACGACTTCATCGAGGCTTACAAGAAGTACATCCTGGATCCCCGTGGTCTGGACTACAAGATGCAGTTCACCGGCCCCACCGGCACCAACAGTGTCGAAGCGGCCATGAAGCTGGCCCGCAAGGTGAAAGGCCGTACCGGGATCATCTCCTTCACCAACGGCTTCCACGGTGTGACCATGGGTGCGGTTGCCGCCACCGGTAACGTGCACCACCGCGGTGGTGTCGGAACCCCGCTGGGTAACGTCGACTTCATGTTCTATGACGGTTACCTGGGTGAGGATATCGACACCCTGGAAATCATGGACAAGGTACTCTCTGACAGTTCCTCCGGTGTCGAGCTGCCGGCGGCAGTGATTGTCGAGGCGGTTCAGGGCGAAGGTGGCCTGAACGCGGCCAGTGCCGAGTGGCTGCAGGGTCTGGAAAAGCTGTGCAAGAAGCATGACATCCTGCTGATCCTGGACGACATCCAGGCGGGTAACGGCCGGACCGGTGAGTTCTTCAGTTTCGAGTTTGCCGGTATCAAGCCGGACATCGTGACTGTGTCCAAGTCCCTCAGTGGCTACGGCCTGCCGATGGCGCTGGTACTGTTCAAGCCGGAACTGGACGTCTGGGATCCGGGCGAGCACAACGGTACCTTCCGTGGTAACAACATGGCGTTCATCACTGCCCGCACTGCCGTCGAGACCTACTGGAAAGACGACGCCTTCGCGAAGGAAGTGAAAGCCAAGACCAAGGTGCTGGGTGATGCCCTGCAGGCGATCTGTGACAAGTACCCCAACGAGTTCCGGATGAAGGGACGCGGCCTGATGCGCGGTATCGAGGCGACCCACCCGGACCTGACCGGCCCGATCACCAAGCGCGCCTTTGCAAAAGGCCTGATCATCGAGACCAGTGGTCCCAACGATGAGGTGATCAAGTGCCTGATGCCGCTGACCACCAGTGAAGACGACTTGCGCCTGGGTGCCCGGCTGCTGGCAGAGAGTGTGGATGAAATCATGCAGGAGGGTATCAGCGAGGCGTCCTGAGACGCCCGCTGAACCCGGACATTCATTCTGCAGGATAGCGAAGAAACCACTATGACTAGCCAATTACATACCGTGGAGAAGATCGGCGGCACCTCGATGAGCAATTACGAGGCCGTCCGTGACAACATCATTCTCGGTGGTCGCAGCAAGGAAGAGCTCTATCAGCGCATCTTCGTGGTCTCCGCCTACGGCGGTGTCACCAACGAACTGCTGGAGCACAAGAAAACCGGCGAGCCGGGTGTCTATGCCCTGTTTGCCGACGCCGAGTCAGACTGGGCCTGGGGCGACGACCTCACCAAGCTGATCAAGCTGCTCACCGATATCAACGGGGAGCTTTTTGCAGACCCGATGCTCAAGCAGCAGGCGGACCAGTTCATCACCGACCGCATCGAGGGGGTGCGCGGCTGCCTGATTGACCTCCAGCGCCTGTGCTCCTATGGCCAGTTCCAGCTTGAGGAGCATCTGCTGACGGTACGGGAAATGCTGGCGGGTATCGGCGAGGCCCACAGTGCCTTCAATACCGCGCTGAAGCTGCAGCAGGAAGGCATCAATGCCCGTTTTGTTGATCTGACCGGCTGGCGCGACAGCGAACTGCTGCCGCTGGACGAGAAACTGAAGCAGGCGTTCGATGCCGTGGACCTCACCCGCGAGCTGCCCATCGTGACCGGTTATGCCCAGTGCAAGGAAGGCCTGATGCGGACCTTCGACCGGGGCTATAGCGAGATGACCTTCAGCCGGGTTGCCGTGATTACCCGGGCCCGTGAGGCTGTGATCCACAAGGAATACCACCTGAGTTCCGCCGACCCCAACATTGTCGGCGCCGACAAGGTGGTGCCCCTTGGGCGTACCAACTACGACGTGGCCGACCAGCTGGCCAACCTGGGAATGGAAGCCATTCACCCCCGCGCGGGCAAGGGCTTGCGCCAGAACGAGATTCCGTTGCGGGTGAAGAACACCTTCGAGCCGGAGCATACCGGTACCCTGATCACCGGAGACTATGTCAGTGAGAAGGCCCAGGTGGAAATCATCGCCGGCGCCAAGGGTGTATTTGCCATCGAGGTGTTTGACCAGGATATGCAGGGCGAGCCGGGTTCGGATCGCAGGATCCTGGATGTACTGAGCCGCTTCAAGGTGCGCTTCATGTCCAAGGACACCAACGCCAATACCATCACCCACTACGTGGACACCACGCTGAAGCACGTCAAGCGCGTGGTCAAGGCGCTGGAAGAGGCGTTCCCCAATGCCGAGATCAATACCCGCAAGGTGGCGCTGGTCTCGGCCATCGGCAGCGACATGAAAGTGCCCGGTATCCTCGCCGGCTCTGTGAAGTCGCTGGCGGAGGCGGAAATCAGCGTACTGGCGATCCATCAGTGCATGCGCCAGGTGGATATCCAGTTCGTCATCGATGAGGACTGCTACGAGAAGGCGATTACTGCCCTTCACGGTGCGCTCATCGAGCCTCACAACCACGAGTACGCCATCGTTGCGGCGTGATCGTGGGGCAAAATTGCCGGCGGCGGGAACCGGTCGCTTCCGCCGCCGGTAATGGAGGGTGTCTTGCCTCCTGACCGGGGCGCCTGGCAGTCAGTGATGGCCAGGCGTCTTCCCGGTCACCTTCTCCGGTGAGCCGGATCCGCTTGCGACCTGCCCATCGTGTGCCACACCGCGCCCGGCTGCGTCATTTCCTAGGGCGCCAGCAGCAGCCAGCCTCCCATCAGCAGCTGGCAACTCACCACCACCACGGTCAGCTGCAGCCGCAGGCGACGGTACCAGGCCGGCCAGTAACTCTTCATCCAGCGCAGATCCACCACACACAGCGCCGTATAGGCGGTGGTATATACCACCACCTGGTACAGGGCGGGCAACAGCAGGCCAATCCCTGCGGCGACAAAGAACGCCTGGCTGACCAGAACGGTGCTCAGTGGTGACAGCGGGTAGCAGCGCTGTTCGATCTGCATCGACAGCGGCCAGTAGATCCCTGCCATGAACGCCAGAATCCCCGCGCTGTAAAGGTAAAAATAACCGGTCAGCAGGGCACGGTACTCCGGCAGCGCGATGACCCCGATGACGCCCAGCACGAAGGGCGCCAGGCCGGCCAGGCCGATGGCGATGGCGATACGGGCAACAGCAAACACCGTTATTGCCCCTGAACCTTGATACGCAGCGGTTCGAACTCCGCGGTATCCATGCCAATCATCTGGGTGTAGGCGGACGAATGCACCACTTCGGTCCGGGCAATGGTTACGCTGCCAAGGCAGTCCTGAATCTCCCAGCTGCTGCGGAACAGCCGGGTCTGCCCTCCGGCATCCGACAACAGTTTGATGTCACCGCCAAGGTGCAGTCGTGCCATATAGCGCTGTCCTTCCAGGGACAGGATCTCGAGCAGGTCGATGACCTGGCCGGGACTGGATTTGAGCTCTTCCAGGGTAATTCTCACGGGTCGACTCCGGTCGTTGTGTTACCGGGAAACTTACGAGCCGACCGCCATTCGGGATCAGCGGACCAACGCCAGGCTGGCTGCCAGCTGTCGGCATTCGTCGTGGGCCGGGCATCCGACGAGGTGGTCGTTGACCATTCCGGTAGCCTGCATGAAGGCATAGACGATGGTCGGCCCCACAAAGGTGAAGCCCGCCCGCTTGAGCGCCCGCGACATGGCCTCCGATTCGGTGGTGGCGGCCGGCACCTCGGCGATGCTCTGCCAGCGATTCTGGCGCGGCTGATGGTCGACAAAAGACCAGAGAAAATCGGCGAAACTCTGATCTTTTTCCTTGAAATCCAGAAAACTTCGCGAATTTTTGATGATGGATTGCACTTTCAGGCGATTGCGGATAATGCCGGGATCCTGCAGCAAATCCGCCACTTTCCGGTCGTCGTAGCGGGCAATCCGGACCGGATCGAAATCATCATACGCTGCCCGGTAGCTGTGCTGCTTGCGCAGGATGGTGATCCAGCTGAGCCCGGCCTGCTGGCCGTCGAGGCAGAGTTTCTCGAACAGTGCCAGGTCATCGGTTTCCGGCCGGCCCCAGACCGTGTCGTGGTAGTGCACGTACAGCGGGTCGCTGCCGCACCAGGGACAGCGTTGCCCGGTCTGGCTCATGGTGGTTCTCCTTTACGATTGTTTGCTGCCTCGCGGAGGGTGGCCGCGGTCGGCGGGCCGGATCCGGCGTTGCAACAGCCAGTGCACCGCGATGCCGGGCGCCGGTCGGGCATCCGCCAGGTCCAGCGTGGCCACAGGCGTCATCAGTGCCCGCGCCCGGGGGCTGTCCCCGGCGGCAGAGTGATAGACCAGGGTTACCAGGAAGTCGCCGCCATGGCCGACGGCGGCACACCAGTCGGTGGCCGGATCGTCGCCCTGCAGGTTGAAGTCCTCGTCAACCTCCAGGGTCTGCAGGTGATTGGCAATGCCGCGGCGGGTGGCTTTCAGCCAGGCCTCTTTCAGGGTCCAGACCCGGAGGAAGGCTTCCGGGTCATTGCGTGCCAGCAGCCAGGCCTGTTCCCGGGGGGTGAACCAGCGGCGAACGACACGTTGCCAGTCCGGACGCCGGGCCAGCGGTTCGAGATCCAGCCCCAGACCGGGTTGCCGGGTGGTGGCAACGGCCGACAGGCCATGACTGTGGCTGAGTGACAGCTGCCAGCCCGGTGGTCTGGCCGACGCCACCGGCCGGCCGGCAACCGGGTAGCAGTCGTCTGTCGGACAGCCGGCGCTGGCGGCCAGGGCCTGCCGGATCAGCCAGCGGCTATGGAGGTATTCGCGCCGCCGGCGGCCACCAAAGCGGGCCACGATCTCCCGCTCGGAGTCTGTCAGCCACTCCGGCAAGCTGTCGCTGACCGATTCCGGCTGGAACGCCAGCCAGATCTGCGGTGCCACCTCAGGGCTGCAGTCGCTGGATAAGCCAGCCATCATCCTGCCTCACATATTCAAAACGGTCGTGTAGCCGGCTGGGCCGGCCCTGCCAGAATTCGATACGTTCCGGTACCACCCGGTAACCACCCCAGAACGAGGGCAGAGGTACCTCGCCATCGCTGAACTTGCGTCGGATCTCCGCCACTTTCTGTTCCAGCAGGCCACGGGAGGTGATCGCCTTGCTCTGTTCCGACACCCAGGCGCCGATCTGGCTGCCACGCGGCCGGGACGCGAAGTAACGCAGTGACTCGGTCTTGCTGACTTTTTCCACCCGGCCCTGGATGCGGACCTGGCGGTTCAGTCCGATCCACGGAAACAGCAGGGCGGCGCGGGGGTTCTCGTCCAGCTCGCGGGCCTTGCGGCTACCGTAATTGGTATAGAACACAAAGCCGGTCTGGTCGAAGTACTTCAGCAGTACGGTACGGATATCCGGCATACCATCAGTGCCGGTGGTCGCCAGGGACATGGCATTGGGTTCCAGGATGCCGGCCTGGCGGGCATCCTCGAACCAGTGGTGGAACTGGGCCACCGGATCGTCGTTCAGCGCGTCCCGGTCCAGGCCTTCGCTTTCAAAATCACGACGCATATCGCCGATATCCATAACACCTTCCTCTCTGCCTCAATAACGTCACTGGCGCATCAGCCAACCCCGACAGCCCGCCGGATCACCTGGCCTTGGTCATCGTGCGTGGCTGCCGGGTGGTTATACGACTGCTGAGCATATCGGGTTCGCGGGTTGCTGTCAGCGCAGGATGTCGGGACGCGGGTTGCCGGGAGTCGGCCGGGGAAGCTGACAAACCGGCCTCCGGACGACTATCCTTGTGAGCAGGCAGTGGGCCGAGAGGGCCCTGGTTTTCAGTCGCTCACGAGGAGAAGTCCGTGGCCCAGAGCCGTCAGCGCAGTCGTCTTCCGAGGAATCTGTTGATCGGATTCCTCGTGCTTGTTGTCCTCTACACCCTGGCCGGTTTCCTGTTGTTGCCCTGGTGGCTGGAGCGGACGCTGCCCGATCAGCTTCAGCAGCGTATGGGGTGGCAGACCACCGTGACCGGTATCCGGACCAATCCGTTCGCCCTGAGTGTCGAGGCGGTCGACCTGTCAGCCCTCGACAGTGGCGGAGAAAAGGTGATCGGCTTTGACCGGTTCTACCTTGACCTCGGGTTTTTCCAGTTGTTCCGGGGTATCGTCGGCTTCCAGAATATCCAGCTGGATGAGCCGTTCATTCGCGTCGACCTGCTGGAAGACTCCACGGTCAATTTCGCCCGCGACTGGCAGGCCCACAATGCTGTGACGGATGCCGCCGAAACCCCGGCGCCGGCGGCCGATGGGGCGCCGCCCAAGCTCTACTTTGGCCGGGTCGCCCTCAGTGGCGGTGAACTGCTGTTTCGCGATTTTACCGGTGCGGAGCCTGCCGACTTCCGGGTGACCCCGCTGGATCTGACGCTGACCGATCTGGCCACCTTTTCCCGTGATGGCCAGAACAGCGACTACGTGGTGAATGCGGCCCTTGGCGCCCAGACCATCCAGTGGCAGGGTAACCTCAGTGTCACGCCGCTGGAGTCCAGTGGCTTCCTCAGCATCGCCAACGTTGACTACCTCACCCTCGGCCATTTCCTCCAGCCCTACCTGCCCTATGAGCTGGCAGGCGGAACCGTGAGCCTGGCCACTGACTATGACTTTGCCATGGCCGACGGTGTCCAGCTGGAGACTTCCGCCGGTGTGATCAACGTCCGCGACCTGGCACTGGCGGTTGCCGGTGACAGCGACGGGCAGCCACCGGAGTTACGCGCTGCTGCCATTGACCTGGAACAGCTGGGCTTCAGCCTGGCCGGTCGCGAGGCGCGGGTTGGCCGGGTGGGGGCCAGCGGGCTTGCCGTTGACCTGCTGCGTGACAAGAACGGGCAGATCAACCTGGTGACACCGTTGCAGGCGGCGGATGCCGGGAGTGATGCCGGCGATGACGATACTGGCGCTGCGGCCACTACCCCCTTCCGCTGGACGGTGGCAGCGGTTGAACTCACCGACAGCAACGTGGGCTGGCGCGACGAGGCCTTGCCGGAACCGGCAGATCTGCGCCTGGAGGCGCTGCAGCTGACCCTGGGTACCCTCAGCGACCGGCTGGAAGAACCCGTGCCGTACAGCCTGCAGGCCGGCCTTGCCAGTGGCGGCCGGCTGCAGGCCGACGGCCGGGTCACCCTGGCCCCGTTCACCCTGGAGTCCGGGCTGGCCGTATCCGCGGTGACCCTGGCGGCGTTTGAACCCTACCTCAAAACCGCCACCAACCTCGAAGTGCGTAAGGGCCAGCTGACCCTGGACGGTAACCTGGACCTGGATGGCCAGAAGGATCCGCTCACCGGGACCTTCAGTGGCACCGGTGAAATTGCCGGGCTGGATCTGGGCCTGGCCGGCAGCGACGAGCCGTTGCTGGCCTGGCAGGCGCTGCGGTTGGCGCCGATCGAATACAACGTGGCGCCCGCGCGGCTGGAAATCGGTACGGTTACCCTTGCCGGTGCTGCGGCGAACGTGGTGCGTTCGGTGGAGGGGGTTCACAATGTCGAACGCATCGTGCGGGAATCGGCAGCTGGCGAGAACGCGCAAGGGGCGCCGAGTGAGACCGGAAAAGCGGGCCTGATCTTCCGTATCGGAGAGGTCATCCTGGAAAACAGCGGGGTCAATTACACCGATCGCAGTCTTTCTCCGGTTTTTGCGACCCGTTTCGGCGAGCTCAATGGCTCGGTCACTGGCCTCAGCAACATTTCCCCGCAACAGGGGCGGGTTGCCATTCAGGGGCGGGTAGGCGACCTGTCCCGGCTCAGTTTTGACGGTTCCATCGGGACCCTGGGTACGGAAGATTCCAGCGAGCTGGTAATCCGGCTGCAGGACCTGTCGCTGCCTACCCTGTCGCCCTATTTCGGTCGTTACCTGGGGTACGGGGTGGACGGCGGCAAGCTGGCGCTGAACCTGGACTACAAGATTGCCGGTAGCCGCATCGATGCTACCAACCTGGTGGTCATGGACCGCCTCGAACTGGGCCAGACAGTGCCCAGCGACGAGGCGGTCAACGCTCCGGTCAAACTGGGGCTGGCGCTGTTGCGGGACAGCGACGGCATAATCGAGATTGACCTGCCGGTCAGTGGTGACCTTAACGATCCCGAGTTCAGTGTCGGCCGGGTGGTGATGCGGGCCTTCGTCAACCTGCTGGCCAAGGCGGCGATGTCGCCGTTCAGCATGCTGGGCTCGATTGCCGATATGGCCGGGCTGTCCGGCGAAGAACTGGGGCAGGTCAGCTTTGCCCCCGGCGCGGAAGCGTTGTCCGGGGAGCAGGCCGGCAAGCTGGATGTGCTGGCCAAGGCCCTCAGCGAGCGCCCCGAGTTATTGCTTAATGTCCGCGGCGCGGTGGTACCGGAGCTCGACGGGGCGGCGCTGCGCCAGCAGCAACTGAATCGGCGCCTGGGTCTGGATGGCAGCGAGACTCAGGCCGCGCGGATCCGCCGCCTGGAGCAGGCGGTGGCCGACAGCGGTGTGGCGGTGGCACCGCTGCGTGAGCAGGCCGTGGCCCGCCAGGGTGGTGAGCTCAGCGACAGCCAATGGCAGGCGACGCTGTACCGGCAGCTGACCGCTGAGCTGCCGTTACCCCCGGAGGCGCTCGGAAACCTGGCGGTGGCCCGAGGCCTCTGGCTGCAACGTTCGCTGCTGGACGACCATGATATTCCGGCCAGCCAGCTGTTCCTGCTTGACCCCCAGCTCAATGGCGCGCCGTCGGGCGATGGCCAGGTGGTGGTGCAGTTCACCCTGGACGCCCGCTGATGAAGAACCTTCCCGTTGATGAGGACACCCCTGCTGTTAAGGAAACCAACGTGACCAGACGCCCCCTCAGCCATTTTTTTGCCTACGTAGCCCGGTTACGCTGGATTCGCCGTTGGGGGCTGATGCGTAACGCCATTGAGGAAAACGTCGCGACCCATTCCTGGGAGGTGGCCACCCTGGCTCACGCCCTGGCACTGATCCGTAACCGGCACTTTGGCGGTACCGTCAATGCAGACCGCATTGCCGCGGCGGCGCTGTATCACGATGCTACCGAGGTGATTACCGGTGATATGCCCACCCCGGTCAAGTATCACTCGAAAGTGATGCGGGAGGTGTTCGGGGATATCGAGCACAAGGCCCAGGAAGAACTGCTGGCGCTGTTACCGGAGGAACTGCGGGAATCGTTCGCGCCCTATCTGCGGGAGTCCGGGCTGGCGTACGGTGAGCGGGAACTGATCAAGGCCGCAGACCGGCTGTCCGCGCTGTTGAAATGCCGGGCCGAGATCCAGGCCGGCAACAAGGAATTCGAGCCGGCGGCGGAGCAGATTCTCCACCGCCTGCAGCAGCAGGCCCTGCCGGAAGTGCTGTACTTCCTGGAGGTGTTTGCACCCGGTTACGAGCAACCGCTGGATCACCTGCTGGGGTAGCGGCCACCTGGCCGGAAAGTCCCGTGGGGGGGCTCATCCGGCCGCCTGGTCCCGTTGCAGGCCTCAGCTGTTGCCGGCCGACGCCACCATGCCTCCGCGCAGGCCATCCCGGCGCAGGGAGTCCCGCACCACGTCTTCCGGGCTGCCGGCCAGCTCGCGGAACATGCCCATGGAGCCCAGCAGGGCGGACGACTCGTAGGGGATGAAGACCCGCTCGCCGTCCTTCGCCATGGTTGGCAGCGCCTTGATGTAGCTCTGGCCCAGCAGGTAGCCCACCACCGTGCGCTTGTTCTCTTCGGTTTCGCCAATGGCATTGAGTACCAGGCGGATGGATTCCTGTTCGCCCTGGGCGCGCAGGATGGCGGATTCCTTGTCGCCCTGGGCATTCAGGATGGCCGATTCGCGCTGGCCCTGGGCCATGGCAATGGCCGCCGCCTTCTCACCTTCGGCCTCGGTCACCGTGGCCCGGCGCTTGCGTTCGGCGGCCATCTGCAGGCGCATGGCCTCTTCCACTTCTTCCGGCATGCTGATGTCCTGCACCTCCACCCGGGTCAGCTTGACCCCCCACTTGGAAGCAGGCTCTTCCATCTCGGCCTGGATGGCGCTGTTGACCTCGCTGCGGGATTCAAACAGCTTGTCCAGTTCCATCTTGCCCACCACCGAGCGCAGTGTGGTCTTGGCCAGTACCTCGACCGCCTGGCTCATGTTGGCGACTTCGTACACCGCGCGACGCGGGTCAATGATCTGGTAGTACAGCGCGCCGTTGATTTTCACGGTCACGTTGTCGGTGGTGACCACCGGCTGGCCGGGAAAGTCCATCACGGTTTCGCGGCGGTCGATGCGGACCTCGTCGCTGGTCACCGGGTGGTAGTCATCGCCCATCCGCATGTAGCGGATCATGGTGATGGGGCGTGGCTTCTCGATGAACGGAATGATGATGTTGATGCCGCTTTCGAGGACGCGGTTGAACGAGCCCAGACGCTCGATGACCATCACCTCGGACTGGCGGACGATCACCAGGCCCTTGGCAATGATGAAAATACCGACCGCGACAACGATCAGGCTGATAACCAGCCCGGGGGTAACTAGTGACTCCATGTTTACTGCTCCTTGTGGTGGTTTGCGAGATGCACGATGGCGGTGGTGCCATCAAACTGTTCGAAAATGACCGGAGTGCCCTCCGGCAGTTCGGGGCTGGAACCGTCTTCCAGTTTCAGCCGGTAAAAATCGCCGTTGACCTTGATACCGGTGGCGCCGTCAAAATCCCGCTGCAGGGTGTGATAGCGCCGGCCGTGCTCCACCCCGGTGCCGGTGGTGCCGTAGGCCACCCCCTTGGGTGAGAACCGGGGCCGGATCCAGCGGATGGCGACCGGCACCAGGATGCCGGACAGTACCCCCATGGCGACCAGTTGCCACTCGAACGGCGCGCCAAGGAAGGCCACCAGTGCCGTCAGCGCGGCCGCAACGCCGAGGGCCAGCAACAACAGAACCCCCGAGGTCAGTTCGGCAAGGCTGAGTACCAGGGCCAGGATCAGCCAGAAGTGGGTAAGGCTCCATTCCATCGTCAATTCCGTCAGTTGGGCGTGGTGATGATTGGCGATTGTAACCAATGCACCTGCCGGCGTCCCCTGTCACCGGCTGGAAGTTGCGGGCGGGTACCGCCCAACTGGCCGGAGCGCCCGCAGCCGGCGGCATCTGGTGCCATTTTGCATGGCTGGCCAACTGTTACAGTACAAGGGTCGTAACGTACCTGCTTTCATGTTCAAAACAAAACAGAGGGTCAGCAATCATGAAGGATCTCAAGAACAAAGTGGCCGTGGTAACCGGTGCCGGCTCCGGTATTGGCCGCGCCCTCGCCAGCGCGCTGGCAGCCAAGGGATGCCGCCTGGCGCTGTCCGACGTCAACGAGGCCGGGCTGGCGGAAACTGCGGCGGCCTGCGGTGGCGCCGAAGTGCGCACCTACCGTCTTGATGTATCCGATCGTGATGCCATCTACGCCCACGCGGACCAGGTGGCTGCCGACTTCGGTAAGGTCAACCTGGTCATCAACAATGCCGGTGTGGCACTGTCGGCGACGGTGCGGGAAATGACCGACGAAGACTTCAAATGGGTCATGGACATCGACTTCTGGGGTGTGGCCCATGGATCCCGCGCCTTCCTGCCGCACCTGATCGCCTCCGGTGATGGCCATGTGGTGAACATTTCCAGTGTCTTTGGCCTGATCGGCGTGCCCAAGCAGAGCGCCTACAACGCCGCCAAGTTTGCTGTTCGCGGGTTCACCGAGTCCCTGCGCCAGGAAATGAAACTGGAGAACCAGCCGGTGTCGGTGAGTTGTGTGCATCCCGGTGGTATCCGCACCAACATCGCCAACTCCGCGCGCATGGGCAAATCCGAAAATGGCGATGCCCAGCGCAAGGGCTTTGACAAGCTGGCCATGACCACCCCGGACAAGGCTGCGGAAATCATCGTCAAGGGCATCCAGAAAGATGAGTCACGGATTCTGGTGGGGCCGGATGCCTGGGGCATCGATGCCATCAACCGCTTGCTGGGTTCGGCTTACCAGCCGCTGGTTGAGCGGTTTTCCCGCAAGAACCTGTATGTCTGAGCCGTGTGACGGCTGACTGATCCGCCCCCCGGTGCGGGCATCCGGGCCGGGGGTGCGAACGATGGTGCCGCGGGTGACCGCAGCGGCAGGGACGCCGGCTGCTTACCCGTAGGTTTATTTTACATACCGCAGTTACCTTCTATACTCTCTGTGTATCAGGGAAAGAAGCAGCCATGAAAACACCCCATCATCCTGACCTCGGCGCGTCATTAAGGGACAGTCGCTCCGGGCTCCGTGACAGTCACCGTCGCTCGTTAATGCGGCTGTTATTTATTGCCACCGGTTCCGCACTGTTGGTTTTCGCCTGCCTGCAACTGATCAGCGGGGTCTACTGGCTCGCTGGCCTGGAGTTGCTGGCCAGTGGCGTGCTGCTTGCAGGTACCCGGCGTATCGACCGGACCCCCCACCTGCAGTGGTGGATCTACAGCTATCTGGTCGCCCTGTTTTCGTTCTTCCTGATGATCATGCTGGTGCCCGATGCGTCGGTCGCGGCGTTTGTCTGGGTGCTGATGATGCCGGTGCTGGCCTACCTGCTGCTGGGCAAACGGGAGGGGTTGTGGCTGTCGCTGCCGTTCATGACGGCAGGCGGTATCAGCTACTACCTCTACCTCGGCACGGTGGGCGATGCCCGGATCATGATTGACCTGCTCAACATGGTGCTGTGCGGGGTGCTGATGCTGGTGTTCATTCACCTTTACGAGAACCGGCGGGAAGAAGCGGAAGAGAAACTGGTGACCATCGCCCAGACCGACGCGCTTACCGGGCTGGGCAATCGTGGCAGTTTCCAGGCGATCCTCAACCGTACCCTGGCGGAATGCCGGCGCAGCCGCACCGGCTTTGCCCTGGTGCTGATGGACATTGACTACTTCAAGCAGGTTAACGATACCCTCGGCCATGAGGCCGGCGACCAGGTGTTGCGCCACATCGGCGATTGTCTGACCGAGCGCCTGCGGGCCACCGACTCGGTCGGCCGCCTGGGTGGTGAGGAATTCGGGCTGATCCTGCGGGATGTTCACGGTGACGATGCCTTCGAACTGATTGACGAGCTTCGTGAATGCATTGCCGGCAGCGAACTGAGTTACGGAGCCTCTACCGTGCGCATCACCGCCTCGTTTGGCATTGCCTGCTGGCCCGCCGATGGCGCTACGGTGGATGACCTGTTCCGGGCGGCCGATCACTGTCTGTACCGCGGCAAGCACTCCGGGCGCAATACCGTGGCACGTCCCGGTTCACCGGTAGTGCACAACAGCGCCCTGGCTGGTTAACCGGCGCCAACGGGGTTACTCTTGCCGAAGAATCCCCCGCTGATGGTGACGCTGTTCAATTATGTGCGAATTACTGGCGATGAGTGCCAACACCCCGACTGACCTGTGCTTCAGTTTCACCGGCCTGACCCGCCGTGGCGGTGAAACCGGCCCCCACAAGGACGGCTGGGGTGTCGCATTCTATGAAGGCAAGGGGGTGCGGGCGTTCCATGAACCCGAGGCCAGTGCCAATTCCCGGATTGCGGAAGTGGTCCAGACCCACCCCATCAAGAGCGAAGTGGCCATCTGCCATATCCGGCAAGCCAATGTCGGTGCCGTCTGCCTTGCCAATACCCACCCCTTCATGCGCGAACTCTGGGGCCGCTACTGGGTGTTTGCCCACAATGGCCAGCTCCAGGGCTTCCGCGCCGCGCCCGGCTTCTACGAAGCGGTCGGCGACACCGACAGCGAGGCCCTGTTCTGTGACCTGCTCAATCACCTGCGTCGTGACGGTAACCGCGATGCCCCGGTGGCCGAGGTGGTGGACCTGCTGGTGCGGCTGTCGGCGGGCTATGCCAGTCAGGGGGTGTTCAACCTGCTGCTGAGCAATGGCGACTGGCTGTTTACCTACTGCACCACCAAGATGGCCAGCATTACCCGCCGCGCCCCGTTCGGTCCGGCCCGCCTCAAGGACGCCGACGTCACGGTGGATTTCGAAGCGGAAACCACCCCCAACGACATTGTCAGCGTGATTGTCACCGAGCCGCTGACGGCCGACGAGCGCTGGGATATCTACCAGCCGGGCGAGTGGCGGTTGTGGCGTAAAGGGGAGGTGGTCATGCAAGGGCTGGCTCCCCCCGCAGCCGGGGAGAGCCTCTGACCGGTGAGCCGTCCGGAGCGGGCCCGTGGCGGACTCGCTGCCCGGGGCTTACCGCTCGTCACTGCAGGGTACGACGGTTGCCGTTCTTGTATTGCGGTGCAATGTGCTGTTCGATCTCGCTCTTGAAGCGGGCAATCACTTCACTGTTGTCGTGATCCCAGGGATGGAAGTCCGGCTTGAAGTACTCCAGCCAGCTGGGAATCAGGCTTGAGAAGGTGCCGTTCTTGCCCCACATCCGCCACAGCCCTTTGCCGGCGTCCTTCAGGGAGAAGTGTTTCGGGTCGTTCAGCATCATGCGGGTGGTGAAGTAGGTTGCCATCACACCCAGGGCGGCGGTACTGAAAGCAAGGTAGAAACTGCGCTCGGCATAGGTGCCTCCGACCTGCTTGAAGACGTCGTAGGTAACGGCCTTGTGTTCGGTTTCCTCGATGGCGTGCCACATCCACAGTGGCCGCATGGATTCGTGCATGTCTTCGCGCACGTCGTCCCGTTCCAGCAGCATGTCCGCCATCATCGCGGTCATGTGCTCAAGGGCGCAGGTGATGGCCAGCTGGTGGCGCCTGGGAAGCTTACTGGCAATGCCGAGCACCACCGCAAGGTGTTTTTCCATGTCGTCCACCGGCATGCCCTGATCGCGGACGTGCTGGTTCATTGCGACATGCTCGAGGGAGTGCATGGCCTCCTGGCCGATGAATCCGCGCACCTCCTCCTTCAGCTTCGGATCGGTTATCTGGTCACGGTACTGACGCACCGAGTCCACGAAGAACTGCTCGCCCTGGGGAAACAGCACCGAAAGCGCATTCATCATGTGGCTCAGCAGGTAGTTGTTGTCGAGCCAGTAGCGGGGTACCTGCTCGCCGAACTCGAAGCCCATGCGTTGCGGCTTGATGGATACATTGTCCGGGGTGTGCGATACCGGCGTGTCGGTGGTGGCCGTTTTTGTTCTCAGCATGGTTACACTCCTCTGCGTCACGACGCTTTGGCTGAAGTCATGGCTCCAGTGTGTGCAAGTCAAGGCCGGCTTTGAAGGCGAAAAAGGGACGGCCATCGTTCAGGATGGGCCAGCGTGGCGGTTTTATTGGCTATGCTGACAGTGTCATACCGGCCTCGTATCCCACTGTGGTGGACGTTGGCATCTGTTAGCATCGGTTTTCTGCTTTTCCAATCATCAGAAGGAACCGCTATGGCCACCACCAGCCCGGATAAAGAACGGCAAATGCTGGGGTTTTTCCTCGTGCCCGGGGTGTATCTGCGGGTACTGGCCGAAACGGTGCGGCAGCTGGACCACAATGACCGGGTCCTCTACGAGGGGCTGAGTTTCACCCCCGCTGATCTCAAGGAAAACGACAGCCGGGTGTTTGTCACCGATGCCATCGTCATGGCCGAGCGGGCGCTGGCGCTGGCCGGCAAAGATGGCCTCAGTTTTGCCCTGGCGCGGGAGTTGCGGTTGACCATTCACGGCACCCTTGGTTTTGCCGCCCTGACCAGCCCCACCTTTGCCGGGGCGCTGGAGTCGGTGCAGCGTTACCTGCAGCTACGGGCGCCTTTCCTCAGTATGGTGCAGTCCGACGCCGGCGATAAGGTGCTGGTGCAGCTGTGTACCGAGTTTGATGTGCCCGGGTTGTATCCGTTCCTGGCCGAGACGGTGAGCGCCACCCTGATCATGCTGGCCGAGCAGTTGCTGGATCGGGAGGATGCTGCCGGCAAGGGGTTTGCCCTGGTGGATGGCAAGCTGCCGGGGGTTGTGGTGCACCTGAGCCGTGCCGAGCCGGACTATTACCGGCGTTTTGCCGATCAGTTGCCGGTGCGGTTCGAGTACGGCCGCCCGGAGGAAATGATGGTGTTTCCCCGGGGCCTGCTGGATGTGCGGATGCGGCTGGCGGATGCGGATGCCTCGCGCATGGCGCGGGAGCAGTGTGAGTTCGAGTTGCAGAAGGCCATCCGCGAACAGGGTGACATTACCCTGGCGATCCGTAATATGCTGCGGCTGATGCCGGGGCCGCTGCCGTCGCTGGAAGCCATGGCGGAGCGCTTCTGTGTGTCGTCGCGTACGCTGAAGCGGCGGCTGGCAGAGAAGGAGACCACCTACCGGGAGATCGTCGAGGCGGTGCTGAAGGACCGGGCGATCCAGTTGTTGCGCTACACCAACCAGTCGATCGGCGAGATTGCCTATGAACTGGGTTATGCCGACCTGTCGAATTTCAGCCGGGCATTCCGCAAGTGGACCGGCAAGTCGGCCAGCGAGTTCCGCGAAGGCGGGCCGGATCCGGCGCCGGAAGTGGGGCCGTGAGTGCCTGTCCACCTGTTCACCCCATACCCTTGCCGCACCGCGTAGTTGTGGTCTGCTTGGCGTGCGGTGATTTTTGATTACTGAAGACCAAGGAGTTTGTTATGGAACAGCGGCCAGATACGCACAGTAAACTGTTCGGGTATTTGCTCTGGATTTTCGGGTTTCTGGGGGCTCACCGTTTTTACTACGGCAAGCCGATCACCGGAACCATCTGGTTTTTCACCCTCGGCCTGCTGTTCATCGGCTGGATCATCGACCTGTTCCTGATTCCGGGGATGGATCGGGAAGCGGACCTGCGGTTCCGCGAGGGGGAGGTCAGCTACAACATCGGTTGGCTGCTGCTGACCTTTACCGGGATTTTCGGCCTGCACCGCATGTACATGGGCAAGTGGATCACCGGGATCCTTTACCTGCTCACCGGCGGCCTGTTCATGGTTGGCGTGTTGTATGACTTCTGGACGCTGAACAGCCAGATTTCCGAGCGCAACCAGGAAACCCGGTTCGGCTGATCAGCACCCGGCCGCGGCCTCCAGTTCCGCCAGACCCTCGTCCAGGTAGTCCAGCATACGCTGCAGGCTGGGGAGGGTGCGGCGGCAGCCAATGAGGCCGAACTCCACCTGGTCGCGGTAGCTGGTCAGGGTCATGTTGAGGGCCAGCCGGTCCATGGCGATGGAGACCGGGTACATGCCTTCCAGTTTTGCCCCATTCCAGTAGCCGTCTTCAGTTGGCCCCGGTACGTTGGAGATCACCACGTTGAAGGTCTGCCACTTCGGCGCCATGCCGGTCAGCAGGTGGAAGGCCGCCGGCGCCAGGGTCAGCGCGGTGTAGTTGATGATTTCCCCGGACGACATGTTGGCATAGCGATCCTTGGCTTCGCGGATGCCCTGGTGGATTTTCCGTAACCGTTCGCCGGGGTCGGCGATGTCGGTGTGCAGGTTGGCGAGGATGACGCCGACCTGGTTGCCCTCGGAGCTGTCGTCCTTGCGCAGCGATACCGGCACCATGGCAATCAGCGGTTGTTGCGGCAGGGCGTCCTGGTTCATCAGGTAGGTGCGCAACGCACTGGCGCACATGGCCATCACCACGTCGTTGACGGTGGTGCCCGAGGCCTGGCAAACCGCCCGGATCCGCTGCAAACCATAGGACTGCGCGGCGAACCGGCGGGAGCCGGTGACTTTCTGGTTCAGGATGCTGCGGGGAGCATGGAAGATGGACCGGTAGGCCGGGTCCTTGCGGGCGTCGTTAATGGTTTTCAGCAGTTCGCGGGCCACTGTAGGGACGGTGCCCAGCTGTTTGCCCGATTCGCCCAGCAGCTGACCGACGCTGCGCCACAACGACGGTCCCCCTTCACCTCCGGCCCTCGGGGCCCGGGTGGGCAGCGCCCAGATCGGCGGCATGCCGCGTTGTGCCGGATCGGCGGATAACATGCGCTGGGCCATCCGCATGGCAGAGACGCCATCGACCAGCGAGTGGTGCACCTTGGTGTAGACCGCAAACTGGCGGTTCTTCAGTCCTTCAATCAGATGGAATTCCCACAATGGCCGTTCCCGGTCCATCAGGTGGGAGTGCTCCGCGGAAACAAAGGACAGCAGTTCGCGGATCCGCCCCGGCGTCGGCAAGGCCTCGAAGCGAAAGTGGTGCTCCAGATCCAGGTGCTCATCCTCGACCCACACCGGCTGCCCCAGCCGGTAGCTGAGGCGCTGGTTGAACGGCGGCGTCACCACCGTCTGCGTCCGCAGCTGCGCAGCCAGCCGGGCCACATAGTCATCCGGTGCGTCCTCGGGAAACGAGAACAGTTGCAGGCCGCCCACGTGCATGGGTTGCTGGCGCTTTTCGAGCCAGAGGAACAGCTGGTCGGTGGGACTCAGGGGCTTCACACAGGCGTCCTTGTTGTCAGGTTTCCGGTCATCTTACCCGAGCAAGGCTGATGTGAAATTGACCCCCGGTCAATGATCGTTCGGAAATCTGGCAACAAAGGCGCCAGCGCCGGCAAACCCTGGATCAGGCCGCCACCGCAGCAGGCTGGCGCACCGGCACCGCAAGGCGGATCCGGTCACCGTCCAGCAGCACCGGGTAGCTGCGCACCCGCACCGAGGCGTCCTCCAGGCAAACCCCACTGCGCAGGCTGAAGTGCTGCTTGTACAGCGGTGACGCCACCACCGGCTCACCGTCCAGATCCCCGGTAATGCCCCGCGCCAGCACATTCGACCCGGTGAACGGATCGGTGTGGCTGACCGCAAACAGTGCCGGCAACCGGTGCGGCAGGTAAAACACCGCCACCGGCCCGTCCTCGGTCCAGACTGCAATGCCACAGTCCGCCACCAGGTCGTCCACTGTACAAACCGCTTCCCAACAAGTCTTCGTTGTCATAAAAAATCCTCTGAGTCCCAATGTTTTTGAGTTGGCTATCTCTTCAATGTCTGTGAGCGTGGGGGCCATATTCATTTTCTGGCAGGAAAAAAGATGTCTGAGCGCAGCGAGTTGTTTTTTCCAGAAGAAAATGAATATGGCCCCCGCGCTCCGCCCCCAAAACCGGAAGGCTACAATGAAGCCACCTCCAGCTCAGGCCGCCGCTGCCCCCGCTCCGAGGTCCACTGCTGCACCGGATCCTTCAAAGACGGCGCATTCACAAACTCCCGGAACCGCTTGCGCTTCTCCGGATCCTCGACCGCGGTCTTCCACTCGCACTGGTAGCTGCCCACCAGATCCGCCATGTGCTGCTCCAGTTCCTCGCCGATGCCCAGGCTGTCCTCCAGCACCACCTGCTTCAGGTAGTCCAGGCCACCCTCCAGGTTCTCCATCCACACACTGGTGCGCTGCAGCCGGTCTGCGGTGCGCACGTAGAGCATCAGCACCCGGTCGATAGCCCGGATCAGCTGGTCGTCGGTCAGGTCGGTGGCAAACAGGTCGGCATGGCGGGGGCGCATGCCGCCATTGCCGCACACGTAAAGGTTCCAGCCCTTGTCCGTTGCAATCACCCCGATATCCTTGCTCTGGGCCTCGGCACACTCGCGGGTGCAGCCGGATACCGCCATCTTGATCTTGTGGGGCGCCCGCAGGCCCTTGTAGCGGTTCTCCAGATAGATGGCCATGGCCACGCTGTCCTGCACCCCGTAACGGCACCAGGTGCTGCCGACACAGGACTTCACTGTGCGCAGGGATTTGCCATAGGCGTGCCCGGTCTCGAAGCCGGCGGCGATCAGTTGCTCCCAGATCTCCGGCAGCTCGCTCAGGGTGGCGCCGAACAGGTCAACCCGCTGGCCGCCGGTGATCTTGGTGTACAGGTTGTACTGTTTCGCCACCTCGCCCAGCACAATCAGCTTGTCCGGCGTAATCTCGCCACCGGGGATGCGCGGCACGATGGAATAGGTGCCGTTCTTCTGCATGTTGGCCATGAAGGTGTCGTTGGTGTCCTGCAGCGGCACGTGCTCGGTGGCCAGGATGTGTTCGTTCCAGCAGCTGGCCAGTATCGAGCCCACCGTGGGCTTGCAGATGTCGCAGCCCTGGCCCTTGCCATACTGTCTCAGCAGGCCGCGGAAGGTCCGGATGCCGTTCACCCTGACCAGGTGGAACAGCTCCTGGCGGGTGTAGGGGAAGTGCTCGCAGAGGTCAGTGGACACGGCCACCCCGCGTTTTTCCAGCTCGCTGTCCACCACCTTCTTGAGCAGCGCGGCACAGCCGCCGCAGCCGGTACTGGCTTTGGTTTCGGCTTTCACCCCACCCAGATCGGTGCAGCCGGCGTCGATAGCACCGCAGATATCGCCCTTGGTGACGTTGTGGCAGGAGCAGATGGAGGCGGTTTCCGGCAGGGCATCGGCACCCAGTCCCGGGGCACCGCCCTGGTGTTCCGGCAGAATCAGGATTTCCGGATTCGGCGGCAGGGTGATGCCGTTCAGGGCGTACTGCAGCAGGGTGTCGTAATGGCTGTTATCGCCCACCAGAATGGCCCCGAGCAGGGTCTTGCCATCCTGGCTCACCACCATGCGCCGGTAGTGGCCGGCCTGCTCGTCGTGAAAACGGATATTGCGGGCGCCGGGGGTCTGGCCGTGGGCGTCGCCAATCGAGCCCACGTCCACCCCCAGCAGCTTGAGTTTGGTACTCATGTCGGCGCCGCTGAATGCGCCCTGCGGATCGCTGTTCAGCGCCGCCGCCAGGGTGCGGGCCATGGTATAGCCGGGAGCCACCAGCCCGAAGATCCGCTGGTTCCATAACGCGCATTCACCAATGGCATGGATGTGAGGGTCCGAGGTGGTACACCGGTTGTCGATTACGATACCGCCGCGCTCGCCCACCTCCAGGCCGCAGGCCCGGGCCAGGGTGTCCTGGGGGCGGATGCCGGCGGAGAAGACAATCAGGTCCGTGTCCAGGTGGCTGTCGTCTGCGAACTTCATCCGCAGGCGGGCAGCGTCGCCTGGCACGATGGCGGTGGTGGCCTTTTCGGTATGGACCTGAACGCCCAGCGCCTCGATTTTCTGGCGTAGCAGGTCACCACCGTCGCCGTCGAGCTGCACCGGCATCAGGCGCGGCGCGAATTCCACCACGTGGGCCTGCAGGCCCAGGCTCCGCAGGGCGTTGGCGGCTTCCAGGCCGAGCAGCCCGCCACCGACCACGACACCGGTGCGGGCTTCCGCGGCACTGGCGCGAATGGCATCGAGGTCGGCCAGGGTCCGGTAGACAAAGCAGTTGGCGTCATCCTTGCCGTCGATGGGGGGCACGAACGGATAGGAGCCGGTGGCGAGCACCAGCTCATCATATTGATAAGCGCCTTTCGGCGTGGTGACGATATGGTTGTCCCGGTCGACGGCGGTCACCGGCTCATTCAGCCGCAGCTCGATGTGGTTGTCGGCGTACCAGTCTGCGGTGGCCATGGCCAGCTCGGCATGGCTGGAACCGGCGAAGTATTCCGACAGGTGTACCCGGTCGTAGGCCAACTGCTTTTCTTCCCCGAACACCAGAATCTCGAACCGCTCGGCAGCCGGGGTCCGGGTGAACTGTTCCAGGAAGTGATGGCCGACCATGCCGTTGCCGATCACGATCAGGGTTTGCTTGCTCATCTTGTGGTCCTCAGGTTGGGTCGGCGGCTCAGGCCGCGGCCAGACAATAGTGTTCGCCGAACGGCAGTTGGGCCCGGTAGCGGGAAATGTCATCGCCCTGGGCTATGCGTTGCTGGTACCAGGGGCCGTCCCGGGTGTTGCCGATCAGCACCGCGCCCCTCAGGCGGTGATCGCGCACCAGCAGGTGGCAGTAACCGCCGGTTTCGCGGTCCTGCCAGAGCAGTGATTCCGTGGTGTCATCCGGCGTGGGCTGACCGCAGGAAAAAATGGCAATGCCGCTGATTTTCAGGCGCGTGGCCACGGGCGACGGCTGGTAGCGGTCCCTGGGCGCGCTGGCACTCAGCAGCCGGGCCAGTACCCGGGCCTGCTGGTAACCGGGCTCCACCAGGCCAAAGGTGGCGCCGCCGAGCTGGCAGCATTCACCCAGTGCATGGATATCCGGGTCACTGGTCCGTAACTGCGGGTCAACGCAGATCGCCCGGTCGCAGCGCAGCCCGGCTGCCGCGGCAAGTTCGAGATTGGCGGTGATGCCGGTCGCCAATACCACCAGGTCG
This sequence comes from Marinobacter profundi, assembly GCF_002744715.1. Taxonomy (GTDB): domain Bacteria; phylum Pseudomonadota; class Gammaproteobacteria; order Pseudomonadales; family Oleiphilaceae; genus Marinobacter; species Marinobacter profundi. The sequence goes on from NZ_KZ319370.1 coordinate 264,057, forward strand.
GTGCTGATCAGGGTGTCATCGGCGAGCTGAACCGCCCTTACCTGCTGCTTGCCGAGAATCCTCACCGGGCGGGCCCCGGTCATGATGTGCAGCCCGCGCCGGGCCAGCGCAGCGGCCAGCAGCTGGCCGCCGGCGGGGTCAAGCTGCTGGTTCAACAGGTGACTGCTGCGTTGCAGGACGGTGACGTCCATGCCGCGGCAGCGCAGGCCCTCGGCGGCTTCCAGGCCGAGAAAGCCACCGCCGATCACCACTGCCCGGCGCCGGGTTGCGCTGGCCGCGATCAGGTTGCGGGTATCCTGCAGGTGGCGGAAACTCATCACGCCGTCGAGGTCTTCCCCGGGCAGGCCCGGTGAGGCGGCCCGGGAACCGGTTGCCAGCACCAGGGTGTCGTAACACTGCACCCGGCCGGTTGCGGTGATGACGCTCCGCTGCTGCCGGTCGATGGCTACCACCGGCTCACTCTGGTGTACCTCTATGTGATGGCGGCGGAACCAGTCCGGGGTTTTCAGTGACAGGGTGTCCTCTGCGGTTTCACCGGCCAGCAGGGCGGACAGCTGGATGCGGTTGTAAGCGGCCGCGGCTTCACCGTTAAACACCACGATGCGCTGGTAGGGCTGTGCCGGCTGGGCCACCAGTTCCTCCAGCAGCCGTTGTGCCACCATGCCATGACCGCAGATGACCAGGGTGCGTCGCCGGTTCGGGGTCATCGTTTTCTCCTGCCTTGACCGAGTCCAACAAAAAAGCCGGAGCATCTCCTCCCCGTGGGAAGTCGATGGTCCGGCGCCAATGCCAACAACAATGATCTGATGGTCCGGCCCAATCCTTGGCCGGGACAGTCGTCCTTGTCAGGGCTTAAGCGATCTTCGTGCCAGTTTTTTTATCTTATGAAAATCAATCAGGTACAGCTGCTGTGGTGGCGCTGGGCAAGCCGGAGGCCGCAAAGCCTGCCCCGCGCCGGGGCAGCTTGCACGGCTTTGGGGCCGCGGGACTGGCGTGGTAATTGCTGACCCTTCCCTGACCATCCCGGATTCCGGAACGGAAGCGCAGTGCGGCCGGGACCGCAAAGCGCACACGGCAAAGCACGAAAGCAAGAGAGCAAAGCGATGAATACCAGGCAGCGACAACCGCAAGCTGCAGTTCCCGGCGCCGGGGACTACCTGATTGCGTCAAAAAAATGCGAGCTGATGAACCTTCAGTACTTCCTGCAGATGGGCCAGCTGGTGCAGTGCATCAGCAATCTGGTACACAGCCTGCAGCGGGAGCGGGGCGCCTCCAATGTGCTGCTCGGTTCCGGTGGCTGCAAGTTCCACCACCAGCGCCAGCAGATTGTCGCCGAATCCGACCGTTTGCGGCGTGAGTTCGAGCAGGCGCTGACAGCCATCCATCAGCAGATGACCGTGCATCCGGTCAGCAGCCGCTTGCTCAACCAGATTGCCAGCGCCCTCCACGGCCTCGCGGACCTGGCGGAGTTGCGCGGTGCCGTGGATCGCCAGACCATTTCTGCCCATGACGCCACCGAGAGTTACAGCAGCCGCATCCATCGCCTGATTGCGGTGGTGTTCGAGGCGGCGGATACCGCGGTGGATCCGGGCATTGCCGGCCTGCTGGTGGCGCTGGTGCACCTGATGAACGGCAAGGAACTCTGTGGCCAGGAACGGGCGGTGGGATCTGCGGGGTTCTCCAGTGGTCGGGTCGATTCCGCACTTTCCCGGCGCATGGTGCACCTTGTTGAGGCACAGGAGCGCTGTTTCGAGGTGTTTGCCAGCTTTGCCGACGAGGATTCCAGGGCTCTCTGGCAGCAGGTGCGCAGCCATAGCCGGGAAGCCGAAATCGGCCGGTTACGGGGGCTGGGTTGTTCGTCAGGCCGGGTTCGGCAACTGGACCCGCAGCTGGCGGATCGCTGGTTTGCGGTAATGACCGAGCGGATGGACGAGCTCAAGCGGGTGGAAGACGCCCTGGAGGGGTGCTTTCACGCCCGCTGTATTGAACGTTACACCGAGGCCCGGCACTCCCTCAGCCACCAGGAAACCCTGGTGGCGTCGCTGGATCAGCAGGGCGGCGCGCGGCAACCGGTTCTGATTCTGTGCGAGTCGGGCGACGAGGCTACCGGCCAGCCTGGCGACGCCTGGGCCAGCGACGGGGTCGGACAACGCTTCGGCCGCTCGATTTTTGATCTGGTCCAGCAGCAAAGCCGGCGCCTGCAGGCCATGAGCGATGAACTGCAGGCGGCGAAGGAGGCGCTGGAAGACCGTAAAATCCAGGAGAAGGCGGTTCTCCTGCTGATGGAGCACCGCCGGATCGATAACGATGAGGCCCATCGTCTGCTGCGCAAGCTGGCCATGAACCAGGGCAAGAAATTGCCGGAGGTTGCCCGTGCCCTGCTCGCGATGGCGGATGTGTTGGGCTGAGGCTGCCGCCGCGCCGGTCAGGCGCGGGCAGCTCCGGGTTCGTCGCTGGCTCGGGCCTGCTGGTTAGTGGTGGCGGACGCGGTACGGCGCTGGCTCAGGTTTTCCAGCTTGCGTTGTTTTTCGTAGAGGAACTTCAGCACTTCCTGGCGGTAGTGCACGTAGCCGGGGTGATCGGCCAGGGTGACCCGGTTGCGTGGCCGCGGCAGGTCAATGTGCAGGTCCTCTCCCACCGTCGCCGCGGGGCCATTGGTCATCATGATAATACGGTCCGACAACAGCACTGCTTCATCCACGTCGTGGGTAATCATGATGACGGTGTTGTTCAGTTCCTGCTGGATGTCCATCAGCGAATCCTGCAAATGGGCCCGGGTCAGCGCATCCAGCGCGCCGAACGGCTCATCCATCAGCAGGACACTGGGCTTCATGGCCAGCGCCCGGGCGATGCCGACCCGCTGGGCCATGCCGCCGGAAATCTCTCCGGGCCGTTTGTTTGCAGCGTGGGCCATGTTGACCAGTTCCAGGTTATGGTGGATCCAGTCCTTGCGCCGCTGCCGGCTCATGGTCTTGCGGAACACCTGCTGCACCGCCAGTTCCACGTTCTCGTAGACCGTCAGCCAGGGCATCAGGGCATGGTTCTGGAACACCACGGCCCGTTCCGGCCCCGGCGAATTCACTTCACGGCCGTCAAGCACACAGCCGCCTTTGTTGGCCTGTAACAGGCCGGCCACAATATTCAGCACCGTCGATTTACCACAGCCGGAGTGGCCGATCAGCGAGACAAATTCGCCTTTGCGGATTTTCAGGTTGACGTTGTCGAGTGCAACAAAGGGGCCCTTCGGCGTGTCGAAAGCCATTTCGATGCCGGTCAGTTCCAGGTGTGACTTAGTCATGGGGATAACCTCGGTATGGGCGGTGGTGCGGGCGGGTGTCATGCCACGGATCCTTTCACTATTCATTCCATGCCACCTGCTTCTGGATCAGCAGCATGAGACGGTCGAGCAAAAAGCCGATCAAACCGATGGTGAGCACCGCCACCATGATCCGGCTCAGGGACTGGCTGCTGCCGTTCTGGAATTCGTCCCAGACGAACTTGCCGAGCCCGGGACTCTGGGCCAGCATCTCGGCGGCAATCAGCACCATCCAGGCAATACCGAGCGAGACTCGCAGTCCGGTGAAAATCATGGGCACCGATGATGGCAGCACCACCTTGCGTACATGGCTGGCGAACGACAGCCGCAGCACCCGCGACACGTTGAGCAGATCGGGGTTCACCGCGGCCACCCCGACGCTGGTATTGATCAGCGTCGGCCACAGGCTGCACAGGGTGACGGTAATCATCGAGGTCAGAAAGGCCTTCTCGAACAGCGGGTCGTCACTGACATAGGTGGCCGAAACCACCATGGTGACCAGCGGCAGCCAGGCAAGGGGAGACACCGGTTTGAACACCTGGATCAGCGGATTGACCGCCGCCTGGAAGTGGCGGTTGAGGCCGAATACGATGCCCATCGGTACCGCAATCACGGTGGCGAGCACAAAGCCGGCGAGGACGGTGCCCAGGCTGGTGGCAACCTGGTCCGGAAAGGTCGGTGCGCCCGGATACGACCGGAGCTTTACCTCGGCATCCGGATTGGCGTCCAGCAGCCGGGCATTCCGCGCCTCCTGCATGGCCAGGAACTGGTCAGCCCGCGCCCGCTGGTTGACGTGCTCCTGCCAGAGCTGGCCCGCCTGGTCGAAGACCTGGGCCGGGCCGGGAAAGCTTCCCAGCGAGGTGTTTACCTGGGGGGCGGCGAGCTGCCAGAACCCCACGAACAGCAGGATGCCGGTCAGCGGTAGCAGCAGCTGCCTGCCGGCGCGGGCCAGGGCGGCACTGCCGCGGCCGCTCAGCGTACGGAGCCAGCCGGCGGGCAGGGCCACGTTGGTCGTGTCGAGTATGGTCATGAGAATCCTCCCTGGCAGGCCCCGTTACGGAGTCGCACTGCCTTTCAGTCCGATGGCAAAGCTGTCGATGTAGGCGTTCGGGGTGCGGGGGGTAAAGGGCACCCCGTCGATGAGTCCGCCCTGGTGGGGGCGCTCAAAATTCTCCGCGGTGAAGTCCGGAAAGTCGCTGGCCGCCAGAATGCCGTCCCGGATCAGGGATTGCGCGGCCTGCTGGTAGATATCGCCACGGTAGACCCGGGCCGCGGTGGCCAGGTACCAGCTGTCCGGTCTGGCTTCCGGAATTTGGCCCCAGCGGCGCATCTGGCTGAGGTACCAGATCGCATCGGACGGGTACGGATAGGTGGCGTGGTAGCGGAAGAAGACGTTGAAGTCCGGCACCTCGCGGACGTCCCCCTTCTGGTATTCGAAGGTGCCGGTCATGGAATTGGCGATCACTTCGGCATCGGCCCCCACGTAGCTGGGTCGTGCCAGGATGGCGACCGCCTGCTCGCGGTTGGCATTGTTGTTCTGGTCCAGCCAGTGGGCGGCACGGATCAGCGCCCGCAACAGCCGCAGGTGGGTGTTGGGGTTGGCTTCGGCCCACTGCCGGGTGACCCCGAAGACTTTCTCCGGGTTGTTGGGCCAGATCTCGTAATCGGTGATCACCGGTACGCCGATGCCCTTGAAGACCGCTTGCTGGTTCCAGGGCTCGCCGACGCAATAGCCCTGGATGGTGCCAGCCTCCATGGTCGCCGGCATCTGGGGTGGCGGGGTTACCGACAGGTGCACGTCAGCCTGCAGGGTGCCGCTGGTGTCGCCCCGCTGGGGCGCATAGAAGCCCGGGTTCAGGCCACCGGCGGCCAGCCAGTAGCGCAGTTCGTAGTTGTGGGTGGACACCGGGAACACCATGCCCATGCGGAAAGGTTCACCGCGCTCGCGATAGTGCTCCACCACCGGCACCAGGGCGCTGGCACTGATGGGGTGCGCCGGCTTGCCGTCCGCTTGGCCGAGGTGCGGGCGCATGATGTCCCACACGTCGTTAGCGACGGTTATGCCGTTGCCGTTCAGGTCCATACTGAACGCGGTGATGATGTCTGCCTGGGTGCCGTAGCCGATGCTGGCGCCGAGGGGCTGGCCGGCCAGCATGTGGGCACCGTCCAGTTCGCCGGTGATCACCCGGTCCAGCAGGACTTTCCAGTTGGCCTGGGCCTCCAGTTCCACGAACAGGCCCTCATCCATGAAGAATCCCTGCTCCCAGGCCACCGCCAGGGGAGCCATGTCGGTCAGTTTAATAAAACCGAGCCGCAGATCCGGTTTTTCCGCCGGGCTCAGGTCCGCCCGGGCCGTCAGCGTTGTCGTCCACAGGGAAACCATCAGGGCCAGCCCGAGCAGCTGTCGGAGCCGGCTGCCGAGGAGATTCAGAGGTGTCTTCATCATGGGTTGCCTCGCCATGTTGTACTCAGAAGGAAACGGTTATCCGGCGCAAGCGGTATCCGGATAACCCTGGTAAACCCAAGCAAAAACGCCCGCCCTCCGTTGCCGGAAGGCAGGCGCCGATGCCTGAAAAGCTGTTGTGGTCGCGAAGCCGGGAGCAGGCCGGTTTGCGAACCAGGCGGCTGGTGAAGGGTCACCGCCATGCCCGGGATTCAGTGTTGTCTCTGCACAGTGCGTGCCATTTTTAAAACGCTATTGAAAACAGGGGGTAAGAAGACGGCTGCCGAACAGCGAGCCCGGGCGGTGACCGGTAACGGAGCGTTTTAGTGCAATCGGCGCGGGTTGTGCACCACCCTGAAACCAGCTGCGGCCGGTGCTGCCGGGTGACGCTTGCGCCAAGATGCCGTGCCAGCGCCGAGCACCCCGGAGTGGCCCTGTTATTGCTTTGATTTCGCCAGCGACTGTCTATGGGCAGTCAGAAAACAGCCACTGCAGGCAACGAAGCCCGTATTCGCCCTTCACCGGTTACTGACGGAAGGTGACGAATACGGGCTTTTGTGTCTGTTGCCGGAGGAGAAAGGTGAAGTCATTCAGCCAGGATTCCGTTATAGCGGGCGCTCCGTCGCCCATTGCGACCACGTGCCCGTACTGCGGGGTTGGCTGCGGGGTACGGGCCCGGCCCGACCAGGTAGCCGGGGACCGCAGTCACCCCGCCAACGCCGGCCGCTTGTGTGTCAAGGGCTCGGCCCTGCATGAAACCCTGGTGCCGGCGGGGCGACTGCTCCGGCCCAGGGTTGCGGGCCGGGAGCAGACCTGGTCGCAGGCGTTAGCGGCCGCTGCCGGGGCAATCCGGCAGGCGGTGGCAGAGCATGGCCCGGGCTCGGTAGCCTTTTACCTCTCCGGCCAGTTGCTGACCGAGGATTACTATGTTGCCAACAAGCTCGCCAAGGGCTTTATCGGTACCCCTCACGTTGATACCAATTCCCGCCTGTGCATGTCGTCTGCGGTGGCCGCCCACAAGCGGGCTTTCGGGGAGGACTGTGTGCCGGGCTGCTATGAAGACCTGGAGCTGGCGGATCTGCTGGTGCTGGCGGGCAGCAATGCAGCCTGGGCCCACCCGGTGTTGTACCAGCGCATGAAGGCGGCGGCTCGTGCCGGTCGCAAAGTGGTGGTTATCGATCCCCGTCGTACCGCAACCGCAGAGCTGGCGGATCTCCACCTGATGCTGAAACCGGGCACCGACACTGTGCTGTTCAACGGCCTGCTGGTCTGGCTGGCGGATCAGCAGGCGGTGGATCGGGTTTACCTCGCCCGCCACTGCAACGGCTACGACGAGGCGCTGGCCAGTGCCCGGGCCGCTGCGCCGTCGGTGCAGGCGGTTGCGGCCAGTTGCGGGTTGGAAGCGGACGACGTGGCGACCTTCTATCACTGGTTTGCGGTCACCGACCGCACCGTCACGGCGTTCTCCCAGGGCATCAACCAGTCGGTTGCCGGTACCGACAAGGGCAATGCCATCATCAACTGTCACCTGGCGTGCGGCCGGATCGGCAGGCCCGGCACCGGGCCGTTTTCCCTCACCGGTCAGCCCAACGCCATGGGCGGCCGCGAGGTGGGCGGCCTGGCCAATACCCTGGCCGCTCACATGGACTATGACAGCCCCGGCGCCCGGGAGCTGGTAGCCGGATTCTGGGGCGCGGCCGGTATTGCCGAAGGGCCGGGTCTGAAAGCGGTGGAGCTGTTTGAAGCGGTTCACCGGGGGGAGATCCGGGTGCTTTGGGTGATGGGCACCAACCCGGCCGTCAGCCTGCCGGATTCATCGCGGGTCCGTGCCGCGCTCGCCCGGTGCCCTACGGTGATTGTCTCCGATTGCATGGCCGATACCGACACCACGGCGCTGGCGGATATCCTGTTACCGGCCGCCGGCTGGGGCGAAAAAGACGGCACCGTCACCAACTCCGAACGCTGCATCTCACGGCAACGGCAATTCCTGCCCCTGGCCGGTGACGCTCGCCCGGACTGGTGGATTATCACGGCGCTCGCCCGGCAACTGGGCCATGGTGAAGCGTTCGGCTACCGCGCTCCGGTCGAGATTTTTCGCGAGCATGCCGCACTGTCGGCACTGGGCAATCACGGCCGGCGCAAATTCGACATCGCCGCCCTCGCCGGCCTGGCCCCGCAGCAATACGATGACCTGGCACCGCTGCAGTGGCCGGTTGGCGTCGATGGTCACGGCAGGCTGACGGGCACGCCACGACTGTTCAGTAACGGTAATTTCGCCACCCCGGATGGCCGGGCCCGCCTGGTGCCGGTAACAACGGTCGCACCCCGCCAGCAAACCACGGTGGCCGCCCCGCTGGTGGTCAACAGTGGCCGGATTCGTGACCAGTGGCACACCATGACCCGTACTGCCCTGGCCCCGCGCCTGCTGGCACACCGCCCGGAACCGTTCATCGAGGTTCACCCGGCGGATGCCCGGCGCCTTGGCTTGCAGGACGGTGACCTGGGCCAGCTCACCGGCAGTGGCAACGGCCGGTTTACCGGACGGGTCCGCCTTACCGAGGGCCAGCGACCGGGGGAGGTGTTTGTGCCCATTCACTGGAACCAGCGCTTCACCGGCCAGGGTCTGGCGAGTGCCCTGGTGGCGCCGGTAACCGACCCGCTTTCCGGTCAGCCGGAAGCCAAGCACGGTGTGGCCAGCCTGCGTCCGTTGCGGGCGCGCTGGCATGCCTGCGTGCTCCAGCGCCGTGGTCGTGGCTGGCAGCCGCGCCAGGTGGGGCACGTCGGCTACTGGTGCCGGCAGCCACGGCTCCAGTGTGACAGCTGGTGGCTGGCCGGTGACGGTGTGGTTGACTGGCAACAGCAGGCGGCCCACTGGCTGGGCGGCGAGCCGCAACTGGTGATGGCCGACCCGGCGCAGGGCCGGTTCCGCGCTGCCCACCTGGTCGCTGGCCAGCTGCAGGCGGTGCTGCTGGTGGATGCCCGGGCGGACCAGTTGCCGGACCTCGGTTGGCTGTCCGGCTGTTTTGCCGAGGATGTCCTGGCTGCGCCGGTGCGGCGTGCCTTGCTGGCAGCAAAGGCGATCGGTAGCGAGGACGCCGGTGCGCTGGTGTGCAGCTGTTTCCAGGTTGGCGAACGGCAGATTGCCGCGGCGATCGAGAACGGCAGCCGGAGTGTGGAAGCGCTGGGCCAGCGTCTGCAATGCGGTACCAACTGCGGCTCCTGCATTCCCGAACTGCGGGGGTTGCTGGCCCGTTTCGGAGAAGCGGTGCTGCCCGCTCCGGGGATTGGCTGAGGCGGATCGGTTGTCAGGGAGTCGGCGGTTCCGGGCGGCGCAACAGGGACCAGGGAACCCGGTAGCGCAGGCCGCGGGACAAGCCACTGCACTGTACGGTACAGGTTTTGCGATTGACCCGGATGATTTCGCCGTCATGGCGCCGGGTGCCGTGGCGGAAGTACACCGCTTCCCCTACTTGCCAGTCATGGGCCTGCAGATGGCCGTCGGCTGTTGCAAACGGCGTGGCTGGCAGCGGAATGGCCAGCGCCTGTGATTGTTCGGCAAGGAACCGGCGGGTGGCGTCGGCGCCGCCGCTGGCGTGCAGCTGATCCAGGATCCGGTAAAAGTGCCGGTTGTGTACCGAGCCATAGCTGCGCTGCCCGGCGTTGTACTGCAGCAGGTGGGCAAACTCATGGCAACAGGTGTGGGCCAGCAGGTTGAGGGTGCTCAGCTCACCACCAAAGTAGCCCCGTTTGAGGATCTCCCGGGCGGATAACCAGCCGTGGGCGGAATCCGGCTGGTGTTTCGCCGCGATCATGCGGACACCGTAGGTAATCAGGTGCTGGCGGCGAGCCGGATCAAAGCGGTGGTAGGTTGCCTGCCCGGAGCCTACCCGGCAAACCAGTTCACTGCCTGGCGCCCGCTCCTGCAGCCAGTCCCTGGCCGGTCGCCACAGCCGGTGACGGGTGGCGTCGCACATGAGTTGGCCGAGCTGGCGGGCGCCGGGGAGACTTGGGGCGTGAAAGGCAGTCATCAGGTTCAGCAAACATCCGGTTTTGGTGTTGCCCAGGATGATACCTGCAGTTCCGGGCGGGATACAAAGCCGGGTGGCTGATGCGCCACAACCACAAACGGCAGACCTTGAGCCTGCCGTTTGCGGTGACCGGTCCCGAAGAATCAGGCCTCGAACGGCGAGCGCCAGTCGTCGGCACCGGAAGTACCGGCTACGGCGTGCTCCCAGGTAACCTTGCGGTAGGCCAGGGACACTTCCACCAGTTGGGTGAACTCGGCCTTGGCCGGGTCCTGGCAGTGGGGCATCTTGCAGTCGATGTTGATGATGGTGGCATCTTCGAGGATGGTGGAGAAGAAGTGCTCCTGCTTGCCCTCGACGGAGGTGCGGTACCACTTCATTTCAACCTTCGGCAGCATCTCGCCCGACGCCAGGGCGTTGTACATCAGCGGGGTGGCCTTGTTCAGTGCTGCGGTGAACCTGAACGGCTTGTGGACACGCTGGCCGGAGGGCTGGCCGGACTGGGGATCCGTCGGCACGGTAACCACATGGTTGAATTCCTGCACCAGCACTTCGTCTTCGTGGCCTTCCACATAGATGTTACCCACCGAGTCGGACGTGAACGCGCCGGCGGTGATGTTGCCCTGGGTCTGGCCTTCGATGCTGATATAACAAGGAGTTGGCATTAGTCTGCTCCATGACTGTAAGTTGAATGGTTGTCCCCGGGTGATTCCCTGGACGCCGAGGTTGTAAACAAATCCTGTGCCACCTCAGAAATAGCTATTTAAAACAATAAGTAATTGGTTATTGCGGGTTGCGAATCCCGGGTCGCAGGCAAGTGCTTGCCCGGCAACGGGCGATGACTTGCCGGCCGGGCCAGTTCTTGCCTGCACGGACGGCCAGACCCCTGCGGGTCAGTCCGCCGCCAGCACGGCCAGCAGCGCCACCAGCAACCCCAGCGACACGGTCTGCCAGAAGGCCACGGGATGGCGCTCCATCAGGGGCTGCCGCGGGCGGCTGTGCCAGTCGGTCGGTGGCTGCCTGAGGTCGAACAGCCATTCGGACAATGCGGGGTAGCGCCGGTGGGGCTCGATGGCAACGGCCCGGGCAATGGCCGGGTCCACCCAGGCCGGAAGGTCCGGGCGGAGCCGGCCGAGCGGTCGATACCGTAACCTCCGTTGCTGGCCGAGGGTGTGGGCCTTGGGCAGGTCCGCGCCATAGGGCAGCTGGCCGCTCAGCAGCTGATAGGTAAGGACGCCGAGGCCAAACTGGTCGCTCAGCCAGCCGCCGGGGTCGCCGAGCAGGCATTCCGGAGCGCTGTACAGCGCCGCGCCCTGGGGCCAGTGGGCCTGCTGATCCGGTGCCAGTTCCCGGAGCCCGGCCACCCGGGTCGCGCCGAAGTCGATCAGGGTAACCGTGCCGTGACCATCCACCAGGATGTTGTCCGGCTTGAGATCACCGTGCACCATCTCCAGCCGGTGGAAGGCCCGCAGGCCGCGGGCGATCTGGGTGACCAGGTTGCGCACCGATTCCAGGTCGGGGCCCGGGTTGTCCAGCATCCACTGTTTCAGGGTCTTGCCGGCAACGAATTCGGTGGCGAGGTAACGGTAACTGCGCTGCCGGTCTACCGCATGGGGTCTGACCACATGATCGCTGTTGATCCGACGGGCTACCCATTCCTCGGCCTGGAACTGCTCCAGGTACTGGCTGTTATCGCGCTGTTCGGTCGACGGGCACTTGATCACCACCTCCCCGCCGGAGGCCTCGTCCACCGCGAGGTAGACGTGGCTGCGACTGCTGGCGTGAAGCAGGCGCAGGATGCGGTAACCGTCAAAGCGCTGGCCGGGTCGCAATTCCGCTGCGAAGGGCAGCTCCAGCCAGTGCCGCTGCAGGTCGGCCGGCAGGCGGTGGCGGGGCAGCGCCTCGACGCGGATGAGCTGCAGGGTGAGGTTGTCCGGACTACCTCCGGCGAGGGCAGCCTCCACCATGGCCCGGGCGGCGGTATCCAGGTCGTCGTGGTGAGCCTGCAGGAGGTTGGCGAAGTCGCTTTCCCGGAGGTAGTCATAGAGGCCGTCGGTGGCCAGCACGAACAGATCGCCCGGCCGGACCGCGACCTGCTGATACTCCACATCGAGGCCCGGCTCCATGCCCAGGGCCCGAGTCAGGCAGGACTGCTCTGCCGACAGCGACAACCGGTGATCGGTGGTGAGTTGCTCCAGCCGCTGACCGGCGACGCGGTAGATCCGGGTGTCGCCGACATGGAAGACGTGGGCGGTGGCAGATTTCAGGATCAGCGCACTGAACGTGCAGACGTAACCACGGTCAAGGTCGTAACGATAGCGACTCTGCCGGGTCTGCGCGTGCAGCCAGGCATTGGTGGCCCGCAGCACCCGTCCCGCCGACTGCTGCACAGTCCAGCTGTCCGGCGTGGAATAGTAATCGCTGAGGAAGCCGGCGACCGCGGCCTCGCTGGCGATCTGGCTGACATTACTGCTGCTGATGCCATCGGCAATCGCAATGGCAATGCCCTTGGTGGTCAACGGGTGGCCGCGGGGGATGCACAGGCCGTGGAAGTCCTGGTTAAGTGGTTTGCGGCCGGCACTGGAGTACTGGCCGCTGGTAATCCGCAACTCGGCGCGGCGGTCCGGACCGGGCTCACACCCAGGCGCGGGCTTGCCAGTGGGCGTGGGAGTGGGCATGGGAGTGGGCATGAGAGTGATCCGGTCTGTCATGGCAATGCCCCGGCCGCAGGCTGGCCGGGGCGCCGGTGTCAGCTGCGGCTGGCCGACAGCGTGGCGCTGCCCATCGCCGGCTGTGCCATATCGCGCCGGGGTGCGGTGCGCACGTGGGTGACGTAAAGGGTGAGACCGGTGAATGCGAGACCGCCGACCAGATTGCCCAGGGCCGTGGGAATCTCGTTCCAGATGAAGTAGTCGGCAATGGAGAAGCCGCCGCCCATCAGCATGGCAGACGGAAACAGGAACATGTTGACCACGGAATGCTCGAAGCCCATGAAAAAGAACAGCATGATCGGCATCCACATGGCGAGGAACTTGCCGCTGACACTGGTGGAGATCATGGCGCCGACCACGCCCATGGAGACCATCCAGTTGCACAGCATGCCGCGGATAAAGATGGTGAGCCAGCCGGCAAGGCCGTACTCGGCGTAGCCCAGGGTACGGGCTTCACCGACACTGGCCAGTTTTTCGCCGATGGGACCCGGCTCGGTGTTGAAGCCGTAGGTGAAGATGAACGCCATCAGGAAGGCGACGGTGAGCGCGCCGGCAAAGTTGCCGAGGAACACCCAGCCCCAGTTGCGGAGGATGGCGCTGACGGTGACGCCCGGGCGTTTGTCGAGCAGGGCCAGCGGGGTCAGCATGAACACCCCGGTGAGCAGGTCAAAGCCCATCAGGTAAAGCATGATGAAACCGACCGGGAACAGCAGGGCCCCGATCAGGAACACGCCGGTCTGCACCGCGACCGTAATGGCAAATGCCGCCGCCAGTGCCAGGATAGCGCCGGCCATAAACGCCCGTATCAGGGTATCCCGCGTTGACATGTAGATTTTGGATTCGCCGGCATCGACCATTTTGGTCGCAAACTCGGATGGCACGATATAAGACATAGTATTCCCCTCTGATCCGCTTGATCGTCCGCGGCCCGTCGGAGGGCGCAGCGATCCGGATTCGCCACAAAAAAACGGCGCTGCCCGTTGCCGTTTACATCGGAAACAGGAAGACGCCGTCGTCTGAATCAGGTTGTCACTGGAACTTGCAGGGGTCGCTGTTGACCCTGTTCTGAATCAAGCAGACTCTGTGCCAGCGTTGGTTTTTGTTTAAATTAATTCTAATAATCAGGTGGTTACAGAGAATATGCTGCCGCCAGTCGGGGTTTGGCCTCCCTGCCCCGGGCTGGCGGTGCCCCGGATCTGTGCGTCGCTTGCACGGTCCTGGTCCGGGCCGGTGTGGGGCTTCAGCGCAGGCTGAAGCGCACCGGAAGGGCAAAGCTGAAGCTTGCGCCGGGCATCTGCTCGGGTACCGGCGGCAGCGGGTTGGCCTGTGCCAGCATGTCCAGGGCGGCCTGGTCGAGCAGGTCGTGACCGGAGGTTTCCCGCAGCCGGGTGCCGGTCAGGGTGCCGTCGCGACCAAAGCTGAACTCCAGTACCGGTACACCCTGCTGGCCGAGGCGGCGGGCGCGGCGGGGGTACTGGTAGAACCGGCTGATATGACGGATCAGCCGGCTCAGGTAGTTGTCCGTGTCCGCCGAGGCGCCGGCCGTCAGCGCTACTTCCTGTTGTGACACCGCCTGTTGTGACACTTCCTGGTTCTGCTCGGTGCGGTCGCCCTTGGCGTCGGCGGTGGCTGGTGTCGGGGCAGCGGCGCGGTCCGGCGGAGCTGCCGTCCTGGTTTGCGGTTGCGGTTGCCGCTCCGGCTCGGCGACCATTTCTGGCTCTGGCTCTGGCTCTGGCTCTGGCTCTGGCTCTGGCTCTGGCTCTGGGACCGGAGGGATTGGGGCTTCCGCTTCGGCGACCGGCTCTGCGGCGGTGTCTGCTCCGGCAAGGCTGATCCGGAGGGCCGGTGCGCGGTTGATGGCGGCATCGCCAACGGGCTGCAAGCGGATCGGCTGGTCAGGGAAGACAGCGGCGATGACCAGCCCGGCCAGCAGGCTGGCGACCACCAGCAGCAGGATCCGCATCCCCGGGCCCGGGCCGGTCATGGCTGGGGCTCCGTCAGCAGGATAACGTCGCGGAAGCCGCCCTGCTCCAGGGTGCGCAGCAGCTCCTCAAGGTCCGCCATGGTGACACTTCCGGCAGCGGCAATCCGCAAAGTCGGGCTGGCGTCCGGTGATGGCAGTTGCTGCAGCAGCCGGTCCCGGGCCACGGTTAACCCGGCCACCTTCAGTTCACCACTGGCCAGCAGGACGAGGTCCGCGTCGGGCGGTGCCGGGTCAGAGGCATTCGCGGCAGCGGGCAGTTCCGGCAGCGGAGTGTCGGCCAGCTGACCGGCAACGATGAAGAACATCAGCAGCAGGAAGACCAGGTTGATCAATGGCAGCAGGGCGTCTTCCACCCGGTCCAGGAGGGATTTGCCGGAGCTCTGCGGCGGCGGTACCAGCTCAGTCATGCTGCCGGCTCCCGGGATTCTGGCGCTGCCAGTGGGCTGCAATATCCACCTGGTCCAGTGTGCTCAGGGTGCGGGTGAATACACCGAGGCCGGTGGTGGCGGTGGTGGCCAGGTTGACTTCGGTAACCTGCTTTGCCTGCAGGGCCGCTACCAGCTCAGCCAGCGGCAGCGTCCGGCCGTCCCAGCTCACCTGCCCATCGGGGCCGACCAGCAGTTGCGGCAGCGGTGTACCGCCGGTCACCGGTGTGCCTGAGGTTCTGTTGTCCAGTTCAAGCAGGCCGACGGGCAACAGCCGGGAGGTCAGCATAAAGAACACCAGCAGGATAAACACCACGTCGATCAGCGGCGTGATACGGATCGGTAACGGCCGCGCAGGCCGGGGCTCAACCAGCTGCATTGGCAAGGCGGCGGTGGTGTTCGCTGATGACCGTGTGCTGGTCGCGACGGCGGGCTGCCGGCACTACCCGCGCGTCTTGCTGACGGGCCGGCTCCGGAATGGCTGGTGCGGTGGTGAGCAGGGTGACGAGGGTGCTGTTGATGGTTTTGCTGATCCGCCGCAGGCGGAACTCGGTCCAGGCGGCAAGGGCCGCGAAGGGAATGGCCACCACCAGGCCGGCGGCGGTGGTGGTCAGTGCTTCGTGGATACCGCCACTGAGCTGGCTGGCATTGGCGCGGCCCTCACTGGCGGCCATGGCACTGAAGGCATCCATCATGCCCAGCACAGTACCCAGCAGGCCCAGCAACGGCGCCAGGGCGGCAATCACCTCCAGAATTTTCAGCGGGGCCTCGAAGGGCTCGAGGGCGTGCTGGGCATCGCGGGCCAGCCGCTGCTGGAGTTTTTCGGGATCCTCGCGGCGGGTTTGAGCGTCAGTGGCAGTAAGGGCCAGTTGTACCATCGGGTTCAGTCGCGCCAGTCGCCCGGTGGAGGTAGCCAGGGCGGCGACATGCGCATCATTGGGTTCGGCTTGCCAGGTTGCGATGGCGCGACGCAGGCGGCGGGTCATCCGCGGTGCGAAGAGTGCGCCGAACAGCAACAGGTAAAAAAAGGTGGCCAGGCCGGTGATCGCCAGGGCGAGCAGAACCCACATTACCGGGCCGCCCATGTCGGTCAGTTGCAGGATCAGGCCTTCAAGGCCGGGAGCCGGAGCAGGCGGCAGAGCGGAAGACATGGCAATACCTCATAAAAATCTGGATCTAAATGATAACGATTAATATTAAAGTTGGGAAGTGGCATCAGTGATTGCGCTCAGGTCTGTTAAAATACCGGTTGATTCGGGGCGTTTCTGTCGTACCCTCGGAGTGATGAGCCCCCTTCACACAGTGCAGGAGTTGTTCTGACACCCATGTTGCGTCAGTGGTTTTCCAGCCTGGTCAATCGCGCCGTTGTTTTCGTGCTGACGGTGGTTGTGCTTGTTGCAGTGATCGTGGGTGTGGTGATTCACCTGGCGGACCAGAACCGTCTGGTTCCGGGTGGCACCTCCACCGCGGAAGTGATGTTCTGGGTGGTGCTTGCGGTCATCCTGTTGCTCGGGCCGCTGGTCTTCCTGGTGTTCCGCCGCCTGATGGCGCCCATGCGGGATCTGGCCGAGCAGATTGCCGACCGCCATCTCGGGCTTCGCCTGGCGCCGGTCAGGGTCGGTGGCGGACGGGAAATCCGGCGGGTCGCCGACACCTTCAACCAGATACTGGACGAACGCAATGAGGTGCTGGATTCCCTGGCCGAGCGGGAGGCCTTTTTCCGCTCGTTGTCGCGCAGTGCGCCGATCGGCATTATCCAGACCGATGTCCTCGGTCGCATCGAGTTCGTCAATCCCGCGTTCGAGCAGATCATGGGGAGTGACCCCCGCAGCCTGATCAACAGCTACCTGATCCAGGGTGTCTATGAGGAGGACCGGCCTGGCGCCATCCGTGAATGGCGGGCCGCACTGGCCAGCGGGAAGGTTTTCCGGGGCCAGTTCCGGGTTCGTCACCGGCCGGACAACGAGCTGCGCTGGGTGGACGTGATGACCGCGCCCATCGAAACCGACGACAAGTCCATCGGTACCATCACCGTAGTGCGGGACATCACCCACGAACTGGAGGTGGAAAGCCAGCTGCGTGATGAGCAGCAGCGCGCCGATGTGATCCTCGGTGTGCTGCAGGAGGGCGTTCTGATGGTGGATAACCGGGGCATTATCCGCTACGCCAACCGCGCCGCCTGTACCTTCCTCGGCGCCGGGGTTCGCTGGCAGCAAGGCAACTTCTTCGCGTTGGTTGAACTGGCCGCCGAGGGCGAGCCGCTGGCGCGGGAGGAACTGCTGGGTCGAGGTGATATCGACAGTCTCTATGCCGAGCTGCGTAATGGCCGGGGTCAGCAGTTTGCCGTGGAACTCACGCTGGTGCGGTTGCACCGGGGCGAGGCCAACGAGCGGCTGGTGGTGGTACTGCGGGATGACAGCGAGCGGCGGCGACAGGAACAGCGTCTGTCCTGGGAAGCCACCCATGACAGCCTGACCGGCCTGCTGAATCGCCGGGCTTTCAGTGCAGCGCTGGTGAAATGGCTGGGCGAAGCGCCAAACCTGGTTACTGCGAGCGTGCTGATGCTGATTGACCTGGACCATTTCAAGCCGGTCAACGATGAGGGTGGTCACCTGTTGGGTGATGACCTGTTACGGCGGCTTGGCCACTTGTTCAGCGCCGCAGTGCGCCAGTCTGACACGGTGGCGCGGATTGGCGGTGACGAATTCGGCATCATCCTGCCGGCCTGCGGCCTGGAGCGGGCCGCCGCGCTGGCAGAGAAGCTGCGGGCAGAGGTCGAGGCGCTGACCATCGAAAGCGGCGGCCGGGTGTTCGGTGTGACCACCAGCATCGGGCTGACCGAGTTGTCGGCCGCCGATGCCAGCCCCCGGGAGGCGATGGCCCGTGCCGATGAAGGCTGTTATGCGGCCAAGGCCCGGGGCCGCAACACCGTGGTCACGGTGCCCGTGCCGCCGGAGCAGTAACCGGCCCCCAGCCCCGGTCCTCACCCTGGCCCCTGGCCCTAGCCCCACCAGCCGGCGGCCACGCTGGCCTGCCA
The DNA here is from genome assembly GCF_002744715.1 of Marinobacter profundi. Taxonomy (GTDB): domain Bacteria; phylum Pseudomonadota; class Gammaproteobacteria; order Pseudomonadales; family Oleiphilaceae; genus Marinobacter; species Marinobacter profundi. The sequence goes on from NZ_KZ319370.1 coordinate 281,998, forward strand.
GAGCAGCCGCAGCGCGAGTACCGTCAATAACACGTTGAATATCCCGCTGAACTGGCGATTGCTGATCCGGCGGAGGGCATGCAAGCCCAGCCAGGTGCCGGCAAAGCCACAGCCGATCATCGCCAGAATAAACGGCAGCCAATCCCGGAACACGAAACCCGCGGCCCCGAACACCAGGGCTTTCGGTGCATGTTGCAAGGTCATGGCCGTGGCAAAGGTGGCAACGGTGACGAACCGGTCGGTATGCAACTGTTTGATGAATGCCGCCACCAGCGGACCGGTTGCCCCCACGAACAGGCTGATGAAGCTGGTCAGGGCCGAAGCCAGGAAAATGCCCGGCGTCCCAAAGGCTGCGGCCGGCAGGGCCGGACCCCAGCACAGCCAGAGCACGAACAGGCCGATGGTGAGTTGCCAGACGTGGGGTGGCAGGTCGACCAGCAGCCAGGCGCCGAGGGCCGCCCCGGCGATGACTCCGGGCAGGAAGGCGAGAATGACCCGCCAGTCGGTGTGACGCCAGGTCAGTACTGCCCGCCCGGTATTGGAACCGAGCTGGACCATGCCGTGGACCGGAATGATCGCCGCCGGAGGCATCCACATGGCCATCAGCACCAGCAACAGCACGCCGCCGCCGGCACCGAGGCTGGCGGTTATCATCGAGGTCACGACCGAACTCAGTAGCAGGGTGATGGCGGTGACGGTGGTCAGGCCATCGGGAATGAGGGTGAGGTCCAAGGTTACTCCGGGTCTGTTGGCAAACCGTGGTCACTCCGGCGTGCTGCAGAACCCGGTGTCTTTCAGGCGCGGCGAATGGCACAGCGCCTCGGTTGCCAGTTGTACATCGGCAACATAATACAGGGATGCCAGTCCCAGTCTATTGCGTCCCAGGTTGTGGAACACCATGCCAAAGGCAATGTCGCCGGCGGTATAGCTGTCGTGGTGCTCGGCAAAGTAGGCCGCCGGCCGGGCCAGTTCGCCTTCAGCCAGCAGTTCCCCCACCCGGCTGGCGCCACCGTGGAACGCCTGCACCAGCAGCAGGGTGAACAGTTCCTCGCGCTTGCCGGCCGGCAGGTGGCCAAAGCGGGCGTCGAAGTCGGCACGCAGGTTACGGGCATTCTGGCTGGTCAGCCTGAGGGCACAGTCGAGCTGGGCCAGCCGGTGCCAGTAGTTGGCCGGTTCGATCCCGCAATCCGCCAGCGCAGTGGTCGACAGCTGCATGATGCCGCGGGCATTGGCCGCGGAGTGCGCCCGCTGCCGGCCCCCGCTTTCGATCATCAGCTGGCCGGCGATCAGCCGCTGCATGCCCGCCGGCAGGTCGATGCGTTGCTGGCTGCTGCGGGTGCTGTAGACGTAGTCGAGGGCCTCGTGCAGCGGCCGGGGTTTGTCCTGGCTGGCAAAGGTGATGTCATCCCACGCCCCCCAGATCCGGTCGCCCGGCAGGGTGCCCAGATAGCGCGCCATGGCTTCCGGCAGGTCGACATGGGGCTGGTCGCAGGCCAGGGCAAAGGGGTAGCCGGTGGTGTCGGGGGCACCCGGGACCTGTTGTTCCACCTCGCCGCGGGTGACCAGGGTGGTTCGCAGGTTGTTGATCCGCTGCTGGGTCTCCGCCCGGGTGTCGCCGTTGTCCATATAACCTAGGAAGCGGCCGCGCATGTCGAACAGGATGTGACGATCAGTGTTGCTGCAATAGCCGGACTCCCCGAGCACCCAGCGCCGGATGGTCAGGATGTTCTGGTGAACGCCCTGGCTGACCCAGTAGGGCGAATTTCGAACCACCTGCACCCAGCCGGCGGGTTCTGTTGTGACGGTGTCCGGTACGGGGTCCTGTGGTTCGGCCCGTGCGGCCAGCGACAGGCTGGCCAGGGTAGTCATAACCAGGCAGCATTTGATCAGGTAGTTCATAGGCCTATTTGTTCTGTGCAGGAAAACCACTTGCCTGCCAGAATCGTAGCTATTGGCAGGAGGGACGTCCATGCTCGTTCAACGGCTTATCGTGATTGTAATGCTGGCTCTGTCGGCCCCGCTGGTTTTGGCGGAATGCCCCGACTGGCTGGTCGAAGAATTCAACCGCCTGCGCTCCACGGAAACGGTCAATCTGTGTGAGGCTTTTGCCGGCAAACCGTTACTGATCGTCAATACCGCCAGTTTTTGCGGCTATACCGGCCAGTTTACCGGCCTGGAAGCACTGCACCGATCCTACGGCCCCCGTGGCCTGGTTGTCATCGGAGTACCCTCCAACGACTTTCGCCAGGAAGCCGCATCCCAGGACAAAACTGCGGAAGTGTGTTTCGTGGACTATGAGGTGACCTTCACCATGACCGCGCCGCAGCGGGTGCGTGGCACCGACGCCCACCCGCTGTTCCGCGAGCTGGCCCGGCGCTCGGGCAGCGAGCCGCAGTGGAATTTCAACAAATACCTGGTCGACCAGGGCACCGGGGAGGTGCGTCATTTCAGCAGCCAGGTACGTCCCGGAGATGACAGCCTGAAAGGGGCAATTGAGTCACTTTTATAGCGTTACGGTTACGGTATGCTGGGGCATCCGCGCAGGGCCGGTTGCTGGCCCTGTCGGTTCACCGACACCCCGATAACAACAACCGGAAGTGACCATGAAGGAATCCGAATACCTGCGCCATGATGCCGTGGCCCTCGCTGAGCTGATCCGGCGTGGTGATGTGACAGCCCGTGAGGTGTGTGACGCCGCCATTGATCGTGCCGGCAAGGTCAACGGCCGGATCAACGCGATCTGCCACCCCCAGTTTTCCGCCGCGCTCCAGCAACCGGTACCCCCCGGTGCCGCCTTCGCCGGGGTGCCCTTCCTGCTCAAGGATCTGGCCCAGGAACAGGCGGGTGAACCCTGTACCTATGGCAGTCGCGGCCTGCTCCAGAACCTTGCGCTGCAGGATTCCGAGTTCGTCCGCCGCAGTCGTGGCGCGGGCCTGGTGTTTATCGGTCGTACCGCGACACCGGAGTTCGGGCTGAAGGCCGTCACCGAATCCCGCCTGTGGGGGCCGTCCCGCAATCCCTGGGATACCCGACTGACGCCGGGCGGTTCCAGTGGCGGCTCGGGTGCCGCGGTAGCAGCGGGTATCGTGCCCATGGCTGGTGCCAATGACGGCGGCGGCTCCATCCGCATTCCGGCCGCGTACAACGGCCTGTTCGGGCTCAAGCCGTCGCGGGGGCGGATCTCCTCCGGCCCGTACATGGGCGAGGCCTGGACCGGTGCGTCCACCGACCATGTGGTCACTCGCACGGTGCGTGACAGCGCAGCCATGCTTGATGTCCTTGCCGGCTCTGCCAGTGGCGACCCGTTCACCATTGCACCGCCGCCGGGTCGATACGCGGAGCTGATGAAACAGCCGCCCCGCAAGTTGCGGATTGGCATGTTTACCGCCTCGCCCTATGGCACCGAGGTGGCACCGGAGTGCGTGGCCGCGGTTGAGGAAACCGCCCGCCTGCTGACCGGCCTGGGTCACGAAGTGGAGCTGGCCGGGCCGGACTTTGACGGTATGGCGCTGGCGCGCTGTTACCTGGCACTGTACTTCGGTGAAGTCTCTGCCCTGATGGCCCGGGCACAGGAGGAGTTTGGCGCCCGTGACAACGACTTTGAACTCGAAACCCGGCTGATCGCCATGCTGGGCAGGAGTATGCCACTGCCCGATTATGTGCGCCGTCGCCAGCAGTGGAACGACTTTGCCCGTGCCCTCGGGTCGTTCTTTGAGCGCTATGATCTCTACCTGTGTCCGACTACCGGCCAGTTGCCGGCCCGTATCGGACAGCTGGACACCCCGGCACACATGCAGCTGGCGGCACGGCTGATGCTTGCCCTGAAGGCCGGTACCCTGGTGCATCGCAGCGGCCAGGTCGATCAGATGGCGCTGGAAAGCCTGGCGCGAACGCCGTTTACCCAGCTCGGCAACCTGACCGGTACGCCGGCCATGTCGGTGCCGCTGCACTGGACTGAATCGGGTTTGCCGGTGGGGGTCCAGTTTGGCGCTGGCCATGGCGAGGATGCCCTGTTGCTGCAGCTGGCGGCCCAGCTTGAAGAGGCGTCACCCTGGTTTGCCCATTACCAGCGGGCGGAGGCTGCGGTGGCCCAGGGTGATCCGGGATAACGCTCTGCACGTTTATCTTTGTAGCCGGAACAGGCTATGCTGTGAATCAGGGAGTGCGCTGCTCCCTGATTTACCCCTGATGGCATCGAGGAGGCGAGCGTATTATGAACCAACCGATGGCAATCGACGAACTGGTGTCTGTAGCACAGGCTGAAGCCATGGGGGAACTTGACGCCCCCATGATGGCGATCGTCCTGTCCAGCGAACAAAGCTACGACTTGCCCATCAATTCTCTTGAAACTGATGCCGACAAGGCCCGCTGGGCCCTGATCCTCCGCGCTGCCCGGGAACACGTCGAGGCGGATGCGGTGGCGGTACTCTACCCGGCCTGGACCACCATCCGCCGCAAGCCCGGTGCGGACCCGGTCGTGGACGACGAGGACGACGGCACTTCCGGTGCCGATCCCGAACACCCCATCGATACCCTGTTTGTCCAGCTGCACACCAGAGACCGCATTTACTGGCGCGGCTTCGAGCAGATCCGCGATCCGCGTCACCAGCGCATCATCGGTTTCCGCCGCATCGGTGCCCTGTCCACCGATTACGACCGCAGTGAGGCGCCCTCCGTGACGGCCTGGCTGAGCACCCTGTTCGAGCCGTTGCCGGACGAAGGTGAGGAAACCGACGTCGATCGTGAGATGGCCGAGTTGCTGGAGGAGCCGGAAGTCAGCGCGGCGCTCTACCCCAGGCAGATGCGCGCGCTGCACTGACTGGTAGAAGACGGTAACGCCTGCCGGGGCTCACAGCGCCCCGGCGCGTTCCAGCATCCAGAATACACTCATCCCGCACACCCCCAGGACGACCATGGGCACCGCTGCGCGTCGATACAGCCGGTGACCGGCCAGCAGGTACAGCAGGGGGAAGGTCACCAGTAGCACCGCAAGTTGCCCCAGTTCCACGCCCAGATTGAAGCCTGCCAGTGCAAGCGTCTTGCCGCTCAGGCCACTGGTCAGTTCCGCAAGCACGCTGGCGAAGCCGAAGCCGTGGACCAGGCCGAAGCCGAAGGCCAGTTTCCAGGTTTTCTTGCCCAGGAAGGGCCACACCGTGTTGATCGCGGCCACCGCGATGGAAAACGCAATCACCAGTTCGACCCAGGGGACCGGAAGCCGCACGATATCCAGTGCCGCCAGCGCCAGGGTGATGGAGTGCGCGACGGTGAAGGCGGTGACCACCCACACCAGCCCGCTGAGCCGGGCCCGGAGGCCGCCCTCCCGGGCAGGCCGCTGGCGGAAGGTGGCGGGGAGGATCAGCACCAGCAGGAACAGCAGGTGATCCAGCCCGAGCAGCAGGTGGATAACCCCCTGCTGGACAAAGCTGGCAAAAACCCCGATGGCGGACGGGCGTGCGCCGGTCAGTGCCAGATGCCGCTGGTCGGGGCTGAGGACCGCAAGCTGTTCACCGTCCTGGCGGATGACCTGTATCAGGCCCCGGTGCAGGGGGTCGCGATCGAACAGCAGGTTATAGGTCAGACGGCCCGGCGACTCGCCCTGCGGGCATTGGATGTGCCACCGTCCGGCAGCGTAGGCGCCGTCACTGTGGCGGGACAGGCCCCAGGATGCGCCGCGCAGGGTGCAGGATGAGCCCCTGACATCCTCTATCCGGACAGTGTCGGTCACCGCCGCGATGATTGCGGAGCGCGCGGACCGCAGTTCGGCGCCGGTCACCTGACCGTCACGGTTGCTGTCGAGGCTGGTTAGCAGGGCGATGTCCCGCAACGCCACATCCACCCGCAGGGTGGCCGTGGCGCCGCGGTTGTCGAGGTACAGAAAGGCATCACTGGCCTTGTGGGCAGCGGCGGTGGTGGCGAGTAAACCGCAGCACAGGGCAAGCAGCAGGGCAAGCGGCCTGGTCATGGCAAGGGTGCTCCGGAAGGCGGCAGGTCAAATCTCCGGTCGCTCTGGTTGACACTGGCCAGCCATTGCCGCACCTGGCGGATAGATTCCTCATCGCCGGCCCGCTGTGCTGCCCGTAACAGCAGCCGGGTATCGGCGGCTTCCCTCTGGTCGCGCCAGTTGGCCACGGCGTAATCCAGGGCTTCCCCTGGCCGGTTGTCGATATCGAGCAGGAAGCGGGCATAATCCCGCCGGTGCAGGTCGCTCCCTCGCCACAAGGCTTCATCAAACCTTTCCCGCAACCTGCGGGTCAGCGAACGGGCCGCATCGGGCTGGCCCCCCGCTTGCAGGGCAATCACACGACGAATGGCCAGCGGGTCGACGCTGTCGTAACCATTGGTGAGTGCCACTGCCGCTGCGGGCTGTCCCGCCGCCAGCTGCCAGTCGGCAAGCTGGGCGCGGACATACAGGTCATCCGGGGTGAGTTGAAGGACGGTCTGCCAGTGAGTCACTGCGGTGACCAGGCCCTGTTGGGCGGCCATGTCACCGAGGGTGCCTTCCACCCAGGCCCGGAGCCGCGGATCTTCCGGGGGCCGTTGGAGCAGTGCACTGGCCAGCCGCTGATACGCGGTGGCGGCCTTGCCGGTGCGGGCGTCGACCCGGGCGAGGCAGTGCTGGGCCAGCAGTCCGGGGTAGCGTGTGGTGAGGTCGTTGCAGGCGTCCCGCGCGGCGCCATAGCGGCCGCGGACCAGCTCCATGTTGGCGAGGGTCAGGGTGGCCTGCAGGTACGGTTGTCCGCCGGCGGACCGGCTTCGTACAGTATCGAGATCCGCCCGTGCCTGGTCGAAGCGGTGCAGACTCTGGTTCAGGGTGGCCCGCAGCACCCGCAGGCGGTCGGTCATCGCGGTATCGGGCCAGGGCTCGAGCAGTGCCATGGCGTAGCCGAGGTGGCGGGGGTCGCCTGCGGTCCGGGCCCGGGTGATATGCCCCTGAATCCGGTCCGCCAGCCGATCAGGGTTGCCGGTGTCCGGGGTGTCATGGAACCCGGCGGGCAACAGGGCCAGCACTTCGGTATCGGAAAAATCGTTGGCAATGGGGGCCGGGGCGGCCTGCAGGCCGGTGGCCAGCGCCATCAGCCAAAGCATAAGTAAAAGCACCCTGCTCCGAAGAGCAGGGTGAAAGGCCGCCGGGAGGCGGCGGGGAGTGGACTCAGAACAGATCGTCATAGGCCTGTTCGTTGTCCTGGTCGTTGAACCGGAACGTCACATTTCGGAGGTCGACCGCCTGGCGATCATCACGGGTGTTGTTGATCTGCTGCTTGACGAACACCGTGAAGTCGGCACTCAGGGTGCCGCTGTGGTTGCTGCTGTCCGCGCAACCCGCGACGGCCAACCCAATCAGGGCTACTGCCAGCCATTTCAGTGTGATCATGGGGTTCTCCTTGCGCTTACATTGCAGTCACTGAGCCGGCCAGCGGGTGCCCCAGATAGGGGAAGCTGTCGAGTAGTCGGGTCTGGTCGGTGACCGCGCCATCGTCCAGGGACACGCCGTCGTTGGGGTTGGTTTCACCGAACAAGGGCAGCAGGGCGCCGATGGTGGCGTTCAGTGCCACGTCCACCACATCATCCACCGGTCGCCGTCCGTTGGGGAAACCGGCGGCGTCCCCGGCCACCAGGCCAAGATCGTTCTGGCTGGCAAGGTCAACCGGCGCGATGGCGGTGTTCAGTCGCAGCATGTCGGAGGCCTGTACGCCACCGGGCTGGTTGGAGAACAGCACGGCACCGGTGTCGTCGGTCACGGTCAGCCCGGTCAGGAAGGTGGCAACCAGATCAACCCGGGGAAACACCTGGGGTTCCGCGACCGCTTCGCCGGTCACAATCTGCAGCAGCTGGGGCAACGTCGGATTGGTCACGTAGGTTGCGAACTGGCCGTCGTCCTTCGGTTCGCTGGCGTTGAACGCATTCTTGTCGCGCAGGCCGATGACCACTTCGTTGACCAGCGGCATGCCGAGGCGGGAGACCTGGGCGTAGGCGCCGCCTTCCACGGTTGCGCCCTTGCCGTTGGCGCCGGGCGACGGATTGACAACCCTGGCCTGGCGGATGCTGGCGGTGGTCCAGGCGCCGATCACCGGGTCACCACTGGCACTGCGGGCGCTGCCGGTCAGGCAGGCGGTGGGTACCTCAAGGGCAAAAGCGGTGACGTTCTTGTCGGCGAGATCGTCAATGCCATCGTCCCGTATGCCGTTGGTGGCCTCAGCCAGTGGAATGCTGACCAGATCGAAGATCTTGCCGAGGTTAACCGCAAAGGCGTCCTTGCGCTGGCCGACGAACACCCGACCGGAACCGGTACAGCCCGGAATGGCCATGTCATAGACATGGGCAGCGGCATAGGCCGGGTAGTCCGGGATGGAGGTGGTGCCAATGTTGTCTATCGGCCTGGTGAAGGTTTCGGAACCGTCGGCATTGTTGGTGACGGCCATCACCGAGCCGGTACGGCGATCGCCCTGCACCAGCTTCACGCTGTAGGTCTGGCGTTGCTGCACTGCCCCGACATCGGCAGGCCCGGGGCCGATCGCGCCGGCATTCTTGAGCGGAATCGCCACTTTTTCCCCGCCCACGTCCAGCTCGATGTCACTGGTGACGTCCGTTAGCTGGAAGCGGAAGGTCAGGTCTTCAACCGCGTCGCCGGTATTGTCGACGTGGATCTCGTAGATGGCATCGGCATCCAGGTCGAAGTAATTGGGGCCGCCGTAGGCATCCTGCAGTGGCAGGTAGTTGGCGATCAGCGTGACAAAATCCTCACGACCGGCTTCGTAACTGCGGAACAGGTAGAAGTCGGAGCCGTCGACCTTGGGTATCTCGGTGATAAAGGGCGCTTCCCGGTGGCTGGAGCCATGGCTCAGGGTGGCGGTCATGCCCAGCCCGGCGAGCGCAAGTACGAGGGCGGAGCGCTTTAACATGATGTTCATTCCGTATTCCTCATCTGTGGTTGGTGGTACAGAAGAACAAACGGGTGGGTGTTGCCTCCGGATGCAGCGCCGTGAAAAAAAAACAGCAAGTCCCGTAAAAACCGGGAACCTCCGCATCCCCGGAGCGTGGTTTGTCGTAACAGTCTTTAACACCACCAGTAAGACCACGCCGGGACGGGTACCGTCAGGGCGTGGAATCCACCACTATCCGGTAGGGAGTCGGGACCACCATGGCGTTGATGGAAGCGGAACAGGAGGAGCTGATGCGGCTGCTGGGCTCGGTCGCCCAGGGCAATCGCAAGGCCTTCCAGCAGTTGTATGAGCGGATTTCCGGGCGGATGTACGGGCTGTGTTTCAAGCTGGCGGGCCAGCAGGAGCTGGCGGAGGAAGCGCTGCAGGATGCTTTCATCCGGATCTGGCACCACGCCGGTGAATACCACAGCGAACGGGGTGCCCCTTTGAGCTGGATGATGACCATTGCCCGGTACCGGACTCTCGATCTGATGCGTGCCCGCAAGGTGCGGCAGACGGCGGGCGACGACCTGCTCGAACATGTGGAGGACGAGCGCCACGGCCCGCTGGAAGCGTCTCTGCACCAGGCCGGCTCGGCGGCACTGACCGGTTGCCTGGAAGAACTCAGTGAGGTGCAGCGCGACAGTATCCTGCTGTCCTACTACCGGGGCTTTACCCACGATGAGCTGGCGGAAGCCCTCAGTTCGCCCATTGGAACGGTGAAAAGCTGGATCCGTCGCGGGCTGATCGCCCTCAAGAGGTGCCTCGAGCGATGAACAAGACACCGGAACGGATAGAGAGCCTGGCGGCGGAATATGTCCTGGGCAGCCTGCGGGGACCGGCACGCAGACGGTTCGAACGCTGGATGATGGAATCGGTGCGGGTGCGCCAGGAGGTCTGGTTCTGGGAAACGCGGCTCGGTGAACTCACCGGTGCAGTGGAAGAGAAGCGGCCCCCGGAAGCGGTGTGGCAGCGGATTGAACAGCGGTTGTGGTCTGACCGCGGCCATCCGGCGAAGGCCCGCACCACGACACCTCCTACAAGAACACCCCGGGGCGCCTGGTTCTGGCCGGGCTGGAGCCTGCTGGCTACCGCCGCCGCGCTGGTGATGGCGGTGGTGCTGGTGCGCCAGCCGGCCCCGGTTGCCTATCCGCAGTTGTCGGGTGCGATTGTCCAGCAGAACGTCGCCGATCCGCTCTGGCTGGTCAGTGAAACCACGGTGGACAACCGCCTGAAACTGCGGCCGGTGGCGGCAGCGGAGCCCGAACAGGGCAAGGATTACGAGCTGTGGATTGTTCCGGAGCAGGGTGATCCGCTGTCCCTCGGTGTCTTGCCGGTGGGTGGTATCTATCAGGTGACCCTCACCGATGCCGCCCGTGAGGCCCTCAGTCGCAGCCGTACCCTGGCCATCAGCCTGGAGCCCAAGGGCGGTTCGCCGACCGGTGCACCCACCGGGCCAATTCTTCACGTCACCAAGCTGTACGAACTGTAGACGGAGGCAGCGTGCCGGCCGTGGCTACCGTGGCAGGTGAGCGCACCGGGCCCCTCGCGGTGTAGGGGGAACTCCCGAGAGGGTTCCCCTCGGGTTTGGCGGTTAATTGGTCTATAATGGCCGGTTTTAACGCTGCACCCACAAGGCGCTGACAGGGCTCACACGTGATTGAATTTGATCAGGTCCAGAAGTCATACCAGGTGGCGGGCCGGGCGATCCCCGCGCTCCATCCTACCAGTATGACCATCGCAGCTGGCGAAGTCTTCGGCATCGTCGGCCACTCCGGGGCAGGGAAATCAACGCTGGTGCGTCTGATTAACCTGCTGGAACGCCCGACGGGCGGCCGTATTCTTATTGATGGCGAGAATGTGACCGGCTATGACGCCGGCGAGTTGCGGGCCTTTCGCCGCAAGGTCGGGATGATCTTCCAGCATTTCAACCTGCTGTCATCCAAGACCGTGGCCGACAACATTGCCTTCCCGATGAAGCTGGCCGGTATTTACTCCCGGAGTGAGATCCGTGACCGGGTCAGCGAGTTACTGGCCCGGGTCGGGCTGGCCGATCATGCGGACAAGTACCCCTCCCAGCTGTCCGGCGGCCAGAAGCAGCGGGTCGGTATTGCCCGTGCCCTCGCCTGCCGGCCGACCATCCTGCTGTGCGATGAAGCCACCAGTGCGCTGGACCCGCAGACCACCCAGTCGGTGCTGTCGCTGCTGGCAGACATCAACCGTGAGCTGGGGCTGACGATTGTACTGATTACCCATGAAATGGACGTGGTACGCCGGGTCTGTGACCGGGTGGCGGTCATGGACGCCGGTCGCGTGGTGGAGATGGGGGCGGTGAGCGATGTCTTCCTGCATCCGCAGCATCCCACCACCCGGGACTTCGTGTTTGAAAGCGAGAACATCGATCGCGGTGAGATGCAGCAGGATCTGGCCCATGCCGATGGCCGCATCCTGCGGCTCACCTTCCGCGGTGAATCCACCTACCGGCCGCTGCTGGGCAGTGTGGCGCGGCAGTCCGGTGTGGACTTCAGCATTCTGTCCGGGCGGATCGACCACATCAAGGATACCCCCTACGGCCAGCTGACCCTGTCCCTGGTCGGCGGAGACCTGGAGGTTGCCATGCAGGCGCTGGAAGCCGCCGACGTTCATGTGGAGGTACTGCGCTGATGGAAGCCTTGCTGAACGGATTGTTTACCAACGTGGACTGGGCGGAGATTGGCTGGGCGAGCTGGGACACCCTGGTGATGGTGGGGCTGTCACTGCTGTTCAGTGTGCTGATCGGCCTGCCGGTCGGCGTGCTGCTGTTCCTCACCGGCAAGCGCCAGTTGCTGGAGCAGCCGGTGGCCTACGCCATCCTGTCGTTTGTGGTGAACGTGCTGCGCTCGGTACCGTTTATCATCCTGCTGATTGTGATGATCCCGTTTACCGTGATGCTGATCGGTACCTCGCTGGGAGTGGCCGGCGCCATTCCGCCGCTGGTTGCCGGCGGTGCGCCGTTTTTCGCCCGGCTGGTGGAGACCTCGTTGCGGGAGGTGGACCGCGGCATCATCGAGGCGACCCAGGCGATGGGTGCCAACGTGCGGCAGATTATCCTGGGTGCACTGCTGCCGGAGGCCCTGCCAGGCATCATCGCGGGCATTACCGTCACCGCGATTACCCTGGTGTCCTACGCGGCCATGTCCGGCGTTATCGGCGGCGGTGGCCTGGGTGACCTGGCCATCCGCTTCGGTTATCAACGATTCCAGACCGATGTCATGGTGATTACTGTAGCCTTACTGGTAATTTTTGTGCAGTTGCTGCAGATGGCCGGGGATCGGCTGGTGCTGTATTTCAGCCGCAAATAATTCAAACAGGAGAATGCTTCTATGAACGTCAAGAAAACCCTGGTGGCACTGGCTGCCGTTGCAACTTTTTCCGCGGCCAACGCCGCTGACAAGCTGAGCGTGGCCGCCACTCCGGTGCCCCATGCCGAGATTCTGGAGTTCGTGAAGCCGATGCTGGCGGAGCAGGGCGTGGAGCTGGACGTCAAGGTGTTCACCGACTATGTGCAGCCGAACATCCAGGTGGACCAGAAGCGGATGGACGCCAACTTCTTCCAGCACAAGCCTTACCTGGACGAATTCAATGCCGGCCGGGGTACCGACCTGGTGACCGTCACAGGTGTCCATGTTGAGCCCTTCGGTGCCTACTCCAGCAAGATCAAGTCACTTGATGAGCTGAAAGAAGGCGCGGTGGTTGCTATCCCCAATGATCCGACCAACGGTGGCCGCGCACTCCTGCTGCTGCAACAGGCCGGCCTGATCAAGCTGGAAGATGCCAGCAAGATCACTGCCACGCCGCGGGATATTGCCGAGAACCCGAAGGATCTCGACTTCAAGGAGCTGGAAGCCGCCACCCTGCCCCGCATCCTGAACCAGGTTGACATGGCGCTGATCAACACCAACTACGCCCTCGAAGCCGGCCTCAACCCGACCGAGGATGCCCTGCTGATTGAAGGTGCCGAGTCGCCCTACGTCAACATCCTGGTGTCCCGTCCGGACAACAAGGACAGCGCCGCCATGCAGAAGCTGTCCGGTGCCCTGACCTCCCAGGCGGTGAAGGATTTCATCCTCGAGAAGTACGAAGGTGCCGTGGTACCGGCGTTCTGATCCGCGGTTTCATGGCTTACTGAAAAACCGGCTCATCGCGAGCCGGTTTTTTGTGGGCGACGAGTCTCGGTATTGACCCAACTGACGGACCGCCCGGCGAGAATGTCAAAGATCCCCGTGGTTGTTCAGTGTACAAGTGTGCGCTGAAGTAAAAACAACAAACTCTGGGGATACCCGATATGACATGGATGAATCGCAACCCTGGCCGGTTACGGCCGGTCACCCTGCTGCTTTGCACACTGTTGGCCCTGGCCGCGCCACCGGTACTGGCGGGCTGGTTTGGCACCAACGACAGCCGTGACACCAACCCCGGGGTAACCCGGGCGGTGATCTTCGTCGGTAACAACTGGGACGGCACGATCGATGTCGTGGATGCCGGCAGTTACCAGAAGCTGGGCCGGATCAATGGCATCCCGGACAAGCGCCAGCGGATGACCGAGATTATCCTCAACCCGGTACGACTGGCCTTTTTCGAGGCGATCCGCTACCTGATCGGGGAAGGCCATGACCAATACGTCGACGATATGTACAGCAGCCCCGATGGCCGCCTGCTGATCGTGTCCCGGCCCAGCTTTGGCGATGTGGTGGCGATTGAAACCGACACCGGCCAGATCGCCTGGCGCTTCCGGGTGGAGGGTTACCGTTCCGACCACATGGCCATCTCGCCGGATGGTACCCGGGTGGCGGTGTCCGCCTCCACTGGTAACGTGGTCCACATTCTCGACCTGCAGACCGGTACCGAGCTGGGCCGTTTTCCGACCGGCAACTCGCCCCACGAGAATGTCTATTCCAAAGACGGCTCGAAGATCTACCATGCCAGTATCGGCCACGTGTTCACCCCGCTCGACAACAACCTGCTGGACTTCACCAAGGGTGAGCGGGTGTTCCAGGTGGTGGATGCCGAGACCCTGGAAATTCTCCAGCGCTTCGATTTTGCGGAAAAGCTCAGTGCCGCCGGTTATCAGGATCTGAGCCCGGCCATCCGGCCCATGGCCCATACCCCCGACGAGCGCTTTTTCTACTTCCAGTTGTCGTTTCTGCACGGCTTTGTTGAATACGACATGCAGCAGGGCGTGGTCACCCGGCTGGCGCGGCTGCCAAACCTGGTGCCGGACTTGCCGGAGGAGCTCTACGTCAATGATTCCGCCCACCACGGCATCGCGATGAATGGCGCCGGAGACACCCTGTGCGTGGCCGGCACCATGAGTGACTATGTGGCCATCGTTGACCGGGAAACCTTCAGTTACCGGTTGCTGACCGGGTTGGGGGCGAAGCCCTACTGGGTCACCTCCGATGCCTCCGGCGACTACTGCTACATTTCCTGGAGCGGTACCGACCAGATGTCGGTGATTTCCTACCGTACCGCGACGGAAGTGGCACGGGTGGATGTGGGTGACCATCCCCAGCGGATCCGTGAGGGCCGGGTACCGGCCGGCTGGTGACGAAGGCGACCGACAAAAAAAGCCGGACAACGCAGGTTGGCCGGCCTTTGGTTTACTGCGGGATGGTGATCAGTCACCGCTCCAGTTGGTCTTCGGGTCCGGTGTCATCCGCAGGTAGGATTTCACCGCCTGGTAACCTTTCGGGAAGCGTTGCCTGATTTCATCCTCGTCCTGCAGGGACGGCACGATGACCACGTCGCTGCCGCGCTCCCAGTTGCCCGGGGTAGCCACCTTGTGCTCATCGGTCAGCTGCAGCGAATCAATAACCCGCAGCACTTCATTGAAATTACGACCGGTGCTGGCGGGATAGGTGATGATCAGGCGCACCTTCCTGTTCGGGTCAATGACAAACAGCGAACGCACGGTCAGGGTGTCGTTGGCGTTCGGGTGGATCATGTCGTAGAGGTCGGAAACCGTGCGGTCTTCGTCGGCAATGATCGGGAAGTTCACCACACAGCCCTGGGTTTCCTCGATATCCTTGATCCATTCCTTGTGGGAATCCACCGGATCCACGCTCAGGGCAATGGCCTTGACGTTGCGCCGGGCAAATTCATCCTTCAGCTTGGCGGTCAGGCCCAATTCGGTGGTGCACACCGGGGTGAAGTCCGCCGGGTGGGAAAACAGCACACCCCAGCTGTCACCCAGCCAGTCGTAGAAGCGAATCCGGCCTTCGCTGGAATCCTGTTCGAAGTCCGGTGCGGTATCTCCAAGACGTAAACTCATAGTGCTTTCTCCTTGCTCGATCAACATCGTTGAGGGTTACAACACGCTGTTGCCTGTGCCGACCCGGGGCCGGGACCTGCTTTGAGTCTATACGATAATGAGTGGGGATGACGGGGCCGGAACACAAGGGCGATGACCTGTCTCATCTGCCCTCGCCTTCCCGCCCCGCCGATTGCCCGGGTTTTCCCCGGCTAACCCCGGGAGTCCCCGTTACCCTTTTTGCACGCCGAGGCTCTTTTGCTTGTCAAAATGCTCGCGGGTGAGTTTGAACACCACCGGGCTGAGCAGCAGCAGCGCGATCAGGTTGGGCAGCGCCATCATCGCGTTGAGGGTGTCGGCCACCAGCCAGACAAAACCCAGATTGAGGGTGGCGCCTACGGGGATCGCCAGGATCCACAGTACCCGGTACGGGGTGATGGCTTTCACGCCGAAGAGGAATTCAACGCAGCGTTCACCATAGAACGACCAGCCCAGGATGGTGGTGAAGGCAAACACCGCCAGCGCGATGGCGACCACATAGTTGCCAATGCCCGGCATGGCTTCGGCAAAGGCCAGGGAGGTCAGCTCGGCACCGGACACACCGGAGGTCCAGGTTCCGGAGGTGATGATCACCAGACCGGTGATGGAACAGATGATGATGGTGTCGATGAAGGTACCCAGCATGGCCACCATGCCCTGGTTGATCGGGTCCCGGGTCTGGGCGGCTGCGTGGGCAATCGGTGCCGACCCGAGGCCGGCCTCGTTGGAGAAAATACCCCGCGCCACACCAAAGCGGATGGCAGCCCATACCGCCGCGCCGGCAAAGCCGCCTTCGGCGGCAATCGGGCTGAAGGCATGCTTGAATACCAGCGCAAAGGCGGCCGGAATCTCGCTGGCATTGATGGCCAGTACAACCAGTCCGGCAATGACATAGGAAATCGCCATCAGCGGTACCAGGGCGCTGGCAACATGGCCGATCCGGCGGATACCGCCGATCAGCACCAGGCCCACCAGCACCATCAGGATCAGGCCGGTTACCCAGTGTGGCAGCTGGAAGTTGGCCTCCAGAACATCCGCCACCGAGTTGGCCTGCACGGTATTGCCGATGCCAAAACCGGCAATGGCCGCGAAAATGGCAAACAGTACGCCGAGCCAGGCCCAGTTCTTGCCCAGGCCGTTGCGGATGTAATACATCGGACCGCCAACGTGAGCACCACGCTCGTCCACTTCGCGGAAACGGACGGCGAGGACGGCCTCGGAATACTTGGTGGCCATACCCACCAGGGCGGTCAGCCACATCCACAGCAGGGCGCCCGGTCCACCGAGGAACACCGCGGTGGCAACCCCCGCGATATTGCCGGTGCCTACCGTTGCCGACAACGCTGTCATCAGCGCCTGGAACGGCGGAATCTCACCCTCGCTGGCATCGTCCTTGCTGGCATGGCGGCCCTGCCACATCAGCCGGAAGCCGGCGCCGAGCTTGAGGATCGGCATGAGTTTGAGGCCGAGACTGAGGAACAGGCCCACACCGAGAATCATGACCAGCATGGGCGGGCCCCATACCAGGCCGTTAATGTCACCAATGAACGCTTGAATGGCTTCCATGGTTTCTCCTGTTGGTTCCGGGCGCGAAGCGGCCGGAAGGTGTAATGGATCGTCCTGCGGACGCATCAGGAATAGCTTTTTGCTATCGTAACCCGTTGAGTTTAGTCATTAATATTCAGCTGTAAATGGAAAAGTCCGATGAGCCGGCTGTGGCAGCCGGAGCGCGGGATTTTTTTTACCCTCTGCGTTGCCTGTTCCGGCCGGGATTGCCTATGGTTATAGGTACCCATCGGAAATCTGCAGCCGGTAAACCCTGGCCGCGTGAACTGCCCGATCCGGACCAGAAGGAGATTGACCATGCGTTCGCTCAAAGTGTCTGATGTAATGTGGAACCACATCGAACCCATCCGTTGTGGCACACCGCTGACCAGGGTGGTCAAGACCTTGCTTGCCAACCATGTAACCGGTTTGCCCGTTGTCGATGAACACCGTAAGGTACTCGGCTTTGTCTCCGAACAGGATTGCATCCACTCGCTGCTGGTGAGCAGTTACCATTGCGAAGGTGAACCCACGGTGGATGACGTGATGTTCCGCTCACCGCTGACGGTCGGTCCCGAAATGGCGGTGATTGACCTTGCCCAGAACCTCGGTGCCGGCAAGCCGAAGGTCTATCCGGTGGTCGATCATGACCGGCTTATCGGCGTCGTCACCCGTACCGCCATTCTGGCCGAGCTGGCAAAATCCGGGTGCGGCATTGAATTACCCAAATTTGTCGAGGCCGACTAGGCCCCGCGATCTCTCAAGCAACCGAGGTGGCCATGGAACTTATCTCAACCAACGTCAGCTTTGACGGTGAGCACCGCCGTTACCGGCACCGGTCCGCGGTGCTGGACTGCGATATGGAGTTTGCGGTTTTTCTGCCACCGCAGGCTCTGGGCCGGGAACCGCGGAAGGTTCCGGTGCTGTACTGGCTGTCGGGGTTGACCTGTACCGATCAGAACTTCATGCAGAAAGCGGGTGCGCAGCGGCGGGCCGCCGAACTCGGCCTGGCTATTGTGTGCCCGGATACCAGCCCGCGGGGAGTTAACCTGCCGGGTGAGGACGACAGCTACGATTTTGGCAGCGGTGCCGGCTTTTATATCAACGCCACCCGGGAGCCGTGGTCCCGTCACTACCGGATGTATGACTACGTGGTCAGCGAGCTGCCCGCGCTGCTGGAGAGCGAATTGCCGTTCACTGACCAGCGGGGGGTAAGTGGCCACTCCATGGGCGGCCACGGTGCCCTCATCTGTGCCCTGAAGAATCCGGGGCGTTATGCCTCGGTGTCGGCGTTCGCACCCATTGCCAACCCTACCGAATGCCCCTGGGGCATCAAGGCGTTTTCCGGTTATCTGGGGGATGACCGCGAGGCCTGGGAAGAATGGGATGCCACCCTGCTGATCCCCTATGCCCGTGAGCGCCTGCCGTTACTGATTGACCAGGGCACCGCGGACGAGTTTCTCGATCAGCAGCTCAACCCCGATGCGCTGGCGGACGCCTGCGAGAAGGTCCACCACCACATCAACCTGCGGATGCACCGGGGTTATGACCACAGCTATTTCTTCATTGCGACCTTTATCGACGACCACCTCAACCACCATGCCCGGGCGTTGGGGCTGCGTTAGGGCTGCGCTGGGGCGTCGGAGCGAATTCAGATAACCTGGCCCGCCGCAGGCGGGGGCGTTCAGCCCTTGCCCGCGGCGTGCAGCTGGAAAGCCTGCAACACGTGGTTGCGGATCTGCTGGTCGTCCCAGGGTTTGGTGAGGAACTTGTAGATCGCGCCCTCGTTGATGGCCTCGGTGACGGATTTCAGGTCGGTGTACCCGGACAGCACAATCCGCACGGTGTCGGGATAGATGGCTTTGACCTCGCTGAGAAACTCGGTCCCCGACATCTCCGGCATCCGCTGGTCGGAAATGATCACTTGCACGTCGTTTTCCGCCAGCAGTTCAAAGGCTTCACGGACACTGGTGGTGGACAGGATCCGGTAGCCGTCGCGGCGCAGCACCCGGGTCAGTGCGCGGAGGATGTTGGTTTCGTCATCCAGCAGCAGCAGGGTTTGTGCCGGTTGCGGCGCATCCTCACCGGTGGTTGCGCCCGGGTAGCCATTCCGGCCCTCACTGAGATAGCGGATGAGTTCGTCGAACGGCAGCGGCCGGGCGAAGGCAAAGCCCTGCAGCAGGTCGCACTGGTGTTTGCGCAGGAAGGCCGCGTGGGCTTCGGTTTCAACCCCTTCCGCCACCACTTCCAGGCCCAGGTGATGGGCCATGGAAATGACCCCCTGGGTGATCGCGGCATCGCTGCGATCCTTGATCACGTCTTTGATAAAGGTGCGGTCAATCTTGATCTTGTTGGCCGGTAACAGCTTGATGTAACTGAGACTGGAGAAGCCGGTCCCGAAATCGTCGATGGAAATCCGTACCCCCAGTTCACGCAGGTCGTTAAGGGCCTTGACCACTACCGCCGTATCGTAAAGCAGGGCCGACTCCACCACTTCCAGCTCGAGGAATTCGGCGGCCAGCCCGGACGCCTGCAGCACACTGCTGACCTCATCGACAAAACCGGATTTGCGCAGCTGGATCGGTGATACGTTGACCGATACGGTGCAGTCACGGAACCCCCTGGCATGCATCCGGATGGTGTCCTGGCAGGCCCGCTCCAGCACCCAGCGGCCCAGCGGGCTGATCTGTCCGGTTTCCTCGGCCAGCGGAATGAAGTCCTGGGGTGAGATCACGCCCCGCTCCGGATGCTGCCAGCGAATCAGCGCCTCGACGGATTTCGGGACGTTGGTACGGGCATCGACCAGTGGCTGGTAATAGACCGCGAGCTGGTCGTTATCGATGGCATCCTGCAGTTCGTTGCGCAGGATCACCCGTTTGTTGGCCTCGTCGTTCAATTCCGTGGAGTACCACTGATAGGTGTTACGGCCCATCTGTTTGGCGCGGTACATGGCCAGGTCCGCCTGCTGCAACAGTTCGATCGGGTTGTCGATGTGGCCACCGGCGGTGGCGATACCGACGCTGGCGGTCAGGTGCAGGGTGCGGTCATCGATACGGTAGGGGGCGGCAATCTCGTTGATGACCAGTTCCACCACCAGCAGCGCATCGTCGGCCTTGGCCAGGTCCGGCAGGACCACGATGAACTCGTCCCCGGAGAGGCGGGCGACGGTGTCGCCGGACCGCACCAGTTGTCGCAAGCGGCGCGCCACTTCCACCAGCAAGCGGTCGCCAATCCGGTGGCCGAGGGAATCATTGATCAGCTTGAAGCCGTCCAGGTCAATAAACAGCAGGGCGAGCTGGCGGCCGTAACGGTCGGCAAACTGGCAGGCCTGGGTAAGCCGGTCCTCCAGCAGGGAACGGTTGGGCAGCCCGGTCAGCACATCGTGGCTGACGTTATAGGCCAGTTCGCTCTCGGCAGATTTCTTGTCGGAGATGTCGTTCTGGACACCGATAAAATGGGTGACCCGACCCTGGTCATTACGTACCGGCCCGATGAAGAGGTCATTCCAGAATGGCGAACCGTCCTTGCGGAAGTTACGCAACACAACGGCAACATCCCGTTGTTCGGCGATGCTCTGGCGAATTTCCTGCAATGCGCTATCGTTGACCGCATCGCTGGTGCTGCCCTGCAGGAAGCGGCAGTTCCGCCCCAGCACTTCCTCCGCCCGGTAGCCGGTAATCCGCTCAAAGGCCGGATTGACATAGATCAGCGGCATATCGGGGCTCAGCGCATCTGCAATCGCGATGCCGTTGGAGGTGGATTCGATACCGCGTTGGAGTAGCCGCATCTGGCGGTTGCTCTGGATTTCCTCGGTCCGGTCGGTCAGCATCAGCAGCTGGTGGGGGCGCTGGTTGATGGCAATTTCCCGGGGGATGACTTCCATGCACAGGGGGCGCCCGGCACGGGTCAGGTGGAATTCCAGGCGACCGCCATTGCGGACAATGACACCTTCGCTGTCCAGCGGGCCCGTGGTGCCGGCCCTGAGCGTATCCAGCGTCAGTCCGGGCAGGTCGTCGGCGTGGTAACCATAGAGCTGCTGGGCCGCCTGGTTCATCGAGGTGATGGCGTCGGTTGCGGTGTCCAGCAGGCACATAGGTGCCGGGTTGGTATCAAACAACAGCCGGTAATGGGCCTCACTGGTGGCCAGCTGCTCGGTGGCCTGGGCGCGGTCAATGGCATAACGGATGCTGCGGATCAGGCCGTGGCCATCGAGCCGGCCCTTGACCAGGTAATCCGAGGCGCCCAGTTCCACCGCGCGGTTATCGAGGTCCTCGTCGCCCTGGCCGGTCAGCAGGATGAGCGGTGTGGTCAGTCCTTCGTCCCGGGCCTGGCGGATCAGGTCGAGACCGGAATCCGGACCCAGCCGCAGGTCTACCAGGCCGACGGCATAGCTGCCGCTGCGCAGGCCGTCGAGGCCGTCATCGAGGGAGTCGGCCCAGGTCAGTTGCACGTCTTTCCGGCCGGCGTCCTGCAGCAGGTCCCGGGTAATCAGAAAATCGTCTTCGTCATCCTCGATGAGAAGAATCTGCAGGTTCGGCTCGGTCTCACTCATGGTGCGGGTTCTGTGGCGGCAGGTTGACGGTGTCCATCCAGTAGCTTTGCAGGGAAGTCACGACCTCAAGCAGCTCCGAATAGCGATTGGGCTTGATGATGTAGGAGTTGGCGTGGTGGTCATAGCAGTCGTCGATGTCGTCGTCGCTGTGCGATGTGGTGAGAATCACCGTGGGGATGCGGCGGAAGCGCGGATCGGCCTTCAGCTCCCGCAGGGTTTCCCGGCCGTCCTTCAGCGGCATGTTGAGGTCCAGCAGGATCAGATCCGGTAACGGGCAGTCCGCCGTCTGCTTGTGCAGGGCGTTCTCGAGGAAGCGTAATGCTTCCTCGCCGTCCTCGACAAAGCACAGCCGGCAGTCGCGGCAGCGATCGGCGAAGGCGTCGCGAATCATCAGCCGGTCGTCCGGATCGTCGTCGGCAATCAGGATAGTGGGAGACAGGGTGCGTTCAGTCATCTGGTTTACAGGTCTCCTGGCCGCTGGTGGAAGCGGACCCTGAAAGTTGTGCCCTCACCGGGCTGGCTGGCGACGGTAATCCGGGCATCGTGCCGGTCCAGGATCTTCTTCACGATGGCCATGCCAATCCCGGTTCCGGCGTAGTCCTGACGCTGGTGCAGCCGTTGGAACGGATGGAACAGCTTGTCGGCATACTTCTCATCAAAACCGATACCATTGTCGCTGACCACCAGTGTCCAGCCGTCCGGGGTTTCATTCTCAGCGTAGACCAGAATTCGCGGTTTCTGGTCCTTTTTATGAAATTTGATGGCATTGCTCAACAGGTTCTGCAACACCTGGCGCAGCTGCACCGGGTCGCCGGTGACCGCGGGCAGGGGCTGCGTCTCTATGGTTGCCTGCTCGCGGCTGATCGCGGTTTCCAGATCCTGCAGGACTTCAGCGAGCAGGGTGTTGGTATCACAGCTGACAAACGGCCTGGCCCGGGTGGTGACCCGGGAATAGGACAGCAGGTCCTGGATCAGCGTCTGCATGCGGTTTGCCGCGGACTGCATCCGGCGCAGGTAGTCCTGCTCCTGCTCACCGAACTGCTCCGACCGGGTCAGCAGCCGGTCAGAGAACGCCTGGATCTTGCGCAGGGGTTCCTGCAGGTCATGGGACGCCACAAACGCGAAGTCCTGTAGCTCCCGGTTGCTGCGTTCAAGTTCCGCGAGGGTATCCTGAAGACGCTTTTCGGCAAGTTTTCGTTCCCAGATGCTGCGGTAATAAACGGCCAGGCCTTCCTCGGAAGGATAGGCGCTGATTTCCAGCCAGTTGTTCAGGGGGGCGTAATAGGCTTCGAAGCTGACGGATTCGCCGCTGGCGACGGCATGGCGGTAATGGTGCTCGAATTCGCTGCCAACGGCGGCCGGAAACTCGTCCCAGATACAACGGCCGAGCAGATCTTCGCGGCTGCGCTGGAGCAACTCTTCGGAACGCTGGTTGACGTAGGTAAAGCACCAGCTGGGATCCAGGGTAAAGAACGCATCGGTGATGCTTTCGAAAATGGTGGCCTGGCGCTCCGCCATGCGCCGGATCTGCTCGAGCGCCTCGCGGGAGGCGGTGATGTCCTGGAAGCCGCCCTGCAGCCGGATGATCTTGCCCTGCTGGTCGCAGACAGCGTGACCGATCGCCCGCACCCAGCGCAGCCGCCCCCTGGCGGTGCGCAGCTGCAGCTCCTCGTCAAAGGGGATGCCTTCGGTTTTACAGCGTTCCACCGCCGCCGAGATGCGCTCCAGGGACCCGGGCAGATAGTAGAACAGGCCGTCATTGAGCGGCGGTGCCTCGCCGATGGGCAATTCGTGAATCTCGAACAGCACGTCGGACCAGGTTGACTCACCGGTTCGAACATCCAGCATCCAGCCGCCAATGCGGGCGGCGGTCTCGGCTATTTTCAGCAACGCCTCGCTCTGGGCCAGTTGCTGTTGGGTTTGCCGGATGGCGGTGATATCCCGGGCCACCACATAGATCAGGTCGTCGCTGCTGAGCGTGGCGCTGACCTCCAGCCAGTGCTCGGCGCCGGCCCGGTCCTGCACGCGGATGAACAGATCCCGCACCGAATGACCTTCGATCAGGGACTGCACGGCCGCCAGCACCGCCGGCCGGTCCTCTGTAATCACCAGGTCCAGGTAGGACGTTCCGATCAGTTCCTCGCGACCGAAGCCGAGCTCGGTGACGAAGGCATCGTTGAGTTCAAAGAAGTGGCTGTTGAGGTCCACGATGCAGAACATGTCCGGTGACAGGGAGAAGAACTGGTCCCGCTCCCGGGTCAGGATCTCCGCCGTCAGCTCGGCCGAAATGTCACGGCCAACGCAGAACAGCGCGTCATCTTCGGCGGACCACTCGGCGGTCCAGGACAGGGTCACCACCTGGCCGTCCCGATGACGGTGGCGGTTACGGAAGCCGTGGGTGGCCATTTCCCCGGCCTCCTGCAGGCGGTGGATCTGTTCGGCGGTTGCGACCCGGTCTTCCTCCAGCATCAGGATGTCATAGGGCTGGCCGATCAGCTCTTCCGGCGCGTAGCCGAGGATGTCCCGGCAGGCCGGACTGACCATGGTAAACAGGCCGTCCTGGCTGATCGAGCACAGCATGTCCTTGGAGAACTCCATGATGCGTTCGTTAGTGGTGCGCAGGTTGCGCTCCTGCTCAAGGTGGAAATTGAGACTGTCGTTGAGGGCCAGCAGGTGGCCGGCACGATCCTCGGATTCCCGCCAGAAGAATTGGCTGAGCATCAGCAGGAAGCTCAGGCCGAGCCCGGTAAACAGCACCAGAAGGGACAGCATGGGAGTCTCTTCCGGCGTACCACCCGCTGGCAGGTAAACCAGTACCTGCCAGCGGGTGTCATGATGGGGGCTGAGCGCAATCATCGCCAGCGACCGGATGGCCGGCGGTTGCTGGCCTGGGGATTGCTGTGGTGAGTCTTGCTGTGGTGAGCCCTGCTGCTGGCTCAGCCGGGGCCGGTTGAGCGTGTCGAACACCACGGTATCGTCCCAGCTGATACGGGTATGCAGGCCGCCGGAGCCGAACTGCAGGACGTCGCGGTAAAGCTGCTGCAGGTCGATCGCGGCGATCACCATCCGGGCACTGCCTGTGGGGGTGAGGATGGGCACGGCAATCAGCGCCATCACATTGCCATCGTCATCCTGCAACGGGGTACTGACGTGGGGTGCCCGCAACTCCGCAACGTGGTTCAGCCAGCCGGTCGTGGCCGGCAGCTGGCGGAACTGGTGCAGCCAGAAGCGGGACGTGAGGTCGCGGGAATGGATCCGTACCGGCCGGTGCTGGTGATCGAGCAGGCCGATCAGCTGCAGTTCCGGAAAGTCACCGAGGTAGCTCTCGACTTCCTGCTCCCAGAAGTCCCGGTCGGGGAAGCCGTTCATCAGTTGCCAGCGATAGGCCAGGCGGCGGATCAGGGCCACCTTGTCAGTGATGATGGTTTCGCTGCTGACCCGGATCTGGTTGGCCAGTAATTCGGCGCGGCTGGTGAGGCCCTGGTCGTGCTCCACGCGGATGATGTGCCAGATGGTCGTAGTCACCACAATGCCCACCACGCCCGCCAGTACCAGGCCGCGTAGCGGGGTGGTGATGCGGTGGCGGCGCAGCAGTGTAAGCCCGGGTAACAGGAGGCCGGTGAGGATGATCAGCGGGCTGAGCACCACGGTGGCCTCCGGCACACTGCCCAGGGCAAAGGCATACAGTGACGGCAGCCACCAGGAGAGCAGGGAGAGGGAGCCGGCCAGCGCCATCAGGCCGGCTCCGATCAGGGCAAGTTGCCAGCCGGCACGGAGCTTAAGGACAGCGGCCACCGAGCCTGCGAACACCAGCGCAACAACGGCCAGCGCCGGGCTACCGAGGTAGGGACGGAGCCATGTCAGAAACTCTGTCGCACCCACCGGCAGGCTTGCCGCCAGACAGAGCAGTGCCGTGGCCGCCAGCATAATGGCCGCGACGATGGCGGCGGCGAAGTGGCGGAACAGGCAGCCCAGCAGGGTGGCGCTGACCAGCAGCGACAGCAGCCCGCCACCGGGCCGCAAGGTGACCCGGCCGGCGGAATCGGCGCCATGGCTGGCAAAATCGTACAGAATCAACAGGCCGACCGCCGCAAAGGTGGTTGCCAGGGTCAGGCCCAGGCAAAACAGCAGGCCGGCAAGGTTACGCGGGTTAACCATTCAGTACCTGGGGGCCGAGCAGGCGGAGGATTTCGTCCGCGGTGGTGAGCCCGCTGCGCAGTTTGTCCAGGGCATCGTCCAGCAACACCTTCATGCCCTGTTCGCGGGCAATATGCTCGATCTGCATGGCACTGGCGCCCTCGGTAATGGCGATCCGCAACTGCTCGTTCATCGTCAGCACTTCGTGCATGGCCACCCGGCCCTTGTAACCCTTATGGCATTTCTCGCAGCCGCGGCCCTGGTAGTAGGTCAGGCCGTCCTCGAGGAATTGCGGACCCAGCTGGCTCAGGACATCGGTGGGGGGCGCCACTTCTTCCCGGCAGTTCGAACAGATGCGCCGGACCAGACGCTGGGCAATGATCGCTTCCAGCGCCGAGGCGAGCACAAAGGGCTTCAGGCCCAGATCCAGCAGGCGGGCCACGGTAGCGGCAGCGGAACTGGTGTGCAGGGTGGAATAGACCAGGTGACCGGTCATTGCGGCATGGAAGGCCACATCGGCGGTTTCCTCATCGCGGATCTCGCCCAGCAGGATGACATCCGGATCCTGGCGCAGAATGGCCCGCAGCACGCTGGCGAAGTCCAGACCGATGCGATCCTTCACCGGCACCTGGCCGGCC
The DNA here is from genome assembly GCF_002744715.1 of Marinobacter profundi. GTDB lineage: Bacteria > Pseudomonadota > Gammaproteobacteria > Pseudomonadales > Oleiphilaceae > Marinobacter > Marinobacter profundi. The sequence goes on from NZ_KZ319370.1 coordinate 308,119, forward strand.
ATGTCGACGTGGAACTCCACCGGGTCCTCGATGGTGACGTAGTTGCGCTCCGGCGAGGCATTGTGTTGCAGCAGGGCATACAGGGTGGTGGTTTTGCCGCTGCCGGTGGGGCCGGTGGCCAGGATGATGCCCTGGGGCTTGGCCACCACATGTTTCAGCCGCTTCAGGTTGTGTTCGGACAGGCCGAGATCCTGCAGGGACTGGGCCGAGGACTGCCGTTCCAGCACCCGCATGACCACTTTTTCCCCGTTGATGGTGGGCAGGGTGGAAATCCGCAGGTCAACGATCCGCATCGGCGTCTTGACAGTAATCCGGCCGTCCTGGGGGCGTCGGCGTTCGGTAATGTCCAGTTCTGCCATCACCTTGATGCGGGAGACCACCGACATCAGCAGGTTGGTGGGAATGTGGATCTTGTCCTGCAGGACCCCGTCGATACGGTAGCGCACCACCAGTGACTTGGTGCGGGGATGGACGTGAATGTCGCTGGCCCCCAGGCGCAGGGCTTCGAGGATGATGGCGTTGACCAGGCGGATCGCCGGCGGCTCCTCGGAGCTGCCCAGCAGTTGCTCCAGGGATTCCTGGTCACCCTCGTCATCCAGCACGATTTCGATCCCCTCGTAGGGATCGTCGGTGCCGATTTTGGTAGCGATGTCGTCGAGCTGGTTGGTTTCACCGAAGATTTCAGCCAGCTTGGCCTGCATCTGGGCGGTTTCACACAGCAGTGGGTGGATGGTGTAGCCGGTCATGAAACCGAGTTCGTCGATCAGGCTGACGTCCATCGGGTCCACCATTGCCAGGCGCAGGCGTTTGCCCTGCACCCGCAGCGGCAACACCAGCTGGCGGGTACAGATGGTCTGCGGGATCAGCGACAGCAGGCTGGGATCGGGCTGGAATTCCCGCAGGTCGATGTCCTCGAACATCATCTCGTCCCGCAGCAGCTCGAAGACCTTGCGGAAGTCCACCCACTCGTGTTTCAGCAGCTGGCGCACCACCGGCGTCTTGTGGCTCTGCATTTCCCGATGCAGTTGCTGGATCTGCTGGGGATTCAGCCAGCCTTTCTTGTGCAGCAGGATGGCCAGCTGGCTGCGGTTGGTGGCGGTCAGCTTGGTGATGGTTTCAAGGTCGCGGTTCTGCTTCTTGTTCTCCTGCTCCAGTGCGCGGGTGCGCTGGATAAGCTCGTACTGTTCCAGCGCGAGTGCGATGGTCAGGCGGATGTCGTCATCGTTCCACGGCTTGAGGATGAAGCGGTAGACCGCGCCGTCCTTGATGGAGCCCATCACGGCATCGGTGTTGGCGTGGCCGGTGAGCATGATGCGGATGGTCTGCGGCCAGCGCTCGCGAACCTCCCGTAGCAGCTCGCTGCCGTTCATCCCGGGCATCATGAAGTCGGTCATGATCAGTTCGACCGGCTTGCTTTCCAGAATCCGGATGGCTTCCTCGGCGCTGCGGGCAAACAGCAGCTCGTAATTCTCGCGCTGGAATACCCGCCGCAGGGAGGCCAGGATGTGGGGTTCGTCATCCACCAGCAACAGCCGGTAGGGCGCCTTTTTCTCGGCGCTGGCCGATGCTGCGGCCTCGTCCTCGTTCTGGTCGAAGAACAGTGAAGCGTAGCGCTTGGCCATCAGAAGTCCTTAGTGAGCCGGTAGGGTAAGTGTAATGCGGGTGCCGCTGCCTTCATGGCTGTCGATGGCAATGCTGCCCCGGTGCGCGTGCAGGGTGTCCCGGGCAACCGTCAGCCCGAGGCCGGTTCCCGAGCCCACCGGCCGGGTGGTAAAGAACGCATCGAAGACCTGACTGCGGATGTCGTCGGGTATGCCACAGCCGTTGTCCTGGATTACGATGAGCACCTCCTCGCCGTTGCTGGCAGTCTTGATCTGGATGCGCTGGTCGGCCTGCTCCCGGTCGCCGTCGCGCAGGGCCTGGGCGGCATTATCAAGAACATTGTAGAAGGTCTGCGACAGCTTCGCCGGGTGGCCGGGAATGGCCGGTATTTCCGCCAGCTGTTCCATGATCTCCAGCTGGTGGCCGTAGTTGGTCTGCAGCAGGTGGGCGGCACTGCGCAGCAGGTCGTTGACATCACAGAGGGTGTAGTCGGCCTGGTCGATGCTGGAGAAGGTTTTCAGGTCGGCAACGATCCTGGCAATCCGTCGGGTGCCGTCGATCGACTCGGTGATCAGGTCGCGGAAATCCGCCAGCAGCTCCCGGTTGCTTTCGGTGTCCGGCAGCAGGTCCTGCAACTCGTCGACGTAGTCGCTGGCCACGCCCAGGTTGCTGTTGATAAAACCGATGGGGTTGTTGATTTCATGGGCGACTCCGGCGGCGAGCTGGCCCACCGAACGCAGCTTCGCGCTCTCGTACAGGTCCTGCTGGACCCCCTTGATCAGGGCGACCTGTTCATCGACCTTTTCCTGCAGCTGGTCAGACAATTCGCGGTAGCGGGCTTCCGACGCCCGCAGGGCCTCATTCTGCCGCTGCAGCTCGGCGTAGCTGGCTTCGGTGGTGTCATGATGCAGGTTGGCGGCCAGCCGGTACTTGGCAACGAACATCATCAGAAACGACACCAGGCTGGCGGCTGCCCGGCGTTCGTCGTCAGAACCGCCACCACTGAGCCAGCCCACCGTTTCCAGGTTGAACTCCACCGGCACGGCGTGGTCGCTGCGATCAGTGCCAATGCGGACCGGTTCGCGGCACAGTGCGCTCAGTCCGGCAGTCAGGCGCTGGAGCTGGTCGTCGGTCAGCAGATCCTGCAGTGACGGGTCGTCTTCGAAATTACGCATGGTGCAAGCCGTGGCTGGCGCTCAGCCGTTGAATGAACGTGTCCCGGTCGATGCTGTGAGTACCGGCCAGATCAAACTCCTGGTCGACGGCGGTGTACAACCGGTCCAGCAGTACCTGGAAGGTTTCGAGGACGCCCTGACCCTGCAGCGCGGAGGCCATCACCAGGGGTGCCCAGGGCGTGGCCGCCCAGCGTTTTTGCAGCACCGGCTCCTCGACGACGCCGGGAATGTCCCGTTTGTTGAACTGCACCGCCATCGGCAGGGAGTCGATATCCAGGCCGACTTTCTCCAGGTTCTCTTCGAGATTGCCGAAGGCATTGGCATTGTTATCCTGCTGGCTGGGCTGCGAGTCCGCCACGAACACCACGCCGTCGGCGCGGGACAGTACCGCCTTGCGGGTACTGTCGTGCTGGACCTGGCCGGGAACGGTGTAGAGTTTCAGCCGCAGGTCGAGACCGGAGCCACTGCGCAGGCCAATGGGCAGCATGTCGAAGAACAGGGTACGGTCGTCGCGGGTTTCCAGCACCATCAGCTCGCCCTTGCGCTCCGGGTTCAGCAGCGTGTGCAACTGCATCAGGTTGGTGGTCTTGCCGCTCAGTGCCGGGCCGTAGAACACCACCTTGAGGGTCAGCTTGTTGTCTTCGGCGATATAGTCAGCCATCAGTGCCTTCTTTACCGGGGTTCGTCGTCGTCGAGCAGAACCGAGCCATCGTCGTCCCGCATCACCCGGGTAATACCCGGATTTTCCTGTTCCAGGCGCAGCAGTTCCTGCTCGCGGGCACGGATCAGCGTTTGCTGGTGCTGCACCTGCTTCAGCAGATGGCGGTTCTCCGCCCGCAGCAGGTGCAGGTCGATGGCCGATTTGATCGCCGCCACAATCTCGTGCTCGTCCCAGGGCTTGGACAGGAAACGGTAGACTTCAGCCTGGTTGATTGCCTTGATCATGGAATTGCGGTCACCGTGGGCGCTGAGTACCAGGCGAACGGCGTCCGGCTGGCGTTGCTTGGCGAACTGCAGGTAGGTCACGCCGTCTGCGGTCGGCATCTGGTAATCGGAGATGATGACGGCGTAGTTGTGTTCACGCAGGCTGCCGAGTGCTTCCTCGACATCGGTGAAGCCGTGGATCTCCCAGCCTTGCGGGCGCAGCAGTCGTTTCAGGGCGCTGAGAATGTTGGCTTCATCGTCCACCAGCTGGATCTTGATCATGGTTTGTCCTCCGTGGCCGGCTGGCGCACCGGCAAGGAAATGCGGAAGCAGGTGCCCTGGCCCGGCGTGCTGTGAACGTCCATCCGGCCGTTGTGTTTCTCGATGATGTTGAATGACAGTGACAGCCCCAGCCCGGTGCCTTTGCCCACCGGCTTGGTAGTGAAGAACGGCTCGAAGATACGAGTCAGGTGCTCCTCGGCAATGCCCTTGCCGTTGTCCTCCACCTCCAGGATGACCTGGTCGTTGTCCTGGCGGGTACGGATGGTGATCCGGCCGAAGCCCTCAATGGCGTGGGCTGCGTTCACCAGCAGGTTCATCACCACCTGGTTGAGCTGGGACAGGATGCACTCGATATCCGGCAGGTCGCCGAAGTCGCGAACCACCTCGGCCTTGTACTTGAGTTCGTTATTGACCACGTTGAGGGTGGTTTCGATGCCCTGGTGGAGGTTGGCCAGCTTGAAGGCCTCGTCCTCGACGTAGGAAAAGTCCTTCATGGCGGCAATGATCTTCCGTACCCGCTCGATACCTTCCCGGGATTCGGCCAGCAGGTCGCCGAGGTCGGTACGGATAAAGTCGTAGTCAATGTTGCGCTTGATGGACTGGAGGTCGGCCACCGAGTCAGCACTGTCTATGGCATCGGTGAGCCGGAACAGGTCACCGAGGTAGGTTTCCAGGCTCTGCAGGTTGGAATAGACATAGCCTACCGGGTTGTTGATCTCGTGAGCGACGCCGGCGGCCAGCTGACCGATGGCAGCCATCTTCTCCGACTGCAGCAGCTGGCGGTTGGCCTGCTCGAGGCGGGCACTGAGTTGCTCACGCTCGGACATGTCGGTGTGGGGCATAAACAAACCTGCGCAATAATCCGTGTCGTTGGATCCGGGTTACCGGGCGCGGGCGCAAAAGCCCGGGCTGCCGCCATGATCCGTGTCATTTCAGCTCACAAAATTTGTGACCGGGTTCAAGTATAGAAGCTTTGAAAAGGGCCGGCCGTTATTTTTGGTATCTGGAATAATGAGTTAAGTAAAATAATCTTGCCCCCAGCAGCAGGCTGGCGGAAATCAGCCCGGCGGTGAGTCCCACCCAGAATCCGGCCGCCCCCATGGCGGGTACCAGTCCATCGGTGAAGGTCAGCAGATAACCCAGCGGCAGTCCCACCACCCAGAACGAAAACAGCATGATCAACATGGGGATGCGGGTGTCCTTGTAGCCCCGCAGGGCACTGATACAGGTCACCTGGATGACGTCGGCAATCTGGAAAATGGCGGCAAACAGCAGCAGGTTGGTGGTGACAATCCGCACCGCGCTGTCGCTGCTGTAGAGCCCGGCAATGGCATCGCGGAACAGAAACAGCAGGCTGGCGAACACCAGGGCTACTGCAGCGGACAGGATCAGTGAACTGCGGGACAACAGCCGGGCGGTGCCCGGTGCGCCGGCACCGATCAGGAAGCTCACCCGCAGGGTCAGTGCCATGCCAATGCTCAGCGGCAGCATGAATAGCAGGGAAATAACGTTGAGGGCAATCTGGTGGCCGGCAACCACCACCGGACCCAGGGGGGCCAGGAACAGCGCAATCACCGAGAACATGCTGGCCTCCACGAAAATGGTAAAGCCGATGGGTACGCCGATACGCAGGATATAGCCAATGCCGGCGGGGTCGGGCCGGGCCCGTTCGGCAAGCAGGTGAAAGCGGCGGAACAGCGCGGAACGGTTGAGGTAGACCAGCAGCGCGAGGGCCGCGACGCCATTGGACAGTGAGGTCGCCCAGCCACACCCGATGCCGCCCATGGCGGGCAAGCCGAGTTTGCCGTAGATGAAGATGTAGTTCAGCGGGAGGTTGATCAGGGTGCTGAGCAGCGAGAACACCATGATCACCCGGGTGTGGCCGAGACCGTCCGTCAGCCCGCGCAGGGCGGTCATCAGCAACAGTGCCGGGATGCCCCAGGCAAAGGCGTCCAGGTAGCCCTGGGTAATCCGCGCGGTGTTGGCTTCCAGGTTGAGCAGGTTGAGCACCGGGTGGACGTTGGTCAGCAGCAGCACCATGATCACGGTGGCGCCGGCGGCAATATACAGGCCCTGCCAGGTTGCCGGCATGATCCGTTCCACGGCGCCGGCACCGCGATACCCGGAGATGATGGGCTGCAAGGCGCCGAGCATGCCCATAAACAGCAGGAACAGGGGCATCCACAGGCTGCTGCCGATGCCGACCGCAGCCAGGTCTTCGGCACTGGCATGCCCCGCCATCACGGTATCGATCACCCCGTTGGCCATTTGCGCCAGCTGGGCAATGAGAATGGGGCCACCGAGGATTGCCAGGGTACGCCACTCCAGGAGGGTGCGGGCAATCAGGGGTTGGCGGGTTTCGGGCAAGGGCTGATGGTTTTCGTCCATGAACGCCTGTGTTGTCGGTGTGGAACGGGGGAATTATGAAGGCGGATGTTACCGCGAAAGCGCCACGGGGTGCATAAGGGAAGTCGCTTGTGGATAATAGCCGGCTTGTCTTGCCGCCGGCATCGGCTGTTGTGGTCCGGTGATCCGGTATTTTGCCCTGGCTCGTATCTCTAGCGACGTTACCCGATAAGCGGAAATCATCATGCTCAGCCCTGAAGCTCTTGCCGTCCGGTCTGCCCTGGTTGACCGGGGCCTGGAAACCCCCGTCAAAGAGAATGTCCTGACCCGCGATGAGAAAGTGGAACGCATCACCGGCCTGATGGCTGAGGTCACCGCCACCCTCGGGCTCGATCTGAATGACGACAGCTTGCAGGATACTCCGGCGCGGATCGCCCGGATGTATGTGGACGAACTGTTCTCCGGTCTCGATTACCACCAGTTTCCCCGGATCTCGCTGATCGAGAACAAGATGGGGGTGGACGAGATGGTGAGGATTCGGGACATCGCGGTGCTGAGTACCTGCGAACACCACTTTATCACCATCGACGGCCATGCCCGAGTTGCCTATATTCCCGGTGACCGGGTGATCGGCCTGTCCAAGATCAACCGGGTGGTTGGCTTCTTTGCCCGCCGGCCCCAGGTGCAGGAGCGGCTCACCCAGCAGATCCTGGTGGCCTTGCAGACCCTGCTGGGGGTTGAGGATGTTGCGGTGCGCATTGAAGCCACCCACTACTGCGTCAAGGCCCGAGGTATCCGTGATGCCGGTTCGGCCACCGAAACCACCGCCCTGGGGGGCGTGTTCCGCAGCGATCGTGAGCGGCGGCGGGAGTTTCTGGCCTGAGCCGGCACTGGCTGGCAGCCCTGCCCGCCCCGCGTTCGCCAGCGGCGCAGCCGGGCAATCTGTGCTAGAGTCCCGCGCCTGAACAACCGGGGGAGTTGAGTTATGGGGCTGCTGGTCTTTGTTACTGTATTGTGGGCATTCTCGTTCAGCCTGATCGGCGAGTTTCTGGCCGGACGGGTCGACAGTGATTTCGCGGTATTGAGCCGGGTATTACTGGCGGCGATGCTGTTCCTGCCATTCACCCGCTGGCGCGGTGTGCCGGGAGGCCTCCGGCTGGGAATCCTGGTCACCGGGGCATTGCAGTTCGGCATCACCTATCTGTGCCTGTATCGCTCGTTCAGTTACCTCACGGTGCCCGAGGTGCTGCTGTTCACCATCTTTACCCCGCTCTATGTCACCCTGATTGACGACGCCCTCAACCGCCGGTTCTCGCCCGTGGCCCTGGTGGCGGCTGCGGTTGCCACCCTGGGGGCCGGTATCATCCGTTACGATGGTCTGAGCCAGGATTTCATCACCGGGTTTGTCCTGTTGCAGGTGGCCAACGTCACCTTCGCTGCCGGCCAGGTTGGCTACAAACACCTGATGGCCAGGTACCAGACCGGTATCCCGGCCTTCCGTACCTTCGGCTACTTTTTCTTCGGTGCCCTGGTGATTGCCCTGCCGTCGTTCCTGATCTTTGGTGACGCCAGCCGGCTGCCCCAGACCGGCCTGCAGTGGGGCATCCTGGTGTGGCTCGGCCTGGCGGCTTCGGGTCTTGGCCTGTTTCTGTGGAACCGGGGCGCCTGCTATGTGGATGCCGGCACCCTCGCGGTCATGAACAACGCGCTGGTGCCCGCGGGCCTGCTGGTTAACCTGTTGATCTGGAACCGCGATGCCGATCTGCTGCGGCTGGCGGTGGGCGGCAGCGTGATCGCTGTTTCCCTGTGGTTCAATGCCCGCTTTCACCCCCGGGCCCGGCTGACGGCCGCGGCCTGAGCCGTCGCGCAGCGGATGCCGACTGGCATCCTGGCGCTGCTGCTGGCAGAATCTCGCCCCAATTGCCGGGATCCGTCCCGGCAGAGCGAACAGTCTGCGATCTATCAGCAACGAACAGGATCAAGTCATGTCTGAGTCTAACCTGGCGTCCGCAAGCGCCCAGGCCCCCCGCGGGCTCTGGTCGTCACGGCTCGCCTTTATCCTGGCCGCAACCGGTTCTGCCGTCGGCCTGGGTAATATCTGGAAGTTTCCCTACATCACCGGCGAGAATGGTGGTGGTGCCTTTGTCATCGTGTACCTCGCCTGCATTGCGGTGATCGGTATTCCCATCATGATGGCCGAGGTGTTTATTGGCCGTAATGGCCGCCATAACCCGATTACCAGCCTGCGCACCGTCGCCGAGCGTAACCTGAGCTCGCCGTTGTGGCGGGTGTCGGCAATCATCGGCATGCTGGCGGCGTTTGTCATCCTGTCATTCTATTCGGTGATTGGTGGCTGGGCCGCGGCCTACGTTGGCCATTCGGCGATGGGTGACTTTAGCGGGCAGGATGCCGAGGTTGTCGGCGGTATCTTTGGCAGCCTGCTGGCCAGTCCGGGTACCCTGCTGTTCTGGCACAGTGTGTTTATGGCCCTGGTGATTGTGGTGGTTGCCCGCGGCCTGAAGTCCGGCCTTGAGCGTGCGGTGAACATCCTGATGCCGGCGCTGTTTGTGTTGTTGCTGGTTGCCGTGGGCTATGCCACCACCACCGGACACTTCGGCGAGGCCGTCAAATTCCTGTTCCGTCCGGATTTTGCTGCCCTTTCGATGAACGGTGTGCTGATTGCCCTGGGGCATGCCTTCTTCACCCTCAGCCTCGGCATGGCCATCATGATGGCCTACGGTTCCTATCTTGGCCGGGATGTGTCGATCGGCCGCACCGCCATTACCGTCGGCTTTCTCGATACCGCGGTGGCCCTGCTCGCCGGCCTGGCGATTTTTCCGGTGGTGTTTGCCAACGGCCTCGAGGCCGGTGCCGGCCCGGGCCTGATTTTCCAGACCCTGCCACTGGCGTTCGGCCAGATGCCCCTCGGCAGTCTGTTCGGTACCCTGTTCTTCATCCTGCTGGTGTTCGCCGCCTGGACGTCGGGCATCTCCCTGCTGGAGCCGGTGACCGAGTGGTTTGAGGAAAAGTTCAGCACCAGCCGGGTCGCCAGCGCGATCGTGGTGGGCGTTGCCTGCTGGGCGCTCGGTATCGCCTCCATCCTGTCACTCAATGAGTGGTCGGGCTTTGCGCCGCTGGGCATGTTCGACAAGTTCGCCGGCAAGACCATCTTCGACCTGCTCGACTTCTTTACGGCCAACATCATGCTGCCGCTTTCCGGTCTGCTGACCGCGCTGTTCGTGGGCTGGTGTGTGGCTCGCGAAACCCTGCAGCGGGATGTGGTGACCGGTACCGGCTTTACCCTGTGGTACAGCCTGCTGCGGTTTGTCACCCCGGTGGCCGTGGTGATTGTGTTTGTCTACAACCTGATGGCCTGACCCTGCCAGGGCCACCGGCGCGTGCCGGTGGCCGCCTGTCGCATCCGCTAATCGGCTTCGGTAATTGCCCGTAACTCGGCGGCGTGGGGACGAACGGCGCGGATGTCTTCCTCCGGTGCCTGACCGATCTGTTCCATGGCCACCACCGCACCTCCCATCATTGCCCGCATCTGTTCCTTCTGGGCCGCCGTCAGGTTGGGGTTATTGTCGATCTCGGCCAGTGCCTGCGCCATTTCCTGCTGAATACCGGGCCGCTGGCCCTGCATCTGGATGGCCATCCAGGCCAAGAAGACACGATCGCCGGTGGCGCCCCAGTCCTCGGGCGAGTCAAAGCCATGCCGCGATACCACCTCGTCCAGGCGGTCGTAGGCCGGATGGTCGCGGAACTGGCGTACCGAATCCGACATGATGCTCGACAGGTCCGGCATGCCGGCATTGCCTGCCTCTTCCCCGAGGTCGTCCGTCAGGTCGGCAAATTCCTCTTCCATGGTCTGCAGTTCGGCAAGGCTGCTGATGAACCCGCGTACTTTGGGCTCCGTGAGGGCTTCTGCCGAGGCGGTGGAGGTGAGCAGTAACAGGGACAGCAGTGCGGTCCGCAAAAAGGAATGGATAGGCATGGGGTTGTCTCCCTGACAAGTTTCCCTGAGTGACCGGAGCCTGGGCTCCGGTCACTCAAAGATAGGGCCTTCCCTGGCCCCGGGCAAGTCTCAGAAGAACAGATCGGGCAGGTAGGTGGCGATCTCCGGGAAGATCATGATCAGGGCCAGGCCCACGATCTCCACCAGCACAAACGGGATGATGGACTTGTAGATGTCGTTCATCGAAATGCTTGGCGGCACCACGCCCTTGAGATAGAACAGGTTGAAGCCGAAGGGTGGCGTCATGTAACCGATCTCCATATTGATCACAAACAGGATGCCGAACCAGATCGGATCAAAACCCAGTGACTGCACGATGGGGATGAACACCGGCAGGGTGATCATCATGATGCCGACCGGATCCAGCACCATGCCCAGCAGGAAGGTGATCAGCATCATCGAGATGATAATGCCCCAGGGACCGCCGGGGATCATTGCCATCAGTCCTTCGATCAGCGCCTGGGCGCCCATGCTCTGGTAGGCGGCACTGAAGGCGTGAGCGGCGAACAGGATCCACATGATCATGCCGGTCAGCTTGAAGGTACGGATCGCGGCTTCCTGCATCACCGGCCACTTCAGCTCGCCGTAGACCGCGGCGGAAATCAGCGCACCGAGTACGCCCATGGCAGCGGCTTCGGTCGGCGTGGTAATACCGCCCATGATGGAGCCCAGCACCATCACCACCACACCAATCGGCAGCAGGACCGCCCGCACCGCGCGGAGCTTCTCACCCCAGCTGGCGCGCTCTTCTTTTGGCAGCGCCGGCGCCAGTTCCGGCTGCAGGGCGCAGCGAATCACGATGTAGAGCGTGGTCAGTACCATCAGCAGCACGCCCGGCAGGATACCGGCGGCGAACATCTTGCCAACCGAGACCCCGGTAATCAGGGCATACAGGATCATCAGGATGCTGGGCGGAATGAGAATGCCCCAGCCACCGCCGGTGTTGATCACGCCCAGCGCCATGCGCTTGTCGTAACCCCGTTCCAGCATGGATGGCAGGGCAATGGTGCCCATGGCGACCACGGCGGCGCCGCTGATCCCCACCATGGCGGCAAACACTGCGCAGATGGCGAGGGTGCCGATGGCCAGGCCGCCACGCAGGCCACCGAACCACAGGTGCATCATCTTGTACAGGTCGCGGGCAACGCCGGTGCGTTCCAGGATCATTGCCATGAACACGAACAGCGGTATCGCCACCAGGGTAAAGCTGCCCATGGTGCCCCAGATTTGCGAGGCCACCATGTAGAAGGAGTCAAAGCCCCAGGTGAAATACAGGAAAATAACGGACACACCACCCAGCACGAAGGCCAGGGGCAGCCCCAGGAGCAGGAAAAACAGCAGGGAGCCGAAGAACAGCAGCGTCAGGATTTCAATACTCACAACATCTCTCCTTCAGACGCTTCGGGTTCCGGCTGGTAATAGCTCAGGTTGAAGGCAATCGCGATGTCCTGCAGCAGCTTGACCACCCCCTGCAGTACCAGTAACAGGGTGGCCACGGCAATGGCGCCTTTGGCCGGCCAGATGGGCGGGTTCCAGGCCGAGAAGGAAGTCTCCCGGCTACCGAAGGACTCCTGCGCCATATCCACCGCGAAGTACAGCAGCGCCAGGGTGAAGATAAAGAAAATGGCCGAGGTCAGGATGTCGACAAACGCCCGCACCCTCGGTGACAGCTTGGAGTGGAGCAGGTCAACGTTGACGTGGCCTTTGTGAGCCAGGATATAGCCGCCGGACATCACCGCGTACACGCCGAACAGCAACTGGGTCAGTTCGTTGGTCCAGACGGTGGGGGAATTCAGGAAGTAGCGGAATCCCACCTCCAGCAACAGGAAGACGAACATGGCAAAAACCAGCAGGGCTATCCAGCGCCCGATGAAATCATTGAGACGGGTGACCCCGCTCATGAATGCGGTCAGCACACTCATGGCACTCTCCATGGCAATTTCCGGGAGGATTGGGTTTCAGGTCGGAACAGCCAGCAGCGGAGGGACTCCGCTGCTGGCCTTGTGCAGATACTGCTTACAGATCAGAGGTAACCGAGGCTGGCCAGGTATTCTTTCAGCATGTCCAGGGCCTTCTTGGCCTCGGGGCTGCGCTTGCCTTCCTCGTCCCACATGCCCTGAGCGGCTTTTACCAGGCGCTCCTGGACATCATCCGGCATGGTGTTGACGGTGACGCCCTGCTCGGCAATGGCCTTGGCCAGGGTGATCCGCTCCTTGTACAGGTACTCGTTGGTGCGAACCCAGAACTGCTCTTCGAGCGCCTGCTTGACGATGGTCTGCATGTCTTCCGGAAGCTTGTCGAGGGCCTTCTGGCTGACGATGATGACGTCGGTACCGGCGATGTTCAGCGCCGGCTGGACGTGGTGCTTGGCAACCTCGTACAGGCCCATACTGTAGGCACCCTGGGCGGCACCCCAGTGGGCACCGTCAACAATGCCGGAATCCAGCGCAGTGTAGAGCTCGCCGCCCGGGATGTAGGACGCCGCCGCACCCGCTTCGGTGAGGAACTTCTGCAGTGCGCCGGATGAACGGATCTTCAGTTTGGTGAAGTCTTCCCAGCTGTTGATCGGGTTCTTGATCACCATCTCGGTGGGGTAAACCTTATCGGTTGCCCAGTAAACGTTGTGCTTGGCGGCTTCGTCGCGCAGCATCTGCTCGAAGCCCAGGCCCTGATGGAAGTAGGCCGCTTCCCAGACGTTACGGAAGGCAAAGGGCAAGCCGGAGGCAATACCCGCCAGGGTGATCTTGTCCTGGGCGTAGGACGGCGAAATGGTGCCCATTTCAAGGATGCCACGACTGACCGCGTTAAAGGTGTCCTGGGCCTTGAACATGGCGCCCGCTTCAAACAGTTGCAGCTTCAGGCGACCTTCGGTGCGCTCTTCGATCACCCGCTGCAAGCGGACCAGGCTGTCCTGGTAGGAGCTGCTGGAGCCCGGCCAGTGGGACTGGACTTTCCAGGTGAATGTGTCTTGTGCGGCTACGGGTGCGCTTGCAACAACGGCCGATACCCCCAGGGTTAAAGCTGACGCGTAGGCGGTGAGTTGTTTACCTACATTGTCACGAAGGGTGCTAAGGATGCTCATGACTTGACCTCTTTCATTATTGTGGTGTTTCGTTGCGTCGCTGTTCCACTATGCGGAATATATAATTGCACAATGAATCATGATTCCCAGAATTTATCACATGCTTCAGCTTTTGCAATAGACTTGTTGGCTGTCTTCTTCATCAGATCCCCTCTTTTTATAACCAAATGTTCGGACCAGGGGGTGTTTGCCACCATCAGGGCAGATTGCTGCCAATCTTTTGCGAAACTCTGTTCCGCATAACAGGTTGGCGCCGCCACACCCCCTCCCCTAAGCATAGTCTGCTTCACGGCAATTATCGGTAATCGACAGCGCCAGGCGCCGCAGCGGCAACCAGATGGTGACTGCCGTTGCTATGGCCCCGGTGTGTCACTGACGCCAGTATGGCTCCCGCAGCTCGCGTTTGAGTACTTTGCCAATGGTGGAACGGGGCAGCTCGTCGCGGAACTCGACGGCGGCCAACCGCTGGGTCTTGCCCAGCCGTTCGTTGGCCCAGGCCAGCAAGCCCTGCTCAGTGACGGTAGCGGCAGGCTTGCGCACCACCAGGCCAAGTGGGGTTTCGCCCCAGTGGGTGCTGGGAATGCCGATCACCGCTGCGTCCGCCACCTCCGGATGGCTCAGCAGAACCTTCTCCAGGTCGACGGCATAAATGTTGAAGCCGCCGGAAATGATCATGTCCTTGCGGCGGTCGAGAATGTGGATAAAGCCGTCCTCATCGATGCGGCCCATATCCCCGCTGCGATAGAAGGCCAGGCCTTCAGGGCTGGTCCACAGCATTTCGCGGGTCTGTTCCTCGCGGTTGACGTAGCCCCGCATCATTGAAATGGCGCGCCCGACAATCTCGCCTATCTCGCCTTTTGGCAGTTCGTTGCCCTGTTCGTCGATGACCCGCACTTCGGCACCTTCGGTGGGCAGGCCAACGGTGTTCCATTTGTCCGGGTAGGCGCCGCAGTCGAGGCTGGTGGATATGCCGCCTTCGGTGAGGCCATACACCTCACGGACATTGCCCGGCCAGCGCTGCATGGTCTCGGCGATCACTTCCGCCCGCAGTGGTGCACTGGTGCAGAGTTTGAGCTTGAAGGATGACAGATCGAAGCGGTCGAAATCCGGCTCTGCCAGAATCCGGGAGAACTGCACCGGGACCAGCATGGCGTGCGTGACCCGGTGCTGCTCGGCGAGTTCAAGGAAGCGATGGGCATCAAACTTCGCCATCAGCACCAGCGTGCCGCCGTTGAACAGCGTGGGTAGTGCCGACACCAGGGTGGTGTTGGAGTACAGCGGGGTGGAGACCAGGTTGATGGCATCGCCGTCGAGGCCGAAGCGGCTCATCCGCACCATCTGGCGCTGACGGAAGCGGTAATCGTGCAGGATGCCCTTTGGCGTCCCGGTGGTTCCGGAGCTGTAGATGATGTTGAACGGATCGTCGAGGGTCACGCTGGCGGGCGCGGCGGCGTCGTCAATGTCACCGAGCCATTGGTCCAGGGTCGGGTTGCTGGCTGACGGAGCGAAGTCGATACCCACCAGATTGGCTGCGGGGATGGCGGGCAGTCGGTCGCGGATCTCTTCCAGCAGCGGCTGGTTCTTGTGGGAGACAAACAGGAAGCGGGCGCCACAGTCTTCGATCATCAGCGCCAGGGCATCGCCGCTGGCCATGCCGGACAGCGGAACCATGCAGCCGCCCGCAATCAGGGTGCCCAGGTAAACCGCCATATAGTCTGCGGTGTTCTCCGAAAGGCCGGCCACGGTATCGCCACCCTGCAGGCCGGAGGCCCGCAGCCGGTTGGCGATCCGGTTGGCGTGGCTCACCAGTTCAGACCAGGTCATCTGGCCGTGGTCATCTATCAGGGCCGTTTTGTCGGGTTGGCTGGCGGCCCATTGCTGAAGTTTCTCGCCGATGGGCTCCATGGTTTCCTGGGGGTCCATTGGCGCGTAAACGGGCATCTCTTGCAGATGATTTTTCACTTTTTTCGCCTCTTGGTGTTATTGTGTTTTATCTAGTGAAATTACCTTTCGAATATATTGACTCAAAACCGTGTGCCGTGACAAATTAACTGCAACCTGGTTGCGGCCATGATGACAAGAATAAGGAGCATCGGCGTGAAACGCTTCATCAAGAAGGTAGCGATAGTTACCGGTGCCGGCAGTGGCATCGGGCGGGCGACGGCCCTGAGGCTGTCCCGGGAAGGCGCCAGTGTGGTGCTGGTGGACCGTTCCGAGGCCGGTTTGCTGGAAACCGAAAATGGCCTTGCCGAAGGCACCCGGGCCCTGAAACGGGTAATGGATGTGTCCGATGAGGCGGCGGTGCAGGCCCTGGTGCAGGACGTCATGGCCACCTTCGGCCAGATCGATGTGTTGTGCAACAACGCAGGCATTGCCGGCTCCCATCCTCCGGTGACCGAAAATGATGCTGCCGAGTGGCAGCAGATTCTTGCAGTTAATCTGATCGGTACCATGCTGTTTATCAAGCACGTGGCGCCGCACATGCAGGCCCGCAAGCTGGGCGCGATCGTGAATACCGCATCGGTGGCGGGTATCCGCTCCGGTGCCGGAGGCAATGCCTACAGCGCCTCCAAGGCCGGCGTGATCAACCTGACCCAGACCGCCGCCTGCGACCTGGGCAGTGATAACGTCCGGGTGAATGCGGTGTGCCCGGGCCTGGTGGAAACCGGGATGACCCGACGGGTTTTCGATTACGCCCGCGCCAACGAGAAGGCCCACAAGCTGGGTTCGCGCTGCGAATTGCGGCGCTACGGTGCGGCGGAGGAGATCGCTGCGGCGATCCTGTTCCTCGCCAGTGACGACGCCAGCTACATCACCGGCCAGGCGCTGCCCGTTGATGGCGGCAATACTGCGTCCCTTAACCTACCGGGAATGAAAGTCTGATGAGTGACCAGCAACACCTTATTACCAGTGCCAGGGATCTGCCCGGCTTCCACAACCTGCTGGGATACCACCACGTGTCCTGGGTGGAAGACGAAACCGTCATCGAACTCGAGATCCGGCCTGAGCATCTGAACCTGGCGGGAGTCATTCACGGCGGGGTGCTGAGTGCCCTGATGGATATCGTGATGGCGGATGCCGGCACCTATTGCCCCTATCCCGGGCGGCGCCGCAAGGCACTGACCCTGACCATGACCACCACCTTTACCGGGCAGTGTTCCGGTGGCGTGATCCGGGCGACCGGACGCAAGCGCGCCGGTGGTGCCCGCATTTTCAACAGCAGCGGCGAGATCCATGACGACAAGGGCAACCTTTTGGCCATGGGGGAAGGCACTTTCCGTATCCGTTCCGGCAGCGAGGGCCCTGAAGGGGTGCCGATCTGACACTACGGGTTCCGACAACAACAGCGACCGGCCGACAGCACACCGGTATACCGAACCAACGACAATGAGAGGTAACGGACATGTTTGAACTGTCTGACAAGGCGAAGCAGCTGCAGGTGCAGCTGACGGAATTCATGGATGCTTATATTTACCCGAATGAGCACACCCATCATGAGCAGCTTGAGCAGGCGGAGAACCGCTGGGCTCCGGTGCCTATTATTGAAGAGCTCAAGGCCAAGGCGAAGGCTGCCGGGCTGTGGAACCTGTTTCTGCCGGAAAGCGAGTACGGCGCCGGGCTGACCAACTTCGAATACGCCCACCTGTGCGAAATCATGGGCCGTTCCGAAATGGCACCTGAAGTGTTCAACTGCTCTGCCCCCGACACCGGCAATATGGAAACCATTGCCCGGTACGGTAACAAAGAGCAGCAGGAACAGTGGCTGAAGCCGCTGCTGGCGGGCGAGATTCGCTCCTGCTTCTCGATGACCGAGCCGGACGTGGCATCCTCCGACGCCACCAACATCGCCTGCGAGATCCGTCGCGACGGCGACGAGTATGTGATCAATGGCAAGAAGTGGTGGTCGTCCGGTGCCATGACCACCACCTCCAAGATCGCCATTGTCATGGGCAAGACCGATCCGGACGCGCCGAAACACCAGCAGCAGTCGATGATCCTGGTGCCCCTGGACACCCCGGGTGTCCGGATGGTGCGTCCGCTGACGGTGTTCGGATACGACCATGCTCCCCATGGCCATGCCGAGATCCATTATGAAAACGTGCGGGTACCGGTCAGCAACATCCTGCTGGGTGAGGGGCGCGGTTTCGAAATTGCCCAGGGCCGCCTGGGGCCGGGCCGTATTCACCACTGCATGCGTACCATCGGTGTTGCCGAGCGTGCGCTGGAGCTGATGTGCAAGCGCGCCAATGCCCGTGAGGCGTTCGGCAAGCCGCTGTCCAGCTTTGACTCCATCCGCAAGGACATCGCCCGCAGCCGTATTGAGATCGAACAGGCTCGCCTGCTGACCCTGAAGGCCGCGCACATGATGGACACGGTGGGTAACAAGGTCGCCCGCCAGGAAATTGCCATGATCAAGGTGATTGCGCCGAGTATGGCGCTGAAGGTGCTCGACCGGGCGATTCAGGTCCATGGCGGTGCCGGGGTCAGCCAGGACACCTTCCTCGCCTCGGCCTGGGCCAAGGTGCGTACCCTGCGGCTGGCAGACGGTCCGGATGAGGTGCACCTGGATTCCGTGGCCAAGATTGAGCTGCGCCAATACCGCTGATTTCTGTCGGCCCGTAACAACGGGGGCACGAACAGACGGGGAGGCACCTGCCTCCCCGTTCGTTCCCCAAGCATTGAGCATGAGGTTCGAACAATGACTAATCCCCTTTTTGACATGACCGGCAAGGTCGCCCTGATTACCGGCTCCACCAAAGGTATCGGCCGCTCCATCGCCGAGGAAATGGCCCGGTGTGGCGCCAAAGTCGTCATCTCAAGCCGCAAGGCCGAGGCCTGCGAGCAGGTGGCCAGTGAATTGAAGGCACAGGGCTTCGAAGCTATCGCCATACCCTGTCACGTTGGCAAGAAGGAAGACCTGCAGAACCTGGTGGACAAGACCAACGAAGCCTGGGGCAGCATTGACGTGCTGGTATGCAACGCCGCCACCAACCCGGTCTACGGCCCGACTGCGGAAATGACCGACGAGGCCTGGGACAAGATCATGGACACCAACGTCAAAGGCACCTTCTGGCTCACCAACATGGTGCTGCCACAGATGGCCGAGAAAGGTGAGGGCGCGGTGGTACTGCTGTCCAGCATTGCCGGCATTCGCGGTAACACCACCATCGGAACCTACGGTGTGTCCAAGGCCGCGGAAGCCGCCCTGGCCCGCAACCTGGCGGTGGAGTGGGGCCCCAAAGGCATCCGTGTCAACAGCATCGCCCCTGGTCTGATCAAAACCGATTTCGCCAAGGCGCTGTGGGAAGACCCGGTGCGGGTGAAGCGCGCGGAAGACAAAACCCCGCTGCGTCGCATTGGTGACCCGATAGACATCGCGGGCCTGGCCGTCTTCCTGTCAACCAGGGCCAGTGCCTACATTACCGGACAGGTTATCGTCGCGGATGGTGGTGAAACCATCTGCTGAGGCGCACCCTCCGGATAGGCCGCCCCGCGGAACCGAGTGCGGGCCGTGACCCGCAGAGACGAAAAAGGCTATAACGAGCAATGAGTATGACGCCGGAGTTGGTAGAGGTTCTGCCAGCACACAAGTTTGACGAAGCCAGGCTGCTGGCCTGGCTCCAGAAAGAAATGCCGGAGATCGGCAGCCGCCTGGCGGTCAGGCAGTTCCAGGGCGGACAGTCCAATCCGACCTACCTGCTGGATACCGACAGCGGACGCTATGTGCTGCGCAAGAAGCCGCCCGGAAAAACCCTGCCCTCTGCCCATATGATCGAGCGGGAATACAAGGTTATCCGTGCGTTGTCAGACCACACGAACGTACCGGTGCCGCAGGCCCGCGTGCTGTGTGAAGACAGCAGCATCATCGGCACGCCGTTTTACGTCATGGACTATATGGACGGCCGGATTGTCAGCCACTCCGCATTGCGGGCCATCGACCGGGAAGAGCGGATGCCCGCCCACCTGTCGGCTATCGATACCCTGGCCCGGCTGCATTCGGTGGATGTCAACGCCGTCGGCCTGACCGACTTCGGCCGGCCGGAAGGCTATGTTGCCCGCCAGGTGGCGAGGTGGAGCAAGCAGTACCTGGCGTCGAAGACCGACGAAATGCCCGAGATGGACAAGCTGATGGCCTGGCTGCCAGACCACCTGCCGTCCACCGACGAGTGCGCCATCGCCCATGGCGACTACCGTTTCGGCAATTTGATGCTGGCACCGGACCGGCCCGAGGTGATCGCCATCCTGGACTGGGAGCTCTCCACCCTCGGCCACCCGCTGGCGGACCTGGCCTACTACTGCCTGCCGTACCACCTGCCCTCGGATATGCCGGGCATGCGC
Source organism: Marinobacter profundi (assembly GCF_002744715.1). Taxonomy (GTDB): domain Bacteria; phylum Pseudomonadota; class Gammaproteobacteria; order Pseudomonadales; family Oleiphilaceae; genus Marinobacter; species Marinobacter profundi. The sequence continues at coordinate 327,884 of NZ_KZ319370.1, forward strand.
GGGTTGCTGGGCGAAGATCTCGAGGCCCTGGGGATTCCGGACGAGCAGGAAACCATTGCCCGTTATTGCCGCCAGACCGGCCGCGATGGCATTGCCGACTGGCACGTATTCCTGGCGTTCTCGCTGTTCCGCCTCGCGGCCATCCTGCAGGGTGTCTATAAGCGTGCGCTGGACGGTAATGCCGCCAATGCCAACGCCCTGGAAGTGGGCAAGCGTGCCAGCTTGCTGGCCCAGGTGGGCTGGCGGATTGCATCCGGGGGGGATCAGTCATGACCATTCCCGTGCTCAGGGAGCCGCTGGTTCGCCGCATTCTGATTACCAACGACGATGGCATCAATGCGCCGGGCCTTGCCGTGCTGGAGGAGATTGCCCGCACCCTCGCCGAAGAAGTCTGGGTGGTGGCGCCGGAGCATGACCGCAGCGGCGCCGGCCAGAGTATCTCCATCCACAGTCCCTTGCGGGCCTACGAAGCGGGCGACAAACGTTACGCGCTGTCCGGCACGCCGGCAGACTGTGTGCTCTATGCCCTTGCCCAGTGGTTCGGTGAAACCCCGCCGGACCTGGTGTTGTCCGGGGTGAACTGTGGCGCCAATATCAGCGATTCGGTGCAGTACTCGGGAACGGTGGGTGCGGTGCTGAGTGCCAGCCACATGGGTATCCCGGCCATCGCCCTCAGCCAGGCCTTTCTCACCCGTGACGGCATCAACTGGTCACCGGTGAGCCGCTATGGCGAAGAAATGGTGCGCCGCCTCTACCAGCCCGGCGCGGTGCGGGCCTGGAACGTCAATTTCCCGGCCTGCGATGCTGCGGAGATCTCACAGGCCCGATACTGCCGCCAGTCCACCGGCTCTATCCAGCGGGCCCGGCTGCTTGCCGGCCAGGATGCCCGCAGCCTGCCGTACTGGTGGTTGGGCTTCGAGCGCAGTTCGCGGCATATCGTCGAACCGGATACCGATGTAGCGGTATTGCGGGACAAGGCCATTGCGATCACACCCTTACGACACGAAGACCCCCTGCCCGGGGGTATTGAGAGCTTTGACCTGGCCGCAGGCCAGGCGGGCTGACTAATAAGAACAGGGGAGTACAACAACGATGTTCACACGCCATTACCAGGTCTGGCCCAAAGAACTGCCCAAGACCATGACTCTGCCGCACACCAGCCTGTTTACCAACCTGGCGGTGACGGCCATGCGCTACCCCGACCACAATGCCATCATCTTCTACGATGCCCCCCTGAGCTACCGTCGCCTGCTGGCGGAGGTCGAGGCGCTGGCCGGCTACCTGCAGGCCCAGGGTGTCCAGAAGGGTGACCGGGTGCTGCTTTACATGCAGAACTCGCCCCAGTACGTCATCGGCTACTACGCCATCCTGCGGGCCGATGCGGTGGTGATCCCGGTCAACCCGATGAACCGCGCGGCCGAGCTTGAGCACTACGTTGCCGATACCCGTGCCCGGGTCTGCCTTGCCGGCCAGGAGCTGGCGGGCTTTATCAGCCCGCTGATTGGCGAGACCGACCTTGAGCAGGTGGTGGTTGCCTCCTACAGCACCTATATCGATCCGGACACCGACCTTGACCTGCCGGCGGAAGTAGCCGCGCCCGCCTGGTCGAAAGACATCGCCGGTGTGGTTTCCTGGGAGCAGGCCCTGGCGGCCGGCCATACGCCGGCGGCGCATACCGCAGAGCCCGGGGACCTCGCGGTGATTCCCTACAGCTCCGGCACTACCGGTGCGCCCAAGGGCTGCATGCACACCCATCGCAGTGTGATGGCAACGGCGGTGCACCGGGTGTTCTGGAACCTGAGTACGGTGAACAGCGTACAGCTGGCCACCCTGCCGTTCTTTCACGTCACCGGGATGACCGGCTCGATGAACGGCCCCATCTTCTGTGGCTCCACGTCGGTCATCATGACCCGCTGGGACCGCACCACCGCCGCCCGCCTGATCGAGCGTTACCGGGTCACCGGCTGGACCAACATTGTCACCATGGCAGTGGATTTCCTGTCCAACCCGGATCTTGGCAAGTACGACCTCAGCAGCCTGAACATGATTGGCGGCGGCGGTGCGGCGATGCCGGAAGCCGTGGCGGCCAAGCTCAAGCAGCTGACCGGTCTCGACTACATCGAGGGCTACGGCCTGTCCGAGACCATGGCGGCGACCCACATCAACCCGGTGGCCAGGCCCAAGCCGCAGTGCCTGGGCATCCCGGTGTTTGACGTCGACAGCCGGATCATCGATGTGGACACCCTGGAGGAGAAGGGACCGGGGGAAGTGGGGGAAATCGTGTCCAACGGCCCCCAGGTCACGATCGGATACTGGAACCGTCCTGCGGAAACCGATGCTGCATTCGTCGAAATCGACGGCAAGCGCTTTTTCCGCACCGGTGACCTGGCGTACTACGATGAACAGGGTTATTTCTTCATGGTGGACCGGGTCAAGCGCATGATCAACGCCTCCGGCTTCAAGGTCTGGCCCTCCGAGGTGGAAGGCCTGATGTATCGCCACCCGGCCATCCACGAGGTATGCATCATCTCGGCTCCGGACCCCAAGCGGGGCGAGACGGTCAAGGCCTGTATCGTGCTGACTCCGGAAGCCGATGGCCAGACCACCGAGCAGGACATTATTGCCTGGTGCAAGGAACAGATGGCCGCCTACAAGGTGCCTACCATTGTCCAGTTCGTCGATGAGTTGCCCAAGTCCCCCACCGGCAAACTGATGTGGCGTGCGCTGCAGGAAGAGGAGTGGAAAAACCGGGGTTAAGCCCGGTTAAAATGTCTCCATGGTTCGCACTGCGAAACTGAATTTTAATGTTTGACATGTGAGACGTTTGGTGTAATTGTTTCAAGACATCCGCGGGCCCACCCGGGCCCTGCGGATCACAGCCTCGAAAACTTCCGATAACAACAAACAGGGGAGGGGCACGCTTGAACCTTTTCTTTCAGCAAATCATCAACGGGTTAACCCTTGGGAGCATCTACGGTCTCGTAGCCCTTGGCCTGACCCTGGTCTACGGCATACTGCACATTCCGAACTTCGCCCACGGCGCGTTGTATATGGTCGGTGCCTTCATGTCCTACTTCTTCATGGTTGACCTGGGCGTGCATTACTGGCTTGCCATGGCCGGTTCCGCCGCGGTGGTGGCCATCCTCGGCGTCCTCTGCGAGCGCCTGGTCTTCCATCCGCTGCGCCATTCCCCGCCGATCCACGACAAGATCGCCGCCATCGGTATCCTGCTGTTCCTGGAAGCGCTGGTGCAGATGTTCTGGGGGTCGGATTTCCGTCGTATGAGCTCGCCGTTTACCGGCATCATGAACTTTGACGGCCTGATCATCCCCGAGCAGCGGCTGCTGATCATTGCCGGCGCCTTTACCCTGGTGTTTGCGCTGCAGATGTTCCTGCGCAAGACCATGACCGGAGCCACCATCATTGCGATGGCCCAGAGCCGGGAAGGGGCCTTCCTGGTGGGTATCGATGCCAACCGGGTGGCGATGATGACCTTTGCCATCTCCGGTGCCCTGGCCGCCATTGCGGCCACGCTCTATGCACCCATCAACCTGGTCTATCCCGCCATGGGGCACCTGGTGATCATGAAAGCCTTCGTGATCATCATCCTCGGCGGCATGGGCAGCATTCCGGGGGCCATCGCCGGTGGCATGATCATCGGCTTTGCCGAAGCCTTCGGCGGCTTCTACATCTCCACGGCCTATAAAGACATCATTGCCTTCGGCCTGCTGGTACTGATCCTGTCCGTCCGCCCGCAGGGCCTGTTTGCAAAGGGGGCACACTGACCATGCTGTTCAAGATCGGATCCCTGTTGATGACGCCGGCCGCCCGATATGGCTTGCTGGCACTGGCCATCCTGTTCCCGTTCCTGGCCAGTAACGAGTACCAGGTCTACGTAATGGCGTCGGCGTTTGTCTGGGCCATTGCGGTGTATGGCCTGAACATCATTACCGGCTTTTGCGGCCAGCTGAACCTCGCCCACGGTGGCTTCTTCGCCATTGGCGCCTACACCCTGGGCCTGCTCACCGCCGACCACGGTTGGAGCTTCTGGCCGGCGTTCCTGGCGGCCCTGCTGATGACTGCAGCCCTCGGCTTTCTGGTGGGGGTGGTGTCGCTGCGCCTGAAGGAGCACTACTTTGCCATCTTCACCCTGTGCGTCGGCTTTATCATCTACCTGCTGATCGACAAATGGGAGGAGCTTACCCACGGCCCGATTGGTGTCCGCGATATCGCGGCGCCCTACGGCTTCGGCCTGGTGGACTTCACCGAAACCACTCCCTTCTATTACCTGGTGCTGGCGTTCCTGGTGCTCGCCATCTGGTTCATGGGCCGGTTGTCCCGGTCATTGCTGGGGCGGACCTTCATCGCCATCCGCAACGGTGACGAGCTGGCGGAATCCCTTGGCATCAACCTGATGCGCAACAAGGTCCTGGCCTTCGTGCTGTCCACCACCTATGCCGGCCTGGCCGGGGCGCTGTATGCCGGGATGGTGCGCTTCATCGGCCCGGAAGAAGCCAACATCACCCACACCTTCGACATGATCACCTACCTGCTGGTGGGGGGCATCGGCACCATTACCGGTCCGCTGCTGGGCACTGTCGGCATTGTCTGGATTACCCAGTCGCTGCAGTTTCTCGAGGAGTACCGGATGATCATCTTCGGCCCGTTGCTGGTGGTACTGGTCATTTTCTTCCCCCGCGGTATCACCGGCCAGTTCCTGAGCTGGATGCATCACAAGGCCCAGGCCATGCAGCCGCGGCACAAGGCCCGGGCGAGCAAGGTAACCGCGCCACAGGAGGCCCGCAACAATGCTTAAGGTAGAGCACCTCACCAAGATGTTCGGTGGCCTGGCGGCGGTCAACGATGTGTCCGTAGTCTTCGAAGCGGGCAAGATCAACGCCATCATCGGTCCGAACGGTGCCGGCAAGAGCACCTTCTTCAACCTGATCTCCGGCATGCACCAGCCCACCTCCGGGCGGATCCTGCTGGACGGCGTGGACGTCACCCGGCTGCGCTGTGACAAGGTGGCGCAGCTGGGGGTTGGACGAACCTTCCAGACCACCAACCTGTTCGAGCAGGCCACCGTGCTGGATAACCTGATTGTCGGCCACCGGCTGCGGACCAAGTCCGGCCTGTGGGATGTGCTGGTCAACTCGAAACGACTGCAGGCCGAGGAGAAGGCCTCCCGCGACAAGGCCCGTGAGGCGCTGGATTTTGTCGGCTTGTCCCACGTTGAAAACCAGTACATCGCCGACATCACCCAGGAACAACGCAAGCGGGTGGCGTTTGCCCTCGCCCTCGCCACCGATCCGAAAATCGTGCTGCTGGACGAGCCCGCTGCCGGCGTTAACCCGGAAGAAACCGAAGGCTTTGCCGCGCTGATGAAAAAGATGGTGGCCAACGGCCTCACCGTCTGCCTCATCGAGCACAAGATGGACATGATCATGAGCCTGGCGGACAAGATCATGGTGCTGGATCACGGCGAGAAGATCGCTGAGGGCACGCCGGAACAGGTCCGCAGCAATCCGCTGGTCATCGAAGCCTATCTGGGGAGTGACGAAGATGTTGCAGCTTAACAATGTCGATATCTGCTACGGCAGCTTCAAGGCACTCAACGACATCTCCATGGTGGTGGATACCGGCGAGCTGGTGGTGCTGCTGGGCGCCAATGGTGCCGGCAAATCCAGCCTGTTTAACGCCATCAGCGGGTTGCACCGGCCCAGTGCCGGGGTCATCGAGTTCGAGGGCCGGCGGCTGAACGGCGTGAAAGCCAGCACCATTGTGTCCTCCGGCGTGGTGCAGTGCGCCGAGGGCCGCAAGCTGTTCCCCCAGATGACGGTGTTGCAGAACCTGATGATGGGCGCCTTCGTCCACCGCAGGGACCGGGCCGGCAACCGCAAGCGCCTGAACGAGGTGCTGGAACTGTTCCCGATTCTTGACGACAAGGCTGGCGAGCCGGCGGGGTCACTGTCCGGGGGGCAGCAGCAGATGGTTGCCATCGGTCGCGCCATGATGAGCCGTCCGCGGCTGCTGATGCTGGACGAACCCTCCCTTGGCCTGGCCCCGCTGGTGGTCAGGCAGATGTTCGAAACCATCAAGCAGATCAACAGCCTGGGCACCACGGTACTGCTGGCTGAACAGAATGCCTTTGCCGCCCTGAAGATTGCCCACCGGGCCTATGTGATGGAGAACGGTCGCCTGGTGATGGAAGGCGACCAGGCAACCATGCTGGGTAACGAACAGGTCCGCAAAGCCTACATCGGGGCCTGAGGGCTCCGCGGATTACCCTTGACTCAACACACGACAAGCGCAACAACCAGGAGAAAACAATGAAAATAGCCAAGAAACTGGGTCTTGCTGTTGCGGCGGCGACGCTCGGCATCAGCCTGAATGCCGGCGCCCTTGCCGGGGAAGTGAAGATCGGCTTCACCGGACCGCTCAGCGGCGGTGCTGCACTGTACGGTGAGAATACCCTGTCCGGCCTGCGGATGGCGGCAGAAGAGATCAATGCCGGCGGCGGCTTTGACCTCAACGGCGAGCCAACCACCATCGAACTGGTATCACTGGACGACCGTTATTCACCGGCCCAGGCCGCCACCAACGCCAAACGTCTGAAGCAGGAATCCAACGTGCCGGCGGTTTTTGTACCCCACTCCGGCGGTATCTTTGCGCTCCAGGATTTCAACGAGAAAGACAACTTCCTGGTGATGGCCTACTCCAGCGTGCCGAGCATCACCGAGAAGGGCAACGGGCTGACCCTGCGGATCCCGCCGACCTTTGACGGCTATGTGCGGGCGTTCACCGCCTATGCCCAGGAAAACTTCGGCACTACCCTCGGCATGGGTGGCGCCACCCACGAGTATGCCAAGATCTGGGCCACCATGGTGGAGCAGGAGTGGACGGGCAAGGGTGGCAAAGTGGTTGCCAATAACCCGATGGACTACAACAAGTCGGCCGACTTCTTCACCGGGGTCAGCCGTATCATTGCCGGCAATCCGGACGTCATGTTTGTCGGCGGTGCCTCCGAGCCGACCGGCCTGGTCATCCAGCAGGCCCGCCAGATGGGCTTCCAGGGTGCGTTCATGATCATGGATCAGGCCAAGATCGATGAGGTGGCGGAAGTTGCCGGTGGCCTGGAGATGATGGAAGGCTCGATCGGCGTGGTGCCGCTGAGTGTCTACGAGACCGAGACCGCCAAGAGCTTCATCCAGCGTTACAAGGCCCGCTACGGCAAGACCCCGGGCTCCGAGGCGGCCTACAACTACCTGGCGCTGCATGCCCTGGTGGAAGCGATGGATGCCACCGAATCGACTGACCCGAAGGTGATCCGCGGGGCCGTCGCCGACGCGCTGAAGACCATGGACGCCAGCAAGAACCCGTACCAGGTGACCGCCGTCACCGCCGACGGGGGCTTTGTAACCCAGACCACCCTGGCGGTGGTGAAGGATGGCAAGATCGTTCGCGAAGCCATCAAGTAACTGTCAATCAACCAACAATCCGGGCGCCAGCTACGGGGCAGGCTATCAGCGATGGTCTGCCCCTTCTGGTCACAGGGGGATAGCATGAAACTGAAAGATTCCGTCGCCATCATCACCGGTTCATCTTCGGGTATTGGCGCTGCCATTGCCCGCTTGTTTGCCGAGCACGGTTGCCACGTGGTGATCAATTACAGCAGTAACGAAGCCGGCGCCCGGGCGGTGGCAGCCGATTGTGAGCAGTTCGGCGTCGGTGCTCTGGTGTGCCAGGCCAATGTGGCGGAGGATGCCGACTGCCGTGCGCTGGTCGAGGCCGCGCTGGCGAAGTTTGGCCGGGTGGATATCCTGGTCAACAACGCCGGCACCACCAAGTTCTGCGACCATCGCAACCTGGAAGGGCTGGACATGCAGGACTTCCTCGACCTCTATGCCATCAACACGGTAGGCCCCTTCCAGATGACCCGTGCCGCTGAAAAGGCCCTGCGTGCCAACGGCTCCGGTCACATCATCAATATGGCGTCGATTGCCGGTCTGGCCGGAATCGGCAGCTCCATCGCCTATGCCGCGTCAAAGGGGGCACTGATCACCATGACCCGGTCACTGGCCCGGGTCATGGGGCCGGAAGTGCGGGTCAATGCGGTGTGTCCGGGCTTTGTCCAGGGCGAGTGGCTCAAGCAGGGGCTGGGTGAGGCCAATTACCAGACGCGGCTGGAAAAGACCAAGGCCGCAGCGCCCCTGCACGATGCGGCGTCCCCGGAAACGGTGGCTGACGTCTGCCTTGGCCTGATCATCGGTGGCGATCTGACCACCGGTGAGACCCTGCTGATTGATGGCGGCGCCCATCTGGGGATGGCACCGGTCCGGCGCTAGGCTACAATGGCCGGCAGTACCCATGCCGGTCGCCTGATTTGTTGACGTTGGCCGGGCCGGGTTTCCACGTGCTTTCAGGGTCATCGTTTTGAGTCGTCCACAGCCTCCGTTCAGCGCCACCATCCACGTCGTGGATGATGATTTCGGCATCCGGGAATCGCTGCGGCGGGTTCTGGGGCGGGCCGGTTACGCCGTCTCTACCTATCCCGGCGGCCGGGAGTTCCTGGCCGCCTACGATGGTTCACCGGGGTGCCTGATTGTCGACCTTGCCATGCCGCACATGCGGGGTGAGGCCTTGCTGGAAGAAATCGCCCGGCGCCAGCTCAACCTGGTCATTCTGGTACTGACCGCCCATGCGACCATCCGGTCTGCGGTCAGGGTCACCCAGTCCGGCGCCCTCGACGTGCTGGAAAAACCCATCGACAATCCCCGGCTGCTGGCCAAGGTCGCCGAAGTCCTCGAGGGCGCGCAGCCATTCTTTGCCCGCAACGCACTGGTCCGGGACTTCAAGGCCCGGTTCAGCGCGCTCACCTCGCGGGAAAAAGAGGTCATGGAGCTGATGCTGGCCGGGCTGACCAGCCAGGAAATTGCCGATACCCTGGGCAACAGCCGCAAGACCGTTGATATCCACCGTGCCCGCGTGATGCAGAAAATGGGTGCGGCCACCCTGGCCGAACTGGTCAGGGAATGGTCGCTGCTTGGCTGACCCGCAGTCTTGCCGGGGCGCCGGCGTTTACACGCCGTAGCCCGGATTCTTGCTGTCCAGCAGCCGCAACAGTGCCGGCCAGGTCAGCTTCGCGGCCATGCCCAGCTGCTGCGACTGTTCCGCGGTGGTGGCGATGGCCTGTTCGGACGGCATCCACGTCGGCCCGCAGGCCAGGGTCCGCACCTGGATTTCACAGGCCTTCATCAGGAAGTACAGGTAGGTGAAGGTTTCCGGAACATCCCTGCCGGCAGTCAGTACGCCGTGGTTGCGCAGCAGCATCATCGACTTGCTGCCCAGGTCGCGGATCAGCCGCTCCCGTTCGTCCAGATTCAGCGCCACCCCTTCGTAGTCGTGATAGCACAGGTGATCCAGGCACAGCATGGCGGTCTGGCTCAGCGGCAGCAGGCCGTCGCGGTGGGCGGAGACCGCAACGCCGTCCGGAGCGTGCAGGTGCATCACCGCCCCGGCGTCCTCGCGGCCCATATGCACCGCGCTGTGAATGGTAAATCCGGCCGGGTTGACCCGGCTGACGCCACCGGACTCCACCACCTGGCCGTCACGGTCCACCTTCACCAGCGAAGACGCGGTGATCTCGTGGAACAGCAGGCCGTAGGGATTGATCAGGAAGTGATGGTCCGGTCCGGGCACCCGCGCCGACAGGTGGGTGAAGACCAGGTCGTCCCAGCCAAACAGCGCGACCAGCCGGTAGGCCGCGGCCAGTTCGGTACGGACTTGCCATTCGGCCTTTTTCAGATCCTGTGGGGTCGATGGTTCGCTTGTTGTTGTCATCGTCATGTCCTCAGTCCTCGGATGGGAGATTGCTGGCAGTGTACTGCATAAAAAAGGGGGTGGCTGACGCCACCCCCGCAAAAAGGTCTCTGACCGGAGGGCGAGACCTCAGGCTCACTGATGAGGGGTTTAGCTTGCCTGTAACCGGCTGGCGTAGTGCGCCAGATGGAAATCATCATCGCCCAGCTGGTGGTTGATCATCACCAGACGTTTGGCGTAGTGCGCAAAGTTGTATTCCCAGGTCATGCCGATACCGCCGTGGGACTGGATGCCCGCCTCGGAGATGAACTGGCCGGCACGGCCGATCACGTTCTTGGCGGCAGCGAGGATCTGGCGCCGTTCGTCGCTCTGTTCCCCATCGGCCACGCTGGCAGCCAGGATTGCCATGGATCGGGCCTGCTCCAGCTCTGACATCATGTCGACCATGCGGTGCTGCAGCACCTGGAACTTGCCGATGGGAACGCCGAACTGCTTGCGCTGCTTGAGGTAGTCCAGGGTCAGCTCGCAGGCCACTTCCATGACCCCTACGGCTTCGGCGCACAGGGCGGCGATGGCACGGCCGGTCTGGTACTCGATAACGGCCGCCGCATCGCCTTCGCTGCCGAGCAGGGCGTCAGCGCTTACCTGGACGTTGTTCAGGGTGATGTCGCAGCCCTTGAAACCGTCGATGGTCGGATAGTTGCGACGCTCTACACCGGCGCTGTCCGGATTGACGGCAAACAGGCTGATACCGGCGGCATCCCGGCTGTCGCCGCTGGTGCGGGCCGAGACGATGATCAGGTCGGCACAGTGACCGCCGATTACCACCGCCTTGCGACCGTTCAGCAGGTAGCCGTCAGCGGATTTCTCGGCACGGGTTGCCACATCGTTCAGGTCGTAATAGCTCTGGGGCTCCTGCAGCGCGACGGCAACTTTCAGTTCGCCGCTGGCCACACCACCCAGCCAGGCCTCGTGCTGGCTGGCGTTGCCCGCCTGGCTGAGCAGGCCGCCGCCGAGGATGACGGATTGCAGGTAAGGCTCCAGGCACAGCCCGCGGCCCAGTTCGGTCATGACCGACTGCACTTCCACACCGCCGCCGCCAAAGCCACCGAGTTCCTCGGCGAAGGGGACTGCGGTCAGCCCCAGCTCGCTCAGCTGCTGCCAGAATCCGGCGCTGAAGCCCAGTTCGCTGGCGCTGAATTCCAGGCGTTTTTCAAAACTGTATTCACCGCGCACCAGGCGGGCCACGGTGTCCTGCAGCATCTGCTGCTCTTCGTTGAGTCGGAAATCCATGGTCGCCTCCTTAAAGCCCGAGAATCATTTTCGACACGATGTTCTTCTGGATCTCGTTGGATCCGCCGAAAATCGAGAGCTTGCGGTTGTTGAAGTAGAGCGCGGACAATGGCGCGGCGTCCTTGTCAGACAGGAACTCGCCGTCGTAGTCCAGCTTCAGTTCTTCTTCAACGAACGGAATGGCGTAGGGGCCGATGGCACGGCGGGCCAGGTCATTGATGGCCTGCCGGATCTCGGTGCCACGGACTTTCAGCATGGAGCTCTCGGCACCGGGCACGCCACCCCCTTCGACGGAAGCGATGATTCGCAGGTTGCTGATGCCCGCAGCCATCAGGTCGATTTCCACCTTGGCAATGCGCTGGCTGAACACCGCGTCTTCAATCAGCGGCCGGCCGTTCTTGATGCAGCGTGCGGCGAGCTGCTTGAGATGGGACAGTGCGGCCTTGGACATGCCGATACCGGCCAGGCCGGTGCGCTCGTACGTCAGCAGGTACTTGGCGTAGGTCCAGCCCTTGTCTTCCTCACCCACCAGGTTTTCCACCGGTACCTTCACGTCTTCGAAGAACACTTCGTTGACTTCGTGTTCGCCGTCGAGGGTGATGATCGGGCGCACGGTGATGCCCGGGGTGTTCATGTCGATCAGCAGGAACGAGATGCCTTCCTGGGGCTTCACCTCGGTATTGGTGCGTACCAGGCAGAAGATCATGTTGGCGTGCTGGCCGAGGGTGGTCCAGGTCTTCTGGCCATTCACGATGTAGTGATCGCCGTCGCGGACTGCACGGGTCTTCAGCGAGGCCAGGTCAGAGCCGGCGCCGGGCTCGGAATAGCCCTGGCACCACCAGTCTTCCCCGTTAAGGATACGGGGCAGGTACTGCTGTTTCTGCGCTTCGCTGCCGAAGCGGATGATGACCGGAGCCACCATGCTGACCCCGAAGGGAATCGATTTGGGGGCACCGTAGCGGGAGGATTCTTCGTCCCAGATGTGCTTCTGGACCGGAGTCCATTTCACTCCGCCATGTTCCTCCGGCCAGTGGGGCGCGTACCAGCCCTGTGCACTGAGAATTTTCTGCCAGCGCTGGTGGTCCTCCTTGGACAGGCGACGGAAGCCTTTCACTTTGGCGGCAATATCCGCTGGCAGCTTTTCATCCAGGAACGCCCGCACTTCGTCACGGAAGGCGAGTTCCTCGGCCGTGTAGTTCATGTTCATGGGATCACCTCTTTGTGCGCTTTAGCGAAAATATATACCGCATAGCAGAATTCATCAATGATCTTTCATCAATGCGGTTGCTGTCAATTACTGTGAAACAATAAAGCTCCAGGTAATTACGAATTTCATTAAAAGCCGGTTTCAATAATGAAGTGACCAAAAATCATCCCGGAATTCAGAGATTGCTGAATCGAATACTGCGCAGCGGAATCACTGAAAAACCTCAGCTCACGATGGAACAGCACGCGATCCCGGTTTGTCGGCCCTGCCGGGGTGGCAGCAGGCCCGAATCGCCAAGGTTGCCGGCAACCGCCACTGTTACTCTGCAGGGCATCGGGAGTGACGCCAGGCTGTCATTCCCTTCCTGTCATTGAAGGAGCGCAGCCATGATGAGCAATACCCGGGTAATGAGCCATGGTGTCCGGCTGAACGTGGTCAGCTATGGTGATCCGGCGGCGGTGCCGGTGGTGCTGGTGCATGGCTACCCGGACAACCATGCGGTGTGGCAGGACGTCGCCGAACGGCTGGCGGAGCGCTATTTCGTGATTGCCTACGATGTCCGGGGAGCCGGCTACTCCCAGGTTCCGCAACGCCGTGCCGATTACCGGATGGAGCTGCTGGCGGCGGACCTGGCAGCGGTGGCCGACGCGATGGTACCGGGCCGCAGCTTTCATCTGGCGGGCCATGACTGGGGCTCGATCCAGTGCTGGGAGGCGGTCACCCGGGGCCCGCTGACAGAGCGGATACTCAGTTACACCTCGCTGTCCGGGCCTTGCCTCGATCACGTCGGTTTCCTGCTGCGGCGCAAGGCCGTCAGCCGGTCCTGGCAGGACAAGGCCGCGGTACTCAGCCAGTTGGCCAGCTCCTGGTATGTGCTGTTCTTTCACCTGCCTGTGCTGGCGCCGGCGCTCTGGCGGGCCGGGCTGGGCGAATGGTGGCCCCGCTACCTGCAAAAGCGCGAGCAGATTCCGCAGCCGCCGCTGAATCCGACGCAAACCGGGGATGGCCGGCACGGGGTGGAGCTCTATCGCGCCAACTTTCTCCACAAACTGTTCCGGCCGGAACCCCGCTATGCCTGTTGCCCGGTGCAGCTGATTGTGCCGGCACAGGATCACTATGTCGGAAGCCAGTTGTTTGATGATCTGGAGCGCTGGGTGCCGGAACTGCGACGGCAGGAGGTGGATGCCGGCCACTGGGTACTGGTGAGCCATCCGGACCTGGTGGCAGGCTGGATTGCGGGCTTTGTGGCCGAGATGGAGGGCCGGGCTGCGGGTGCGCGGGGAGCGCGTCGGCCTCTCAAAGGGGACAGCCCCAAGGTCAAAGAGGGCAGCCCCAGGGTCAGTCCCCTGGCGTAATCAGATGCCCGCCCCAATACATGGGGCGGGCTCAAGACCAGGGACTGTCCCCGGGAAGGAAGCTGGCATTCCACCAGGGCAGCAGGGCTGGCGCCCTGCTGCCGGTCGTTCAGTTGGTGCTTAGCTGAACGCCTGAATCCCGGTCTGGCCACGGCCCAGGATCAGGGCATGGACGTCGTGGGTGCCTTCGTAGGTATTGACCGCTTCCAGGTTCATCACGTGACGGATGACATGGTACTCGTCAGAGATACCGTTGCCGCCGTGCATGTCCCGGGCCACCCGGGCAATGTCGAGGGCCTTGCCGCAGTTGTTGCGCTTGAGCAGGGAGACAGAATCCGGCGTGGCTTCGCCGGCATCCATCATCCGGCCCAGTTGCAGTACCGCCTGCAGGCCGATGGTGATTTCGGTCTGCATGTCGACCAGCTTCTTCTGGATCAGTTGGTTGGCCGCCAGTGGCTTGCCGAACTGCTTGCGCTCCATGGTGTAGTTGCGGGCGGCGTGCCAGCAGAACTCGGCGGCACCCAGGGCGCCCCAGCTGATGCCGTAGCGGGCCTTGGTCAGGCAGCTCAGCGGACCTTTCAGGCCTTCCACTTCCAGGCGGTTCTCTTCCGGGACAAACACCTCGTCCATAAAGATGGAGCCGGTATCGGAGGCGCGCAGTGAGAACTTGCCCTGGATCTTCGGCGTGTCGAGCCCCTTGGCTCCTTCACGCTCGATGACAAAGCCGTTGACCACGCCATCAAGCTTGGCCCAGACCACGCAGATGTCGGCAATCGGGGAGTTGGTGATCCACATCTTGGACCCGCTCAGCAGGTAACCGCCATCCACCTTTTTGGCGCGGGTTTCCATGCCGCCGGGATCGGAACCGTGGTTGGGTTCGGTCAGGCCGAAGCAGCCAACGTATTCACCGGACGCCAGTTTCGGCAGAATGCGCTTCTTCAGGGCTTCTTTGCCGTAGGAGAAGATCGGGTACATGACCAGGGAAGACTGCACGCTCAGGGCGGAGCGGTAGGCGGAATCCACCCGCTCCACTTCGCGGGCGATCAGGCCGTAGCAGACGTGGTTCAGGCCAGGTCCGCCGTATTCTTCCGGCAGGGTCGCGCCCAGCATGCCCAGCTCACCCATCTCGGTAAAGATCGAACGGTCAAACTTCTCGTGGCGGTTAGCCTCGGTGATGCCTGGCATCAGCCGGTCGTCACAGAAGGCGCGAATGCTGTCGCGAACCTGACGCTCGGTTTCATCCAGTTGCTTGTCGAATTGGAGCAGGTCATCCCAGGGTGCGGAAGCCATAGCAGTTCTCCTGAAAAAGATTAATCGGTAACCCGTTCATCGATGGCTCGCCCGACGTGGCTGTCGTTACAGTGGCCGGAGCCAGCTGGCGTCGCGGCCAGGATCGACCGGACAGTAACCGGGCTTGCCTTGGTCTTAATGTTAATATAGTTTCGTATAGCGGAATTAAGTTTTGTATAATGACGGACAAAGACTAATCCGGGTCTGTTTGAAATGCAAGCCGTGTTGCGCGCACAACAATAAGGAATGATCAGCCTGACCATGTTTCGAAACCTGCTGCCTGTTGCGATTGTTCTCGAGCTGACGGCGTTGTGTCTGTCGAACCTTTACCTCAGCGCCGGCGCCGGTGTCCTGTTTGTGCTTTATTTCTGCGTTGCCCTGCCGCAATTGCAGATCTACTCCCGTTATCTGTTCCTGATTTCGCTGGCCACGGTAGGGTATCTCGCGTTTCGCGGTAGCCTGGCGGGTGGCCAGTTGCTGAAGGCTGCGTCGGACGCCGCGTTCTACGCAGCGTTCCTGGGGAGCCTGGGGATGATGCAGTGCCTGGTGCGGCGCTTTGAGGTGTTGCGGCGGATTCACGATGTCCTGCTGGGTGGCCGGCCCGGCTGGTTGTATCCCAAGTACGCGGTGGTCAGTTGCGGCATTGCCTCGGTGTTGAGCTTCGGAGTGATGAGCCTGCTCTGCGGCACACTGTCGGATACCCTGGCGGAGCGCGGGATACGTGGCAAATCCCGGCTACGCTGGTTGCGCAGTGTCCTGATCAGCTCCCTGCGCGGGTTCGCCCTGGTGCCACTGGTGGCGCCAACCAGTGTGGCGGTCGCCATTATTACCCGTGAGGTGCCCAGCCTGAGCTGGTCCGGGTTGTTGCCCTACGGCGTGGTGGCGGCTGCACTGCTGATTCTGGTTGGCTGGCTGCTGGAACAGCGGCGCTTCCGCATTGTCAGCAAGGAGCGGGTAAAGCTGGAGGCCTGGCCGGCGGGCAGCAGGCGGCTGGTGGTTGTAGTGCTGGCGGTCTTCGCGGTGATGGCGCTGCTGGTGGCCACCACCGAGCTAAAGGTTTCGGCGGCGGCGATGCTGGCAGTACCGTCGGTCACCTTCCTATATATGCTGTGGACGGATCGTCAGCCGGAGCAGGCGGTGCGGGAAACGGTGGCTAACGTGGCAGGCATGCACAACGAGATGGCGATCTTCGCCGGCTCGGCCGGTCTCGGTGCGGCGCTGGGAGAGGTGATGCCGAATGACCTGCTGGTCGGGCTGGTTTCTGGCCAGGCCGGCGTCTTCCTGCTGGCGGTCGCGGCGCTGTTGATGATGCCGCTGATGTCTGCGGTTGGTGTTATTCCGATTACCGTGCTGAGTATCCAGGCGGGACTGTTGCCACCGCTGATTGCCGGGGGCATGGATCCGTTGCTGATCTCGGTGGCGCTGGTGATCGGCTTTTCCCTGGCGATGATGCTGTCGCCCTTTGGTCCGGCAGTGATGTTGCTGTCCCGCTATGGCCAGGTATCACGCTGGACCGTGGCCTTTGGCTGGAATGGCCTGTTTGTGCTGTTGGCACTGCCGATTCTGATCGGGTTCCTCGGGGTGCTGTATCTGACCCTGCCGGTCTAGTGCCGACAGGATCAGGGACAGGTGCGGTGGCTCAGTAGCCGCGGCTGATATCGACAATCCCGGTGATCGCCTCGCCGTTGGCGTGGGCGCGGATCTTGCCGGTAATCTGTTCCAGGGTGGCATCCCGCAGGGTACGGGCGGAGATGTGCGGGGTGATGGTGATTTCCGGGCGGGCCCAGAACGGATGCTCCGCCGGCAGCGGCTCCTGGCGGAACACGTCCAGGGAGGCCGAGGCGACGTGACCGTCGTCGATGGCTTTCAGCAGGTCGGCCTCGACCAGGTGTTCGCCCCGGCCAACATTGATTACCACCGCGCCGGGCAGCAATTTGCTGAGGTTGTCGTAGTTGAGAATGTCACGGGTAGCGTCGGTCAGTGGCAGGGTGTTGACCAGGACGCGGGTAGCGCCCAGAAAGCGGTCCAGGTCCTGTTCACCGGCAAAGCACTCGACGCCGGCCAGCTGATGGTGGCTGCGGGCCCAGCCGTTAACCCGGTAGTCCAGGTTGGCCAGGGTGGTGGCAACCCGTTTGCCGATATGGCCCAGCCCCATGATGCCCACGGGCCACTCGCTACGCTTGATGGGGCGGTGGATTTTCCAGATACCCTGGCGCTGTTGTGCGCGATAGGTTTCCATGTCACGGGAGGCTTCCAGTAACTGGTGCAGGACATGTTCGGCCATCTGTACCGACATGCCGGCATCCTCGAGGCGTACCACGGTGAGGTTGGCGGGCAGGTTGGGTATCGCCAGCAGGCCGTCAATGCCTGCCCCCAGATTGAAGACGGCACGCAGTTGCGGTTCGCGTTCGAACAGTTCGGCAGGGGGCTGCCAGACAATGGCATAGTCGGCATTGACCGCGGGACCGTTGGGTTCCCAGACATGCACTTCGGCCTCTGGCAGCAGTTCCTGGATCGGAATTGTCCAGCGCTCCGGCTTGGGATCTCCTGCGACAAAAAGAATCTTCATGGTATTCCCCGGAGTTGTCAGGTTGATTATCTTTGGATTTTCTGTTTCGCTTTGCAGAACCATATACCGTTTTTAATTCTAAAAACAGGTTTTGATGTGCGCAATTGGTCGACAATTTTGAAACAAAAGAATGGAGTGTTTCATATTTGGCACGTATTTTGAAAAGAGTCGTTGGTACTTGAGCCTTTCAGCTATTAAAATACGTTCACTTTTTGTGCTTTGGCTATCGAACTGTTCAGAGCAATAGCATTAATCAGGATTGGGGCATTACCCGGGCTGGCCGTCTGCCGGCGGGTGGTTCCGGTCGCACCGGATCAGGCGAAGCTGTTGGAGGCGCCAGTTTATGACAAATGAGAAAGCCAGGAAACCGGAGCTGAAAGTGGCATCCGGTGACGGCGTTCCGGTAAAACCGGAAAAAGACCGCAAGTTTGTGGAAGCCCTGTCCCGGGGGCTGGATGTGCTGCGGGCGTTCAGTCAGGGCTCGGTGATTCTCGGTAACCAGGACATTGCGCGCCTGACCGGGCTGCCGAAACCGACGGTTTCGCGGATGACCTATACCCTGACCAAGCTCGGTTACCTGAGCTATAACCCGGTGCTGGAAAAATACCAGCTCAGCTCCGGAGTGCTGGCACTGGGTTACGCCTATGTCTCCAACCTGAAAGTGCGCCAGCTCGCCAAGCCCTACATGGACGAGTTTGCCCGCCAGACCAATATGTCGGTGGGGCTGACCTGCCGGGACCGGTTGCACATGATCTATGTGGAAAACCGGTTGCCGCCGGAAGCCTCCCTGCTGCGCATGGACATCGGCCTGAAGCTGCCGATGGCGACCACCGCGGCGGGGCGTGCCTACTATTGTGCGGTCACCGATTCCGCGCGCAAGCTGCTGGACGATGCCATGTCTGAGAAGTACGGCCCCGAGGTGTGGCCGGAAAAGAAGGCCGGCCTGGAGCGTGCGATGGAAGATTTCCAGCAGCACGGCTTCTGCCTGTCACTGGGCGAGTGGGACCGCAATATCAACACCGCCGGTGTTCCGGTGCGCCTGCAGGATGGCACTATCATGGCACTGACCTGTGCCGCACCGTCCTACCTGGTGTCTGCGGAAAAGCTGCGGGAGTCCATTGCGCACCAGCTCGCGATCCTCGCCAGCGATATCGAATCCCTCGGGGTCTGATACCGCAACCGGCTGATGGCGTGGCCGCCTTCAGCAACCGGTACTAATCTGAAAGCCGCAGGACCTGGTCCTGCGGCTTTTTTTTGTTCAGTGCTTTTAATCGGTGGTTGAAACCTGTCTGAAACTTGTATTAAATCGTTATCTTGTTTCGCTTGATAAAACTACATTCCATACAGAGCGAGGAGAGATTATGTCTGAGGTCGTAACTTACAACCGTGACGGCAGTATTGGTGTGATTACCGTCAATTATCCACCGGTCAATGCCCTTAGCCACGCTGTCCGTTCCGGCCTGCTGGCAGCCCTGGAGCAGGGTGAGCAGGATGCTGATGCCAAGGTCCTGTTGGTGGTGTGCGAAGGCCGCACGTTTATTGCCGGTGCTGATATCCGCGAATTCGGCAAGCCGATGCAGGAACCGGGTCTGCCCTCGGTGATTAACCGCATAGAAGATGCCAGCAAACCGGTGGTGGCGGCGATCCACGGCACCGCTCTCGGTGGCGGGCTGGAAGTGGCGCTCGGCTGCCATTACCGGGTGGCGCTGGCCAGTGCCAAAGTGGGCCTGCCGGAGGTCAAGCTGGGCCTGCTGCCCGGTGCCGGCGGTACCCAGCGTCTGCCGCGGTTGGCCGGCGCCCAGAAAGCCCTGGAGATGATCACCACCGGGGACTTTGTTGCCGCCGGAGAGGCGCTGGCGCTGGGTATCCTCGATGCGGTGGAAGACGGCTCTGACATCCGCGCGGTCGGCCTCGCCTTCGCGCAGCAGATTGCCGACGCCGGTAAGCCGGTGCGCAAGGTGCGTGAGCTGACCGACAAGATTGATGCCGACAAAGGCAGCGATGTCTTTGAGCGGTTCCGCGCCGGCCTGCAACAGAAAGCCCGCGGCCTGTTCGCGCCGTTCAAGTGCCTCGACGCTGTCGAAGCCGCCTTCAACCTGCCATTTTTCGACGGCCTGAAGCGCGAGCGCGAGCTGTTTATGGAGTGCATGGCGTCACCCCAGCGCGCCGGCCTGATCCATGCCTTCTTTGCCGAGCGCGAGGCCTCCAAGGTCAAGGGCCTGGCCAAGGATACCCCGGTTCGTGACGTCCGCAGCGTAGGCATCATCGGTGCCGGTACCATGGGTGGCGGCATCGCCATGAACTTCGCCAATGTCGGTATTCCGGTCATCCTGCTGGAGGTCAAGCAGGACGCCCTCGACAAGGGTCTCGCCATCATCCGTCGCAATTACGAGAACAGCGCAAAGAAGGGCAAACTGACCCAGGCCCAGGTGGAAGAGCGTATGGCGCTGATCACGCCAAGCCTGGCCTACGAGGATTTCAGTCAGGTCGACCTGGTGATCGAGGCGGTGTTCGAGAACATGGCGATCAAGAAAGAGATCTTCGCCCGTCTGGACGAGGTCTGTAAGCCCGGCGCTATCCTGGCCTCCAACACCTCCACCCTGGACATCGACGAGATCGCCTCGGCGACCACCCGTCCGCAGGATGTGGTGGGAATGCATTTCTTCAGCCCTGCCAACGTGATGAAACTGCTGGAAAATGTCCGTGGCAGTCAGACCTCCGATGAGGTCAAGGCGACGGTGATGGACGTGGCGAAGAAAATCCGCAAGGTGGGTGTGCTGGTGGGCAACTGCTACGGCTTTGTCGGCAACCGCATGCTGCACCAGCGTGGTGCTGAGGCGATGGCGCTGGTCAACGAAGGGGCGACACCGCAGCAGGTGGACAAGGTGCTGACCGACCTGGGGTATCCCATGGGCCAGTTTGCCATGTCGGACCTGGCCGGCATCGATGTTGGCTACCGCATCCGCGAGGAGCGCCGCAAGGCCGGGGAGAATGTCCCGGCATCCTGGATGGACAAGCTGGCCGAACAGGGCCGCCTGGGCCAGAAGACCCAGGCCGGTGTCTACAAATACGAAGAAGGCAGCCGCAAGCCGATTCCCGACCTGGAGGTGGAGCAGCTGATTGCCGCCTTCCGCCAGGAGCAGGGCATCACCCCGCGGGAAATTACCGACCAGGAAATCCTTGAGCGCTGCATGTACGTGATGATCAACGAGGGCGCCAAAATCCTCGAAGAAGGCATCGCCGACCGTTCCCTCGACATCGACGTGGTGTGGATCTTTGGCTATGGCTTCCCGGCCTACCGTGGTGGCCCGATGTTCTGGGCGGACCAGATCGGCCTGGCCAGCATCCTCGACACCGTGAAGCGGTTCCACGACACCCTCGGTGGTGAGCAGTGGAAACCTGCAGCACTGCTGGAGCAGCTGGTCCGCGAAGGCCGGAAGTTCGGCGACCTGTAATCCGGGTCCGCGGGGACAGACCCGAGGTCAGTCCCCGAAGATCGAGCCTTGTACAGGGGACAGACCCGAGGTCTGTCCCCGTCACCCCTGATTTCCCGGGCAGGCCAGCGGCTTGCCCCTTGCCAAGAAGGACACTGTTATGTCTGATGCCGTTATCGTTTCCACCGCCCGTACCGGCCTCGGTAAATCCTACCGCGGCGCCCTGAACAACACCCACAGCGTCGACATGGCCGGCCATGTGATCCGTCACGCGGTCGAGCGTGCCGGCATTGATCCCGGCGTTGTTGAAGACGTCATCCTCGGCGCGACCTTCCACGAAGGCTGCCAGGGCAAGAACATGGCCCGTCTCGCGGCGATTCGTGGTGGCCTGCCGGTGACCACCGCCGGTATGTCCATCAACCGGTTCTGCAGCTCCGGCCTGCAGTCCATCGCCATCGCCGCCCAGCGGGTCGTGGCGGAGAAGATCCCCGCCATCGTTGCCGGTGGTGTGGAGTCCATCTCCCTGTGCCAGAACGACAAGATCAACCAGTACCGGGCCAGCAACGAGTGGCTGATGAAGCACAAGCCCGAGCTCTACCTGTCGATGATCGAGACCGCCGACATCGTCGCCCAGCGCTATAACGTCAGCCGCGAGTCCCAGGACGAGTACGCCCTGGCCTCCCAGCTGCGCACTGCCGCCGCCCAGCAGGCCGGCAAGTTCGACGACGAGATCGTGCCCTTCGATGCCACCATGCTGGTGAAAGACAAGGCAACCGGTGAGGTGAGCGAACAGCAGGTCACCCTCAACCGTGACGAATGCAATCGCCCGAACACCACCCTTGAAGGCCTCGCCGGCCTGGAGCCGGTGCGGGGTGCCGACCAGTTCATCACCGCCGGTAATGCCAGCCAGCTGTCCGACGGTGCCTCGGTTTGCACCGTGGTGAACAGCACCTACGCCGAGAAGCACAATCTCGAACCGATGGGTATTTTCCGCGGTTTCGCCGTCGCCGGCTGCGAGCCGGATGAAATGGGCATCGGCCCGGTGTTCGCCATTCCGCGGCTGCTGGAGCGTACCGGCCTGACCATGGATGACATCGATCTGTGGGAACTGAACGAGGCCTTTGCCTCCCAGGTGGTGTACTGCCGTGACCGTCTCGGCATCCCCATGGACAAGCTGAACGTCAACGGCGGTTCCATTGCCATTGGCCACCCCTACGGTGTCACCGGCTCGCGGCTGACCGGGCACGCGCTGATCGAAGGCAAGCGCCGTGGTGCGAAGTACGTTGTCGTCACCATGTGCATCGGTGGTGGCCAGGGCGCCGCCGGCCTGTTCGAAGTGGTGTGAAGCCATGCAGAAGATCATCAACCCCCAGGACCTGGCGTTTCAGCTCTTTGAGCTTCACGAGGTCGAACAGGCGCTGGGTTACCCGCGCTATGCCGAGCATAACCGGGAAACCCTGCAGGCGGCGCTGGACCTTGCCCTGAAAGTGGCCGCCGAGGAATTCGCCACCCACGCCCGGCTGGTTGACGAGGAAGAGCCGCGCTTCGAGGACGGTCGGGTGGTGATGCGGCCGGAGGTGCGGCAGGCACTGGATGTTCTGCGGGACACCGGCCTGATGGCGGCCGGCCAGGACTTTGAACGCGGCGGCATGCAACTGCCGGCCGCGGTGGCCCAGATGTGTGTGGGGTTGCTCAAGGGTGCCAACGTCGGCACCCAGGGCTACGCCGGCCTGACCATTGCTGCCGCCAACCTGATCATGGCCCAGGGCAATGAATACCAGCAGAAGAAATACGCCGAGCCGATGATGGCCGGCCGATTCTTCGGAACCATGTGCCTGACCGAGCCCCATGCCGGTTCGTCGCTGGGTGACCTGCGCACCCGTGCCGAGCCCCGGGAAGACGGCAGCTATCGCCTGTTCGGCAACAAGATCTTCATCTCGGCCGGTGACCACGAGCTGAGCGACAACATCATTCACATGGTGCTGGCCCGTCTGCCGGATGCCCCGCCGGGGGTAAAAGGGATTTCGCTGTTCATCGTGCCGAAGATCCTGGTCAATGACGACGGCAGCCTCGGTGCCCGCAATGACGTGGCCCTGGCCGGCCTGATCCACAAGATGGGGTACCGGGGTACCACCTCCACCATGCTCAATTTCGGTGAGCAGGACGGTGCCGTGGGTTACCTGGTAGGCGAAGCCAACCATGGCCTCGCCGCCATGTTCCACATGATGAACGAAGCCCGCATCGGTGTTGGCCTGGGTTCGGTGATGCTCGGGTACACCGGCTATCTCCACGCCCTGGAGTACGCCCGCGAGCGCAAGCAGGGTCGCCCGGTGGGCGAGAAAGACCCGCTGACCCCGCAGGTGCCGCTGATCCGCCACGCCGACATCCGCCGCATGCTGCTGACCCAGAAAGCCTACGTCGAAGGTGGCCTGGCGCTGTGCCTGCAGGGCGCCATGCTGGTGGACGAAAAGAAACACGCCGCCAGCGAAGACCAGCGCCAGCTTGCCGCCGGCCTGCTGGATCTGCTCACCCCGGTCATCAAGTCCTGGCCATCCCAGTTCTGCCTGGAAGCCAACAGCCTGGCGATCCAGGTGCACGGTGGCTACGGTTATACCCGGGAATACCCGGTCGAGCAGTTCTACCGCGACAACCGCCTCAACCCGATCCACGAAGGCACCCACGGCATCCAGGGCGTCGACCTGCTGGGCCGCAAGGTCTCCCTGGCCGGTGGCCGGTTCTACCGGGAACTGCTGGACCGCATCGCCGCCACCATCGGCGAAGCCCGTGGCATCGACCGGCTGACAGCCAGCGCCGACCATCTGGAGCGGGCCGTCCGCGCCCTTGCGGAGGCGACCACGACCCTCAATGCCGAGAAAGCGGCGGGCAAGGTGGAGCAAGCCCTGGCCAACGCTTCGCTCTATCTGGAAGCCTTCGGCCATACCGTCGTTGGCTGGCTCTGGCTGCGACAGGCAATCAAGGCCAATGCCGGTTTGCAGGGCAACGGCGGGCAGACAGCGGAATTCTACGAGGGTAAGGTAAAAGCCTGCGAGTACTTTGCCAGGTATGAATTGCCAAAGGTGGTCACCCTGGCCGGGTTGCTGAATGCGGTCGATACCACCGCCCTGGGCATGACCGACGCAGAGTTCTGAGTAATCCGGAGGCATTCTGAAGCTGCAAGCCGGGCCAACTCCCTGGTCTGCAGGCTGCCGACTCCAGCCACTAACGACAAGAACCAAGGAGCAAAACCCGATGGACAGAAAAGCCAAAGCCGTTGTCTGCCGCGAATGGGGTCAGCCCGTTCAGGTTGAAACCATCACCGTGGAAGGCCCCAAGCGGGACGAAATCACCCTCCGGATCGGCGCCTGCGGCGTCTGTCACAGCGACCTCTCCGCCACCACCGGCAAGATCCCCTACCCGCCACCCCTGGTCCTGGGCCACGAAGCCGCCGGTGTTGTGGTGGAAGTGGGCGAAGGCGTGACCGCCTTCAAGGAAGGGGACCACGTAGTCAGCTCCTTCATCTCCATGTGCGGCAAATGCCGACAGTGCGTTCGTGGCCGGCCGGTGCTGTGCGAGAACGCCCGCAACGCCATGTTCACCCTGCCGGATGGCACGGTACGAACCAAAGACGCCAATGGTGAACCCCTCAACGTGTTCGGCGCCTGCGGGGTGATGGCCGAATACGCCACCATGCACGTGGACAACTGCGTCAAGGTGGACGACACCGTGCCCATGCAGAACGCCGCCCTGGTGGGCTGTGCCGTGATGACCGGCGTTGGTGCCGTATTCAATACCGCGAAGGTGGAGCCGGGTTCCCGTACTGCGGTCTTCGGTATCGGTGGCGTCGGCCTCAACGCGATACAGGGCTGCGCCACCGCCGGCGCCGAAATGATCGTTGCGGTGGACAGCAACCCCGGCAAACTGGAAATGGCGAAACAGTTTGGCGCCACCCATACCATCAATATCAACGAGGTGGACGACGCCGCCAAAGCGGTGAAGAAACTGACCGGTGGGGTTGATTACGCGTTCGAATGCGTGGGTGCCGGAGCGGTGGTCGAGCAGGCCTACAAATCCCTCGGTCGTGGCGGCACTGCCGTGGTTGTCGGCGTGGCCGACCCGAAGGACAAAACCGCCATCACAACCCTGACCCTGCCGGCGGACGAGCGGGTTCTGAAGGGCAGCTGGCTCGGTTCTGCCCGCCCCCAGCACGACTTCCCCCGTATTCTCGGCCTCTACAAGGCCGGTAAACTCAAGCTCGACGAACTGGTCACCCGCACCTACAGCATTGATGACGCTGCCCAGGCCTTTGATGATATGGTGGCCGGCAAGAACGCCCGTGGCGTGATTGTGTTTGACTGATCAAGGAGCAGAGCTATGAAGAATCTCAGCAAGAACTATATCAACGGTCAGTGGCAGGACTGGAGTGGTGACACCATCGATGTCCACGAGGCGGCGACCGGTGAGGTGATTGCCCGGGTGCCATCCTCCGGCCGGGCCGAGATGGAACAGGCCATTGCCGCTGCCGATGCGGCGTTTGCCGACTGGTCAGAGAGTTCCCTGGAAACCCGCATCAAGGTGCTGGAACAGCTCCATGCCGGCCTCAAGGAACGGGCCGGCGACATTGCCGAGGCGGTGTGCCGTGAAGTGGGTATGCCACTCAAACTGTCCGGCATCATTCAGGCCGGGCTGCCGGCCACGGTCACCAAGACCTACCTGAAGATGTTGCCGGACTATCCGTTCACCGAGCAGTCCGGTAACTCGGAAGTGCAGTACGCCCCGGTGGGTGTGGTCGGTTGCATCACGCCGTGGAACTATCCCCTGCACCAGGTCATCCTGAAGATTGTGCCGGCCCTGGCCGCCGGCTGCACGGTGGTGCTCAAGCCGTCGGAAATTGCGCCCCAGAGCGCGTACATCCTGGCCGAAATCCTCGATGCGACCGATTTGCCCAAAGGGGTGTTCAACCTGGTTTGCGGTCTCGGCCAGACGGTTGGCGATACCCTGATCAAACACCCGGCGGTACGGATGGTGTCGTTCACCGGTTCCACCCGCACCGGCCACCTGATTGCCCACGCCGCGGCCGATGACTTCAAGCGCATTGCCCTGGAGATGGGCGGCAAGTCGGCGTCGGTCATTCTGCCGGATGCCGACCTGGCGGCGGCGGTGAAGGGCACGGTCACCAACTGCCTGCAGAACTCGGGCCAGACCTGTACCGCACTGACCCGCATGCTGGTGCCTGCAGACCGCCACGACGAGGCCTGTGAACTGGCCGCTGCGGTGATGGCGAAGATGACCCTGGGCAATCCGCTGGACGAGGCCACCCGCCTTGGCCCATTGGCGTCGGCCCAGCAGCGTGACAGGGTGGTGGAGTACATCCGGCTGGGTATCGAGGAGGGGGCCACGCTGGTCACTGGCGGCCCGGACGCACCGGAAGGCCTGGAGCAGGGCTATTTCGTGAAGCCGACGGTGTTCGGTCATGTCAAGCCGGATGCCCGTATCGCCCAGGAAGAGATTTTTGGCCCGGTGCTGTGCGTGATTCCCTACCGCGACGAAGCCGAAGCGGTCCGCATTGCCAACGGCACCGCCTATGGGCTGTCCGGGGCGGTATGGTCGGCCGATGCCGCGAAGGCAAAACAGGTGGCAGGCAAGCTGCGTACCGGCCAGGTGTTCGTCAACGGTGGCGCGTTCAATCCGCTGGCGCCGTTCGGTGGTTTCGGCCATTCCGGCATCGGACGGGAGTTTGGCAAGTGGGGGCTGGAGGAGTTTCTGGAGGTGCGGTCGTTGCAGCTGTAACGGAGCGAACCTGCCCGAGTGCCGTGATTGCCTGCCAGGCAAGCGGTGGGTCCGGGGCGAGGGCTCTTTTCTTCTGGGAAAAATAACTCGCTGCGCTCAGACATCTTTTTCCCGGCAGAAAAGAGCCCCCACCCCGGACCTCATGAATGTCGGTGGAGTGCCTCGTTCAGGCTTTGCCGCCCAGCAGGATGCGGACGGCGGTGCAGGCATCCTCCAGTTCTTCTTCCCGCGGTTCGCGGCCGCAGATAATGTCGCTGTACAGGCAGGATTCGGCGAGCCGCACCATGAAGTAGGACAGGCTATCGATGTTCATCGGGGGGTTGAGGTGGCCGGAGGCGACCTGGTCCCGCAGGGTCCGGGTGTTGGCTTCCACGGTGCGGCTGTGCAGGGTGGACTGGGATGAGGTGAGGATTTTCAGGGCGTATTCCGGGTCTTCATGCACGAAGCGCCGCAGCGGCTCGGAATGGAGCAGGGTATAGTTGATGCGCCGATAGACGCCCACCACGAAGTCCACCCCCTCGCCGGGGGTTTCGGTAAGCGCCTGCAGGCGGACCGGTTCGTAGAGTGACCAGAGAATTTCGCCCATCAGCAGGTCCTTGTTGCCGACCCAGCGGAACAGGGTGGCCCGTCCGATGTTGAGTTCGGCCGCCAGCGACGCCAGGTGAATTCGCTCGCCCTTGAGCCACATCCGGCGTGCGCGGCGGAAGGCATCGGCAGGTGTGGCTTTTGTTATTTTAGTGGTCACTGAAACCTCATTTTACTTTTGGACCAATTCTAACCACAAAGCAGGGTTCCCGCTATGAAGACCAGAATTACGGAACTGTTCGGCATCGAGCATCCGATCATCCAGGGCGGCATGCACTGGGTCGGCTACGCCGAACTGGCCGCCGCGGTGTCCAATGCCGGCGGCCTCGGTATCCTCACCGCGCTGACCCAGCCCAGCCCGGAAGACCTGGCGCGGGAAATTGCCCGCTGCCGCGAGATGACGGACAAGCCGTTTGGGGTCAACCTCACCTTCCTGCCGTCGTTCAAGGAGCCCCCGTACCCGGAATACATCCAGGCCATTATCGATGGCGGCGTCAAAATCGTTGAGACCGCCGGTCGCAGTCCGGAAAAGTACCTGCCCCAGCTCAAGGCGGCGGGCATCCGGGTGATTCACAAGTGCACCTCGGTCCGTCATGCGCTGAAGGCAGAACGGATCGGCTGTGACGCGGTGAGTGTGGACGGTTTCGAGTGTGCCGGGCATCCCGGTGAAGACGACATCCCCAACTTCATCCTGTTGCCGCGGGCCGCAGAAGCCCTGTCGATTCCCTTTGTCGCGTCCGGTGGGATGGCCGACGGCCGCAGCCTGGTGGCTGCCATGGCGTTGGGCGCGGAGGGTATCAACATGGGGACCCGCTTCCTGGCTACCCGGGAAGCCCCGATACATGAGCGGGTGAAAGAGACCATTGTTGATTCGGATGAACTACAGACCCGACTGATCATGCGCCCGCTCCGGAATACGGAGCGGGTCCTTCGCAATCGGGCCGTGGATGAAATCATCCGCATCGAGGCCGAGAAGGGCAGCGACACCACCATCGACGATATCCGCCACCTGGTAACCGGCGCCAAGGGCAAGCTGGTGCTCCATGAGGGCCGCATGGATGAGGCGGCCTGGAGTTGCGGCATGGTCGCCGGACTGATCCATGACATTCCCAGTTGCGACGAACTGATCAGCCGGATCATGGCCGAGGCCCACGCCATTGTGCGTGAGCGACTGGCCAGCTTCCTGTAGCCCGCCGCTGGCGTGATCATTTCGTGATATTTCCGCGATAGACTCTTTATCCGGATGTGACGCTACCGTAAAGCTATGCTGCGAATCTTATCCGTGTGGCGGGCTACTGGTGCCCGCACCCTTGATAACCACACGGAGAGATTACCATGCAACCACTGACACGAATGTTTGTGGCCGTCATGCTGGGCGTTGGCGCCTCGTTTGCCCTTGCAGACGAAATGGGGGCGTCCGCCGAGACCATGAATGACGACGGGATGATGGCGGAAGAATCCATGGAAAAGGGCATGGGAAAAGAGGACATGACCAATGACATGGAGCAGGGTAAGAAAGGCGATACCATGAAGGACATGGAACAGGACGACATGGACACCACGACCATGGACGATGACACCATGCCCATGGACGACACTATGGACAAGGACACCATGGAATAACCGTTGCCGGAACTGTCCATCAGGGCCAGGAAACCATGACGCGAACCGTACTGATCATTGAGGATAACCCCGGTATTGGCGAGCTGGTGCGTATGCAGGTGACCGACCTGGGCATGAGGGCCATTCTCGCCGGCCGTGGTGATGAGGGCCTCGAGCGCTTTCATCAGGGCGGGATTGACCTGGTGATCCTGGACCTGATGCTTCCCGGGATGGATGGCCTGGCGGTGTGCCGGGAAATCCGCTCGGGTACCGGTTACGTTCCGGTGCTGATGCTCACGGCCAAGAGTTCCGAGCTGGACCGGGTTCTTGGCCTGGAGATGGGGGCCGATGACTACCTGACCAAGCCATTCAGCGTGGCCGAGCTGGCAGCCCGTATCAAGGCGCTGTTCCGTCGGGTTGATGCCCTGTCATCCGGGAACGCCCATGAGAGTGAAACGGAAGAAGTGGTGGTGGAGGGCCTCCGGATCGATCCGGTGCGTCACCGCGTCTTCAGGAATGATCGGGAGGTTGAGCTGACTGCCCGGGAATTCGATCTGCTCTGGCATTTTGTTCGCCACCGTGGCCGGGTGTTCAGCCGCGCGCAGTTACTGGATGCGGTATGGGGTTACAACCATGAAGGCTATGAGCACACGGTAAATACCCACATCAATCGACTCCGGAACAAGATCGAGGCTGACCCGGCCCAGCCCCGATACATCCAAACGGTCTGGGGCGTCGGTTACCGGTTTATGGACTGAATCATGGCGCTGTCACTGTTCCGAACGCTCTACGCCCGGCTGGCGCTTGGTCTGTTTTTGCTGCTGGTCATTGTTGGCGGCCTGTTCACGGTCCTCAGCCTCTATTCGGTGCGTGAGTACACCGCTGCGGTCAATCAGGAACTCAATCGTGACCTTGCCCGTAACCTGGTTTCCGATCGCAATCTGGTGACGGACGGCCAGCTCGATCAGGAAGCGCTGAAAAAGCTGTTCGACCTGTACATGACCATCAACCCCGGTATCGAGATCTATCTCCTGGGACCTGAAGGCCGGATCCTGTCCTACTCCGCTGACCCGGACCGGATCAAGCGCAACCGGGTTTCCCTGGAGCCGATCCGGACTCTGCTTGCCCAACCCGGCGCGTTCCCGCTCCCGGGGGATGACCCCCGCAGTCACGACCGTCGCAAGGTATTTTCGGTAACCGCCGTGCCCTTCGAGAATGGTCGCTCGGGTTACCTGTACGTCGTGCTCCGGGGCGAGGAATATGACCTTGCCGAGAGCATGGTGCACAGCAATCAGTTACTGCAGATGGGGGCGGGAGCCCTGGCAATCAGCCTGGTCGTCGGCCTGCTGGCAGGGTTGGTGTTCTTTCATCTGCTGACCCGGCGACTGTCCCGACTGACCGATCGGGTGGAAAACTTCGAAATAAACGGCGAGCTTCTGGTGCCGGAGACACAGGAATACCCTGTCTCCCGGGGGGACGACATCGATTACCTGGCGGCACGGTTTGACCAGATGGCCAGCCGGATTGCCGCCCAAATGGATCTTCTGAAAGACAAGGACCACCAGCGCCGGCAGATGGTTGCCCAGGTCTCCCATGACCTGCGCACCCCGCTGGCGTCCATCCAGGGCTACCTGGAAGCCCTGAAAATGAAACAGGCCGACCTGGATTCCGCTGAACGAGCCCGATTCCTGGACGTAGCCCTGGCGGAAACCTGGCGCCTCGGCCGACTGGTCGAGGAGTTGTTCGAACTGGCCGCGCTGGAGGCCAGGGAGAAACAGCCGTCCCCGGAACCCTTCATGATGGCCGAGCTGCTGCACGATGTGGTCCAGAAACACCAGCCCGAAGCGGAGCGTGCATCGGTACGGCTCCGGATCACTGACGCTGAGGGAGTCATGGTGATGGCGGACATTGCCATGACCGAGCGTGTCCTCGACAATCTGATCAGCAACGCCATTGCCCACGCCCCTGCCAACAGCGACGTGGCCCTGGCCGTTCGGCAGGACGAGGATGCCGTGCTGCTGACTGTCTCGGATGCCGGGGCCGGCATCGATCCCCAGGACAGCGCCCACCTGTTCGAGCCTTTCTACCAGGGGGTCGGGGCCGCAAATACCGGTCATGCGGGCCTGGGACTGGCCATCGCCCGACGCATGGTGGATCTCCAGCAAGGCCGGATCGAGGTCCGGAATCTCGAGCCGACCGGTGCCGAGTTCCGGGTCTGGTTGCCGCTCGCCAGCACCCGTTAACGCCCGAAAAATCCACGCCGTTATAGATTCGTAATACTCCGTGAACGGTTTCGTGAAGCCGCAGGGTTAGGCTGACAGCATGGCATCAAGCACAGGAGATGTACCATGAAACGCAGAAACTCAGGTTTTGCTCTCGTTCTGTCCCTGATAGTGGCGGGCGTGGCATATACGTCGCTCGCCACCGCAGGCAAGCATGATACCAACGATACCGAATTTGCCCCGGAGAACCCGGACCTGGCGGTCGCGACCTTCGCCGGCGGCTGCTTCTGGTGTGTGGAAGCGGGGTACGAGAAGGTGCCCGGTGTGGTCGAGGCGGTCTCCGGCTATGCCGGGGGCAGTGTCGAAAATCCCACGTACAAGCAGGTCTCGTCTGGCAGCACCGGTCATACCGAGGCGGTCCAGGTCTACTACGACGCGGATGAAATCACCTATGAGGGGTTGTTGCAGGGGCTGTGGCGGATGATGGATCCGACCGACGCCAATGGCCAGTTTGTCGATCGGGGCAAGCAGTACCGGCCGGCGATTTTCTACCACAACGCCGAACAGAAGCGTCTGGCCGAGGCTGCCAAGCGGGAGCTGCAGGCATCGGGTATCTACGACAAGACGGTGGTGATTGAAATCGTTCCGCTGGATACTTTCTATCCGGCTGAGAAGTACCACCAGGATTATTACAAGAAGAATCCCCTGCGCTACAAGTTCTACACCTTCAACTCCGGTCGTTATCAGTTCATCGAGAAGGTCTATGGCGAGGACTATGAGCTGGACTTCTCGAAGTTCCGGCCCGCAGCCATGGAATCAGACGGGCAAAGCAAGGGTTTTGACCCGCAAGCCTTCGTGAAGCCCGACCGTGCCATTCTGAAGCGCCAGCTCACCGAGCTGCAGTTCGAGGTAACTCAGGAAGACGGCACCGAACGGGCGTTCAGCAACGAATACTGGGACAACAAACAGGCTGGAATCTATGTGGACATCGTGTCCGGCGAGCCCTTGTTCTCATCCCGCGACAAGTACAAGTCCGGCACCGGCTGGCCAAGCTTCACCCGCCCGATCCGTCCGGATGCGGTGGTGGAGAAGGCGGACAACACCCTGTTCATGAAGCGCACCGAAATCCGTAGCCGGTATGCCGACTCTCATCTGGGCCATGTGTTCGACGACGGCCCACTGCCCACCGGGCTTCGCTACTGCATGAACTCGGCGGCGCTGCGCTTCATTCCGCTGGCAGAGATGGAGGCCGAGGGTTATGGCGCGCTGATTGGCAGCGTGACCAGCAAAGCGACCGGCGAGCCGGCCAGCAGCAACGGTGTTTCCGCGACGGGGCGTTAGAGCCAGAGGTCCCCGATCGGGGTTTGCGGGCTGAAGTGATGCTGGATCTGGGCCTGCAGCAGCTCCGCGGTGGCCAGGGCATCGACCATCGCGTTATGGGAGGCGTAGTGGGGCAGGTTATAGCGCCTGCGGCTGTCGGCCAGCCGGATCGACACCGGTTTCTTGCCCAGCAGCCGCTGCCAGAGTGCGGGCTGGCGGTCGGGGTGCAGGTGCGCTTCGATTTCCATGGTGTCGAGCACCGGAAACTGGATGCTTTCCTGCAGTCGCCATTGCAGGGCGGCATTGAGAAACGGCTGCTCGATACCGCGATAGTGCACCACCGGTACCCGCCCTGCCAGGGCACTCAACAGCTCCCCGAAGCGTTCCCCGATGTCCGGCGCCTGCTGCAGGTCGCTGTGGGTAATGCCGTGGATGGTGACCGAGGTCCGGCTCAGGGATTTCTTCGGTTTGACCAGCCAGTGCTGGCCCTCGCCGGGCCGGATTGCGGCAAGAGTGAAGGGCACCAGCCCGATACTGACGATGGAGTCCCACTCGGCGTCCAGCCCGGTGGTTTCGAAATCCAGCGCAACCAGTGGTACCTCCGCGATGGGGGTGTCCGCCGCCGGGCATCCGGTGCGGTAAAACGCCTGCAGCCGCGGGTCCCTGGCCTGGTCGGCCAGCTCGCGGTAGCGTTCCGGCCAGGGCTTGCGATTGCCGAAGGGGCCGCGGTCGCTCCCTGCCACCGGGCCGCGGATCGTCGCATCAGACATGGCGGCCGGCCACCGAACCGTAGCGGAAGCGGAGGAACTTCTGGGCATTGTTGACCACCTGGAAGGCATCTTTCAGGTGGCTGCGTTCGAACGGCGACAGGTCCTGGGGGCGCACATTGTTGTCCGGCTCGCGGCCCGCCTCGATGGCGAGGGCCTGGTGGCGGATCCGCACGATGGAGATGAACTCCAGGGCGTCCCGCAGGTTACCCACACTTTCCCCCTGCAGCAGCCGGGTGCGGGCAATGTCGTTGAGGCGCTCGAAGGAGTTCTGGGCCCGGGAGCCGGAGGCCAGGGCGTGAATCCGGATCAGGTCTGACAGCGGCGCGGTGCCGCGCCGTTTCAGGTTGAAGGTCTTGTTGTGTTCGCCGTCCTCTTCCAGCACAAAGGTGCGGAAAAAGCCCAGCGGCGGCGTACGGTTGAGGGCATTGCGGGCCAGCATGGCGAGGAATCGCTGGCTGTTGGACGCCTTGTCGGCCACCAGGGTTTTCAGCTGTTCGGCGAAGCGGGTCTCGCCGTGGATGCCGTCCAGGTCGAAGAAAATGTTGCTGTTGAGCAGGGCTTCCGCCCGCGGATCCTCGATCCAGTCGGTGAAGTAGGACTTCCACACCTTCAGGGGCTGACGCCATTTCGGGTTGGTGGCCATGATATCCCCGGTACAGTAACTGTAGCCGCACTGGGCGAGGCCATCGCTGACAAACCGGGCCAGTTCCAGGAAGTAGCCGTCATGCTGCTCGGGCACGAAGCTGTCATCGAGGATCATCGCGTTGTCCTGATCGGTCACCACCAGCTGCTCGTCCCTCGCCATCGAGCCCAGGGCCATGAAGCAGTAGGGCACCGGTGGCGGGCCTAGTTTCTCTTCGCCGAGCTCCAGCAGGCGCTGGGTGAAGCTGCGGCCGATCCCGGCCATGGCGCTGCCGATCATGTGGGAGTTGGCGTCTTCATTGACCATGCGGACAAAGCTGTCACGGACATCACGGCTGATCTTCTTCAGGCCCTTCACGTCCTGCTGGTGATAGATGTTGCTCACCAGGTACAGGCTGCTCTGGCTCTCGTACTTGACGATATCGGACAGCGCAATCACGCCCCGTACCTCGTCGCCGTCCATCACCGGCAGATGATGGACGTTGTTGTGCAGCATGGTGAGCATGGCTTCGAAGATAAAGGCGTTGGCGCGGGTGGTGATCAGGCCCTCAGTCATGATGTCGCTGATCGGGGTTTCTGACGGCAGCGCCTCGCTGAGTGCGCGGGTGCGCAGATCCCGGTCGGTGATGATGCCCTGCAGGTGGGGCTGGTCGCTATCCTCCGCCATCAGCAACAGTGCCGATACGCCATGCTCGGTCATGATGCGGGCGGCTTCCTGCAGACGGATGGTGCAGGGTGCCGACACTGGTGCCCGGGAAATCAGCCGGGTGACCCGGGAGGTCATCAGCTCGTTGGATTTTTCCCGCCGGGACAATGCGGAACGCAGTCGGCTGCGGTCTTCAATTTCAACAAAATCGGCGAAATTGTCGTCATTTTCCCACAAATACTGGAATATTTCGTCGGGAATGCGATAAACGAGGCTGTCTTCCAGCGCCTTGACCGGAAACCGCACCTGCTTGTTCATCAACAGGCCGAACTGGCCGAAGATCTCGCCCTCGCCAATGCGGTTGTAAAGCTCGCCTGAGCGGCGGAACACTTCCACCGCGCCGCTGCGGATGTAATACAGCCAGTGGTTGGGTTGGCCGATGGCCAGAATCGGAGTGCCGGCGCGGTAGTAGGCCACTTCAATCCGTTCCACTACCCTGTCGAGCATCGCGTCCGGCAACTCTTCGAACGGCGGAAACTGTGCCATGTGGTTGCGGATGTCGATCAACTCGGCCTGCATGAAATCTCCCGTAGGGGTTGGGGTGTTTGGGAGCAATATAGCAGCGGGAGTGGGCAGGGGCCATGACAGTGCGGTCCTGGAACGGGGACAGACCCGAGGCCTGCCCCCGTTCCCGGGGCTTACTGCAGCGCCTGGAAAATGCTGCCGTTGCCGCAGGCATCGCCATTGGCGTAGCTGCTGTCCACCACCGTGTTGATCCACTGGGTCAGCAGCGCCACGCCTTCGTCATGGGCGACGCTGCGGGCGATCGGCGGCATGCGCCGCTGGGGGTCGCTGTCGTCGGCCATGCGGCAGGCTACGATGGAGCTGTCGGCATCACCCGGTACCACGATGTGCTGGCGGCCGCAGGAGCCGCCGCCCGTGGCCGTGGGCTTCTTGCAGATGCCGTAGCCGGCGTCCACGGTGCGGAAATGGTCGAGGTAATAACCGGTATTGGACGCCGCGCCACGGTCGTTATGGCAGTGCTGGCAGTTCACCTCCAGGTAGGCCCGCAGCCGTGCCTCGATATCGGCCGCCGAACCGGCCACCGCGCCGCTGTCGCCGGGGAGGTTCCAGTGGGGCAGCCGTTCAATGTTGGTGGCAACGCCACGGTTATCGATCTGCAGTGCCGGCAGGTTGGTCAGAATGCCCTGGTCCGCCCAGTACTGCAGCTGGTTAACCCGCGGGAAGCCGCCCTGGCCGCCGGTGCCCATGAACGACGATTCCGGCGCGTAGGCCCGGTTGAGGTTGCGGGGTTTCGGGCCGATGGGCGCGGCACCGGATTCCACATCGTCATTGCTGTGACAGGTGATGCACTGGTTGGCGTTGGGAATGGCGTAGGCCGCGGTGCTGCCGCTGACCAGCTCGCCGGTGACCTCATCCTGGTAATGCCAGCTGACGGCGCGGGTGCCACCGCCCATGGCCAGCCTGGCGACGGGCTGGCCGTCACTGCCGGTTTCCCAGATATAGGTGGGCCCGTCCCAGAACGCCTTGCCGCTCTCGCTGACCCGCTTGATCAGCAGGCGGGTTTCCACCAGTTCTTCCGTGCCGGTGCTTTCATCGGTGAACGCAAAGGTTTTGGCGATCACCGTGCCGGTCGGGAAGTGAAGGGTGCCGTTGACGTTGCTGCCACCCTGGCCGTCCACATACACCGCCCTGGTGCCGGGGGGCACGAAGGCAACCCGGTATTTGGTGGCGTAGTCGGAGAACAGTTTGCTGTTCAGCACAAAGGGCACGCCGCCCTCATTGGGGGTGCTGCGGGGGTCGTGGGGGTCGGCGAACAGGTTGTACTGGTCGAGGGTGGGGCAGTTCACCGCCAGGGCGTCGCGGTTCACCACGCCGGGCCTCGCAGGTTTGCTGCACAACCGGTTGATGTACTCCGCGCTGGGAGCCGGGTCGACCGTGCCGCTGCGCTGGAACGGCGGAATGGTGACCCGTGGCAGCGGGGCCAGCACGGTACCAAAGCGGGCCTGGCAGTCATGGACCGTGGCATCGGTATCCGCAACCACTCCGGTCAGCCCCTCAAACACCGATTGCAGGCCTTCAGGGGTGAGGATGGCGGGGTCCTGTTCGGCAGCCGCGAGCACCAGTTCCAGCCCCTGGGTGCCGTGGAAATTCATGTAGGCCTGGCTTTCCGGGCCCAGGTCGTTGTCATGGAAACAGGAGCCCCACCGGGGTAGCTTGCGGTTGCCGGCGGTGTCGAACTTGTAGGCGTTATAGTGGCAGGCCGGGTTGGGGTGTTCGTTGGTGTGAATCGGTTTGCCATGGGCGTCCTTCGGTACCGGCTGGCCACTGGCGTCCAGCGGAAACGGGCAGTCACCGTCCAGCTCATCCAGCAGGCCGTCCCAGACGATGTGCGCGCCCTGGCCGGGATTGCCGAGGTTTTTCAGGCCGATCAGCGTCGGCAGCACGCTTTCCACCTGGCCCTCCAGCAACACCTTCTCGAGGTTCGGCGGCGGCAGGTCGTAGCCGGAATTGCGCATCACATTGTGGTGGATGTGCAGGCCCTCGGTGTAGGGATCCAGTTTCTTGTCGGCGGTCTTGCCCTTGCCGTCGATCAGCTCGTAGCTGGTGTAGATGACCGCCGCGGTGCTGTGATCCTCGAAGGTGTTGTTGAAGATCTCGATATTGTCGTAGCCCAGGGTGATGAAGCCGGTGCCGCGGGGGACGGCAGACACCAGGCCACTGTGGGCGAAGTTGTAGGTGTTGTTGTTGCGGGCAACGTTGTTGAGCATCACCGAGGTATCACCGTACTGGGTGATGTTCTCCAGGTCGTAGATCAGGAAGCCGCCGGTATTGCACTCGGCCAGGTTGCTGTCGTACTCGCCGCCCTGGACGTTCTCGATCTCGAAGCCCATGACGTTGTATACCGCACGGCTGTTGCGGATGATCGCGGTGTTGGTCTGGCCGACATAGATACCGGCGTCGGAGGCACCCACCGATTCGGAGTTATCCACCAGGATGTTCTCCGATTCCACCGGGTAGATGCCGTAGCGGCCGCTGGCGGAGCTGGGGATGTAATCCGGGGTCGGGTCGCCCTCGTTCAGCGGCGGGTTGGTGCACTGCACCTGCAGCCGGTTGGCGTAGTTGCTGGCGGTGATGGGCTCGCCGCCACCGGACCAGATGGCGCGCACGTTGCGCAGGGTGCCCCATTTCACGCCCTTGAGCTTGAAGGCATCCCCCGGTGAGTCGGCAATGGTCAGGTCCTGGACGGTGATTCCCCGCACGTTGAGGGCTTCCAGGCCGGTGACGTTGTCGCTGTTGCGGAACGACAGCACGGTGTCATCCTTGCCGCAGCCCTTGATGAGCACATCCTCGGTGGCCTGGATCAGCAGGCCATGGTCCAGTTCGATAAAGCCGCAGCCAAACGCCAGGGTATCGCCCGGGCGCAGTTGGATCATTGCGCTGACCATGTCGGCAGTGGCGTCGGGGCCGGCGTCGACCCGGAACACCCGGCCGTCACTGAAGCGGGATTGCTGGTCACCGGCCACGGGGTTGCTGGTGGTATCCGGGCGGGCGCCGGCGGGTGCGTCACTGCCGCCGCCTCCGAAGCATCCACCGAGTAACAGGCTGGCCAGCAGCAAGGGCAGCAGGCGGACCGCCGAATAATCCGCGCGCCCGGGAAGGAATGTGTTGTTCATGCGAAGTCTCTCCCAAGGGCCCCGCCCGGTGTCCGGGCAGGGCCGGTAAGGTTGTTGTGGCGCGATTACAGCGGCGCGTTCTCGATGCGTTCCCACATCCGCAGGTAGGCTTCGGCGGAGGTGAACAGCTGGTTGATGGCGTCATCCACCTGCGCCGGACTGCGCTCGCTGTGGCGGATCATGTCGGCAATCTGGTCCGGGTAGAGGCCGTAATGAGCCACCCCGCGGCCGTCGTAGAGACCGAACTCGCGGTCCCCGGTGCGTTGCTTGCCAAAACGGATCCGGCCATCAATGGAAGTGAACGGGTACAGCCCGGCCTCATCCGTTGCGGTGCCAGGGTTGGCGGCGAGCTGGGCAATGCCGTTAACGTCGGAGGCGAAGCCGGCACCGCCGAACGGGCCCACTTTGTACTGTTCCGCCCGCGGCCGGTTGCCGTCCCGGGTCAGTTTGTCGACCCAGTTGTCGCGGGTGCCGCCGAACGACGCGGTGATACCGCCTTGGGCTGCAATGCGGTCCCGCAGGGCTTCGGTGCCACCCCAGCCGCCGTGGCTGTTGATGACCGGGTAGTCGAGGGGCTCGGTCAGGGCGAGAATCCGCGCGGCGGCCTTGCGGCTGATGTGGTCGGTCTCGATCATCATCTTGCGACGGATCAGCTCGCGGATCAGGAAATCACCGAGGTCACTGAGGCCGCGGCGGTTACACAGCTGGTCAGTACCGCGACGGGGGTCCAGTGCGGCCATTTCTTCCGGAGATTCCGGGAAGCGTTCACCCAGGTAATCCATCTGGTACAGCAGCTGGTCCACCAGGCCGAAGGGCTGCAGGTCGGCGTTCTGGTCTGGTTCGCCGCCGTTGTACTCCACTTCCTCCGGGCATTCCTCGAACTCCACCGGGTGACCGGTCTCCAGCAGGTTGCCGGCATACAGCACGGGGCCGATGCCAATCCCGGTGGACAGGTCGGGCAGGTGGCCGCCAAAGGCGTTGTCGAACTTGTGGACCGGGAAAATATTGCGCACACCCAGCTGGTAGAGCTGATCCAGCCGCTCGGTGATGTCCTCCCGGGTGCATTCGGCGACACCGAGGAACTCGCCGCAGCGGAAGATCTTGGACATTTCGATGCCCAGTACGACGGCGAGCTTGCCGTCGTCAATCACCTGGCGCGCCTCGCCGGGGCTGGTCACGATGCGGAACCAGCCGGCGCCGGGGCCGCCGTGCTGGGCATCGATGTAGTCCTGCATTTCATACATCCGCTGGATCTGCAGCAGGATGGCGGCCATCGGATCGCAGTCGTTCTGCTTCTGCGGATTGATGCGGCACAGCACCTCGTTGTGCACCAGGTGGTTAACAATGATCTTCATGCCGGCCAGGTGCGCCCGCTCCAGCCAGCGGTAGTAGCTCTGGTGGTGCTGCAGCGAGTTGTAGCGTGGCCAGTCGTTGAAGCTGGGCCAGCCCTGGGTGTCGTGCAGGCCGATGCCGGTGGTGGCCAGCTCCACGAAGCCGGTGGCGCCCCAGGGGCCGTGGTTGGCCTCGCAGTTCTCCAGCGCGTGGGTGACGCCGAAACGGTGGAAGGGAGCGCCGTAGTTGACCCGCCCGCCGATGAATTCATAGGCCGAGATGTGGGAATGGGTGTCGACGAAACCGAAGACATCGTCCTGGTCGATGCCTTTGACATTACGGAAGCGGTCTACGTCCTTCAGGTAGATGGCGGGGCCCTCGCCGCTCAGGTCCTCGGCATTGAGTTCGGCCTCCGGGTAACTGTCGCAGCCGCTGGCGGCGGTTAGCCGGAACTCATTGCCGGCATCGGCCAGCGGCGGTGAGACCAGCCCCAGACCGTCCTCGTTGACGCCGAGCAGCAGGCCGGTAACGTCGGAAGCCAGGGTAAAACGCGCCTCACCAAGCTGATTGAGTTGCCAGACGGCGAGGTCGCTGGGGCTGTCGACCATTGCCAGGGCCGGCCGTACGGTGATGTTGGCCAGCTGGTCGCCACTGAACTCGATGCTTTCGCCGATGGCGCGAACCGCACTGCCCAGCGGTGCAAGCGGATCCAGCAGCAGGTTGGTGGTATCGCCGAGGCCGGCCACCAGGTAGCTGACCTCACCGATGAAGCTGCCGCCCGCGTCGAGAAACTCGCCGGCCGGATCGCTGATGCCGAGCAGTTCGAAGTGTCCGGTTTCACCGCTGGAGCGCTGGTAGCCGGACATCAGCAGGTAGGAGCCGAGTGCGGTAGGACGCAGGTAGAAGGGGGTGGCGCTGCCGGCATCCGCAGTAGTGGTGTAGCCGCCGGCCCCGGGGGCAGCGGCGACAAACTGACCGGAGGATTCCAGCAGATAACAGCCATTGGCAAAGCTGTAACGGGTGATGGCAGGCTGGCGGGTGATATTGACCCCGTTCTGCTCACCGCCGACGACAGGAACCGCCGTTGCCGGAGTAGCTGGCTCGCCGTCCCCGCCGATGCAGCCGGTCAGTGCCAGCAGGGTGGTCGCCAGGGCGGCCGTGAGTGTCCGTAGCCGCGGTACGGACCGGTAGTTGCTTTCCATGTTTACCTCTCATTCGTGTGGCGGGCCGGTGCCTCCGGCTCACGGTTTTTTTATTGTTGAGGCGTTTTTGTTATTGGTTTTTATCAGGACGTTGCTCCGGGCTTGCCGGTTCAAACGTGACACGTTGTAGCATATTGCCCGGGTGTGACGTAGTTCACATTGGGCCATGATTTGCCTGCGCCTTCGCTTTCCGTCACGATGCGGCGATCCTGCCGCCGGCTTTAAGTGCCGCCCTCCCGGTGGCCAAAAGGTGGTTTGGTTATTTGGTGAGTTTGTAAATTGAAGCATCAGCAAATCGGAGAACAGAGCGAGATGACGGGAAAACACACGCTGGTGCTGGGCGGCATTCGCTCCGGTAAAACCGCGCTGGCGGAACAGTTCGCCGCCACTGCCAGTGGGGATGTCGTTTACGTCGCAACCGCCACCGCGGGGGATGCCGAGATGGCTGACCGGATCCGCCGCCACCAGCAGAGCCGGCCCGCGCACTGGGCGCTGGCGGAAGAGCCGCTGCACCTGGCGACGGTGCTGGCGGCTCGTGCCGCCGCGCCGCAGGCGCCACTGCTGCTGGTGGACTGCATGAGCCTGTGGCTGAGCAACCTGCTGTTTGCCGGTGAGGAGGTGTTCGGGCGGGAGCGTGAGGGCTTTCTTGCCGCCCTGGAGTGCTATCCCGGCTCGGTCGTGATCGTCAGCAACGAAGTGGGGCTGGGTACCATCGGCATGGATCCGCTGACCCGCCGCTTTTGCGATGAACTGGGCTGGCTGAACCAGGCCCTGGCGCAGCGCTGTGAACGGGTGGTGATGAGCCTGGCGGGGCTACCGCTGGTGCTGAAGGGCGCGCTATAGGGGCCGCCCTGCTCAGCGGTCGCTGGCGGGCGGGTAGTGGCTCAGCAGGCTGCGAAATTCGCCGTGCGCTGAGCGGTCGACCTGAATCCGGCTGCGGCAGGCGTAAGGCACCGCGAAACCGGTAAAGGATTTTGCCAGTGGAATGCCCAGAATTTCCGCCAGCACCATGCGGATGACCCCACCGTGACACACCACCAGTACCCGCTGCCCCGCCAGTTGTTGCTGCCAGTGGCTGAAGCTTTGGGTCACCCGCTGATAAAACGCGGTAACGGCTTCGCCCCTTGGCGGGATGAAGTTGACCGAATCCTGCCAGAAGCGATCAAGGTGGTCGCCGTAACGCTGTTGAACCTGTTCGGCGGTTAGCCCTTCCCAGTCACCGAAGCCGATTTCCCGCAGACCCTCGTCAACATGCAGCGGTATCTGGCGCTCCCCGGCGAGCTTTTCGGCAAACCGCCGGCAGCGGACCATGGGGGAGCTGACAATCACCTGCCAGTGGTCCTCCGGCGTAACAGCGCTTTCCATCTGCTGCCAGCCCTTGTCGCTCAGCGG
The DNA here is from genome assembly GCF_002744715.1 of Marinobacter profundi. Taxonomy (GTDB): domain Bacteria; phylum Pseudomonadota; class Gammaproteobacteria; order Pseudomonadales; family Oleiphilaceae; genus Marinobacter; species Marinobacter profundi. Next base: position 370,049 of record NZ_KZ319370.1, read on the forward strand.
ATCATCCAGGCTGCCGCGGAACTTCAGGCCGCCCTCGGGTTCACCGTGGCGGATCAGGTCGATCAGGGTGGTGGTGTGGGTCATCGTCAGGCGCTCCCGTCAATGCCAGCCTGGGCAAAGCTGGCCATCTGGTTATGCAGGGCACAGGCAGCGCGCAACAGCGGCACGGCAGTGGCTGCGCCACTGCCTTCACCAAGCCGCATGTCGAGCTGCAGCAGGGGGTGGGCATCGAGGGCCGCCAGCACCGAGCGGTGGCCCGGTTCGGCGGACTGGTGTCCGAAGTGCAGCCAGGGTCGCAGCGCCGGGTGCTGGCGGGTGGCAACCAGGGCGGCGACGGATACGATAAAGCCATCAACCAGTACCGGTATGCCCCGGCTGGCGGCACCGACGAAGGCGCCGGCCAGGGCGGCGATCTCCAGCCCGCCCAGGGACGCCAGCAGGTCGACCGGGTCACGCCCGGTGCCATGCCGTACCAGCGCCCGCTCGATGACCGCGGCCTTGTGGGATACCCCCGCCGCACTGAGACCGGTGCCCGGCCCTGCCAGTTCCGTTGGTGAGCGGTCCAGCAGCGCACAGGCCAGGGCGGCCGCACTGGTGGTGTTACCGATGCCCATGTCGCCGCCAATGAACAGCTGGGCACCCGCTGCCGCGGCGCGGGCGGCGGCCCGGTCGCCGGCCGCGAGGGCTGCCGCCAGCTGCTCGTGGGCCATGGCCGGCTCGATGGCCAGATTGCGGGTGCCCGGCATGATGACGTCGTCGACCACGCCGGCGAGGCCCGGATCTACCTCGGCCACGGTTCCCAGGTTGACCACCTCCAGGGTGGCTCCCAGCTGCCGGGCCAGCACGCTGATGGCGGCGCCACCGTGGGCAAAGTTGGCAATCATCTGGGCGGTGACCGTCTGCGGAAACGCTGAAATACCTTCCGCGCAAACGCCGTGATCGCCGGCAAACACTGCAATGTGGACCCGGTCGATGGCCGGCTGGTCGGTACCCAGCTGGCCACTCAGGGTGATGGCCAGCTCCTCCAGCCGGCCCAGGGAACCCGGTGGCTTGGTCAGCACGCCCTGGCGGGTGCGGGCCTGCAGCATCCGCTGGTGGTCAGGTTCGGCAATGGGGGCGGTCCAGCTGGCGGGTAGTGTCATGGTCGGGGTTCCGGTGGAGTGGGCAGGCGCCAGATAGTCCATTGCGGGCGAAACAGTGTCAAGGCCGGCTCCCGGTCGAGTAGACTTGGCGCAGTTTTTCCAAAGGTTGATGAGACGGGGTTGGAGTTGGAGACATTTTTCGGTTCGGTGCTGGTGTGTGTGGCGGCCCTCGTCCTGGATCGCTGGCTGGGTGAGCCGGCGCGCTGGCACCCGCTGGTGGGTTTTGGCCGCTGGGCCGCCGGGGTGGAGCGTTATCTCAACCCGTCAGCCGGCCCGGTACCGTCGCCGGGGCACCGCATTCTGCGGGGTCTGGTGGCGGTGTGTCTGGTGGTGGCGCCGGTGCTGCTGGTGGCGGGCTGGCTGGTGAGCGCGCTGCCGCAGCCCCTGCTGTGGCTGGCTGAAGTCGCCGGTCTCTGGCTGGCGTTGTCGTTACGGGGGCTGGCGGAGCATGGCCAGGCGGTGGCGCAGGCCCTGCATGCCGGGGACCTGGCGCGCGCAAGGCAGCTGGTGGGCCGGATTGTCAGTCGCAATGCCCAGGCCCTGGACGACCGGGGGGTGGCTGCGGCGGCCACCGAGTCGATGCTGGAGAACGGGGCCGATGCGGTCTTTGCCAGCCTGTTCTGGTATCTGGTGGCGGGGCTGCCCGGGGTTCTGCTGCACCGGATGATCAATACCCTCGACGCCATGTGGGGCTATCGCAATGACCGCTTCCTGTACTTCGGCCGGGTTGCCGCGCGGCTGGACGATGCAATGAACTGGCTGCCGGCGCGGCTGACGGCACTGACCTACGCCGCACTAGGTCACTCCCGGCTGGCGCTGCACTGCTGGCGGCGCCAGGCCGCGGCCTGGGACAGCCCCAACGCCGGGCCGGTGATGGCGTCCGGAGCCGGTGCCCTGGGGGTAACCCTGGGCGGTCCGGCGCCCTATGCGGGCGGACTGAAGCCGCGCCCGCTGCTGGGGAGTGGCCCGGCGGCCACCGCGGCGACGGTGGAGGCTGCCATCCGCCTGATCCAGCGCGGCGCCGGCTTGTGGCTGGTGGTGTTGCTGGTGCTGGCGACCATCGCTCGTTGGCTGGCCACAGGTGCACCGCAATGACCGCGGCGTGGCAAAATGCTGAGCCCGAGCACGGTGGCCGGCTCAACGCCGCCGTCCAGCGCTGGGGAATCCCGCGGGAGCAGTGGCTGGATCTCTCCACCGGCATCAACCCCACAGGCTGGCCGGTACCGGAGCTGCCCGCGGCAGTGTGGCAGCGGCTGCCGGAGCCGGACGATGGCCTGGCGGAGGTGATCCGGCACTGGACCGGGGCACCGGCCGCCGCTGCCTGCCTGCCGGTGGCCGGCAGCCAGGCGGCAATTATGGCTCTGCCTCTGTTGCGCGCGCGGTTGCACGGTCGCGGTCGGGTCGGAGTACCCGTACCGGGCTATCGGGAACATGGCCACAGCTGGGCCGGTGCCGGGTTCGAAGTGGTGGGTGTGTCGCCGCAACAGGCCGCCGGCAGCGATACCGGCTGGCTGGACCGGCTCGATGTGCTGGTCTGGATCCATCCCAACAACCCCGGCGGGCAACTGTTGCCACCGGCGACCCTGCAGGCCTGGTGCCGGCGGCTGCAGCGCCGTGGTGGCTGGCTGGTGGTGGACCAGGCCTTTATCGAGGGTTATCCGGACCATGGGCTGGATCGCCACGCCGGCGAGCCGGGCCTGATCATTCTGCGGTCCCTGGGCAAGTTCTTTGGCCTTGCCGGCTTGCGGGCGGGCGCCGTGCTGGGGGAGCGGCAACTGGTCGATCTGCTGGCCCGGCAGCTGGGGCCCTGGTCGCTGAATGGCCCGGCGCGCTACCTGATGGCAAAAGCGCTGCTGGATTCGGACTGGCAAGCCCGGGCGGTTGCTGACCTGCAGGCTGCCAGTAGCCGTCTGGGTGACCTGCTCCAGCGCCAGGGTCTGGCCGCCGCCTCCGGCACCCTGTTGTTCCGCTATGTGCGTCATCCCCGGGCGGCGCGTATCGCGGATAACCTGGCCCGCCGGGGGATCCTGGTCCGCCGGTTCGATGCGCCGGCCGCCCTGAGGTTTGGCTTGCCGGGGACCGAAGCGGATTGGCAAAAGCTGGCGGCGGCGCTGGCCGAACTGACATATCTCATTGACCAATCCGACCCCGGTTGATAGCCTTGCCCGCGATTTCAGGTGCTTCTGCACCCGCACGGACTGGCCATGGTCCGGCGGGGAACAGGAGTGAAACGGGAAGCCGGTTAAAGTCCGGCGCTGCCCCCGCAACGGTAAGCAAGTGCAAGGCAATCCAATGCGCCACTGTGCCTCAGGCATGGGAAGGTGATTGCCCCGGAGCAACCGCTCCGCTTGCCAGCCCGGAGACCGGCCTGAATCACGGAGCCCCTGCTGGCTCCAGACACCAGACGTTGCGGAGGGCAACGGCGGTGGGTGAATCCGGCCCGGAATCCGCTTTGTGCCCCTCCACCCCCGTCCGTACTGACCTTCTTCCTCCGCAGTAAACAAGACCGACCGTACGGGTGCGTGCGGTACACAGCGAGTGAAGATATGAACCATTCCAAGGCGATCGCCGCCCTGTTGCTCTTGCCTCTGGCCCTGCCGGTGGCGGGTGCCGAAACCGGACAACCTGATCCGTTGCTGGAGCCCATCGTGGTAACGGCTACGCTGGGTCCGAAAACCGCGGGCGAAAGCCTGTCCTCCGTGACCGTGCTGGACGAGGCCACCATCCGTGAGCAGAACCCGGCGGAATTCCAGGACCTGCTCCGGGGCCAGCCCGGCATCAGCGTGGTGGGCAACGGCTCCTTTGGTAAGTCCACCAGCGTATACACCCGTGGCACCACCAACGACTCCACCCTGTTTCTGGTGGACGGTGTGCGGTTGCGTTCGGCCACCAGCGGCGGTGCCGCCTGGCAGTACTTCCCCGCCGAACTGGTGGAGCGGGTGGAAATTGTCCGTGGCCCACGCAGTGCCCTGTACGGTGCCGATGCGGTGGGCGGCGTGATTCAGGCGTTCACCCTGGACCCGAAGCAGGGTAACCGGGGCTGGGTCGAGGCCGGTGCCGGTAATTTCGACACCCAAAAAGTAGCTGCCGGTGCCGGCGCCTCTGCCGGAAATACCCGTTTCAGCCTCAGTGGCCTGCACAAGGAAACCGACGGTGCGCCCGTTGTTGAAGGTGGTGAGGACAAGGGCTTCCGCAATACCGCCGGGGTTGGCCGGATCGTCCATGAACTGGCCAGTGGCGGCGAGGCCAGCGTTGTGCTCATGCAGACCGAAGGCAACACCGAGTACGACAGCGGCAACATCGATTTCCTGATGCGTACCCTGGGGCTACGGCTGGATACCCCGGTCAGTGAGCAGTGGCACAGTTCGGTGCAGTTTGCCGAGTCGCGGGATGAGATGGAGAACTTCACCAGCTTTGGCAACTCGGTCTTCAATACCCGCACCCGCTCTGCCCGCTGGGACAACACGCTGACGTTCGACGTCCATGAACTGGTGCTCGGCGCGGAACTGCTGACCGACGAAGTCAGCGGAACCACGGATTTTGTCGAAACCAGCCGCACCAACAGCGCGCTGTTCAGCCAGTTGCGGCTCAATTTCGGCCCGACCGACCTGATGCTCAGCCTGCGCGGCGATGACAACGAGGCCTTCGGCAAGCAGGAAACCGGTGGCATCGCCCTCGGCCATTCCTTCGACCGCTCCCACCGGGTGCGGGTCAGCTATGGCACCGCCTTCCGCGCACCCACCTTCAACGACCTGTACTACCCGCTTGAGGTCTATGATTTTGGCGGCTCCTATTCCGGCAACCCGGACCTGCAGCCGGAAGAATCCGGCACCGTGGAACTGGGCATCAGTGGCAACTATGCCTCCTGGTTCTGGGATGCTGCGGTCTACCAGATGGATGTGGACAACCTGATTGCCCTGCGCACCGACGATACCGGCGCCATGGCACCGGAGAACATTGACGAGGCACGGATTCGCGGTGCCGAGCTGAGCGCCGGCTTCGACCGGGCCGGCTGGCGTGGCCAGGCCGCGCTGACCCTGACCGATCCCCGCGACCAGGCCACGGACAATCGCCTGCGCCGTCGCAGCGCCCAGTCGGTACGGCTCGACCTGGACAAAACCATCAATACCTGGAGCTTCGGCGGCAGCGTGGTTGCCGAGGGCTACCGCTACGATGACGCCGCCAACACCAAACGGCTGCCTGGTTACGGCACGCTCGACCTGCGCGCCGGCTGGCGTTTTGCGGACGACTGGTCCGGTCGGCTGACCGTGGCCAATGTGCTGGATAAAGCCTACGCCACCGCCGAACGCTTCGATGGTGCAAGGTACATCGCGGCCGGCAGAACCGCTATGCTGACTGTGCGTTACGACATTCAGTAATTCATCCGCCCGGACCAAACCAGGACAATGCCAGTGGCAAGCATGACCCGATGGATGCGATTCGCGATGTGCGGCGCCCTTTGGCTGGCGCTGCCGCTGGCAGTGGCGGAACCCCGTTGCGCGACCGATGACCTGGGGCAGGAAGTCTGTCTCGATGCCCCGGCGCAGCGGATTGCCGCGCTGTCTCCCGGTGCCACCGAGCTGGTGTGGTCGGCTGGCGCGGGCGATCGGGTGGTGGCCGTGGTGGCCTACAGCGACTACCCGCCAGAGGCCCGGCAGGTGCCCTCGGTGGGCAGCCACACCCGGCTGGACATGGAGCGTCTGTTGCAGCTGGCGCCGGATCTGATCATCGCCTGGGTCACCGGCAACCCGTCCGGGCAGGTGGCAACCCTGCGCCAGATGGGGTTGCCGGTGTTTGCCATCGAGCCGCGCAGTTTCGCCGCGGTATCGCACACCATCAAGCGGCTGGCGACCCTGGCCGGCACCGAAGCGGAAGGATTTGCCGAAGCGGAACGCTTCGCCGCCGGCATTGCCGGGCTGCAGGCCGAGTTTGCCGCCGCCGACCCGGTGCCGGTGTTCTACCAGGTCTGGGATGCTCCGCTGATGACCGTCAACAACGACCACCTGATTGGTGAAATGATCCGCCTGTGCGGCGGCGACAACGTGTTTGGCGAGCTGGACCGCCTGGTGCCGAGGATCAGCGTGGAAGCAGTGGTTGCGGCCAACCCGGAAGCCATCCTGGCCGGCGGCATGGGGGAGGAGAACCGCCACTGGCTGACCCGCTGGCAGGCGTTTCCCGGCATTACCGCGACCGCCCGCGACAACCTGTTCTTCATTCCGCCGTCCCTGGTCCAGCGGCCAACCCCGCGGATGCTGCAGGGTACCCGGCTGTTCTGTGAAAAACTGGAGATTGCCCGTGCCCGGCGTTAACCATGGAGCCCGGCCGTGAGCCGCCGGCTGATTTCGCCGCTATTGGTGCTGGCCGTGCTCAGCGGGCTGGCCATGGTGCTGTCGGTGGGCGTTGGCAGTGTCGCGCTCAGCCCCGGCGAGGTAATGGCGGCGCTGCTGGGTGACGGCAGCGACCTGCAGCGCACCCTGGTGGTGGAGCTGCGCCTGCCCCGGACCCTGTCGGCCTTTGCGACCGGCGGTCTGCTGGCGGTAGCCGGTGCGCTGATGCAGGTCTTGTTGCGCAACCCGCTGGCCGATCCCTATGTCCTGGGCCTGTCCGGCGGCGCGGCAGTGGGTGCCATGCTGGCCATGGTGGCGGGGCTCGGCGGGCTGCTGGTTTCCGGTTCGGCGTTTGCCGGCGCCTTGCTGGCCACCCTGATGGTGTTCGGCCTGGCCCATGGCACCGGCAGCTGGACCCCCTCGCGGTTACTGCTCACCGGCGTGGTGGTAGCGGCCGGCTGGGGCGCGGTGATCACCCTGATGCTGGCCATCAGCCCGGCCCAGCAACTGCCCGGCATGCTGTACTGGCTGATGGGGGATGTCTCCTACGCCCGCGCCCCGGTGCCGGGGATGGTCCTGCTGCTGGCGGTCTGCCTCGCGGTAATCCCCTTCGGCCGCAGCCTTAATGTGCTCGCCCGCGGCCCGATGCAGGCGGCGGCACTGGGTATCTCGGTGCGGCCGCTGGAGTGGCTGATTTACGTGGCAGCCAGCCTGCTCACCGCCACTGCCGTCACCATGGCCGGCAGCATCGGTTTTGTCGGGCTGGTGGTGCCGCACATGCTGCGGCTGGTGCTGGGTAACGACCAGCGCCTGATCCTCCCGGCCTGTGCGCTGGCCGGCGGCACCCTGCTGGTGCTGGCGGATACCCTGGCTCGGGTGGTGATTGCGCCGGAGCAGCTGCCGGTAGGGGTGATCACTGCACTGCTGGGAGTACCCACCTTCCTCTACTTGCTGTACCGGAGCCGCTGATGAATCCGTTACAGGCCAGACAGCTGGTGATTGATGTGCCCGGGCGGCCGGCAGGCTATCCGCTGAACTTCACCATCGGGCGCGGGCAGATGTGGGGTGTCCTGGGCCCCAACGGTGCCGGCAAGACCACTCTGCTGCACACCCTGGCCGGGCTGCGCCTGCCGCGCCAGGGCGAGATCTTCCTGGGCGAGCAGCCACTGACCGCCCTCAAGCGGCGTGCGGTCGCGCGCCAGATGGGCCTGGTGTTCCAGGAGCGCCAGGACGGATTCCCGGCCTCGGTGCTGGAAACGGCGCTGATCGGCCGCCACCCCTGGCTGGCACCCTGGCAGATGGAAACCGACCTTGACCGCCGGCTGGCGGAACAGGCCCTGCAGCAGCTGGACGTTGCCCATTTGTCCGACCGCCTGGTGAGCACCCTGTCGGGCGGGGAGCGCCAGCGGGTGTCCATTGCCACCGTACTGACCCAGAATCCGGACACCTGGCTGCTCGATGAGCCGACCAACCACCTCGACCTGCATCACCAGGTTGCCGTGATGCAATTGCTGAGAGCGCAGGCCGCTGCCGGCCGTGCGGTGTTCATGTGTCTGCATGATCTGAACCTGGCGGCCCGCTGGTGTGACCACGTGTTGCTGCTCTACCCGAATGGCGACGCCTGCTGGGGGCCGGCAGAACGGATGCTGGTGCCGGCGGCGCTGGAGCGGCTGTATGGCCAGAAACTGCTGACCGTGGAGGCAGACGGCAAGCCGGTGTTTGTGCCGGTGCCGACCACTGGCGAATTGTGACCGCCGGACAGGGGTGCCTTCACCCATTAACCCGTAACCCGCAACCGGTAACCCGCAACCACAGGACTGACAGGACTCTCCGTATGCTGAAAGCAACCGTCCCGGCGGCGATGATCACCGCCCCCGGCTCTGGCCAGGGCAAATCCATGGTCACCGCGGCGCTGGCCCGCCTGCATCGCAATGCCGGTCGCAAGGTCCGGGTGTTCAAGCATGGTCCGGACTATCTCGACCCCATGGTGCTGGAAGTGGCCTCTGGCCAGCCGGTGTACCAGCTGCACCCGTGGATGACCGGCGAGGACGAATGCCGCTGGCGCCTGGCCGAAGCCGCCTGCGATGCCGACCTGATCCTGGTGGAGGGCGCCATGGGCCTGTTTGATGGCGATCCGTCCAGTGGCGACCTGGCCAAGCTGGCGGGTATTCCCGCACTGCCGGTGATCAATGCCAGCGGCATGGCGCAGACCTTTGGTGCCGTGGCCCTGGGACTGGCGAGCTTTGACCCGGACCTGCCGGTCTGCCAGGTGATCGCCAACCAGATTGGCAGCCCCTACCACGGCGAATTGCTGCGGCAGAGCCTGCCGGATGGCATCCGCCTGCTGGGGGCCATTCCCCGCAACGAGGCCATGAGCATCCCCGATCGTCACCTCGGCCTGGTGCAGGCGGGAGAACTGGCGGACCTGGAGCAACGCCTTGATGACGCCGCCCGGGTGCTGGCGGAGGCGGGGCTGGACGGGTTGCCCGATGCGGTCACACTCGAAGCGCCGGCGCCACAGCCGCCACCACGGTTGCTTGCGGGCGTGCGGATTGCCATCGCCCGGGATGCGGCCTTCAGTTTTATCTACCGCGCCAACCTGGACCTGCTGGCCGCTATGGGCGCCGAGCTGGCGTATTTCTCGCCGCTGGCGGACAGCGAAGTGCCGGCCGCGGACGCCCTCTGGCTGCCGGGGGGCTACCCGGAACTGCACGCTGCAACCCTCGCGGCCAACGGGCCCATGCTGGACGCCATCCGTGGCCACCACCGGGCAGGCAAGCCGATACTGGCCGAGTGCGGCGGGCTGATGGCCTGTGCCGACGAGCTGGCGGACAAGGCCGGCCAGGTGCACCGGATGATCGGCCTGCTGCCCGGGCGGGCCGCCATGGCCAGCCGGTTGCAGGCGCTGGGACTGCAGAGCCTGCGGACCCGCCAGGGCGAGCTGCGTGGCCATACCTATCACCACTCCTCCCTGGACACACCCTGGCAACCGCTGGCCCGTGCCCGCAAGCAGGCCGGCACCGAGGGCGAGGCGGTGTATTGCCGGCAAGGCCTGGTGGCCAGCTATTTCCATGGCTACTTCCCCTCCGCGCCGGAGCTGGTGGCGGCCATTTTCCGGGGGGAACCCCTGCACTTACTGAACGACAAGGAACCTGCCGATGCGTGAACGCGCCAAAGACCCGCAACGCCATGCCCGCCGGATGGCCGCCAAACAGCAAATCATGCGGGACCGGATCGCCCGTGCCCAGAAGGAACAGGGCGTTCTGCTGGTACTCACCGGTCCCGGTAAAGGCAAGAGCAGCTCCGGATTCGGCATGGTGGCCCGTGCCCTGGGCCACGGCATGAAGGTCGGCATTGTGCAGTTCATCAAAGGCGCCTTCAGTACCGGGGAGGAGGCTTTTTTCCGCGGTCTGCCCAATGTCGACTACCACGTGATGGGACAGGGCTACACCTGGGAGACCCAGAACCGGGAACAGGACGTGGCCTCCGCCACCGCCGCCTGGGAGGTGGCTGCGCGCATGCTGAAGGACGACAGCTACAGCCTGATCCTGCTCGACGAACTCAACATCGCCCTGAAATACGACTACATCGATCTCGACCGCGTGCTGGACGACCTGCAGGGCCGCCCGGACATGCAGCACGTGGTGGTAACCGGCCGCTCCGCCCCGCAGGAACTGATCGACCTGGCAGATACCGTGACCGAGATGGGCGTGGTCAAACACGCCTTCAAGGACCAGGGCATCAAGGCCCAGAAAGGCGTTGAACTCTAGGCCGGCAGCGGACTCCCCATGACCACACTGATGATCCAGGGCACCACCTCCGATGCGGGCAAGACCACCGTAGTGGCCGCGCTGTGCCGCTGGCTGGCCCGCCAGGGCGTGTCGGTCGCCCCCTTCAAACCCCAGAACATGGCACTGAACAGTGCCGTCACGGTGGATGGCGGCGAGATTGGCCGTTCCACCGCCCTGCAGGCGCTGGCCTGCGGCCTCGAACCCCACAGCGACATGAACCCGGTGCTGCTCAAGCCCCAGAGCGACCGGGGCGCCCAGGTGATCCTGCGGGGCAGGGTCCGCGGCAACATGGATGCACTGGATTACCACGCCTACAAGGCACAAGCGATGGCTTCGGTGATGGCTGCCTGGCAGGCACTTAGTGAACGCTATGATGTGATCATCGCCGAGGGCGCAGGCAGCCCCGCCGAAATCAACCTGCGGGCCAACGACATTGCCAACATGGGCTTCGCCGAAGCGGCCGACTGCCCGGTGCTGCTGGTGGGCGACATCGACCGGGGCGGCGTGTTCGCCCAGCTGGTGGGTACCCTGGACCTGGTCTCCCCCAGTGAGCAGGACCGTACCCGCGGCTTCATCATCAACCGCTTCCGCGGCGACAAGAGCCTGCTCGACCCCGGGCTGGACTGGCTTGCCGAGCGCACCGGCAAACCGGTACTCGGAGTGCTACCCTACTTGCACGGGCTGGTGATCGACGCCGAAGACAGCGTAGGCACCAGTGGTGCCAGCGAATCCGGCGCGCTCAACGTGATCGTGCCGGTGCTGCCCCGTATCAGTAACCACAACGACTTTGATCCGTTGCGCCTGCACCCGGGCGTGAACCTGCAGTTCATCGGCCCGGACCAGGCTATCCCCCCGGCGGACCTGATCCTCCTGCCCGGCAGCAAAAGCACCCGTCACGACCTTGAGTGGCTGAAACAACAGGGCTGGCCCGCGGCTATACAGAAACACCTGCGCTACGGCGGCAAGGTGTTTGGCATTTGCGGGGGCTTCCAGATGCTGGGTATCGATGTGCAAGACCCGGGCGGACTGGAAGGCGAGGCCGGCCGCACGGAGGGCCTGGGGCTGCTGGACATGACCACACGCATGGTGGCCGGCAAACAGCTGAAAGACGTGACCGGCACGCTCACCATCGGCCCGGATAACGCGGCTCTCAATGGCTATGAAATGCACAACGGTGTCACCAGCGGACCGGCGCTGGCATCACCGCTGGCAGACCTGGACGGTAAACCGGATGGCGCCGTCAGCGGGGATGGCCAGGTTGCGGGCACCTACGTCCACGGCATCTTTGATCAACCGGAAGCCTGCCGTGCCATTCTGCACTGGGCCGGCCTGGATGCGGACACGGAACTGGCTGGTAAAGCGGTGAATTACCAGCAACACCGCCAACAGCAACTGGACCGGCTGGCCGACCTGGTGGAAGACCATCTGGACACGGACTGGCTGCGTAACCTGCTGGGCCTTGGTAAACAGGACGCATCAAAGCGATGACGGATCACAACCGACCTTTCAGTGATGATGAACGCGCAGGTCTTTACCGTGCGATTTACGAACGCAGGGATGTCCGCTCCCAGTTCCGCCCTGATCCGATCCCCGCGGACGTTTTGGCCCGTTTACTTAGTGCTGCACACCACGCCCCCTCTGTCGGCTTTATGCAGCCCTGGGATTTTATCGTTATCGACAGTACCGAGGTGCGTCAGACGGTACTCGACATCTTTGAAGAAGAGAACCGCAAAGCGGCCGACAACTATAGTGGCGAGCGCAATACCCAGTACAAGAGCCTGAAGCTCCAAGGGATCCTCGACAGCCCGATTAACCTGTGCATCACCTGCGACCGCAGCCGCGGCGGCACCCACGTGCTAGGTCGCAATTCCATTGTCGAAACCGACCTGTTCAGCACCTGCCTGGCCGTGCAGAACCTGTGGCTGGCCGCCCGTGCCGAGGGTATTGGCGTAGGCTGGGTCAGCATCCTGAACCAGCAGAAGCTGGCCAAAACCCTGGGCCTGCCCGAACAGGTGTATCCGCTGGCCTATCTGTGCCTGGGCTATGTCAGTGAATTCCTCGACCAGCCGGAACTGCAGGCAAGGGGCTGGCGTACACGGTTGCCGATCGAGAAGCTGGTGCACGGCAATGGCTGGGGGCAGCCACAGGCAAATCCCGAGCTGAAAGCAGCGTTAAAAAAGCAGGAGCGGAACTGAGAACCGTCAGGCATCCAGTGGGCTGCTGATACCCCGTTCGTGGGTGCCGACCACATGGGTGTAGATCTGGGTTGTCGAGATGTCATTGTGGCCCAGCAACTCCTGAATGCTGCGAATATCCGTGCCCCGCTTCAACAGGTTGGTCGCGAAACTGTGGCGGAAGGTGTGGCAACTGGCTTTCTTGCGAATGCCCGTCGTCCGGATGGCGTCATTCACTGCCCGGCGAACTTGCTGCTCACCGACATGATGCCGCCGTCTAACCCCTGAGCGGGGGTCAATAGAGAGGCGTGGCGCCGGGAAAACGTATTGCCAGGCCGGACTGCGCGCTGCCTTGGGGTACTTTTTGGCCAGCGCGCCAGGCATATAGACCTCGCCAAAACCATCCTCCAGATCCTGCCGGTGGAGCGCGAGCGCAAACTCCACCTGATTCTTCAGGCTTTCACCAATCGAGGCGGGCAGGATTGTACGACGCCATTTGTCGCCTTTCGTCTCCCGAACGAACAGACACGGCTCCGAAAAGTCGACATCCTGAATCCGCAACCGTGCAGCCTCCATAACCCGTAAACCGGAGCCATACATCAGACTGGCCACCAGTCTGTGGGTACCCTGCATGTTCGACAGCACCGACATCGCCTCATCGTGCGTAAAGACCGTGGGAAGCTTGCGGCCGCGGGTGGTGTTGGTAAATTGCAGCTTGCCCAGCTCTTTGCCAAGAAACTGGTGGTACATAAAGACCACCACGTTGAGCGCCGTTTTCTGAGTGTTCACCGCCACACCGCGATTGTTCGCCAGATGACTCAGCCAGGCGTTGACCTCCTCCGCTCCCATGGATTCCGGGTGTCGCTTGCCGTGGAACCGGATAAATTCCCGCACCCAGTTGCAGTAGGTTTTTTCAGTGCGATAGGCCAGGTGACGGGCGCGAATGAACGCCCGAAAACGATCCATAAACCGGACAGGGGTGGCAGGCAGTGGGACTGGAATATCATCCATGAATACGAGTCCTCGATAATACTGTATGTGCATACAGTTTATGTGCCGTGCACAGGGCTGGCAACTGGAAAAATGATCATTACGACCATGAACTGGGTGTGTTTTCGCGATTCCGTTGATTTTTTATTTAAATCAATATGGTGAATGGTGATTGCTGTGAGGGGATAGTGATCTTGGTGAATGTTTTTGTTTGTGGCGGTGGTCAGAAAGTTACGCGGAACTTATTGACCTGACGGGAGTTTCTGCCTAGTTTTGGACGATTGTTGAATTGAGATATGAGTCGTTGGGAAAGTGATCGTTGGGACTCATATACAAATGTTAGAAGGCAAAGTCTGTCGTTAGAAAAGGAGTGACGTTTCAGATGTTAAAAGAGCTACTCGAAAAAGGATACTTTCCGGCAGAGCTGCCCGCACCCTTTACTACGCAGGAGTATGCGGCAGCAATATGCTCCAGCTCTTTGCCTAGTGGTCACCCATATGTTTATGGAAAAAAAGGTCCGAAATACAATTCTAAAAGCGCTGTATTTAATTTGGCCAGACGAGGAAGGCTTCGAAGGGTTCTATCAGTACCTAATCCGATAAACTACTATCATGTGGCCAAATCGATAGCTGACAATTGGGTGGAAATAGAGACACATTACAAAAAGTCAGAGCAGTCTTTGAGTAGACCGGTGCCAGATACCTACCGTGCGCTGGGATGGGAAAAAGGCTTCTCTGAACTATCAAGTATAAAGCTGAGAACTCGCTCTGCGTCAAAATACATACTAAAAGCAGACATAAGTAATTTTTACCCCTCGATATATACACATAGTATACCTTGGGCATTGCATAGCAAACCGGTTGCAAAAGGAGCCTTTGCCTTCTCGGCCAGTTTAGGTAATCAAATTGATGCGCACATTAGAAACTGCCAGGAAATGCAGACAAAAGGTGTTCCCATAGGCCCTGATGTTTCTTTTGTCATTGCAGAGATTGTCATGACGGCGATTGATGAGATTTTGGTTCCTGTAGTTGGCAAAAAATATCACAGATATATCGACGATTTTGAGTTTGGCTGTGCAACCTTGCAAGAAGCAGAAGCTACCTTAGCGAGGCTACAAGAGGCCCTAGAGCATTTTGAGTTAACTCTAAATTCATCAAAAACAAAAATTTTAGCATCTCCATGCTATATTGATCCGGTGTGGATTCACGATTTAAAAAATTATAAATTTAGGAATGGGAAAACCCAACAGAGAAACGATTTTTTGCATTACTTTGACTTGGTAATGGACTATCTACAAAAATATCCAGAAGAACCAATAGTAAAGTATGCAATATTAAGATCCGCATCTAAAATAATTCACGAGAGTAATTGGGGTTGTTATCAAAGTATTATTTTGCAGTGGTCAATCGCGGAGCCTGGCATACTCCCAATTGCCCTAGACTTCATTCGATTTTACGAGAAGCAAGGCTACGCAATTGACAGGGATGAGCTAAAAGAAACGTTGGAGTTTCTTATCTCCGAGCACTCACCAATGGGCCACACTAGTGAAGTTTCGTATGCTGTTTTTGGCATGATACTTTTTGGCCTTAATTTCTCCGATGGTATTGTGGGAATTCTATCTGATATAGAAAATCCGTTTGTAGCGTTGCTCACATTAGATGCCCGGGATCAGGGGCTGATACCAAGTACTCACACGTTTAGCCTGTGGCAATCTCTGATGACACCCGCGGAGCTTAAGACATCAAATTGGCTTCTCGCCTATGAGGCCTTTATAAAAGGTTGGTTGCCCTCTGCTACTGGTGTTGACTATTTGAGTAAAGATGATGGATTTAAATTTCTTCAAGCGGAGAACGTCCAATTCTATGATCCTCGAGCAATTTCAGATTACTCGCCGTCTGAAAAGTATTGGGCGCTAAAAGATATCACTCCAGAACAGCTGAAGTATATTTTTGAGGCTTCTAACAAATCGCTGCAGCCGACCTCGTACCTCGGCGGCTGAGCTTTGCGTTAAAGGCTAAAGGGAGTTCCCGGTGAACAAGGAAGATCTTTCTCCAGAAGACCAAGCCTACTACAAGCGTTTTGAGCTTAAGCCGTTACGAGTATTGCTGTATTTGCTGGCAGTGGTTTACTTGGTGTTTGTTTATGCGGTTGGTGGCGCCCAGTTCAGCGGAGGCTTTTTCAGCGGCGTGGTCGGAACCTTTGTTCTGATTCAGGGCATCGATCTCTCTCAAAGACGACTGATCGTCATTGGCGGGTTCCTGACAGTTGTGAGCGTCTTTCAGACAATATCGTCGGTGTTTTAGTGGCTACCGAGCGCTTACTGCAAAAGCCTTTAACAAATAGTTGTAGTACGTTTCGGGCCTGGCGGCCCTACACCGGACGCCCATTTCGCTGCGCTACATGGACGCCGCTAAACAAGGGCGTTATGCCAAAAAATAAGATGACGAATTTTGATAGAGAGATTGAACGCTTTAAAGAGTGGGCGGTAGGTCGTGAGAGTACCTATGGTGAATGGGAGTGTGATTACGAAAATTGGCACGATTTATGGGAAGCCTCTGAAGAAACAATGAGGCGTTATGAAAATGAGTCACCAAGTGATGAAGCTAGCTCTAAATTGCTCTATGTGATTGCTAGGGATAATGAACTTGAGCGACTCAGGAATACGTTAGTGGAGTATCCGGGGTTGCTACGGCACCTTGCATCCATTGCACACAGTTGCCCTGAACCTGATGCGAAATGGCAAATTGCCGTTTCTATCGCTGATGCTCAACTTCCTGAGGCAGCAGATCTAATTCGCCCCTTTCTTACTGATAGCAGTGAGTACGTGCGTCGTCGAAGCTTATTGGCAATCGCACCTTTTTCTCCATCAGAGGCGGAGGAGATCGCAAAGGATTGGATGACGGAAGAGTATGAGTATTCAAGAATTGCGGGCTTGCACGTTCTGAATATTGTGAATTCAGAAGAGTTACCACTTTACTTAAAAAGGCATGAAAAGGACTGCAGCCAGCATGTTCGTTCAAACGTTGACGAGATCCGAAGGCAACGAATCAAGGCATAACCAGGGGCTGCAGCGGACCGCTTTTCCGGCGCGGTGCGCCTCCAAATCGGCCGCTGAGCCCAGGCGTTATAAATCAAGGAGGAAATTTGCGCGATTTTCGTCTTAGCTTAGTAGTTTTCACCATTCTGCTTTTTGCTGTTGGGGGAGCTTACATTTTGACCATGCTGAGTAATGGTCATGCAACCCTCAGTCCTAGCAATCAAGATTGGGCGAGTTTTGGCGCGTACTTTGGCGGCGTGCTAGCACCTGCAGCATCCTTGCTTGCGGGTTACCTTGTTTACAAGAGCTTTAGGTCAAACACCTACCAACAAAAGTTGTTGGTTATCCGAGAAGCTCTAGGCCGGTTGGATCAGCGGCTCGAACATAATCTGGATGCTCCTTTCAATAACGACTGTTTCGGAGAAAAATATCGCGGGTTATCTGTCAGACAGTTGGTTTATTCAGTATCGAATGAGGAACTGGAGTCCAATGAAACATTTGATAGCGCACTGCTCTCGCTTTTGCACAACATATCGATTCTTTCACATTCGATTTTGGTCTATCTAAAACTACTCGAAAAATTCCCAACGGATGAAACAGACACGAACTGGCTAAGAAATCTCGAACATCACTATTGGATAGATAAGTATTCGCCAATCTGTCGAAGAATCAAGAAGATAGTCGGTAGGGGCGCGATGGAAGAGAAAATCAAGAGTCACCACCTGGAAAGCTTTCGAGTTATCTTCAACGGTGGCTATGATTTATAACCAGTGCAGGCACGGCGACGCCCACTACATTGCGCCTTCGGCTCCATTTCGTAGGCGCGCATGCTGCAAACGTTATGCAATGCGTTCGTCTTGACGTACGTACCCAAAAGCGTACACTTGATTAAAATTTAAACACGCAAGAGGTGCGTCATGACCGGAATCACAGCAACTGAGGCGCGCAGCAACCTTTATCGGTTGATTGATGAAACTGCCGAGTCCCACCAGCCAATCGTCATTATGGGTAAGCGGAACAAGGCCGTTTTGGTGTCCGAGGAAGACTGGTCAGCCATTCAGGAAACACTTTATCTCCTTTCCGTACCTGGTATGCGGGAGTCTATTCGTGAGGGAATGGATACCCCTGTGGATGAATGTGACGAGGAGCTGGACTGGTGACATGGAAGTTGGTTTACACCAAGCAAGCCCAGAAAGATGCAAAGAAGTTGGCCTCCAGTGGCCTCAAACCGAAAGCCCAGGAACTGTTAGCGCTGATAGCGGAAGATCCATACTGCAAGCCGCTTCCGTTTGAGAAGCTCATTGGTGACCTTGCGGGGGCGTATTCGCGCCGCATCAATATTCAGCATCGTCTGGTTTACCAAGTGCTGGAAGACGAGTGGGTGGTGAAAGTTCTCAGGCTCTGGAGCCACTACGAGTAATGCATAACCAGCCGCTGTTGCCGGACAATTTTTCCACCGCTTCGCGGCTCCAAAATTGCCGCAAAGCTTCGCGTTGGGCACCGCAAGAGGATGCGTCTTGGGCAGTAAACATATTAGCTTAATTCAGCGGTTACAGGCTCCTGACCGACCAAAGAAAAGCAGCGGCTATTCCGGCCCACGAGTTGCGGTGATTTACGGCTTCATGGCCCGACAATTAATGCAGCGCCACTTGCTGCATTACCTTAGAAGTAGGGGCCTGTCAGACGTCACGATGTACGGTCATCTGCACTCGGTTGATTCGATATCAGATGACTTACAGGCAGTAAGCAGCGAGGGGCGGAGTCTCGTAATTCTCGGCTATAGTCAAGGCGGGTTCCAAGCTGTCAAGGTTGCACGTGAGCTTGAGCGGCGAGGTGTGGCTGTTGCCCTGCTCGTCAGCATCGCCGCAGGAGGGTTGGGGCGCGTATTTCCAGGACGGTGGGGTTTCGATCCTCGCACCGTACCGACAAATGTCGATGTGTGCCTTAATTTCTTCTCGAAGGGTGATCTGCTTGGGTGCGACCGAAGGCACCAAATGAACGAGGCTGTTGGGAGCAGAGCCTCGCAACGGGTCGAAAACCACATGTTTCATGCGCACGAGGGCGTAAGTCATATTGATCTGGTGAGGTGCTATCCAGAAAATGAGATCAAACCTGCTGTGCGAACACATGTAATTGAAAGGATCATGACGGAGCTTGGCGGGCTCAAAGGGTCCGGCGCCCAACCAGGCGCTCAAGCGGACAGTCCCGCCTTCTGCCGGCCTACCACTTAGCTTCGCATTATGTGGGGCAAAGACGTGGAAAACTCCAGTACGCTGAAACGGGCACAGATCAGACCCTCCGCTTCTGATGATAAGCAGCGGTTTTCGACCAACCCGGACTCACGTTGCTCAGTGCTTGCTGAATTGTTTCCATTAAGGTTTCTGACTTTCTACCGGAGCTTATGCATTAGCCAGTGATCGTGTGCCCAAAAAGAATCGTATGCTCGATTGTGTGTCTAAGCTCGAGCGTAAATGAAATGAAAAAAATCATCAGTCTAACGTTGGTTGTATTGATACAAGGGTTCTTCGTTCAAACCGCAGTTGGAGAAGAGTCACGGGCAGCTTTGGTGCCATTGCCCTCGGTTGATGACTTCACCAGGGGCGAAGATGGCTGGGGAGTAGGGCTTGGTCTGGGTATTGAGTACGAGTCTGCCTACGAAGGGTCGGATGAGTATGAGCTTGAGGTCGATCCTGCTGGCGCAGTGCAATGGCGAAAGGGCGATGATATCTACTATTGGGCGGGTGCGGCACTCGGCTGGCGGGGACTTCGATCTGACGCCTGGCTATTTGACGTGGCGGTGGCTTTCCCTTTCGAAGAGGGCCGTGAAGAGAGTGATTCCGAGGACGGTCGTCTGGACGGTCTCGGTGATGTCGACGGGAGCACTGAAATCGTTTTGCAGGCACGTCGTGCACTTGCTTCGGACTGGCGTTATTGGCTGGATGGGCGAATTATTGCCAGCGAAGACGGAAGCCTTGGTATTTTTGGGGCTGGTCGTCGTTTCGGTGATCAAACCGATGGTACGGGGTCTGATCTGAGTCTTGTATTGGTTTTTCACGACAGCGATTATGCGAATCGGGACTTTGGTATCAACCCACAACAGGCAGCTAATTCCGGGCTGGATGAAACCGATCTCGACGGTGGCTTTCGCTCTGTCGGGCTAAACTATACTTTCCGTTATTATGTCAGCGACAACTGGCAGCTATATGGCGAGGCGCTATACGAGCACTTTAGTAGCGAGGTCAGGGATAGTCCGATTGCGCGCAGCGATTACGAAGCGGAAGTGGGTGTCGGGGCCATCTACGTATTTTGAATCTGGAGCAAATATCCCTGAGCTTACCGGTATACTGACTCAGATATTTATTGGACGGGACGATCAAGATCTCTGGTGCCCGCTGCTTCCGGGGAGGTGCCTACCGCTTCCGAGGGAAAGAGACCCTATTCATTTTCTCGCCGCTCGGTGAGGACGACCGCGGGAATTTTCTTATCCTGCCAAAGGAAGTGAAACTGACTAGCCAGATGAAACCGCTCATTTTGATCGTTGTTTACCTTGTCGCGGTCACCTTGCCGTTAATCCTGTCCGCGGTGGTCGGGGGGCCGCCACGCCAGTTCCATCAGGAGCTGGCCTCCGGCCTTGGCATTCTTGCCTTCTCGATGATCCTCGTGGAATTCATCCTGTCCGGCCGGTTCAAGGCGATTTCAAATGGCGTGGGCATGGATGTGACCATGCGGTTTCATCAGGTCATGGCGCGCACGGCACTGGTTTTTGCTGTGCTGCACCCGTTTCTTTACCAGGGGACGCCGACAGGTGGTGAGCGCCCATGGGACCCCACGCGCCAGTTGACGCTGACGACCGATTTTGCCGATCTGGCGACAGGCATTGCCGCCTGGCTGCTGCTTGCAGGCCTTGTTGTCATGGCCATCGGTCGCACCCAGCTGGGCTACCGTTACGAGACCTGGCGCCTTCTACATGGGGTCGGCGCGCTCCTGATTGCGGTTCTGCTGTTGCATCATACGGTGTATGCAGGGCGTTACGGGTCGCAGCCTGTAATGACTTGGGTGTGGCTGGCCATGACGGGTGTGGCTGTTGGCTCACTGCTGATTGTTTACCTGGTGGTTCCCCTTCTGCAGAAGGCTCGCCCCTGGCGGGTGACCTCCGTCGTCCGGTTGACGCCAAAGCAATGGCAAGTGACGGTGACCCCAGACGGTCATCGCGGCCTTGATTACCAGGCAGGGCAATTCGCCTGGCTCAACGTGGGGCACAGCACCTTCTCAATGAAAGAAAACCCGTTCTCCATTTGCTCGGCGCCGGCAGACGGGCCGGAAATCTCCTTCATGATAAAGGAGCTTGGCGACTTCACACGAACAGTTGGCCAGATAGAAGCCGGAACAGTCGCCTATGTGGACGGCCCCTATGGCAATCTGTCTGTCGATGGGCGCACCGAGCCCGGGGTCGCCCTGATCGCCGGTGGTGTTGGCCTTGCGCCGCTGCTTGGCATACTCCGGCAAATGCGCCGGACCGGCGATTCGCGCACGGTGAGGTTGATATACGGAAACCGGGTCATCGAGCAGATTGCCTGTCGTGAGGAACTGGATGAGGGGTTGCGTGAGGGGTCGGGTGAGGGGTCGGGTGAGGAGTTGGGTAAGGAGAACGTCGTCTATGTGCTGTCAGAACCGCCGGCAGACTGGCAGGGAGAGGCAGGCTTCATCGATGCTGCGCTGATGGATCGTGTGTTTTCAGAGCAGGAGTTCAGCGAATGGGTCTTTGTGATGTGCGGTCCGGCGATCATGATGGATATTGTTGAAGATCACCTGATCAAGCGGGGCACGCCCCCTCACCGAATCCTGTCCGAGCGGTTCAACTATGACTGATCCTCTAAGGCTCGTGAGCCAGCGGCGAAGGGTTACTTTGGTCATCTGGGGGCTGAATATCAGTTTATGCCTGATCCTTCTCGCTTTTGTCTTGCGCTGATTGATTGGCTGGTCGCCGGTACACCAGCCTCATGATGTCGTTACACTGATTTGACTGCGGGTAGCCATGACCATTCCTGTTAAAGATATAACGTCTCCCGAAATTTCCTGTTCGAATTGCCAGGCGTGTTGCTGCCGCCTGGAGGTCATGATTATTTCGGACACCGGCGTTCCCGAGCGGCATATTGCGTTCGATGAGTGGGGTGGTGAAACCATGAGGCGCCTGGAGGACGGCTGGTGCTCTGCGCTGGACCGGGAGACGTTCATGTGCACAATCTATGACAATCGACCCTGGATCTGTCGCGAATTCGAGATGGGCTCCTACGAATGTCGCGCTGAGCGGGCAGACTTAGGGTGATTCGCCGCGGTTCCGTTACAATTCCGAGGTGTTATGCGGTTTTCCACGATTTATGACCAGGCCGTTGCCCGCAAGGGTGGCGAGGATGTGCTGCGTGGGCTGTTGCCCGCCGTGCCGGGGCGTGAGCAGTTGCTGGCGCAGGGGGATGACCGTTACCTGGCGGAGCTGACCCGCTGTATCTTCCGCGCCGGCTTTGTGTGGCGGGTCATTGATAACAAGTGGCCGGGTTTTGAGGCTGCCTTTGAGGGCTTTGTGCCGGCCTACTGGCAGCAGGTGCCGCCGGAGGTGCTCGAGACGCTGGCCCGGGATGAGCGCATTGTGCGGAATATGCAGAAGATCCGGACGGTACCGGAGAACGCCCGCATGATCGTCGACGCCGCTCGTGAATATGGCAGTTTCGGTGCGTTCCTCAGCCAGTGGCCGGCGGACGACCAGGCCGGTTTGCTGCTGTGGCTCAAGGGTCACGGCGCCCGGCTGGGCGGCAACACGGCGCAGTATTTCCTGCGCTTTGTCGGTTGGGACGGCTTTATCCTGTCGCGGGATGTGGTGGCAGCGTTGCGGCGGGACCAGCTGCTGGATGCAGAGCCGGGCAGCAAGAAGGGGCTGCTGCAGGCCCAGGCGGCCTTCAACGACTGGCACCGGGAAACCGGGTTGCCCTACAGCCATCTGTCCCGGATTCTGTCGTTCACCATTGATGGCTGAAGCACTGCCGGCTTAACAAAGCAGGCACCGAGGGCTCAGAGAAAGAACAGCAGCCCCAGCTCGCTCAGGATCACACTGGCACCCAGGGTGTCACCGGTGTAGCCCCCCAGCTGCTGTTTGAGGTAGTGGCCCCAGCATAAGGCGACCAGCAATACCGAAGCGAGGGCTCCGGTCAGTACCGCGGGGGATACGACCGTGGCAGCGAGGGCCAGGACCAGGGTGAAGCCCGCAGCAATGGTCAGCCGGGACGTTGAAAAGCCGTCCGCCACCGGTTTGCTTTTGCTCCTGTCCGGATCGGTAACGTAGGGCAGGGTCGCCATCAGCAGCAGCGGTGTCAGGCGGGCAATGGCCGGGGCTACCAGCAGTGCCAGCCAGATCTGTGAGCTGTCCAGCAGCAGGGCCACTTTCAGGGCTAGTGCCATCACCAGGGCCACGGTGCCGTAGGTGCCGATGCGGCTGTCTTTCATGATCTCCAGACGTTTGGCAACGGTGTAGCCACCGCCGAGGGCGTCAATACTGTCGGCCAGGCCGTCCTCATGGAAGGCGCCGGTAATCCACAGGTGGAAGCAGACGACCACCAGCACACTGACCAGCGGGCTCCAAGCGAGGCTGAGGACGGCGAACAGGACCGCATAGAGCGCCCCGAGCAGCAGCCCTACCAGCGGGAAGTAAAGACTGCTCTGGTTCATCAGGCGCTGGGAATAGTCGATCCGCGCCAGCATCGGAATGCGGGTAAGAAAGCCAATAGCCAGCCAGAAGGCCTGCCATTCCTGTTGTCGGCGGGTAGTCTGTGCGGTCACGCGATGTCTCCGGTCGGGGCGCTCCATTGTAATCACAAAGGGCGTAATCACAATGGCAGGCCCCGGTCAGGCGATACCGGGTGTGGGGCACTGGGCGGGCAGCCAGATTTCGACACAGAGGCCGGGGCCGCCATCCGGCCGGTCATGCAGCGACAGGGTGCCACCGTGAAGTTCCGCAATGCGCCGGGCAATGGCCAGCCCGAGTCCGGCACCGCCGCCGGCGCGCTGGTCGAGGCGGACGAACCGGCTCAGGGCCCGTTCGCGTTCTTCGGCGGCGATACCCGGGCCCTGATCGCACAGCCGGATCAGGTAACCGTCGCCGGAGGCTGTCAGTTCTGTCGTCACCTCGGTTTCCGGCGGGCTGTACTGGATGGCGTTGGCCAGCAGGGAGCGCATCAGCGTGTTGATCAGCGCACCGTGGCAGCAGGCCATGGCCTGCCGGGTGGTGTCCTGCAGCACCGGCTCAATGTGTTTACGGAGCGCCAGCGGCGCCACTTCCGCCATGCTCTGTTCGACGATCTCGGACAGGTTGTGGACGCTGGGTGAAAAGTCCGTGGCGGAATCTACCCGGCTCAGCACCAACATCTGTTCAACCAGGTAGGTCATCCGGTCAACCGACTGGATCAGGCCTTCAAACTCATGGGGATGCGCCTCGCAGGCCTTTTCGAGGTTCAGTCGCAACACCGTGAGCGGCGTGCGCAGTTCGTGGGCGGCATCGGCGGAAAACCGCCGTTCCCGTTCGAGGGCGCTGTTCAGCCGTTTCAGCAGACCGTTGACCGCATGCACCAGCCCGGTCACTTCTTTCGGGGCATGGCTGGCATCCAGCGGATGGATCTTCTCCGGGGCCATGTCGCGGATCGGTCGTTCGAGGCGGCGCAGCGGCCGGAAGGCCACCTGGATGGCGAAGATCAGCGCCGCCGCCAGCAAGGGCAGGGCAAGCAGCAGTGGCAGCACATTGCCGCGGGCGAGTTCTTCGCTGAGTTCGGTGCGGATGTCCTCACGCTGGGCGGTGCGGATCCAGAAGCCGCTGGCCGGGTCCTGCAGGGTGAAGGTGCGCCAGGAATAGCCGGTGGATTCTACCCAGGAATAGCCCGCCTCCAGCGGTTGCTCGCCGGGAATCAGCAGGGTGTCCAGTACCGCCACGCCGTGGTTGTCCCAGACCTCGAAGGCAATTTTCTTCTCGTATTTGTGTCCGGAGCCGTCGGGAATGATTTCGTTGAAGTCCCCTTCCTGCAGGGCGGCTTCTGGCAGCTTCAGGGTTTCCTCCAGGATGGACGGCAGCTGCTGGGGCGATTCGGATTCTGCCAGGTGGCGGACCAGGCCCTGCACGATCCGCGAGCTCTGGGCCAGCTCGGCGTCAAACAGCTCTTCCAGTTCGTGGTTGCTCTCAAAGTAGCTCCACACCGCGGCAACCAGGGCAATCAGCAGTACCACCGAGGTCGCCAGCAGGGTCAGGGTGCGGGTCAGGGACATTGCGGGCTCCCGCAGTTGGCGGCTTCCCGGGGATCCAGCAGGTAGCCGACCCCGCGCACGGTGCGAATGACCGATTTGCCGATACGCCGGCGCAAGTGATGGACATGGACTTCCAGTGCATTGCTTTCCGCGCCGTGCTCCCAGCCGTAGAGCTGCTCTTCCAGGCGCCGGCGGGTGGCCACCTGGTCAGGGTGTCGCATCAGGTAGTGGAGGATCTGGCATTCACTGCGGGGCAGGGCTATCGGGGTGTCACCAACCAGCAACTGGCCGGAGTCGGCGTTAAGCTGCAAGCGTCCCACCGTCAGGCCGGCGGTGCCCGCAGTGCTGCCCCGTCGCGCGACGGCCCGGATCCGGGCCTTGAGTTCCGCCATGGCAAAGGGCTTGGTGAGGTAGTCGTCGGCCCCGGCATCGAGGCCCTGCAGTTTCTCTGTCAGTTCGGCCCGTGCGGTCAGGATGATGATCGGGGTTTGCACCCCTTGCTGGCGTACCCGCTTGACGATATCGAGGCCATCGACCCTGGGCAGGGTCAGGTCGAGGATGGCCAGGTCAAAATGCTCGTCGGTCAGGGCGCTCAGCGCATGCTGGCCGTCGTCGACCCAGTCTACGGTGTTCTGGTCTTCCCGCAGCATGTCGAGCATGGTGTTGGCCAGGAGGTGGTCGTCTTCCACCAGCAGAATTCGCATGGTTGAATTTCCTGTTGTGGGGTCGGGCTGGTCAGTCAGGCGCGGATCAGGTTCCATCAGAAGTAGCGCCTGTTGTTGCACCTGGCCTGGATATCGTTACCGCTGATCCGATTGTAATCGATTTGGCTGTGATTGCCGCCGGCTTCCCATCGGACAAGTGGAACAGGGTGTAGCGCCGGTTCTGGTCGAGCACGGTGGCGGTCTTCCGGAGCCGGTCCAGCCAGGCCTTATCGTTGTTGCTGACGGCAACCAGGGCAGGGGGCGGCAGTTGCGCATCGGCGAGTCGGCTTTGCAGTTCATCAGGGCTCAGTGACTGAACCAGGCCCTGACTGTAGAAGCGTGCCGAGAAGGGAGCTTCCCCCAGATAATGGAGCTGATCCGGTGAAAGTTCCGGCAAGGCGCTCGCCCTGGCAACCAGGTCGCGTTCGGTTTTCAGTTGTTCCGGGTGGATGGCAAGCCAGCCGGCACCGCTGCTGGCGGCCAAGGGGATGAGCAGGGCACAGGCGTAGCTCGCCCGTTGCCAGCGATATCCGGCTGTCTGGCTGATTACGCCAGCGGCGAGAACCGCAATGAAGGGCAGTGACGGTAGCGTGTAGGTCCACAGAATGTTGCCGGAGAAGGTGAAGAATATTGCCGGCGTCAACGCGGAAACAGTGAGAAGCATCGTGGTGCCATCGCTTGCAGCGCGGGCGGGGACTGGGGTTGATCGCCAACGGCGGATTCCCCACCCGGTTACTGCGATCAATCCCCAGGGGAAGCTGGCTACTGCCAGGTAGAGCCAGATGGTGCCACGGGTAAATTCGTGTGCATTGCCGTACAGGTCGCCCTGCCAACCGCTGATGATGAAACGCTTGAAGTGCTCGCCAACAATGAAATAGTCGAGGAAGCCCGGCGTCTTGAGTTCGGCAAGCAGGTACCAGGGCAGAACCAGTAGCAGTGTAAGTGCCGTGCCGGACAGCCACGGCAGACACCGCCAGAGGTTTCGCCACTGGCGGGTGATGACCGCCCAGCAGAAGACCGGGACGCCGGTGAGCACCAGTACCAGCGGGCCCTTGGCAAGCAATCCGATGACAAGGCCGATAAAGAATCCCCAGCCCCACCAGTCTGAACCACCGCGAAGGCGGATCAGCAGGCTGGCCAGCGTCAGCGTTGTGCCCAGCGCCAGGTAAGAGTCCGTCATGATGGTGCCGCCACTGAGGAAGCCCAGGGCGGTTGTTGCATAAATCAGCGCCGCCCACAGCCCGCTCACGGTTGCCTGCTGGCGGTCAGTGTTCGCGTGCAGGTGGAAGCGCATGGCAAATACCAGAGCTACCGTCAGTACGTTGGCCAGCCAGGATGGTAAACGGCCGGCAAATTCGCTGACTCCGAACAGCTTGAATGACAGCGCCTGGGCCCAGAACGACAGCGGAGGTTTGCCCCAGAAGGGCACCCCGTGATCGAACCAGGGAGTGATCCAGTCGCCGGTTTCCGCCATGATCCGGGCGATTTCGGCGTAGCGGGGTTCGGTGGTATCGGCCAGCGGGAGCAAGGCCGACAGTCCCAGGCGAATAGCCAGGGCCGCGGCCAGCAGGCCCCACAGGGTATTAATGGTTCTGGTCATGAGCGGCCACTCTCAATTGTGGGATTGCCTGGCGGTTTTCGAGCCCGCTGTCTTCAGCGACGAGGAACACCGGACGCTGTTTGGTTTCGATATAGATGCGGCCGATGTATTCCCCCAGCAGGCCAATGCAGAGCAGCTGCACACCGGCAAGAAAGGTGGTGATGGCGATGATGGAAGCATAGCCGGGGGTTGAGACCCCTATGACCAGCGCTTTCAGCACCTCCCAGACGCCAAACAGGCCACCCGCAGTGGCTGCCAGCAGGCCCAGTATCAGGGCGACCCGCAGCGGTTTGGTGGAAAACGAGGTAATGCCCTCCATGGCCAGGTGCATCAGCTTCAGGTAGTTCCACTTGGTTTTGCCGGCCAGTCGCGGGTCGCGGTCAAATTCCAGGGTGACGGTGGTCATGCCGACCCAGGCGAACATCCCCTTGAGGTAGCGGTTGCGCTCGGGCAGCTGGTTCAGGGCGTCGACGGTGCGCCGGCTCATGAGGCGGAAGTCGCCCGTATCGACCGGAATGGGCGCCTCGCTGATGCGATTTATGAGTCGGTAGAACAGCGAGGCGGTGAGCCGTTTGAACCAGCTTTCACCGGCGCGGCTCCGCCGCTTCATCAGTACCACATCGGCTCCCCGTTGCCATTCGCCGAGCATCTCGGGGATCAGTTCCGGCGGATCCTGGAGATCGGCATCCATCAGGATGACCGCCCGGCCGCGGGCGTGTTGCAGGCCGGCAGACACCGCCGCTTCCTTGCCGAAATTGCGGGAAAGCTGCAGTACGCGGATGCCGGTGTGATGGCGGCGGGCTTGCAGCAACAGGGCGACCGAGTTGTCACGGCTGCCGTCGTCCACAAACAACAGCTCCACTGCACCGCCAATCCTGTGGGTGACCAGAAACAGGCGGTTCAGCAGCAGCGGAATCACCTCGGCTTCGTTGTGCACCGGAATGACGATGCTGAGCAGCGGGTCAGTAGGTTCCACGTGTCTGTTTTTCATTAAAAACTACCTTTTCGGCGACCAGATAATTAACAAAAGTGACGGAGGCTGTTGCGATGAGTTGCGGCGCAATCACGCCGCGGTCCAGCCAGGTGTGGAGCAGGGCAAAGCAGGCCAGGTTGAGCAGCCAGCCCAGCAGTGCACTCGCCAGGTAGCGGGGGAAAGCCCTGCGATGTGGAAGCCGGGAACAAAAGGTAAACCGATGCTGCGCCAGGTAGTTTGCAACCAGTCCGACCGTCGCGCCGGTGGCGGTCGCAGCCTCGGCCGCCATGCCCGAGTACACCAGGGCAGCCATGGACGACCAGTGCAGTAGGGTTGCCGCCCCGCCGGAGAGCAGGAAGCGGGGCAGATACGGGTGCCGGGTCATCAGCTGTTTAATCGGTTTCACGGGCCTGGATTTCACCACTCAGGGGGTCAGATGGTGGCCCACTGTACGGGGGAGGTCTTAAGCGAGTCTTAACCGGTTGCTACCAAAAACCTTAAGACGCTCTTAAGAAATCTTTTTACACAACTTAAGCCTGCTTTAAGGCTCTCTTCTTAATCTGTCAGTCGTGATCAAAGGATGAAGCTGTTAACGCTTTGTCGCTCAATACCTTGGAGTGCGCTGATGACAGATCCGCTGATGATGTCCACATGCTGTCCCCTTGATTCCGGGGAGGTGGTTCCGGTTATGCGCTGCGCAGGTCGCTGGCTGTGTGAGGTTCAACCACGAACCGCCGTGGCTGACACGGTGATTGACTTCATCCGTCGCCGTTTCCAGCTTGCCTACGGAGCTCAGCCCTCGCTGCGGATTCCGGCTTTGTTGGCGCTGACGACCGCCCAGGGCTCGCTGCTGGCCGCCGTCGGCGTACGGGATGCCTCCCGTGAGCGGTTGTTTCTGGAGGATTACCTGGATGAGCCCGCGGAGACGCTGATCCCGGGGCGGGGCGTGCCGGAGCGGGGGCAGATCGCCGAGATTGCCCACCTGGCGGGCGTGGAGGCCGGCACCAGTCGTTACCTGTTTCCCGCCCTGACGCTCTGGCTGCGGGATAAGGGTTACCGCTGGGTGATGTTCACCGGGACTGACCAGCTGCGTAACAGCTTTGGCCGCCTGGGCATCGAGACCCATGTGCTGGCACCGGCAGATCCTGCCCGGCTGGCCGATGGCGGTGAGGGCTGGGGGCAATACTATGACCATCATCCGCAGGTCATGGCGGTAAGTGTCGATGCCAGCCACCAGGCGCTGACCGCGTCCGGCCTGCTGCGACGGGTGAACTGGCTCGACAACAGCGCTGCAGAGGAGGGCCGGTATGGCTTTACTGCCTGAGCTGATAGCGCGCCTGGCGGCACGCCAGCCCGAGACACCTGCCCTGGTTACCGGGAAGGAAACACTTACCTACCGCGAGCTGCTCAACGCCGCCGGTAACCTGGCGGCGATCCTGAAAGCCCGTGGGCTGACGCGGCTCGGGCTGGCGGGTGACAATGCCATTGGCTGGGTGGTAGCTGACCTGGCCTGCCTGATGGCCCGAATTGTCTGTGTGCCGGTGCCAGGCTTTTTTTCTGCCCAGCAATCCGCCCACCTGACCGCCATGGCGGGGCTCGAGGGTCTGCTGGAAGTCCTGCCGCCGTCAGCGGCGGCGCAAGAGGAAGATGCCTCTGGGCTGGAGCGCCTGACGGCACGGGTGGCGTTGCGCCGGCTGCCCGCGGGTGGACCGCTGGCACCGTTGCCGCCGGGTACCGCCAAGATCACCTTTACCTCGGGCTCTACCGGCAATCCCAAGGGCGTCTGCCTGTCTGCTGCCCAGCTCACCGCAACCACCCTGGCATTGGGCCGGAGGCTGGAGGCTGTGGCGCTGCAGCGGCACCTGTGTGTGCTTCCGCTGGCGACCCTGCTGGAGAACATCGCCGGGGTTTATCTGCCCCTGAGCCTCGGAGCCACGGTGGTGCTGGAGCCCCTCGCCAGTCTCGGATTCACCGGCAGCAGTCAGCTGGAGATTCCCCGCCTGCTGGCTGTTATCAACCGGGTTCGCCCCCATTCCGTCATCCTGGTGCCTGAACTGGCGTCGGTGCTGGTCGGTGCTGCCGAAACCGGGGCACTGGATACCGCGCCCTTCCAGTTCGTAGCGGTGGGCGGTGGCAAGGTGTCGCCCCGGATGCTGGCGCGTGCCCGGGCGGTGGGGCTGCCGATGTATGAGGGTTACGGCCTGTCGGAATGTGGTTCGGTGGTGGCGCTCAATGTGCCGGGTGCGGCCCGGGCCGGCACCGTTGGGCGTCCGCTGGATCATGTGGCGGTTGCCGTTGGTGACGATGGTGAAATCCGCATAGCCGGCAGTACCCACCTGGGCTATCTGGGTGAGCCCCGGGAGCCGGGTGCGGAACTTGCGACCGGCGATCTGGGGCGGTTCGACAACGGTTTCCTGGTCGTCAACGGTCGCCGCAAGAACCTGCTGATCACCAGTTACGGCCGCAATATCAGTCCGGAATGGCTGGAAAGCGAGCTGGTGCAGGCCGCCGGCGCCCGCCAGGCCTTTGTGTTTGGCGAGGGCGAGCCGCACCCCTGTGCCCTGCTGGCGGTGGGCAGCGGCAGCCCGGCGGAGATTGCCGCGGCCCTTGCCGGGCTGAACGCGCGGCTGCCGGATTACATGCGCCTGCAAACCGTTTATCTGCGCCGGCAGCCGTGGACCCGGGAGGACGGATACCTGACCGCCAATGGCCGCCCGCTGCGGAGCCGGCTGAATGAGGACCTGCCTGCGCTGCTGGCCAGCGCCCACCCCCTGACACTCGATGTTTCGTGTGCTGCCCCGGCCGAACCGGCGGCGGAAATTACCCAAGTTGAGGAGTTTTAATATGTCGTTTTTCCAGATACTTCAGGATGAAACCGCCGAAGATCGCAAGCACGTGACCGGCGCGCCGGCGTTTACCGCCATTCCGCAGGGCCGCTTCAGTCGCGCCAGTTACACCTGGTTCCTGACCCAGGCCTTTCATCATGTGAAGCATACCGCCCCGCTGATGATGGCCTGTGGTGCACGGTTGCCGGAGCGGCTGGAATTTGTCCGCAAGGCGCTGGTGGAGTACATCGAGGAAGAGTATGGCCACCATGAGTGGATTCTTGATGACCTGGCCGCCTGCGGTGAAGACCGGGAGGCCATTCGTCAGGGTGATCCGGACCTGTCGATCCGGCTGATGGTGTCCTACCTCTATGACCAGATTAACCGCGGCAATCCGATTGGCCTGTTCGGTATGGTGCAGGTGCTGGAAGGCACCAGCATCGACCTGGCCACTCCCATGGGGCAGAAAATTCAGCAGAACCTGGGCCTGCCCGACAAGGCGATGAGCTACCTGTTTTCCCATGGAGCCCTGGACCAGGACCATTTCGAGTTTTTCCGCGGACTGATGGACCAGATTACGGACCCACAGGACCAGAAGGCCATCATCGACACCGCCAGGATCTGCTACCGGCTGTACGGTGACATGCTGCACAGCATTCCGCTGCCGGCCCGCACCGAGGAGAAGGCCCATGAAATTGCATAACCGGGTCTTCCTGCTGCTGGGTGGCACCGGGGGAATTGGCCAGGCATTGATCAGCCCGTTGCAGGCCGGTGGTGCCAGGGTGATCGTGGCGTCCCGCCAGTCGCAGAACGCCGCGGTTCCGGCCGGAGTCGAGGTGGTGGCGCTGGATCTGGCTGCGGCGGATCTCGACCAGCAGCTGGATCAGCTGTCCCGCGCCCATCCGGAGATTGACGGGGTCATCCACTGCGCCGGTCAGAACCGGTTCGCCGCCGTTGATCGTCTGACGGTGGAGGCGATTGACGACCAGCTTACCGTCAACCTGCGCAGCGCAATGCTGGTTGGCCGGCATTTTGCGCCGCGCTTTGCAGCCTCCGGCCGCGGCGCCCTGGTGTTTGTCGGTTCCACCTTCGGCAGCATCGGCTTTCCCGGCTACACCGCTTACTGCGCCAGCAAGTTTGGCCTGCGCGGCTTCTCCGAGGCGTTGCGCCGGGAACTGGCGGACACCGCAGTCCAGGTACTTTATGTGGCCCCCCGTGCCACGGCAACCGCGATGAATCCGGAGGCGGTTAACCAGCTCAACAAAGCGCTCGGCAACAAGACCGATTCGCCGCAGCAGGTGGCGGCGGAAATTATCCGTGCGATGGTGCGGGGTGAGCGTCGCCGGTTCCTCGGCTGGCCGGAAAAACTCTTCGTGGTCATTAATGGCATCCTCCCGAAGCTTGTCGACAAGGCCATGCTCAAACAGCTGCCGGTCATCCGCCGGTTTCTTGATACAGGAGTCACATCATGAAGGTTTTGCTGGCCGTTCTGGGCCTGGTTCTGGCCCTGCCTGCGCTGGCGGGGGATCTGCAGTCCGACCTGCAGGGGATCCAGCAGCGCTGGGCCGAGGTCCAGTACCAGTTGCCGGACAAGGACCGCGAAGGCGCCTTCGAGCAGTTGGCACAACAGACCGAAGCCCTGGTCGCGGCCTACCCGGAGCGGGCCGAGCCGCTGATCTGGCACGGTATTACCCTGAGCACCTGGGCGGGCGCCAAGGGGGGCCTGGGGGCGCTCGGGCTGGTGAAGGAGGCCCGCGCGGCGCTGGAGTCTGCCTTGACCATCGATCATGCCGCGCTGGAAGGGTCCGCCTACACCTCGCTGGGCAGTCTGTACTACCAGGTGCCAGGCTGGCCCCTGTCGTTCGGGGATGACGAGAAGGCGCAGAAATACCTGCAAAGTGCGCTCAAGCTGAACCCCGAAGGGATTGACCCGAACTATTTCTTCGGCGACTTCCTGCTCGGGCAGGGTGAAACCAAGCGTGCCCGGGTCTACCTGGAGCGGGCGCTGAATGCGCCGCCCCGTCCGGGCCGGGAAGTTGCCGACGATGGCCGGCGGAACGAAATCCGTAGCAGGCTGGCAGGCCTCTGAGTATTGCCGTAACCGGGTCATCGCTGTGTGTGTGGGGTTGGACTACACTTCCTGTTGAACGAGGCAAAGTCGTCAGTGGGGAGATGGGGCGTCCATGGGGAAGCAGTCGACCGTTTCCGGAGAGTTGCTTGCAAGACTGGCAGCGGGTGTGCCCGGCGTGCTGTTTACCTATTGGCTCAGCGCCACCGAGGACCAGCACTGTTTCCCGTTTCTGGGCGAGCGTGCCAGGCCGTTGTTTGGCCTGGCACCCGAGGCTCTCGCGGCTTCTGCCGACCCGTTGTTTGCCCTGATTCATCCGGAGGACGTGGCGGGCCTGGCCGACAGTATCGTGGCGTCCGCCCGAACGCTGACGCCCTGGCAGTACCGTGGTCGCCTGCGGCTGCAATCCGGCGAGTTCCAGTGGTTTGAAGGCAGTTCAACGCCGGAGCGCCAGGACGATGGCAGTACCCTCTGGTATGGCTATTTCAACAACATCCAGTATTACAAAGAGCTGGAGGTCTCGCTCAGGGAGAGCGAGGCGGAGTTCGCGTTCCAGGCGCAGTTCCAGAAACTGATCGCAAAACTGTCCACCCGCTTCATCAACCTGGGGTTCGGTACCATTGACCAGGGTATCGACGAGTTGCTGATGGAGATCGGCAAATTCTTCGGGGTCGACCGCGCCTACCTGTATCACTTTTCCGACGATTACCGCGTCATGACCAACAGCCATGAATGGTGTGGCAAAGGTGTGCCATCGCTCAAGGCTTCCCAGCAGCAGGTTGCCATCGAATCCTTCCACTGGTGGCATGACCGGATCCACGAGATGGTCAGCCGGGGGCGGGTTATTTTCGTTGAGGATGTCAGGCGGTTGCCGAAACGGGCCCACCAGGAGCGCAAACTGCTGCTGGAGCAGGGCGTGGCTTCAATGTTCTGTGTTCCGGTCCAGATCCGCGGCCGGGTAACCGGATTCTTCGGGGTCGATTCGTTGCGCAAGCGCCAGTGGCGGCGGGACCAGGCTGACCTTCTGGTGATCATTTCCGGATTGCTGTCGGGGGCCCTGGAGCGCCACCGGCTGGAGGAGAAGCTGTTAAACCAGTCGATCCGTGACCCGCTGACCGGGCTGCACAACCGTCGCTACCTGATCCCCCGCCTTGAGGAACTGCTTGGCCGCAGCCAAAGGTTCGGGGATACCTTTTCCCTCGCGCTGTTCGATGTTGACCATTTCAAGCAGATCAATGATTCGGTGGGTCACCTGGCGGGTGACCATATCCTGCGCCAGTTTGCCGGTGTGCTAAGGCAACAGGCACGCACCACCGATGTGGTGGTCCGCTTCGGCGGCGAAGAGTTCATTGTTGTATTTGTCGGTACTGCCGCGGAGGATGCGGTACCCATCGTTCAACGGATTATCGAGGCCGTGCGACAGGCCTTGTTCCAGGCCGGGGGGTCCGCGGTCCATGTCACGGTCAGTGCGGGTATGGTCGGGCTGGGTGAGGTTCCGGCGCTGCCTGACACCCCGGATTCGCTGATCGGACGGGCGGACGAGCGCCTGTACCGCGCCAAAGCGGCGGGTCGTGACTGTCTGGTAAGTGCATCAGGAATCGTCCGCATATAAGAAACGGGCATTTCCCTTTATATTTCCTTTTGGTATAACCTTAGAATCAAATTTGATTTCCGACCCGGAAAGAGGTAAATGCCGTGACCAATCCGATCGTTCAGCATTTCTTTGACGAACCGACCAACACCTTCAGTTATGTGGTGAGGGACCCGGCAAGCGATGCCTGCGCCATCGTCGATTCCGTCCTTGATTTCGACTACGCGGCGGGCCGTACCGATGTGCGCTCGGCGGATGAGATCATCGCCTATGTCCGCAGCGAAGGCCTGCGGGTGGAGTGGATTGTCGAAACCCATGTCCACGCCGACCACCTTTCCGCCGCTCCCTATCTGCATGAAAAACTGGGTGGCAAGACCGGTATCGGTGCCCAGATTGTCGCCGTGCAGGAAATCTTCGGCAAGGCCTTCAATGCCGGCACCGAGTTTGCCCGTGATGGCAGTCAGTTTGACCGTCTGTTCAACGACGGCGATACCTTCATGATCGGTGAGCTTGAAGGCCGGGTGATGCATACGCCGGGCCACACCCCGGCCTGTCTGACCTACGTATTTGGTGATGCGGCCTTTGTGGGTGACACCCTGTTCATGCCGGATTACGGCACCGCCCGGTGTGATTTCCCGGGTGGCGATGCCCGTACGCTCTACCGCTCCATCCAGAAGGTGCTGGCACTGCCGCCGGAAACCCGGATCTTCCTGTGCCACGACTACAAGGCGCCGGGCCGTGAGGAGTACCAGCACATGACCACGGTGGCCGCCGAGCGCGAGGCCAATGTCCATGTTCACGATGGCGTCACCGAAGACGAGTTTGTCCGGATGCGCAGCGAGCGGGATGCCACCCTGGACATGCCGCGGCTGATTCTGCCGTCGGTACAGGTCAATATGCGGGCCGGCCAGATGCCGCCGGCGGAGGATAACGGTCAGGTTTACCTGAAAGTTCCGCTGAACCTGTTCTGACACGCTGATGAGACTCAAACAGTATCTGCCGTTCCTCGAATGGCTGCCCGGTTACCGCCGTGACATTCTGGTCAGCGACCTGGTGGCCGCGGTCATCGTCACCATCATGCTGATCCCGCAGTCGCTGGCCTATGCCCTGCTGGCGGGGTTGCCTGCGCAGGTAGGGCTGTATGCCAGTATCCTGCCGCTGGTGTTCTACGCCCTGTTCGGCACCAGCCGGACCCTGTCGGTCGGGCCGGTGGCGGTGGCGTCACTGATGACCGCTGCGGCTCTCGGGGCCATTGCCGAGCCCGGCAGCCCCGAGTACATCGGTGGTGCGGTGTTGCTGGCAGTCATGTCGGGCCTGATGCTGGTGGCCATGGGGGTACTGCGGCTGGGCTTCCTGGCCAATTTCCTCAGCCACCCGGTGATCTCGGGCTTTATCACCGCCTCCGGCGTGGTGATTGCGGCCAGTCAGCTCAAGCATATCCTCGGTGTCCAGGCCTCCGGCCACAACCTGCTGGATATTGGTGGGACGCTGCTGGCAAATATCGGTGACACCAATCTCCCGACCCTGCTGATCGGCAGCGGCGCCCTGGTATTTCTGCTGTTTGCCCGCAAGAAACTGAAAGCCTTGCTGGCCCTCGCCGGGGTGACCGGGCGGTTCGCCGATATTGTGACCAAGACCGCGCCGATTCTGGCGGTGGTGGTCACGACCCTGCTGGCCTGGGGGCTCGGGCTCGACCAGCAGGGAGTCAAGGTGGTCGGCACGGTACCCGCCGGGTTGCCGCAACTCACCCTGCCGACCATGGACCTGGCAGTGTGGCAGCAACTGGCGCTGGGGGCGCTGCTGATTAGCATCGTCGGTTTTGTGGAGTCGGTGTCGGTGGGCCAGACCCTGGCCGCCAAGCGCCGGCAGCGGATTGACCCCGATCAGGAGCTGATTGGCCTGGGTGCAGCCAACCTGTCGTCGGGTTTTTCCGGCGGCATGCCGGTGACCGGTGGTTTTTCCCGTTCGGTGGTCAACTTCGATGCCGGCGCCGAGACCCCCGCTGCCGGCGCGTTTACCGCGGTCGGTATTGCCCTCGCCACGCTGTTTCTGACGCCGGCGATTGCCTACCTGCCCACCGCCACCCTGGCGGCCACCATCATCGTCGCGGTTTCCACGCTGATTGATTTTCCGGCCCTGCTGCGTACCTGGCGCTATTCCCGCACCGATTTTGTGGCGATGCTGGCCACCATCGTGCTGACCCTCGGGCACAGTGTCGAGTCGGGCATTGTGGCCGGTGTTGCGCTGTCCATCGGGTTGTTCCTGTATCGCACCAGCCGACCGCACAGTGCGCTGATCGGCCGGGTGCCGGGTACCGAACACTTCCGCAATGTGCTGCGACACCAGGTAGAAACCCGGCCGGAGCTGGCCATGCTGCGGGTGGATGAGAGCCTGTACTTTGCCAATGCCCGTTTCCTGGAAGAGACCGTGATGGAGCTGTTGAGCAAGCAGCCGGCACTGCAGGATGTGGTGCTGGTGTGTCCGGCGGTCAACCTGATCGACGCCTCGGCACTGGAAAGCCTGGAAGCCATCAACGAGCGGCTGGTGGATGCCGGTGTTCGCCTGCACTTGTCCGAGGTCAAAGGCCCGGTGATGGACCGGTTGCGGGATACCGAGTTTCTCCGTCATCTCGGTGGCCAGGTGTTTCTCAGCAGCTATGAGGCCTGGCAGACCCTGAGCAGGCCCCGGCAGGCCGCTGCCTGATCCTGGCACGATCGGGACCATTCCGGGACAAGGGCGCATTCATGGGCATGACGGACAATCTGTTATCCGCCGGCCAGTTGCTGGTCACTGGCCTGTTGTTCCTGCTGATTCTGCTGGCGGCGGCCCGCCAGGTGGACTGGCAGGCCCTGCGGCGGGACAACGCCCTGCAGCATAGCTTTTTCGGCGCGGCGGTGGTGCTGGGATTCCTCTGGCAGCTGCGGGCCGGGATCTCGCCCGGGTTGTCCATCCACGTCTTCGGGATCACCGTCATCACCCTGATGATGGGCTGGGCACTGGCGGTGTTCGCCGGCCTGCTGGCACTGGTGATTACGGTGATTACCGGCCGTGAGCCGTTGCTGATGTTTGCCGTCAATGGCCTGGTGACGGTGATGGTGCCGGCGCTGGTCAGCTATCGCATCATGTTGTGGGAGCGCCGGCGCGGATTCCGCAATTTCTTTGCCTACATCTTCTTCTGTGGTTTTTTCGGGGCGGCGATTGCGGTGGCCACGGCGGGCCTGGTGATGTGCGCCCTGCTGTGGTCGGCCGATGTCTACAGTATCGACGAGCTGGTCGACGAGTACCTGCGTTACCTGCCGCTGTTCATGATTCCCGAGGGATTTGTGAACGGTACCATTGTTACCGGCCTGATGGTGTTCCATCCCGAGCGGCTGGTGACCCTCGATGAGCGCCGTTACCTGACTCCTCCGCGTTGAACTGGCGGTCGTTGGCCTGCATCACTGCAAACGGGTCGCGACCACCGACCGGCCAGGACTGGCGCCACTGCTCCAGCCAGCCTGCGATGTCCTCCGCCGGCATCGGCCTGGCCACGCCATAGCCCTGAATCATTTCGCAGCCCAGCGTACGCAGGGCCCGGGCATGCTCCAGGGTTTCCACACCCTCTGCAAGGACGGGCCGGCCAAAGCGCTTGGCGAGAAAGATCACGCTTTCGACGATGGCGCGGTCCGCCGGATCCGACAGCATGCTGCGGACAAAGCTCTGGTCCATCTTGATCAGGTCGACCGGCAAGGCGCGGAAATAGGTCAGCGATGAGAAGCCGGTGCCGAAATCG
The DNA here is from genome assembly GCF_002744715.1 of Marinobacter profundi. Taxonomy (GTDB): domain Bacteria; phylum Pseudomonadota; class Gammaproteobacteria; order Pseudomonadales; family Oleiphilaceae; genus Marinobacter; species Marinobacter profundi. The sequence continues at coordinate 408,323 of NZ_KZ319370.1, forward strand.
TCCAGGGCGACCTGCAGGCCCATGGCCCGGCACTGCTCGATCACGTGGCCGGCGCGCTGCATGTCGTCCAGCGCGGTGGATTCGAGTACTTCCAGGTGAATCAGCGCCGGATTGATCTCCGGGTGGGCCATCAGGTAACGCTGCAGGAACTCGGTGAAGTTGCGGTCGAGGAGGTGAGCTGCACTGATGTTGACGCTGACGGCGATTGCCTCGCCACGTGCGCTCCAGCGGCCCAGTTCACTCAGCGCCTCCCGCAGCACCCACTGGGCGATGGGGACTTCAAGGTGGCTGCCTTCCACCGCCGGCAGGAAGTCGGCTGGCGCCAGCTGGCCCCGTTTCGGGTGCTGCCAGCGAATCAGGGCCTCAAAGCCGACCACGGCCCGGTCGCACATGCGGATCTGGGGCTGGTAGTGCAGGCGGAACTCGCCATCATCCAGCGCCCGGGTCAGTTCCATCAGCTGCTTCCGCCGTTTCTTGCGGTGCTCATCCAGTGCCGGATCGAAGATCGCCCACTGGTTGCGGCCTTTTTCCTTGGCGGCGAGCATGGCCTGGTCGGCATGGCGGACCAGCCGGTCGGCATCGGTGGCGTCGTTGGGGTAGAAGGTAATGCCCATGCTGGCGGTCAGCCGCAGATTGGCGGGCCCGACCGGTGCCGGTCCGTTCACGACATCCAGAATGCGCTGGAAGGCATGGTCGTCGGTCACGTCCTGCAGCAGCAGGACAAACTCGTCGGCGGCAATCCGCGCGACCGTGTCCTCACTGCGGATGACCGTGCGCAGCCGATCGGCGATCAGGGTCAGCACCCGGTCACCGCCATTACGGCCAAAGCGGTCATTGATGCTTTTCAGGCCGTCCAGGTCCAGGTAACACACCGCCAGTGGCCGGTCATTGTGAATCGCATGCTCCATGGCGCGGCGCAGCCGTTTCAGCAGCAACTGCCGGTTCGGCAGGTTGGTCAGGCTGTCGTAATGGGTCGCCCGGTCCAGTTCCTCGGCGTGGTTCTTGAGGGTGGTGATGTCCGAAAACACGGCGACATGGTGCCACTGTCCGGGTTCGTCCAGGTGGACCCGGGTAATCGACAGCAGCTCGGGATACTCTTCGCCGTTCTTGCGCCGGTTCCAGATCTCGCCACGCCAGTGATTGTTGACGTTTATGGCTTCCCACAGGGCGTGGTAGAACTCGGCGGTGTGGCGGCCGGAACTGAGAATCGACGGATTCTGGCCGATGATTTCGTCGCGCTGGTAACCGGTGATCCGGCTGAAGGCCGGATTGACGTCGATGATGCGGTTAGCGCGGTCGCTGATCATGATCGCTTCATGACTGCGTTCAAACACACTGGCGGCAATCCGCAGACGCCGTTCTGACGATTTGCGGGCGCTGATATCCCGCAACACCGCGGCATAGCCGGGACGTGCCTTGCCCGCCGGGGCGAGGGCGGTGCAGTTGACCTGCAACCACACCGGCTTGCCGTCGCGGGTGTAGTTGAGAATTTCCACGTCGAAGCCCTGGCCTTTGCGCAGGCACTGGCGCATGTAGGCCACGGTTGCCGTCGAGCTTTCCTCGCCCTGCAAGAAATCACCGGGGCGCTTGCCCCGAACTTCGGCCAGCGTGTAGCCGGTGATCCGCTCGAAGCTGGGGTTCACCCATTCAATCACGCCTTGCTCGTCAGTAATCACCACACCGTTGTTGGTGTAAAGCGCCACTTTTGCAAGGCGGTTGGCATCCATGCCCTCGAACTGGTGGAGATTGTCAGAATCAGCCATGGTGTCGGAGGGTACCGTGTTAGCCGGGGCAGGCCGGAGAAGAGCTTGATGGAACGTGTTGAAGAGGCGGGCATGTTAACGATATTTGGCCCGTTATGACAGCTGCGATTGGCGATAGATTGACTTTGCTCAATCTGGCCGGTTTACCTCGCAAATGCCAAGGGCTGAGTGTGCCCGTACCGGGGCTGGCCGGTACGGGCGGGTTATCCGCGGTGATGATCAGCGCACGCCGGCGCGGCGCAGGGCGGCAGGGGTGAACTCGTTGGAGCGGGCCTTCACGCCAAAGGTGTACGGGTCGTCCTCTTCATTGGTCAGGCCCATCACCAGGTAACGGCCGGACAGCAGGTCGTAGAGGGTTTCCGCAGCGTAGCTCGGAACACCGATGTCGTAACCCTGCACCATGTGCGATTCGGCGACGCGCCACAACTGGCCGCGACCGTCATAGTGATCGACCACGGCGATCTGCCAGGAATCCTCATCCACATAGAAATCGCGCTTGGCGTAGATGTGGCGCTCACCGTCCTTCAGGGTGGCGCGGACATGCCACACCCGGTGCAGTTCGTAACGGGTCAGCTCCTGGTTGATGTGGCCAGGCTGGATAATCTCGTCATAGCTCAGCTCCGGGTCCGACAGCTTGTAAGAGTTGTACGGAATGTACATTTCCTTTTTACCCACCAGCTCCCAGGTGTATTTGTCGGGGGCGCCGTTATACAGGTCCAGGTTGTCCGATGTGCGCTGGCCGTCCGCCGCGGTACCGGGGCCGTCGTATGCTACCTGGGGGGCACGGCGAACCCGGCGCTGGCCGGAGTTGTACAGCCAGGCCCGGCGCGGTTCCTTGACCTGGTCCAGGGTCTCGTGCACCAGCAGAACGTTGCCTGCCAGGCGGGATGGTGCGGTGATGACCTGCTTGAAGTAGAACATCACGTTGTCGTCCACGCCGGCCTCGTAGTCTTCAAGGGCGACCCGGTCGGTCAGGTATTCGGTGAACTTGACCGCGCTGAAATCGCCGTTGGCCTGTGGCGTCACCTGGGCAACATTACGGACAATCGAACCACCGCGGTAGCGGGTGATGTGGTTGAAGATGACCTCAACGCCGCTTTGCGGAATCGGAAACGGTACGCCGGTTTCATAGTTCTGCAGGCCGTTGCCGTTGGCAGTCAGTGACACCTGGGTGGCATTGGCTTTGGCTTTCGCCGTCATGAACTCCGGATAGGCCGCGGTGCGCCGGGTCTGGTAAACCGGAATGAAGTAGTCACTGTAGGTCTTGATGGTGGCCACCTGACCCGGTGACAGCTTGTCCTGGTACTGGTCCACGTTGCTCTGGTCGATCACCAGCAGACGCTCGTCGCCGGGGAAGGGATCGGGGTAGATGCCCTGTTGGGGTTGTTTGACCGGCGGTGTGGTCAGGCCGCCATCCCAGGCCGGAATGGCATCGCCGTTACCGGCCTTTTCGGCCCCGATGGGGGTCAGTTCGCCGCCAAGCCGGGCCGCCTGATCGGCGGAAACCGCCGCCAGACTGGTGCCCGCGGAAAGCAGGGACAGGGCAATGGCACTGCCGATGACCGTGCGTTTGAAGGTTTGCATAGTTGACTCCTTGGTTTGTCGTTGTGATCAGAACGAGTAGGAAACGCTGGCCGAAACGAAGTCGCGGTCAGAAATTTCGTTGTAGTCGCCGCCGAAATAGTTGGTGTAGCTGATCGACGCGGAATATTTGTTCTGATAGCTGCCATCAAGGCCCAGGCTCACGGACTTGTTGCCTTCCTTGAAGTTGCCGCCGGGATCCGGGGCGTAGCCCTTCACGTCGTGGGTGAGGAACAGTTTGGGCAGCAGGTTGATGCCGGCAATGGCATTGGGGTAATCGAGGGCAAACAGTGCCCGGTAACCCCAGGAGAACGAGGTGGTGAAGCCGTCGCCACCACAGTTGGTGGGGTTGATGTTGAGGCGGGTGGTTTCATCGCCCGGGCCCTCGCGGCACAGATCGCCGGTAAACGAAGGTCCGTCCAGCGGCACCGGTCCCACGCCCCAGATACCGGAGCGGCCGTAGCGGGCCTCCTCCTTGCCGGGCAGATCGTGGATGTAGGTGGCACCGATTTCCGCCACGGTGATAAACCGCGCCGCGCCCAGCACCCGGTCGACAAAGTGGATCAGGGTCGCCTGGGCCTGGGAGACGTTATAACGGTCGTAGCCGTCGATGGCTTTACCGGCGTAGTTGAAGTCCGGGTCATTCTGGCGGGTCTGCTGTTCCAGTTTGCTGATGACCTGGCCGTCCGGGCCACGCTGCTGCAATCCGCCGTAGATCAGCTCGAAGGTGTTCCACTGGATCGGCAGGTTGGGGCGGAAGCTGTATTCCGCACCCAGGGAGGTGCCGGTGGGCAGTGTGGTGTTGATACTGATGCCATACAGGTCGATGCCTTTCGGGTAATCGATGAAGTAGCTCGGGAACCTTGAGTACGGTAGCGAATCGTCGTTGATCTGGGTTGCAGTAGGCGACTCAGGGTTAGATACAACGCCACTGATGTAAGGCAGCCGGCTGTTGTATTTGATGTAGTAGAAGCCGAGTTCGGCATCCAGTGCGGGTACAAACCAGCGTACTGCGGCACCGAATTGATCCTTGTCCCCTGGTTTTTGGTCACCGAGGCGGGGCGATACAAAGCCTTCGGCCAGCGCCTGGGAGTCAGGCACCTGACCGGCCAGCAACACCGGACCACAGCCGTCCGCGGCAACGTCGGCACTGGAGAAGTAGGTGCCGCAGTCATCAATCTTGAACGGTTCCCACTTGGTCTGGACGTAGGCCTCGACGTTGATCTCCGGGGTAATGCCTACCGAGGTATACAGCATTTCGACCGGACGCAAGACGTCCTTGAGCTCGGCGCCGGGGGTGCGGAACGCCGGCACGTCAATCGGGTTGGTGGCGTTGATGCCGCCGAGGATAAAGGTGCTTTCTCCCCAGCTCACCACCTGCTTGCCATAGCGCACGGAAATCGGCGTGTCACCGGCGTACCAGTCGGAGAACACATAGGCGTCGAGCAGTTCGGCACCGGCGGCGTTATCCAGGGCCTCGTCATTCAGCGTGCGTTGCTGGCCCACCGGGTCGACCGCACGGTCGTTCTCCCGCAGCTCGTAATCGTAGTAGTAGGAGCCACGTACCAGTGCGCCCACCCGGGTCAGGTAATCACTGTCCGGCGCGTAGTCCAGGAACAGCTCGGTACGGCCACGCAGAATCTGCGAGTAGGGATCGCCCTTCTCGAAATTGAGGTTGCCGTCATCAAAGTTGTTGGAAGAGGCGCCGGTGTTGCTGTAGGCGAATTCCGGGCCCAGGTTGCCCTGGGTAATCAGGTCCGGATCCTGTTCTTCCAGCCGCACGCCGATGCCGGCGGTCAGAGTGGTGCTGAGGGACGCGTCAATCCCGTAGAGCTCGAAATCGAAGGCCATGGCCGGCGTGGCAAATGTGGCCAGGGTGGCCGCTATCGCGGTCGCCATGGGCAGTTCCGGGGTGCTCAACCGGGGCGTGTTGAAACGGGAAGTGCCAAGCCATGGAGTGCTCAGCCGGGAGTTCTTTGTTGTTGTCATCGTTACTGCTCCGTTTTTCGGACATGCGCCGGGCCAGAGGGCTTTGCCTCAGGCCCGGCAAATCAATCACTTGAGAGAATTATTCCGGTTACAGCGGGATTATTCCGATAATGTCGCCGATACCGCCGCCAGTACCGTCACCATCGTTGCCGCCGCCATCACCTCCGCCATCGGGCGCGGTTTCGCCGGCATCGGTCTGGGCGGTACAGTCAACGCCGGTGGTGTCGGCATCTTTCACTACGCAGGGGTTGAACACGGCGGTGGTGCCATTGATAAACAGCTCCCGCATCTGGGCCGCCATTTCATTGAACACTGCGCCGGAGCTGAAGGGCTCGGAGGCCTTCTGGCCGGCAGAGATCGGGTTGCCGTGGGCACCTTCCAGGAAGCGGGTAATGGCCGGGAAGCCACCGTCGGCCAGGGGGGTGGACGCCGCTCCCATAGCCGCTGCCAGCGGATCGGTGCCGGCCAGCGGCGACCGTTCACCATTGATCTGGAAGCCGGTTTCCGGAATGACCAGGGCCAGCGGACCGAGGTCATAGAGGAGGTCATCGGCCGCGTTAGGCATGGTGCCGTCGGTGGGCCGGTCGGGGTCATCCGGAACGCCGACGATCGAGGTCATCAGGGTGGGGGTGCCTTGCAGCAGTGGCGCGAAGGCAGTGGGGTCGGCGGAGTCCAGCAGGCCCTGGAACACGTTCAGGTAGATGTTGAGTTCGGTGCGGCCCTGGGCCAGCAGGCCACCGGATGCCGCATCCAGTGTCGGCAACAGGCGCGGGGCTATGCTGGGAGAATTTTCCGCGATGCGGGTGAACTGGCCGCCGGTGTTGAACAGGACCGAGGCCAGTACCGGTGTCAGGTTGCCATTGCTCTGTGCCGCCAGGTTGTTGATCACCGGGAAGGGAACGCCACCCATGCCGCTCAGGGAGTGACTGATGAAGTACACCCGGTCTGGATTGAGGTTGATGCCGTTGGCGCAGCTGCCGGCAGCATTGCACTGGTTGATGGCGTCCTCGATCGCCTGGATCGATGCATTGACATTGAGCAGGTCAAGGGTGCCCTGGCGCATGTTGTCCCGGGTGTTGGCGTAGTTGGTGAAGTTGAGGAACAAGTCGCCGGAGCCGGGTTCGGTCACCTGGTCGGCCGGCACCGCCGCCAGGGTGTCGCTGGCGGCAAAGCCGAAGTGGCGCTCGGAGGCATCTGCGGAGGCTCCCGGTTGGCCGGTAATCGGTGTCAGCCCGACGAGGCCCGTGTCAAAGATGCCGTGCAGAGGCTGGTCGATGCCGACGGTGACAAAACAGTTTTCACTGTTAACCGGGGCAGAGCCGTCCTGCAGGCACAACAGACCGGCGGCGGTCGCCATCGGCAATATCGCCGAGCGGTCGGTGGTGGCAGCATGCTGGTAGATGATCACCGGATAGCCGTTGGCCGGGGGAGCGCCGAAATCCTCGTCCGGTGTCACGATGACCACCGGTACCTTGGTGTCGGCCTGCTTGGCGGCAAACGGGTAGCGGTAGGTAATGCGGTCCGAGGCTGCGACCGGCAGGGTCTCGTCGCTGCTGAGGTCAGCCGGTTGCCAGCTGCCGGCCTGGATCGGCGTGCCGTCGCCGGCCTCGGGCAGTGACTGATAGTACGGCAGGGTAATCTCACCTTCGAAAACCTGCGGATTGACCGTAATCTGGGTAAAGCCGAGGTCAATGGCGGTCTGCTCCAGCGCCGGATTCACTTCGCCACCCTCTTTCTGGCTGAAGACCCGGACTGCTCGCGGTTTCGGGGTGTCCAGCAGCGGTTCGGCGGCACTCGCGAGGGTCGCGGCTTCGGCTGAAACATCCACCACATTGGTGACCGCATCGGCGGTCGCGGCCTGCAGGGTGAAGGCGAGCCGGCGATCGCTGTCAGCATCTGTCACCAGGTCGCCGTAGCTAACAGCGAGCCCTGCGGCATTGGCCTCACTGAGCGCAGCAGCGAGGCTGGCGTCGTAGAGCCGGTACGCGGAATCCGTCAACTGGCGGTAGATCTCGCCGTTAATGGCTTCATGCTCGGCACTTGCACCGCTGCCAAGGGGCTGGCCCGACAGGTTGAAGGTACCGGCAAGCAGCTCACCGATGGCCGCCTGCTTGCGTTCGAGGCCGAGCTGGCGGGTGAAGAAGGTGACGGGGGCCGCGTTGGCCAGCAAGACATCCTCCACCGCGGTGGTGGTAATGCCGGTGGCGAAGGTAACGTCTTCAAACCCGGGCTGCTGGCCGCCGAGGAACTCGCCCCTGAAGGCGAAGAAGTCTGCGGCCAGCTGGCGCGCCGGCAGCATGGCCTGGCGGAAGGGGGTAAGCGCGGCGTTGGACAGTACCCGCTGCGGATCGGAAACACTCTGGAAGGTGGGCGAACCGACGAGTGGCTCGCCGCGGGCATCCACAATGTCGTTGGTCAGCACGGCGGCGTACTTGGTTTTCGGATCCAGCGGGCGGGTTGGCAGAAGGCGGATCAGGTTGTTGCTGCCGCCGTCGATATCCAGCAGTTCCACCCGGAAGCCGGGCTCCAGCAACGAGCGGAACAGGTCATCCGCCGCGGCGGTATCGCCGGCATCGCGCAGCGCCACGGCGCGACGGTAGATGTTGGCTTCGACCAGCCCCGCAACTTCACCCTCGGCCTGGTACACACTGTCACCACCGGGGTATTCCAGCTTCAGCAGAAAAACATTCTGGTCCGGATTGGGCACCACCACACCGTCGATCTCCACGAAACTGCGGCCATCCAGCACCTGATCGGCCGCGAGGCTGTCGGAGATCTTGATGTCGATGCCGGCCAGTACCGAGTTGCCATCCAGCAGGCCCAGTCCGGTGGTCACCGGGTTGGCTGGATCGGTGCCGTCGAGCATGGTGCCGTCGTTGCTGGGATCAAGGAAGAACAGCGCGTCGCTGGGGATCGGGAATGCCGTTTCCAGCGGCGCAAAGACCGGATGGGTTCCGGTGGCCAGCTGGGGGTTGGTGATCTGGTACACCGGGCTGGCATTGTCGCTGGTCTGGCCGCCCTCGCTGAGGCAGCCGGCAAGGCCGGTACTTGCGATGACGACTGCCAGAATGGACTTCTTGTGTTGGCTGAACATCTTTCTACCTTTCCGCTTGTTATTGTCATGACGGCGATCAGAGCGCCTTGACTGTCCTAACGGCGGTCGCTGGAGAAAGGTTCCAAAAAAATGTCAATAAGATGTAGGTAGCAATTTCTACCTATCGGCGTGCAGTTTGGGCCAATGACAAGGGTCTGGCGCTTCAGCTGCGCCAGCGGGAGTGCTTTTGCAGTTTGCGCTGGAGGGTGCGCCGATGCATGTTGAGCGCGCGGGCGGTGGCGGAGACGTTGCCGTCGTTTTCGGCCAGGACCCGCTGGATGTGTTCCCACTCCATCTCTTCCACCGACGGCGGCTCGTGGCGTAGTTCCGGGGGCTGTTCCAGGGGGTCAAAGCCGGAGGTCAGCTGGCTCACCGTCACCGGTTTGCAGAGGTAGTTGACGGCCCCGCGACGCATGGCCTCCACCGCAGTGGCAATACTGCCGTAACCGGTGAGCACCAGGACCTCCAGGTCCGGGGCCAGGTCGAGCAGTTCCGGCAGCAACTGCAGGCCACTTTCTCCCGCCAGGTTGAGATCCAGGACGCAGCGGTCGGCGCCGTGTTCCTGCAACAGGGCAAGGGCGGTTTCCCGGTTGCCGGCAGTCAGGGTGGTAATCTGCTGGCGCTGCAGGGAGCGCTCCAGCACCGTCAGGAATGCCCGGTCATCGTCAATCAGCAGCCAGCGCTGACTTTGGCTCATGGTTGGCCTCCGGTAGTTCGATGATCATGGTAGTGCCCTGCTCGCCCACCCTGGCCTTAAGGCTGCCGCCGAGGCGCTGGATGGTAGCGTTGGACAGGAACAATCCTACACCCAGACCGTTCTCGGACGGTACGGTGTGCTCGCCGGGCTGGTCCTGCAGGGTGCTGGCCAGGCCGTCGCCGTGATCTTCGACCACCAGCTCGATCAGCCCGTTGCCCTCATTGCGGGCGGCAACGGCGACCCACGACGGGCTGGCGGTCAGGGCATTGGCCAGCAAGTTGAGCACCGCCTGGTCGAGGGTGGCATCAACTGCAACCCGCCCGGCCGGTGCGGGCAGGCGCCACTGGATCGGTGCACCCGGCCAGAGCAGGGTGGCGGATTCCCGCAACCGGGCTATCCAGCTGGCCAGTTCCAGCACTTCCAGTTCGGCGGCGCGGGCCTGGCTGGCGGCGGATGACAGCTGGTGGAGGTGGCTGGTGCAGACGTCCAGCTGTTGCTCCAGCAGGTCCAGGTCGCTGGCAAGCTCGGCCTGATTGCGACTGTGGCGCAGCTCATCCACCAGCAGTGTCATGGTGTTGAGGGGGGTGCCCAGGCGATGGGCGACGGCAGCGGCAGACAGACCGAGGGCGATGATCTGCTCGTCCCGCAGGCGCCGCTCGCGGACCTCGGCCAGTTGTATCTGCTGCTGGCGGAAGCGGCGGGCCAGGGTGCCTACCACCAGCAGCAGAATGCTGGCGGTAATGGTGAAGGTAACCCACATGCCGACCAGGTGAAGCTGGGCCAGGTTGCTGGCGGCATGGTCGTGGGCGTGGGCAATCGGGGTGTGCCAGATTACCAGTACGGTGTAGGTCAGCACCCCGCAAATGGTCAGCAACACCGCCTGGGCCAGCGGCACCAGGATGATGGCTACGGCCAGCGGCAACAACAGCAGCGAAGTCAGCGGGTTGGTGTAGCCACCGGTGAAGAACAGCCAGCCGCCAATCAGTACCAGGTCCAGCAGCAGGGACAGGGTCACCGGCCACGGCACCGCCGGAGGCCGGCGGGTCAGCCACAGCCAGCCGGATACCGCCAGCACGCCGTACAGCAGGCACAGCAGGATGGCTTCTGGCCGGTGGCTGAGGGTGACCAGGGTTTCAGCAATCGCGAGGCTGGCCAGCTCGATGCCGGCGATGGTCAGGCGCATGCCGAGCAGGTAGCGCGCCGCCTGTTTGAAACCGGCCTGGGAAAGGGTGAGCCATTCCATATCGATAAACCGTCCGTCAGTCCGGGGTCGCGGGGGGCGGAACAAAGCAGGCCAGTTGCTGGCTGACCACGTCGGCACTCAGGCTGAGGGGTTGTGACTCGAGCTCATAGACCTCGACAACTCCGGGTGCCAGCAGGTCACTGTGTTCCGGCAGCTGCCGGATGTCGCTGGCAAACTGCAAAAGCCGCTCCGGATAATACTCACAGTGCCGGTCCTGGGGAAACAGCGCCACGTAGGCTATGCCGGTTTCGACCAGGTCCTGGAAGAAATGCGAGCCGTATGACAGGTCCGGCACCATCTCCCCGGACCGTTCCGCAACTTCCACCAGCGCTGCGATACCGGCGATGTCGGCGAACCGCACCGGCACGCCCAGTTCGGGGCTGCTGGTGCCCCAGCGTCCCGGCCCGATCAGCATGATGCGCTGGCCGGCGGGCGCCTGACGCACCAGTTCACCCACCAGCGACGCAACCTGGTAGCGCGCGGGCTGGGTCAGCTGCGCATAGTGCTCGGCATTGACCCGGATGATGCGGTCGATCTGCAGGTTAATGTTGCCGCCCATGAAGTGGCCCTGGTTGGCAAACAGCAACTGGCTGGCCGGCAGCGGGTCGGGCATCACGGCGGCGGCGGACTCCCCGAGGGTGGCCAGGGGCCGGCATTGCACCAGGTTGAAGGTCGGGCCCTGGCTGTCACTGAGGTGGACGGTAAACTCCACGTCCACCGGATGCTGGTAGGCAGCTTCCAGCGTAGCGAGCAGGCTGCGGACACGGCTGACAAACGCGCCCTGACGAATCAGCGGCTGAAAGGTCAGGCGCCAGACCGGAGCGGGTAAACCGAGTTCCCGCGCCCGGCTGCTGGCGGCGCGGTCCTGCTCGCCAAGACGGTCCAGTGGCAGGTCGGCGGCGGCTTCGCCAAGGCGGCTCAGGGGCAGGGTGATGAGACCGGCGCCGGCGGTATCCAGCACGTCGACCAGATGCTGGGAGAAGCGGAAGCTTTCGTCTTCATTGCGAAACGGCCGGCGACTCGGGTGATCCAGGGCCATCACACAGGCATGGTCACCCTCGATGCGGTCGACGGCACGGGTGCCCAGGCCCATGACCAGTCGCACCATACCGGCCGCCGGGTCCATGTCGCGGTCCCAGACAAAGGTATTGCGGGACACCCCGACGCCGGCGGCATCCGGCAGATAGTATTGGCCGTGGAAGCGGCCGTTGACCCGTTGCAGCAGCAGCGCCATGGGCTCTTCCCGCTGGTCGAGGCCCCGTTGCTTGCGGTAGACCAGGGCATCCTCACTCATGGTGGAGGCATAGACCTGGCGGATGGCGTCCTCGAGGGCGCCGAGGCGCTGCTCGGGCGGGCCCTGGTTGACCAGGAACACACTGTCATATTTGCCGGCGAAGGCATTGCCGAAGCCGTCTTCCTGCAGGCTGCTGGAACGCACAAGGATCGGATACTGGCCATAGTGGTCCAGCAGGCGTTCCAGCTCGGCGCGATACTCGGCAGGAAATTTGCCGGCCAGGATACCCGCCCGCAGCGCCGGCGCCTCGGTCAGATAACCCTCTGCACAGCGTTGGCGCATGATCGCAGGCCACAGGCCGTTGTGGACCAGGAAGGCATAGTAGACATCCGATCCCAAATAGCTGGAGTCGTGGGGTTCCAGGCACTGCTGCCATAGGCTCGGGTCGCAGTTGAGCAGGATGCTGCGGGCAATCAGCATGCCGGCAGCCTTGCCGCCAATGTAGCCGCTGCCAACCAGCCGGCTGCGGATCGTCAGCAACTCGTCGCGCCCCAGGTGCTGACGTGCCAGCGCCAGCATGCGGGGGTCCCGGCTTACCAGCACCTGCAGTACCCGGTCACAGATGTCCGTCAGGCCGCCGGCATCGGCGGGCTCGTCCGGCGTCTGCGCCAGTTCCATGAACAGCCGGTCCCAGTAGTCCAGCAGCGGCTGGCTATGTACCTGATGTTGTTCAATGGCGGCCTGCAGGCGGGTAGCATCGCTGCTGTCGGTGACCGGCACAAAGCGGCCGGCCTCCTCGCGATGAGGCAGGAACATGGTGGGTGACTGGCGGCGCCACACCTTGATCGGTTGCACCTGGACGTCGTCACCGGCCCGGTGGACATCCACCAGCACCTGGGTGGTTTCGCGGATGCGGTCGAGGGTGGTGCGGGAATGCCGTGAGGGGTAGAGGGCGAACCAGGCCACGGTGTCCAGTTCGAACAGGAACGGGCATACCACCCGGAAAAAGTTGCCCACCATGGTGTCGGTGGCCCAGGCATCGAGCAGGTCGCTGAGACAGTCGCAGATGTAGAAAGCGCCGCGGCCATGCTCTTCGATCAGGCGCCAGACCTGGCTGGTAAACGCCTCGAAGCCGCCCAGGGCGTCCAGGCTGACAACGCGGATGTTATCGGTGCCGGAAACCAGCGGCGGATGCTGGCCGAACCGGAGATAGATGATGCGGCGGCCGGTGGTGGCCGCCGCAGCAACGAAGGGAGCAACGAATCGGCGGTAGTCGTCCAGGTCACTGACCCGCCAGACCACGTTGTCGCCGATGCGCAGGCCGTCCAGAACCTGGTCCAGCCCGGGCAGGCCGGTGGAGACCCGGTCCTGGGCTGGTTCGGTTCCGGAGGCCCCGGTCATCAGATCAGACCCATGGCGTCCATGGCGCGGGCGACCTTGATGAAGCCGGTGATGTTGGCGCCGAGCACGTAGTTGCCCGGAGCGCCGAACTCGGCCGCGGTTTCGAAGCAGTCCTTGTGGATGTTGATCATGATTTCTTCCAGGCGCTTCTGGGTGAAATCGAAGCTCCAGGAATCACGGCTGGCGTTCTGCTGCATTTCCAGCGCGGAGGTGGCAACGCCACCGGCGTTGGCCGCCTTGCCCGGGCCGTAAGCCAGCTTGGCAGTCTGGAACACCTGGATACCTTCCGGAGTGGTCGGCATGTTGGCGCCTTCAGCAACGGCGATACAGCCGTTCTTGACCAGCAGTTCGGCATCTTTACCGTTCAGCTCGTTCTGGGTGGCACAGGGCAGCGCCACGTCACAGGGAACAGACCAGATGTTGCCATTGGCGACATACTTGGCGTCGCTGTGAGCTTCGGTGTAGGCACTGAGGCGGCGACGCTCGACTTCCTTGATGCGCTTGAGGGTGTCGAGGTTGATGCCGGCCTCGTGAACCACCATGCCGCTGGAGTCGGAGCAGGCAATAACCTTGGCGCCGAGTTCGTGGGCTTTCTCGATGGCGTAGATGGCAACGTTACCGGAGCCGGAAACCACCACGGTCTTGCCGTCGAGGGAGTCACCGCGGGCCTTCAGCATTTCATGGGTGAAGAACACGGTGCCGTAACCGGTGGCTTCGGTGCGGGCACGGCTGCCGCCGTAGCTCAGGCCCTTGCCGGTCAGCACGCCGGATTCGTAACGGTTGGTGATGCGCTTGTACTGGCCGAACAGGTAGCCGATCTCGCGGCCGCCTACGCCGATGTCGCCGGCCGGCACGTCGGTGTACTCACCCAGGTGACGGTAGAGTTCGGTCATCAGGCTCTGGCAGAAACGCATGATCTCGTCGTCGGACTTGCCTTTCGGATCGAAGTCGCTGCCACCCTTGCCGCCACCGATAGGCAGGCCGGTCAGGGCGTTCTTGAAGATCTGCTCGAAACCGAGGAACTTGATGATGCCCAGGTAGACGGACGGGTGGAAACGCATGCCGCCCTTATAGGGGCCCAGGGCGCTGTTGAACTCGACGCGGAAAGCGCGGTTGATATGAATCTCGCCCTTGTCGTCCTGCCAGGGTACCCGGAAGATGATCTGGCGCTCCGGCTCACAGATGCGCTGGATGATCTTCTTGTCGGCAAATTCCGGGTACTTGACCAGCACGGGTCCCAGGGTTTCGAGGACTTCATGAACGGCCTGGTGGAATTCGGTTTCACCGGGGTTGCGGTGGAGGACGTCCTGGAAGATCGGCTCCAGTTTTTCGTCGAGTTTTACGGTCATAAGGGATACCTCGGTTCGGATCCTGCGTATTGCAGAATTAAAGAAATGGGTATTGACAGGAAAAATGGGGCGATGATTTGACCACTATTGGTGCAAATTTGCAAGATACCGCCGCTTTAGGGGGCGTTTATCGGCACGCCCTACTACTTTTCACCTGCTCCTGATCTACCTCTTCCGGGATGCGGCATTGTGTCTCACGTCGCGGCGCAGTCCGGGCGGTATCATTTCCTCAAATTTCTTGTTTGGGGATGTGGAATGAAGGACAGAGCTCTGGGCCGGCTGGCGGCCGGAATTGCCTTGGCGGGCATGGCCGCGGTACCAGTATTGGGGAATGCTGCCGGGGAGACCGAAGACGACGTGGTCATCCGGGTCACCGAGGGCCGGCTGAGTGAGGGCGCGCAGCCGTCACTGGTCTCCGAACCGGTCACCCGGTTGTCGTCCAGTCCGGCGGTGGCGCTGTCGCGGATGGGTGGACGCGGTATCGATCCGATCATTCGCGGCCAGGGTCAGGAAAGGGTAGATGTCCTGCTGGATGGTATCCGTGTGGAAGGTGCCTGTCCCAACCGGATGGACCCTCCGACCAGTCGCCTCAGTTCGGCGCTGGCACCGGTGCTGGAAGTTCGCACCAGCAACCAGACCCTGCGCTGGGGTCCGATCACCGGTGGCCAGATCGTCGCGACCACCGCCGCGCCCGAGTTGGACGAAAACGGTCTGGCCGGCCATCTGACCATTGGCGGATCTGATAACGGGAACGGCAAACTGGCCAACGCCAGCGCCGCGGTCGGTAATGACACCGGCCATTTCCGCATTGCCGCCGGTCACGATGAGGCCGACGACTACGAGGATGGCAGCGGCAACGAAGTCCGCAGCGCCTACGAAAACACCGAAGGCCGGGTGGATGCTGCCTGGCGGGCCGATAACGGCTTCTATATCAAGGGCCTGGTGACACGCCAGGAAGAGCGCGACGTCAAGTATGCCGGCTCAGGGATGGACGCGCCGAAGACCGACACCGATACCTACCGACTGGAGCTGGGTGCGCCGGTGGCCAGTGGTGAGTGGAACCTGCTGACCTGGCAGGCCGATGTGGATCACATCATGGACAACTTCAGCCTGCGTGAACTGACCGCGCCAATGCCGATGCTGACGGCATCCGAAACCCGCACCCGGGGCCTGCGTCTGACCCTCGACCAGCGGGCCGGTGATTACACCGACTGGGCGCTGGGCACCGACGTGGAAACCAACGAATGGACCGCCAATCGTTACGGCGGCATGAACCTGGCCATGCTCAACTCGGTAATGTGGCCGGGGGTTGAGCGCGACCGTGTCGGGGTGTTTGCCGAGGCGTTCCATCGCATCGTCCCCGGTGTCCGTCTTGGCGGCGGGCTCCGTTACGACCGGGTCGACATGCAAACCACGCTGGCCGAGCCGAACGACGCCTACTTCCGCACCTACGGCACTACCGACACCGATGCCACCGATGACAACATCAGCGGGTTTGTCAGCAGCGAGTGGCGGTTCTCCCGTTTTCAGACCCTGGATGTCACTGCCAGCCACAGCGTCCGCAGCCCCGGCGTCAGCGAGCGCTACATTGCCAGCTGGAGTATGGACCCGGCGATGCGCTGGGTCGGCAATCCGGAGCTGGATACCGAGAAGCACCGCAAACTCGAGCTCAGCCTGACCGGCAAACGGGACGGCTGGCGCTGGAAACCGGCGATCTGGGTCGATGATGTCAACGACTATGTGCTGCGCACTAAAAACGATCAGGGCACCACGGTGTATCGCAACATCGATGCCCGCCTGCTTGGCGTCGAGGGCGAGCTGGGTTGGAGCAACGGCACCTGGAGTACCAGCAGCCGGATTGCGTCGGTGCGCGGCGATAACCGGACCGATGACCAGGCCCTGCCGCAGATTCCGCCGGTCCAGTTTATCCAGACCCTGGGCTGGCATCACCTCGGCCACAGCCTGCAGGCGGAATGGCAGGTCGCGCGCCGGCAGGACCGGGTGGACCTGGAGTCCGGGCTGGATGCCGGCACCTCGCCGGGCTATGGCGTGGTCAACCTGTCGGGGAACCACCCGTTGGTGGAGCACCTGAGCCTGGCGTGGGCCGTGGACAACCTGTTTGACAACACCTGGGCGCCCCATGTCAGCCGCGCCAATACCGACCCGTTCAATCCGGAGGCGGTGCGGGTAAACGAACCCGGACGCACCTTGCGGGCGGCCCTGACAGCCCGCTGGTAAGCGTCACCCTTGGCGGTTGCCCGCTTCTCATAGCCGGCGGGTAACACTCTCGCTCCGTGCGGACCCAACTCCTCCGCACGGGGCTTTTTTTTGTGGCTTTACTGTTGGGCAACTCCTGATACCCTGAAATCATGACCTTATAACCTGATCTTCTTCCAAGGATGCGTCCATGAAATCTTTCCGCTGGCTGGCCCTGTTGCTGGCTTCTGGTATGCCGGTGACTGTCCTGGGCGACGTTGCGGCCGACATTGCGGCCGACATTGCGGCCGAACCGGCGAGCCGGGGCGTGCTCCAGGAAACCGTGCGTCTCGATGGCGTGATTGAGGCGGTGCAACAGAGCACCGTATCGGCCCAGACCAGTGGCACGGTGATGGAGTTGCCGTTTGATGTCGATGACTCGGTGGCCGCCGGGGAGCTGATTGTGCGGCTGGAAGACAGTGAACAGCAGTCCCGGCTGAGCCAGGCCGAGGCGGGGCTCGAAGAAGCCCGGGCCGGCCTGCGGGATGCCGGCCAGCAGTTCGAGCGTATCGAGGCCGTTCACCAGCGCGGGCTGGTCTCACGTCAGGAGTTTGATCAGGCCCGCAATAACCTGGCCGCGGCCCAGGCCCGGCTGGAGCGGGCCCGGGCGGCGGTAGCCGAAGCACGGCAGCAGCTGGCCTACACCCGAATTGTGGCGCCCTATGGCGGCATTCTCACCGAGCGCCATGTCGAACTGGGGGAGTCCGTCAATCCCGGCCAGCCGCTGTTGAGCGGCCTGTCGCTTGAGCAACTGCGGGTTGTGGTGGATCTGCCCCAGCGTTACGCCGACAGTGCACGTGCGGCGCGCAAGGCGCAGGTCACCCTTAATGATGGCCGGGTGCTGGAAACCGGCGAGATGACCTTCTACCCCTATGCCAACCCCGCCACCCACACCTTCCGCCTGCGGATGCCCCTGACCGAGCCCAATGGTTCGCTGTTTCCCGGCATGCTGGTAAAGGTCAGTGTACCGGTGGCCAGCCGGGAGGCGCTGTGGATACCTGCGAGCAGCCTGATTCACCGCGGTGAGCTGCGGGCGGTATTCGTGCTGGACGGTGACGGTCAGCCCCGGCTTCGCCAGGTGCGGACCGGAGTGCGGGAAAATGGCCGTGTTGAAGTGCTGGCGGGCCTCGACGAGGGTGAGCGGGTGGTCAGCGATCCCCTACCGCTTGTGGGCAGTGTCCGGCTCGAACTCAAACGGCCCGAAGGGGATAACCCGTGAACGACCAGCTGCCTCCGGTGGGACCGTCCGGCGCGATTGCCCGGGTGTTCCAGAATTCCAGGTTGACGCCGCTGCTGGCGCTGATTGCCATCCTGCTGGGGGTCCTGGCGATCATCCTGACCCCCAAGGAAGAAGAACCGCAGATTGACGTCACCATGGCGGACATCATGGTGGCCCTGCCCGGTGCCAGTACCCGGGAGGTGGAGAATGTGATTGCCACCCCGGCGGAACAGGTGATGAGCGAAATCGAGGGGGTCGAGCACGTCTACTCGGTGTCCCGCCAGGGTCAGGCGCTGATCACCGTGCAGTTCGAGGTGGGGGTGACCCGCCAGGAAGCCCTGGTCCGCCTCTACAACCAGGTTTACTCCAACCAGGACTGGCTGCCACCGGACCTGGGCGCCAGCCAGCCGGTCATCAAGCCCCGGGGCATTGATGACGTGCCTATCATGTCACTGACACTGTACGACCCGGCCAACCGGCTGTCCGGTGAAGATCTGACCCGGCTGGCGCACATGCTGGAAGTGGCCCTGAAACGGGTGCCGGGCACCCGGGATGTCTACACCGTGGGGGGGATTCCCGACCGGGTGGATGTGCGCTTTGACCCGGCCTTGCTGAACGGCTTCAACCTGACCGTTGACGATATCCGCAACGCCCTGCTGGCCGCCAACGCCAGCAGCCAGGAAGCGCGGGTGACCCGCGACGGGGTTTCCATCCCGGTGCAGGCGGGCACGCTGCTGGAGGACGTTGCCAGTGTGCGCCGCCTGGTGGTGGGGATGCACAACGGATCGGCGGTGTTTCTCGACGATGTTGCCGCCATTTCCCGCGGGAGCACGGTGCCGGATCAGAGCGTGATGATGGGGTTCGGCCCGGGCAAGGATCCGCAGCGGGCCGGGCGTCCGGGCGAACTGTACCCCGCAGTGACCCTGGCCATCGCCAAGAAACCCGGCGAGAACGCCATCAATATCACTACCGCCATCGAGCAACGGCTGGAGTTGCTGCGCAACCGGGCGCTGCCGGCGGATATCGAGGTGCTGGTCACCCGGGATTACGGCAAGACGGCGTCGGCCAAGGCGGAGAAACTGATCACCGACCTGGTGTCGGCCACCCTGTGCGTGGTGTTGCTGGTGCTGGCGGCCATGGGCTGGCGCCAGGCCCTGATTGTCGGCGTCGCGGTACTGGTGACCCTGCTACTGACCATGGTGTTTTCGACCGCCTGGGGCTTCACCCTTAACCGGGTGTCGCTGTTCGCACTGATCTTCTCCATTGGCATCCTGGTGGATGACGGCATTGTGATCACCGAAAACATCAACCGGCGGATCCAGAACTCCCGTCACCCGGTGAAAGACATCATTCCGGTGGCGGTGGACGAGGTGGGTACGCCCACCATCATGGCGAGCCTGACCATCATGTCGGCGCTGATCCCGATGGCCTTTGTGTCCGGGCTGATGGGGCCCTATATGAGCCCGATTCCCATCAATGCTTCCGCCGGCATGGTGCTGTCCCAAATCGTCGCCTTCGTGGTGGCGCCCTGGATGGCCATGCGGCTGTTGCGGCACAAGCAGGGCTCGGCAGTTGAGGAAGCGGCCGCCGCCGGCAACTCGGCAGACGGCGTCAGCCCGCGCTCACTGCGGATTTTCCGTGGCCTGCTGGGGCCGTTCCTTGGCGATCATCCCTGGCGTCGCCGGGCCCTCGGGCTGGGCGTGGTCGGGCTTACCCTGCTGGCGATGCTGCTGCCGGTATTTCAGGTGGTCATCCTCAAGATGCTGCCGTTTGATAACAAATCCGAGTTGCAGGTGGTGGTAGATCTGCCGGAAAGCACGCCCATGGAGCAGACCCAGCGGGTGTTGCTGGAAATGGGCCGCTACCTGGAGTCCGTGGACGAGGTGGCCAACTGGCAGAGCTATGCCGGTACAGCGTCGCCGATCAACTTCAACGGTCTGGTACGCCAGTATTACCTGCGGGCGGAGCCTTACCACGGCGACCTGCAGGTCAACCTGGTGGACGAGGAACACCGCAGCCGGCAGTCCCATGCCATCGCCCAGGCCCTGCGCGGGCCGTTGCAGGAAATCGGCCAGCGCTATGGCGCGGCGGTCAAGATTGTCGAAGTTCCGCCGGGGCCGCCGGTGTTGTCGCCGGTGGTGGCGGAAGTCTACGGCGTGGATGAGGAGCGCCGGGTGGCGCTGGCCCGGCGCCTGGCAGAACAGATGGCCACCATCGACGGCCTGGTGGATATCGATACCACCGTGGAGGCACCAACCCGGGAATGGGAAGTGGTTGTTGACCGCGCCCGGGCCGCGCGGCTCGGGGTGTCCCAGGCCCAGGTGGTCGGCGCCCTGCAGACCGCGCTGGGGGGTAGCAGCGTGAGCTACCTGCACGATCAGCACGCCAAGTACCCGGTACCGATTCGGGTCATCCTCGCCGAAGGCGACAAGGCCCAGCAGGTGGCCCTGCTGTCCCTGTCGGTGCGCAGCCGCGACGGTAACCTGGTGCCGCTGGCCAGCGTGGCGGAGGTGCGCGAGGCCGACTGGCTCGGTGCAATCTATCACAAGGACCTGCTGCCAGTGACCTATGTCACCGCCGATATGGCCGGGGACGTGGATTCACCGCTGTATGGCATGTTCCGTCTGGTGAACCGGCTGAACGAACAGGACGGCGCGCCGGAACAGTACTTCATCCGGCAACCGGCCCTGCCGGAGCTGGGTTCGCTGAAATGGGACGGCGAGTGGCAGATTACCTATGAAACCTTCCGCGATATGGGCGCCGCCTACAGTGTGGGGGTGTTCATGATCTTCCTGTTGCTGGTGGCCCAGTTCCGCTCCTATCTGCTGCCGCTGGTGATCATGGCGCCGATTCCGCTGACCATGATCGGGATCATGCCCGGCCACGGACTGCTGGACCGGGAGTTTACCGCGACCAGTATGATCGGCATGATCGCCCTGGCAGGGATCATCGTGCGCAACTCGATTCTGCTGGTGGTGTTTATCCAGCAGTTGCTGGAAGAAGGGGTGGAACTGGAGGACGCCGTGGTGCTGGCCGGTGCCGTGCGCATCAAGCCCATCGCCCTGACGGCCATCTCGGCGATGGTGGGCGCTTACTTCATCCTCAGCGATCCGATCTTCAATGGCCTGGCGATCTCGCTGATCTTCGGCCTGGCGATGTCGACCCTGCTGACCATTGTGGTGGTGCCGCTGCTGTATTACACCCTGGCACGCTGCAAATGGATCTGACCCGATGGTGTCTGGGGACAGACCCAAGGTCAGTCCCCTTTGGTCAAGTGGATGGGGCTGGGAGGATTGATTCTGGCGGGGACAGACCTGAGGTCAGTCCCCTTTGCTCAATTGGATGGGGACTGACCTTGGGTCTGTCCCCAGCGGGCCAACGGCGGGGTAGCCGCGGTCAGCGGGTGGGCCAGTAGCGCTGCATTTCGACGAACAGGAAGGATGCGCTCCAGGTAATCAGTACCAGGCCGGTCAGGCCCTCGATGCCGGTCAGGTGGCGCAGGTGTCCGATGGCTTCGATATCGCCGTAGCCCAGGGTGGTGAAGGTGGTAAAGGAAAAGTAAACGCAATCCGGCAAACTGCCGTTGAAATTGCCGGTCAGCGCGCCCCAGCCGTCAGCGTGGTGCATGAAATAATAGACAGCGGCGAAGATCCACACCTGAATGGTGTGCGCGAGCAGCACACCGAATACCGCAACGATCAGGCGGAAATGGTGACTCTGGCGCATCCGGCCCAGCACGCCGCTGAGGCGGATCAGCACTTCGTTATGGATGAGTACCACCACTGCCACCACCAGCGCATTGATGACGGTGACGTTGATCAGGCTGAACGACGCTTCGGCAAACAAGGGTGCGTTACTCCGTTAGTGCCCGCCGATCCCTGCGGGACGTATAAGACCGATGCAGCGGTTCGTTACTCCGGAATCCGAAACCGCCTGTTGATTGTATAGTAGTTTTTGTGCCGTTTGACCGACGGACTCCATTTACCCTGGCTGGCCCTGAAGCAATGTCTAAACGTCTGTTGCCCCTGTTGATCCTTGCCCTTGCTGTTGCCGGGTTTCTGCTGCTGCGGATGACCCGGCCGGAACCCGCTGCGGTGACTGCCACCGAACGCAGCTGGCGGGTTGAGGTGCAGGTGGTTGAGCCGGGCCGTCACACCCCGGTGCTGCCCCTGTACGGGCAGGTGGTGGCCCCGGAGCAGCTGACGGTCACGGCAACCCTGGCGGGGCGGATCCAGGCCCGGCCGGTTACCGAGGGCCAGCGGGTGACCGCTGGCGAGCTGCTGGTGGCGCTGGACGAGGCAGATATCCGGCCGGCGCTGGCGCAGGCGGAAGCGCAGGTCGCCGATCTGTCCGCGCAGATCCGCTCCGAGCAGGTCCGTTACGCCAACGACCGCGAGGCGCTCGGGAGCGAACAGGCCATCCTGGCCAATGCCCGCCGCCAGTTCGAGCGGACCCGAGCCCTGGTGGAGCGCAATCTCGCGTCCCGGGAAAACCTGGATGCGGCCACCGACACCCTGGCACGGGCGGAACTGACCGTAAGCACGCGGCAGCGCGCCATCGATGAACATCCGGCCCGGTTGCAGAGCCTGCAGGCCAGGCTCGCCCAGGCGCAGGCCAGCCTGGAGGGTACCGTGCGGGACGCCGCGCGGGCACGGGTGACGGCACCGTTTGACGGGGTCATCACCGGGGTCCAGGTGGCGCCGGGTGACCAGGTGGCGCGCAATGAGCCGCTGCTTGGCCTGTATCCGGTCCAGGGCCTGGAATTGCGGGCGCGGGTACCGGAAGTGTTCCGGGCGGAATTGCTGGCGGCACTGGCGCGCGGGGACGCCCTCGATGCGACGGCAGTGGATAACAGCCAGCGGTTCCGCCTGGTGCGTTTCGCCGGCGTGGCGGATCCGGCTGGCACCGATGCCATCCTCGAGCTGGTGGGTGAACCGGCCGGGCTGCGGCCCGGTGCGATGTTGCCGGTGCTGCTGCAGCGACCAGCGCGGAAGGATGCGGTGATGATTCCGTTCAGCGCGCTGTACGGCGCCGACAGTGTGTACCTGATGAACGATGACGACCGTATGGAACGGGTTACCGTGGAACGCATCGGCGAAGCCCCGGCGGCCAACGGTGAACGGCAGTTGCTGGTGGCCGGAGACCGGCTGGAGGCGGGCGTCCGCCTGATTACCACACACCTGCCCAATGCGATTACCGGGCTGAAAGTGGAGGTGGCGGGCCGTCTGCTGCAACCGGGTAACGGGGCTCCGGGCCAATGAGACGCAGGCAGGGCGTTATCGGATTCTTTGTCCATCACCGGGTCGCGGCCAACCTGGTGATGCTGGTGATGTTGCTGGGCGGTGTGCTGGCGCTGACCCGGATGAACATCCAGTTTTTTCCCACCTTTGCCCTCGACGTGGTCAGCGTGCGGGTGGTGTGGAGCGGGGCCTCGGCGGAGGATGTGGAGCAGGGCATCACCAACCCCCTGGAGCAGCGCCTGCGCAGCATCGACGGGCTGAAGAAAATGACGTCGACCTCGGCCCAGGGGGTCTCCTCCATTACCCTGGAGTTCCACGAAGGCACTGCGCCTATTCAGGCGCTGGACGATGTACGTCAGCAAGTGGATGAGTTTACCAATCTGCCGGCCGATGCCGAGGAACCCCAGGTGACGCGGGTGGAACGGTACGAGCCGGTTGCCCGCTTGCTGGTCTTCGGGGCGGTGGATGGCAGTGAATTGCGGCAGCTGGCGTACCGTTATGAAGACGAACTGCTGCAGCGCGGCATTGACCGGGTGGCTATCCGCGGGTTGCCGGAACAGCAGATCAGCATCGATGTGCCGGTGGAGCGGCTGGAAACCCTCGGACTCTCCCTGGAGCAGGTGGCCGAGCGGGTAGCCTCTATCTCCCGCGACCTGCCGGCCGGGATGATGGCGCAGCAGGACGCCACCCGTGAATTGCGCGCGGTGGAGCAGCGCCGCAGTCCCCAGGCGTTTGAAACCGTTCCGGTGCTCAGTGGCGATCGCATCCAGTTGCGGCTGGGCGATATAGCCATCATCCGCCAGGAAGCCCGCGACAGCCAGGTGACCCTGACCCGCGATGGCCTGCCGGCGGTGGAGCTGCAGTTGCAGCGCGCCGAGAACGGCAACTCCCTGGCCGCGGCGAAGGTGCTGGAGAACTGGCTGG
This sequence comes from Marinobacter profundi, assembly GCF_002744715.1. Taxonomy (GTDB): domain Bacteria; phylum Pseudomonadota; class Gammaproteobacteria; order Pseudomonadales; family Oleiphilaceae; genus Marinobacter; species Marinobacter profundi. Next base: position 432,313 of record NZ_KZ319370.1, read on the forward strand.
CGGATACCCGCCCGGTTTTGCCGCCGAACCTCAGGCTGGAAGTCTATGATGAAACCTGGCAGCTGCTGAATGAACGTATCTCGCTGCTGGTGAATAATGGTCTCGGTGGCCTGGTGCTGGTGGTGTGCCTGCTGTACCTGTTCCTGCCCGGCCGGGTGGCGCTGTGGGTGGCGGTGGGTATTCCGACGGCGTTTCTGGCGGCACTGGCGGTGCTCTGGGGCATTGGCGGCTCTATCAACATGATCTCGCTGTTTGCGCTGATCATGGCGCTGGGGGTTATTGTTGATGATGCCATAGTGGTCGGTGAGGACGCCGATGCCCATGCCCGCATGGGAGAGGAATCCATCTATGCCTCCGAAGGCGCCGCCAAGCGGATGGTGTGGCCGGTGCTGGCCTCGTCCCTGACCACCGTGGCCGCGTTCATGCCGCTGCTGGTGGTTGGCGGGGTGATCGGCAACATCCTCGGCGACATCCCCCTGGTGATGATCTGCGTGCTGGTGGCGTCATTGCTGGAGTGCTTTATCGTGCTGCCTGCCCATTTGCGCCATGCCTTCGTGCCCCGCCGCAACAAGCGGGCCGGGGCCGCTGGTGATCACCAGCGGCCGCATCCGGTGGCGCGGTTGCGCGCCGGCTTCGAGCGCCGCTTTGACCAGTTTCGCGAAGGGCCGTTCCGGCGGTTTTCACGGCGAAGTCTGCAGCATCGAGGCGTCACGCTGGCGAGTGCGCTGGCCCTGGCCATTGTGACCGTGGGGCTACTGGCCGGCGGGCGACTCGGATTCAACTTCTTTCCGACGCCGGAGCCTTCGGTGTTCTATGCCAACGCGAGCTTTGTGGCCGGCACCGACCGGGGCACGGTAGCGCGCTTCCTGGGGCAGATGCAGCAGACGCTCAATGACGCCGAGGCGGCTCTCGGTGGCCAGTTGATACTTCATGCCGTGACCACCACGGGGGCGACCCTGGGGGCCGAAGGCAGTTCCCGCACCGGCGACGAGCTGGGTTCGATGATGATCGAACTGGTGCCGTCGGACCGGCGTGGGGTGCGAAATCCCGAATTCATCAATGAATGGCGTAGTCGTCTGGTCCTGCCGGCAGGGCTGGATAACCTGACCATATCCGAGCGTCAGGCCGGGCCACCCGGCCGGGATGTGAATGTGCGGCTGACCGGCGATGATGCCGAGAACCTCAAGCGTGCCGCGGAGGAGCTGGCGCAGGCCCTGGCCACGCTGCCCGGCGTGCTGGATGTGGAAGACGACATGCCGTGGGGGCGGGAGCAGCTGATTTACCAGGTCAGTGCCGCCGGCGAGGCGCTCGGGCTGACCACGGCGGACCTGGGACGCCAGCTGCGGGCGGCCTTTGATGGCCGGATCGCCCAGATCTACCAGGACGGCCGCGACGAGGTCGAAGTCCGGGTTCAGTTGCCGCAGGCCCAGCGGGAACAGCTGGCTACCCTGTCGCGGCTGACGGTGCGGGTGCCGGATGGCCGCTTTGTGCCGCTGGCCCAGGTCATGAACCTGGATCACCGCCAGGGTTTCCAGGCGTTGCGTCACGCCGAGGGCAAGCTGGCGGTGGAAGTCACTTCGGCGCTCAATACCCGGGTCAGCACCACCGACCAGATTCTTGCCAGCCTGCAGGCGGAGGCCCTGCCAGACATCGCCAGCCGCTTCAACGTACGCTACAGCTTTGAGGGCCGCGCCGCCGATCAGCGGGAAACCATGGCGGACATGAAGACCGGCCTGCTGATCGGGCTCGGGCTGATGTACGTGGTGCTGGCCTGGGTGTTTGCCTCCTGGAGCCTGCCGCTGATCGTGATGGCCATCATTCCCTTTGCCCTGGTCGGGGCGTTGCTGGGGCACTGGATCATGGGGCTGCAGCTGACCATCCTGTCCCTGTTCGGGCTGTTTGGCCTGTCCGGGATCGTGGTCAACAACGCCATCATCCTGGTGGCCTTCTACAACCAGCAGCGCCAGAAGGGGCTGGCGATCCAGGACGCGCTGAACGAGGCAGCGGTACAGCGGGTGCGGGCAGTGTTACTGACCTCCCTGACCACCATCGGCGGGCTGTTGCCACTGCTGTTTGAGACCTCGCTGCAGGCTCAGTTCCTGATTCCCATGGCCACCTCCATCGCCTTTGGCCTGGGGTTGTCGACCCTGCTGGTGCTGTTCGTTGTCCCGGCGCTGCTGTCCTGGCTGGAGCAGTTCCGGGAGTGGCGGGCCCGGCGTCATGGTGAGCATGCCGAACCCCTTGGCAGCCAGTCATGAAACGGCCTGCCCATCCTGAAAACAGCACGAAACCGAATCACAGGAGCGTTCATGAGCCAGCAGGTGCTGGAAGCGCGGGAGCTGAGTAAAACGTTCGTCAGCGGTGGCGAGCCGATCGCGGTGTTTTCCGGCGTGTCGGTCGCACTGGCCGCGGGCCAGTCGCTGGCGTTGGTGGGTCGTTCAGGGTCGGGCAAAAGTACCCTGCTCAATCTTTTATGTGGCCTCGAACGCCCTGATGGGGGCGTGATCAGCCTGCTGGGGGAGCGCTTTGACAGCCGGGAGGCGGAAGCTCCGCGGCAATGGACACAGCGCTGGGCCCGGCTCCGGCGCGGTCGGATCGGTGTTATGTTCCAGGAAGCCAACCTGATGCCGGCATTGTCACTGCTGGATAACGTCCGGCTCCGGGCCCGGCTGGCGGAACAACCCCTGGAGCCGTGCCAGAGCTGGCTCGAGCGCCTGGGCATCGGCGAACTGGCCGAGCGCTATCCGGACCAGGTCTCCGGCGGCCAGCGCCAGCGGGCGGCCCTCGCCATGGTCTTTGCCATGAACCCCGACCTGATCCTGGCGGATGAGCCCACCGGCAGCCTCGACCGCCGCACGGCCGAAGAGGTCACCGCCGAATTGTTCCGGTTGCAGGCGGAAACCGGTGTTGCACTGATCCTGGCCACCCACGATGCGGAGCTGGCCGACCAGTGCCAGGTTACCCTGGACCTGGCGCACGGGGCTGCCGACCTGACGCCCGGAGCGTCGGCCGGTCCGGCGCCATGACCCTCTTTACCGCCCTGTTCAGCCATTATCGCCGCCACCCGTTGCAGCTGGCGGCGCTGGCGCTGATGATCCTGGTCGCGACTACGCTCTGGTCCGGGGTGCGCCAGCTCACCGAACAGGCGCGTACCAGCCTGGCCCAGAGTGAACAGGTGATGGCCGGGCGCCAGCAGGTGGTGCGGGTGGACGGTGCCGGGCTGACCGTTGGCGACTTCGCGGTCCTGCGTCGTGCCGGCGTCTGTGTGATGCCCTGGCTGGAAGTGCCCCGGCCGGACGCGGTGGGCCTGGTGATAGGCATTGATCCGCTCGCTGCCCACTGCTTCGCTGAAGAGGGCGCTCCCTTTGGAACGCCCGGCGGCAGTCGGCCGGCCCGGCTCGACGGCAAGCCCTTTGTAGATATCGCGGAGGCCGCGCGGCTGGCGCGGCAGCTGCCCGCTGCAGAAACGCCGCCGGCGCTGGTGCTGATTGCTGCGGATGATACGCTGGCCGCAGCCTTGCCTTCAGGCTACCGGCTAGTGAGCGTCAGTACCGGGCCGGACACCGGCGAGCTGGGGGAGAGTTTCCTGCTCAATCTGGATGCGCTGGGCATCCTGGTGCTGCTGATCACCGCCTTGCTGCTCCGTTCAGTCTATCGCCTCGGTATCGTCCAGCGCCGGGACAGCTTTGCCCTGCTACAGCGTTTTGGTGTGCCCCTGGCGCGGCTCCGTCGGCTGCTTATCCTCGAAATCCTGGTGCTCTCCGCCCTCTGTATCGGGCCCGGGCTGTGGGCCGGTGGCTGGCTGGCCCAGTCTATTGGCCAGGGTTTCGGGCAATCCCTGCAGGGGTTGTTCGATGCGCCACTGTACGCCTCCCCCGGGCATTGGGGGGAGCCGGCACTGATCATGATGACGGTGGTGCTGCTGGCTTGCCTGGCCGACTTTCTCGTGCCCGTTCGCCGGTCTCACGCCCCCCGGCTGCGGAGCTACCCGCTGGCAGGGGGGTTGCTGGTTACCGGGCTGGTCCTGGCGTTGCTGGGTCCGTCACTGGTCTTGTTGTTTGTTGCGGTGGCCATGGTGTTTGCCGGTGTGGGGTTGCTCGCTCCGCTGTTGATCCAGTGGCTGGCGGAACGGGCCGCCTCGATGGCCTCGGACCCGCTCCGACGGTGGCGTCACCGGGAGCTGGCGGTGATGGCGAGACAACTGGCCCTGCCGGTGGTGGCCCTGCAGTTCACCCTGGCGATGGTGCTGGCGGTACAGGCGCTGGTCACCACCTTTGAAGACACCTTCGATCGCTGGCTGGGGCAGCGCCTGGCAGCAGAACTGTACGTCCCGGTTCCGTCCGGACAGCCGGCCGAACCCGCAGCCCGCTGGCTGGCCGCACAGCCAGGTCTGCAACAGGGGGGTGCCTGGCACCGGGTGATTCGCGGCCGGGCCAGGGTGGCGGTCGGCGACAAGGCGGCCCGGCCGGTCGACCTGTTAGCCTTCGCGCCGGTGTCGTCACTGGTGTCGGATTGGGATTTCCTGGCCACTGACGGTAATCCCTGGGAAGCCCTGGCACGCCAGGACGCGGTGCTGGTGAACGAGCAGCTGGCACGGCGACTGGGAGTGGGCATTGGCGACCGTCTGGCCCTGGAGATCGCCGGCAGCCCGCTGGCCCTGCCGGTTGCCGGAATCTATGCCGACTACGGCCGTCCCGCCGCTGAGGTGTTGGTCAGCGGAGCCCTGCTCCCGGCCGGATTTGAAGCGGAGTTCGAGAGCATCTCCATCACGCCGGGTGGGCTGTCGCGGGAGGCGTTGGTTGGCGGGCTGAAGCAGGTGTGGCAGGTGCCCGAACTCACCCTGCGCGATAACGCGGAGATCCGCGCCCTGGCCGGCGGCGTGTTCGACCAGACTTTCCTGCTGACCCGCGCCATGAGCATTTTGACCCTGGTGCTTGCCGCCATCGCACTGCTGATCATGGGCTGGGTATTCTTCACCGGCCGTGCCTGGTATTTCCGGCTGCTGGCCACCTGGGGGCTGTCCCGTCGCGAGGTGGCGGCGCAGCTGACCCGCCTGTCCGTCGGGCTGACCGCCAGCGTGGCGTTGCTGGCACTGCCGCTGGGCATCTGGCTCACCTGGGTGCTGGTGCACCGGATCAATCCCCTGGCCTTCGGCTGGTCGCTGCCGATGGCGGTCTACCCGGGGTTCTGGGTGGAGCTGATCGGGCTCAGCCTGCTGATCGGCCTGGGCATCGCCCTGCTCATGGGGCGTCAGTTGCGGGCCGGGGCGGCGTTGCCGGTATCGGCCAGCAGCCTGACAGGAGGTGAGCGATGAGGCGGACGATGCTGGTCCTGTTGTGGATGGTGCTGGCCGGTTGCTCGCAGGAACCGGAACAGGCCGGTTTTGCGGGGTTAGCAGAAAGTGTGGCCGAAGGTATGGCAGAAGGTATGGCAGAAGGTGGAGGTGAGGGCGGCCAGCTGTTCTATCTGCAGCCCGGACCGGACACCGGACTGACGCTCCCGGAGGATCTGGGCACCCATCCACGGCACCGCATCGAGTGGTGGTACCTGACCGCGAACCTGAGAACCGAATCGGGCGAGCCGCTGGGGCTGCAGTGGACCCAGTTCCGCCAGGCACTGCTGCCGCGGGAGGCGGGATCGATACCTGAGCCTGCAACCTGGCCTCTGGAAGCGGCCTGGATGGCCCACGCCGCTGTGAGCTGGAACGGCAAACACGTGTTTGCCGAGCGCCTGGCCCGGGGCGATGTCGGTAACGCAGGGGCCGCGGCCCGGCCCTTTTCCGTGTGGCTGGATCAGTGGCAGCTGGAATCTGTCTCTGAGGATCAATGGCGGCTTCAGGTGCAGGCCGAGAACTTTAGCTATGACCTGACCCTGACCATCAACGATCAGCCGGTGGCCCACGGCATCGACGGTTTCAGCGCCAAATCCGATAGCGCTCAGGGCTCGATGTATTTCAGCTACGTGGACATCGCCATCAGCGGCACCGTTACCTTTGAGGACCAGTCGCTGGCCGTGGAGGGCCGGGGCTGGTTCGACCGGGAGTGGAGCAGCCAGTTTCTCAAGACCGGCCAGCAGGGCTGGGACTGGTTTGCCCTGCACCTGGATTCAGGGGACAAGCTCATGGCCTTCCGGTTGCGGGAGGAAGGTAATCCGTTCGTCTCGGGGACCTGGATTCCGGCAGCCGGCCAAGCACGGCCCCTGGATTCCGGGCAGCTGGCCCTGTCGGTGATCGAGCACCGGGAGGGCGTGCCGGTACGCTGGCGGATTGAAGTGCCGGCGCAGGGTGTGAACCTGGAGCTGTCCGCGCCTCCGGGGAACTACAGGAATCAGGGGCTCTACCCGTATTGGGAGAGCCCCGTCGATGTCTCCGGCAGTCATACCGGAGAGGGCTACATGGAACTCACCGGGTACCGGTGATGGCTCAGTCCAGCGAGGTGGCGCCGATCTTGTGGATGCTCACGTCGGCGCCGTTGAACTCTTCTTCCTCGCTCAGGCGCAGGCTGGACACGGTCTTGACGATGCCGTAGACAATCAGGCCGCCACCGAAGGCGACAATCACGCCCGCCAGGGTGCCCACCAGCTGGGACATCAGGCTGACGCCGCCAAGACCGCCCAGGGCCTGCTGGCCGAAGATGCCACAGGCAATCGCACCCCAGACACCACAGACACCGTGCAGTGGCCAGACCCCCAGCACATCATCCAACCGCTCAATCTTGGCCTGGGCCCACTCGAACAGGTAGACGAACAGGGCACCGGCCACACCACCGGTAATCAGCGCGCCGACCGGGTGCATCAGGTCCGAACCGGCGCACACGGCGACCAGGCCGGCCAGCGGACCGTTGTGGATAAAGCCCGGGTCCTTCTTGCCCAGCACCATGGCCACCAGGATGCCGCCCACCATGGCCATCAGGCTGTTGACCGCCACCAGGCCGCTGATGCCATCAAGGGTCTGGGCGGACATGACGTTGAAGCCGAACCAGCCTACGGTGAGGATCCAGGCACCCAGCGCCAGGAACGGAATGTTGGACGGGGCAATCGCCACCACCCGGCCGTTGCGATAGCGTCCTTTTCGGGCACCCAGCAGCAGGATGGCAGCGAGGGCCACCCAGCCGCCGACCGCATGCACCACCACAGAGCCGGCGAAGTCATGGAAAGATGCACCAAATTGGCTCTCCAGCCAGGCCTGGAAGCCGTAGTTGCCGTTCCAGATCAGACCTTCGAAGAAGGGGTAGACCAGGGCCACGATCAGGCCGGAGCCGATCAGCATCGGATAGAATTTGGCGCGCTCGGCGATGCCGCCGGAGATGATGGCGGGAATGGCGGCGGCAAAGGTCATCAGGAAGAAGAACTTGACCAGCTCATAACCATTGCCGGCGGTCAGCTCGCTGGCGCTGGTCATGAAGTGGCTGCCGTAGGCGATGTAGTAACCGACAAAGAAGTAGAGCACGGCGGAGACGCCGAAGTCGGTCATGATCTTGACCAGGGCATTGACCTGGTTCTTGTGGCGCACGGTGCCGACCTCGAGGAAGGCAAAACCGGCGTGCATGGCCAGCACCATGATGGCACCGATAAGGATGAACAGCGTGTTGGCGCTTTCAGTCAGGGTTTGTACGGCACTCGTGATGTCCACGGGTTGATGCTCCTGATGTTGTGGTTCTGGCCGCGGGGACCATTCGTGCATTGCTAGGGTGCACCTCAGGCACGTTCAAGCAAGAGCTGTTCCAAAACAATGCAAATCAAGAGCGGGCTGGGGGTTGAGCGGGGATGGGGGCGGGATCTCCCGGGAGATTGCACTGATTTCGCACTAAACGGGTGCATTTCCCGGGAGAATGCACCTATCCAGTGATATCTGTGGTGGTGCTGTCTGGCCGGGATGTCGATGATGCTTCCCGGTGTTCCTTCCAGGCGGCGTAGCGGTGCAGGTCCGACTCCACCAGCTTCAGGCACAGGGCCACCACGCCGGCATCGTCGAGGAAACCGAAGGCAAGAATGATATCGGGGATGAAATCCAGCGGGTTGAGTACATAGAGCAGGGCGCCGGCAATTGCCGCGATGCTTTTCCACGGAATCTGCCGGTAGTCGCCCTTCCAGTAATCCCGCAGCAGTGAGAACATCAGCCGGATATCGGTTGTGAAGCGTGCCATCCGCCCGCTCCCCTTGACCTTGTCTTCGATCGCACGCTGGCGCTCGAGCAGGGCTGCCAGGTCTTCCCGGTGAACCTTCGATGCCTCGGCATCGAGCTGCTGGCGGGCTTTTTTCTCGCTGAACAATGCCATGCCGGTTCCTTGACGAGGTGACTGTCCGGGGATTATCCCACAAAAATCCGTTTGGCCAAGGAGGCCCCGCGCCAGCCGCGGATGGCCAGGGTGGTGATGAGTCCGCCGATCATCGCGCCCACCACGCCACAGGTGAGAATGTCCTGGCCGGTCAGGTAGAGTCCCGGGATCGGGGTTTTCGGCCGGAGCCAGTCCTGCTCAAACCGTTCGGGATTGTGGTCCAGGCCATAGAGTTCGCCCCGGCCATAGCGGCAGAACCAGGCCGTGGACAGCGGCGTGGAGGTCTCCACATAGTCCACCTTGCCCCGCAGCTGGGGCAGCTTCTGGTACATGATCTCCAGTAACTGGTCGGTGATCCGGGCTTTCAGGGCCTCGTAGTCGTCGCCGCGCTTGCCCCAGATGGTGTCCTGCCAGGGCTCGAACATGGCCCAGGTGGTCGGCGCCACAATCTCGATGGTGGAAGTGCCCGGCCATCGGTTCTGGTAATCCGGATCCTTGGCGGCTGGGAAGGAGATATAGACCACCGGGTACTCGCTGTGGTCCGGGTCCTTCAGGAAGCGCTCCACGTTGGCGTCGTGGTCGGCGCTGGGGTAGATCCAGTAGTTGGTCCGGGGCAGGCCCAGCTGCTCCGGCGTGCCTTTGAGGCCGATGTAGAGGCCGATGTGGGGCATGGACGGGGTGATGTGCTCACGCTTGCGCCGGTAGCCGGCGATCTCGCGGCCTTCCTCCGGCAGCAGTGTCTCGAAGGTGTTGATGATGCCCGCGTTGCTGATGACCCGGGGTGCCCGGATCTCCTCGCCGTCTGCCATGCGCACGCCTACTGCGCGCCCCTTCTCCAGCAGGATGTCGGTGACATCGGCGTAGGTGAAGACCTCGCCGCCGGAGGCCTGGATCACCGGGATGATGGTGTTGGCAATCTCGGAAGCGCCGCCGACCGGGTAGAAACCACCGTACAGATAATGCTTGGCAATCAGGGCATGGACCATGAAGCTGGATTGGCCCGGGGTGACGCCGCAGTCACCCCACTGGCCGGTGATGGCACCGATCAGTTCCTCGTTGTCGGTGAGTTCGGCGAGTACCGCGCGGGTGGTGCGGTTGAAACAGTCCGGCAGGGCGACGTCCAGCCCTTTATGAATCAGCGGATCGAGGATACCGGGGGTCAGCTTGGACAGGGTGTACCACTGCATGCCATCGGAGACTTTGCCCAGCAGCCGGATGTAGCCGTCAATTGCCTCCTGTTCGTCCGGAAAGGCTGCCAGCAGGGACTGGCGCAGACCTTCCTTGCCGGCCCGCAGGTTGACCACCTTGTCACCCAGGTAGAACCGGTCGTAGACCTCGTCCATGGGCGCCCACTGCAGCTTGCCGTCGGTGATGTAATCGAACAGGCGGCGGCCGAGGGTGTGGGGCGACCCCATATCGCCGATGTAGTGCACCCCCACGTCCCACTCATAACCGTTGCGGGCGTAACTGTGGGTGTAGCCGCCGGCGGTGTAGTGCTGCTCCAGTACCAGGACTTTCTGGCCGGCCCTGGACAGGCAGGCGGCGGTGGTAAGACCGCCGATCCCGGAGCCGATGACGATGGCGTCGTAGGGACCGTCGAGGCGGTTGGCCCGGTAGCGCCGGCCGATGCGGATGGTGCTGGGTTTGAGTTTGTCTGATGACGGACTGGTTACCACCACGCCTTCCCCCACATTTCCGGATTGGCCCAGTTGTCGGGATTGTTCCAGGCTCGTTTGTGGTTGTAAGTATCCAGATTGTAGGTGTAGAGCGTGAGTGCGCCGTTCTCAGTTTCAATCTCGGCGTGGCGGCGGAATCCGAGGGCGAGGAAGTCGGTAAAGGCCCAATCGGGGGTCTTGCCCACCACCACGGCAATCTGACGGGTGCCGTAATTGCGCAGCTGCCCGAGCAGCAACACACCTTCACCGTGGGGCAGGTGTTCCAGGGTGTCGGTCACCAGGGCGAGGTCTTTCACTGTGTCCGGGGGCAGCCCGGCGTTGGGGTCAGCGGTGTCCAGAGTCTGCAGGCAGGTGTCCGGTTTCTGCTTGCACCACAGCCCGGCCACCTCGGTGGCGGTCGCACCACAGCACAGCAAGCTGCCGGGTTGCGTGGTGTCGAGGATTCTCACCAGTAACCCGGCGGAAGAGACATTCGGTTCAGGGTCTGTCATGACAGGGGCCAGTCAGCTGCATCAACGGTGTGAAGTCCCACGGGTTGTTCGGCATGGCCGCCCCAGCGATCAATGAAGGTGCCGCAGGGGTCGTACTGCATGGCCTGTTTTTCCAGGTTGAACTGGCGCAGGCCCCGGGGATCGGCGCCGACACCGGCCAGATACTGCCAGTTGCCGTAGTTACTGCCTACATCATAGTCGATAAGTTGTTCCTGGAACCATGCCGCACCGTAGCGCCAGTCCAGGCCCAGTTCGTTCACAAAGCAGCTGGCCACCAGTTGCCGGGCGCGGTTGCTGATGTAGCCGGTTTCCCGCAACTGGTTCATCGCGGCATTGACGATCGGGTATTCGGTGTTGCCCTCGCACCAGGCCCGGAAGCGGTGGCCGTAGAAGGTGGCTGGCCGGCGCTTGCGTTGCACGCCATCCCGGCGAAACAGGTTGGCGCCGTGTTTCAGGGCATACCAGAAGAAATACTCCCGCCACAGCAACTCGAACCAGAGCCAGTAGGTGGACTCGTTACTGGTTTCACGACGTTCGTACTCGGCAATGTTTTCCGCCACTTCCCGCACCGACAGGCAGCCATTGGCCAGCCAGGGCGACAGCTTGGCGGAGGCGTCCCAGCTGTCGAGGGCATTGCGGGTCTCCTTGTAGCGGGCAATACCGTGGTTAATGAACAGGAACTCCCGCAGCCGTTTCAGTCCGGCGTCTTCACCGCCGGTAAACGCCAGAGGGTGAACCGGTTCGGGGATGGGGGGGCAGTCGCCCCGATTGTCCTGGGGAAAGCCGGGCGCTGGCGGCAGCGCACTGAGGGTGCGGATACGCATCGGTTCGCTGCAGCGCTCGCCGGTTTTCTCTACCTGTTTGCGGAACTGGGAGAAGGTGTCGGGCAGCTCCGCCAGAGGCATTGGCAACGCTCCCTCGGTGAACAGCGACAGGGTCTCGAATTGCTGGAACAGGGTGCCAGGCAGCGCCGCCTTCAGGGACTGCCACTGTGCCGCTTCCTCGGTGCCCGGCAGGCGCGACCGCACTACCCGGTTGATGCCATGGTCATGAACCAGCAGGGGGATTACCGCTTCCGGATCGCCGAAGGCAATGTGCAGGCGCTGGCCCATGGGCCGAAGGCTCCGCTCCAGCGCCATCAGGCTCTGCCACAGGAAACGCCAGCGATGACTGCCCATGGCTTTGCTCTGAAAGCCGCCGCTGGCGAACCAGCGCGGATCCACCACGTAGACACACAGCAGCATGTCCGAGCGGGAAGCGGCCAGCAGGGCGGCGTTGTCGTGCAGGCGCAGGTCCCGCGTAAACCAGTAAAGTGTTTGCAACGTAACTGTCCCCCTTCTACGGTGCACTCTACGGTGGAATGTCCCGTAATTACGGCCATGACGTCAAACAGGATTGGCCGGGACCGGAATGGTGCTAAAGTAAGTTGATCTCAACCGGAACAAGGAGCCCAGATATGATCAAATCCCGCGCTGCGGTGGCCTTTGAAGCCAACAAGCCGCTTGAAATTGTCGAAGTGGATGTGGAACCGCCAAAAGAGGGCGAGGTTCTGGTACGCATCGTGGCCACCGGCGTTTGCCACACCGATGCCTACACCCTGTCCGGAGCCGATCCCGAGGGCCTGTTCCCGACCATTCTGGGCCACGAGGGCGGCGGTATTGTCGAGGCGGTTGGCCCCGGCGTAAAAGACCTGCAGGTGGGTGACCACGTCATTCCGCTCTACACCGCCGAGTGCGGCAAGTGCAAATTCTGCACCTCCGGCAAGACCAACCTGTGCGGCGCCGTGCGCGAGACCCAGGGCAAGGGCGTGATGCCGGACGGCACCTCCCGCTTCTCCTACAAGGGCCAGCCGCTTTACCACTACATGGGCTGCTCCACCTTCTCCGAGTACACCGTGCTGCCGGAAATCTCCCTGGCCAAGATCCCCAAGGAAGCCCCGCTCGACAAGGTCTGCCTGCTCGGTTGCGGCGTCACCACCGGTATCGGTGCGGTGCTGAACACGGCCAAGGTTGAAGAGGGCGCGACTGTGGCCATCTTCGGTCTCGGCGGCATCGGCCTGGCGGCGATCATCGGCGCCAAGATGGCGAAGGCCGGTCGCATCATCGGTGTCGACATCAACCCGGGCAAGTTCGACATCGCCAGACAGCTGGGCGCCACCGACGTGGTCAACCCCAACGACTACGACAAGCCGATCCAGGAAGTGATCATCGAGATGACCGACGGCGGTGCCGACTACACCTTCGAATGTGTGGGCAACGTCAAGCTGATGCGCGCGGCACTCGAGTCCTGCCACAAGGGCTGGGGCGAATCCACCATCATCGGCGTCGCCGGTGCCGGCGAGGAAATCAGCACCCGTCCGTTCCAGCTGGTCACCGGCCGGGTCTGGCGCGGTTCCGCCTTCGGCGGCGTGAAGGGTCGCACCGAGCTGCCGTCCTACGTGGCCAAGGCCGAGACCGGCGAAATCCCGCTGGACGTGTTCATCACCCACGAGATGAAGCTGGAAGACATCAACAAGGCCTTTGACCTGATGCATGAGGGTAAGAGCATTCGGTCGGTGATTCATTTCTGAGATTCCGTGCAAGAAAACGGGTTGGCGAATGCTGATCCGTTTTCTCGTATTCCTGAATCGATAACCCTCGTCTTGTTGGAAATCGGGCCCGTTTCCGGAAACCATCGCAGCGCAAACCCTCTCCGGATTTGGCTGGATGCGATAGACAAAGCCTGCAGCCCCTTCGTTCTGTTAAAATCGGGGCTTATCTGTCTGCAGAAATTCCAGCGAAGAGATGCCAGTGATGTCCCTGAAACTCCTGATTATCGGTGCCGGCGGCATTGGCGGCTATTACGCCGCCAGACTTGCCGGGGCCGGCCACGATGTGGTGCTGACTGCTCGTGGTGACCACCTGAAGGCCATTCAGGGCCGAGGCCTCAAAGTCGATTACGAGGGCCGGATTTTTGATTGCCGTTTGCCGGCCTACGATCACGCTTCACTGATTCAAGCCTGCCAGCCGGATGACTTTGACCTGGTGATTGTTGCGCTGAAATCCACCGCCACGGAACCGGTCATGACAGAGCTGGGTGACTGGCTGAGATCCGGCACTGTTCCGGTATTGTCGCTGCAGAATGGCGTCGATAACGAACCGCTGATTGCCGTGGTGGTTGGTGAAAGCCGGGTGCTGGGTGGCCTTGCCGTGCGCATTGGCGGGCACATTACCGGGCCGGGTGAAGTGTTTGCCGAAGGGGTGGCCCAGATCGTTATGGGGGCCTGGCCGGAGCAGGCTCCGGCCGACGCCCGGATCCCGTTGCTGGACAGACTGCAGACGGCGTTCAACCTGGCCGGCATCCCCACCACCGTGACGGATAACATCCGCTACGAACTCTGGCGCAAGCTGGTGATCAATAATGGCGTAAACCCGCTCTCGGCGCTCACCGGCCTCGATACCCGCAGCCTGACCCACCACCCCGAATTCGGCAGGATTGTCTACGGCATGATGGCCGAAACCGTCGCCGCGTCGCGGGCCGAAGGTGTCAATCTCAGTCAGCAGGATCTCGATGAGATGTTCGAGCTGATCAGCACCTTCAACGCTATCAAGACATCAATGCTGGTGGACAAGGAAAAGGGCCGCCCCCTTGAGCTGGACAGCATTGCCGGCGCAGTGCAGAGACGTTGCCGGCAACTGGGTATCGAAGCGCCTTATACCACGACGGTGAGCGCCTTGCTGGTGCATTCCGGAACTGGCGACAGGCTGGCCTGAGGCCACCCTGTCGCTACCCTGTTGTTACCCCGAAAAGCGGATCAGGACAGGTGCCTGATCAGCAGATCGGCGAACTGAACCGGACATTCCACGGAAGGAACGTGTCCGATATTTTCCAGAATGACCGGGTCGGCGGTGCCAATGGCTCCGGCAAGCTCCTGCAGGGCGGCGGGTGGGGTTGCCACGTCGTCACTGCCGCCGATCAGCAGGACCGGCACGTCGCGTCCGGCCAGCGCTTCGCGGAAGTTGCAGCGCCCCAGCATCTCGCACAGCAGGGCGTAGCTGCGGTCGTCGCCGCGACCCATGATCACCCGCCAGCCATCAAGCAGCGCCGGCTGCTGTTCGCAGGCAGCCGGGCCGAACCACCGGGGCACGATGTCCATGGCCATGGCGGCCAGCCCCTGCTCCAGTACATTGGCCGAGCGCTGTTGCCAGGCTTCGGGAGTACCAATGACCGCGCCGGTGTTGGTGAGGGTGGCAGAGATCAACCGTTCGGCATGCTGGCTGACCAGCTGCTGGCCAATTACGCCACCAATGGAGGTGCCGGCAAAGTGGAACGCCCGGGCGCCCGCCTGTTCGGCCAGAGCCAGCGCCTCGCCCGCCAGGTCTTCCGGCTGGATGGCGTCCGAGATGGGGTTCCACGCCGAACTCGCCCCATGCCCCGGCAGGTCCCAGGTCAGCACCCGGAACCGTGGCAGCAGCATGGGCAGCATGTCGTCCCACACCCCCTGGGTCATGCCCAGCGGGTGGGCCAGCACCAGCAGCGGCTTTTCGGCGTCGCCGAGCAGCCGGTAGCAGATGGTGCGGCCGTTGTGCTTCAGAAATGCCATGGTGTTCCCCTTTCGGTCAGACCCGTTCGATCAGTGTAGCAATACCCTGGCCGACGCCTACGCACATGGTGCACAGGGCGTATCGGCCACCGGTGCGCTGGAGCTGGTGAGCGGCAGTCTGCAGCAGACGGGCGCCGGACATGCCCAGTGGGTGACCGAGGGCGATTGCGCCGCCGTTCGGGTTCACCCGGGAATCGTCATCGGCAACACCCAGCTCGCGCAGTACCGCCAGGCCTTGCGCAGCAAAGGCTTCGTTGAGTTCGATTACGTCGATGTCGGCAATGTTGATGCCCTGCTTTTCCAGCAGCTTGCGTACCGCCGGTACCGGGCCGATGCCCATGATACGAGGTTCCACGCCGGCGGTTGCCATGCCAAGGATCCTGGCCATCGGCTTCAGGCCGTGGGCCTTTACTGCGGCTTCGCTGGCCACCAGCATGGCAGCGGCACCGTCGTTGACGCCGGAGGCGTTACCGGCGGTCACGCTGCCGTTGTCACGGAACGGCGCGGGCAGGGCGGCGAGTTTTTCCAGGGTGGTGCTGCGCAGGTGTTCGTCAGTGTCGAATACCAGCGGATCCTGCTTGCGGCGGGGAATGCTCACCGGCACGATCTCTTCGGCAAATACGCCAGCTTGCTGGGCGCGCGCGGCCTTTTCCTGGGAGCGCAGGGCAAACAGGTCCTGGTCCTCGCGGGTAACCTTGAACTGCTCGGCGACGTTTTCAGCAGTTTCCGGCATGGAGTCGATACCGTACTGTTTCTTCATCAGCGGGTTGACGAAGCGCCAGCCGATGGTGGTGTCTTCGATCTTCTGGCCACGGGAGAAGGCGCTGTCGGCCTTGCCCATGACGTACGGGGCGCGGGACATGGATTCCACACCGCCGGCCAGCACCAGCTCCATTTCGCCCGCGCGGATGGCGCGGAATGCAGTGCCCACGGCGTCCATGCCGGAACCGCACAGCCGGTTGAGGGTCGTACCGGGCACGGAGGTGGGCAAACCTGCCAGCAACGCAGACATGCGGGCTACGTTGCGGTTGTCTTCGCCAGCCTGGTTGGCGCAGCCCATGATGACTTCATCAATGGCGGCGGGGTCCAGTTCGGGTGCCTGTTCCAGCACCGCCTTGAAAACGGCGGCGCCGAGGTCGTCCGGACGCACGCTGGCGAGGGTGCCGCCAAAACGGCCAATGGCGGAGCGGCGGGGGTGGCAAAGAAAAACGTCGGTCATGATCGGTCTCCGTTGGGCTGAATCTGGGACAGACCGGTGGTCAGTCCCCGGGAGTTGCTGGGGTTGTTCGGTTCGGGGACAGACTCGAGGTCAGTCCCCTGCCATCAGCGGCTTACTGCCCGGAATGATGGGCCTTGGTGCGGGCCTTCAGGTCGCGCAGTACTTCCAGTTCCTGGGCCGTCGGCTCCGGCGTGGTGTCGAGCTGGTCGGCAAAGCGGATTTCCCAGCCGGTTGCCTCGATCACGTCGTCCCGGGTCACACCCGGGTGCAGGGAGGTTACCACCAGTTCTTTGGTCTCCGGATCCGGCTTGAGGATGCACAGGTCTGTGATAACCACGGTGGGACCCTTGCCGATGTTGGGGACATTGTCCCGTGCCTTGCCGTCGCGGCCGAAGCCCACGGTGGTCACGAAGTCGACGTCTTTCACGAAGGTCCGTTTGGAGTGCTTGACGGTGATGAACACTTCCTTCGCATTGGTAGCAATTTCCGGCGCGCCACCACCGCCGGGCAGGCGGACTTTCGGCTCACGGTAGTCACCAATCAGGGTGGTGTTGAGGTTGGCGAAACGGTCGATCTGGGCGGTACCCAGGAAGCCGACGCTGATATGGCCGCCCTGCAACCAGTAACGGAACATTTCCGGTACCGACACGGTAGTCAGCGCAGACTCGCACAGCTCGCCGTCACCAATCGACAGCGGCAGCACGTCCGGTCTGGTTTGCAGGGTGCCGGATTCGTAGATCAGGGTGATGTCCGGCGCGTGGGTCAGCCGCGCCAGGTTGGCGGCTTCGCTGGGCAGGCCGATGCCGACGAAACAGGTCATGTCGTTGTTCAGGGCACGTGCCGCGGTGATGCTCATCATTTCGGAAGAGGTGAATTCAAGGCTCATCTCACGCTGCTCCTTCTTCGGCGGTTTTCTCGAAAACGTTTTCCTTCAGCCAGGCCTGGAAGGTCTCGCGGTCACGGGCGATGCCGTCCCACTCCTGATAGAAGGCGTTGTCCCGGTCGTAGTAACCAAGGGCGTAAGACGGCCGCGAACCCCGCGGCGCCACTGCAATGGCGGTAATGGCCCACGACGGAATCACGCAGGCGTTCACGCTGGCGCCAAGGTCGTCGACGATTTCTTCCACGGTAACAATGCTGCGCTTGGCGGCCAGCACCGCTTCTTTCTGGATGCCGATGATGCCTTCCACCAGCACGTTGCCCTTGCGGTCCGCACGCTGGGCGTGAATGACGGCGACGTCCGGACGTACCGAAGGTACCGCAGCCAGCCGCTCACCGGTGAACGGGCACTCGATAAACTTGATCTGGTCGTTCACCTTGGGCAGGTCGCTGCCGACATAGCCGCGCAGGACCGCCAGGGGCAGGCCAGCTGCACCCGCCTCATAGGCATTGGCCATAGCGGCATGGCTGTGCTCGAGGATTTCCAGCTTGTTGGGCCAGCCTTTCTCTACCGCATCCCGCAGTCGGTGCAGGGAGCCGACACCCGGATTGCCACCCCAGGAAAAGATCAGTTTCTTGGCGCATCCGGCGCCGATCATCTGGTCATAAATGAGGTCCGGGGTCATGCGGATGAGTGTCAGGTCACGCTTTTCCTGGCGGATGATCTCGTGGCCGGCGGCGAACGGGATCAGGTGGGTAAAGCCTTCCATGGCAACGGTATCGCCGTTACTGATGTAGCGGCTGACCGCATCCTGGAGACTGAGAAATTCGGCCATGTGAACGGTCCTCATTCCGGTGGTAAATGGGTGTGGATTGCAGTGTTCGGGTTACGAACATAAGTTTTATATGCGAACATGATGGCCTGAAGGTTTTGGCATCGTCAAGGACAAAATTTCACCACCGGTGAAAAATGCACGGATGTTCGGACAGCGAACAAGCATGATACCATGCGGCAATCCGGCCATGTCCGGGCTAGCGAAAGGAGAGTAATAGGTGGACGAGCAGGTTTTGAAGCCCGGTGACCGGGACTACGTTGGCGCGCTGGCCGCAGGGCTGGAGGTGCTGCAGGCGTTTGATGCGGAACATCCGCGGATGACCCTGAGTGAAGTGGCTGCCCGTACCGACATGGATCGGGCCAAGGCCCGGCGCTTTCTGCTGACCCTTCATGCCCTGGGTTTTGTAAAGCGCAGCGGTCGCCAGTTCGAGCTTACGCCGCGGGTGCTGCAGCTGGGCTACGCCTACCAGGCGTCCAATCAGTACCGGGCGGTGATCCAGCAGTACCTGGAGGACATCACGGCGGAACTGGGGGAGTCGTCGTCGCTGGCCGTACTCGACGGCGATGACGTGGTGTATGTAGTGCGCTCCTCAGCCCCCCACCGGCTGATGGCCATTACCCTGTCGGTGGGTACCCGGTTACCTGCGGCCTATACCTCCATGGGGCGGGTGTTGCTGGCGCAACTGCCGGACGACGAACTGGAGGCCTACCTGGGGCGGGTTACGCTGGCCGCCTTTACCCCGGCTTCCGTCATCACTGTGGAGGCCCTTCGCCAGGAGATTCTGAGGACCCGGGAGCAGGGCTACTCCATCGTGGACCAGGAGCTGGATTCCGGCCTGCGCTCGGCGGCCGTGCCGGTTTTTGCCGGTAATGGCGAATTGCTGGGCGCGATCAACATCAGTACCAATGCCGCCCGGGTCAGCATGGACACCCTGGTGGCCAGCTATCTGCCCCGGTTGCAGCAGGCCGCTGACCAGGTGCATCGCACGACGCGCTGACGGGATGCCCGCTGATTGAAGGACCAGTCCGTAAAGCTGGCCCTTGGTGCGGAAGGGCAGTCAGCGGTTACGGATAGCGCCCGGTCAGCCGGTTCTCTACCAGTTCGTCGAGAATGGTGTTGGCCAGGCGCATCACCGCGTTGGGGTTCTCGCCGCGGCGCCGCGACGCGATGACCGGCGTGGTGATGTTGTCGTCGGCCAGGGGCATATAGTCGATGCCCTCCCGCTGGAGCCGGCGGACCTGCTCCGGTACCAGGGTGAAACCCATCTCCGATGCCACCAGTGACAGTGCCGTCTGCACATCGTTGACCTGCTGGATTACGTTGATCCGCAGGCCCCGCCGGTGAAACAGCCCCTGGGTGATATCAGAAAAATTCGGGCCGGAGCCGGCCGGGAAGGTGATCAGCGGTACCTCGGCCAGTTCTTTCATCGAGGGCGTATGCAGCGTCAGCGGGTGGCCGGCAGGCAGGGCGGCAATCATCGGTTCGTCGAACAGCAGTTCCTGCTCCACGTCCGGATCCTCGATGCGGATACGGCCAAACCCGATATCAATCTTGCCCGCCTTCAGGGCGTCGACCTGTTCCCGGGTTTTCAGCTCGTGCAACACGATCTCGAGATTCCGGTTCCGCCGCAGGCGGCGCACCATCAGCGGCAGCTGGCCATAGAACACCGACGGCACGAAGCCGATGGAAAACACCGTCTTGCGATTCAGTGCGATGCGCCGGGTGTCCTGGACCGTGGCGTCTACCTTGTCGAGGATCTGTCGCGCCTGCTCCAGAAAGTATTCACCGCCCGTGGTCAGCAGCAGGCCCCGGGGTTTGCGGATGAACAGCTCCACCCCCACCTCCTCCTCCAGCTGTTTGATCTGGCGGGTGAGCGGTGGTTGCGCGATGAACAGTTTTTCGGCGGCCCGGGTCAGGTTCAGTTCCTCGGCCACGGCGACGAAGTAGCGCAGGTGTCTCAGTTCCATCCATACCTCCAGGGTATCGGTTATTACTTAATCAATATTGGTTCATATCCGTGAAACTTCGTACTGTTCGAATTACAGATTTTTTACCCGTAATTCGGAGAGCACATGTCCGCGACCATTCAGTCCATCGAAGCCATTCTGGTTGATATCCCGACCATCCGGCCGCACAAGCTGTCGATGACAACCATGGGGGTTCAGACCATGGTTATCGTGCGGATGAAGGATTCCGAAGGGCTTGAAGGTCTGGGTGAGGCGACCACCATCGGTGGGCTGGCCTACGGCCCGGAAAGTCCCGAAAGCGTAAAGCTTACCATTGACACCTATTTCACACCGCAACTTGTTGGCCAGCGTGCAGATAACATCAATACCTTAAAGGTAATGTTAAACCGCTCAACCCGCGGTAACAACCTGGCCCGGTCCGCCATTGAAACCGCCCTGCTCGACCTGCAGGGCAAGCGGCTGAATCGCCCGGTGTCCGATCTGCTCGGCGGCGCGGTGCACCAGCACCTGCCGGTGTTGTGGACGCTGGCCAGTGGCGATACCGCGAAAGATATCGAGGAAGCCCTGGGGCTGATCGAAACCCGCCGGCATTGCGATTTCAAACTCAAGATCGGTTCCCGTCCGGTGCTGGACGATGTCCGTCATGTGGCAGCCATCAAGGCGGCCGTTGGCGACAGCGCGAGCGTCCGGGTGGATGTGAACCAGGCCTGGGACGAAGCCTCCGCGGCCAAAGGTATGGCCGAGCTGCAGGCCGCCGGCATTGATCTGGTCGAACAGCCGACGCCGATGAAAGACCACGCTGCACTGGTGCGGCTCGCCGCCAAATTCCACCTGCCCATCCTGGCCGATGAGGCCGTTGCCGACGCCAGGGATATGTACAACCTGGCGGCCGCCGGTTTCTCCGGTGCCGTCGCCATGAAGATTGCCAAGGCCGGTGGTCCGGCCCGTGCGCTGGAGCAGGCGGTGGTGGCCCAGGCCGCCGGCGTTGGCCTGTATGGCGGCACCCTGCTGGAAGGCACCATCGGCACCGCCGCCTCGCTGCATGCCTGGTCCACCCTGGAAACCCTGCACTGGGGCACCGAGATGTTCGGCCCGCTGCTGATGAAAGACGACATTGTGGTCAAGCCGCTGAACTTCCATGACAACGGCGTTGACCTGCCTGTGGGCCCCGGCCTGGGCGTCGAGATCGATGAAGACAAGCTGGCCCGCTATCGCCGGAAAGCCTGAGGTCGCCAGATAGCCTGAGGCGCTGCAGATAGCAACGCCGGAAAGTTCAGTAAAAGGAGGAAAGCACATGCTGTTCAAAGTTGAGATGAAGGTGAATATCCCTCACGACATGCCCGCCGAGGTAGTGGCGGACATCAAGGCGCGGGAAAAAGCCTACGCCCAGGACCTGCAGCAGCAGGGCAAGTGGCGTCACCTGTGGCGGGTGGCCGGCAGCTACGCCAACGTCAGCATTTTTGATGTGGCCGACAACGCGGAGCTGCAGGACCTGATCAGCAATCTGCCGCTGTTCCCCTACATGGATATTACCGTCGCGCCTTTGTGCCGGCACCCGTCCTCAATCCACGAGGATGACCGGTAACGGCAACTGCCAACCGGAAACCGGGCGCCGGCCGCATCACCGTCGACGCTGCCACTACTGATGTTGCCAACTGATGAGTTGATGTGAGCAACAACAATAAAGACCGAGGAGATCAACAATGACCGTTAAAACCATGCAAAGCGCTGAAGTCAAAGACCTGCTGGAAAAAGTCGCCGGCTTTAACCAGGAAGGTGGTAACGAGCGCGTGAAGAAGATCGTTCACCGCGTGATGCACGATATTTTCCAGATCGTTGAAGACTTCGACGTTACCCCGGAAGAGTTCTGGCAGGCCGTTTACTACATCGGCGACCTGGGCAAGAACGGTGAAGCGGCCCTGCTGGCGCCGGGCCTCGGCATGGACAAGTACCTCGACATCCGGATGGATGCCGAAGATGAGGCCAATGGCCTGGCCGGCGGCACGCCGCGCACCATCGAAGGCCCGTTGTACGTCGCCGGTGCTCCGATGAACGAAGGGTTCGCCCGCATGGACGATGGCTCCGACGACAGCGCCGAGACCATGATCCTGACCGGTCAGGTGACGGACGAGAATGGCAACCCGCTGGTCAATGCCGTGGTGGATGTATGGCACGCCAACACCATGGGCAACTATTCCTACTTCGACCAGTCCCAGAGCGACTACAACCTGCGTCGCCGCATCCGCACCGACGAAAATGGCCGTTACACCGCCCAGTCCATCATTCCGGCTGGTTACGGTTGCCCGCCTGAAGGCTCCACCCAGGCGCTGCTGAACCTGCTGGGTCGTCACGGCCGTCGCCCGGCGCACATCCACTTCTTCATCTCCAAGCCGGGCTACAAGCACCTGACTACCCAGATCAACCTGGCGGGTGATGAGTACACCTACGACGATTTTGCCTTCGCAACCCGCGAAGAGCTGGTGGTGGAAGCCAACCGCATCGAGGATCCGGCCAAGGCCGAGCAGTTCGGCCTCAACAAGCCGTTTACCGAGGTGGAATTCAACATCCAGCTGGTCTCTACCGACAAGGCAGAACTGCAGGATCGCCATGAGCGCAAGCGTGCCCTGGAAGGCGAAGCAGCTTAAGTCCCGAACCCTTAATCGAAACGTTTTGTGATCCGACCGGCCCGCTCAGGCGGGCCGGCCTGGGGCCCCTCGCGCCCGGAAAACGGTCTTCACAACAACAAGATGGAGTGACGAACATGACTCGCCAACTCGACAGACTTGAAAAGCAGATCCGCGGGGCGGTAGAAGCCGACCCGACAACCGGCCATTACCGCTGTGACCGCAGCATCTTCACCGACCAGGAGCTGTTCGACCTGGAGATGAAGCACATCTTCGAAGGCAACTGGATTTACCTGGCCCACGAAAGCCAGGTGGAGAATCCGGGTGACTACTTCACCACCACCGTCGGTCGTCAGCCGGTTGTCATAACCCGTACCAAGGATGGCGAGCTCAAGGCGATGCTCAATACCTGTTCCCACCGTGGCGCCACCCTGTGCCGCAAAAAGCGTGGCAACAAGTCCTCATTCACCTGTCCGTTCCACGGCTGGACCTTCAAGAACGACGGCAAGCTGCTGAAAGCCCGTGACCAGAAGAAAGGCGGCTACCCGGACAGCTTCAACACCGAGGGTTCCCACGACCTCAAGCTGCTGCCGAAGTTCGAATCCTACCGTGGCTTCCTGTTCGGCAGCCTCAGCTCCGACGTGCTGCCGCTGGCGGAGTATCTGGGCGAAACCACCAAGATCATCGACAACATCGTTGATCAGGCGGAAGACGGCCTCGAAGTGCTGCGTGGTGCCTCCACCTACACCTACGAAGGCAACTGGAAGCTGACCGCCGAGAACGGCGCCGACGGCTACCACGTCGGCACCGTGCACTGGAACTACCTGTCCACCATGGGCCAGCGTAACTATGACAAGGGCGGCACCGAGGCCGTGGACGCCAAGAGCTGGTCCAACGAGGGCGGTTTCTACTCCTTCGAGAACGGCCACATGATGCTGTGGACCCGCCTGATGAACCCGGAAGTGCGTCCGGTGTTCGGTCAGCTCAAACGCCTGGAAGAGCAGTTTGGTGAAGCCCGCGCCGATTCCATCGTTCGCACCACCAAGAACCTGTGCCTGTACCCGAATGTGTACCTGATGGATCAGTTCTCCACCCAGATCCGGGTGCTGCGGCCGATTTCCGTCAACAAGACCGAAATCACCATCTACTGCTGGGCGCCGAAGAACGAGCCGGCGGCCGACCGCGCCAAGCGCATTCGCCAGTACGAAGACTTCTTCAACGTCAGCGGCATGGGTACGCCGGACGATCTGGAAGAATTCCGCGGCTGCCAGGAAGGCTACGAAGCCAGCGGCCTGAAGTGGAACGACATGAGCCGTGGTGCCAAGCACTGGATCGAAGGCCCGGACGAAGGTGCCAGGGCCATCGGCCTGAAGCCCATCCTCAGCGGCGCCAAGCCCGAAGACGAAGGCCTGTATGTCACTCACCACCAGCATTGGGTGGAAGAGATGACCAGGGCCATCGACACCGAGCGCGCCCGTTTCATTTCTCTCTCTACCGTTTCCTCAGAGGAGGCTTCCGCATGAGCATGACCTTCGAACAGATCCAGGCGTTTGTCTACCGCGAGGCCCGTCTGCTGGATGACCGCCAGTGGGACCAGTGGCTGCAGTGCTACCACGAAGACGTTACCTACTGGATGCCGTCCTGGGACGATGAAGACCAGCTGACCGAAGATCCGCAAACCGAGATCTCGCTGATCTATTACCCGAACCGTCAGGGTCTGGAAGACCGGGTGTACCGCATCAAGACTGAGCGCTCCGGCGCCAGTTCGATGCCGGAGCCGCGCACTACGCACCTGACCACCAACCTGGAAATCCTGGAGCGGGACGGTGACACGGTGAAACTGCGCTTCAACTGGCAGACCAACAGCCACCGCTACCACAAGACCCAGACTTTTTTCGGTACCTCCTTCTACACCCTGGATGTCAGTGGCGAGCAACCGCTGATTACCGAGAAGAAGGTGATCCTGAACAACGATTACATCAATCAGGTGATTGATATCTACCACCTGTAATTGATGGGGAGAGCATCATCATGAGTTACAACATCGCGCTTAACTTCGAAGACGGCGTTACCCGTTTCATCTCCTGCAACGAGGGTGAAACGGTGCTGGATGCGGCCTACCGTAACCAGATCAACCTGCCCATGGACTGTTCCGACGGCGTGTGCGGCACCTGCAAGGGTTCCTGTCACCAGGGCGAGTTTGACCTGGGCGAGGAGTACATCGACGAAGCGCTGTCTGACGAAGAAGCCGAACAGGGCAAGATCCTGACCTGTCAGATGGTGCCCTCCAGCGATTGCGTGGTGGAGATCCCCGTGGCCTCCACCATGTGCAAGACCGGAATTGCCGAAGTGGCCGGCACCGTGGCCGAGGTCAACCTGATCTCCGCCACCGCCATCGAGCTGAAAATCACCGCGGCGGCGGATGTGGGCTTCCTGCCGGGCCAGTACATGAACATCAGGGTGCCCGGCACCCAGGAAACCCGGGCCTACTCGTTCAGCTCGAAGCCGGGTAGCCGCGACCTCAGCTTCCTGATCCGCAACGTGCCCGGCGGCCTGATGAGCAGCTACCTGGTGGGCACCGCCAAGACCGGTGCCGAGCTGACGCTGACCGGGCCGATGGGCAGCTTCTACCTGCGTCCGGTGGCGCGTCCGGTGCTGATGCTGGCCGGCGGAACCGGCCTGGCGCCGTTCCTGTCGATGCTGGAGCACCTCAAGGCCAACGGCTGTGACCAGCCGGTGCACCTGATCTACGGCGTGACCAACGACGAGGACCTGGTGTGCGTGGCGGCCCTCGAAGCCTTTGCCGCCGAGCTGGACAACTTCAGCTTTGCCACCGTGGTCGCCAGCGACGACAGCAGCCATCCCCGCAAGGGCTATGTGACCAATCACATGGAAGGCGCGCCGCTGAACGACGGCGACGTGGATGTCTACCTGTGCGGGCCGCCTCCCATGGTGGACGCGGTACTGGGCTACTTCCGCGAGCAGGGCATTGAACCGAATTCCTTCCACTACGAGAAGTTCACCCCGAGCGTGACCGCGGTTGAGGAGAAGGTGGCATGACGCCGCGCTTCACCGCCAAGGTCATGGTGGTTACCGGGGCCGCCCAGGGCATCGGCAAGCGGGTGGCGGAACTGGCCGCCGCCGAAGGTGCCCGCCTGGTGCTGGTAGACATCGCCGATTACGTCCAGGGCGTGGCCGCCGAACTGCGTGACCAGGGCGCCGAAGCCGTGGCCGTGCAGGCCAACCTGGAAACCTGGGAAGGCGCGGAAATGGTGATGGCCAAGGCCCATGAGCAGTACGGCCGCATCGACATCCTGATCAATAACGTGGGTGGCACCATCTGGGCCCAGCCGTTCGAGCATTACCAGCCCGAACAGATCCAGAAGGAAATCCAGCGCTCGCTGTTTCCCACCCTGTGGTGCTGCCGTGCGGTGTTGCCCTACATGGTGGAGCAGAAGGGCGGGGCCATTGTGAATGTGTCATCCGTCGCCACCCGCGGCCTGATGCGAGTGCCTTACGGCGCCGCCAAGGCCGGGGTGAACGGCATGACCGTCAACCTGGCCTTCGAATACGCCGGCCACAACATCCGCGTCAACGCCACCGCTCCCGGCGGTACCGAGGCGCCCCCCCGGCTGACCCCGCGCAATACCGAAGCGCAGGGCGAGCAGGAGAAGGGCTGGTACCAGACCCTGATCGACCAGACCAATGCCAGCAGCTTCATGCACCGCTACGGCACCCTGGACGAACAGGCCGAGCCGATCCTGTTCCTGGCGTCCGATGCCGCCAGCTATATCACCGGCACCATCCTTCCGGTAGCGGGAGGGGACTGCGGGTAAGGCAGTACAGGGACAGACCTCTGGTCTGTCCCTTTTCTAACCTCCGGGGACAGACCAAAGGTCAGTCCCCGAAGTAGAGAAGTAGTAGTCGGGGACAGACCTCTGGTCTGTCCCCTGGTCAACACACCCGAAGACAACAACAACACTCGGAGCAACAGACCCATGAGAAATATCGACGTCAACGACGTTATCGATAACGCAAGCTTTAATGGTTTCCACTGGAAGGTCCTCTTCTGGTGCACCCTGATCATCATTTTCGACGGCTACGACCTGGTGATCTATGGCGTGGTGCTGCCGCTGTTGATGGAGCAGTGGAACCTCAACCCTTACGTGGCCGGCCTGCTCGGCAGTAGTGCCCTGTTTGGCATGATGTTCGGCGCGATGGGCTTCGGCATGCTGTCCGATAAATGGGGCCGCAAAAAAGTCATTCTGATCTGCGTGGTGCTGTTCAGTCTCACCACGGTGATCAACGGATTTGCCACCAACGCCTGGCAGTTCGGCATACTGCGGTTTATTGCCGGCCTCGGAATCGGTGGCGTGATGCCCAACGTGGTGTCGCTGATGAGTGAATATTCCCCCGCGCGCAAGCGCAGCACCCTGGTGGCGCTGATGTTCAGCGGCTACGCGGTGGGCGGCATGATGTCTGCCGGCCTGGGAATCTGGATTGTGCCCAACTTCGGCTGGCAGATCATGTTCTGGCTGGCCGCTGTGCCACTGCTGATCCTGCCGGTGATGATCCGTTTCCTGCCGGAGTCCGTGGCCTTCCTGATGGCGCAAAAGCGTGAAACCGAGGCCCGGGCGATTCTCCAGAAAGTCGCACCGTTCAAACACATCACCAGCCAGGACGTGCTGACCGTGCCGCCGGTGGCGGAAAACAAGGCGCCGGTACTGGAGCTGTTCCGCGGTGGCCGTGCCATGAGCACGATGATGTTCTGGGTGGCCTTCTTTAACTGCCTGTTGATGGTTTACGCGCTGGGTTCCTGGCTGCCGAAGCTGATGTCCGCCGCCGGCTATCCGCTCAGTTCCAGCCTGATGTTCCTGATGGTGCTCAACATCGGCGCCATTATCGGTGCCGTGGGTGGCGGCTGGCTGGCCGACAGGTTCTCCCTGCGTTCGGTCCTGGTGTCCTTCTTTATCCTGGGTTCCGGTTCGTTGATTGCCCTGGGTTACCCGAACCCGATGTGGCTGCTGTACACCCTGATGGGGATTGCCGGCGCCACCACCATCGGTTCGCAGATTCTGCTGTACGCCTATGTCGCCCAGTACTATCCCACCAGTATCCGCTCCACCGGACTGGGCTGGGCCTCCGGCATTGGCCGTAACGGGGCCATCGTCGGCCCGATGCTGGGCGGCACCTTGTTGGCGCTGGCGCTGCCGCACCAGATGAATTTCCTGGTGCTGGCCATTCCCGGCGCCATCGCCACCATTGCCATCGCCCTGGTAGGGCGTCGCTTCCGGCTGAAGCAGGCGCAACCGGAGCTCGGCATGGCAGCAGGCAACTGACTTCAGAACGTTGAAGCGACCCCGAGGGACATCGACTTGTCTGTCATACCCCTCTTTAGCCCCGGCGCGCGAGCGTGCGGGGCTCTTTTTTGGCTAAGCTTGTTGCTTCGCAGATCATTAAGGATGAACTTATGACCCGTTTGTTCGGAGACCTGTCGGTGTCGGCGGTTGCCGCCGGCTTTCTGGCAGTACTGGTCTCCTATGCCGGTCCGCTGGCGATCTTTTTCCAGGCCGGTTCAGCGGCCGACATTCCGCCCCAGATGATGACCTCCTGGGTCTGGGCCATTTCCATGGGGGCGGCCATCTCCGGCATTGTGCTGTCGCTGTGGCTGCGGGCGCCGGTGGTCACCGCCTGGTCGGCACCGGGCACCGCCCTGCTGGTGGCGCTGTTTCCCGGGTTGTCACTGAACGAGGCGGTGGGTGCCTACCTCACGGCCGCGGTGATCATTTTCATCATCGGCGTGTCCGGTACCTTCGATGCCATTGTCAGGGCCATTCCCAAAGGCGTGGCCGCCGGCATGATGGCCGGCATCCTGTTCCAGTTTGGTATCGGTGCCTTCGCGGCTATCGAAACCACCCCGGCACTGGCGATCGGCATGCTGGTGGCGTATGTGGTGTTCCGCCGGCTGTGGCCGAAATACACCCTGGTCCTGCTGCTCATGGTCGGCGTGCTGCTGGCGGTGGTGCTGGAGGGTGCCTCGCTGGCCGGGGTGCGCCTCAGCCTGGCGGTACCGCAGCTTATCGTTCCACAGTGGAATCTGGGCGCAACCCTCAGCCTGGCGATCCCGCTGGTGCTGGTCAGCCTTACCGGACAGTTCCTGCCGGGTATGGCGATCCTGCAGGGGGCGGGTTACCGGGTCAAAGCCAAGCCGGTGATTGCGGTGACCAGCCTGGTGTCCCTGCCGATGGCGCTGTTTGGCGGGATTACCACCGTGGTGGCCGCCATCACTGCCGCCATCTGCACTGGCAAGGATGCCCATGAGGATCCGGACCGGCGTTATGTGGCCGGGGTATTCAACGGGGTGTTCTACCTGGTCGGTGGCCTGTTTGCCGGCACCATCGTGGCCCTGTTCACTTCGTTGCCCGCCGCCTTTGTCGCGGTGCTGGCGGGCCTCGCCCTGTTGGGGGCCATTGCCGGCAACCTGCATGCCGCACTGGATGACGCCAGTCACCGCGAGGCGTCGCTGATCACGTTCATTGTGACGGCCTCCGGACTGTCGTTGTTCGGCTTGTCCTCGGCGTTCTGGGGAGTGGTCATCGGTTATGCCTGTTACCTGATCCTCAACGGCAACATGGCCAAAAAGTAGCTGTCGTCAGCGCGGAAGCGCCGGTCGCTACCAGCGGGCAGCCATCCCCGGCAGCAGGTAACGCAACAGGCCGGGTTTCACCCCCAGGTGACGCAATACCTGGCGGGAGTGCCACTGCAGGTGGAGGCGGAGGTATCGGCTGTCGATATGGCGCAGCAAGCGGGCGGCGTTGCGGGCATCGTCGACGCCGCGATGGGGGCGGCCCTCGAAATCCAGCCGGTGATGGGCCAGCACGTCCGCAAAATCCATCCGGCCTTGCAGGCCGGTGGTTTTGCGCCAGGCCAGCTTGAGGTTGAGGTGAGGGCGGGCCATAAATGCCGGAGCACAGTGGTTGCGGTAGAATTCAGCCTCCAGCTGGTAAAAGTCGTAATCGCCCCAGCTGACCCAAAGATCGATGGCGGGCTTGTCGGCCAGCCAGGCATTCAGCTGCGCCACCGCCTCGCCATAGTGGGGTGCGCGATCGGCATCCTGCTGGCGGATGCCGGTAAGTTCGCGGCAGAACTCGCTGAGCCGGGGGCGCAGCACCGGCCGCGCCAGGAAGCTGGCCGAGTCCAGGACATTGCCGTCGGCAGTAGCCAGGGCGCAACCGATCTCCAGTACCTCCATGTCATTCACCGTTTGCCGGCGCACGGTGCCGGGCAGGTGGCCCTGCCAGCAGGTAGCTTCCAGATCGACGACAAGAATGTGCATGAGTCTCGATCATTTGCCAGCAATGCCGGTTTACCTTAGGGTTTCAGTCATCATAACTACAGGCAGTACAACATGGCACCTGACCACTGTGACACCAGGCCAGCATGACACCTGACCAACATGACCTCTGGTTCCTGCCGCTGGGCGGCACCGGTGAGATCGGTATGAACCTGAATCTGTACGGCCACGACGGCCAGTGGTTGATGGTGGACTGTGGCGTCACCTTCCCGAAACCGGGGCGGATTGCGGCCGACGGCACCGTCCATCACCGGGGCGAGCCGCCGGTGCAGATGGCCGATCCGGAATTTATAGCCGACCGGCGTGACCAGCTGGCGGGGCTGATCATCACCCACGCCCATGAAGACCATATCGGTGCGGTGCCTTACCTGTGGCCACTGCTGCAATGCCCCATCTACACCAGCCGGTTCACCGCCGAAATCCTTCGTCGCAAGCTGGCGGAGTTTGATCTGCTGCACCGGGTGCCGATCCATGTGGTGGAGGTGGACCAGCGTCGCCGCATCGGCCCCTTCGAAGTGCAGTGGCTGGCGCTGACCCACTCCATACCGGACCCCAACGCCCTGATGATCCGTACCCCGGCCGGCAACATCTTTCACAGTGGCGACTGGAAGCTGGATGACCACCCCCTGGTGGGCCATGGCTACTCGCCCGCCACCTTCCGCGCGCTGGCGGACGAGGGGGTGACTGCCATGGTGTGTGATTCCACCAATGCGACCGTCAGTGGCCACTCCACGTCCGAGGCGGTGCTGCACGAGGGCCTGCTGGCGGCGATTGGCTCTGCCCGTGGCCGGGTGGTGGTGGCCTGTTTTGGCAGTAACATTGCCCGCCTGCACACGCTGGCACAGATTGCCCGGGAGACCGGTCGCTACATGGGACTGCTGGGGCGCTCACTGGTCAACATGAGCGGTGCCGCCAAGGCCGCGGGCCTGTGGGACCGGGCCGATGAGCTGATCAACCCGGGCCACCTGGGCTACCTGCCACGGGAGGAAGTGCTGGTGGTGGCCACCGGCAGTCAGGGCGAACCGCGCACCGCGCTGCGCCGGCTGGCGATGGGGACCCATCCCGACCTGGAACTGGAAGCCGGTGACAGGGTGATCTTCAGTGCCCGTGCCATCCCCGGCAACGAAGACGCCATCGAGGCGCTGATCGGCCAGCTCCGCGGGCAGGGCATTGAGGTGGTGACGGCCGAGTCATCCAGCATCCCGATTCACGCCTCCGGTCATCCGGCGGAGGACGAACTGCGGGCGATGTATGGCTGGGTACAGCCGGCACTGGCGATTCCGGTGCATGGTGAAGACGTCCACATGGCGACCCACGCCCGCATCGCCCGCGACTGTGGCGTGCCGAAGACGCTGGTCGGTCGCAACGGCGACCTGTTCATGATCCGGCCGGTGCCGGGCATCCGCCGGCAGGTAACAGAAACCGGTCGTCTGGGCTGGCAGAAAGGGGAGCTGGTGCGGGTGTATTGAGGGGCGTTCCTGATGGCCTGTCAGGTGCCAGGATATTGGACATTTGTCTCATAAGTAGAAGTCGAAGGCACTCTGGTGGCGCTCCGGTGGCTGCTGTAACCTCCGCCGCTTCGCGCAAAGGAGGCCCTGCCAATGAAGATTTCCAAGAGTGATCTGGTGTTCCAGAGTTACGGTCGCTGCTGCAACCGCGACGAGTTTTTCGTGGATTTTTACAGCTACTTCATGGGCAGCTCGGATGCTATTCGCCAGCGCTTTGTGAATACCGACATGCCGGCCCAGCGCCACCTCCTGCGTGCAGGCATCCTGCAGCTGGTTCTCCATGCCCGTGGCATGTCTGACCGCAAGCTGAAGGCCCTGGGCGAGAGCCACGACCGCACCGGCTACAACATTCCGCCGGAGTGGTACAACTTATGGCTGGACGCCCTGATGACCACCGTGCGCAAGCACGACCCCGAGTACACTCCCGACCTCGACCGCGCCTGGCGCGATGCCCTCGGCCCGGGTATCGAGATCATTCGCGGGGCCTACTGAGCCCCGCCCGCCGGCATCCGCAGGATGGTGGTTCGCATGCTACCGGTATAGACTCTGCTGATTGATTCATCATTCCCCCGTTTTGCCGGGATACCCATCAGGAGAGAACAACCGCATGGCAATCTGGACCCGCACCCCGAAACTTGAAGACATGGCCGAGCGCAGCAAGAACACGGCCGTGGCCCATATGGGCATCGAATACCTGGAAATCGGAGACGACTACGTCAAGGGACGCATGCCGGTGGATCACCGCACGGTACAGCCGTTCGGTATTCTTCACGGCGGGTCTTCGGTGGTGCTGGCGGAAACCCTGGGCAGCATGGCGGCCAACTGCTGCCTCAAACATGACAACCAGGTGGCAGTGGGCCTCGACATCAACGCCAACCACATCCGTTCGGTCGCCAGTGGCTGGGTCTATGGTACCGCCCGAGCTGTCCACATCGGCAGCACGACCCAAGTCTGGGAAATCCGCATTGAAAATGAAGAGGGCAAGGTCACCTGCATCTCCCGTCTCACCATGGCGGTAATCACCCGGGGCTGAGCCCGTAACCGAGAGGCCTCTTCCCCGGCTGCCTCGGCAAAAGCTGTCGCTACCGCTATGCTTGAGGAGCAACAGGCATAGCGGACGTTCCCAGGTATGGCTTCCAAACCCGACGGCATCCCGCTCTGGTGGCTGGCGCTGGCCGCCGGGCTGATTCCCCTGCTTACCATCCACCTCACCTTCGGGGTCTCGGTGCTGGAGGGGCATATCGATGCCTGCATTCCTTATTGGGACAGCTGTACCAGTATCAGTCGTACCGGCCGCCATGGCACCTCGTATTTTATCTTCAAGGGCACCATGCTGCCGGCGGCAACGCTGGGCATCCTGTGGTGGTGGCTGAACGCCCGCTGGCTGCGCCAGCTGGGTTGCACGACCCGGGGCATCCGCTGGCTGCCAGCCCTCGGCCTGATTGCCAGCCTGGCGCTGGCGGCCTACACCCTGGCTCTGGGCCACGGCGGTGAGGGCTTCAACCTGGTGCGGCGGATCGGGGTTGTGCTGTATTTCTCGCTCACCTTCATCAACCAGTTGCTGCTGAGTTCAGCCCTGGCGCACCAGCCCCGCTGGCAACAGGCCGGGCAACGCCTGCTATGGCTGTGCCAGCTGACCCTGGGTATCGGCATCCTCACGGTAATACTCAACGGCGTTGCACCGGAGTTTTACAGCCGGCGGGACGACGCCTTTGAGTGGGTGCTGGCACTGTTGCTGAACCTGCACGCCCTCTGGGTAGCATTGCTGTGGCGCCAAAGCCGGTTCCGGGCGCGCCTGTGGACTGGCTGACTGGGGTTGGCTGGACAGGGTTGGCTGTACAGAGTTGGCTGTACGGGCTGGCTGGACAGGGTGTGCACGGCGAAGACTTTGCAGTCCTGATAAACTGCGTCCACCGAACTCGCATGGAACGAAAGGCGACCAATGACCTCTCACCCCGATACTGTTTCCTCCGATCCTGTTCACCCCCAAACGATGCGTTGCCCCTGCGGCAGCCAGGCCAGCTATGCCGACTGCTGCCAGCGCTGGCACCAGGGCCAGCCGGCTCCTGGCCCCGAAGCCCTGATGCGGTCCCGCTACACGGCCTTTGTGCTCAAGCAGGCGGACTATCTGCTCGCCACCTGGCACCCCGACACCCGCCCAACGCCGGCAGGCCACGCTACCCCGACCGGGGACAGGCCTGAGGTCTGTCCCCAAGACCCGCCCCCCACAGGGGACAGACCTCGGGTCTGTCCCCAGGAACTCCTGGACCTCGATCACGCTCCCGCCTGGACCTCGTTGCAGGTGTTCGACAGCGCTACCACCGGAGACCGCGGCAGCGTGCATTTCCGCGCCATTTACCGAGCCGGCAGTGGTTGGGGTTATCTCGAAGAACACTCCGACTTCCTGCGCGAAGCCGGCCGCTGGTACTACCTCAGTGGCCGGACCACCGAGGGCACCCTGAAACCCGGCCGTAATGACCCATGCTCCTGTGGCAGCGGCAAGAAGTACAAAGCCTGCTGCCTCTGAGCCGGGTGGCCCAAGCCGGACCGACGTTGGTCGAGGAGGCTCCGTCCCCGGCAGTGTGCTAGATTGGTGTGACCTGATGATGAGGAAGCTATGAAAAACGCCACTCCCGAAGCCACCAAAGGTGTTCTCTACGGCCTGGCTGCCTACACCATGTGGGGCAGCTTTCCGCTCTACTTCGCGCTGTTCGGGGGAGTGCCCGCCTACGAGGTGCTGCTTCACCGGGTGATCTGGTCCTGCGTGTTCCTTGCCATCGTCATCAGCGTGCTGAAACGCTGGCAACCGGTCACAACCGCGCTGGCCCACCCCGAAAAACTCGGTTACGTGCTCGGCTGTGCGTTGTTCATAGCCCTCAACTGGGGTGTCTACATCTACGCTGTGGAAACCCGCCATGTCCTGCAGGCCAGCCTCGGTTACTTCCTCACCCCGCTGGTAAACGTGGCCATGGGCATGCTGATCCTGCGGGAAACCATCAGCCGCCTGCAGGGCGTGGCCATCGGCCTGGCCACCGTAGCCATCCTCTACCAGCTGTTCCTGCTCGGCGTGGTGCCCTGGATCACCCTGGTGCTGGCCTTCAGCTTCGGCACCTACGGTCTGTTCCGCAAGAAAGTCGAACTGGACGGCCTGTCCGGGCTGTTTGTCGAAACCCTGCTGCTGTTACCGGTGGCCCTGCTGGCCCTGGCGCTGCTGAGCAGTTACGACCTGTCCCACTTCACCGGCGACACCAGCATGACCCTGCTGCTGATCTCCAGCGGCATCGTCACCGCCATCCCCCTGCTGGCCTTCGCCGGCGCCGCCCGCAGGCTGCGCCTGGCCACCGTCGGCTTCCTGATGTACATCAACCCCACCATCCAGTTCCTGATTGCGCTGCTGGTGTTCAACGAACCGCTGAGCACCGAGAAGCTGATGAGCTTCGTGATGATCTGGGTGGCGCTGGGGATTTATTCCTGGTCGGCCTGGATGGGCAGAGAGCGGCGTGCACCATGAAACAGCCCATCGTCGCCTTCCACCAGGATGAAGAGCAGCATTGGGTTGCCCGGTTGGCCTGTGGGCATAACCAGCATGTGCGTCATGATCCGCCCTGGGTTAACCGGCCCTGGGTGATAACGCCGGAAGGGCGGGCGGCCATGCTGGGATTTGAGTTGAACTGCAAGAAGTGCGATGAGGAAGGCGCCGCCGGGGACGGTGGTGTGGGACCATGAACCCCTGAGCCGCCCGGATCATGGCGGCGGCGTTACTTCAGCTGCCGCTGCGGCCGGCCCCTCCGGTTCGCCGTCAAGATAGTCTTCAAGATAGCCCTCCAGCTCATCCGCCAGCCAGCCCACCACGGCGCCCCCTTGCGCCTGCTCCGATTCCAGGGCGCTGAACACCTTCCACCATTTCGCGCTGCGGTGATGCACCACGGTCAGTTGGCGCTGGCGCAGGGCGTCGGTGATCAGCGGTAGCGGCAGGTCGGCCCAGCCGGCGCCGTCGATGACCGCGTCGCGGATCAGTTCGTACTGGGTGAAGGCCAGGTAGTTGGCGGTTTCCGGGGATTCGGCTACCAGCAGGTCGTCCTGCAGGTAGGCGAGGGTGACTTCGGTGTGGCGCACCAGGTCGTCCTGGGTTACCCGCTTGAGTTGACTGAGCGGGTGGTCAGGTGCGGCGACCGTAAGCATGCGGACGTCGGCCAGTTCACGGAACCACTGGTAGCCTTCGTTCATCAGTTGCGGCATCAGGCCATAGGCGACATCGACCGACTGGCTGTTGACCAGTGAAGGCAGCTCCCGCGGCGGTGCCAGGTAAACCGACAGGCTGGTCTGCGGGAAGCGGGTTTTCAGGCGCTTGAGGAGGTCGCGCCAGACCGGTTCGGGAATGGAGTCGTCCCGGGCAATGCGCAGGACCGACTCGGCGCCGCTGAGGTGATGCTGGCAGCGGGCCATGATCTGGCCGGCCACCTGGTCGAAGCGGCGGCAGTCGGTCACGATGGCACTGCCGATGGCGGTCAGGTGAAGCTGGTTGCCACTGCGTTCGAACAGCTCCACGCCGAGCTCGTCTTCGAGGGCGGCGAGCACGGTGCTGACGGTGGTACGGCTGCGGTTCAGTTCCCGGGCGGCAGCCGCAATGGTGCCGTTGCGGACCACGGCGAGGAACACTTTGATCTGGGAGGTTTTCAAGCGGATTCTCCAGGCGCCGGATTTTCCGGCGCTCACCGACTCACGCTGTCGCGTGCATGCCGCTACTATGGCCGGTAATTCACGGGAGATCAAAATGTTGAAGTTTATAGCGCGGGAAAATATGGCGCTCACCCTGTCTGCCTTTGCCGCTGGCCTGTTTGCGCTTGCCGGTATCAGCTGGGGCTTGTGGATCGATTCTCTGGTAATTCTGTTTGACGGCGCCTATTCCCTGGTCAGCCTGGCGCTGTCACTGTTGTCCCTGTATGCCGCCCGGTTGGTGCGTCGGCCTGCGTCGGATGATTACCCGTTTGGCCATGGTGCGGTGGAGCCGCTGGTGATTGCCGTCAAGGGGCTGGTGATTACGCTGGTGTGTGTGCTGTCAATGATTTCTGCCCTGGTGTCGCTGTTTGAGGGCGGCCGCCCGGTGGATGCGGATATGGCGCTGGTGTTTGCCGCGGTGAGCGTGGCCGGGTGTTTTGCGGTCTGGTTATACCTGGTGTGGGCCAACGGCCGGACCGGCTCCGGCCTGTTGCTGGCAGAGCATCGCCAGTGGCTGATGGACACCGCGCTGAGTGCGGCCGTGCTGGTCGGGTTCGGAGCAGCCTGGTGGCTGGAGCAGAGCCGCTGGTCGGCGCTGGCGGTGTATGCCGACCCGCTGATGATGGTGCTGATCTCCGGTTATTTTGTCACGGTGCCGCTGAAGATGCTGACCGGTGCGGTCAGGGAACTGATGCGGGCGGCGCCGCCCGCCGGGCTGACGGAAGAGGTTCACGAGGCGCTGACGTCAGTGGGGCTGGAACCGGAGCAGGTCAGAATGGCGAAGGTGGGGCCGGACCTGATGCTGGAGATCAGCCTGCCGGCCAACTGGCCCGGCAAGGCGGGGCGGCTCAAGCGTGAGGTGACCGGTCTGCTGGCCGGGTTACCGGTGCGCCCGGCGGTGTTTATCCGCGGCTTGGCGTAACCGCCCCACGGGCTTCCTGGCTCAGCCGCCAAAGGGGGCGGGCAGTGCCCGTAGGCCCAGCAGCCCGGCACGCACCTCCTGTTTCTGGTCTTCCAGCCGTGCAATGAGTGCAACGATAGCGGCCCGATGGTCCGGGGTGATGGGCCGGGCCGCATCGGCGGCCAGGAAGCGGGTCAGCAGGTCGATCTGGACGCACAGGTCCTGGAAGTTGCCATAGGCTTTCTGGCGCTTCTTCAATTCCTTCAGCAATACCGCCGAGGCGGTGGCATCCAGCTCGGTCAGGTAGCGAATGCGTTTGAGGGCCTTGCGCAACCGGTGCAGGTCGTCGTCCGGTGAGTCCGCTGTCAGAGCGGCCAGTTCGCTGTTGTAGCGGTTGATGCGGGGCACCAGGGTGTCGCGGATGGCGCTGGCATCGATGGTTTTCAGCCGCTGGCGGAAGTCCTCGGAGACCAGCCAGGTCAGCCAGTGTTGCATGTCTTGCTGGTAGTCCTTGCCGTGGATTGTCCGGCACAGGTTCTGGTGTTCGCGGTGTTGCCAGTCGCCAAACCATGTCGCCGCACCGGCTTCCGCCAGGGCCCGGCGGGTCTCCGGCTGCAGTTCCCGATCCTGCCGGATCCATTGCTGCAGAGACAGCAGGAACACATCCAGGTCCCGCAGCGTGCTGGTGGCCCTCGCCCAGTGCTTGAGCGTAGCAAGCGGCCGTTTCAGGTCCCGGTCACAGGTGATTTCTTCAAGGGACTCCACGATGGCGCGGCTGCTGCGCAGGTTGATGCGGTACTGGTGGAGAAATTCCGGATCGAATCCGGCGGCGACGCCGGGCTCCAGGGCGCGGATCAGCTGGTAGCGGCTGGCCAGGGCTTTCGGCAGGCGCTTGTGGAGTGGCGCCTGATGGTCGTCGCACACAACGGGTGCCTTGCGCTGGAACTGGCCGTAATCCGCCACCGCCGGGGTGAGTTGCGCCTTGACCTTGCCGCAGTGTTTTTTCAGTTTGCTCCAGGAGTCCGTCGCCAGGGTCAGGTGAATCATCGTGCAGGTGGGGAGGGCGTCCGGGGCGTCGGGGGCCAGGTAACGGGCCAGGTCGAGCAGCGCCGGGTTATGACCCACCAGGGTAATCTGCGGGTAATCGCCGCCGTGCTTCTTTAACCAGGTGAGCAGGTCCTTGTGGCTGAAGCTGTAGAGGGCGTGCTGGTAGCGGACATGGCGGACCAGGTCGCGGCCGGGGAGGTGGTCCGCCAGCCCTTCGAAGGTTTCCCGTGCGCGGGCCGCGGTGCTGACAAACACCGGGCCGTCAAACGCCCCCAGGTGTGCCAGCGGGCCGGCCATTACGCTGAGTTGCTGCAGCCCCCGGTCATTCAGCGGGCGGTCCCGGTCATCCAGGTAGGGATCGTCCCAGCTGGATTTGGCATGGCGGATCAGCAACAGCTGTTTCTTCATGGCCGGCTCGCTCGGGTCGGGGATCAGGCTTTTTTCAGCGCCTCCAGGACCGCTTCGGCGGTACCTTCAGACGACGCCGGGTTCTGTCCTGTTACCAGTTTGCCATCGACCACGACGTGGGAGGCCCAGTCGTCGGCCCGACTGTACTGGCCACCGTTCTGCTTGAGCATGTCCTCCACCAGGAACGGCACCACGTCGGTCAGTTGCACTGCGTCTTCCTCGCTGTTACTGAAGCCGGTTACCGGGCGATCTTTCACGAAGGCTTCTCCGGCGCCGTTCTTGACATGGCGGAACACGGCCGGCGCATGGCATACGGCACCGATCACCTTGTCAGCCCTGGCGGCATTCTCGATCAGTGCGATGGACGTCGCGTCTTCCGCCAGGTCCCACAGCGGGCCGTGGCCGCCCGGGTAGAAGACGGCGTCGAAATCGGCCACGTTGATGTCGCCGAGTTTGCGGGTATTGGCCAGTGCCGCCCGGGCCTCGTCGTCCTGGCTGAACCGGCGTGTGCTGTCAGTCAGGGCATCTTCCGCTTCACTGTTGGGATCTACCGGCGGTTGGCCGCCGGCCGGGGACGCCAGGGTGATGTCGGCGCCGGCGTCGCGGAAGACATAGTAGGGCGAAGTGAATTCCTCGAGCCAGAAACCGG
This sequence comes from Marinobacter profundi, assembly GCF_002744715.1. GTDB lineage: Bacteria > Pseudomonadota > Gammaproteobacteria > Pseudomonadales > Oleiphilaceae > Marinobacter > Marinobacter profundi. The sequence goes on from NZ_KZ319370.1 coordinate 471,449, forward strand.
TCTTGTGGCCGGTGTCGCCCATTTCTCCGTGAGAAGTCAGAACCATCAGGATCTTCATAAACGTCTCCTCTTGCTGTGCCATGCCCTGTACGGGATGGCTTGAGTATAGCTGCCGGGCATTACACTAACATGTCGGTCGCCCGGCAGGGCAAACCAGATTCTGGCCATCCAGCGCTCCGCAATTGCCGATCCGGGATACGGCAATGGGCACTGGCTGGATTACCCCGGTGCCCCGGCCGCTCGCGTGACGTTTCGCAAAACGGAACCGGGAGCGCCCGCCCGGCGTTGTTATCAGACCGATAACAACAATCACGGGTGAAACAATGAAGAACAGGATTCTTGTCTCTGCGGCGTGCGCAGCCACGCTGCTGCTGGGCGGATGCCTATCTGACAGTGGCTCCGGCGACGTGGCGCTGAGCGACCTGCCGAAACCGGCTGTTGGTGGTGACCAGCAGCTGTACCGGGCAACCCTGCGGCGGACGTCTTTTGGGATTCCCCACATTACAGCGGATGATTATGCCAGTATGGGCTATGCCTACGGGTACGCCCAGGCAGAGGACAATCTCTGTCTGCTGGCGGAGGACACCCTGACCATTCGTGGCCTGCGCTCACGGTATCTGGGGCCCGACGGCACCTACACCATTCCCGCCAATGGCGCCACCACGACTAACCTCAATGCCGATTTCTTCTGGCGTTTCGTGGCCACTGAGGAGGCCATTGCGCCGTTCAGGTCAGCAAGCGATCCGGAAGTGATTGATGCCTCGGCCGGCTATGTTGCCGGCTATAACCGCTACCTGGCAGAAATTCGGGACGGCAAGCACCCAGACCGCCACCAGGCTTGTCGCGATGCCGACTGGTTGCTGGCGCTGGAGGAAGCCGACATGTACCGGCGTTATTTCCGGCTGGCGGTGCTGGCCAGTTCGTCGGTGTTCGTGGACGGCATTGCCACCGCGGCCCCGCCGGCCGGGCTTGATGAGGTGTTGCCCGCCGCGGAAACCCTGCTGCAACAGCTGGCGGATGCCGGTGTGGGTGGCAGCGGGGACCTGGCCTTTCCCCTCGGTGGCGAGCTGCCGATTGGCAGCAACATGTACGGCCTGTCCGCCGGGGCCAGCCGCAGCGGTGAATCGATGCTGTTCGGCAACCCCCATTTTCCCTGGGAGAAAACCGAACGGCTCTACCTGGCGCACCTGAAGGTGGGGGAGGATGCGGAGATCATGGGGGCTGCGCTGTATGGTTTGCCCGCCGTGCTGATCGGCTTCAACGAGCACTTCGCCTGGAGCCACACAGTATCCACTGCCTACCGGTTCACCTTTTACGAACTCACCCTTAATCCGGCCGACCCGACCCAATACCTGTATGAGGGGGAGTTCGTGGATATGACCGCCGAGGACATCACCGTCGAGACCCTGCAGGCGGATGGGTCGGTAGGCTCGGAAACCCGCACGCTGTACCGTTCGCAGTACGGTCCGATGCTGCAGTTCGAGGTGTCCGGCATTCCGGTACTGAACTGGTCATCGCTCAAGGCCTACACCCTGCGGGACGCCAATGCAGAGAACGCCCGGCTGCTTAACCAGTTCTTCCGCTGGAACCGTGCCGACAGTTTTGAGGAGTTTGTCAGCCTGCACGGCAGCGTGCTCGGGGTGCCCTGGGTAAATACGGTGGCCACCGGCCCCGGCAAGCCGGCCTATTACGGCGATATCACCGTAGTGCCCAATGTGCCGGACGGCAAGGTGACCGAATGCCTGACGGCGCTGTCACCGGTGTTTGGCGAGCTGGCACCCGGGTTGCCGTTGTTGGATGGTGCCCGCGCGGTGTGTCAGTGGGATAGCGATGCCGATGCACCGGCACCCGGGGTGTTCGGGCCCGGCAACCTGCCTTCCCTGACCCGGGATGACTGGGTCCATAACTGCAATGACAGTTACTGGGCGACGAATCCGGCCCAGCCGCTCACCGGTTTTGCCGCGATCATCGGCGATGAGGAAACCCCGCGCACCCTGCGCACCCGCAAATGCATGCAGCAGGTGATCCAGCGGCTTGACGGCAGTGATGGCCGCCCCGGCAGCACCGGTTTTGATCTGGCCAACCTGCAGGATACGGTGCTGGACAGCTCGCTGATGTCCGAGCAGCTGGCCCGCAACGCCGTGCTTGATGCCTATTGTCCCCTGGGCACGCTGCCCGGCAGTTCCGGCCTGCCGGTGGATATCAGCGAGGCCTGCACTGTGCTGCGCGCCTGGGACGGTCGCAACAACCTCGCCTCGGTGGGTGGTCATATCTGGCGCGAGTTCTGGCGCAACATCGACCCGTTGCCCGTTGAGTCCCCGGACAAGTGGCTGATGCCTTTTGATCCCGCGGACCCGGTCAATACCCCGGCCATGCTGAACGTGCTGAGCCCGCTGGTGATGACGGCATTCGCCGATGGCGTGCAGCGCCTGCAGGATGCCGGTATCCCGCTGGATGCAGCGATGGGCGACATCCAGGTGTCCGGCATTCACGACAAAGTCATTCCGGTCTTCGGCGGCGAGGGCTTCGAGGGCAGTTTCACCATCGCCAGCAGTCGCGGCGATGGCCTTTCCGACGGCACCTACGACGTTACCTACGGCAACAGCTATATCCAGACGGTGACCTGGGGCGACGATGGCCAGCCCCGGGCGGAAGGCTTTGTGACCTATTCCCAGTCCACCGATCCGGCGTCGCCCTGGTTCAGTGACATGACGGAGGAATACTCCGCCAAGCGGTGGATCCGCTTCCCCTGGGCGGAGGCCGACATTGCGGCCGATCCTGCGCTGATCAGCCAGCCGCTGGTGGAACTGGTCAGAAAATAACGTCGGGGCGGACGGGCTGCCAGCGGAAGGTGGCCCGGACCGATTGGCTCGGGGCGTAAGTGCCGCTATGATGGGGGTCCAATAAGAAACCAACATAACAATGGATGGCAACGTCGCTTATGAAAATGCCTAAGTATTTCCTGATGGTTGTGGCGCTGGTGTGCTCGTTTGCGAGTGCGACTGTGTCCGCGCAAGAAACCCATACCCTCCGCCTGGCGGAAACCTGGGGTCCCAACTCGCCAATCCTTGGTGAAACCACCAAGCATTTTGCCGACATGGTCGAGAAGATGTCCGCTGGCCGGCTCAAGGTCCGCATCGACTCCTCCAACAAGCACAAGGCACCTTTCGGTATCTTTGACCTGGTCCGCAACGGTCAGTACGACCTGGGCCATACTGCGTCCTACTACTACAAGGGCACCATCCCCAACGCCATGTACTTCACCACCGTACCTTTCGGCATGCTGGCGCCGGAACAGTACGCCTGGTTCTACTATGGCGGTGGTATGGAGCTGATGCAGAAGGTGTACGAGCCATACGGCCTGCTGTCCTTCCCGGGTGGTAATACCGGCAACCAGATGGGTGGCTGGTTCAACAAGGAAATCAATTCCCTGGAGGACCTCAAAGGTCTGAAGATGCGTACCCCGGGCTTTGCCGGCGAGGTCATGTCCGAGCTGGGTGTGGCGGTGACCAACCTGCCGCCGGGTGAGCTGTATACCGCCCTTGAGCGTGGCACCATTGACGCCCTCGAGTGGGTTGCGCCGGCTCTGGACTTCCCGATGGGCTTCCACCAGATCGCCAAGTACTACTACTCTGGCTGGCAGGAGCCGGGCGCCGAGGTGCAGTTCCTGGTCAACCAGAAGACCTGGGAAAAGCTGCCGGCGGACCTCCAGGAAATCCTGCGTGTCGCCATGCGCACTGCGGCCTACGATATGTACGCCAAGAGCACCAACGACAGCTCCGATGCCTGGGACCGCATGAAAGAAGACTATCCGAACGTGACCCACAAGGTGTTCCCGCCGGAAGTCATCGATGCCCTGCGTGAAACCACGCACCGCCTGCTGCAGCAGGAAGCCGAGAAAGATCCGCTGGCGAAGGAAATCATCACCTCCATTCAGGATTACCTGGCGAAGGTGCGCAAGTGGACCAACATTTCTGACAAGGCATACCTGAACAGCGTCTCTGGCGACTGATATCAGAACGGATACGGGCCTGCTCTTTCTCCGCAGGCCCGTTTCTGAAAAAATAGGCCGCTCATTAACTGGGCCCGGCCGATGAACCAGACACTGCTTTCCCTCCGTAACGTCAGCAAGTCCTTTGACGGTAAATCCGTCCTTGACGCCCTGGATCTTGATATCCGCGATGGTGAATTCATCACCCTGCTGGGTCCCTCCGGTTGCGGCAAGACCACACTGCTGCGGCTGATGGCCGGCTTCGAGCATCCCGACGACGGCTCTCTCACCCTCGCCGGAACCGACATTACCCATACCCTGCCGGAGCACCGGCCGCTGAATACGGTGTTTCAGCATTACGCGCTGTTTCCCCACATGACGGTGTTCGACAACGTCGCCTACGGCCTGAAGATGGAAAAGCGGCCAAAAGACGAGATCCGTCAGCGGGTAGACGAGGCGCTGGCGATGGTGCAGTTGGGGGACTTTGCCCGCCGCAAGCCTCACCAGTTGTCCGGTGGCCAGCAGCAGCGGGTGGCCATTGCCCGTGCCGTCGTCAAGCGACCGAAGCTGTTGTTGCTGGATGAGCCGCTGTCCGCGCTGGATTACAAACTGCGCCGGACCATGCAGGTGGAATTGAAGCGCCTGCAGCGGGAGCTGGGTATCACCTTTGTGTTTGTTACCCACGACCAGGAAGAAGCACTGTCGATGTCAGACCGGGTGGTGGTGCTCAAGGACGGCCTGATCCAGCAGCTGGGCACGCCCCGGGAGATCTATGAGCGCCCTGCCAATCTGTTCACCGCCCGCTTTGTTGGCGAGACCAACCTGTTCCCCGGCAAACTGGAGCGCCTGGGTGACGGCACCATCACGGTGGATGTGCTGGGAGTTCATCGCACACTGCGCCGCCCGTCGTTTCCGGTCTGCGAAGGGCAGGCGGTCCATGTACTGCTGCGGCCTGAGGATATCCGGGTGCTGGCGCCGGACGCCGACCACGGCCTGGCGGGCAAAGTGGTGGAGCGGAACTACAAGGGCAGCACCCTGGATTCGGTCATTCACCTGGCGGACGGCACCGAAGTGCTTGCCAGCGAGTTTTTCGATGAGGATGACCCGATGTTCGACTACCGCTTGGGCGAGCCGGTGAAGGTGAGCTGGGTGGATGGCTGGGAGTGGCTGCTGCCGGTGGAGCCGGACGAATTGCCGGCGGGCGCGGAGTTGGCCGTTAATGCTTAAGGTCCGTCAGCAGCCATTCAAAACGGCCGTGCTGGCGCTGGTGTGGGGCTGGTTGCTGGTGCTGGTACTGGCACCGAACCTGCTGGTGGTGGGCACCAGTGTGCTGACCCGGGACGCGGGCAGTTTTATCGCGCTGCCGGTCAATCTGGACAGCTACCGCCGGCTGCTCGACCCGCTCTACCTGGACGTGTTCCTGCACTCGCTGTACATGGCGTCGGTCACCACCCTGTGCTGCCTGCTGATCGGCTATCCCTTTGCCTGGGCACTGTCGCGGCTGACCAAGCCACGGCAGACCCTGCTGATCTTCCTGTTGATCGTGCCGTTCTGGACCAACTCGCTGGTGCGTACCTACGCCCTCAAGTTGCTGCTGGCCACCAACGGTCTGATCAACAATGCCCTGATCGGGCTGGGCCTGATCGACGAACCCCTGCAAATGCTCTATACCGAGGGTGCGGTGATCGTTGGCCTGGTGTATCTGTTGCTGCCCTTCATGATTCTGCCGCTGTACTCGGTATTCGAGGATCTGCGCCGCGAGTTGCTGATGGCCTCCCACGACCTGGGGGCGGGCAAGTTACCGACGTTCATCCATGTGGTGGTGCCGCTGACCCTGCCCGGTGTGATTGCCGGGGTGATGCTGGTGCTGCTGCCGGCCATGGGGCTGTTCTTTGTAGCGGATATTCTGGGCGGTTCCCGTAACCTGCTGGTGGGTAATGTGATCAAGAACCAGTTTCTCGATGCCAGGGACTGGCCGTTCGGTGCGGCCGCCAGCATCCTGCTTACGGTGGCCATGGCGGTCTTGCTGCTGGCCCATAAACTCAGCGAGCGGCGCCTCGGTAACGGGGAGAGCAAGCCATGAACCGCTGGTTGCCCCGGGCTTACCTCAGCATAGTGTACGCCCTGTTGTACCTGCCGATCCTGGTGCTGGTGGTGTTCTCGTTCAACAGTTCCCGTACCGGTTACCGCTGGGGTGGCCTGAGCCTGCAGTGGTACGAGTCCCTGTTCAACAACCACGCCATGGTGCAGGCGATGTGGAACTCGTTGTGGCTGGCGCTGGCGGCGGCCACGGTGTCGACGCTGATCGGTGCGCTGACAGCGTTGGCACTGCACCGTTACCGCTTTCGCGGCAAGCGGGTACTGAATGGCATGCTGTTTGTGGTGATGATGTCCCCGGAAATCGTGCTGGCGATCTCACTGCTGGCGCTGTTCCTGCTGATAGGATTGCAGCTGGGCTTTGTGTCGCTGCTGCTGGCCCATGTCACCTTCTGTTTGCCGTTTGTGGTAATCACCGTGATGGCCCGGCTCAGCGGCTTCGACGAACGCCTGCCGGAAGCGGCGCGGGATCTCGGTGCCAGCGACTTCACCATGACCCGCACCGTGCTGATCCCGGTGATCATGCCCGCCCTGCTGGCCGGCTGGCTGCTGGGCTTCACCCTGTCGCTGGACGACGTGGTGGTGAGCACCTTCGTCAGCGGGCCAAGTTATGAAATTTTGCCATTACGCATCTACTCTATGGTGCGTGTGGGCCTGAAACCGGAAGTGAATGCACTGGGGACCTTGTTGCTGGTGTTTTCGCTGGTGATGCTGATGCTTTCCCAATGGATACTGACAAGGAGTAAACGATGAAGAAACTGGCGCTGGCTGGCCTGGTGGCCGTTACCCTGACCGGCTGCAGTGGTTCCGATGAACCGCAGGTGCTCAACCTGTACAACTGGTCGGAGTACATGCCGCAGGAAGTGCTGGACCGTTTCCAGGAGGAAACCGGTATCCAGGTGGTGTACACCACCTACGACAGTAACGAGGCCATGTATGCCCGCCTCAAGTTGCTCGATGACAGCGCCCAGTACGACCTGGCGGTGCCGTCTACCTACTACGTCAGCAAAATGCGCCAGGAAGGCCTGCTGGCCGAAATTGACCGCAGCAAGATCGAAGGTTTCGACAAACTGGCACCGGACCTGGTGAATCAGGCGTTTGATCCGGACAACGCCTACAGCGTGCCCTACCTGTGGGGGACCACCGGCCTGGCCTACGATTCCGCCGATCTGGACGGCGCCGAGGTGACCGCCTGGGCCGACCTGTGGAAAGACGAGTATCAGGGCACGGTGATGCTCACCAACGATATGCGGGAAGTGTTCCACGTTGGCCTGAGGGTGCTGGGCTATTCCGGCAACAGCACCAATCCGGTGGAGATTGAGGCGGCCTACAACAAGCTGACCGAACTGATGCCGTCGGTACGTACCTTCAACTCCGATGCGCCGCGCATGCCCTACCTGGAAGGCGAAACCGACATCGGCATGATCTGGAACGGTGAAGCGGTGATGGGCAAGGAAGATATGCCGTCCCTGGAGTATGTCTATCCGGAAGAAGGCGTGATCGCCTGGCTCGACAGCTTCGTGATTCCGAAGAACGCCAAGAACGTCGATGCGGCCCACCGGTTCATCAGCTTTGTGCTGCGCCCGGAAATCTCCGCACTGATCAGCGCGGACATCGGTTACGCCACGCCGAACCTGGCAGCCCGCGAGCTGCTGGATGAGTCCGTGGCCAGTGACCGTGCCAGCTATCCTACCGAAGCGGACATGGTGAATGCCGAGTTCCAGACCGACGTGGGCGACGAAGCCATGCAGGTGTACACCAAGTACTGGGAAATGCTGAAATCTGGCCGCTGACCGGACATTGTCAAAGTTTGTCCCCGGTCAAGCTGGTGATGTCGGTAGTTGCTAATATCAATTATAATTTGCCGTCATCACCAGCCCAGCAGGTCCCTTGCCCATGGGATTACCGCGCAGCTCATTGTTTCTTGTCGGGATCCTGTTCCTGCTTGTTGTTGCCGGTCCCGCCATTGCGGTAATGCAGCCCGTTAATGAGGGCTGGGAATACCGCTGGGGCGACTCGCCGTTCAACGATAAGGGCGTGCCGCTCTGGACCCTGGCTGATGAGCCGGAGCAGTGGCAGGCCATCGGCTTTCCTTCCAATCCGCCGGATCGGGCCGGACGCAGCCACGTCTGGTTCCGGGTGACACTGCCGGATGATGAATGGCAGGCGCCGGTGCTTTACATCTACAGTGTCGACATCATCACCCAGGTCTGGTTTGACGGCCGGATGATCTATCAGTACGGCACCTTTGACGAACAGGGGCGGGGCCGTTTCGAGGGCTGGCCCTGGCATGAGATTCCGCTTCCGGCGGACTACCACGACCAACCGCTGTATTTCCGGGTCTATTCCAATTACATCGATATCGGCCTGTGGGGTGAAGTGGCGGTGATGAACCACGCCGGGCTGGTACTGCATATTCTCGGCAACTCCCTGAAGTCCTTGATTGTTGCCGGCTTCTCGGTACTCATCGCCTTGCTGGCGCTGTTGTTTGCAGTCTTGCAAAGTGACCGGAAAAGCTTTGCCAGCCTTGCCCTGTTTGCCCTGAGTTCCGCGCTGATGCTGCTGGCAGAGAGCCAGGCCAGCCAGCTGCTGTGGCATGCGCCGCTGTTCTGGGATTACCTGGCGGCCGGTTCCTACTACATGTTGCCGGTGGCCATGGCGCTGATGCTTGGTCAGTGGCTGGCCGACCACCGGCCCTGGCTGATCAACCTGGTCTGGAAAGTCCATCTGCTGTACCTCGCCGGCGCCCTTGCGCTGGCCCTGGCGGGGGCGATTGATCTGTCATCGACCTTCCCGCCGTTCGATGCACTGCTTCTGGTGTCGCTGGTGACCATGGCGCTGGTGGCCGTGCGCCGCTTCCGCCAGCTGACGGGCGAGCAGCGGGCACTGATGCTGGCCTTTGGCGTGTTCAGTGCCTTGCTGGTTATCGACATGGCGGTGGCACACGGGGTGCTGGCCTGGCAACGGGTACCGGTCAGCTTTGGCAGTCTGTTTTTCTCCCTCACCGTGGTCCTGGTGTCGCTCTGGCACTATGCTGCCACCCAGCATGAGCTGAAGCGGCTCAATGCTTCCCTGGAACAGAAAGTCTCCGAGCGGACCACCGAACTCGAAGCCATGGCCCGCCGTGAGCAGGCCCGGGCCCGCCTGCTGGCCTTTGAGAATGCGAAAGGGCGGGTGCTGCAGGATGTGATTGCCGAGCTGCAGGGCTGTCGCAGTGTCAACCAGGGCTTTGCCGTGCTGGCCCGCGCCATGCCCGGGCTGTGCAGTCCGCTGCAGGGCGCGTTGTATCAGCACAAGGACGGCGGCTATGAACGTATCAGCTGCTGGGGCTATACGGATTCGGCAGAACCCGGGCTGTTGCTGGACACCCGTCAGGGTTTGCCGGAGCCGACCCGCCCACCCGCCGGTACCCCCGATGATCACGGCAGCCTCCGCTTCCCCCTCGAGTCGCTGACCGGTCGTTCCTGGTGTCTGTGGCTCAACCTGCAGCATGCCCGTCATGGTATCGAAACTGCCGGCTTGCTGTTTGTCACGGTGGACCCGGAGCTGGTCAGCGAAGAGTCCGATTACGGCACCACCCGGTTGTTCAGCGCCCTCGACCAGGCTATCCAGAAAATTGGCATTACCCTGTCGGGGATCAGCCTGCAGGAAGAGCTGCAGCGTTACTCCTATGAGGATGCCCTCACCGGTTTGCGTAACCGGCGGTTCTTCGACGAACTCCTGGCCCATGAGGGCAAGGTCGCCCAGCGTAACCAGTCACCGCTGTCGGTACTGATTGCCGATATCGACTGGTTCAAGCATTTCAACGACAGCTACGGCCACGAAGCAGGCGATGCGGCATTACGCCTGGTTGCCCGCACCCTGGCCGGCCAGTTCCGTGAAAGTGATGTGGTGTGCCGCTTCGGCGGTGAAGAATTTGTGGTGATCATGCCCGGTGCGACCGCTGCCGATGCCCGGGAGCGGGCCAGCGCCCTGCTGCGGGCGGTCAGTGATGTCCCCATTATTCACCAGGGTCGTTCACTCGGGTACCTCACGGTATCCGCCGGCATCGCCACCTGGCCGGATTGCGGCAAATCCCCCATGCACCTGCTGGGGATGGCTGACGAAGCCCTGTACCGGGCCAAGCAAAGGGGGCGGAATCGGGTGGAGGTGTGAAGCGGCGTTACGAGGTGGCAGGACGCGGCGGCACCCTCGACTCTTGGAGTGCCGCCGTCGTCGTAGTGGTGGGGCTGCTTACAGCACCGGAGTGATGACCGGCGTGTAGGACTGGGTGGAGAAATCCTCCAGCGCCGGCTTGCTCAGTGACCCCACTTCCATCACGTAGTCCACAAAGGACTGGGCGTAATCGAGGAAGGTATCCACGGCGCGGCCGTCGTCGCTGACGGCACCGAAGGTGACATAGCCATCACGACCGCCGGCGGTAAAGCTGTTGCTCACCACGTTGAGGACGTCGCTGTCGCTCAGCGCCCGCCATTCGGTGCTGTTCCGTTCCTTCACTTCGATGCCGAAGAGCCGTTCACCGGCGGGCAGGTTCATGTCCACGGTCCAGCGCAGGCCGGCGGCATAGGGGTAGGCGCCACTGGAGTCGCTGTGGGCGTAATCCACGGCTTCGTTGAGCACCTGGCGGATTTCGGCGCCGCTCATGGTGAGGTTGGTCAGGGTGTTGGCAAACGGCAGCAGGGTGTAGGCATCGCCAATGGTGATGTCGCCGGCGAACAGGTCGATACGGACACCGCCGGCATTCTGGATGGCCACATCGGCATCCTTGCTCTGGAACAGGAAGGCCTGGGCCACCAGGTTGGGGATATCGCCGCCACGCAGCGGGTCCTCACCCAGGCAGCTGGCATCGCCATAGGCGCGTCCCGGAATCCGCGCCAGACAGAGATCTTCCGTGGCAGTACCCACCACCACATTGCGGAATTCATCCAGCTGGGTGGTGTAGTTGGCCAGGGTGTTGGCGGCAACCGGGTCATTGGCGGTCAGGCTGAGCTGCGGATCGGCGGCGATGGCAGCTAGGATGGCGTCGCGCTCGGTACCTGCGGGGGTGTATTCGGTTTCGCTGGCGTCTTCGCGGATGATGGTGTCACCCAGCAGCAGGTGCGGAACACCGCCACAGGACTCCACGGTACCCTCGGCGTTGAACGCGACGTTCAGCTCACCCACCACGCGGGCATACTGCCAGGCATGGGCGATACAGGTCCGGTCGCCGTCGGCATTGGTGACCACGGTGGGGTAGGCGCCGGAGGAGCTCAGGCCATAGCTGTCAAAATCACCCAGCAGGGTGTGGGAGTCGCCGCCGATGATCACGTCCACGCCGGACAGTTTGCCGGCCAGCTCAACGTCGTTGCTGTACTGGAAGTGGGTCAGCAGCACGATCTTGTTGATGCCCTGGGACTCCAGTTCATCGATCATGGCCTGGGCGGTGGCGGTTTCATCAAGGAACCGCGTGGTGGTCAGCGGGCTGGAGCTGTTCCGGGTCTTGTTGGCGATATCGATGCCGATGATGCCCACCTGCTCGCCGTCCAGTTCCCGGATGGTGTAGGGCTTGATGTAGTCATCCTCCGCCACCGGAGCCAGCGGCGTGCCGACTTGCGGCTTGACGTTGGCGGCCAGCACCGGGGTGGCGCAGCTGCCGCCGGCGAGCATGTCGAGGAAGCTCTTCAGGCCGGCGTCGCCGCGGTCAAATTCGTGGTTGCCGAGAGCAAAGGCATCGAAACACACCTGGTTCATCAGGTCGGCGTCGGCCTGACCCTCGAACGAGGTGAAGTACAGGGTGCCGGTGATAGCGTCGCCGGCATGCAGTTTCAGCACGTTATCCAGGGCTGCTTCCCGCTCGGCCATCTTGGCGACAACCCGGGGAAATCCGCCCGCTTCGAATTCGGTCTCCTGGTCCGCAATCATCAGGCTCTGGGAGGCCGCGTCCAGTTGCGAATGATGGTCGTTGATGTGAAGGATGTTGACGGTCAGTGGCTTGCCGGTAATGTCATCGATATTGTCATCACTTGCGGTGACCGTGTTGCTGTCGCTGTCGTTACATCCGGCCAGTGCCAGTAGCGGCACCAGAACCCACGCGGACTTGCGGATCATGTCTTGCTCCTTGAATGATGTGTAGAGGTACTGGACAGTACCCCGGGAGCATCGCGCAGCAAGGTGACAACCCGGTGATGCTTTGATGGCGGTTTGAGGACGGTTCCGCGGGCCCGGCCGGTGTCTCGGCCGGGCCCGCGGAACCATTTGCCGGGGTTTACGTACAGAGGGTAACGTACCAGGGTTAACGCACCCGGGTTAAAGCAGCGCCTTGCGTTTGCGCAGAGTCAGCCCCGCCAGGGCCAGCGCGGCCATCAGCAGCAACGTCGGGTCAAACGGCGCCCCCGGGTTGTAGGCACAGCCACTGGAGCTGCCTGGTGCGACGGTGGTGCTGTCGTCACTGCTGGCGGCCTCGTCGGTGACGACCGGATCGCTGGTGCCGGCCGGCTCATCGGCGGTGGCCATGGTCAGGGCGACGATCACCGGGTCATGATCCGAGGCCCGGTAAGGGTCCGCTCCGTACAAGCCAGTGACCTGTTCGGCAGACTTGAACTCGGTGTTGTAGTCCAGGCCACGGGGTTCGTCGGCATTGATGTGCCACACGCCGGCATCCGCCACTTTCGCCAGCAGGCTGGCATTGGCGTGGCCGTGGTCGAGGTAGCCGGCCTGGCCATAGAACACGTAGGAATAGGCCTGCTCGCCGACAAAGGTGGTCAGCAGATCGGAATAGCCGGCGGCCGCGAGTGCCTGGACCGGATCTTCCTTGGCGTAGGCATTGAGGTCCCCGATGATCAGGATGTCCGGCTCGCCGGTACCGGTGGCATCGGCGGCCAGCCAGCTGGCCAGTTCCTCTGCCGCACGGGTACGGGTCGGGTTCCAGCAGCCCTGGCCGTCACCCAGGTCGGCCTCGGCACCTTCGGCGGAACCGCAGCCCTTGGATTTGAAGTGATTGACCACCACGGTCAGCCCATCCTCCGAGCCGGTGCGGCGGAAGGTCTGCGCCAGGGGCTGGCGGTTCAGGTCGCTGAAGGCGCTGCTGGCGAGGGTGGCGGCTTCGCCCACGGTTTCAACCCGGTCGTTGCGGTAGATGAAACCAACCGCAATCTCGTCCCCGCCCAGCGTTGCCAGCCCGGGATCGACCCACGACCAGCTGGCGCCCAGCGCGGACGCCAGTTCTGCAATGGCGCTGCTGGCGCCGTAGCCGTCATTCTCGATCTCCATCAACCCGACGATGTCTGCGTCCAGGCCGTTGATGGCGCTGACCAGCTTGGCGGTCTGCCGGCTAAGTTCTTCAGCGGTATCTGCGCCGCGGGCGGTGGGAAAGCCGCCGCCGAGGCCATCACCGTTGAAGTAGTTCAGCACGTTGAAGGAAGCAACCACCAGGTTGCCGCGATCGGCAAGCGCCGGCTGCGAGTCACGGGGGTTGCTCTGGCTGAAGGAGGGCGCTGAGGTGGGTTGCAGGCGCCATTCCGAGTAGCTGTAATTCAGGATACCGGTAAGGTCATGAACCTGATCTCCGGCCCGAACCGTGTTGCTGGCGCTCAGCCCAGGCGTCGGGTAGGGCACGGCTGCGGGATTTTGCTGGTTACTGCCATCGTCAAGGATCAGCCGGTCCAGGGCATAGAGTTCGGCCACCAGGCCGGCATCCACGCCGGGCGCAGCGATGTGGGTGGGAATGAAGTGCCGGCCACTGGCCAGGGTCAGGCTGCCATAGCGGGTCAGGTCATAGTTGTCGTTGACGGTCAGCGGTTCGCTGAAGCTTACCCGCATCGACTCATAGGCTTCCGGCGCCTCCGCGCTGGCCCAGGGCAGGCTGACCAGGGCCGGCGGTGGCAGCTCGCCGGTACCGCAGGAAACCGGATCGGAAATTGAGGTCAGCTCGGTCAGGTCGAAGTACTCGGTGACCTTGCCGGCCACCCGTACGGTATCGCCGGGGGTAACGCTTTGGTTGCCGTAAATGAACAGCCCTTCGGAGCTGGCCGGATCGCCATCGCGATCAGCGCTCTCCTCCTCGACAAAGAACCCGCCAAGGCGGTTGGCGCCGTTGAACACTCCGGTAACCACGGCTTCGATCACCACGTCGCTGCCATTAAGCGGGCTGGCGGCGGTGTTGCCCTGGATAGCGGAGATCCGGGTGGCTTCCGCGCCACAGGTCATGTCCGGCAGGGCTGTGAAACTCGATCCTTCAACGTACTCGCTGATAAGCAGGCTGGCCTGGGCCGTGCCGGTCAGCGTGCCGGCTACTGCGGCAGCCAGCAAAGTCTGTTTCAACGTCATGATTGCTTCCTGAATCATAAGGGATGGGTTGGGCAAGGAATTGCCCCGCCAAGCATGCGCGGGAACTGTGACGCTGGCATGAGGATTTTATGACGCCGATAGTCGGATAACGTCGCTCACGGAGCGGTGCTAGGATGGGACCATCCATGACTATCCAGACAACCACCCGACCACAACAGAAATAACAGAGGGCTTCGACCATGAGTGCATCCTTGCATGAGCTGCAGGCGTTTCTGACCGAACACTTTCCTCAGGGCAGCCGGTACGGCACGCTGGAACAGTCCGGCGATGGCTGGGCGGAAATGCGGCTGACCGTCGGCGACGAACACCTGCGGCCAGGGGGGACGGTATCCGGGCCGGCGCTGATGGCACTGGCGGACGTGGCGATCTATGCGGCGCTGCTCAGCAGGATTGGCCTGGTACCGCTGGCGGTTACCACCAACCTCAATATCAACTTCCTGCGCAAGCCGGTACCGGACCGGGACGTGATTGCCCGCGCCAAAATGTTGAAGGTGGGGCGCAGGCTGGGAGTGGGGGAGGTGTTCCTGTGCTCCGAGGGCGAAGACGATGCGGTGGCCCACGCCGTGATTACCTATTCGATACCTCCGCAACGGTAACCCGGCCGGGCCGTTCGACGGGTGGCCCGGGGCCGCCAGGCCCTGGACCACCAAGCTCTAGACCACCAAGCCCTAGACCACCAGGGTCGGGCACTTGGCCATGCTGGCCACCCGGTGGGACACACTGCCCAGCAGCATGCCGTCTTTGTCACTGTGGGTACCCCGGGTGCCCACCACAATGAGGTCGGCGCCTTTTTCCTCGGCAAATTTCACGATGACTTTTGACGGCCGCCCGCTTTTCACAAAGCCCCGCACCTTGGTGGCACCGTGTTCCCTGGCAACCTCCTTGGCATGGTTGACCACCTCCCTGGCATAGTCCGACAGCGCTTTGTCAGGGATCTGAATGTCCGAGGGGCGGCCGATCGACAAGGAGGCCTCAAACAGGCTGTGGTGCTTGTAGACGCAGATGATATGGATCTCGGCGTCGGTCAGCTTCTGCAGTTCGATGGCCTTGTCCAGGGCTTTGAGTGAGGCCTTGGAGCCGTCGACGGCCACCAGGATTTTCTTGAACATTGCAGCACTCCCTATCGTGAGCAGTTAGCAGGCGGCTACAGCCTAGTCCGCAAAGGCGAGGTCCCGCAGGAACAGGGCGATTTGCGGAAAGGCAATGATCAGCGCTGCCGCCAGGATCAGCATGAAGACAAACGGCGGAGTGCCGCGAATCACTTCCCAGTAAGGCCGCTTGAAAATGGCGATGGCCGTGAAAATGTCGCAGCCGAACGGTGGCGTGGCGGAGCCGATGGCCACCTGCAGGGTTATCAGCACGCCCACCAGCACCGGATCGAGCCCGGTGGCCTGGATCGCCGGCGCAAAAATGGGGGTGAGCACCAGGATCACCACAATCGGATCGACGAACATGCAGGCAATGAAGAAGGCGACACAGATGGCCACCAGTACGCCAACCGGGCCGGCCTCGTTGACACCGACGGACTCGAGAATGGCCTGGGGAATCTGGGCAAAGGAGATGATCCAGGAGAAGCCGTTACCCACCGCCACCAGGATGAAGACCACAGCGGTAATCAGGCCGGTGGACTTGGCAATCTTGTAGATATCGCCCAGCTTCAGCGAGCGGAAGACGATGAACTCCAGCAGGAAGGCGTAAAGCACGCACACCGCCGCGGCTTCGGTCGGGCTGAAGATGCCGCCGTAGATCCCGCCCACAATGATGACCGGGAAAAACAACGGCCACAGGGCATCCCTTACCGAGCGGCCACGCTCACTCCAGCTGGCCTTGGGCTCGGTGGGAACCTTGTTCTTGAAGGCGTAGAACAGGCAGTACATGGAGAACATCACCAGGATCAGCAGGCCGGGGCCGATGCCGGCGATAAACAGCTCGGCGATGGAGGTCTCGGAGATGACGCCGTAGATAATCATGCCGATGCTGGGGGGGATCAGGAAGGCAATGTCGCTGGCGTTGATGATCAGTGCCAGGGTAAACGAGTCGGAATAACCCGCTTTGAGCATCTTCGGGCGCAGCGGGGAGCCCACCGCGACCACCGTGGCCTGGGTGGAACCGGAGACCGCACCGAACAGGGTGCAGGAGGTGGCGGTGCTGATGGCGAGGCCGCCTTTGATATGGCCGATAAACGCCATCACCATGTTGATCAGGCGGTCGGCGGACTGACCGCGGGTCATGATGTCCGCGGCCAGGATGAACATGGGTACCGCAATCAACGACGCCGGCCGGATGCCACCCATCATCTGTTGCACGAAGGTGCCCATCTGGCCGAAGCCGTCGAACATCATTACGAAGCCGACCACCGCGGCGGTGATCAGCGGAATCATCATCGGAAAGCCGAGCAGCAGCAGCCCGATCATGATCAGCATCAAGGTCATTGCCATGTTGTTTCTTCCTTATCCCTTATCCGGCCATGGCCGGTTGCTGTTCAGACTTCCGATTCGGTGTCCGCGTAACCGTCAACCACACCGGTGGACAGGTACACGTCGCGGCTGGTGAAGTTCTTGATGGCGGTGAGCAAGTACTGGATGCCGGTAATGGCAAAGCCGACGGGCACCCAGACGTAAATTGTCCAGATCGGGAACCCCAGGGCAGGCAGTATCCTGCCGCGGCTCTGCAAAGTGTCCACATAACCGTAGGAGTGGTAGCAGAGGAAAAACATCACCAGCGAGGTGAACAGGGCAATGACAATCATCAGTGCCTTGCGCCCGCCAACCGGGAGCAGGTCGTAGATGGCAGACATGCGGATGTGGCGACCATGGCGCGCGGCGTAACCGATGCCGGCAAAGGTAATCAGAATGATCAGAATCCGGTTGATCTCGCCCGAAAAAAACAGGCCCTCGCCGAAGACAAAGCGGGCGATGACATTAACGCAGGTGTTGACCGCCATCAGGATGACGCCAAGGGCGAGCATCACCGCCTCGATCCTGGCTATCCACTCGTCAATCGTGCCAAGGAAGCCGGGCAGGCCAGATTCGTAGGATCCGGTATCGTCTTCGATCTCCGGGGAATTCTCGGACATGGATTCTGCTCCAGAACATGTCGCTCCCGGCCGGTTACAAGCCCCGGCGGGGCGGGGTTAACCGTGGGACCAACCGGCCTGCGCCGGTCGGTCCTGGTACGGTGTGTTTTCAGTTATTCTGAACGGCTTCGAGGTCGGTCTTGAACTGGTTCAGCAGTTCCTCGCCGCGCTTGCCGGTCATCTCAATGAACTTCTTCTCCACCTGTGGCGCGCGGGCGCGGAAGGTCTCGATCTGTTCTTCGTTCAGCCGGGTCACGGTGACC
Organism: Marinobacter profundi; assembly: GCF_002744715.1. Classification (GTDB taxonomy): domain Bacteria; phylum Pseudomonadota; class Gammaproteobacteria; order Pseudomonadales; family Oleiphilaceae; genus Marinobacter; species Marinobacter profundi. The sequence continues at coordinate 489,201 of NZ_KZ319370.1, forward strand.
TTGTCGCTGGCTTTCTGGATCTTGGCGAGGGCTTCGTCGGCCAGGCCATCGATGTGCTCGAGGATTTCCGTGTAGGCGAAGTCCGCCGCGTCCTGCACCAGCTTCTTGTCGCCGTCAGACAGGCCGTCGTAGAAGTTCTGGTTGGCCATCATGGCGGTGGTGAACCAGCCGTGGCCGGTGAAAATCAGGTTCGGGGACACCTCGTAGAGGCCGCCGGACTCGATCCAGAAAATGGGGTTTTCCTGACCCTGGATCATGTTGGTCTGCAGCGCTCCGTAAACCTCGCCCCAGGGCAGCGGTGTCGGGGTTGCACCGAAGGCGTCGTAGGTTTCTGACAGCAACGGGTTGGTCATGACCCGGATCTTCTTGTTACTGAACTCTTCCGGAGAGGTGGCCGGCTCATCCAGGGTGACGACCATCTCGCCCTCGGGATACATTTTCAGCAGCTCCAGACCGTGCTCGGCGTACATCTTCGGGAACATCTCGTTGATGGCCTTGCTCTCGTTGAAGAACTCGACCACGGTGTCCATGTCGGTGGGCAGCAGGTAGGGGATAAAGAAAATCTGCGCTTCCGGAATCAGGGCGCCGGTGAAACCCGGGGACTGGTTAACAAAGTTGAGAATGCCCGCCTGGGTCTGCTCCATGATGTCGTCGGACTCACCCAGCTCGCCGAAGCGATAAACCTGTAGGGTGTGATCGGAATTTTCCTCGATGTATTCCTTGAACTTGTAGGCGAAAACGTCCTGCACGTCACCTTCGTATTCTTCATGGGCATAACGCCAGTTCGCGGCGTTTACGGCGTTGGCTGCAGTCATGGCCGCGAAAGCGACTGCCGAAATACCGGCGAGTTTCTTCAGTTTGCTTATGCTGTTCATGTGCTTGTCTCCGCTCGTTTTTTCGTTATGAAAATACTTCCATCTCTAAAGGTTGGCAAAACTATGAACATTTCGCAAGGAAACGGCGGAATTGAGGGTGGTCAAAAAGTGACCAATCGAGGGCGTTCAGGAGGTGTCGGGACGTGCGGTTGTCGGGTAAAACAGGGCCGCGGGGTGCGTCGGGCACCCCGGGCAGGAAAAGGCTTTACGGTCAGGGCAGTGCGGGTTCCGGGTGCCGGTCGGGAGCTGTGTCCTGGCCCGGGCCGCCTTTGAGGCCGCCGAACCGCTTGTAGAATTTCTCATTGGGGCCAGGCAGGGGGCCGGACGCATTTTCCAGGTTGGCATCCAGCCAGTGCTCGGCGCGCTGGTAAATCTGGCGGTAGAGATTGCGGCACAGCTGCTTGGCGCTGCGGCCTTCCCAGTCACCGGGTAACAGTTCATCGGGCAGCAACGGGTCCCGCAGCAGGATTTTGCGGTATTCGTGGATCAGCAGGATGCGCAGGGTCAGGCACTCTTCCGGGGTCAGGGTGTCCTCGTTCTGCAGTTCCCGCCAGATTGGCCGGAACTGGCTCAGGAAGCGGCGATAGCGTCCGCCCAGTTCGTCCAGGTTCCAGCTTTCCCGTACCTGCAGACGCAGCGCCTTGGGGCTCTTCTGGGTCATGGGGACGGTCTGCATCACGATGGTGTCTTCCAGCGCGCCCCACTCCTGCAGCAAGGGCAACAGTTCGTTGCGGGTGAAACGGGGGTGTTCCATCACGCCCGGTGCCATGCTGCCGAAACTCAGCCACTTCAGTTCCTCACGAACCTTCTGCTTGAGTTCCGGTGACAGCTGGTTGAGGAATACCAGGCACCAGCTGCCGCTCCACTCGGTGGTGGACAGGCTGTAGACGTGCTGGAAAGCCTGCTCGAAGCGGCGTAATCCCGGGCCGGTCAGGCTGTAGTAGCTGCAGCGCCCCACCTTTTCCGTTTGCAGCCAGGACTCCTGGACCAGCCGGTACACCGAGGTGCGTACCAGCCGCTGGCTGATGCCCATGGGCTCGACCAGTTTCATCAGGCTGCCCAGCCATACGTTGCCGCCGCGGGGCACGATGGCATCGCCGTAGATGGTGATGATGAGAGACCCGGCGCGCAACGGCCGTTTCTTCTGGAAATTGGTGACGAGCAGCTCAAGCTGGCTTTTTGCGGACATACGTCAGGTGCCGATTGTGAAAAATCAAGGGAACGAATTGAACCGTATTATGCGGTTCCTGTGTGTCACGTAAAGCATTGTGTGTCATATCGCTCAACTGGCGCGTTGGACTAAGGTCGGCTTTACTCTAGAGACCTGTCAGGAAGTCATCTAAACCGGTTGACAGGCTCGTTATGATACAATAACGTCCTTTGATATTCGTCAACGGTATCGAATTATATTGTAGGCGAACGATTAGGATGTGGATATTCACGGATGGCATCACCAAAAACAAAGCCGACAACGGGCGGAAGCACGATTCACATGACACAGAAGTCAGGAGCAGGCTTTCGATCGCTGTTTTACTTCTGAGAAATGGTTGAGGGTATCTCAGGCCCCACACAATTCGGGAGAATAAAAACAATGCTTAAGACAATGTTGCGTCGCGCGGGAAAGTTTGCAGCAATCGCTGCCGCCGGTCTGGTTATGAGCGCCCAGGCTGCCGAACCGATCAAGATCGGGTCTTTCCTGTCAGTTACCGGGCCGGCCTCCTTTCTGGGAGATCCGGAACTGAAAACCCTCGAAATGTATGTCGAGAAAATCAACGAAAGTGGTGGTGTGCTGGGGCGACCCCTGGAACTGATCCACTATGACGATGTGGGCAATGCCTCGTCTGCCCGTAACTTTGCCAGCCGTCTGATCCGCTCTGACCGGGTCGATATCATTGTCGGTGGCAGCACCACCGGTGCCACCATGGCCGCTGTGCCTCTGGTGGAACAGGCAAAGATTCCCTTCATCTCCCTCGCTGGCGCGGTGGTGATTACCACTCCGGTCAAAGAGTGGGTGTTCAAGACTCCGCAATCCGATCGTATGGCCGCAGAGCGCATCCTGTCTGACATGAAGGAGCGCGGTATCACCAAGATCGGGCTGATCTCCGGTACCGACGGCTTTGGTGCTTCCGGCCGTACCCAGACCCTCGAAGTGGCCAAGGAGCTGGGTGTCGAGATTCTCGCGGATGTGACCTACAGCGGTTCCGATACCGACATGACTGCCCAGCTGACCAACATCCGTAACACCCAGGGTGTCGAGGGTGTGCTGAACTTTGGTTTCGGCCAGGGCCCGGCCATTGTGACCCGTAACTATGCCCAGCTGGGTATCAAGCTGCCATTCTACCAGTCCCATGGCGTGGCTTCCGACGGCTTCCTTGACCTTGCCGGGGCTTCTGCTGAAGGCTTGCGCCTGCCGGCGTCGCCGCTGCTGGTGCCGGACTCCCTGCCGGAAGACGATCCCCAGAAGGAAGTGGTGCAGAGCTACAAGGCCGAGTATGAGGCGCGCTGGAACGCCAAGGTGTCCACTTTCGGTGCCTATGCCTACGACGGCCTGATGCTGGCGGTGAAGGCCATTGAAGCGGCCGGCAGTACCGAGCCTGAAGCTGTTCGCAAGGCGCTGGAAAATATCCAGGGCCACGTGGGTGTTACCGGCGAGTTCAACATGTCTCCGGAAGACCACAACGGCCTCAAGGCAGATTCCTTCCGCATTCTGGAAGTCCAGAATGGCGCATGGAAACTGATTAACTGATCCCTTCAAACAGCAGTCCCACGGCTGACGGTTGAGCCCCGCGTAGGGGCTGGCCGTCGGCCGGTGTCCGACCGGAACCACGGCTATGTTCTCAGAATTCTTACAGTATCTTTTTACCGGGATCACTATCGGCGCCACCTACGCGCTGATAGCCCTGGGGTTCACCCTCATCTATAACGCCAGTCACGTCATCAACTTCGCCCAGGGCGAATTCCTGATGATCGGTGGCATGGCGACGGTTTCACTGATGGCAATGGGAGTGCCGATGCTGCTTGCGATCATCCTTGCTGTGGTCCTGGCCGGCGTCCTCGGTATCCTGTTGCAGCGATTCGCCATTGCCCCTGCCAAGCAGGCCGACGTGGTTACCCTGATCATCATTACCATTGGTGCCTCGATCTTTATCCGCGGCCTGGCGCAGCTGGTCTGGGGTAAGGAATACCACGTCATGCCGAATTTCAGCAGCGACGAACCGATTCGCATCTTCGGCGCGGTACTCAACAGCCAGAGCCTGTGGGTGCTGGGTATCGGGGCCATCCTGGTGGTTGGCCTGGTGCTGTTCTTTACCAGGACGCTGATCGGCAAGGCGATCCTGGCCACCTCGATGAACAAGGAGGCGGCACGCCTGGTAGGTATCCGCACCCAGCTGGTGCTGATGCTGGCGTTCATGGTGTCGGCACTGCTGGGTTCGGTGGCCGGCGTTGTGGTGGCACCGATTACCTTCACCTCCTATGACATCGGCATCATGCTGGGCCTGAAAGGCTTTGTTGCCGCCGCCATTGGTGGTCTCGGCAGCGGTGTCGGCGCGGTAGTTGGCGGGTTGTTGCTGGGCGTGGTCGAGGCCATGGCCGCCGGCTACATCTCGTCGGATTACAAAGACGCTGTCGCATTTTCGATGATTCTGGTGGTGCTGTTCTTCATGCCCCGTGGATTGTTTGGCGCCAAGGTCGTGGAGAGGGTCTGATGGTTAACCGTTTTATGCAGTCCCGCCTGCGGGACCTGGTCTTTCTCGCGATTATCCTGTTCGCCCTGCCGGCGTTCCTGAGTAATCCATTCCACTATGACCTGGCCACACAGATGGCCATCATCGCCGCCACGGTGGTCGGCCTGAACCTGCTGGTCGGCTTTGCCGGCCAGATCAGCCTCGGTCACGCCGGCTTCTTTGGCCTGGGGGCCTATTTCAGCGGCATCATGACCGGCAGCTATGGCTGGTCGTCGATTCCCGCCCTGCTGGTGGGCGCGGTGCTGGTGGGTATCATTGCCTGGATTGTCGGCCGTCCTATTCTGCGGCTGAAAGGTCACTACCTGTCGATGGCGACCCTGGCGGTGGGCTTCATCATTGCCATCATCATCAACAATGAAACCTGGCTGACCGGCGGCCCCGATGGTATGCCGGTGCCCTCGCTGGACATCTTCGGCTGGGAACTGAGCCCTTTCGGCAGCTATTCGCTGTTCGGCATGGAGCTCGATGGCAACCAGGCCTGGTACCTGTTTGCGGCCCTGGTGTTGCTGGTGGCGGTGTGGTTTGCCCAGAACCTGATTGATTCGCCCATTGGCCGCGCCCTGCGTTCGGTCCACGGCTCCGAAGTTGCGGCCCGGGTGGTGGGCGTGAACACTGCCAGCTACAAGAGCCTGGTGTTTGTCATCTCTGCCATCTACGCCAGCCTGATGGGCGGACTGTACGCCCACTTCCAGGGCTTCATCACGCCGGCGGTGGCGGCTTTCGATTTCTCCATTGTACTGATCACCATGGTGGTGCTGGGCGGTATGGGCTCAACTATGGGCGTTATCCTCGGCGCCGTGGTGCTCAAGCTGTTGCCCCAGGTGCTGGCGGACTTCCAGGAGCTGGAAACCGTGATGTTCGGTCTGATCCTGATGCTGACCATGATCTTCATGCCCAAAGGCCTGCTGCCAACCATCCAGATGGCGGTCAGCAAGCGGATGAAGAAAAAGGCAGGAGGTCAGGCATGAGCGCATTGATAGAAGTAAAGGGCCTCGACAAGGCCTTCGGTGGTGTCCACGCGGTGGAAGGGGTGAGCTTTGCGGTGGAAGCCGGCCAGGTCTATTCGGTGATCGGCCCCAACGGTGCCGGCAAAACCACACTGTTCAACCTGATTTCCGGTATTTACACCCCGACCAAGGGTGAAATCCGCCTCAACGGTGAGAGCACCGCCAAACTGGAGCCGAACCAGCTGGCTGAGCGCGGCATGTGCCGCACCTTCCAGCAGATGCAGATCTGCATGAACATGACGGCCATCGAGAACGTGATGCTGGGCCGCCACCTCAAGCTCAAGAGTAACCTGTTCAGTACCCTGTTCCGGTTGCCTGCGTTGCTGCGGGATGAACAGTCCTGCCGCCAGCGTGCGGCGGAGCTGATGGAGTTTGTCGGATGTGGCGAATACCTCGACACCGAAGCCTCCGCAATGTCATACGGTGCCCTCAAGCGGCTGGAAATCGCCCGTGCCCTGGCGGCGGAGCCCAAGGTAATCCTGCTGGACGAGCCAGCAGCCGGCCTTAACGGCACCGAAACCGCTGCGCTGGAAGAGCTGATCCGCAAGATCGCCGATCAGGGCACTACGGTGATGCTGGTGGAGCACGACATGAAACTGGTGATGGGGATTTCCGATCGCCTGCTGGTGCTCAACTACGGCCGCGTGCTGGCGGAAGGCATCCCTGAGGAAATCCGGAACAACCCGGATGTGATTGCTGCCTATCTGGGCGGCTGAGCGAGGAGACATTTCACATGACCGAGCAACACACTGAAATGGCGCCTGCCCAGTCCCGCAGTGAGCAGGCCGTCCGGATTATCGTGCAGGAACACCAGGCACTGTGGCGGATCCTCGATCTGCTGGACCAGTTGCTGAGCGATATGAACATCAATGAGCAGCGCCCGGATGAGCGCCTGTTCAGCAAGATCTTTGACTACATCCAGCACTTCTCGCAACGGGTGCACAGCACGCCGACGGACATCGAGCTGTACAAGCGGCTGGGTGCGAAATCCCCCGAATCGGTACCACTGCTGGAGAAACTCTCCAAAGGTTACCTGGTGGGCCACGACAAGCTGATGGAGCTGCGTGGGCTGCTGGCCAGCTGCATGGAAAACTGGCCCGAGGGCCGGGAAGAGTTCAGCCATGCCCTGGCACGGTTTACCGAAGCCCTGCGCAAGCATATCCGCAAGGAAGAGGGTGTGGTGATTCCCCGTGCCCGCAAGCTGCTGAGCGAAGAAGACTGGGCGCAGATCATCGAATCCCGCGACGTGGAAAACGACCCGCTGTTTGGCGAGCGGGTGCGGGAAGAGTTCCGCGAATTGCGCCACCAGATCGTCAGCTACACGCCGGAGCAGTTCGGGGGTCTCGGCCTCAAGCATTCCGAGCGGGTCAGCGCGCCTCACGCCAAACAGGAAATGCTGGCCATCAAGGGCCTGGCAACCTCCTACGGCCAGATCGAGGTGTTGCACGATATTGATGTGCGCATCAACAGCGGCGAGATCGTGTCGCTGGTGGGTGCCAATGGCGCCGGCAAGTCCACCCTGCTGATGAGCATTTCCGGGCTGCAGCCGATGGACCGCGGCAGCATGGTGTTCGAGGGCAAGGACCTGGCGAAGGTTTCCGCCGACCAGCGGGTGGCCCAGGGCATCGTCCAGGTGCCGGAAGGGCGCCAGGTGTTCAAGGACCTCAGTGTCCACGACAACCTGCTGCTCGGTGCCTATACCCGTGGCCGGAGCCCGGAAGTGCTGGACGACCTGGAGCGGATGTACACCAAGTTCCCGATCCTGCGGCAGAAGCGTCACAACCTGGCGGGCGAACTGTCCGGTGGACAGCAGCAGATGCTCGCCATGGGCCGCGCCCTGATGGCACGTCCGCGCCTGCTGTTGCTGGACGAGCCCAGCATGGGCCTGGCGCCGCTGATCATCGAAGAGATCTTCGACATCATCAAGGAGCTCAAGGAGGAAGGCATCACCATCTTCCTGGTGGAGCAGAACGCCTCCCAGGCCCTGGCCCTGGCCGACCGCGGCTACGTTCTGGAGACCGGCAAGGTGGTCATTGAAGGCACCGGCCGGGAGCTGCTGAGCAACGAGAAGGTTCGCGAGGCGTATCTGGGGATGTAGGCCCCGAGCGGAGGGGGACAGGCTTGAGGTCAGTCCCCCTCGCATTTCGTCTCGGTCGCTGTTCTGCCGGGATTCAGCCGATAAAAAAAGGGGGACAGGCCCGCAAGCCTGTCCCCCTTTTATTTGCCTCCGCATCAGCCCCCTGGGTCCAACAGGGGCCTTATCCGGAAACGCCCCGGGTTAGCGGGGCTTTTTGGCAACCAGCGTCAGGATGTCGTAGCTGGCAACCAGTTCATCTTTCTGATTGCGGACTTCGACGTCCCAGACCACCACGCCCTGCGGATGACCGTCAGGTGAGGTGCGGCCCTGGTCGATCTTGCGCTTGCAAGTCAGGCGGGCCTGGATGGTGTCACCGATTGGCACCGGTGTGATGAAACGCAGGGTGTCGATGCCGTAGTTTGCCAGTACCGGGCCTTCGCCCGGGGAGACAAACAGCCCCGCCGCGGCGGACAGCACAAAGTAGCCGTGGGCAATCCGCTCGCCGAACTGGGACTGGCGGGCAGCGATTTCATCGAAGTGCATGTAGAAATGGTCGCCGGACAGGCAGCCGAAGTTGACGATGTCGGCTTCGGTGACAGTGCGGCGATGAGTCAGCAGGGACTCGTTGATCTGCAGGTCTTCGAAATGACGGCGGAACGGGTGGATGCCGGTCTCGATGACCTTGGCGCCACGCACATACTCACCGGTCACTGCCGCCAGCATGGTCGGCGAACCCTGGATAGCGGTGCGCTGCAGGTAGTGATGAACCGCGCGGATACCGCCCAGTTCCTCGCCACCACCGGCGCGTCCGGGGCCACCGTGCTTGAGCATCGGCAGCGGCGAACCGTGGCCGGTGGACTCCTTGGCAGCCTGGGCGTCCAGCAGGTGCAGACGACCGTGGTAGGCCGCCAGCAGCGGTACGATCCGGGCGGCAATGGCCGGGTCGCGGGTGCTCAGGGTGGTCACCAGTGAACCCTTGCCCTTGGCGGTAATCTCGACCGCCTGCTCAATGGTGTCGTACGGCATGATGGTGGCAACCGGGCCGAAGGCCTCGATGTCGTGGGCACCACCGTCCTGCTCCGGATTACGGCACAGCAGCAGGTGCGGTTCGAGGAACGCGCCCTTGTCGCAGCCTTCACCCTGGGGCTGAAAGTTGCCTTCGCCGCCCAGCAGGCAGTCGCTGGACTTCTTCAGCTCTTCGATGGCGGCTTTTACGTCCGCGCACTGGTCGAGAGAGGCCAGCGCGCCCATGCGAACGCCTTCCACCGAAGGATCACCGGCAACCACTTTGGCCAGCCGTGCCTTCAGCTTCTCGCTCACCGCTTCGACCTGGGCCTTCGGCACCAGCACCCGGCGGATGGCGGTACACTTCTGGCCGGCCTTGACGGTCATTTCCCGGGCCACTTCCTTGATGAAGAGATCGAACTCTTCATCGTCCGGGGTTACGTCCGGCGCCAGGATGGCGCTGTTCAGGGAGTCCGCTTCGGCGTTGAAGGGAATCGAGCGGGACAGGATGTTCGGATGGCTGCGCAGCTTGAGTGCGGTATTGGCGGAGCCGGTAAAGGTCACCACATCCTGCTCGCGCAGGTGGTCCAGCAGGTCACCGGTGCCGCCGATGATCAGCTGCAGGGCACCCTCCGGCAAGGCGCCGGATTCCTGCATCAGCCGCACTGCCGCTTCCGTCACGTAGCTGGTGGAGGTGGCCGGTTTGACAATGCACGGCATGCCTGCCAGGAAGGTGGGGGCAAACTTTTCCAGCATGCCCCAGACCGGGAAGTTGAAGGCGTTGATGTGGACCGCGATACCACCGCGGGGCACCAGGATGTGGGTGCCGGCAAAGTGGTTTTCCTTGCCCAGCGGCATCACTGGGCCTTCATGGACCACGTTGCCGGAGGGTAGGTCGCGACGGCCCATGCTGGCATAGGAAAACAGCGTGCCGAAACCGCCGTCGATGTCGATGGCGCTGTCGACCTTGGTGGCACCGGTCTGGTGCGACAGGGCGTACAGTTCCTTCTTGTGTTCCTGCAGGTAAACGGCCATCGCCTTGAGGGCGAGGGCGCGTTCCTGGAAGTCCATGGCAAGCAGGTTCTTGCCACCGGTGCGGCGGCCGTAGTCCACCGCCCGGGCAAAGTCGATCTGCTCTTCGTGGGTGTGCGCCACGATGTCGCCGTTGAGTGCGCTGGGAAGCGGCTTGGCCGCGGTAGCGCCCAGCCATTCACCGGCGATAAAGCTCTTAAGCACTGACATTGGAATAGAACTCCATCAGTTGTAGGTAGGGTGGGTCCGGACGATCAGATCTGGTCGTAGTCCAGAACCACCTTGTCGGTCACCGGGTAGCACTGGCAGGACAGCACGTAACCGGCCTCGACCTCGTAGTCTTCCAGCGCAAAGTTGGCGTCCATTTCCACTTCACCTTCCACCACCTTCGCCTTGCAGGTCGAGCACACGCCGGCCTTGCAGGAGTATGGCAGGTCGGCGCCTTCGTCGTTACCGGCATCCAGAATGCTCTTGGTGTTGCGGGTCAGGTCGAAGGTCAGCGCGCGGCCGTCGGCAATCACGGTCACTTCACTGACAGCGGCCGGGTCTACCTGGTTGTCGGCGCGGTCTTTACGGGCACGGGGAGCGCCACCGGCCGGGGTGAACAGTTCGAAGTGCACCTTGTCCTTTGCCACGCCGTGGCGGTACAGGGAGTCACGAACGGTTTCGGTCATTTCCTGGGGGCCACAGAGGAAAGCGGCGCTCAGGTGATCCACGTCGACCCAGCGGTCGAACAGGGCATCACACTTGTCGCTGTCGATGCGGCCGTTGTACAGGTCAATGTCCTGCTCTTCGCGGCTGAAGATGTAGACCAGGTTGAAGCGCTCCATGTAGCGGTTCTTGAGGTCTTCCAGCTGGTCACGGAACAGCGTGCTGGTGGTGGAACGGTTGCCGTAGAACAGGGTGAATTCGCTCTTGGGCTCGGTTTCCAGGGTGGTCTTGATGATCGACAGGATCGGCGTGATGCCACTGCCGGCCGCCACCGCCAGGTAGTTGCCGGCACGGGCCGGGTCCAGTTCCACCGAGAAGTGGCCCTGCGGCGGCATGACTTCCAGCGTGGCGCCGGGCTTCAACTGCTCGTTGGCGTAGGTGGAGAACAGGCCACCGGGGATCTTCTTGACCGCAATCCGCAGTTCCTGGTCGTTCACGCTGGTGCAGATCGAGTAGGAGCGGCGCACTTCCTCTCCATCCATCTGGGTCCGCAGTACCAGGTGCTGGCCCTGTGTGTAGTGGAATTTGTCTGCGAGGTCTTGCGGCAGATCAAAGCACAGGGATACGGCGTCTCTTGTTTCCGGTCTGACCTCTTTGAGGGCCAGTGAGTAGAATTTATTCATGATCGTATCGGCTCTAGATGCATTTGAAATAATCGAAGGGTTCGAGACAGTCCTTGCAACGATAGAGCGCCTTGCAGGCTGTGGAACCGAACTCGCTGACCTGTTCGGTGTGGTCGCTGCCGCAGTGGGGGCAGGCAATCACTTCGGACTGGCCCAGCAGGCTGAGCTTGCTGGAGCTGCCCTGTGGCGGGGCGATGCCGAACACGCGGAGTTTTTCCTTCCCTTCGGGTGTGATCCAGTCGGTGGTCCACGCCGGGGTCAGTACCTGGTTGATCTGTGGATCACGAATGCCGGCGGCCCGCAGGGCTTCGGCAATCAGTTCCTCGATCAACTCGGTGGCAGGACAGCCGGAATAGGTGGGCGTCACGTCCACCGAGACGGTCTTGCCGTCCCAGCGAACGGCCCGGACAATGCCGAGCTCCACCACGCTGACTGCCGGAACCTCGGGGTCCTTGACCTCGTTCAGGAGGTTCCAGATGTCGTCCTCGGTCAGCAACTCCGGGTGGGCGTTAGCCGGCACCCGGTCGCTGGCGATGAGGCTGTCTACTGCTGACCGCGGGTCAGGCTCACCATACTTTTGCATCGGGATATGCTCGCTGCAGAAACTGCATTTCTGCCAGGATGAACCCCAGGTGTTCGGTGTGCTCACCGCGCTTACCGCCCAAGTACATCCAGGCATCATCGGGTTGCGGCGTCAGGGTGGCTTCCTGAAGGACTTCCTTCACCAGCCCGCGCCAGTCGTTGGTCAGTTGTGCGGTATCGGGGCCGATACCGGCGGCGGCGATCTGCTGGTCGACGTCGTCGGCCTGGATCAGCTCACCGGTAAAGCGCCACAGCAGGTCGATGCCGTCCTGCATCCGACGGTGGCTTTCCTCGGTGCCGTCACCCAGTCGCTTCACCCACTCGGAGGAGCGGCGCAGGTGGTAGGTCACCTCTTTCAGGGCCTTGGCGGCAATGCCGGCCACGCGCTCGTCACTGGAATTGACCAGGCCCTTGAGGGTGAAGTAGTGCCACACATCGTAGAAGAACTGCCGTGCCATGGTGACCGCGTAGTCGCCGTTAGGCTGTTCGGTGATCAGCAGGTTACGGTAGTCGTGGGCATCACGCAGGAACGCCAGCTGGTCGGCGTCGCGGCCCTTGCCTTCGAGCTCGGCCACGTATTCGTACCAGTTGCGGGCCTGGCCCACGAGATCCAGCGCGACGTTCATCAGCGCCATCTCTTCCTCGAGTGCCGGCGCCTTGCCGCACAGTTCGCACAGGCGCTGACCCAGGATCATGTCCGAGTCCGCCAGGCGCAGCAGATAGCTCTGCAGGATTTCCTTGTCAGTCATCGGGGACCTCCGTTACATGTGGCCGACTTCGTCGGGCAGCTTGTAGAAAGAGGCATGCCGGTAAACCTTGTCCTCGGACGGGTCGAACAGCACTTCCTTTTCGTCACCGGTGGACGCGGTGATCGCGCTGGACGGGACCACCCACAGGCTCACGCCTTCGTTACGGCGGGTGTACAGGTCACGGGCGTTTTCCAGTGCCATCGCGGGATCGGATGCGTGAACACTGCCCACGTGCTTGTGGTTCAGACCGTGCTTGCTGCGTACGAAAACTTCGTAAAGGCTCCATTCAGCCATAATCTTTTCCTCCGGTATCAGGCGGCTGCGCGCTGTTTTTGTTTTTCGGCATAGGCAACAGCGGCTTCGCGCACCCATGCACCCTCTTCAATGGCTTTCTTGCGAGTGGTAATCCGTTCACGGTTGCAGGGGCCGTTGCCCTTCAGCACGTCGTAGAACTCCTGCCAGTTGATCTCGCCGAAATCGTAGTGACCGCGCTCCTCGTTCCACTTCAGGTCGGGATCCGGTGCGGTGCAACCGAGGAACTCGAGCTGGGGTACGGTCTGGTCGATAAACATCTGGCGCAGTTCGTCGTTGCTCTTGCGCTTGATCTTCCAGGCCATGGACTGCTGGGAGTTGGGGGAGTCGTCGTCGTGGGGACCGAACATCATCAGTGACGGCCACCACAGGCGGTTGATGGAATCCTGCACCATCTGCTTCTGCTCTTCGGTACCACCGCGCATCATGTCCAGCAGGATCTGGTAGCCCTGGCGCTGGTGGAAGCTCTCTTCCTTACAGATGCGGATCATCGCCCGGGAGTAAGGGCCGTAGGAGGTGCGCTGCAGTACAACCTGGTTGACGATGGCGGCGCCATCCACCAGCCAGCCGATGGCACCCATGTCTGCCCAGCTGATGGTCGGGTAGTTGAAGATGCTGGAATACTTGGCCTTGCCGCTGTGCAGCTTTTCGATTTCCTCATCGCGATCGGCGCCGAGGGTTTCCATGGCGCTGTAAAGGTAGAGACCGTGGCCGGCCTCGTCCTGGATCTTCGCCATCAGCTGCAGCTTGCGCTTCAGGGTGGGGGCACGGGTAACCCAGTTGCCTTCCGGCAGCATGCCAACCACTTCGGAGTGGGCGTGCTGGGAAATCTGGCGGATCAGGGTCTGGCGGTAGCCATCAGGCATCCAGTTCTTCGGTTCAATCTTGATTTCGGCGTCGACCCTCTCCTGGAACGCGCGCTCTTCGGGCGACATCTCTTCCAGGGTTCTGACGCGCTTGGCTCCGGTTTCGACGAGCTGGGCGTACATGCAATACCTCCGGTTCGGGCTTGTTGTTCTACTGGTCTGTGATCAGGCTGCCCTTAATGCTGTTATAGGGCTATGTACCTAATACTATATGATACTGAATAAATATCAAGGTTTCGGTTTGTGTGTCATGTCTAGATAAAAGGTTGCCTGAGATAGGCCGATGCCTTTGATTTAAAACAATAAAAAAGTGATACGCGATAAAATTCTATTGAGATCAGCTTTGGCAGAGTTAATTTAAATCAGTTTTTTGACCGGGTGAGGGGAATGCCGGTCGCAAGACGTGGGCAGCGAGGCCGGGGAAGGTGGCCCCGCTGCCGGTCAGGCCGGATTACTTGCGACGGTCAATGACCCGCTTGGCCTTGCCTTCGGAACGGGCCAGGCGGTTGGGCTCAACCACCTCCACCCGGGTGCTGATACCGATGTAGGACTTGATGTGGTGCGCCAGTTCCTTCGCGGCCTTGGCCCGTACCTCGTCACCCATGCCAGCTTCGGGCTTGAGTTCGGCGCGGATGTTGACGCAGTCCAGGTTGCCTTCCTTGTACACCTCGATCTCGTAGTGCGGCGCCAGCGCCTCGCACTTCAGCACCTGCTCCTCGATCTGGCTGGGGAACACGTTGACCCCGCGGATGATCAGCATGTCGTCGCTGCGGCCGGTGATCTTGTCGATGCGGCGCATCGGACGGGCAGTGCCCGGCAGCAGGCGGGTCAGGTCCCGGGTGCGGTAACGCAGGATCGGCAGGGCAACTTTGGTCAGCGAGGTGAACACCAGCTCGCCGTACTCACCATCCGGCAGCACCTCGCCGGTATCCGGGTTGATGATCTCCGGATAGAAGTGGTCTTCCCAGATGGTGGGGCCATCCTTGGTTTCAATGCATTCCATACCCACGCCCGGGCCCATGACTTCTGACAGACCGTAGATGTCGAGGGCCTGGATGCCGAGCCGCTCTTCCAGCTCGCTGCGCATGCTGTTGGTCCAGGGCTCGGCACCAAAGATGCCCAGTCGCAGTGGCAGCTTGTGGGGATCGATGCCCTGGCGGTCGAGCTCGTCGGCGATGTTGAGCATGTAGGACGGCGTGACCATGATGATGTCGGGCTGGAAGTCCTTGATCAGCTGAACCTGCTTCTCGGTCTGGCCGCCAGACATCGGAATGACCGTACAGCCCAGACGCTCGGCGCCGTAATGGGCGCCGAGGCCGCCGGTGAACAGGCCATAGCCGTAGGCGACGTGGACCTTGTCACCCCGGGAGCCGCCGCCAGCACGGATACAGCGGGCCACGATGTCGGCCCAGGTGTTGATGTCGCTCTGGGTATAACCCACCACGGTGGGTTTGCCGGTGGTGCCGCTGGAGGCATGCACCCGCACCACGTCGGACATCGGCGTGGCGAACATGCCGAACGGATAGTTGTCGCGCAGGTCAGCCTTGGTGGTGAACGGGATCTTGGCCAGGTCTTCCAGAGAGTTGATGTCCATCGGCTTCAGGCCGATGTCGTCAAACGCCTTACGGTAGAACGGGACGTTGGTGTAGGCATGGACCACGCTCCAGCGCAGGCGCTGGAGTTGCTCGTGACGGAGTTCGTCAATGCTGGCGGTTTCCATGCGGTCAAGTTTGCCGATTTTTTGTAGTGGTAAGCTCATGATTCTGTCCTGCGTTGTTCTTGTGCCGTGATGTCAGTTGGTCTGTTAGCGGATCTCAGAGGGCGCCGTCAGTGCGCTCGATGATCAGTGCGATGCCCTGGCCAACGCCGATGCACATGGTGCAGAGGGCATAGCGGGCCTTCTTGCCGGCCTGGTGGCGGCGTTCCAGTTCGTTCAGTGCGGTGGTCACCAGGCGCGCACCACTCATGCCCAGCGGGTGGCCGAGGGCGATGGCGCCGCCGTTCGGGTTCACGTGCTCGGCATCGTCCGGCAGCCCGAGGTCGCGGGTTACCGCAAGGGCCTGGGCGGCGAAGGCTTCGTTCAGCTCGATCACATCCATATCGGCCAGTTCGAGGCCGGCGGTTTTCAGCACCTTACGGGTGGCCGGTGCCGGACCAAAGCCCATGATGCGCGGCTCAACCCCGGCGGTGGCCATGGCAATGACCTTGCCGCGGGCCTTGAGGCCGTACTGGCTGAGCGCTTCGCCGCTGGCCAGCAGCAGGGCGCAGGCGCCGTCGTTTACCCCGGAGGCATTGCCCGCGGTCACGGTGCCGTTCTCGCGGAACGGGGTCGCCAGTTTGGCCAGTTGTTCGAGGCTGGTTTCCCGCGGGTGCTCGTCGGTATCCACCACCAGCGGATCCTGCTTGCGGCGGGGGATGGTGACCGGGGTGATTTCGCTGGCAAACAGGCCTGCAGCCTGGGCGGTCGCGGTGCGCTGCTGGCTGCGCAGGGCGAAGGCGTCCTGGTCCTCGCGGGAAATATTGAACTGCGCCGCGACGTTTTCAGCGGTTTCCGGCATGGAGTCGATGCCGTACTGCTTCTTCATCACCGGGTTGACGAAACGCCAGCCGATGGTGGTGTCAAAAATCTCGGCCTTGCGGCTGAATGCACTGTCGGCCTTGCCCATGACAAACGGTGCGCGGGACATGGATTCGACGCCGCCGGCAATCATCAGGCTGGCTTCGCCGGTGCGGATGGCGCGGGCAGCGCTGCCAACGGCATCCATGCCGGAGCCGCACAGGCGGTTGATGGTGCTGCCCGGTACGTCGACCGGGAGCCCTGCCAGCAGCAGCGCCATACGGGCCACGTCACGGTTGTCTTCGCCGGCCTGGTTGGCACAGCCGTACAGTACGTCGTCAATTTTCGACCAATCCAGTTCCGGATGGCGCTCGACCAGTGCCTTGATGGGTACCGCGCCGAGATCATCAGCACGGACGGCCGCCAGGGCTCCGCCGTAACGCCCGATAGGGGTGCGGATGGCGTCGACGATGTAGGCGTCTTGCAGGCGATTGTCAGTGCTCATGAATTTTCCTCCGAGTTACGAACGGTTCCGCGCACTTCATAGGAGCGGCCACGGAACAGGGCCACGGTGCGGCCATTCTGGTTGGTCAGGGTGATGTCATAGACGCCGGTCCGGCCACCGCGGGAACGCTCCTCTGCGGTGGCGGTCAGCAGGTCGCCTTCCCTGGCGCCGTACATGTAATCAATGCTGCAGCCGGAGGCCACGGTAGCCCGGTCGTAGCTGTTGCAGGCAAAGGCAAAGGCGGAGTCCGCCAGGGTAAACAGGTAGCCACCGTGGCAGGAGCCGTGGCCCTGGATCATGTCCGCCGTCACCGACATGGTGAGGATGGCCTTGCCCGGCGCCACACTTTCGATCTTCATGCCCAGCTTCTGGCTGGCGCGGTCCCGGGCGAACATGGACTCGGCGCATTCTTCGGCCAGTTGCTGCGGGTCGGTCACGCTTTGTGGTTCGATTGTGCTCATGCGTAAAACCCCTTGTTGGCAAAATGGTTCTTGCGCAGCAGCAGCGCCGGACGGTAGCGGTCCTCGCCGTAGCTGTTCTGGATATGGTTCAGCACGGTGAATACCCGGCCGTTACCCAAGCGGTCACTCCAGCTCAGCGGGCCTTTCGGGTAATTCAGGCCGGCCTGCATCGCCAGGTCGATATCGGCAACGGTGGCCACGCCTTGCAAGTGGGCGTCGGCCGCTTCGTTGGCCAGCATGGCCACGGTGCGCATTACCACCAGGCCGGGGCGATCGGCAATCCGGCTGACGGCAATGCCGGCTTTCTGTAACAGGGCGCAGGCATCCTGCAGTGCCCGGGCCGAGGTCTGGTCAGCGGCAGCCAGGGCCAGCCGGCCGGCTTTGCGGTAATCGAACGCCAGGTCAAACAGCACCAGGTTGGCAATGCCGTCGACGGCGGCCCGCTCGGTGGCCATCCGGCCATCGGTGAGTGCCAGTACTGCCTGGCCAAAACGCAGCTGGCCGGTGCCGTCCCGCTCGATGACGGTCAGGCCCGCTTCCCGCAGGCGCTCGACCAGAGCCTGGGCCGGGCCCAGGTCGCCTTCGGCGATGACCACCTGTTCGGTGCTGTCACAGTCAGGTTCGGTCTGTGGCGCGGGGCGTTCATCCCCGTCGCGGTAGCTGTAGAAACCCTGGCCGTTCTTGCGGCCGAGGCGGCCGGCTTCCACCAGTTCCTGCTGGATCAGCGAGGGCAGGAAGCGGGAATCCTGGAAATAGGCGTTGAATACCGAGTTGGTCACCGCGTAGTTGACGTCGTGGCCGATCAGGTCGGTCAGCTCGAAGGCGCCCATGCGGAAATTGCCGGCCTCGCGCATCAGCGCGTCGAGGGTGGCCGGGTCGGCGGCCTGCTCCTGCACCAGGCGCAGGCTTTCGGCATAGAACGGCCGTGCGACCCGGTTGACGATGAAACCGGGTGTGGAGGTGGCGTACACCGGCTTTTTGCCCCAGTTACTGGCGGTGGCGTGGACAGTTTCGGCCACCGTCTTGTCGGTTGCCAGGCCCAGTACGACCTCCACCAGTGCCATCAGCGGAGCGGGATTGAAAAAATGCATGCCGACCAGCCGCTGGGGCCGCTTCATCTGCGCGCCGAGGGCGGTGATGGAAATCGAGGAGGTGTTGGTGGCGAGAATGGTGTCATCGCCACAGAGGTCTTCCAGGTTGCTGAGCAGACCGCGTTTGATGTCCAGGTTCTCGACAATGGCTTCGATCACCAGGCCAGCGCTGGCCACCTCGGCAAGGGCGCTGACCGGCTGGATGCGGTTGATCAGGGCGTCCAGCGCCGGTTGTTCCATCTTGCCCTGGTCGACCCGGCGCTGCAGCTGTTTGGCAATGCTGGCACGGCCGGCTTCGGCGGCGCCTTCGCGCTGGTCATGAAGGAAGACCGGATGGCCGGCCTGGGCGGCCACCTGGGCAATCCCGGAGCCCATGGCGCCGGCGCCGATTACGGCAATGGCGATCTGGCTATCAAGTGCCGGCATGACTTACTTCCCCTTGAACGACGGTGTGCGCTTTTCCATGAACGCGGCGACGCCCTCACGGTAGTCCTCGGTCCTGCCCGCCTGGCGCTGCAGATCCCGCTCCAGGTTGAGCTGTTCTTCAAAGGTGTTGCTGGCGCTGGCATGCAGGGCACGCTTGATCAGTGCCAGGCCCTTGGTGGGCTGGCTGGCGAAGTGGCGGGCCAGCTTCATGGTCTCTTCCATCAGCTGGTCGTTGTCGACACAGCGCCAGATCATGCCCCAGCTCTCCGCCTGTTCTGCGCCGATCTTGTCACCCAGCAGTGCCATACCCTTGGCGCGGGCCATACCGGCGAGGCGCGGCAGTGTCCAGGTACCACCGGAATCCGGTACCAGGCCCAGCTTGCAGAAGGCCTGCACGAAGCTGGCGGAGCGGGCGGCCAGGGTAATGTCGCAGGCCAGCGCAATGTTGGCACCGGCGCCGGCGGCTACGCCATTGACCGCGCACAGCACCGGCATCGGCAGTTCACGCAGGCTGCGCATCATCGGGTTGTAGTAATTCTCGAGGGAGGCGCCGAGGTCCGGCACTTCCTGACCCGGAGCAACACTGCGGTCAGACAGGTCCTGGCCGGCACAGAAGCCGCGACCGGAGCCGGTGATCACCAGCACGCGGACAGTCTCGTCCTTGCGCACGGTTTCAATGGCGTCGCGCATGCGCTCGTGCATGTCTACATTGAAGCTGTTGAGGCTGTCCGGACGGTTCAGGGTGAGCAGGGCGATGCCCTGGTCGATGTCTAGAAGGATGCTCGGCTGGGTCATGGTGTTATCCCGTTGTTGGTAGCAAGGATGACTGGAAGGGCGCGGGTCAGGCTTCGGTGACGAGAGGCTCGGGTTTCTTCCGGTGCATGTGCTGGCGGCCCTGTGTTGTTGGTTTGTCAGGGTAGTTTTGAGAAATGAGTATATCCCAGAATTGATACCCGTCAAGGTTATGGGGTATCGACTTCTGTATCACGTTGGCCGGGGGTGCGGGGTGATCAGGTGTATCTTATTGATAATTGGTAAAAATCAATATCAGCTATAGATTAGTCTCGGTGCTGGGGACGGATTTTGACGTTTATTAAGCGTAGTCCGGTATGAAATTTCTGCCAAAAAAATATAATGTGATACAGAAAATCAATCACAATAAGTTTTTGGGTCCCATAACAGTTGCGCGCCAGGGAAGGTTTCGTCCCCGGTGGGTGTTGGCGGGAAGCCCGTTCTGCAGGAGAAGGTTATGCCCAGTTACAGCATTGAAGGTGTCATTCCGGTTGTTCATCCCTCTGCCTATGTTCACCCCAGCGCCGTGCTGATCGGCGATGTCTGGATCGGCGCGGATTGTTATGTCGGCCCGGCAGCGTGTTTGCGGGGAGATTTCGGTCGCATCGTGCTGAAGGAAGGTTCCAACATCCAGGACACCTGTGTGATGCACGCGTTTCCCGGAATGGATACGGTGATCGAGAAGAACGGCCATGTTGGCCATGGCGCCATCCTGCACGGCTGCATCGTGGGGGAAGATGCCATGGTGGGAATGAACGCGGTGGTGATGGACGAGGCCCGCATTGCGCCCCGTTCCATTGTGGGTGCCGGGGCGCTGGTCAAGGCGAAGTTCAGCTGTGAACCGGGTTCGCTCATTGTTGGCTCGCCAGCGAAGGTGCTGCGTATCCTGAGCGAGCAGGAAATAGCCTGGAAGAAAGCGGGCACCGAAGAATACCAGCGGCTGACCCGGCGGTCCCTGGCCAGCCTGCAGGAGTGCCAGCCGCTGAGCGAAGGCGAGCAGGACCGGCCGCGGGTCGATGCCGGGGCGTACCAGCCCAAGCACCAGTCCTGAACAAGGTTAGCCGCCGAGGGAGTCCCTCACCCGGGCCAGGATGTCGAGCCCGGCGCGACGTTGCTGTGGATCGTATAGATCGACGGTAAACATCAGCTCGTCCACCTCGACCGTCGCCAGCAGCTTTTCGAGCTGCTGGCGGATCCCGTTCTCATCCCCCAGCAGTTGCAGCGCCAGAAAATCCCGCACACCGGCTTCTTCTGCCGGGCTCCACAACCCCGTCATCGTTTCCACCGGCGGTCTCAGCCACAACGGCTGGCCGCGGAACAGTGCCAGTACACGCTGGTAGCTGGTGGTGGCGAGGATGCGGGCGTCCTCCTCCGTTGCGGCCGGAATCGCGGGCAGCGCAAGCATTGCGTAGGGGCTGGCGAGCTGCGCCGAGGGCTGGAAATTTTCCCGGTAGATCCGGATTGCTTCGCGGTACAGGCGCGGGGCGAAGTGCCCGGCAAAGGCGTAGGGCAGGCCCCGCATCGCTGCCAGCTGCGCACTGTAGAGACTGGAACCCAGCAGCCAGATCGGCACCTCGGTGCCGGCGCCCGGGATCGCCTTGACCGGTTGCCCGGGTTGCAGGGGGCCCAGCAGCTGTTGCAGGCGGGCAACGTCTTCCGGGAACTGTTCCGCGCCGAGGCCTTCCCGGCGCAACGCGCGGCTGGTGATCGGATCGGTGCCGGGGGCGCGGCCCAGGCCGAGATCGATGCGACCCGGATACAGGCATTCCAGGGTGCCGAACTGTTCGGCAATCACCAGGGGCGGGTGATTGGGCAGCATGATGCCGCCGGAGCCCACTCGCAGGGTTTCGGTCTGGCCGGCAATGTGGCCGATCAGCACCGCCGTCGCCGAACTGCTGATGCCTTCCATGTTGTGGTGTTCGGCCAGCCAGAAGCGGCGAAAGCCCAGGCGTTCGGCATGGCGGGCATAGGCAACACTGTTGGCGAGGGTGGCGCCGACGGAGTCGCCTTCGCGGACCGACGCCAGCTCAAGGAGGGAGAAGGGACGTAGTTTGGCCATAACGGGGTTCCGGATGTAAGGCTGGATTTACTCCGCCATCCTAACCTGTTCGGGCCGAAGAATAAGCCCCTGGTCGAGAAACGATTGCAGCCGGATGTCGTAGGTGCCGTCCGGGATCTCCCGGGCAATCCGGCCATCCAGGCCGGGGGGCAAGCTGGTTTCGCTGCTGAGGTCGAGGGTGATTTCTTCGGCGAGCGGCTGCTTGCCGGCATCGCGGACCAGTTTGATGACCGGTTTGCGACGGTTGCGGGGATTGGACGCAAGGACAATTCCGACCTCTCCACTGGCTAGTTCGACCAGCGAACCGGGCGGGAAAATCCCGATCATCCTGATGAATTCCAGGGTCAGTTCGGGGTCGAACTGACGGTCACGCATCCGATAGAGAATCTCCAGGGCTTCGAGGGAGGAGCGGGCGCCGTCGTAGCAGCGGGTACTGGTGATGGCGTCATAGGTGTCGACGACGGCGACCACCTTGGCAAAATGGGGAATCTGGCTGCCGCGAAGACCGCGGGGGTAGCCTTTGCCGTCGAGGCGTTCGTGGTGATTGTAGGCGACATCGATGGCGGCATGGTTGACGCCGTTGACGTTGATCAGGATGTCCCGGCCAAGGCCGGCATGGCTACGCATCAGTGCATGTTCATCCGGAGTCAGGGTGCCGGGCTTGTTGAGGACGGTGTTCGGGATCCGCATTTTGCCGACATCGTGCAACAGGCCGCACAGCCCGAGGGTGCGGATTTCCTCCTCCAGCATGCCCAGGTGCTTGCCGAGGGCCGCCGCCAGCACCGAGACATTGATGCTGTGCTCGGCCGTATAGTGGTCCTTGTGTTTAAGCTTGGTCAGCAGCAACAGGGCATTTTCATTGCGCAGCAGGCTGTCGACGCAGTCGTCCACTACCGCCCTGGCACGGTTGATGTCCAGTGCCCGGCCGATTCGCACGCCGGCCATGATGTCTTCTGCCAGGGTTTTGGCCTGGGTATAGGCCCGGCGGGCTCTGGAAAACTCGGAACCGACATCCACCTTGTTGATGTAAGTGACGCGCGACCGCTGGCGATTGCCCGTTGCGGCGTTGGCTGCCGGCCTGGCGCTGACGTTGCGGCGGCGCGGCTCGGGCTTTTTGCCCAGCAGGCGTCCGAGCATGGAGGGTTGTTTTTCCTGTCGGCCAGGGGGCGCAGGGCGGGGTCCATTCCGGACCTTGCCTTCAATGGTTACCGTGTGGCACTGGGCCTGCAGGGCCTGGATTTCATCACGGTCGCGGACGACAAAGCCCTGCAGGAGAAAGTCAGTTTCTTCCCACGGTCTGTCGAGGCGAATAACGTGCATGCCGATTCGCAGTTCGGAGGTGGGAATTTCCAGTTCGGTAGTCTCGGTGTACATGGCGCAGCATACCCTTGCCTCAGCCAGCTACCAGAACGTTAGTTCAGTGAGCCCCCTTCAGGCCAGTTGCCGCGGCCATGTTTGACAAGGTTTGACAATTTTGCCGGTGCGCCAGCAGATTGCCCATGGTGCGGAAAAAGATCGCTTTCAGGATGGCAATGTCGGTGCTGTAGAACGCGGTGCCGCCATCGGGGGTGGTCTGATAGAGACGGTGCAGCCGGTCGAGCGATACCGGGATGGAGCAGATGCCGATGGCAGAACCCTGATTGACGGTGTGGAAGACCAGGCTGTGATCACGCAGGCGGACGCGGGTGGTTGCCGGCTGGAAGTCCGAGCGGGGCTGCCAGCGAACCTGTTGGCGGAAACGCTCCTCAACGAGGTGAAGCTCGCCATCCTCGGCCTGGCTGTCCAGCAGTTGCAGCAGCGTGTCGCTGATGGCAATGGCGGTCCACAGCGGGCGCGGAATCCGTGCATCGCACACCGTGGGTAAGACCAGATGAATTGTTTTTGTCATTGCCCGTTCTCCCTTGGGTTCTTGTCTTGTTCTGCCATGGATGCAGGGCGCACTTGTCAGCGCACTTGTCAGCGCACTTGTCAGATTGTGCCCCGCGGTACTGATAAGCACGCAGATCGGGCCAAAAAGGTTTCATGTTCACCGCAAGAAAATTCAAGTCGCCCTCCCGGACCTCCGGCAGGTCGAAGGCGGGCCCGTCACCCTGAGGGTAGTGTTGGCCGTCGCAGCGGAGCTGATGGTACCTTTACGCCTTACGCTCTGATTCTCCTGCGCGCTGATCCGTCACCGTTCTGCCTGAGGTTTGCTGCCAGCCATGATTGACTCCCGTCGCGGTCGCCATCCGCTGTCGCAGCCGGTTGCGGCCTCTCTCGATAACCCGCTGTATTATCTGGAGAACTTTGACACCGTTGTTAGCTGGGTGGCGCATCTGCACGGTGACTTGCTGACTCCGCAGGAACGGGAATTACTGGTTGGCCTGTCGTCACTGGGAAAGGCTCCGCGGGCGTTGCTGGCGCGCCTGGTGATGCGCAGCGGCAGCCTGTTTCGCCTCAGCCGGCTGAAGTATCCGGAGCTTGGGGTGACCGATGCGGTGAACACGCTGGCCGCTGCGGGCTGGGTGGTGACCGATCCGCCACTGGACTTTGCCGGCTTCTGTCGCCTGTTCACCCTGGCAGAACTGCGCCAGGCCCTGGCCGGCCCGCTGGCCGCCGCCGGCCTCAGCCCCGTTGTCACCAAAAAGCAGCTCACCGAAGCCCTGGCGCCGCGCCTGCCAGCGGCGCAACCGCTGCGGGACTGGTGGCCCGAGGCGCCGGATGCCGTACTTGCGCTGCAGCACATGGCCCTGTTTGAGCGCCTGCGGCTGATGTTCTTCGGCAACCTGCGCCAGGGCTGGTCGGACTTTGTGCTGGCGGAACTCGGCATCTATCGCTATGAGCCGGTCCGGTTAACGGCGGAATCCCGCGCTTTCGGTAGCCGCGCCGAGGTGGATGCCTATCTGCACCTGCACGGCTGCCGTGAGGCGCTGGATAACGGCGAGACCCCGCAGGCAATCTGGCAGCTTGTCACCAAGGACGTGGCTCCGAACCGCTGGCTGGAAAGCCGCCGTGGTCGGCTGCTGTTTGAACTGGGCCGCCAGGCGGAGCGTGGCGGCGACCGCGAGCTGGCCCTTATGGCCTGGGCCATGAGTGGCCATCGCGAAGGCAGGTTGCGGCAGTTACGATTACTGGAGCGGATGGGCCGGCTCGATGAGGCCTGGCAGCTGGTGCGGGAAGCCCGGCGGGCGCCACGCAACGCTGCCGAAACCGAGGGGCTGTTACGCCTGGAGGCCCGGCTCGCCAAAAAACTTGGCCAGCCGGTGCCGGTGGCACCGCAACCTCACCAGCCGAAGGAATACCCGTTGACCCTGGCTCAGCCTGCCCATGGCACGGTCGAGGCTGCCGTGGTGAAGTCCTGGCAGGACGATGCTGCGCCGGTGTTCTACGTGGAAAACACCCTGTTCAACAGCCTGTTTGGCCTGTTGTGCTGGCCTGCGCTGTTTGCACCGCTGCCCGGCGCCTTCTTCCACCCGTTCCAGCAGGGCCCGGCGGACCTGTTCCGGGAAGACTTTGTGGCCCGTCGCCGTGAACAGTTCGACGCCTGCCTGGCGCAGCTGGCGGACGGCCGTTACCGCGAGACCATCCGCCAGGCCTGGCGCGACAAGCAGGGTGTCGCCAATCCGCTGGTGACCTGGCCGGTGTTATCGGCAGAGCTGCTGGAGCTTGCACTGGCCTGCCTGCCGGCCGAGCACCTCGCGGCAGTGTTCCGGCGCATGCTGGAGGATCTGAAAGCCCACACCAGCGGACTGCCGGACCTGGTCCGTTTCTATCCCGCAACCCGTGCTTACGAGCTTGTCGAGGTGAAAGGGCCGGGGGATCGCCTGCAGGACCACCAGCGCCGCTGGCTGGCTTTTTTTGCCGGACAGGGGATGCCGGCGGCGGTGTGCTATGTGCGCTGGCAGGAGCCCGGGGCATCGTGAGCGGATTGCTGAAAGTGACGGTCCGCACGCTGTGCGAGTTTGCCGCACGCGCCGGGGACCTCGATCATCGCTATACCCCGGCGCCGTCGGCCGAAGAAGGCATGGCCGGTCATACCCGGGTGCAGGAGCGGCGCCCCCTCAGCTATCAGAAGGAAGTCCCGCTGGCCGGTATCTGCGAGGGCCTGCAGGTGTCCGGCCGGGCCGACGGCTATGACCGGGTGGCCGGGCGGCTGG
This sequence comes from Marinobacter profundi, assembly GCF_002744715.1. Classification (GTDB taxonomy): domain Bacteria; phylum Pseudomonadota; class Gammaproteobacteria; order Pseudomonadales; family Oleiphilaceae; genus Marinobacter; species Marinobacter profundi. Next base: position 514,813 of record NZ_KZ319370.1, read on the forward strand.
AGGAGATCAAGACCCACCGGGGCGATCTCAGCCGCCTGTCGCCGGCCCAGCAGGCCCTGCACCGGGCCCAGCTGCGGGCCTATGGCGCGTTGCTGTGCCGGGAGCAGCAACTGAAACGGTTGCAACTGACCCTGGTGTACTACGACGTCAACCGGGATAAGGAAACGCCGGTGACCGAAACCGCCACTGCAGACGAGTTGTGGCAGGAGCTGGTCGAACTTTGCCGCGCCTACGCCGAGTGGGCGAAACAGGAAGCCCGGCACCGGGAATACCGGGATGGCGCGCTGGCGGAGCTGGAGTTTCCGTTTGGCGACTTCCGCGCCGGCCAGCGGGAGCTGGCCCGTACCGTGTATGTCAACGCCTGCCGTGGCGAGTCCCTGCTGTTGCAGGCGCCGACGGGGCTGGGCAAGACCCTGGGCACGCTGTACCCGGCGCTGATGGCGCTGCCGAAAGCCGGGCAGGACCGGCTGTTCTTCCTCACCGCTCGCAATACCGGGCGGCGGCTGGCCCTGGATGGCCTGGCCATGCTCGCATCCGCACAGCCCGCGCGTTTGCCGCTGCGGGTGCTGGAGCTGGTGGCGAAGGGCGATGCCTGTGAACATCCGGACAAAGCCTGTCATGGTGAGGCCTGTCCGCTGGCCCGGGGGTTCTTTGACCGGTTGCCGGCGGCGCGGCTGGCGGCGGTTAACCAGGCTGGCCCGCTCACCTCCGGGACCCTGCGTGAGGTGGCGCTGGCGTATCAGATCTGCCCCTATTTCCTGGCCCAGGAAATGGCACGCTGGGCCGATGTTGTGGTGGCGGATGTCAACCGGCTGTTTGATCAGTCGGCCATTCTTCATGGCCTGACCCGGCAGAACGACTGGCGGGTGAGCCTGCTGGTGGATGAGGCCCACAACCTGATCGACCGGGCCCGTGCCATGTACTCGGTCACCCTCAGTCAGCAACGGCTGCTGGCGCTGCGGCGTTCCGCGCCCGGCGAGCTGAAAGCCCCGCTGAACCGGCTGGCACGGGCCTGGCAGGCGCTGGTACGTGACCAGGGCGCGGTGTCCTTCGACACGCCGTCGCTGCTGCCGGTGATTCCGGGCAGCTTTACCGGCGCCCTGGGGGGGCTGGTGTCGGCGATCACCGATTACCTGACCGAACAGCCGCCGGATTACGCGTTGCAGGAACTGATGTTCGAGTGCCTCGGTTTCGGGCGGCTGGCTGAGAGCTTCGGTGACCACTCGCTGTGCGAGCTCACGGTGCGGGGGCGCGGCCGGGCAAGCCTGGCAATCCAGAACCTGATTCCGGCGGATTTCCTGCAGCCCCGTTTCGCAGCCATTCACAGTACGGTGTTGTTTTCCGCCACCCTGGCTCCGGGGATCTATCACCGGGATCTGCTGGGCCTGCCGCAGCACACCGGCTGGAAAGAGGTAGCCAGCCCGTTCAGCGCTCAGCAGCTCACGGTGAATATGGTCGGTCACATCAGCACCCGCCAGGCAGACCGGGAGCGCTCCTGCCAGCCCATTGCCGAACTGATCGCCCGGGAATACCAGCGTCAACCCGGCAACTATCTGGCCTATTTCAGCAGCTTTGCCTACGCCGATGCGGTGCGGGAAGTGCTGCAGCGCGAGGCGCCGGGAGTGCCGCTGCGCTACCAGAAACCGGGGATGTCATCGCAGGAACGGGCGGCTTTCGTCGAAGGGTTTACCGAAGACAGTGAAGGGGTGGCCTTCGCAGTGCTGGGCGGCTCCTTTGCCGAGGGTATTGACCTGCCCGGCAACCGCCTGATCGGTGCCTTTGTGGCGACCCTCGGCCTGCCACCCTTCGACCACTGGCACCAGATCCTCAAAGCCCGCCTCGACCAGCGCTTCGGCGCCGGCTACCACTACGCCTATCTGTATCCGGGTATCCAGAAAGTCATCCAGGCCGCGGGCCGGGTCATCCGCACCGAGCAGGACCGGGGGCGGATCTGGCTGATCGACGACCGCTTCGGCAAGCCCGAGGTAAGACGCCTGTTGCCCGGCTGGTGGTTTGCGGACAAGGCGGCTGGCGGGAGTTAACCGAAACGGCCCCGGGTCAGTGGGGACTTACTTCATCTCAAAGCCACGCTTGCGGAGGAATTCCCGCATGTGGGGGCGCAGCTTGGCGGTAAACAGCGGCTTGAGCTGTTCGGACCAGGTGGTGTCCTTGTTGTTACCGGTGCGGGCGCGGTAGTACAGCCGCATGGTTTCATCGAAGGTGGCGACCTGCTCCTCGTCGGCGGAATCGTCGTAGGCATCGGTTTTGAGGATGGTTTCCAAGGGCAGTCGGGGCTTCACCTCCGGCTCCTGGTCCGGGTAACCGATGCACATGCCGAACACCGGGTAAACCTGGTCCGGCAGTTTCAGGATGTCACTGATCTCGGCGGGGTTGTTGCGGATGCCGCCGATGTAACAGATACCCAGGCCTTCGGACTCGGCGGCAATGGCGACGTTCTGGGCCATCAGCGCAGCGTCTACGGTGGCCACGATGAACTGCTCGGTCATGCCGTCAATCACTTCCGCTCCGGCGCGGTCGGCGGCTGCCAGCGGGCGTTTGAGATCGGCGCAGAACACCACAAAGTGGGAACATGTCGAAATATACTGCTGATTGCCGGCAAGTTCGGCAATTTTGTCACGATTTCCCTGATCTTTGACGTGAATGACCGTGCAGGCCTGGATGTGATTGGAGGTCGCGGCACCCTGGCCGGAGCGGATCAGCTGGTGAAAGAGATCCTCGGACATCTTCTCGTCGGTGAATTTGCGAATTGAGCGATGAGACTGCAGGAGTTCGATAATCGGGTTCACGGGGCCTCTCGGGAATTGTCTGGCAAATGATTGGGAGACCGGCGCCTGGCCAGTCTTGTCGCAGATCGTCAGCAGTTATATGGGGCTGGAACGGGATCGGTTCAATGTTGCCATGGTTCGACCTTGGTCGGTAGCCTGTGCGCGCCTACGAAAAAAGCCCCCGAAAGGGGGCAGCAAGGGGTACAGCCTGTTCGGGTGCCGCACATGAACCGGTGCGATGGTTACACCGCGGCCTTGAGTGCGCTTTCCAGCTCCGGCACCGCCTCGAAGAGGTCCGCCACCAGGCCGTAGTCGGCTACCTGGAAGATCGGGGCTTCTTCGTCCTTGTTGATCGCCACGATCACCTTGGA
>NZ_KZ319371.1 GCF_002744715.1 Marinobacter profundi
TGGCGATGGCCGTATTATCTCTGATTTCGAGACTTATTCAGAGTCTCCCTAAAACTCAGCCCTATAATTATTAGGAAAAAGCTGAACATGCTGTTCTACAGAACCTGAAAGAATGAATATTCTTGGCGTTTCTCTAAACTCATAAACCCGATAAATCGAGTATGCATCCGAAAAATCATTTGAAAATGCTCGTTCATTTTCACTAATGTAGAATGGTTGGTATTTTCCAGAGCTTGTCGCTTTAACCTCAACGAACCGTTCGGAATCTTGCTCAACATCAAAAGATCTAATATCAAACCCTACCCCATCTCCTCGCTTCTGACTCGACCATTCCACCTCCCTCGCCAAATCCGGACGGCCTGCCTCAATAAGGCGCTCACGTTCCAGATTCAACACGAACTGTTCAGCCTTCAGACCAAGCTGTCTGTTACGAAACTCTCGCTCGGTATAGTCCACTCTTTTAGCTATGTACTGAGGTTTCTTTTCCGAAACACGTGTTACATGTTCTGGCGGATTGGGGTCATAGACTTCGTTCCAGCTTAGTTCAGCGGGAATGCCTTCGGTGACGTCACTTTCTCCAAAAGAATTAACATCATCAAGGATTGATTGGTGGCCAGCAAAATACGAAAGAACTACTTGCTTTAACTGCTTCTGATAATTGAAAGCGGGTTTGTAACCTGGAATATAGGGAAGTCCCAACTCAATAAGTACTGTACTAACATTTTGATGTTTGTACTCAATGGATCCTTTCGAACGATTGTTCAGCCGAACCATAAGCTCTCGTCGATGATCAGCCTTGCTGTATTTCCATCCTTTCAAATGCTTCTCGAGCATAACCATATAGTCATTGACCAGAAACTCACATTCCAACCAGTCCCAAGCGCTACTGTCTCCTCTCAGAATATCGAGTATCGAACCCCGATCTAGGTTGGTTAACAACGATTCACTTAAAAGATTCCGAATCAGCTTGCTCTGCAACAACTCAAAAAGTTCGTCATCAAGAAACGCGTACTCAATGTGGCTAATTACTACCCCTACTGAACTTGCTGTAGATAGCTGTTCGTAGCTTTCTAGCTGACCAGGCACTATCTTGTGGTGCCAAAACCCCTCGCTACGCAGATGAAAAAAAGGAAGGTGCGGGTTATTTCTGGCAGATGAATCACCAAACGACGCAAGGCGATTAGCAAATGCATCTTTCAGCACATTATCGAATCGAATTATGTTCTCTCTGAGGTCACCACGATCTATAAGATCCATCAGCGCCAGCAGCAGTGCCACTTTGTGGGGACTATTAAAACCGCCTGAACTGTTGAGTCTCAGTGCCGAGAAACGCTTTTCATAGTCAAGCAAACTCATATGGCACTCCAGTAATCCGCTTTCTCTGGGATTACCCATCGAACCCCACCTCTCGGATCCTCTCGATCACCGGCATACCGAGGGATTAAATGGCAGTGCATATGTGCAATTGTTTGACCTGCAGCATCACCGCAGTTCATTCCAATGTTGTATCCCGCGGGTTTATAGTGCCGCTCCAACCAATGTTTGGCTGCATCAACCAAGCTCATGATCGCGTCCTTTTCGTCGTTAGTTAGTGCAAACCAATCCGACGCGTGCCGCTTGGGAATAATCAGTAAATGCCCTTCGGAGACGGGGAACTTATCCTGTCGAACGTATGCCAGCTCGTTCGACGGCAGCTCACCTAAAGGAACCTCAGTAGCATCTGTACAGAAAGGGCACGATTCGATCATGTACTACCTCCAACCCAGAGCAATTGCACCATGGTTTTTTTGAGCAAGCGGATTCACCAGGATTCTACGGAGGAGCCCGACATCCACTGTCGCTAATACATCTTGTTCTGCCAATGATGTTTAGAGGAACATTAGCCTTCTAAGTAAAATAATCCAAGGATTTCCGGAAATTTTGGTCAAACTCTCACAAAACTTTGCATTAGTTTACGAAGCGGTTTTGCTAGTCACACACCACCCTCTCTACACTGCACACTGCCCCCCCGCCGCCGCCATCCTGCCAGTTGCCAAACACATCCGTCCGCCAATCCTCCTTAACAGCAGAAGACCGGTAATTTCCCGGGCGGTCCTAGTGGTATCGTGTGCCGGTTCGGTTATCGTTCCAGTTTAGTCACGGGAGCGACAGGCAGCGTCGCGTGGCAGCGCTTTTGTGGGCGGGCTCAGGCATTGGCCAACCAAGCCGCCCCCCTAACCCCGCTGGAATCACCATGGGCGGCTTTTACTATGGGCGTGTCGCACTCGCCGCCAAATACGTAACTGGGCAGCCTTGCCGGCAGTTCCCGGTAGAGTTGTCCTGCGTTGCTCATGCCTCCGCCCAACACGATAATGTCGGGGTCAATCACGTTGATTACGGCAGCCAGGCCTCGCACCAGGTGTTCCAGGTATTCGTGCAGGGTTTCTGTGGCTTGCGGGTCGCCATTTCGGGCGCTCTCAACAATGGCATGGGCGGGTTGTTGCTGTCCGGTGCGCAGTTTGTGGGTGAGTGAAAGCCCGGTTCCGGACAGGAAGGTTTCTTTGCAACCGTGGCGGCCGCAGAAACAGGGGCGCTGCTCCAGTTCGGCTTCCGGCGTCCAAGGCAGTGGGTTGTGGCCCCATTCACCAGCTACGCCGTTGGGGCCGGTAAGCAGCTGGCCGTTCACGCTTATGCCTGCGCCGCAGCCGGTGCCCAGTATGGCAGCGAAGACGGTGTGGTGGTTCTGCCCTGCTCCGTCTGTGGCTTCGGAAAGGGCCAGGCAGTTGGCGTCGTTGGTCAGGGTTACCGGCCGTTGCAACAGGTCGCGCAGGTGTTGCTGCATGGGTTGGCCGTTCAGCCAGGTGGAGTTGGCGTTCTTGATGCGGCCGGTTATGCGGGAAACGCTGCCGGGAATGCCCACGCCCACGGGGATGCCGGTGCTGCCGGCGTGGCTTTCAGCTTGCTGCACCAGGGTGTGGATGGTGTGCATGGTGGCCTGGTAGTTACCGACGGGGGTAGCTACCCGTTTGCGGAAGTGTTCGTTGGATTGGTCATCCAGCAGGATGACCTCGGTCTTGGTGCCGCCCAGGTCTATGCCTATCAGCCAGTTTTGCATGGGGAGTGATTCTCGCGTTGTCTTGAAGGGCGAATAGGCACAACGCTAATGCAGAGTGTGGCGAGGAGCAATGCTCCTCGCCTTCAGCCATCAATAAATCGGGGTGAAACCACGCAAATACTCAACTCCCAGAAAGCGCATTAATGTTCTCAACGCTGGTGTTTGCAAAGATCTCCACAACTTTCGATGTGTAGTTCTTATGGTTTAAGGGATTCAGGTTGTTGTTCATCGTTTCCTCCTTGAAAACAGTACCGTTGACATTTAATTAATGGGCTCGGAGTGATTTACCACACAACGGAATCCCTGGTAGGGGGAGTCCATACCCCTACCGTTGCGGGCGTATACGGTTGCTAAACCACCGGTGTGGTCACCATGGCCGGCCAGGTCCCTCACTACCCTTTTATCAGAATGTTCGCTGTGCGGTTGCTCTGCCACTGGGTTCGTCGAAGAAAGATGAGCGTAACCGGGATGGAACCAGTCTCTCGTCCATTCAGGCACATTACCAGTCATGTCATATAACCCCAGAGGGCTGGGAGGATAGGATCCGACCGGGCGGCGCTCTACCTGGTTAGATGAATGTATCAGCACGTTCCCCGAAACAGGCTGCATTGGATCAATGTATTGAGATGGACGCTGAAGATATTTATCCAATTCCACCTGGCCCGTGTCTGTGGCGAATGCGATCGGTTGGCCGCGGTTGCGGGCCGCATACTCCCACTGAGCCTCAGATGGCAGTGAATATGAGAGACCGGTTTTCTCAGCCAGCCACAGACATAAGTTTTCGGCCTCCTGAAAATTAGGGCTACGTGCAGGTTTGTTCTTATAGTTCGGTGAAGCAGGATCATTGTTCGCTATTATTGGCAACCTCACAGCGCGTTTGAAGCCCTTTTCGATTGTATAGTCGCCCGCTCGCCCCACATCCTGCAGAAACGCCACGAACTCACCCCAAGTAACTTCTGTCTTGAGGATTGAAAAACTCTCAACCTCCACAAGTTTTGGCGGTTTGTTGTCATCAGAGATCGGATTAAAAAGCACTCCCGATTCGTTTCCAACATCTCCGAGCCAAAACTCGCCGCCTTCGACAAAGACCAGATTGCGTTTGGCACTGTGGAGCACCGCTTCAATTTCAACTTCTGAGGGCGCCTCCGGTGATGAGCATCCGGCGAAGAGGGCAAAAACGGAGATCGCACTACCAGCGCTCATTGATCTCAGGAGTAACTTTATTAACATCAGACGATCCCCGAAACTCGGCAAGCTGAAAATGGGTCCAAACGTACAGGGCCAACCAGATTGGCTGTCGTGCCCTCCAGAATTCGTTTGTAAAGGTTATAGTGGTTAGCGTTTTTCCCGATGAAACTGAATACGTTCCGTACGTTTTCCTCAAAATCGTCCTGTCTCGATTCGTTCTCCGGGTTGATGCGAACCATAGTCTCCTCAAAGTCTCTCCAGCTCTGCATGGATTGCAGAATCAGCCCAACTGCTCTTACCTTTGTAAATGTTCCGTCTAGCAATTTAGGTGTCAGCGAGAAGTCATCGATTAACAGGTTTAAGAGCTTTGCTTTAACCTCCGGGGGAGAGTGGCGCAAGACGCTTTCCTCTCCCCGCTCATCATCCGCGATAATATTTTGGGCAACTTCTCGACCAACCCTTTCCCTGTCCAGATTGGATTGAAGGGAAAGAGCAAGATCATCGATAAATTCATCTATCGTTGTGATACCCTGCTCGACCATCCTGGCCGCAGAGACAGTTAAACTGGCACCCGTTCCAAGAGCGTATATGGCGAGCTTGGTGTACCAATTAAAAGCATCTGTTGACGGATCGAAAAGTTCCAAGTATCGAAAGTCCACATCTCCCATAGCTTTGTAGACGTAGTGAATCATCGTAACTATATTTGCCGGATCCACCTCAAGTACAAAGCTTCCAGACGCGCCAACGCCCAAGACCACGCCAGCGTGAAAGTTAAAATAAAACTTGCCTGTGTTTTCACTGAATTCCAATCGGAGGCAAAGTTCCCCACCAATTCCCGCGGCCGCCTCAACTTTCTTTCCTATTTCACAAAGTGTTTTCCAGTCAGCCTGTGCCGACAGCACATCAGCCCAAAGCAGCGCCCCTGCCAGTTCGCAGCCCCCACGAACACCCGCAAAAACTCCTCCATCAACTGCTGCACCTTGTCCGCGTTGTCTAGCTGCAATACCTTTTAGATTCGGTATGCCATTGCTCGAATCTATCGTTACATTTGCAGCGAGAAGTGCAGAAGCCCCGGCAAATCCAGACAACGAGGCTCGAAGCCTTGCTTGGAAGTGGCCAAGAGAAACCTCTTTTCGCTCTCCATCCCAACCACCAATTCGGTAGTAAACTCTGACCTCAGACCGGTTATTAACAGGATAAGACTGCTCAACCCCCACCTTGCCCTGCGCCAGAGAATATTGCCCTTCTGCCTTGGCCTGAAAGTGAACCTTGCCCTTTCTCGGATCAAACTCTCCAGAGGCGCTTGCGCCCGCCGAAAAGCGCATGAACTGGGCCTCTGCCGAAGCATCGAAACCGGTTTCGTCAATGGCTTGTCGACTTGCCTCGGCATCACCCCATATCGACCAAGATGCTTCATCGTAAAACTTGTTCAATGTCGTCATGAGTGCGCCATTGCGCTCAGGCTCCCACAATTTTGCGTTGAACTTGATATTTAGCTCACTTCGAATGGCATCTCGCAGCTTTGCCGGATCAACGCCATTCTCCGTCAGCCATCCCTTGCTCCACGCTCGGTCTCTGGCAGCTATCGAATATCGTCTCCGGTGATTATTCATTTTGTCAGAGCGCACAAACGTGACATGTTTATTACCGGCTAATCTTTTGATCTCGGTGATCGGCGGTATGCTCTGCATATCATTCGTCAGCACTCCACGAGCTTCCAGCTCCGCCATCAGAAGCTCTTTCTCTTCCTGAACTTCCGACAGCAACTGGCCCTCACCTTCAGCAGGGCTCAATTCCGAATCCCGGTTTCCGTCATTGAACTCATCCAGCTTTGTGTAAAACTCATTCATAGGGCCACAAACAAACTCTTCCTCTACAAGCCACTCGGAGAGCTCGTCTTCAGTCAACAGGATCAACTCATCAGAGCCTGTGACATGAACAACTTCTACAATTTCTTCAGCGCACGGCGGTTCCTGGGCAACCTGCCCGACCTCACAACTGGAGAAATTTGCATCGTTTGCAGCGGGAAGTTTCAGTATCTGTCCGGGGAAGATCCGATCCGGATTGTCGACATCCGGATTCAGTCTCAGGAGACTGCTCAGGGTAGTTTGGTGCCGCTGTGCAATGGCGCTCAAGGTATCGCCGGACTTGACGGTGTACTCAGAACTCATAAGGCAACTCCATATGCCAAACGTTTATCCACTTCACTCAAGCGCAGGGCTGTCGGCATTTCACGGCTGGACAAAACAGCATGAAGCTCAGGATGATTGATGCGCTCTCCATGCACCACCGTTAGCTCTGCATATCGGCTTACGTCTTTCTCGGTACGGAAACCCAGCGAATTCGCCTGTTGGATTAACGTATCAATCCTGCCTGGATCGTTCAGAGAGAGGTATCTGGCCAGCCTGGCTATGAACTCATCCCTAGCCCGACCGGTCATCGCTGTAATGTGGTGATCCGTCAGAGCAAACCAGCCCTCTTCCGAGGCGCGCCGGACTGGTTTATTACCATCCGCACGGAATCGTCGCCATTGACCATCGCTTTGGAAGGCAAGCCAATCCGTAACAGGCCCACTAAACTCAGCTCGTTCCAGATCACTGAACGCTGCCATCAACCGGGGCAGCTGCGTTGGCGAATAGAATCTCAGATAGGCAAAAGCCCCATCAGGCAACCTGATGCTCAGCAGGCTGCGCAAATGGTCGGCGAGCGGATATAAGTTCTCATCAGTAACCAGAATGATCCCATGCTCCCGCCACCGGGCCTGCTCAGACCAGAGTCGTGAAAAGGGCGAAGGCTTAACCAGGCATGGACTTGCCTCGATGGCCCCTTCATGGGGCGTGTTCCGGTAGAGATAGTCCAATTCGGGCTGATCATCGTGCTCATAGACCAGTCTGGGGGCGTCCAAAACCGCGCCATCCAGCAGTATCCATGCTCGCTCCGCAGTCTTTTGATCCAGACCTGTCATGCAACATCACCCTCACAGGCACAGGCTTTCATGGCGCAAGTTCCATCCGGTTGACGCCCGCATTGCTTTACGAAAGCAACGTCTTTGCCGGCTGCTGACCTCAGCGCCTGAACCGACGCGGGAGCAGGCCCCGCCGCCACCCAGGTTCCAGTTTCCGCCAGCTGCGCGGTCTCAACTCCTGGCGACTCGTGTTCAGCAACCAAGGCCGGCTTGGTCGGAGCCTGCACGGAGACCCCACTGCCACTCCCAGGCCCACCCCCAGAGTTCATCCTTACCAGCGGCCCGCACACCGTCACCCCACTCGGGTCCACCTTCACATAGCTGCCACCCGCCTTCAGAGTCACCTCGGCACCCGCCTCAATCACAATCTTCATGCCGGCCTTGTGGTGGATTTCCGTCCCTGCTTCCACCAGCTGGTTCTTGCCCTGCCTACTGTGGTGGCTGCCGTTTACGGTCAGGCTGTAGTCGCCGCCGATGCTTTCGCGGTGTTCGCCGTCGGTGGTGTGGTGGCTGTTGCCCCTGGTGTGGCTGAAGCGGTTGTTTTCCACCGTCAGGTGGCTGTCGTTCCTGATGACTTCGGTGCGGTTGTGTTCGGTGAGCAGGTCCAGGTCTTTCTGGGCGTGAACGTATATCTGTTCCTGGCCCGCTTCGTCTTCAAACCGCAGTTCGTTGCTGCCCTCGCCCTTGTGGGTTTTGGTTTTCAGGGTGGTGCGGGTTTTGTGTTCCGGCAGCGCATAAGGCGGTGTGTTGGTGGCGTGGTAGGTGCGGCCGGTGATGATGGGCTGGTCCGGGTCGCCGTCCAGGAAGGATACGATAACCTCGTGGCCGATTCTCGGCAGCGCCATGAAGCCGTATTGGCCGCCGGCCCAGCCCTGAGCGACGCGCAGCCAGGCGCTGCTGTGTTCGTCGTTCTTCTTGCTCTCTGACTCTGCTGGCCGCAGGCGCCGATCCCAGGGGAAACGGACTTTTACCCGGCCGTACTGGTCGCAGTGGATTTCCTCGCCCTCCGGTCCGGTAACGATGGCCATCTGGGGGCCATCCATCAGCGGTTTGTGGTCACACAGGGGGCGCCAGGTCTTGTCGGCGGGAATGGCACTGAAGTCGTTGTGGTAGCTGGTGGGCTCGCTGCCGCCCTCTTCTTCCAGGGCCTGGGGCTGTTTGCCGGTGTGGGTAATGGCGGTCAGCAGCCACTCCCGGTTCAGGCCCTGGTTGTCGTGACCTTGCAGCGCCACCTTGGCGCCCGGGGTGAAATCCGGGCGGTTGCTTTGGCCCTGGCCCATCGATGCGTCGTTTCTGAGGGCATCCAGTTTGCTCTGGGTGAACGGCTGGCCGCTGGCGTCAGCCTTGTAGCGACCGGGATAGTCGTAGTGCTGGTAGTCTTCCCGGTGGTTCACACGACCGGCACTGTGTTCGTGCATCAGGGCATAGGCCGGGTTCTTGAAGGTGTAGTCCTTCATGACCACGGAAGCGGCTTTTACCCGTTCTTGGTAGGCGAACCGGAACACGCAGGCCTGCTTGGTACTGCCACCGGCCCTGGTGTTGCAAGTTACCGGGTCGAGCTTCGGGGCATGGCCATGATGGTCCGCGAGGATCAACGCGGGTTGTACTTCGCCATCGACACTGCCGTGCTGGTAGCGGTAGTGCCAGCCCTCTTCGGCGGCCAGGCGCTCGATGAACTGCAGGTCGGTTTCCCGGTGCTGGACGCAGTATTCCCGTTCTTCCGGCGGACGTTTCAGGTCAAAGACGGTATCCACAATGCCCCGCTCTTCCAGCAGGGTGTGCACGATGGTGTCGGTGGTTTGCGTCTGGAAGATGCGGCTGTTGTGCATCAGGCCCAGGCGCCAGAGCGGGGGCTGGATGACCAGCTCATAGCGGGTACGGCGGTGGCCGGTATCACCCCGGGTAAATTCGCTGACCACACCGGTGAAGCGACGCAGCAGCTGGCCGTCCTGCCATATCACCAGGTCCACCGGATGCTCCAGCACCGCGCCGGGGACTACCGAACGGTCACTGCTGGCCAGCTCAAGGCGGCCCTGAAACAACGAGGAGAGGCCCTCAGTCAGCGCAAAGCCGACTACGGCAAAATGATCAGAGGGGAAATCACCGATACGGGCGGTGAACTGCAGTCCGCTTGCCTGGGGCATGTCTTCAGTCCTTGAAGTCTTGATTCGTTCCGTTGAACCCGGCGGGCCCTGCCATCCAGTCCTTGATGACGCTGCCCGTTAACCGGCTCGGAAAGTACCAGCCCTTGGCGGAAAAATCCAGTAACCGGGCACCGCTATCGTACCCGGTTCACACTGCTTGCTAACCCTTCATTCCGGCTTGTACAAACGCTGGATGCTGGAGAAATCCAGCGTGCCATTGCCCTGACCGGCGTGGAGCTGGAACAGGTTGCGGGCAAGGGCCCCCATGGGAATCGAGGCTTGATTCTTGACGGCATTATCAAAGGCCAGGCCCAGATCCTTGGTCATCAGGTTAACCAGGAATCCGCCCTCGTAACCGCGGGATGCGGGGACACCTTCCATCACACCCGGCCATGGGTTGTAGACGTTCAGCGCCCAGTTACCACCGGAGCTCTGCTTCATGATCTCCGACAGTACGGCGGGATCCAGGCCATTCTTTACCCCCAGCGCCAGGGCCTCGCTGGTGCCTGCCATCAGAATGGCCAGCAACATGTTGTTGCAGATTTTGGCGACCTGGCCGGAGCCGTGTTCGCCGGCATGGAAGATGTTCTTGCCCATGGCTTCGAGGATCGGTCGGGCCTTGCCGAAGGTTTCTTCCGCACCGCCGCAGATGAAGGTCAGTGTCCCCGCCTTGGCACCGCCGACCCCCCCGGAGACCGGCGCGTCCATAAACGGGATATCCCGGGCCTTTGCCGCCTCGGCCACACCCCGGGCAGTCTCCGGGGCGATAGTGGAGGAATCGATGACGAGGGTACCCGCCGGCAACGTCGCCAGCAGACCGTTATCGCCCAGATACACGGCTTCCACGTGTTGCCCTGCGGGCAACATGGTGATCACACACTCCGCACCGCTGACAGCTTGCTGTGCCGAATCGGCGGTTTTGGCGCCTTCTGCCACCAGCGCGCTCACGGCATCTTTCGACAGGTCGAAGACCGTCACGTCGTGCCCGGCTTTCACCAGGTTGCTGGCCATGGGGCCACCCATGTTGCCCAGACCGATGAAGGTAATTGTTGCCATATCTCTTCCCCTTTCTTGTTGTATTCGATCGAGCGGACCGCCAGCCATGGCGGTCCGTCGGCTATGGTTTGAAAAAGTCGTCAATCCACGCACTGTCCATTTCTGCCAGCGAGGCATAGTGCCAACGGGGTTGCTGATCCTTGTCGATCAGCAAAGCCCGGATACCTTCGGCAAACTCCCCCTTACTCAGGCAGTTGCGTGACAGCACCAGCTCCTTGTCGAGTACTTCGCGCAGGCTGTCGTGCCGGCAGCCCTGCAAATGACGCCAGACCAGGGCCAGCGAGGTGGGCGAAGCATTGGCCAGTGACCGGGTTGCTTTGGCAACCCAACCCTCGCCACCGGCGAGTTCACCCAGTTGACGGATGACTGCATCCAGCGAGTCGGCATCCGTCACCCGGTTGATCTCGTCGTAATGAGTGCGCACCGGGGACTCCGGCAGGGCGTCGGCACTCTGTTGTTCGTACTGTCGCAAGACACTGCTGACGACACCGTGGGCATCCTCGCCCAGCCAGCTGCGCTGTTTGAGTTCGGTGACGACCGCCGGTTTCAGCTCATGCCGGATAAAGCGATCGGCCAGCCCGACAAACAGCGCATCTGCGCCGTTCATCCGGGCACCGGTCAGCCCCAGAAACAATCCGGTGCGGCCGGGGGTGCGGTTGAGGAACCAGCCCGCCCCCACGTCCGGGTAGAGACCGATGGTGATCTCGGGCATGGCCAGCCTGGAACCTTCGGTAACCACACGGTGCGACGCACCTTCCATGATGCCCATGCCACCGCCCATGACAATGCCATGACCCCAGCACACCACCGGTTTGGGAAAGGTGTGAATCAGGTAATCCAGCTGGTATTCCTCGGCGAAGAACGTTTCGCCGGCGCTGACCGCCTGCGGTTCGGTCATGCTGCGATACAGCGCCACAATGTCACCACCGGCGCAGAATGCCTTGTCGCCTTCGGCTTCCAGCCATACCGCCCCGACGCGGTCATCCTCCGCCCAGCGCCGCAGTTGCGGGGTCAGCAGGCGAATCATCTCCAGCGACAGCGAATTGAGCGCCTTGGGGGCATTCAGTCTCGCCACGGCAATCAGGGTGCCGTCGGCCGTTTGCCATTCTTCAAAAATGATGGGTTGATCACTCATAACAGGTCCTTCGTCCGTTGCCCGGCAGCAGCTATCAGCGGTTTTTCCACTCTGGCTTGCGCTTGTCGAGAAACGCATTCACGCCCTCTTTCTGGTCTTCGGTGGAGAACAGCTCCACGAACAACTCCCGCTCCATCCGCCAGGCATCGGAATGACTCCGGCCATCGCGGGCGCTCATTACCAGGGTTTTGCAGCGGGCGATGGAAGACGGGCTTTGCTTGCAGGCCATTTCCGCCAGCTCCAGCGCCTTTTCCAGACTTTGGCCGGAGGGCACCACTTCTTCAACGAGGCCAATCTGCAAGGCCTTGTCGGCCCGGACCCGTTCCCCACACAGGATCATCCGCTTGGCCCAGCCCTCGCCGACCAGCCACGGCAGGTTCTGGGTGCCACCGGCACAGGGCAGCAGTCCCACCCCGGCTTCGGGCAGCGCCATCTGGGCATGTTCTTCGGCAATACGGATATCACAGGCCAAGGCGCATTCCAGACCGCCACCCATGGCGTAGCCGTTAATCGCGGCAATGGAAACGCCGCGGAACCGGGTCAGCGCAGCGAAAGCCTCACCAAAGGCCTGTGCCATCTCGTTGGCACGGGCTTTATCGCCATCCGCAAAGGTCTTGAGGTCGGCGCCGGCGGAAAAGAACTTCTCACCCTGCCCTGTCACCACCAGGGCGAAGATATTCCGGTCAGCGTTAAGCTCCCGGATGGTTTCCTGCAATGCCGGCAGGGACTCCGCGGTCCAGGTGTTGGCCGGCGGATTGTTGATCGTCAGTACCGCAACGTGGCCGCGTTTTTCAAGCTGAATCAGGTCACTCATGCTGTTTCTCCCGTTATCCTTGCGGTGTGGGTGTTTGATTACTGGATCGCCTCGACCACACCGTCATCCAGCAGGCGGCGCGCCACGATCAGGCGCATGATTTCGTTGGTGCCTTCCAGAATCTGGTGTACCCGCAAGTCCCGCACATAGCGTTCGAGCGGGTATTCGCGGATGTAGCCATAACCGCCGTGCAGTTGCAGGGCGTCGTTCACCACCTCAAAACAGGCGTCGGTGGCAAAGCGCTTGGCCATCGCACAGTGCAAGGTGGCTTCGGGATCCTTTTGGTCGAGTTTGAACGCGCCCAGTCGCACTATCTGGCGTGCGGCAACCAGATTGGTCGCCATGTCGGCCAGCTTGAACTGCAAGGCCTGGAACGCGGCCAGGGGTTTGCCGAATTGCTCACGCTCGTGCATGTAATTGCGGGCGCGCAGCAGGGCTGCCTGGGCGCCACCCAGGGAACAGGTGGCGATGTTGAGGCGGCCGCCATCCAGGCCTTTCATCGCAATCGCAAAGCCATCGCCCTCTTCGCCAACCCGGTTAGACGCGGGAATGCGCACATTCTCCAGGCTGACCATACGGGTAGGCTGGCTGTGCCACCCCATTTTCTCTTCGTTTTTGCCGTAGGAAATACCCTCGGCATCGGCCGGAATCACGAACGTCGAGATACCTTTGGCACCGCTGTCCGGGGACCCGGTCCGCGCCATCAGCACCAGGATATCGGTGCTGCCGGCACCGGAGATAAACATCTTGCTGCCATTGATTACGTAGCTGTCGCCATCCCGAACCGCTTTGGTACGCAGGCTTGCGGCATCCGACCCGGCACCCGGTTCGGTCAGGCAGTAGGACGCCAGCCATTCACCGCTGGCAAGCTTCGGCACGATCTCCTGCCTGAGGTCGTCCGCCGCAAAACTGGCCACCATCCAGGTCGCCATGTTGTGAATGGTGATGAAGGCCGCTGTGGACGGACAGGCCGCTGCCAGCTCTTCCACGATCACCGAGGTATCGAGCCGGGAAAGCCCCATACCGCCCAATGACTCTGGCGTATACAGGCCCATGAAGCCCATTTCGCCGGCTTCCTTCATTACCTCGACCGGAAAGATGTGCTCGTCATCCCATTGCGCGGCAAACGGTGCCATGGATTTCTCAGCAAACGCCCGCGCGGCTTCGCGGAATGCCAGCTGGTCCTCGGTAAGGTTAAAGTCCATTGAATCACTCCGGATCTGATAAACCTGGCCGTCGGCAGGAAAAAGGGGCCGGAAGCGACTCCGGCCCAACCATCCCCACGTTCAACCAATCAACGCAACTGGATAGAGAAGTTCGCCTCGGAGGTTGCCTCACTGGAGAACCAGCGCGAGGTCACAGTCTTGGTCTCGGTGTAGAACCGCACTGCCTGCTTGCCGTAGGCGTGCTGGTCACCGTAGAAGGAGCCCTTCCAGCCGGTGAAGGAGAAGAACGGCAGGGGCACCGGAATCGGAATGTTCACCCCGACCTGGCCCACGTCGATCTCATGCTGGAAGCGGCGGGCAGCACCACCGGAGTTGGTGAAGATGGAAGTACCGTTGCCATAGGGGCTGTCATTGATCAGCTCGATGGCCTCTCCCAGACTGTCCACTTCCATACAGGCAAGTACCGGCCCAAAGATTTCTTCCTTGTAGATGTCCATCCCGGTGGTCACGCCGGAGAACAGCGTCGGACCAACCCAGTTGCCATCGGGCAGACCGTCGACGGTGCAGTTGCGCCCGTCCAGCAGCAGATTCGCCCCCTGGGCTTCGCCCGTCGCGATCAGCGATTCGATGCGATCCTTGGCCTTGGCACTGATGATCGGGCCATAACTGGCGCCGGAGTCGTTCCATGCGCCGGGACGGACCTTGGCCATCGCATCCTTCAGTTCCGGAATCCACTGCTGGGCTTCACCAACAAAGACCGCCACGGAGATCGCCATGCAGCGCTGGCCGGCGGCCCCGACGGAAGCACCTACCAGGGCGTTGATGACCTGCTGCTTGTCAGCATCCGGCATGATCACCATGTGGTTCTTGGCACCGGCAAAGCTCTGGACACGCTTCATGTTGCGGGTACCGGTTTCATAGATATACCGGCCCACCGGTACCGAACCCACGAAGGAAACCGCCTTGATGGCCGGGTCGGTCAGCAGGGTATCCACCTGCTCCTTGCCACCGTGAACCACCTGCAGCACTCCCTTGGGGGCACCGGCGTGTTCGAACAGCTCGGCAAGGCGCATCGGTGTCAGCGGATCCTGTTCGGACGGCTTGAGAATAAAGGTGTTACCGCAGGCAATCGCCATCGGGAACATCCACAGGGGAATCATCGCGGGGAAGTTGAACGGTGTAATACCGGCACACACACCCAGGGGCTGGATCCAGGAGTGAGTATCCACTTCCCGTGCCACGTTCTCGACGGTCTCACCCATCATCAGGGAAGCAACGTTGGCGGCATGCTCAACCACCTCGATACCACGCCAGATATCGCCTTTGGCATCCTCAAAGGTCTTGCCGGTTTCCTGGGACAGAATTTCGGCGATCTCGTCGTGGTGTTCTTTCAACAGTGCCTGATACCGCAGCATGACCCGGGCGCGCTCGGAAACCGGCACTTCCTTCCAGGTCTTGAACACTTCACTGGCGTATTTGATGGCCTGTTCCATTTCCGCGTGGGTGGTGCACGGAGCCTTGGCAATCACTTCGTTGGTGGCTGGATTGGTGACATCGATCCATTCGCTGGTCTGGCTCTGGATGAATTCACCGGCAAGGTACAGCGGTACATTTTTCATAATGAAGTCCCTGTTTGTTGTTATGCGGGAAGCCGATCAAAACCCGACGGGCTTCGACCACGATGGCAAAAATCGTAGCACGGGTTCTGGCATCCTGCGATTGACTAAATTTCGCCCGTGATGGATTATTTTTCGATTACCAACCAAAGCGAACCGCGCAATGCCCCAGACATCCCAATGGCCGGTGCCGGCCGACAGCGTACGCTACGTAGTGCCGGAGCCGATTATTCGCCAACTGGCGAGCCACCCGCTGACCCGGGAGCTGTATCCGCTGGCATTCGGCCACTACCGCAAGGCAGCCGGGCATCACATGCACCGGGAACACCACCGCGATAATCTTTTGATCTACTGCACGGAAGGCAAGGCATTTCTCAATGTCTGCGGCGAACCCCACGTGGTACAGCCCGGCGACCTGTTGCTGCTGCCTGCCGGAGCCAGCCATCGCTACACCGCTGACCCGGACAATCCCTGGACCATTCACTGGGTCCATTACACCGGCCCGCTCGCCGAGGAGTTCCGCAACTATATGGGGTTCGGGGGCAGCACCAGGATTCGCCATCTTGGCCGTCAGCCTCGCCTGCTGGTGGATTTTAACGGTTTGCTGTCTGTCCGGCAGACCGGCTTCCGCACCCGCGGCCTGATCCATGCCGCCAACCGGCTGCGCCAGCTGATGGCTGCAGTTCCGCTGAACGCAGACGAAGCCGGACTCCAGCGCCAGAGCGAGCTGGAGACGATCCACAATTACATGCGCGAGCACCTGGAGGAGCGCCTCAGCCTGGAGCAGCTGGCCGAACTTGCCGGCCTGTCGCCGGCCCACTTTGCCACCCGTTACCGGTCGCAGACCGGCACCTCCCCCATCCAGCATTTCCTCCACCTCAAGGTGGAGCGGGCCTGCCAGATGCTGGATACCAGCAGCCTGAGTTTTGCGGACATCAGTCGCCGTCTTGGCTATGACGACGCCTACTATTTTTCGCGATTGTTCAAAAAGGTCATGGGCCAGTCGCCCCGGGACTACCGCAATACCGCCCGCCATTAAACCCGGCGTCCGGGGCCAGATTTCATCCTGCCGCCTTCTACGACTTTTGTTGTAGGCGATGAAACGCTACGCTTGGCAAATAACAACTTCTCCAGAGCGAGCCATGGCTATGTACACGATTGAAATCGAGGAAACCTTTGACGTCCCCCGCAACCGGGTCTTTGCCCTGTTTGCCGACCACCAGCGTTTCGGCAAACTGCTCGGGGCACCGGTCCGGCGGATCAAAGACAGTGACCAGGCCGATCCCAACGGGCTGGGTTCGGTACGCAAGATCGGAATCGGTCCGGTCGGGCTGGAAGAAACCGTAACCGGCTTCGAGCCCGATTCGCTGATCGAATACACCATCACCAGCGCCAGCCCCATCAAGAACCACCTGGGCCGAATCCGCTTCGAAGACACCCCGGAAGGCCATACCCGGATCAACTACCGCATAACCTTCGACGAGTTCCTGCCCTATACCGGCCGGCTGGTCAGTGCGGCACTGGAGCAGGGACTGCGCAAGGGCATTCGCCGGGTCCCGCACCACGCCTGAACGTCTGGCAACGGCGTCCGGTAATGTGGCGCCGTTGCATTTTGTTACTTGATGGATATCACTTTCTTGACCTGACGCAAGAACACGCCCGCCACCCTCCCGTACCCTGCGCCCCAATGTTTCAACCTGGCCCTGCAAGTCGGATGTGTTTCATTTTGGGAGAAAAAGATGGCGGCTGAACCCATCGTTCTGTTTGATAACGGGCACCACAAGTGCCTGATGTTCGATTCACTGGTCGCGGGCGAAGGCGTCCAGTCCAACCAGTTCCTCATTGTTGACGGCAAGCACGAAGCCCTGATCGATCCGGGCGGAGACCTCACCTACACCCCGCTGGCTGTCGCGGCGTCCCGGTACATGAATATCCGCGACATGGACTACGTGTTCGCGTCGCACCAGGATCCCGACATTATCGGAGCCATCGATCGCTGGATCGTCCACACCAAGGCGCAGATTGTCACCTCCCGCCTGTGGGCCCGCTTCCTGCCGCACCTGGTGTCCGGCTATGTCACGCAACAGCTGAGCGGCAGCGTTTACGACCGGATTACCGCCATTCCGGACGGCGGCGCCAACGTACGCTTCGGTGAGAGCTATATCCAGTGCCTGCCCGCCCACTTCATGCACTCCGTGGGTAACCTGCAGTTCTACGATCCGGTGTCCAAGATCCTGTTCTCCGGCGACCTGGGCGCGTCAATTGGCGCACAGGACGATCACCTCCCGGTGCAGGACTTCAACAAGCACATCCCCACGATGGCTGGCTTCCACCGCCGCTACATTGCGTCCCGCAAGGTGTGCGGCCTCTGGGCCAACATGGTGCGCCAGATGGATGTCAGCATGATCGTACCCCAGCACGGCAAGCGCTTTGAGGGCCCGGCGATGGTGGACCAGTTCCTCAACTGGGTCAGTAACATGGACTGCGGTATCGACCTGATGAGCCAGGAAAATTACCGGCCGCCGGTGGATTACGTCTGAGTGACCGGGCAAGGTAAGTAGATTCATCTACTGTCATTAAAGGCCATCAATCGCTCTGCCTCTACCCTTTGCGAGATCTTCATGTGTACAGTTGTACACACATGAAATCGAGGCCAAAAAAGGAGGCTCTCACATGGGCATGGTTACAGAACGATTGATCGGCCTTACCCAGGAACGGGCGATGGAAGAGCGTACCGGCGTCACCGACCTGCACATCGGCTGGCAACGGGAGTATGCACAGCAGGACCAGCGGGATCCGTGCGGTCACCTGCATCGTGCGCCGGTGGTTACCTGGCAATATAACGGCGCCCTTTGCCAGTACGTACCCCGCCTGACTTTCCGGCCAAACTTTGCCGAAACAGCCTGGATCCGCCGCCTGTTATGCCTGGAACACGAGGCCGAATTCCGGATCGACAGCGAGGCCCTCGCGGCTGACATCGAATCCATGCTGGTCAGAACACCTGAAGGTCAGCGGGCCGCTCCACAGGCACACCAGGCGCTGACGCCCGCAGGGCGTCCAGGACCTTGTGATCACGATCGTAGATGTCGCGCCGGAAATTAAGGGTGCCATCCGCTTCGGCCCAGGCGGTCCAGTACTGCAAATGAATCGGGACCGGCTCCGGCAGGTGGACCACCCGGGTCTCGCCGCGGTCGAGAATGCTGTTGATCCGTCCCCGGTCCCATCCCTCATCACCCAGTAACTGAAGGGCCAGTTCGAAGGGGCGGTCCACCCGGATACAGCCGGAGCTGAAGATCCGCTCGGTCCGCCAGAACAGGTTCTTGGCAGGGGTATCGTGCAGGTAAACTGCGAACCGGTTGGGGAACATGAACTTGACCTGGCCGAGCGCATTGGTCGGCCCGGGCTGCTGGACCAGCTGGTAAGGAAAATAGCTCCTGGACAGGCTGTCCCAGTCGATGGTGTCGGGGTCAACCAGCCTGCGTTCATCGCCCCAGCCCTGATAAATCGCAAACCCCAGACGACGGAGACGATCCGGATCCCGGCGGATCTTCGGAAGCTCATCCTCAACCATGAGTTTGAACGGCACCGTCCAGGTGGGGTTGAATTCCAGGTAACGAATCTGATCGCTGAACAACGGCGTGCTGCGATAGGGCCGACCCACCACTACCCGATGGGTGCCGGCAAGCCGGCCATCCCGGAACACCTGCAGTTCGTAGCCGGCGATATTGACCTGGACCCGGGTCTCCCCCAGTACATCCGGTAGCCATCGCCAGCGCTCGAGATTTACATCGATGGTATTAAGCCGCTGCTGGGGCGTGACGTTCATCGCTTCCAGAGTGCGACGACCGATCACCCCATCCACCTCCAGACCGTGCCGCGCCTGGAAGTTGCGCACTGCGGATTCCAGTTCCAGGTCATAGTAGAGGGAGGGATCCTCCATGCCTGAGGCGGTGAAGTCCCCCAGCAGCGTCAGGCGCTGACGGATCTGTGGCAAGCGCTCGTCGCTTTCCCCGGAGTGGATAGACGGTCCCGGCGGTATAACCGGCCATTCCAGTCCCTGCAACACCTTGACCTGCACCCGCGCGTTCAACAATCGCTGATACCCTTCGTGAGGTGGGTCGACCAGCTCGACGGCGTCTCCGGCCAACGGATCTGCCAGCGCGTCCTCCTCGGCGTTGGCAGCGCAGGCCCAGACCAGGAGGGTCACTACCAGGCCGACGCTCCACTGCCGGCCATACAACATTCCCCGCGGATCAGTCATTGCCTCTCCTTCTCACGACTCTGTCAGTAATCTTAGACGTTTTCCGCCCGCCCGGTTTCCGCGCGTGGTCAAATAAACCTGTTGTCAGCCTGTCTTGTCGAGTAAAATTCGCAGTTTTCGAACAGCTCAACGAGGCAGCGTTATGGGCAGAGCCTATCAAAACCGCAAAGATTCCATGGCCAAGACGGCCGCCGCGAAAACCAGGGTATACAGCAAGTATGGCCGCGAGATTTACGTATGCGCCAAGTCCGGCGGTACCGAGCCGGAAAGTAACCTGACCCTGCGCGGCCTGATTGACCGCGCCAAGAAAGACCAGGTTCCCAGCCACGTTATTGAGAAAGCCCTCGAGAAAGCCCGCGGTGGCGCCGCTGAGGACTTCTCCCCCGCCCGTTACGAGGGGTTCGGCCCCGGCAACTGCATGGTGATTATCGACTGCCTGACCGACAACCCCAACCGGACGTTTGGCGACGTTCGCCTGGCCTTCACCAAGACCAAGTGCAAGATCGGCACCCCCGGCAGTGTCAGCCATATGTTC
The DNA here is from genome assembly GCF_002744715.1 of Marinobacter profundi. Lineage (GTDB taxonomy): Bacteria > Pseudomonadota > Gammaproteobacteria > Pseudomonadales > Oleiphilaceae > Marinobacter > Marinobacter profundi. The sequence goes on from NZ_KZ319371.1 coordinate 19,975, forward strand.
GATCACTGTGCCATTTTCGCTTTCAAGGACCAGGACGAAGAAGCCGTTCTCGAAGCGCTGATGATGGCCGATGTCGACGTTACCGATATCGAGAACGAAGATGGCCTGATCACTGTCTTTACACCCCACACCGAATACGCCAAAGCCAAGCAGGCGCTGACCGACGCCTTCGAAGGCATTGAATTCGAGGTTGACGAGATCCAGTTCCTGCCGCAAACCTCTACAACCATTGAAGGCGATGATGTTCCGATGTTCGAGAAGTTCCTCGACATGCTGAACGAACTGGACGACGTCCAGAACGTCTACCACAACGCGGAACTCTGACAACCCGGAACGGCCCGATGACGCGAATCGCCATTATCAAGACCGGCCGGACTTTCCCCTCCGTCAGCGAGCGGTTCGGGGATTTCGAGGACTGGTTCATCACCGCGCTCGGGCCCGGTCCGCAGATTACCGTAATTGATGTGACGGGTGGCGATTCCTGCGGGCCGGTAGCCGACTGGGACGGCATCGTGGTGACCGGATCTCCGGCCATGGTGACGGACCGGGCCGGCTGGAGCGAGGCGACCGCAAAATGGCTTGCCGAGGCCGTCGAACGGGAGATTCCGGTCTTGGGCGTGTGCTATGGCCACCAGTTGCTGGCTCACGGAACCGGCGGCCAGGTGGACAACCACCCTCGCGGTCGCGAATCCGGAACCCACTGCATCCGGCTTCATGAGGCGGCCCGCCAGGACCCGCTCTTCGAGGGCCTGCCGGAACGCTTCCCGGCCCAGCTTACTCACCGCCAGTCCGTCATCAGCCTGCCACCGGGAGCCGTGTTGCTGGCATCAACGGACTTTGAACCCCACCAGGCCTACCGGATTGGCCGCTGTGCCTGGGGCGTGCAGTTCCACCCGGAATTCAGTGCCGAGGTGATGCGAGCCTACCTCGAGATCCAGGCTGACAGCCTGCGCGCCGAAAACCAGCGGCCGGAAACCCTGCTCGCTGCCGTGACCGATACCCCGGAAGCAACTGGCCTGCTGCGCCGCTTCCTGCACCTGGTTACCAACCGGTCCAGTCGCTAACGCACGTTACTCCTCGAGAATGTAGGCGGTTTGCTCCAGCGCATTCTCGCTGTCATCAATAAAGCGGAACTCGTTCCAGCCGATGCGGATCAGATCATTACTGTTCAGGCGCTGACGCTCGCTGACCCGCAGGTCATTCACCAGTGTGCCGTTGGTGCTGTTGCAGTCCGAGATGTAGTAATCGGTAACACCATCGAGGTAAGCATTGGGAATCGCTTCGATCACAGCATGTTGGCCGCTGACCGAAATCTCGTCGATGCGGATGCTGTTTTCCGCCCGCCGACCAATCGTCACGAGGGACTGATCGAGGTCAAACGACATGACCACAACATTGTCGACAAGCTGGGACAGTGATGCCATCGGAAAATCCTCAGTTAGAGCACAGTTAACAAAACCACAGAGACGTTATCGCTCGCCTGGTTGGCCAGACTGGCGTCAACCAGCTGACGGACCTGTTCTGCAGACGACGCCTCCCCACCAAGTAATCCGGACCAGCAGCTCTCCGGCAGCGCCCCGGTCAACCCGTCGGAACAGAGCAGCAGGCGATCTCCGGCAAGCAGATCGATCCTGCGCATGCTCGCCAGCACATCCGATGAGCCGCCCAGGGCTCGCGTAAGAACATTGCGGAAGGGCACTTTCGGAACATCGCGCTCGTTGATGCTGCCGTCCTCGAGCATCTTCTGTACCACGGTGTCGTCGCGGGTCTGGCACTGCACTTCCCCACCGCGGATCAGATAGCAGCGGGAATCTCCCAGATGGGCAATGTGAGCTTCATCGTCACGAATCCAGGCCAGAACCAGGGTTGTGCCCATCTTTGCCAGCGCCGGCATCTGCTGACGCCGCGACAGGATCCGCCGCTGCGCCAGGTTGAACGCTGCCTGGATCGCATCATCCATTGTCATGGGATCCTGATCCGGTATTTCCAGTTTGGGACCAATCACCTCCAGCACGGCGGCAACCGCAAGCTCACTCGCCACGCTGCCACCCGCATAGCCACCCATGCCGTCGGCAACGACGAGCAACGCCTGATCCCCCGCCTGACTTACCCGCCAGGCCACCGCATCCTCATTGACCGCCCTCCGAACACCGGCATCGGACAATCCGGCCACGGCAAAACACGTCATGAGACCACCCGTTCCGTTTCGCGAACCAGCACCCGCCGGATCGCCTCAGCCATGGCGCCAGCACTGGCAAACCGCTTGTCCGGCTCCCGCTGTATGGCTTTGTTGATCAGCCGGACCACGCCCTGTGGCAACTCCGGACGCCACTCACGGACACTGCGCGGGCGTTTGTTGAGAATCTGGTAGGTCAGGCTGGCAAGCGTGTCACCGTCGTAGGGGGTCTCGCCGGAGACCAGCTTGTACAGGGTCACCCCCAGACTGTAGATATCCGAGTGGCCGGTTACCTTGCTCCCCTTCAACTGTTCGGGGGACATGTAAAGAGGACTGCCCATCACACTACCGGTCCGGGTCCGGGAGTCATCGGCGATCTTGGCAATACCGAAATCGGTGATCCGCACCTCCCCGGTAGCAGGGTCATAGATAATGTTGCCGGGCTTGATATCGCGGTGGACGATCTGGTGGCCGTGAGCATAGTCCAGTGCCTCGGCAACCCGGCCGACAATGTCGAGCACGGTGGCAAGCGGCAGCAGCTTTCTTGGCCGGCTGAAGTCACTGAGCGGCCGCCCGCGGGCAAAATCCATGGCGATGTACGCCAGATCCGCGTCTTCACCGACATCATAAACGGTGACGATGGCCGGGTGACTCAACCGCCCCGCTGCCTCGGCCTCGCGGAAGAAACGCGCCTTCAGTGCACCAGCCTCCTGCTCCTCGAAGGCTGCACAGTTCAGGGTTTTGATGGCCACGGTGCGGGCAATCCGGGGGTCGCGGCCAAGATAAACCACGCCCATGGCACCGCGACCGATTTCCCGTTCAATCTCGTAGCGACCGAGCGTTGGCCTGCTGAGACTCTGTTCCGGGATGACCAGGGTCCTGTTGGCATCAAAGCCATCGACGCCGGGGTAACCACTCTGGCCGGCCAGTGCCTCCAGTGCGGCCAGTCGCTTGGCAACATCCCGGAAACCCTTGTCCCGCTTCAGAATGTCGCGGTAACTGGCCGCCGCCTTGTCATACTGTCGCTTGCGCTCCTGGACGATGGCTATGTCGTACAACAGACCGAGAACCGTATCGCTCGGTGAACACGCCGCCAGCGCCGCCCCCGCCTCGTCGGCCCGGCCCTGCTGCAGCAACAGCCGGCCAAGCTGCAGGCGCGCCACTCCGTTACTCTCGGCAAGGGCAAGGTTTTCCCGCCGGGGCTGCAGCCAGAACAGCATAAGGAGGTAACCGCCGACCAGGAATGACACCACCTCACCCAGAGGAAGCCAGCTGTCGTGGTAGAACATCAGGGCCGCCTGCGTCACCAGGAGGAGGCAGCCAATCAGCAGGGTGACGGGAAGCGCAACAGCTGCCCCAAGGCGCGGGACGGCAATCACCAGGTAGAGGGCCGAGACAACCAGACCGACGTGAACCACGGCATCCGACCAGAAGGGCGCGACCGGAACGGATGAGTACGGGTAACCAGGCAGGCCGAGCATCATCTGGTCGAGTGCGGCCAGAAACCCGGGCGTTTCGCCGGCCAGCACCAGCATCAGAGTCAGTGCCAGTATGGCCAGCCGCAGGCTGAATATTCGCGAGAGAACTGCACTGACCGGATTCACAACTTCCTGGAACTCCGTTTGGGGATCCGGAAAGTCTATGGGCTTCAAAAAGATAGCAACAGGGGAACCGGTGCTATTTTTGTAAGTGAATGTTCAATTGAGACCGGCTTCACGTTGCGCGAAACAAACCTCGAGAAACCCCGGCATCTGCCTCACTGCCGACAACACCACCTTACTGATGCTGGCTCAGCGTGGCGCCGCAAAAACCTGGGTCCAGTAGTTATCATAGTCGGCGGCATTCGTCAGGATGCGGCTGACGGCCATCTCGGTGAACCTGGGATCCATCAGATTGCGACAGTGGCCGGGGCTCTCGAGCCAGCCATTCACCACGTCTGTCACCTCGCCGAACCCGGCAGCAATGTTCTCCCCGACGATGGACCAGTCGTACCCGGTTGCCGACACCCGATGAGAAACCCGCAAGCCATCAGACCCGGTATGACTGAAGAAGTTATTGTCCGCCATATCGCCGCTGTGACGCTCGGCCGCACCCTCCAACCTACAGCTGTAGGTAACCGGTGCGACAGCATCGAATTGCTCATTGCCGCAACTGCGGGCCTGCGAGCGGGCCTGGTTGACGCGCTGCCACAGCTCTGCCTGGTACGCCTCCACCTCACAGCCGGACAGCATCACGGTGCCTGCACCGGCATCCAGCGAACCGCTCTCGGATTCGGCGACAGGCGCAACCGCCGCCGGACGGGAATCACCACCGGAGCCGCCACCACAGGCAGCAAGCAGAACGAGAGGCGCAAGTAGAACCAGAGTGCGGCTAATATCAGACATCGGAGCAGTCCATTTCAGATCAGGCAGATACTATAGGCCCGAAGAGGCCCTGCGTGTGTAAGGATTGGTACGCTCTCGGTTCCCCGTCAGGTCTGCAACGCACAAAAAATTACATTCCGGCACAACGCTGGGCAATAACCAGCACAATGGCTTGCAAACCGTCAATAAACTGGCCTCACCGGGTATCGACACCAAAAAACCGGTCAATCTGACCCGCATGGGCCTGGGCATCCTCATATCCCAGACGTATCAGGGCCTTACAAAAGCGACTATCAAAAAGCAGGTAACTGGCGAGGCTTGCGGTCGAAGGGTGACCGTGCTCCGCCGATCCGACCAGGTTACGCAACACCAGCGGAATGCCATCCATGTACCTGGCGGCAATTTCATCAAGGGGCTGGCTGGGAGAAATCTCCAGCAACTCCACCGGCTGCAGGTCAAGCCCGGCGCGCTCCAGGCGGGCCCGGGGAATAAGGCCCAACAGCTGGTTGATCAGCCTCAGCCGGTCGATGTCATAGTCCAGCGTATCGAGAAACATGCCATTGAAAACATGGGCAATGACATGCGCGAAATTTGGGGCTTCCGGGGTGTCGTGACGGGGCGGCGGTTTGACCGGGCACTGACCATTGGCACTGACCCCGATAACCAGTACCTTGCCGGCCCCCAGGCGCAGTGCGGGACTGATATGGGCCATCTGACGGGTAATGCCGTCACCATAGAACTCCTGGCCGATCCGTACCGGAGGAAACACCGTGGGAATAGCCGAAGACGCCATGACATGATCGAGACCGAGCTCGGTCCGGACACCACAACGCTGGCCGGTCAGCCAGCCTCCCAGGTCTTCCGGCCCTTCGTAAAAACACACGTTCTGGCCGGTGGAATAGCTGCAGGCATTAACCCCTACCGCCTTCAACTCACCCTCATCAATGGCACGCCGGATCAGCCCGAAATCCACCTCGCGCCCCAGCAGTTTTCGCAACGGCGAGTTATCCAGCAGTGCAATGGGAGCGCAGTGCTCACTGCCGGCAATCAGCCGGCGCGCAACCCCGGTCATATTGCGAAACAGGTCCAGCGTGTTGCTTTTATAGATCTGGCCGGCAGCCAACTCCCCCCAGAGGCCTTCCAGGCGGGAGACATTGTGGCGGAAAATGCTGCCACCACCGGCCAGGGCCATTGCATTGATGGCCCCGGCTGACGTCCCCACAATAACCCGGAAGGGATGACTCCAGTCCGGATACATATCGGAAATCGCCCGCAGCACGCCCACCTGATACGCAGCCCGGGCACCTCCTCCGCTCAGTACAACCCCAGTTTCCACCGTCTCACCTGCCTTATCCCGGAGTAGCACTGCCCGTTTCGCACTACGCTTACTGCCGGATTTCTGATGTCATCCGGGATGCAGTATAGTCACTGGCAGATATTGGGAAGCCGGGAAGCCCGCCGATGACACTGAAGTTTCTCCTCGCACTGCTCGTGGTCGCCGTAACCGGCACCGCGCTGTACCACACCCTGAAACCACTGCCCGCCGGACTGAATTTCGAAGGTCCGCAGCGCCCGCTGGTCGCTCCGAAGTTCCTTACCGACCTGACCTATCGTGACCAGCAGGGCAATCTGCAGCTGGAGCATCAGATTTTTGATGAGGTGTTCCGGCTGATCGGGCAGGCGGAGAAGCTCATCCTTGTCGACATGTTTCTGTTCAACGACACCCGTCCCCATGACCGCCACCGGGCACTGTCCGAGGAGCTCACCAGGGCGCTGATTGCCAGGAAGCAAGCCGTCGCGGATATCCGCATCATCGTTATCACCGACCCGCTCAACACCATGTACGGCGGCACCCGCTCGCCCTATTTCGACGCCTTACGGGATGCCGGCATTCCGGTGGTTGAAACCCGCCTGGAACGCTTGCGGGACACCAACCCCCTGTGGTCCGGTTGGTGGCGATTGTGCTGCCAGTGGCTGGGCAACTCCGCGGATGGTGGCTGGTTACCCAATGCCCTGGGGCCGGACCCGGTGCCACTGCGCAGCTACCTGGCCCTGCTGAACTTCAAGGCCAATCATCGCAAGACGCTGATTGTGGATGACGGAGACAGCTACCGGGCACTGGTCACCTCCGCCAACCCCCACGATGGCAGCAGTCAGCACAGCAATACCGCACTGAGCTTTGGCGGCGAGGCCGTTACCGACCTGCTCGCTACTGAAAAGGCAGCCCTGGCACTGTCCGGCGCCGACTCCGACGTTATCGACATCACCATTCCGGAAAGCGCAACCGATCGTCAACAGGGCGACGAATCACTGCAGGTTGTCACCGAGGCCGCAATTCGCGATGCCGCCCTGGAGATGATCCGATCCTCCGGAGCCGACGCGGCCCTCGAGCTGTCGATTTTCTACCTGTCTCACCGGGACATCGTCGAAGCTCTTGTTGCAGCCCATGGCCGCGGCTCCAGAATCCGCGTCTTGCTCGACCCCAATAATGAGGCTTTCGGCCACGACAAGAGCGGCATCCCCAACCGCCAGGTTGCCATGGAACTGACCCGTGCCGGCATCCCGGTGCGCTGGTGCAACACCCATGGTGAGCAATGCCACAGCAAGATGCTGATGCGACGTGACGACGCAGGTAGCTGGCAGATTCTGATGGGCTCCGCCAACTTCACCCGTCGTAACCTGGACAACCTGAACCTGGAAACCGACGTGTGGATCCGGGGCACCGGGCCGTCAGCGGTGCTGGACGGAGCCCGTCTCGCCTTTGACCGCAAATGGCAGCAGGGCCCTGGCAACCAGCCGGTGCTCAGCCTGCCTTATGAAGACTATGCAGACGAATCCCGCTGGCGCTACTGGCGGTACCGGGTTATGGAAGCAACCGGCATGTCCACCTTCTGAAACCTTGCACCCTGCCATCCGCAAACTGGCAATTCGGGCCGGCTGGGCCATAGTTAATCAGAGGCTGCTGAATGCATCAGACCTGAAACGACAAGGAGTAGCGTCATGTCCGATGAAGAGTATAAAAAGCTGCATCCGATCCTTCATGAAGTCACCCGGACGTATGTCGACCTGTACACCAATCGGCCGAATGAAAAAAACCGGGTAAAGCTGATCAAGCTGGAAGCGCTGTTACACGAAAACCTGCAACGAATCCTGCAGGCCAAAGAGGAAGTCGACGACGAGAAATAGCCGGAAACCCGGCGGGCAGGCCAGTCATTCGCAAGACCCGCCAGCCGGATTCAGGTTGGTGCCCTGGAGGGGCAACTGCTCAGCTCTGGCCAGCATCACCGAGATTGGCGTGGGCGACATCGGACTGGCCACAGTTCAGATAGGCTGAAGACTGGAGCCAGCGCTCATCAGGGTAATACTTGAAGACCAGCTGCCCGCCCTTGAGATTGTCGACGACTTCCTGGATAACTTCCTGGCGTACCGCCGGACAACCCTGGCTGCGGCCGATGCGGCCGTACTTTTCGATCCAGGAATCCGCCACATAGTCTGCACCATGGATAACGATCGCGCGCTGACGGGCATGGTCATTGAATCCTGGCTCCAGGCCATCCATGCGCAGTGAGTACCCGTGCTTGCCATAATAGGTCTCACTGGCGAGAAACAGGCCAACACTGGACTGGTGACTACCCTCGCGGTTGGAAAACGAACTGGCGCTGGCATCGCCAGAGTTGCGACCGTGAGCCACCAGATCCTTCAGCACCAGATCACCACGGCTGAGATCGAACACCCATAACCGCTTCTCGCTGGACGGCAGTGAAAAGTCGATCACCGCCAGCCGCTCCGGCGAGGTTACGCCGTTACGGATCGCACAACTGGAGGCGGCGAAGGCCTTTTCCAGCACGTCCCGGTTCAGGTCCGGTGCAGCAGATGCCATCCTGGCCAACAGCGAACTGTCAAGATCTGCCGCCTGGGAAAGCGGGGGAACCATGGAAAGAACTGCGGCACACAAGGTGGCTGCCAGAGTGCGTGTTTGGCGCCTCTTCAGCATCGGGATATCCTCACGAATCAACTCGGCCATCCGGAAACGGGTCCGGATTTCTGAAAAATAGTCTCGGGGATTCTAACAGGGTTTTCTGAGAATCACGTCTAACCGTACAATTCTTAACCAAATGGTAACGGGAAGAGGGAACGACTTCCCTGGCCTGACAGGGCTAATGGTCACCCGTTCCGCCAGCCTGAACTGGCCGGAACGGCGCCTCAGGGTCCAACTGTAGACGGAGGCAGCATATTGATCTTTAACAACTGCCTCTCTACTTTAAAAAGGGAATGCAGTTCTTTGCTGACTGCAGGTACCTTCTCCACAATAACGGCCTCGCTGAAGGCATAGGGAGTCTGGAATGCAGGGTTTTCGCAAGCACATGAGGTATATCTCGTTTTTCATGGCCCTTCTGATGGCTGCGGTCACGGTCGGTGCCGCACCCGCGGCGGCCGGCGTGGTCGGTACCGGCGAACTGTTGACGGAACAGCGCGTGGAGCTTGACCGTCAGGCACTGCTGGACATGCTGGAACGGGAAGAGGTCAAAGCCAAGCTGGCCGACATGGGAGTAACCCAGGAGCAGGTGGAACAACGGATCCAGAACCTGACACCCACCGAGCTCGCTTCCTTCGAACAACAACTGGCCGAAGCACCGGTTGGTGAAGACGTCGTAGGCATTATCGTGCTGTTCTTGCTGGTCTTCATCATCACCGACATGCTGTGTGCCACCAATATCTTCTCGTTCATCAACTGTATCCGATAGGTGCCCGGCCGGGATGAACCGATCAACAGGCAGACACATGCTCAGAACCGCCAGCCTTGTGCTGGCGGTTCTGCTTGCAGGCTGCGCCACACAGCCGCAATGGCCCGCGGTCGCTGTCGGCGACGCCAATGTGCGCCTCGACCGCAGTGTCCGGCTCGACCGCAGTGTCCAGCTCGACCAAGTGCCCTTCCATCCCCAGGAGCGCTACCAGTGTGGTCCGGCCTCGCTCGCCATGATGCTGAACAGCCGGGGCATGAACCGGAACCCCGATGACCTGAAAGAGCTCGTCTACCTGCCAGGCCGCCAGGGCTCCCTGCAAGTGGAGCTGGTGGCCGCCGCCCGCAGCCATGATCTGCTGGTTTATCCACTGGATGGCACCCTCGAAACCCTGCTGACGGAAGTCGCTGCGGGTAATCCGGTGCTGGTAATGCAGAATCTGCGGCTGAGCTGGTGGCCGCAATGGCATTTTGCGGTCGTCATCGGGTTCGATGCCGACGACCGGCGTATTATCCTGCACACGGATACCCGCGAGGCACACCGGGAGACGGTAGAAGTGTTCATGGCAACCTGGAGCCGTGCCGGAAACTGGGCGGTAGTGATGATGCCACCCGACGAGGTGCCGGCTACCGCCAAGCCGGTGGATTACCTGATGGCCGCCAGCGACCTCGAAAGCACCAACCGCTTCGATGCCGCCAACCAGGCCTATCAGACCGCCGAGCAGGTCTGGCCGGATCAGCCCGCCGCCGTGCTGGGCCAGGGCAACATTGCATACAGCAGGCAGGACTGGGCAGCGGCCAGCCGCCATTATCAGCGGCTGACCGATAGGTTTCCCGATGTCGCCGCAGGCTGGAACAATCTCGCCCACGCCCTGGCGCACCAGGGCTGCGGGGTTTCCGCCAGGGACGCGGCGGCGTGTGCGGCGCAGTTGAACCCGGACCGCTTCGGGAGCACCCCGGACCTGGCAGCGGCGCCGGCCAGCGAGTCCTGTCCGGTCATCCGTTGCCCGGTACCGGCGGCTGACTGAGCGGCTTGCGGAAAATCGCGACGTCTTTGGCGGGAATCTCCAGAACCCAGCCAAAATGGTCGGCAAGCCACTGTAACGTAGCCTCCCGATAGAACACCACATGGGTCGGATCACGGCGGTAATGCCAGTTGGCAAAGCGGCTGTCATCCGTCTGGAAGCAGGTCATTACCCCCAGCAGGCCACCTGGCTTCAGCAGCCGGTCCAGCAAGCTGAAGGTCTCCAGGGGGTGATGGAGATGTTCCACCACCTCGGTACAGGTAACGAACTCATACTGCCCCGCCAGCGCCCCATGGTTCGGATAAAAGAGCGGATCAAAGAGGCGGACCTGCATCCCCGCTTCACGCAACATCATGGCCAGCGCAGGGCCCGGGCCGCAACCGAAATCCAGCCCCTCGCTGCCCGGGGCAAGCCTCGCCAGCAACGGCCCGGCCAGTTTATTGAGAAAGCGGCGGTAGCCGGGATCTTCCGGCTGGTTGTCATGGAGCCGATAGACTTCCTGCTCGTCATCCGGCGATAGCCGACAGCGAGCGTCCATCAGCGTGCACTGGCAGCGCTCGCAACGCCAGTAGGGTACCTCGCGGATGGTTACGAGATGTCGCAGGGAACCACTGCCCTGGCAGACCGGACAGCGTTCGAAAGAGGACTCGGGAGTATTGTTCATGATGACCGGAAGATACACAGGAGTGCCCGCCAGCGCCAGAGGCCCGGGTCCGGTTTGCCGGCAGACGGCGCCGGTGCCATGCTATTGGCACCAGGACTGAGAGACCGGAACACCATGTGCGGACGATTCACCTACTACACCCCTCCGGAAACCCTGCTGCTGAACTATTTTCCGGACGGCCTGGAAGTAGACGGGCAATTTCCGCCCCGCTACAACATCACGCCAGGGGTGGGAATCCCGATGATCCGCGCCCGCTTGAGCGGTCCTGCCGTCATGGCCCCCTCACTCTGGGGCTTTCGCCCGACCTGGGCGGGCGACACGGCACCTGCGCCGATCAATGCCCGCGCTGAAACCGCGGCAAGGTCCCGCTACTTCAGCGAGGCCTTTGCCCACCACCGCTGCGTGATTCCCGCCAATGGCTGGTACGAATGGACCCGGGAAGGCCCCGTGAAGCAGCCCTGGTACATTACCCGCTCTGACGACAGCAAGTACGCCACACTGTTTTTTGCCGGCCTCTGGACGCCCTTTGAAGGAGATGAAACCACCGCCTGCGCCATCATCACCGAACCGGCAGCAGAGCACCTTCGTCACATTCACGATCGCCAGCCGGTGGTGCTTGATCCCGGCTGCCTGGCGGACTGGCTCAACCCCGATATCACTGACCGGCAGCAGATCCGGGCAGTGAGCCACCGCCTGCCGGCCCGGCAATTGACCGCCTGGCCGGTATCACCGGCGGTCAACAATCCGCGAAATGATTCCGCGGAACTGATCAGGAAGCAGAGCCGTCAGGATTAGTGGCCCGTCCTGCCAGGGCCAGCCGCAGTTGCGCATCCAGCGCTTGCTCATCCAGCGGTTCACCGCTGATCACCTCGAGTCGCGACAGTTCGCGGGGTTCGGTGGCTGATACGCTCAGGGCACCGTCCGCCACGTTGACCACTCGCCAGCCTTCGGTGGAGTGCACCACGGCCTTGAACCGCTGCAACCGGCCATCCATCGCCAGCACCAGCAACGCCGTCTCGTCCAGTACCAGGTCCGGATGCAGGCGCCAGCCCACACTGAAGTGTCCCTGTCCCTGGTTGCATACCTGTTGCCAGGGTTCCTCCACCACCGACGGTGGCACCGGTTTTTCCGGCTCGGGATGATGGTGATGATGGGCGCCCGGCTCGCTCACCTGCGGCAGGTCCGTTACGCCATCCAGCCAGCGCGCATCGAGACGACCGTAACGGGTATGGCAGACCGCGCGTTTTGCCGGCTGAAGTTGTTCCGCCCAACGGTCGAATTCGGCCAGTTGGTCCAACGTACACAGGTCGGCCTTGTTTGCCACCAGGATGTCCGCCGCCGCCACCTGATCACGGAACTGCACATTGTCCAGTACCCGCGGATCTGCCAGCCGGCGCGGATCCACCAGGCAAATAACCGGCCCCAGGGTCAGCACATCGTGATAATGCTCATTGGTCAGGGTTTCGATGATCTGGGAAGGGTGGCCCAGCCCGGTGGGTTCAATCAACAACCGGTCCGGCTTTGCCTTGTGAATCAGTTGATTCAGTCCGATCTGCATCGGCAAACCGGCAACGCAGCACATGCACCCCCCCGGCACCTCCCTGACAAAGGCACCTTCGGTTTCCAGCATCGCCCCGTCGATACCTACCTCGCCAAATTCGTTGACCAGCACGGCCCATACTTCACCTGCAGGTTTGTGCCTGAGCAGGTCAAGAATGGCGGTGGTCTTGCCCGCCCCGAGAAAGCCGAGGATCAGACTGGTAGGGATCGGTTGTTTCATGGCGGGCGTCCGGGAGGTGAGAGAAGTCAGGAGTGTTATAACATAACACAAAGCGGCGACGGGAATCACCCGGCGCCTGGCGGACGGCTCGCGCCTCCCGGAAGGACGACTTCATGCTGGAGTGTCAGGGCTGGACCTTGCCCCGCAATGCCTTGATCTTTCCCTTATGGGTTTTCTTGTCGACCCGGCGAGTCTGCGAGCCTTTGGTCGGCCTCGTGGGACGGCGCGCCTTCTGCTGCTTCACCGCGCCCTGAATCAGTTCGCGCAGGCGGTTCAGGGCATCTTCCTTGTTCAGCTCGAGGGTGCGGAAACTCTGGGCCTTGATGACCACAATACCTTCCTTGCTGATGCGCTGGTCAGACAGCGCCATAAGCCGCTCCTTGTAGAACGGCGGCAGGCTGGAATGCAGGATATCGAAACGCAGATGCACCGCCGAGGCCACCTTGTTGACGTTCTGGCCACCGGCACCCTGGGCGCGAATCTGGGTAATCTCGATCTCCCAGTCGGCCAACTCGACCGCGTTCGAAATCTTCAGCATCGATGGTTCTTTACCGATAAGAATCTGAAATCTTCCATACCGTGACCTATTCCGTCCAGGTTATTGTTTCTGTGGCGCCGGAACCCGCTCGAACAGATACCAGCTGCCCGTTTCGGCATAAACAGGAACCAGCAGAAAGGCGAGCCCGATGGCGCCCCCGGTCTCATGCATGATCAACGAGCCGTCGACCGCATTGCGAAACGCCACGTCGCTCCAGGTCAGCCCGACTACCGGGTTATCAGGCGCGCGCCGGACCCCGGGCACTTTCGACGGCCGGAACACCAGCCAGCCATCGTAACAGTCAAAGACCCCGTCACTTTCCCGGTAGTGCTGCCGCACCAGCACGGCCCCGCCCGGCGTATGGCCGGAGACTACCAGGGAGTCATTGTCTTCAAGGCTGAGGGACACCGACTGCACCAGATTGAGCCGCTGTTCTCCGGGCAACAGGGTCAGCGCCAACAGCTGGTCACCCTGGGGATGGGGGTAAGTCTGCCGGCTCAGCTGTGCTCGGTACTCACCATTGACCGCGCTGCAATCGCTGTTATCCGCCACCACCTCGGACCAATCGGCCGGATAGTTGCTCTGGTCAAAGCTCACGCAGCCCGACAACGCCACGAATGCGGCACATGATGCCAGCAACAAGACTCTGGAAATCATTGAATTTCGTCTCCCTGAACACCTGAAACCCTGGAACTCTAAAACCCTGGCAATCGTAACCTGACAACCAGGCCGCTTCCTTATAAAGTGATCGGGTATTGTCCATACCCACAGCTTGGTGATCCATGCGTCTTTCCGCTCAGGGGCTGCTTTGCCGGGTGGCTGAACAGAACCCCGCCAACCTGAATACCAGGACCTTCAAACCGGCCATTCTGGCCATGCTGTGGGCGCTGGTGCTCGCTGGCTGCGCCAGCCAGCAGCCCCAGGTGTCGCCACAACCCCCGTCCGTCACCACTGACATCCACGCGCCACGGACTGAAACCGGTAACACCGCTGGTCCGGTGCCACAGTCGGCCACAGTCGACCGGCTAAGGCAAGTCTTCGAGCGTTACCAGGGCGTTCCGTACCAGTATGGCGGCACCACCCCGAAAGGTTTTGACTGCTCGGGATTCATTCGCCAGGCCTTCGCGGAGGGGCTGGACCGTCACCTGCCGCGCACCACGCGCCAGATGCTGACCGAGGGCAGATCGGTACCCCAGGACCAGCTCCGGGTTGGCGACCTGGTGTTCTTCAACATCCGGGGGCGCGAGCAACACGCCGGCATCTACATGGGGGGAGACCGGTTTATTCATGCCTCCACGTCAGTCGGGGTAACCGAGTCCAGCCTGAACGGCCTCTACTGGCGCGGCAGGTTTACCCAGGCACGACGCTTCGACTGACCTGGCAAGGGTGCCGGCCCGGCTGGCGAACCTTGAAGTCAGTCGGCAACCGGCACCGAGTGGGTATTCTTGATCTCACGTAACGCAAAGTTCGAATGAACATTGGCTATACCCGTCAGGGTAAAGATCTTTTCGTTGAGGAAGCGGTCGTACGACGCCATGTCCGGCACCACCACCCGCAACACAAAATCTGCGTTGCCAGTCACCGCAAAACACTGCAGGACCTCCGGATAGCTGCGCACTTCCCGCTCGATACCGGCGGTACTGTCAATGGTATGGCGCTGCAGGGACAGATTGACCAGCACGCACAGGCCCTGCCCCAGCTTTTCCGGATCGAGCCGGGCACTGTAGCCCTGTATCACCCCCTCTTCCTCGAGGGTCCGTACCCGACGCCAACAGGCAGCCGGTGACAATCCCACCTTTTCCGCCAGCAACTGGTTACTGATACGGCCATCCGCCTGCAGTTCGGCGAGGATGCGGCGATCGAATCGATCCAACTCGGGCTGTTTCATTTGGTAACACCTGCCTTTTATCAAATTTTCTTTCTTATTATTGTCTTTTATCAAAGCTTCTTTCGCAAACGCTGAATCCCACTGTTCAAATAGCAAGCACCTTCAAACGCAATCTCTCTAGAATTTCACTCAGTGACAACAACAATTCCCCCGCAGGAAAGGAGCTCACGGCCATGTCCGCCGATTCCCCGCAACTTGACGACTACAAGCTGGAAGACCGCTACCTTCGACAAACCGGGCGGGTCTTTCTCACCGGCACCCAGGCTCTCGTGCGGATCCCCCTGATGCAGGCCCGGCTGGACCGTCGCAACGGCCTGAATACCGCCGGCATGATCAGCGGCTATCGCGGTTCGCCCCTGGGCGCCTATGACCAGGCCCTGTGGCAGGCCAAGGACCTGCTGGCCGACAACCGCGTCGATTTTGTACCCGCCATCAACGAGGACCTGGCCGCGACCATCATGCTTGGCACCCAGCAGGTGGAGAGCGACGAGGATCGTCAGGTAGATGGCGTGTTCGGCCTTTGGTATGGCAAAGGCCCCGGCGTCGATCGCGCCGGCGATGCGCTCAAGCACGGCACCACCTACGGCAGCTCACCCCGCGGCGGGGTGCTGGTGGTGGCCGGTGACGACCATGGCTGTGTGTCGTCTTCGATGCCGCATCAATCGGATGTCGCCTTCATGGCCTGGTTCATGCCGACCATCAACCCGGCCAACATCGCGGAGTACCTGGAATTCGGTCTCTGGGGTTATGCCCTGTCCCGCTACAGCGGCTGCTGGGTCGGCTTCAAGGCCATTTCCGAGACGGTGGAAAGTGTGGCTTCGGTGGACCTGCCGCCGGTGCCGGCGTTTCGCGACCCGGAAGACTTCACGCCACCGGCAGACGGCCTGCATTACCGTTGGCCGGACCTGCCCGGACCGCAACTGGAAACCCGCATCGAGCACAAACTGGCGGCCGTGCAGGCGTTTGCCCGCGCCAACCCCATCGACCGCTGCCTGTACAACAACCCCCGGGCCCGCTTCGGCATTGTCACCACCGGTAAGGGGCACCTGGACCTGCTGGAAGCACTGGACATGCTGGGTATCGACGAAGCCCGCGCCGGCGAACTGGGGCTCGATATCTACAAGGTCGGCATGGTGTGGCCGCTGGAGCGCAAGGGCATCCTGAATTTCGTCCACGGCAAGGAAGAGGTCCTGGTCATCGAGGAAAAGCGCGGCATCATCGAAAGCCAGATCAAGGAGTACATGTCCGAGCCGGACCGCCCCGGAGATGTACTGATCACCGGCAAACAGGATGAGCAGGGCCGACCGCTGATGCCCTACGTTGGTGAACTCAGCCCCAGGCTGGTGGCCGGCTTTCTGGCCGCTAGGTTACAACGTTTCTTTGGCGCCGACTTTGACAACCGGCTGGATGCCATCAACAGCTACCCGGCCATGCAGGAACCCGGGGGCGTCCGTCGCCTGCCCTATTTCTGCTCGGGCTGCCCCCACAACACCTCCACCAAAGTGCCGGAAGGCAGCAAGGCGCTGGCCGGGATCGGCTGTC
The DNA here is from genome assembly GCF_002744715.1 of Marinobacter profundi. Lineage (GTDB taxonomy): Bacteria > Pseudomonadota > Gammaproteobacteria > Pseudomonadales > Oleiphilaceae > Marinobacter > Marinobacter profundi. The sequence continues at coordinate 36,692 of NZ_KZ319371.1, forward strand.
ACTTCATGGCCTCCTGGATGGGGCGCAATACCGAATCCCTCATCCAGATGGGTGGCGAGGGAGTCAACTGGATCGGCAAGGCCCGCTATACCGGCAATCCCCACGTGTTTCAGAACCTGGGCGAAGGCACCTACTTCCACTCCGGCTCCATGGCCATCCGCCAGGCGATAGCCGCCGGTATCAACATCACCTACAAGATCCTGTTCAACGATGCCGTGGCGATGACCGGTGGCCAGCCGGTCGATGGCCGGATTACCGTACCGATGATTGCCCGGCAGGTTGCCGCCGAAGGTGTCCGCCGCATCGTGGTACTCAGCGATGAGCCGGAAAAGTACGACGACCACCATAATCAGTTCCCGGAGGACGTGACCTTCCACGGTCGCGAGGAGCTGGATGCAGTCCAGCGGGAGTTGCGGGAGATCCCGGGCTGCACTGTACTGATCTATGACCAGACCTGTGCCGCCGAGAAGCGTCGCCGCCGCAAGCGCGGAACCTTCCCTGACCCGGCGAAACGTGCATTCATCAACCACCACGTCTGTGAGGGCTGCGGCGACTGCTCGGTGCAGTCCAACTGCCTCTCGGTGGTGCCACGAGAAACCGGTCTGGGCCGCAAACGCAGGATTGATCAGTCGTCCTGCAACAAGGATTTCTCCTGTGTCAGTGGCTTTTGCCCGAGCTTCGTCACGATCGAAGGCGGCCGGCTGCGCAAGTCCCGGGCAATGGATACCGGCTCGCTGCTGCAGCAGCACCTGGCCCGGGTGGCGGCGCCTGCCGTGCCTGCCCTGAAAGGTTCCTACAACCTGCTGGTAGGAGGTGTCGGCGGCACGGGTGTGGTTACCGTAGGCCAGCTGATCACCATGGCTGCCCACCTCGAAGCGCGGGGTGCCTCGGTGCTGGACTTCATGGGCTTCGCCCAGAAAGGCGGCACTGTACTCAGCTACGTGCGGCTGGCACCCTCGCCGCAGCAACTGCGTCAGGTCCGTATCGGCGCCGGCCAGGCAGATGCCGTCATCGCCTGCGACCTGGTGGTGGCCTCGTCCCAGAAGGCGCTCGCCGTCATGCGGCCCAATCACACCCGGGTGGTGGCCAACGAGGCTGAGCTGCCCACGGCAGACTATGTGCTGTACCGGGATGCCGACATGCAGGCCGACAAGCGCCTGGACCTGATCCGCGACACGGTCGGCGTCGAGCGCTTCGACCGCACCGACGCCAATGGCCTGGCCGAAAAACTGCTGGGCGATACCGTGTTTTCCAATGTACTGATGCTGGGGTATGCCTGGCAGAAGGGCCTGGTACCGGTGTCGGAAGCGGCCCTGATGCGCGCCATCGAACTGAACGGTGTCGCGGTGGACCGCAACATGGAAGCCTTCGGCTGGGGGCGGCTTGCGGCTGCCACCCCGCAGGCCGTCACTGCACTGGTCAGTGACGAGCCCGAATCCGCCTCCGGCAACGACCGCCAGACCGGGCAGGAACCAACCCTGGATGAGCAGATCGAAACCCGTTACCGCCACCTGGTGGCTTACCAGAACCGCGCCTGGGCGGATGGTTACCGGGGCCTGGTCGGGGCAGTGCGGGCGGCAGAACAGCAACTGGACAGCCAAAGTCAGCTGCTGACCCGTGCCGTCGCCCAGCAACTGTTCCGCTTGATGTCTTACAAGGACGAGTATGAAGTGGCCCGGCTGTTCACCGAAACCGACTTCCTCAAGGAGGTTGAGAACACCTTTGAGGGCGACTACCAGATTGCCTTCCACCTGGCCCCGCCTTTACTGGGCAAGGGCCTCGACGCCGACGGCCGGCCCCGTAAACGTCGCTTTGGGCCGTGGATGCTCCGGGTGATGGGCGTCCTCGCCCGCCTGCGCCGCCTGCGTGGCACCCCGCTCGACCCGTTCCGCTATTCCGCGGACCGCAAGCTGGACCGCAGCCTGCTGGCCGATTACCGCGCGCTGGTCACCCGTATCCCCGGAGAGCTGACGGCGGACAACTACGACACCTTCCTGCAGCTCGCCGAACTGCCTGCCGAGGTTCGCGGCTTTGGCCCGGTACGGGAGCAGGCCGCCGGGGCCATTCAGCAGAAGCGCAGCCAACTGCTCAAAGCCCTGGAAACGGGGCGGCCGACGCTGATCCGAGCCCGCCAGGCCGAGGAAGTCCACTAACCGGTCTGGCCGGCCTTCAGTGCACCGTGGCCCGGTCCGGTTCGAACAACAGCCGGATATAGCTACGCAAGAGCAGGATCTGGGCCGGGAGAATTTGCCGGTCGCCGGTGGCCCGCCCCAGTACCAGGCCCCCCTCAATGGTGGCCGACACCATGTCGGCCAACTCATCCAGGTTAACCTCACAGCGCGACGGGTAGCGCTCCGCGATGGCTTCCAGCAATGACCGGAAGCGCTGCCGCCAGTGCAGCACAATACGCCGGTTCAGCTCCCGGACTTCCCGGTCAAACAGGCTCTCCTGGTAGCAGCAGGTTGCCACCAGGCAGCCGGGATGCTCCTGGGGCAGATTGGCCATGAGTTCCGCCAGCAGCTTGAGTCCCACCAGAAACGCCTGCAGCGGGTCTTCCGCCAGGTCACGGCCACGATTGAAGACGTCATCCAGTATCACATCTTCCCGTTCCAGGTAACGCAGCAACAAGGCCTTGGCCAGCGCATTCTTGTTCTGGAAGTGGTAGAAGAATCCACTCTTGGTGATGCCCGCCTCGGTGATCACCTCTTCAATCGAGGTGGCACCAAAGCCTTTCTGCAACACCGATTCCTCCATGATCGCCAGAATCCGTTCCCGTGTTTCCTCACCCTTGCTCATTGTCGTGTCCTCCGGGTAACCGTACCGTGAGTACAGTTATGCCACCTCTCCTCCACGACAATAGCCCCGAAAAGAGGCTACAAAAACGGTAACCGGCTGATCTGATGGGGATCAGCAAGGCGGGCCAAACCGTACCACGCGATTACTAGTCAGTATGGCGCAACTCCCCCATTCTGTTCATTACCCAGTAACGACAGATACACGGGACCAGGGAGAACCAAACATGACCATTGCAACCGCAGAACACATCATCAACGCCGGCTTTGACGAACACCGCGCCGAGCAATTTGCCGAACGGATGGTGGACATGCTCAACGCCGGCTGTACCGCGCTGATGATATCCATTGGCCATCGGACAGGGTTGTTCGACACCCTCGCAGCGATGGCTCCGGCAACCAGTGAGGAAATTGCCAGCCGGGCCGGCCTGAATGAACGCTATGTCAGAGAATGGCTTGGCGCGATGACCGTCAGCGACATCATCCGCCACACACCGGAAACCGCCACCTACCAGCTCCCGAGCGAGCACGCCATCAGCCTGTCCAGAACGTCGCCCGCGGACAATATCGCAGTCTTCGCCCAGTACATCCCCCTGCTCGGAGCGGTGGAAGACCAGATTGTCCATTGCTTCCGCCACGGTGGCGGTGTGCCCTATGAGAGCTTCCATCGCTTCCATGAAGTGATGGCCGAAGACAGTGGACAATCGGTCGTAGCGGCACTGGATACGCACATTCTGCCGCTGGTTCCGGGATTAACCGATCGGCTCGAACAGGGCATCCGGGTACTCGACGTCGGTTGTGGCCGTGGCAAGGCCCTGAACTGCCTTGCCGGGCTGTATCCTGCCAGCCGGTTTGTCGGTTATGACTTTTCCCGGGAAGCGGTCGATTACGCCCGCCGGGAAGCCAGCGAACAGGGCCATCATAATGCCACCTTCCAGGTCCGCGACGCCGCTACCCTTGGGGAGGGTAATGAGCGCGGCACCTTTGACCTGATCACCACCTTCGATGCGATCCACGACCAGAAAGACCCGCTGGCCGTGCTCCGGGGCATCCGGGCGGCGCTGGCGGACGACGGGGTCTACCTGGCCCAGGACATCAAGGGATCCAGTCACCATCACGGCGACCGCGACCACCCCATCGGCCCGATGCTCTATACCGTGTCCTGCATGCACTGTATGACCGTGTCACTGGCCCAGGGGGGCGAAGGACTGGGCGCGATGTGGGGCAAGGAGCGAGCTCTGGACTACTTCAGCAAGGCGGGCTTCGGCACCGTTGAGGTCAATGAACTGGCCCATGACTTCCAGAATTACTGGTACGTTTGCCGGCCATGATCATCGGGCCGCCCCCCGGGCGGCCCGCAACCCCTCAGTTGTCGTCATCCCCCATCACCCGGAAGTCGGGATGATCCCCATGGCCCTGACCATCTTCAAGACGGCTCTTGAGCATCATGTCAGTGCGGGAGTCGGCGTTGCGCAGGGCCTCGTCGAGGGAGATTTCGCCAGAGGCCCGGAGCCGGTTCAGATCCTGGTCAAAGGTCTGCAGCCCCTGCTCGGTGCTGCGGCTCATGGCGATCTTGATCTGGGGCAGCTCATCCCGCTCGATCAGGTCAACAATAAACGGTGTCCGCAACAGCAGCTCCACCGCAGGCAGCAGTTTCCGGCGGCTTCCCCGCAGCAGGCGCTGGCCGATTATGGCGGCCAGGTTCATGGAAATATCACCGAGGATCTGCTGGCGGTTATCTTCCGGGAACAGGTTAACCACCCGCTCGATGGCCTGAACTGTGCTGGTGGCATGGAGCGTCGCCAGCACCAGGTGACCGGTTTCGCTGTAATGCAGGGCATGCTGCATGGTCTGGCGGTCGCGGATCTCACCGATCACAATCACATCCGGCGACTCCCGCAGTACATTGCGCAGCGCTTCTTCAAAGCTGACGGTATCCAGCCCCACCTCGCGCTGGTTTACCAGGGATCGCTTGTGCTGGTGAATGAACTCCACCGGATCCTCGATGCAGATGATGTGGCCGCTGCGGTTGCTGTTGCGGTAGTCAATCATGGAGGCCAGGGTGGTGGACTTGCCAGACCCGGCGTTACCCACCACCAGGATCAGGCCGCGGTCCTGCATGACCAGTTCCTTGAGTTTCTCCGGCAGGCCGAGATCGGCAATCGCAGGGATATGGTTACTGATATGGCGGATCACCATGGCGACTTCGCCGCGCTGGAAGAACACGTTGATACGGAATCGGCCGATGGCCGGCACTCCAAGCCCCAGATTCATTTCCAGGGTATTCTCGAACTGCTCGACCTGCTTGGCGTTCATCACCTGGTAGGCGAGTTCACGCACCTGCTCGTTGGTCAGGACGACATCATCAAATGGCTCCAGTTCACCATCACGCTTCAGGTTTACCGGTGCTCCGACACTGAAGAACAAGTCGGAACCGCCCCGTTCCACCAGGGCATTCAGATAACTGTATACATCGGTCATTACTGATCTCCACAATTGCGACTGGCGCCGCTAGCCCCTGTTAGCTCAAGGCCGTTATACACTCATTGTTGTCAGTCAGCATAGATCATCTTGCGCACCATCCCGCCATCGATCACAAAGTTCTGGCCGGTGATAAAACCGGCCTCCTCGCCAATCAGGTAATGCACCATGGCCGCAATATCAGCGGCGCGACCAACACGCCCCGCCGGGTGCTGGTTATGATCCACCTCCGAAAGTGGTGCAACCGCTGCTGTCACCGGGCCCTGAAGCTCCCGGACATCGATCCAGCCGGGACTGATACAGTTCACCCGGATGTCCGGCCCGAGGCTCACCGCGAGGGCATGGGTCAGCGCAACCAGGCCACCCTTGGTGGCGGCATAGGCTTCGGTATCCGGCTCCGACTGCAGCGCACGGGTCGAGGCCATATTCACGATGCTGCCCCGCACCTTGCGCAAGTGCGGAACGGCATACCTGGCCATCAGGAACGGCCCGGTCAGGTTAACGTCCAGATAGCGCTGCCAGACATCCAGTGCAAGTTCCTCAACCGGACCGTTATCCGGGCTGGCAATCCCTGCATTGTTGACCAACGCATCCAGCCTGCCGGCCCAGCGCACCACCTCCTCCATCAGCTGACGGACAGCAGGTTCACTGGCAACGTCCGCGGCAAAGAACTTCAGCTCGCTGCCACTGCCCAGGCTGTCCGCCAGTTGTTCACCGGCCTCGCGGTCAATGTCACAGAACGCGACCCGCCAGCCCTTGCCATGCAGATATTCCACGATGCCGCGGCCGATGCCCCGGGCACCCCCGCTCACCAGCGCAACTCTCTTTTCCGTACTCATCGGCCCTCCAGGTTTCAAGGCAATTCGGGACAAACGCCAGCCTAGCCTTTTCCCCCACGGTTGTCCCGGTTGCGGACTATTATCTACAGAGAGTCCGTCGTTGTGCTGTCAGGACAGGTATGAAAACGGACGTTAACGGACGCAAAGGGAGGGTTGGGGCATGCGCTGGCGTGGCGGCAGACGAAGCAATAACGTGGAGGACCGGCGGGGAACGTCGCCGGGCTATTCTGCCGCGGGAGCCGGCGGGATGATGCTGTTACGACTGCTGCCGATGATGTTGCGCAGCAAGGTTGGCCGGGTGGTTCTGATACTGGGCGTAGTGGTTGTCCTGGGTGGCAAGTTCCTCGGCATCGACCTGCTGCCGATGCTGCTGGGTGGCGGCTCCGCCACCGTCCAGTCCCCCCGCGAGTTTTCCGCCGAAGAACAGCAGCTCGCGGATTTTGTGTCGGTCGTGCTGGCGGATACCGAAGACAGCTGGCGAGTGATCTTCAACGATCTGGGGGGTAGCTACCGGGAGCCGGTCCTTGTCCTGTTCTCCGGGCAGGTTCGCTCAGCCTGTGGCTTTGCAAGTGCAGCCGTCGGGCCCTTCTATTGTCCGGGGGACGAAAAAGTCTATCTCGACCTGTCCTTTTTCCATGACCTTGCCACCCGCTTCGGCGCGCCGGGAGATTTTGCCCAGGCCTACGTTGTTGCCCACGAAGTCGGCCACCATGTGCAGACCCTGCTGGGTATCAGCCAGCAGGTGCGCGAAGCCGGCCAGGGCCGTAGCCAGGCCGACATCAACGAACTATCGGTCCGGCAGGAACTCCAGGCGGACTGTTTTGCGGGAGTGTGGGGACACATCGCCCACCGGGACCGCCAGTTGCTGGAACCCGGTGACCTGGATGAAGCCCTGCAAGCTGCCTCCGCCATTGGCGACGACCGCCTCCAGCACCGCTCTGGCGGCGAGGTCGTTCCCGACAGCTTCACCCACGGCACGTCTGAACAAAGGGCGCGGTGGTTTCGCCGGGGTTTTGAGAGTGGCGACATGGAAACCTGCAATACCTTCGCCACCAGCCGGTTGTGAACCCCGATCGGGGCCGGGCTATTTCCTGACCCACTTGCCGTTGAGCTGGATGTACTGGCCCGCCGGTGTTTTCTCGATGGCTTTCTTGCCGGCGACGGCTTCCACCTCGGCCACCGGAATGCCGTGCTTCTGGGCAATCCGGGCATACTCGTCCCGCCGGGCACGGTTGATGGCGTCGACAATGTCGGCAGCCTGTCCTTCCGGCCGGATCACCTCCAGGTAGCCGGTCGGCGTTTCGCCAACCAGTCCGGCGCTCTTGGCCGGTTCCAGCCCCCGTTTGGCCTCGTCAAGGCTGATCGCCAGGGCCGGCAGGCTCAGGCAAAGGGCCAGCACGGCGGCGCCGAATCGTGTTAACAGTGTCATGTCTTGCTCCTTCGGTCAGAACAGGCCGTCTTCGGTGAACAGTTCATCCACTTCCTTGTCCACCTTCACATAGATCTCGTGCTGGATCTTGACGTTAAGATTGACAGTTATGGGCTCCTTGGGCGCGGCCATCTGCACAGTGGGCGTACAGGCCGCCACCAGGCTGGCCAGTGCCGCAGCACAGAGCAACCGCTTCAGGATTGCCGGGGCGGCTGGGCCCCGCCGGATTTCAGCCATGGCTTGATCTCCTTTTATGGGTTCGGACTGATGCCTGTCCCGCCCTGCTCCGCCTTTTTACGGAGGAGCTCCTGAACCTTGCGGGTAACAGTCTCGTTGACCCGGCCACTGAGCTGCAGGCTGGTCAGCAAGGCCGGGATGTTCTCTTCAAGATTGATGTTGAGCACAATCGGATGGCCGTCCCGGACCTTGGGATTACGTCCTTCGAGGTGCAGCCCCAGCATCAGGTTACCTTCCTGATCATAGTCTATCGTGCTCTCCAGGACGGAATAGTGAAAGTTTTGCAGGGCTTCGGCTACCAACCGCATGGTTTCATTACCACTGGCCAGCCCGGTGAGGCGTTCCGCAGGCAACTGCAACAGCCCCCCGGGCGACTGGGCAGTGACCCGCCCCTGCTCAACCTGAACACCTGCTGCCGAGATGGTGACCGGCACCTCGCCGGTGAGGAAGCCGGTGCCCGCCAGTCCTTCTGCGGGGTAGACCTGCATTAATTCGGCCAGCGCGATGCTGTCGAGCCGGGCCCGCAGCCGGAACGGCAGGTCCGAAAGTTCCCACTGTCCCGGTACCACCGTGACCTGGCCGCCAAGGAGTTCGCCTTTGGCCTGGTCCAGTCGCAACCGGCCCTGCCGCACATTGGCAAGGGGTGCCCGATATCGACCTGCCAGACGGATACTCTCCACCGGGATACCGGGATTGATGCTGGCAACACTGAGCGCCGGGGCCGTGGCCTCGACATCCGTGCCGGCAAGGTTCAGGGTCAACAGCCCCTCCAGACCGCTCCACGCAGTACGCCCGTAGATCCCGGACAGGCCGGTAAACGTCAGCGCTCCCTCCAGCCCGGCCGCCGCACCGGGAGCCTTGAGCAGCTCGATCCGGGCAGACAGGCTCCCGCCCGAAACCGCAAGCTCCTGTGGCCAGTGGGCGATGGTCGCTGCCAGCGCGGCCGCGCCCTGTTCACCGGAGAGGCGGGTACTTCCCTTCACCTTCAGCGCCTTGCCGGGCGCGTAGTCCAGCTGCAGATCGGCCGTCGCGCCGGCATGTGACCGCAGGTGCCCGGTCACGGCGACTCGATCCAGACTTGCCGTAGTGGTGCCGTCAAATCGCCAGGACTGTTCGACCAGGTAGGGCGATATCAGCCGGTCAGCCGCAAGCCGCAGCGGTCCTTTCAGTTCCAGACTCTGAAGTTCCAGACTCTGCAATTCCAGACTCTGCAGTTCCGCACCGGCAGTGCGATAGGATGCCCGCAACTGTGCTTTGCCAGGGTCCAATGTCAGGTTTCGTGCGGCCAGCAGGTCGCTGGCTGCCACCTGGTCAAAGCGCTCCACCGTCAGCACCGATGGCTGCTGGAACTCCAGCACAAGGGTGTTGCTGTCCACTGTGCCGGTAACCGCCAGATCTGCGCGCACGCCTTTCATGGTCCAGTCGGCGGTGACCAGCTCGGGACGGGATAACCTGATCCGGCCCGCTTCCAATTGCCCGGACCAGACCCCCAGCTCCGCGACCAATGCCAGCCGGAGATCGCCCTGAATCGTCGCCAATCCGGGCACAGGCCAGGGGGCAGGCAATTCCACATCCAGGCGGAGGCTGCCGCTCACCTGTTCCCGGATCGGCTGTCCCGGAGGCGCCTGAAGTTGCCATTCGATATCCAGCCTGGCGCTGTCAGGTTGCGGCGGCAGCCCGGCAGTGTCCATCGGCTGCCACTCTTGCAACCAGGCCAGCAACCAGTCGCTGGCAGGCAGTGCCGGCATTGCCAGCGCCCCACTCCAGTTGGTCACTGCTGCACTACGCTGAAAGACCGACTCCAGTTTCGCCACCGGTTCGCCATCCAGCGACAGGCCACCTCGGATAACCAGGTCGTCCGGTCCTGATCCGGCAATGTCGGCCTGTAATTCAACCCGATGTTGATCCCGGACAATAACCAGTTCGGCGGCCACCGGTAGCATCTGTTGCTGACGCTGCGCGTCAAAGGAACCGGTCAGCTCGCAACTGCCCGATGCGCAGGGCAGGGAAAGCTCATACTGCCGGATCACCAGCTGCTGCGGTAACCATCGCGGCGGCGCGGGCAAGGGGCTGACCGGGGTTTCCGGATCCGCAGCTGCCGTCCCTGCGCTGGCCGGCGACAGACTACCCTGCCAATCCACTGCCAGGCGATCGATGGTCAACGTCCGGGGCTCCGGGTTCAGCCACTGCCGGTTCCAGCCCAGCCTCAGACCCCGTGCCTCCAGGGTCACCACCCGGGAGGGCAGCTGCTGGGTAACCACCAACTGGCCGATGGCAATGCCCGCCGGGGCTACCTCAAGACCTTGCCAGTGCACGCGGGTGATGCCGTTCTGCTGTTGCCACAGCAGCCAGGCTTCACGCAGGGCCAGCCCTGCCACGGCCAGCAGCAGCAACAGTAGCCCGATAGTCCACAACAGGATACGGCGACGAGTCATGACGGCCCCTCCTGGCCTGCTCAGGGATTGTCTGTTCAGTCAGCAAGTTTAGACGGTCGAAAGCCAGTGGCGTTCGGCAAACTCTTCACTGACAAGTCCCGGGAAGTTGCTAAAGTATCAGAAGTCATCCAGTAAAGAGCGCCTCATGCCTAATCCGGAAACACCCCAGAAGCCCGACCAGCAGCAACCCCAGAAGCCACAGCTACCGGCGACCTACTCGTTTCTCTGGCTGAGCGCGGTCATCTTTCTCATTTTCAGCTGGCTGCAGGACGGCCAGCAGCCCCGCTACAGCGAACTGCCCTACTCACAGTTCAAGGAGGCGGTGGCGGAGGATCAGGTCAGCGAAGTTACCCTGCGTTCGGACCATATCCAGGGCCAGTTTACCGACCGGGGCGTTGCAGACCAGGGGGTTGCGGACCAGACCGGTGACTCCCGGAGCCGGTTTTTCCATACCATCCGGCCCCCGATGGAGGATCCGGACCTGCTGGCCCTGCTTGAAGCGCATCGGGTGACCATCAGTGCCGAGCCTGCCGAAGGCCCCTGGTGGCAGCAACTGATCCGGGGTTTCCTGCCGTGGATCCTGCTGCTGGCGCTGATGTTCTGGTTCTGGTCAGCGGCCCAGCGCCGGATGATGGGGGGCGGCAACAACCCCTTCGAGTTCAGCCGGTCCCATGCCCGCCGGGCACAGCGGGACACCTCCACCACCACCCTTGATGACGTCGCGGGCATCGAGTCCGCCAAGCGGGACATCACCGAAATCATCGAGTTCCTCAAGACCCCGGAGAAATTCCGCGCCTTGGGGGCCGTCATGCCGAAGGGTATCCTGCTGATCGGCCCGCCGGGTACCGGCAAAACGCTGCTGGCCCGGGCCATTGCCGGCGAGGCGGGAGTGCCGTTCTTCAGCATCAGTGCGTCGGAATTTATCGAGATGTTTGTCGGTGTCGGTGCGGCGCGGGTCCGGGACATGTTTACCATGGCGCGCAAGGAGGCCCCGTCGCTGATTTTCATTGACGAACTGGATGCCGTCGGCCGGTCCCGCGGCACCGGGCTGGGCGGTGGCCACGATGAGCGGGAGCAGACCCTGAATCAGATCCTGACCGAACTGGATGGCTTTGAGGAACACGAGAACGTGGTGGTGCTGGCCGCCACCAACCGCCCCGACGTGCTCGACACCGCCCTGCTCCGGCCGGGCCGGTTTGACCGCAAGATTACCCTCGACCGCCCCCACAAGGACGCTCGCACGGCCATTCTCAAAGTCCACGTTCGCAAGGTGCCACTGGCCGGAGACGTGGACCTGGAAGAGATTGCCGCCCGCACCACCGGATTCTCCGGCGCTGACCTGAAGAACCTGGTGAACGAGGCCGCCCTGACGGCCGTCCGCCTGAACCTGACCGAGGTCGACAGTCACTGCTTTGACATCGCCCGTGACCGGATTGTGCTGGGTGAGGAACGCGACACCGAACTCAGCGAGGAAGAAAAGCGGGTGGTGGCTTACCACGAATGCGGCCATGCCCTGATGGCCCATTACATGCCCAAGGCCGATCCGCTCACCAAGGTCACCATCATTCCCCACGGCATGGCCATGGGCGTAACCGAGCAGACCCCGAAGGAAGACCGCTACAACTACACCCAGAGCTACCTGACGGATCGTATCAAGGTGATGCTCGGCGGGCGGTCGTCGGAAAAACTGGTGTTCGGCGAAGTCAGTACCGGTGCCCAGAACGACCTGAAAGAAGCCACTGCCCTGCTCCGCCGGATGGTCGGCCAGTGGGGTATGAGCGAAAAAGTGGGCCCCATGGGGCTGAGTGTTGGCGAGGAACACGTTTTCCTCGGCCGCGAACTGGGCCAGCCGCGGGAGTACAGTGAACGCCTCGCAGAGCTTATCGACAGCGAGGTACAGTCCAAGCTCATTGAACTGGAGCGCACCACCATCGGGTTTCTGTCGGAGCATCGCCGGGAGCTCGATGCCCTGGCCCAGGCAGTACTGGACAAGGAAACTCTCTCGGCAGAAGAGGTCCAGCAGGTGCTGGATGAGTGCGAAAAGGAAATCGCCTGACCGCCGGGCCGCGTCGGCACCGGCCTCAGCCTGCAGAGTCCTCCGGCAAACCGCCCGCAAGCGGGAACCGTCCGATGACCGTATAGCAGGAACCTTCCGGGGTCTGGTTACTTTCGAACAGGCTTACCCGGTCGACCATAAACGGTTCGAGGGCAAGGCCCCGGTGCTGCTCAATAAAGCCAGCCACGGACCCGGCCTCCCTGCCAAACCGGGCCAGGGTGATATGGGGCCGGAACCGCCGCGCCTCCGCTGGCCAGCCAACCATTGCCAACCGCCCACTGATCTCGTCATGCAAGGTCATCAGTGCCGGCTCCGCAGCGACCCCCGCCCACAGGTTGCGGGGGTGCTCCGGATTGCCAAAGCTGCCCGTCCTGCTGACTACGAGATCAAATGGCGCCACCGGCAGCCCTGCGAGGGCCGCCCGCAGCAGGGCAAGCTGTTGGCCGTCAACGGCACCGATAAAGCGCAGAGTAAGATGCAGCTGCCCTGCGCTTTGCCAGCGTGCGCCGGCAATCCGCTGCCGCAAATCCAGCAGCGGACGCTTTACGGTTTCCGGTAGTTCAAGGCCGATAAACACCCGCGGCATTATGGCTCCGGCGTTACAGTGGTGCGAAATCCGCTCCGGTGCAGTCACTGTAACCGATGCGCGAACTGCTGTTGGTCTCAACGGTCATCACATCGGCAGTTCCAGTGTGCATGCCATAACGGACTTCCACATAGCCGTCTCCCTCGAAGCGGAATACACCCTCGGTCGGACAGGTTGCCTCCAATGGCAGCACCATGGCGGCCGGAGTCGAGATATCGACAACGCCGCCCATGGCCGAACCGACCAGGGACCCGTCCATGGTCACCGAGATCCGGGTGTCGGTCAGCATCGCTGAGGTGACCATGTTGACGAAGGCCACGTAGTTGGAACCCACGCGGTATTCCAGTGAACCGGTGCGGAAGGTGACCTCGCTGGTGGTGTCGGAAACATCGGTCATGGCAAAATCCTGGCGTCCCACCAGGGCCAGGGCCTCTCCGGTATTCAGCACGGTGCCACTGATATTGTAGCTGTCGTAACCGGTGAGGGCGGTGGCAGAGGACAGGTCAAAGGCGTACTCGTAACGACCGTTAAGAACCACCGGCCCCAACAAGTAAGTGGGCAGCTGGCAATTCGAAAACTGGTAGGTTTCCCGGTCGGCAGTCTCGGAGAAGGTCGCACTGACCACCACGGAACCCTCCGGATTCTCGCAGCCCAGGGTGACCGTTTCAGTCGCGGCAGCCCTGACCTCGCCGGTCGAAGCGGTACTGAAGCTTTGCAGGCTGAACGCCACGTCCTCGACGAGAACCTGCGCATCGTTCATCGACTCGTAGGAGGCGGCAACCGCGTCGTAATCCTCGGCGGTGTAAAGTGCAGCCTTCTGCGCGCCATAGCCTTCGCTGTCCAGCTGCAGGGTGCCCCCGGTGCTCCTGGTTGTGTCACTACTGCTCCCGCCGCCGCCACAACCGGCCAGCATCAGGGTCGAGGTCGCGAACACAGCAATGGTCAGGAGGTTTTTCTTGTTCTCGGGCATATCAGTTCCTTTTGATGATCGGTGGCGATACCTGCCCTGCCGGCCCGGTATCTGTCAGGAGGGTGCCACGAACTACACACGTCACGGCCACACCGAGCCTACCCCTTTTAGCGACATGACAAAATTAGCATCTGCAACAGACTGTGGCGATTTGTTGCCAAATGGCACAGACGTCACAGTTCGGCTGCGGGATCGCGACCCTGCGCCGACGCCACCGGCCCGAGCGCTGCCGCGGAACGGATATGGATGTCCCGCTGCGGGAACGGAATCTCGATACCGGCCTCGTGCAGCTTACGGGTCACCGCGGATCTGAGCTCATGACCCAGCGGCATGATCTCCGCCATCGACTTGACGAACACCCGCATTTCAAAGTTGATGCTGCTGTCCGCCAGACCGGTGCAGAATACCGCCGGCGCGGGGTCCTCAACCACCCGTTCATTCTGGTGCACCAGCTCGGTCAGCAAGTCCTGAACTTCATCAATGTCGGTGCCATAGGCCACCCCCACAGTCACGATCACCCGGGTGATCGAGTCGGACAACGTCCAGTTGGTGAGGTCCTGGGTGACAAACGTCTTGTTGGGAATGATCTGTTCCTTATGGTCCCAGTCCACCAGGGTGGTCGCCCGGATCCGGATACGGGACACGGTTCCGGTGACGCCGCCAATCGTGACGGTATCCCCGACCCGGATCGGCCGTTCGAACAACAGGATGATGCCGGATACGAAGTTGGCAACGATCTCCTGCAAGCCAAACCCCAGCCCCACCCCCAGGGCCGCGACCAGCCATTGCAGCTTGGACCACTGGGCACCCAGGGCACCGAGGGCAAACACCACGCCCAGGATCACGATCAGGTAGGTGGCAATGGTGGTGATGGCATAACCGGTACCGGGAGCCAGCTGCATTCGACTGAGTACCATCACCTCCAGGGTACCGGGCAGGTTACGGGCGGCCAGTATCGTCGCCACCGCTACCAGAAGCGACAGGATCAGGTCACCGAAGGTGATGGCCAGTGCAGCATCCCCCTCGCCGACGGTCCACAGAATGATCTCATCAAAAATTCGCAAGGCAGGAACCACGGGTGACCACAGCAACCACAGGCCAACCAGGGCAAGGGCAAACGAGGCCACCCTCAGCAGGGTGGTGCTTTGAGTGTTGATATCATGCAAATCAACTTCCGGCAGGTCCAGGCTGGCCGGACGGGCGTCGCCGGAGGGTTCGGTGGCATTCCGGTCGTCCGCCTCCCGTTGCTCGGTGGCCCGCTGCTCCCGCAAGCGCAGCAGGCGGATGCGGCGCTCCCGCACCGACAAGGCACGCAACCCGACAAAATGCAGCAAGGCCACCAGAACCAGCCAGCAGATGCTGATAAACAAAATACCTTCCAGCTGCACCGCAGTGTAGTGATATCCCACCAGTGAAATGCCGGTAAAGAACAACGGGGTTACCACCGCAGCGACCTGAACCAGCTGGTAGAACCGTGACCGCTCCAGCTCCGCCTTGCCATTGCGCAGGGCGCGGAACAGGCGATAGGCAAACATCGCCAGGGCCAGCGAGGCAATGGCAAACACCACCCGGCCGAGGCTGCTCTCGTAGTCGGCCCCGACCGGGTTTTCCGTCAGCCGGGTAATCAGGGTGACCGGCAGCAACAGCAACAGCAGCCGCGGAATACCCCGACGGATTGCCGCCAGCGTCCCCGGTTGCCAATGGAAGTGCACTTCCGCCACGCCTCCCGGCAGCGCAATCTGGCGAACGGCGCCCAACAGGAGATAAAGCAGGGCGGCGCTACGCAGTCCCTTGGCGAGGCCATCGGCAAATTCGCCTCCCCTATCCAGCATCAGCGCCGCCAGCACCAGGATAATAACCGGCGGCAATGCCAGTAACAGGCTGTCGGTCAGTGCCGACAGGGTCAGCCCGATGCGGTCAACACTGACGTTGCCGACGGACTCCCCGGTGCTGATCAGCCGTTGCCGGATCCGCTTGCGGTATGCCAGCAACACCACCAGGGCAACCAGCAGGAACATGATCGACGGCAGGCGCTCCTCTACCGAAGCGGGAACATCTTTCAGAATACCCAGCCACTGCGAGGCCGACATCAGCCAGCCAATACTCCCGATCAACTCACCAAAGGTTTCCGCACTGAACGGCTCTTCACTGGGCAGCCAGAACAGGCGCTGGCGCACAAGGACCTTATAGGCGGCAATCCGGTCCTGCAGGGCGGTGATGGTATCGAAGTAGCCGGTCAACAGATCAATGTGTTCTGCGACCGCTTCCTTGAGGTCGGTCAGCAAGCGCTCACGCTCGTCGGTAAGGCGCCGGTCGACATCTTCGCCGGAAGGAAGCACGGCTCCGATTTCTTCCAGGCGGAACTGTTCGACCCTGGCGGCTTCCAGTTGCTCG
Organism: Marinobacter profundi; assembly: GCF_002744715.1. Classification (GTDB taxonomy): domain Bacteria; phylum Pseudomonadota; class Gammaproteobacteria; order Pseudomonadales; family Oleiphilaceae; genus Marinobacter; species Marinobacter profundi. The sequence continues at coordinate 52,911 of NZ_KZ319371.1, forward strand.
TTGACGATAACCGACAGATCATCCGCCAGGTGTTGCTGCTCCAGCCGGTCGAGCCTGCGTTGCAGCAATTTGGCGTAGCTTTCGGTCAGCCCTAGGCCGGCGGTTTCCAGCCGGGCACCGAGACTTTCATACTCCTTGTTCAGAACTTCCAGGCGGGAATCCGCATAGGACTTCCGCTCGATCAGCTGACTAAGCGCTTCCCTGCGCTGCGTCAGGGATTGCCGCAGGGACTGGATTTCCTCCCTGATGCCGGTTTCCGATTCGGATGGCACATCGATAGGCAGTGGCTCGGGAGTTTCCGACTCCTGTGGTGCCTCGATCACCGGCACCTTGGGTTGGGTTTCCGCTGAAGGCTGGTCTGCCCCCTCGGCCGCGGAGCTCTCCCGGGCTTCCGGCGCCTCCTCACCATAGGCCGTCAGCCCCCCGAGAGACACCACCATCAGGACGATGGAAAACAACCCATAAAGAAGCTGACGCGAAAAATACCTGGGTTTCACGCAATAACAACCTGCAGAGAATATCGGAACAGTTTCGGACACGGCACCGCCGGACCGTCAGTAACGGGTAAGTCGCTTGTAGAGTGTGTCTTTGAGCCTTGCCCGTTCCAGTTTCATTTCATTGAAGTGTTGATCGTCGGTAGGAACGTCACGAACTTCCAGCCCACGGATCTTCTTGTCGAGTGAATCGTAGTCGTCGCTGAGCTTGCGGAAATCGTCATCGGACTTACGCAGTTCAAGGATGTTTGCGGCAAATTCCGGAAAATCGTTTTTCAGGGCGTGATCACTGATGGACATGCACTTTCTCCTCTTTTCTGGGCGTTTCCGGATGTGGGAACAGGGTACCGCCGGGGTCTCAGCAGCTACATGGCGATTCCCCGGCAGACCTTCTCTAAAGATAGCTGACCTCCCTGCATTTGCAGGAAAATCCGCCGGCGGCCAGCGCACACGGCTCGCGACCCACGACCAGCGACAGCACTGTCATCTCCCAATGCAGAATCCGGCTCACAACCCGGTAACGCCCGGTTGAATCCCAGACCGGCACAGTGCAATCTGCTTTTCTCAATGCCAAAGATCTGGCATAAGTCAGCACGATACCTGACGACCACCAGGCCGGCAAAAAGTTTACCGGGGACCTCTTAGACCATGATCTGGATTGTATTGGCCATTCTGCTGGCCGTTATCCTTGCCCTCCTGCTGGCGCTGCGGGCCGAGGACCTGTCTCACCTGGACCGCGATGAACTGCCGCCCTGCGATCGCAAACCCAGCGATCAACACGAAGAGGTACTGGCGAAACTCCGCGAGCTGACCAGCTCCGCCCGCGGACTGAAGGGCAAGGCCCGGCTCTATGCCCTGCGACGGCACATGGACACCCTCAGTGACGGTATCCCATTGAGCTCGGAATTCCGGCCCAGCGGCGCCGGTGAGCCGCGGGGTGAGTGGGTGATCGCCCCGGGCACCGACACTTCCCGTCGCATCCTGTATATTCATGGCGGCGCCTGGGTGGCCGGCAGCCCGCGTAGCCACCGCGCCATTACCGACCAGTTATCCCGTGTCGCCAACGCGGCAGTGTTCGCGGTGGATTATCGCCTGATGCCGGAGCACCGCTACATTGATGGCCTGCGGGACTGCCGCAACGCCTATCGCTGGATACTCGACCATGGCCCCGACGGTGACCAGCCGGCCAGCTTCGTTGTGGTAGCCGGCGATTCCGCCGGCGGCAGCCACACCCTGGTATTGCTGGCCTGGGCCCGGGACCGGGGGCTGCGACAAGCAGATGCAGCTATCGCCCTGTCGCCATCAACCGACCTGACTCTGACCGCCCCCAGCAACCGCAATAACATCGGCACCGACCCGCTGCTGGGGCCGACCTTTGGTGGCCTGTCGCGAATTCCCCTGCCGGTGCTCTGGTGGGCCAGCTATGCTGCCTTCCGGGTGCCACCGGCGAGCCCCCTGGCCTCTCCCCTGCGGGGCAACCTGGCCAACCTGCCGCCAACCCTGGTCCATGCCAGTGACTGCGAGATGCTGCTGGATAACGCCCGGCGCTATGTGGCCAGAGCCAGAGACGCCGGATCACCGGCGGAACTTCATACCTGGCCGGGCATGGTGCACGTGTGGCACATTTTCGCGCCATTGCTGCCCGAAGCAGAAGAGGCCTTCGACGATATCGGTCGGTTCCTGCACCAACTGGCCCCGGCCGGCAAACCGTCAGCGACTGTCGAACAGGCCCGGAAAACGTCGTAAACACACCATGGCGGTCAGGTCGTACACGCCGTGCCACACCATCACGACCAGGATGCTCCCGGACACCGCATACGCCACCCCGAGCACAACCCCCAGCAAGGTGGCGATCAGGAAATAGATAGACGACAGGTAATGCACCGCGCCGAACAGCAGTGCGGCCACCAGAATCGCCACCGGCTGTGTCAGCACACCGCTGAGCCCGCCCTGGATTACGCCGCGAAACAGTAACTCTTCCCCGACACCCGCCAGGGCCGACAGTGCCACAATCATGGGATAGGAAAACGAGCGGGCAAACGCCCGCAGCTCACTGACATGCTGTTGCAGCTGGCCGGGGAAAAAGGCGTCCACCCGGGTCAGGGCAAGCAACACGATATAAGTGCCGACACCCCCCAGTGTTCCCCAGATCACCGCTGCGACCGTCGTCATGCCACCACTATCGATCTTGATACCGAACAGCAGCATGGCGGCGAATGCGACCACGACAATTCCGCCCTGGAAGGTCAGGACAAATAACGGAGAGACATTACCCATCGCCCGCTCAATCTCCCTGGTTGCGATTCCTTTGGCTGTCAAAGTGGCGGTATGATGACACCGATCGCGGGCGCCTTGATCGCCGGATTCACTAACCCACCCCGGTCACCCGTAAACAGCATCAGCAGGAGGCTGGCAGCCCATGTTTCCCAACCGTCACCGCCACTGGCTAGCGGGCCTGGTACTGGCAGCCCTGACAGCCCCCGTCGCCCACGCCGATATCGAGCTGGCGCCCTTCGCCGGTTTCCGGATGGGTGGGGAGTTCGATATCCGCGACAGCACGGACGACTCCACCAGCCGTCTCGACTTTGATGATACCGCCAGCCTCGGTCTGGTGGTCAACGTCGATCTGGCGGAACCCGGCAAGCAACTGGAATTCTACTACAGCCGCCAGGACACCACGGCAACCACGTCCACGACCCTGCTGGCACCGGAAACCTCGTCGGTCGACCTGGTCATTCACCAGTTACAGTTCGGCGGACTCTACTTCCCGGGGGGCCAGACCACCGGCGGCTTTGCCTCGGGAGTCATCGGCGTCACCCGGCTGGATCCGAAAGACAGCGGCTTCGACAGCCACCACCGCGCGTCCCTGACCCTCGGCGGAGGCTACAAGTTACCCCTGTCCCGCAATGTCCTGCTGCGCCTGGACTTGCGCGGCATTTACACGGTGCTGGACAGCGGCGGCGCCGTGTTCTGTTCGGGCGGGTGCACGGCCCGCTTCGAGAGCAGCGGCTACCTGCAGGTCGAAGCCGGGGCCGGGCTGGTACTGAGGTTCTGACCGTCGCGGATTATTCGAACAAGCCCTTCACCGGGAACAGGGCATCGTACTTCGGCGCGGTTTTCTGGGCCTTGGCCTGGAAGGTCTTCATCATATCCCCCGGACGGAACATTCCGGCCTGCCAGGTCGCCATATAACGCAGGCTGTCCTCCACACTGTGATCGCGGCTGTAATTGAGCATCTCCTTACAACCGGTAACCGCCAATGGAGAATTTGCGGCAATCTGGCGGGCAACCACCATCACCCCATCGAGCATGGCGTCCTGATCGTCATAGACCGCATTCACGAACCCAAGGTCCTTTGCTTCGCCGGCAGACAACTTGCGACCGGTATAGGCCAGCTCGCGCACCACGCCCTGGGGCATCAGCCGGGGCAGGCGCTGGAGGGTTCCCACATCCGCGGTCATGCCCAGTTCGGTTTCCTTGATGGTGAAGTAGGCATCCGCGGTGCAGTAACGGCTGTCCGCGGCGCAGACCAGGTCCAGCGCGCCACCGATACAGCCACCCTGGATCGCCGCCAGGACCGGCAGGCGGACTTTTTCCAGCGACGTCAGGGTATCCTGCAGCTGCAGGACCACCCGGCGCAGGTTCTCGGCCATGCGGCCGGGATCGCCGGTCATCGGGACCGCGGTCGGATCGCTGAACACCCCGAGATCCATGCCCGCTGAAAAGTGCTTGCCGGTGGAGGAAATCACGATCACCCGGGCATCGGTCCGGGCCTCGATGTCCTGCATGCAGCGGGGCAGTTCCAGCCAGAAGGCCTTGGTCATGGAGTTGAGGGAATCCGGGCGGTTAAACCGGACATGGGCGATGCCCTCGGCGACATCGACAGCAAAACTCTGGTAGGAAGGAAGGTCGGACACGTCTCTACTCCGTTAGCCTGGACACTGATAAAGGATAAAATACAGAAAATTAAGACTATTTTGCCGCAATATTAGTCGATTTTCTGTGAATTTACCCAGACTATACTCTGTGAACCCGGCTCCGCGGAAGCCGCTCCCCCCGAACCGCCCGTGGTGATCAGAACTCCACCGTACTCTCTATAGCCTCCATACTCTCCACACTATCCAAACTTGCCAGGCTGCCCTGCAGCAACGGCAGCTGGACCGAGCCGCTGACATTCACCAGCGGGACCAGGGCATCCCTGGACCAGCTCGCCGGATACTGGGGATGGAAACCGTACACCAGCAAGGCCAGCTCATCACCGGCGGCCAGTTCTTCGGCAATCCCCACCAGCTCCACCGCTGCCTGCTGCTGCAAGCCCCGCACCGGCTTGACCTGGTCATCCACCAGGGACCAGCCGCTCTCGCCCACGCCGCGCTTGCCAAGACCGACAAAAATGATCGGGTCGCAGCCGGGGCTATACGCCGGTAAACCTTCTTCGCAGGCAGTGCGGCCGAGCAGATCGGATACCGTCAGTATCGCCGTGGGAATGCCGCCGATGATGGCGCCCTCCGCACCAGTCTGCCCCAGGGGCAACGCCACCGGCGGAATCGTCGCTGCAGCGACCGCCTCATAGCCTGACGGTACCGGCGTGGTGGACGCCACCAACCGCTCGACTACGAAGGGCCCCTCCAGCACCCCTCCCGGTTCCGGAGCCGGGAAATCGGCAACTGCCACCTGGACCGAGGTGCCGGTTGCCGTCGACAGGCAGACCTGGCTGTCCGAGCCGTCGAAATAGGCTGGCAGGGGCGCTTTCTGCAGTTTGTGGCGCAGCCAGTCAAAGGTGGCCCGGGCTATCGGAACATTGCCACAGGCAAAGGCGCCAGCCGGACCCTGGAAACCCGGTATTTCCAGCAGGCCTGCAAGAGGGTCCACGTAAGTCGAGGGCTGCAGCGCGTCCGGCACTTCCAGGGGCAGGATATGCCCGCTCTGGTGAGTCATCAGCCGCACATCCCCGCCCCGCTCCCGCAGGCATTCGTAGTTGCGCCAGGCTTCATTGAAGTTGAACAGGGTGTCCGTCATCCCCTGGGTGAGCAGCACGTCCACCGCGGGGTAGGCCGTTGGCGGGACATCGTAGGCAGGCGGGCTGGCCAGGTAGTTCAGCAGGTCCCCCGGCTCGGCCGGCTCGATCGGCGCCCCGCTGCAACGATAGGCCGGGCTGTGATAATAGAAGAAGTCCAGACCCGCCTCCGGAAAGCGGTTAAGCGCGGCACCCTGGGCAAGGATCTCGCGGATGATCGGATCAAGACCGCTGTTCTGGTTGCTGACGGATCCCGATTCGCCACCGGCCACCAGCACCAGGTCCCAGCCGGTCTTGATCACATTCCCGGGGTTCAGACTGTAACGCAGGTCATGCCAGGTAATATCCGGCACCATGGCATCCATGCGCTGGCCGGGATCCTGGCCATGCAGCAACAGTTGAAAGCCACCCCCGTAGCTGCCGCCGATTGCCCCTACCACCAGGTTGGGGTTAAGCGTCGCCGGCAGGTCGGGTTCGTGGCGCTTTTGCAGATAGTCCAGATTGTCCTCGGCCCAATCGAGGATCCGTATCAGATCCCGTCCTTCAAATTCCGGATCCATCACGCGGACCGTGCCGGTACTTTCTCCGAACCCCCGCTGATCGATGGAAAGCACGGTAAATCCGGCTGCCCGGTACTCGTCGAACCCGGACTCCGAGCGGGAGCCACCAAACCCATGGCCATGAAGAACCAGCGGATGCCCCTTTGAACAGTCGATGCCACCAACCGGCTCGAGCACCTGGAAAGCGATGGTTTCACCACTGTCCGATGGGAGATACACAGGATAGCTGCGGCCACCGTCAAGTGCCTCACCGGCAATGCAGGATGCCGGGGGTTGCGGCAACGGTGTGGTATCTCCATCGCACCCGGCGGCCTCATCCGGACCCGTTTCGCGGTCTTCTGGCCGGCGCTCACACGCCTGGCTGTCATCCCGGGTGGTTCGGTCACCGGCGACAGCCGGGGACTCCGGGGCGCCATCATTGCTGGATGTGCCGCAGGCCACCAGGAGCCCGGCAGTCACCAGCGTCATAGAAAACCGCAGAATTGCCGGCAACGTTGTCGGCAACAAAGGGCGAGATGCAGGTACAGGCATAAAACACTCTCCATCGAAAGCCCCGCCAGACAAGGCATGGTGGCAATTTGCCAGGCCAGGGGAAGGCCTGTATCTGCCGGGACCCTTTGTTATTGTTTATTGTCCGCTTGATACACGACATGGCGGCGGATTACGTTCCATTCCTGTCGACCGCCGGTGTGCCGCTCCGGCCAACCTCCCGCCAATCCCGGCTATCTGCCCCTGTCGAAGACTTACAACAGAACGATCAGGAAACGCATTATCATTTACCTGTCAAAGATATAAATAAAACCAAAAAACATTTATTTAAATTTAAAGTGCGACAAATCGCCGCATATAGATAAAGACATATACCTATCAAAAAATCGACTTATTAAAAGATAATCAGGGAACCTTTCAATTTATTAACTATCCAATCAGGAAATATTTATTACTATCGAAACACCACTTGAAGAGAGGTTGTTATGAATACCAAACCCTTTATTGCTGCCACACTGATCGGCTCACTGTTTTTCGGAAGTACCGTTATGGCGGCGGGAGGCCCACGAAAGGATTCAGGCACTACCGATCTGACCACATCAACATCTACCAGTCTTACAACCATTGAAACCAGCGACCTGCAATACATGCGGGAGGAAGAAAAGCTGGCCCGCGATGTTTATCTGACTCTTGATCAATCCTGGGGTCAACAAACCCAGGTATTTGCGAAAATTGCATTATCCGAAGAATCCCATACCAGCACCGTCGATTATCTTCTCGATAAATTTGATGTAGAAGATCCGGTCATCAATGACACCATCGGGGTGTTCACCAACGAAGAACTCCAGGCGTTATACAATGACCTGGTTGCCAAAGGTAAGAACTCGCTGATTGACGGTTTACTTGTCGGCGCTCTTATTGAAGAAAAGGATATGAGGGATATCCTGGCAGCCATTGACCAGACCGATGAGCGGGCCATCATTCTGGCGTATTCCAATCTGCTTGACGGCTCTAAAAGCCACCTGCGCGCCTTCGTTGAGGTCATCGAAGCCCAGGGGCTGGAGTACGAAGCCCAGGTACTGGACAGCGAAGAAGTCGAACTGATCCTGGAAGACGAAAGCGAGGTAGAGTGATCCGGGGTTACCCACCGACTCACCTCCGAACACACGGCAGCCTCAGGGCTGCCGTTTTTCATTATGACGCCCCCTTGCGCCGCATCACGCCATTCTTTACTCTTTTCATATAACTCAAAACATTGTTTCGCCTAGCAAAACAACCAAGAGCCAAGTCATGACCAAACCCGATGTTTATCCTCACGTCTTCGATGAGGCGATCGCCCTGACCCCACTGGATAGCCATCGCTTTGCCGGGCGTACGACCGAACCCTACAACAACATGGTGGGTCCCTTTGGTGGTGTCACCGCCGCCGCTATGCTTAATGCCGTGATGTTGCATCCGGAACGCCTGGGTGAGCCGGTTGCACTGACCATCAACTACGCAGGGCCTGTAGAGCCCGGCGAATTTATTATCGAGGCCATCCCGGTACGCACCAATCGCTCGACCCAACACTGGAACCTGGTGCTGCGCCAGGGAGACACCATCGCCACCACGGGCACTGCGTTTTTCGCCATCCGGCGGGAGACCTGGTCAGAGCAGGAAATGCTGGCACCCGATGCGCCGGCCCCGGAAACTCTCGCCGCCCTGCCCACCAAGGGACGGCGGCAATGGATGGGCAACTACGATTTCCGCATCGTCAACGGATCGTTTAATCCGGCGGAGCCCCGCGAGTCAGACAACTCCCAGAGCCTGATGTGGGTTCGCGACTACCCGCGCCGGGCCATGGACTTCCAGTCACTGACTGCGATCGGCGACAGTTTCTTCCCGCGGGTGTTCATCCGCCGCCAGAAATTTGTCCCCATCGGCACCGTGTCCATGACGCTGTATTTCCACACCGACAGCGAGGAGCTGGCCGCGATCGGCGACCAGTATGTGCTGGGCTACGCCACGGCGAACCAGTCCCGCAACAATTATTCCGACCAGAGTGCCCACATCTGGTCCGCCGGCGGGCAGCTGCTGCTCAGTACCACCCAGATCATGTACTTCAAGGAGTAACCTCGCTCTCGCGGACCAATTCGCGGACCAGCTCTGCCGCCGGCAGCGCCCGCGCCAGATCCGCGCCCTGCCCGGCCCAGAACGCATCGAACCCCTGGTTTCCTGCGGACCTGGCAGCCGCCTTCAGGGCCTTGCCGGCAGCATAGGCTATCGGATAGTCCGGCAGCGCCGGCGCATGGGTGACATCAACCTCCGTCCACCAGCGGTCAACGATGCCCCGCGCCGGACGACCGGAAATCACATCCGTCAGTCGTGTAGTGAGCGGTTGCGCCTTTGCCAGTAGCTTCCGGTAGGTGGCATCAGCAGCAGACTCCGGACAAAGGATAAAGGCGGTCCCCATCTGGACAGCGCAGGCGCCGAGCGCCTTGGCAGCGCGAATGCCCCGGCCATCCATGATGCCACCGGCGGCAACTACCGGAATCCTGAGCTGTTCGGCCAACAGCCGCACCAGCGGGAAGGTCCCCAGCTCCGGTTCACCGGCAACAGGATCAAAGACCCCGCTGTGGCCGCCGGCCTCCCGACCCTGCGCCACCACAGCATCAATGCCCGCCTCTTCGATCATCCGGGCTTCGGCAAGGTTGGTCGCGGTGGCCAGCAGCACAATGCCGGCGGCTTTCAGGCGGTCAATCCACCTCTGCTCCGGCAAGCCAAAGTGCAGACTGACCACCGCAGGCCTGCGCTCCAGCAGGAGCTCCAGCATGTCCGGGCTTTCGACGAAGCTCGGGTACGGCAGCTCCAGGAGCCCCGGCGGCTCAGTATCGAATTCTTCGAACCGCGGCCGCAGGAATTCCAGCCAGGCCTGTTCCACCGCCGCATCCGGCTCCGCCGGCCGATGGCAGAACAGATTGACATTGAACGGTTGCGAGGTCAGCGCCCGGGTTTCCCGGATCAGTTCATCGGCCTGTGCCGGGGTGCTGGCTCCAAGCCCGATCGAACCGAGCCCGCCCGCATTAGAAACCGCCGCCGCCAGCGCCGGCGTCGACACTCCAACCATTGGCGCCTGGATGATGGGATGCGGCATCAGCCTGGAAAATTCGGTGGGGGTTGCCATGACGGGCTCCTCAGGTTGATAAGGTGTTAACAGTGAGACATCGGATGACAGCTACGAGTCTGGCGATGGTTCAAACTATCATTCCCCGCCCCAAAGGTGTGAGCCCACGCCCGTTATTCTCGCTATTGATCCGCTGAATGACGATTACCCCGAGCCCGGCTTGTGACCGGCAGCCCCGGTTTGACCAACAATGTTCAGGTTGTCGATTGGCCCACTTGTGCCAGACTTGTAGAACAGTCCCTTGACGCGCCGTCAAGGGCAGATCACTTCGATAGGGAGGGAAGCCGCATGCGTGGTTTACCAGGCATCAGAGCAGCATTGGTTACGGCAATGCTTAGCCTTGGCGTGAGCGGCCCACTGGCCGCCCAGGGCTATATGGGCATGGGCCCCGGAACCGGCATGGGACCGGGCACCGGGATGGGAATGTATGGGCCCGGGCCGGGACCCGGGATGGGCTATGGCCCGGGCATGGGCTACGGTCCCGGCATGGGCTATGGCATGCACGGCGGCATGATGGGCAATGGCATGGGCTACGGGCCGGGCCCGGGCATGATAGGTTATGGCATGGGTTACGGCATGCACGGCGGACCCGGCATGATGCAGCATCCGATGTGGGGCGGAGGCCAGGCTCCGGGCTCTTACTATGGCCTCAATCTCAGCGAGGACCAGAGCAAGCGGATGAATGAAATTCACAACCGGCTCTGGGAGCAGCAGCAAAACCAGATGCAGGACATGATCAAACACCAGCAGGAAATGCAGGAGCTTTATCGCAACGGTCGTCCCGACCGCGGCAAGCTGATGGACGCCCACAAGCGGTTTCAGGAACAACAGCTGAAGATGTTCGAGCAGCGCCTGAAAGCCGAGGAAGAGTTGGAGCAGGTCCTCACCGAGGAACAACGGGAGCAACTCCGGCAGCGCCAACAGCCTTTCTACCGGGGCTGGTAAGCGGATCTCCGGCAAACAACCTGTGCCAGGATGCTCAGGTTGTTTGCCCTTTACAGAGCGCGTTACGCCGGTAAAAGTGTCGCCGGCAGGCCACCAAAGTGCACCACCCGGGTAAGCTGGCAAGGGGTAAGCGCCATGTCGTAACGCTCGAGGAGTTGGCGTAGCACAGCCTCGGCGTCGCCCGGCGGAGGCGTCATGTCACGGATAAACTGCGCAACGTCTTCAACCATCGCCCACGGGTACAGGATCCAACGCCAATGACGAATTTCCCCGGCGCTGAAATCCGCCGGGCAGGTGGTAACGAGCTTTTCGTGCAACACGGCGGTACGCAGTTCCTTCGGCCCCAGGGACTCCAGGTAAGGCCTGGCCACCCTGAGCGTGTCACCGCTGTCATTCACATCATCCACCAGCAGCACCCGCAAGCCCCGGATATCCGCCGCCAGCGGGATTGTCACCCGCGCCTCCCTGCCCTTCTGCGCACCGGCCACATAGTGCTGTACCCGGATGGAAGAGAGTGCCCCGATATTGAGAAAATCACAGAGAAACCGGGCCGGCATAAAGCCACCACGGGCGACCGCGACGATGATGTCCGGCCGATAACCGCTGGCCTGGATGTGCCTGGCCAGGGTATCGCAGGCATCCACGACCTCATCGGGGCTCAACAGCTGAACCTTCATGACTGCGGGCTCTGCCATGGGGTGTTTCCTCCGTCACCAGGGATACCCCTAGCTTAGACCCGGCCTGCGGTGCCTGCGAGGGCAGCCCTTTGGGCCGCCGTCCGGCAAACCGCGGGAGACAAAGACGCCGCTTCAGCTGTCCGCGCTGCCCTTACCCTGACTGGCCCGGAGTTGCCGTACCTCTTCTTCCAGCTGACGGCGGACGGCACGCTCCTTCATCAGCTGCACCGTGCTGTTGGAGAGTTTGCCGTAAATTTCCAGCAATGCCTTGACCATGACCGAACTGGTGCCACTGAGGGTTCGATCAGCCTCTTCGATGGCCTCATCGACGCTATGGCCGGTTTCCATTGCAAAGGTCATCAGCGCCATCCGGCGATCGGATTCAAGGATGTGGAAGGCCAGCCAGCGGGTGAGGAAATCGAACATTTCCGCCAGGGTTTTCTCATCGCCCTGTTCCCGTCGCGCCTGGTACAGCCGTACCTGCTCGAAGAAGTGTTCGTGGGCCTTGTGATGATTCTCCTCCAGGCTGGTATCGGCAAAATACCGGTGCCAGACCGTTTCCTCCGAGCGAAAGTGGTAATGGGTGTAATCCAGCAGCTCATCCAGCACTTCGTTGGCTTGCAGGTCGTCGTTTTCCGCCGACATATGCCAGGCGAGGCGGTTCAGAATGGCCACCAGCTTACGGTGCTGCTCGTCTATCTGGTCAATGCCGGTTTCAAACTGGCTGCTCCAGGGGAAAAGCTCGAACTCAGGTTTCTTGTTGTCTTTGGCAGGCATGGACTCACCACTTCAGATCCAATGTACGATACAGATTGGACCCAACCTACCTGATTTGTAAATGCGTGTCCTTGAGATCCTGCAATTCCGGCCGCCCGCAGAGCCTTCAGATCAAGGCACTGCCGAAGGCCAGCTGCAAGGCGATTGCCGCCATCATGACCCCGATAAGCCCGTCGATCACCCGCCAGGCAGCAGGACGCGACAACACCGGTGCCAGGGCCGACCCGGCCCACGCCAGGGCGCCAAACCAGATTACGGACGCACTGCTGGCACCGGCAACAAACGTGGTGGCGTCTTGCTGTTGGACGCCTATGGCGGGAATGAGCAACAGGGTATCCAGATACACTTGCGGGTTCAGCAAGGTAACGGCCAGCGTGGTCAGCAGAACCCCCTTCAGGCTGCGCCTGGTTGCTGCACCCGCTTCAAGCACCGCCCGCCCACGCCCCGCTCGGGCAAGGGCCTGCAGCGCGAGCCAGCCCAGGAATACAACCCCCAGCCAACGCAGGGCTTCCAAAGCCTGGGGCACCGCCATCAAAGCCGCGCTCACGCCGAACATGCCAAGGGTAAACAGGGCAACATCCGAGGCCATGCACAAACCCGCGGACCACCAGTGATGCTCACGGCGAATGGCCTGGCTCAACACATAGGCGTTCTGGGCACCAATCGCGACAATGATACCCCCGCAAACCAGCAACCCGGTGAAGTAACTTTCCAGCACAGCTCTGACTCCTTGCTTGATGGCGCAAGGATACCCAAAGTTCACTATACTTCGAATTCATAATACTTATGTTGAATAAGATTTACTTATGATTGACTACAAATTGCTGGAAGCCCTTGCCACCGTCGTCGAATGCGGGGGCTTTGAGCGCGCCGGCCAGGCTCTCGGTCTCTCCCAGTCAGCGGTATCCCAGCGGATACGCACGCTGGAGATCCGGCTTGGCCAGCCGGTTCTGGTACGCAGCCCTGCTCTCAGGGCTACACCGGCCGGGCAACGGTTGCTCAATCACGTCCAACAGGTCCAGTTGCTCGAGCGGGACCTGACCCGAGCCATCCCCGGCCTGGCGGAACCTGCGGCGCGACTCCGAATCGCGCTGAATGCCGACAGCCTCGCAACCTGGTGGGCGGCGGCCCTTGGTGACTTCTGCCGTGATGAAGAGCTCCTGCTGGACCTGGTGATTGAAGACCAGGATATCGGCTTGCGGCGCATGCGCGAAGGGGATGTTGCAGCCTGCCTGTGCAGCAGTCCGCAGCCGGTGGCAGGTGCCCGCTGTGTGCCGCTTGGCAGTATGGAATACCTGCCACTGGCGACACCGGCCTACGTGGCGCGCCATTTTGCCCGGGGGATTTCAGAAACCAGCCTGGGGGCGGCACCTGCCATCGTTTTCGGGCCCAACGACCAGCTCCAGCACCGGTTCCTGGCAGCCTGTGGTTACCACCGCAGCTTTCCCTATCACCTGTGCCCGTCATCCGAGGGCTTTGTAAAACTGGCGCTGGCGGGCATGGGATACGGCATGATTCCGGGGATTCAGGTGGACCGGGACATGGCCGCGGGCAGGCTGGTAAGCATTGCCCCGGGCCGGTCACTGGAGGTGTCGTTGTACTGGCACTTCTGGCGCCATGGCGGGGGCGTCATGGACCGGCTGACGCAGACCCTGAAAGCCGCCAGCCCGCTCACACCACCGTCGGCGTCACATAGCTGAAGCGCCTGCGATACTGTTCCATGGTGCAGCCCACGACTCGCTTGAACAGGCGCCGGAACGAGCTGGCATCCTCATAACCCACGCTCCAGATAATCCGGGCGGTCTGGTCACGGCTCGACTCCAACTGATGTTTGGCAGCTTCAATCCGCAGATGCTGAAGGTAGCCGATGGGCGTCTCTCCGGTTGCCTCCTTGAAGCGGCGCTTGAAGGTTCGCGCGCCCAGGCCGGCCACTTCGGCAACATCATCGATGCTGACCGGTTCGGAGTAATGCTGTTCCAGCCAGGCTTGCGCCTTGCGGATGGCATCATCCTGATGGGCTTTGCGACTGTAGAACGCCATATAGGGCGTCTGCTCCACCCGGCGACCATCCAGCACCAGCATCTTGCTGCAGGCCAGCGCAACCGACGGCGAGGCGAAGCGCTCCACCAGGTAGAGACACAAATCCACAAACGCCATCGCACCACCGGCACAGATGATCGGGCCGTTATCCACCAGCAACTGCTCTTCCTCCAGACGGATATCCGGGTAACGGCTGCGGAACAGCGGGGCCGCCCGCCAGTGGGTAGTAGCCACCTGGTCCGCCAGCAAACCGGCCTCCGCCAGCACGAAACTGCCGGTACAGACACTGGCCAGTACCGCCCCATCGGCGAACGCCTGTCGCAGCCAGCCATGCAGGGGTATGGCAGGCGCCAGGGTACTGTCCAACCGCTGCGCACTGACCGCCGCCTCAACGGATGAGCCGACAACAATCAGGTCCGGATGGAACTCCTCACGACACACCGTCGGCATAACCATGGCACCGCTGTAGCCACGGACCGGCCCGTTATCCACCGTTACCACCTGACAGTTGAACAGGGGGTCACTCCGGACTCCGGGCATGCGAGCGCAATAGTTGGCCACAGTAAAGAAATCCATCACACCGTGCACACCGGATGCGTGGCAATTGGGTAAGGCAACGATGGCAATGTTCATCACGGGCATGACTCTTTTCGCACTTTATATGTCAAATATGACACTCCTGCCGGTAACCCACAAGCCCTAATCTGAAGCTGTCACTCACCACTGCACGAAGAAGGACTTTCTCCATGACCTCACAACTGAACACACAACTGAACACACAACCGGAACCGGCTCGCCACCCCACCCAGGCCCGGAAACCTGCGAATATGGCGCTCTCCGCCACCCGGCTGGCGCTGCAATTGTATGGGCGTATGGCGCCGCAGAAAGCCGGCCGGCTGGTTCATCGAATGGCACTCCGGCCATCACGGCTGCCCATGCCGATCCGCTACGAGGATCTGCTGGACAAGACCGACAGCTATACCCAGCTTCACCATGGTACGCGCACCATTCCGTTGTATTCCTGGGGCCAGGGCCCGGTTATTCTGGGTGTCCATGGCTGGGGGGGTGCCGGCATCCAGTTCGGCGCCTGGATTGAACCACTGGTGAACGCCGGCTATCGGGTCGTCCTCTTCGACGCGCCGGCCCATGGCCGTGCCCAGGGGGAAAGCACCGACCTGTTTGAAATGGCCGAAGTTGTGACCCGTGTCGCCGCCGACGTGGGCCGGGTCCATGGCGTACTGGCCCATTCCATCGGCTGCATAGCTGTGGCCAGGGCCATCGCCGACGGACTGCAAACCGACTACCTGGCGATGTTGGCGCCGCCGGCCAGCCTGTCCGCCGTCATGACGAACCTGGGCCGGCAACTGGGGCTGAGTCCGGAGGTTCTGTCCGTTCATCTTCAACTCATGGAGGAGCGGTTTGGCCCGTCGCTATGGGACCAGCTGGACATGGCAAACCTCTCCGCTTCACTCACCCAGCGGGGGCTCATAGTTATTGATGACGACGACACCGCCATTGCGCCGGAAGAAAGCCTGCGGGTGGCTGAAAACTGGAACACATCCGACGTATTACGCACCCGCGGCCTGGGGCACAACCGCCTGTTGTGGAGTCCGATGGTTATGGAAACGGTGCTCAGTAACCTGGGCGTGCCGGGTCAGGAGTAACAAGCCATTGCATCGCGCGGCTCCTTGCTGTCACATTGTTCTGCCTGCGTGTCGGGTTTACTATCACCGGGTCCGCTCTGCAACCAAAGGCTCCGGATGTCGTCACCCCTCGTGTTTGCTGTCACCGCCGTCATCATCATCGCCGTGGCGGTTTTCTACCTGTTCTTCTACCGGGACTGGCGCCGGCAAAGGGAGCTGCGGCGGCCATTCCCGGAGCCCTGGCGAAAAATCCTCGAAACCCGCGTCCCGCTGTATACACGGCTGCCCGCCAGCCTGAAACTGCAGCTGGAGCAACATGTGCGGTTATTTGTTGCGGAGAAAAACTTCTACGGCTGCGACGGCTTTGCCATCAACGACGAGGTACGAATCACCATCGCCGGCCACGCCTGCCTGCTGACGCTGGCGCGTCGCTGGTCAGACTTTGACGAGGTAAAGAGCATCCTGGTGTATCCCGATGTCTACCGGGTTGAAGAAACAGAAGACGACGGCATCGTGGTCAGTGTCAGCCACGAGGTCCGCGCCGGCGAAGCCTCGGACTTTGGCCGGGTGGTGCTGTCATGGACGGAATGCGAGGCGGCCTCCCGGCCCGGCAGCCTCCACAATGTCATCCTCCATGAATTCGCCCATCAACTGGACTACCTGGATGGCGCTGCCGATGGTGCACCGCCACTCAGTGGTACCCAGGCCCGCCAGTGGCAGCAAACCATGACCGACGCCTACCAGCACCTGCGCCATTCACTGAGCCATCACCAGCACAGCTGGCTGGATCCCTATGGCGCTACCGAACCTGCCGAGTTCTTCGCCGTACTGACGGAAGCGTTTTTTCAGCAGCCGCGCCACCTGGCGGACGAACAACCTGCGGTATATGCAGCGCTTTGCGGGTTCTACCGGATCAACCTGCTGGAACTCGACACCGCCGACGCCACGCTATAGCCAGCGGCGTACCCGCGACCGGTAGGCGGTATAGGCGTCGCCGAAAACGCCCTGCAGAGCCCGCTCTTCCGGCGTAATCTGAAAACAGTTCAGATACAGGATAAATCCCGCAACCCCCAGCAGCGACCAGGGTGAGGCCAGGAAAACGCCCCAGCTCAGCAGGATGGCCGCGAAGCCCACGTACATCGGATTGCGGGAAAACCGGTAGATTCCGGAGTCCACCAGCGCCGTGGCGGCCTCCGGAGTGCGCGGATCAACGGTTGTCCTGGCCCGGCGGAACGACACCACACCGGCCACACAGAAGAACACTCCCAGGGCCAGTATGAGCGCGGTAACACCCAGGCGAATCCCACCTGGCATCGCGACACTTCCCGCCAGCCGGGAAATACCCCACATCAGGCCACCAGCAATTACCACCAGTGCCAGCGGCGGAATCCTGCTCTCAAGTAACTTCATCGTTGCTCTGGGTTCCCTTATCGATTCAATGTTGCTCGGCCATCATGGCGGCCATGACTCTCCGCTCCTCTTCCCCTGGCAACACTCCTGTCAGCCAGGCCTCAATCACCGTCTCACCATGCTGGTTCGACAGCACTGCCTCTGCCCTGGCCCGGTTCCGCTCATCCACCTCGGTAATGGTGAACACGCAGGTCACCCTGTCACCGAAATACACCGGGCGCCGGAAGCGGAAATTCATTCCCGAGGCAAACCAGCCGATCTGACCACCCACCTCGGTGATCATGCCACCCACCAGCAAACCATGGCAGCACCGCCCCTGCAGATTCTTCGCACTGGCAAACCGGTCATCAAAATGAACCGGGTTCTGATCCCCGCTGATCGTTCCGAAGACCCCGGCCTCTTCTTCGGAAAAGGTACGGGAGATCGTGAATGCATCACCCGCTTTCAGGCCCCGGATGGCCTGCTGTCTAATCCTGGACATCAAGAACTCTCTTTCCCGTTAACACCCGAAATCACCGTTACCGCGCTGGACAGGGCAATTTGCCCGATTATGAGTCAGAACCCGCCAGTTCCGGAACAACCCCACCCATCGCCACGCGATTTCGCCCTTCCGCCTTGGCCCGATACAGAGCCCGGTCAGCGCGGGTGATGGTCGCCCTCAGATCTTCACCCGGACCAAACTCGCTGACACCTGCGCTGATCGTTACAGTGAGGTCAAGACCGGTCGCCTTGCGCCAGTCATAATTCCGCAACGCCGCCCGAATTCGTTCAGCACTCTCCCGGGCAATCCCGATATCGGCCTCCGGCAAGAGCGCGAGGTACTCCTCTCCGCCCCACCGCGCGATCTGGTCCTGCTTGCGCAACTGAGCCAGCAAAACCTCCGTAATTCCGAGCAGTACCTTGTCGCCAACATCATGGCCAAACTGGTCATTGATCGACTTGAAATGATCCACATCCAACAGAATAACCCCGGCCGGACGACCGGTGCGGCAGAACCGGGCCAGCTCCTTCTCGGCGAGATCGGTCATGTGACGGCGATTGAGCAGGCCGGTCAGCGGGTCGGTCGTTGCCAGCTGACGAAGCTTGCGACTGGCACTGGTAACCATCGAGAGGTAGAAGAACGACAGGTAACTGAACATGGCGAAAACCACGCTCAGATTGAACAGATGCACCGCCAGCAAGGCGCCCGGGGTAACAGGTTGCAGGGGCTCGATGGTCCACATCAGCACATCCAGCCCGACGTAGTAGCCCCAGAGCACCAGCAACGCGATCACCGCACCCCGCAGACTGGCACTGACAAACAGCGCAGGAATGAACATCAGCAGGTAATAATGAAAACCACTTTCCCAGCCGATCAGGACGGTACCAAGCCCGGCGTGGACCAGGACCTCGGTCCAGATCAGGCCTACCGCCAGGCGGTTCCGCCGCCGGCCAAGGGCGTGATAGGCCGCCACGTACATGGCGACGCTGACCACGTTGACCCAGGCAAGAATGGGTGAACCGAGCAGGTGAAAGAGGAAGAAAAAAGCGACATCGATCGACCCGGCAATCTGGCAACAACGCCGGGCAACCTGCCAGAACTGCGGGCGGCGCTCCGGTGAGGTTTCCCTGACAGCGGAAGAACTCATGCTTTCCATATACGTTGACAGATCCGTTTGAACTGACCTACAGCGTAAACCCAAACCTGCAAAGATGCTCCCGAAGAACTGCAAACTTCTGAAAATTCTCGTGCTGCCACACCCACTGACGGATCCCGGGTCAGTTGACCCGCCAGTAAAACATCCCTGATTTCTTCCCCAGTATTGTTGCCGAAACATGGCGTTCACTGGCCTTGCCGGCCAGTCCGTAGCACACATGCAATGGCAGCAGGTGCTCCTCTCGGGGATGACAGAAGCGGGCGTAAGGTGCGAGCTCCCAGTGGATCAGGCGCTCGGCGCGCTCCGACTCGCCCATATCATTAGCGGTGCAAGTGTGCTCCAGCCAGTCTTCGAAGGCCTGGTTGTGCGCCTGAATATCCGGAGTATTCGGTGCAAAAAATGCTCGCATATTATGAAACGAGAAACCGGATCCGATCACCAGCAGGTTGTCGTAGTCCAGCGCCTGCAGCGCCCGGCCGATCGCCAGATGGGCAGCGGCATCCAGGCTGTTCACCAGGGACAGCTGCACACACGGGATATCCGCATTCGGATACATCAGCTTGAGAGGCACGAACACGCCATGATCCAACCCCCGCTGTTCGTCCAGCCGTGCGGAGATCCCGGCGTTTTCCAGCGCCTGCCGGACCTGCTCCGCCAGTGCCGGCTCGCCCGGACAGGGATATTGGATTTCGTAGGACTCGGGCGGGAACCCATAATAGTCGTAGATCAGCCCCGGATTGGCACCCGAGCTGACGGTCGGCACGGCTTCTTCCCAGTGCGCACTAATGACGAGTATGGCGGAGGGCTTGCGCAACGTGCCGGCAAGTCCGGTAAGCCGGTCGACCATTTCACGGTGGCCCGGATCCCCCAGCAGCGGCATTGGCCCGCCGCCGTGGGAAATAAACAAAACGTCAGTCTGGTTGCTCATGGCTATGCTCCCTGGAAACCATTCATGGTCGGACGCCATCGTGCAACATCAGAGAGCGTCGGGCCCGGCGGGCACGATCCCGCCGGGGTTCAACGCCTTGATGGAGTAATAGCCCGCCTTGATGTGGTCAATATTTACGGTGCCGGCGATGCCCTCAAGCGCCAGGATCCGCCGCATGTAGGCATGCAGGTGCGGCATTTCCCGAAGCGTATTACGGTTGCACTTGAACAACCCGTGATAGGCGGCATCAAAGCGCACCAGGGTTACGAACAGCCGCACATCGGTTTCGGTCAGGCGATCACCGAACAGATAGCGGCGGCCATCGGCCAGGCAGGACTCCAGCTCATCCAGTGCGGAAAAAACCCGGTCATAGGCCTCGTCATAGGCCTTCTGGCTGGACGCAAAGCCTGCCTGATATACACCGTTGTTCAGGTTCCGGTAGATAAAGTCGTTCAGCAAGGCAATCTCGCCGGCGAGATCCTCGGGATGGAGGTCCGGGCCCTCATTCACAATTCCGGCGAACGCGCTGTTCAGCATGCGGACGATATCGGCCGATTCATTGTTGACGATGGTCCCCGTCTGCCGGTCCCATAACACCGGCACAGTCGCACGACCGGAGATTTGCGGATCGGCGCGGGTGTACAGCTCATGCATGTAACGCACGCCGTTCAGCGCATCCTCGTCGGCACCGGGATAATCCCCAAGCTGCCAGCCCTGATCCGTCAACCGCGGGTTGACGACGGTTACACCGATAACATCCTGCAACCCTTTCAGCTCGCGGACCATCAACGTCCGCGACGCCCAGGGGCAGATATACGCGACATAAAGATGATAACGGCCCTGCTCAGCCCGGAAACCGCCGGCACCGGTGGGACCGGGTTTGCCATCCGGCGTGACCCAGTTGCGGAAAGACGAGGTCTGCCGGATGAACCTCCCCTCATCATCTTTCGACTGCACCGGCTGCCAGTTTTCTTGCCATACACCGTTAACCAGCATGATCAAACCCTCCTCTTGCGATGCCCCCGGATGATGGCACACCCCCGCTCAGGGGGCGTGCCGGTCATCGTGTTATCGCCCGGTACCCGGCGTACTCAGTGACCAGTGACTATGCGCTGTCCGCGACCGCCAGCAAATCGCTCCAGAAGCACATTGTCCAGTGCGAACCGTCCACCGCCCTGGATTGCGAGAGACAAGGATACCGCCGCCAGGGTCAGCGCGTACTCGTAGCCATTATTGGCCATGAACAGGCCATTACCGATATGCACCGCGAACAGCGCCACCAGCATGGTAAAGGCCGCAACCAGCGCCGCCGGTCGGGTCAGCAGGCCCAACACCAGCGCCAGTCCGCCAAAGAATTCGGCACTACCGGCCAGCAGGGCCATCAGGTAACCCGGCCCGAGGCCAATACTCGCCAGCCACTGCCCGGTGCCTTCCAGGCCATAACCACCAAACCAGCCAAAAAGCTTCTGGGCGCCGTGGGCCGCAAGAATCAATCCAACCGGGACCCGCAGGACGAGCGCGGCAAAGCCACCGTTGGAACGGAACAGCGCCTGTGCAAATTGAGTGTTCATGTTGATCACCTCGAATCTTTCTCTGTTGATGTGCCCCGAAGCCCCGCCTCAGGAGATGTAGCCACTTTACTATCATCGAATCGAAAGACTAAGATCGCTATTGTTGCTTTATTATCAACATATCAACGATAATCTGGAGTGCTCCCTGAACAGGACATATCCATGGACCGTATCGATGCCATGCGGGCCTTCGTCACGGTGGTGAGCGAAGGCTCTTTCACCCGTGCCGCTGACCGGCTGGAACTGTCACCTCAACTGGTCAGCAAATACGTTTCCCAGCTGGAACACCACCTGGGCACCCGCCTGCTTAACCGTACCACCCGCAAGATCCACCTGACGGAGGCGGGCGCCCGCTACCATCAACGTGCCCAGCAAGTGCTCAACGACATCGACGATATGGAGAACCAGCTCGGCGACCTGCAGGGCGAGGCTCGCGGCCGGCTGCGCATCAGTGCCCCGGTTTCCTTCGCCATCCGCCACATGGCCCCTCTGTTGGCCGAATTCCAGGCGGCCCACCCTGCCGTGGGCATTGACCTGCAACTGAACGACCGCAAGGTTGATATCGTCGAGGAAGGATTCGATATCGCCCTGCGCATTGGCCACCTTAAAAGCTCGTCGCTGATTGCCAGGCGCATTGCACCGGTACGCCTGGTGATGTGCGCGGCCCCCGCTTACCTGGCGCGACACGGCACCCCCCGGCAACCGGAGGACCTCCGGGACCATCGCTACCTGCGCTACAGCTATATGGATCCGGAGGCCGGTCAACCGGTGTTCCGGTGGCTGCAAAGCGAGGGTGGCAGCCGGGACAGTGACCTGGTCAGCAACAATGGTGATGTGCTGGTGGAAGCCGCCATTGCCGGCGCCGGCATCGCCATCCAGCCCACCTTTATAGCCGGCGAGGCTATCCGCGACGGCAAACTGCGCATCCTGCTGCCAGATCACGAACCGGAGCCGCTGGCGCTCTATGCGGTGTATGCACACCGGCAACTGCTGGCCAGCAAGGTGCGCAGTTTTATCGACTTCCTCGACGGCTATTTTGGCGACCCGCCCTATTGGGACCGGTTCGATTGAGATAAGGTTAAGCGGTCAGCGTGGATTTCACGGGTGGAGACGGATGACCAGCCATCAATATGACCTCGGACAGCTGTACCAGCAACAATCCCGCCGGGTACTGGCGACACTGATTCGCCTGCTCGGTGATTTCGCCCTCGCCGAGGAGGCCATGCAAGAGGCGTTTGCTGCGGCGGTCCGCCAATGGCCAGGGGAAGGGGTACCCGACAACCCCGTCGCCTGGCTGATTCGCGCCGGGCATCGCAAGGGTATCGACCAGATTCGGCGCAAACAGACCGCCCAGCACTATTCCTATCTCGTGGCAACGCCGGACGACCCGGTTGTCGATACCGATGATCCATCGATTGAAGACGACCAGCTCCGGTTGCTGTTCACCTGTTGCCACCCGGGCCTGTCCATGGATGCCCGGGTCGCCATGACCCTGCGGGAGATGTGTGGACTGACCACCGAGCAGGTCGCCAGTGCCCTCCTGCAAAAACCGGCCACGCTCGCCCAGCGCATTGTGCGTGCCAAGAAGAAAATCCGTGATGCGGGCATACCCTACGAAGTGCCCGATGCGAAGCAGCTTCCCGAACGACTGCCCGGCGTCTTGCAGGTTATCTATCTGGTCTTTAACGAGGGCTATTCCCGCAGTGAGGGTGAATCGGTGGTGGATGTCAGTCTGTCGGCGGAAGCCATTCGCCTGGCGGGAGCACTGACCCAGTTGTTGCCCCAGGGGGAGGTGTTCGGGTTGCTGGCGTTGATGCTGCTGCACGACTCACGACGCCCGGCCCGCCAGGATGCCAGTGGCGAGCTGATCACGCTGGAAGACCAGGACCGTACCCTCTGGAACGAGGCGAGCATCCGTCAGGGCCTGCAATCGCTGGAGCACGCCCTTGCCAGCACACCCATGGGCATCTACACCCTGCAGGCATCCATTGCTGCGGTCCATGCCCGGGCCGCCCGGGCCGAGGATACCGACTGGGCCCGGATTGTTCGCCTGTACGACGCGCTGTACCGCCGGCAGCCTTCTCCGGTGATCGCCCTCAACCGCGCGGCGGCC
The DNA here is from genome assembly GCF_002744715.1 of Marinobacter profundi. Lineage (GTDB taxonomy): Bacteria > Pseudomonadota > Gammaproteobacteria > Pseudomonadales > Oleiphilaceae > Marinobacter > Marinobacter profundi. The sequence continues at coordinate 76,375 of NZ_KZ319371.1, forward strand.
GTCGCCATGCGTGACACACCGGCGGATGGCCTGGCACTGCTGGAGCAGCTTACCAGCCACAAGGAAATCCTCGGTTACCACCTGTTCCACGCCGCCCGGGCCGACCTGCACCGCCGGGCGGGTAACCGGGCATCCGCCATCAGTGCCTACCAGCGAGCGCTGGCCCTGGCCACCCAGGGCCCGGAACGGCGCTTTCTCGAGCGCCGGCTGAAGGAACTGGACAGCGCCTCCTGAAAAGAATTTTTAGCCCCCCTGTCGATTGCCACCGGTGTTGTGCGACTTAACCGTAAAACCCACCGAAGGAGAAGGACATCATGAAAGAACTGTTGATGCGCAAGGCAGAGATGGACGACGAAAACAGTGGCTTGCCCCGGGGGGACATGCTGCAGGACCTGGATCGACTCCCCCTGGAGATGAATGTGCATGTGGGCTTCCCCGGCAACTGTCGCGAGGCCATGACCTTCTACCAGGAGGTGACGGGCGGCCAGCTGGAGGCGATGCTCAGCTTCGGGGAAACCCCGGCCGCCGAAGGTGTACCGGCGGACTGGCATGACAAGATCATTCATGCCTCCGTCAATATACGCGGGCGTCGCCTGATGGGGGCGGATGCCATGGGTGATTGTTACGAGGCTCCCCAGGGCGCGCAGATCCACCTGGAATACGGGAATCCGGAGCAGGCAGAACGGGTATTCCGTCAACTTGGGGAGGGCGGCGCCGTGATCATGCCATTTGAGGAGACGTTCTGGGCACAGCGGTTCGGAATGACCCGGGACCGTTTCGGAGTGCAGTGGATGATCAGCTGTCAGACCAGGTCCTGCCTGTAAACGACAAGGAGGAAACCATGAAATACGTCGCCCTGGTCTACTACCAGGAGAGCATTATCAACGCCATGACCGAGCAGGAATGGCACGACCTCAACCAGGAATGCGTGGCCGGTGTGGAGCGACTGACCTCCCAGGGCAATTACGTCACCGGCCAGCCTCTGCAGCCGGTCGACACCGCCACCACCGTGCGGGTACGCAACGGAGAGCTGCTGGTAACCGACGGCCCGTTCGCGGAAACCAAAGAACAACTGGCTGGGTTCTACCTGCTGGAGGCCAGAGATCTTAATGAAGCACTGCAACTGGCCGGCCGGATACCGCCGGCACGCTTCGGTAGCATTGAAGTGCGTCCGGTACGGGAGCTCCCCCCCAAAGACTGAACAAGGAGAAACACCATGAGTTATGTCGATGGATTTGTTGCTGCAGTACCAACCGCCAACAAGGCGAAATACATCAGGCACGCCAGCGACGCCGCTGCGGTCTTCAAGGAATACGGCGCTCTGAAGATAGTGGAATGCTGGGGCGATGACGTGCCTGACGGCGAAATCACCTCATTTCCCATGGCGGTGAAATGCCGTCCGGACGAGACCGTCATCTTCTCATGGCTGGTCTGGCCGTCCCGCGAAGTGCGGGACCAGGCCATGCCCAGGCTTATGGAAGACCCCCGCCTGAAACCAGATGTAAATCCCATGCCGTTTGATGGCAAGCGATTAATCTACGGGGGCTTTGAAGTCGTGGTTGACGAATAGCCGGGCGTTCAGGCGAGGCCTGGCCCGGCCCGGTCCAGGCCGGCAATCCTGGCCCTGGCCGCATGCAGCTTCTTGTAGCTTTCAATCAGCCGCAAGTGCTTGTCCAGTCCCTCCAGCTGCATGTTGGTCGGGGTCAGGCCGTGGAAGCGGACGGTGCCGTCTACTGAACCTGCCACTGCCTGCATGGTTGCCTCGCCGAACATGCGACGGAAATTGTGCAGGTAGTCGGCCAGCTCCAGCTCGTCGTCCAGAGTCACCTCCAGTACCGCCTGCATGGCCTGGTAGAACAGCCCGCGCTCGACGGTGTTGTCGTTGAACTGCAGGAAGGTTTCCACCAGCTCAAGTGCTTCCTCATGCTGTTGCAGCGCCAGGTAGATAAGCAGCTTCAGTTCCAGAATGGTGAGCTGTCCCCACACCGTGTTTTCATCGAACTCGATGCCGATCAGCGTGGTGATGGTCATGTAGACGTCGAGTTCGCTCTCCTCGAGCCGCTCCGCCAGGTCGGCCAGGTCCTCGTCACTGAGGCGATGAAGGTTGAGAATGTCCTCACGGAATGCCAGCGCCATGTTGGTGTTGTCCCACACCAGATCTTCCACCGGGTAGACCTCGGAATAACCCGGCACCAGAATCCGGCACACCGGGGCGCCCAGTTCTTCGAAGACCGCCATGTAGCATTCCTTGCCCATGTCCTTGAGGATGCCGAACAAAGTGGCCGCCTCTTCGGCATTGGTGCCGGAGAAATCCCATTCGCAGAAGTCAAAGTCGGCCCTGGCGTTAAAAAAGCGCCAGGACACCACGCCACTCGAGTCGATAAAGTGCTCGACATAGTTGTTGGGCTCGGTCACCGCCATGGAGTTGAACGTCGGTGGCGGCAGGTCGTTCAGGCCCTCGAAGCTGCGGCCTTGCAGCAGTTCGGTGAGGCTGCGCTCCAGGGCCACATGGAAACTCGGATGGGCCCCGAAGGACGCGAAAACACCGCCGGTCTTCGGGTTCATCAGAGTGACGCAGGCCACCGGGAACTGCCCGCCCAGTGACGCATCCTTCACCAGTACCGGGAAACCCTGACTCTCCAGCGCCTCGATGGCCTCCACAAGTTCGGGGTACTTTTCCAGTACCTGGCGGGGGACATCCGGCAACGCGATCTCGCCTTCAATAATCTGCCGCTTCACACCCCGCTCGAAGATTTCCGACAGGCACTGCACCTGCGCTTCGTGCAGGGTGTTACCGGCACTCATGCCGTTACTCAGAAACAGGTTCTCGATCAGGTTGGAGGGGAAATACACCACCTCACCGTCCGACTGGCGCACATAGGGCAGCGCACAGATACCGCGCTCGACGTTGCCGGAGTTGGTATCAATCAGGTTTGACCCGCACAGCTCGCCTTCCGGGTTATAGATGGCCAGGCAGTGGTCATCCAGAATTCCCTCCGGCAGCTCGTCCTCTGGCCCCGGCTGAAACCACTTCTCGTTCGGATAATGAACAAACTCACTGTTGGCGATGTCCTCGCCAAAAAACTGGTCGTTATAGAAGAAGTTGCAGTTCAGCCGTTCGATAAATTCACCCAACGCCGAACACAGCGCGCTCTCCTTGGTGGCGCCTTTGCCATTGGTAAAGCACATGGGCGAGGCGGCATCACGGATGTGCAGCGACCAGACATGGGGCACGATATTGCGCCAGGAAGCGATCTCGATCTTCATGCCCAGCTCCGCCAGGATGGCGGTCATGTTGGCGATGGTCTGCTCCAGTGGCAGATCCTTGCCTTCGATAAAGGTCCGGTGCTCGCTGTCCGGCTTGACCATCAGCAGGGCCTGGGCGTCCTCGTCGAGGTTGTCTACCGTCTCGATCTCGAACGTCGGGCCGGTCTGCACCACTTTCTTTACCGTGCAGCGATCAATTGACCGCAGGATGCCCTGCCGGTCCTTTTCCGAGAGGTCTTCGGGCAGCTCGACCTGGATCTTGAAAATCTGGTTGTAACGGTTTTCCGGATCGACAATGTTGTTCTGCGACAGGCGGATATTGTCGGTCGGAATATTGCGCGCCAGGCAGTAGACCCGGACAAAGTAGGCCGCGCACAACGCGGAGGATGCCAGGAAGTAGTCGAAGGGGCCGGGGGCGGACCCATCCCCCTTGTAGCGAATGGGCTGGTCGGCGATAACGGTGAAGTCGTCAAACTTGGCTTCAAGTCTGAGGTTATCGAGAAAATTGACGTTGATTTCCATTGCGGGGCACCAGGCTTGGAGAATTTGGCGAGCTGTACGACATGAACCCGCCATTATCCAGTTTTTGCGGTGCTACGCACTAATGGGAATGCACGGAATGCTCCATCTTCGCGGGTTGGCCATCCAGCGGCTGGACCATCAGCTCGAGGCGAACGTCCGGTGCCCCGTCAAAACTCAGGGTCAACGGAATGTTTTCGCCCTCCCGCAGGGGCTCCTTCAGTCTTTCCAGCATCAGATGGTAGCTGTGGGGCTTGAGCTCCACGGTTTCGCCGGCCGCGATGACGAGCCCCTCTTTCAGGGGTTCCATCCGCATGACGCCGTCCTGCATCCGGCTCTGGTGAATGGACACCTGGCCGGCCCGGGGGCTGTCGGCGGCAATCAGGGTGATCGGCTGGTCGCCGGTGTTGGTAATGGTCATATAACCGACGCCCATGGCAGCACCCGGGGGCGTGGGTCGGGACCACGGATTGTGGATGCGGAGCGCGCTGTGCTGGTCAGCCTGCGGCTGGGCCTGCATGTTGTGCTGGCTATGATCGGCAGCCGTCGCCAGGGTGGCGGTGCAGGCGGTCGTAGCAGTCAGTATCAGGGTGGCAGCGATGTTGATCAGTCGGGGCATGGCGTCTCGCGCTCTTGTGTCCGGAAAAGGGTTGTCATCAGCAGGGGACAGTTTTGCCGCTAAGTTGATGGATGACAACCCTTGAGCCCCGCTTCGGGGCTGCCGCTGATTGTCTCCACCCTAGGGCTTCTCCAGCGCCGCGATCAGCGCGGCCATGAACCGCGCGGCTTCGCCGCCGGTAGCAGAGCGGTGATCAAAGGTCAGCGACAGGGGCAGGATGCGACGAATGGTCGCAGCCCCTTCGTGGGGTACCACCTTGTCGCGGATGTGGCCCGCGCCAACGATGGCCACCTGTGGTGGCGTGACCACCGGGTTGGCGTATTCGCCCGCCAGGGTGCCGAAGTTGGACAGGGTGATGGTGGCCCCCTGCATTTCCTTGGGCGGAATCTTGCGGGTACGGACCGCTTCGCGCAGGTTTTCCAGCCCCTTGCGCAGGTCCTTGAGGGAGCGGTGGGTGATATCCCGTAACACCGGCACAAACAGACCATCAGGGGTGTCCACGGCGATGCCGACATGAACCTCTGTCAGCAGTCTGCGGCTGAGATTGTCACCATCAAACCAGCAATTCATGTCCGGTGCCGCTTCACAGGCCTGGCCGATGGCCTGAACCAGGCGCATGGTGATGTCGGTGCCCGGTTTCCAGTCATTGATGTCGGCGTCCTCGAAGATCGACACCGGCACCACCTGGGCATGGGACAAGGCCATGTTCCTGGCCATGGTACGGCGGGTTCCGCGCAGCGGTTCCGCATCGCCCAGCGCCTTCTGATGACTGGCCTGGCGGTGGACGTCATCGTTGGTAATCAGCCCGCCGGGGCCACTGCCCTTGATCTGCTCCAGGCTCACCCCGAGCCGCTCTGCCAGCGCCCTCACCCCCGGCGTCGCGCGATTGGCCCGCGCCCGCTTGCTGGACGCGGCGGCGCCCACAATAAACTGGTCCTGCCTGCTGCCGGTATCGGCTTTTTTCAGCTCACCGACCACCGTGCCGCTGTCATCCCCTTCCCCCTCGAAAGCCAGCAAGGGTTCACCGGTGTGGATGATGTCACCGGGCTCGCCATACAGCCTGGCGATGGTCCCTGCTTCCGGCGACGGCACCTCGACAATCGCCTTGGCGGTTTCCACCGAGACCAGGACCTGGTCCACCGCAACTGTGTCACCGACCTTGACGTGCCACTCCACAATTTCCGCTTCGGGCAGGCCCTCGCCCAGATCCGGCAGTTTGAAGTTCTTCATAGCGCAATCACCTGTTCCACAGCTTCAACAATGTCTGCCACGCCGGGCAGATACGCCTGTTCATTGCGGTAATACGGCATCACGGTGTCGTAGCCGGTCACCCGCACCACCGGGGCCTGCAGGTCCAGGAACGCACCCTCGGCAATGGAAGCGGCAATCTCCGCCCCCACGCCGCCGTTACGGCAGGCTTCGTGGACAATCACTGCGCGGCCGGTCTTGGCCACCGAACACAGCAGGGTTTCCCGGTCCAGCGGACTGACGGTGGCCACGTCGATAACCTCGGCAGTAATACCCTGCTCCGCCAGCTGATCCGCGGCCTGCAGGGTCTCCAGAATCGACGCACCCCAGCTGATCAGGGTGACATCGTCCCCTTCCCGCAGGGTGAAACAGCTGTCCAGCGGCAAGGCCTCGCCATTGTCCGCAACCGTCTGGGTGACGGCCCGGTAGATACGCTTGGGCTCCAGAAAAATCACCGGATCATTATTGCGAATGGCCGCCAGTAACAAGCCATAAGCACGTTGCGGTGAGCTGGGAATCACCACCCGCAGACCGGGAATGTGGGCGAACAGCGCCTCGGTGCTTTCGGAGTGATGCTCCGGAGCATGGATACCGCCGCCGAACGGCGCACGATAGACGATCGGACAATGCAGCCGGCCCCGGGTGCGGTTGCGCATCCGCGCCGCATGGCTGACGATCTGCTCCATTCCGGCATAGATGAACCCCATGAACTGGAATTCGGCGACCGGCCGCAGGCCCTGGGTCGCCATACCGATGGCGGTACCGGCAATCAGATTCTCCGCCAGCGGCGTGTCCATCACCCGCTTGAAACCAAAACGCTCCTTGAGCCCCACGGTCGCCCGGAATACCCCGCCGTTGGTGGCTATATCCTCACCCAGCACGACCACGTTCTCGTCGTGCTCCATCTCCCAGGCCAGGGCCATGTTGACCGCCTCGACCAGGGTTACGTCACGCATCTCGGCCTTGCTCATGACTCACCTCCCCGGTACTTGTTGGCAATTCGCTCGCGTTGCCCCTGAAGGGCGACCGGGAGGGTTTCAAACAGCGAGTCCAGCATCGCGGTGGGGGGCTCGGCTTCCGTCGCCAGGTACTCCTCCACGGCCTTGTCAACCAGGGCCCGGGCCTCGGCCTGCAGCGCCTTTTCCTTGTCCGCACTCCAGTGGCCATTATCGTGCAACCAGTTCTGCAGGCGCTTGATACCATCCTTCTCCCAGGCGCGCTTGAGGTCCTCTGCGGTGCGATAGCGAGTGGCATCATCCGCCGTGGTGTGATCCCCCAGCCGGTAGGTGACTGCTTCGATCAGGGTTCCGCCCTTGCCGCCCCGGGCCCGCTCCAGCGCGTTATCGAGCGCCTCCGAAGTGGCAAAGTAATCGTTACCATCAACCACGTGGCCGGGCAGGCCCGCGCTGATCGCCTTCTGGGCAATGGTCTCGGCCCCGGTCTGCAGGCTGCGGGGCGTCGAGATCGCCCACTGATTGTTGATGGCCACAAACACTACCGGCAGGTGCCAGGCGCCGGCCAGGTTGATACTCTCCAGAAAGTCGCCCTTCGATGTACCACCGTCCCCCACACAACAGACCACGGCACGGTCTTCACCGCGGATCCGGAACGCCGAGGCCACCCCGACCGCGTGACAGCACTGGGTGGCAATGGGGACTGAAATGGGCAGGTCTTGCGGGCACTCCGGCCAGTTCGCACTGCCCCGCTCGTCGCCGCCCCAGTACAGCAGCATTTCCTTCAGGCTCACTCCGCGCAGCATGTGCGCCGCCTGATCCCGGTAATAGGGCACGAACACATCGGTCTTCGCCATGCTCTGGCCAATCGCGGTACCAATGACCTCGTGCCCGAGCACCGAGGGATAGGTCCCGCATTTACCGGTACGCTGCAGGGCGATGGCTTTGGCGTCGAAGGTGCGGGTCAGCACCATGTTGCGGTAGGCGGCGAGAACACGATCACTGTCCTCTGCCAGGGGCGGCAGATCCCCCAGGGGCTTGCCGTGATTATCCAGATAGCGGGTGCTGTCCACATGAAATTCGTGGCGTTGTCTCATCCCATCCTCCTTACCCCGCGTTCTGGTAGAAACACTTGCTGCGCTGCCGTCCGCTTGTGGCGGACATGGTGTCAGCATCGGGGCTGGTCGATTTATTGTGAGCGTGGGTCACACGCTGTCGGGACATACACAGGGTGCCCGAAGACACGTTATCTAATGTTTAGACGATGGGGAGGGAATGATCAATCACGCGCAACTCGCGGCAGGAACGAACGCTGGCAGGACAACCCGCAGTATCAGTCATCCCATTCGTGCTGCTGGTTGCCCTGCCTGAGCAGCCAGTAGGTAATCCCCAGCGCCAGTGTTGTCGCGGCAATCCCGATCAGGTACATCGGCGTAAGCGTATCGAAATCCAGCACGATGACCTTTCGGGCAATGGCCATCAGCGCCGTTGCCACCACTAACTGGACCGGGAAGACATTGGTACCAAGGTACAGCCGGATATTGATGAAGATTTCCACCGCAATCAGCACCGCCATGAAGGCGCCGAACGTGTAGAAGATATCGTTGATATTCAGGAGCAGGAAGGGCGGCGTAACCAGTCGGTCGTAGATGATGTAGATGACATCACCCACCCCCCACAGGATCACCGCAACCATGAGCACCGCAAGCACGCGAATCGCAAACCGGATGATCCGGTGAAGTGCGCGGAAAAACGGATCAGGAAAGTCGACCGGGAGTTCCTGGTGCAGCTCGTGTTTTTTTACCGTCTGGGGATCGGGTTGATTTTCCCGCTCATGACCCTTCTCAGTCATTCACTGCCTCCAAGCGCTCCCGGATAAACACTGATTTGATCAGGCCTTCTTCACGAACTCCGATTTCAGCTTCATAGCACCGATGCCGTCAATCTTGCAATCAATATCGTGGTCGCCTTCCACCAGGCGGATATTCTTCACCTTGGTGCCGACCTTGACCACGAGGCTGGAGCCCTTGACCTTGAGGTCCTTGATCACCGTGACGGTGTCACCATCCTGCAGTTCGTTACCGTTGGCATCCCGGATCACCTTGCCCGCCGCCGCTTCGGCAGCCTCGGCCTCGGACCATTCATGGCCGCATTCCGGGCAGACAAGGTTGGGACCGTCTTCGTAGGTATACTCGGAACTGCATTTCGGACAGGGAGGAAGCTGGGACATTATCATTTCCTGTTAACTGAATGAGTGCACGATTATATACCATCAGAGCAATGATATTGCCCTGATCTATCGCCAGTATTGCCACAGCAGTTAAACTCTGCCCCAGGCCACCAACCAAGGAAAACCTCATGCCGATCTGGGTCGACGCCGACGCCTGCCCCGTGCCCATCCGGGAAATCCTCTGCCGTGCTGCCATACGCTGGCAGGTGCAAACCACCTTCATTGCCAACCACGTCATCAGCCTGCCGCCCAGCCCTTACATCCGCCGCCGGCAGGTACCCCAGGGATTTGATGTCGCCGACAATGAGATCATGGACCAGATGCACCAAGGCGACCTGGTCATCACCCAGGACATCCCCCTGGCTGCCGAGGCCATCGAAAAAGGCGCCGACGTGTTCAACCCGAGGGGCCAGGCCTTTACCAACGAGAATATTCGCCAGCGCCTTGCCATGCGTAACTTCATGGAAGAAATGCGCAACGCCGGCCAGGTGACCGGCGGCCCGTCCGCTTTCTCCCAGGGGGATCGCAAGGAATTTGCCGACCAGCTCGACCGCTGGCTGCAACGCAACATCAAACGATCCTGAGCCTCCCACCAATGCATTGATAATGATTCTCTTTTAAGCGCCAGCCAAATCCGCTACCCTTGCCGCTTTTCCGGCGCTCGCGGAGCTCAACATGACCCAGCACACGATCAGCAAAACCACCAGCAGCTTCGCGGCCCTTGGCCGGCTGCTGCGCTATGCCCGAGGCTACCGCCGCCAGATCATCGCGGCCGCCACCTGCTCGGTCATCAACAAGCTGTTCGATATTGCCCCCGAAATCCTCATCGGTATCGCCATCGATGTGGTAGTCAACCAGGAAGAGAGCTTCGTCGCCTCGCTGGGCTTCGAATCCGCCCGGGAACAGATCCTGATCCTTGCCGTACTCACCTTTTTTATCTGGGCCGGCGAATCCCTGTTCGAGTACCTCTACCAGATCCTCTGGCGCAACCTCGCCCAGCGGCTGCAATCGGACTTGCGCCAGGACGCCTATGAGCATGCCCAGAAGCTCGACATGAGCTTTTTCGAGGCCCGCAGCTCCGGCCAGCTGGTGGCCACCATGAACGACGACGTCAACCAGCTGGAGCGCTTTCTTGATGGCGGCGCCAACGCGATGATTCAGGTTCTGGTCACCGTGGTTGCCGTAGGCGCGGTGTTCTTTGTGCTGTCGCCGGTGATCGCCCTGCTGGCGTTCACCCCGATTCCGCTGATCATCTGGGGCGCGTTTTACTTCCAGCGCAAGGCCGGCCCTCTCTATGCCGACGTACGGGAAAAGGTCGGCGACCTGTCCAGCCGGTTGTCGAACAACCTTGGCGGCATTGCCACCATCAAGAGTTTCACCGCCGAGCAACGGGAAGCCGAACGCCTGAAAGCGAGCAGCGAGGCCTACGTCGAGGCCAACCGCAAGGCGATCCGCATCAGCTCCGCCTTCATTCCGGTGATCCGTATGGCGATCCTGGCCGGCTTCCTGGCGACCTTTATCGTCGGCGGCATGCAGGCCCTGTCCGGCGCTCTCAACGTGGGTGCCTATGGTGTACTGGTGTTCCTGACCCAGCGCCTGCTCTGGCCGCTGACCGGCCTGGCAGAAGTCATTGACCTGTTCGAGCGGGCCATGGCCAGTACCCGGCGCATCCTCGACCTGCTTGCCGAGCCGGTGCAGGTCCGGGATGACCCGGGCAATCACCTGCCAGGACCGGTACGTGGTGAGGTAACCTTCGACGGGGTCAGCTTTCGTTATCCGGCCAGCGGTGCCGGCATTGATGGCATCTCCCTCGCCGTGCCGGCGGGCAATACCCTGGCCCTGGTAGGAGCAACCGGGTCCGGTAAATCCACCCTGATCAAACTGCTGCTGCGGTTCTACGACCCAGACGCGGGCCGCATCCTGATCGACGGCCAGCCCATCCACGAAGTGAGCCTGAGATCCCTGCGCGAAGCCATTGGCCTGGTGAGCCAGGATGTCTACCTGTTCGACGGCACGATCCGGGAGAACCTCGCTTACGGCCGGCCTGCCGCCAGTGACCAGCAGATCATCGACGCGGCACGCACGGCAGAGGCCTGGTCCTTTATCGAAGCCCTGCCACAAGGACTGGACACCCAGGTTGGCGAACGCGGGGTGCGCCTGTCCGGCGGCCAGCGTCAGCGCCTGTCACTGGCCCGCGCCCTGCTCAAGGACCCACCCATTCTGGTACTGGATGAAGCCACCAGCGCCGTGGACAACGAGACCGAGGCCGCCATCCAGCGCTCGCTGCGACGCATCGGCCACAACCGCACGGTCATCATGATCGCCCACCGGCTGTCCACGATTGTCGATGCGGACACCATTGCCGTCATTGAAAATGGCAAGGTCGTCCAGCAAGGCAGCCACGAGCAGTTACTGGAACGGGATGGCCCCTACGCCGCCCAGTGGCGGGTACAGACCGGACAAGCCTGGTGATACCACCAAAACATCATTGATACTGATTCGCATTTAGATTATTCTGCGGACTTTCCAAGCCCACCCCAGCCCCGTTGCCTCCGGGGACCGCCGGGAGTCCGCATGCCAGCATTTCTTGAAGTGGCCGATCTTGCCGTTACGATCGGCAGCAATCGCATCCTCGAAGACCTCAGCCTTGGCTTTACCGAAGGCGAAGTGACCGCCCTGCTCGGCCACAATGGCTCCGGCAAGTCCACCCTGCTCCGGGTATTGGCGCGCCAGATAACGCCGTCGGCCGGCACCGTCACCTTGCAGGGCCTACCGGTAAGCCGCACCGGCAGCCGGGAGTTTGCTCGCCAGGTGGCTTTCCTGCCCCAGCACCCGCCCGCGACCGATGGCCTGACCGTGAGGGAGCTGGTTTCCCTTGGCCGCTATCCCTGGCGGGGGCCGCTGGGTCGCTATACCCCTGAAGACGACGCGCTGATCAGTCAGGCCATTGCCGATACCGGGCTGACACCGTTTACCTACCGCTCGGTGGATACCCTGTCCGGCGGCGAGCGCCAAAGGGCGTGGATTGCCATGCTGCTGGCCCAGCAGACTCGTTGCCTGCTGCTGGACGAGCCCATTTCCGCACTGGATGTAAAACACCAGGTGGAAACCCTGCGACTCGTTCACCGGCTGGCTTCCGAACGGGACCTGACCGTCATTGTGGTGCTCCATGATGTGGACCTGGCCGCACGCTTCTGCGACCGCCTGGTGGCACTCCGGGCCGGCGAAATCATCGCCGATGGCCGGCCGGCCGACATAATGAACAGCGGGGTTCTGGAGGCTATCTATGACGTCGCCATGGGGGTCATGGAGCGGTCTCCGGGCCAGTGGGTGTCCTATGTCCACTAGGCGGCAGACGACACCCGGCAGCGGCCGGATAACGCTGGGGCTGCTGGCAGTGACGATGCTGGCGGCAGGGGTAACCATGGCGACAGCGGCGCCGGTCCACGCCGGGAGCTGGGTCCACGAAAACGGTTCGGTGAGCCTGGCGACGACCCCGAAGCGGGTGGTTGCCCTGAACTGGGCCGCCACCGAGGCCCTGCTCTTGCTGGGTGTTACCCCGATCGGCATTGCCGACCGGGACGGCTACAGCCACTGGGTGCACGAACCCGCGCTGCCGGAAGGGGTTCACAACGTGGGATCGCGCACCGCACCGAGCCTGGAGGCGATTGCCGAACTGAAACCCGACCTGATTGTCACCAGCAGTGAAATGTCACCGGCGGGAAACCTGCTCAACCGGATAGCCCCGACCTACGTCATCAGTGTCTACAAGGAAGGTCACGACCCTTACCGCCAGGCGCGCCACATGTTGCGCACCCTCGGCGACATGCTGGGCCAGACGGCACGGGCCGAAGCGGTGATTGCGGACGTGGAGCAAACCCTGGCCACCCAGCGCAGCCGCCTCGAACGCGCCGGGCACAGTGGCGACGACATTGCCCTGGTCAGCTTTCTGGATCCTCGCCATGTCCGGATAAATACCCCGAACGGCATGCTGGATACAGCAATTGAAGCGCTGGGCCTGAACAATGTGTGGCCTTATGACGGCAACTTCTGGGGTTTTTCGGTAATTGGCCTGGACGCCCTCGCGCCTTACCGGGACGCCCGGCTTGTGGTGATTTCACCCACCCTGCCGGGGCTGGCTGACAGCCTGGCGAACAGCCCGTTCTGGAGCCACCTGCCGCCGGTACGGAACCGGCAGGTTTATCAGGTCGACCCGGTGTGGACATTTGGCGGTCTCTACCCGGTCAAGCGCCTCGCGCTTCTGCTCACCGACGCCCTGCTTGCCGGAGGCAGCAACCATGTTCGCTAGCACCTCTCACAGCACCTCTGACAGCAACTCTGACAGCACCTCTGACAGCGCCTCTGCCCCGACCTCTGCCCAGCGCTCGACCCGCCACCCCACAGGCCAGCCCCCGGGGCTGCCCCGCCGCTTACCGCTGGCGACGTTGCTGCTGTGGCTGCTGGCCCTGGCGACCAGTGCGCTGCCCATGCTGCCGCAGGCCAACCTGACCACCCTCGTAACGGCGTTCTGGAGCTACGACAGCAGCCACTATGCGTCGGTGATGGCCCACTTCAGCTGGGCGCCACGGATTGCCGTCGCCATCCTGATCGGCTGTGGTCTCGGCCTTGCCGGTGCCGTCACCCAGCAGGTGCTGGGTAACCCGATCGCCTCCCCCACCACCCTGGGTGTGGAGGCCGGCGGCCAGTTTGGCGTCACACTCGCCACCCTCTACGCGCCGGCAATGCTGGCATTCAGCCCGGACCTTGCAGCCATCGCCGGTGGCCTGCTGGCTATTGGTCTGGTCATTGCGCTGACCTGGCGATTGGGCTTCTCCCCGGTCACCGTGATTCTCGCCGGCCTGGTCATCACCTTCTTCATGGGCGCCCTGAACATGGGCTTCCTGCTGCTGCAGGGCGAGTGGCTGGGCAATCTGTTTATCTGGGGGGCCGGATCACTGGTACAGAACAACTGGTCCCAGTTCCTGGAGTTATGGCCACGGGTGCTGGTGCTGGGTATTGCCCTGGTGTTGCTGATGCGACCGCTCGAGTTACTGCAGCTGGGTTCCGAGTCTGCCCACGGGCTGGGAGCCCGGGTAGATGCCCTGCGGTTGCTGGCCCTGTTTCTCGTGGTGTTGATGAGCGCAACCGTGGTCAGCCGGGTCGGCGTCGTTGCCTTCGTTGGCCTGGCAGCACCGGTACTGGCACGTCTGCTGGGCGCACGCACGTTGCGCAGCCGGCTGGCCTGGAGCACCCTGCTCGGCGGCGGCCTGTTGTTGCTTGCCGATACCCTTGCGCAGTGGGCGACCACCTGGGGCAATGGCTCGCTGGTACCTACGGGAACCACCACAGCGCTGATCGGCGGGCCGATCATTCTGCTGGCGTTGCGCGGCGTCAACAACACCCATCACATGCCCGGAGAGCCCTCCGGACCGGCCTCCTTCGTGCCCCGTCGCCGGCCGACAGGCGTTGCCGCCGGCATACTGCTGCTGGTCCTTTTAACCACCATCATCGCCGCCATGGGCTGGTCACCGGGCATCGAAGGCTGGCGCTGGACACCCCCGGCAGACTGGGCGGACGCCTGGAACTGGCGCGGACCGCGGCTGCTGGCGGCCATAACGGCCGGAGTGGCACTGGGCCTGGCCGGTACCATCATTCAGCGGATGACCGGCAATGTCATGGCGAGCCCGGAAGTTCTCGGCATTAGCGGCGGCTCGGCACTGGTGATGGTAGCCATGGTGCTGCTGGGCGCCCAGGTCGGCCGGGCCGGCCAGCTGGCGGCCGGCACCCTGGGTGCCGCTGCTGCACTGATGCTGCTGATGCTGCTGGCCCGTCGCCACCGCTTTGCCGGCAACCAGCTGTTGCTGGGCGGAGTTGCACTGTATGTATTTATGGATGCCGGATTGCGACTGGTCATGGCCTCGGGCGGAACCGTGGCCGCGCAGTTGCTGAACTGGATGTACGGCTCCACCTGGCTGGTATCGGAGTCCGAGGCGCTGGCCCTGGCGGCGGTGATGACGGTACTGATTGCCGTCACCACCCTCGCGGTGCGCGCCCTGACGCTGCTGCCCCTGGGTGAGACTCCGGCATCGTCACTGGGACTCAATGTGCAACGGGCACGAATCCTGTTGCTGGTGCTGGCCGCCGTGCTGACCGCTGCAGCTACCGTTGTTATCGGTCCCCTCAGTTTTGTCGGTCTGATGGCGCCTCATCTGGCCCGGGTAATGGGCCAGCAAACGGTCGGCCGGCAACTGGTCACCGCGGCACTGGCCGGCGCAGCCCTGCTCGCCCTTGCTGATTACCTGGCCCGGGTCGTGCTATACCCCAACCAGTTGCCCGCGGGCCTGCTGGCGGCGCTGGTCGGCGGGCTGTACTTCCTCTGGGGACTGAGCCGCCATGGCCGTCGCTGAAAGGCAGCCAGCCGTGCAGACCGAGGGGCGTGGCTGGCCGCAACGCTGGTCTGCGCTGCGGGAACTGGCGGGTGCCGCCAGCGACGAGATCCGCCGGAGCTACCGGCTGCACGGCGTTCACCGGACTCCGGACACCCTGACACTCCAGCACTGCCTGACGACGCCCGATCACCTGGTGGCACAAGTGTCCGGCGAAGCGGGCGGGAACCCCAACCCCAGGGAACTGAGGGCACGACTCTCAGTACTGCAGCAGGCACTTGCCCTGGATGTCATTGCCCCCCTCTCACTGCGGCTGATGCTGGATGGCAAAGCGCCGGCGCTGACGGCCGCCGATATTTTCCTGCTGCCCGCCGGTGGCGATCATCGCTGGCATTGGCGGGAAACCGCGACGGAGCTCGACGCAGACAGCTTTCTCACCACCATGGCCGACCACGCCAACCGCTGGTATCCGGTGTTCCGCCAGGCGTTTGGCGTCAGCCCCGGTGCCTACTGGAGCAGTGTGGGCCTCGGGCTGGGCATGCCCTTTTCGGCGTTGTACGACAAGGCGCCGCCAGCGGCACTCTGTGCCCTGGCAAGCGAGTGGCTGGAGGCTTTCGATTGTGATGCGGCAAGGTTTATTGACTGGATTCCCGCCAGATTCGACGGCAGGACATTCGGAATTCCCCAGCGCCGCGGCTGCTGTCTGAAGTACCAGCTTCCGCAGGGGGGCTATTGCGGGACCTGCGGGGTCTACCGCAAGGAACGCCTGGGCGCAATCACGCCGGCACGCCGGGCACCAGCCACACCAGGGCAGTGGTCGCCAGCAGAATGAACAGGCCGGCGCCGGCCGCCAGCTTGATACCTTCAATGATTTCATGCTCCGGTGTCACGGTTCCTGCTCCCTGTTGCTGCACGGTTGTTGAAGGATGATCAGTGGGGAGCCGCAAGCCGGCTCCCCGATACCTGGCGCGGCTCAGTACACCCAGCTTACGGTCAGGTTGGCGCTGGCCGGCTCACCGTAGAAGCCCTGTGCCGAAGCACCGAACTTCTTCAGGCTCTCGATGTACTTCTCGTCGGTCACATTGTTTACGTTGAGCGTTGCATTCCAGTTGCGGGCGAAATCGTAACTGGCCATCAGGTCCAGCACCGCATAGCTGTCCTGCTCGGTCACGATGCTCTGGCCGGCATTCGCTCCGGTAGTCGCCACGCCCTGCACCTGGCTGATCGCCGACTGCCAGCGCAGCTGGCTGCCCAGCTCCAGACCGTTAACGCCCGGCACCTTCCAGATTCCCCGCAGCTGGGCGAGATGCTCGGGAATGAAAGACTTGGCGGAATGGCCATCGGCATCCTCGATGTTGATCCATGTGTAGCCGGCAAACAGCTGGACTGAATCACTCACTTCGCCAGCCAGCTCCAGCTCCACCCCTTCACTGGTGATGCCTTCCACGCCACGATAATAGGTATCCACGCCGTTTTCGAAGGTGCCGGCGGCTTCCGCCAGGTTGTCCTGCCGGGTGCGGAACAGCGCCACCGTGGACCTGAGGCGATCATCCAGGTATTCACCTTTCAGGCCGAGTTCGTAGTTGGCACCCTCGATGGGATCGAGACGGTCACGGTTGATGTCCACTTCGGTTTGCGGGGTGAAAATCTCGCTGTAACTGGCATAGACGGAATGGTTGTCATTGAGGTCGTAGACCAGTCCGGCGTACGGTGTCTCCTCAGCGTCGTAGCTGGTTGCCTTGCTCGCTCCATAACTGGTGCCTGTGCTATCCAGCCAGGCCAGGCGAATGCCGGTGATGGCGGTCAGGCGGTCAGTCAGCGTCCAGCGTGCGGCCGCGTAGGTGCTGGTTTCCCGGTCGGTCCAGTCCGAGCCGGCGGTACCGTTATCGAATACCGGACGCGGGTAATCGCCGGTCCACTCATCCAGCGGCGGTAGCGGATCACCGATCCCCTGCCCGTAGCGGGACTCGTCCACGGTTTCCGAACGGGCCCGGGAGGCTCCCACCACCAGCTCGTGGATGCGGCCGGCCAGACGGAACGGGCCACTGGCGGACAGGTCAGCCACGTACTGTTCGGTATTCAGGTCATACTGGCTGGGGTAGGCCATCAGACCTTCACCGGTTTGCGGATCCGGGGTGCCAAACTGGTAGAACAGTTCCGAATTGCTGTCATTTTCCAGGCGCAGTACCGAACCCTTCACCTGCCAGCCACCGCCGAGGCGCTGGGTCAGTTCCACAAAGCTGTTGTGTTGCACGTTATCCCAGTAGGACCAATCCGCCGAGGTACTGGTCGAGCGGCTGTAACCGGTCGCGGTGCCATCGGTATGAAACAGGGGCAAGGCCCCCCACAGCGGGCTGTCGGTATCGGACGTCTGGGTGGCATGACCCAGGGCAAGCAGGGTGCTGGCCGTCAGGTCAGCCTCGAGTACGCCGTAGAACATCTGTTTTTGCTGGCTGTAGCGGTCCAGCCAGGAATCCCGCTCCTGGTAACCTGCCACCACCCGTCCGCGCACCTTGCCCGAGTCGGTCAGCGAACCGGACAGGTCGCCAACCACCCGGCGGTTATCCCAGGAACCGCCGGTGACCGCAACCGCCGCCCGGGTCTCTGCGGTGGGGCGCTTGCGAATAAAATTGATGGTCGCGGACGGATTCCCGGTGCCGGTCATCAGGCCGTTGGCACCCCGC
The DNA here is from genome assembly GCF_002744715.1 of Marinobacter profundi. Taxonomy (GTDB): domain Bacteria; phylum Pseudomonadota; class Gammaproteobacteria; order Pseudomonadales; family Oleiphilaceae; genus Marinobacter; species Marinobacter profundi. Next base: position 94,281 of record NZ_KZ319371.1, read on the forward strand.
AGGACTTCGATCCGGTCATAGAAGGCGGTGTCGAGGTCACCCTGTACATTGTCGTAGACCGCAGGCAGACCCACGCCGTCGTACTGAAAGTTGTTGATATCAAAGCCGCGGGAGGTGTAGTAGGTACGGTCGGTTTCCACCGATTCCACAGTGACACCGGTTGTCCCTTCCAGCACGTCGTTGACGTCCACTTCGCCAAAGTCGTCCATCTGCTTGCGGGTAATCACCGAAACCGACTGGGGGGTTTCCCGGTGGCCCAGGTTCAGTTTCAGGGCTGTGCTGGTGGTGCCGGCGCTGTAACTGCCGGTAGATTCCGATGCCGGCTCGTCACGCTCGGCCGAGACCTGGATGGCATCCAGCAATGTGGGTTCGGCTTGCTGGGCCAGCACTGCAGCCGGCAGGGAAGCAAGGGCGATTGCAGACACCAGGGCACTGCGGCGAAACCGGGCTCGCGGGGTTGGGGACATCTTACACTCCGTCATACAGGGGTTAGTCATACCTGGGTCAGGAACAAATGGTCAGGTACAAACGGGTCAGGTAAAACTGGGTTAGCTAGAGATAGCTCCATCGAATCCCCGATATCTTAATGCGAATCATTCTAATTTAAAATACCTGACAGCATCTCAACACCAAAATTCAGGTGTTCCGACAGCGGGAGCTGCTCCCCGGTGCTATGCTGATGGACACTCCGTGAATACAGGGAACAGGAGACCGCCGATGACCAGGATCATCAGGACATTCATGCAGACAACCGTCATCCTCGGGCTCATCACGGTCAGTTCTATGGCATGGTCCGCACCGGAAACCTGGCAGTCGGACAAAGCCAGTTTTCGCCTGGAAACGGTCGCCAGCGGACTGGAGCATCCCTGGAGCATTGCCTTCCTGCCCGACGGTCGGCAGCTGGTCACCGAGCGCGCGGGGCGCCTGCGGGTGATCCAGAACGGTTCCCTGCAAGAGGCCCCGGTGACCGGGCTGCCGGAACTGGTGGTGTCGGGCCAGGGTGGCCTGCTGGATGTCGTGCTGCATCCGCAGTTCACCGACAACAACACGCTGTTTCTCAGCTACGCTCACCGGAACCGTGACGGCATGACCACGCGGGTTGCGCGGGCAACCCTGAATGGCACTCGCCTGGAGGAGGTCACGGTCATCTTCGAAGCGGCCCCGCGTGGCAACACCTCCCGCCACTTTGCCGGCCGCATGGTGTTTGACCGCGACGGATTACTCTACGTGGCGGTCGGTGACCGCGGGGAAATGGACCGGGCGCAGGATCTGGAGGATGACGCCGGCGGTGTGCACCGGATAACGGTGGATGGCAAACCCGCTCCGGGCAACCCGTTTGTTGGCAAGGCCGGAGCAAATGACACGTTTTACAGCTGGGGCAACCGCAACATCCAGGGCATGGTCCGGCACCCGGTCAGCGGTGAAATCTGGAGCCATGAGCATGGCCCGCGAGGTGGCGACGAGATCAACATCATCCGTTCCGGCATCAATTATGGCTGGCCGGAAATCACCTACGGCATTGACTACTCCGGTCTGCCAATTACCAATCGGGTGAAGAAAGAAGGCATGGCCCAGCCCCTGCACTACTGGGATCCCTCGATTGCGCCGTCGGGAATGGCGTTCTATACCGGAGAGCATTTTCCCGGTTGGCAGGGCGACCTGTTTGTCGGCGCGCTGAAAATGCAGAAGCTGGTCCGGCTAACTATCGACGATGGCGAGGTAACCGAAGAGGAGGACCTGCTGACAGATCTCGGCGCCCGGATCCGTGATGTTCGCATGGGCCCGGACGGTATGCTCTGGCTGCTGACGGATGCACCGCAGGGCAAGGTTTACCGGCTGGTGCCGGCAGAGTAACCGTGTACCCGGGAGCGTTCAGTGGGGATCGTTGGTGCGCCGGGTTTTATCGAATCGGGGGATATTATCGGTAATGGCGAACCAGTCCGACCCCGAGGCAACATAGTCGTGGGACGCCGGCCCTTTGCCCAGCGGCTCATTGATGGCACCAACCCGCAGCCGCAGGATACCGGGAATGGCATCCACCCGGCTGTATAGCTGGCTGCCACAGCGGGGACAGAAACCGCGGAACTTGCCGGGGCGGGATTCGTACTCCCGGACCAGCTCCTCGCCGGCCAGATAACGGAAACGGACCGTCTGGACCGGGGCGCTGGCAGCAAAGGCACTGCCGGAAGCGCGGCGACACTGGCTGCAATGGCACAGTGAAATCGGCCCGAGCGGACCGTCGTATTCGAACTTGATATCACCACACAGGCAGTGTCCTGTCAGCACGGTTCGCCCCTTGTCATCCGGTTTTTGTGCAGGCCGCATGATACCCGCGGCCCACTTGAAGAGCCAGCACAGGGCCACCACATAACAGTCAGAACTTTTTTTGAGGGTTCAGCAAAGGAGGACGCTATGTCATTCGAGACACTTCCGCAGATCGGTATGGGCACCTTCCGGCTGCAGGGCAATGACGCCCGGGATGCCGTCAAAAGTGCCCTCTCCCTGGGTTACCGTCATATTGATACCGCCCAGATGTACGGCAATGAAGCGGAAGTGGGCGATGGCATCACCTCCAGCGGCATTCCAAGGCGGGAAATCTTTGTCACCACCAAGATCTGGCACACCCATCTGCAGCCTGACGACCTCATCCACAGCCTGCACGACAGCCTGGCCAGGCTGAAAACCGATCATGTGGACCTGACGCTGATCCACTGGCCTTCACCCGGTGACGAAGTACCCATGGAAGACTATCTTGGTGCCCTGCGCAATGCCCAGCGCGAGGGCCTGACCGAGCACATTGGCCTGTCCAACTTTACCTGTGACCAGATGGACCGGGCGCGGGACATTCTCGGCAACAGCCCGATCCTCACCAACCAGGTGGAGGTGCATCCGTTCCTGGCCAATCGCAAGGTGGTCGGGCATGCCCAGCAGCTGGGCATGCAGGTCACCGGCTACATGCCACTGGCGGTCGGCCGGGTGATGGAGGACGAGACCTTGCAACGCATAGCCGCGGAACGCAACGCGTCACCCGCGCAGATTGCCCTGGCGTGGGTGGTCAGTCGCGGGATAGTTCCCATTCCCTCCTCGACCCGGCCCCAGCACCAGAAGGCCAACCTGGATGCACTGAAAATCCGTCTGACCGCAGAGGAAATTGCCGCAATCGATGCCCTTGATCGCGGCGAACGCCTCGCCAATCCGTCCTTCGCCCCGGTCTGGGACTAAACCGCGTACTGCTGCTCGAGGTAGTCGAGAATGCGGGCAGACTCGAACAGGCCCTGCCCGGTATTCGGGTCTTCCAGATAGGGCACCTGCACCCGCCGGTGCTGCTGGAAGAAGGCATCGCGCTTGCCGCCGGGAATCGGCGTATAGGGCCCCGGTTTGATGCGCTGCCTGGCCGGGCCGACTTCGCTCCAGTGTTCCTTGCCGAGGTTGTGCAGCGTGTAGGGGATCTCCAGTTCACACAGCTTTTCCCGCACCAGGCGGGAAAACGGGCTGCCCTCAAAACTCCACAACTCCAGGGCCTGTTCCGGCACCCTGCCCTGCCGCGCCCGCATACCGCGCAGGCCACTGGCGGCGGATGCCGCAGAGCCCAGCACCGGCTGGTAGCTCCGGGCGCGATAATAGCGGGGCACCGGGCGACCGGCGTACTGGCTGAACAGGTAGTCGACAATGGCTGCCGACTCATACATGACCGTATCGGTATTCTGGTCGACCAGCAGCGGGAACTGCTGCTTGCCACCCAGCGCCTCCGCTTCGGCACGGAAGCGACGCCCACCTTTCGGACAAGGGCGGATCTCCACATCCAGATTCAGTGCGGTAAGCGCCTCACGCACCCGGCGGCAGAACGGGCACGCCTCGATGTCATACAGAAGGATCGGTTTTTCCGGCTGGACCGCCTGCTGAACCACCAGGCACCCGCGCCACGCCGTCAGGGACGAGGTGGCCACGGAACCGAGGACATTCAGGTTATGGGTAACAACATTGGGCATGGACAAGACCTTCTTCAGTGGTTCAGAGCCGGCCTTGCCGGGCCGGCCGCGGGTATCGCAAACGTCGGTATTATGACGCCGGCTGGCGACTTTCCATTGGCTCCCGGGTCCCCATAAGGTTGTCAAACCAGGGCCTGGTAACGCACCAGTTAGCGTTGGGGTTCCGCCCCATATGGTGATCGTAGTGCCAGGGCAAATGCTCCCGGGCCCACTGGGGATCCAGGTGTGACTTCCTGTGCACCCGGTAATAATTCCAGGCACAGTAATAGAGAGTACCGACGAAGAACGGTGCCACCGGCAACAGCGGGGTCACCGCTGCAGCACCGGCGACCAGGGCGGCCACTTCCTTGGTCTGGGCATTCCAGGTCAGGGGCGGCTGACGGTAATCCTCGTCGAGAAAACCGTTCTTGCGAACACTGCGGTGATGATCGTGCCAGTGAAAGGCCCAGAAACTGTCGCGGTTGCGGCCCAGGCCATGCAGCACTTGTTTGTGGAAAACCCATTCCACAGCGTTGGCGGTCAGCAGACCAATGGGGATACCAATCATCAGGCTCTCCTTCTGGTTGTTGTTGGAAAGACGCTCGGGTACCGGAACAGGAGACGCCTTTTGGCGGGAAGATGCCATGACCGCAGCGCCACCGATGACTCCGTCAGATCGGTTGGCCGAAAATGACCAGTCTAACTTCATGATTTCCATGGAGCACTTACAAGCTGTCACAAAAAAGCAAACTAAACCATAACCCTACTGGCATTTTTTAACGTCATGTAGAGCTTGCCCACATAGAACAACCGGGAAAGATGGGCTATTGTTAACCCACTGAGAACTCATTTGAGCCCTGTACTATGCCGCGCCAAGCACCGGTCTTGCACCAGACCACAAAAAAACAGAATAACCGGCGCAGCGTCAGCCTTATGCAGGCTGTAGTGGCGACTGCCCTGGTCCTGAACATTGCCCCTGCCCCCGCGGCCGAACCCGGCGACCGGTCCGACGGCAATTTCCGGGTGTGGAGCAACGAAATCCGCGATTACGCGCTGAAGTCCCTGAAGGATGAGAATGCCCTCAGCCTGGCGGCAGTGCCGCTGAATGGCCCGGGGATTGAACAGTTCATCAATGCCGATACCCTGATGAGTCCCGGCTCCATCATGAAGCTGGTGACCACCTACGCGGCCCTGGAGATTCTCGGGCCGACCCATCACTGGAACACCAGCTTTTACATGGACGGCGAGGTTCGGGGCGACACCCTGGACGGCAATCTCTATGTGAAACTTGGCGGCGACCCCAAACTGACCCATGAGCGCCTGTGGGGCCTGCTGGGCGAACTCCGCGGCATGGGCATCAGTGCCGTTACCGGAGACCTGGTGCTTGATGGCAGCTATTTCCGCCTGTCAGGGGGGCTCCCGAAGTTCGAGGATAACGGCGACAACCCCTATCGCCCCTTCCTGGTGGAGCCCTCCGCCTATCTGACCAACCTGAACCTGCTGCACTTCCAGGTCCGGGCTGACGAACGGGGCACCCAGGCCTGGACCACCCCGGCCCTGACCGAAGTGGTACTGGATAACCGGGTAACCGCGCTGCCCGAAGGGCCATGCCCGTCACGCCGCAGCTTTACCTGGCAGCCGGTGTTTCACGATGATAACCGGGTAACGGTAAGGGTCAGTGGCGAACTGCCCCAGGGTTGTCGCACCACAGCGTATATGTCACTGCTGCCCCATGAGCAGTACACGGCCTCGCTGATCCGCAGTTTGTTGACCGACATGAACATTACCATTGCCGGGCAGGACCGCACTGATACCACGCCGGAGGATGCCCGACTGATCCTGCGGACCACTTCGCCGGACCTGGTCACCATGGTGCGGGACATCAACAAGTGGAGCAGCAACGTCATGGCTCGCCAGCTGCTGCTGACCATTGGCGCCGAAACCCGTGCCGCCGACGATGACGACGACCGGGTTACCGGCATCCGCGCCATCTATCAATGGCTGGAAGCCAAAGGCATCAATACCGCCGGCATGGTGATCGATAACGGCGCAGGATTGACCCGCCACGGCAGGATTACTGCCCGCCAGGGCGTGCAGATTCTGCAGCACGCCTGGGAGAGCCCCTATGGCGCCGACCTGATGGCCTCCATGCCGCTGATCGCCATGGACGGAACCATGGCCCGCCGCCTGCGCAACACCGGCCTCGATGGCCAGGGCCGGATCAAGACCGGTTTTCTGGAAGATGTCCGTTCGATTGCGGGCTTTACCCGGGATGAAACGAACACTACCTGGGCGGTCGTCGGCATGATCAATACGGACCCCGCCTGGAATGGCCAGTCGGTGCTGGATCGGGTCATTTACTCCCTGCATTACCGTCCACCCACCGGTACCACAGTGTCCCAGGCCGGCACTACGGAATCGTCCGTGCAGTAACCGAAATCGCCTCCATATGAGCAGGCAGGCTGCATGACTGCATCCCTGCCTGCTCCCTGAAAACAGTTCAGTTCCGATCGACCCGCCAGATTTACCGGCTGCAGCCTGAAGCAGCCACGTCGCCCCCCCCCACTCTACCCTGCCAGTTAAAGAATTGGCTCGCCCGACCAATCCCGCAATCGGTTGGATTTTTTCATTTTGCCTCTTGAATATTTCGAGCGCTCGTTCTATTTTTGGGTTCCGGAGGTCGAGATATGAACAATTCCAATAACACGAACCCTGGCAATAGAGACTGGTCCCTGCACGTTGGCGGCAAGACCGCACTGGTCACCGGCGCCGCTGGCGGCCTGGGCCACAGCTTTACCCGGTGCCTGCTCGAAGCCGGCGCCACGGTCATCGTCAGTGGCCGCCGCCGCGAGGCGCTGGAATCTCTCAAAAGCGATTTTCCCGAGCATGCCGGTCGGATCCATGTGGTCACCATGGATGTCACCGACGAGACGAGTGTCACCGAAGCCTTCGACACCATGGCCGATGACGTCGGCATTCCGGATGTGGTGGTTTCCAATGCCGGCGTCGCCACCAGCAAAAAGGCCCTGGACCATACCGGCTCCGACTGGGACCAGGTGGTCGACACCAACCTGAAGGGCTGCTGGCTGGTGGCCAATGAGGCCGCCCGCCGTCTGTCCGCCATCAACCGGGGCGGCAGCATCATCATGATTTCTTCCATCCTGGGCCATCGGGTGGCCGGCAACGTGGCGCCCTACGCGGCGGCCAAGGCCGGTGTCGAGCAGCTGACCCGGGCACTGGCGCTGGAATGGGCCCGTTATGGTATTCGCGTCAATGCCCTGGCTCCCGGCTACATAGAGACCGATCTTAACCGTGATTTCTTCGCGACCGAGCCCGGCCAGAAAATGATTCGCCGGATCCCCCAGCGCCGCCTCGGCCAGGCGGGGGATCTGAGCGGGCCATTGCTGCTGCTGGCCTCGGACCTTTCCGACTACATGACCGGCAGCACCCTCGTGGTGGATGGCGGCCATCTTCAATCCTCGCTGTAAGGAGCAGGCTGTGGACTTCAATCTGAACCCCAGGAACGAGTCGTACCGCACACGAATCCGGGACTTTGTGGAACAGGAACTGTTACCGCTGGAGCAGAACCCGGACGCCTACGACGAGCATGAGAACATTGCGCCGGAATATCTGGAGCAGATGCGCGCCAAGGCCAGGCAGCAGGGCCTGTGGTGCCTGCAGATTCCTGAGCACCTCGGTGGCCAGGGACTGGATATCTCCGGCATGGCGGCCTGCTATGAGGAAATGAACCGGTCCATCTTCGGGCCGGTGGTGTTCAACTCCGCAGCGCCCGATGACGGCAACATGATCGTGTTGGCCAAGGTGGCTACCGAGGCCCAGCAGGAGCGCTGGCTCAAGCCCATCGTCGAGGGCCGGGTCCGGTCGTCCTTCGCCATGACCGAGCCAGCTCCCGGCTGCGGGTCGGACCCCGGCATGATGCAGACCACCGCTACCCGCAAGGGCGACCGCTGGGTGATCCATGGTCACAAGCATTACATCACCGGGGCCGGAGAGGCGTCCCATTTCATTTTGATTGCCCGAACCTCCGACGATACCCGCAAGGGCCTGAGCGCCTTCATGTTCCACAAGGACGATCCGGGCTGGGAAGTGGTCCGCCGCATTCCGATCATGGGGCCGGAGGAACACGGTGGCCATTGCGAGATCCGTTTTGACGGCCTGGAGATTCCCGACGAGAACCGGCTGATGGAGGTGGGCGACGGCCTCAAGGTGACCCAGATCCGTCTGGGCACTGCGCGCCTGACCCACTGCATGCGCTGGCTGGGCCTGGCCCGTCGTTCCCTGGAAATCGCCACCGACTATGTCGAGAAGCGCGAATCCTTCGGCCAGACCCTGGCCCAGCGTGAAGGTGTCCAGTGGCTGCTGGGCGAGGCCGCCATGGAGATCCAGATCGGCCGGCTACTGACCATGCATGCCGCCTGGAAGCTCGATCAGGGCGACTTTGCCCGCAAGGAAGTGTCCATGGCCAAGGTTGCGGTGGCGGATACCCTGCATAAGGCCGTCGATACGGCGATCCAGCTCTGTGGCGCCCGGGGCTATTCCAAGGACACCCCGCTGGAATGGATCTACCGCTATGCCCGCCAGGCCCGCCTGGTGGATGGTGCCTCGGAAGTGCACAAGATGGTGTTCTCGAAGCTGCTGCTGTCGGAGCGCACCGATTTCTGGCATTGGGGAGTGAAGCCCTGATGTCTGCCTTGGCCGACACCTTCAGCAATTTTGTTGTCCGGCAGAGCGGCGCCCGCAGCGCGCGAGTCATCCAGTTCAGCAAGCTCTCCGGGGGCGCCATTCAGGACAACTTCGGGTTAACCCTGGAGCTAGACGGCGGCGACCGGCCGGGCCGACAGGAATTCGTGGTCCGGCAGGACGCTCCCTCCGGGGTGGCGGAGAGTCTGTCCCGGCCGGAGGAGTTCCGGGTGTTGCAGGCCGCATTCGGCGCCGGAGTTACCGCTCCGGAGCCGCTCTGGCTGTGTGAGGACGCCGAAATCAGCGGCCGTATCTTTTATGTCATGAGCCGGGCATCCGGTACCGCCTCACCGCGCCAACTGGTCAAGGGTGATCTCACCGAGGATCAGCGTCGGCACCTCGTGCGCCGGCTCGGTGCCGAGCTGGCCCGGCTGCACACGGTGCGGCCGCCGATGGATTCGCTGGCTTTTCTCGAACTGCCGGCCGGGAACAATCCGGCCCTGAGCCGGGTGGCGCTGTACCGCCGCTACCTGGAGGAAATCGGGGAACCGCATCCGGTGCTGGAATGGGCCCTGAACTGGCTTGAGGATCACGCGCCGGAACCCGGCCCGACGGCGCTGTGCCACTGCGATTTCCGCACCGGAAACTACATGGTAGATGGTGACGAGCTGACCGCGGTGCTGGACTGGGAATTTGCCGCCTGGAGTGATCCCTGCGAGGACCTTGGCTGGCTCTGCTGCCGCAGCTGGCGCTTCGGTGGTGATGACCGGGAAGTCGGTGGCGTTGGCGACAAAAACGATCTTCTGGCCAGTTACCGGGAGGTGAGTGGCGCCGACATCGATCCGGCTGCAGTCAGCTACTGGGAAGTCATGGCGCTGGTGCGCTGGGCGATGATCGCGTTGCAACAGGCACGCCGGCATATGTCCGGAGAACAGCACTCGCTGGAGCTGGCCCTGACCGGGCGCATGGTGGCCCAGATGGAATACGACCTGCTGAACCAGATTCCGGAATTGGAGGAAGGGCAATGATCAACGAGCCGGATAGCCGCGACCTGCTGACCGAGGCCCGCCAGGTATTGCTGGATTCCCTGGTACCGGATCTGGCGGGGGAGCAGAAATACCAGGCCCTGATGATCGCCAACGCCATGGGCATGGCCATCCGGGAGATCGAGCAGCGGGCTCAGGGTGAGCCGGAAGCCACCGACCGGTCGCTGTCGCAATTCCTGGCCGGACACCGGTTACCGGATGCCCCTTCACAGGGTGAGCAGACCCTCGCCCGGGCCCTCCGTGACCGCCGGCTCGATGGCGATGATCCGGAACTGAGATCGGTTCTGAAGGGCATGACGGAGGCCCGGTTGCGAATCAACAATCCGGGCTTTCTGAAGTAATCCGGACAGTCCAACACGGTGCGATATGAACAAATACAAGAACCTGAACAAGACCGCCGCCAACCATTCCGCCCTGACCCCGCTGACTCTGCTGCAGCGCTCGGCGCGGGTCTACCCGGACAAGCAGGCGGTCATCGACGATGACATGAGCCTGTCCTACCGGGACCTGTATCGCCGTTGCCGGCAGATGGCGGATGCCCTGCGCGCCCGGGGCATTACCACCGGCGACACGGTAGCGATCCTGTGCCCCAACAGCCATGAAATGCTCGAGTCCCACTACTCGGTTCCCATGGCGGGGGCGGTGCTCAACGCCATCAACATCCGGCTGGACGCCGCCACCCTCTCCTTCATCCTGGCCCATGGTGAGGCGCGGGTGCTGTTCTACGACACCCAGTGGGAAAACCAGGTCCGGGCGGCAGTTGCCGAGCTTGAGGTACCGCCACTGCTGGTGGCCATCGAGCGCAAGGCCGGCCCCAGCGACGGCCTGGCGGAACTGGATTATGAGTCCCTGCTCGCGGAGGGCGACCCGGAAGCGTCGTGGTCGCAGCCGGAGGACGAGTGGGATGCCATCACCCTGAATTACACCTCCGGCACCACCGGCAATCCCAAGGGCGTGGTCTACCATCACCGGGGGGCCTACCTGGCCGCCATGTCGAACGCCATGGCCTTCGACATGACCGCCGACACCGTCTACCTGTGGACCCTGCCCATGTTCCATTGCAACGGCTGGGCCTACACCTGGGCGATCGCCGCCGTCGGCGGCACCCATGTCTGCCTGCGGGAAGTCGATCCGCGGGAGATCTATCGCCGGATCGAGGAAAACCGCGTGACCCACATGTGTGGCGCCCCGGTGGTGATGAACATGCTGGTGCAGGACCTCGGCCGTGAGCAGCTGCGGCTTTCCCGGGGCGCCCGTTTTGCCCTTGGTGGCGCCGCGCCCCCCAGCAGCGTGATCCGCAAGGCGGAAGAAATCGGCTTCGAGATCACCCATCTGTACGGCCTGACCGAAACCTTCGGCCCGTCCACCCTGTGCGTGCCCCAGCCGGAATGGCAGGCGCTGCCCCTGGAAGAGAGGGCGGTAAAGATGTCCCGCCAGGGCGTGCCCACCCATGGCCTGGACGACGTGGACATTCTCGACATGGTCAGCGGCGAGCCGGTACCGGCCGACGGCCGGACCATGGGCGAGATCTGCATCCGCGGCAACACCGTGATGAAGGGCTATCTGAAGAACCCGGAAGCCACCAACCAGGCGTTCAGGGATGGCTGGTTTCATACCGGCGATCTGGCAGTCATGCATGCTGACCGCTACGTCGAAATCCGGGACCGGGCGAAGGACGTGATCATTTCCGGCGGCGAGAACATTTCCAGCCTGGAGGTCGAGGAAGTGCTCTACCGCCACCCGAAAGTCTCCGAAGCGGCGGTAGTTGCCATGCCGGACGAGAAGTGGGGCGAGGTGCCCTGTGCCTTCGTCAATCCGGTGGACGACAGTGACGAGCTGACCGCCGAGGACATCATTGCCTTTTGCCGGGACAACATGGCGCATTTCAAGGCGCCGCGTAAGGTGGTACTGGGCGAGCTGCCCAAGACCGCCACCGGCAAGATCCGCAAGAACATTCTCCGGGACTCCCTGTCCCGATGATCGGGCTGACCATGGTCAGCAGGAGGTTGCGATAGCGCGAACAACGCATTCAGAGCCACGAAAACCGGCCCGACTCAATGGGCCTGAAAGTTCCAGTGACAACAAAGACAAGAACACAGGAGCAATACCGTGAAAAAACCAAGCATTAAGAAACTGCTGGTTGCGATGACCGCAGCCACCACTCTCGGTACCGCCGGGACCAGTTATGCCGAGGATCCGATCCGCATCGGCGGCCTCTACATCCTCTCCGGCAGTGCTGCCACCTACGGTGAGTTTGCCCAGAAGGGTATTGATCTGGCGGTAAAGGAAATCAACGCCTCCGGCGGCATCCTCGGTCGCCAGGTGGAAATGATCTACGAGGACAGCCAGGGCAAGGCCTCAGTAGCCATCCAGGCCGCCCGCAAGCTGGTCTACTCGGAAGGGGCGGATGCCCTGGTGGGCCTGGACAGCTCGGGTGTGGCCCAGGGTATGGTGCCGACCATGCCGGAGCTGCAGAAGCCGCTGATCATCACCCACGCGGCTACGCCGGACGTCACCGGCAAGTTGTGTAACCCGTTTACCTACCGCATCAGCGTCAACGTGGCCCAGAACATGAAGGCTGCGGCGAAGGTGGCGGCGGAAACCGATGCCACCAACTGGACCACCATCGGACCGGACTACGCTTTCGGTCACCAGTCCTGGGAGTTCTTCGGTAACTACCTCAAGGACATCAAACCGGACGTTAACCTGATGTCGGAGACCAACTTCCCGCGCTTCGGTGCCGAGGACTTCACCCCGTTCATTGACCGGGTGATGAACTCCGGTGCCGACGGTGTGCTGATCTCCGTCTGGGGTGGTGACCTGGTCAACTTCATCCGTCAGGCCAATACCCGTGGCTTCTTCGAGAAGGACATGGAGCTGATGTTCACCGTTGGTGCAGCCACCGAAGTGCTGTCCGCCCTGGGTGAGGAAATGCCCGAAGGTGTGCACCTGTCCACCCGTTACTGGTACGAGGCCTATAACAACGACATCAACGACCGTTTCGTGAAGGCCTACATCGATGCCTACGGCAATCCGCCGAGCTATAACGCCGAGGGTGCCTACGCTGCCATCTACGCCTACAAGCAGGCGATGGAAGCGGCCGGAACCACCGACGGCCCGGCTGTGGCCAAGGCCCTCAGCGGCATGAGCATGGAAGCCCCGAACGGCACGGTGACTTTCCGCAAAGGCGACAACCAGGCCATGGTCAGCCCGAACTGGGGTGTTTCCGGACCGATGCACCCCGAGCACGGCATCCGGACCCTGACCAACCTGCAGATCTTTGACGGTGAAGAAGTTGCCCGCACCATCGAAGAGACCGGTTGCAAGCTCTGATCTGAACCTTTTCAACAGCTTGCCGTGGCGCCCTCCGGGGCGCCACGTAACCGGCCCTAACCTAATGAGGTAATCCATGTCTGGCATCGGAGCGGCGTTGCTGAACAGTCTCGATATCGGCCTGCTGCTATTCATCATCGCAGTGGGTCTGAATATCGTGTTCGGTGTTCTGAACATCATCAACTTTGCCCACGGGGCTCTCTACATGCTGGGAGCCTACCTGGCGTTCACCCTGATCAACCTTGTGGGAATGCCCTTCTGGGCGGCCCTTTTACTGGCACCGATCGGTGTGGCCATCCTGGCCGTCATCATTGATCGGGTGCTGTTGCGATTCATCTACAGCCGGGATGTGGCGGACAGCCTGCTGCTGACCTTCGCCATCCTGCTGATCATCAACGAGAGTATCCGCACCATCTGGGGTAGCGGTATCCAGGTGGTCCAGCCGCCACAGTTGCTGTCCGGCTCGGTGCAGTTGTTGGGCAGTTCTGTATCCACCTACAGTCTGTTCGTGATTGTTATCGGCCTGCTGTTGCTGGCGGGGCTCTGGTACCTGTTCAATCGCACCCGCGTCGGTCGCATCATGCGCGCTGCCGCGCTGGACCGGGACATGGCCGAAGCCCTTTGCATCAACACCCGCATGGTGGTCACCGGTGTGTTTGCCTTTGGCGCCTGGCTGGCCGCCGTTGGCGGTGTGGTGGCTGCGCCGATGCGGGCCCTGGACCCGGGCATGGGTGACAAGATTATCATCGAGTCCTTCATTGTGGTGGTTATTGGCGGCCTGGGCAGCTTCCCGGGCGCACTGCTCGGCGCCATCGTCCTCGGCCTGATTCACGGCTTTGGCGGTCGCTACCTGCCGGAAGTGAACCTGCTGCTGCCGTTCCTTGGCATGGCGCTGGTTCTGTTGTTCAAACCCAATGGCATCCTCGGCAAGGGGGCGACGGCATGAAGACCAAGATTCTGATGGGCCTGATGGCCGTGGTGATCGCCGGGCTGATTGCGGTGCCCTGGATTGCCTCTTACTTCTATATCTTTATCCTCACCGAGATCCTGATCCTTGGCCTGTTCGCAGCCAGTTTCAACCTGATCTTCGGCTACACCGGCATGCTCAGTTTCGGCCATGCGGCCTTCTTCGGTATCGGTTCCTACGCCACGGCGCTGGTGCTGATCCACCTGGAATGGCCTTTCCTGGCCTGCCTGCTGGTGTCCATGGGCGCTTCGGCGCTGCTGGCCCTGGTAATCGGCTTCCTCAGCGTCCGCCTGAACGAGGTCTATTTCGCCATGCTCACCCTGGCGTTCGGCATGATGGTGTTCGCCATCGCCTACCAGTGGCGCTCGGTGACCAACGGCAGTGACGGCCTGGCCGGCTTCACCCTGGGCTCCTTCGGGCTCGGCCTGGACCTGACCCTGGGTAACCCGGCAGTCTACTACCATGTGGTGCTGGCCATTGTCGCCATTGCCGCGGTGGTGCTGTACCTGATCTGCCGCAGCTCCTTCGGCATGATCCTAAGGGCGATCCGCCAGAACCCGGAGCGGGTGTCCTTCGCCGGGCTGAACGTGCGTACCTACCGCCTGGTGGCGTTTGTCATTGCCGGTACCTTCGCCGGTCTTGCCGGCGGCCTGATTGCCCCGTTCCTGCGGGTGGCCAGTCCGGAACTGCTGCACTGGTCCATGTCCGCCGAACCGGTTCTGATGGCGATTCTCGGTGGCACCGGCTACTTCCTGGGGCCGTTTGTCGGCTCGGCGGTGTTCGTACTGCTGGAAACCTGGATCACCAGCTTCACCGAGTCCTGGATGCTGGTTCTGGGCATCATCCTGGCGATGATGGTGATTTTCTTCCGCAAGGGGTTGCTCGGAACCGCCCTTGACTGGTGGCTGGAGGTGAAGAAATGAGCAAGCCGATCCTGACCATAGACAACCTCACCAAGCGCTTTGGTGGCGTTACCGCCGTCAACGGTATCAATCTGGAGGTAATGCCGAAGGAAACCATTGCCATCATCGGGCCCAATGGTGCCGGCAAGACCACCTTCTACAACATGGTGTCCGGGCGGATGCAGCCGACCGAAGGCAAGATCACCCTGGACGGGCAGGACATCACCGGGCTGCCGCCCCACAAGATCAGCCGTCTGGGGGTGTCCCGCTCGTTCCAGATCAACAACATCTTCCCGGAGATGACGGTGCAGGAGAACGTGGAGGTGGTGCTGTCCGCCTACCATGGTCACAGCCGGAAACTGTTCAACATTGCCTCCCGCAATACCGGGATCCAGCAGGAGGCGGTGGAGTATCTGAAACGGCTCGGCATCGACAGCCTCAAGGACCAGCGTGCCGAGGTCATCAGCTACGGTGACAAGCGCTTGCTGGAAATTGCCATGGTGCTGGCAACCCGACCCAAGCTGGTACTGCTGGACGAGCCCACCGCCGGCATGACCCCGGACGAAACCCGGCGCACCACCAGGCTGGTGAAGAGCCTGGCAGACAGTGGCGATTACACCTTCCTGATCACCGAGCATGATATGGATGTGGTGTTCAATCTTGCCGACCGCATCCTGGTCATGCATCGCGGTGAAAAACTGTTTGCCGGCACTCCGGAGGAAGTGAAGAACCATCCGGAGGTTCGTGTCGCCTACCTGGGCGAGGAAGACGAGGAAGTGGTCGAGGAGGCCAACGCATGATTCTTGATGTTCGCAATATCCAGACCTTCTACGGCGAGAGCCAGGCGCTTCAGGGTGTCACCCTGCACCTGGACGAGGGCGAGACCGTGTGCATCCTGGGACGCAACGGTGCCGGCAAGAGCACCACCCTGAAAAGCATCATGGGCCTGACACCGCCGCGCTCCGGCGAGGTGATCTTTGATGGCAAGCCGATCCACGGTCTGCCGGCCCATCAGATTGCCCGGGCGGGGATCGGTTACGTGCCGGAGGACCGGCGGATCTTCCCCGGCCTGACGGTGCGGGACAACCTGGAGGTCGCGTCCTACCAGCGCAAAGGCAGTGCTGCCCGCTGGACCGTGGACGGCATTCTCAAAAAGTACGAGATGCTGGGTGAACGGGCGGACCAGGACGGTGCTACCCTCTCCGGAGGCCAGCAGCAAATGCTGGCGGTGGCCCGGTCACTGATGATCCAGCCGCGGCTGTTGCTGCTGGACGAACCGAACGAGGGACTGGCGCCGGTGATCGTGCAGCAAATCGGCGAGCTGATCGACGATCTGAGCAAGACCACCACCATCCTGTTCACCGACCAGAGCGTGCGGTTCGCCCTCAAACATGCCCGCAGGGCGTACATTCTTGAGAAGGGCCAGGTGGTGCACGAGGCGCCCAGTAACGAGTTGCGCGTCGACCAGGCAACCCAGGACCGGTTCCTGTCGGTGGCGTGATCGGGCGTATATAATCCCCGCCGCAGGAGCAGACAGGCGTGGTACCAATGATTGAAAACTACGAAGCATTTCGCAACGAGTTGAGCATGTCCAAGGAGGATGTGGTCCGCGAGGTTTACCGCCAGAACAAGGACAGGATCAGTATCAAGAAAGAAGCAACGGCGATCAGGAACCTGATCCGGATCATCGAATCGACCCTGCGGCTGGCTAACTCCAAGGGCTTCCACGCCATGACCCTGAGGGACCTGTGCTCGGACTCGGGCATGAGCATGGGCGGCCTTTATGCCTACATTCGCAACAAGGACGACCTGATCCACCTGATCCAGAGCCACGGCTTCACCATCACCCGCCGTACCCTCTTGCACTACACTGGCGAGGTGGATGAGGTTCGCGACAAGCTGTTCTCGGCGATCAAGGCGCACCTGTACCTGAGCGAACTGATGCGGGCCTGGTTCTATTTCTCCTACATGGAGGCAAAGAGCCTGCCGGCGCCGGAAAAGCGCGATGCGGTGGCCATCGAACTGGAAATCGAGGACATCTTCCTGGGTGTTATCGAGGACGGTATCGAAGCAGGCGTGTACCGGCCGAGGAATGCCCGGCTGGTGGCCTCGATGATCAAGGCCCTGTTGCAGGACTGGTACCTGAAGCGCCGGAAATACCGCGACCAGAATGTGGCCGTTGACGACTATGCTGCCTTTGTCAGGGATGTGATTGAAAGCTATCTGCTCTGAGGGCATTGACTCTCTTCTGTGAGGACTGTGATGACTATCAGCTTGACGAATCCGCAACTGCTGCGCGAAAGCGCCTATATCAATGGCGAATGGGTCAAGGCCCGTTCCGGTGATCTGTTGCCGGTGACCAACCCGGCCAATGGCGAACATCTGGCTAACGTGCCGGACATGGGCGCCGACGATACCCGGCAGGCCATCCAGGCCGCCGAGGCGGCCTGGCCGGAATGGCGTGCCCGTCCGGCCAAGGAGCGGGCGGGTATCCTGCGCCGGTGGTTTGACCTGGTGATGCAGAACCAGGAAGACCTGGCCCGGCTGATGACCGCAGAACAGGGCAAGCCGCTGGCAGAAGCCCGGGGCGAGGTGAATTACGGCGCCAGCTTTATCGAGTGGTTCGCCGAGGAGGCCAAGCGGGCCTATGGCGACGTGATCCCGGGCCATGGCCGGGACAAGCGCATCGTGGTGATCAAACAGCCCATCGGGGTGGTGGCGGCGATCACACCCTGGAACTTCCCGGTGGCTATGATCACCCGCAAGGTGGCCCCAGCCCTGGCCGCCGGCTGTCCGGTGGTGGTCAAGCCGGCCGAAGATACCCCGCTGTGCGCCCTGGCTCTGGCAGTGCTGGCGGAAGAAGCCGGCGTGCCGCCCGGGATTCTCAACATCGTGACCTGCTCGAAAGCTCGGGCGCCGGAGGTAGGCGAGGAATTGACCACCAACCCGGTCGTCCGCAAGGTGTCGTTCACCGGCTCCACGCCGGTGGGCAAGCTGCTGATGCGCCAGGCCAGCGGCACCGTCAAGAAAGTGAGCCTGGAACTCGGCGGCAATGCCCCGTTCATCATCTTTGACGACGCCGATCTCGATGCCGCGGTGGCCGGACTGATGGCCTCCAAGTACCGCAACACCGGGCAGACGTGCGTGTGCGCCAATCGCATCTATGTCCAGTCCGCTGTCTATGACGAATTTGTTGAAAAGCTCAAGGCTGCCGTCAGCAAGATGGTGGTGGGTGCCGGCCTTGAAGGTGACACCCAGCAGGGCCCGCTGATCAATGCCGCGGCCCTGGACAAGGTCCAGCGCCACATCGAGGATGCCACCACCAAGGGCGCAAAGGTGGCTCTGGGTGGCAAGGTGCATGCGCTGGGCGGTACCTTCTTTGAGCCGACCATCCTTACCGACGTCACCCAGGACATGCTGGTGGCCAGTGAGGAAACTTTTGGCCCGGTGGCACCGCTGTTCCGGTTCGACACCGAGGAGCAGGCGATTGCCATGGCCAATGATTCGGAATTCGGCCTGGCGGCGTACTTCTACAGCAACGACATCCGTCGCATCTGGCACGTGGCCGAGGCACTGGAAACCGGCATGATCGGTATCAACGAGGGCATTATTTCCACCGAGGCGGCGCCCTTTGGCGGGGTCAAGGAAAGCGGCCTGGGCCGGGAAGGTTCCCGTTACGGCCTGGACGAGTTCATGGAACTCAAGTACCTGTGTCTAGGGGGCATGCGCTAGGTCTGGGGGGCATGCGCTAGCTCCCCTCCTCCAACAGCACGACGGATAGCAGCAGTCACCAGGATCCGTTTCACAAAAAAGGCCCCGGGATTCTCCGGGGCCAAGAAGCAACGCCTGAAACTACGGGATCTGCAAGGTGAACAAATTTGCAGAGATGAACGGAATGCGCCGTCATCTGGTCAGGAATACGTCGTACCCCAACCAGCGGATCAACTCAGAGTGATTTATCTCTGACCAGCCCACGCACTGTTTTGTCGGTCAGTTTGCCCGCCAGTGGCGCGATGAAGATTACCAGCGGAAACGCAACCCCCCAGGCAACCAGGAAAGCAGGCATCCAACGGTCCAGAAAGGTGGCGTCCAGCCCCGTATTGGCCAGGGTGATCACGCCGGACATCAGTAGCGACATCAGCCCTGACATATAACAGGAAAAAACCAGCTGGCGGAGACGGGCCGGCGTCAGGTTCATAACTCTAGCTTCCTATTAAAATCGGAGGCAGAGGAATCTAGCACAGTCACTTCGGGATTGTCATACGTCAAAACGCTATCAAACCGATAGCCGGAAAACGTCCGCGGGACAAACCGGGAGGCCGGCTACCCGGAACCGGGCAGCGGCCTGGCGCGAAAAGACGCCAATCAGATGGTCAGGTATCCGCCATCCGCATTCACGCAGGCGCCCGTGGTATAGCTTGACGCATCCGACACCAGGTACAGTACCGTCCCCGCCATCTCATCCGGATCCGCCACCCGCTTCATCGGGATGTGGGCCATGGCCTGCTTCTTGATGGCTTCATTGGTGGTCAGGGCACTGGCGAATCGGGTATCCGTCAGCCCCGGCAACAGGGCATTGACCCGAATCTTCTGCTGGCCCAGTTCCATGGCAAAGGACTTGGTCATGGAGATCACCGCCGCCTTGGTCACCGAGTAGATACCCTGGAAGTGGCCGGGATTCACTCCGTTAACGGAGGCCACGTTAACGATCGCACCGCCGCCATTTTTCTTCATCAGCTGGGCACCGCGGGCGCACATAAAGAAATAACCGCGGATATTCACGTCGACGGTCTTCTGGAAGGCACCGAGGTCGGTTTCCTCGACCGGGCCGAAATACGGATTGGCCGCGGCGTTGTTCACCAGGATATCGAGCCGGCCATGGGCCTTTTCGATGTGCGTCCACACCGCTTCTATCTGCTCCATCTCACCGATGTGACAGGCATAGGCCTCGGCACTGCCGCCAGCATCCCGGATACTTTCTGCGACCGCCTCGCAGCCATCCAGCTTGCGACTGCTGCAAATTACGTGGGCGCCGTATTCGGCGAGGATCCGGGCAATGCTTTCGCCGATACCCCGGCTGGCACCGGTGACCAGGGCCACTTTACCGGTCAGGTCAAAAAGATCTTTCTTGCTCATGCAGTTACCTCAGGTTAACGGAAGGTCACCAGGGCGGGATTCTCCGCTTCCAGGTGGCTGTAATTGTTGAAGACCGCCAGACTTCGGCGTGGGCCGGAATAGAGCACGCGGGAAACACTGGTATTGGCGATGACATTGTTCATCTCCAGCGCCTTGTGGTCGTTAAGCTGCAGCAAGTGCTGGGCGATCACCGCGATCGGACCACCGGAAGTGGACACCAGCACATCACCGCCGTCGGCATATTCGATCAGCCCGTCGAATGCGCCGATCACCCGGTTCTGGAACTCAGGCCAGGATTCGCCATACTCATTGTCGTGATGGCCCCCGATCCAACGTGCCATGGCTTTCTCGAACACCTGTTGGAAAAGGCGCGCCGGCTTCGGGAATGCCGCCATGTCACGGGCCATCACCTGGCGGTCCGCCCATTCCGGCTTCAGCCGCTCAACCACCTGCATGTGATCGAATTCGTTCAACCCCTCAATCGCCTGCATATCCGGCAGGGCCTGGCCAAAGCCGGAGGCAATGGCTTCGACGGTTTCCCGGTGGCGTTCCATATTCCCGCCAAACACAGCGTCAGGTGTCACCTTGCCCGCCAGCCAGCGGCCCAGCACCTGGCCCTGCTCCCAGCCGCGGGGAGACAGCTGGTCGTAGTTGTCTTTGCCAAAGCTGGCCTGACCGTGCCGGATAAGATAGATAGTGGCCATTACAGACGGCTCTCGTTGATGAGTCGTTGACACCTTTTTTCAAGGTAGTTGGCAGCATGACCGAAGGCGGCAAAACGCTTGTCTTTGGTCTGGCCGTGGTAGTAACGGTAATAGATCTGCTGGATGATCACTGCCAGACGGAACAATCCGTAAATCTCATAAAAATCGAAGTTATTGGCCCTGAAACCGGACTTCTCCATGTAGTAGTCCACAACTTCCCGGCGCGTCAGCATACCGGGCCGGTGGGTAGGTTGCCGCCGCAGGATCTGGAACGGACCTTCATCGTCGGCCTGAATCCAGTAGGCCAGACTGTTGCCCAGGTCCATCAGCGGGTCACCGATAGTGGCCATCTCCCAGTCCAGCACACCGATGACTTCGAAGGGGTTGTCCGGGTTGAGCACCACGTTGTCGAAGCGGTAGTCATTGTGGATGACCACCTGGGCGATATCTTCGGGCATCTTGTCATCAAGCCAGCTCATCACCGCCTCGAAATCCCCGACATCCCCGGTACGGGCCTTGCGGAAGCGGTCACTCCAGCCGCCAATCTGGCGCTGCACGTAACCCGCACCCTTGCCCAGCTTGTCCAGCCCCGCGGCCCCGGCGTCCACCCGGTGCAGGTCCACCAGTTTATCGATCACACTGAGGCACAACTTGCGGGTGTCGCCCTCGCTCAGTTCGAAGTCCTTGGGGAAATCCTGCCGCAGGATGATGCCCTTCAGGCGTTCCATCACGTAGAAATCACAACCGAGAACGTCATGATCGTCGCAGATGGCGACGATATTCGGCACGTACGGGTACACCGGCTTGAGCGCCTGCATCACCCGTGCTTCCCGGAGCATGTCATGGGCGGACCTGGCGATCTTGCCAAACGGCGGCCGGCGCAGCACGTAGGACTGGTCACCGTAATCCACCTGATAAGTCAGGTTGGAGGCGCCACCGGGGTATTGTCTGATTGAGGGCTGCCCCTCCAGCCCGGGAATCGCCTGCTTCATGAACCGGTCGACGGCGCCGATATCCAGCTCCTCTCCCTCACGGATATCCACCGCCTGATCGATCTGTGTCATTCACTTTCTCCTGTGGTCTGTTCCGGCCACTCAGGCGTTGGCCCTGGCACCCATCTTGTTCATCCAGCGCTTGCTCTCCTGGTGCATCAGCCAGTCGAAGGCCCAGGGCGCGTGGCGCTTGAGTATCCACATGCGGCGCTCCCTGGCGTGAGGCAATACCCAGAAGTTCTTGTCCTTCACCGAGCGGAAGATGTCCTCGGCCACATCCTCCGCGGTAATGCTGGAACGCTTCATCAGCTTGTTCACGTTTTGCTGGATACCGGGAATGTCCGAACGCATGCTGTTGGTGAGGTTGGTCTGGAAGAACGCCGGGCACACACAACTGACATGGATTCCGGAATCCCTCAGCTCCTGGCTCAGGGTCTCGGACAGGGCAATAACGCCGGCCTTGGTAACGTTGTAGCTGTCCATCAACGGCGCCAGCATCAGCCCGGCCATGGAGGCCACGTTCACAAAGGCACCAGCGCCCTGCGCCTTGAACTGCGGCGTAAACGCCTTGCAGCCACGCACCACGCCCAGTACGTTGATATCCAGGATCCACTCCCAGTCCGCCATGGTGGTATCTTCGATGGAACCGGCGGAGGCCACGCCGGCATTGTTCACCACCACGTCCACACCACCCCATTTCCTGACCAGCTCATCCCGGACTTTCTCGAAATCCGTCAACCGGCGTACATCGCACTCAACAAAATAGCCTTCGCCACCAGCGTTAGTAATCTCCTGCTCGACGGCAACCCCCTGCTCCGGGTTGATGTCCCCGATACAGACTTTGGCGCCTTCTTTGGCGTAGCGCAGCGCAACGGCGCGCCCAAGGCCCGAGGCTCCCCCTGTGATGAATACTCGCTGTGTCATGGTTGTTTCTCTCTAGTGGTTTCAGGGTTCGTGTTCTTTTTAGTTAGCACGGAGCATGAGCTGCTGCCGGGTTGGCCTTCCAAAACTGTGCGGAGCCAGGGATGGCGGAGCCCAAGCGCCCATGGATGGCCGAAGGAGCGGGTTTCAGAAAGCTTATCCCACCTGCTCCCTGGCACCTGAATCAAAGGCTCACGGATCAGGACTTGTACTTCCAAAGCTCAAGCCGAGCCACCATAGCCCGGTGAACCTCATCCGGCCCATCCGCCAACCGCAATACCCGAGCATAGGCAAACAACTGGGTCAGCGGGAAGTCATCATCACTCACCCCGGCGCCCCCATGAATCTGAATGGCCTGATCGACAATGGTCTGCAACATCTGCGGCACCACCGCCTTGATCATCGACACTTCCTGCAGCGCCCCCATAATGCCCCTGGTATCCAGCGCCCAGGCGCATTTCAGGGTCAACAGACGCGCCTGCTCGATGGACATACGGGCATTGGCAATGATGTCCGGGTTACCACCCAGCTTGGCAATAGGCCGGCCGAAAGCTTCCCGGGTGGTAGCCCGCTTGATCAGCAATTCCAGCGTGCGCTCCGCCGCACCGATGGCCCGCATGCAATGGTGGACGCGTCCCGGTCCCAGACGACCCTGGGCAATTTCGAAGCCGCGGCCCGGGCCCGCGATGATGGCACTCCTGGGCAGGCGCACGTTATCGAACAGCACCTCCCCGTGACCGTAGGGCTCATCGTAAGCACCAAACACCGGCAACATGCGCTCGATCTTCACCCCCGGGCTGTCCAGCGGCACCAGCACCATGGAATGCTGGCGGTGCTTGTGGGCATCAGGATCTGTCAGGCCCATGAAGATGCCCACCTTACAGTCCGGATGACCTATGCCGGTGCTCCACCACTTGCGGCCATTGAGGATCACCTCATCCCCTTCCACGATAGCCGTAGCTTCCATATTGGTGGCGTCCGATGAGGCTACCGCGGGCTCGGTCATACAGAACGCAGAGCGAATCTCGCCGCTCAGGAGCCTGGGCAACCACTCGGCTTTCTGCTCGTCGGAACCATAGTGAATCAGCACTTCCATGTTGCCGGTATCCGGCGCATTGCAGTTGAAGATCTCGGGGGCAATGAAGCTCCGCCCGGTTTCCTCGGCAATCAGGGCATAGTCCGAGTTGAGCAGGCCACAACCGTATTTCTCGTCCGGGAAGAACATGTTCCACAGCCCCTGCGCCCTGGCCTTCTCCTTGAGCTCGCGGATCACCGGCAGCACCACCCAGCGGTTTTCCCGGGACGCCAGCTCGCGGTGATAGGCCTCCTCAATCGGGAAGATCTCTTCCTTCATGAAACGCCTGACGCGGTTCAGGTAATCCTCGCCCTTCGGAGAGATATTGAAGTCCATTGCCATGTCCTCTGTAGTGAGAGATGAGTGATGAACGATGAGTGGTGAGCCCGGTTTCCGGTCATCTGGATCAGTCTAAGAAGGCGTCGACTATTACGCGACTGAATTATTCTTATCGTTTATCATAAACAGGACTTATCAGTATGCGGACATCCGGTATGGCACTGAACCGACTCGACCTCAATCTGCTCCACGTTTTTGACACCATCTACCGCGAAGGCAGCCTGACCCGTGCAGCAAAAGCCCTGCACCTGACCCAACCCGCGGTGTCTCACTCGTTGTCCCGGCTGCGGGATCATTTCAATGACCCGCTGTTCACACGGCAGGGCAACCAGATGGTGCCAACGCCCCTGGCACGCCGCTTCCTTGAATCCATGCGCCCGGGCCTGACCCAGATCCAGAACTCGGTTAACCAGTTTCATGCCTTTGATCCCGCCACCCAGCGCAAGACCTACTCCCTGGGGCTCCGGGACATCCTCGAATCCACCTTCCTGCCGGCGCTGATGAAACGGCTGACCGAATACCCGGAACTGGAAGTGGTAAGCCAGCGAATTGCCCGGCGGGAGATGGAAACCCAGCTGGCCGCTGGCAAACTGGATTTTGCCGTGGATGTGCTGCTACCGGTAAGTAACCAGACGGCCCACGAACTGCTGCGTCGTGACCGGCTGGTGGTGCTGGCCAGGAAGGGTCACCCGATCGCCAGGGACACGCTGACCATGGAGGACTACCTGAACGCCCGCCATGTCCTGGTGTCATCCCGTACGGAGGGGCCCGGCATCGAAGATTTCGAATTGTCCAGGCTGGGCGTACGGCGCAACATCCGCCTGCGCTGCCAGCATTACTTTGCCGCCTGCCGGGTTGTGGAAGAAACCGACTTGGTGCTCACCATGCCCGAGACCTACGCCCGGATCATCGCGGGACGTGATGGCTTTGTCATCATGACGCCCCCCGCCGACCTGCCGGGGCTGGATGTCCACCTTTACTGGCACAAGGCCTATGAAAAGGAGCCGGCACTGACCTGGTTCCGCGAGCAGTTGAAGAGGATTGCCTGAGGGGCCTCAGAGCGCCCCGACCAGATAGAGAAAGCCAAAGAATCCTGACGCCGTTATTGCCAGAGCCGTAGCAACTATCCCCAGCCCCCACCAGATCGCTGCAGCATCCGAGACCGGCACATCGTGCCCGCGCAACGTACGGTAAAAAGCCCAGGGACCCAGTACGAAGGCGCCCACGACGGCAAACAGCAGGCCGATGCTGATCCCCGCAAAGGTCCAGGTCGCCAGCATCGTTGCCCGGTCAGTCAAGCGTTCGGTAACGCCGTGACGGGCCAGGAACTGCTTGCAGAACCACCACAGCAGGCCAAACAGCACGGCAACAAATACGATACCGCCAATCAGTGTTATTACCCGGTAGATCAAACAGCATTCTCCTTGCAGGTTGGGGGGGCGGCAATCGTGCCGGACCCGACGGTTATGCCCGGGGGTCAGCTTACCAGCCCCGGAGGCAACAGGTCATCGCATTCAGTCAGTGGCTGGCATCCGGTGCCCACACGGCTACACTGAACGTCACAGTTCCATACGTGCGCAATGACCAAGACGCAATTACCAAAAGGAGTATCCTGATGGCCAACCTGACACGCATCGCGATCACGCCGGGCGACGGCATCGGTCCGGAAGTTATTGGCGAAGCCGTGCGCTGCCTGGAGGCCCTGCGCTCAAAACATAACCTGGCCCTGGAATGGACCCGGTTCCCTTGGCCCTCCCATGCGTGGCACGAACAGCACGGCCAGTGCATGCCGGAAGATGCCCTGGAGCAGCTCAAGGATTACGATGCGATATTGCTTGGCGCCCTTGGCGACCCGGGCCCCCTGGACGACCCGGACCGCTATCTGCTGCCCGACAGCATCTCCCTGGCGCCGCTGCTCGACATGCGCAAGGGCTTTGACCAGTGGGTGTGCGAACGCCCTGCCCGCCTGCTGCCCGGCGCCCGTCAGTACCTGGCCGATGCCCGCGCCAAAGACATCGACATGCTGGTCATCCGCGAAAACAGCGAGGGCGAGTATGTCAGCCAGGGCGGACGCCTGCGCAAGGGCACCCCTGATGAAGTCGCGACCCAGATGGAAATCTTCACCCGCCGGGCCACCGACCGCATCATCCGCTACGGTTTCGAACAGGCCCGCCAGCGGGCGGAGTTGCGTGACCGGGAAGGCCGTGCCCGTACCTTCCCTACCCTGGATGGCAAGCAGCTGGCCAGCCAGGTATGCCTGATCACCAAGCGCAATGCCCTGCGCCACTGGGGCGACATGTACACCGAGGCCTTCGAAGCCATTGCCCGCGACTACCCGGATGTTGCCACCCACCATGAGCTGGTCGACGCAGCCTGCATGAAGTTTGTCCAGAGCCCCTGGGCCTTTGATGTAGTGGTGGCCAGCAACCTGCAGGGCGATATCCTGACCGACCTGGCTGCCGTGCTGTCCGGCGGCATGGGCGTGGCGCCCTCCTGCAACCTCAACCCGGACGATCCGCACATGCCCTCCATGTTCGAGCCCACCCACGGCAGCGCCCCCGACATCGCCGGGCAGGGAGTCGCCGACCCCACCGCCATGCTGTTCACCACCGCCCGGATGCTTGAATGGCTGGGCAGGAATGATCCGGCACTGGCCGACGCTGGCAAGGAGCTGTATGACGCGGTCGCCGCGGACCTGGCCGAGCATGGTGGCAACCATCGGGACACCAGCGAGGTGGGAGAATCCGTGTGCCGACGCCTGGGCAATGGCTGATTCCCGGGGCGGATTGCACCGGAATCCAAAATTAATCCGGTCATTTCGTTTAAAAAGGTGGCTATAGCAACTAGGCTAGGGAAGGTATCAAATTCACTTCGGGAGGTGCATCGTGACCGACCACAAAGGCAAGTTATCTCCACTGCTCAAGCAGGCAACCGGTATCACCGCAGAGCGAGGCGAAGGGGCCTATATCCACGCAACGGACGGTCGCCGCTACCTCGACTTCACATCCGGTATTGGTGTCACCAGTACCGGCCACTGCCACCCCAAGGTGGTTGCCGCGGCCCAGAAGCAGGTCGCCACGATGATCCATGCCCAGGCCACCACGGTGATGAATCCGCGGTTGCCGGAGCTGGCGGAGAAGCTGGGTGAGCTCACACCGGATCCGCTCAATGCCTTCTTTTTCTCGAATGCCGGCACCGAAGTGGCCGAGGCCGGCATCCGCCTGGTTCGCCAGGCCACCGGTCGTCCCAACATCATCGTATTCCATGGCGGTTTCCATGGCCGAACCATGGGGTCGCTGTCACTGACCACGTCCAGTGTCGCCCTGCGTGCCGGGGTCAGCCCGATGATGGGGGGCGTGGTGGTGGCACCCTTCCCCCATGCCCATCATTACGGCTGGAGCGAGGACGAAACCACCGATTTTTGCCTGCGGGAACTGGACCGGATCTTCGTGACCTACTCCGCCCCAAAGGAAACCGCAGCGATGATGATCGAGCCGGTGCAGGGCGAAGGCGGCTACGTACCCGCCAACGCCCGCTTCATGCAGGGGCTGCGGGAGCGCTGTGACAAGCATGGCATCATGCTGGTGTTCGACGAGGTCCAGGCGGGTTTCGGGCGCAGCGGCAAGTTCTGGGCGCACCAGCATTTTGGGGTCACACCGGATGCCATCATGATCGCCAAGGGCCTTGCCAGCGGCTTTCCGATTTCAGCACTGGCCGCGTCAGAAGAAACCATGGCCAGGGGTTGGCCCGGCTCCCAGGGCGGCACTTACGGTGGCAATGCCGTTGCCGCCGCAGCGGCCATCGCGACGATCGACGTGATCCGGGAAGAAGGCCTGGTAGAGAATGCCGACAAGATGGGGAAACGCCTGCGGGACAGCCTCCAAGGCCTGCAGAAGGATTACCCGGAGATGGCCGACGTCCGCGGCATGGGGTTGATGCTGGGCGTTGAAATGCGCCGCGGCGACTGCCCCGATGGTGACCGCGCCGGCAACATTCTCAAAGAATGCGAAAAACGCGGCCTGCTGATGCTGCGCTGCGGCCCTTACCACGAGATCGTGCGCTGGTTGCCGCCACTGATTGTCAATGGCCAGCAGATTGATGAGGCCGTAGGCATCTTTGAGGAAGCCCTGAAGGCGACAGCCTGAGCGGGGGCCGGGGGCGAAACGTTCCTGCCAGGATCAACGGGCATACCCGAGCTTTTTGTCCACCTGGTTGAAGACGTCCTGCCCCCGGTGCCAGCGGTCGAAATTCTCCAGGAACTGATCCGTCAACGCCCGGTGCCAACCAATGAAGTCCCCGGACATGTGCGGCGTCATGATCACATCGTCGCGCTCCCACAACGGATGGTCCGCCGGCAATGGCTCCTCCTCGAAGACATCCAGCGCAGCACCGGCTATATCCCCGTTCTCCAGCGCCGCCAGCAGATCCGCCGTGTGCACCACCGGCCCCCGCCCGATGTTGATCAGCCGCGCCGACGGCCGCATGGCGGCAAAGGCCTTGCGGTCAAACAACCCCTCGGTCTGTGGCGTCAGTGGCGTGGCGATCACCACAAAATCCGCCAGCGCCAGCTGTTCGTGCAGGTGCTCATTACCATGCACTGCAATGAAGTCCGGATCGTCGTAACGGGGTGTGCGGGCAACACCGTGGGGGTTGAGTCCGGCCGCACGCACCAGCCTGGCAATCTGGCGACCGATCGACCCGGCGCCCACCACCAGCACCTGTTTGCCTTCGGCGCGCTCGGTATCCCGGTGCTGCCAGCGATGCTCCAGCTGTAACCGCAGCGAGCGGGGAAAGTCCTTGGCAAACATCAGAATGGTACACAGCACGTATTCGGCGATGGTACGGTCGAAAATGCCCCGGGCGTTGGTGACCACCACCTCGCTGTCAATCAACTCCGGAAACATCAGGGCGTCCACCCCGGCGCTGGTGGCGTGAATCCACTTCAGCCGGTCCGCGCAGCCCCAGGCTGCCGCCAAGGCCTCGGTGCGGAAGTCCGTCACCATCATCACATCGGTGCCTGGCAGCGTTTTCTGCAGGGTCTGTTCGTCACAGGCAAAACGCACTTCCGCCCTGGCCTTCAGCGCCTCCATGCCAGGCGGTTCGCTTTCGCCGGGTGCCGTCAGAACTGTAACAACCGGTCGGTTCCGGGTGCTCATGGAATCCCTCCAGAGATAACGTAAATGACTCACAACAGTCTGACCCCCGGAAACAGGACGGTCAAATGGCACCGGAAAATCAATGGCTGCGGTCCGATGCACAAATTATGACCGGAGCTTCCTTGTACCCCCTGTTTTTCATGACTAACCTGCAGGAGCAGGTGTAATTTTTCTGATGCCCGGAGGTGCTTATGACAGCGGCCGCAAGAGACAGCGGACAGACTCAGCCACGCAAGATCAAATACCGCAATACCAAAGCGCGCTGGCATCCGTCGATGCAGGCCATCCCGGTTCCCGGTATCCGTCGCATGGTCAACATGGCAGCGACCATGAAAGACGTGATTCACCTGTCGATCGGCCAGCCCGACCTGCCCACGCCCAAACACATCGTTGATGCCTATATCGACGCCCTCAATGCCGGTCAGACCGGCTACACCATGGATGCCGGCCTGCCCGAACTGCTGATCGCGCTGCGTGATTATTACGGCAAGCGCTACAACCGCAAGCTGACCCGGGATAACATCCTGGTGACCAGCGGCGCCACCGAAGCCATGTACCTGGCCATCTCGTCCACCTCCGCGCCCGGTCGCCAGTTCATCATTACCGATCCATCGTTCCTGCTATACGCACCGCTGATCCGGATGAATGGTGGTGAGGTCAAGTACATCCCCACCCGGCCGGAGAACAACCACCAGCTGGATCCGGACGAAGTCATCAAGGCTATGGGGGCACGCACCTTTGCGATCATCCTGAACTCCCCGAACAACCCCACCGGGGCGGTCTATCCGCGCAGCACCATTGAAGCAATTGTCGAGGAATGCGCCTACCGGGGTATCCAGATTTACAGCGACGAGGTGTATGACCACCTGATCTTTGATGACGAGGATTACGCCAGTGTCCTCAGCTGCGCGGTGGATCTGGACAACGTGATGTGTATCAGCAGCTTTTCCAAGACCTACAGCATGGCCGGGCTGCGGGTCGGCTGGGTCATCTCCAGCCAGGCCGCCATCAAGTCCCTGCGCCGCTACCACATGTTCACCACTTCGGTGGCCAATACCCCGGCCCAGTTTGCCGGTGTCGCCGCGCTGACCGGAGACCAGCAGTGTGTGCGGGACATGGTCAACATTTACCGGGAACGGCGGGACAAGATCATGGAGCTGATCGACCGGACCCCTCACCTCACCGGCTACAAGCCCGGCGGTGCCTTCTTCTCGTTTCCCAATCTGCCGCCCCACGTCGACGGCTCTGACCTGGCGCTGCGGATGCTGAAGGAAACCGGCGTGTGCGTGGTACCGGGGGACGCCTTCGGGGAAAATACCAGCAACGCCCTGCGGCTGAGCTTCTCGACCACCTGTGAGAAACTCGAGGAAGCATTTGACCGGATCATCCCCTGGATGGCCAAGCAGCAATTCTGAGGTGACACCATGCCAGCCCTGGAGTCCGCCACTATTCAATGTCCTTACTGCTGGGAGACGCAGGAACTGAGCATCGACCCCAGCGCCGAGGACCAGGAGTATGTGGAGGACTGCCAGGTCTGTTGCCAGCCGATGCTGGTCCATGTGGTCTTTGATGACGACCGTAACCTGACGGTCACCGCCGTTGCCGAAAATGGCTGACGGGAACCCGCCCGCCCGAAACGCACCGAATCTGACCCCGACGTAATCAAATCCCGCTTGCCGGATGGCGGGCGGTATCGCAGGATACCCGGACTTACATGGAGAAACTTACATGAACCGATTGATTGTCCTCGCCTTCCTGCTGATAACCCTGAGTGGCTGCGCCAGCATGTCCCCCTATTCCATCAGTGAAGGCACCCTGGAGAACCACCTGAGGGATTCCATTGCCGACTTCGACCGCCAGCAACTGCAGGCCGGCTCGCCCCTCAGCCTCAGCCTGTCGGACGCCGACATCACCCTCGGGCCCGATGGTCGTGACGTGGCGGTCATCGACGTGACCGGACAGGTTGCCGTCAACGCCCTGATGACCAGACTTCCGGTGGACGTCAAACTGAAGGTGGAAGGCGCGCCGGTGTATGACAGCAAAGAAAAAGCCGTCTACATCCGCCGCCTGCAACTGCTCGACAGCAGTGTGGAGTCCCCCTTCTTCAAGGGTGACCTCAAGCCGGTTACCGACACCGTGATGCGGGCCGTTGCCCAGCTGCTGGAAACCGTGCCGGTGTACCGCCTGGATGAAAGCGACTACCGCCAGCGCATGTTCGGCATGGTGCCGATGGATATCCGCGTGGCCCCGGGTCGGCTTGAGTTCATCATGGCGGAGTAACCAGCATCCCGCAAAAAAGGCTCCCGCGGGAGCCTTTTTTCTGACCGGCAGCGCCGGCAAAAAGCGGGCACAAAAAAAGGAGCAGAACACCGTTCTGCCCCCTTCCTGGATTCACTCTTGCCGTGCCGGTCAGCTGCCAGATAGCGACGTATCCGAAGGATCGATCTCCATCTGCTGGATTGCGATCACCGCCTGGGTACGGTTACGCACTCCCAGTTTGCGGAACACTGCGGTAATGTGGGCCTTGATGGTGGCTTCTGAAACATCCAGGTCGTAGGCGATCTGCTTGTTCAGTAACCCCTCGGCCAGCATACCCAGCACCCGGAACTGTTGCGGCGTCAGCGACGCCAGTTTCTCGGAAAAGTCCGTGGTATCCGAATGCATCCGTTCAATCTTGTCCGCCACACCTTCCGGCAACCAGACGTCCCCTTCCAGGACCGCCTGAATGGCCTCGGTAATGGTCGGCAGCGGGGCCGACTTCGGAATGAAGCCGGACGCCCCGTAGTCGATGGAACGGCGCATCACCTGCAATTCCTCTGATCCTGACACCACCACCACCGGCAATCCCGGGTACTGCCCGCGCATGAACACGAGCCCCGAGAAGCCGTGGGCACCCGGCATATTCAGATCCAGCAGCACCAGATCCGCATCCGGATGGGATTCCACCGCCGCCTGCAGCGTCTTGATGCTTTCCACCTCCACGGTTTCGGCATCCGGTACTGCCTGACTGACCGCCTGCTTCAGGGCTGCCCGAAACAGCGGGTGATCATCGGCGACGATAATTGTTTGTGCCATTCAACAGATTCCTCTACAGGTTCGCGGCCTGTAATCAGACCTTATTTGAACGCACGATGACTGATCAGTTCATCCACAACACCCGGATCGGCAAGTGTTGAGGTATCGCCCAGCTGGTCGTGCTCGTTAGCAGCGATTTTACGCAAAATCCGGCGCATAATCTTGCCTGAACGTGTTTTTGGCAAACCGGGTGCCCACTGGATCACATCCGGAGACGCAATCGGACCAATCTCCTTGCGTACCCACTGGACCAGTTCCTTCTTCAGCTCGTCGGTCGGCTCCTCGCCCTGGACCAGGGTGACATAGACATAGATGCCCTGTCCCTTGATCTCGTGGGGATAGCCTACCACAGCTGCCTCGGCAACCTTCTCATGGGCCACCAGGGCACTTTCCACCTCGGCGGTACCCAGGCGGTGACCGGACACGTTCAGCACGTCGTCGACGCGGCCGGTGATCCAGTAATAGCCGTCTTCATCACGGCGGGCACCGTCACCGGTGAAATACATGCCCTTGTAGGTGCTGAAGTAAGTCTGGATAAAGCGCTCGTGGTCACCGTAAATGGTGCGCATCTGGCCCGGCCAGCTATCGAGGATGACCAGGTTACCTTCGGTCTTGCCTTCCAGCAGATTGCCCTCGTTATCCACCAGCGCCGGCTGCACGCCGAAGAACGGCAGGGTCGCCGAGCCCGGCTTCAGGTCCACCGCACCAGGCAACGGGGAAATCAGGATGCCACCGGTCTCGGTCTGCCACCAGGTGTCTACAATCGGGCACTTGCCGTTACCGATGACCCGATGGTACCACTCCCAGGCTTCCGGGTTGATAGGCTCACCCACCGAGCCCAGCAGCTTCAGGCTGTCCCGGGTGGTACCGTTCATGCACGACTCGCCTTCGGCCATCAGGGCGCGGATTGCGGTCGGTGCGGTATAGAGAATGTTGACCTTGTGCTTGTCGACCACCTGGCCCATGCGGGAACTGTCCGGGTAGTTAGGCACCCCTTCGAACAGCAGGGTAACCGCACCGTTGGCCAGCGGACCGTACAGGATGTAGCTGTGGCCTGTCACCCAGCCAAAGTCCGCAGTACACCAGTAGATATCACCGTCATGATAGTCGAACACGTACTGGTGCGTCATCGACGCATACACCAGGTAACCACCGGTGGTGTGCAGTACACCCTTCGGCGCGCCGGTTGAACCGGACGTGTACAGCATGAACAGCGGGTCTTCCGCGTTCATCGGCTCCGGCGCACAGTCGGCAGAGGCGCCCTGCATGAGCTCTTCAAAGCGCACGTCGCGGCCTTCGTTCCAGGGCACATCGCCACCGGTCCGAGTCACTACCACGACCTTGTCCACATTGGCGGCATCTTCATGCTTGAGCGCCGCATCCACGTTCTTCTTCAGCGGGATCTTGCGCCCGCCACGCAGACCTTCGTCGGCGGTAATCACAAAGCGCGACTTGCCGTTAACGATACGGGCCGCCAGCGCTTCCGGAGAGAAGCCGCCGAACACTACCGAGTGGATGGCACCGATGCGGGCACAGGCCAGCATCGCAACGGCAGTTTCCACGATCATCGGCATGTAAATGGTGACCACGTCACCCTTCTTGACCCCCAGGCCCTTGAGCACATTGGCAAACTTGCTGGTCTGCTCATGCAGCTCGCGATAGCTGACGTGGCGGGAGTCGGCGGGATCGTCGCCTTCGAAAATGATGGCAGTCTGGTCACCACGGGTCTCGAGGTGGCGATCCAGACAGTTGGCAGAGGCGTTCAGTTGTCCGTCTTCGAACCACTTGATGGACAGGTTGTTGTAATCGTAGGTGGTGTTCTTGACCTTGGTATACGGCTTGATCCAGTCAAGACGCTTACCGTGTTCACCCCAGAAGGTGTCCGGGTCATTGATCGACTGCTGGTACATTTTGTCGTACTGCTCCCGGTTGATCAGCGCGTCTTTCGCAAAGTCTGCGCTTACCGGATATACCTGTTTGTCAGTCATTGTTGTGCTCCCCCCTTGGTCAGAGTCTGTTAATCGTTGTCGGTTTTATAAAACAGAGCTTTTATAGCCATACAGGCTATTAAGACGGATTCCCTATAGTTCAACATGCGTGCCACTGATCGATGAATTAGACCAACGTCCTACTGCAGTAGAACTTCCGTGCTGTTCTGCACCAGGAAGATAAATTTTCACTGCAGATCGCGACTTTTAGATGCAGGAGCGGGCCGGTTGTTACCGGCCCGCAGGGAGGAAAAAGCTGCTTCAGGCGGCTTTTTTGAGCTTGCGGCTACGCAGACTGTACAACTTGCGCTCCTTGAGGGCGTATTTGTTCAGGCCAGCGAGGTGTATCTTGCGCAGGTAGGTAGCCCAGTCAATTTTCCGGGCATCCACCGGGAACAAGTCCTGGTCAACGCTGCCCATCCGCTCTGCCAGTGCCAGCAGCTGATCATTGCGGAACACGTAATCCGGCGCTGTGTAGAAACCAAAAATGGTTGCCAGTGAACGGGTGGTATCGATGTTCTTCAACCATTTCAGTTCCCGGGTATGCCCCACCAGTTTCAGGGCGCGCCCCGCCAGCGACAGCGGCAACCGTGCACCTCCGATGACCGCGTCGAACAGCTTCCGGTTCACCGCCATAAACGGCTTGGTAGGCTGACGATAGAACAGGTGGTCATAGGCGGCGTAGTTGCTGCGGGCCTCCTCCATCAGGTGATCAATAAACTCACCGAGGGTCACCGGATTGGAAGACCCGCTGCAGCACTGGTAGATCCGGCGCTTGCCCGGCTCCGCCAGGGCCTCGGCAAGGGAAAGGATAATACCGTTGGCAACCAGGTCCACCGGGATCACGTCAATCACGCCACTGCGCTTGCCGGGGAACAGCGTCACTTTCTCACGGGCATAGGCCAGGATGATTGCATCGGCAACCTTGACCCCCTCGATCCAGCCCGCAGCCGGCTCCGCCAGCGCACTCTCGATGATGGAGGGCCGCAAAATGGTCAGCGAGCGGCCATTGAGCGCCTTCATCAACAGCTGTTCACCCAGCCATTTGGTGAAGGTGTAGGTATCGCTCCAGCCATAGCGGTTGGCCTCCCGGATACCCAGGTCCACCAGCTTTTTCTCCAGCTCCTTGCCCGAGTAGCGGGCCCGCACGTCAGCGATCTTGTCCGTCAGCAGGCGCACCAGCTCATCGATCTCGTAATAACCCTGGTCGCTCTGCGGAATCGCCTCCCCGGCCGGATTGATCACGGTCTCGGCAACGGGCCCTGAGTTCTTGCCGTTGACGTAGCAGGTGGACACCTGGAGGACCGCCATGCGGGGGTTGAGCGCGGCCAGGCTGGCAATATTGTTCAGACACAGGGTGTTGATGGCCAGAGCCTTGTCGAGCTCCTCACGGAAGTTCACGCTCGCCGCCGAATTGATCACCGCATCGACCCGGCCGGCAAGCTGGCGGAAGGCCTCCGCAGACAGCCCGAACTGCGGCTCGGTCACCTCCCCGGTAATGCAATGGACCCGCTCTTCAAGAAAGTTCTCAAAGCCGTCGCCGTCGTCCAGGCGCAGACGCTCGAAGACCGAGGAACAGGCTATTTCGCTGTTGAAGCGGTCCCGGGCATCCGGGTGGCGCTTGTTGCCACGGATCAGCAGATGAATACCGCCGATATCGGGCACCGCGCGGATCAGTTTTTCAAGAACAACCTTGCCCAGGAAGCCGCTGGTTCCGGTTATCAGTACATGTTTACCGCGCAGTTGACCAAGTACCCGGGAGCGGGACAGATCAGCTACAGTGAGTCGTTCAGGCATGTCGGAACTCCTTCTCGTTGACGCATGCAAATGGTTACACCGGCAAGGCTTGCATTAACCGGGCCATCTGTACTCTGGGGAAGATCAATATTTGCACAGTGTGCATGACAAGTCGGTGACATGCAGCAAAATATAACGAAACAAACGGTTACAAAAATGACACCAAATTTACAATTCTGCGGAGCCTGGAAGGACTGACGCCGGCCGTCAGTTTTACCTTCCCGGGCCAGCCATCAGCACATTCAGCAGCTCATTCAGGGGGCGGTCGGCAGGCTGCTCTCGCAGCGCCCGGACCAGGCTCTGCTGGTCCGCCAGAGGAAAATGGTCAGACGGCGTTGTGGCAGGCAGCTTCGTTGCAGGTAACTTCGCCATCACGGGGTGAGTCATCTCCGGGATTCGCGGCGCTCTCACGCTCTCCAGCAGTGCAGACATGCGGCACAACGCCTCATAACGACGCACCGCCGTTAGCCCGGGATCGCCCAGCAACGACTCCAACTGGTCCAGTAGCCGGTTGCATTCCTCACCAGCGTCCATGGTATCAGGTGTCGTCTCGGGCCTGCCATCCGGAATGGCTGCGCAGGCCCGGGCCGGGACTGGCGTGGTGTCCTGACCGAACCGCATCCGCAGGGTTTCTGCCACGGTATGGAACTGGTGGCATGAGGGGTCTGTCGCCGGCATAAGGGCCACCGGTTGCTGGCTGAGCACCGCCTGGGCCAGCGTCTCGTCCCGCCAGATGGCCCCGAGATAATCGGGCTGCAGGCCGAGGCAGCGCTGGGTTGCCCCGGCAAACCTGCGAAACACTGACTGTGCCTGGCCAGCCCCCTGCGCCATGTTCACCAGCACGCCCGGAATTCCCTGGTAGCCACGCTGACGCAAT
The DNA here is from genome assembly GCF_002744715.1 of Marinobacter profundi. Classification (GTDB taxonomy): domain Bacteria; phylum Pseudomonadota; class Gammaproteobacteria; order Pseudomonadales; family Oleiphilaceae; genus Marinobacter; species Marinobacter profundi. Next base: position 131,258 of record NZ_KZ319371.1, read on the forward strand.
GCCTTGAGAAGCCGGAATGCACCGGCAAGGGATCCGGGGTCGGGGGTCACCACCAGGCAAGCCATGGCAGCAGCACAGATAAGGTCAAGAGCCGGCGGCTGCCGGCCGCCCGGAACATCAATCACAATGTAGTCATAGCTGCCTTCAAGCCCGGTCAGCACCTGCCACAGGGCCTCACCGTCCAGGGGCTTGTTTACCGGCTGCAGTTCGTCCGCAGGATGGCTGACCAGCAGCTGTAGCCCGAAGGGACCCTCGGTTACCGCAGCCCCGGCGGCACAGGAACCGTCAAGAACCTGTGCCAGCGAGAACGCCGGCGTTTGTCCGAGCATGGTGCTGACGCTTGCCTTCCCGTCGCTGCCGTCAAGCAATAATACCCGCTCGCCGCCACTGGCCAGGGCGAGCGCAAGATTCAGCACCATGGAGGTTTTGCCAATGGCCGGACCTCCGCCCGCTACGGCAAGTACCCGGGGTTGGTGTGAAAACTGCTTGTACGGATCAGTCCCCGCAGGGACGGACCGAACGTCATGGCGACCGGGGTGGCCGCTCTCTGCATCCGTCATCGCTCATGGTCAACCAGATCCAGGGGCGTCCTGCGACGCCGGGGGCGGGCAACAATTTGCCTGCAACACCGGCTAAGTCTAGCCACGCACCTTGGGCGGCGCAGGGATGGATAAGCAGATTTTACAATGGTTTCCAATTGGCCCGCCGGGGAGCGGACTTCCCGGGCCGACAACCCGTTTTACAAACCGGTTCATAGTTTGGTTAAAAAACCGGCAATAAATATTTAATAATTCGACTTTATTGTCTAAGCTCTCCAGCGAAGAACAATAACGAATGCGTCATATCGCCGGTGCATACTGTTCGCTTTCCCGGCGTTGTAATGGAAATGACGATTGCCATGGCTGCATCCACAGTGAACGTGAAAACCATGCAGATAGCCCCAGACCTCCAGTTACCCGGCTTGCCGGAAGTAACGCTCAAGGCGCTTGATGCCTGCGAGCAGGGCAGCAGCTATCGCCAGCTCAGCGATCTTATCGGTATGGATACCGCACTGGTATCACGGATTCTCGCCCTCGCCAATTCTGCCCTCTATGGCCAACCCGGCGCGACCCGTTCCCTGGAGCAGGCACTGACGCGCCTCGGCTCCCAGCGGATCTACACCCTGATACTGACATCCGGGCTCGGGCAATTACCGGTCGAACCATCGCAAGACCAGTGGCAACAGTTGCGCGATTTCTGGCGCCATTCACTGACTACCGCCCTCACCGCCCGCACCCTCGCCACGCTGACCCGTTACCCGACCCCCGACGAAGCCTTCCTGCTCGGCATTCTCCACAATATCGGGGAACTCATCGCCCTTGCCATGCCGGAAGGAGATGCCCGCCAGCAGGTTCTCAACGACCAGGCAGAGCTTGGCGCCCGCCTGGTCACCGACTGGGGGCTCGGGGCGCTGGCGGGGGATGCCCTGCGCTACCAGCAGGCGGCACCGGACGACATTATCGATGGTGGCCACCTGGCAAAACTGGTCAACGTTTCCAGCCGGCTGGCCCTCAGGGATGCGGCCGGTATCGCTGCCGCCCGGACGGTCCTCGGGCTGGAGGAAGAGCTGACCCAGGAGCTTTGCCTGCGGATCGAGCGCGAGGTGGCCACCCTGGCAAACTCCCTCGGAGTTCCCCTCGACACCCCCTATGACCCCGCGGCGGCGGGCAGTGAACTGAAAGCAAGCCTGATTGGCCAGGCGATGGTGAGACAGGCCATCGATTTTGCAGGCCAACGGGGAGCAACGGGTTTCCTCGCCGGTGCCACCAGTAGCCTGGCACTCATTGCGGGCAACCCGGTGCTGTGCTTTGAACTTTCCCGCGACCAGCTCATCCTGCTGGCCTCCAGCGCCGGCGCCGTGCCTTTGCTGAGCATTGATCGCGAACCGGCCCGCAGCCTGCTGACCCGTGCCTGCACCTCACGGCAACCGCTGGCCCTGGGCGACCACCCGCCTGGGGTACTGGACCGCCAGCTGATGTCCCTGCTTGGGGCAGCATCGCTGATGGCCGTGCCGGTGTGGGACACCACCGATTGTCGCGCGGTTTTTGTTGTGGCTTGCGATCATCAGGGTGCCGGGGCGCTGGCAGCGACCGCCGCCCGGTTTGCCCGTCACCTGGGCACGGAGCTGGAGCAGGACAGCCACCCGGCCGGAGCAGGCGACGGCAACATCGCCGGACTGCTGGCCCGGGAATCACTGCGGCGCCAGGTCCATGAGATCAATAACCCGCTCACCATCATCCGCCAGTCTATCTTCCAGCTGCAGGACCGGCTCAAAGACCCGCAGGCCCGGGAACAGCTGGAGGTGATCCGGGAAGAAATCGATCGCGCCGGAAACCTGCTGGCGGAACTCGGTCAGGGCCCGTCCGACCGCGGTGACCAGTCGTCATCCAGCGCGCTGAACACCGAGCTGCAGGCGCTCGGCGAGCTGCTGCAAACCAGCCTTTTCAGCGCGGGCTCGGCCCGACTGAGCGTGGCAACCTGCAGTAATGAGACCATGGTCGCGGCAACACCGGCGACAATCCGTCAGATTGTCATCAACCTGGTGCGCAACGCGGCAGAAGGTCTTGCGGGCCAGGACAAGGCACACGTCTCCCTGCGCACCTCGGCGCCGGTCTGGCAGGACGGCAGGCAATGGGTTGAACTGGAAATCGAGGACAATGGCGCCGGCCTGCCGGAACAGGTTCAGCAGTCCCTGTTCCGGCCGGTCGCGTCCACCAAGGGGGCTCAACACAGTGGATTGGGGTTGAGCATCGTCAAACAGTTGGTCGATGACATGGAGGGCATCATTGGCTGTCGCACCGGACGGACCGGAACCCTGTTCCGTATCCTCTTCCCGGTGGCAAGCGGCGAATCCAACGCATAATCACACCAGGAACCGGACGGAAACCACCGAGATGAAACCTGAACTCACCGACTCCCCGGCTAAAACGGCAACCGCAATGTCCGCAACAGCAGAACGCCCCGCCCATATCCTGGTGGTTGATGACGACCCACGCCTGCTGAACAGCCTTGCCTCACTACTGCGATTCAGAAAGTATCGGGTAACCGAAGCCCTCGGTGGCGTGCAGGCCTGCGAGAAGTTGCGCCAGCTGGAATTTGACGTGGCCATGCTCGACTTGCGGATGCCCGACATAGACGGTTTCGGCGTGATGACTGAAATCTCGCGATTGCAGCCGGACTGCGGCGTGGTGGTGGTCAGTGGTGAAAGCGGGTTCACCGCGGTCAGCCGGGCGTTGCGACGCGGCGCCCTCGATTACATCAAGAAGCCCTACGACCCGGAAGAACTGCTGACCACCCTGGAGGCAGTCCTCCACCAGCGTTCCCTGGTTCGTGCCCATGCGGCCATCCAGTGCCGCCTGCAGAAATCCGAGGCTCTGCATCGTTACATCGTCAACAGTTCACCGGACATCGTGTTCATGCTCGACAAGGACGGCCACTTCTGTTTCGTCAACAGCAAGATCAAAACCGTACTCGGCTATGCGCCGGACGAACTGCTGGGCAGCCATTTCGGCGCCATTCTCGACGAACGGGATGTAAGCCGCGGCACCCACGCACTGAAAGGCCCGAATATCAGTGCCGACAACCCCCGCACCCTCGAAGTGCGGTTAAAGGCCCGCGGCAGCCGCAAAGCAACCCGCCATTTTGAAATTACCGCCTTCCCGATTGACCCGGAAACCTGGAGCCATCAGGACGGCACCAGCACCGGGCACCGTGACGCCCGCTTTTACGGCACCGCACGCGACGTGACCGAGCGCAAGGAAGCGGAAGCCTTTATCAACTTCCAGGCCTATCACGACCTGCTGACCCGCCTGCCCAACCGGGCACTGTTCAAGGACCGGCTGAACCTGGCGATGACCCAGGCCAAGCGGGCAGGACAGGAACTGGCGGTGATGTTTCTGGACCTCGACCGCTTCAAGGTGGTCAACGACACGCTCGGTCATGCCATGGGCGACCGCTTGCTACAGGCGGTCGCGCAACGCCTGGATCGCTGCCTGCGCAAGGGCGATACCCTGTCCCGCTTTGGCGGGGATGAATTCACCCTGCTGCTGCCCGCCCTCAACAACCATGAGGATGCCCGCCGGATTGCCCGCAAACTTATCGAAGCCCTGCGTGCGCCCTTCCAGCTCGGCGAACATGAGGTTTTCGTCGGTGTCAGCATAGGCATTGCGATGTACCCCGAAGCGGGGGATTCCCTCGACCAGCTGATCCAGAACGCCGATATTGCGATGTACCACGTCAAGGCCCGCGGCAAGGACGGCTACCGCTTCTACTCCCGCTCCATGTGCATCGACTCGGCGAACCGGCTGAGTCTGGAGCGGGACCTGCGGCTGGCACTGGAGCGGGACGAATTGCGGGTGTTCTATCAGCCCCAGGTTTGCGCCGTCAGCGGTCGTACCGTTGGCCTGGAGGCCCTGGTGCGCTGGCAGCACCCGGAGCAGGGGTTGCTGTATCCGGGGGATTTCCTGCCCCTGGCGGAAGAAACCCGGCTGATTTCCACCCTCAGTGAGCAGGTGCTGGCCAAAGCTTGCCGCGATGTCGGGGTGTGGATCCGCAATGGCCATCCGGACCTGCGTCTCGCCGTCAACCTGTCACCGGTGCAGGTGGAGCATCCGCGGTTTGTCGAGTCACTGATGGAACAGCTGGAAGCGTGCGACTTCCCTCCACAGAACCTGGAAATCGAAATTACCGAAAACGTCATCATGAACGACCTGGACCAGATCAGCCAGAAACTGCGGAAGCTGGCCGACTTCGGCATTCGCATCGCGATCGATGACTTTGGCACCGGTTACTCGTCGCTGAATTACCTGCACCGGCTGCCAATCCACACCCTGAAAGTCGACCAGTCCTTTGTGCAGGGTATCCGCAGCGGCGAAGACGGCGCCTGCATCGTCAACGCCATCGTGGCCATGGCCCACGGCCTCAAGCTGGATATTGTTGCCGAGGGCGTGGAAAACGACGTGCAACTCGCCTATCTGCGCAGTCTCGGCTGCCATCAGGTACAGGGGTTCTTCTACGGCCGACCGGCACCGGCCGACGCCGTCGTGGGCTCGCTGCAGAATGCGCCGTTCCGGGCAACAGCCTCCTGACTCCGTCCGACATAAACGGATTGTCGGACACTCTTATTATAAATATTGATGCAGTTTGCAAAGCGTTGCAGTGCGTAACTTTGTGTATCCCGAAATGTGGGCCACTGCACATCTTTCCCACCTCCCGTTATCTAAGCTGATTCTCGCCCACACCCGCGGCCATGTTCTGGTCAGGAGCCCTGTGCCCTGCCCGCAACAGTCACAGCCACAATAACCACAACAACGGCGCGCGGGCTCATAAGGACAAGAACAGGTGACCGCGATCATGCGTGATAAATACAAGTACATCGGCCCCGTCTATGACTTCCTGAGCAACCTGTACAGCGGCAAGAACATCCACCGGTGCAAGACCGCCATGCTGGATGTGGAAACCGTAAAACCCGGTGCCCGCATTCTGTTTGCCGGTGTCGGTCATGGCCGCGACGCCATCCGTGCCGCCGAACTGGGTGCCGAAGTCACCGTGGTGGACCTGTCAGAAACCATGCTGCGCAAATTTGCCGAAGCCCAGCGCCGGGAAGCCCCTAACCTCACCATCCGCCGCATTCACAGCGACATCATGAAGGTCGATGAAGCCGGGCAATACGACATGGTGGTTGCCAATTTCTTCCTCAATGTCTTCGACGAGGACACCATGGTCAAGGTGCTCGAACACCTGATCCGGCTCGGCAAGGCCGACGCCAGAGTGGTGGTCGGTGATTTCTGCTACCCCAGCGGCAACGTGGTCGCCCGCCTGTTCAAGAAGGTCTACTGGTACCTCGCGGTGTTCATCTTCTGGCTGTTCGCCAATAACGCATTCCACAAGATCTACAACTATCCCGAGCACATGCAGAAGCTGGGCCTGCAGGTTACCGACAAGAAGCATTTCAAGTTGCTGAACATGGATTGTTACTGGTCGATCCTTGGCCAGAAACAGGCATAGCCCATCCCCCTGCCGCTCAGACCCGGCAGGGGCAGCCCGTTACGGCGCACGCCACCCAACAAAAACAGGACAGCGGGAGCAATCAGATGGCCGATCAGATTCTGGCCCTGGATCAGGTCGATTCAGCGGAAGCAGGTTCCTTCAGTTTCACCGAGCGGGTGGACTACCTGAAGCAGTATGGTACCCATTCGCAGTCATTCTCTACCCTGCAACCCGGCATGGCGTATTTTGACCTGCCAGGCATTGGCTACCTCGCCTATATGCGCAAATGGGGCATGACCTTTGTACTGTCTGATCCAGTGACCGCCCCCGAGCACTTCCCGCTGATTCTCGAGGCGTTCCACAAACGTCACGCCAACGCCTGCTACATCCAGGTATCCGCTGCGGTAGTGGACATACTCCACCGTCGCTTCGGGCTGTATGGCACCCAGTTTGGCAGCGAATCACGCATCGACCTGGCCAGCTGGAGCCTCAGCGGCAAGAAAAAGCAGATCATCCGCACCGCCCTGAACCAGGCCAGCAAGGCCGGCATCACCGTCCGGGAACGCTTCAGCGACGACCATACCCGGGAAATTTCCGAGGCCTGGATCCGCACCCGAAAATGCAAAAGTAACGAGATACGCTTCCTGATTCGCCCCATGGAGATGGACTACCGGGAAAACGAGCGGCATTTTTACGCCTACCAGGATGGCAAGGCGGTCGGTTTTATCTATTTCGACCCGGTCTACCGCAATAACCGGATCATCAGTTACGTACCCAATATTTCGCGGGCCAATGCGGACTTTCGCCAGGGCATTTTCTACACCCTGATGGCCCACGCGATGGAAGTCTTTCAGGGGGAAGGCACCCCCTACCTGGATCTCGGGCTGATTCCCCTGTCCCTCGACCCGTCTACCGAGCACCAGGAAAGCCGGATTCTCAAGCGCATCCTGCACAGTCTCTACGACAGGGGAAACTTTCTCTATAACTTCAAGGGCCTGGAGTTCACCAAGTCACGTTTTCGCGGGGAGAGCTTCAAGACTTACTGCTGCCACCGCCGTAGTCTGCCGGCGCTGGAGTTTCTCGCCATGTTCAAGCTGACCCGGTTGCTGTAGCACACCGGCTGGCGGCCACCGGCCAGTGGCCATGAATCCGCGCTGCCGTCAGTCCCAGCCCGCTCATGAAGCTGGAAAGGCCCGCAGGCACCGTGCCGGAGAACAACGCCGCATCCACCGGTTGCGCCAACGGAAGTAAAGACTCCACCGGGCACCCCTGCTGCGCCAGCAGATGTGCCGTGCGCCGCGCAATGGCATCGCCGGAATCAACCCAGGACAAGACCTCTGGCAAGCACTGTTGCAGCACCTCGCCAATCAGCGGGTAATGGGTGCACCCCAGCACCACCGTATCCACCCCGGCATGCCGGAAAGGCGCCAGCATGGCGTCCAGGGCATCCGCCGGCAGGGGCTCGCCGGCTACCCAGCTTTCAATCCAGCGAACCAGGCGAGGATCCCCCAGGCGGGTCAACTCGCAGTCGGCGGCAAACTCCCGCACCAGCTGGTCCAGATAGGGCCGGCGGATGGTCGCCGGCGTTGCCAGCAAACCGATCCGGCGATTACGGGACAGCTGGGCCGCCGGCTTGATGGCGGGCACCACCCCCACCACCGGAACCGTCGTCATCGCCCGCAGATGTGGCAGCACCACCGTACTGGCGGTGTTACAGGCGACCACGACAAGATCACTGGGCCACGCCTCGAGGGCCGCGGCCGTCAATTCGAGGCAACGGCGGATAACCACCTCTTCCGGCTGGTCACCGTAGGGAAAACAGGCATTATCTGCGAGATAGACCAGGTGCACACCGGGCAGCTGCTGATGGATACAGCGGGCAATGCTGAGCCCGCCCACGCCGGAGTCAAACAGCAGCACCCTGGGCGCGCCGCTACCGGAAGTCAGCTCGTCTGGACTCACCGGGCGCTCCCCACGGGTGACGGCCCGGCAATTTCCCGCGCCATTGCCCGGATCAGACGCCCGGCAATGGTGGTTTCCGGGGGCACCGGTGGCAGGTTGCCTGGCACAAACCAGCCGGCATCCGCCAGCTCGTCCTGCTGCAACACCAGCTCTCCGCCAGCATAGTCGGCAAAGAAGCCCACCATCAACTGGTGGGGAAAGGGCCAGGGCTGCGAACCCTGATAACGCACCGCGGTAACGTCCAGCCCGGTCTCTTCCCGTACCTCCCGGACCACGGCATGCTCGAGGGTTTCACCGGGCTCGACAAATCCGGCAATCAGGCTGTAGAAGTGGCGCTTGACCCGGGAAGAACGCGCAAGCAACATCCGCTCACCACGGCGGATGACCACGATGACGCAGGGCGCAACCCGCGGATACCAGGGGACACCGCAAGGCTCGCACCACTTGGCCCGTTCCCTGGGGTGGATCTCCGTGGGCTGGCCGCAGCGGCCACAGAACTGGTGGTCACGCCACCACTGGCTGACCTGAAAACCCAGCCCCAGCATGTCTACCGGCGCATCCGCCGTCGCCAGCAATGCCTCCCGCAGCGGAATCGCCTCGACGGTGGACGCCAGGCTGTCCGGCTCCACCTCGGCCACATAAACGGACTCACCACCCCACTGCCCGAGATAAACCGGGGCGGCACCGGAAGCCAGCGACCCGGCACCGTCCTGCCAGTGCATCAGCCAGTGCTGACCATTGCGCAGCACCGACGTACCGGCAAAGGCCAATAGCCGGTCTGCGGGAGCCGGAGGCCGGACAGACCAGCCGGGCGACCATGAATCCATAACAATACATCCTCAACCTGATTGCCCAAGAATGTACCACACCGTGGTCAGGGGCCAGAAGAACAGCCTGTGCTTTGCGCCGTGCCCGCGAGCAAGTAAACTGAGCGCCTGTTTTCAGACCGGAGCCAGACAATATGCGACTTTTCCCGGGCCTTCGCAGCCTGATCCTGACCTTTTTACGGAAAATGCTCTTCTTATGGGTCCGGACAGACGTCAGCGGCAACAGCCGCGAAGCCCTGGGACTGGATCCACAAAAACCGGTCTGTTATGTCCTCCAGTACAGTTCGCTCTCCAGCCGGCTGGTGCTGGAGCAGGAAGTCCGCCGCGCCGGCCTGCCCGGTGCGGAAGCGGCGCTGCCGATAACCTCGGCACCTCCCCATTCCTTTTTCTTCCTTTACCGCCGCACCGGTGGCATGTTCCGCCGGCGCCAGACACCTGTGCTGACCCAGCAGTTCCGAGACCTGGTCAGCGACGGGGTGAGCCATCCGGAGCTGGATGTACAGCTGGTTCCGGTATCGCTGTTCTGGGGGCGCTCTCCGGACAAGGAAAAATCCCTGTTCAAGTTGCTGCTGTCCGATACCTGGTCGGTAGCTGGCCGGCTGCAGAAGCTGCTGATCATCCTCGTGCACGGCCGTAACACCTACGTCCAGTTCAATCGTCCGCTGTCCCTGCACCAGGTGGTCGAGGAGTACCGCGACAACGAGGCCCGCGCCAACCGTAAGCTGGCCCGGGTCCTGCGCACCCATTTCCGCCGCGTACGCCAGGCGGTGCTGGGTCCGGATTTGTCCCATCGCCGCACCCTGGTAGAAGGCCTGGTCCGCACCCAGGCGGTCAAGGATGCCATTCGCGAGACCGCCCGCCGGGATGACATTCCGCCGGAAAAGGTCCGCGCCAAGGCCCGCAAGTACGCCGATGAGATTGCCGCCAGCATGTCCATCGTTACCATCCGCTTTCTCGAGGTGGTGCTGAGCTGGCTGTGGAACCGGATCTACAACGGCATCGCCGTCAACAACATCACGGTTGCCAAGGAAGTGGCCCAGGACAATGCCGTGGTATACGTGCCCTGCCACCGTTCCCACATTGACTACCTGTTGCTGTCCTATGTGCTTTACCGCAACGGCCTGATGCCGCCGCACATTGCCGCCGGCATCAACCTGAACATGCCGATTGTGGGCCCGATCCTGCGTCGCGGCGGCGCCTTCTTCATGCGCCGCAGCTTCCGTGACAATCCCTTGTATGCCACGGTATTCAACGAGTACATGCACGTCATGTTCTCCCGCGGCTATTCCGTGGAGTATTTCGTGGAAGGCGGCCGCAGCCGCACCGGTCGCATGCTGCAGCCCCGGCCCGGCATGCTGTCGATGACGGTGCGCAGCTTCCTTCGCGATCACCGCAAACCCATCGTGTTCGTGCCGGTATACATCGGCTATGAGAAGGTCATGGAAGGTCGCTCCTACCTGGGCGAACTGCGGGGCAAGAAAAAGCAGAAGGAGAGCATCTTTGCCCTGGCCAAGACCCTGCGCAAGCTGACCAATTCGTTTGGCCGGGTCGCCGTCAATTTTGGCGATGCCATTCACCTGGCCGAGGTGCTCGACCAGGCACACCCGAGCTGGCGCCAGGAAGCCTATGACTCGGAATACCGGCCGGACTGGCTACCCGTGGCGGTGGACGATCTCGCCAACCGGGTGGCCACCGGCATCAACGCCTCGGTCGCCGTCAACCCCATCGGCATCACCGCCACTGTCTTGCTGAGTACCGAGCGCCTGGCGATGGATGAGAGCCAGCTCGCCCGGCTGATGGACCAGTTTGCCGACCTGTTGCGCCGCTTTCCCTATGCCACCACCACAACCCTGCCGGAAGGCAACGGCAAAGACTGGATCGCCTACTGCGAAAACATGGGGCTGGTCACCCGCCAAGCCCAGAAACTGGGAGACATCATCGGCCTCGAGGGCAGCAATGCCATCCTGATGACCTACTACCGCAACAATATCCAGCACCTGTTCGCCCTGCCCTCGCTGATTGCCTGCCTGTTCGAGAACAACCGGTCACTGCGGCGGGAAAAAGTCCGGTCCCTGTCGGGCGTGGTGTATCCGTTCCTGCGCTCGGAACTGTTCCTGCACCATCCGGTAGCGGATGCCGAGGCGGTGATCGACCAGTGGATTGACGTCCTGATTGAACAGGGCCTGCTCAGCGTTGACGGCGACCGTATCTGCCGTCCGGAGGAAGGTACCGATGCCATGCTCCGTCTGCGCACCCTGTCCCGCTTCATCATCCAGACCCTGGAGCGCTATCACCTCGCCATTGCGGTACTGCGCAAGTATGGGCCGGGCAAGATCAGCGCCAGCGAACTGGAAGAGCAAAGCACCCTGATGGCGGAGCGCATGTCCATTCTGTTCGGCCTGAACGCGCCGGAGTTTTTCGACAAGACCCTGTTCCGCAACTTTATCGCGAAATTGCAGGAAAATGGCGTCATAACCACGGACGACCACGGTCTGCTGAGCTACACGGAAGGATTGGATGAAGTGGCTGAGGACGCCGACCTGGTGCTGAGTGTCGAGAAGCGCCAGGCCATCCAGCAGGTAACCATGCTGGGGGCCTGAGCCGCCCCTCAGGCCCGCGGCAGGGCTTTCAGGGAGTAAATGTCGTAGCGGCTGCTCTTGCCCTCCAGGCGGGTCGTCGGTTCCGGGCCGGCAATGGAGGGCGCCTTGCGGGGGCGCTTGACGACGACACGGTACCTGGCTACGGCCAGTGCCGCCGCCAGCAGGTCCGCCGAATCGTCATCGTCACCCACAACCGAGCGGAACACCTGCATCTCCTTTTTGACCAGGGCGGATTTGTCCCGGTGTGGAAACATCGGATCCAGGTAGACGACATCGGCGTCGGCGGCGTCCGATCTCAACCAGTCGATACTGCTGCCTTCCCGCAACGTCATCCGGGCCACCACCGTCGCCGCATCTGCGTTTAGCCGGGCTCTTGCCAGGCCATCGGCCAGCAGGGCATGGATAACCGGTGACCGTTCGAACAGGGTTACCCGGCACCCCAGGCCGGCAAGCACAAAACCATCCTGGCCAAGCCCGGCGGTTGCATCCACTACATGCAGTTGTTGCCGGGTTTTCTGCAGCCCCACAGCCCGGGCCACCAGCTGCCCGGTGCCGCCGCCATGCTCGCGACGGTAGCCGGCCTTGCCACTGACAAACTCCGCCCGCACCGGCCCGGGCGCCCCTTTGCCGGTCAGCTGTAGCGCCAGACCGGACTCGTCGGCGTACAGCAACACCTCGACGTCCGTCACTTTGCGGGGATCGGTCGTGCCGAGAAAGGGAATACCCAGGTCCCTGGCCAGCTGGCCGGCCTGATAGGCATCCCCCAAGGGACTGCAGGCAACTGCGAGGGAAAGAGTGTCCGGTAATGTCATCATCCGGCCATCATGCAGGATTTACCAAAGCACAACAATCAGCACGGCGCCAAGGATGAGCCGGTAGATCACGTAGGGTAACAGGCCCAGCCGTTCCAGGAACTTGAGGAACAGATGAATACAGATAACCGCACTGACAAAGGACACCAGGGTGCCCGTCAGGATGGCGTTCCAGTCCGCCGCCTCACCAAGCTCGACCAGCTCCAGCGTTTTCAGCAGGCCGGCGGCGGTGATCAGTGGAATCGACAACAGGAACGAAAACCGCGCGGCCGCTTCCCGGGTAAACCCCAGGAACAGTGCCGCAGTCATGGTGATGCCGGAACGGGAGGTACCGGGAATAAGCGCCAGTGCCTGAGCCAGCCCGATCACAACCGCATCCCTCATCCGCAGGGCCGGCAGCCCCCGCTGCTGGCGCCCCACGGCATCCGACCACCAGAGCACCAGGCCGAAGCCGATTGTGGACGCCGCAATCACCAGGCCGGAGCGCAATTCGTTTTCGATAAGATCGTTGAACAAAATGCCCGCCAGTCCCGCCGGCACCGTCGCGGCAATGATCGCCCAGGCCAGGCCACTGTCCTCACTGATGCGGCCACGAAGGGTATCACCGGTCCAGGCCGCCGCAAGCCGCAGTACTTCATGGCGAAAGTACCAGACCACCGCGGCCAGGGTGCCCACATGCACCGCAACGTCAAAGGCCAGGCCCTGATCCGGCCAGCCCAGCAGCTGGGATGGCAGAATGAGGTGGGCTGAACTGCTGATCGGAAGGAATTCCGTCAGCCCCTGAATCACAGCCAGTATGATGGTCTGCCAGAGTTCCATGGCGGGAAGTACCGGTATCGAGAGTTTGAAAGGAACGAACGGCTAGCGGCCGGGAAGTTTTTTCCAGGCAACTTCGTCGCGAAGATAAACCGGCTGGGCCTCGGCCGCCGGGACGCTCCGGCCACGGGCATAATCCCGTACCGCCAGGCGGGCGACAAACGCGGCCCGGGGCACCAGGCCATCGTCAACGGTTGTAACCCGACTCACCACCTCCGGCGGCATTTGCTCACTGAAGGCCCAACCCGACCCTGCGCCCAGCCAGCCTGTCACACCATCCGGCAGGGTCACCGCGTCCGGAGGGCATACGCGTTCGTCGGCGAGCAGTTCGGGCAGGCCACCAACATTGCGGTAGCACCCCCAATAGACTTCCCCCATCCGCGCATCGAACGCCACTGCGACACCTGCGCCTTCGGCAAGTTCGTAACGCATGATGGCTTCTGCAGCCACCGCAGCAAGTGACGACACCGGCACCACCGGCCGCTCCAGGCCATAGGCCAGGCCCTGAACCACACCGGTCGCTATCCGCAACCCGGTGAATGAGCCCGGACCACAGGCAAACGCCAGCGCATCGAGTGCTGCCGGGGCCATACTTTCGGCCGCCAGCAGTTCACGGATCATCGGCATCAGCAGGCGGGTATGGCCCCGCGGTGCCAGCTCGAAACGCTCGGTAACCCGGCCGTCCAGCGACAGGGCCGCCGAGCAGCCTTCCGACGAAGTGTCCAGTGCAAGCAGTTTCACAGGCAGGTCGAAACCACTCAGCCCAACTGCTCGAGGATCATCGCCCGAATGTCGTCCAGCGAGCCGACACCTTCCACGCGCACATACTTGGGTGCCGCGGCCGGCGCCTGGGCGGCCCAGCCCTGGTAGTAGCCGATCAGAGGTGCGGTCTGGTCGTGGTAAACCTGCAGGCGCTTGCGAATGGTGGCTTCCTTGTCGTCTTCGCGCTGGACCAGGGGCTCGCCGGTCTCGTCGTCCTTGCCTTCAACCTTGGGCGGATCGTACTTCACATGGTAGGTACGGCCGCTGGCCTCATGAACCCGGCGACCGGACAGGCGGTTGACGATTTCTTCATCGGCAACATGGATCTCCACCACATAGTCGATACCGATCCCCTGGTCTTTCAGGGCTTCAGCCTGCGGGATAGTGCGTGGGAAGCCGTCAAGCAGAAAGCCGTTTTTGCAGTCCGGCTGCTGAACCCGCTCTTCGATGAGCGCAATGATGATGTCATCAGAAACGAGGCCACCGGTCGCCATGACTTCCTTGACCTGCAGACCAAGCTCGGACTCCGCCTTGACCGCGGCCCGCAGCATATCTCCGGTAGAAATCTGGGGAATCCCGAATCGCTCGGTAATAAACTGGGCCTGTGTCCCCTTACCGGCGCCTGGCGCCCCTAACATGATGATTCTCATAACGTTGTGCTCCCATTTTAGTCATTATCATTTAAGAAGGTGTGGCAAAACTCCGCAGCTTTGCGACAACCTCTCAGCGGAGAAAACGCACGACCCCGCGAAAAAAGCACGCGCATTATACGAACTCAGCGGGGTAAGAGAAAGTGGACCTCCGTAGCATGACCGGGCCACGGTCATGCTGGCCTGCCGGAGCCGGCGCTCAGGTCGCAAAGGCAGCGGTCAGCATATCCAGGTCCTCAGCCACGCGCCCCGCCTCTTCACGGAGTTCGGCCAGCTGCTCCGGCCGGAGGCCAAGTCGGGCGGCGACAGGCTCGGCAAGCGCCGTGTTGAATTCGTCGCCAATGCCCCGCTCTCTGAGCAGGGCATTGGCAAGCTGGACCATCAGTACACTGGTCTCATGGTCGCCATGATACTGCGGATTCTGGTGCACCCCGGCCGCTTTGATCACCGCGTCCGGTAACTGCCAAAGGCGCAGCAGGATCCCGCCCATGGCGCCATGACTGACGGCCTGCAGTTCCTCGTCGTTGCCACCACCGAAAACCTGTTGCTCCAGCACCGCCATGGTAGCCTCCGGGCTGGCATCCCTCAGCGCATCCAGCTCGGCGAACTCCGCCGGATACAGGTGCGCAATCAGTAACAGCCCGATGTTGTGCAGCAACCCGCACAGATACGCCAGACTCCGCTCGGTACCGGTCCAGCTCGCCATGCGCTGGCACAGAAAGGCGCAACACAACGAGTGACTCCAGTACTGATCAAGGCCCAGACTGCCACCTCGGGGGATCGCAAACGGCTGTTCCGCCGCCATGCCGGCAACGGCATGGGCGACCCGATCCCAGCCCAGCTCCCGTACTGCGTCCTGTACCGAATTAACCGCCACCGCCTCATTGAACAACGCCGAACGGGCATAGCGCATAATCTGCGCAGTCAAGCCCGGATCGAGCTCAATCAGTTCAAGCAGCTGCTCCCGGTTGACGTCAGCACCCCCGGCAAGCTGCCCCAGGCGCGGGGTCAGCGCCGGCATCGGGGGCAGACGATAAAGCCGCTGCAGTTGTTCGGCAGCGTCCTCCAGGGTGACTCCGGCAGACCCTCTGGCCATCGGGCCAGCGCTGATCAGCCGGCCAACGCGCGCCCCCGCCAGCACTTCCCGCAATGAGTCTTCTTCCAACAGCACCAGGGTATTGGCGGCACCGCCCGCCATTACCGCCCGGGACATCGCCAGCACATCTTCATCCACCATTACCGGCAGCTGATAGGCCTCACCCACCGGCGGCTGAAACCCCGGCGCACAGTCACCGAACAGGCGATCCGCCTGACGACTGGTGAGAGGCTGCAGTTTACGCCCGGTCAGGCAGTAGACAGCCTCCGGATCAAGCACACTGCGAAACGGGTGTACCGCCATCACCGCGCCATTGATATCCACCAGCAAGGTGGCACGGATCACATCCGCCGCCAACCTGCCGGACGCGCTGACCACTGCCTCCAGGCTGGCTGCCGGGGAAACCGGCAACTCAATGTACGCAATGCCCTTGCGACTGAAGTACTGCTCCAGTTGCGCCGCTACTGCCAAGATCTGACTCCTTTCCTGCTGCTCGCTGTTGCAGGGAGTGCGCCACCGGGTTTAACCGGTATTGCGCATTCCGGCGGCGATGCCTGCCATGGTGACCTTCAGCGCCCGTTCCACCAGTTCCGGAACCTCGCCCTTACCCTCACTTTCCCGATCCCTGCGCAGCAGTTCTGCCTGCAGGTAATGGAGCGGATCAGTATAAGGGTTGCGAACCCTCATGGAATGGGCAAAGACCGGTTCGTCGGCCAGTAGCCGGTCCTGCTGCTTGAGCTCGAGCAACCGGTTGGTGCAATCCTGCAGCCGGTGCCGGAGATTTGCACCCAGTGCCCGCAGTTGCGGGTCGTGGACGAGAGTCTGCTCATAGTAGTTGGCAATCCGCAGATCTGCCTTGGCAACCACCATTTCCAGCATGTCGACGTAGGTTTTGAAGAACGGCCAGCGCGCCATCATTTCCCGCAACGTAACAAAACGATCGCTACGGGCCGCCTCCTCCAGGGCGACGTCGCTCCCCAGCCAACTGGGCAGCATCAGCCGCATCTGGGTCCAGGCAAATATCCAGGGAATGGCCCGCAGGCTCTCCACACCGCCGGAAGGTTTGCGGCGTGCCGGCCGACTTCCCAGGGCCAGTTTGCCGAGGGCCTGTTCCGGGGTCACCTGGCGGAAATAAGGCACGAAATCCGGATTCTCCCGGACCACCTCCCGATAGGCCTTCAGCGAACGCTCGGTAAGCCAATCCATGGTCTCCCGCCACTCCGGCTCCGGAGCCGGCGGTGGCGCCAGGGTGGCTTCCACCACCGCGGTGGTGTAAAGGGTCAAGCTCTGTTCCGCCAGCCGCGGCAAACCAAACTTGAAGCGGATCATTTCGCCCTGCTCGGTAATCCGGAAACTGCCATTGACCGAGCCCGGAGGCTGCGACAGGATCGCCCGGTTGGCCGGGCCGCCGCCGCGGCCAACCGTGCCACCGCGACCGTGGAACAGGGTCAGGTGGACACCGTAGCGGCCAGCCACCTCGGTGAGCTGCTCCTGGGCCTGGTACTGCGCCCAGGCGGCCATCAGCTGGCCGGCATCCTTGGCGGAATCGGAGTAACCGATCATCACTTCCTGACGGTCACCGCAATACTCACGGTACCAGTCCACCTCGTACAGGGCCGTCATGCTCGCGGGCGCACCGCGCAGATCGTCCAGGGTCTCGAACAGCGGTACCACACGCATCGGGTTTTTCATCCCCGCTTCCCGGAGCAGCAGGATCACGCTCAGCACATCGGACGGCGTACTGGCCATCGAGATGACATAGGAGCCCAGCGCCTCCGGGGTCTGCGCCGCCACCACTTCACAGGTGGCGAGCACCTCCGCCACCGGTTCCGATGGCTGCCAGTTGCGCGGTACCAGTGGCCGGCATCCCCTGAGTTCTTTCACCAGAAAGTCCTGGCGCTGCTGCTCCGGCCAGGACAGATAATCTCCGATCCCGAGGTGCGCCACAATTTCCGCGATCGCTTCGGCATGGCGGGAAGCCTCCTGGCGGATATCGAGGCGGATCAACGGCAGCCCAAAGCTGTGGGCGCGACGGATGGTATCGAGCAGTGGCCCGTTGGCAATGCCATCGAGGCCGCAGTCAATCAGTGAGCGGTAACACAATTCCAGGGGGCCGGTGAGTTCGTCGTTGTCGAACAGGATATCGTTGCTGTCCGCAACCCTGTCATGGACGCCCGCCTCGGCCCAGTCGCGGGTACGCACGAGCCGCTCCCGCAGCTGCCCGAGCACCACCCGATAGGGTTCCCGGGTGTCGCCGACCACCGCCCGCAACTCATCGCTGGCCTGCCACATGGACAGCTCGGCCCGCAGTGCCTGGATGTCCCGGAGGTAAAGGTCCGCGGCCATCCAGCGTCCGAGCAGGAACACCTTGCGGGTGACGGTGTGGGTGACGTTGGGGTTGCCGTCACGGTCGCCACCCATCCAGGACGCCACCCGGACCGGTGAGGCCTCCAGCGGCAGCCCCTGACCGGTGGATTCGGCAAGTGCGCGGTCCAGGCCGCGCAGGAACCTGGGCAGCGCCTGCCACAGGCTGTTCTCGATAACAGCAAAACCCCACTTGGCCTCATCGACCGCGGTGGGACGCTCATGACGGATCTCGTCGGTATGCCAGGCTTCGGCGATCAGTCGCCGCAGTCGCTCGGTGATTTCTTCCTGTTCGGCCGGCAACAGGTCATCGTGGTCCAGCCGGGCAAGGCACGCGGACATCTCGTCGTATTTCATGATCAGCGTGCGGCGGGCAACCTCGGTGGGATGCGCGGTCAGTACGAACTCGATGCGCAGATCCGCCACCCGGCGGTGCAACTCGTCCGGCGCAATACCCCCGGCCTTGAGGCGTTCGAATACCTCCCCCAGGGATTCCACCATCAGGTCAGACTGGTGCCCGCGCTTGCGCCGGATACCGTGATACTGTTCCGCCAGATTGGCCAGGTTGAGAAACTGGTTAAAGGCCCGGGTGACCGGCAACAACTCGTCATCACCAAGCTCACTGAGCAGCTTCTCAAGGCGCTGGCCCGATCCGCTCTCCTGACGACGGTCCGCCTTGGCCGCCGCGCGGATCTCTTCGATCCGGTCGAAACATTGCTGCCCCGGATACTTGCGGATGCTCTGTCCCAGCAGCTCTCCGAGCATGCGGACATTTTCTCTGAGGTCGGGATGTAGTTCGGTCACATTGCCATCCTTTTAAATTGACGAAAGCCCGGCGTAGTAACGATACTAATAACGATTAAAAACAGTGGCCGCAAGGAGAATGCATGAAAGTTACAGATCTGCCCAAACACTGGGAAAGCAAGAAAGAACCGGTCGAGCGGACCCATGATTACAACTTGCGCCTGCCCCTGGAAGATGCCGCAAGGGTAGCAGCCCTGGCAGAACTCTATCCGGACCGTTCCGAAAGTGACATTCTCAACGACATGATTGCGGCCGCACTGGATGACCTGGTGCGCCAGAGCCCGATCCGGGACAAGCTTGAGGCCAGGGACAAGAAATAACCGGGAAGTGACGGCGCCCGTGTCGGGCGCTGACCGGGCAAACCGCTACACGGAAGGCCGCGACGACAACACCCGGGTGACAGGCAATCACCCGGGTTGACAAGAAAGCGATCGAGCCCCCGGGTCAGGAGGTCAGGCGACCGACTCCAGCTGGCGGGACTTGATGCGCTGGATGTGCTTCTGGCTGAGACTCACAAACCGCGGGGTCAGCCCCTTGTCCTCGTAGATCTCGAAGCCATCCTCATCGAGAGCCACCACCTTGGTTCCCTGCACATACGGGAAGCTGGTTTCCAGCTCGTCGAGGGATGCGGAGATCAGGTCTCGCATCAAATCCTGCGGTGACTTCATCGGGTACAGCGCCGCCAGTTTTTCCAGCCGCTGATGGTGTTGATCTGACAGGGCCATAAAATACGCATCACGGGTAAGACGTCCCCGTGCGTGCTTGTCCCAGTAATTCACCAGATCCTTGATCTTCATGGTGCCGCTACTCCTGCCTCTTGTTTTGGCCAAACCCGGACCACGGATTGGTCCCGTAGTCCTTTAAGCGGAGTGTAGTCGAAGGCGCTGCGGACAGCCCGTCAAAATGGTAACGGATTGTACCTACCGAAGATTACGGTTTGTTTTCAACCCCTTTGACGGACTGCCAGATGGCATCCAGAGCCTCCAGGGGCTCCGAATCCAGGTCCCGGCCTTCGGCTGCGAGACGCGCCTCGATCGCGCGGAAACGGGCCTCGAACTTGTGGTTGGTCCGCTTCAGTGCCTGCTCGGGGTTGACCCTGAGAAAGCGGGCGAGGTTGACACAGACGAACATCAGGTCGCCGAGCTCGTCTTCTACCGCATCGCGGGCGGAGTCATCGGCCTGGGCCTCCCGCCAGGCCGCTTTAAGCTCATCGATCTCTTCATGAAGCTTGTCAAACACCGGGCCGATGTCCGGCCAGTCGAAGCCGTGGCTGGCCGCCCGGCGCTGGAGTTTTTCAGCCCGAGCCATGGCCGGCAGGGTGCGGGCAATGCCGTCGAGCCGCCCGGGCGCGACAGCCTCGCCCTGCCCTGACGCCGAAGCCGCCCGCTCTTCTGCCTTGATTCGCTCCCAGTTGGCCTTGATTTCGGCTTCGCCGGGCCGGTTGTCCGGGTCCACCCGGCTCGCCAGGGTGCCCTCCGGAAAGACATGGGGATGACGCCGAATCAGCTTGCGAACCAGGTTGTCCACCACCGAGTCGAAGGAAAAGTGGCCGTCTTCCTGCCCCATCTGGCTGTAGAAGATCACCTGGAACAAAAGGTCACCCAACTCATCTTCCAGGTGAGGATAATCTTCCCGCTCGATGGCATCCGCCACCTCGTAGGCCTCCTCCAGCGTGTGGGGCACGATAGTGCTGAAGGTCTGTTTCACATCCCACGGGCAACCGGTCTGCGGATCCCGCAGCCTGGCCATCAGGGTCTTCAGGTCATCGATACTGTAGCTCATGATCGCTTCCGCCGGACGTCGATGATATTGGGCAGGTTACGGATCTGGGCGAGCAGGCGGGCCAGCTGTTCAAGACTGGAGATTTCCACGGTCACCGTCATGGTAGCGGTGTTGTCATCCCGATTTGACTGGGTGTGCAGGGACAGCACGTTACTCTTCGACGACGTCAGCACCTGGGTAATGTCCCGCAGCAGTCCGGACCGGTCATAGGCTTCGATCTCGATATCCACCGGGTACACCGATTCCTGGCGCCCGCCCCAGTTTACTTCAATGATCCGGTTGGGCTCGAACTCGCGCAGGTTGAGGAAGGTGAGGCAGTCCTGGCGATGCACCGTGACCCCGCGACCCACCGTGATGTAGCCGCCAATGGGGTCACCGGGGAGTGGCTTGCAGCACTTGGCCACCTGGGTTTTGAGCTTGCCGACCCCCAGGATCTGGATGTCCGACTCGGTATCGTAGGTTTTGTTACGCCTGGCTCCGAGCTTGAGATCGAGCTGCTGGGTCCGTGGCTCCAGCATCTGCTGGGCAACATGCGCAACGTGGGTCGGGCGCAGGTCGCCGGCACCCACAGCTGCGAACATGTCCTCGGCAGCCGGATAGTTTACCTTGACCGCGAGATCGTTCAGGTCGACGTCGTGCAGCGACAGGCGTTTGAACTCATCCTCGAGGATGGCTCGGCCATCGATGATGTTGCGGCCACGATCCTGTTGTTTGAACCAGTGCGTCACCTTCGCCCGGGCCCGGGACGTCTGGATGTAGCCGAGGCTGGAGTTGAGCCAGTCGCGACTCGGCGCCAGGTTGTTCGAGGTGAGCACGAACACCTGGTCGCCGGTTTTCAGGGGATAGGTCAGCGGCACAATACGGCCGTTGACCCGGGCACCCCGGCAGGCATGTCCGATTTCGGTATGCACGCGGTAGGCGAAGTCCACCGGGGTCGCACCCTGGGGCAGGTCCACCACATGACCCTCCGGCGTGAACACGTACACCCGGTCTGACGCCACGTCCGACTTGAGGTGATCGGCCAGGCCGGAGATATCACCCAGCTCCTCCTGCCATTCCAGCACCTGGCGCAGCCAGTTGATCTTGGCATCGTAGCCGGCAGACTTGTTGCCCTTGTCGGTACCCTTGTAGAGCCAGTGCGCGCAGACTCCCAGCTCCGCCTCTTCATGCATCTTGTGGGTGCGGATCTGCACTTCCATCACCTTGCCTTCCGGGCCGATCACCGCGGTGTGCAGGGATTGATAGCCGTTCTCCTTGGGGCTGGCAATGTAATCATCGAATTCATTGGGGATATGGCGCCACAGGCTGTGGACGATGCCAAGGGCGGCATAGCAATCCCGCACCTCCGGCACCAGGATCCGTACCGCCCGCACGTCGTAGACCTGGGAAAAATCGATACCCTTGCGGCGCATCTTCCGCCAGATGCTGTAGATATGCTTGGCACGACCCGACAGCTCGCCCTCAATGCCCGCCTCTTCCAGTTCGCCACGCAGGGTATCCAGTACCCGCCGGATGTAACCCTCCCGGTCGAGCCGTTTCTCATCCAGCAACCTGGCTATTTTCTTGTAGGCCGACTCGTGGAGGTAACGGAACGACAGGTCCTCCAGCTCCCACTTGATGTGACCGATGCCCAGGCGATGGGCCAGCGGGGCGTAGATGTCGAAGACCTCCTTGGCCACCCGCATGCGCTTTTCCGGAGACACATCCTTGACCGCGCGGATGGCGCAGGTCCGCTCGGCCAGTTTGATGAGGGCGACCCGGACATCGTCAATCATGGTCACCAGCATCTTGCGGACGTTGTCCAACTGCCCCTGGCTCTGGCCCAGCACGTTGCCCTTGAGGGGATGGTGCATGGACGAGATGGCCGCCATCTGCTGGACGCCGTCGATCAGGTTGGCGACTTCATCACCGAACTCGGCACGAATCTCCGCCAGCGGGACCCGCTCCTCCCGTACGGCGCGGTAGAGGATGGCGGCCACCAGGCTGGCCTGATCCAGGTGCAGCTCGACCAGCACCTGGGCCATTTCGATCCCGGTGCGAAAGCTGCTGGCTCCGGGTGCCCACAGACGGTCTTCCTGGACCGCCTTCAGGTCAATCTCGGCCGCCTTTTCGCAGGCCCTGCGGAACTGGTCGGGATTCTCCAGATGGGTCTGTGACTCGATCTGACGCACCCAGCGCTCGATGTCCACCTGACCGTCCCCGGTCACTGCGTAATCTTCGCGAACTTTTACCATGCCGTAACTGCTCTACCTGTCCGTTACCGGCCCGCCAGCGGACCTGTGGTTTTCCCGAGGCGCTACTTCTTCTCGAAAAGTGCGATGGACTCCACGTGGGTGGTGTGGGGGAACATATCCATCACGCCCGCCTGCACCAGGCGGTATCCGTTCCTGACCAGCACCCCCGCGTCCCGCGCCAGGGTTGCCGGGTTACAGGATACATAAACGATCCTGCTGGCCCCGAAGGCCGTCAGATACTTGCAAATCTCCTCCGCGCCAGTCCGTGGCGGGTCGATCAGAATCTTGTCAAAGCCTTCCTTCGCCCAGGACTGTCCGGTGAAATCCCCGTGCAGGTCGGCACCGTGAAAGTCGACATTGGCCAGGCCGTTGAGCCGGGCGTTCTCCCGGCCCCGCACCACCATGGCGTCATCACCCTCGACACCCACCACATGGCCGCCCTTGCGGGCGAGCGGCAGGGTGAAGTTACCCAACCCGCAGAACAGGTCGAGCACCCGCTCGCCGGGCTGGATATCCAGCCACTCCACGGCGCGGTGCACCATGCTGCGGTTCACCTCCGCATTGACCTGGGTAAAGTCCATCGGATGGAAGCGCATGGTGAGATCGAATTCGTCCAGCCGGTACACCAGGCGCTCCTGGCCGTCAGTGTCACCGGCACCCTGCTCCGGCCAGATCCGGTGAACGGTATCCGGGCCTTTCGGCTGCAGGTAGATATGCAAATCATGGGCCTGACCGAAAGCGATCAGCCGGGCGGTGTCGGCATCGCTGAGCGGGTCCATGTTCCGGAACACCATCGCGGCCTCGTCATCACCACAGGCAACCTCCACCTGGGCAATACGCTGATACGCCTCAAGGCTGTGGATCAGCTCCCGCAGTGGCACAATCCGCTCACCGATGCGGGGATCCAGCACAGCGCAACGGCTGATGTCGGTCAGAAAACTGTTACGTTTCTCCCGGAACCCCACCAGCACCGACTCCCGCGCCTGTACAAAGCGGACGCCGAGGCGCGCCTTGCGGCGATAGCCCAGTGCGGTGGAGCGCATGGGCGCAATCCACGTTTCCGGCTCAATGCCCCCGAAGTGGGCAAAATGCTCCCGCAGGGTGTCTTCCTTGAACCGGATCTGTGCGTCACTACCCATGTGCTGCAGGCTGCAGCCGCCACACAGGTCGGCAAACTCACACGGCGGCGTTTCCCGCTCTGCCACCGCCTCAAGCACCTCGGTGGTGCGCAACTCATCAAACTTGCGACGGCTGCTCACCACCTTCGCCATGACGGTCTCACCGGGCAGGGCTCCGTCAACAAACTGGATCTTGCCGTCCTGATGGGCAATACCGCGGCCATCGTGGCTCAGTTTTTCAATTACACAACGGACGGGCTCTGCCGGCAGGGCCTTCCTGCGTCTTCTGCTCATACTGAATTCTCTTACTGGGCGAATCAGGCGCCGGGGAAGACCCCGGTTGACAGGTATCGGTCACCACGGTCACAGATAATGGCTACGATCACCGCGTTTTCAACCTGCCTGGATAATTGCAGGGCGGCGGCAATGGAGCCACCGGAAGAAACGCCGCAGAAGATGCCTTCCTCGCGGGCCAGTGCCCGCATGGTCTCCTCGGCGTCCTGTTGGCCAATATCGATCACCTGGTCAACCCGGGTGGCATCATAGATTTTGGGCAGGTATTCCTCCGGCCAGCGCCGGATGCCCGGAATGGACGCGCCTTCCTTCGGCTGCAGACCGATGATCTGCACATCCGGATTCCGCTCCTTGAGGTAGCGCGACACGCCCATGATGGTACCCGTGGTCCCCATGGAGCTGACAAAGTGGGTAACCTGCCCCTTGGTCTGTTCCCAGATTTCCGGCCCGGTAGTGCGGTAATGGGCCAGCGGGTTGTCCTGGTTGGCGAACTGGTCAAGCACCTTGCCCTGGCCTTCGGCTTCCATACGCTGGGCCAGGTCTCGGGCACCTTCCATGCCCTCCTGCTGACTTACGGTGATGATTTCGGCACCGTAGGCACGCATCGAGGCCCGCCGCTCTTCACTCATGTTGGCCGGCATGATCAGCACCATGCGATAGCCCTTGATGGCAGCCGCCATGGCAAGCGCAATACCGGTATTGCCGCTGGTAGCCTCGATCAGGGTATCCCCCGGGCGGATTTCACCCCGGCGTTCCGCTTCCTGAATCATGCTGATGGCAGGGCGGTCCTTCACTGAACCGGCGGGGTTATTGCCCTCAAGCTTGGCCAGAATCACGTTACTGGTGTCGCCAGGCAGCCGCTGCAGGCGCACCAGGGGCGTATGCCCCACATAATCTTCAATGGTCGGGAACTGCATCTTGCATCTGTCTCCTGTCAGCAGAGGCCGGACCGGATTCCCGGTAGTGACGCCGACCGCCTGTGGTACACTTCGGATTCGCATGATACGCGTATCAGCCGCAGTCTCCCAATACAGCTTACCGCTATATCCATGACTGCCGGCTATAACTGGCATCGAATCACAGTCATCCGGTGCCGGATCAGCTATCCTGTCACGGAAGACAGCCGGTTACCGGAACGCGCCGGCGGAGTCGTCCGGCCAGGCGGGTTTCAGGCCGGGCAGTTATCAATCGGGAACACCAGATGCGGCGTTGGGGCATTCGTAAAAAAGTTCTGGTGGTGACACTGGTCCCCACCCTGTTGACCACTCTGTTGCTGGGCATCTTCTTCACCTACAGCTGGGTGCGGAACATTGAACAGCTGCTGGTGGACCGGGGCGACTCGTTGTCACGGCAACTGGCCGCCGGCTCCGAATACGGCATGTTCACCGCCAACCGCAGCCTGCTCAGCAGCCTTTCCAATGCCCTGCTGGAAGAGCAGGACGTGCGCTCGATTACTTTTTACGACAGCAGCCGCAACCGCCTGCTGCATACCGGACCGACCCTGGAATCCGGTCTCGGGGCCGCCGCCCTGCGGATTCACAAGACCACCTTTGACCATCGCCAGAACAACCAGGCCAGCACCGCCTTCGTCACACCGGTTTACCTCCAGGACCTGATGATCGACAACCTGCTCGAACTCCGCCCGGATGGCCTCGGGGGCAGCAGCGGCGAACCCATCGGCTGGGTTTCGGTGGAGATGTCCCATATCCGCACCGAAAAGGAAACCTACAAAGCGCTGCTGATCTCCCTGCTGGTCATTCTGGCCGGGGTCATTCTGAGCCTGTTAATTGCCGTGCGGTTGAGCCGCTCGTTCACCGATCCGGTCTTTGAACTCAACGCCGCGGTTGCCAGACTGAAGGAAGGCAAGCTGGACACCCGGGTCTATACCGGCGCCGGCCCGGAATTCGAGCAGCTGGAATCGGGGCTGAACGCCATGGCGGAGGAGCTGAGCAAGGCCCAGGCTGAAATGCAGCAGAATATTGACCAGGCCACCGAAGACCTGCGCGAGACTCTCGAAACCATCGAAATCCAGAATATCGAACTGGACTTCGCCCGCAAGGAGGCGCTGGAAGCGAGCCGGATCAAGTCCGAGTTCCTGGCCAACATGTCCCATGAAATCCGTACCCCGCTGAACGGGATCATCGGTTTCACCGAACTGCTGCTCAAGGGCCCCATGCCCCGCCAGCAACGGGATCACCTCAACACCATCCGCAAGTCCTCCGAGATCCTGCTTACCATCATCAACGACATTCTCGACTTCTCCAAGATCGAGGCCGGCAAGCTGATCCTCGACCGGGTTCCGTTCCAGCTGCGGGATATCATCGAAGACGTCATGGTCATGCTGGCGCCCGCCGCCCATGCCAAGAACCTCGACCTGGTGCCGCTGATCTACAACGACGTCCCCGACAACCTGATGGGGGACCCATTACGGGTCAAGCAGGTCATTACCAACCTGGTGAACAACGCCATCAAGTTTACCCAGACCGGCGAGGTGGTGTTGCGTGCCAGTCTCGAAGAGGAGGATGTCGAAAACCACCGGGTCACCCTGCGCCTCAGCATCACCGACTCCGGGGTAGGACTGTCCCGGGCCCAGCAGCAATCGCTGTTTAATGCGTTCAACCAGGCCGATGCCTCCACAGCCCGCCAATACGGCGGCACCGGACTCGGGCTGGCAATTTCCAAACGCCTGGTGGAAGAAATGGGCGGCAAGATCGGCCTTGAAAGTGAGCTCGGCAAGGGCTCGACCTTCTGGTTTACCCTGTCATCGGAGCTGTCAGCCAGCGGCGAGGCCATGCCACCGCGGGATGCCCTGCAGGGCGAGCGGGTGATCTACCTGGAACACCAGAAAACCACCGGACTGGCGGTCGAGCATCTGCTGCGGGACTGGGGCATGACCGTCGACCGGGTGGCAACGCCCGCGGCCATGCAGGAGCAGGTCGAGGAAGCCCAGAAAAGCCAGGCCGGCTATGCAGTTGCCATCGTGGGCATTACCCGGCACCTGCTGCGTTCCAGCCAGTACTGCGGGCTGATCCGGAACCTGGAACTCGACCGGGATTGCCGCACCCTGTTGCTGACCCCCACCCTCGATACCCACGACACGCCGGTGTCCGAGCTCGCCAGCGGACACCTGACCAAGCCGGTAAGCCGGGACCCGCTCTATGACGAGCTGCTGCTGCTGGTCCATGGCATCAACGCCGGCCAGCAGCGCCTGCCCGGCAAGCCGGCTTACCCGGCACCACAACCGGTGGCCGGCGGGGTTCCGCGGATTCTTGCGGTGGACGACAACGAGGCCAACCTGAAACTGGTGATGACCCTGCTGCAGGACTGCCAGGTCGAGGCGGAAGGCGCAGCCAGTGGATTCGAGGCACTCAGCAAGGCGCGCCAGCAGCGCTTCGACCTGGTGTTCATGGATCTGCAGATGCCGGGTATGGATGGTGTCGAAACCACCGAACGGCTGCGGGGACTGGATGACAGCAGCCGGCGCACACCGATTATCGCGCTGACCGCCCACGCCCTTTCCGACGAGCAGGACCGGCTGCTGCAGCAAGGCTTCAGCGGTTACCTCGCCAAGCCCATCAGCAGCAGCCAGCTGCGGGAAACCATCGAAGAATACACCGGCTATGCCTGTCACGGGGGCAATGGCAATCAGTTGCCGGTAGCGGAGATCCGCGATACCCGCCGCCGTATCCGGCCCTCCACCCGCCAGCAACAACGGGAATGCGTCAGCGTGGATGAAAGTATTGAACTGGCAGCCGGCAAAGAGGATCTGGCCGAGGAACTGTTCAGCATGCTACTGGAGCAGCTGCATACCGACCTGCCGGAAATCCGGGCGCGGTGGCAGCAAAACGACCTCGACGGCCTGCTCGACATCGTCCACAAGCTGCACGGCGCTACCCGTTACTGCGGCGTACCCGAGCTGCGGGAAGCCGCCAACCGGCTCGAAACCGCCCTCAAGCGTGCCACCCCGGACCGGGAATACCTCAAGGACCAGCTCCTGGGTGCCATGGAGCGCCTCCAGGCATGGAGTGAGCAGACCGACTGGCAGCCGATGTTCCGTGGCCACCGGCACCGGGTCAGCGCTGACTGAGCTCAGCGGCGGGCACTATCAAGGATTGCCCGCATGTCGCGCACCGCTTCCTTGAGACCGGTGAACACCGCGCGGGCGATGATGGCATGGCCAATGTTGAGCTCGTTGATACCACGGAT
The DNA here is from genome assembly GCF_002744715.1 of Marinobacter profundi. Classification (GTDB taxonomy): domain Bacteria; phylum Pseudomonadota; class Gammaproteobacteria; order Pseudomonadales; family Oleiphilaceae; genus Marinobacter; species Marinobacter profundi. The sequence goes on from NZ_KZ319371.1 coordinate 159,612, forward strand.
CGCGGCAACCCGTTCGGTATTGTGGTAATGCAGGCCGTGGCCGGCATTCACAATCAGGCCTTTCTTACGGGCGTAGTTAACCGCTTCAACCAGCTTGGCAAAGGTTTCCTCCACCGCTTCCGGCGTCGCCGCCTCGGCATATTCGCCGGTGTGCAGTTCGATGACCGGTGCCCCGCAACGGACCGCCGCATCAATCTGCAGCGGGTCCGGATCAATGAACAGCGATACCTCGGCCCCTATCCGGGCCATCCGCTCGCATGCCTTGGCAACGCGTTCCTCTTGCCCGTCGACGTCGAGCCCGCCCTCGGTGGTCAACTCCTCGCGCTTCTCCGGCACCAGACAGACACAATGCGGCCGCACCTGCTCGGCAAACGCCAGCATGGCGTCGGTAACCGCCATTTCCAGGTTCATTTTGGTGTTGAGCATCTCCCGCAACATCAGCACGTCGCGTTCCTGGATATGGCGGCGATCCTCCCGGGGGTGAATGGTTATGCCGTCGGCACCGGCTTCTTCCGCCAGCAGGGCAGCCTGCACCGGATCCGGATACCGCGTACCGCGGGCCTGCCGCAGGGTCGCCACGTGGTCTACGTTCACACCAAGCAAAACTCTAGGGTTCATGGGGTTCTCCTCGACCATGACTGAACAGGGTTCGGCTGTGCAGGGGGCGCCCCTGCAACAGGTAATCAATCAGTATACGCATTACCCGCTTGGCAAGACGACGACAGGCCACAGATTCCAGGTCGCCAGCCGCAATCGCCAGCAGCGTCTCTCCCGGCAGGGCACTGAGGTGGAGGCCCACACCCGGGACACGCACCAGTCCCTGCTCGGGGTCGTAGCAGTACAACTCGCCGGGCATCACGTCGGCTCCGGTATCGGTGGTGCGGTCCCAGGCAAAGCCAAGCCCCATCGCTTCGGCAAACGCCATTTCGAAACGCCGCAGTACCGGCTCGACATCGGCAGATTCGGCCAGTGCCGAAACCGCTTCGATGTAGGCCGCGAACAGGTCCGGATGGGGGTCACCGGCGGGTAACAGCCGCTGCAGCACTTCATTGAGGTAAAGCCCGCTGTACATGGCGGTGGTGCGGGTCAGCGCTGGGCCATGGCGGGTTTCGGCCTGGGTCAGGGTTTTCAGATCACCCCGCCCCTGCCAGTCGAGCAACAGGGGCTGGAATGGCTGGAGCTGGGCCTTGAGAGGACTGCGGGGACTGTTCGCACCGCGGGCAACCACCGTCATGCGGCCATGGTTGAGGGTAAACAGATCCACCATCAGGCTGGTATCCCGATAGGGCCGGCGGTGGATCACATAAGCGGGCTCCTGCTGCGACGCCCCCCTCATAACCGCCTCAGAGATCGTTCATTCCCAGGCTCTTGAGGGCCCGGTCACTGTCCGCCCAGCCGCGTTTGACCTTGACCCAGAGCCGCAGCATGATCTTGCTGTCGAACATGCGCTCCATATCAACCCGGGCTTCCTGGCCAATGCGACGCAGGCGCTCACCCTTGTCACCGATCATGATCTTCTTCTGACCTTCCCGCTCCACCAGAATCAACGCGGACACGTGCAGGGTCTTGCCGTCACGGCGGAATTCCTCGATTTCCACCGCCACGGAGTACGGTAATTCGGCACCCAGCTGGCGGGTAATTTTTTCGCGCACAATCTCCGACGCCAGGAAACGCTCACTGCGATCAGTGATCTGGTCATCCGGATAGAAGTGAACGCTTTCGGGCAGGAAACGCCCGACCGCTTCCTCCAGGGGCGCCAGATTCTGCTCCCGCAATGCCGACAGCGGGATGATCTCGGCAAAATCCCGCTTCTGCGACAGCATCTGCAGATGAGGCAGCAGCACTTCGCGGTTCTCGAGTTTATCGACCTTGTTGATGGCGAGGATCACCGGACAACGCAGCTTGCTGAGCTTTTCCAGCACCATTTCGTCTGCGGTGGTCCAGTTCAGCTGATCCACCACGAATACCACCACGTCCACATCGATCAACGCGGAGGTCGCAGCCTTGTTCATATACCGGTTGATCGCACGCGGCTCTTCCTCGTGCATACCCGGCGTATCCACATAGATGGCCTGGACCGGACCCATGGTCTTGATGCCAAGAACCTGATGGCGGGTCGTTTGCGGTTTGCGGGACGTGATACTGAGCTTCTGCCCCAGGATGTGGTTCAGCAGGGTCGACTTGCCAACATTCGGGCGACCGACAATGGCGACGAAACCGCAGCGGCTATCCGGATTCTCCGGACGGGTAATATCATTCATCAGTGCTCCTCGACACCCAGTGCCTTCAGGGCATTGCGTGCTGCCTGCTGTTCGGCGATTCGACGGCTGCTACCCACACCTGTGGTTGTACGATCCAGTGACGGCAGGGCGCAGGATACGTGGAAGGTCTGGGCATGGGCCTCACCTTCCACCGATATGACATCATACTTCGGCAACGGGAACTGGCGCGACTGCAGGTATTCCTGGAGCCGGGTCTTCGGATCTTTCTGGGTGTCCTGCAGGTTCAGCCCCTTCAGGCGATGCTCGAACCAGCGCAGCACCTGGGCGCGGCAGGTTTCGAAATCACTGTCGAGATAGATGGCGCCAATGATCGACTCCACGGCATCGGCGAGAATCGACTCGCGGCGGTAACCACCGCTTTTCAATTCACCGGACCCCAGTCGCAGGTAATTCCCCAGCTCGAATTCCCGGCCGATCTCAGCCAGGGTGACCCCCTTGACCATCCGTGCCCGCAGCCGGCTCAACTGCCCTTCCCGCGCTTTCTCGAAGTGCTGGAACAGGTATTCGGCAATCACCATATTCACGATCGAGTCGCCGAGAAATTCCAGCCGTTCGTTGTTGTGATTGCCATGACTGCGGTGCGTCAGCGCCAGCAGCAGACGTTCCGGGTCGCGAAACTGATAGCCTATGCGGCGCTGCAAGCGGTCAAGGTCGGGTCGGGAAGTCACTTGCCCTTCATCTCGTATTCATGTTTAAAACTGACAACAGTGTCGACGTTGCGGAAAATGTTGTTACGAACTTCGTAGTCCACTTTGATGACCACGAATTCGCCGTTCTTCTCCACGAGAATCTGCTTGGCGTCAAAGCCCCGTACGTTATTCACGCTCAGGCGCTTGTTGATCAGCGTGCGAACCTGCGCCGGGCCCATATCGGAAAGCCCCTCGGTACCGTCCAGGCTCTCAAGGGCTTCCTGGATGGTAATGTCATCGAGATAGGCCGGCCCCAGCTTGATCACCAGCGTCAGCAGGCTGCCGAAAAACAGCACCATAATGAGCATGGTGATCGCAGAGGCACCCGCCTGACTGTTTATGGAGGAAAGATTTCTGGTTTTCATGATATTCCACGCCCTGACATGAGTTTCTGATTATTCTATGCCGCCTACGCGGTCAAACGACGGCAGGCTGGTCAGTGATTTCCAGTGCATCCAGATGGCAAAAGCCTTGCCCACCACCAGATCGTCTGGCACGGTTCCCCAGTAACGGCTGTCGTTACTGTTATCCCGGTTGTCCCCCATAACAAAGTAATGGCCTTGCGGGACCACCCATTCGCCCTCCCCGGAGCCACTCTGGCGCCCCATGGTCAGGAAGATGTCGTGCTCCACGTCACCCAGGTACTCGCGGCGCAGTTCCACCGGCGGCAATTTCGCTACAAACTGGCTCGCCACCTTGTCCCCGTTGACGAAAAGTTCCTTGTTGCGGTAACGGATGTGATCGCCGGGCAGGCCGATGACCCTTTTAATGTAGTTGGTTTTACCGTCCTCAGGATACTTGAAGACCATCACGTCGCCGCGCTCCGGATCTGCGAGATCCACAACCTTGGTGCCGGCAACGGGCAGGCGCAGCCCGTAGGAAAACTTGTTGACCAGGATAAAGTCGCCCACTTCCAGGGTCGGCAGCATGGAGCCGGAAGGAATCTGGAACGGCTCCACAAGAAACGAGCGCAATACCAGAACGATGGCCAGCACCGGAAAGAATGACCGGCTCAGATCGACCAGATACGGCTCCCGCGGCTCAGCCTGCGCTTCGTCACCGGTGACTGCAGCCGGCACCGCACCTTCTGCTTCTGCGGCTGCCTGCCGTCGCGCCCGCAAAAACAACTTGTCGGCAAGCCAGATCAGTCCGGTCGCCAGGGTCAGAACGACCAGAATCAGGGGAAAATCGATATCCATTCAGGTGCCTTAGTTATTTATCCACTTTCAGTACGGCAAGGAACGCTTCCTGAGGCACCTCGACGTTACCCAACTGCTTCATGCGCTTTTTGCCTTCTTTCTGTTTCTGCAACAGCTTCTTCTTACGGCTGACGTCACCACCGTAACACTTGGCCGTGACATTCTTGCGCAGGGCCTTGACGGTTACCCGGGCCACCACTTGATTGCCAATCGCAGCCTGGATGGCGATATCAAACATCTGACGGGGAATCAGCTCTTTCATCTTCTCGACCAGGGCGCGGCCTTTGTAATGGGCCTGCTCCTTGTGGACGATCAGCGCCAGGGCATCGACACGGTCACCGTTAATCAGCACATCCAGACGTACCAGGTTGGCGGGCTGGAAGCGGACGAAATGGTAATCCAGCGACGCAAAACCACGGCTGGCGGACTTGATCCGGTCGAAGAAGTCCATCACCACTTCCGCCATCGGCAACTCATAGGTGAGCTGAACCTGGCTGGACATGAAGTGCATGTTCTTCTGGATACCGCGTTTTTCCTCGCACAGCGCAATGACATTACCCAGGTGCTCCTGGGGCACCAGAATGTTGGCCTCGACAATTGGCTCACGCATCTCCTCGATGGACCCAATATCCGGGAGCCGGGAGGGGTTGTCCACCGACACGGTCTCACCCTGTCGGGTCACCACCTCATAGATGACGGTAGGCGCGGTGGTAATGAGATCGATGTCGTATTCCCGTTCAAGCCGCTCCTGGATGATTTCCATGTGCAGCATGCCGAGGAATCCACAGCGGAAACCAAAACCGAGAGCATCGGAATTTTCCGGCTCGTAGAACAGGGAGGCATCGTTCAGGGTCAGCTTTTCCAGGGCGTCACGGAAATCGTCGTAATCATCCGCGCTGACCGGAAACAGGCCGGCATACACCTGCGGCTTGACCTTCTTGAAGCCCGGCAGCATCGGTGTTTCGTCGGCAAACTTGTGGTGCACGATGGTGTCGCCCACTGGAGCACCGTGGATATCCTTGATACCGGCAACCACAAACCCCACATCACCGGCCTCAAGAATGTTGGTGTCGGTCGGCTTGGGATTGAAGATACCCACCTTGTCGGCGTTCCAGGCTTTGCCGGTGGATTTGATGACGATCTTGTCACCCTTTTTCAGCACACCCTGGGTCACCCGCACCAGCGACACCACGCCCAGGTAATTATCAAACCAGGAATCGATAATCAGCGCCTGAAGGGGCGCCGAGCGATCCCCCTGGGGCGGCGGAATCTTCTTGATAAGATCCTCGAGAACATCCTCGACACCCATACCGCTCTTGGCACTGCAGCGCACTGCGTCCTGGGCCTCGATACCGATAATGTCCTCGATTTCCTTGGCAACCCGCTCAGGTTCGGCCTGCGGCAGGTCCATCTTGTTCAGGACCGGCACGACCTCAAGGCCCTGCTCGATCGCGGTGTAACAGTTGGCCACCGACTGGGCCTCAACGCCCTGGCCGGCATCGACCACCAGCAATGCGCCCTCGCAGGCGTACAGGGAGCGGGAAACCTCATAGGAAAAGTCGACATGGCCCGGGGTGTCGATAAAGTTGAGCTTGTACTCGACGCCATCCTTCGCCGTATAGTTGAGCGTCACACTCTGGGCCTTGATGGTGATGCCGCGCTCGCGCTCAAGGTCCATGGAGTCGAGCACCTGTTCGGCCATTTCGCGGTCGCTCAGGCCGCCACAAATCTGGATAAACCGGTCAGCGAGTGTGGATTTGCCGTGGTCGATATGGGCGATGATCGAAAAGTTGCGGATACGGCTCAATTCAGTCACAGACAATGGGTACTCATAAAAGACGAAGGATCCGATCCGGAAAGGCCGGACAGGCGGCAGATCGGGCGCATTACCCGAACCACCGGCAGGCTCTGGCCAGACCGGGAATTTGGTAACTGCGGGATTTTACCGGTAACCAGCCGCCATTGCCATGATCAGGAGATAAGGGGTCGTTCATACTGCCGGACCAGGAAGCCGATAAGGGCATCCTCGTCCAGCGGATAGCTGAACAGATTACCCTGGCACTGGGTACAACCCACCGACCGGAGAAAGCTCAGCTGCTGCGGGGTTTCCACCCCTTCGGCCACGACCGTCAGATGCAGCTTGCGCGCCAGCGCGATGACCGCGGAGGCCACATCCGTTGCACTGACGTTGTACGGGATATCGCGGATAAACCGGTGGTCTATTTTTACCACGTCCAGCGGCAGCTGCTGCAGCGCCGCCAGCGAACAGGAGCCGGTTCCGAAATCATCGAGGATCAGACACACACCAAGATCGTTCAGCGCTCCAAGAATATCCCGCAACATCCGCGGATCCTCGTTGAGCAACTCAGCCGGCATCTCCAGCTCGAGCCGATCCGGCGACACTCCGGTTTCGGTGATAATCTGGCGGAACAGGTCCAGGAAACCATTGTCGGTGACCTGCTGCACGGACAGATTGACGGCCACCCTGAGCGATTCAAAGCCGGCCCGCTCAAGGGCCTGGATCTGGATGCAGGCCTGCCGCAAGGCAATCTCGCCGAGCCGGACAATCAGCCCGGTCTCTTCGGCCAGGCCAATGAATTGCTGAGCCGACACCAGTCCCTTCTCGGGGTGCTGCCAGCGCAGGAACGCCTCGACACCAATCACCCGGCCATTCTCGAGATTGATCTTGGGTTGGTAATGCAGCAGGAAGCGGTCGCCTTCGAGGGCGCTCGCCAGCTCTTCCTGCTGCAGCAGGCGACGAGCGGCCTTGATATTCATCGCCGGAGTGAAGAACTGGTAGTTGTTACGCCCCCGTTCCTTGGCCCGGTACATGGCGAGGTCGGCGTACTTCATCAGCACGCCCGGGTCGTCACTGTCGAAGGGCACCATGGTGACACCGATACTCACTGTTACCCCCACCTCATGTTCACTCAGGCGAACCCGCTGACACAACCTGCGCAGGATGGTTTCGGCAACCCGCCCGACCGCTTCCGGGCCGCTGATTCGCGACAGCAACACCACAAATTCATCGCCACCGAGGCGGGCGACCGAGTCTTCCTCACGAACACAACCGGTCAGCCAGAAGGCCACCTGTCGCAGCAACTCATCGCCGGCCTCATGACCGAGGGTGTCGTTGATGCGCTTGAAGCCATCCAGGTCAAGGAACATCAGAGCGGCCGCTTCACCGGTGCGCTTGCTGCGCCTTACCACGTGGGCCAACCGGTCACGGAATAACTGGCGGTTGGCCAGTCCGGTCAGCGGATCATAGAACGCCAGGCGGTGCAGCTCGGACTGCGCAGCCTTCAGCTGGGTGAGGTCCCGCAGGCTGAGCACCACGCCGTTTACCCCGGGCACGTCCAGCATGGCGGTGTAGGTGCCTTCCATATCCCGCCACTGACCCGAGGAATCCCGTACCCGCGCCCGCACCACCGGCAACTGGGTGCCCGGCGATCGCACCGCCTCACCAAAGCCGGCCTGCAACTGGGGCCAGTCGTCCCGGTGCACCACGGTCTCGAAGTCCATATCCCGCAAATGATCAGGCTCAAAACCGAGAATGTCGCGGGACGACGGGCTGGCATAGTTGGCGCGGCCATCCCGGTCGAGCACCAGGGTCACGTTGGCAGCACCCTCAGTGATCGCACGGTACCGGCCGGCACTGACCTGCGCCAGCAGCCGGGAGCGGATCAGCGACAGACTGAATGCAAACAACAGGAAACTGATGACCAGCCCGCTGCCCAGCACAATGGGTGGCCGCGGGTCAGAGGCGAGGAAGTCAAACGCCGGCGTCGAACGGGTCTGCAGCAGCCAGGTACGGCCACCGTAACGGATCGTCTGGCTCAGTTCGAAACTGAAGTTGTCATCAAGCGAACCGAGATTGGACCCGTACATCAGGGTATCCCGCCGCGGCTCACTGCCGTCGTGAATCCGCACATCGAGGAAGGGCGCAATCAGCCCGACGATGCCATCAATCAGGTTATTCATCCGGAATGCGCTGAACACATAGCCCCTGAGCATCCCATGGCGCTCCGCCAGTGTTGCCGGCGCTTCCCCGCCGTGATAGACCGGGTAGTACATCATGAAGCCGGCCTGGTCCTCGGCCAGTTCCTCCTGAACCAGCACTACCTTGCCGGTCACCACCGGACTTGCCTGATCCCGGGCCTGTACCATGGCAGTCCGGTGAACAGGGTCGGTTGAGGCGTCATAGCCAAATGCCTTGCGATTGCGCGCGGTACCCGGTTCCATGAAAACAACAGGCAGGTACTCGTCGCGCGAGCCGGGCGGCCGCACCTGATAGCCGGTATTGCCCTGCTCCCGCACGCTGCTGACATGGTCCGCCACATCCTCCGGAGCGAGGCGCCGGACATAACCGATGCCCTGAATACCCGGGTAGTAACGTTCGATATCCACATTACGGATATAGGTACGCCAGTCTTGCTGACTGACCTCCCCGGTAACCGCAAATAGCCCCGCACTGCCGGCAAGCACCTGCTCATAGTTCAGCAGGCGTTCCTCGATGGCTGTCTTGAGCTGGAGCGACTGGGTGCGGAAACGGGCTTCCGTGCGGTCCTCGACGAGGCGGACGGAGAACTGCCACAGCAGGGCTGTGATAATGATAGAGGCAATCAGCAGGAACCACGCAACGAGCGCGTGGGGCAGCCGCAACAACTCCCGGAGGGAGACATCCCTGGCATTCATCATGAAGATACGGTCCGATCCATGGCCTTGAACGGAAATTATTTTTTTCGAGTATAACAAACAACCCGCAGGCTGTCGTTCACTGCCGACACCCTGCGGGTTGCGCCCGCGATGGGAGACCGCGGCCGCAGAAGCGGCCGCCGTCAGCTCCGGATCAGGGCTTCATTACCAGGTAGGTTGCCATCCCCTGGCGAACCACCCGGACGGAAACCGCACGATTTTTCGGCAATGCCGCCACCACCTTCCGGAAGTCCTCGACGGAGCGGATTTCCTGACGGTTCAGCTCGGTGATCACATCCCGCGGGCGAATTCCCGCCTCCAGCGCCGGGCCCCGGGCGACGTTGCTGACCAGCACCCCGCCACTCACGCTCAGGGAGCTGGCCAGGTCTGCAGGCAACGGCTGCACAGTCAGCCCCAGGGGTGCCGACGATGGCGCCGCATCAGGTGCCGGTGCCGCCGCCTGCTGCTGCCCTTCCTCCGGCAGCTGGCCGATCTCGACATCCAGCATCATTTCACGACCACCGCGCAGCACCTGCAGGCGGGCGGTTTCCCCCACCGGCGTACGACCGACCATTGGTGGCAGGTCCGACGACATCACGATCGCCTCGCCGTCATACTCCAGCACAATATCCCCGGCCTGCAGACCGGCCTGCGCCGCGGGCGACCCTTCCATAACCTCGGCAATCAGTGCACCGCGGGGCCGCTTCAGCCCAAAAGTCTCTGCCAGATCACGGCTGACCTCCTGAATCAGTACGCCCAGCCAGCCCCGGGAAACCGACCCTTTGTCACGAATCTGACGGAAAACGTTCATCGCATCGTCGATGGGGATGGCGAACGACACCCCCATGAAGCCGCCGGAGCGGGTGTAGATCTGCGAGTTGATTCCAACCACCTCGCCGTCCAGATTAAACAGCGGGCCGCCGGAGTTGCCGGGGTTGATGGCCACATCGGTCTGGATGAAGGGTACGTAGTTCTCGGTCGGCAAGGAGCGGCCCAGCGCACTGACAATACCGGCGGTTGCGGTGTAATCAAAACCGAACGGCGAGCCGATGGCCAATACCCACTCACCGGTTTTCAGATCCTTCGACCGACCGATCCGGACCACCGGAAGGTCGTTACCATCTTCAATTTTGAGAACAGCAAGGTCGGATTTCGGGTCAGTACCAACCAGGGTGGCCGGCAGTTCACGACGGTCATTGAGACGCACGATGATCTCATCGGCGCCCTCGATCACGTGGTTGTTGGTCAGCACATAGCCGTCCGACGAAACAATGAATCCGGACCCCATGGAACGGCGCGGCTCAACCTGTCCGGGACTGCCTCCCCCGAAGGGTGAGTGCGGGCCACGGAAGAAGTCCTGGAAAAATTCCGGCAACTGCTCCAGCTGGCGCTCGTCAAAGGGCATCGCCCGGCCCTGCGCCGGCACTTCCTGGGTGGTGCTGATGTTCACCACGGCTCCGGAGTTCTCCTCAACCAGTTCGGTAAAATCCGGCAGGCTGCGGGCAGCTGCGCCCTGCACCCAGAACATTGCGACAACCAGCATCAGCAGAGCGGTCATGGTCATCCCGGAACGGAAACGGGACGGTCTGAAAATCATGGCTTCTGACATTTCGTACCCCTTGTTGTAGTCAGTCCAGGTGATCGGTTTTAACACCGGTATGGGATGTATTCTGTGGCCTGGCAAGGCGATTTCAACTTAACAAACTGTAGGATTTACAGACAGGTGTCGCGTTCTGCCGTACCGGTCCGTATCAGCCGCGGTGCGTAGCGGGCATCTGCACCGACCCGACGGCTGCGGGCAAACCCGAATCCGACCGCCATGCCAATGACCGCACCAGCAACCGCAGCAGGCTCGGCACCACCCGACAGCCAGTGACCGGCCAGTGCACCCGCCACAAACAGCAAAAGGGGCAACGCATAAACGAGTCCCGATGCCGCCAGCAGAGCGGACTCGGAAATGGCCACGGTCACTTCGTCACCTACCCGGACCCCCAGGGTATTGTCCACCAGCACCCGGTTAGCACGCCCGGCGGTGAAACTCGCCAGCGCCTTCTGACCGCAGCCATGGCGGGCAGCGCAGCTCGTGCAGGCGCTCTGGCGGATGGTCTGGACCCACACCTTGTTGCCTGCCTCTGCCACGACCTTGCCGGATTCGGTTATCACTGTGGCTGCACCGTGAACGCCATGGCATCATCGATGGCAACCGAGTTCGCAACCCGCCGGGCGGTTGCCGGTGGAATTTCTCCCACCACGGTGACCAGAAAGCCATTCTTGCCTGCATCCAGCTGCCGCATATATGCCGTGGTAGCGCCGATACGGGACGCTCCGGTGGGCATGTCCAGCCTGCCCCGCGGCTCAACAAACACCGAGAACGCGGCCACGCCGTCGGAAAACGCAACCGCCTGACCGCTGCCGGAACGGGGCGCCGCGGCCGGCATGAAGCCATCCGGACGCCAGCCCAGGGTCCAGCCATTCATTCTGGCCGGAGCCGGGGACGCCGCAGGGTCGGGCAAATCCCGGCGCACTTCCCGCCCCTCCAGCTGAACCTCGAAGTCACTGTCAGGCAGGTCGTCGGTGATCTCCAGGCTGGTAAACTGAAAGCGCTCCAGCACCTCGCCAGCCGCCGTGCGAACATGGCTCTTGACCAGCAGACCGGTGGTTTTTTCCAGCCACAGCCGATGATCGTAGCGGAAGCCATCCCGTGCCTTGAGCGCCACCACGACCGAGGCATAGCCGGCTACCCGGTCCTCCCCCACCTTTTCCGGGACATACCACTTGCTGACCTGCAGCGGCTGGCTGGCAAAGGCTTCGGCAAAGGGACCTGAAGGGATGACCTGGTCCAACTGGATCCGACCGTGATCGGGCAGCACACACACCACCCGCATACCCTTGCGGACAATTTCACCATTGGCGCCATCCTGCTGTACCAACCGCTCCTCCACGTAACCATCGCGATAGCGGTGTGCCACCCGCATGGTGCTGACCTGGTCACCCCGCGCATAGACAAAAACGCCACGGTAGCTGGTCATGTTCAGCGCCGGCCCCAACCGTTCCAGCCAATAATCGGCGTCCGCCGCGCTATCAGCAGCAATATCCGCCCGGACCGCCAGCGCTGGCAGTAGCAGCAGAAAGGCCAGGGCACGCACCACAAGCGTCATGTCATGTCCTCGCAGTCCCATAACATTAAGCATCCACTGCACGGGTCAGTAGGCCGGAGCCGAAGCACTGGCAAGGCGGGCATAGCCCACCGAACCGCGGCCGGCTCCGACACTGTTGTGTTGGGCGTGTTCCAGCAGGTAGCGACTGAGCTGCTCCCACTGCTCATCGTCCAGCCCCTGCAGCGCAACTTCCGGAACCGGATTCTCATCTGTCCCGGGCGGCTGCGCGGAGGCCGCAACGACCGCAGGTTCCATCTGCTCCCAGCCGCTGCCAACACCGAAGCCGACCAGCAGACCAAAGGTCACCATGGCTGCGGCAGACCAGCGCCACATGCCGCGCCGGCCGGCACCGCTTGCCTGGCGAAACCGCTGCGGCGAAGAGCTGTCGAGGCTCTGGCGAACCTGTTCACTGACATTGATCCCTCCGGCAACCGGCTGACTGCCATCGTGCATCAGGTCCCTGACCTGCTGCCAGCGCTGCCACTGGGAGCGGACCTCGTTCTGGTCGCCATGGGACAACAGCCGGCGCACAGACAGTTCGTCCGCCTCGTCATCGAGCATGGCCGAAAGTGTTTCTCTGAGACGATCATCCATGGGATGTAACCTCATTCATTACGTCAGGGAGTCATTCAGCAACGGACCAAGACGGCGGTCCACTGCATCCCGGGCCCGGAAAATCCGGGACCGGACCGTTCCGATCGGACACTCAAGCACTTTCGCAATATCCTCGTAGCTCAGGCCATCGAATTCCCGCAACAGGAACGCGGACCGGAGCTCCTCCGGCAATTCTGCGATTGCCTTGCGCAACTCCCGCTGCAACTGCTCGCGCTGGAGCATGCGTTCGGGCGAGGCATTGTCCCGCAGCCGGCTGCCATCATCGAAATTCTCTGCCTCGGCTGCATCGGCACTGCCCTGGGGCCGACGACCACGCGCCTCCAGGAAATTCTTCGCGGTGTTGACCGCAATCCGGTACAGCCACGTATAGAAGGCACTGTCACCGCGGAACCGGTCGATCGCCCGGTAGGCTTTGACAAAGGTTTCCTGCGTCAGGTCCAGCACTTCCTGACTGTCAAAGACATAACGACTGATGATGGAAGCGACCCGCGACTGATACTTGATAACCAGCAGATCGAACGCCGCACGGTCGCCATGGCGCACCTTCCTGACCAGCTGCAGGTCGGTCTGGCTGTCAGGCGTTTCCTCGGGGCGGTTGTCGGTTTCCGGAGTCATGGATGAAGTGCCGGGCCTTGCACGTTGCTGGCTCAGGGAACCAGTGGGTGTTTGCTTCAAAAGCGTCATGCTACTGCCTTGTCTGGCGTCCGGTTTATCACTGGTGCCCGGAAGTTTGCGGGCACACCCCGTTTCGCCAAATAGACAGCAAGCGTAAAGTTTAGTTCAATACACGTCCACATTATGGCCTGCGATTACAATCTGATGCCACAATCATACGAATACGACGTGCTCATCATCGGCAGCGGCGCTGCCGGTCTGACAGTAGCGCTGAACCTTCCAGGCCATCTGCGCATCGCTGTCATCAGCAAGGCCGCCATCACTAGTGGTGCCACACTCTGGGCACAGGGCGGGATCGCCGCCGTGCTGGACGATGCCGATTCGCTGGAAAACCACGTCCGTGACACACTGGATGCCGGCGGCGGCCTGTGTCACGAGGATGCCGTCCGCTTCACCGTTGAACATGCCAAGGAAAGCATCGACTGGCTGGTCAACAGCGGCGTCCAGTTCACCCGTGACGAACACGAGCAGCTTCACCTCACCCGGGAGGGCGGCCACAGCCACCGCCGCATCATCCATGCGGCCGACGCTACCGGCCAGGCGGTGTCGACCACCCTGAGCGAGCAGGCGGCAGCCCGGCCAAACATCGACCTGCTGTCGCAGCGGGTCGCGGTCGACCTGATCACCAACCGCAAGCTGTCCCTGCCGGGCAACCGGTGTGTTGGTGCCTACATCCTGAACCTGGCCGACAATCACGTCGAGTTGTTCCGCGCCCGCTTCACCGTGATCGCCACCGGCGGGGCCAGCAAGGCCTATCGCTACACCACCAACCCCGACGGTGCGTCCGGTGACGGTATTGCCATGGCATGGCGGGCAGGCTGCCGGGTTGCCAACATGGAGTTCAACCAGTTCCATCCGACCTGCCTGTATCACCCCCATGCCAAGTCGTTCCTGATTACCGAAGCTGTCCGCGGTGAAGGCGGATTGCTGAAACTGCCGGACGGATCCCGCTTCATGGACCTGTTCGATCCGCGGGGCGAACTGGCGCCCCGGGATATTGTCGCCCGTGCCATTGACCATGAGATGAAACGGCTGGGTGCCGACCACCTGTACCTGGACATCAGCCATAAACCGGCGGACTTTATCCGCCACCACTTTCCGACCATCTATGAGAAGTGCCTGGGCTTTGGCATCGACATCACCCGCGAGCCCATTCCGGTCGTTCCTGCCGCCCATTACACCTGTGGCGGCATCATGAGCGACGAACGGGCCCGGACCGACATCAACCAGCTCTACGCCGTCGGCGAAGCCGCATTTACCGGCCTGCACGGTGCCAACCGCATGGCCAGCAATTCCCTGCTGGAGTGCCTGGTGTACGGCCGGGCGGCAGCCAGTGATATCGCCCGACGCGAAGCCGATATTCCCCCACCGCCCCCGGCGCCGGACTGGGACGAGTCCCAGGTACGGGACTCGGACGAGGACGTTGTGATCTCCCATAACTGGGATGAACTGCGCCATTTCATGTGGGACTACGTTGGAATCGTACGCACCACCAAACGGCTGCAACGGGCCAAACACCGGGTCGACCTGTTATCCCAGGAAATCAGCGAATTCTACAGCAACTACCGGGTCTCCAATGACCTGCTTGAGCTGCGCAACCTGGTCACCGTTTCCGATCTGATCATCTGCTCCGCCCTGCAGCGCAAGGAGAGCCGCGGCCTCCATTACACCCTGGATTATCCCGGATTGCTCAACGAGCCCGGGGACACCGTACTGGTTCCGGCCAACTACAGGACCCCAGCGTCCTGATCACCCGTTCACTCAAGCGAGACCGCCGATGTCTGACAATACCGAATTCAAACGCCTCTGGTGGCATAGCCGCCGCGGCATGCTGGAACTGGACGTACTGCTGGTTCCCTTCCTGGAAGAAGCCTACCTTGACCTGCCGGAAGAGGATCAGGCCCGCTACCGCAAGCTGCTGAGCTGCGAAGACACCGACATGTTCGAATGGTTCATGCAGCGGAGCCGCCCGGAAGATCCGGACCTGCAGCGCATCGTTGATATCATTCTCCAGCGTGTCCAGCCGGATTGATGTCCGCCTGGCGCCGTCACTCAGTGCCGGCGCCCTGGCCAGCCTGCCCTGGCTGGCACTACTGACGTTTACAGCCCTCGCCGGGCTGCTCACGCTGCCGGCGCTGCTGTTCTGCCTTCCGCTGATCGTCGCCGGCGTTATCTGGCAGGCCCGCACCAGCGGTTTGTTGCGGGGCCGGCGTGCCATCACCGGGCTGCAGGTCGAGGACGACCAACTGTTTGCCGTAACCGCGTCAGGCACGCCCCTGGCCGCACGGATTGCCCCGGAAAGCCGTATTACCGCTCGCCTTGCGCTGTTGAAAGTCTCCACCAATGACACCATATCCCGGTCACGACTGGTCATCCTGGTGGATGCCGGTCCATACTGCTGCAACGTCCGCGGGGAGGATTTCCGCCGCCTCAGAGCCTGGATCCGGTTATCCGGCTCCGCGGCTACCGGTGGCAACCCGCAACGGTCCTGAACCCGGCGGGCGCACCATCCGAACCATAACCTGGGAGTTTCCATGAGCCAGTCTGCCAGCACCCAAGCCCACAAGCCCCTGCCCCGGCCGGCGGCAATTTCCCTGACCGATCGGGCGGTTATCCGGGTGTCCGGAGCCCAGGCCGATACCTTTCTCCAGGGCCAGTTCAGCCAGAACCTGGCGGACGTGACCGAAGCCTTCTCCCCCAGAGCCGCAGCCTGCAACCCGAAAGGCAGGGCCTACTGCCTGACCCGCCTGGTCCGCGATGGCGAGGATGTCCTGCTCAACCTGCCCGTTGAAAGCGCGGACGCGATCACCGGACACCTGCGCAAATACCTGATGCTGTTCCGCGGCACCACCATGGCCGTCGAAGAGTCAGCCCGGATTACCGGTTTGCTGGGCGACGAGATCGCCGACCGCCTGTACCCGGCGGCCGCGCAACAACTGCTCCGCCCCGGCGACAGTGTCAAGACGGCATCCGGCCACCTGATTCGCACTGAGAGCACGGCCGACGGACTGGCCCGCTACGAGTTCTGGCAAACCCGCCGCAGCGATAGCAGTCCACTGGACACGGCGACCGGTGGCAGTCTTGCCGACTGGTATGGCAGTGAAATTGCGGCTGGCGTGGCTCGCCTTACGCTGGCCAGCCATGACGCCTACGTTCCACAAATGCTCAACTGGCAGCACGTCGGCGGCATTCACTTCAAGAAAGGCTGCTACACCGGCCAGGAGGTGATCGCGCGCATGCATTTCCTTGGCCAGCTGAAGAAAAGCCTGTTCCGACTGACCGCCAGCCCACTCGCCGAAGTTCCCGAGTCGGGGCAGGCAATTCTGGCTGGTGACCGGGCCGTGGGCGAGGTGATCAATGCCGTTGGCTATGACGATGGCAGTGTGGAATTGCTGGCAGTGCTGCGTCACGATGCAGCAAACCAGGCCCTGACCGTGGACGGCATGGGCGCGGTCGCGCTTGCTCCGCTGCCGTTACCCTATCAGGTACCCGAGCGGGAATAACGGGCCAGCAGCTCGGCCCGGGTGGGCAGTGCCCAGTCCACCGGCATCCTCCCCTGCCCGGTCAGCCATTGGTTGGCCCGGGAGAAATGGCGACAGCCGAAGAAACCACGGTAGGCACTGAGTGGTGACGGATGCGGGCCTTCAAGAACCAGGTGACGGCTGCGATCGATCATTCCGGCTTTCTTGCGGGCATGGCTGCCCCACAGCAGGAACACCACGCCATCCCGCTGCCCGTTAACGGTCGTGATGACCTTGTCGGTAAAGGTTTCCCAGCCCAGCCCCTGGTGGGCGCCGGCCTTGCCCTGCTCTACCGTAAGCACCGTATTCAACAGCAGGACGCCCTGCTCCGCCCAGGGCTGCAGGCAGCCGTGATCCGGCGCCGGAATGGCGAGATCACTCTCGATTTCCTTGAAGATATTGACCAGGGAGGGTGGTGGCGGAACGTCGGTGCGAACCGAAAAACACAGGCCGTGGGCCTGGCCGGGACCATGGTAGGGGTCCTGCCCCAAAATCACCACCGCCACCCGATCCAGGGGCGTGCTGTTCAGGGCATTGAAACAGTGCTGACGCGGCGGGAACAGCGTCTTGCCTGCCTGCTCCTCCGCCGCCAGGAACTCTGCCAGCGTCCGCATGTAGGGCTGGCGGAACTCCCCGGCAAGGTACTCGGACCAGCCCCGGCCGGGCCGGAGCTGGTTTGCCAGGACCTCAGCCGGGTGCATGGCTTACTGCGTTCCTTCCTGGTCGTCCGCGGCCTTCTGGTGCTCGGCCTTGTGTTCCGGCCGCATGTGCGGGAACAGGATAACGTCACGGATGGACGGCGAGTTGGTCAGCAGCATGGCCAGACGGTCAATACCAATACCCTCGCCGGCCGTGGGCGGCAAGCCATACTCCAGCGCCATCACGTAGTCGTCGTCGTAGAACATGGCCTCGTCATCACCAGCATCCTTTTCCGCCACCTGGGCACGGAAGCGCTCAGCCTGGTCCTCGGCGTCGTTCAGCTCGGAGAAACCGTTGGCGATTTCGCGGCCGCCAATGAAGAACTCGAAACGCTCGGTGACAAACGGATCGCTGTCCTTGCAGCGGGCCAGCGGCGAGACTTCCTTCGGATAGTCGGTAATAAAGGTCGGCTGGACCAGCAGGTGCTCGGCGGTAGCCTCGAAGATTTCGGTAAGCACCTTACCCAGTCCCGAGGTGTCCTTGAGCTTGATGCCCAGGCGCTCGGCAACGTGCCGTGCACTGACCTCATCACCCAGCTGACCGGCCTGGATATCCGGATTGTGACGGAGGATGGCATCCACCACCGTCATCCGGTCGAACGGCTTGCCGAAGTCATACTCGACCGTCTCCACCTCACCGCCAGGCAGCTCGCGGGTGTTGACCACGGTGGTGGTACCGAGCACTTCCTGAGTCATCCGGCGCAGCATGTCCTCGGTGAGGTCCATCAGGTCGTTATAATCCGCATACGCCTGGTAGAACTCCACCATGGTGAATTCGGGGTTGTGCCGGGTGGAAAGCCCCTCGTTACGGAAGTTACGGTTAATCTCGAACACCCGCTCAAAGCCGCCCACCACCAGACGCTTGAGGAACAGTTCCGGCGCAATCCGCAGGTACATATCAATACCCAGGGCATTATGGTGGGTGACGAACGGGCGTGCGGTTGCGCCGCCCGGAATCACCTGCAGCATCGGGGTTTCCACTTCCATGAAGCCACGTTCGGCGAAGTAGTTACGCATGCTGTTGATCAGCCGGGTACGGGTCTGGAACACCTTGCGGGTGTCCTCGTTGACCATCAGGTCGACATAGCGGTGGCGGTAGCGCGCCTCCATGTCCGTCAGGCCCTTGTGCTTCTCCGGCAGCGGTCGCAGCGACTTGGTCAGCAGCACATACTCGTCCATGTTGACGTACAGGTCGCCCTTGCCGGACCGGGACAGGGTGCCGCGAACACCGATGATGTCACCGAGATCCCAGTGGCGGGTTTCTTTCTGGACATCCTTGGAGGCATAGACCTGGATCCGGCCGGTCATGTCCTGAACCACCTTGAACGCCTTGCGGTCGAGCATCATGCGACCGGCAATGGCCACCCGGATGCCCATGGACTCCAGCTCTTCCTTGCTCTTGTCAGCGTATTTTTCCTGCAACTCTGCAGCGGTGCTGTCCCGACGGAAGTCATTGGGAAACGGATTGCCCTGCTCGCGCATCTCCGCCAGTTTGGCGCGGCGCTCGGCAATCAGCTTGTTGTCCTCGTGCTGGGCGACGTTATGGGTTTGTTCGGTCATGATATCTCACTAAAAGTGTCGGATTCAGATTCGGTCCGGGGTAATCAGTCCGGGGCCTTTGCCGGTCATCACAGGGCCATTTTCAGGCTGGCTTCGATGAACTTGTCGATGTCGCCGTCCAGTACCGCCTGGGTATTGCTGGTTTCCACTTTGGTGCGCAGATCCTTGACGCGGCTGTCGTCCAGCACGTAAGAACGGATCTGGCTACCCCAGCCAATGTCAGACTTTGCATCTTCCTGCTTCTGCTTTTCGGCGTTGCGCTTCTGCATCTCCAGCTCGAAAAGCTTGGCCTTCAGCTGCTTCATTGCCTGGTCTTTGTTCTGGTGCTGACTACGACCGGCCTGACAGGCCACTACGATGCCGGTCGGATTGTGGGTCAGCCGCACCGCCGACTCGGTCCGGTTAACGTGCTGACCACCGGCGCCGGAGGCACGGTAGACGTCCACCCGCAGGTCGGCCGGATTGATTTCGATTTCAAAGCTGTCGTCTACTTCCGGAGACACAAACACCGACGAGAATGAAGTATGGCGACGGTTACCGGAATCGAACGGCGACTTGCGCACCAGACGGTGGACACCGGTTTCGGTGCGCAGCCAGCCATAGGCGTAATCGCCCTGGATATGGATGGTAGCGCTCTTGATGCCGGCCACTTCGCCTTCCTGCAGTTCGACGATCTCGGTCTTGAACCCGCGACGCTCGGCCCAGCGCAGATACATCCGCAGCAGCATATTGGCCCAGTCCTGGGCTTCGGTACCGCCGGAGCCTGCCTGGATATCCAGGTAAGCACTGTTGGCGTCCATCTCGCCGGAGAACATGCGGCGGAACTCGAGTTTTTCCAGCTCGCCGTCCAGGCCCTCGAGGTCGGCGGCGATCTCGTCAACCGTGCCTTCGTCGTCTTCTTCGACGGCGATGTCGAGCAGACCCTCGGCATCTTCCAGGCCGGAGGTCAGGTTATTGATGGTCTTGACGATGAGCTCAAGGTCGGCACGCTCCTTGCCCAGGGCCTGGGCGCGGTCCGGGTCGTCCCACACCTTGGGGTCTTCCAGCTCCCGCTCTACCTCGACCAGCCGCTCACTGCGCAGATCGTAGTCAAAGATACCCCCTAAGCGCATCGGTGCGCTCACGAAGCTCTTTAATCTTCGTCACAATGGGATTGATTTCCATGAAACCGTCACTCGCTTGCAAAAAATGGATGCGATGAAAACAAGACGCGAAATTCTACCGGAATTCCGGTGGCAAATCAGCCGGGGTTATCCGAAATAACCCCGGCCAGGGTCAGGCCGGTTCCAGGTAGTCGATCAGCAACTGCAGGTTGGTGCGCCCGCGAAAGGTATTGGCATCGGGCTTGTAGACCACCCGGGCCCCGGTGCGGGTATAGTCAGGCACTTCTGCGCCGGTATTGAACGCGATGCCGTCAATGATGTCGCCACCGTCCAGCGGCTGAAGGACCAGCTTGAGATGGCTCTCGCCGACAATCCGCTGGCGAATCACCCGGAACTCGCCATCAAACAGCGGCTCCGGGAAATGCTGACCCCACGGGCCGGCGCGCCGCAGCAACAATGCGGTTTCAAGCCGCAACTCATCGGCACTCAACGGGCCATCTGTGGTAATGGCCGCCTCCAGGTCCTCCGCCCGGAGACTGTCCCGCACTGCCCGGTCGAAGGCCTCGCTGAAAACGCCGAGATCACCACGACTGATGGTCATACCCGCCGCCATGGCGTGTCCACCGTACTTCTTCAGCAGGCCGGGATGACGGGCATCCACCACTGCCAGCACATCGCGGATATGCAGCCCCGGAATGGAACGGGCCGAGCCCTTGATCTCCTGGCCATCTTCGCCGGGAGCGAAGGCAATGGTCGGGCGATGGGTCTGTTCGCGGATTCGCGCGGCCAGTATACCGATCACCCCCTGGTGCCAGTCCTCGTCAAACAGCGCCAGCCCCCAGGGCAGCCCCTCGGTGTCCAGTGACATTGAAGCCAGCAGGTCCTGGGCCTGGGCTTTCATGTCCTTTTCGATACTGCGACGTTCACGGTTGAAGGTGTCCAGCTCCCTGGCCAGGCGCATGGCCTCGTCACCACTGTCCGCCAGCAGGCAGGCAATCCCGATACTCATGTCGTCCAGCCGGCCGGCGGCATTGAGCCGCGGCCCGACCACAAAGCCCAGATCAGTCGAGCTGATCTCCCGGTAATCCCGTCCGGCCACTTCCAGCAAGGCCAGGATACCGGGGCGCGCCTCACCCTGCCGGATCCGGCGCAGGCCCTGTTCCACAAAAATCCGGTTGTTGTGATCCAGCGGCACGACGTCTGCCACGGTTCCCAGTGCCACCAGATCCAGCAGGGTACCGAGGTTGGGCTGGGGCTCCGGCAACAGCCCCTGCTCCCGCAAATGCTTGCGCAGCGCGGTCAGGACATAGAACATCACCCCGACACCGGCGGCATTCTTGCTCAGGAAGGGACACCCGGGCTGGTTGGGGTTCACGATGGCATCGGCATCCGGAAGCACCTCGCCGGCCAGGTGATGGTCGGTAACCACCACTTTGATACCAAGATCCCGCGCAGTCCGCACCCCTTCCACTGCAGCAATGCCGTTGTCCACGGTCACCATCAGGTCGGGCAACTCCCCTTCCTGTTGCAAACGGTGAATGATGCCGGGGGTCAGGCCATAGCCATCGGCAAACCGGCTCGGCACCCGAAAATCGATATTCCGCACGCCCAGCATGGCCAGACCGAGCACGGCGACCGCGGTACTGGTTGCACCATCGGCATCAAAATCCCCCAGCACCAGGACACGCTGACGCTGAACGATGGCATCGGTGAGCAAACGGACCGCCTGGTCGATCCCGCGCAGATCCATCGGGGACGCCAGGTGTTTGAGGGTATAGCTCAGCTGCTCGTCCGAGGTCACGCCACGGGCGGCGTAGAGCCGGCGGAGAATCGGAGGCAGGTTTTGCCCCCATTCCGGACCCGTGTCCGGAATGGGGCGACGCAGGATCTTTTTCGGTGTCATACCGGATCAGGCGTTTTTCCAGTGCCCGGCGATAAACTCCTGCACTGCGGTCACGTCGTTATCAAGCACGGTATAGCGCTCTTCGCGTTCGAACAGGTCGGCCATGTGCGCCGGCAACTGCGGCTTGATGCTGAGCCCGGCGGCTGCGATGGCATCGGGGAACTTGGCCGGGTGGGCAGTACCCAGGGTGATCATCGGCACCGCCGGATCACGACGGCAGTTGCGGGCGGCACGTACGCCGATAGCCGTATGGGGATCCAGCAGGTATTCGTTCTGTTCGTAAACCTCGCGAATGGTATCGCAGGTGGTCCGGTCATCCACCGCATCGCTGTCGAACAGCTTGCGGGCGTGTTTCCAGCGGTAGTCGGCAATACTGACCGGCCCCTTGGCGGCATTCTCCAGCAACTCCCTGACCGCCGCACCATCGCGGCCGTGGAGGTCGAACAGCAGGCGTTCGAAGTTGCTCGACACCATGATATCCATACTGGGCGACAGGGTATGCTCAAGCTTGTGCTGCTCGTACTTGTTGCCGCTCATGAAGCGATGGAGGATATCGTTGCGATTGGTGGCAATGACCAACTGGGAAACGGGCAGCCCCATCTTGCGGGCCAGGTAGCCGGCAAAAATGTCACCAAAGTTACCGGTGGGCACCGAGAACGCCATGCTGCGATCCGGACCACCCAGCGCCAGCGACGCCTGGAAGTAGTATACAATCTGGGCCATGATTCGCGCCCAGTTGATGGAGTTCACCGCCGCCAGCTGGGTTTTACCCCCAAGGAACGACTGGTTGCCGAAGCTCTCCTTGACCATCCGCTGACAGTCATCAAAGTTGCCCCGCACCGCGATGTTATGGATGTTGTCGCCCTGGACAGTGGTCATCTGGCGACGCTGAACTTCCGACACCCGCTCGTAGGGATGCAGGATGAAAATGTCCACATGCTCGCACCGGCGGCAACCCTCAATGGCTGCGGACCCGGTATCCCCGGAGGTAGCACCCATGATCACCACGTGCTGGTCGCGGGCGGCCAGCACATAATCCAGCAGCCGGCCCAGCAGCTGCAGGGCAAAATCCTTGAACGCCAGGGTCGGGCCGCGGAACAGCTCCATCACCCACTCATTGGTATCGAGCTGAACCAGCGGAGCAACTGCCTTGTGGGCAAACACACCGTAGGTTTCGTCCAGCATCTTGCGGAAATCGTGCTCCGGAATGGCCCCTTCGACGAACGGGTACATCACGTTGAACGCGAGCTCGCTGTAGGACAGGCCGCGCCAGCCGCGGATTTCTTCGAGGCTGAAGTGGGGCAGCGATTCCGGTACATAGAGCCCGCCATCAGGGGCCAGGCCCGTCAGCAGAACGTCTTCAAAGCCCAGGGCCGGAGCTTCGCCCCGTGTACTGATGTATCTCACCTTGCGATCCTGTCAGTTAAAGTTTTCGGCGCGGATGCGAACAACCTGACCGTCGATATCGGCCAGGGCTTCCAGTTCTTCGATAGCACGGTTCACCTGGCGCTCCTGCACGGTATGGGTCAGGATGATCACCGGGATGCGGCCGTCCTTCAGTTCGGATTCTTTCTGCATGATGGATTCGATGTTGATGCCATGTTCACTGAGAATCGAAGCCACTTTTGCCAGCACGCCCGGACGATCCAGGGCCTGGATGCGCAGGTAGTAGGCTGACTGGATATCCTCCATCGGCAATACCGGCAGATCCTCCAGCGCGGCAGCTTCAAAGCCGAGATAAGGCACCCGCTGGCTGCTGCCGCTGGCAACGGTGCGGGCAACGTCGACGATGTCGGCGATAACCGCCGAGGCGGTCGCCTCATCACCGGCGCCCGGGCCGTAATACATGGTCTGGCCAACGGCATCGCCGTCCACCAGAACCGCATTGAGCACACCATCCACCTGGGCGATCAGGTGGCTCTGGGGAACCAGGGTGGGATGAACACGCAGCTCGATACCGTCCTCACGGCGACGGGCCACGCCCAGGTGCTTGATCCGGTAACCCAGCAACTCGGCATGGGCGATATCGTAGGGGGTGATCCTGGAAATGCCCTCGGTATAGGCTTTCTCGAACTGCAACGGCACACCGAACCCCGCAGAAGCCAGGATGGTGAGCTTGTGGGCGGCGTCGATACCTTCGACGTCAAAGGTCGGATCGGCCTCGGCATAACCCAGGGCCTGGGCCTCTTTCAAAACTTCGCTGAATTCACGGCCGGCGCGCATCTCGGTCAGGATGTAGTTACCGGTACCGTTGATGATACCGGCAATCCAGTCGATGCGATTGGCAGCCATGCCCTCACGGACGGCCTTGATGACCGGGATACCGCCGGCGACACCCGCCTCATAGGCAACGATGACACCGGCAGCCTCGGCAGCTTCAAAGATTTCGTTACCATGAACGGCGATCAGCGCCTTGTTTGCGGTCACCACATGCTTGCCGTTGCGGATGGCGGCCAGCACGAGCTCACGGGCAACTTCATAGCCCCCGATCAGCTCCACCACGACATCAATGGCCGGATCGTTGACGACGTCGAAAATGTCGGTACTGAACGGAATATCACCCAGCTCAAGGTCATCACGGCGGGCGCGGCTCGCGAGGCGACCGATCCGGATATTGCAGCCGGCACGGCCCGCAATCAGGCTGGCGTTACGGGTCAGGACATTAAAGGTACCACCACCGACGGTTCCCAGTCCGCAGATTCCGACACTGACGTCTTTCAAACTCTCACCTCTGTAACTGTTGGATAGCTGTATGCGGGCGTTGATTTACGCGCCGCACAGTATACCGGTAAAGGGGCCTGCGAATAAGCCCCGCGGACATCAGAGCAAGCCGAGGCCCTGGGCCAGCTTGTCTGCCGGAACGTAACCGCGCACCATGGCGCCGTCCTCAAGAACGATCGCCGGCGTGCCGGTCACACCGACCTTGTTGCCGAGGTCAAACTGTGCCCGCACCGGATTGTCACAGCTGGCATCGGCGACCTTGCCGCCCTGCTTGGCCACGTCCATGGCCTGTTGCTGATCATCAGCACACCAGACCGACTCATACTTGCGGAACGACGGCGTATTGGGGCCAGACCGGGGGAACGCGTAGTAGTTTACGGTTATCCCCAACTCGTTGAGGCGCGGCACGTCGTCATGCAGCTTGCGGCAATAGGGGCAGTCGATGTCGGTAAACACGGCAATTTCAGCCTTCTGCTCACCCTTGGCAGGGAAGCGGATGACACCTTCCTTGCCAAAATCTGCCATGGTCTTGGCCCTGCGCTCAGAGCGGGCGTTTTCGGTGACATTGGCAATGCCGGTGGGCGTCAGCTCCAGCAGGTCGCCGGTGAGCAGGAAGCGGCCGTCCGCGGTGGTATAAATCATGTCACCACTGTTGCTTTCAACCTCGTAAAGCCCTTCGGCAACGGACTGACGCACGCTGGTAACCTTCAGGCCGGGAATCGACTTCGCCAGCTTCTCCGCTATGGCATCCTCGGTCGCCCCGGCCTGCGCGCCGAATGCAGCCAACAGGCCAAGGCCTGCCAGGGCGGCGCGTACGCCGGTCATGATGCTGAGTTTCTTGGACATAAACCATCCTGCTGTGTGTTGAATATGGCCCGGACCGCGCCGGGCGCAATGGCTGATCTTTTGCGACATTTGCCGACCGGAAAAGTTCAGCGACCAGGGCTGCTCATAGTCCCCTATTCCGGCGCCGGAGACAAACCCGTTACCTCCGGTCAGCCCCGCGGGTGATGAGCCTGGTGCAGTGACTGCAGGCGCTGCCGGGCAACGTGGGTATAAATCTGGGTCGTTGACAGATCCGCATGCCCCAGCAGCATCTGCACAACCCGCAAGTCCGCACCGTGGTTCAGCAGGTGGGTCGCAAACGCATGGCGCAGGGTATGCGGCGACAGATGCTTGCGGATTCCCGCACTGACGGCGTAGTGGCGAATTCGATACCAGAAAGCCTGGCGGGTCATCGCCTCCGCCCGGTTACCGGGAAACAGGGCATCGCTGGGCTTGCCCCGCAACAGCTCCGCCCTGGCTTCTTTGACGTAGCGAAGCAACCAGTCCACCGCCTCTTCCCCCAGCGGCACCAGCCGTTCCTTGTCACCCTTGCCGGTAATCCGCACAACTCCCTGGCGAAGATTGACCTGGTCGATCCGCAAGCCCACCAACTCCGAAACCCGCAAGCCACAGCCGTAGAGAATTTCCAACATGGCCCGGTCCCGCAGCTCGAGGGGGATGGCGGTGTCGGGCTCCGCCAGCAACCGCTCGACATCCTCCTCTGACAGCGTATCCGGCAACCGGCGCGGCAGACGCGGACTGTCAATTCGCAGGGTGGGATCTTCAGCGATCACCCCCTCCCGCAACAGGTAGCGATAGAACCGGCGGATGCCCGACAGGCGCCGCGCGGCCGTGGATGCCTTCTGCCCTTCAGCCAGCCCCCGCGAAATCCAGTTCAGCAGATCCGTGCGCCGGGCAGCGGCCAGCAATGGCCGGCCGGGCTGAACCACCAGCCAGCCCGCCAGCTTTTCCAGATCACTACGGTAGGCCATGCGGGTTTTCTCGCCGAGGCCATCTTCCAGCCAGATCGCATCGCAGAAACGACGGATGACATCCTCATCCGCGGCCCGCAACGGTTGCCTGGCGTTATCAACCGGCCCCATCACCACCTCTCTCGCAACCTGCTCTACCAGAACCTATGCCAGCACCACGCACCCAATCCGCCCCACCTGGCGGGCATAAACAAAAAAGGCAGCCTGTTGAGGCTGCCTTTTTTCGCATTGTCATGCGTACTGCGGTCCGCGCTTCAGGAATCCGCGCAAGATCGATGCCCGAAGGGCAAAGATCAGCCCAGCTTTTCCTTGATGCGGGCTGCCTTACCAGACAGGTCACGCAGGTAGTACAGCTTGGCCTGGCGAACGTCGCCGCGACGCTTGACGCTGATGCTGTCAATCAGCTTGGAGAAGGACTGGAAGGTACGCTCAACACCCACGCCGTAAGAAATCTTACGAACAGTGAAAGAGGAGTTCATACCACGGTTGCGCTTGCCGATAACCACACCCTCGAACGCCTGCAGACGCTCACGGTTGCCTTCGGTAACGCGAACCTGAACAACCACGGTATCACCCGGCGCGAACGCAGGGATTTCCTTGGTCATCTGTTCCGCTTCAATCTGACTGATGATGTTGTTCTTGCCGCTCATCGTAATGCTCCTGATACCCAATCTTTTAATGCCCTGATGATTCAGAGGCACCCGGTTCGTTCAAAATCTCTTCCAGCAGCACACGCTCTTCGTCCGTAAACACCCGCTTCTCCAGCAGGTCGGGGCGTCGCTCCCGGGTTCGCCTCAGCGACTGCTTGAGCCGCCAACGCCGGATCTGATCATGATGACCGCCTAATAAAACATCCGGCACCGCCTGACCTTCATACACTTCGGGCCGGGTGTAGTGCGGACAATCCAGCAAACCGTCGGCAAAGGAATCCTGCTCTGCCGACTGCGCATGACCCAGCGCTCCGGGGATGAGGCGTGTAACCGCATCAATGACAGCCATGGCTGCCAGCTCGCCGCCGGACAACACAAAGTCACCCAGCGACACCTCCCGATCGACTTCTGTGGCGATCAGGCGCTCATCAACACCTTCGTACCGGCCTGCCACCAGAATCAGCCGCTCTGCCGCTGCAAGCGACTCCACGACCGACTGATTCAGCGTTTCACCCTGAGGCGAAAGATAAACTACACAGGCTTTTCCGGGTGCCGCTTCCCGAGCCGCATGGATCGCATCCCGCAGCGGCTGGATTTTCATCAGCATGCCGGGACCGCCGCCATAAGGCCGGTCATCCACCGTACGGTGACGGTCGTGGGTATAATCCCGCGGGTTCCAGCTCCTGAAGGTCAACAGACCGTCACGAACTGCCCTGCCGGTTATCCCGTAATCCGTTACCGCACCGAACATCTCCGGGAACAGACTGACTGCGCCAATCCACACCCGTCAGAACTCCGGATCCCAGTCCACCACCAAACGATTGGCCGCCAGATCCACCTCCCGCACCACCTGGTCCGGAAGATAGGGAATCAGCCGCTCGCGCTGATCAATGGAGGACTCACTGGCCCTGACCACCAGCACATCGTTAGCGCCGGTCTCCACGAGGTGGTGAACGAAGCCAAAGCACTCACCGTCGACCGTAAACACTTCGAGCCCTTCCAGTTGATGCCAGTAGTACTCACCCTCGGGCAGTGCTGGCAACTCCTCGGTCGGGACGCGAATTTCCGCACCGCTATAGGTCAGTGCGACATCACGATCGTCAATACCTTTAAGCCTGACGACGATCCCCTGGCCTTGCCGGCGACCTTCCTCAAGCCTGGCCGGAATACGCTTCCCGTCATGAACCAAAGTCCAGTCACGGTAGTTCAGTATTCCGTCTTTCGGGTCAGTATAGGAGAAGACCTTGAGCCACCCCTTGACCCCAAACACCGAGGTAATCCGGCCAATCACAGTTTCCTGCGGATGCTGTGTCATGCCCCGAACCCCGGTGTCAAAACGTGATTACTCAGCGCCTTTCAGCAGCTGGGCAACGCGATCACTGGTTTGAGCGCCCAGGCCCAGCCAGTAGTTAACGCGATCACGATCAACGCGCAGACGCTCTTCCTGGCCACGGGCGATCGGGTTGAAGAAACCAACGCGCTCGATGAAACGACCGTCGCGGGCCTTGCGGCTGTCAGTGACTGTCAGGTGGTAGAACGGGCGCTTCTTGGAGCCGCCACGAGCCAAACGGATTGTTACCATTTAACCAATATCCTGTTCTGTTGTACGAACTTTGTACGATTCACACCCGCCAGACATTGGCTGGCGTGAAGACCCATACTCGAAAGGGGCGCTATTCTATTCTAAAAAAGCGCCGAAGAAAACAGGGAATCTGAGCGAAAGCCTGTTTTCTGCATACGGCTTTCTACATACGGCCAAACGGGGGCATTCCGCCACCGCCGCCGGGCGGCATCATACCACCAAGACCGCGCATCATATTAGACATGCCGCCTTTTTTGCCGAATTTTTTCATCATCTTCTGCATCTGCTTGTGCTGCTTGAGCAGACGGTTCACGTCCTGAATCTGGGTACCCGACCCGGCAGCGATCCGGCGCTTGCGCGAATTGTTGATGACGTCGGGATAGCGACGCTCCTTGGGAGTCATGGAACAGATGATGGCTTCCATCTGCCCCATCGACTTGTCATTGACCTGCTGCTGGGCGAGCTGCTTCATCTGCCCCATGCCCGGCAACTTGTCGAGCAAGCCACCGATACCACCCATATTCTTCATCTGCTGCAACTGGTCGCGAAAATCCTCCAGATCGAAGCTCTTACCCTTCTTGATCTTGGTGGTGAGCTTCTGTGCCTTCTTCTGGTCCAGCTTGCGCTCTGCCTCCTCGATCAGCGACAGCACGTCGCCCATACCGAGGATCCGCGACGCCACGCGATCCGGGTAGAACGGCTCCAGCGCTTCGGTCTTCTCGCCCACCCCGAGGAACTTGATCGGCTTGCCGGTGATATGGCGCACCGACAACGCGGCACCGCCCCTGGCGTCACCATCGGTCTTGGTCAGCACCACACCGGTCAGCGGCAATGCATCGTTGAACGCCTTGGCGGTGTTGGCGGCGTCCTGCCCGGTCATGGCATCGACCACGAACAGGGTTTCCACCGGCTTGACCGCCTGGTGCAAACGGCCAATCTCGCCCATCATCTGCTGATCGACATGCAGGCGACCGGCGGTATCGAGAATCACCACATCAATGTGCTTCTTGCGCGCCGCGTCAATCGCCCCCTCGGCAATAGCAACCGGATCCTGATCTGCGGAACTGGGATGGAACACCACCCCCACTTCGCTCGCCAGGGTTTCCAGCTGCTTGATGGCGGCCGGACGGTAGATGTCCGCACTGACCACCATCACCGATTTCTTCTGCCGTTCCTTGAGCAGCCGGGCAAGCTTGGCCACGGTCGTGGTCTTACCAGCACCTTGCAGACCGGCCATCATGATCACCGCCGGGGGCTGAACCGCCAGGTTGAGGGACTGATTACCCTCGCCCATCACCCGCTCCAGCTCCTGCTGGACGACCTTCACGAACACCTGGCCCGGAGTCAGGCTGCGCTGAACCTCCTGGCCCACCGCGCGCTGCCGGACACCTTCGATAAAGTCTTTGACCACCGGAAGCGCAACGTCGGCCTCCAGCAGGGCCATGCGCACTTCGCGCAGGGTGTCCTTGATGTTGTCATCGGTAAGCCGCGCCTGACCTGAGATCTTGCGCAGGCTGCCGGAGAGTCGTTCTTGCAGGTTCTCGAACATGTTGGTCTTCCGTACCCCGAATATTTTGGGTGCATGAAACAGGGAACCGGTTGATTCCGGTTGCACAATCGCGACATTATAACCAGACTATCGCCCTGAAACGACCAACCCGGTCAAATCGGTTAATAACCGTCTGTTTTTTCTGCCCAGCAAGTCAAAAAGGATGCCATGGGAACGCTCATTCTTGCGGTTACCACCCTCTTTCTTTACAGCGTCGGGACCTGCCTGCAAGCCCTTCGCTTTCGGGGACGGGTCCAGACGAGCGTTGCAGTCACCACCCTCATCGGCCTCCTGGCACTGACCAGCCACGGCCTGCTGCTCTGGCAACTGGTTTACCAGGACGGCGCGTTCAACCTGGGCTTCTTCCAGATCTCAGTACTGATTTCCTGGCTGGTGGTCCTGCTACTGCTTGCACTGAACCTGCGCAAACCGCTGCAGAATCTGATTCTTGCCATCTACCCGATTGCCGGGCTCAGTATTGTCACAGCCCTGATCACCCATACCCCGGCGCGGTTCATTCCGGACAGCAGTTTCGGCCTGCTTTCCCACATCACCCTGTCGATCACCGCCTACAGCCTGTTCACCCTGGCAGCAGCCCAGGCGGTGTTGCTGTACATCCAGAACCGTCAGCTCAAACACAACTACAACAGCCTGCTGGTGCGCAACCTGCCCCCGTTACAGACCATGGAGTCGGTGCTGTTCGAACTGGTCTGGGCCGGCGTGGTGTTGCTGGTGCTGGCCGTCATTACCGGCGCGCTGTTCGTCGACGACCTGTTTGCCCAGGACCTGGCCCACAAAACCGTTTTCTCCCTGTTGTCCCTGGCCGTCTTTGTCGCCCTGCTGATCGGCCGCTATACCCGCGGCTGGCGCGGCATAACCGCCAGCCGCTGGACTCTGGCAGGGTGCGCCCTGCTCATGCTGGCGTTCTATGGCAGCAAATTTGTACTCGAGCTGATCTTCCAACGCGGCGGCTGAGTCAGGGCAGCGGCACTTGACAGTGCCGGCCCCCACCTCTTATTTTCCTGACTTACCCGCAACATAAGGACACCCCTTCTTGAACGAGACATCGCTTACTGCGCTGTTCGCAACCCTCGTCGGCCTGATTCTGCTCTCCGCATTTTTCTCCAGCTCAGAAACCGGCATGATGTCTCTGAACCGGTACCGTCTGAAACACATGGCCAAAACCGGCCACAAAGGTGCCAGACGAGCGCAGAACCTGCTGGAGCGCACCGACCAGTTAATTGGCGTGATCCTGATTGGCAACAACTTCGTCAACATCCTGGCTTCATCGATCGCCACGGTTATTGCCATCAGAGTATGGGGCGATGCCGGGATCGCCATTGCCACCGTGCTGCTGACCATCGTGATCCTGATTTTTGCCGAGGTGACCCCGAAAACGCTCGCGGCACTGTTTCCGGAAAAAATTGCCTTTCCCGCCAGCCACATCCTTGGCCCGATGATCAAGATCCTTTATCCCCTGGTGTGGGCGGTCAATCTGTTTACCGGAGCTATCCTGAAGATTCTGCGGGTATCCGCCAAGGATGCCACGGCCGACCACCTCAGCCGCGAGGAACTGCGAACACTGGTCAATGAAGCCGGCGCACTGATTCCCACCAAGCACAAGGATATGCTGGTAAGCATCCTCGACCTGGAAATGGTCACCGTCAATGACATCATGGTGCCCCGCAATGAAGTGGTTGGCATCGATCTCGACGACGACCTGGACACCATCCTTCGCCAGCTTCGCAGCAGCCAGCACACCCGGCTCCCGGTCTATAAGGGCGACATCAACAACATCCAGGGCGTTATGCACCTGCGCAACAGCTCCAAGCTGCTGATGCAGGAGGAAACCAACAAGGCGGCGCTGATGCAACTGTGCCAGGAGCCTTACTTCATCCCGGAAAGCACCCCTCTGAATACCCAGCTGATCAACTTCCAGAAATCCCGGCGCCGCTTCGGCATCGTGGTGGATGAGTATGGCGACGTCCTTGGCCTTGCCACCCTGGAGGACATCCTGGAGGAAATCGTTGGCGAGTTCACCACCGACTACGCGGCCACCAGCCCGGACATCATTCCCCAGGACGACGGCACTTTTATTGTCGATGGCGCCGCCGCACTGCGAACAATCAACAAATCCCTCGGCTGGAAGCTGCCCACCGACGGACCGAAGACCCTAAATGGCCTGATCACCGAAACCCTGGAAAGCATCCCGGAAACCAACGTCTGCCTGAAGGTAAAGGGGCACCGGATCGAAGTCCTGCAAATCAAGGACAACGTGGTCAAGGCCGCCATTGTTCACCCCCTGAAACGGAAAAAGCGCAAAACCGGGGCCTGACCCCTCCCCGGTTTTACCACCTCAGGATCGCGCTTGCGTTATATCAATCCGTTCTAGGCACACCCTTCCTAGAAAGATCAAAATTTAACCGCTTCCTTGACCGTACGCCCCCCCGTTACAACACTGAAAGAGGAGATTTCAATAACAACAACGGGAGTACCATCCATGAGCCTGACACACACCCTTGGCTTGTTAACCCATCCCGACAGGGAATGGGAAGCTATTCGCAACGAATCGGAATCGGTCGGCAAGCTCTACTTCGGCCATGTGTTGATCCTCGCCCTCATCCCGGCCGCGGCGGCCTTTTACGGCAGCACCCAGGTGGGCTGGCAGATAGGTGATGGCCAGGTGATTCGACTGACTGCCGCCAGCGCCCTCCAATTGAGTGCACTGTTCTATGCCGCGATGCTCGCCGGCATCTATATCATTGGCCGTTTCATTGATTTTTTTGCCGCCACCTACGAAGTCAGGGAACGGACACCGCGCGGCGTGACGCTGGCAGCCTATACCGCCACTCCCGTTTTTCTGCTCGGTGTGATTGCAGTCTATCCCAACATCTGGGTGAACATGCTGGTCGGGCTTGCCGCCATAGCCTATGCGGTATATCTGCTCTATGAAGGCCTGCCCATTCTGATGAAGATCCCCGAAGATCGCGGTTTCATGTTCGCCTCTTCAGTGCTGACGGTGGGATTAGTGATGTTTGTCGGACTTTTGGCCATCAGCGTAGTGATCTGGAGCATGGGCATCGGACCGGTTTACGTCAGCTGAGCGCGGACGCCGGAGCACAGCGGTTTGACGGAGGGCAGCGTACGCGCTGCCCTACAATTGTTTACAGGAAAGGTTATTATTATTAGTAGATGGTCATGTTACCCCGGGCCAATTTACGGTAAATTACGCTGATTATCAGAATGAACGCGGTAAGCTCGGTTATGTATCCGGTTAAGGCACAATAGGGAGTCGGCCATGAACAAGCAGTCCGGCATACATTTCATTGGCGAGCGCATGGGGGCACCCACACCGCCAGGCCTTCCGGGTGAAGTCGTCCGGATCAGGGATACCGTCGTGGCCGGGTTGGGCGATCTGCTCCAGGGTGCGTTCGATGCAGTGGATGATTCGTTGTTCGAGCTTGCCAACAATGCCCGCAGCAACAACGAGCAGAACCGCTACTTTGAAGCCATGCGGGAGATCCGCATCAAGCGCAAAGGTGTCGAGAAGCAATTCCAGAGCGCTGTCGTCAAGCTGTTCAACCAGCCTCCCCGCTCCGGCCAGGAGACCAGCGTCGCTGCGCCAGTCCGGCAACCGACGGCCGACAGCCTCTCACTGGTACAGAACGACGAACTGGAAGAACAGGTTGCGCTGAACGCGATGATCAGCAAGGCCCGCGCCCACTTCCAGAGCCCCCTGATACAACTGCAAACCCGCTTCAGCGTTGCCTACCCGGGCGAAAGTGAAGACGCTCCGGTCAACCCCATGGCACCGGAACATCTGTGTAATGCTTTCGCCAGCGCCGCCGAAGCTCTCGACATCCAGATCCGGGAACGGCTGATCGTCCTCAAACAGTTTGACCGCTACGTTGTGTCCAACCTGGGCATGCTACTGGACGAAGCCAACCGCATCCTCATCCAGGCAGGAATCGTCCCCAACTTCCGTTATCACGGCAAATCGGGCGAACAGGCCCGCCAGAAAGCCGAGACCGTCGGCCTGTCCACTGGCGGCCAGCCCGGAAGCGCGACCGCACCCTCCACGGCATCCTCCACAGCACCCACGACGAACTATCGTGGAGACGACGCCTTCTTCGAACAGATCCGCCAGTTGCTGGCGGGCCAGCGCACCCTGTCGGGAGCACCGGGCCGGGTCGGCGACCCGAATATTCATATCATCGGTGATGCCGAGCTGGTCAATCTGCTCGGGGCCCTGCCACAGTTGCAGGCCAGTGCGCCAGCGGGCAACCTCAGCGCCGGTGATCCGGTGGTGATCGACCTGCGCGAGGCCGTCGCCAGACTGCTCCGGGAAAACAAAACCAGTGACGGCAAGACACCGGCACTGACGGAGGTTGATGAAGACCTCATCAATCTGGTGTCCATGTTGTTCGAGTTCATTCTCGAGGACTACAACCTGTCAGCTCCAATTCAGGTGCTGATCAGCCGGCTCCAGATCCCGGTACTGAAAGTAGCCATCAAGGACAAATCGTTCTTCAGCAAGGCCAATCACCCGGCCCGGCGTTTGCTGAACTCGCTCGCCCGCGCCGGCATCGGCTGGAGCGCCAGTGACGAGAAAGCCCGCGACAAGCTCTATGAGCAGATTCACGCCATTGTGCTCCGGATCCTCAACGAATTTGACGACGATCCCACCCTGTTCGAAACCCTGAGCAACGAGTTCGACCAGTTTCTTGCGCGGGAGAACCGCAAATCCGCTCTTGTGGAGCAGCGTACCCGGGAGTCCGAACGGGGCCGGATCAAGTCCCAGAAGGCTCAGGAAACCGTCGACCAGCTGCTGCAGCAGAAGCTGTCCCGCCACCGGGTGCCGGATACCGTCCGCGACATTATCCTGAATGGCTGGAGCCGGGTGATGTTCCTGGCCTACCTTCGCGACGACATCGAGCACCGCTGGACCCAGAGCGTACGGCTGGTGGATGACCTGATCTGGTGCCTGCACCCTCACCTTGAAGACGATGAACGGGAGCAGTGGGTCAGGGTCGTGCCGGGGCTGATCAAGGCACTTCGTGCCGGACTCGAGGAAGTCTCCTACAACTCTGCACGCCTCGACGAAATGATGTCGGAACTTAAACACGAACTGACCGAGGCCTTCCGCAACCATGCCCTGGCAGAAGCCCGTGCCGATGATCCGACCCGGGCCGAACCCGAGATCGAGGAGCCGTCAGCGATTCAGCTGACTGCGGTTCAGCGGCAGCAGGAACTGGAAGATGCGGCGATCGCCGAATACATCAATCAGATCGATGCCATCGAGATCGGCGAATGGGTGGAATTCAGCCTGGTCAACGGGGCCAGTTTCCGCTGCAAACTGTCTGCCATCATAGAGGAGGCCGACTGTTTCGTCTTCGTCAACCGCATGGGGCTGAAGGTGATCGAGAAAACCCGCACCGAACTGGCGCACGAAATGCGCCGCGGCCGCCTGACCCTGCTGGAGCAGGGCGCGCTGTTTGACCGGGCAATGGACGCGGTCATG
Organism: Marinobacter profundi; assembly: GCF_002744715.1. Classification (GTDB taxonomy): domain Bacteria; phylum Pseudomonadota; class Gammaproteobacteria; order Pseudomonadales; family Oleiphilaceae; genus Marinobacter; species Marinobacter profundi. The sequence continues at coordinate 195,550 of NZ_KZ319371.1, forward strand.
GGGAGCCTGCGAGGCAAGACCGCCTGACCGGCTTACAGGGGCCCGGTTTATCTGTCGCCGGGCCGGGGGTGACGCTATCCGACCATTTACCCGCCCGTGCCGGAGCCCGGCCGTATGACCAGCGTTCCGGATAAACACCGGCTAATACTGGCCATCTCACTGGCCTTGCTTGTCCACACCCTTGTGCTGGTGCTCGCTCCCGAGGTCCGGCAACCTGAGGAGCTGGCGAGTACCACCCTGCGCTTCAGCCTCGTCCAATCTGCCAGCTTGCCGGCACCGGCGGCCTCAATCACCAACAGTCAGGCACCGGCAATTCCGACACCACCTGCTTCCGCTGATCGCAAACCAGAAAACAACACTGAGGTATCACCCAATCCGGCGATCGCGAATCCGGCACCAGCAGCCCCGAAATCGCAACAGTCTCGTCCTCCAGAGACTCCGTCACGGCCACTGACGCCGCCCTCGCCCGCTCAACAGCAATCCCGGACCCCGGCGGACACGGCCACTCCACACCCGCTCCGGGAACCCGGTGAAGACAGGCTCAACCAACTGACAACCAGAACAGCGGAACAGGATCCCTACGCCATCCGGCTTGTGCAGCGGATCGCCGAGTTCCAGGCAGGTCATAGCGTGGCGGCGGCCGTCAGCGCGCTCCCGGAACCGGTAACCGTCACCCTGGATCTGCAACTGTTACCAAGCGGAACCCTGACCCGGGCCACCATCATCGGCTCGTCCGGCCACGACAGCATTGATCGTGCTGCTTACCGCACCGCGCTGGCCGCAAGCCCGTACCCGGAGCCGCCGGAAGACGTGAAAGACAGGAAGAGTTTTCAGGTGAAACTGACGTATACACCAGAGCGGCTCTGAGGAGCCTGCAACGACAGGCAGGTGCAGCCCGTTATGGACCGCACTGCCGGCCAGCCCTGCCAGAGGGTGGCAGGGCGTAATGGCTCAGGCTTCCTGCTTGTTGGCAGCAGCCTTGACCATGGACGCAAGCTCCCCGCTCTCGGACAGCTCAAGCACGATATCGCAACCACCAACCAGTTCACCGTTGATGTACAGCTGGGGATAGGTGGGCCAGCTGGAGTAAACCTTCAGCGCATCACGCAGCTCCTGGTTGTCCAGGATATTTACAAAGGCAAAGCGCTCGCCGCAAGCCATCAGGGCCTGAACGGTCTTGGCAGAGAAACCGCACTGGGGCGCCTGCGGTGTACCCTTCATGTACAGGATAACCGGGTTCTCTTCCAGCTGGCTCTTGATGGTGTCGTTGATATCCATGGACAGTTACCTCTCTTTGGAACGGGGGTTGCCGGCGGGCAACACTTTGCCGCTATTGTACACATCCCGCCCACTATGCACCAAGGGGCGGCCCTTGTCCCAGATCCATCCGCTCCTGCCCGCCCGGCGTTGTCATCCCCGGCCCGACCCGCTAGACTTGGCGGTCTGCCTGTCATCAGGCACTCAGATGGCTCCCGCTTGCTGCATCGCCGGTACGGATAATTCCGTAGTCCGGCCTGTTGTCGTTTCGGGTTACCGGCCCCGGGGAATCGTGTAGGCAATTCAGTAAAAGGCCTTAGATATGGCAGTTAGACACTTTCTCACTCTGAATGACATGTCCACCGCGGAACTGGAGGACCTGCTTGTCCACGCCAGCAAACTTCGCCAAAGCTGGCACAACGGCGAGATCCGCGACTCCCTGAAAAACCGGGTGCTGGCCATGATCTTCGAGAAATCCTCTACCCGGACCCGGGTGTCCTTTGAAGCCGGAATGTTCCAGCTCGGCGGCTCGGCCCTGTTCCTGTCCCCCCGGGATACCCAGCTCGGTCGCGGTGAACCCATTGAGGATTCCTCCATCGTCATTTCCAGCATGGTCGACGCTGTGATGATCCGGACCTTTGCCCATGACATCGTCGAGCGGTTTGCCGCCGCCTCCCGGGTACCGGTGATCAACGCACTGACTGATGATTTCCACCCCTGCCAGCTGCTTGCCGACATGCAGACCTACCGCGAACATCGCGGCAGTATCCGCGGCGCCACTGTGGCCTGGATCGGCGATGGCAACAACATGTGCAACTCCTATATCAATGCGGCGGAAAAATTCGACTTTCACCTCAACGTCGCCTGTCCCGAGGGCTACGAGCCGGATCCCGCCATTGTTGAAAGACACCGGGACCGGGTATCGGTGATCAGCGACCCCGCCGAAGCCGCCCGTGGCGCCCATCTGCTGGTGACCGATGTCTGGGCCTCCATGGGCCAGGAAGACGAACAGCAGGCCCGTACGAAGGCCTTCCACAGCTACCAGATCAATCCGCAGCTGATGGCCCTGGCCGACAAGGATGCCCTGTTCATGCACTGCCTGCCGGCCCACCGGGGTGAAGAGATTTCCGAGGACATGCTGGATCACGCCAGCTCCGTGGTCTGGGACGAGGCGGAAAACCGGCTCCACGCCCAGAAGGCGCTGCTTGAATTCCTGATCCTCGGCCAACTGGACTGAACCGGCATGACTGACAACGCAACACCGAAAACCGACTGGCTTCTCGAGGTGAACAACCTGTCCTGTGGCTACGGTGACGGCTCCGTTGTCAAAGACATCAGCTTTGCCCTCAGCCACGGCGACATCGGCTGCCTGCTGGGCCCCAGCGGGTGCGGCAAAAGCACCATCCTGAGGGCGCTGGCCGGCTTCTTGCCCATTTACGGCGGCGAAATCTGCCTGCAATCCCATACCATCAGCCTGCCGGGACGCACCCTCGCGCCGGAAAAGCGCAAGATTGGCATGGTATTCCAGGACTACGCGCTGTTCCCCCACATGACCGTGGCGGATAACGTCGGCTTCGGCCTGCGCAACGAACGGGGCCCGGACAAGCGCACCAAAGTGATGGAACTGCTGAAGCTGGTCCATCTGCAGGACCTCGCCGACAGCTATCCCCACGAATTGTCCGGCGGCCAGCAGCAACGGGTAGCACTGGCCCGTGCCCTGGCTCCGGAGCCGACCCTGATTCTGCTGGACGAACCCTTCTCCAACCTCGACGCCGACCTGCGCCGGCGGCTGAGCCTGGATGTGAGAGACATTCTTAAAACCCTTGGCATCAGCGCGATCCTGGTCACCCACGACCAGCAGGAAGCCTTTGCCATGTGCGACCAGGTCGCGGTGCTGCGGGACGGCGAAATCCAGCAGTGGGATGTTCCCTTCAACCTCTACCACGAACCAGCCAACCGCTTTGTGGCCAGCTTTGTCGGTCAGGGAGGCTTCATTCCGGGCACGGTTCTGGGGCCGGACACCATTCAGTCAGAACTGGGGGTCATCCGTGGCAACCGGGCCTACAAGTGGCAGAACGGCACCCTGGTGGATGTACTCATCCGCCCGGACGACATCGTCTACGATCCCGAATCAGGGTTGAAGCCGCGAGTGGTGGAGAAAACCTTTGCCGGTACCTCGACTCTCTATCGCTTCCGTATGTCGGAAGAAACCGAGTTCGAAACCCTGTTCCGCAGCCACCTCGACTTTCACCTCGGCGAAGCGGTACCCATCCGGGTCGAGGCCGACCACCTGATCGCCTTCGAGCGCACCTGAACCCGCAGGCTCAGTGATTGCAGACGCGCTCTACGGCGTCCAGCCAGCCGGCGTACAGGGACTCCCTTAACGCCGGCTTCATCGCCGGGGTAAAGCGGCGCTCACGGGCCCATAATGCGGTAATGTCATCAAGCCCGCCATAGACGCCCACCTGCAGGCCCGCCAGATAGGCCACCCCGAGTGCTGTAGTTTCGGTGACCTGTGGCCGGTCTACCGGCACGTTGAGAATATCGGCAAGAAACTGCATCAGCCAGTCGTTTACCACCATCCCGCCATCAACCCGCAGTGATTCCAGCCGTGCTCCGTCGTTCTGGATGGCGCGGACCAGGTCCTTGGTCTGATAACAGACAGATTGCAGCCCCGCGGTAACGATCTCGGCAATCCCGGTATCCCGGGTCAGCCCCATGATGGCGCCCCGGGCATGGGGATCCCAGTGTGGCGCGCCGAGCCCGGTAAACGCCGGCACCAGATAGACCGCGTTATCCACGCCTACCGCCTCGGCATGGGCGGACGACTCGCTGGCATGAGTGATCAGTCGCAAACCATCCCGCAACCACTGCATCGCCGCGCCGGCCACAAAGATACTGCCTTCCATCGCGTAACAGGGCTTACCCTCAAGGCGATAGGCCATGGTGGTCAGCAAGCGGTTTTCTGAGCGCACCGCCCGGTCACCGGTGTTGAGCATCATGAAACAACCGGTACCGTAGGTGCTCTTGGCCATGCCCGGCGTAAAGCAGGCCTGCCCCACCAGCGCGGCGTGCTGGTCACCGGCAATTCCCGCCACCCGCACCGCGGCACCCAACAACTCCGGTATGACTTCGCCGAAGTCCGCTGCCGAATCCCGCACGTCCGGTAGCAGCGCACGCGGCACGTCGAACAGCTCCAGCAACTGGTCATCCCAGCACTGCCGGTGGATATTGAACAACGCCGTACGTGAGGCATTCGTCGCATCGGTCAGGTGAGACCGGCCTCCGGTAAGATTCCACAGCAGCCAGCTGTCAACCGTACCGAAAGCCAGCTCACCCGCCTCGGCCCGCCGCCGCGCACCTTCCACGTGGTCCAGGATCCAGGCTATCTTGGTGGCCGAAAAATACGGATCAATCAGCAGCCCGGTCGCTTCCACCACGGTATTTTCATGACCTGCAGCCTTCAGCTGGCTACAAACCTGGGCGGTCCGGCGATCCTGCCAGACAATCGCGTGGTGCACCGGCTCGCCGGTCATCCGGTCCCACACCACCGTGGTCTCGCGCTGGTTGGTGATCCCCGCTGCGGCCAGCTGGCCGGCGTCGATACCCGCTTTGGCGATGGCGTCACGGCAAACCGCCAGGGTGCTCTGCCAGATCTCGATGGCATCGTGCTCGACCCAGCCATCCTGCGGGAAATACTGGTGGAATTCCTGCTGTGCTACTGCCCGGATAACCCCCTGGCGATCAAACACAATGGCCCGGGAACTGGTGGTTCCCTGGTCGATAGCAAGCAAATACGTGGTAGGCATCAGGCAGGTCCCTGTTGTTGTTCTGCGGGGGTGGATGTCAGGCCTGAAAAAATAGCAAAAAAAAGGGCCGGAAAATACCGGCCCTCAAATGACGAATGAAACAAGGAAAGTTCGTAAGAACTACAACCTCAAAAGTCATCCCTTACCCGTGCAGTATCGCCAACCGGAGCCGCCGGTTCAGTAGGCGTTGTGTGTCGCCTTGTAACACTACGTGAGGTGGTGAGACCTGCGTCACATAATTGAATCGTCGAGCTTTTTTCTCGGCCACACCAGGCTGAAGCGGGCCCCGCCCAGGCGTGGACTACGGCTGACAAACGCCTGGCCGCGATGCCAGAACAGAATACGGCGAACAATGGACAGGCCCAGACCATAGCCACCCGAGGTGCGGGTACGGCTGTCGTCGAGCCGGGCAAAGGCGGTAAACACTTTTTCCCAGTCCTGCTCCGGCACGCCCGGGCCATCATCTTCGACGTCCACCCGACAGGTGTCCTCGTCAATGTGGCAATAAACCCGCACGTTGCTGTTGGCATAACGGGCCGCATTGCCGACCAGGTTCTGAATGGCCCGATGGATATACCTCGGCTCGATGTCCGAGAGCGCCCAGGGTTCAGAATCGGCGGCTATCTCGGCTTCGATGCTCACCTCGGGGCGGATCAGCTGCTGCTCACTGACCACCTGGCGAACAATATCCGTTACCGAGGCCTCCTGCAGGTTGAACACCGGCCCTCCCTGCTCCAGCCGGGCATAGGTAAGTATCTCGTCAATCAGCTCATCCAGTTCCTGGATGTCTCCATCAATGCCATCAAGCTGTTTTTGCAGGCTGGCCTGGTCCTTACAACTTTCGAGCATCTGGACCCCAAAGCGAATCCTCGCAACGGGCGTACGCAGCTCATGGGACACGGCGTGGATCATTTCACGCTGCACCCCCACCAGCCGCTGGATGTGTTCTGCCATGCCATTGAACGCATCTGCCAGCCGCGCCACCAGCGCTCCCTCACCGGCCTCGACCCTTGCCCCCATCTCACCCCTGGCGATTCGCATGGCCACCGACTCGACGGCCCTGAGGTTCTGGTCGACGTCCCGCAGCAACAGGAACAGCGCAGCCGCAAGGATGCCGCCGGCGACCAGCACCAACATCAGCAGCACCGGCCAGGACCAGCGATTGAACGGCGGTGGCAGATCAAGGCTGACCAGGGTGCCATCCTGCAACCGGATCAGTGCGCCTCCCGGACCTCCGGGCCCCGCCCGATGGAAGGCAATGCCGCGATCCATGACCCGCTGCAGCACCTCCGCGGATGGCAGCCGTGCAGGATCCTCCAGACGCCGGAGGCCGACCCCGAAGTGCTCCGACATCTCGGCCATGGCATCGTCCCGTTGCCCGGGCAGCACATCGTTAAGGTGCCAGGCCGAAATCAACGCCAGGGCCTCGGCCACATCCCGGTAGGTATCGCGAAAATGGATCTCGAGGATTTCACCGACGTCATTGCGAACCAGAATTCGCTGGCCGAGACCGGTTGCTTGTGCCACCACCTGGCCATAGGACAGGCGTTCGGCGATGACCGGCGACAATGCCAGTTCGGCACGGTCGGCTACCCGGAAATCATACAGTGACGCGAGCCAGTGGTACTGCTCGGCGGGCTGCGGAACTGCCGCCAGCCAGCGCATCAGCGGCGCAGGAAAATGCTCCTGCCAATAATGGCCGCGCACCGAGCTGACCCCCGCGAACAAGCCGGCACACAGCGCCAATACCAGACCCGTCAGGGCAACCAGGCGGACGTACTGCTTCAGGAAAAACTTCAGGGACATGGGGAAACCCTGGCGGTCAACGCCGGCCCCGGAGCCGGCGAAGGTATCAGATTGATCAGGCTTCCTTTACAAACAGGTAGCCTTTGCTGCGGACGGTCTTGATCCGCTTGGGGTGGACCGGATCATCGCCGATCTTGGGCCTGATCCTCGACACTCGCACATCAATGGAGCGGTCCTGGCCGTCGTACTCGATGCCCCGCAGGGCGGTGAAAATCTCTTCACGGCTCAACACCCGGCCGGCATTGCTGGCGAGCAGCCAGAGCAGGTCAAACTCGGCACTGGTAAGATCAATACTCTGCTCGTCCAGCCAGGCTTCCCGCATGGATCGGTCAACTACCAGGTCATTGAACTGCAGCCGGACAGGCTCATCACCGGACGGCTGCTCGCCACTGCCCTGACCGGTTTCCGCAACCCGCCGCAGCAGGGCGCGGATGCGTGCCAGCAGGACCCGCGGCTGAACCGGCTTGCCAATATAGTCATCGGCGCCCATTTCCAGGCCAAGAACCTGATCAAGGTCGTCGGTCCTTGCGGTCAGCATAATGATCGGACCGGTGTAGAAAGGCCGGACACGGCGACAAATAGACAAGCCGTCCTCTCCCGGGAGCATCAGATCCAGCACCACCAGGTCTGGCTGCTCGTTACGGATCCGCTCGACGGCATGACCGCCATGGGTCTCGAGGGAGACGGTCAGACCATTGTTTTCCAGGTATTCCCTGGTGAGGTCTGCCAGCCGCTCGTCGTCTTCAACGATGAGAATTCGCCAACTTTCGTTCGTCTGTTCCACGCCGTCCATCTCTGATTTTGTTTTACCAAGTGTCGTGTTCCCATTAATCCGGAACGCTTGACCCGGAGCGCTGGCAACCGGACTGTCTGCCGCTTGTCCGGTTGTCATGACGATACAGGCAACGCCCTGTAACAGCAATTATACATGCTATTCAGAAATATACATGGAACAGCCTGTTCGTTACACCCCGTGACAAGTGTCACAGGATCCTCCCATCCGGGCCCTCTGTCACAGACTCGTCACTGACAGGTCACTTCGCTGTCACACCCGGTTCATAGCCTTGTCTCTAAACCGACATCAAGGGACATTGCCATGACCGCTCAAACCGCCCGTGTCAGCCGCCCGGCCCGCCGCCTCACCACGGCCATCACCCGCGACCGGGAAATGGTGCAGGCTGCCCAGCGCCTGCGTTACCGGGTTTTTTCCGAAGAGTACGGATCAGATCTCGGAGCCACCACACCCGGCATTGATGCCGACCAGTTTGACCCGATTTGCGACCATCTGATGGTAACCGACGCCGGCAGCGGCGAACTCGTGGCCACCACACGGGTATTGCGCGATGACGCCGCCCGCCAGGGCGGAGGATTCTACTCGGAAGGTGAGTTCGACCTGTCCCGCATTCACAGCCTGCCTGGCACCGTTGCCGAGCTCGGCCGCACCTGCGTCCACCCCGACTACCGCAATGGCGCCACCATCAGCCTGCTGTGGGCTGCGCTTGCGGAGTACCTGGTACTGCACCGGGTAGACTATCTGATTGGCTGCGCCAGCATCGGCATGGCCGACGGCGGCCACAAGGCCTGGAAGATTGCACGCTTCCTGCAACGGGAATACCTCGCCGCCGACGCCTTCCGGGTTATACCGAAACGGGAACTGCCCCACCTGACCGACGCCGGCAGTGACGAGCGGGCGATGGAGGTACCGGCACTGATCAAGGCTTACATGCGGCTGGGCGCACGGGTCTGCGGCGAGCCGTGCTGGGACCCCGAGTTCCGCTGCGCCGATCTGCTGGTCCTGCTGGAGGTGAATAAACTGGCGGCACGATACAGCCGCCATTTCATGCGTCAGGATCCTGGCGCCCCGGCTCAAATCTGAGCGGTACCGAAGAGGCCACAGCCATGGGTACACTGCGGTTATCCGTCAGACTGACGCTCTTTGTCCTGTTCCTGCTGGCAACAACCCTGCTGGCGCTCTGTCTCGGCATCGCCGAACGGATCCGCGGTGACCGCATTGACCGCGCGCCCTGGTCAAGACGCTGCTTCAGGGCCTGTTGTGCCTGCCTGGGGCTGAAGATCCGTCAGCGGGGTGAACCCTCCCCCGTGCCGGCACTGGTGGTGTGCAACCATATTTCCTGGACTGATATTCCGGTTCTGGGCAGTCTGTTTCCGGTCACCTTCCTGTCCAAGGCCGAGGTCGCCCGCTGGCCGCTGATTGGCTGGCTGGCCACCCAGGGCAACACCCTGTTCATTCACCGGGGCGCCGGCCAGGCAGCAAAAAGTCGCGAGGATATCAGCCGGACCTTGCGTCGCGGTCAGTCCGTGCTTATTTTCCCCGAAGGCACCACCACCAGCGGCCTGACCGTGCTGCCCTTCCACCGTCGCTTGCTAGCCGCGGCCAGCGCCGCGGAGGTCCGGGTCCAGCCGGTCAGCATCGGCTATCTACGCGACGGCCAACCCGACCACCTGGCGCCGTTCATCGGCGAAGACAGCTTTCACCACCACCTGATTCGCCTGCTACAGCAGCCCGCGCCGGAAATCCGGGTCATCTTCCACTCGCCGGTTGAGGTGACCGACGCCACAGCGGCAGAGCCGCTCGCGCGGCAACTCCATGAAACGGTGATGAACGGGTTGCAGCAGATTGGCCACGGCGGGCCGGCCCCGACGACGGAAACCGGCGATAAGACTGGAATCGCAAGGCCCGGCGAGGCCTGGAGCTGAATCAGTACAGCGGGCGACCTTCGGCAATTTCCTCGTCCGTGGCCTCACGCTTGCCGATAATCTCGAGGTCGAAGTAGAGGGTAAAGCCGGCCAGGGGATGGTTGGCATCGACCCGGACCAGGTTGCCATCCATACCCATCACCTGAACAATCTGGGCATCGGCGCCGGTATTGGTCTGGAATTTCATGCCGATCTTCAGATCCTCAACACCATCAAACGCCGACCGGGGCACTTTACGCACCAGGTCGGGGTTATGCTCGCCATACGCCATCTCCGGGGGCACCGTGACTTCCAGGCAGTCACCCACTCCCCGGTTTCGTACCGCTTCCTGAATCCCTTTGATCACGCCATCCGTGCCCATCAGAAAGTGCAGCGGTTCTGCGCCCTCGGAGGTGTCAATAATCTCGCCAAGCTTGTTTTTCAGCCGGTAGTGAACGGTATAGACAGCGGGTTTTTGCATCAGTTTTTCGATTTTCCTGTAGCTGGCGAATTTGCGGTCATTTGCAGACCGTGAATGACCAGGCGGCGCTCAAGACGGGCTTTCGGGTCCGAGGGATTGTGCAGCGCCATGCGTTCAAGCATGGACTCGAGATACCCCTCCTCGTCCCGGGCCCGCAGCGCCTGCAAGATCGTCGTCAGTTTACCACGGGGCGTGGCCGTTGCGGCCTTCAGAGCCTTGAGTGCCTTACCTAGGATCAGCTCTTCCTCGGTAAAGTCACAGCCAAAGGGAAACGCCGGGAACAGGCTGGCATCACCACAGCCGGCAAGGGCCTCGCGGACAGCCTCCGGCGTGTTGCCGGTCCAGTCCACCGGCAGCTGGAAATCCGCCGGCACCTTGCCTGCCTTCTGGGCCTGCCGGAGCAGATCCGGCTGGAACCGCGAGTCGGCAATCCGGATCAGTTCCAGGTATACATCTTCGTCAGAACGACCCCGTAAATCGGCAATACCATACTCGGTCACCACAATGTCCCGCAGATGGCGGGGAATGGTGCAGTGACCATAACTGAACACAATATTCGACAGCGTCTTGCCGCCGGCCTGGCGGGTTGCCCGCATGGTCAGGATGGAACGGGCACCGGGCAGTTCGTGGGCCATGGCAACGAAGTTGTACTGGCCACCCACCCCACTGACCACCCGGCCATCTTCCAGGCCATCGGACACCGCCGCCCCGCTGAGGGTGTACATCATGGTCGAGTTGATGAACCGGCCGTGGGAGCGCTGGGCAACCTTGAGACGCTGGTTGCCAAAGCGGTGATCATACAGGTGGTTGATGTAATTGACGCTGGTCATCGAGATCTTGTCCCGGAGCTGCGGACTCAGCCCTCGCAGCTTCTCGTAGAAGTCTTCCGGCCCCACGTAGAAACCACCGTGCATCAGGACACCACCGGTCAGCCGGTCTCCCAGCGCCAGCTGCGCAAGAGCCTCGCGAGCGGCCGCATCGTCGAGGTCCGGCACCAGCGACTGCTCACCCACCACCAGCCGTCCGCCCCGGAACACCACATCCGGCTTGAGGATTCCGTATTGCTGCAACCACTGCACATCCCGCGCCCGCAGGGGCGAATCCACCAGCTTTACCCGCCGCAGTACATCCAGGGTTCGCAGCGAGACCTCGTCACTGATATGACCCTTGTTGATCAGCTGCTGCAACCCGGCATGATCAAATACTTCGCGCTTCAGAACACCGGCTTCCAGCAAGTGGATAAAGCCATCCACCATCATTTCACTGCAGCCATAGAGCCCCTTGGCAAAAGGAGCCGAGCCACCTTCGGTCAGGGTGAGCGGAAACCGGTCCCCGACCCGCAGGCGGCTGAACAGTTCCCGCCAGACCTTGTTGTTGGTATGGCGCATGATGGTGCTGTACACCAGCGCGGCACCCAGCGACCCGATGCCGACCTGGAGCGTGCCGCCGTCTTTCAGCAAGGCACTGGCGTAGAAGCCGATCAGGTGGTCTTCCGGACTGATCGCCATCTGTGGTGCAGAAAACAGCGGGTAATCGGAAGCCCGGTGTTCCAGCACAACATCAAACTCTGTCAGCGGGAGGGCTGACTTGTGCCCGAAGTATGGCAGGTTACTGTTCTTTTCCCCGACCAGCGCAACCGCGGTGCCGCCTCGTTCCCGCTCCCGCAACAGCGGAAACAGGTCGAGGGAGAGATCGGGATTACAGCTCAGGCTGACGTGGCCGGGTGCATGCTCCGGCGACGCCGACACCAGCTGGCCTATGACATTGACCCCCAGTGCCATCAGGTCACGCACCGCGTGAGTGTAGTTGGTGCAGACATAATTGCGCTGTTGCTCCTCGTGACGGAGGAAGGTACCTGCCTTGAAGAAAAACTCCGACACCCGCACGTTATCCGGAAGCTGACCATTCACCACATCACGGGCATAGGCCAGTTCCGGAATCCGGCCATAGAGCCGCTCGGTGAACGGCCCCATGAAGCGCTTTTCAAGGGAGGAGCCGCCCTGAGGTGCCAACAGGGAAAGCGCGGTGACGATATGGAGATTGAGAGTGGGATCGTCTTTGGCACGCTGGTAAAGCGCATTGATGAAGCGGACCGGCTTGCCCAGCCCCAACGGCAAACCGAGCGTGATGTTGCGCCCGACTTTCCCGATTACGGCATCCACACAGGCATTGACATCAGACACCGTCAGCGGTTTGTCTGCAGACATCGCAACACTCCTTTATCACGCTTGAATCAGCTTGGTCAGATAATTACACGAGACCATACGGCAAACAATGAGCCAGATCACCCCGGACGGAGTCATACTGGCCTGTTGAAACGGGCATCAGAACGGGAAGCGGCAGCACCGGGAGTCAGCAGGCACCGGTTCGCGGTAATGTCAGGGTAACAAAGGCAGGATCAGAAGTTCCATTTCAGGTTCAGGCAGGCGCCTTCTTCAAGCAGCGCAACACCATGATCCGGGCGGGCCGCATGGGAGGCGTAATAGCGCTCATTAGCATAAGACTTGCTGAGCTTCAGGCTGAGCAGGCGGGAACCAATCTCGGCGAGGGCATCCGAGGTGTCGTCGGAGTCAAAATCGCCCGACATCTGCTCCTGCAACTCGTAGATATCCTGCTGCGGAATCTCATCCGCAAAAACGCGATTCTCACCCGCTTCGGCACGAACCACGAAAGCGACCATATTCAGAGCGAGAAGTGCGATAAAAATGCGAATAATCATGGGACCACAACGACCTTTTCAGGGTTGGAAATTCTAGAGCCTTACCCTGCTAAAGTCTAATGATTGACACCCTAAAAGATGTGAAAACCGACACATTTGGGTCGGTTTTTTGTCACGTTAAGTCAACTTTAGTGTCAAGAAATACTCGGTTTTGTTGTCGAATGTAATCCGCAGCCGCTCAATGGCTATCCCGGGGAACCGACAATCCCCGGGATAGCCCTGCCAGAACTAGGGGCAGGGGTAGGTATAACGGGCGTGGATCGCCTCGATCTCCGTCAATACCTCATCACTGAGGGTGACCGTTGCTGACTCCAGGTTCTCCCGCAACTGCGTCATGGTGGTGGCACCAATAATATTGCTGGTCACAAAGCTGCGACCGGTGACATAGGCCAACGCCAGGTGCACCGGCGACAGATTATGGGCACGCGCCAGCTCCACGTAGGCGCGGACCGCAGCATCGCCCTGCTCCCGGGTATAGCGACTGAACCGCTCGAACAGGGTGAGGCGACCGGCCGGGGGACGCTGCCCGTCCAGGTACTTGCCAGACAGGGTACCAAAGGCCAGCGGGGAGTAGGCCAGCAATCCGACGTCCTCGCGATGGGCAATCTCCGCCAGCCCCACCTCGAATGAACGATTGAGCAGATTGTAAGGATTCTGGATACTGGCCACCCGCGGCCAGCCCTTCTCCCGCGCCAGCCGCAGGTACTCCATGGTGCCCCAGGCGGTCTCGTTGGACAGCCCGACGTGACGGACCTTGCCCTCCTTTACCAGCTCGTCGAGGGCACCCAGGGTCTCCTCGATCGGCGTCATTTGTTCGTCGGCCTTGTGGACATACCCCAGCTTGCCGAAGAAATTGGTATTGCGGTCCGGCCAGTGGACCTGGTAGAGATCGATATAGTCTGTTTGCAGGCGCCGCAGGCTGTCCTCACACGCCTTGCGGATATGGTCACGGGTCAGTCTGGGGCCGTTGCGCAGATAACCCAGTCCATTCCCCGGCCCGGCCACTTTCGAGGCGATCACCAGGTCGTCGCGCCGGCCGCGGCGGGCCAGCCAGTTCCCCAGAAACGTCTCGGTCAGCCCCTGGGTTTCCGCACGCGGTGGCACCGGATACATTTCGGCCGTATCGATAAAATTGATCCCGGCAGCGGTTGCCAGATCCAGTTGTTCAAAGGCTTCCTGTTCGCTGTTCTGCTCGCCCCAGGTCATGGTACCAAGACAGATTTCAGTCACTTCGAGGCCGGTTTTGCCGAGCGTGCGCTTCTGCATGTTTCCTCCGGTTCAGATCCACCTAACGGGTAAAAGTATTGTCACAGGACTGTCGCCTGACTGTCACACGGGCTTTCCATAGTGGAACCATGAACCAGGCCAGTTTCACAGGAAGCACCATGACGGAAAGCCCCCAGCCCCCGGGACGGACCAGCCACATTACCATTGTTTCGGAGACCTTTCCTCCGGAGATCAATGGTGTGGCAAACACGCTCCGGCACCTGTGTCACGGACTGATGGCGCGCGGCCACCGGGTGACTGTCGTCAGACCCCGGCAGCGCCACGAAACCACCGGCACGGCTGACGGCCCGGGTGACGCCCTGTTCACCGCTGAGCACCTGGTTGCCGGCCTGCCCCTGCCCGGCTACGCCGACCTGCGTTTCGGCCTGGTTCGCAAACGCACCCTGGTCCGCTACTGGCAGGACTGCCGGCCCGATGCCGTTTACGTTGCCACCCAGGGACCGCTTGGCGTGGCCGCCATTGCGGCCGCCCGCAAGCTGGACCTGCCGGTCATCTCCGGCTTCCATACCAATTTCCACAGCTACAGCCATTACTACGGCGCCGGTTTTCTTGAGAAATTCCTCTGTGCCTATGGCCGCTGGTTCCACAACCAGACCGCGGTAACCCTGGTGCCGACCGGTCGCATGCAGCGGACTGTTGCGGCCATGGGCATTACACCGACCGCCATCTGGAGCCGGGGCGTGGATTGCAACCGGTTCTCGCCCCGCAAGCGGGATGACGACCTGCGCAGCAGCTGGGGACTGCGCCCCGGCGATCGTGCGGTGCTCTACGTCGGACGCCTGGCCTCGGAGAAAAACCTGCAAATGGCCGCCGCCTGTTTTGAACGCATCCGCGGCATCCACCCCGCCGCCCGGTTCGTCCTGGTGGGCGACGGGCCACTGCGCCAACGCCTGGAGAACCGCCACCCGGACTATATTTTCTGTGGCATCCGCCGCGGCGAGGACCTGGCAAGGCACTACGCCTCCGCCGACCTGTTCCTGTTCCCCAGCAAAACTGACACCTTCGGTAACGTGGTCACCGAGGCCATGGCCAGCGGGCTGGCGGTGATTGCTTTTGATGATGGTGCTGCCAGCGAGCATATCCGTCACGAAGAGAATGGCATGAAAGCGCGCCTTGACGATGACGATGGCTACATTGATGGCGCACTCCGGCTGACTGACCAGCCAACCCTGCTGAGCCGGGTTCGCACCCAGGCCCGGCTGGACGCCCTTGACCTCAGCTGGCAGGCCCAGGTCGAACAATTCGAACAACTGGTACTGAAGCCACCCACAAAGGCCAAACACCATGTCCTCGACAAGCAAAGCGTCTCGCTTCTTTAACCTGGTGGATCAACGGGAATTCGCCCTGTGCCAGGCGATCAACCGGTCCACCCGCTTCCGCCCGGTACTGACCTATTTCCAGGTAGTTTCAAGGCTCGGTGACGGCTGGCTGTGGTATGCCGTCATCCTCGCCATGCCCCTGCTGTTTCCCACCAACGGACTGGCGCTCGGCCTGCTGCTGGCCCTTACCGGACTGTGCTGCACCCTGATCTACAAGCTGCTGAAACGCTGGCTAATCCGTGAACGCCCGTTTATCTCCTTCCCGTCCATCAGCTGCGGTACGCCGCCGCTGGACCGTTACAGTTTTCCCTCCGGGCACACCCTCCACGCCGTCTGTTTTACCACCGTTCTGGCCCTTACCGCGCCGACCATGGCCTGGGCCCTGTTGCCCTTCACCCTGAGCGTGGCGGCGTCACGGGTGATTCTCGGCCTCCACTACCCCAGCGACGTCATTGCCGGCGCCATCATCGGCGGCGCCATGGGGGTGGTCATGGTGAACGGACTGGGGGACAGCCTGGTGACGGTGTTTGGCGGCTGAAGGTCAGGACAGCGGATGATGCCGGCGTCAGTCGAATAACCGCAGCTGCATGACCGGCGCGTCGTCATTACGGAACCGCACCCCGAGGCCCAGCAGCCGGACCGGCCGCTGGCTGTCGGTCACCAGCTCATCGAGCAGCGGGCGGTAATCATCGACGGCCGGTTCGCGGACCTGGTCGCGGATCCGCTCCAGGGTATGGGTGGAAAAGTCACTGTACCGCACCTTGACGAACAACTTGTGCAACGGCTTGTGACCGGCCTTGCGGCTCAGCCGCCGGTTGAGGTCATCCACCAGCCCGCCAAGTACCGCCTCGCACGCTTGTTTGTCCGGCAGGTCACGGGAAAACGTCCGCTCGACACTGACCGACTTGGCTATCCGGGTAACCACCACCGGCCGTTCGTCCCGGCCATGGGCCATTTCGAATAACCTGAAGCCTTGCTTGCCGAAGCGCTCGCTGAGCACCTCCACCCCAACCCTTTGCAAATCGCTGCAGGTACTGACGCCCATGTCGTGGAGTCTGGCGGCTGTCACCTGGCCCACCCCGAACAGTTTTTCCACCGGCAGGGTTGCCACGAAAGCGGCCACATCCTGCGGACGGATCACAAACAGGCCGTCAGGCTTGTTCCAGTCGCTGGCAACCTTGGCGAGGAACTTGTTGGGGGCCACGCCGGCAGACACGGTAATACCTACCTCGTCACGCACCCGCCGGCGCAGGTACTCCGCCATCAGGGTGGCGCTGCCGTGATGGCTGTCCACCTCGCTGACATCCAGGAATGCCTCGTCCAGCGACAACGGTTCGACCAGATCCGTGAGCTCCCGGAAAATATCCATCACCTGTTTTGACACGGCACGATAACGCGCCATGTCCGGCGGCACGGTCACCAGTCCGGGGCACAGGCGGCGCGCCTCACCGCCGGGCATGGCCGAGCGCACCCCGAATTCACGGGCGCGGTAGTTGCAGGTGGTGACGACGCCGCGGCCACCCTCACCGCCTACCGCCAGCGGCACATGGCGCAACGACGGATCGTCACGCATCTCCACCGCCGCATAAAAGCAGTCACAGTCGAGGTGTATAATCTTGCGCTGACTCAGGGACATGGCGACCGGGTAACCAATCTGTACATATATACAGCCTTGTATCTTACGGTAACATGCCGAGAATGTCAGGAACCCTTCACTACGATGCGAGTATCTAATGACAACACCAATCCCGGAACAGACCCAGACTGAAATCGAAGCCGCTGCCTTCCGCCGCCTGGTCAGCCACCTGCAGGAACGTACCGACGTACAGAACATTGACCTGATGAATCTGTCCGGCTTCTGCCGCAACTGCCTGTCGAAGTGGTTCCGCGCCGAGGCAGCGGAGCGGGGCTTCGAGATTTCGGACCCCGAAGCCCGGGAACGCATTTACGGTATGCCCTACGAAGACTGGAAAGCCCGTTACCAGCAGGGCCCGAAACAGGAACACAAAGACCACCATCAGGACAGCAACGGACCGGACGCATGAACATCAACGATGCCCTGCGTATTCACCTGGCCGCACTGGACGCCGGCCGCTCCGACTTTGCCGACACCCTGGCCCTGATCGAGCGCCACTTCGATTACCAGCCCACCGGCTTCCACAATGGCCCGCTGTTCAACGGCCCCGGGGAAAACGCCGGCTCCTGCCGGGTGTTCGCCCTCGGCCAGTACGGCAACCTGAGTGAAGCCGATACCCTCCGGCTGTTTGCCCAGCACTACCAGGAGGTAATGGATGAGCCCGCCGGCAGCAGCCACGGCAACATCCGCCAGTTCATCAGCACCGGCTGGTCCGGCATCCGCTTCGAGGGCCAACCGCTGCGCCTGAGGGCGGCCCCGTTAACCGAAGATGCCAGTGAAGGGAGTCGCTGATGAGTGAAACCGCGCCAGACCTGAAGCAGTGCTTCCAGCTCAAAAGCGCCAATGTGTCGATGACGGCCCTGGAGCTTTACTTCTATGATGAGACCGACTTCGAGAGCACCCTGCGGGACAAGATCAGCCAGGCCCCTGGCTTCTTCCGGGACATTCCGCTGATCATCAGCCTGGAGAAGTACGAAGGCCTCACCAGCGAACTGGATTTTTTCAAGATCATCGGCAGCTGTCGCCGTCACAACATCCATGTGATCGGCGTGCGCGGTGGCGATGACGACCAGCGCCGGCTCGCCCGCGGTGCGTCGCTGGCCCTGTTCCCGGCCGGTAGCCAACGCAACGGGCCGGCTCCGCAAGCCGACGGTCCCGGGCAGCCTGCCACCAGCACAGCGGAGCCGGAACCGGTTACCGTCGCTGAGACGGTGAGCGCGGCGACCCCGGCGCGGATCATCAGCCAGCCGGTCCGCTCGGGCCAGCAGGTCTATGCACCGGAGGGTGACCTGATCATTCTGGCCCCGGTGCAGGCTGGAGCCGAGGTACTGGCAGCAGGTAACATCCACGTCTACGGACCCTTGCGAGGTCGTGCCCTGGCCGGTATCCATGGCGCCGAATCGGCGCGGGTATTCTGTCAGTCACTGGAGGCAGAGCTTGTGTCCATTGCGGGACACTATAAAATCTCGGAAGATCTCCAGGACAACGGCTGGAAGTCCGCGGTCCAGATCCAGCTCAGGGACGACATGCTGGTGGTTACGCCACTGGACAGGGCCTGACCGGTTAGCACTGTACTGAACATGAATGAAACATAAACACCGGAACGTTCGTAGCAGGGCCGCTGCACAAGAGCCTGACGAAACATCCACAGCAAAACAGGATTGCAACCTTGGCTAGAATCATTGTCGTTACCTCAGGAAAGGGTGGCGTAGGCAAAACCACTACCAGCGCCTCCATCAGCACCGGTCTCGCCAAGCGGGGCCACAAGACCGTCGTCATCGATTTTGACGTAGGCCTGCGCAACCTCGATCTCATCATGAACTGCGAGCGCCGGGTGGTGTACGACTTCGTCAATGTCATCCAGGGCGAGGCCTCCCTCAACCAGGCACTGATCCGGGACAAGCGGGTCGATACCCTGTACATCCTGCCGGCCTCCCAGACCCGGGAAAAAGAAGCCCTGACCCGGGAAGGTGTCGAGAAGGTCATCAACGAACTCTCCGAAACCTTCGACTACATCGTCTGCGACTCCCCGGCCGGCATCGAACATGGCGCCCTGATGGCGCTCTACTATGCCGACGAAGCCATCGTAGTGACCAACCCGGAAGTGTCCTCGGTGCGGGATTCCGACCGTATCCTGGGCATCCTGCAGAGCAAGTCCCGCCGCGCCGAGATGGGCCTTGATCCGGTTCGTGAACACCTGCTGCTGACCCGCTACAACCCCGCGCGGGTGGAAAAAGGCGAAATGCTGTCGGTCGCGGACGTCGAGGAGATTCTTGCCATCCCGCTACTGGGCGTGATTCCCGAGTCCCAGGTGGTGCTGAACGCCTCCAACCAGGGCGTACCGGTCATCCTTGAGGCCGAGAGCGATGCCGGCCAGGCTTACGACGACGCCGTCGCCCGCCTGCTCGGCGAGGAGCGAGAGCACCGCTTCATGACAGCTCAGAAAAAGGGCTTCTTCTCACGGATGTTCAAGGGAGGCTAACGGATGAGTTTCCTCGATTACTTCAGAAGCAAGAAAACCGGCACTGCCAGCGTTGCCAAAGAACGCCTGCAGATTATTGTGGCCCATGAACGGGGCCAGCGGGAGCAACCGGACTACCTGCCCCAGCTGCAGCAGGAGCTGCTCGCGGTCATTCGCAAGTACGTGCAGATCGACGATGACATGGTGCAGGTCGAAGTAGACCGCAACGAACGCTGCTCGGTTCTCGAACTCAACGTCACCCTGCCGGAACACTAGGCACCCCGGGTCGTCCTGCCGCTGCACGGCGGCAGGCTACCCAAAGGGCCATTACCAGCGCGCGTAATGGTCCTCCATCAGCCCCCTCAGCCCCGTTACGGCTAGTTCCCGGCCCTGATCGTCCACCACAACACCCTCAAAGGTGCCGGCAAACTGGCGGAAGTTAGAGGCCAGCACCAGCGCATTCAACCGCTCCCTGCGTACGCCGGCCGGCACAAAATGCAGGTCCACCCGACCGTCACTGGTGGTTACCCGCCAGGGTGTTTCCGGCCGGTAGCGGTCAAAGCGGAAGTCTGCCAGGCCCAGCCGGATGCAGCGGCCGTCGAGCCATAACGCGTTCTCGGTGACGCCGGTTTCGTTGACGCCCGCCGCCAGGTTCAGCCCCAGGGACCGGCCATCGCCAAGCCGCCCCGCCAGACAGGCCCAGTTCCACGCGGTTTCACGCCGCATAAAACCGCAACTCCAGTCGATAGAGCCCCGGCACTGCTCATCACAGCGCCACACCCGGTCGCCCCAACGCACTTCGCCATCCACCGGCAGGCCAGCGGACTTGCGGGTGAACGCCCAGCCGTTATAGCCGGCGCGGCTGACCAGGCGGAGGGGGTCCTCGTCCTGTTGCAGGTCGAGCAGGATACGGATATCCCCGGGCGCGGTGATCGTCAGCTGACGGGAATGGCCATCGGCCAGGATCCGCATGTCCACACCGCCCTTGCGATAGTGGGCCGCGCCATCCTCGGGCCGCGGTTCAATATGGGTACCCCGCGCCAGTGGCTGCAGGCTACTGTGTTCCAGCAGGGCTCCGGAGGTGAAGTCGTAGAGATAGAAAAAACCATTGGCGATCAGCTTGAGATCCGCCACGGCCGCCCCGAACACCCAGTCCCGGGCCATGACCCCGATGAACTGGAACTGGTTGAAGCGCCAGCGCCGTGCCAGCCGCGAGCGACGCCGGTCCATCACATTTCTCAGGTCGTAGTCGAGATAATTGACCTCCGCAACGGCCTGCGGTAACACCCCGGGTGTCACCTGGCCACGCTCATCAATCAGTTTGCCGTCGTATCCATTCATCGCAATCCACTCATCAAATCGGGCCATTTTCCGGGATCAGGCAACCCGCCGGGTTACCCAGTTCACAAACCTCCGGTTACACCCCGCAGGCCCCGGGGGCGCCATGCTAGACTCCGCCAAAATCCATCAGGGAAGTCTACTCCATGGCCAATCAACGCGCCCATACCGTAACGGGCCGGCTGACCGCGCTGGTCTGTATCACGGTTCTGCTGGCCACCAGCGCCCGGCTCTCGGCCGCGCTGCCGGCCGAAACCGACCCTGCCTGGACGCTGCGCAAGGAAGCCGGCGCCATCCGGGTCTACACCATCAACCAGCCTGACTCTGACTTCAAGGCCTTCAAGGCAGAGGCGGTGATGGACGTCCCCCTCGAAAACCTGATGGCCGTGATGGTCAACCCGCAGTCCTGTGTCGAATGGGTCCACAACTGCAGCGAGTCCTATGCCTTTGGTGACGGCCACTTCCACGACCGCTTCGCGTATTCCGTCAACGACATGCCATGGCCGGTTGCAGACCGGGACTATGTCCTGCATATCCGCACCCGCGGCGACCGTACCAGCGGTGAGATCATCATGGATCTCAACGCCACCCCCAATCGCCGCGACCCGGTTGAGGGCCATGTCCGGGTCGACCGTTCCGATACCCTGTACCGATTCGTTGCCCAGGGTGATCAGACCCGCATGGTCTGGATCCAGCACACCGATCCTAACGGAGCTATCCCGGGCTGGCTGGTAAATACCCTGCTGGTGGATATCCCGGTACGATCCATGGAACAGCTCGAACGCGTCGCCCGTACCGAACGCTACCAGGACCATCGGCTGATCTGGAACCAGGACGGCGAACTGGTTGGCGTGGAAGGAAATCCCTGATCGGAGGTGACGGCGCCGGTCTGAAACGCTAAGCTTCCCGATAGCAGGACCCACAACTGGCAGGACTCCGTTTAATGACCGTTCTCGCTTACGAGATCATGACTCCCAGCATCAAGGCCGTTCCCCAATCCTGGACCATGGACCGGCTGGCCCGCTTCCTCACCGACAACGAAATCACCGGCAGTCCGGTCACCGACGAAACCGGTGAGATTGTGGGCATTGCCACCCTCAAGGACATCACCGAGTTTCGCTGGAACGCCTCCCGCAGTGAGGGCGGCAAGCAGCTGACTGCTGAAGAACAGGAAGAGGCCCGTCGCCTGCGCATGGTGATTTTCGAGGAAATGGCAAAAGTGCCGGTGGAAGTCAGGGACATCATGACCCCGATCGTACTTTCGGTTGACGAACGGACGCCGGTACGCGAAATTGCCGACATTATGATGCGTGAGCACCTGCACCGGATCTTTGTCACAAAAGATCAGAAAATAACTGGCATCATAACAACTTACGATATGCTAAAACTCATTTCAGACAAGGCACTGACCACCCGCTGCGCCGGGGAAGACTGACCCGCCAGCAACCCACAGCCGCCTGCCCAGAGAGGTATCGAGCCTTATGCCAAGAGCACCGCAAGCTCGCAAAAAAATGTATGTTCTCGACACCAACGTGCTGATCCACGACCCCAACGCCCTCCTCAACTTTGAAGAACACGACGTCATCATCCCGATGACGGTCCTCGAAGAACTCGACAGTCTCAAATCCGGCAAGCAGGCGGTGGCGGCCGACTGCCGGCAGGCGATCCGCCACATCGACAAACTGCTGGGCGATGCCACCCCGAAAGAGATCGAAAAGGGCGTGCCGATCGTGCGGGGCAAGGCTGACCCTCTGGGCACCCTGTCCATCCTGATGAGTACCGAGGGCCTGGCCGACCACGCCCTGCCCAATAACCTGAACGACAACAAGATCATCAACAGCCTGGCCGCGCTGCAAAGCCGTCACAAGAGCCGGGAAATCATCCTGGTGAGCAAGGACATCAACATGCGGCTGAAGGCCCGTGGATTCGGGGTCGAAGCCCAGGATTACCACAACGACCAGCTGCTGGATGACATCGACCTGCTGCCCCAGGGCTACCGTGAGTTCCCCAACTCGTTCTGGGAAACCATCGCCAAGGTGGAAACGTTGCAGCGGGAAGGCATCACCGAACACATTCTCAAGCGCGAGGGCGAGCTGGCCAAGCTCAACATCAACGAGTTTGTCATTGACCAGCAGGGCTTCATCGGCAAGGTGACCGACCTGAGCGACACCCAGGTGGTGATCCGCGACCTGCACCAGCACGACTTGATGAATGAAGAGGTCTGGGGCCTGGTACCGCGGGATATCTACCAGGCCATGGCCCTGAACCTGCTGCTGGACCCCGACATCCACCTGGTCAACCTCACCGGCTCCGCCGGCTCCGGCAAGACCATCCTGGCACTGGCGGCCTGCATCGAAATGACGGTGGCCAGCAAGATGTACAAGCGCATCATTGCCACCCGCAGCACCCAGGGCCTGGATGAAGACATCGGCTTCCTGCCGGGCACCGAGGCGGAAAAAATGGAGCCCTGGCTTGGCGCCATCGTGGACAATCTGGAGGCACTTCACGAGGACGACGAGAACATGACCGCCAGCGTCGACTACATCCTCAGCAAGGTGCCCCTGCACTTCAAGTCGATGAACTACATCCGCGGCCGCAGCTTCCAGCACAGCCTGATCATCATTGACGAGTCCCAGAATCTGACGCCACACCAGATCAAGACCATCATCACCCGGGCAGGCAACGGCTCGAAGGTGATCTGCCTGGGCAACCTGGCGCAGATCGATACGCCCTACCTCAGTGCCCTGAGCTCCGGGCTGACCTACATGACGGAGCGCTTCAAGGGCTTCCGTCATGGTGGCCATATCCATCTGCAGGGCGTGCCCCGCTCGGCGCTGGCCGAGTATGCCGAGGCCAACCTCTGACACGGTACTGACGGGGCCCGGACATCCGGTGTCCGGCCCCGCCAGCATCGCCAATAACACGCCACCAACGCCGCCCCGACCTGTTGGCCAAACCGACAGCCCGCCCGGGCTATCTGGCCATCCACGAAACCGCGCCGCCGCCTTACTGTGAAGCCAGTCACACTCCGTAACTGTCGAAACAAATAATTACAAAGGCGAGACCATGAACCATCGGACATCCCCGGCCCTGATTGGCCTGAGTACACTGTTGTTGGCCGCCTGTGGCGGCGGGGGCGGCGACACCGCAGCGACCTCTCCCATCGCCCAGCCCGAAGCTATCGTCGGTGGCGACCGCGAAGTGCATGAGAACGACGCCAGCGCCAGGCCGCTACCTGCCAGCCTTGCCGCACTGGCGCCGGCCTCCTGCCAGCGCGAGGAGGATCTGGCCGGCGGGCGCAGCTATCGGGTCGAAATGCCCTCCCGCATCGACGGTGCCGCCATTGTGTTCAACGTCTTCGAGCCCGCCCAGTTTGACTGCCAGGGCGGCCATCCACTGATTCTTCAGGGCCACGGCTTCAGCGGTTCGCGCTCCACCAGCGCCGGGGAAGATCCGCTGTCGCCGATCGAGCCACTGGTGGATGCCGGCTATGCTGTCATCAGCATTGACCAGCGCGGCCATGGCGAGAGCGGCGGCACCATCCGGGTGATGGATCCGGACTTTGAAGGTGAGGACCTGGTGCAGATTGTGGACTGGGCCGAAGCCAATCTGGACTACCTGAAATACCGTGATGACAACCTGTTGCTGGGCGCCGTCGGCGGCAGTTATGGCGGTGGTTTCCAGTATCTGCTGTACAACGTGGATCCGGACCGGCGGATGGATGCCATGGTCCCGCAGATAACCTGGCACGACCTGACCTACAGCCTGAATCCGGGCAATGTCACCAAGAACTACTGGCTGGCCTTCCTGTCGGTCATGGGTGACACCGGCAGCGGCGGCTCCATGGACCCGTTCCTGCGGTCGTCGCTGCTGGACGGTATCCTGCAGAACCGCTTCCCGGATACTGCCCTGGATTTCTTCCACTACCACAGCCCGAGCTACTTTGCCGACAACGAGCGCGGGCTTGAGCTGTACGACAGCGGTAACAGCCAGGAATACCTGCTGGACCCGATCACGGGCCAGCTTCCGGTCACCAGTGACGGCCGTTACATCATCAAGACACCCCGAAGCATGCCCTACCCGGTGGATGTGCTGATGTTCCAGGGCATGCGCGACAGCCTGTTCCCCTTCAACGATGCCTATGACAACTACCTGGCAATGACCAGGGCCGGGGGCGACGTGCGACTGCTGACCTACCCGTTCAGCCATCATTACCTGGCGCCAAACGTGGGGCTGATCCAGGAAACCCTGGACAGTCTGGGCTTCTACGGTGAGGCCCTGCCGGAACTGCCGGCCGAGGGCCTGAATGTGCTGGCCAGCTGCGGCGACATCGGAATCAATCAGGCGACTCTCGCCTGGTTCAACGACAAGCTGCTGGGGAAAGGGGACGCGGATAACGTCATCACCACCGGCCAGCAAATCTGCTACACCTTGTCGCCGGGCGACAGCGTATCCGCCCCGGAAGTGACGGTGGGCGGCGCCAGCTTCCCCATTGCCTACGACCTGCTCGGCCAGCAACTGCCGGTAGTCGCACCGATCGGGGTACTGGGTGCTGTACCCACACTGGTGCCGCTGCTGACGGTCGAGGAAGACGCCGTCATTGCCGGCATTCCGACCGCCGAGCTGTCCCTGAGCCTGGGCGATGCGGCCCTCGATGAGCTGTGCCTCGACAGCTCGGACCCGATGGCCGCCACCGGCACCTGTGACGCAATCCTGTTCCTCGGGGTGGGCGTGGTCCGCGGCGGCGCCAGTATCCCGGAGCTGATTGATGAACAGGTTCAACCGGTTCGCGGCCTGGGCAGTCACCGCATCCAGCTCACCGGTATCGCCGAGCGACTGAACGCCGGTGACCAGCTGGTGCTGATGCTGTACGGCCAGCACCCGACCTTCGTCGGCGCCTTCTCGCGGGACCTGGCCAGCCAGTATGTGACGGTCAGCGGTCAGGTGGCGTTACCGGTGCTGAGTGCGGACGGCCAGGCACCATTTACAGTGTCAGCATCGAACTGAGCAACCAAACCCTCGCAGCTCAGGCACGGGCGCGCTTGCCGGTGCGTGAGCTGCGACGCAGCAGCGCACCCGCAACCAACGGGATAGCCACCAGAACACCACTGCCCACGGCGCGCAACCAGTCGGCCAGGTGCAAGGGGCTCAGATGAAGCGCCACCGCAACGGCATCCGGCTGGATTAACAGGGGAGCGGATAGCAGACCAGCCACCGTAACCATTACCGCCACCCTCCCCCTGAGCCGGCTCAGGCCAGCTGTCATCACCGCTCCTGCAACGATCAGTGTCGCAAGTGCCATCGAACGGGCATGAGCCACATCCTGCATTTCGCCCAGGCTGCGCAGGAAACTCCAGTAGATCAGGGCGGTCGTCAGCAGGCCCACAACGAGCACCTGGATAACATCCTGGCGGGAGAACAGAATTGCCTTGCCGGTTCGCGTCGCCAGCGGTAAGCGGGCGTGTTCCGGAAGGTTCTGGAACACCAGCAAGGCGGTTGGGTGAATAATGAGCTCAAGCCAAACGATGTGGATTGGCAGATACAGCACCGGAAACCCCAGCAACGGAATCAGCGTTGCCGTGATGACCAGCGGGATGTGAATCATCAACAGGTACTGGAAGCTCAGTTTCAGGTTACGGAACAGCTGCCAGCCTTCCTCCATGGCACGGACGATGGTGCGAAAGTTATCGTCCATCAACACGATCGATGCGACTTCACGGGCACTTCGGGTACCGCGCTCGCCCATGGCGATGCCGATGTCCGCCGCCTTCAACGCCGGTACGTCATTGACCCCATCTCCGGTGACCGCCACCACTTCTCCCCCGGCCTGCAGGGCCTTGACCAACTGCAGTTTAACCGTCGGTACCGCCCGGGCAACGACATCCACCCGCTCCAGATCATCGGAGTCGCCACTGGCGAGACAGGCACTGAGTTCATCGCCCGTAAGCACCCGCGGGGTTGCTCCCCCCAGGCCAATCTCCCGCGCGACGGCCGTCGCGGTCAGCGGATGATCCCCCGTCACCATAATGACCCGGATTCCTGCCGCCAGACAGCTGCGCAATGCCTCGGCCACACCCTCCCGCACCGGATCCTCGAACGCGAGTAAACCGCTGAAGCTAAAGCCGGTATCCGGTTCAGTGTCGACGGCGTGGCCTGGCGGCAGTACACGGTGCGCACAGGCAATGACCTTGTGACCGGTGGCCGCCAGCTCCGCCACCCGGTCCAGCCACTGCTGCCGTGTCGCGGCATCCTCAGCGCTGAGAGCCAGGACGGTTTCCGGCGCGCCCTTGACCGCTGCCTGCAGAGTGCCCCCCTGGCGAAATAGGTTGGTCTCGTGTTTGCGGTCTTCGGTAAAGGGAAAGCTCGCTACCGGTTCAATCGGCGGATGCTCCGCAACGGCCTCAAGAATGGCTGCATCCATGGGATCACCCGATTCCCCACGCGAGGCAGCGGCTGCTATCTGCAGCAGGATCGCACTATAACCCTCCGCAGGAAACTGATGCGCCAGGACCAGCTGACCGGCGGTCATCGTCCCGGTCTTGTCAGAGCAGATGGCGGTTACCCGGCTGATGTTCTCCACCGCCACCGCACGCCGGACCAGAGCCCGGCGCCGCGCCAGCCGGAACACGCCCAGCCCCAGAAAAAAAGTCAATACGACGGGAAACTCTTCAGGAAGCGCGGCCACCGCCAGCGTCACAGCACTGAGTATGGCATCCAGCATGCCGTGCCCCTGCCACAACCGGGTCAGCGCGAGTACCAGGCAAATTACCAGCGCAACGGCGAGCAATACCCGCACCAGTTCCGCAACCGCCTGCTGCAGCGGCGTCCGTTTCAAGGTACCTTCCACCGCCGTACGAACGATTTCACCGTAGGCCGTTTCCCGCCCGGTGTAGGCAATGCGGACGCGGGCCATGCCTGTCAGCACCCGTGTTCCGGCGAACCCCCAGCCATCACTGTCCGCATCGCCGGCCACGGCACCGTCCGGACCTGAGCGTACCCCGCTTTTGCGCACCGGGTAGGCTTCACCGGACAGCACCGATTCATCGACCTGCACGTTGTCGGCAGCGACAATCAGTCCATCGGCAGGAAAAGGCTCGCCGGCACGTACCTCAACCAGATCTCCCGGCACGATGTCTTCGGACGGCACCGTCACCGGGGTAGTGCCCACCAGTACCCGTGCGGAAGTCAACAACTGGCTTTTAAGGCCTGCCGTCGAGGCCTGGGTGCGATGGTGCAGGAAGGCGTCCATGCCCAAAAACGGGATCAGGGCAACGACCATCACAACGGCTTCCGTCCACTCGCCCACCAGGAAAAATACCGCAGCGGTGCCTATCAGGAACCACAGCATCGGGTCCCGGAGTGAATCCTGCAGTACGCTCCAGATACCGGACCGGCCATGCTCAACAATGCGATTGGGACCATAGCGCAGCAGCCGTTCGCCACGCTCCTTCTCATTGAGGCCTGACAAGGAGCCCGCAAGGCCGGTCAATCGGTCTGTGGGTATCAACTGTTTCATTAGGCAAGATCCCTCCGCACCAACACTGTAAGCCTCAACGGGAAGTTCTTACCGGGGACTGACCTTGGGTCTGTCCCCGGAGTGTGCTTCGCCGTCAGTCTTTGAACTCCGCCTTGTCGAGGCCGTGTTTCTTCATCTTGTCGTAGAGGGTCTTGCGGGCAATGCCCAGTTGCACCATGGTGTCCTTGATGCTGCCGTGGCAGTGGTTGAGGGCACTGATGATGGCTGAGCGTTCGAAGCCGTCCATCATTTCCGCCAGGGTCTGACGGCCGGATACGTTACCGGCGGCGACGGGGTCACTCTCGTTCAGCGCCGCAGGGCCCAGCAGCACATAGCGCTCGGCCAGGTTGCGCAGCTCCCGCACATTGCCCGGCCAGCTGTGCTGCATCAGCCGCGCGGCCTGGCCGGCATCCAGCGGCACACTTTCCCGGTCATAGCGGGCGGCAGCAATCAGTACGAAGTGGTGGAACAGCAGCGGGATATCTTCCTTGCGCTCCCGCAAGGGCGGAATATCCACCTTGACGACGTTCAGCCGGTAAAACAGATCCTGACGGAAGGTGCCTTCGTCACTGAGTTTTTTCAGGTCGGCCTTGGTTGCGGCGATGACCCGCACATCCACATCAATTTCCTGATTGCTGCCGAGCCGCTCCACCCGGCGCTCCTCCAGCACCCGCAGCAGTTTGATCTGCAGGGGCATTGGCATGCTTTCCACCTCGTCGAGGAACAGCGTGCCCTTGTCGGCATACTCGATCTTGCCGATGCGACGCTTGTCAGCCCCGGTAAAGGCCCCCGACTCATGGCCGAACAGTTCGCTTTCGATCAGGTTCTCTGGCACCGCGCCACAATTGATGGCCACAAAGTTGTGGCTGCTGCGGGGGCTGTTTTCATGGATGTAGCGGGCAATGGCGTCCTTGCCGGAGCCGGTTTCCCCGTGCAGCAGGATGTTGGCGGATATATCCAGCAGCGGATCAATGGTCGCCATGACCTTGCGCATCGACGGCGAGTCGCCAAGGATTCGGGGCCCGGGGCGGGCCAGCAGGCGCAACTGGGCGCGCAACCGGCGGTTTTCCAGCGCCAGGTGGCGCTTTTCCAGGGCGTGGCGCAGCAGCTCAATCAGCTCGTCATGGTCGAACGGCTTCTCGATAAAATCATAGGCGCCCTGCTGCATGGCGGACACCGCCGTACTGATGTCCCCCTGACCGGTCAGGATGATGACCGGAATCGCCTCATCCAGCTCACGGATTTTCGCCAGCAGCTCGAGGCCGTCCATACCCGGCATGTTGTAGTCACACAGCACGATGCCTTCGTAGTCCCGGGAAATGGCCGCCAGACTGGAGGCGCCGTCGGCAAAGCAGGCCACCGGCAAATCCTCCAGGGTCAGGGTCTGGCCCATCGCCTGCCGGATGTGCGGGTCATCATCGACAAATATTACCGCCGGCTCTGTCATTCCTCTCCCTCTCGCTTGTTCAGTGTCAACACAAACTCGGCCCCGGGGCTGTCGGCACGGTTACGGCCGGTCAGGCTCCCCCCCAGGGCATCCACGATCTGCCGGGATATCGACAACCCCAGCCCCAGGCCCTGCTTCATGGACTTGGTGGTGTAGAACGGCTCGAAGATCTGCTCGGTATCCGCCGGCAGCCCGGAACCGTTGTCCCGCACCCGGCAACGCCAGCACCCGTCGTCGCTGGCGATATCAATGGTGATGGCCGGCTGGTCAACTCCCTCGACAGCCTGCACCGCGTTGGCCAGCAGGTTCACCATCACCTGCTCCACCCGGATCAGGTCACCATGACACATCACCGCATCCGCCGGCCGCTGCCAGTCAAAATCAATGCCTTCGCTGGCAGTCTGGGCGCCAATGATTTTCAGCGCGGCATCAATGGCCAGCCGCAGATCCACGCTGCTCGGCGGTCCCTCTGATTTGCGCGCAAACACCTTGAACTGGCGGGTCAGCTCGGCCATCTTGTCGCACAGCACGATGATCTCGTTCAGATTGGCGTCCACCATGTCGCTGGCCCCCCGCTCAAGGAAGCGGCGGCTGTTGCGGGCATAGGCCTGGATCGCCGTCAGCGGCTGGTTCATTTCATGGTTCAAGCCGGCGGACATCTGCCCGAGCACCGCCAGCTTGGCAGCCTGAATAAGCTCCTGCTGGGTTTCCCGCAGTTCGTCCTGGGCCTTTTCCCGCTCCGCGATCTCTGCCATCAGCTGTGCGTTGGAGCGCTCCAGGTCGGCGGTGCGTTCTGCCACCCGCTGCTCCAGCTGCTCGCCCCGCAACGCCAGTTCGGCCTCGCGGCGATAGCGCTCCCGCAGGTAGAGCCAGGCCAGGAAGCAGCCAAAGAACAACGCGGCTCCACCCACCACAAAACCCAGCCGTATCCACAATACCGGACGGGTACCCACCATCACCTGCAGCACCCAGTCCATGCGGGGCAGCGGTGTGCGCACACTGAGAAACTCCCGTACCTCGCCATCTTCGGTCAGGCGAACCCGGACTGACTGGTCCGAAAGGCCGAAGGGGCGATCAAGGTAGTCAATGGCAATCGGCAGCAACTGACGGCGGGGGTATCGCTCCAGGGTCTGGGAGCCCTTGTTGGCCGCACTGTCAGGCTGGAAATCCCGGTACAGCCAGCGCGGGCGACTCGCCAGGAAGCTGATGCCCGCGCCGTCCAGCACAACCATTTCCGCCTCCCGTAATGCCGCCGGCCGGTGCCATTGGGATTCCAGCTCATGAACCAGCACCTTGACCGAAATGATCCCCAGTACCCGGCCATCGTGATCCCGGACCGGATGGGAGAAATACAGCCCACGCTCACCGGACATCAGTCCGAGGGCAAAATAGATGGCTGCACCGCCGCTTGCCACTGCCTCGCTGAAGTAGGGCCGGAAACTGAAGTTACGGCCCACGAAGCTGTCGGACTGGAGGTAATTGTTGGCCGCAATGGTCAGCCCCGTCAGATCCATCAGGTAGACGTCTGAACTGCCGACGATGGTGGCCATGCGCTGCATTTCTTCATTGGCGCGCAGGATCGCACCGGCGTCCTGTGGCGCCCGCAGGGCCTCGGCGAGCAGCGGGTGCTCGGCCATCAGTTCGGGAATGGGAAGGTAACGATTGAGTTCATTGGCCACCAGCTGCCGGTAGCGGAAGGCTTCTTCCAGGCTTTCCTGTTCGACCTGGCGATAACCCGCCCAGCCACCCAGCCACCAGGAGGCAGCGAGGGTCAGGGCAAACAGAACAACAGCACCGATTCGGTAGGACATTACACCGCTAACCTGCAGTAAAGTCGCCAGCGTAGCGGCGACCGGGGGCCAGCACAAGCCCGCAACCCCGTCGGCATAAAGCGCCCACGGGGATACGGAACCGGCATCCCTGCCGGTCGTTGCGGTATCAGGCTGTGGCCAGTTTCAGTCTGCGCTGGCGCTGGAGGAGAAACGCCACCACGGTGAGGCCGATACCGGCAAGGTCGGTCCACAGACCGCCCTCGATCATCAGCAGTGCGGCAGCAATCAGCATGATCCGGGTCAGCCACAGGGCACTCACTTTGGCGAACCAGCCCAGCACAC
Source organism: Marinobacter profundi (assembly GCF_002744715.1). Lineage (GTDB taxonomy): Bacteria > Pseudomonadota > Gammaproteobacteria > Pseudomonadales > Oleiphilaceae > Marinobacter > Marinobacter profundi. The sequence goes on from NZ_KZ319371.1 coordinate 227,437, forward strand.
CACCGGACAGCAGGTACACACCAAAAGTCGCGGTGACCAGGGCGCGGGCAATCTCGAACCATGCACCTTCCATCAGCAGCGCACTGTTGTAGAAGAACATAAAGGGAACGATGAAGGCAGCAATGCCGATACGGAACGAGGCCACCGAGGTTTCCATGGCGTTGGCGCCGGAAATACCCGCCGCCGCATAGGAAGCCAGGGCCACCGGAGGCGTAATGGCAGACACCACCGCAAAATAGAACACGAAGAAGTGCGCCGTCAGCGGCTCAATACCCAGCTGCACCAGGCCCGGCGCCACCACAGATGCGGCCACCGCATAGGCCGCCGTGGTCGGCATGCCCATACCCAGCAGGATGGAGATGAACATGGCGAACACCAGCGCCAGCAGATGGCTTGCGGCCGCCACATCCAGCAACAGTACCGAGAACCGGGCGCCTACGCCGGTCAGGGAAATCACGCCCACGATGACACCCGCCGCAGCGCACACCACGATGATCTGGATCGACATGATGGCCGCAATCTCAAGGGCATTGAGAATCTGGCGGATGCCCATCTTGTTCGGCGACAGCCAGCTGACCACCGCCGCAGACACCGTTGCCAGCGTACCGGCACGGATGACCGAATACCCCATGAACAGGGCCACAATCAGGATGATAATCGGCACGAACAGGTAGCACTGCCGAATCATCCGGGACAGCTTGGGCAGCTCGTCCTCACGCATGCCACGCATGCCCAGCTTGGCCGCCTCGAAATCCACCATGAAGTAGACCGAAGCAAAGTACAGGATGGCCGGAATGATCGCGGCAATGGCAATCTCGGTATAGGGAATACCGGTAATCTCCGCCATGATGAAGGCGCCCGCGCCCATGATCGGCGGCATGATCTGGCCACCGGTAGACGCCGCAGCCTCAACCGCGCCGGCAGACTTCTTGCTATAACCCACCTTTTTCATCAGCGGGATCGTCAGCGAACCGGTAGACACCACGTTACCGGCACTGGTGCCGTTGATCATCCCCATCAGGCCGGAGGCAAAAATCGCCACCTTGGCAGGACCGCCGCGGGACCGGCCGGCCGCCGCAAACGCAAAGTTGACGAAGTAGTCACCCACCTTCGACGCCTGCAGGAAGGCGGCAAAGATGATGAACAGGATGATGTAGGTGGAAGACACCGCGGTGGTCGGCCCAAGGATACCGGCATCGGTATACACCTGGCTGAAGAAACGCTGCACCGACAGCCCCGGATAACCGAGGAAGCCCGGCAGGTAGGGACCGGCGAAGACATACACCAGGAAAACCAGGCCGATGGTCACCAGAGCCATGCCCGCCACCCGGCGTGTCAGCTCCATAATCAGGGCGGTACCGGCGATGGCCGCAAAGGAAATACCAATAGGGGCGAATGAGGTACCCGTCGACATCCGCATCGCCGAGTTATAGGCCACCAGGAAGTAGGCGGCAACCGCCAACGAACAGACAATCAGCACCAGGTCAGGAATACTGAACCGGCTGCGCCGGCGCTGGTGGAACCAGCTCATCACGATGCCCACAGCAGTGGCCACCAGCAGCGGCCAGCCAAAGTGCCAGGTTTCCAGCTCGGCGGCAATTCGCAGGGTGCCGGACTGCACCTGGCTGTAGAAAGAACCGGTCTGGTAAAGCGCGTACAGGGCCGGCAACAGGGCCACGGCAGCGATCCAGGTGGTCCAGCGGTGGCGGGCCTCGCCCTCTTCCTCGGACACAAAACGGGCACCGGCATACAACATGAAGCCCAGCACCAGGGCACCGGCAATGTGGACAATCCGGAACGACCAGGTTTCCAGCGGTGCAATATTGAGGACGTACAGGTGAAAGGACGAATACGCAATGGCCAGCAGGATGAACAGCTTCAGCAAGCCGCCCTCAAAAAGCCGTCGGTTCTCCTCAATAGGCTCTTCATCGACGTCGTGGGCGAGAACGTGGTCGGCGTCCTCGGTAATCTTGGGGGTGTAGTGTGATTGGTTTTCAGTGGTCATGATGCACCCTGCAAACGGGGAATCCGGGGCCGGCAAGACACCGGCGAGTAATGGGAGCCGCCGCAGCGGCTCCCTCAGGCAACAGGCTTACTGCTTGATCTTGTCCGCTTCGATGGTATACCCGTTTTCGTTAAACCAGCGAGCTGCACCGGCGTGCCATGGCAGCACGTTGTTCTTGGTGTAGTTCTCCGGAATCGAGGTACGGGCCGCCTTGTGGATGGACACCATCTTGTCGTTGTTTTCCATGGTCAGCTTGGTCATTTCATAAACCAGGCTTTCGGAAACATCACAGTTGGCAACCGCAAAGTTCCACATGGAGACCACGCGGGAGTCCTTCTCAAGGGACTGGTAGGTGCTCGCCGGAATCACAAACTCCGAGACCGGATACGAATCGGTGATCTTCTTCAGCTCTTCGTCGGTCATGCCGATGATGTTCACGTCGGTCTGCACTTCAAGCTGGCTCACCGCCGGAATGGGCACGCCTGCCGCAAAGGCAACCACATCGATCAGGCCGTCCTGCAACTGACCACCCAGGTCAGACCAGCTGCCGTTACGACGCTCGAAGTCCACGCCCAGGGTTTCCATCATCTTCGGGAAATAGGTATCGGAGGTGGAACCCGCCGGACCGAAACCAATGGTCGCGCCCGCAGGAATGTCAGAGATGGACTTGATGCCGGAGCTGGTCAGCGCGGTTACCGAGAACGGTGTCTCGTACATCGGGAACATGGCGCATACGTTGTCCATCTTCATGCCCGGTGCCAGCGGGCTGTTGCCTTCCATGGACTCGCGGGCCGGACCCATAGTGGTCAGACCGAAGTTCAGGTCACCGGTGTGCACCAGGGCCATATTCTGCATCGGACCACCGGTAATCTCGGCGCCACCGGAAATGCCCAGGTTCTCGGCCACAAAGTTGGCCCAGCCAGCGCCATAGGCAAAGTAGGTTCCGCCCTGGCTGGCGGTACCCACTGTAAAGTTACCCGGCCAGTCGGACTTGTCCTGGGCGGAAACCGGACCTGCTACGGCGAGAGTGGAAACCAGTGCTGCTGCCATCACGGCTTGAGTCTTCATAGAGATTGCTCCCGATATCGTTGTGTTAGTTGGGTGCCAAGCGAAGCGACAGGGCTTCGATCTCTGTAAAGATAGCAAGGGTTGGGCCAGATTGTGGGAAATGCTTATGTGGTGCGGCCTCCGGGGACTCCGGGGAAAATCCGGGGGGACCGAATGGGTGGAAATTCACCCATCGAGATCTGTCATATGTGTCGACATCGACCCATTGACCAACTCACCACCGCCCCTGCAACGTCGCCACCACCCGCCGCGGCCCGCCGTGGTCGCGGTGCTCACACAGGTAAATGCCCTGCCAGGTGCCCAGTGCCAGTTTGCCATCGGTCACCGGGATGGACAGGGAGCTGCCGATCAGCACGCTCTTGATGTGGGCCGGCATGTCGTCCGGGCCCTCGGTGAGGTGTTCGTAGTGGGGTGCGTGCTGCGGCACCATTACGTTGAAGTGGCGTTCCAGGTCGCCCCGCACGTCGGGGTCGGCGTTCTCGTTGATGGCCAGGGAGGCGGAGGTGTGCTGGATAAACAGGTTGAGCAGGCCCACCTGGCAATTGGTCAGCGCGGGGCCCTGCGCCAGGATGTCATGGGTGACGAGGTGGAACCCGCGCGGCTGCGCCGGCAGGGTTATGGTGGTCTGGTCCCAGATCATGGCAGTTCTCCTTGATGGCGACGTGCTGGCCCCGGGCGGGTAGTGCCCGGAGCCGGCCGGCTATTTTTGCAGCTCATCCCACGGGTGGACCGGTACCACCGCCTCGCTGACTTCGGCTTCCACCGAGCTGCGGAAGTAATCCATGGCTTTTTCGGCTTCGCTGAGCTCGTCAAAGCGGGCAATGTGGTAGATCGCCTCGCCTTCATTGACCAGCGGCAGGTTGTTCACGCAGATCACGATACCGGAGCACGGCGAGGTGATGGCCACCTCGGCTTCGCCGAACGGATCCGCCACCATGGCCAGGCGCTGGCCTTTGCGCACTTTCTGGCCGAGACTGGCCACCGGGCGCATGATGCCGTCGATATCGGCCCTCACCCACTGGGAGTTGGCGGCGGTTTCCGAGCGTTTTTTCGGCGCCCGGGGGCCTTTTTTCTGTGGCACCATTTCCAGTTCCCGCATCACCCGGATCACGCCTTTGACACCGCTGGTGATGACAACCTCGTCAAAGCGCAGGGCCTCGCCGCCTTCGAAGGTGACCACCGGAATGTCGAGGGAGTCGGCATAGGCCCGCAGGCTGCCCTCCCGCAGGCCGGCGTTGATGATGACCGGTGCGCCGAAGGCCTCCGCCATGCGGGCGGTTTCCGGGTTCTTCAGTTCGGCCCGCACCTGGGGCAGGTTGAAGCGGTGAATGGCGCCGGTGTGCAGGTCGATAATGTGGGTGACGTGCTCCATGATCTGGGTCCGCAGCAGGTAGGCAATGCGGCCACCAAGCGACCCGCTTTCGCTCCCCGGGAAGCAGCGGTTGAGGTCACGGCGGTCCGGCAGGTAGCGGGAGCGCTGGACAAAGCCGAAGATATTGACGATCGGCACCGCCACCAGGGTGCCGCGCAGGTGCCGCAGCGCGGAATTGCGCAACACCCGGCGGACAATCTCCACTCCGTTGATCTCGTCCCCGTGAATTGCGCCACACACCATCAGCACCGGGCCATCGCGGCGGCCGTGGACCACCTCAACGGGAATATGCAGGGGGGTGTGGGTGTACAGCTTGGCAACCGGCACTTCGACGGTTGCCCGGGTGCCGGCCTTGATTTCGGTGCCGGCGATGACAAACGGAGCTCGGGCCAAGTTAACCTCTCCCTTTGGTTTTTGTTTTCCAGGGTTTGTAGTTCTTTTCGGTCCAGTTGATGATCATTCCGGCGACGTTCTTGCCGGTGGCATTCTCGATGCCCTCCAGGCCCGGTGACGAGTTCACTTCCATCACCAGCGGCCCGCGGCTTGAGCGCAGCAGGTCCACACCGGCCACGTTGAGGCCCATGGACTTGGCGGCGGTAATGGCGGTGCGACGCTCCTCGGGGGTGATACGGACCAGCGAGGCGGTGCCGCCACGGTGCAGGTTGGAGCGGAACTCGCCTTCGGCGCCCTGGCGCTTCATGGCTGCAATCACCTTGTCACCAATGACAAAGCAACGGATATCGGCTCCGCCGGCTTCCTTGATGAATTCCTGCACCAGGATGTCCGCTTTCAGGCCCATGAAGGCCTCGATCACACTTTCGGCGGCCTTGCGGGTTTCCGCCAGCACCACGCCAATTCCCTGGGTGCCCTGCAACAGTTTAATCACCACCGGGGCGCCGCCGACCATCTTCAGCAGTTCGGGCACGTTGTCCGGCTTGTTGGCGAAACCGGTCACCGGCATCCCCACCCCTTTGCGGGCCAAAAGCTGCAGCGAGCGCAGTTTGTCCCGGGAGCGGGTGATGGCGACGGATTCGTTCACCGGGAATACGCCCATCATTTCAAACTGCCGCAATACCGCCGTGCCGTAGAAGGTTACCGAGGCGCCGATGCGGGGAATCACTACGTCAAAATCCTCCAGGACCTCCTCGTGATAGTGGATCTGGGGGCGCGCCGAGGTGATGTTCATGGAACAATGCAGGGCATCGATCACCCGCACTTCGTGACCCCGGTTGATACCCTCTTCCACCAGGCGACGAGTGGAATAGAGGTGGCGGTTACGCGAGAGTATCGCAATTTTCATTTCTTGGTCCTTAGAGCCGGCTCACCGGCGAGATAGGAAGATTCCGGTAACACAATGCTGCGTTCCGCCATCGCGGTGCGTCCCAGCAGCATGCGGAAGCGCATGGAGTCCCGGTTGGTCAGGGTCATTTCGATCGGCCAGATGGTATCACCCACCACCAGGCTGGTTTCAATCACCATCCTCAGTTCCCGGTGGCCACCGGAATCCGAGACGGTACGTTCGTCAAGCACCACGGCGTCACACTCGACCACCTCGTGCAGGTTGTTCTGCACCGGATGCACCCAGAACCGCACCCGGCGCTGGCCGTTCTCGGTGTAGGGCTCGGTGCGAAAGGTATGCAGACACGAGGTTCGCGCCCCGGTATCCACTTTGGCCTTGATCCTGGCGATGCCCAGGTCCGGCAAACCGACCCATTCCCGCCAGCCGAGCAGGATCCGGCCAGTTTCGTCGCCGGCCCGCTGCAGGCTGCTGCTTATCATGTCGGGTGAGGGATCTGATGGAGAGTTCCCGTTGTCATCCACCGGGTTCTTCGACATCCGCTTGTTCCTTCTGGCTGGTTCGTTCAGGCCTGAGCAGCTCCACCCGGAAGGGCGCGGAATGACTGCCGGCGTAAACACTGGTATGCGGGAAGGGAATTTCTATCCCTTCCCGGTCGAGGGTTTTCTTGACCGCGACCATCATGTCGCTGCGACCTTCGAGCACCCGGTCCCGGGCAACCCAGAATGAAAACTGCAGGTCGACCGAGGATGGCCCGAAACCGGTCACCAACACAAAGGGCTTGGGCTCTTCGAGGGCGGCACTGCTCTGTTCAGCAAGGTCCAGCAGCAGCGCTTCGACCCGTTCCACATCTTCAGCGTAGGCAATGCCCACGGTCAGATCCAGCCGGCGGATAGCGAAGCGGGAGCGGTTGACCACCCGGGTCTTGATCAGGGTTTCATTGGGGATGCGGACATAGAGGTTGTCGGTGGTGCGCAGCTTGACGCTGAGCATGTCGATACCGATCACCTCCCCGAGAGTACCTTCCACCTCGATAAAATCACCAATTTCAAAGGGGCGCTCCACCAGCAGGAACAGGCCGCTGATCATGTTGGATGCCGAGGTCTGGGACGCAAAGCCGATAGCCACCGTGAGGATACCCGCTGCCCCCAGCAGCACATCGAGGGAGAAGCCGACCTCGCGCATCGCGGCAACCAGGAAGATAACGAAAATCAGGTAGAACACCAGCCGCCGCATCATCACGGTATGGTGGCGGGATGCCCGCTCCTGCATAAAGCCGGAAACGCTGCGGGCGGCCAGCGACGCCAGCACAATGCCGAGCACCAACAGGAACAGCCCGCTGAACCACTGCAGCCAGGGAATGCTGGTCAACAGTTGCCTCAGGCCGCTTTCAAACTCTTCAATCACGCTTGCAGTCTCCCTGCGCCGGGGTTCATCCGGGGCACTCAGCCAAACATCCGGTCAAAGGCCCGGATCAGCCCGCCGCGTTCGCTTTTTTCCCGCGCCGGGCTGAGCAGCTGACAGCTGCCGGCGACTTCGGGAACCTTGCCATCCACTTTCAGGCGCGCGGAATTCATGTCGGTTTCGCACACCACGGTTACCCCGGGTGTCCACAACAGGCCCTTGTCATTGATATACAGCGACAATAGCGGCGTCGGCAGGCTGAACCGCTCCAGCAACAGGGCGTCATCACGGCGGTTAACAATGCGAACCGGGGTAATCGCCCGCCACGGGCGTTTGGGGACGGCTTCCAGCACCAGCCGCGCATAGCTGGGCGCCGAGTAACACAGGTCCCCTTCCATGGTGTTGCGGCCCACCCAGGTCATGGACGGATCCGCCAGCGGCAGTTCCACCAACTCGGTTTTACGCTCGCCCACGCAGATCCGCATCCACAGCAGGGTACCGACATAGATGGTACATTCGCCGGCGGCCGGAATGGTCAGTGGCTGATAGGGCCGGATCACGGTCGGCAAGCGCGCCAGGGCGGGCAGATAGGTCACGGTATTGTTGTCATCGCGGCGGATAAACCGCTGCAACGTCGCCTCGGCGCCCGGCAACACATACTGGGTGGTCTGCTCCCAGCGAATGCGGTCAACGCTTTGCGGTGTACGTTCGCTGCGAACCTGCCACTCCTTGTCCAGCAGCGTTACCCAAAGCCGGGTATGGCTGAGTTCGTGATACTGGGTTTCACCGGAGCTGAGGATGTAGGGATGATTCCAGGCGCCGTCTTGCGGGCCCGACGGCTCCTCACTGCTGTCAATCATGGTGCATCCAGATCTCCCGGGGTTTACGGTGTTAACTATAATCCAATCGCGGTACGGCAGCGAATATCCAAGCCAGTGATTTTATTACATCAATGAGTGGCCCCGGGCCAGAGGATGCCTATGACCCAGCTTGTCTGGTTTCGCAACGACCTGCGACTTGCCGACAACCCCGCCCTGACCGCCGCCTGCAGTGACCGCGACCGGGTGATTGCCTGTTTTATTGTCAGTCCCGGCCAGTGGCGGCAGCATGACTGGTCGGCGGCACGGGTCCGCTTTGTACTGGCGCATGCCAACGAGCTGTCCCGCCAGCTGGCAGCTCTGGGCATATCGCTGACCTTCCTCCGCGCTGACACCTTTGCCGATGCCATCCCCGCCCTCGCCACCTTGTGCCGCCAGCATGATGTCACCCACCTACACTTCAACGAAGAGTACGGCATCAACGAACGCCGCCGGGACAAACAGCTGAAGGATGCCCTCTCCACCAGCGGCCTGGCTATCAGCAAGTACCGCGACCAGTGCGCAGCGCCGGTGGGCAGTATCCTGACCCGGCAGCAGGAGCCCTACTCGGTGTTTACACCGTTCGCCCGTAACTGGCGCCAGTGGCTGGACGACAACCCGCCGCAACTACACCCGGTGCCAACGGCAAGGGGCGAGGCCGTCGCTGCCGCGCAGGTTGAAACCGGACTGGACGAGTTTGGTCCGGCGCCGGCCGCCCTGGTGCCCTGTGGCGAGGAGGCGGCACACCGGCAACTGGAAGCCTTCCTGACGGAGCGTGCCGGCCAGTACAAGGCGCAGCGGGATATCCCGGCAATCAACGGCACCAGCCAGCTTTCGCCCTACCTCGCCAACGGGGTGTTATCGGGGCGACAGTGCCTGGTGGCCGCGCGCCAGGCCCAGGCGATGGGCGGCAATCAGGAAGGCTTCACCACCTGGATCAACGAGATTGCCTGGCGGGACTTCTACATCCACATTCTCTGGCATTACCCCCGGATCAGCATGCACCGCGCCTTCAAACCGGAAACCGAGGCCCTGGTATGGAACCCGCCGGGCGAGGCTTTCGAGGCCTGGAAGGAGGGCCAAACCGGCGTTCCCATCGTTGATGCCGCCATGCGTCAACTCCGCCAGACCGGCTGGATGCACAACCGCCTGCGAATGATCACCGCCATGTTCCTGACCAAGAACCTGTTCATTGACTGGCGACTGGGAGAGCAGTGGTTTATGAACCAGCTGGTGGACGGCTTCCTGGCGTCAAACAACGGTGGCTGGCAATGGAGCGCGTCCACCGGCACCGATGCGGCGCCCTATTTCCGGGTGTTCAATCCGGCCACCCAGAGTGAACGGTTTGATCCTGACGGTGAATTTATCCGCCATTACGTGCCGGAGCTGGCGAAGCTGGACGCCAGGCGCATCCACCAGCCCTGGGCAGGGGGTGTTATCCCGAAGGGCTATCCGCGGCCGATTGTGGACCTGAAGGAAAGTCGCAAAGAAGCCATTGCCCGTTTCCAGGCGCTGAAAGACTGAACCGACACCACAGGACGGTGTGCGACGCGAGGCTCAGTGCCCGGCGCACACCGGACAGTCCGGATCCCGGGCCAGTTTCATCTCCCGCCAGTCGGCCTGCCAGGCGTCGAGAATCAACAACCGCCCTGTCAGCGGCCGGCCGACGCCGGAAATCACCTTGATGGCCTCCATCGCCTGGCTGGCACCGATCATGCCGACCAGCGGCCCGATCACCCCTGCCTCGGAGCAGGTCAGATCCTCGTTACCCTGCTCGGGGTAAAGGCAGTGGTAACAAGGGCTGGTCGGATCCCGGGAGTCAAACACCGAGAGCTGGCCTTCGCCGCGGATCGCGGCCCCGGACACCAGCGGCACCCCCGCCTTGACGCAGGCCCGGTTGAGGGCGAAGCGGGTGTTGAAATTGTCCGAGCAGTCCACCACCACACTGGCGGTATCCACCCGGTGCTGCAGTTCTGCGCCGTCCAGCCGCTGGCACAGCGCATCCACCGAGATCAGTGGATTGATGCTGCGGACCCGCGCTGCCAGGCTGGCGGCCTTGTCGTCGCCGATCTGGTCCTGGGCGAAGGCAATCTGGCGTTGCAGGTTGGCCAGTTCGATGCGGTCGTCGTCCACCAGGGTAAGATGACCGACCCCCGCCGCGCCCAGATACAGGGCAACCGGACATCCCAGGCCGCCGGCACCGACCACCAGTACCCGGGCGGATTTCAGCCGCGCCTGGCCAGCCACGTCAAACTTCGGCAACAGTATCTGGCGGCTGTACCGCAACAATTCCTCGTCACTCAGCATCGCTGCTCTCCCGGTGTGAAATTGGTCTCGGGGCATCGTCCGCCCCGACCTGGCGCTCCGGCCAGCAGCCCAGGGTCAGCCGTTCCTGGCCGCCATAATCCCGTCGGGTTGCCACCGCGGTGAATCCGGCGGCCGCAAACAGCTGGCGAACCGCCTCGCCCTGGTCGTAACCATGCTCCACCACCAGCCAACCCGCCGGCTGCAACCAGTCCGGGCTTTCGGCAATGATCACCCGCAGGTCATCCAGGCCGTCGTCACCGGCCACCAGCGCCGTCGATGGCTCGAAACGGACATCGCCCTGTTGTAGATGATGGTCATCCCGACGGATGTACGGTGGATTGGAAATGATGAGATCAAAACGCCCCGGCGGCAGGTCGGCAAACCAGTGGCTGACCACCACCTCCAGCGGCAGGCCGAGGGCGCAGGCATTACGGCGTGCCAGCTCGGCCGCGTCCGCCACTGCGTCACAGGCCATAACCTGCCACTGCGGTCGCTCGCTGGCCAACGCCAGGGCGATGGCACCGGTGCCGGTGCCCAGGTCAATCACCCGGGCCGCGCCCGGCAATGGCAACGCCAGCGCAGCCTCCACCAGGCACTCGGTATCCGGCCGCGGAATCAGGGTAGAAGGATTGACCTGCAGGGTCAGCGACCAGAAGCCCTGCTCGCCGAGCAGGTGGGCCACCGGTGTTCCGTTGGCACGCTGACTGACCAGAACCGCAAAATGTTCAGCGGCCTCGTCCGCCAGCTCGCGCTCGGGCCAGGCGCGGAAGCTGGTCCGGCTCCAGCCGGTCACCCGGGCCAGCAGGAGCTCGGCATCAAGCCGGGGCGAGTCGCCACCGATGGCGGCTGCGGCCTGCCTGAGTGCTTGCTCGCAGGTAAGCAACGGCTTACTCCTCGGCAATGCTGGCTAGCAGTTCGGCCTGGTGCTCCTGCTGCAGGGGCACGATAACCGGGTCCAGATCGCCGCCGATCACCTCATCGAGTTTGTACAGGGTAAGGTTGATACGGTGGTCGGTAATGCGGCCCTGGGGAAAGTTGTAGGTACGGATTCGCTCCGAGCGGTCGCCACTGCCGACCAGGCTCTTGCGGGTTTCTGCCATGGATTTCTGCTGCCGCTCCAGCTCCGCATTCTGCAAGCGGGAAGCCAGCAGGCTCATTGCCTTGGCCCGGTTCTTGTGCTGGGAGCGCTCTTCCTGGCATTCCACCACGATCCCGGACGGAAGGTGGGTGATCCGGATGGCGGAGTCGGTCTTGTTGACGTGCTGGCCACCGGCACCGGAGGAGCGGAAGGTGTCGATGCGCAGGTCTGCCTTGTTGATCTCGACCGCCTCGGCTTCGTCGGCTTCCGGCATCACCGCGACCGTACAGGCGGAGGTATGGATACGGCCCTGGGATTCGGTTTCCGGCACCCGCTGCACCCGGTGGGCGCCGGATTCGAATTTCAGCGCTCCGTAGGCGCCGGCACCCACCACGTGACTGATGATTTCCTTGTAACCGCCATGCTCACCGGGGCTCTCACTGATCACCTCAACCTGCCAGCGGCGACGCTCGGCGTAGCGCAGGTACATGCGGAACAGATCGCCGGCAAAAATGGCCGCCTCGTCACCACCGGTCCCGGCACGGATCTCCAGGAAGGCACTGCGGCTATCATTGGGATCTTTCGGCAGCATCAGCCGCTGCAGCTCCTCATCCAGCTCGGCGACCTTGCGACGGGCAACATCCAGTTCCTCTTCCGCCATCTCCCGCATCTCGGCGTCACCGTCGCGGGCCAGTTCGGTGGCGGCATCGACATCACCCAGCGCCTCGCGATAGGCCCGGAAGCCCAGAACAACCGGCTCGATCTCGGCGAACTCCCGGGACAACTCGCGGAACTGGTCCTGGCGGGCGATCACCCCCTGATCGCTGAGCAACGCGCTGACCTCCTCGTAGCGGTCAACCAACTGCTCGAGGCGGGACTGTATCGATGACTTCATAGTTTTTCCGGGGTGATGTCAGCCTCGGCTTCGCGGGCTTCCAACTGGTGCAGTTCACGCAGCCACTCGGTCACTTCCGGCCGGCCTTCGGCCGTTGCCTTGCGTACCTGGACGGAGGGCTCATGGAGGAGTTTGTTGGTCAGGCCCCGCGCCAGACTGCGCAGGACGGTTTCCGGGTCACCGCCATTGCGCAGTGCCCGCAGGGCTTTTTCGGTTTCCAGGTCCCGCAGCGTTTCTGCCCGCTGGCGGAACTGTTTCAGGGTGGATACCGCATCCAGCGCCCGCAACTGGGCGAGGAAGTCCTGGGCGCCGGCGGTAATCAGGTTCTCGGCTTCCCGGGCTGCCCCTTCCCGGGAACGGATATTCTCTTCGATAACGTGGCGCAGGTCATCGACGGTATAAAGGTAGACGTCAGCCAGGTCGGCCACTTCCGGCTCGATATCCCGGGGCACCGCAATATCCACCATGAAATACGGCCGGTGCTTGCGGTGCTTCAGCGCACGCTCCACCGCCCCCTTGCCGAGTATCGGCAGCGGGCTCGCTGTTGACGAGATGATGATATCCACCTCGGCAAGATGGTCGGGAATCTCGGACAACAGAATACCCCGCCCGTTGTGGGATTCCGCCAGAACCTGGGCACGCTCGAGGGTCCGGTTGGCAACCAGGAAATCCCGGACGCCGGCATCGGCCAGGTGGCGGGCAACCAGTTCGATGGTTTTACCGGCGCCAATCAGCAGCGCGCGGTTGCGGGACATGTCGGAAAAGATATGGTGCGCCATGCTGACCGCAGCATAGGCGACTGACACCGGATTCTCGCCGATCGCTGTCTGGGTTCGGACCCGCTTGGCCACCGAGAACGCCTGTTCGAACAGACGCGACAGGAAACTGCCGGTGGCCCCCTTCTCCCGGGCCAGGGCATAGGCATCCTTGAGCTGGCCGAGAATCTGTGGCTCACCCAGCACCATCGAGTCGAGCCCGCTGGCCACCCGCATGATGTGGCGCACCGCATCGGTGTCCCAGTGGGTGTACAGCACTTCCTCCAGCTCACTGGCGTCAAGGCCGTGGAAGCCGGCAAGCCAGCGCAGTACCTGCGGAGCACAGTCGTCGTCACCGGCCAGGTAAAGTTCGGTGCGGTTACAGGTGGAAAGAATGGCCGCCTCGGTCGCACCGGTGGTCGCGCGCAACTCCGCCAATGCCTCGACCATGCGCTCAGGCGTGAACGCAACGCGCTCACGGAGCTCCACGGGGGCCGTGCGATGGTTAATACCCAGCGTTAGCAATGCCATATCAGAGTAAGACTACCCTCATCACCTGTTGTTCGGCTTATGGTCGTCACCTTGTCCCGGCACGCGGCGCACCTGGACGACGGGAACGGGAAACAAGCCGGTTCTGCCAGCATTTTAACGGCCGGACCGCTCCGCTGCCACCCAAATGTCCAACAGGTATGGGGAAGTGCGGACAGGTTGGGCAAGATCAGATGCTTATGCCATCATAGAACCCTACCCGGCCCGGATTTGCGGCCGGCCTGATATGTCGTCAGGTGCACCGTCTTCTGAACACAGGATGTCACATGCAAAAAGTTGTCTTGCTGTTGCTCTCCGGCCTGATCGGCCTGACTGTTTCCGGCTGCGCCAGCGTCACCGCCGGGCCGGACACCACGGAGGCAGAGGCACAAGCCGCACCGGTAAAGGAGGCCACAGAGGAAGCCGGAGGCACCGCCGAGGTCAACTACGCCGATTTCGAACCGGAAGTCCTGTATCTGTTGCTGGGCGCCGAGATTGCCGGTCAGCGCGGCCGCTTTGACGTCACGCTCGCCAACTATGTGCAGGCGGCCAAGCTGTCCCGCGACGAAGGCATTACCGAGCGCGCGATGCGGATTTCCCAGTCCCTCAACGCCGACAACGCCCAGCGCCAGCTGGCCAAACTGTGGCTGGAGATTGATCCGGCCAGTCTGGAGGCCCACCGCGTCTCGGCGATTCAGGCCCTGCGCGGAAACAACCTGGAAACCGCCCTCTCCCACATGGAGCAGATCATGGATCTGGGCGGCGATGCCGATTTTGACAGCCTGGCGGCGATGGCCGGCAACCTGCCGCCGGAACAGCAGCAGGAAATGCTTACTCTCTATACCCGACTGGCCGAGCGTCACCCCGACAATCCGGAAATTGAATACGGCATCGCACTGCTACTGAAGATGACCGGTGAGCCAAACCAGGGGCTTGAGCGCCTCAATACGTTACTGGAGCAGCACCCCAACTTTCAGCCCGCCATCATCCTCAAGGGGGATCTGCTCTACCAGACCGGGCGCAAGATGTCGGCCCTGGACTACCTGCTGAAGAACACCCGCCGCTTCCCGCAGAACCGCCAGATGGGCACGCTCTATGGCCGCATGCTGATCAGCGAGGGGGAGATGCGCGCCGCACAGGACGAGTTCGCCCGCCTGGTCAGACAGTTCCCGGACATCCCCGGGCTGCGCCTTTCCCACGCTCTGGTCGCCCTGGAAAATGGCGAACTCGCCCTGGCCCGCAAGGAACTGACCCAGCTGATCAGCGAGGGTCACCATACTGACGAAGCCCACTATTACCTCGGCCGCATTGCCGACGACGAAGGCAAACCCAAACTTGCGATCGGCTATTACGAGCAGGTAGAGGCAGGCAGCCATTATTTTCCCGCCCTCGCCCGGGCCAGCGAGTTGCGCGCTGATGCCGGACAACTTGACGAGGCCCTGGCCAGCATCCGCCGCATGCGCGAAACCCACCCGGAGCAGGGTGAAAGCTTCTGGCTGCTGGAAATCAATCTGCTGATGGACCGGGATCTGCAACAGCGGGCCCTGGACAGCGCCAGCCAGGCACTCGACCAATACCCCGACAGCATCCGCATCCGCTATTCACGGGCCATGCTGCTGGACGCCCTGAACCGGCCGGCGGACGCCGAGCAGGACCTGCGCACTCTGCTGGAGCAGGATCCGCAGAATGCCGTCGCCCTCAACGCCCTGGGCTATATCCTGACCACCCGCACGGACCGCCTGGGCGAGGCCCGCAGCCTGATCGAACGCGCCCTCAGCCTGGACCCGGAAAACCCGGCCATCCTCGACAGCATGGGGTGGGTGCTGTACCGCCAGGGCGACCTGAGCGGCGCCATCGATTACCTCGAACAGGCCTACGCCGCCTTCCCCGATCCGGAGGTGGCCGCCCACTATGGCGAAGCCCTCTGGGTGAGCGGCCAGCAAACCCAGGCCCGCATCATCTGGAAAGAAGGCCTTGCAGCCAACCCGGAACATCCGCTGTTACTGGAGACCATCCAGCGGCTGACAGGAACGGACGACTTATGAAACTCGCCACCATCTGGCCGGCAGCAGCCGTCGCTGCGGGCCTGTTGCTGAGCGCCTGCTCCACCATCACCATGGAACCCCTGCCGGAGGGCCTGACCAGCCAGCCCCCGGCGAACTGGGGCGAACGCAGCGCCACCCTGAAAAGCCTGACCCGCTGGGAACTGGCTGGCAAGCTGGCCGTTCGCCAGCCGTCCGACAGCGGAACGGCCGTGATCAACCACTGGATACAGAATGGCGAAGCCTATGACCTGTCGCTGTCCTCTGCCTTCCTCGGACTGGGCCAGACCCGCCTCAAGGGTGTGCCGGGTTTCCTGGAACTCACCCTGTCCGATGGCGAGACTTACACCTCGTCGGACCCGGAGAGCCTGATCGAAGCCGCAACCGGCTGGCAGCTGCCGATCGACAGCCTGGTATGGTGGGTACGCGGGCTACCGGGGCCCGCGGAGGACTTCCGCCTCTACTTCGACCAGCAAAGCCGTCTGGCCATGATCCGCCAGCATGGCTGGGAAATCCGTTATGACCGCTGGCAGGCCTCCGGCAACCGCTATCCCGAACTACCGGCACGGATCACCGCCCTGAAGGGTGACAAGCGGGTCCGCCTGGTCATCACCGACTGGCAAATCTGAACCCACCGTGGAAGCAGCTCGCACCATGACCACACCAAATCCGCTCACCCTGCCCTCGCCGGCGAAACTGAACCTGTTTCTTCATATCGTCGGCCGCCGGCCTGACGGCTATCACGAACTGCAGACCCTGTTCCAGTTCCTCGATTACGGCGACGACCTCACCTTCACGCTCACCACAGCGCCCGGTGTGCGCCTGGAGAATCCGTTGCCTGGTGTGGCGGACGAAGACAACCTCATCATCCGTGCCGCCCGCCTGCTGGCCTCCACCACGCCTCGTGAATTACCCGGTGTGACCATCCGGCTCGACAAACGCCTGCCCATGGGCGGCGGGCTCGGCGGCGGCAGCTCCAACTGCGCGACCACCCTGCTCGGCCTTAACCATCTGTGGAACCTTGGGCTGAGCATCGACCGACTGGCCGAACTGGGCCTCAGCCTGGGTGCCGACGTACCGGTCTTTGTCCGCGGTTTTGCCGCTTGGGGCGAGGGTGTCGGAGAGAAACTGACGCCGGCCCATCCGCCGGAGGACTGGTTCGTGGTTCTGAAACCTGCCTGCGATATAAACACCGGAAATATTTTTTCAGAACAAGGGTTGACAAGGGACACCCCTAGAATCAAAATAGCGCCCGCTTTTGAGGGAGACGCCTCGAGGTACCGAAACGACTGTGAGGATGTAGTTCGCAAACTGTATCCGGAGGTTAACCAAAGCCTGACATGGCTTTCACAATTCGGACCTGCAAGATTAACCGGAACCGGGGCTTGCATTTTTGGACGTTTCCCGACAGAATCCGCAGCCCGGATTATCTGGGAAAGCAAACCCTCCGGCATCACGGGGTTCGTAGCTAAAGGGGTGAACATTTCACCTCTACACAAAAAGCTGACAGAGCTAAGATGATGCCGAAAAAGCACGATACTGGGGTGTCGCCAAGTGGTAAGGCAACGGGTTTTGATCCCGTCATGCGTAGGTTCGAATCCTACCACCCCAGCCACCTTTCTCCCGCTTCTTCTGAATCAAACGCCGATACTGAGAAGGATGCCGTCGTGTCCAAACTGATGATCTTTTCCGGTAATGCCAATCCGGAACTCGCCAAAGCCATTGCCCAGAAACTGCACATCCCGATGGGCCAAGCGACCGTTGGCCGCTTCAGCGACGGCGAAACCACTGTAGAAATCAACGAGAATGTTCGTGGTCACGACGTCTTTATCATCCAGCCCACGTGCTACCCGACCAACGACAACCTGATGGAACTGATCGTGATGGCCGACGCCCTGCGCCGCGCCTCCGCCACACGTATCACGGCCGTCATCCCCTATTACGGCTATGCCCGCCAGGACCGTCGCGTACGCTCCACCCGCGTTGCCATCAGCGCCAAGGTGGTTGCCGACATGATCTCCAGCATCGGCGTAGACCGGGTGCTGACGGTCGACCTGCACGCCGACCAGATCCAGGGTTTCTTCGACATTCCGGTTGATAACATTTACGCCACACCGGTACTGCTCGACGATATCGAGAAGCAGCGCTTCGAGAACTTCATCGTGGTCTCCCCGGATGTCGGTGGCGTGGTACGTGCCCGCGCCGTTGCCAAGCGCCTGAACGACGCCGACCTGGCCATCATCGACAAGCGTCGTCCGAAGGCCAACGTATCCCAGGTCATGCACATCATCGGTGATGTCAAAGACAAGACCTGCATTCTGGTCGACGACATCGTCGACACAGCCGGCACCCTCTGCAAGGCGGCGAACGCCCTGAAAGAGCACGGTGCAGCACGGGTGGTCGCCTACATCACCCATCCGGTTCTTTCTGGCCCGGCCGTTGACAACATCAACGCCTCCAAGCTGGATGAACTGGTGGTGTGTGACACCATCCCGCTGGATGACAAAGCGAAGAATTGTGATAGAATCCGCCCCCTCAGCATGGCGGGCCTGCTGGCAGAGTCGATTCGTCGCGTCAGCAATGAAGAGTCCATCAGCGCCATGTTCGAGAACGCCTGACCTTAAAGTTCCGCTTTTTCAGGCTGATCAGCAAGATACCGGGTCGGGAGCCTAATCAGGCTCCCGACCCTTTTAGTCAACCGGAGAAATAACTCTCCGGTTTTTCAGAAACGTCATCTGTCCTTCGCCTGGTCGCGGGCCGTTCAGATGAAGATTGAGGTACATACCATGTCCCAGGAATTTGTAATCGAAGCATTTCCTCGTGGCGATCAGGGGAAGGGTGCGAGCCGCCGCCTGCGTCGTGAGGAGCGTAAAATCCCGGCCATCATCTACGGTGGTAACAAGGAAGCAACAGCCATTTCCATCTGGCACAACGAGATCAAGAAAGCCCTGGAAAACGAAGCCTTCTTCTCTCACATCCTGACCATCGAAATTGATGGCAAGAAAGAAAGCGTCATCCTGAAAGATCTGCAGCGTCATCCGTACAAGCCGCTGCTGACCCACGCTGACTTCCTGCGCGTTGACAAGGACCACGAAATCCACGTCAACGTACCGCTGCACTTCCTCAACGAGGAAACCGCACCGGCCGTCAAGCTCCAGGGTGGCTCCGTTTCCCACCAGATGACCGAAGTGGAAGTGATCTGCCTGCCGCAGAACCTGCCCGAGTTCATCGAAGTTGACCTGATGGACGTGGCGATGGACCAGGTGGTTCACCTGTCCGACCTGAAACTGCCGGAAGGCGTTCGCATTGCCGCTCTGGCTCAGGGTGAAGACCACAACCTGCCGGTTCTGGCCATTCACAAGCCGAAAGGCGCGAAGAGCGAAGAAGAAAGCTCTGAAGAGTCCGGCGAAGAGTAAAACCGGTCTACCGACTGGTGACTCAGGGGGCAACGGCAAGTGGCGCAGGATATTGTCATGGTGGTTGGCCTGGGAAATCCCGGAGCCGACTATGAAAATACCCGCCATAACGCCGGCGCCCTCTTCGTCGAAGCACTGGCCCGCGCCGCGGGCCAGACGCTCCGCCCGGAGCGCAAGTACCACGGCTTGTACGCCCGTATCCAGTGGCAGGGTCTCGACCTGCACCTGCTGAACCCCACTACGTTCATGAACCGCAGCGGCCTGGCCATCAAGGCACTGGCGGACTTCTTCAAGATTCCCCCCGAGCAGATTCTGGTTGCCCACGACGAACTGGACCTGCCTCCCGGCACCGCCAAACTGAAGAAAGGTGGCGGCCACGGCGGCCACAACGGCCTCCGCGATACCATTGCCCACCTCGGCAGCAACAGCTTCCAGCGCCTGCGCCTGGGCATCGGCCATCCCGGCGATAGCCGCAAGGTGACCGGTTTTGTACTCGGCAAGCTGGGGAAACAGGAAACCGAAGACCTCAACGCGGTTTTCGACGAAACCCTGCGGGTGCTCCCGGACGCCGCCAACGGCAAACTGGCTGCTGCCATGAACCGGCTGCACAGCTTCAAACCCAAACCCTGAGCGGTACCAGCACCCTTCTCGCCTGCTCGCACCCGCCGGCAGACACCGGTATAATCCGCCCACACAATTTCCGTACCAGCAGAGGCACTCCATGGGATTTAACTGCGGCATCGTCGGCCTTCCCAACGTCGGCAAATCCACCCTGTTCAACGCACTGACCAAAGCCGGCATCGGCGCAGAGAATTTCCCTTTCTGCACCATCGAGCCCAATGCCGGTGTGGTGGCCATGCCCGATCCTCGCCTGACCAAGCTGGCCGAGATCGTCAAACCTGAACGGGTAGTCCCCACTACCATGGAGTTTGTCGACATTGCCGGCCTGGTCGCCGGCGCCTCGAAAGGTGAAGGCCTGGGCAACCAGTTCCTGGCCAACATTCGCCAGACCGACGCCATCGCCCATGTGGTGCGCTGCTTTGACGACAGCAACGTCATCCACGTCGCCAACAAGGTTGACCCCGCCGCCGACATCGAAGTAATCAACACCGAGCTTGCCCTCGCCGACATGGACACTGTGGAAAAGGCCATCAAGCGGGTCCAGCGGGTGGCCAAGAGCGGTGACAAGCAGGCCAAGGCCCAGCTGGACATCTTCGAGCGTCTGCTGCCGGTACTGAACGAAGGCAAGCCGGTACGCGGCATGGGCCTCGACAAGGATGAAATGGCGCTGATCCGTGAGCTGTGCCTGCTGACGGTCAAGCCCACCATGTACATCGCCAACGTCGACGAGAACGGCTTTGAGAACAACCCCTACCTCGACAAGGTGAAAGAGATCGCCGCAGCCGAGAATGCCGTGGTCGTCCCGATCTGCAACAAACTGGAAGCCGAGATCGCGGAACTGGACGATGACGAGAAGAGCATCTTCCTGGACGAGATGGGCATGGACGAACCGGGCCTCGACCGGGTGATCCGCGCCGGCTACAGCCTCCTCGACCTGCAGACATATTTTACTGCCGGGGTTAAAGAAGTCCGCGCCTGGACCGTTCGGGTTGGCGCTACCGCGCCCCAGGCCGCCGCGGTCATCCACACCGACTTCGAGCGGGGCTTCATCCGTGCCGAAGTCATCAGCTACAACGACTTCGTCCAGTTCAACGGTGAAGCCGGTGCCAAGGATGCCGGCAAATGGCGCCTTGAGGGCAAGGACTACATCGTCCAGGACGGCGACGTTATCCACTTCCGCTTCAACGTATAAATTTTTCGGCAAAAATCGGGTTCATGGTCTTGACAGACGGAGCCCGAATACTGAAAATACGCGCCTCGTTTGGGGCATTGCCCAGAGCGAAATGGCAAGGTAGCTCAGTTGGTTAGAGCACAGCACTCATAATGCTGGGGTCGGCGGTTCAACTCCGCCCCTTGCTACCAGTATTAGGAAAGCCCGACTCGCAAGAGCCGGGCTTTTTTCGTTTCAGACTGGTTAGCCCTAACCCCGCCAGAAATGACGCGAGAACAGCACAAACACGCTGAGCAGCTCGAGCCGCCCCAACAGCATCACCACCATCAAAACCCATTTCGCCGCATCCGGCAGGGCCTGGAAGTTGCCTGCCGGGCCAATGCTGCCGCCCAGGCCCGGCCCCACGTTCGCCAGCGCCGTCGCAGCGCCGGTGAGGCTGGTCACCAGATCGAGACCTAGCGCTGCGAGGATCGCTGCCGAGACTGCGAGGGTGGCCAGGAAAATAAATGAGAAGGCGACCGAAGAGGCAACAATTTCATCACTGATAATCCGGCCATTGTAATGACGCGCCATTACCGCATTGGGATGAAGCAGGCGAATCACCTGCTCGCGCAATAGCAACATGGACAACTGGAAGCGAAAGATCTTCATCCCTCCACTGGTGGAGCCGGAGCAGCCGCCCACAAAGGTCAGGAAAAAGAACAGTACGATCACCAGTGGCCCCCAGAGGGTATAGTCCTCGCTGGCATAGCCGGTAGTCGTCACCACGGACGTGACATTAAACAAGGCATGAACGAAGGCATCGACTGCCGGGGCCTGGTCCACCAGCATCCGATAGACGGCAATCACCAGGGCCACCCCGAACAGGAACTGCAGGAAGAAGTGCACCTGCTTATCCCGCAACAGCGGCATGTACTGACCGTTCAGCAAGCGCACAAACAGAAAGAAGGGAATGCCGCCGAGCATCATGAAGAAGGACGACGCGAGCAGGATGGCGCTACCGTCGAACTGTCCCATGGAGCTGTCCGAGGTCGAGTAGCCCCCTGTGGAAACGGTGGTCAGGGCGTGATTGATGGCATTGAACAGGTCCATTCCCAGCACCCAATACACCAGGATGCAGCCGGCAGTAATCGCCAGGTAGCTGAACACCAGCCCGCGCGCCAGCCGGTTGGTACGCGGCACCGCCTTTTCAGTCCACTCGGACGATTCGGTGGCAAACAGGCGCATGCCACCAATCCTCAGGAATGGCAGCACCGCAACTGCCATGCCGATGATTCCGATGCCCCCCATCCACTGCATGATCGATCGCCACAGCAGGATGTCATCCGGCAGATTATCAAGACCGGTCAGCACCGTGGACCCCGTGGTGGTAACCCCCGAAATACTCTCGAAGAAGGCATCTGTAACGGAAAGGTTGAGATCGCTCAGCAGCAGCGGAAAACTTGAGAAGATCGGGATGACAATCCAGGCCGAAACGGTCAGCAGGAACATTTCACGCTGCTTGAGACCATGGCGCTTACGGCCTGTCACCATGAAGCAGGCCAAGCCGACCGTGAAACAGATCAACGCCGACCGGATAAACGCCCAGCGATCAGGAATGTCTCCGAACAGGAGCAAATTGACTGGCAGGGTGATCAGGAAGCTGAGCAGAATCAGCAGGAACCCAATGATCTGCACGACAGGAAGAATTCTCACGGAACACACAACCCCAGCACACCGCCAGAAGTGCCGCAAGAATAGCACAGGTTTATCTTGCGGCGACGGGATTATCTCCCTCTTCTCCCGCCGGCCCCGATGCACTAACCTGTGCTTTTGCCAACAGGATCCGCCATGCCCGATGCAAACGTCGTTGCCGGCCTCTCTCTTGAGCGCCTGGAAAGAATTACCCGCCATCTTGACGAACGCTATATCCAGCCCGGCAAATTGCCCGGTGCCGTCACCCTGGTCGCCCGGCATGGTGAAGTTGTCTGGGTGAAGGCCCAGGGACTGATGGACGTCGAACGCAACAAGGTGGCACGGCGGGATACCATTTTTCGCATCTACTCGATGACCAAGCCGGTCACCTCAATCGCCCTCATGCAGCTTTACGAGCAGGGCCGCTTCCTGCTGGATGATCCGGTACACCGATACATTCCGTCGTGGCGGGACCTGCAGGTCTACAAGGCAGGGGTCTATCCGGACTTCCAGACCGAACCGGCATCCCGTTCCATGACCATTCGTGACCTGCTCACCCACATGTCCGGGCTAACCTACGGTTTCCTCAACCGGACCAACGTGGATGCGGCCTACCGGACCCTGAAACTTGATGGCAGCCGCGACCTGACGCTGGATACGCTGATCGAGCGGCTGGCCGGGCTGCCCCTGGAATTCACACCGGGGACGGCCTGGAACTACTCGGTTGCAACGGATGTGGTGGGCTACCTGGTACAACAGCTTGCCGACCAGCCTCTGGATGACTACTTCCGGGAGCACATTTTTGGCCCGCTGGAGATGAACGACACCGGGTTTCAGGTGCGGCCAGACCAGCAGGAGCGGTTTGCCGCCTGCTACCTGCATCAGCCTGACAACACCATGAAGCTGCAGGATGACCCCGAGCACTCCCGCTACCTCCGGGAGCCGGTATTGCTGTCCGGGGGTGGCGGCCTGGTGTCAACGGTTGACGATTACCACCACTTCGCCCAGGCCCTCAGTCAGGGCGGTGCCTTCCGCGGCCAGCGGATTATCGGGCGCAAGACGCTGGAATTCATGCGCAGCAACCACCTGCCGGACAATCAGGACCTACCCGCCCTGTCGATCGGAGCGTTCAGTGAGACGCCCTATGAAGGTAACGGCTTCGGACTGGGCTTTTCGGTGAAAACCGATGTGGCGAAATCCCATACCAACGGCTCGGTGGGTGAATATGGCTGGGGCGGCCTCGCCAGCACCAACTTTTTCGTGGACCCGGTGGAGGACATGGTGGTGGTCTTCATGACCCAGCTGATGCCGTCCTCATCCTACCCCATCCGGCAGGAGCTGCGGGCGATGGTGCACGGCGCGCTGGTGTAACGTAAAAAGCCCGCACATGCGGGCTTTTTATTGAAGGCGGTCAGCGGGCCTGACTCAGTCCCAGAAATTCCACCAGGCCTTGGATTTCTCCTGCTTCTGCTGCTGGCCTTTCTCGCTACCCTTGGATGCCGGGTCCGCCTTGCGGTTATCGTTGTCACGGTTCGAGGACTCGCCCTTGTCCATGGCCTTGTCCTGGTTGCGCTCATGCTCTTCGGCTTGTTCGCGGACTCGCTCGCGGTCACGCTCCGCGTCATCATTTGCGCGTTCACGGGCGCGCTCAGCCTCGCCGTCGGCACGTTCGCGGGCACGTTCGGCGTCATCGCGGGCGCGCTCACCGGCCTGTTCCGCCTTTTGTCCGGCGTCGCCGCGGTATTCGTCGGCTTTTTCGCGGCCCTTGCCTTTACCCTCGGCGGCAGCGCCCTTGCCCTTCTTGATCATTTCTTCGGCTTGCTGGCCGTTGCTGCCGGCATCAGACTGAGCCAGTACCGGCCCGCTGGCCAGCGCCCCCGCCAGCAGAACGCCGGAAACCAGTGCGGCAGAGCGGATGAATTGTGCTTTCATAAACCTTCTCCCTTGGTGAACCATATGACTGGACACGATACACAAACATAGAATCAAAAGGCATATCCATAATGTGAATTTTCCGTAGGGAAACCATCCTGCCGCCGCCAACGCTATGGCATACTGCCCTCCGGACCCAATAACTCAAACCAACCCCAGCAAGGAACGTTGCGATGAAACTCGAGACACTGGCCCTCCACGCGGGCTTCAGCGGCGACCCCACAACTCACGCTGCCACCACCCCGATCTACCAGACCACGTCCTACACCTTCGACGATACTCAGCACGGCGCGGACCTGTTTGACCTCAAGGTCCAGGGCAATATTTATACCCGCATCATGAATCCGACCAATGCGGTACTCGAAGAGCGGATGACCCAACTGGAAGGCGGTGTTGGCGCCCTCGCCCTGGCGTCAGGCATGGCGGCGATTACCTATGCCCTGCAAACCATCTGCCGGGTAGGCAGCAACATCGTCAGCACCAGCCAGCTGTATGGCGGCACCTACAACCTGTTTGCCCATTCCCTGCCGAACCAGGGCATCGAGTGCCGTTTCGCGCCCCATGATGACTTTGACGCAGTCGAGCAAGCCATTGATGACAACACCCGCGCGCTATTCTGTGAATCTATCGGCAACCCGGCTGGTAACGTTGTTGATATCCAGCGCTGGGCCGAAATTGCCCACAGGCACGGCATTCCGCTGATCGTCGACAACACAGTGGCAACGCCGTTCCTGTGCCGCCCCTTCGAGCATGGTGCCGACATTGTGGTGCACTCGCTGACCAAATACATTGGCGGCCATGGCACCACCGTAGCCGGCATCGTGGTGGATTCCGGCAAATTCGACTGGAAAGCCAACGCGAAGAAGTTTCCGATGCTCAACGAGCCGGATCCGTCCTACCACGGCGTGGTGTACACCGAAGCCCTCGGCGCCGCAGCCTTCATCGGTCGCTGCCGGGTGGTGCCACTGCGCAATACCGGTGCCGCCCTGTCTCCCTTCAATGCCTTCCTGATCATGCAAGGCCTGGAAACCCTGGCCCTGCGCATGGAGCGCCACTGCGAGAACGCCGAGAAAGTGGCCAGTTTCCTGCAGAATCACCCGTCGGTGGCCTGGGTAAACTACGCGGCCCTGGCCAACAGCCCCTACAAGGCGACCTGCGACAAGATCTGCGGCGGCAAGGCCTCCGGCATCCTGAGCTTCGGCATCAAGGGCGGTCGTGACGCCGGTGCCAAATTCATCGATGCGCTGCAGCTGATCTACCGCCTGGTCAATATCGGCGACGCCAAGTCCCTGGCCTGCCATCCCGCCACCACCACCCACCGCCAGCTGAGCCCGGAAGAGCTCAAGAGCGCGGGGGTCAGTGAGGACCTGGTGCGGCTGTCGATCGGCATCGAGCATGTTGACGACATTATCGCCGACGTCAGTCAGGCACTGGATGCGGCCTGCGCCTGATGCCAACTGGGGCACTCCCCGGCCGGGGAGTGTCCCAAAATACCCGAGCCCGTTTGCCCCACCACCCGACCCTGCCCCCATGGCAAATGCGCACCGACTCGCCGAAAGTCGTAGCCCACGGGGCGCGGATTACCCCTATCCGCCTTGTGTCACCTGGTCTGCCGCAGTATTCTGGTAAGCCCATTCCCCGCAGTCAAAAGAGTCCGGTTGTCATGAGCGACGGCGCAAAACCCCGCGTTAGCAGTGGTTCCAAATTCCGCAACGAACAAGGATTTTCTGCCATCAAGGACGGCATCAAACGGTCCGCCAACGCAGAGGTTCCGCCGGAGCGGAAGCCCAAGTGGTTGCGCGCCCGCATGCCCGGGGGTGAACGCTTTGATGCCGTCAAGCGCAATGTCAATGAGCACCGGCTGAGCACTGTCTGCCAGGAATCCCACTGCCCCAACATCGGTGAATGCTGGAACAGCGGCACTGCGACCATCATGGTGATGGGCTCCGTGTGCACCCGCGCCTGCAAATTCTGTGCGGTGGATACCGGCAACCCCAAGGGCTGGCTGGATCCGGACGAGCCGGAGAATACCGCCAAGTCTGTCGAGCTGATGGGGCTGCGTTACATCGTACTGACTTCGGTGGACCGGGATGACCTGGCCGACGGCGGCGCCAGCCATTACGCTGCCTGCGTTGCCGCCATCAAGACCCGCACTCCGGAAGTGGCCGTTGAAGCCCTCACCCCGGATTTCGATGCGGTGATGAGCGACGTCGAGAAGGTGGTGGACTCCGGGCTGGACGTGTTTGCCCAGAACGTGGAAACCGTCAAGCGCCTGACCCACCGGGTACGTGACCCTCGCGCCGGCTACGAAAAGACTCTCAGCGTGCTGGCCCATGCCAAGCAACACCGGCCGGACGTGCTGACCAAGACCAGCCTGATGCTGGGCCTGGGCGAAACCGAGGAAGAAATCCTCGAAACCATGGATGACCTCCGTGCCATCGGCGTGGACATCCTCACACTTGGCCAGTACCTGCGCCCCACACCCAATCACTTGCCGGTCGAGCGCTACGTGACACCGGAAGACTTCAACCGCTATCGCGAACTTGGCCTCGCGAAAGGCTTTATGGAGGTGCCATCCGGTCCGATGGTTCGCTCCAGCTACCGGGCTGACCGGGTGTTCGAGAAAAACAATCTCGGCCTGGCGGTGCCCGCCGTCCCGGCCCCCGATCCCTCACTGGCCATTCCGGTCAAGGTTCTCGACTGAGAACCTTGCACTGATTCGGCTGTCGGAGGGCGTCGGGAAGCCGCATTGGCACCTTAGCCCTCAGGCTTTACCGGCTTCCGGGTCTTCCGGGGTATTCAGCATGTCGTCATGCTCGGCCATATCCCAGGGCAGCTTACCGGGCGAGATATCAAGGAAGTGCAGGTAATTCTCGAACTGATCGAGAATGTCCTTGATGACATCGTGCTCGTCGTAGCCATAGATATCATAAGCCCGGCCACCGCGACGCAGATAGACCTCCGCCCGGTAGTACACCTCCAGCTCATCCGGATCGCGCTTCAGTTCGCCGTAGACAAATCCGGGCATCGGATGCTCGGTCAGCCGGATGTCATAGACGAAATCGACGTGGTGCTCACGGTGCACCGTCAGGTGGGATCGGCACAGGTCCGCATCAAACTCGGCTACAGCCTGCCAGCCGCGGTCTTTTAGCTCTTTCTCCACCGCTCTCATACTGTTCATCACCGTATTCTTGATAAACATTTCCACTTCATGCTGGCCGGGGAATTCTACGATTGCGGCAAGCCGATGCTTCCACTGGGATCCGGTCATGTGACGATTGCTGGTCATGTGAGCCTGCAGGCTGGTCTCCCGGTGGCCCTCAATGATCAGCGCACGCCACATGCCGACGGCGGCAATCAGCATGATGATGGCAAAGGGCAAGGCGCTGGCAATGGTCATGGTCTGCAGCGCACTGAGGCCACCGGCCAGCAGCAATGCCGAAGCCAGGGCGCCTTCCAGGACTGCCCAGAACACCCGCTGCCAGGCCGGGGTGTTGATCACGCCACCGGAGGCCAGGGAATCAATCACCAGGGAGCCGGAGTCCGACGAGGTAACGAAGAAGGTGATGATCAGCAGCACCGTCAGCAAGGAGATAAAGAAGGACCAGGGCAATTCGTCGAACAGCCGGAACAGGGCTACCGCATGGTCTTCCTGCACGTTGGTGATCAGAGTGCTGAGCCCCTCGTTCATGATCAGGTTCAGGGCGGTGTCGCCAAAGATTGAGAACCACAGGAACGTGAAAATGGACGGCACCAGCATGACACCGAAGACGAACTGGCGAATGGTTCGACCACGGCTGATTTTGGCAATAAACATGCCGACAAACGGCGCCCAGGCAATGGTCCAGCCGAAAATAAACAGGGTCCAGTTACCAATCCAGTCGCTGCGACTGTAGGCCTGCAGGTTGAAGGTGCGCTCGACAATCCCGCTGAGGTAACTGCCGGTGTTCTGGATAAAGGTTTCCAGGATGTGAATCGTCGGCCCGACCACGAACACGAACAGCATCAGCGATACCGCCAGCACCATATTGAGGATGGACAGGCGCTTGACCCCCTTGTCCATTCCCGCGACCACCGAGAAGGTCGCTGCCGCGGTTATGACGGCAATGGCGATGATCTGCACCGTGGTGCTGACCGGAATTCCCGGCCACAGGTAGTTGATGCCGGCGTTGATTTGCGCCACCGACAACCCGAGTGTCGTGGCGATACCGAAAAGGGTTCCAAGGATGGCAAACACATCAACGATGTGTCCGATCGGACCGTGGATTCGCTCACCCACCAGCGGATAGAGCGCCGACCGGATAGACAGCGGCAGGCCGTGACGAAAGGCGAAGTACGCCAGCACCAGGCCCACAAGACCGTAAATGGCCCAGATATGGAAACCCCAGTGGAAGAAGGCAATCTGCATGGCCTGTTTGGCCGCGTCGACGGTTTCCGGTGCACCGACCGGCGGGGAGGCATAGTGCAGGACCGGTTCCGCCACACCGAAGAACAACAGCGCAATACCGTAACCGGCAGAAAACAACATGGCGAACCATTCGGCAAAACTGTATTGCGGCTCGGCATGATCCGGCCCCAGCTTGATATTGCCCCAGCTCGAGGCGCCCACTGCGACTATAAATACCAGGAAAATGGCTACCGCCAGCATGTAAAACCAACCGAAGGTTTCGGTAATCCACGCCAGGGTAGAACTGAAAGCCTGCCCGGCCAGTTCGGGATTGCTTATAGTACCGATCACCAGCAACAGGGTAACCGCCACCGCCGGAAGAAATACCGGCATGAGAATGGTTGAACGCATCGACTTCTTGGTTTCTGTCATACAGTCCTTCCGTGTTTCCGTTGAGGCTCAGCCAATTGCCTGTCTGAGTATAGCCAACGATTATTCCGGCAGCCGCAAGGAACCGGAACACCGACCGCGGTCAGGGCGCAGGCAACAAAAAACCGCCAGCCAGCAAAAGCTGCGGCGGTTCTTCGGGAATTACTGAGTGGTACGGGCGTTACCCCGTACCGGATCAGTCGGTTACTGGCCTTGCTGCTGCATCATCTGGCGCTGTTGCTGCATTTGCTGCTGCATCTGCTGCATGCGCTTGTCCAGTTCGGCACGCTGCTCCTCAGTGAAGACTGCATCCACTTTCGCCTGCATCAGGGTAGACAGCGCAGTCATTTCGCCGGTCAGCTCGCCCAACCTGGCCGAGTCCTTGCGGATCGCTGCTTCATCGAAGTCCGGTTTGATCTGACCCTGGATCTGCTGCTGCAGTTGCTGTGCTTCGACCTGCAGCTCGCGGATCTCACCTTGTGATTGCTCGATGATGCCGCGGATTTCCTTCTGCTGGTCCTCGCTGAGGCCCACCATTTTAGCCAACTGGTCCACCTGGTCCGGCTGCCCCTGGGCCTGCTGCGCCATCACCGGAGAGGCCAGGCCCAAAACAATCAGGGCCATTCCGAACAGTTTTACGAGCTTCATAGAGTGATCTCCATCGATCTTTTTCGGGTTACATGCGGTTCTCAGGCCCACTACCCTAAATCAAACCGGCACCCGGTTGCATCCCGACGCGCCTTCTTTTTATACATGTATCACAGACTGCACCCCGCCAGCCTCCACCACGCGGGGGTTACAACAAATGTGAAAGTTTGGTCATTCCCGTCCATAATGGCGCCGGTCAACAACAGCCGGAGTACACAAGATGGCGATTAACTGGTTTCCCGGGCACATGCATAAGGCCCGCAAGGAGATCAAAAAGGTCATGCCCCAGATGGACCTCCTCATCGAGGTGGTGGATGCCCGCATTCCGTTCAGCAGCGAGAATCCGCTGGTGCCGGCCCTGAGGGGTGATACTCCGCTGATCAAGGTACTCAACAAACGTGACCTGGCTGATCCGGAGGT
The DNA here is from genome assembly GCF_002744715.1 of Marinobacter profundi. Lineage (GTDB taxonomy): Bacteria > Pseudomonadota > Gammaproteobacteria > Pseudomonadales > Oleiphilaceae > Marinobacter > Marinobacter profundi. Next base: position 257,743 of record NZ_KZ319371.1, read on the forward strand.
GACCGCCGAGTGGCAGGCATGGCTGGAAAAAGAACGGGGCGTCCGGGCGGTCACCCTGACCCACAACCAGCGGGCGGAGGCACTGGATATCCTTCGGCTGGCCGGAGAGATGACGCCATCCCATGACCGCCAGAAAAGCGCATTGCGGGTGATGATTCTCGGCATCCCCAATGTCGGCAAATCCACCCTGATCAACACCCTGGCCGGTCGCCCGGCAGCCAAGACCGGCAATGAACCGGCGGTTACCCGGGCACAGCAGGTGATCAAGCTGCCGGACAACATCCTGCTCTATGACACTCCGGGTTTCCTCTGGCCCAAACTGAGCCCGGAGGCCTGCGGCTATCGCCTGGCGGTCAGTGGCGCCATTCGCAGCGCGGTGATCGACTTTGAGGACGTTGCACTGTTCGCCGCGGATTACCTGCTGCAGGCCTATCCCGACGCGGTGATGGAACGTTACCAGCTCGACCAGCGCCCGCGGGATGGCCTGGCACTGATGGACGCCATTGCGGAAAAGCGTCGTTTCTTCTCCCGCGGCGGCATTCCCGATCTCCACAAGGTGGCAGAAGTGCTGCTCACGGAACTCCGCGCAGGCAAGCTCGGGCGGATTTCCCTGGAAACCCCGGCGATGATCGAAGAAGAAACCCGCGCCTACGAGGCCGCCAGGGCGGAAGAGGAAGCCAGCAACGCTGCCCGCAAGAAGAAGTAACGGGGCGCGGAGCTGTCCCGGATGGACAGCTCCGCAGCAAGCCGTCAGTGACCGGCGGTGCCGCGATCGTGGTGATGGCTGCCCTGGGCGTGGGGCACAGGAAGGCCCAGCTTGGCGGCAAACTCAATACTGACGAAGATTGGTCCGATCAGCAGGAACACCAGGTCTTCCACAAACGAAGGCTTTTTACCTTCAACTTTGTGGCCATACACCTGTACTGCCCAGGCGACCAGCCACACCACCAGGCTGGTCCACAACAGTGACCACCCCGCCTCCAGCACGGCCAGGATCGCCCACAGCGATACCGCGAACCAGCCAGCCATCAGCACCAGCACCCCCACCGACAGTTTGAGGTAGACCAGCCCAGACAACGCGGCCACGATCGTGGCGCCGTTTACCCAGAATGCCGTGGTTTCGGCCAGCCCCAGCCACTGCCCCACCGGCACCAGCCAGAGCAGGCCCAGGGTCGAGATCAGGATGGCGGGCACACAGACGATATGAACCCACTGGTTCAGCGGGTTCTGGTGACTTTCACCATAAGCCGCGAGAAATTCGGACAAGCTTCGCACGGGACTCTCCTTCTTGTTAGCGGATGTTGTTTCGGGACCTTGGCTCACCGGCTTCGGTTTCTCAGGTCGACCCTTGTACGTAATTGCCATTATGTACCGGGACAGATGCCCCTTACCAAGGTCAAATATCGCAAAACGGACAAAACGCCTACACTTGGGCCCGGAATGACTGACACTAAAGTCCCCGGCGGTCTGCGCCGGCGGGACGGGAAGGAGGATAGTATGAGACGGGTTGTGGTTACCGGAATGGGCATTGTGTCCTGCCTTGGCAACTCTACTGATGAGGTGCTGAACAGCCTGAAAACCGGAAAATCCGGCATCAGGTTTAACGAAACCTACCGTGACATGGGATTCCGTAGCCAGGTCTCAGGCTCCGTGGACGTGGACACCTCGGTCATCGACCGAAAGCTCCGGCGTTTCATGGGCCAGTCCGCCATGTACAGCTATCTTGCCATGGAGCAGGCCATTGCCCAGGCCGGCCTCAGCGAAGACCAGATTTCCAATGACCGTACCGGCCTGATCGCCGGTTCCGGCGGCGCTTCCTGCTCCAGCCAGGTTGAAGCTGTTGACCTGATGCGGGAGAAGGGCGTGAAACGCATCGGGCCGTACATGGTGCCGCGCATCATGACCAGCACGGTATCCGCCTGCCTGGCGACCGCGTTCAAGATCCGCGGCGTCAACTACTCCATGTCGTCCGCCTGCGCCACCAGTGCCCACTGCATCGGCCATGCCATGGAACAGATCCAGGCCGGCAAGCAGGACATTGTGTTCGCCGGCGGCGGCGAGGAAGAGGACTGGAGCCTGACCATGCTGTTTGACGCCATGGGTGCCCTGTCCACCAAGTACAACGACGAACCCCACACCGCCTCACGCCCGTTCGACAGCGACCGTGACGGTTTCGTCATCGCCGGTGGTGGCGGCATGGTGGTACTGGAAGAGCTGGAGCATGCCCGCAAGCGTGGCGCGACCATCATCGCCGAACTGACCGGCTACGGCGCCACCTCTGACGGCCACGACATGGTGGCACCATCCGGTGAAGGTGCACTGCGCTGCATGCAGCAGGCAATGGCAACGGTCAATGCCCCGATCGACTACATCAATGCCCACGGTACCAGCACGCCGGTGGGTGATGTGGCCGAGATGAAGGCCGTCCGCAACGTGTTTGGTGACAAGGTGCCCGCCATCTCGTCCACCAAGTCACTCTCCGGCCACTCGCTCGGCGCAGCGGGTGTACACGAGGCGATCTACTCACTGCTGATGCTGCAGAACGGCTTTATTGCCGGTACCGCCAACCTGAGCAACCCGGACGCCGACCTTGCCGGCATGCCCATTGTGGGACCCGCAGCTCAGGACGCCAGCCTCAGCACGGTGATGTCCAACAGCTTCGGTTTTGGCGGCACCAACGCGTCTCTGGTGTTCCAGAAGATCTGACCGGTCACGGGCCGGCGATAACGTTATCGCCGGCCCTGTCTCTTCCCCTTACCACCCCGCTCCGTCACCCGACCTGCAGATTGCCGTCACCGGCTGGCCCAGGACACCCCCAATGGCCATAAGTCGTAGGGAAAAACCGGCTGTCAACGACATTACTCATTGGCAATGGTGCCTGTTCGTATTAAGGTACGCACTTGATATGAATCAAACAGGCGGGTTCGTCTACCATGGCTCAACCGATCACACTCCGTCAGGTCTCCCCGCTCAAAGCTTCCTGCCATCAGTGCAGCCTGAGCAACCTGTGCCTGCCACTCGCCCTTAACGAAAACGAACTCGATCGCCTGGAAGACATCGTCCAGCAGGGTCGCATCTTTAACCGTGGCGAGCTGGTTTTCGAGCAGAGCACACCGTTCCGCTCATGCTTTGCGGTGCGCAGTGGCGCGATCAAGACGTCGATTATTACCGAGTCCGGCGAAGAACAGGTCACCGGCTTTTTCATGCCCGGCGAACTGGTTGGCCTCGACAGCATGAGCAGCGATGCCTATGCCTGTTCAGCCAAGGCCCTGGAGCGGACCAGTGTCTGCGAATTGCCGGTCGACCGACTGGAAGAGCTGACCCACAAGATTCCCGAGCTGCAACATCACTTTTTCCACTTGATGAGCCAGGAAATCCAGAACAGCCACCAGCTGGCAATGCTGCTCAGCAAGAACACCGCCGAGGAACGCATTGCGGCCCTGCTGCTGTCGCTGTCCAGCCGATTTGGGCGCCGCCGGATGTCACCGACCCAGTTCAGCCTGCCCATGGCGCGGAACGACATTGCCAACTTCCTCGGTCTTGCCGTGGAAACCGTCAGCCGGGTCTTCACCCGCTTCCAGAATCAGGGCCTGATCCGGGCGCGCGGCCGCGAAGTGGAATTGCTCGATATCGAAGCGCTGCAACTGGTCACCCGGGAATCCTCTCGCCAGCGCTGCTGATACCCCATGACCGCCGGTCAACCGCCGGCGGCTTCTCCCAGCAGTCGAATCTCTCCCCCCAGCACCAGCGCATCCAGTTCGTCGGCGAGCCCGGTCCGCCAGGGTTGTTGCTTGATGCCGAACGTGTTGCGGATCTTGGTACAGTTGAGCGTGGCATTCCCGGGCTCCAGCGCAGCCCACTCCTGAGCCTCATCCACCACCCGCACCCCGGGCGGCACTCCCTTGAGCTCGGCAATCGCCAGCCCGAGTTCGTAGAGCGACACCTCTTCGGCACCGGCGTATTGGTAGGTGCCCCAGACTTCCGCGCCACAATCCAGCTGCTGAAGAATTGCCACAATCACTCGCGCCAGATCACGGTAGGTCACCGGCTGCCCACGGACCTTACCGGGTAGCCGCACGTGCTCTCCGGAGGCAGCACAGGCTTCCACTTTGCGGATGAACCGCCCGAGACTCCAGCCCGTGCGCAAAATAATATGCCGCGGCAACAGGGTGCGTAGCGCCTGCTCACACTCCCATTGCCAGTTGCCAAGCTGACTGACCGGCTGGCCGGGATTGGAGGTAATGTAGGCACTCTGTTTGCGGCCATCAAACACGTAGCAGGACGACAGCTGGAACATTGCCATGTTATGGGCCCTGGCGTGCTCGGCCAGGGCGATGGGTATGGAGAAGGCGGCACGGTGAACGGCTTCCGGGTTCTGCTCCGCCGACTCGGGATCGGTATCCCAGAGTGCATTCACGATCAGGTCGGTATCTGCCGGCACCCAGTTGGCAAGCGCTGACAGGTCCGCCCGGTGCGGCTCGCTTACCAGCAGCGGACTGATATGCAGGGACGTCTGCTTGAGTCGCTCAAGCAGAATCCGCCCGAGAGGGCCATAATCATGGACAACCAGAACATTCACCGACAAGTACCAACTCCAATATCCAGTTTAACGACCAGTGGGCCCGTTTCGTTTTCCGTATTCCTGGCAGACTCCTGGCGCGCGCTTACCCTACTTTCCTCCCGCCGCCCCAGGCTGACAATACGGCCTTGTCCTATCACTGATATGACAGGGTATGCTTTCCTTTCAAGCCAATGGCAGCCGGAGCCGGCCCACTACAATAAACCCGACTGCCAACAACGGAATCTCTGCCGAGCATACAACAGGACTATTTATGCTGAAACAACAAAGCCATATCGTAGCGCCAATTCCCGATGAGCTGCGCACCAGGGCGCTCTACACGGTCAACGAACTGCGCCAGAGGGGCAAGGCCGATAAGGACGCCATCGACACCCTCTACAATCTGATTGTGGAACTGACTGAATCCGGCCTCGACTTTTTCTTTCTCGAACCGCTGCGCCGCCTGCGCGCCGGCAACATGATGATGAGCATGGCGAAGATGGGCATTGGCAGCATGCTCAAAGGCAGCAAAATGGTTATCCACAAGGTGCTGAAAAAGCTCGATGACCGCAGCCTGGCCAACATCCTCGACTTTATCGAGGAAATCATCCACGAACCCGATCCCGCCGCCTGAACCGGACCGGTCAGCCGCCGTGGTACAGCCTGGGCACCCGGGCTGTCACGCCAGTGAGTAGTTCATAGGAAATGGTGCCGGCACAACGGGCCACCTCGTCCACACTCACATTCCGGCCCCAGAGTTCGACCGGATCCCCCTCGCGGGCATCGGGAACCGCCGACAAGTCCACGGCCAGCATATCCATCGACACCCGGCCGATCAGTGCTGCACGATGGCCCTTCACCCACACCGGGGTACCATTACCGGCATGGCGCGGATAGCCGTCGGCATAACCGATGGCGACAATCCCCATCGGAGTTTCCCGTTCCGCCCGCCAGGCCGCACCGTAACCCACCGCATCTCCGGCAGCGAGGGTCCGCACCGCAATCAGGTTTGATTCCAAAGACATGGCCGGCTGCAGCCCGAGGTCACTGCCGTTGCGCTCCGCCATCGGCGAGGCACCGTACAGCATGATCCCGGGACGGCTGCGCGTAAACAGGGGCTGGCCATCCCGGAAGTGAGCCGCCGAATTGGCCACGCTCAGCTCGGCATCCGGCCAGGGGGCCACCGCATCGGCAAACACCGCGGTCTGCTGGCGGGTGGCGTCATTGTCCATTTCATCGGACGCCGCAAAGTGGGTGACAAAACCCAGGAACGCCGACTTGCGCCCTGCCAGGACCGCCATCACCCGGGACAGTTCGGCAGGCCGAAAGCCCAGCCGGTTCATTCCGGTGTTCACCTTGATCCAGAACGCCGGGCCGGCAGCCTGCGCCGCCAACCAGTCGAGCTGATACCCGCTGTGCAATACCGGCTCGAAGTTTTGCGCCGCACAGGTTGCCATGTCCCCGGCCGCATGCACCCCCTGCAGCAACACCACCGGATGGGCCAGACCTGCGTCCCGGATCGCCAGCGCCTCCTCGATACACGCTACCGCAAAACAGGTAGCGTCCGGCGCCAGTGTCCGGGCCACGCGGGCAATCCCATGGCCATAGGCATCCGCCTTGATCACCGCCATGGCACGGGCACCGCCGGCAAACTGCCGGGCCAGACCGAAGTTGTGGCGGATGGCGGCCAGATCAATCCTGGCGACGGTGGCGCGGGGCATCAGTATTCCTCGCGATAGTCGCCATGGGCAAGATCTTCAAACTTGGTGAACTTACCAATGAACGCCAGTCGTACGGTGCCGATCGGACCATTCCGTTGCTTACCGATAATAATCTCGGCGACGCCCTTGTCCGGCGTGTCTTCGTTATACACCTCGTCCCGGTAGACGAACATGATCACGTCGGCGTCCTGCTCGATCGCTCCGGATTCCCGCAGGTCCGAGTTTACCGGTCGCTTGTTGGGCCGCTGCTCGAGGCTCCGGTTGAGCTGGGACAGCGCAACCACCGGGCAACTGAGTTCTTTGGCGAGGCCTTTGAGGGAACGCGAGATTTCGGAGATCTCCGCGGTCCGGCCCTCCGTCATTCCCGGCACCCGCATCAACTGCAGGTAATCCACCATGATCAGACCCAGCTTGCCCCCGTTCTCCCGGGCAATACGGCGGGCCCGCGAGCGCATTTCCGTCGGGCTCAGGCCCGCGGTGTCATCAATGTAGAGGGGTTTGTCCTTCAGCAGGGACACCGCCGACGTCAACCGTGGCCAGTCATCTTCCTCCAGCCGGCCACTGCGCATCCGGGTCTGGTCAATGCGCCCGAGTGACGACAACATACGCATGACGATCGAGTCTGCCGGCATCTCCATACTGAACACAAGGATGGGCTGGCCGGAACTGAGCAGGGCGTTCTCCACAATATTCATGGCGAAGGTGGTCTTACCCATGGAGGGTCGACCTGCGACGATGATCAGGTCCGCTGGCTGCATACCGGAGGTCTGGCCGTCCAGGTCGGTAAAACCGGTGGTCAGGCCGGTGATGGTATCGCCGGATTCAAACAGCTCTTCAATCCGCCCCAGAGCCTTGGTCAGGATGGGATTGATGGCCTGGGGGCCTGAGCCTTTCTTGGTGCGGGACTCGGCAATACGGAAAACATTGCGCTCCGCCTCATCCAGCAGGTCATCACTGGTGCGCCCCTGCGGATTAAATGCCGAGTCAACAATACCACCGGACACCTCAATCAGCTGGCGCAGCACCGAGCGCTCACGCACAATTTCCGCATAGGCGCGGATGTTGGCAGCCCCCGGGGTTTTCTCCGCCAGCTCTGCCAGGTAGCTCAGCCCGCCGGCATCTTCAATATCCCCTGCCCGTTCCAGGAATTCGGCAAGGGTCACCACATCCATGGGCTCGCTTTCGCTGGCCAGCCGCTCAACCGCGCCAAAAATAAGCCGGTGATCCTGACGGTAGAAATCGGCAGAGGTAATAATCTCCGATACTTCGTCAAAACGGCGGTTATCAAGCATCAGGCCACCAATCACCGCCTGCTCGGCCTCAAGGGAGTGAGGCGGAACCTTTACCCGGCTGGTTTCAAGATCGGTGGTAGGTCGCAGATTCAGATTTGCCATGAACGGGTCTTCAGTAATCTCAAGGGAAATGCCAATACCGGACGCACGCCGGAGCGTACAAGCATATCAGAAAGCAACAGGCCCGGAAGCCGCATTTGCGACCCGGGCCTGTTTCCGGAATCCGCCCGGCAGCATGGCCGCCCGACGGATTCCCGAGCTCAAACCTGGCCAGACAGCGCCCGGTTTGATCTCTTTAACGTACTGCTTACTCGGCAACTACCGCCAGTTTAACGGTAACTTCCACGTCAGAGTGCAGCTGCAGTTCGATCTCGTACTCGCCGATCGCGCGGATCGGGCCTTCCGGCAGACGAACTTCGCTCTTCTCTACTTCCGTGCCGGCCGCAGTGATGGCTTCCGCGATATCGCGAACGCCAATGGAGCCGAACAGCTTACCTTCGTCACCTGCCTTGGAGCTGATGGTGAAGGAAGCGCCTTCGAGTGCTTCGGCGCGAGCCTGGGCAGTCGCCAGCTTTTCAGCAGCAGACTTTTCCAGCTCGGCGCGACGGGCTTCGAACGCCTTCAGGTTGTCTTCCGTGGCAGCAACAGCCTTGCCGTAAGGAAGCAGGAAATTACGACCGTAACCGGCCTTTACCTTGACCTTGTCACCCAGTGAACCAAGGTTTGCAACTTTCTCGAGCAGAATAACTTCCATCTCGTTAACCTCTTCGTGCTTTATTCAGCCGGCCCGGAGGGCTTGATCCGCCCCCGGAAATCCAGCCAGCTATCCACAAACGCCAAAACCAGTAACAGAACCATCAGGCTCGGACCCAGCAGGACCAGGGCGATGTAGAACATCACCAGCCATTGCCCACTCATGTTCTTACGTCCAACCACCCCGTGCACCAGCGCCACACCCGCGATGAACAGCGGCAGGCCAAAGGCCCAGCTCAGCAGCAGCGAATTGAGGCCGAGAAACGACCCTGCCAGCATGATCGCCACACAGAGCACGGCGACCGGGCCAGACAGCCGGAAAGCATGGAACTCTTCCCGGAACCCGCCAGGGTTGTACAAGCCTGCCTGCCATGACCTCGCCAGCATTGTCATCAGCACCCCTGTTACCAGGAAGGTGCCAGTCATACTGGCGTTCATGCTCTGCCGGATGACCGACTCAAGCTCGTCACCCAGACTGCGGGCAACTTCGGCGTTGTACTGTTCGTAAAAACTCACCCCGGCGCGGACCAGGTTGTCCAGCATGTCGGGGTACAACACAGGCAACAAGGCACCTGTGGCAATGGCAAGAAAGCTGCCTCCAAGGAGGGCCTTCTCCCAGGACAGGGTTGCTCTGAGAACGGTCGCCATCAGTGTCACCTGCAGCAGCACGGCCAGTGCGGTCGGGTCTTGCCCGATCCAGCTCCAGCCAAGCGCCGGCAGCAGCGCCCAGAGCCCGATACTGAGCCCCTGGCTGAGACCCAGCCTGAGAATGACCAGGCCAACAACGGCTGCGCCAATCCAGAACAGCAAGGGTATCGCCGTCGTAACGGCTGCCACCCCACCTGCCTGCAGGGGACCGCGCATTACAAACTGTGCCAGTGCACGCATGGTCCCGAGTCCTGTCGTTCTATGTGTTACTTAGTTGTCGTGGCTGTCCGAGTACGGCAGCAGGGCCAGGAAGCGGGCGCGCTTGATCGCGGTAGCCAGCTGACGCTGATAACGTGCCTTGGTGCCGGTGATACGGCTGGGCACGATTTTGCCGGTTTCTGTGATGTAGCCTTTCAGGGTGTCCAGATCTTTGTAATCGATCTCTTTAACACCTTCTGCCGTGAACCGGCAGAACTTACGACGTCTGAAAAAACGAGCCATGAATTAACTCCTCAATTCCGGTGGTAATTTACTCTTCTTCGTCCTGGGCATCAGCCTGACGACGGTCGTCAGAATCGGCTGAACGGCGCGGACGGTCGTCTCCGCCGGAACGACGGTCTTCACGGGACTCGGCAGCTTTCATCGGAGACAGTTCAGTAACAGCCTCGTCGCGACGGATGATCAGGTCGCGGATGATAGCGTCGTTGAAGCGGAAGTTATGAGTCAGCTCGTCCATTGCGGCCTGTGAACATTCAACGTTCATCAGGACGTAGTGGGCTTTGTGAATCTTGTTGATCGGGTAAGCCAGGTGACGACGGCCCCAATCTTCCAGGCGATGTACCTTGCCGCCATCTTCGCCGATGACGCTGGTATAACGCTCGATCATTGCGGGCACCTGCTCGCTCTGATCAGGGTGTACCATAAATACGATTTCGTAGTGACGCATGAGTTCTCCCTACGGTTTAAACAGCCTCCCCCGGTATGCAGCTCCGCAAAGCGGGAACCTGGTGCCAGAAGAAGCAAGGAGGTGACAGACTCGCTGTCGGTTATTTCGCTTTCATTCAAAGCCGGGTTTAATTGCCGAAAACAGGTTTTCAGACAATAAAACACCGCCCCTTGAAAAAGGGGTCAGGCATTTTAGGCGTGTCGAAGCGACTATGCAAGCCTCTGGCGCAAGGCTTCGTAAAGACAGACGCCGGTGGCCACCGAGACATTCAGACTGTCCACATGCCCGAGCATGGGAATCTTCACCAGCAGATCGCAGTGTTCACGGGTCAGTCGACGCATTCCCTTGCCCTCTGCGCCCATCACCAGGGCCACCGGCCCACGGAAATCCGCTTCGTAGAGCGTACCCGCAGCCTCGCCGGCCGTGCCGATCAGCCACACTCCGGCGTCCTGCAAGCTACGCAAAAAGCGGGCGAGGTTGGTCACCCTTACCAGCGGCACGGTTTCGGCAGCGCCGCAGGCTACCTTGCGCGCTACCGGAGTAAGAGACGCCGACTTGTCCTTGGGCACCACCACCGCCTGCACGCCCACCGCATCGGCGGTGCGCATGCAGGCACCCAGATTATGGGGATCGGTCACTCCGTCCAGGATCAACAGGAAAGGGGTGACACCCGGACTTGCCATGTGCGCCAGCAAATCATCCTCGGACCATTCACGACTCTCACTGACCGCTGCCACAACGCCCTGATGAACGCCGGCAACCCGCTCATCCAGCTCCTTGCGATGCACCACACTCCAGCGCACCCCCAGCTCATCAAGGGAGTCGGTGATTGATTTCACCCGCTTGTCCTGCCGCCCGGTCTGAATCCACACCTGTTGGAGACGATCAGGCTCTCGCTTCAGCACCGCCTCGACAGCGTGCCAGCCAAATACATAATTATCAGTCACGACTCAACTTCCAGATTTTGCAGGCTTGCGGGATCGGCCACGGGCGGACTTGCCACCAGAGGCACCGGCACGGGATTTTTTCTTGCCAGCGGACTTGCCCTTGGCATCACCATCGACGGCCTTCCGGGCGCTCCCCGAGCCACGGGACTTCTTTGCCGCCTCGCGGGCGGCCTCCGCTGCCAACTGCTCTTTGGCAGATTTCGGACGCCCGGCGCCGGCAGAGTCACCGCCCTTACCGCGACCGCGATCACGGCCCTTGCCTTTACCCTTGTCACCACGAGCCGGCACGTCCAGCGCGGCAAGATCCGCCTTGCGGCGCTTCGGCGTGCTGGTAAGCTCCAGGTCAATCTTGCGATCTTCCAGCCCCACTCGCACCACCTTTACCCGCACCTCGTCACCAAGACGGAAACTGACCGCCGTGCGCTCACCGATGAGACGATGCTTGGCGGAGTCATGATGGAAGTAATCGCCACTGAGCGTGGAAACGTGGACCAGCCCCTCAATGTAGATATCCGACAGCTCGACAAAGAAACCAAACGGCACCACCGCAGCGATAACACCGTCGTATTCCTCACCCACATGATCCTTGAGGAATTCGCACTTGAGCCATGCCATGACATCGCGGGTGGCATCGTCGGCCCGCCGCTCGGTCATCGAGACATGCTCGCCCAGCTGCTCCATGCTGGCGTAATCGTAGGGATATACCGCCAGCTCGGGATCAGCGACCTTGGGCGCGACCACATCCTTGTTGGCACCCGGGTTATGGATGCAGGACTTGATCGCCCGGTGCACAATCAGGTCCGGGTAGCGCCGGATGGGCGAGGTAAAGTGGGTGTAACTCGAATACCCGAGACCGAAATGCCCGCTCTCTTCCGGACTGTAGACCGCCTGACTGAGTGAACGCAGCATGACCATCTGGATGACATTGGCATCCGGCCGCTCCGCCACCTGACCCAGCAACGCCTGGTAATCCGCCGAGGTCGGTGTGTCTCCGCCCCCCAGCGGCAGGCCAAGCTCGCCCAGGAACAGCCGCAGGTTACTGAGACGCTCCTCCGAAGGCCCGTCATGCACCCGGTACAGCGCCGGAATCTTGTATTTCTTGAGGAAGCGGGCCGTGGCCACGTTGGCACACAGCATGCACTCCTCTACTATCTTGTGCGCATCGTTCCGGTGCACCGGCACGATTTCCTCAATCTTGCGCTCGGCATCGAACACAATCTTGGTTTCGGTGGTCTCGAAATCAATCGCCCCGCGCTCGGTGCGGGCCTCACGCAGCAACTTGTAGAGACTGTACAGGTTGTGCAGGTGTGGCAGCAGATCCGCGTACTGGGTCGCCAGCCGGTATCCCTGCTCGGTGTCAGGGCGTTCCAGCATATCGCTGACCTTGTTGTAGGTCAGCCGGGCATGACTGCGCATTACAGCCTGATAGAAGGTATAGCCACTGATATTGCCTGCCGCACTGATGGTCATGTCCGCCACCATGCACAGCCGGTCGACATCCGGGTTCAGCGAACACAAGCCATTGGAGAGCTTCTCCGGCAACATCGGCACCACGTGGTCCGGGAAATACACCGAGTTGCCCCGGCGAATGGCCTCCTCGTCCAGCGGGGAGCCGGGACGCACGTAGTGCGACACGTCGGCAATGGCAACGACGAGGCGATAGCCACCACGGGGGCGCGGCTCGCAGTAAATCGCATCGTCAAAATCCCGGGCACTTTCATCATCAATGGTGACCAGCCGCATGTTGCGGATATCGACCCGGTTGGCCTTGTCCTTCTCGGCGACCTCTGCCGGAATAGCCGCCGCCTGCTCACCCACGGCTGACGGCCAGCTGTGGGGAATCTCATAGGAGCGGATCGCCACATCGATCTCCATCCCCGGCGCCATGTGGTCACCGAGAACTTCGAGGATCTTGCCAGTAGGCTGGGTGCGCTTTGACGGCTGCCGGAGGATTTCCACCACCACATACTGGCCGTGATACGCCTCTCCGCAATGCTCCTCGGGAATCAGCACCTCGTGGTTGATGCGGGCATTTTCCGGCACCACGAACGAAATGCCACTCTCCCGGAACAGCCGGCCAACGGTTTGCCAGGTTCTCGCTTCCAGCACTTCGACAATCACACCCTCGCGACGACCGCGGTCGTCGACACTGTCAACCCGCGCCGCCACCCGGTCACCGTGAAACACCTGGCGCATCTGGCGGGCACTGAGGAACAGGTCCGCCCCCCCATCATCAGGCACCAGAAAACCGAAACCATCCCGGTGGCCGACGACCTTGCCGGTCACCAGGTCCGCTTCATCTATAGGCAGGTAGGCCCCCCGCCGGTTACAGATCAGCTGACCATCCCGACACATGGCTATCAGCCGGCGGCGCAGGGCTTCAATGCTGTCCGGGGAGGTTTGGCCGAATTCCTGGCACAGGGTTTCGTGGGTTGCCGGCGCGCCGCGCTCACGCAGATGAGCCAGAATAAACTCGCGACTCTGGACGGGGTTGTCGTACTTTTCTGCCTCGCGGCGGGCATAGGGGTCTGCGTCTGATTTCTTCCTGGAAGCCATTCGGATCCTTTATCGGGTACCGGTGCCGCTTTATGCAGCACCCGGTTTTCATTGAGGTTGTCAGGAGTATAACGCCCCTCCTGCAAGGCTGCCTAACCGGACCGAAAATATTTTTGAAAAAAGGTTTGACAGGCCAAAGGGGAATCATTAAAGTACGCGCCATCGGTTGAGGGGAACACCTCACCGGACTGGCAGAACCGCTAAGTTTTCAATAAACTAACAGCGAACCTGCAAATCACCTGCCGAGGTGGTGAAATTGGTAGACACGCTAGCTTCAGGTGCTAGTGGGGGCAACCCCGTGGAGGTTCAAGTCCTCTCCTCGGCACCATTTCCTCCCCCAGGAAATGGCTGAAAACCCAATCCCTTGCTTACTCAAGATCAACGTTTACTTAACGTAAAATGCCCACTTGCGGTTGCTGCACGGTGGTTTTTCGCATGTCTGTGCGCTGGCCAGTCAGATATGCCGGAAACATGGCGCCACAGGCCGCCGCTCCGGCACCGCTGCCATTACTGCAACTGCTCGATCAGGTAGTCCGACAGGGTCTGGTATTCAAACTGCACCCGCCCAAACAGTGATGACGGCAGACTGGACACGTCGGTACCACAGCTGAGGTCTGCAGAATGGCCAGCCAACAACGCCTCACCAATAAGATCTGGCTGATCGGCCACATACTGGAGGCTGCCCGGCAACGGATAGACGAAGTGCCAGCGAAAGCCATTACTGTCCGGCAGTCCGGCGGACGCCGCCAGCGCCGGATCGAGGAAGCTGTAACCCAGCAGGCGATCAAATCCGTTACGAAGGTCCAGGTCCAGCTGCAAGGCGGTAAACTGCGCCGGCTGAGGATCATGGCCGGCAAAGGTGTACGACTGCTGCGCCGAGATCACCCGGCCCGCCGCCATAACTTCCGCCGCAAGGGTGGCCTCACAGTCCTGCAGCTCCCCGACAACGGCGACTTCCTCCTCCAGGACCTCCCCCGCTTGTAACCGGTACCCGAGGAATCCGGCACTGATGCGACCGTAGTCCGGGATCAGGGTTCGTGTGCCGTCGGTAATACTGGCCACCCGGCCTTCACCATCCAGTGTCCACTGCCAGGTGACGGCCGGCTGACCGCCCAATTCCGAACCTGCCGCCAGCCCTGGCTGGCAACTTGTCGTGGTCTCAAAGGTGGCGCGGCGGGCACTCCAGTCAAACGCCAGGCGCTCATCGGCGCCTTTCTGATCAAAAAACGTCCGGCTTGCCGGTGCCAGGGAGAGTGTCGGCCGCCACTGGGTGCCGGTGGCGGCCATACGGCCGTCGGCGTTGGCGAGACGAACCATCTCTATCATGGATGGCATCATGCAGCCATCGGCAGTGATCGAGATCAGCCGACCGTCGGCCTGGTAATCGAACACCAGCTCCGCGGATATCGCCAGATGGCTACTGCCGGTCGGCAGGTCGCCACTGTCCGGCACCGCGCTCACCCGCTGCCGCCGCAACAGCACCGGGTTGGTCAGATCCGGCGCCACCCCCGGCAACACCACCTCCGCGACATCAACATTGTCATAGCGTCCGGACGGTGCCGCCTCGTCCACGGCCCGGAGAATATCCGGGGCACCGCGGACCAGTGACGCACCTAACAGGAAAATCTCGCTGGCACCCAGAACCGTTTCGGTACCATCCCCGGCCGCCAGCACAGCGTTGGCACTGTCCGGAAACTGGCCAGCCAGGTAGCGGGCAAACGCCCTAGCGTAGGCATGGGCACGATGATCTCCGGCGACGACATAATCGCCGTACAGGTTGATACTACCCAGCAAGGCTGCCAACTCGCGGGTGGAGTCATCCCCAAGGGCCACCCCCATCAAACCCAGGTGACGGGCAAGCGTGGTCAGCGGTGTTACATTCCTCACCCCGGGCGGCGCGGACAGCAAGAACGCCCGCTCCACCGGCCGATCTCCACTCGCGGTTTCCTCCAGGGTCCGGCCGGGCAGCGCGACGGCAAACAGCGCAAAGCTTCGCGGATCCAGGTCCGGGGCCTCGCCGGCGTCCCGAGCCAGGCCCGAAATATCGAGCCGGAACTGGCCACCGGCACCGCTCATGGCGGTGGGCTCACCCTCCTCCAGCACAATGTTGATACCGGAATCCAGGGCCAGTGTCAGCGGGCCCGGCGTGTACTGGCCGTTACCGTCGACATCAAGCCACACCCGTGCCTCGCGCAGATAGCCGTCGATGACGCGACCACTGTAGACGGCTGTCGTGCTGTAACCGACCCCGTCAAAGTCACGACCATCCACCGGCAGCTCGGTGGATTCCTTGTTGCAGCCGGCAGCGGCAAGCATGAGTGCAGTAAGGGAGAAGGCAAGCAAGCGTGTCATGTCAGTAACCGCAATCCATCTGTGAGACCGAACGGACACTGTAGGGGATGTCGGGATAGCGAACCTTGATAGGCTTGGCAATTTGTAAAGTTTGGTAACCGCCCGGTTCCGGTAACGGCGTAGCCGGAATCGGGCGATCAGGGGGCTACGGCCAACGCCGCAGCGATCCTGGCCCACTCAGAAGGAGCGGGCGACGATTTCCTTCATAATCTCGTTGGTGCCGGCATAGATTCGCTGCACCCGGGAGTCGGCCCAGGCACGGGCAATCGGGTACTCCCACATATACCCGTAGCCCCCGTGAAGCTGTACGCACTCGTCCATTACCTTGCACTGCAGATCCGTCGTCCATTGCTTGAGCATGGCCGCGGTGGGAATATCCAGCTTTTTCTCCAGGTGAAGCTCGAGGCAGCGGTCGCAGAACACCCGTGCCGCGGTAATATCCGCCTTCATCTCGGCCATTTTGAAGCGGGTGTTCTGGAAGGCGATGACCGGCTTGCCGAAAGCCTTGCGTTCCTTGACGTAATCAAGGGTCCACTGCCAGGCCGCCTCGGCTGCCGCGACCGCAGCCAGCGCCACCTGCAGACGCTCCGCAGGCAACTCCTGCATCAACTGGAAGAAGCCCTGCCCTTCACCAGCCCCCAGCAAGCGGTTGGCCGGCACCTTGACGTCCTGGAAGAACAGCTCCGAGGTATCCTGCGCCTTCATCCCCACCTTGTTGAGGTTCTGGCCTTTTTCAAAGCCCTCCCAGGCCGTCTCGACCAGCAACAGGCTGGTGCCCTTGGCGCCTTCCTTCGGATCCGTCTTGGCAACGACGATCACCAGATCCGCCAGCTGCCCGTTGGTAATAAATGTTTTCGAGCCATTGAGGAGGTAGTGATCGCCGGTCTTCAGTGCGGTGGTTTTGACGCCCTGCAGGTCAGACCCGGCGCCGGGTTCTGTCATGGCAATGGCACCGATCATCTCGCCCGTCGCCAGTTTCGGCAGATAGTACTGTTTCTGCTCGTCCGAGCCGTAATGCAGGATATAGGGCGCCACAATGTCCGAATGGAGGCCCCAGCCAATGCCGGACAAGCCGGCACGGGAGATCTCCTCGATCACCACCGCGCTGTAGCGGAAGTCGGCCCCGACGCCACCATACTCCTCCGGCAGGGTCGGACACAGGAAGCCCAACGCTCCCGCCTTGAGCCATAGTTCGCGACTGACCTGGCCGTCTTTTTCCCACTGGGCATGGTAAGGCACGGCCTCCTGCTCGAGAAACTTGCGAAGCGAATCGCGGAACCCATCCAGGTCGGCGTCAAAGAGTGTACGTGGAATCATCTTGAACCTCGGTGTGACATGCTTGTGGTTGTAGTCACACAAGTCTGTGGCGCCGACGGGGATTGCTCAATGATGAAAACCATCAATCGGGATGACCAAAACCGCCTTCCGCCACCATCCCGGTGCGCCAGGGCGCCGGGTGGCAAACCACGGTCTAGCGGCGGTCCTGCCGGGCCTGCAGGCGCGCCTCGCCCCACCGGGGCATCAGGGTCTGCGGAATGCCCAGGTGATCCAGCAAGCGCGCCACCACGAAGTCCACCAGGTCGGCAACCGATTCGGGACGATGGTAGAACCCGGGACTGGCCGGCATGATAACCGCGCCCATGCGGGTAAGCCTGAGCATGTTCTCGAGGTGAACTTCTGAGTAGGGTGCTTCCCGCGGCACCAGAATGAGCTGCCGGCGCTCTTTGAGGGCAACATCGCCGGCCCGCTCGATCAGATTGTTGCTGGCTCCGGTTGCCAGCGCCGACAGGGTGCCGGTACTGCAGGGACAGATCACCAGCGGCGCCTTGCCACCCGAACCCGAGGCTGGCGGCGCAAACCAGTCTTCCCGTCCGAACACCAGCACCTGGCCCTCCCGGGCTCCGGCATAGGAGGCCAGGGCCTCCTGCATGGCGGCAGTGGATCCGGGCAACTGCAGGTCGGTTTCGGTAGCAATTACCACCTGGGCAGCACGGCTGATCATCACGTGCACCCGGCAGTCCGCCGCAACCAGGCACTGCAACAGGCGTAGGCCGTACTGGACACCGGAGGCCCCGGTTACGGCCAGATTAACCGTGCGACTGAATTCAGGTGATGTCGTCATGATCAGGGCTCACTGGTTTCGCTGGAATTATTGTCCACTGAAACTACGTTCAAGGGCGGCAATCAGTTTCTGATGAATACCGCCAAATCCACCGTTGCTCATGATCACAATATGGCAGGGCCGCGGAATCTCGTCCAAGACCCGTTCAATCAGGCTTTCCACCGACGTTTCCAGCCGATGACGACCGGGGCCCCCGGAGTTCTGCCGATCGTTTTCAATCAGCGTCGACAACCAGTCGAGATTGCCGAGATTGGCCCAGACCACCCGGTCGGCGGCCGCCGAACTCGGCAGCAACGCCTGCTGGTGCACCCCTTGCTGCATGGTATTGGAGCGCGGCTCGATGAGGGCAATGATCGTCTCATCCCCCACCTTGTTGCGCAGCCCCTCCAGGGTGGTAGCGATCGCGGTGGGGTGATGGGCAAAATCGTCATAGACCCGAATACCGCCAACCTCTGCCAACAACTCCATCCGCCGCTTTACGCCGGAAAAACGGCACAGTGCCGCCACGGCGTGATCCGGGGTGACTCCGACATGACGAGCCGCCGCAATGGCAGCCAGGGCGTTGCGTACATTATGCAGGCCGGTTTGCGACCAGCGCACCGTAGCCACTGGCTGCTCGTGATGGACCACCATGAAATGGCTGCCGTCCTCGGCCAGCAACTCGGCACGCCAGTCGCTGGCGGTCGCACATTCACTGCCCACCGAGGTGTCCTGCACACTGCTCCAGCAGCCCATCGCCAGGGCCCGGTCCAGATGGCTGTCCAGCACCGGACGGACGATCAGGCCATTGGAGGGTACCGTGCGCACCAGATGGTGGAACTGGCGCTCGATGTCCTCAACGCTGGCAAAAATGTCCGCGTGATCATACTCGAGATTATTGAGAATCAGCGTCCGGGGCCGGTAATGCACGAACTTGGAGCGCTTGTCGAAGAAGGCGCTGTCATACTCATCCGCCTCAATCACGAAGAAATCGCTGCTGCCAAGCCGCGCCGATACCGGGAAGTCCTGGGGGACACCACCTACCAGGTATCCGGGATCAAAACCGGCCTGCTCGAGGATCCACAACAGCATGGAGGTGGTCGTGGTCTTGCCGTGGGTGCCGGCCACCGCGAGCACCCAGCGCTTGCGGAGCACCTCCCGGGCCAGCCACTCGGGACCGGACATGTAATCGATTCCGCGATTGAGTACCGCCTCCACCTCCGGGTTACCCCGGGACATGGCATTGCCAATCAGTACCAGGTCTGGCGCAGGGTCCAGATTGGCCGGATCATAGCCGTCCATCAGGCTGATACCCTGGGCTTCAAGCTGGGTGCTCATGGGCGGGTAGACCCCGTGATCAGAGCCGGTGACAGTGTGGCCCAACTGCCGTGCCAGCACTGCCAGGCTGCCCATAAAGGTGCCACAGATACCCAGGATATGAACGTGCATTTGAACTCCGTGTGCTGATTTCAATGGTGCCAAGCCTCCTGTATCTGTGGTGACCCGTCAAGGCCATTTTTCGGCGACATGAGTGCAGAGCCGGGCTGTGGATGTCCCTCATGAAAATTGCCGGGGATTGGCGTATCATTCGCGGCATTCGTTGAACCACCAGGAGGCGTGAGCCGAGATGGCCATCAGAAACGCATTTTATGCCCAGTCAGGCGGAGTCACCGCCGTCATTAACGCCAGTGCCTGCGGCGTAATTGAGACCGCAAGGAAGCATCCCGACCGTATCGGCAAGGTTTTCGCCGGCCGTAACGGCATCATCGGCGCCTTGCGGGAAGAACTGATCGACACCAGCCTTGAGTCGGAGGAGGCCATCCGGGCCCTCATTCACACGCCGGGCGGTGCGTTTGGCTCCTGCCGTTACAAGCTGAAGAACATCTCCGAGAACCAGCGCGAGTACGAACGGCTGATCGAGGTCTTCCGCGCCCACGATATCGGCTACTTCTTCTACAACGGGGGCGGCGACTCCCAGGACACCGCCTACAAGGTTTCCCAGATTGCCGACAAGATGGGCTACCCGATTACCTGCATCGGGGTGCCCAAGACCGTCGACAACGACCTGCCGTTCACCGACTGCTGTCCGGGCTTTGGCTCTGTCGCCAAGTACATTGCCACCTCTACCCTGGAGGCCGGTCTCGACATCAAATCGATGTGCGAATCCTCCACCAAGGTATTCATTCTCGAAGTCATGGGCCGTCATGCTGGCTGGATTGCGGCGTCTGCCGGCCTCGCCAGCAAGAGCGAAGCGGAGCCACCTCACATCATCCTGTTCCCGGAGATTCCCTTCCGCCGGGAGGCCTTCCTCGAGCGGGTTGATTTCTGCGTCAAGAACTACGGCTACTGTGTGATTGTCGCGTCCGAAGGTGCCCAGCACGAGGACGGCCGCTTCCTTGCCGATACCGGCAACAAGGACGCCTTTGGCCATACCCAACTCGGTGGCGTTGCGCCTACCCTCGCCAACATGGTCAAGCAGGCGCTGGGCTACAAGTATCACTGGGCGGTTGCCGACTACCTGCAGCGGGCTGCACGCCACATCGCCTCTGCCACCGATGTCGAGCAGGCCTACGCCGTGGGTAAGGCCGCGGTAGAAATGGCGCTGAGTGGCAAGCAGGCCGTGATGCCGATCATCGTCCGCGACCAGGCCCGGCCCTATCGCTGGCACATTGGCGAAGCGCCACTGAGCGACGTTGCCAACCAGGAAAAGAAAATGCCCATTCACTACATCCGTGATGACGGCTTTGGCATCACCCAGGATTGCCGTGACTACCTGGAGCCGCTGATTGCGGGCGAAAGCTTCCCGCCGTTCGAGGATGGCCTGCCAAAGGTGGCCAGACTGCAAAACGAGTTGACCGAAAAGAAACTGAAAACCGAATTTACCTTGTAAATTCGCTGGACCGACCAGAAAAAACGCCCCCGACCGCAAGGCCGGGGGCGTTTTGCTTTGGCCCGGGCGGGCTCAGCAAACCCGGGCGCTCACCGCAATGAGAAGCGCTTAGCCCTGCACGCCGGCGGTTTCACGATCACGGACCCAGGCACTGAACTGATCGTAGCCGCCGATATGCTGCTGACCGACCAGAATTTGCGGTACAGTCATAACCGGCTTGCCAATAATCTTTTCAATATCTGCCTTGGTCATATCCTCGGCGATCATGTCCACGAACTGGAAGTCGAACCCTTTCCGCTCGCAAAGATTCTTGGCTCCGACACAAAATCCGCATGAGTAACGGCCGTATATCGTGACGCGCTCCATAAACTACCTCCAACTAACTGAACCGGATAATCATGATGGAACGACACGGGGCCCCATCGCATTGACTGAAATCAGCCTGCATGGTGACAGACAACGGACTTGCATGAAATTTAATGGTTTGAATAACATCGATAGCCGGCGCCGATCAACCACCGGGCCAAGTGTAGGGGGCCGCCAGATCCACTTCAATCGGCACATTCCACAGCCGCCAGCAAAGCGTCACCTCCGGAGAAGCCCGTGGCCTACCTCAGCCTGTTCCTGACCGCTTTCGCGGCCGCCACACTGCTGCCCGCCTATTCCGAGGTTCTGCTCGGCGGCCTGGTGACCCAGGGCTTCTCGCTCTGGTGGCTGTGGTTCTGGGCTACCCTCGGCAACACACTCGGTTCCGTCGTCAACGGCATCATCGGCCGCCAGGTGGATCGCTTCCGCCACAAACGCTGGTTTCCGATGACCGACAAGCAACTGGAGCAGGCCCGCATCCGTTTCAACCGTTATGGCCAGTGGTCGCTGCTGCTTGGCTGGATGCCGGTTGGCGGCGATGCGCTGACCCTCATTGGCGGCATCATGCGCGTACCCTGGCTGAATTTTGTGATTCTGGTGGGGATCGGCAAGGGCATCCGCTACGCCATCGTGCTGTGGCTGGTGGTTCACGCCTCGTCGTAAAGGAATTGTCGCAGCAGCGGTTCGCCGTTGAACTCCGCGTTGAGTACCGCGATGAAGGTATAAACCCCGATCAGCTTGCGATTGAGGAAGACAAATTCCTTGGGTGGAATCCGAAAGTACCGGCTGATCGCGGAGCGGGCTGCCTGGCGGGCAACCCGGGACGGCAGATCGCTCTGCTTCCAGCGGTATTCGCCCCGGGGGTTCACGGCATAATCCGGCCAGTGACTACGATCCGGTGCCAGTGGTTCCAGCACCGACATACAGACTTCACCGAACTTGTGGAGCACGTCTTCCGGCCAGTCCCGGCTCATGAACCGCAACCGCACGCCACCTTCGATCACCTCATCGAGATCGCGCTCGTAGGACGCCCGGATCATGTGGATGACCGGGGTCAGAAAACTGTCCGGGTAGGCCTGGACAGCCCCGAAATCCAGCAACACGATCTGGTCCCGGGGTGCATCCTCGCCCGGCTCACCCGCGATGCGGATCCGGTAGTTGCCAAAATTGGGATCGGTCTGGATTTCCCCCCAGTCAAACAGTTCCCGAAAGAACAACTCCAGGGCCGCACGACCAAGTTCGCTGCGCCGCTCCAGGGGCAGCTCCCTGACCGCAACCGAACTGACCGAGTGGCCGTGCTCGAAGGTGGAGGCAATGATGTGGGCAGTGGAATACTCGCCAAGCACCCGCGGCACCACGAAGCGGGCATCATCGCGTAACAGGTTGCGGAATTTCTCGGTAGTCCGGGCCTCCAGGCGATAGTCCACCTCCCGGTGCATCATCTCGCGGACTTCCTCCAGCCAGTCGTTGAACTCGGGGCCAAAGGAGACCAGACGGGCAATCCGAAGCAGCTGGGCAACGGCGTTGAGGTCGCTGTCCACCGCATCGGCAACTCCCGGATACTGCACCTTGAGTACCAGTTCGAGACCGTCACTGATGCGTCTTGCCCGGTGCACCTGCCCCAGGGACGCAGCGCCGATCGGCTCCGGGTCCACCTCCAGTTCCGCCAGCCTTGCCGCGCCGAGCTCCTCCTGCAACACCCTCGCAATCGCCGGCCACTCCAGCGACGTGGTCTGGTCTTCCAGGGTATGCAGGGCTTCGGTGACCTCCTCCGGCAGGAAATGCTCGCCATACAACGCCATGACCTGGCCGATCTTGACCACACTGCCCTTGAGCTTGCCGAGCTCCTCCACCAGGAACTCCGCCTGGCTCGACAGCATGGCTCGATGGCGGGCATCCCGCTTGTCCTTGCTGCTTAGCCAGTTAGTCGCCATGTGTGACGCCATGCGGGTACCGGCAAACAACCCGGCCCGGGTGAGGGTAAGCCGGCGCTCGAAACTGCCGGTTTTGATCCGCGAAACCGAATTACCGCGACCCTTGGAAGCCATCAATAACCTGCTCTCGTTGGGAAATGTCTTGCCGCGCCTGACTACCTTGTCGACGCGGGGCGCTGCCAGTTCCCGCCATTATACGGTGGTCCGGCAACTCTCACCTCACTGAGCCGCCCCCGACCGGCTGGCCCGACGGCCAATGTATCAAATTCCGGACGTGATTAGCTGACGACTGGCCACGGGGAGGCAGCAGGGCGTCCTGACCACCGCACCGATATGACGCCATCGTTTACGTTTTTACACAGTTGGCAGCGTGCGAGACCGCTAAGATAACAATCGCCTGCGCCGACCGGAACCGATAACGGCCCAATCACAACAATAACGGCAATCGAGATGATCCACGATCCGCACACGACCCCGGATACCGAGCTGTCCCAGTTCCGGGTCAAAGGGGAAATCCCTGTCCCGGTACTGATTGGCTGGCTCAGCCTGGCCGCCATTCCGCTGCTGGTGTTCTTTGCCATACGCTCGCACTTGCGAGGCGATGCCCTGATCTTTGCGGTGCTGGTCACCTTCAGCGCCCTGCTCGCCAGCAATGCGCTCTGGTATCAGGTCAGCCGCAACACCACGCTGCAACGGCGGGGGTTTATCGTGCTGATCACCGTACTGTTCACCTATCTGGCGGTCAGTGCCGTGGAGGACGGATCGGCCATCATGTGGCTGTTTGCCTTCCCGCCGATCATTTTCTATATCAGTGAAGCCCGCATCGGCGTCATTGCCTGCAGCGGTGGTCTGAGCGCACTGATTCTGCTGTTCAGCCCGATCGGCGACAGTCTGTTCAACACGCCATACAGCACCAATTTTCGCCTGACCATGGTAGCGGCACTGGGATTCGAGATGGTGACCTGCTACATCCTTGACCAGAGCAGACGCCGCAGTAAACTCGGCCTGATAAGGCTGGCTGCAGACTTCGAATTTGCCGCCAAGCACGACGCCCTCACCGGGCTCGCCAACCGGCGTGAAGCCCACCATCAGCTGGACACCGAGCACCAGCGCTACCTGCGCCACTCGCGTCCGTTTTCGGTCCTGCTGATGGATATCGACCTGTTCAAGAGCGTCAATGACAACTACGGCCACCAGGCCGGCGACCTGATGATCAAACTGGTCGCCAGGGCCCTCCGGCAGCAGTGCCGCAAAATGGACACCTTGTCGCGCTGGGGTGGCGAGGAGTATCTGGTGGTGCTGCCGGAGACCGGCAACGCCGAAGCGCTCATTACCGCCGAGCGCATCCGCCAGGCAATTGCCGAGGAAGCCATTGCCTTCGAAGGCCAGCAGGTCCGCGCCACCATTTCGGCAGGGGTAGCCACAATCTGCGGGGATGAATCGGTCGACCGGATGCTGCAACGGGCGGATGAAGCCCTGTATTGCGCCAAGAGCCAGGGCCGCAACCGGGTCTGCAACTACGACACTGCTAGACCGGGTTCAGCTGTCGGCTAATGCCTGCCAGCCGTCAGTCCGGATTACCGGGTCGCCCTTGAGAGAAGCTGCCAGTGCGCCGGAAAGGCGTTCGGCAAGGTCCGCAACGCTAACCCCGGGGGCGAAGTCCGTCACCTGACACATAGGCATGTTGGCATAACCACAGGGATTGATCCGCAGGAAGGGCGCCATGTCCATCGCGACGTTCAGTGCCAGGCCATGAAACGAGCAGCCCCGCTTCACCCGCAGGCCCAGTGATGCGATTTTCGCGCCGTCCACATAGACCCCCGGAGCATCCGCCCGCGGCGCTGCGGTGACCCCCAGCTCGGCCAGCACCGTTACAATGCCCTGTTCGATGATATCCACCATGGTTCTTACGCCGACACCGGCCCGGGGCAGATCGACCATAAGGTAGACGACCAGCTGGCCGGGGCCGTGATAGGTCACCTGCCCGCCCCGATCAACCTGGATAACCGGAATATCACCTGGCGCGAGGATGTGTTCCGCCTTGCCGGCCTGGCCCTGGGTATAGACCGGCGGGTGTTCCAGGCACCAGAGTTCGTCCGGGGTATCCTTGTCCCGGGACGCGGTGAAGGCCTTCATGGCCTCCCAGGTTTCCTGGTAAGGCTGCATTCCCAGGTTACGGATCACCAGCTCGGCCATGCGTCAGAGCACCATGTGCACGCGGCCGCTGGCCTTCAGGTCTTCAAACAGGGCCTTGAGCTGAGGCTCGCCGGTAGCAACAATTTTCAGCCGCACCGAGCAGAACCGCCCCCCCCGGCTCTCATTGATGGAAATGTCGGACTCGCAGATTCCCGGGGCATGCTGCTCCACCACCGCCACCACAAACTCGGTAAAGTCCGGGGCGTGATCACCAATGACCTTGATCACATAGTCGCAGGGAAACTCGATTTTCGGGGCTTTGGGTTCACTCATTCGTCAATTCTCCGGAGGGCACAACGGCCCTCACTCAAACAGCTGGACAAAGAACAGCTTGATGCTGTCCCACAGGCGCTTGAACAGGCCGCCTTCGGGCACTTCCTGCAAGGCAAGTACCGGCTGATCCACAATCACCCGGTCGCCGAGGGTCACTTTGACCCGCCCCAGCTCATCGCCCAGTGCCACCGGCGCCTTGATCACGCTATCCAGGTCGACACTGGACTCCAGGGAGTTGCGCGACCCGCGGGGGATGGTCACATGGACATCGTCGACGACGCCTACCGGTAGCTGGTCGGCCTGACCACCCCAGATCCGGCTGCTAACCAGTTCCTGACCGGCACTGAACAAGCGCTGTGATTCGTAGTAACGGAAACCGTAGTTCAGCATTTTCTGCACTTCCTGGGCCCGTGCAGACTCGCTGCTGGTCCCCATGACCACCGCAATAAAGCGGGTATCATCGCGCTGTGCGGATGCCACCAGGCAATAGCCGGCCTCTTCGGTATGGCCGGTTTTCAGGCCATCAACGCTGTCGTCGCGCCACAGCAACATGTTCCGGTTGGGCTGGCGGATATTGTTGTAGGTAAAATGCTTTTCTTTGTAGATCGGGTAGTTCTCCGGGTAATCATTGATGATTGCCCGTGCCAGGATCGCGAGGTCGTTAGCAGTCGAATAATGGCCCTCCGCCGGTAAGCCGGTGGCATTGGCGAAACGGGTATCTTTCATGCCCAGCAGCTGGGCCTGCTGGTTCATGATATCGACAAACGCACCCTCACTGCCGGCAATAAACTCTGCCAGCGCCACCGAGGCATCGTTACCGGACTGAATGATGACGCCCTTGAGCAGGGTCTCGACACTGACCTCGGTTCCTTCACGCACAAAAGTACGCGAGCCCTCGGTTTTCCATGCCTTCACGCTGATCGGCACCATGTCGGACATGGCTATCCGGCCCTCATGCAGTTCCCGCTCGACGATGTAGGCGGTCATCATCTTGGTGAGACTGGCTGGTGGCAGCCGTTCAGCACTGTTGTTGTCCATGACGACAGCCCCGCTTCTGGGATCCATCAGGACATAGGAGCTTGCGGCAATCTGCGGCGGCGAGGGAATCAGCACGGCCTGCTGTTGTGCGGATACCGGAAAGACCGGAAGCAGCAGGACCAGGATGGTAGCGATCAGTGAGCGGATAACGAGGTTGTTTAACATGGGTCCATTCAGTTATTGGTTAATCGTCGTGAATCGTTCCACCCCCCTGATATAGGGGGCGGTGCGGAGGACTTCAATGGCTGTCCGTCAGCAACAGGGTCTGACTGTAGCCACGGGCTTCGAGGAGACGCTGGGCACGCTCGGCTTCGTCGGCATCCCGGAAGGGGCCAACCTGTACCCGATGATAACGCCCGGATGCCGTGTCCACGGACCTGACCCGGGTAGGGCTGGAGATCTGGCTCCGCACCTGGTGTGACAGCATCTCAGCCGGGTCAGGGCTGCTGAACGAACCGAGCTGCACAAATAACGCCTCGCTTCCGGCAACCGGGCTACGCCGGTCTGCCACGGCGGCAGAGTCGCCCCCCGTGCCGGGAGTGAATGGTTTGCCGGCAAGCATCATGCTGCCGTCCGGCCGGACGGTGATGGCCGCCACCTCCACCCGCGCGGTTCCCCTGCCCTGATAGCCCAGCTTCTTGGCTGCCGCGTAGGACAGGTCAATCAACCGGTCGCCGTGAAACGGGCCGCGGTCATTGACCCGGACAATCACCGAACGGCCGTTGTCGAGGTTGGTGACCCGGGCATAACCCGGGATCTGCAAGCTCTTGTGGGCCGCAGACATGGTGTACATGTCGAAGGTTTCGCCGTTGGACGTCTTGTGACCATGAAATTTCTCGCCATACCAGCTGGCGACGCCGCGCTCGACATAGCCCTCATTACTGGCCATCACGGAGTATGTTTTACCCCACACCGAATAGGGCGACTTATTACCGGCGGAACGGGGCTGTTCATAGCGGGGGACCGCGTCAGCCAGGCCGGACACATCAAAATGGCCGGACGGGGCGCGATCCTGAGTGATCGTGTAGCGGGAGGAATGGTCCGGCTCAGGTGGTGCCGAGGCACAACCTGCCAGCATTACTCCCCCCAGCAACAGCAGGATGACGAATTTGATGTTACAGGCTGAGCTTATCACGCCGCTTCAAGACTCCCCTGGCAATTCGGCTGACGAGTCCAGTAGCCTCGCCAGTTCATGCACGGCCATAGCGTACAAATGGCTGTGGTTATAACGGGTAATAACATAAAAATTATGATACGTCAGCCAAAGCTCCGGCCCTTGCTCCCCGCTGACCCTGACCGCCCGGGCCGGATCGTCGGGCTGCACCGCCGCCCCCGGTGCTATGCCGGCATCGCGGTAGGCTCTGACCGTCAGGCGTGGCCGGAGTTCCCCACCCAGCAAAGGCGACGTCTCCGGCAACCGGTCTTCGATCCGCTCCGCGACCGGTTCACCACTACGCCAGTCATGGCGGTGGAAGTAATTGGCAACACTGCCAATGGCATCAACCGGGCTGTTCAGGATATCTACCCGCCCATCGCCATCGAAGTCGACCGCATAGTTCCGGTAACTGCTGGAGATAAACTGGCCGTACCCCATGGCGCCGGCGTAGGAGCCTTTCAGACTTTCCGGGTCCAGCCCCTGCTCCCGGGTCAACAGCAAATACTGAACCAGTTCGCTGCGAAAAAACCTGCTACGCGGCGGGTAGTCAAAAGCCAGTGTTGCCAGGGCGTCAAGGACCCGATATTTGCCAGTATAGTTGCCGTACCAGGTTTCGACACCGATGATGGCGGCAACGATGTTTGCCGGCACGCCGTACTCTGCCTCCGCACGGGCAAACGCCTCCCGATACTCTGCCAGGAACTTGCGCCCCTGTGCCAGACGCTCCGGGCGGATAAAGATCTTGCGGTACTGGTGCCATTCCAGGGACTTTTCCGCCGGTCGGCTGATTGCCTCAAGAATCGCGTCCTGACGGGTGGCCGATGCCAGCAAGGCCGTTACCCGCGATGCTTCGAAACCGTAGCGATCCGTCATCTCCCCGATAAATGCCTTACCATCCGCCGAGGATTCATAACCGGCAGCGGCTGCATTCAGGGTTGCCGTGGCAAGCATCACCATGAGTCCCCACACCTTGCGACCGATCCGGTTATTCCGCCGTGCTGCCATGTCCCCGTGTGTCCTGTGTGCCGTGGGTAAAGTTCTGTGCCCGAAATCCGGGGCACCTTAGCATGGGGTTGGCGCCGCCACCATTAACCTGAGTCCACCTTTGCGGCACACAGCCGGATCAGGCCGAGATCATCCGCCGGTGGGTATGGATCGACATCAGCACCCCGAACGCAGCCAGCAGCGTCACACTCGAGGTTCCACCATAGCTGATCAGGGGCAACGGCACCCCGACCACTGGCAGGATGCCGCTGACCATGCCGATGTTGACGAAAATGTAGATGAAGAAGGTCATGGTCAGCGCGCCGGCGACCAATCGGCTGAAGGAATCCTGGGCACTTACCGCGATGTAGAGACAGCGCAGGATGATCATCAGGTAAACCGCCAACAGCACCAATATACCGACAAAGCCGAACTCCTCCGCCAGCACCGCCACGATGAAATCGGTGTGACTCTCGGGCAGGAACTCCAGGTGCGACTGGGTCCCCTGCAGCCAACCCTTGCCGTCAACGCCGCCAGAGCCGATAGCCGTCTTCGACTGGATGATATTCCAGCCCGCACCCAGCGGGTCACTCTGGGGATCCAGCAACGTCAGCACACGCTGCTTCTGGTATTCCCTCATGCCAAAGAACCACATCAACGGCGCCGCCACCGATACCAGGACCGCAAACGCGCCAATCAGCCGCCAACTGATACCCGCGAAGAAAATGACAAACAGTCCCGCCGAGCCGACCAGCAGCGACGTTCCCAGATCCGGCTGCTGGACGATGAGCCCCATGGGCAGCAGCACAATCACGAAGCCCACCAGCAGATGGCGAATCCGGGGCGGCAGATAGTGCCGCGACAAATACCAGGCCGCCATCATCGGCACCAGCAGTTTCATGATCTCCGACGGCTGGAACCGGGGCAGCCCCGGCAAAGCCAGCCAGCGCTGGGCGCCTTTGGCTCCAACCCCCACCAGCAGCACCGCAACCAGGGAAGCCAGGCCGGCAATATACAGCCACGGTGCCCAGCGGCGATAGACGGCCGGATCCAGCTGGGCAAACGCCAGCATGACTCCGAAGGCAATTGCCAGACGGACACCCTGGGACTTCACCACGGCGATGTTCTGGTCGGCCCCGCTATAGAGCACAAACAGCCCGCCTGCGACCAGGATCAGCAGCAGAAGGAGCAGCACCGGATCCAGGTGGAGCATCCCCCAGAAACCCCGGTTCGGGGTCAGGGAGCTGGCTGCGGATTTACTGGCCAGGTCACGTACCGGCATTACTCCCCTCCATCCGGTGAAGTTTCTACAATCACTTTTTCACCTTCCTCGGGGAAGCCCAGCAACCAGGCATCGAACAGGGCACGGGCGACCGGAGCTGCAGTGCCACTGCCGCTGCCCCCGTTCTCGACGATTACCGCCACCGCAATCCGGGGCTCATCCACCGGGGCGAAGCCGACAAACAAGGCGTGATCCCGCAACCGCTCCCGGATTTCCTCAGCGTCGTACTCCTCATCCTGGGCAAGACTGAACACCTGGGCGGTGCCGGTCTTGCCCGCCATCCGGTAGGATGCGCCGGTGGCGGCACGCCGCGCTGTTCCCCGGGGTCCGTGCATGACGGCTGCCATCGTGTCCACCACAAACTCCCAGTCGTCCTGGTTCTTCAGAATCAGCGGTTCGTGGCTTTCCTGCGGCAAAAACTCCTCCACCGGATGGTCACCCAGGGTATCCATCAACAAACGTGGCTCCGCCCACTGGCCACGATTGGCAATCAGCGCCGTCGCAGTTGCCAGCTGCAGCGGCGTCGCCAGCATAAAGCCCTGGCCGATGCCCATGTTGACCGAATCCCCGGGATACCAGGGTTCGTTGCGGGCTCCCCGCTTCCACTCCCGGGAGGGCAGCAGGCCACTCAGTGCACCTTTGACATCCAGGGTGGCATCTTCACCAAAGCCGAACCGGGAAAGGTACTGGTACATGGTATCCACCCCCATCCGGACCGCCGCATCATAGAAGTAGATGTCACAGGATTCAGCCATGGCATCCATCAGGTCGACCCAGCCGTGACCACCCCGCTTCCAGTCCCGGTAGCGGCGGCCACTGTCGTTGAGCTGATAGTACCCGGGGTCCCAGACCTTGCGCTGGCGATCCGTCACTCCGCTGTCCAGCGCCGCGACCGCCATCATCGGCTTGATCGTTGACCCGGGGGGGTACTGGCCGCGCAGGGCGCGGTTAAACAGGGGTTTGTCCAGGGATTCACTGAGATTCCGGTAATCCGCCACACTGATTCCGGTGACAAACTGGTTGGCATCAAAACCCGGTACACTGGCCAGCGCCAGCAAGCCGCCGCTGCCCGGCTCTATGGCAACAATGGCGCCCCGGCGGCCATCGAGCAGTTCATGGGCCAGTTTCTGCAGCCGAATGTCCAGATGCAGGCGGATATCCTCCCCCGGTATCGGATTTTCACGCTCCAGAACCCGCAAGGTCCGGCCGCGAGCATTGGTTTCCACGTGTTGGTACCCCACCTTGCCGTGAAGCAACTCCTCGTAGAACCGCTCGATACCCGACTTGCCGATGTAGTTGGTCCCGGCGTAGTTGACCGGGTCGATCCGCTGCAGCTCTTCCCGGTTAATCCGCCCGACAAAGCCCAGGGCATGGGAGGTCAGCTCACCGTAGGGATAGTAGCGCACCAGCTCGGCAGCCACTTCCACTCCGGGCAATTCGTGGCGGTGAACCGCAAGGCGGGCAATTTCGGTTTCGTCAAGATCGTACAGGAGGGGCATTTCCTGGAATGGTCGACGCGGCTCCCGCAGGCGACGGCGAAACCGCTCCATGTCCTCGTCGGAAATGGCCAGCATGTCCCGCAGCGTGGCCAGGGTCTGCTCCATGTCATCAACCCGCTCAGGCACCACGGTCACACTGAATACCGGGCGATTTTCCGCAATCAGCAGGTCATTGCGGTCATATACCAGGCCCCGGGTAGGCGCGACGGATTGTACCTGCACCCGGTTCTTGTCGGAGAGGGTGTTATAGATGTCGTGCTCGACAATCTGGAGCTGGTACATCCGCGCAATCAGCAGCCCCAGCATGGCGGTAACCACCGCCAGCATGACTACGGTACGGCGCTGGAACAGGCGCCGCTCGGCAGCAGTATCTTTCAGCTCTCCCCAGGGCATGCAGCGATCCTACGCGCGGTGATACGGATGGTTGCGGGTAATCGACCAGGCCCGGTAAAGCTGTTCTGCCAGCAGGATTCTCACCAGCGGATGGGGTAGGGTCAGTGGCGAAAGCGACCATTGCTGATCTGCCCTCGCCCGACATTCCGGTGCCAGGCCATCGGGCCCGCCAACCAGGAAACTGACATCCCGGCCATCAAGCTGCCAGCGTTCAAGCTGTTCCGCCAATTGCTCGGTCGACCAGGGCCGCCCACCCACTTCCAGCGCAACGACACGA
Source organism: Marinobacter profundi (assembly GCF_002744715.1). Classification (GTDB taxonomy): domain Bacteria; phylum Pseudomonadota; class Gammaproteobacteria; order Pseudomonadales; family Oleiphilaceae; genus Marinobacter; species Marinobacter profundi. The sequence continues at coordinate 289,905 of NZ_KZ319371.1, forward strand.
TCCCTGGCACCGGCAGCGGCCAGCACGGCCTCGCCCTCGCGCTGCATCAGCCGGGGGATATCCGGATTCTTGCCGCGGTGGGCCATGGGAATTTCGGTCAGTTCGAGGGGGAGCTCCGGCGGCATACGGCGGGCATACTCATCATAACCCTGACTGACCCAGCCGGGCATCTTCTGCCCTACACAGATCAGACGTAACCGCATGGTTATTCGCTGCCCGCGGCACCGAGGTCCGGAGCATCGCGCCAGAAGCGCTCGAGATCGTAGAACTCGCGGGTGGCAGGCATCATCACGTGTACCACAACGTCACCGAGATCAACGAGGATCCAGTCACTGACATTACCGCCTTCAACACTGGCGGTACGGACACCGTTATCCCGGGCTTCGGTAACCACCGAGTCAGCCAGGGATTTTACGTGGCGGTTGGAGGTACCGGAGGCCAGTACCATGTAATCGGTCACACTTGTCCGGTCCCGCACATCGATCACGCTGATGTCCTGTGCTTTTACATCGTCCAGTGCTTTAACGACCAGATCTTTCAGTTGCTCTGCCTGCATATTTACCCTGTTTTGCGGGCCTCCGCCGGATGGGCGGCCCGAATAGTCATGTTCAGACCGGATTGTAGCATTAAAAGTTCCGCTCAGGGCAGGAGCATTCCAAGCGATTCATCAACGGCGCAGGGGCTGGCCGGCGCCGTACAGGCCGTCCCGGCGAATGGCCTCCCAGACCACATCCGGCAACAGGTAGCGGGGCGACCGCCCGGTGCGGATCCGCTCGCGTATTCCGGTCGCCGAAATGTCCAGCAACGGCAGATCCAGCCAGAGGCAGCCGCCGCTTGGCCGGCGATGGAGTTCAGCCACCGACGCCACCCGGCGCTCGGCCAGCAGGCGAGCCGGCGCACTGTCGGGCGGCAAGCCGGGCCCGGGCCGGTCTATCACAATGATATGGGCGAGATCCGGGATTGCCTGCCAGTCCCGCCAACGGTCGAAACCCGCAAAGGCATCGGTCCCCACCACCATGGCCAGCGGCTCCCGCTCACCGAGGGTGGCGCGCAGCTGGCGCAGGGTATCGGCGGTGAAGGACGCGCCTCCCCGGACGACCTCGCGATCATCGACGTGTAATCCGGGCTCACCGCTCACCGCGAGTTCCAGCAGCCGGAGACGCTGGGCACTGCTGGTGCCGGGCGCCTCACGGTGCGGCGGAATATGACAGGGGACCATGGCAATGCCCGACACCCCCAGCCGTTCCTTCAGCTCAACCGCCAGCCGCAGGTGACCGTGGTGAACCGGGTCAAAGGTGCCGCCATAGATGACGTGCATAACCGGTCAGTCCCGGATGTGGCCGTCGCCAAACACCACGTACTTCTGGGACGTCAGCCCCTCCAGCCCGACCGGCCCGCGGGCATGGATCTTGTCGGTGGAAATGCCGATTTCTGCCCCCAGACCATACTCGAAGCCATCGGCAAATCGGGTTGAGGCGTTCACCATTACCGAGCTGGAATCCACCTCGGTAATGAATCTGCGGGCGCGGGTGTAATTCTCGGTGATGATGCTGTCGGTGTGCTGCGAGCTGTAGCGATTGATGTGCTCGATCGCCGCATCCAGGCCATCAACTACCCGGACCGCCAGGATTGGCGCCAGGTACTCCGTTTGCCAGTCCTCTTCGGTAGCCGGAACCATGTCGGCAACAATGGCGCAACTCAGTTCGCACCCCCTCAGCTCGACGCCTTTGTCGATCAGCGCCCGGGCCAGCAACGGCAGCAGGTCATCGGCAATTTCGCGGTCGACCAGCAGGGTTTCCATGGTGTTACAGGTGCCGTATCGGTGGGTTTTGGCATTGACCACCACCCGCAGCGCCTTCTCCGGATCGCCATGGGAGTCGACATAAACGTGGCAGATGCCATCGAGGTGCTTGATAACCGGCACCCGTGCATCCCGGCTGATACGCTCGATCAGCCCCTTGCCACCCCGGGGCACAATAACATCAACGTAACGGGGCATGGTGATCAGCTCACCCACCGCAGCCCGGTCGGTGGTTTTTACCACCTGGACCGCCGACTCGGGCAGCCCCGCTTCGGCCAGGCCGCGGGCAAGACACCCGGCAATGGCCTGGTTGGAGTGGATGGACTCGGAGCCACCTCGCAGAATGGCCGCATTGCCGGCCTTCAGGCACAGGCTGGCCGCCTCGACAGTCACGTTGGGCCGTGATTCGTAGATGATACCGATGACACCCAGCGGAACCCGCATCTTGCCAACCTGGATGCCGGACGGCCGGTAACGCATATCGCTGATTTCACCAATCGGATCCGGCAGCGATGCCACCTGGCGCAGCCCTTCAATCATGGCGTCAATCCGGGCGGGCGTCAGCTCCAGCCGGTCCAGCATCGCGGTATCCAGGCCGTTTTCCCGGCCCGCCGCCAGATCGCGGGCATTAGCCGCAACCAGCTCGTCGCGGGCAGCATCCAGCGCCTCGGCCGTGGCCAGCAGGGCCCGGTTGCGAACCGCTGTAGTCGACCGTGCCACAACGGCAGACGCCTGCCTTGCCTGCTGTCCCACTTCCGCCATGTAAGCTGCAATGTCCATCTCAATACCTTTCTGAAGACCGTCAGTGATAAGCAAATCGGGCACCTACTTTACCTTTCCCCGTTCAAGTACGCACCTCAAGTGTTTATTATACAGCTGCACATACAATGGATACCCCCGGGAAAGGATGGAAACCATGGCCCAACTGGCCGAAAAATTCCTGCTTGGCCGTTTCGCCAGAATCAGTTGCGGGAGCCTGTTGCTGGTGGCGGTGGTCATGGCCGTCACCGGGAATTACCTTGAGGCCGCTGCCGGCGCTGCCGGCGCAGCGCTGATCTGGAGCAGCCCGGCATTCAGGCCGGGACGAGACAGTCTGTCGTGGAAGAGCATCAATCAGGTAATCCTCCTGCTGACCTTCCTCATCCTGCTGACCAGCCTGTGGTCTGGCCCACAGGGGCTGACCCACTGGCTGTATGCCCTGCCTCTGGTGGCTTTCGGCCTGCTCCCGGCAGCCTGGGGAGCGCTGCTCACAGCGACAACCGTGGTAGCAGTCATGGTGGCCAGCACCTGGGCGACCGGCGCACCGGAACGGCACCAGCTTGTCGCTGCCCTGCTGCTCACCGTGGTGTTGTCCTGCGTGCTGGTTTTCCTGCGGGAATACAAGACCCGCCAGCTTGCGCCACTGCGGCGAACAGACGAACTGACCCAGGCCGCCAGCCGGGAATACCTGTCGGCAGACCTCCACAAGGAAATCCAGCGCAGCGAACGTGAAGGCACCGCCATGGCGGTGATGATGATCGGTCTGGACACCCACCTCAGCGACACCAGTCCCGACGCTGACATCCGCTCGATCCTGCCCCGCATCGGGCGCTTTCTGCACTCCCAGCTGCGGGATTTCGACACCTACTACCGGGTGGCAGACCTGCAGTTCCTGGCCATCCTGCCCGGCACCAACTCCCACGATGCGGCCCTGACTGCAGAGAACCTTCGCAAGGGCCTGCAGGCATTGCTGGCCTCTCACGACCTCGACCTGACTGTCAGCGCAGGCGTTGCGGCCCTGAATATTGGCGATGACGCCGACAGCCTGCAGCAGTCTGCGGCAAATGCCCTGCGCCGTGCCCAGCAACAAGGCGGCAACCGTATCCAGACCTTCAGCTCCCGCCCGTACATGTCCGAACCGGGCAGCCCAGCCACCTCAAGGAATCCGGCACCATGACGGAAACCCGCCTGCGCACCTGGACCCACCTCGCCGGCTACCTGCTGGCGACCCTGTTTATTGTCATGCTGGCGAGCCAGAACCTGCGGTATGGACTCTACGAACTGTTTTACCTCGCCGCAGGGCTTGCCCTGCTGACCCTCGGCGGGGCCGTTTACACGCTGGTTTCGCGGCGACAGCAACTCAGGGCCCCGGGCCACCTGATGATCCTGGCGGCGGTCAATGCCCTGGTACTGGCAGCGGTCGTCACCCTGGACCGCCCATACATCAGTCACTGGTGCCTGCCCTTGCTGGTGCTTAACTTCATCATTCTGCCTCTGCGCCAGGGCATCACCCTCTCCCTCGCGCTGACCACCGGGCTGACACTGTTCCTGCTGGTTCGGCTGCCGCTGGTGGAGGCCCTACCACCGGCATTCGCAGCGGTCATCCTGACCAGCGTGGCCGCACTCTATATCTGGCATTACGACCATATGGCGCAATCCGCGGAAGATCTCGCAATTACCGATCCCCTCACCGGCGCCCACAACGCCCGCTTCCTTGATGAAACCCTGCAGAAAGAGATCAGCCGCAGCGAGGCAACTGGTCACCCGCTATCTGCGATCATGCTGGCCGTTGACTATGCCGACGAGGCCGAGGACCTGCACGGTGTCACCGGCATGCAGACACTGGGCCGGGCCCTGACCCAACACCTGTTCGGCGTGATCCGGGCCGGCGATACCCTGTATTCCCTCCGCACCGGTGAATTTTTCCTGATCCTGCCATTCACGCCGGAAGATGGTGTGCGGGTAATCGCCGAACGGATTCGTCGCACCGTGGCAGAGCACAGCTGGCCGGTCGCCGGCAAAATCACCATCAGCCTGGGTTGTACCACCCGGACCCGCCAGGACACCCGTTCGACCCAATTACGAGAGCGTGCAGCCCAGGCGCTGGGCACCGCCCGCAAACGCGGCCATGACACCATCTGGTACAGCACCGGAGAAAGCCGTCAGCCATGACTCCCGAGTGGCTGCAGCTATTGACCCAATGGCTGGGGGATAACCCCGGCTGGCTGGCGGCGGCGTTGTTCCTGGTCGCGTTCCTGGAGTCCCTGGCGATTGCAGGCATTGTCATTCCCGGGGTCGCCATCATCTTTGCGGTGGCGGCCCTTGCCGGCAAGACCGGCATGCCGCTGTTCGAGGCACTGATCTGGGCAGGGCTGGGGGCCATCGCCGGCGACCTGCTCAGCTTTGGCCTGGGCCGGATGTTTCAGGGCCGGCTGCACAGCATCTGGCCGTTCAGCCGGTACCCGTCATTTGTTACCAAGGGCGAGCGCTTTTTCTATCGCCACGGCGGCAAGAGCGTGGTGATCGGGCGTTTTGTCGGCCCGATACGGCCGGTCATTCCGATGGTGGCCGGCGCCCTGCTGATGCCCTGGCGACGCTTCGTGCTGTTCAACCTGCTGTCCGCCATCGGCTGGGCACCGGTGTACATCCTGCCGGGCTATCTGGTGGGCAGCGCACTGGCCAGCGACGTGCGCCTGCCCCCGCACTTCTACCCGATTCTGGGCATCAGCATTGCAGCACTGACCCTGGTCTACCTGGTGATATTCCGCTTCCAGCTCGGACTGGGCACGGAGGGCCGGCTCTACCGGTTACTGGCAAGGCACATGGAGGGCTACAGCCGGGCTCACCGCATCTGGCGGCTCTACTCCAGCCAGCGCCCAGCCAGCAACCGTGAGTTCCCCCTGCCATCACTGATCCTGGCGGTAGGTGCCGGCTCACTGTTCCTTGTGTGGGCGATTCTGACCACGGCGACAGACCTGCTCACCAGCGCCGACATTCTCACCCGGGACTGGTTTACCGCCCTGCGCAACTCGCTGCTCGACCCCGCCATGATTTTCTTCACCCTCAGTGGCGACATGCCGGTGCTGGTTGCCGGTGCGCTGATCGGAGCTGCGGTGCTCGGGCTTCGCGGCTACTACGCCGCCGCCGTGCATGTACTGCTGGCCCTTGCGCTGGCAGCAGGGCTGATCTGGGCCGGCAAGTACGGCTTTGGGGTGCACCGGCCGACGCTGGTCAACGCCCCGCCCGACTCCGGCGCGTTTCCCAGCGGGCACGCCGCCGGGATTACCGTCCTGGCGGGCCTGCTCGCGAGCTTTATCGCCCGGGAGCGACCCAGCGCCCGGCGCTGGCTGGTGTATCTGGTGTTCAGCTTTCCGATGGTGCTGGTGGGGCTTTCCCGGGTTTATCTCGGGGTACACTGGATGACCGATGTGGTGGGAGGCGTCGCGCTGGGACTGGCCGTCTGTGGGCTGGTACGCGCGAGCTACAGCCGCCATGACCAGGTCCCGCTATCGCTGGAACCGGTGGCCGTAACCGGCCTGTTGGCATGGCTGGCATTTGCCGGGAGCTACATAGCCCTGCACTGGGACAATGCGATTATCGCCTATCGACTCGCCAGCGTGTGATCTCTACTCCATGGCCTCCAGCAGGCTATGGAGGCGTGCCAGTCGCTCAAGGGGGTCCTGCAGCTCGACCAGCCGCTGCTTTTCCTGCTTGTCCAGGGGCAGCAGTTCGGTCAGCCGCCAGCCCACGTCACGGGCATCGTCATAATCCACTTCCATGTTGAGATCCCTGACCACCGGGTGGCGGAACAGCGCCTTCAGCACCGAGGGCAGCTCGGCGTATTCTTCAGGCACATCGAGCTCGTCCTCATCAACCAGGCACTCCACATCACCGACATTCAGCCCGTCCGCCTGCTTCCAGCACTTGACCACCGTAACCTTGGCATGTCCCTCAACGGTAATGCCCAGTAACCCGTTGTCCAGCTGCTGGAAATCGATGATACGCACATAGGTGCCGATGTCGTAGAAGGCCGCCGCCTGGCTGGTTTCCAGGCCCTCCCGCAACAACACGACGACGAAACCGCGGTCTTCCTTGAGACAACGGGTCAGCATGTCGATATAACGGGGCTCGAACAGCTGGAGTGGAATCCTGCCGCCGGGCAGAACGATGGAATTCAGTGGAAACAAAGGTACATTCATAGTCGGAACAGTCACCTGATACCTTACTCCGGGCCTGGCCAGCCCCCGGCCGAACATCGCCCCGCTCAATAGATCGACAGCACCTGCTGCATACGATCGACCCGCGCCCTCGCTGCCGTCAGCAATTCGAGACTACGGGATGCATTTAGTCCCAGTCCTCCCAGCCGACGGTACGCGGGAACCCGGGCGAACGGCGGCAAGCCGGCATTCTGATTGGTTCCAACCATGGCATGCAAGCGCGCCACGATCACGATATCCACCAGTTGGGGCGTCGCCTCCAGGCACTCGTAGTCCCAGCTGCCGGCATGGCGCGCCACCTCGACAAACCGCTCGGGGAATGACCAGTGTTCGAGAATGGCAGCGCCGATATCGGGACACAATTCCTTCATAGCATGGTCAAGGTTGACCGGGTCTGCAAACAGTTCCACGTGATGTTCGGCCCGCACCAGTACTGGAACCGCCCCCAAACCATGAAGCAGGCCCGCCAGCATTGCTTCCTCCGGGTTACCGCCGGGCAACCGGTCGGCCAGCTCCCGGCTGATCGCGGCAACATCCCGGGCGTGATGCCAGGTTCTGGTCATGGCCGCCTGTACCGTCGGGTGGCGGGAACTGAAAACCTCCCGCATGGCGAATTCGGTTACCAGCTTCCGGGTGGTTTCCACACCCAGCCTGGCGACGGCCTCCGGAATACTGCGGACGTCACCGAAGCCGCGAAACAGCGGCCCATTACAGGCCCGGACCAGCTTGGCAGCCATGGCCGGGTCCGCGGCAATGGCCTCCGCCAGGCCGGCCGCGGATACCTCCTGGCGTTCTGCCGCACGGCGCACCTTCCAGGCCACATCCGGAAGCCCCGGCAACGTCACGTGATTGACCCGCAAATCGCCATAGAACTCCATCAACAGACGGTGCTCCTCACTTTCATCACCCCCCCGGCTCAGCAGCCCGGTGTGCGCTGTAGACAGCGAACTGACAGGGGTCACCGGCGCCTGCCGTAACAGCTGATTGAGCACGTCCTGCTCGACAACCAGGAATTCACAAGGCTGGTGGGCGGTTACCCGAAACATGCGGGGCTGCAGGCGGGCAATGGCGTTGGCGGCCTGATCGCTTTGAGCCGCAATGGTCAGGGTGCGCCCATCCACCGCAGTGAGGTCCACCGAACCGGACAACAGGAAATAGTCGAGCCCGTCCCGACTGCCCCGTTCCACAACCTTCTGGCCGGCACCGAAACGGCGCCGCTCGGCACGACTGGCCAGCAGCACCAGCTGGTCCCCGGCAAGGCGGCACAGCGGCTGCATGTGCCGCAGACGGTGATCGACTGGCAGGTTTTCCTGGCCACCCATATGTCGGGTTCCTCCGGGCAATCAGGCGGGGAGCTGTGGAGTAGTTGATCCCGTGGATTGTAACCGCCACCGGGCAAAACAACCATGCGATCAACGTGGAATCTGTTATCCTCTGGTTTTGTTTGAACCGACTGAGAGAGACCACACGCCCATGCCCCAGTATCGTTCGCGGACATCCACCGCAGGTCGTAACATGGCTGGTGCCCGTGCGCTTTGGCGCGCCACCGGCATGAAGAATGAGGATTTCGGCAAACCCATCATTGCCGTCGCCAACTCTTTTACCCAGTTCGTCCCCGGGCACGTTCACCTGAAGGACCTGGGCCAGCTGGTCTGTCGCGAGATCGAAGCCGCCGGCGGGGTGGCCAAGGAATTCAACACCATCGCAGTTGATGACGGCATCGCCATGGGCCATGACGGCATGCTCTACTCGCTGCCGTCGCGGGAAATCATCGCAGACTCCGTGGAATACATGGTAAACGCCCATTGCGCGGATGCCCTGGTGTGTATTTCCAACTGTGACAAGATCACCCCGGGCATGCTGATGGCGGCCATGCGGCTGAACATCCCCACCATCTTTGTCTCCGGCGGCCCGATGGAAGCCGGCAAAACCAAGCTGTCCGAACACAAACTGGACCTGGTGGATGCGATGGTGATCGCGGCCGACCCGAACGCCACCGATGAACAGGTTGAGGAATACGAGCGCAGCGCCTGCCCGACCTGCGGCTCCTGCTCCGGCATGTTTACCGCCAATTCGATGAATTGCCTGACCGAAGCCATTGGCCTGGCCCTGCCGGGCAACGGCTCGCTGCTGGCCACCCACGCCGACCGGGAGCAGCTGTTCCTGAAGGCCGGCCGGCAGATCGTGGAAAACTGCCGCCGCTACTACGAACAGGATGACGCCAGCGTTCTGCCGCTGAGCATTGCCTCCATGGCCGCGTTCGAGAACGCCATGGTGATGGACATTGCCATGGGCGGCTCCACCAACACCATCCTGCACCTGCTGGCCGCAGCCCAGGAAGGTGGCGTACCCTTCACCCTGAACGAAATCGATCAACTGTCCCGCAAGGTGCCCCAGCTGTGCAAGGTGGCGCCGAACTCTCCCAAGTATCACATGGAAGATGTCCACCGCGCCGGCGGCATTATGGGCATCCTGGGCGAACTTGAGCGCGGCGGCCTGATCAACGCAGATCTGCCCACGGTTCACAGCAAGACCATGAAAGAGGCCCTGGAAACCTGGGACATCATGCGCTCTCCGACCCCGGAGGTGGTGGAGTTCTACAAGGCCGGGCCGGCGGGAATCCCGACCCAGACCGCATTCAGCCAGAGTACCCGCTGGCCATCCCTCGATGGTGACCGCGAGAACGGTTGTATCCGCTCAGTCGAACACGCCTATTCTGCGGAAGGCGGCCTGGCCGTGCTGTATGGCAACATCGCGCTGGACGGCTGTGTCGTGAAAACCGCCGGGGTAGACGAAAGCATCTTTGTGTTCGAAGGCAAGGCACGGGTGTTTGAGAGCCAGGACTCCGCCGTTCACGGTATCCTTAACGACGACGTCAAGTCCGGTGAAGTGGTGATCATCCGCTACGAGGGCCCGAAGGGCGGCCCCGGCATGCAGGAAATGCTCTACCCGACCAGCTACCTGAAGTCCAAGGGCCTGGGTAAATCCTGCGCGCTGCTGACCGACGGCCGGTTCTCGGGGGGTACCTCAGGGCTGTCCATCGGCCATGCCTCGCCGGAAGCCGCGGCCGGCGGTGCCATCGGGCTGATTGAGAATGGTGACCTGATCCGTATCGACATCCCCAACCGCTCGATCAATGTGGAAGTGGATCAACACGAACTCGATCGCCGCCGTGCACAGCGCGACCAGGATGGCTGGAAGCCGGCGCAGCCCCGCGACCGCAAGGTTTCCGCCGCACTCAAGGCTTATGCCCTGCTGGCCACCAGTGCCGATAAAGGTGCAGTTCGGGACCTCAGCAAACTCGACTGAAGCCGTCGCGGCCCGGTATCCGGATACCGGGCCGCAATTCCGGGGCGGCATCAGCCGCCTTCATTACCCTCGCGCGTATCCGTCGCCTCCCGCTCCCCGCCCACACTGGCCAGGTGTGCGGCATGGCCAAACTCGCGAATAAAGATCCCCCAGAATGCCATGAACAGTGCTGCCACCAGCGGCCCCATTACAAAGCCGTTGACGCCGAACATCACAATACCGCCAAGGGTAGACAGCAACACGATGTAATCGGGTAATTTGGTGTCACGCCCGACAAAAATCGGTCTCAGCACATTGTCCGCCAGCCCGATCACTACCACCCCAAAAACAGTGAGCACCACCGCAGACACCACTTCGCCTGTCGCCGCCAGATAGATAGCAGCCGGCACCCACACCAGGGCAGCACCAACTGCCGGCAACAGCGAGACGATAGCCATTACCACCCCCCAGAGCAGTGCGGCGTTGATATCCAGCACCCAGAAAATGAAACCGCCCAGAGCACCCTGAATAATCGCAATCAACAGATTCCCCTTGACGGTGGCCCGGGTCACTTCGGCGAACTTGGCAAACAGCAGGCGCTCCCGCTCATCGCCAAGCGGCAGGGCGTGGATCAGCAGATCCACCAGGCGGGTACCGTCACGCAACAGGAAAAACGCCAGATACACCATCAGGGCGAGGCTGAGGAAAAACTGAAAGGTGTTCTGACCAAACCCGAGGGCCTGCTTGGCCAGAAACTGGCTGCCGCCGACAACGGCATTGGCAATCCGGTCGCGGATTTCCGTCACGCTGATGTCGAACTGCGCCAGGAAGGCCTCAATGGCCGGGAACGACCTGTTCACCCGGTCAATGTATTCCCCCGGCTTGATCTGGCCACTCTGGATCTGCTGATACACCCCCAGCCCCTCGGCAATCAGCGAGGACACCAGCACCATCACCGGAATAACGACGATAACCAGGCAGATCACCAGGGTCAGCAGCGCGACCAGATTGGGGCGGGGCCCGATCCGGGCAAGCAGCCGCAACTGAACCGGATAGAAGATCATCGCAATTGCCATCGCCCAGAAAATCGGCCCGAAAAAGGGCTTCATCAGAAACACAAAAGCCAGCGATACCCCCACCAGCATCGCCAGGAAAGTCCGTGTTTCCAGTTTTTCGTACATACTCAGAGTCCTTGCTTCAAACAGGTCGGCGGGCAGGATGATAGCCTATCACGCCGCCGTGGCCAGAAAAGCGATTTTCAGGGTATAGTGGACGGTTAATGATCAGCAAACAAACAGGTCCGCGCTTGGATACTGCAGACTTTACCATCGAGACTGCCCTTGAAGCTGCCGTAGAGCTCACCCGGGTTCTCGCAGCCCGCAAACACCGCCGCAAAGTGATGGGGCAGGAGGTCTGGGTGCCCGGTCAGCTGGGCCAGGCATTACAATTACCCCAGATCATCCACCGCCTTCGCAGCAAACAACTGCGCCAGCGTGAACAAGGGCTTGAGGAGTTTGCCGATCTGTGGAGTACGCTGTCCCGACCGACCCGGCAAAAGGTCAGCAGCGCCCTGGGCTGGTATGACCCCAAGGAGTTGGACTGGGATGACAAGCGCTCCAATCGCAGACCGTTGCCGGGCCCCGAAGATTAACCACCGGTAACGGATACGATGAACCGGATTGCAGATTGGTAACGTATGGTTCCTTTTAGTTGAGTCCTGACTTTTAATTGTCACATCGCGGACATACCTTGGACTTTCACCGGAGGAAAACCATGACCGATAATCATCACTACCACGCCATCCTGGCCCAGGGCAGCGCCGTACCCACCCTGCTGTGCGGCCATTGCCAGTCAACCCTGTCCCGCTCCCGGGTATTCCGTAACGCCGGCCAGTGGGATATCGCCCCCGGATGCGACACCATCGGCCTGTGTTCTGCCGACGACTGTGGTGCGGTGAACTGCTGCGACGAGGCCCTGGGCAAACTGGAAAATCCCGACCGCTTTCTCCAGGTCGCGTCCTGAATCAATCGCGCAACGCACTGTTACGCAAACGAAACACATCTTTCCGCCATCTGCTTTATGCTGACTGTTATGGCCCGTATGTCTTCACTGGCCACACACATCACTTGTCAGGGCAGTAGATGGCATGCGCATCCTGAGAACCGATGAGGCCCGTTTCAACGGCCTTCCGGACTATCCTTTTTCTCCTTCGTACCTTGAGGTCGAACCCGGTCTGAGGATGCACTATGTTGACGAGGGGCCGAAGGATGGCCACCCGGTGGTCATGCTGCACGGCGAACCGTCCTGGTCCTATCTGTACCGCCACATGATTCCGCGAGTGGCGAAGGCCGGACATCGGGTGCTGGCTCCCGACCTGATTGGATTCGGCAAATCCGACAAACCGGCCGCGGTAGAAGACTACAGTTACCAGCGCCATCTGAGTTGGCTCGCCTCCTGGCTGAAAGCCCTGGATCTGCAGGACGCCACCCTGGTGTGCCAGAACTGGGGCTCGCTGCTTGGCCTTCGTCTCGCCGCAGAACATAACGATCGGTTCAGCCGGATCATCGTCGGCAACGGCATGCTGCCCACCGGCGACTCCCGGGTGCCGGCGGTTTTCTCGCTGTGGAAAGCGTTCGCCAGCTACAGTCCCTGGTTCCCGGCCGGGCGCATTGTGCAGCTCGGCACCGAGCGCGCGCTCAGCAAGGCGGAACTGGCCGCCTATGATGCACCCTTCCCGGGCCCCGAATTCAAGGCTGGAGCCCGCGCCTTCCCTCGCCTGGTACCGATAACCGCAGACGATCCGGCAAGCGCAGCCAACAAAGCGGCCTGGAGTATCCTGGAGAAATGGCGCAAACCGTTTATTACCTGCTTCAGTGGCGGCGATCCGATTACCCGGGGCGGAGACCGCCACATGCAACGACGGATCCCCGGCGCCCACGGCCAGCCCCACATCACCCTGCAGGGGGGGCATTTTCTCCAGGAAGACTCGCCGGAAGACTTCGCCCGCATCATTATCGACGCCTGCAAATCTTCCCGGGCCGCCTGAAACCGGCCCTCCATCCCCCGCACCGGCAACTACCTACCAATGTTGCCGGTGCTTTGCGTGTTAAACAGCGCGCATTGGGCTATAATGGGCGACAACGTACATTGCCCTGCAATGCCCTACCCTCCGAATACCGAGTACATTAATGTCTGAATTGTCTTTTGCCGACCTTGGCCTGGATCCAGCGGTTCTTGAAGCTGTCACCGCCGTAGGATACGAAACCCCTTCACCCATCCAGGCCCAGTCCATTCCTGCGCTGCTGCAAGGTAACCATTTGCTGGGCGTCGCCCAGACCGGTACCGGTAAAACCGCGGCCTTCGCCCTGCCCCTTCTGAGCCGGGTCGATGCCTCGGTTATGGATCCGCAGATCCTCGTGCTGGCTCCGACGCGGGAACTGGCCATCCAGGTCGCAGAAGCGTTCACGACTTATGCCAGCAAGTTTCGCAACTTCCACGTGCTGCCGATTTATGGCGGGCAGGACTTTTTCCCCCAGATCAAGGGACTGAGGCGCGGTGCGCAGGTCATTGTCGGCACACCGGGCCGCCTGCTCGACCACTTGCGCAAGGGCACCCTGAAGCTGGATAAACTCAAGGCACTGGTGCTGGACGAGGCCGATGAAATGCTCCGCATGGGCTTCATCGACGATGTCGAAGCCATCCTCGCCAAGACGCCCGAGAACTGCCAGCGTGCACTGTTCTCCGCCACCATGCCCCCGCAGATCAAGAAGGTTGCCCAAACCTATCTGCGCGACGCAACGGAAGTGAAGATCGAGAGTGAAACCCGCACGGTCGAGCGGATTGCCCAGTTCGTGCTGCCGGTCTATGCCGAGCGCAAACTGGATGCCCTGACCCGCATCCTCGAAGTCGAGCCGATCGATGCCGCTATCATATTCGTGCGCACCAAGGCGGAAACCACGCTGCTGGCTGAGAAGCTGTCCGCCCGCGGCCACGCTGTGGCACCGCTGAACGGCGACCTGAACCAGCGTCAGCGTGAGCAGACGGTCGAGGACCTCAAGCGCGGTAAAAAGGACATCGTGGTTGCAACCGATGTCGCCGCCCGCGGCCTTGACGTGCCCCGCATTACCCACGTCATCAACTACGATGTCCCCTACGACACCGAAGCCTACATCCACCGGGTCGGCCGCACCGGCCGCGCGGGACGTAATGGCAAGGCGATCCTGCTGGTCACCCCCCGCGAGCGAAGCTGGCTGCGCACCCTGGAGCGCGCCACCAACTCTCCGATGGAGCCCTATGAGCTGCCGTCACCGGCGGATCTGCAGAAAATGCGCATCGAGCAGTTCGAAAGCCAGCTGCTGGGCTTTGCCGAGGACCGTAAGCTGGCCAAGGCCATGGCCATGCTGGACGAGATCGCCGAACGCAACGAGATGGACATGGCCATGGTAGCCGGCGCCCTGGCCGTGTGGATGGAAGCGGCCCAGCCGGGCTCGCTGCCGCTGGAGCAGCCCGAGGCATTGCCGGTGGTTTCTGCGGCACCGCCCCGTGACCGCAAAGGCGGACGTCCGGGCGGCAAACCTGGCTTCAAACCCGGTTTCAAGAAGGGCCCGAAAGCCGGAGCCGGCAAAGGCTTCAAGGGTAAGCCGGCTGGCAAAGGCGGCAAGCCTGCCGGCAAACGCCCGCCCCGTCAGTCTGACGCCAAGCGCTGATAGATTACAAAGCTGTAGTCGTAAGGGTTGTTATCGGACGCGGAGAAATCCTCCCGTCCGATTTCTTCCCACTCATCCCAGTTCACTTCCGGAAAAAACGCATCCCCCTGCACTTCGGCGTGCACCTGGGTGACGTACATGCGGTCCACCAGAGGTAATGCCTCGGCATATATCTGGCCACCGCCGATAATCATTACCTCGTCCCCACCTTCCAGTTCGGCCTGGGCTTCGGCCTTGACCAGGGCATCCTGCAATGACGCGGCCCCGACGGTTCCCGCCGGCGCTTGCCAGCCCGTATTGCGGGAGATCACCACGTTCATCCGCCCCGGCAACGGCCGGCCGATGGAATCCCAGGTTTTGCGGCCCATGATGATGGGTTTTCCCATGGTCGCCTGTTTGAAATAACGCAGGTCCCCTGGCAGATACCACGGCAGCTTGTTGTTACGGCCGATGACCCGGTTACGGGCCATCGCGACGATGAGGGCTTTCCTCATTTCAGATCCTCTCGTTACGGAGTTAGCAAGAGACGGAACATTCTTTTCAAAACCCGCTCAAGCACATCCATGTGGCGCTTGAGCTCCGCCCCTCTGCGCTTATCGCTCCTGCGTCGCGCAGAGAGTCCAGTGCAGGCCGTCCATGGCCTGCCCGTGAAGAGCTTTTCGCTCTTCACCCATGGCTCCGCACAGTTTTGAAAAGAATGTTCCGCCCCTTGCAGTCTGACTTTTGATGTTGCTAATCCGACTTAAATTGCTATGGGCGCCTTGATCACCGGATGCGGGTCATACCCTTCAAATTCGAAGTCTTCCAGTTCGTAATCGAAAATACTGGCCGGTTTGCGCTTGATCACCAACCGCGGCAACGGTCGGGGTTGCCGCTGGAGCTGCTCAAACACAATGTCGTCGGTGAGGTGATTCTGGTACAGGTGACAGTCACCAAAGGTATGCACGAACTCACCTACGCCCAGGTCACACTGCTGGGCAATCATGTGGGTCAGCAAGGCGTAGGAGGCGATGTTGAATGGCACCCCGAGGAACAGGTCGGCACTGCGTTGATAGAGCTGACAGGACAGCTTGCCGTCGGCCACATAAAACTGGAACAGGCAATGGCAGGGCGCCAGCGCCATGCGGCCCTGACGGACATTATCCTGGGGGCCCACAGACTCATCCGGCAACTCAGCGGGGTTCCACGCCGAGACAATCAGCCGGCGAGAGTTGGGCTTGCTGCGGATCTGCTCGATCACTTCGCTGATCTGGTCCACGACCCGTCCATCCGGGCACTGCCAGCTGCGCCACTGCTTGCCGTAAATGGGCCCAAGATCCCCATTGTCCAGTGCCCATTCGTCCCAGATGGAGACCTTGCGCTCTGTCAGCCAGTTGTTGTCGGTGGAGCCGTTGAGGAACCACAGCAGCTCGTAGATGATGCTACGCAAGTGGACTTTCTTGGTGGTCACCAGCGGAAAGCCTTCCTGCAGGTCAAAACGGATCTGGCGGCCAAAGACCGAACGGGTTCCGACGCCAGTGCGGTCACCCCGGTCCAGGCCGTTGTCTACCACATCCCTGATCAGGTCGAGATAGGCTTTCATTGCGGTTGCCTCCGGTAAGCAAAGATCATCAGGCCCGCGCCGGCCAGAATCATCGGGAACGACAGCAGTTGTCCCATGGTGAGCCAGTCAAAGGCCAGGTAGCCGAGCTGGGGATCCGGCTGGCGGACAAACTCCACCAGGAAGCGGAACAGGCCGTAGCAAATCAGGAACAGGCCGGATACCGCCATGCGTGGCCGGGGTTTCGCCGAGAACCACCACAGGATGACAAACAGTACCACGCCTTCCAGGGCAAACTGGTACAGCTGCGAGGGGTGACGGGCCAGGGCATCGGGCGCCTGGGGGAACACCATACCCCAGGACACGTCGGTCGGCTTGCCCCACAGCTCGCCGTTGATGAAGTTGCCAATGCGGCCTGCCCCCAATCCCACCGGCACCAGCGGGGCAACGAAATCGGCAATGGCAAAGAAGCCCCGTCCCAGCTTGCGCCCAAACCACCACATCGCCAGCATCACCCCGATGAGACCACCGTGGAAGGACATTCCCCCTTCCCATACCCGCAGCAACCACAGCGGGTCGGCAAGGAAAGTGTCAAAGTTGTAGAACAGTACGTACCCGAACCGGCCACCAAGGATGACGCCCAGGGCAATATAGAACAGCAAGTCTCCCACCTGCTCCTCGGTAACGGGCGACCAGGACTTGCGGGCACGGACACGGCCAAGCCACCAGCCCACCACAAAGCCGACCAGGTAGGTCAGCCCGTACCAGTGAACTTTGACGGGGCCAACAGCAATGGCAACCGGATCAAACTGCGGATGCTTCAGCATCGATAACCTCTCAGCTCAGGAGAAAACGTAGCCCCACCACGATCAGCATGGCGGCAAAACCACGCTTCAGCAGTTTGGCGTTCAGACGGTGGGCCAGGCTGGCACCAACTCTGGCAAACAGTACGCTGGTCAGGATGATGCCCAGAAACGCCGGCAAATAGATGAAACCAAAGCTCAGTTCGGGCAACTCGGCGTGGCTCCAGCCGGTCCAGATATTACCGAGGGCACCGGCGATGGCAATGGGCAGGCCGCAGGCCGCGGAGGTACCCACCGCCTGCTGCATCTTGACGTTGCACCAGCTCAGGTAAGGGACGGTCAGGGTACCGCCGCCAATCCCGAAAATGGCAGACGCCCAGCCGATACTGGCCCCGGCACCCGTCAGGCCGGCGGTACCCGGCACACCCCGTGAGGGTGAGGGGTTGACTTCAAAAAGCATCTTGAGTGCCACCAGGATCACGAAGATGCCAATCACCAACTCCAGCGTCGGACCGCTGAGCAATGAGGCAGTCCATGCCCCGAGCAGGGCACCGACGACAATTCCCGCTGTCATTGGCCGGAAGATATCCCAGCGCACCGCCTGGTGCTGGTGGTGGGAGCGGATCGAACTCATGGAGGTAAAGACAATGGTCGCCAGCGAGGTGCCGACTGCGAGGTGAGCGGCAATTTCCGGACTGATCCCCTGCAGGCCGAAGCTGAAGATCAACACGGGGACGATAATCAGGCCGCCGCCAATACCGAACAATCCGGCCAGGGTACCGGCAAAGGCCCCGAGGGCCAGGTACGATGCAATAACGTATACGAGGGTCATATAATGCCGCCGTGCTGAGAAAGAATTCGAGGCTGGTATGATACACATCACTGGCCAGCCCTTCACCGCCCTTGATGATATTGCAGCGGTGACCACACTCTCCGATCATCCAGCGAGCAATCCATGTGCCTGATAGCCTTCGCCCTTGCCCAGCATCCCGAGTACCCCCTCGTCGTGGCGGCCAACCGTGACGAATTCTTCCAGCGGCCGACGGCGGCCATGGACTGGTGGCCGGACCAGAATCTGCTCGCCGGCCGCGATCTCAGCTCCGGCGGCACCTGGCTGGCGGTATCCCGGGATGGCCGGGTGGCCGCGGTGACCAACGTCCGCGAAGGCAGTCCGGAGCCGGGACGGGTCTCCCGGGGCGAGCTGCCGGTGCTCGCACTGTCCGGGCCCGACGCTATTGCCTCGCAGTTACCGGCACACCAGCATGACTACGCCGGTTTCAACCTGCTCAGCCTGGCTGACCGCTCCGGCTGGTACTACAGCAACCGGGATGCCCACCCCGGCCGCCATATTCACCGCGGGGTTTACGGTCTGAGCAACCACCTGCTGCAAAGCCCCTGGCCAAAACTGCTGCGCCTGCGGGACGGCTTTGCCAGCACGCTGCGCAAGGATCTCGGCGCCGGGCCGCAAGCACTGCACCGGGACCTGATCCGGTTACTGCAGGATGACACCCCGGCAGACGACCGCGACCTGCCGGACACCGGCGTCGATATCGCCACCGAGCGGATGCTGTCGTCACCCTTTATCCGCGGCGAGGCCTATGGCACCCGCGCCACCACCATTGTTTCTGTAGGCGCCAGCGGAGAGATACTGGTGACCGAACAAACCTGGCTGCCATTTGGCCGCCCTGGCGAGCAAAGACAGTTCAGCTGGCAGCGTGAATCCTGAAGCTTTGATATAATCGCGCCAAACCGCACCACAACCGGAGGGGCCGACCAGCATGGCCGACCAGACCAGCACGACATCCATTGCCGACTTTGAAAAATCCCTGGACGAACTTGAAAAACTGGTCAGGGACCTGGAGCAGGGCGAGCTCTCCCTGGAGCAGTCGCTGGCGGCCTTCGAGCGCGGGGTCAAACTGACCCGGGATTGCCAGCAGGCCCTGAAATCTGCGGAACAACGGGTGGAGCAACTGGTACAGAACCAGGATGGCAGCCTGACAACTCGCCCCTTCAATCCGGATGAGACTGCCTGATGCCCAGATCCACCACGGCTGCGACCGCCTTTCTCGAGACCTGCCGCGGCCGCATCGACCAGGCCCTGGAAGCCCGCTTTGCCATTGATGTGGCCTCGACACCCCGGCTGCTCGAAGCCATGAAGTACAGTGTCCTTGGCGGCGGCAAGCGCATCCGCCCGGCGCTGTGCCTGGGGGCCGCCCAGGCCCTGGGGCAGTCCACCGAGGTGGCCGTGGTGCCGGCCTGCAGTGTCGAGCTGATTCATGCCTATTCGCTGATCCACGACGACTTGCCGGCGATGGACGATGACGAGTTGCGGCGCGGGCGACCGACTACTCACATCGCCTTTGATGAGGCCACCGCTATCCTGGCGGGGGATGCCCTGCAGACCATGGCCTTCGGCTGGCTGGCCGAGGCACCGGGGCTAAGTGAGGGTACCCGGCTCGGCATGATCCGGGAGCTGGCGGTGGCCAGCGGCCACCGGGGCATGGTGGGCGGCCAGGCAATCGACCTGGAATCCGTGGGCAAGACCCTGACGGTGGAAGCCCTGGAGCGCATGCACCGGGCCAAGACCGGCGCGCTGATCGAGTCCAGCGTCCGCCTCGGCGCACTGACCGCAGAGCGGGTCCGGGATGATCAGCTGGCACGCCTGTCCGACTATGCCGGCGCCCTTGGCCTGGCCTTTCAGGTCCAGGACGACCTGCTGGACATTGAGGGTGATACCGCCGTTATCGGCAAACCCCAGGGCTCCGACCTGGCCCGCGCCAAGCCAACCTACCCGGCCCTGCTAGGTATTGACGGCGCGCGGACCTATCTGCAGCGCCTGCTGGACACCGCGCTGATCAGCCTCGGCGGCTTCGGCCCGGAAGCCGATCCTCTGCGCGCCATGGCCGACTTTATCGTGGCGCGTAACCACTGAGCTCGACAGGCTGGCCTGTCAATCCCACCTCAATCCGGCAATCCACCGGTTTTGGGTGTGAAACAGGCCGCCTTCATCCCGTATAATACCCGTTCGCACAACTATCGCTCACCTATCCGGAAAAGACCCGAGCAGATGCAGGATACATATACATTCAGGGAGTTCCCGCCACAACGGCCGAACACGCCGCTGCTGGACCGGATAGATACCCCGGACCAGCTCCGTCTGCTGTCTGCAGACCAGCTTCCCCAGCTGGCGAGGGAGCTGCGCGCTTTCCTGCTGTGGTCCGTCAGCCAGACCGGCGGCCATTTTGGCGCCGGCCTCGGAGTGCTGGAGCTGACCGTGGCACTGCATTATGTCTTCAATACCCCGAGCGATCGCCTGGTCTGGGACGTCGGCCACCAGGCCTACCCCCACAAGATCCTCACCGGTCGCCGGGAGCAGATGGACACCATTCGCCGCAAGGGCGGCCTTGCCGGCTTCCCCAAGCGCGCCGAAAGCGAATACGACACCTTTGGCGTCGGCCACTCCAGCACCTCCATCAGTGCCGCGCTGGGCATGGCCATCGCCGCGCGGATGCAGGGTACCGGGCGCAAGAGCATTGCCGTCATCGGGGATGGCGCGATGACCGCCGGCATGGCCTTCGAGGCCCTCAACCACGCAGGCCACCTGCATGCCGACATGCTGGTTATCCTCAACGACAACGACATGTCCATCTCCCGCAACGTGGGCGGGCTGTCCAATTACTTTGCCAAGCTGCTGGCCAGCCGCACCTACAACCAGGTTCGCGACAGCAGCAAACGGGTACTGCAAGCCGCCCCGCACCTGATGGCGCTGGCCCGCAAGACGGAAGAACACTTCAAGGGCATGATCGCCCCGGGCACCCTGTTCGAGGAACTGGGCTTCAATTACATCGGCCCCATTGACGGCCACGACCTGCCGCTGCTGGTGGAAACCCTGGAGAATATCCGCGAGCTCGATGGCCCGCAATTCCTCCACGTGGTCACGACCAAGGGCAAGGGGTTTGCACCGGCGGAAGCGGACCCGATCGGATATCACGCCATCAACAAGATCGAGCCGGTCCCGGCCAGCAAACCGGAACCGGTGGCGCCACAAACGCCGAAACCGAAATATGCCAACGTATTCGGCCAGTGGTTATGTGACAGTGCCGCCCAGGATGAGCGGGTGGTGGGTATCACCCCGGCCATGTGCGAAGGCTCGGACCTGCTGGCGTTCTCGGAACGCTTCCCGGACCGCTATTTTGATGTCGCCATAGCCGAACAGCATGCGGTGACCCTGGCTGCGGGACTGGCCTGCGACGGCGCCAAGCCGGTGGTCGCTATCTATTCGACCTTCCTGCAACGGGCCTATGACCAGCTGGTTCACGATGTCGCCATCCAGGACCTGGACGTGCTGTTTGCCATCGACCGCGCCGGCCTGGTGGGCGAGGACGGGCCGACCCATGCCGGCGCCTTCGACATCACTTACCTGCGCTGCATCCCCAACATGGTCATCATGACCCCGTCGGATGAAAACGAAACCCGCCAGATGCTGCAAACCGGCATGCTGTTTGACGGCCCGGCGGCGGTTCGCTATCCGCGGGGCACCGGTCCGGGCGCGGTAATCGAGCAGGAACTGCGGCCACTGCCGATCGGTCGCGGCCGCCAGGTTCGTGACGGCAAAACCGTGGCCATCCTCAACTTCGGCACCCTGTTGACCCCGGCCCTGGAAGCCGCAGGGATCCTGGACGCCACCGTGGCCGACATGCGCTTCGTCAAGCCGCTCGACAAATCCCTGGTACTGGAACTGGCCAGGCAACATGACCTGCTGGTTACGCTGGAAGAAAACACCGTTGCCGGCGGCGCAGGCAGTGCGGTTACGGAATTCCTCAATGCCGAGGGCATCACCCAGCCGGTTTTACAGCTGGGGCTGCCTGACACCTTCATCGATCACGGTAAGCACGAGGAACTGCTGGCGGAGTGCGGCCTGGATGCACGAGGTATTCGCCAGGCCATCGAGAAACGGCTGGACCGCATGCGTCAGCATCAGTCCCTGAAGGCCGTTCCTTAAGTCAGAAGGAAGACGTCCAGCCGGCGACCCGGTCAGACCGTCGGGTCGTCGTCCTGATGGGTATCAAGCCAGTGCCCCAGCTTGCTCTGCTTGGTATTGAGGTAGCTTTCGTTGTGGGGGTTGCGGCCGACATGCAGGGCCACCCGCTCGGCGACCTCGATCCCAAGTGACTCCAATGCTGCCACCTTGCGCGGGTTATTGGTCATCAGCCGCAGGCTCTTGATACCGAGGTGACCAAGCATATCCTTGCACATGCTGTAATCGCGCAGGTCCGCGGCGAACCCCAGCTGCTCGTTCGCCTCAACCGTGTCGGCGCCCTGGTCCTGCAGGTGATAGGCGCGAATCTTGTTCAGCAGCCCGATACCCCGTCCTTCCTGTCGCAGATACAACAGGATGCCACGACCTTCGCGGGCAATACTGCGCAGCGCCTCCTCCAACTGATAACCACAGTCACAGCGCATGCTGTAGAGCGCATCTCCGGTCAGACACTCGGAATGAGTCCGTGCCAGCATCGGTTCGCCACTCCCCAGATCTCCAAGCGTCAGGGCAACATGCTCCTTGCCGGTGTCCGGTTCCTCGAAACCGTGCATGTCAAAGACACCGAAGGGTGTTGGTAACCGGCAAGTCTGGATGTAACGGACAGCCACAATGATTCCTCGTGGTTAACTTCAGTAAGCCGCGCATTTTACCAGAAGGCTCGCGGATGGCGTAGTGTAACCCGGTGATTGACGTCATGACCGCACAGCGGTACGGGTCGCACAGGCCTGTGGCAACCAGTGGCAGGCAGATTTCAGGAAGCAGGATGCGGGGGTTCAGCCGCCTGTGGCATTCATGAAGCGGAGAATCTGCGGCTCTTCTTCGAGACTGAAGTGGTGTTTTTCCGGCTTGATCGCCATCGCACCATACAGCGCCTCACGTACCCGGTGATCGACCGATTGCTGATCCTGGGGGCCATCACGGAGTACCGCCCGCAAATCCACTGAATGCTCGTTGCCCAGGCAGAGCAGCAAACGGCCTTCGGTGGTGATCCGCACGCGATTGCAGTCGCCACAGAAGTTGTGACTGTGCGGGGAGATAAAGCCGATACGGGTGTCATGACCGGGAATCCGGAAATACCGGGACGGTCCGCCGGTATCGTCCTTCGCAGCTTCCAGTGGAAACTCCTGACGAATGAGCTCCCGCAACTCGTCACTGGCAATGAATGCACTGGAACGGTCGTGCTCGGTAATGACACCGAGTGGCATTTCTTCAATAAAGCTCAGATCCAGACCACGTGCCAGGGCGAACCGGACCAGCGGTAACACCTCGTGCTCATTGCGCCCCCGCAGTATGACGGCATTGAGCTTGGTGTGGCGGAAGCCGGCGCGCTGCGCCGCCTCAATACCAGCCAGCACCCGACCAAGACGCCCGGTTCTGGTGAGCTCATGAAAGCGGCCTTCATCCAGGCTGTCCAGGCTGATATTGAGGCGATCCACACCTGCGGCCTTCAGTGGCTCGGCGAGATCCTGAAGCCGCCCGCCATTCGTGGTCATGCATAGCTCGCGCAGTCCCGGAAGCGCTTTCAGCCGCTTTGCCAGGCCGACTACACCCGGCCTGACCAACGGCTCGCCACCGGTCAGCCGGATCTTGGTAACGCCACAGGCAACCAGGTTACGGGCCAGCGCTTCCATTTCTTCGAGGGACAATACCTCACTCTTGGGAAGGAAGGTCATATCCTCGGACATACAATAGACACAGCGGAAGTCACAACGATCGGTCACCGACAACCGGACATAGGTGACCCGGCGCCCAAAGTTATCAACCAACGGTTGTGCAATCGTCATGGTCAAGCTCCGCTATCTACTTTCCAGTGTCCGCTCCGCCCACCTTTCTTCTCGAGCAAGCGGATGTCGCCAATCTGCATGCCCCGATCAACGGCCTTGCACATGTCGTACAGGGTCAGCGCCGCCACACTGACCGCAGTCAGTGCTTCCATTTCCACCCCGGTCTGCCCGGCCAGCTTGCAGCGCGCCTCGATGCGGACGCCCGGCAAGGTATCATCCGGGACCAGCTCCACTTTTACCGAGGTGAGATTCAGGGCGTGACAGAGCGGAATCAGGTCGTGGGTTTTCTTGGCGGCCATGATGGCTGCTACCCGCGCCACCGCCAGCACATCCCCCTTGGGGTGCTCGCCGTCGACAATCATCGCGAGGGTTTCCGGCGCCATATGGATGACACCCTCGGCCCGGGCTTCCCGCTCGGTGACGGACTTGTCGGTGACGTCCACCATACGGGCCGCGCCCTTGGCATCAAGATGAGTAAGCTCGCTCACAAAGTCTCCTGTTTCAGGGCTGACATGCCTTGAGTAACGGCTGGAACCGCCTTTGTTCTCAGCATAACAGATATAGTCGCTACCACCAGTAACTGATCCCGGCAATGCCCTGGCTTCCGGCAGCCCTGGCCTTGAGCAGATCGCCCGGACCGACGCCGCCCAGCGCGAAAACCGGCATCGGAGCTAGCTGGACCTGCTCCGCCAGCGATGGCCAGCCAAGGGTGGCGGCGCCGGGATGGGAGGGCGTCGGCTGAACCGGCCCGAGGGTAATGAAATCCGCCGCCAGGGTCGCGGCGTGGGCAACCTCATCCCTGTTATGGCAGGACACCGCCAGCAACTTGTCCCGGCCAACCGGCCTCTCGGCGAGTTGGACAGCCTCCCGCCAGGGCAAGTGCACGCCAGCCGCTTCCGGCACGCTGGCAAGAACCGCCGGACTGCCTTGGAGCATCAGTCGGCTGCCGGCGGCACTACACAGCTCAAGCGCCTGTCGAGCCAGTTCCAGGTAGGCGCCGGGCTCCAGCCACGGCGCCCGCAACAGCACCAGGGGGGGCGCACCAGTCGCCAGCGCCTGCGCCAGTCTGGTCGCCCCCTCGGCGGGCGTGCGGAACGGACCGGTGATTCCGTAACGGTCCGGTAACCGCAAGGCCCCCAGAATTGCCCGGTTGGCAGCGGGGAAGTCATGGTCACGGAGCTCATCAAGGCGCATCCAGCGCACGGGCTGGCCTTCGCGTCCTTCCGCCACACCCGTGGCCGCGCTGGTTTGCCAGACGTCCAGAAATACCCGCTTGTCCCCGTAATCGTGGCGGATGCCGATAACCGGCTGCAGGCTGCCGAGAGGCACGGCGAGGCCGGTTTCCTCGGCAATTTCCCTGACAAGCGCCTGGCCGACGGTCTCGCCGGGCTCGACCTTCCCCCCCGGAAACTCCAGCAGTCCGCCCTGATGGGCGTGCTCCGGCCGGCGCGCAATCAGCAGCCGGTCATCACGCCAAATCACCGCGACCGCAACGTGAACCTCTTTCACACTCAGGTCCGGTACTCTGCGTTGATGGTGACGTAGTCGTGGGAGAAGTCACAGGTCCAGACCGTTTCGGCAACATCACCTCGCTTCAGATCGATGCGGATGGTGATTTCCTCCTGGTCCATCACCGCCTGGCCACGCTCCTCACTGTAATCCCCGGCCCGGCCGCCATCCCGCACCAGGCAAACGTTACCGAGCCAGATTTCCAGCGCCTCGAGGTCGAGGCCGGCGACCCCGGCGCGGCCAACGGCCGCAAGGATCCGCCCCCAGTTCGGGTCAGAGGCGAACAGCGCAGTTTTTACCAGAGGCGAGTGGGCCACGGTATAGGCCACATCGAGGGCTTCCTGCTGACTGGCTGCGGCCTCCACGGCAATGGTTACAAATTTGGTGGCACCCTCGCCGTCCCGCACGATGGCATGTGCCAGCTCCAGGTAGACATCGGCCAGTGCCGCTTTCAGTTCCGGCAGCAACGGACTGTCGACTCCGATCTCCTCGCCGGCCTGGCCGCTGGCAATCAGCATGCAGGCATCATTGGTGGAGGTGTCGCCATCAATGGTGATGCGGTTGAAGGACTTCTCCCCCAGCTCACTGGCCAGGGCCTGCAGCGCCTCGGGGGAGATCCGGGCATCGGTAGCAATGAAGCCGAGCATGGTCGCCATGTTGGGCCGGATCATTCCCGCGCCCTTGCTGATCCCGGAGATGGTAATCGAGTGACCGCCCAGGATCAGCTGGCGGCTGGCACCCTTGGGCCGGGTGTCGGTGGTCATGATGCCACTGGCTGCCTCGGCCCAGTGGCCCTCGGCAACATCTGCCACCGCTGCCGGCAGGGCTGCGACCAGCTTGGCCACCGGAAGCGGCTCGCCGATCACGCCGGTCGAGAACGGCAGCACCTGGTTGGGCTGGACGCCGGTAACGTCTGCCAGCGCCGCGCAACAGGCCAGGGCATCGGTCATACCGCGGGCACCGGTACCGGCATTGGCATTACCGGTATTGATCAGCAGATAGCGGGGACTTGCTTCCGTCAGGTGCTTGCGAGCCAGCGTCACGGGGGCTGCGCAGAACTGGTTCCTGGTAAAAATGCCCGCCACCCGGCTGCCCTCAGCCAGCTCCAGCACTACCAGGTCCTTGCGCCCCGGTTTCTTGATTCCGGCACTGGCAATGCCCAGCCGAACGCCCGCCACCGGAAAAAAGTCGGGTAATGTGCCCGGTCCTACCGCCATGGTATGTCTCCTCGTTGCAATCCGTCGCCGGCCTGTACCGGCATGTAAACGAAAAACCCGCAGCCTGGAAGCTCCAGGGTGCGGGTCGTCTGTTACTGCAGTCACTTACTGGCGGTCAGCTGACCTTACCGTGACACTGCTTGTATTTCTTGCCAGACCCGCAGGGACAAGGCTCGTTTCGCCCTACCTTACGCTCCTGCCGGACAAAGGTTTCCGGAGTCCCTTGCCCACCCTGCTGATCACCTTCATCGCCCTGGGCCGCGGTAGCACTGGTTTCATCGTGGCGCATACGGGCGGCTGCCAGCTCACGCTCAAGTTCGGCCTTGCGGCGACGCTCGACTTCTTCCATCTCTTCCTGGCTCTGCACCCGGACATGGCACAGCACACGGGTAATATCCCGTTTCATGGTGTCCAGCATGCTCTCGAACAGGTTAAACGCCTCGCGCTTGTATTCCTGCTTGGGATTTTTCTGGGCGTAACCGCGCAGGTGAATACCACGGCGCAGGTGGTCCATATTGGAAAGGTGCTCTTTCCACAGGGTATCCAGCACCTGCAGGAAAACCTGCTTCTCGAATTTGCGCATCGGCTCCGCACCAACCACCTCTTCCTTGGCGGCGTAGGCAGCAACAACCGCGTCGAGAATTTTCTGGCGCAGGTTTTCCTCGTACAGCTTGTTGTCTTCTTCCAGCCACTGCTGGACCGGCAACTCGATCGCCAGCTCGGACTGCAACTGCCCCTCAAGGCCGGCGACATCCCACTGCTCCGGCATGCTCTGGGGCGGAATGTATTCACTGATCAATCCATCCACCACGTCAGCACGGATGGTGCTGATCATGTCGGAGATGTCTTCGGAAGACATCACTTCATTGCGCTGTTCATAGATGACCGTACGCTGGTCATTGGCCACGTCATCGTATTCCAGCAGGGTCTTACGCATGTCGAAGTTGCGTCCTTCAACCTTGCGCTGGGATTTCTCGATGGCATTGGTCACCATCCGGTGCTCAATCGCCTCCCCCTTCTTCATGCCCATCGCCTGCATCAGGTTCTTCACTCGCTCCGGAGCAAAGATCCGCATCAGGTTGTCTTCCAGGGACAGGAAGAAACGGGAAGAGCCGGGGTCACCCTGGCGCCCGGCACGGCCGCGCAGCTGGTTGTCAATCCGCCGCGACTCGTGACGCTCAGTACCGATGATATGCAGGCCACCGGCCTCGAGCACCTGATTGTGGCGCTCGGTCCATTCCGCCTTGATGCGGCCAACCTCTTCCTCGGAAGGGTTGTCCATGGCTGCTACTTCGTACTCCCAGTTACCGCCGAGCACGATATCGGTACCGCGACCCGCCATGTTGGTAGCAATGGTTACCGCGCCCGGGCGACCCGCCTGGGCGATAATCTGGGCTTCGCTTTCGTGCTGCTTGGCGTTGAGGATCTTGTGGTCGATCCGGGCTTTCTTCAGCAGCATCGACAGCAGCTCTGAAGCCTCGATGGACGCCGTGCCCACCAGAATCGGGCGACCCTCTGCCTGCACATCCTTGATCTCGTCAATGATGGCGTGGAATTTCTCTTCCTGGGTGAGGTAGATCAGGTCGTTGTAATCAATCCGCTGGATCGGCTTGTTAGGCGGAATCACCACCACATCGAGACCATAGATCTGGCGGAATTCGAACGCTTCGGTATCCGCGGTTCCGGTCATGCCGGCAAGCTTGTCGTAAAGGCGGAAATAGTTCTGGAAGGTGGTCGACGCCAAGGTCTGGCTCTCGGCCTGGATCCGGACGCCCTCCTTCGCCTCGATGGCCTGGTGCAGCCCCTCGCTCCAGCGGCGGCCGGGCATGGTGCGGCCGGTGTGTTCATCAACAATGACGACCTGGTCACCCTGGACAATGTAATCCACGTCTTTCTGGAACAGGTGATGAGCCCGCAGGGCAGAGTGAACATGGTGCAACAAGCTCAGGTTGGTCGCCGAGTACAGGTTCTCGCCTTCCTGCAGCAGCCCGCCACTGAGCAACAGCTCTTCCACTTTCTCGTGGCCGGCCTCTGTCAGTTCTACCTGACGTGACTTCTCGTCGATAACGAAGTCGCCGGAGGTCTCTCCCTCCTCGCTCGTTTCGCCCCGCTCCAGGCTCGGTACCAGCGCGTTGATCGCCTGATACATCCTGGAGCTGTCTTCGGCAGCACCGGAAATAATCAGCGGCGTGCGGGCTTCGTCGATCAGGATCGAGTCAACCTCGTCCACGATGGCGTAATGCAGGCCACGCTGGACCTTGTCAGCCGTGCTGAATGCCATGTTGTCGCGGAGGTAGTCGAATCCGAATTCGTTGTTGGTACCGTAACTGATATCTGCCTGGTAGGCTGCGCGCTTCTCGTCCGGAGACTGGCCGGCGGTGATCACACCCACCTGCATACCGAGGAAGCGATACAGTTTGCCCATCCACTCGGCATCACGGCGGGCCAGGTAGTCGTTGACGGTGACCACGTGCACCCCCTTACCCGGCAGGGCATTGAGGTAAACTGCCGCAGTCGCCACCAGCGTCTTGCCTTCACCGGTTTTCATTTCCGCGATGCGGCCTTCGTGCAGGGTG
Organism: Marinobacter profundi; assembly: GCF_002744715.1. Taxonomy (GTDB): domain Bacteria; phylum Pseudomonadota; class Gammaproteobacteria; order Pseudomonadales; family Oleiphilaceae; genus Marinobacter; species Marinobacter profundi. Next base: position 319,146 of record NZ_KZ319371.1, read on the forward strand.
ATACCGCCAATCAGCTGGACATCATAATGACGCATGCCCATGACCCGACGACCAGCTTCACGCACGGTGGCAAAGGCCTCGGGTAACAGTTTATCGAGGCTTTCCCCTTCGTCCAGACGTCGACGGAATTCGGCGGTCTTGCCTTGCAGCTCCGAATCGGACAAATTGCCAAACTGCTCTTCAAGTTCATTGATGCGCATGACATCCTTGCGCATCCTCTTGATTTCTCTGGCGTTCTTACTGCCGAACATCTTCGTTGCAAGCTTCGTGAACATAGACCACTGCTTCTTTGATTAAACTTGGGAAGCCGGCATTCTAACCCTATTTCATGACAGTACAAAAGGCAGGGCGCACACAACGGGAATAAGGGCCGGCGGTTAAGAACATAAAAGCGAGCCGGAGCACGCGAAACGCGGCCCCGGCTCCGGAGACAAGATCAGCGACTGGCGCGCTGGATGTAGTGCTCCGGGTTCTGGCTCTTGCCATTACGGAGTACTTCGAAGTGGACGTGAGGGCCGGTGGAGCGGCCGGTACTGCCCATCAGCGCAACGACCTGGCCTTTCTGCACGACATCCCCCACCTTGACCTTGACAGCCTTGGCATGGGCGTAGCGGGTGACGAGGCCATCGCCGTGATCAATTTCCACCAGGTTACCGTAGCCGTAGCGCTCGTCCGCCCAGGTTACAACGCCCGCCGCTACCGCAATGATGTCGCTGCCTTCCTTGCCGGCGAGATCGACCCCGTCATGCCAGGTCCGGCGACCGTTGAAGGGGTCCGAGCGATAGCCATAGCGGGACGACAGCCAGCCCCAGGTGATCGGCCGACCGGCAACAAAACGGTCATCCTCGAGTTTCTTGCGGGAAATGAGACTGTCCAGCAGGCGCAATTGCTGTTCACGATCGGCAATCCGGGATTCCAGCTGGTCTATCATCTGGCTTAGCTGGGGCGTGGTGTAGGACTCACCCGGAATCGACTCTTCCGGCCCCCCCATGGCGGCAGGCTGGTCAAAATTGAATTCGTCGCTGGCAAGCAGACCGGATTCGACAAAGCGTTGGCCCATGGCATCCAGGCGCAGCAAACGGCCCTGCATCTCGCCCAGGCGCAGCGTCAATGCATCGACTTGCTGGCGAGCGTGCTCCCGCATGGTGTCGACGTCCTGTTGCTGGGCCGCAAGGCGGTCCTGCCATTCGGCAATCAGGGCCGGTGTCGGCGTGTCACTGACTTCCGCCTGCACACTGGCGACCCTGAAGCCGAGCCAGAAGGCCGCAACGACAACCGCTGCCGCTATCAGCACCAGCGCGGCAGCAACCAGAGAGTTCAGTGGCAGCGTCCGGGACTTCCCGTGATGCTTGCCAACCAGGATAATGTTCATATCGTTTTCTTGATTCATGACCGGGGCGCAACTTTTCCCTGTAGTCTTGCGCCTCGCTGAATTTGACTCAAACTGCCGGGCATCCTGGCCCAGATCACGGGAAATCCCCGACTACTCAATCATTGGCAGTGCTGACTACGTAAATTCCGGCGAGCATTCCATGGCAGCGACTACGCAGTTACCGAAAAATGCAGCTGCCCTGAAACGACACTCTTGCTATTGTTACCGGAGTGTAATACAGGTGCTGCAGTGAAATCGTGCCGAAGTGTAACCAATGGTTACCGTGTGCGTCGAGAAAAAGGGTTGTTGATGAAGAAAAAATCAGATCTCAAACTCACACCGGAGAGCGTACACCGGGCACCGGTGCTGCAGGATCTGCTGGCCCGGGCCCAGCACCACCAGCAGGCCGAGGCAGTTGTTTTGGCAGCCATTCCCGAAAGTCTGCGCGATGGCGTCCGTTTTGTTTGCTGCCAGGAAGGCGAACTGACGGTCAGCGCGGAGTCGGCGGTCATCGCCAGCCAATTGCGGTACCGTCAGCACGAGGTGATGGAAGCCGTCCGGCAGAACGACCTGTTCCGCTACATCTGGAAGCTGCGGGTAAAAGTGGCGCCTGCACGCTATAAGACCGCCCCGAAAACCCGAAGCCGGGTGCTCAGCAACGAAAATGCCCGGCTCCTCAAAGAGGAAGCCGGGCACACGAAGGATAAAAACTTACGCGAGGTTCTCGAAAAACTCGCAAGCCACGTCCGGACCTGAGGCTGTCCTGCCTTAAGCCTGGGCCGCGAGCACAGGTTTCATGTAGGAGATAGGAGCTGTCGCCTCGTCATCGAAGGTAACCACTTCCCATGCATCCTCTTCTGCCCTGAGCTTGCGCAGCAGCTTGTTGTTCAGGTCGTGACCGGATTTGATACCACGGAACTCACCGATCAGGCTGTTGCCCAGCAGGTAGAGATCACCGATGGCATCCAGAACCTTGTGCTTGACGAATTCGTCTTCGTAACGCAGACCGTCTTCGTTAAGGATCTTGTAGTCATCAACCACAATGGCGTTGTCGACACTGCCACCGAGCGCCAGGTTCATTGCGCGCAGTTTTTCGATATCACGCATGAAGCCGAAAGTCCGGGCACGACTGACTTCCTTCACAAACGACGTGCTGGAGAAGTCGACCGACGCGGTCTGCGCCCGACCTTTGAACACCGGGTGATCGAAGTCGATGCCAAAGCTCACCTTGAAGCCTTCAAAAGGCAGGAAGGTAGCTTTCTTGTCGCCTTCTTCAACCGTCACTTCACGCTTGATCCGAATAAACCGCTTGGCAGCGTCCTGCTCGGCGATTCCGGCAGACTGCAGCAGGAACACAAACGGTCCCGCGCTACCATCCATAATCGGAACTTCTGCCGCACTCAGTTCGACAAAGCAGTTATCAATTCCGAGACCAGCCATGGCTGACAGCAAATGCTCTACCGTCGCCACCCGGACGCCATCCTTTACCAGCGTCGTTGACAGCATGGTCTCACCCACGTTTTCCGCACAGGCACGAATCTCGACCACCGGGTCGAGGTCGGTACGGCGGAACACAATTCCCGAATCCACTGGTGCAGGCTTCAGGGTCAGATAAACCTTCTCACCCGAGTGCAAGCCAACACCGGTGGCACGGATGGTGTTTTTAAGCGTCCGTTGTCTGATCATCGGTACATATTTCCGTCACAAAAGTACGATAGTGTCGAGGCAAAAATCTGCCCGCAGCCTATCAGAAAATAAGACTGAATACCATTTAACCAATCCGTCTTTACCGGATCTTTACCCGGCAAAGGCCAGGCTGATAATCAGCGTGCAGTCCTGCGGCGAAAACCCGACGCCGCTGCGTATTGCAACAGATTATCAGTCAGCCTGGCGACGAAGGAATGCGGGAATATCGAGATAATCGACACCCTGCTCCTCACTGTCTTTGCTCTGGTCAATGGCGACATTACCATGAGCCACCGCACGGCGACGCAGCACTGCGGGCCGATCGAGCTGATGATAGTCAGTCTTGCCATCCAGGGTACGGCTGTTGTCCACCACCTTGGTGGGCTTCTCCCGGTCACCGCCCAGGCCGGTGGCAACCACAGTCACCTTCAGCTCGTCGGTCATCTCCGGATCAATGACAGTACCCACCACAACGGTCGCCGAGTCAGAAGCAAATTCGCGCACAATGTCGCCCACTTCGGAAAACTCGCCCAGGTTGAGGTCCATTCCGGCGGTAATATTGACCAGGATTCCCTTCGCACCCTGCAGGTTGACATCTTCCAGCAGCGGGCTGCGAACGGCGGCTTCTGCGGCCTCCCGGGCGCGGTTCTCGCCGGTGGCACGGGCCGTACCCATCATTGCCATGCCCATCTCGGACATGACGGTTTTTACGTCAGCGAAGTCAACGTTGATCATACCGTTACGGGTAATCAGGTCGGCAATGCCCTGAACTGCACCCAGCAAAACGTTGTTCGCGGCAGCAAAGGCATCCAGCAGGCTGGTTTTCTTGCCCATGACCGAAAGCAGTTTTTCGTTGGGGATGGTAATCAGGGAGTCAACGCTTTCTTCCAGTTCCTTGAGGCCATTTTCGGCCACACTCATCCGTTTGCCACCTTCAAAATTGAAAGGTTTTGTAACAACGGCCACGGTCAGGATACCCAGTTCACGTGCCACCTCGGCAACCACAGGGGCAGCACCGGTGCCGGTACCACCGCCCATACCGGCAGTGATGAATACCATGTCCGCGCCAGACAGGGCCTCGGCAATGCGGTCACGGTCTTCCAGGGCGGACTGGCGACCAACCTCCGGGTTGGCACCGGCACCCAGCCCCTTGGTGATGTTGCCACCGAGCTGGATGATCTGGCGGGCGTCCAGGTCGGTCAGTGCCTGGGCGTCGGTGTTGGCGCAGATAAACTCCACACCTTCGATGTCGCTGCTGAGCATATGCCGGACAGCGTTACCGCCGCCACCGCCTACACCAACAACCTTGATAACAGCGTTTTGCTGGACATTATCAACGAGTTCAAACATTCCCCTACTCCTTCGTGCTGTTTTTCAGCCTTCTCCAGACTGATTTTTTTCGAGATTGTGTTTTCGAGATACCTTCGTTTCCGGCCCTTGAGGGCCTCACAACCACCGGATACCGTCAGAAATGACCGGTAAACCAGCTTTTTATGCGCTCAGCCAGCGAGGGAGCATCCTCGCCCCTGAGCACCGGTCCCCGTCCCAGCTCCATCTGGCGGAAACCATGGATCAACAAGCCCACGCCGGTGGCGTAAATCGGGTTGTTGACCACTTCCGTCATCCCGGACACTTTTTGCGGACTCGCAAGCCGTACCGGCATGTGGAAGATTTCTTCGGCCAGCTCCACCACCCCTTCCATGGTGGACGAGCCGCCGGTGATCACGATGCCCGCCGGGACCAGGTCTTCAAAGCCCGAACGGCGTAATTCTGACTGCACCAGGGTGAACAACTCTTCGTAACGGGGTTCCACCACCTCTGCCAGCGCCTGCCTGGACAGATCCCGGGGGGCGCGATCGCCGACACTCGGCACCTTGATGGTTTCCTCCGCTCCGGCCAACTGAGTCAGGGCGCAGGCGTACTTGATCTTGATCTCCTCGGCATTCTGGGTCGGCGTCCGCAATGCCATGGCAATGTCATTGGTGACCTGGTCACCGGCGATGGGTATGACCGCGGTGTGACGGATTGCACCACCGGTAAACACCGCGATATCGGTGGTACCACCGCCAATGTCCACCACGCAGACCCCCAGCTCCTTCTCGTCCTCGGTGAGGATCGCGTGACTGGATGCCAGTTGCTCGAGGATGATGTCGTCCACCTCCAGACCGCAGCGGCGCACACACTTTTCAATGTTCTGCGCGGCATTGACCGCGCAGGTCACCAGGTGGACCTTGGCTTCCAGGCGAACACCGGACATGCCCATCGGCTCCTTGATGCCTTCCTGGTTATCAATAACAAACTCCTGGGGCAGGATGTGCAGCACCTTCTGGTCGGCCGGGATCGCTACCGCCTGTGCGGCATCGATCACCCGGTCGATATCCGCCTGGGTCACCTCCCGATCGCGGATCGCCACGATGCCATGGGAGTTCAGGCTCTTGATGTGACTGCCGGCAATCCCCGCATAAACCGAGTGAATCCGGCAACCCGCCATCAGCTCCGCTTCCTCCACGGCCCGCTGAATTGCCTGAACGGTGGTTTCAATATTCACCACCACGCCCCGCTTCAGGCCGCGGGAGGGGTGCGAACCGATACCGACAACCTCAATGGTTCCGTCCATCTTCCGCTTGCCTACAATCGCAACCACTTTGGAGGTTCCGATATCAAGGCCGACAATCATGTTTTCCGCTTCAACCGATGACATGCGTTTCACCAAACCTCAGGTTTGAAAATGGTTCTAGGATTTCGCCCCGGATGCCGGATCCAGGTTCTTCCACTGGACCGCCACACCATTGGTGTAACGGGCGTCCACTCGCCTGACCTCATCCGCTCGGACGGCCAGCCGGCCCTCGTACACGGTCAGGAAGCGCTCAAATCGTTCTTCGACCTGGTCGCGGCCAAGGGCAACTTCGATGCCATTGGCCAGCGTCAGGGTCCAGGCGCCGCGCTCTTCCAGAGTCAGCCCGGCAAAGCCGATTCCCCGCTCGGTCAGCGTTTCCGCGAAACTGCGGGCCATCCGGATAACTTCGCTGACCCGCTCATCCGGCCCGGACAGCAGCGGCAGCTTACCGGCCACGTCCCGGTTCGCCGGTGCGAACAGCTGGCCGGAGCGGCTGACCAGCTTGTCGTTGTTCCAGTAGGCCAGCGGCTTCTTCTCACGAATTTCGATCAGCAACCGGTCCGGCCAGACCCGCTTGACCGCGGCACTCTCCACCCAGGGCCGTTGCTCCAGGTCCGCTTTGACATCGGCCAGATCGGTGGCAAAGAAGCTCTTGCCCAACCAGTCACCGGCCTCGCGCTCAAGGGCGGTGCGGGTTTCGCCGACCAGTTGCCCGGCGACATCAATGGCCATAATCTTGCGGTCCATCGCCGCCAGGACCTGGCCCGTGCCCCAGGGCACCATGGCCGCCAGCAGGATAATGACGCCCCCGAGACCGACCTGCTGCCAGGGTACGGCAGCCAGCAACTGGCGCAGCGGGCCGAAGCTGCTGCCTTCCGGCCCGATCGACGTTGCTCCCCGGCGCCGGGGCGGCTCGGGCGGAACTGCCCGACTCCTTACCAGAACCCGATCAAGCATGACCGCTCTCCAGTGTGTCTTTCAGGATTCGTACCACCAACTCTTCGAAACTGATGCCAGCTGCCCGTGCGGCCATGGGCACCAGGCTGTGGTCGGTCATTCCGGGAACCGTATTGACCTCCAGCAGCCAGAAGCCGCCGTTCCGGTCCTGCATGATGTCCACCCGCCCCCAGGTGCGACAGCCCACCACCCGGAACGCATCCACCGCCAACTGCTGCAGCCTTTGCTCATCAGCCGCGGCCAGGCCGCAGGGAATCTGGTAGCGGGTGTCATCCGCCAGGTACTTGGCGTCGTAGTCGTAAAACACGTGATCGGTGCTCAGACCGATGGCCGGCAGTGCCCGGTCCTGCAGCACACTGACCGTGAACTCGGGACCTTCGATCCACTCTTCCACCAGTACCAGGGGATCATGGCTGCACGCATCTTCGTAGGCCTCCACCAGTTCGCCGCGGTTGCTGACCTTGCGAATGCCGATGCTGGAGCCTTCCCGGGATGGCTTGACACTCAGCGGTACCCGCAGCTCCGCCAGGATGTCATCGGCCTCGTCGATGGACGCCATGGTACGGAACTTGGGTGTCGGCAGGCCGCAACCGGCAAACACGTACTTGGTGCGCAGTTTGTCCATCGCCAGTGCCGAAGCCAGTACGTCACTGCCGGTATAAGGGATACCGGCTTGTGACAGGATCGCCTGCAAGGTGCCGTCCTCGCCGCCGCGGCCGTGCAGGGCAATGAACACCCGATCGAACTCCGGGTTTTCCACGGTTTTCAGCAAGCAACCCCGAACATCCACGGCAAAGGCGTCAACACCAGCGGCCAGCAGGGCCTCGAGCACGGCCTGGCCGCTTTTCAGGGAGACAGCACGCTCGGCAGAGTCGCCTCCCATGAACACCGCAACACGGCCGAAGGCCTTGCGGGTCGGCTCATCAATCCGGAATCCGTTGGCTGCGGTCGTCACTGCATTCATTTCACTCACCTGATATCACTCCGGCAGCGGCCAGACGCGCTGCAACACCGCCAATATCACCGGCGCCCTGGGTAATCAGCAGGTCGCCGTCCTGCAACACGTTGGCCAGCAGGCTTTCTATCTCGCTGTTGTCTTCCACGAACACCGGTTCGAGTTTGCCCCTCTGCCGGATGCTGCGGCACAGAGCCCGCCCATCCGCCCCGGGAATGGCCGGTTCCCCGGCAGAATACACCTCCATCAGCAGCAAGCCGTCCACGTCCGACAGCACTTTGACGAAGTCTTCGTAGAGGTCCCGGGTCCGGCTGTACCGGTGCGGCTGATACAGCATGACCAGACGACGGCCAGGATATGCGGCCCGGGCAGCGCGAATTACCGCGGCGACCTCGGTCGGGTGATGGCCGTAATCGTCCACCAGGGTGACCGTGCCCCGGGTTGTCTTATAGTCGCCATACACCTGGAAACGACGCCCCACTCCGCCGAAGCCCTGCAGGCCCCGACAGATGGCAGCATCATCAACACCCTCGTCCGTTGCCACGGCAATCGCCGCGAGGGCATTGAGCACATTGTGACGACCAGGCATCTTGAGCTCGACCTGAAGGTCTGAACGTCCTCCGGGGCGCCGCACCAGGAAGCGGGTTTTCAGGCCGTCAAAACAAATGTTGTCCGCCCGGTAGTCGGCGTCGGGGTTGTCGATGCCATAGGTGATAATCGCGCGGGAAATCCGCGGGATGATTTCACCCACATAATCATCATCCACACACATCACTGCGACCCCATAGAACGGCAGGTTGTGCAGAAACTCCACGAAGGTCTGCTTGAGCTTCTCGAGGTCCCCGCCATAGGTATCCATGTGGTCGGCTTCGATATTGGTCACCACCGAGATCACTGGCGTCAGGTGCAGGAATGACGCATCACTCTCATCCGCCTCGGCAACCAGGTAGCGTGAACCTCCCAGCTGGGCATTGGTGCCGGCACTGTTGAGCTTTCCGCCAATCACGAACGTGGGATCCAGCCCCGCTTCCCCGAGGATCGACGCAATCAGGCTGGTCGTGGTGGTTTTGCCATGGGTACCGGCAACGGCAATGCCGTGGCGGTAACGCATTATTTCCGCCAGCATCTCGGCCCGCGGCACAATCGGGATACGTCGACTGCGGGCCGCAGCCACTTCCGGGTTTTCGGCTGATACCGCAGACGACACCACAACCACGTCCGCGTTCGCACTGTTGTCTTCCCGGTGCCCGATAAACACGGTGACGCCCAGCGCCCTCAGACGATCGGTAACGGGGCTGTCCTTCAGATCCGATCCGGAGACATCGTAGCCCTGGTTCTTCAGCACCTCGGCGATACCACTCATGCCCGCGCCACCGATACCCACAAAGTGGATACTGCGGATGCGGCGCATTTCAGGCACCTGATACACCAGTGGCGGGTTGGTTGCTTCAGCCATTAGCGGCCTCCAGACAGTAATTCACGACTCTCTCCGTTGCATCAGGGCGGGCCAGCGAACGGGCTGACTGCGCCATATTCAGAATCCGGTCTCGATCGGCGCCGAGATCCCGCAGGGTCTCCGCCAGCAGTTCCGGGGTCAGGCGGCTTTGCGGGACCAGGATGGCGCCTCCGGCGGTCACCATCTGCTGACCGTTACGGGTCTGGTGATCGTCCACCGCATGGGGAAATGGCACCAGAATCGCCGCCACGCCCGCAACGCACAGTTCCGACACCGTCAGCGCACCCGCACGGCAGACCACCAGGTCCGCCCAGCGGTAGGCGTCCGCCATATCCTTGATGAACGGCTCGACACTGGCCTCGACACCGGCATCAGCATAGGCTTTCCGGGCAGCTGTCAGATTTTTCTCACCACACTGGTGGCGCACCTGCGGGCGGTCCGCGTCCGGCAGCAGGGCCAGAGCCCGGGGAACGCACTCATTAATGGCCCGGGCGCCAAGGCTACCGCCAACCACCAGCACGTTCAGCGGCCCGCTGCGCCCCGCCAACCGCTGTTCCGGTGCGGTGACTGCCGCCAGATCCTGACGTACCGGATTCCCGGTACAGCGGGTAACTACTCCGGCGCCAAAACTCTGCGGAAACGCCTCCAGAACAGTCTTGGCAAACCGGGCCAGAATCCGGTTGGTCATACCGGCAATGGCATTCTGCTCGTGAATCACCAGGGGGGTGCGGGTCAGCCAGGCGGCCATGCCACCGGGACCGGTCACAAAACCGCCCATACCCACCACGCAATCCGGCCGCACCTTGCGAACCACCGCAATCGCCTCACTCAGTGCCCGCACCAGCCGGAAGGGTGCCATCAACAGGGCAAGCGTGCCCTTGCCGCGAAGTCCGGAAATGTGGATCAGCGACAACGGAATTCCGGTATCGGCAATCAACCGCTCTTCCATGCCACCCCGGGACCCCAGCCAGAACACCTGATGGCCGCGTTCTTCAAGCATCCGGGCCGTGGCGAGTGCCGGGAAGACATGTCCCCCGGTGCCGCCAGCCATGATCAGGAAGCGCTTGTTACTCATAGACGGCACCTCCCCTGACCGGCCTGGCTACGTTTTCCCCATCACCGGGCGCATTGCTCAAGCTGTCGAGGCGCTCCATTTCCACCCGAGCCAGTACGCCGATACAGACACAGGTCACCATCAGGCTGGAGCCGCCGTAGCTCATCAGCGGCAAAGTCAGGCCCTTGGTCGGCAGCAGACCGGTATTGACCGCGATGTTGATACTGGCCTGCAGGCCGATCAGCAACGTAATGCCATAGGAGAAGCAAGCGGCGAATGGCATGTTGGCCTTTTCGGCACCCCGGGCGATGGACAGGCCGGCAAACACCAGTACAACGAACAGCACCAGCACCGCCAGCGAGCCGACCAGCCCGAACTCCTCTGCCACAATCGCAAAGATGAAATCGGTATGGGCCTCCGGCAGGTAAAACAGTTTCTGCACCGAGTTACCGAGGCCAACGCCGGCCCAGTCACCGCGACCGAACGCGATCAGTGACTGGGTAAGCTGGTAGCCGGTATCAAACTGGTCCTTCCAGGGGTCCAGGTAACTCACCACGCGCTTGAGGCGGTAGGGCTGGGTGACAACCAGGATCACCCCCATCACCACGCAGAAGCTGATCAGCGGCAGGAAACGGGTAAGCCGCACGCCACTGAGAAAAATCATGCCCAGGGCGGCGGTCATCAGCACCACGGTGGCGCCGAAATCCGGCTCGATAACCAGCAGGACCGAGGCAACCGTCAACACGCCGACCGGCTTGATAAAACCGACCCAGGTTGACAGCAGCTCGTCGCGGCGGCGCACCAGGTAACCGGCCAGATAGGCAATCAGGCAAAGTTTTGCGATTTCCGACACCTGCACGTTGAACAGGCCGAACGGAATCCAGCGGGTCGATCCGTTCACGGTCATGCCGAGAGGCGTCAGCACCAGCACCAGCACCAGCATGCCAAACCCCAGGAGCAACCAGCCGCTCCGCTCCCACCAGGCAATGGGGATATTGGCCGCGATCAGCGCGAGTACACAGCCGAGCGTGGCAAAGATCAGCTGCCGGATCACGTAGTGGTAACTGTTGCCCAGGGTTTCCGCCGCCATGTCCATGGAAGCGGACGAAATCATGATGACCCCGAACACCATCAGGGCGGCGGCACTCAGGATGAGCCATGGCAACGGGCGACGTGCCTGTTCGACAGTACCGGAGCCGAGCAACAGGTTTGCCTTCATCCCAGCCCCTCCACCAGGTTGCGGAACTGGTCACCCCGGTCCAGGTAATCCCGGAACATGTCGAAACTGGCGCAAGCCGGTGACAGCAGCACCCGGTCCCCCGCGCGGGCCAGGCCCGCTGCCGTCCTGACGGCTTCCACCATGGAGCCGGCAAATTCGACCGCTACCCTGTCACCGACAACGCCGGCGATGGTCGGCCCGTCACGTCCAATCAGTACCAAAGCACGACAGTGGTGGGCAACCGGCTCCGCGAGCGGAGTGAAATCGGCGCCTTTGCCGTCACCACCGGCAATCAGCACGATCCGTCCCTGATCGGTGGCCAGGCTCTCCAGTGCCGCCACGGTGGCACCGACATTGGTGCCCTTGGAGTCGTTGATGTACTCGACGCCGTTTACCCGGCGCACCAGCTCGCAGCGATGGGGCAACCCCGGGAAGTTCCGCGCCACTTCCAGCATGGCGTCCATCGGGAGCCCGGCGGCATAGCCCAGCGCGAGCGCGGCCATTACATTGCTGATGTTGTGGCGACCAATCAGCTGCAATTCCCCGGCACGGATCAGGTTATCGAAGCCGAAGGTTATCCAGGTGCCGTTATCATCGTCGCGGGTGCTGAAGGTGTCCGGATTGACCCGGTGAAATCCGAAACACAGGAAGCGCAGGTTGTCCCGCTTCATCGGGGTACTGAGAGCATCATCGAGATTGACGATGGCATTCTGGCATCCCCGGAAAATACGCTGTTTGGCCTGGAAATAATCCATCTTGCTGTCGTAACGGTCCATATGGTCGTCACTGACATTCAGCACGGTGGCGGCCAGAGCTCCCAGCTCTTCCGTAGTTTCCAGCTGGAAGCTCGACAGTTCGAGTACATACAGCTCCGCTCCCCGACCGAGCAACTCCAGCGCCGGGGTACCGATGTTGCCGCCGACAGCGACCTTGCGACCAGCCGCCGCGGCCATTTCACCCACCAGAGTGGTTACCGTGGTTTTACCGTTGGAGCCGGTAATCGCGATAATTGGTGCATCGGCGGCCTCGGCAAACAGGTCGATATCACCACGAATCCTTGCCCCCCGGGCCGCTGCCGCCTGAATGGCCGGCTCGGCGATGGCGATTCCCGGGCTAACTACCAGCTCATTGAAGCCGGCGAACAGCGCGGGATCGAAATCTCCCAGGTAAACCGGCACATCCGGCCAGCCTGCCCTCAGGGTATCGAGGCCTGGCGGATTGTGGCGACTGTCTGCGACCGCAACGTCACGGCCCAGCGCGCACAGATAACGCACGCAGGAAAGCCCGGTCTTGCCGAGCCCTACTACCAGTGTGCGACGATCTGATGCGATAACACTCATGACGCTGCCTTGCTCTCTAGCGAATTTTCAACGTAGCCAGCCCGATAAGGACCAGCACAACCGTAACAACCCAGAACCGGACGATAACCCGGGGCTCCGGCCAGCCTTTCAGCTCAAAATGATGGTGCAGTGGCGCCATCCGGAAAATCCGCCGCCCGGTCAGCCGGTACGAGGCCACCTGCAGGATGACCGAGATGGTTTCCATGACGAACACACCGCCCATGATAAAGAGCACGATTTCCTGTCTGACAATCACCGCAACCACACCCAACGCCGCTCCGAGCGCCAGCGCGCCCACGTCGCCCATGAAAACTTGGGCCGGATAGGTGTTGAACCACAGGAAGCCGAGTCCGGCACCAACCACGGCGCAGCAAAACACAATCAATTCACCGGTTCCCGGTAGCTGGGGAATCAGCAGATAATTGGCAAACTGGGCATGGCCCGATGCATAGGCAAAGATCCCCAGTGCGCCCGCGACCATAACGGTGGGCATGATAGCCAGGCCATCCAGCCCATCGGTCAGGTTGACCGCGTTGCTGCTCCCCACAATCACGAAATAGCTCAGCAGGATGAACAGGACCGGCCCCAGAGCCAGCGAAACGTTCTTGAAGAACGGGACAAACAACGAAGTTTCCTGGGGCATCGAGGAACTGTAGAAAAGTGCAATCGCCGCCCCGGCACCAATCAATGACTGCCAGAAATACTTCCAGCGGGCGGGCAGGCCGCGGGGGTTACGCTCCACCACCTTGCGATAGTCATCCACCCAGCCAACCGCACCGAACAGCAGGGTGACCAGCAGGGTAATCCAGACATAGCGGTTGCCGAGATCTGCCCACAACAGGGTGCTCACAGCAATCGCCACGAGAATGAGCGCGCCCCCCATGGTGGGCGTACCGGCCTTGCTGAGGTGAGTCTGCGGACCATCGTCACGTACCGCCTGACCGATCTGGTACTGGCTGAGCTTGCGGATCATCACCGGACCGATCACCAGCGAAATCACCAGCGCGGTCAGCACCCCCAGAATGCCCCGCACGGTGAGGTACTGGAATACCGTCAACGAGGGGAAGTAGGTTGCAAGAAGCTCAGTCAGCCAGAGCAGCATCAGTTATTCACCTTTTGTGTTATTCCCTCCACCACGCGATCCATGGCGGAACTGCGAGAACCCTTGACCAGCACCACGACCGGCCCCGACAACCCTTTCATCAGCCGCTCAACGGCCTCATCATGACCGGCACAGGCTTGCGCCTGGGCTCCAAACCCTTCTGCATACCCCTCGCAACCCGGTCCCACCGTCAGCAGCCGGTCAACGCCGAGGTCGCGGGCAACCTGCCCAACGTCCCGGTGCAACTCAAGGGACTTCGGCCCCAACTCCGCCATGGCACCCAAAACGGCAATGCGCTCACCCGGCTGTCGCGCCAGAGTGGCCAGCGCCGCTTTCATCGAGGCGGGATTAGCGTTGTAACTGTCATCAATCACGGTCAGTTCGGGACCCAGCGCAAGGAACTGCAGCCGCCCCTTGACCGACGCGAGGCCCTCAAGCCCCTCCTTCACGGCGCGATCACTGGCACCCAGGCCACGGCTCGCCGCTACCGCCAGCAAGGCATTGGTCACGTTGTGCGCCCCTTTCAGGGCAAGACCGATGTCGGCAGACCAACCGTTCGGCCCATTGATCCTGAAGCGCTGCTCGTCAGGACCGGAGGTAATCACCTCGGCACGATAGTCCGCGTCACTGCCGCTATCGGTGCTGACACTGACCACGTGGCGGGTTCCGGCTCGTTGCAGCCACTGCAAATACGCCGGGTCATCCCGGTTAAGCACGACCAGGCCGGTGGCCGGCACCCCGTCAATTATCTCCCCCTTGGCCTGCACGATATTCTCGTAGCTGCCAAAACCTTCGAGGTGCGCTTCTCCGGCATTGGTAATGATCGCCACATCCGGTCGGGTCATGGCCACGGTGTACGCGATCTCGCCAAGGCCACTGGCCCCCATTTCAATGACGGCGTAGCGGTGCTTCGGCCCGACCCCGAACAACGTCAGCGGCACTCCGATGTGGTTGTTCAGGTTGCCGCGGGTTGCCAGGGTTTCACCGTCCCGGGACAGGATGGCCGCGGTCATCTCCTTGACGGTGGTCTTGCCACTGCTGCCGGTAATGGCGACAAAACCGGCCCGGCTTTCATCCCGGTTGGCGGCCGCCAGCCGGCCCAGAGCGACCAGGGTATCTGCGACCAGGATCTGGGGCAGGTCCACCGTGCTGTCAACGGTATCCACTACCGCACCCGCAGCCCCCGCCGCCGCTGCCTGGGCAAGAAAACGATGGCCGTCAAAATTATCGCCCTTGAGCGCAACAAACAGCTGCCCCGGGCCGATCGCCCGGGTGTCGGTGCTCACCCCGGTATAGCATGCGTCCAGCTCCGGCGCCGGCACGTCCAGCACCCGGGCCGCGTCGGCCAGAGAGAAAGCCCGCATCATGCCACACCGCCATTCAGGGACAGCACACCGCGGACCTGCTCGGCATCGCTGAACGGCGTACGCTGGCCGCCGGATTCCTGCCAGGCTTCGTGCCCTTTGCCGGCAATCAGCACCACATCACCGGCCGCAGCAAGACTCACCGCAGTGCGAATGGCTTCGGCACGGTCATGGATGACACGTACCGCTGCCGGCCTTTCAAACCCGGCCAGGATCTCGTCCGCGATGACGGCAGGATCCTCGCTGCGGGGATTGTCATCGGTGACAATCACCAGGTCAGCACCTTTTTCCGCTTCCCTCGCCATCTCCGGACGCTTGCCGCGATCCCGGTCACCGCCACAGCCGAACACACAGATCAGACGGCCGGAAGTGTGAGGGCGCAAGGCCGCCAGTGCATTGGCCAGGGCGTCTGCGGTATGGGCATAGTCCACCACGACCTGGGCACCACTGGCGCCCGAATAGGTTTCAAGCCGGCCAGGAGGCGGCGACAACCGGGCCACTGCCGTACGCACACGCTCGACCGGCACGCCAAGGCTCAGTACCGCACCCATTGCCGCCAGCAGGTTGCTGACATTGAAGCTGCCGAGCAGTGGCGCGGATATCGCAAAACTTCCCCATGCACCGTCAATTGTGGCGTCAAAGCCGAGGGCCGACGGCTCATAGTTCGTCAGCCACAGTTCAGTCTGCGACTCATGCAGGCTGTAACGCACCAGATCGCACTGACCCTGCAACTGTTCCGCCAGCTGACGGCCGAACGGGTCGTCGAAGTTGAGGACGGCAAAGTGCAGCTCCTCCCGCTCGAACAGGCGGGCCTTGGCGGCGCCGTACGCTTCCATCGACCCGTGGTAATCGAGATGATCCCGGGTCAGGTTGGTAAACACCGCCCCGGTCATCAGCAGACCATCTGTCCGGCCCTGATCGAGCGCATGGGAAGAAACTTCCATGGCCGCCGCGCGACCGCCCTGGGCCTGGACCTGGGCCAGCACCCGATTAACCTGCACCACATCCGGAGTGGTGTGGGTGGCCGGCTGCAAACCGCCAGGCATGCCGTAGCCAATAGTGCCAATGACGCCGCAGGGCGTTCCGGTTTCCTGCAGCAGCTGGGCAATATACTGGGTAACCGACGTTTTGCCGTTGGTCCCGGTGACACCAATCAGCCGCAGGCGCTGCGACGGGTGCTCGAAAAAGCGCGCAGCAATGCGGCCGAGCCGACCACGCAGGTCCGGCACCGGCACGATAAGGGCGCCATGTCGCTCACTGCACTGAGCCATCTCCGCTGCCTCCAGGAGGACTACGGTTGCGCCGCGCCTGATCGCCTCATCCACATAGTGGTCGGCCGATGTCGTCGCGCCGGCCATTGCCACGAAGGCGTCCCCGGCACGGACTTCACGGCTGTCCGTTCGCAATCCGTGGATGGTCACATCGAAGACGGAAGGCACCGCCACAATGCCCTGTAACAGCGTACTGAGTGATGCGATAGACATAGTCCTAACCTCGCTCACCGGTTGTTGCCGGACCACTCGACACTTTGCCGAGTTCCAGTTCAGGCTTTACATTCAGCAGCCGCAGGGCATCACTCATCACGCGGGCAAATACCGGAGCGGCAACTTCGCCACCGTAGTATTCACCGGACTGAGGCGCATCCACGGCCACTACCGTTACAATCCTTGGGTTATCAATAGGTGCCATACCGGCAAAAATCGCTTTGTACTCACTGTCCTGGTAGCCGCTGCGGCCGACCAGGTGCACAGTTCCGGTTTTGCCACCCGCCGAGTAAAAGCCCGGTCTGGCCCGCTTGCCAGTTCCGTTTTCAACCACTTCCCGAAGCATTTCCCGCACCTGATAACTGACTTTTTCGGACAACACCCGCTCCCCGGCAGGCGGGGCATCCTGGCGCAACAGGCTGACCGGGTAACGGATACCACCGTTGGCGATGACCATGTAAGCCTGGGCCAGCTGCAAGGCGTTCACGCTCAACCCGTAACCGTAAGACAAAGTGGCTTCTTCCACCGGCCGCCAGCGCGGCGGCGATGGCAGGACACCCACGGCTTCACCCGGAAAACCAATACCCGTTGCCTGACCAAGGCCAACCCGGTAATACAGATCCCGGATCAGGTCACCACCCAGCTCATTGGCGATATCACTCATGCCGACGTTGCTGGATTTGGCAATGATATCGGTCATCGTCAGCACACCGTGATTACGGGTGTCACGGATAGTAAAACGACCAAAGCGCCGGTACCCCGGCGCTGTATCAATGGTGCTCTCAAGCCTGAACTTTCCCGATTCCAGTGCCGCGGCCATGGCAACCGGTTTCATGGTTGACCCGGGCTCGAACAGATCGGTTATGGCCTTGTTCCGCAGCCGGTCCGAGCTGAGCTGGCGGCGGTCATTGGGGTTATAGGACCCCTGGTTGACCATCGCGAGCACTTCGCCCGTGTCCACATCAAGCATCACCAGGGTACCGCCGCGTGCATTATGGGCACTGACCACCGCCTTCAACTCGCGGTATGCGAGATATTGGAGCCGCAGATCAATACTCAGAGCCAGATTGCGGCCCGGACTGGCATCGCGAATCAGCGTCAGATCCTTGATGACCCGACCACGATTGTCCTTGAGCACCCGCTTGCTGCCGGTCTCGCCGCTGAGCCACTCGTTGTAGGAAAGCTCGATACCCTCCTGGCCCGCTTCGTCGATGTCGGTGAAGCCAACCACATGGGCGGTCACCTCACCCGCGGGATAATACCTGCGGTATTCCCGACGGCTGTATATGCCGGGAATATCAAGTGCCAGGACTTCCCGGGCCAGGCTCGGCTGGATCTTGCGCCGGAGGAAAATAAACTCGCGCGCGGCATACTGGCGCAAGCGCTCACGAAGCGTTGCCTCATTAAAGCCCAGCAGCCGAGCTGCATTGGTCAGTCGCGGGTCTTCGGGATCCATCTCGGACGGGTTGGCCCAGACCGTCTGGACCGGCGTACTTACGGCCAGCGATTCGCCGTGGCGATCCGTGAGCATGCCGCGGTGAGCGTCAATGGTTTCAACGCGGATGGTGCGGACATCGCCCTGTTCACGCAGGAACTCCTGATCAATGACATGGAGATCCACCAACCGCCACGCCAACACCCCCGTAACCAGCAGAAACACACCCAGCACAGAGCCGAACCGCCAGGCCTTAAGCCCGGCAGCGATCCGCTGCAACCCTGACTGCTTCTGTCCCTGACCCGGCAATTTAGCCACCTGTTACGGATTGTTGTTATCTGTTCAGTTGGTTCCGGCTACCGTTCCCGGCACCAGCACGATACTGTCCTTTCCTGGCACGACCATTCCCAGCTGACCTGCAGCCTGCTGTTCTATCCGTCCATGGGCGCTCAATGCGCTTTGCTCGAGCAGCAACTGGCTCCATTCCCGTTGATAACCATCCCGTTCTGCATGCAGCCCAGACAGAGTGTTGAACAGCGCACGATTGTCATGCGCCGCAACGACCACGCCCACGGCAGACGCTATCAGCAGCAAGGCGAGAGCCATAGTGATGACCACATGCCGCTGCCCCAGCCCGGCAAAGATGGTGCGCGACAACTGCAGGCCGCTGACCACACCTTCCCGTACGGTCTGCCGGCTCAGTACGGCCGAGGTCCTGGCCGGTTTCTCAATGGTTACCGCGCCCACGCTCAAACTCCTCCTTTTGATCCGGACCGATCTTTGCGGCGTTCAAGAACACGCATCACCGCACTCCGGGACCGGATGTTGTCACTGACTTCCCCGGTATCGGCCTTGATGGCCTTGCCTACCAGGGCAAATTCCGAAGCCTGCTGCTCCGCCGTCACCGGCAGCCCCCGCGGCAATTGCGGCCCCCTCGCCAGGTCCCGCATGAAGCGTTTGACAATGCGATCTTCCAGCGAGTGAAAGCTGATCACGACCAGCCGGCCACCGGGCAGCAGATTATTGACGGCAGCCTCAAGCCCGGCTTCAAGATCCTCGAGTTCACGATTGATAAAGATCCGGATCGCCTGGAAGGTCCGGGTTGCCGGATGCTTGTGCTTTTCTTTTTTCGGGACCGCTGCCGCGACCAGCTCAGCCAGCTCCCGGGTCGTGGCAAGTGGTGCTTCCTGGCGCTGCTCAACCACCCGCCGCGCAATACGGCGGGAGAACCGCTCCTCGCCGTATCGCCAGATGACATCAGCGATTTCCTGTTCGCCGGCTGTTGCCAGCCATTCCGCTGCACTGGGCGCCTGCTGCGGATTCATCCGCATATCCAGCGGACCCTGACGCATGAAACTGAATCCACGACTCGCATCGTCCAGCTGCGGTGAGGACACACCGAGATCCAGCAGCACCCCGTTAACCCCATGCCAGCCCTGCTCGCTCGCCGCCTTCTCCAGCTCCGCAAAGGAACCGTGGAACAGTGCAAAGCGGGCGTCGTCCGCGGCCAGCTCGCCGGCAAAGCGGATCGCCTCCGGATCTTTGTCGATACCAAGCAGGCGACCTTCAGGGCCGAGCCGATCGAGAATCAGCCGGCTATGGCCACCGCGTCCGAAGGTACCATCGATGTAGCGGCCATCCGGATCATTAACCAGATAATCAACCGCCGAATCCAGGAGAACCGAACGGTGCAGTGCCTGACCGCCTTTCTCCTGACCAGTTCCGGAGGTCATAGGGACAGCGCCTCCATGGCCGCCGGCATTTCGTCCTCATCCGAGGATTCATCCAGCCAGGCGAACCAGCGCTCTTCGCTCCAGAGCTCCAGCTTTTTGCCCTGCCCAATCAACATCAGTTTTTTCTCCAGCCGCGCATAGCTGCGCAGGGTTGGTGGCACCAGGATACGGCCTGCCGAGTCAAGCTCCAGCGGAGTGGCGTGACCAAGCAGCAACCGCTGCAACCTGCGCGCAGCCTTGTTCATATTGGGAAGGGCTTCAATCTGAGGACGCAGGGCCTCCCACTGGGGCTCCGGATACATCAGCAGGCAACGCTCCTCATCAGCATTGGCCGTCAGTACAATGCGACCGCCACACACATGCGCGAGTTCCTCACGCACGCGGGCGGGGATCGCCAGGCGACCCTTCGCATCCATATTGATGGCATGACTGCCAAGAAAGTTGCTCATTCGCGCCGACTCTCGGGCTTACGCCCCGGATATTTGGCCCATTTGCTGGCACCCGATCCCTGGTGAAACGGTGAACTGGCGCCAAAAACCCACCTCAACGCACAAATCCACCACCAAAAACCACAAGTAACCACTTTTTCCCACTTCTGCACACTATAGAAACACACCTGCCACAATGCAAGCGCCGCCAACAGCGTCGTACCAGCAAAAGTTTCTTTTAAGACAATGAGTTACAGGCTTCGACGGAGAGAAAACCGAAGATTACAGATAAGAAAAACTTGAAAATCAAAGACATGAATTCAAATTCGGAGGGAAAAAATGAACTATAAGATTATTTGGCTATAAAGCTGATGCCGTCAGAACGATCGGCATCACAAAAAGGGAAAAGGAGAGCTCGCCGGTAAGCCGGGTTCTGTCGTGGACAGTCATTCATCTAGGACCTGCGTCACCACAGGCCTCAAGCAACCTACCCGAATCCAGCGCGGGCCACGCCATTGGATTCCTATTTGGTCTTGCTCCAGGTGGGGTTTACCATCGCCGTGGACTGTTACCAGCCACGCGGTGCGCTCTTACCGCACCATTTCACCCTTACCGGTGCCCGGAGGCACTTAGGCGGTATACTTTCTGTTGCACTTTCCGTCGGCTCGCGCCGCCCAGGCGTTACCTGGCACCTTGCCCTGCGGAGCCCGGACTTTCCTCCCCCGATCGAAACCGGCGGCGACTGTCTGGCGAGCTCAGGCGAGACGATACGCGGGTGCCCGCCCGCGCGCAAGACAATTTGCCCCGCGCGCGGAAGATCCACGATCAGTCCTCCCGCAACCTCAGGGCGCGCTGGTAAAGTTCATTTTTCGGCAACCCGGTCAACTCGGCCACCAATCTGGCCACCTTTTTGACCGGGAGCTCCGCAACCAGCATGGCCAGCATTCGATCAACATCCACGGCATCGGGCGCGTTGGCGGTCAAATCCGCCCCACGCACCATCACCACGAACTCGCCGCGGGTACCGTGGCTGTCTTCCCCGACCTGTTGCCGGACGTCACTGGCACTGCCGCTGTAGAACGTTTCGAACGACTTGGTAAGCTCCCTTGCGACAACAACCTCCCGCCCGGCCCCCAGCACATCGACCACGTCATCCAGAAAGTCACTGATCCGGTGCGGCGATTCATAGAACACCAGGGTTGCGGTTTCACGAGCCAACCCCTCGAGCGCGGCGCGACGCGCCCCTCGCTTTGCCGCCAGAAACCCTTGAAACAGGAAGCGATCGGTCGGCAGGCCTGCGGCGCTCAGCGCCGCCACCATCGCACAGGGCCCGGGTACCGGACTGACCCGGAAGCCCCTGGCCCGGGCCTCCCGCACAACCACGAAGCCCGGGTCGGAAATCAATGGCGTACCAGCATCGGAAACCAGCGCCACGCTCTCCCCTTTTGCCAGGCGGTCAACAAGACTGGCAGCGCGATCCCGCTCATTGTGATCATGCAGTGCCAGCATGGGCTTCTGGATCGCCAGATGCTGCAGCAGACGTCCGCTATGCCGGGTATCCTCGGCGGCTATAACGTCCACCGACGCAAGAATCTTGATGGCACGCGCACTGATGTCATCCAGGTTTCCAATCGGCGTGGCAACGATATAAAGGGTGCCAGCCATGGAAACCCCGGGGGCGTTCTCGGTACTCACTCAAACCTCTTGGCGACGGGCGCTTTACATCAACGTCATGTGAATTGTCCCGGGAGCTGGTAAACTTGCGACCCTGGAAATAATTAATCGTCGCTGGGCATGATGCCGCCGTTTGGCCGGAGCCACAAGCGTAAATCCCGGAAGTATTGTGAGCCTGACATGACTAACCGTTCCCTGAACGCACCATTGTTTGCCGCCCTGCTGGCTTTAGCGCTCGTCACCGCCGGCTGTTCGTCCGTCAATCTGCAGTCCCACACTGCCACGTCACCTGAAGAAGCATTGCAGGTTGCCGCGGGCCAGGGCAATCGCGAAAGCGCAGAGAGCTATCTGCTGAGGACGGCACGGCAGTTCCAGAGCCAGGGCAGTCACGAAGCGGCGCGCCGCATTCTGACCAGCGACCAGCTAAAGTCCCCGGCACCGGCCAACCGGAATGAAGCCCTGCTGCTCGCAATGTCCGGCGCCGCTGCCCTGGCCGATGAGCAATGGGCGCAATCGCTGGGCCAGCAACTGACAATCGACCAGTTCCGCAACTACCCACCGGACACCCTGGCCCGTGCCGGTAACCTACAAACCGAAACCTTTCGCCTTGGCGGCCAGCCGTTCAAGGCCGCAGAAACCCTGATGCTGCTTCGGGACTCCGATCCGAACGCCGATATCCAGAGTATTCACGACCGCATCTGGCAGCTGCTGAAGGACGCCTCTGACCAGCAACTGGAAGCGGCGGCCCGTGAAGCGGTGGGGTTTGAGAGTCAGGGGTGGCTGGAACTCGCATCGGTCATGCGCACGCCAGGGGCCGGCATCGAGGAACAAGGCAACGCCCTGAAGGGCTGGCAGGCCCACTGGCCCGGCCACGCGGCCTCCGCCACGCTGCCCGGCGAACTCAAGCTGATCGCCAGCATTGCCACCAGCCGACCGGATTCCATCAACCTGGCAGTGCCTTTGAGTGGACCGCTGGCCGCCGCAGGGCAAGCGATCCGCGACGGCTTCCTGGCCGCCTTCTACACCGACGAAAGCACAGCCAACCAGGACATCGAGATCAGCATCACCGACACCCACGGCAAATCGTTTGCCGAACTTTACCAGACACTGGCCGCCAAAGGCCCCGACCTGATTATCGGACCACTGGAGAAAGAGGGAGTCGGTCAGCTGGCGGCCATGGAGAACCTTCCTGTCCCCGTACTCGCCCTGAATTACCTGCCGGATGACACCGCCACCCCCGCCGGCCTCTACCAGTTTGGCCTGTCCGCCGAGGACGAGGCGAGGCAGATTGCCGACCGTCTGACTGCCCGAAACTCAAGCCAGGTGCTGGCACTGATTCCGGCTGGAGAGTGGGGGGATCGCCTGGAGCGCGCACTGACATCACAACTGGCAGAGAACGGCGGTGTCGCCCTGGATATCGAACGCTTCTTCCCCGAAGACAACTTCCGCGCAGTTACCGCGGAACTCCTGGCCGTCAACAGCTCCCGGGATCGCGCCGTCGACGTAGAGCGTACTGCCGGGGTGAACGTAGAGTTCGAACCACGGCGCCGGCAGGATGTGGATGCCATTGTGCTGGTGGCTGCCCCGCTGCAGGCTCGACAGTTCAAGCCGCTGTTTGCGTTCTACTTTGCCGGCGATGTGCCGGTCTATTCACCGTCAGTGGTCTTCGACGGCACCGCCGACCCGTCCCGCGATCGCGACCTGGACTCGGTAATTGTTACGGACATCCCCTGGGTGCTGAAGCCGGACAACGACTTCCGCGACACTGCCACCGCACGGCTACCCGGCTACCAGGGCCAGCTGGGCCGCCTGTTCGCAATGGGCGCTGACGCCTATCAGTTAAGCAGCAGCCTCCCACTGCTGGAACAGATCGAGGGCACCTCCATTGCAGGCCAGACCGGTGAGCTGAACATGTCGCCAGGCGGCATCATCCACCGCCGCCAATTGTGGGCACAGTTCCGCAATGGCCGCCCGGCCCTGATCGAAGAAGACGAACAGGAACCAGAAGCAGCACCGCCAAGCGCAATCACCAGCGAGTAACGCATTGGCAACTACACCGATGGAGACCCTATGCCATGGATGGCAGCCAAACCAGAAAATCAACCGGCGATCACTTCGAGGGCGTAGCCGCCCGCTACCTTGCCAGCAAGGGCGTTCACATTATTGAACGCAATGTCTTCAACCGTGGCGGCGAGATAGACCTGATCGGCCGGGATGGAGAGTACCTGGTATTTTTCGAGGTGAGGTACCGGGGCAACGGCAGCCTGATCGGGGGTGCAGAATCCGTTACTTACCCCAAACAGCGGAAACTGCTCAGGGCTGCCTCGTTTTATCTTCACCGCCACGGCCTGTGTAACAGCCCCACCCGCATCGATGTCGTGGCCATCGCCCCCGGCAGCCGGGCCCGTTACCAGGTTCAGTGGATCAAAAACGCGATTCAGGCAGAAACATGAGCGATACCGAAAGCCTTATCAACCAGTGGTTTGCCAACCATATGGAGCAAACCGCGATGACCGCAAGCATGACCGCGCCGGCCATCGAGCGGGCCGCCGAGGCACTGGTCCATACCTTGCTTAGTGATGGCAAGATCATTACCTGCGCCAACGGCAGCGCCAACATTCTCGCGCAGTACTTTTGCACAGCCCTGCTGAACCGGTTCGACCAGGACCGGCCGGCGCTCCCCGCCATCAACCTGGGTGCGGATGCGACTACTTATTCAGCCATTTGCCGTGACAATCGCTTCAATGACACCTTCTCCCGCCAGGTAAGGGCCATCGGAAAGCCCCATGACCTTTTGCTGGTCGTGGTGGACGACGGCCACAAGGCCAACCTTATCCAGGCCATACAGGCGGCCCACGACCGAGAAATGAACGTCGTCGTACTCAGCGCGCGTGAGAAAACCGACATCACCTCGCTGCTCCATCCGGAAGATCATGAGATCAGCCTCAACGACCTGGACAGCAATCAGGCCGCACCGCTGATGCTGGTTGTCATCAACGCGCTTTGCGCACTGATCGACCACAAACTGTTTGGCGCATAAAACCAGGCCACAAAAAAGCCGGCAAACGCCGGCTTTTTCAATTCAGGACTGCTATTTGACCACCTTAAGGGATGGGCGTCCCGAAGGCCGCTCCGAAGGGCCGCGATGCCCCCCGTCGTCATGCGGATCCTGAGGCCCATCGGGATCGGGAGAGCCCGGCTCACTACCAAACACCATCCCCTCCCCGTTTTCCTTGGCATAGATCGCCACCACCGCCTGCAGCGGAATAAACACCTGCATCGGTACACCGCCAAAGCGCGCGCTGAATTCCAGAGCTGCATTCCCGATTACCAGCCCACGTACCGCACCCGGGCTGATATTCAGCACGATCTGGCCGTTGGCGACGTGCTCAGTGGGAACCTGTACCCCCTGAACACCGGCATCCACCACAATGTAAGGCGTGCATTCATTGTCGAGAATCCACTCGTTGAATGCGCGCACCAGATACGGGCGGCTAGACATCATTCTGACTGGGTTATCAGACACTTAGACTCCCCGACTCATTCCTGGCCACGTTTACCGTATTAGCTGCGAATATCTTCTTCGAGATCAGACAGGCTGGCCTTGAAACCTTCCCGCTCGAAAATGCGCTCCATGTACTTCAGCAGTGGCTTGGCCTGCTTCTCGGAAAACTCGATACCCAGTGATGGCAGCCGCCACAGGATCGGCGCAATGCAACAGTCAACAATGGTGAACTCTTCCGAGAGGAAGAAAGGCATTTCACCAAACACCGGAGCCGTAGCCAGCAGACTTTCACGCAGCTCCTTCCGGGCCGCCTCCGACGCCTTGGCATTCGGCTGCGCCAGAATCTGGTCTACCAGTGCGCACCAGTCGCGCTGGATACGATGAATCATCAGCCGGCTGTTAGCGCGGGCCACCGGATAGACAGGCAGTAATGGCGGATGCGGGAAGCGCTCATCCAGATACTCCATCATGATATTGGGCTCGTAGAGCACCAGATCACGATCCACCAGGGTTGGCAGGGCATTGTAAGGATTAAGATCAGCCAACTCCGCAGGGGGGTTGTCCGGATCCACATCCACAATATCAACCGTCACTCCCTTTTCAGCAAGCACGATGCGTACCCGGTGGCTGTAATGGCTAGCCGGGTCCGAGAAAAACGTCATCGATGACCGCTTGGTCACAACGCCCATAGAACTACCTCACGATTGAACAAATCGAAACGATCCTGAAACACAAAAATCCAGCGGGCCGACAAGGCCCGCTGGAATTATCAGGGATCCGGATTATACCTGATTTCTCAGTGCACGTCTTTCCAGTACTCGCGATTGAGCAGGTAAGCGAACACGAAGAAGATGGCAACGAAGATCAGCACGAAAATGCCCAGGCGCTCGCGCTCAACCTTGACCGGATCTGCCATATAGGACAAGAAGTTGGTCAGGTCGTACATCGCCTTGTCAAATTCCGCGGCCGTCATACTGCCTTCGATGGCGTATTCCGGGCAGGCATCGCCATTCTTCACATTGCCGCTAAGAGGCTCAACGGAGGCTCCAACACCAATACTCGGCGGCACTGCGCACAAGCCCTGCAGGTCAACCATAACGTGCGGCATACCCACATTGGCGAATACCACGTTGTTTACGCCCAAAGGACGGGTTTCATCCTTGTAGAAGCCGCGCAGGTAGGAGTAAACCCAGGCTTCGCCCCGCAAACGGGACTCGAGGGTCAGATCGGGTGGCGGCGCACCAAACCAGCCCGCAGCCATATCCTTGCTCATGGAGTTCTTCATCAATTCACCAATCTTGGCACCGGTGAAAATCAGGTTCTCCTCATAAAGCGCTACCGGGACCTCCAGGTCATCTGCAACCCGCTTGTAGCGGGCATATTCCATGGAGTGACAGCCCATACAATAGTTGGTGAACAGGGCCGCCCCACTTTGCAGGGATTGTTTGTCGGTGTGGTCAGTCTCGATGTGGTCGAGCGGCACACCCGCGCCGGCCGCCAGCCCGAGGGCTGGCAGGACTGCGATGAAAAGACCAAAAATCAGCTTTCTCATTATCCTGTCACCCTCTCTGGTACTGGCTTGGTTTTCTCCATGCGCGTATAGAACGGCATGAGGATAAAGTAGAGGAAGTAGACCACGGTCAGAATCTGGGCGACCGTTGTCCGCCCCTCAGTGGCAGGCACCAGACCGAGATAGCCCAGAATTACGAAGCTCACCGCGAAGACGGCCAGTGCAATCTTGCTCAACCAGCCCTTGTAACGGATGGAGCGAACAGGACTGCGATCCAGCCAGGGCAGCACAAACAGGATAGCGATTGCACCACCCATCACCACCACACCCCAGAACTTGGCAGGAAGGCCGATGAAGTCGACCGTTACCGCACGCAGCATGGCGTAGAACGGCGTGAAGTACCATACCGGTGCAATATGCGCCGGGGTCTTCAGAGCGTTTGCCGGCTCAAAGTTGGGTTTCTCGAGGAACAGTCCACCCATTTCCGGGAAGAAGAACACCACGATGAAGAAGATGAAGAAGAATACCCCCACGCCCAGCAGGTCGTGAACGGTGTAGTAGGGATGGAAAGGAATACCGTCTTTCGGAATGCCGTTCTCGTCCTTGTTCTTCTTGATATCGATACCGTCGGGGTTGTTCGAACCCACTTCGTGCAGCGCCAGGATGTGCAGGACAACCAGACCCAGCAGAACGATCGGCAGGGCCACCACGTGCAGCGCGAAGAAACGGTTCAGGGTGATGCCTGAAATCAGATAGTCGCCGCGAATCCACAGCGAGAGATCTTCACCAATCACCGGGATGGCACCGAACAGGTTAACGATTACCTGGGCGCCCCAGTAGGACATCTGGCCCCACGGCAGCAGATAGCCCATGAAGGCCTCCGCCATCAGCACCAGGTAAATCAGCATACCGAAGATCCAGATCAGCTCGCGGGGCTTCTGGTACGAGCCGTACATCAGACCGCGGAACATATGGAGGTACACCACGATAAAGAAGGCAGAGGCACCGGTGGAGTGCAGATAACGCAGCAGCCAGCCCCACTCCACATCACGCATGATGTATTCGACGGAAGCAAAGGCGCCTTCCGCAGAGGGGTTGTAGCTCATGGTCAGCCAGATACCGGTAACCAGCTGGTTAACCAGCACCAACATGGCCAGGGAGCCGAAGAAGTACCAGACGTTGAAGTTTTTCGGCGCGTAATACTTTGCCAGGTGTTTATTCCAGGCCTCAACGATTGGCAGACGGTCGTCTACCCACTGAATCAGTTTCTGCATTACGCTGCCTCCGGATCAAGACCAATGGTGATGGTCGCATCATCGTCATACCGATAAGGCGGAACCTCCAGGTTCAGAGGAGCCGGCTGCGCCTCGTAGACCCGACCGGCAAGGTCATACCGGGAACCATGACACGGGCAAAACAGACCGCCCAGCCAGGCATCACCAAGATCCGCTGGAGCCACTTCCGGACGATAGGAAGGTACGCACCCGAGGTGGGTGCAAAGCCCCACAATGACCGCGAGCTCGGGCTTCAGGGAACGGTAAACACCTTCCACATAAGCCGGCTGCTGCGGGGCCTCGGACTGGGGATCTTTGACCTGGTCATTCAGGGACTCGATGCCTTCGAGCATCTCGGGAGTTCGCCGAATGATCCAGACCGGCTTACCGCGCCATTCAACGGTGATTTGCTGACCGGGTTCAATCTTGCTGACATTGACGGTGACCGGTGCACCCGCCGCTTCCGCTTTGGCACTGGGATTCCAGGATGCCACGAACGGGACGGCTGCACCGACGACGCCGACACCACCCACCACGGACGTTGCACCGATCAGGAACCGGCGCCGGCCTTGGCTAACGTCGCCATTACTCATTATGGTTTTCTCCCATCAGGCGAGGCGCAGGCACCCTGAAACGGATACACCACGCGTCGAAAAGGACTTCACAACCCAAAATTATAAGCGCACAAATGGTAATGAAATTACCCAGACCTTACAAGTCGGAAAGCCTGCACCAGAGCCCACTTCCCTGCTCCAGATCAATTTGCCAACAAGTGGTCATGCAACAAAAAACCCGGCCAGCGGCCGGGTTTTTTGCAGGGTCTGTCCCGAAGCGATTAACGCTTGGAGTACTGAGGACGCTTACGCGCCTTGCGCAGACCAACTTTCTTACGCTCAACTTCACGAGCGTCACGGGTAACATAACCCGCCTTGCGCAGTGCAGGACGCAGAGTCTCGTCGTAATCCATCAGGGCACGGGTCAGGCCGTGGCGAATTGCGCCGGCCTGGCCACTGATGCCACCACCTTTTACAGTGATGGTGATATCAAAACGATCCGCAGACTCGGCAACCACCAGCGGCTGACGAACGATCATACGCAGAGTCTCACGACCGAAGAAATCTTCAATGGTGCGACCGTTGATAGAGATGTTACCGCTTCCCGGCTTGATGAAAACCCGAGCCGTGGATGTCTTGCGGCGACCAGTACCGTAATTTTGTGCTACAGACATATCCGCCTTCCGTTAAATGTCGAGTTCTTTGGGCTGCTGGGCTGCGTGAGGATGCTCAGCGCCGGCGTAGATTTTCAGCTTCTTGAACATGGCGCGACCCAGCGGGCCTTTCGGCAGCATGCCCTTTACAGAATGCTGGATGACCTGCTCAGGCGCCTTGTCGACCAGCTTTTCGAAAGTGATGGACTTGATTCCACCCGGGAAGCCGGTATGACTGTAATACATCTTTGCAGATGATTTCTTGCCCGTCACCCGCACCTGGCTGGCATTAATAACAACAATGTAATCGCCAGTGTCGACATGGGGGGTGTACTCAGGCTTATGCTTGCCCCGCAGACGACGGGCGATTTCGGTTGACAGACGACCCAGCGTCTTGCCGGCTGCGTCTACAACGTACCAGTCACGTTTTACTGTTTCTGGTTTCGCACTCAGAGTCTTCATTGATTCCGCCTTGAACGCTATATAAGAAACGTTAAAAACCACCACCGGCACATGCACTGCATCCGGAGGGGGCTCTATACCTGTATGTTAGTCGGCAGTGACATCATTCGGGGCTGAGATGATGGCATCGCCTTGAAAAGCCAGGGCGCGAAGTATATCCGAACCACATACGAAAACCAAGCCCGTCGCCCGTTGTTTCGTCATTCCCTTACGCTACGCGCCTCTCTCTCATTTCATTCCGGCCAACCGTAGAGCCTGCAGGCGTTAGCATAAAGCACCTGCGCCATGTTTTCGGCGGGTTCCCCGCGCAGCTGAGCCAGCTCCGTCAGAAAATCCGGAAGATAAACCGGCGAATTCCCGCCCGCTGCAACCCCTGCCGGCGGCATATCCGGCGCATCGGTTTCCAGCACCAGACAGGAAAGTGGCAGTCGTGACAGGGTATCACGGGTTTTTCGGGCACGGGCATAGGTAATGATCCCGCCAACACCAATCATACAACCGGCATCAACCAGTTTCCGCGCCTGCTGGTAACTGCCGGCAAAACCATGCACCAACGCACGACCACTAAAACCTTTTCGCTTCAGGACCGACGCCACCTCATCGTGGGCCCTCACGGAATGAATGACCAACGGCAGCTTCAACTCCCCGGCGATATCAACCTGGGCCTCGAAACAGGGCATCTGAGCGGACAGCTCACCCTGGAGACGGTCCAGACCGCACTCCCCGACACCCACACAACGCTCACCTCCGGCAACCAGAAGGGCACGCAGCCGCTCGAGGTCCTGCCAGTCATGCTCCTGCACGAACCAGGGATGGATACCGAGGCAATAGTGAATGCCGTGGATGACTTCAGCACAGCTCACGACCCGCTGCCAGTCTGCCGCGCGCACCCCCGGGATAACCAGCCGCACCACGCCAAGTGCCGCGGCTTCGCGCATGACCGCCTCACGGCGCCCATCAAACGCAGGGAAATCCAGATGGCAATGGGCGTCGATCAACTCCAAGGCTGCCTCCCCTGCCGCCGACGCCGGACACTCCGGTCAATGCTCCCGGGTTTTGTGGAAGCTGATGTCAGGATGACGCTCCTGGGCCAGCTGCAAATTAACCATAGTAGGAGCAATGTAGGCCAGCCGGTCACCGCCGTCCAGCGCGACGAAGTCGTTAGCCTTACGCTGGAACTCCTCAAGCTTGCGTTCGTCGGCACAGGTTACCCAGCGTGCCGTTGCCACGTTGATCGGCTCGTAGACCGCTTCCACCTTGTACTCACTCTTCAGCCGGCTCACCACCACGTCGAACTGCAGCACACCGACGGCGCCCACAATCAGGTCATTGTTTTTCAGCGGACGGAATACCTGTACGGCACCTTCTTCCGACAGCTGAATCAGGCCTTTTTGCAGCTGCTTTGCCTTGAGGGGATCCTTCAGCCGGATACGACGAAAGAGTTCCGGTGCAAAGTTGGGAATCCCGGTGAACTTCATGTCTTCCCCGGACGTGAACGTATCACCCAGCTGAATGGTGCCATGGTTGTGCAGACCGATAATATCCCCCGCAAATGCCTCCTCGGCATGCTCCCGGTCCCCGGCCATGAATGTCAGCGCGTCGGAGAAACGCACTTCCTTGCCGATCCGCACATGGCGCGCTTTCATGCCCTGACTGTACTGGCCCGAGACAATGCGCATAAACGCCACCCGGTCACGGTGTTGCGGATCCATGTTCGCCTGGATCTTGAATACGAATCCCGAAAAGCCTTCTTCCTCAGGCCTGACCAGACGAACATCGGTTTCCCTTGGCTGTGGTGCCGGCGCCCAGTCGACAAGACCATCGAGCATATGATCGACACCGAAATTGCCCAGCGCGGTACCAAAGAATACCGGAGTGAGCTTACCCGCCAGGAATGCATCCAGGTCAAAATCGTGGGACGCGCCCTTGACCAGCTCGATCTCATCACGCAGGTCGCCGGCATAAGCGCCAATGGCCTCTTCCAGCTGAGGATTGTCGAGCCCTTCAATTACCCGGCGCTCCTGGATAGTATGACCCTGGCCGGTCTGATAAAGCACCACCTCATCCCGCAGCAAATGATAGACACCCTTGAAGTTCTTACCCATGCCAATCGGCCAGGTAATCGGCGCGCAGGCGATCTTGAGGACATCCTCAACTTCGTCCATCAGCTCCACCGGATCACGGGTATCACGATCCAGCTTGTTCATGAAGGTCAGGATTGGCGTATCACGCAGACGGGTTACTTCCATCAGCTTGATGGTGCGCTCCTCGACACCCTTGGCGCTGTCGATCACCATCAGGCACGAATCGACGGCAGTCAGGGTACGGTAGGTATCCTCTGAAAAATCTTCGTGGCCGGGAGTATCCAGCAGGTTGACCAGGCGCCCGCCATAGGGGAACTGCATAACCGAAGTGGTCACGGAGATGCCCCGCTCCTTCTCCATTTCCATCCAGTCAGATTTGGCATGCTGGCCGGATTTTTTGCCCTTCACCGTTCCCGCCTTCTGAATCGCCTGCCCGAACAACAATACCTTTTCGGTAATGGTGGTTTTACCCGCGTCGGGGTGAGATATGATCGCAAAGGTACGACGCTTGGCGACTTCCTGGGAGAGGGTAGACATAGAGAGAACGACCTGAAATTGAGAGCTTTGAAGGAGCGCCATTATACGGCCAATCGGTGGAAGACGCGAACGGTCTGCCTCGCTGCTAAACCAGTATCCGCTCCATGACGGAAGCTGTCTCCCTGCCTTCTGCTGCGGGGTAGTAACCGGGGCGTTCGCCAATAAGCACGAATCCCTCTGACTGATACAAAGCGATCGCCGACGTATTACTCTGACGAACCTCCAGGATTAGCTTTTGCATGTTATCCCGGGCAGCTTCAATCATCACATGGCGCAGCAACTGCCGCCCGACACCGCGACCACGGTCCGACGGTCGGACGCACACGTTAAGCAGGTGAGCCTCATCAAACAGGTAAGCCACCACGGTATATCCGGCGATATAGCCGCTGGCCTTAAGAACGGAAAGACGATAGTCGTCACGAAAACAATCGCGGAACACACCCTCCGTCCAGGGATGAGAATATCCCTGATGTTCGATATCCAGGACCTCAGGAAGATCGGCAACTTCGAGGGGGCGGATGACATGGGCGCATACCGGATCGCTCATCGCCAACCTCCCATTAATGGTATGCCAGTGGCTTCAGCACTTGCCACAGGGCCTTCTTACGTGAAGGATCGGTAGCCAAGCCGGCCAGGGTGTGCGGAAAGTCTGCTGCCGCGGCGGGCAAACGGGCCCGCAACCAACGGGTATCCTCCACGGAGTCGCCCTCTGCCGCCACCCCGAGCAGGATCAGCTTGCGGTCACCGAACTCACGGGCGAGCTCACCGAGAACTTCTGCAAGACCGTCATTGCCGTTACCGGGTATACGCGGATTACTGAAAACCGGCCAGGACAGATCACGCCGCCGACCGCCAGGGCAGCCAAGAGCTTTCAGAATATTCAGGGCCAGAGCGTCCTGCAGGCGCATGCTTGCGCCCTCGCCGAGGCCGCTTGCCAGAACCATTTTGTCCGTGACCCAGAAACCCCAGCGAACGCCGATGCTCGCCTCTGCAGGCCGCACAGGCTCAGCCATAGACCGGTCGCCGGATTGCTCAACCGCGTCCTCAGGCTGCACAACCTCAATCGATGACGCCACCGGCGGACGCGCCGATGAACGAATCAACGCAGGTTTGTCCCGGGGCGTCGGTGCCGTGTCGGCAACTGCGCTTGCTGCCGCCGAGCCCCCAGCCATCATTTCGCGCAAATGCCCCAGCCTGCGGGCACGTTGCGGATCTGCCGCAGGAGGAGAATCGCTGACCGGTATTACCGGGCTACGGGGTTCCGTCTCGGGCTCATCAAAAACAAAGTCCGGACTAGGCGCAGCACCGGGCAGAGGTGAGCGGGCGTACCAGCAACGGATACCCGCACTCCCCAGGTAGAACTGCCTTTGAGATTCGCTCAGATGAGTCATTGAAGCCTTTCGATTAGCCCGTACTGCACTCAGACATCTGCCGCCTGGGGATGTTGCCGAACACCACCCCTGCTGATCTGGTTCAGCGCCTCGATGTAGGCCTTGGCCGACGCGATCACGATATCGGTATCGGCACCTACCCCGTTGACAATACGGCCACCCCGCTCCAGACGAACTGTAACTTCACCCTGGGCGTCGGTTCCGCTGGTTATGGCATTGACGGAATACAGTTGCAGGTTACAGCCTGAGTCCACCAACGACTCGATTGCCCTGAAGGTCGCATCCACCGGCCCGCTACCCTCGCCTTCCACCTTGTGCTCCCGACCATCCATCAGCAGGGTCAGGCTGGCACGGGGTACCACTCCGGTTTCCGAGCACACTTTCATACAGACCAGGCTGAAGCGCGCGTCTTCTTCACTCTGAAGGGTATCACTGGCTATGGCCTGCAGATCCTCATCGAAAATCTCATGTTTAAGGTCAGCGAGCGCCTTGAAACGGCTGAAGGCTTCATTGAGCTCACTTTCCGTTTCGAATTCGATACCCAGCTCCTTCAGTCGGGTACGGAATGCGTTACGCCCCGAATGCTTACCCATCACCAGGCTGTTAGTGTGCCAGCCCACATCCTGGGCGCGCATAATCTCATAGGTCTCGCGGTGCTTGATCACACCATCCTGATGAATGCCGGACTCGTGGGCGAAGGCATTGGCGCCGACAATCGCTTTGTTCGGCTGCACAGGAAATCCGGTAATAGTGGACACCAGTCGTGAAGCCGGCACGATGTGCTGGGCATCAATTCGGGTCTCGACGTCAAACAGGTCCTGGCGAGTACGCACCGCCATGACAATCTCCTCAAGCGACGCGTTGCCAGCCCGCTCGCCAAGCCCGTTAATGGTGCACTCTACCTGACGGGCACCGTTCATGACCGCAGCAAGGGAATTGGAAACCGCAAGCCCCAGATCGTTATGGCAGTGAACGGAAAATATGGCCTTGTCAGCGTTGGGAACCCGGTGAATGATTTGACGGATGGTTTCACCGAACTGTTCCGGAATGGCATAACCGACGGTATCCGGAATATTGATCGTACGCGCACCGGCATCGATAGCCGCTTCAATGATCCGACAGAGAAAATCCAGCTCGGAGCGGCCCGCATCCTCACAGGAGAACTCGACGTCGTCGACGTGACTGCGGGCGCGCTTGACGGCCCTCACCGCCTGCTCTATCACTTCATCCGGGGACAGCATCAGCTTGTACTGCATGTGGATTGGCGACGTTGCAATGAAGGTGTGGATCCGCCCGCGTTCTGCCGGTCGAATTGCCTCTGCAGCGCGATCAATATCAACATCCACCGCCCGGGCCAGACTACACACCGTGGACTCCTTGATGGTTTCGGCAATCGACTTGACTGCTTCGAAATCACCCTCACTGGCAATGGCAAAACCCGCTTCGATCACGTCAACACGGAGCTTCTCCAGTGCCTTCGCAATGCGCAGCTTTTCCGCCTTGTTCATGGTTGCGCCAGGGCTTTGCTCGCCATCACGCAACGTGGTGTCGAATATTACGAGATGGTCTTTTGCAGACATTGGCAGGACTCCCGTGAGATACAGTGGTTGTACTATTGCAGGAGTATATCACTTCTTGATTGGCCAGGCTGTGGTGACAGGCTATGCCAAAACGCTGCCCCCATACCGCTGCAGGTTATCCCTTCCTTGCGGCCAGCGGTTTTTCAGTCGCCGGTTTTTAGCCGCCCAATAAAAAACCCCAACATCTTTCGATGCTGGGGTTTTGGTATTAAGAGCCTGACGATGACCTACTCTC
>NZ_KZ319372.1 GCF_002744715.1 Marinobacter profundi
TCAACACCGGTGTTGTCCGGCTTGACCCGCACCTTGACGTTGTAGTCGATAACGCGCTTGACCGCGACGAGAACCTTCATCCAACTCTCCGTTTTTCAATGCAGGGTGGAATCTGGCCACCCTTGTTACAGTTCCGGGTTACAGGTCCGGTTTACAGGTCGAGAGCGGGCTACCTTCAGGTGGCCCGCCCCCGGGGAATTCGTGTGAAAGGGTCCGGGTTGCAACAACCCGGACCCCTTGCAGTGTGGCTAGATCAGAAGTTGTACTGGGCAGCAAACATCAGGCGGCTGGCGTCGCCATCATCCCCGCTGACTTCTTTGACCTTGAAGTAGCCGTACTGAACGCCAAGATTGACGCTCTTTACCGGGGACCACTGGTAGTTGACGAACGCATTGGTGTTGCGCTCATGCTTGTCAGCAACGGCCAGGCCATCGGCCTCTGCGTCGTCCCAATCCATCTCGGTCATACCGGCGACCAGGTTGAACGTACCACCGGCAGCTTTCAGGCTGGCACCGATGTTGCCACTCATGCCAGTGATGGTTTCGACGTTACCGTTAACAACGTAGGCGTCTTCGCCGTAGTAGTTGCTGCCGGAGCGCCACAGATAGCCATTGGCGCCGTCGCTGTAGTTGACCGAGCCCTGGATGCTGAAGGTGTCGGTCAGTGCCAGTTTGGCGGAGCCAAACACCGCGTAGCCGAAGGCGGAATCGTCTTCGGTGCCGTCATCGTAGCCAACCTGCTGTACCACGGCTGCGGTGGAGTAGGCGAGCATGCCGGATTTGCTCTCGAGGCGGGCGGTGAAAGCCGGGAGGCCGTTCTTTGGCGTGGCGCCTTCAATACGGGTAGCCGAGTCCTCAACGGAAACGGACAGAGGGCCGGAGGTGTAGCGAACCTGGGCTTTCCGTGACCGCAGACCGGGATCACCGGCAACACCGTCGAATTCCAGCACTGAAGTGCCGCCAACAAAGCTGTTGTAGTTGGACCAGGTCTGGCCCAGGATCCAGTTTTCGTACTGGCCATAGGCGTGACGCAGGCGGAGAACGCCGCCGGTGGCGCCACCACGGAAGTCACCTTCCACATTCACCATGACGCCGGTCGGCAGGGTGGTGCGGACACCGATCCGTGACTGGACGGCATCGGCGTCGAAATAACCGGTCGCTTCGTTGTCTTCGTCAGCACCGGTATTGATCTTGCTGAAGTCACCTGACTGGGTGCCGGAACCGATGCTGATCTGCTCATCGATGTCGTATACGGCGTTGAGGCGGGCATAGCCGTAGATATCAACTTTTGCATCGCCCGCTTCAAAGGAAATCGCGCTTGCCTGTGTTGCAACCCCGAATGCGATGGCGGCGGTCGTTGCTTTTACTGCCATTGCTAATTTGTTAGTGGACATAGGGATACCTGTCTCCGAGATTCTTGTTGGAATTGTGTCGACTGGCCGTGACCTGTTGTGATTGCGGCCTTGGCGCCAGTGGTTTTAGCCGTCGCACGGCAGATGACACGCTAGCAGCGGCTGAAGACTCCAACAATTATCTATATTCGATAAGTCCTATGCGCTTTTGGTATATCGGAATTTTCCATACCTGCCCACCGGGCTGGGCGATTACTCGAGGACCTCGCCGACTTCGCCGGTTTCACGGGCTGACTGACTGATTTCCTTGGGATTAAACAGCAGCTTGCCCTTCCAGGTGCCGGCTTCAACCTGCTCTGCCACCTGCTGCATGATGATCTCCGCCAGCTTGGTGGTGGCAACGGACGCGGGCAGGTCGGTCGGTGTGACAATCGACAGGGTCCGCTTGATCTCCGGGGCGGTAATGGGGATGGCGACCACTTCCTTGCGCTGGGTCATGTCATGAACCGCAGCCGAAGACAGGATGGTATAACCCAGGCCGCGACGGACCATGTCGGTCAGCATCGGCCAGGCGCTGACTTCCAGCGCCAGCTTGAGGGTTTTCTTGCGCTCGGCGGCTTCCTTCTCCATGGCAACCCGCAAGCCATGCTTTTCTTCCGGCATGACCATGGGCAGGTCCAGTACTTCATCGAGGGTGATTTCCGAACGGTTGGACACCTTGGTGTTGGTGGGAGAAATCAGGTAGAGCCGTTCTTCGATCAGTGGCCGGTAACGCAGGTTCTTGTGGTTGCTGTGGTTATAGGTGATGGCGAGGTTCACCCGGTGCTGCATCACCATCTGTTGCAGGGTGCCGCTCATGGCGGACTTGACCGCCAGGTGGACCTGGGGAAACCGCTTGCGGTATTGCTCGACAATGGTGCCGGAGAAACCATGGGTTACCGTTGGCAGCAGGCCCAGCACCACCTGGCCGGTGACTTCTCCGGCCACCGCAGTCACATCCGCCTGGGTTCGCTCCAGGCTCTGCAGCAGCGTGCGGGCCCGCTCGTAGAGCAGTTCGCCCGCTGCGGTCAGCACCACGCCGCGGCCATGGCGGACAAACACTTCGACGTTCAGCGCCTCTTCCAGCATCCGGATCTGGCGGCTCAGTGCCGGCTGGGCCACGAACAGTTTTTCGGAAGCGCGGCTGAAGCTGCCGGTATCGGCAACGGTCAGGAAGGTGTTGAGCTGGCGCAGGTCGATGTTCAGGTTGAAGGGCATGGCGATCTCTTCTATAACAATTAATTATTCGTTCGGCGTACTCTATACCATCTTTGTCGGTGAGGCCTAGGGGTTATTAGTTGCCCATGGTATGCCGAAAAGAGATGGCAGATATAAAAAGTATATAATTGCTGTAGTTTTTCCTTGCTGATACGGTTGGTCACATCTGGTTTTTCCGCGCATCGCGGGCTCCGCCACATCCGGGTCGGGGTGATTGAAGTCCGGAATCGCACCTGACCAAAAGTCATCAAGA
Source organism: Marinobacter profundi (assembly GCF_002744715.1). GTDB lineage: Bacteria > Pseudomonadota > Gammaproteobacteria > Pseudomonadales > Oleiphilaceae > Marinobacter > Marinobacter profundi. The sequence continues at coordinate 2,862 of NZ_KZ319372.1, forward strand.
GGATAAAAACTATGCAAAACCGTTCTATCTATAGCAGCGACCATGAGCTGTTCCGCGAGAACGCCCGTCGCTTCTTCCGCGAAGAGCTCGAGCCCAACATCGAGCAGTGGGAAAAGGACGGTATCGTCCCCAAGGCGTTCTGGCGCAAGGCGGGCGAGAACGGTTTCCTGTGCTGTGGCGTGCCGGAAGAATACGGCGGGCCGGGTGCGGACTTCCTCTATAACATGGTGCTGTCAGAAGAAACCGGCTACGCCATCGGCGGTGCCAGCGTGGGTTTCTCGGTAAGTGCCGATATCGTCGCCTACTACCTGATGAATGCCGGTAGCGAAGACCAGAAGCGCCAGTGGCTGCCGAAGATGGTGACCGGTGAAGTGATTGCCTCTATCGGTATGACCGAGCCGGGCGCCGGCAGTGACCTCAAGGCGATCCGTACCTCTGCGGTCCGTGATGGTGACGAGTACGTTATCAACGGCCAGAAGACCTACATCACCAACGGTCAGAACTCCGATTTTGTCCTGCTGGCCTGTGTGACTGACCCGTCCAAGGGCGCCCGCGGTATCAGCATGATCATCGTGGAGGCCGACCGTCCCGGCTTCCAGCGTGGCCGCAACCTGGACAAGATCGGCCAGAAGGCCGCGGACACTTCCGAAATGTTCTTCCAGGATGTGCGGGTGCCGGTCACCAACCTGGTGGGCCAGGAAGGCGAAGGTTTTGCCATGATGATGCGTGAGCTGCCCCGCGAGCGGATCACCATTGCCTGCCGTGCCCAGGCTGAAGCACAGCGTGCCTTTGACCTGACCAATGCCTACGTCAAAGAACGCAAGATGTTCGGCCAGGCACTGGCAGATTTCCAGAACACCCAGTTCACCCTCGCCGACATCAAGACCAACCTGAGCGTGGGCTGGGCGTTTCTCGACCAGTGCATCAAGAAATGCGCGGAAGGCACGCTGACCGCAGATGAGGGTGCCATGGCCAAGTTGTGGACCACCGAGAACGAAGGCGTGGTGGTCGACAAGTGTCTGCAGCTGTTCGGTGGCTACGGGTACATGTGCGAGTACCCGATTGCCCGCATGTTCGTCGACGCCCGGGTTCGCCGCATCTACGGTGGTGCGTCTGAGGTCATGAAGCTGGTTATCGCCCGCTCTCTCTAATCCGGCTATCAATCTGGCAGGTCCGGCTGGCTCTGGTCGCCGGGCCTGCACAACAAGAAAGGAAGGAATTCACATGTCTGGTATTACCGCCTACGGTGCCTACATTCCCCGGACCCGCCTGCTGAAGTCCGCCATCGCCGACGCCAACGACTGGTTTGATGCCAGCCTGCGTGGCCTGGCCAAGGGCGAGCGCAGTGTCTGTAACTGGGACGAAGACACCATCACCATGGCCGTTGAGGCTGGTCAGGACTGTCTGTCGGTCCTGGATGCCGGTTCCGTCAACGCGCTGTACCTGGCTTCCACCACGCTGCCGTTCCTTGATCGCCAGAACTCGGTGGTGGTCAGCCAGGCGCTGAACCTGGGTGACCACCTGCGCACTATGGACGTGGCCGCCTCCCAGCGTGCCGCGACCTCGGCGCTGATCACCATGCTGGAATCCGGTGCTGCGGCCAAGGGTAACGCCCTGCTGCTGGCGTCCGAGCACCGCCGCAGCAAGTGCGGCTCCCGTGCCGAAATGCTGTGGGGTGACGGTGCCGCTGCGGTTGCGGTGGGTAACGAGGACGTGATTGCCGAGTACCTGGGCAGCGAAACCTACGTGACCGATTTCGTCGACCATTACCGCGGTGAAGACTCCACCCTCGACTACGAGTGGGAAGAGCGCTGGATCCGCGACGAAGGCTTCATGAAGAGCGTTCCGCTGGCGGTCAACCGCCTGCTGGAAAAGACCGGCGTGAAGGCATCCGAGATTGCCCATTTCGTGCTGGCCACCGATCAGGGCCGGACCCCGGCTGCGGTTGCCAAGGCCATCGGCATTGCCGCCGATGCAGTTGCCGACAACCACATCGGCAACCTGGGTGTGACCGGGGTTGCCCATCCCATCCTGTTGCTCACCGAAGTGCTGGAGAAAGCCCGCGCCGGTGACCTGATCCTGCTTACCGGATTTGGCCAGGGAACGGATGCGGTGCTGCTGCGTGCCACCGATGCCATCGCCGCCAGGCGTCCGAAAACCGGCTTCAGCGGTGCGCTGGCCCGCCGTCGCGAAGACGCCAACTACAACCGTTTCCTCAGCTTCAACAACCTGGTGGATCGTGAGGTTGGCAAGCGTGGTGAGCTGGACAAGCAAAGCTATCTGGCGGCCATGTACCGTCGCAAGGACCTGCTCACCGGATTCATCGGTGGCAAGTGCCGCAGCTGCGGCACCGTGCAGATTCCCAAGGAAAAATACTGCGTTAACCCTGAGTGTGGTGGTCTGGACAGCCAGGACGATCACCCGATGTCTGCCGTCAAGGGTCGCGTGATGACCTGGACTGCCGACCGCCTGACCTTCGACTGGAACCCGCCGGCGTACTTTGGCCTGGTGGAATTCGAGGGCGGTGGTCGCCTGATGATGGACTTCACGGAAGTTGAGCCCGGCACCATGGATACCGGTGTTGAGGTTTCCGTGCACTTCCGTATCCGGCAGTTCGACAACCAGCGTGGCTTCCGGAAGTACTTCTGGAAGGCCACTCCGGCTCAGCAATAACTTACGCAGCGACTACAGGTGACTAACAATGGCTAGTGGAATCAAAGATAAAGTAGTGATCCTTGGAATGGGCTGCAGCAAGTTTGGTGAGCGCTGGGATGCCAGTCCTGCCGATCTGATGTCCGAGGCATTTGAAGAAGGCCTGGCGGATGCCGGTATCGACAAGAACCAGATCGAGATGGCCTGGTTCGGTGCCGGTATCGATGCCTACAACGTGGGCTCCAGCGCCATGCCGCTGTCCATCGCCCTGCGTCTGCCCAACATTCCGGTGACCAAGGTCGAGAACATGTGTGCCACCGGTACCGAAGCCTTCCGTGGAGCGGTGTATGCGGTGGCTTCCGGTGCCTGTGACATCGCCCTGGCACTGGGTGTGGAGAAACTCAAGGACGTGGGTTACGGCGGTCTGCCCCAGCGGACCCGCGGTGTCGAAAACGACATGTACTGGCCGAACCTGTCCGCGCCGGGCGCCTTCGCCCAGCTGGCCAGCGGCTACCGTGCCAAGCACGGCGTCGACAAGGCCGACCTGAAGCGGGCCATGGCGCATATCTCTGTGAAGAGTCATGCCAATGGTGCCAAGAACCCGAAGGCTCACCTGCAGCGCGAGATCACCGAGGAACAGGCGATCAACGCCCCCTACATCGCCGAGCCGATTGGACTGTTTGACTGCTGCGGCGTGAGTGACGGGGCCGCCTGCGCCATCGTCTGCACACCGGAAATTGCCCGTGCCCTCGGCAAGGCCGACCTGGTGTCCGTCAAGGCGCTGCAGCTGGCGGCGTCCAACGGTGAGGAAGGTGGCTTCAGCAAGTGGGACGGTTCCTACCTGAAAACCACCCGCATTGCGGCCCAGCGTGCCTACGACGAGGCGGGTATCCGCAATCCCCGGGCTGAAGTCAGCATGACCGAGGTCCATGACTGCTTCTCGATCACCGAGCTGGTCACCATGGAAGACCTGCAGCTGTCGGACGAAGGCCAGGCGGTGCGAGACGTGCTCAACGGTGACTTCGACGCCAATGGCCGCATTCCGTGCCAGATCGATGGCGGCCTCAAGTGCTTCGGGCACCCGATTGGTGCCTCCGGTATGCGGATGATCTATGAAAACTACCTGCAGTTCTACGGCCGTGCCGGTGACCGTCAGCTGAAAGATCCGCGGCTGGCGCTGAACCACAACCTGGGCGGTTTCCCGCACCAGAACATCTGCAGTATCTCGATCATCGGTCGATACGAGTAAGGTGGTTCAGCCGGGGCGGCCAGCGGTTGGCTGCCCCGGTCCGTTTCTCCCAATCCACAGAGTCAGGAAGGTAGAGCATGAGTGTCGGTGAACAGGCTGCGGCCCTTGAACTTGCAAGCAGCAGTGTCAACACGGTTGAGCAGTTTGTCCGTCAGGGACTGAAGAACCTCAAGGCGTTCGCCACCGTGGACGGCAGGCTGGATGGCGACCTGCTGGACCGCCATCAGCTGGGTTGTTACGAACTGGCATTCTGTACCGCAGAGCTGGTGGCCGCGCGGGAAGTCTGCGAATACGCCCGCAAGGTGGGTGAGGACGATCGCTTTGCCGCGGATACCGCGCTGGCGTTTACCGCCGAAGCCGTGAGCTCGGCCCTCCAGCGCCTGCTGGCCCGTGCCACGGACCTCGGCCTGGATGTTGCGGAAGTGTCTGCGCTGTATGGCGATGGCGCCATCAGTACCTTGCGGGCCAGCTACGGCAGTGCGGAGTTCCTCGCCGGGATCGGCGGTGCCGTCACCGAGCGCGGCAGCAGCCGTCTGCCGACTTTGCTCAGTGAAGACAAGGAAATGGTCCGCGACATGTTTGCCCGTTTCGGTGCCGACGTGGTTGCGCCGCTGGCGGAGAAAATCCACCGCCACGACCTCGATATTCCCGATGAGATTCTCAACCAGGCCGCAGAGCTCGGCTGTTTCGGAATCAGCATTCCGGAACGGTTTGGTGGTCTGCAGCCGGACGACCGCGATGACAGCCTCGGCATGATCGTGGTCACTGAGGAACTTTCCAAGGCCTCCCTCGGCGCCGCCGGTTCGCTGATTACCCGCCCGGAAATTGCCGCCAAGGCCCTGCTGCAGGGTGGCACGTCGGCCCAGCAGGAAACCTGGCTGCCGCAGATCGCCTCTGGCGAGAAGCTTTGCGCGATTGCCATAACCGAGCCCAACTTCGGCTCGGACGTCGCGTCGCTGGGGCTGAAGGCGACGCCGGTGGACGGCGGCTGGCTGCTCAACGGCAGCAAAACCTGGTGTACCTTTGCCGGCAAGGCCAGCCTGCTGCTGGCGATGGCCCGCACCGAGGCGGATCCTGCCCTGGGACACAAAGGACTGAGCCTGTTCCTGGTGGAAAAGCCGGCGGCTGCCGGCCATGAATTCCGTCATCAGCAGCCCGGCGGCGGAGTGATTCAGGGCAAGGCCATCGCCACCCTGGGCTACCGCGGCATGCATTCCTATGACGTGTTCTTCGAGGATTACTTTGTGCCCGCCGATCGGCTGATTGGTGAGGAAAACGGCCGAGGCAAGGGTTTCTACTTCACCATGGCCGGCTTTGCCGGCGGTCGTATCCAGACCGCCGCCCGTGCCACCGGGGTGATGCAGGCCGCCTTCGAGAAGGCGCTGAGTTACTCCCGGGAGCGCAAGGTGTTCGGCAACCCGGTGGGCGATTACCAGCTGACCCGGGTGAAGCTCGGCCGCATCATGGCCACCCTGACCGCTTCCCGCCAGTTCAGCTACGCGGTGGCACGGATGATGGACGAGGGCGCCGGTCAGATGGAGGCTAGCCTGGTCAAGCTGTTCAGTTGTCGTGCCGCGGAGTGGGTAACCCGCGAAGCCATGCAGATTCACGGTGGCATGGGGTATGCCGAGGAAACGGCGGTCAGCCGTTACTTCGTCGATGCCCGGGTGCTGTCGATTTTCGAGGGCGCCGAGGAAACCCTGGCGCTCAAAGTGATTGCAAGAAACCTGGTGGGCAACGCCTGAACGGCGGTCGGCCAGACCCGATTGACCGGCAGTGCTGCACTGCCGCAACTACATCAATGATCAGACAACAAGAGACCTGTAGGAGGGTGTCATGAGCGATAAGAAACTTCTGGAAGGAAAAGTCATCGTGGTTACCGGCGCCGGCCGTGGTATCGGCCGCGCCACTGCACTGTTGCTGGCGGAAAGTGGCGCCAAGGTAGTGGTTAACGATATCGGTGGCGGTGCGGACGGTTCCGGTAACGATGCCACTCCGGCCCAGGAAGTGGTCAACGAGATCAAGGCAGCAGGCGGTGATGCGGTTGCCAACTTCGACAGCGTGACCTCCTGGGAAGGCGGTCAGAAAATCGTCCAGTCCGCCATCGACACCTTCGGTCGCATCGACGGCGTCATCAACAACGCCGGTAACCTGCGCGACGTGATCTTCCACAAGATGACTGAGGAAGACTTTGACGCGGTGCTGGCGGTCCACCTGAAAGGCACCTTCAACGTCAGCCGTGCTGCGGCGCCGATTTTCCGCGAGCAGGGCAGCGGTACCTTCGTCAACATGACCTCCACCTCCGGCCTGATCGGTAACTTCGGCCAGGCAAACTACGCGGCGGCCAAGATGGGTATCGTGGGCCTGTCCAAGTCCATGGCACTGGACATGCAGCGCTTCGGGGTAACGTCCAACTGCATCGCGCCGTTCGCCTGGAGCCGGCTGATCGGCAGCATTCCGACCGACAGTGAGGAACAGAAGGCCCGCGTTGCCAAGATCCAGCAGATGACTCCGGACAAGATCGCCACCCTGGCGGTGTCCCTGTGCAGCGACCAGGCGAAGAACGTCACCGGCCAGATCTTCGGTGTGCGTAACAACGAAATCTTCCTGTTCAGCCAGCCGCGTCCGTTCCGCTCTGCCCACACCTCCGAGGGCTGGACTCCGGAGACTGTGCTGAGCCGTGTGCTGCCGGCCTTCGAAGCGGACTTCTATCCGCTGAGCCGCTCTGCGGACGTGTTCAGCTGGGACCCGTTCTGATCCCGGTCTGACATTGCAGTATCGTTCCGGCCCTGCGGGGCCGGGCACCTGTACGGCCCTGACAGTAACAATAAAGGAGCGCCACGGTGGCCATCGATTACGATAAGCTGATGAATCGCAAGTTCGAGCGTCTCGAACACACCTACACCGAGAAAGACACCATCCTCTACGCCCTGGGTGTGGGTATGGGCATCGACCCCCTCGATGAAGACTGCCTGAAATTTGTCTACGAAGATGGCCTGAAAGCCATGCCCAGCATGGCGAATGTGCTGGCCTATCCCGGTTTCTGGGCGAAAGAGCCGGATACCGGCATCGACTGGGTGAAGATTCTCCACGCCGGTCAGGAAATGATCATGCACAAACCCCTGCCCGCCTCCGGCACGGTTGAAGCCACCACCCGGATCAACGAAATCGTCGACAAGGGCGAGGGCAAGGGTGCCCTGATCCTGTCCGAGCGCACCGTCCGTGATGCGGCTACCGGTGAAGACCTGTGTACCCTGATCAGCACCACCATGGCCCGCGGTGACGGCGGTTTTGGCGGCCCGTCGGTGCCGTCACCGAAGCCGGACCCGATTCCCGAGCGCGAGGCAGACCTGGTGTGCGACCTGCCAACGCTGCCGATGTCGGCACTGATCTACCGTCTGTCCGGCGATTACAACCCGCTGCACGCGTCACCGGCGGTGGCAACGGCGGCCGGATTCAAGGCGCCGATCCTGCACGGGCTGTGTACCTTCGGGGTGGCCACCCACGCCATTCTGAAAACCCTGTGTGACTACGATCCGGCCCGATTCCACCGCATTCGCCTGCGGTTCTCGTCACCGGTCTATCCGGGTGAAACCATTCGCACCGAAATCTGGCGCACCGGCAACGAAGTCGCCTTCCGCTGCCGGGTAACCGAGCGCGATGTGGTGGTCATCAACAACGGCTACGCCGAAGTCAGCTGACGCCCGTTCCGGTCGCCGGTGACGGCGGCCGGTGCTTCCACCCCCTGACAGCCAGGAACTGAACACCATGCAGAACATTCTCTCAGGACTCCGTGTCGTTGAAGGCAGTGCCTTCGTGGCCGCACCTTCCGGCGGTATGACACTGGCGCAGCTGGGCGCGGACGTCATCCGTTTCGATCCGATCGGTGGCGGTATCGATTACAACCGCTGGCCGGTGACCGCGGACCAGAAAAGCCTGTACTGGCACAGCCTCAACAAGGGCAAGCGTTCCATCGCGGTGGATTTCCGCCGCCCCGAAGGCCAGGAGCTGCTGACCCGGCTGATTGCCGCCCCCGGCGACGAGGCAGGCCTGTTCCTGACCAACTTCCCGGCCAAGGGCTGGTTGTCCTATGACCGCCTGAAAGAACACCGGGACGACCTGATTTACCTGAACCTGGTTGGCGATCGCCACGGCCGTGGTGCGCTGGATTACACCGTCAACTGCAAAGTGGGCTTTCCGGCGCTGACCGGGGTGGGCAAGAGCGGGGAGATCCCGCCACTGAACAACCCGATGCCCGCCTGGGACGTAATTACCGGGCAGCAGATTGCCCTGGGCCTGCTGGCGGCCGAGCGCCATCGCAGCCGCACCGGCCAGGGCCAGCTGGTGCGCATTGCCCTGGCTGATGTGGCACTCGCCACCCTGGGCAACCTGGGTTACATCGCCGAAGCCATGATCAATGGCAGCGATCGCGAGGCCATCGGCAACAACATCTTCGGCACCTACGGTCATGACTTCCAGTGCCAGGACGGTGAGCGGGTGATGGTGGTGGGAGTTAGTCCCAACCAGTGGCGGGCGCTGGTCGAGGTGACCGGTACCGAAGCCGAGATAACCGCCCTGCAGCAGCGCATGGGGCTGGATTTCCGCAAGGAAGGCGACCGTTACGAAGGCCGCGACGGTATCACCGAGATCTTCCAGCCCTGGTTTGCCGCCCGCCGCTTCGAGCAGGTTGCCACCGAGCTGGACAACGCCGGCGCCTGTTGGGGCAAGTACCAGACCATCCGCGAAGTGGTCGAGAACGACATCGACTGTTCGGTGGACAACCCGATGTTCCAGATGGTGGAGCAGCCGGGCATTGGCAAGTATCTGATGCCGGATCATCCGCTGCGATTCACCTCGGTGGATCAGGAGCCGGTGCGGCCTGCACCAAAACTGGGTGAGCACACCGAGGAAATTCTGGCGGACACCCTCGGCCTGTCCGCTGGCGAGATCGCGCGCCTGTTCGACCAGAAGATTGTGGCGGGTTCTGGCCGCTGAGTACCGAGATCAATAACAACACGATCAATCACAGCACGATTAATAACAACAAGGCTCGCCGGGTATCGGCGGCGATGGAGATTGCACATGGGACCGTTGCACGGTTTTCGCATTATCGAATTGGCCGGTATCGGCCCCGGACCCTTCTGCGGCATGGTGCTGGCAGACCTGGGTGCGGAAGTGATCAGCGTGGAGCGACTCGGCGCGCAGGCGCCGAAAGCGGCACTGGATTGCAGCCGCCGTGGCAAACGCTCGATTGCCCTCGACCTCAAGAGCAAAGTCGGGGTAGAGGCGTTGCTGAAACTGGTGGAAAGTGCCGATGCGCTGTTCGAGGGTTTTCGCCCCGGGGTAACCGAAAAACTCGGGATCGGCCCCGACGCCTGTCTCGCCCGTAACCCGAAACTGATCTATGGCCGGATGACCGGCTGGGGCCAGTTTGGTCCGCTGTCTCACGCCGCCGGCCATGACATCAACTACATCTCGCTGACCGGTGCACTCAATGCCGTGGGTCGCGCCGGCGAAAAACCGGTGCCCCCGCTCAACCTGGTGGGTGATTTTGGCGGCGGCGGCATGTTCCTGGCGCTCGGGCTGGTGGCCGGGCTGCTGGAGGCCCAGAAGTCCGGCAAGGGCCAGGTGATTGATGCGGCAATGACCGACGGGTCTGCCATCCTGATGTCCATGTTCCACAGTGCCCATGCCATGGGGCTGCATTCCCTGGAGCGCGGCACCAACAAGCTGGATGGCGGTGCCCACTTCTACGACACCTATGAAACCCGCGACGGCAAGTACATCTCCATCGGTTCCATCGAGCCACAGTTCTATGCCCGGCTGATGGCAGTGGCCGGTTTGCCCGCGGAGCGGTTTGCCGACCAGCTGAACCAGCAGCGCTGGCCGGAGCTCAAGCAGGCCATCGCCGAGGTTTTCCTGCAGAAGACCCGTGAGGAGTGGTGTGAGCTGATGGAAGGCACCGATATCTGCTTTGCGCCGGTGCTGGATATGCAGGAAGCCCAGAGCCATCCGCACAACGTGGCGCGCCAGACCTACGTGAAAGTGGGTGACATGACACAGCCCGCGCCAGCCCCCCGCTTCAGCAGGACTGCGCCGGAGATTCGTCACCCGGCAAAACCCTACGGTACGGATACCGCAGCAGTCTTTACCGAGCTGGGGTACAGTGCCGAGCAGCTGGACGCGCTACAGGGCGCCATCGCCGTCAACTGAACCTGGACCAACCGAATACGTTTGCATGGGGACAATAACAAATGAGTCATCTCTTATACGAAGCAGAAAACGGTGTTGCCTACCTCACCATGAATCGTCCGGAAGCCAGAAACGCGCTTTCGCTGGACATGCGGCAGAAGCTGTTGGCGACCTTCCAGGCGCTGGAGTCCGATGACTCGGTGCGGTGTGTGGTGCTGCGGGGCGCCGGTGATCATTTCATGGCGGGGGGCGACGTCAAGTCGTTCATGGAATTCACCCCGCTGACTCCCGAGCAGCGGCGGCTGACCTTCATCAACCGGATCCACACCAACCTCAACGGCATCATGTACACCATGCGGCGGCTCAACAAGCCGATTATTGCCAGTGTCCGTGGCGCGGCCGCCGGTGCCGGTATCAGCGTGGCACTGAGTTGTGACCTGGTGATTGCTGCCGACGATGCCTTCTTCACCCTGGCCTACAGCCACATTGCCAGCAGCCCGGACGGCGGTGCGACCTATTACCTGCCGCGGCTGGTGGGCACCAAGAAAGCCATGGAAATTGCCTTGCTGGGGGACCGCTTCAGCGCTGCCGAAGCCAAAGACCTTGGCATGATCAACCGGGTGGTGCCCGGTGCCGACCTGGAGGCGGAGACCCGCAAACTGGCCGAGCGGCTGGCTCAGGGGCCGACCCGCGCCTACGGCAACATCAAGAAGCTGATCCTGCAGTCATCGGAAAACTCCCTCGAACAACAACTGCAGTCCGAGGCGGAAACCTTCGGGGACAGCGTGATGGCTGAAGACTGGGTCGAGGGTGTAACCGCCTTCAATGAAAAACGCAAACCGCAGTTTACCGGCCGTTGAGGTCGTCAGTTTGAGCTGACGGGCCGGTTACAGGAGATTGAGCAGTGACCAAGACCACAATCGACAAGACTACGTTCAAGGGCATTGTCTGCGGCAGCAGGCATCTGAGCCATGAGGAATTCCAGCATGATATCCGTCGCGCGGCGGCGGGCTTCCGCAATATGGGAGTCGAACCGGGTGACTGCGTCGGTATCTTCATGCGCAACGACATTCCGTTCCTGACCGCCAACCATGCCGCCAACTATGTCGGTGCTTACGCGGTGCCGATCAACTGGCATCTGGCCGGTGAGGAGCTGACCTACATTCTGAATGACTGTGGCGCCAAGGTGCTGGTGATTCACGCGGATCTCTGGCGCGCCATCCACGATGCCATTCCCGCCGGCGTGACCTGCCTGGTGGTGGAGACCCATGAGGACATCGGTTCGGCGTTCGGCCTCGATGCGCAGGCCTGTACAGTGCCGGAAGGGCAGACCAGCTGGTACCAGTGGCTCGACAACCAGCAGCCGATCACTGAACCTGCCCGGGTCGGCCCATCGTCGATGCTGTATACCTCCGGCACCACCGGTCATCCCAAGGGGGTTCGTCGCATCGCCCTGGACGACGACAAAGTCACCCGGATGCGGAATTTCCGCTCCCGGGTGTACGGCTGCGCACCTAATGCCCGCTGCATGGTGCCGGGCCCGCTCTACCACAGCGCCCCCAACGGCTACGCCATGCAGGCTTCCAAAATCAGTGACCTGCTGCTGATTGTGCCGCGGTTTGACGCCGAGGGCGTGCTGCAGCTGATCGAAGAGTACAAGCTCACGGCGGCGATGATGGTACCGATCATGTTCATCCGTCTGCTCAAGCTGCCGGAAGCCATCCGCAACCGCTATGACCTGTCATCCCTGGAATTCATCATCCACGCCGCCGCGCCGTGTCCGGCGGACGTCAAGCGCAAGATGATCGAGTGGTTCGGACCGGTCATCAACGAGTTCTACGGCTCCACCGAGTCCGGTGCCGTGGTTGCCTGTAACTCCGAGCAGGCATTGGCGAAACCCGGCAGTGTCGGCAAGACGGTGCCGGAAGCGGATGTCCGCATTCTTGACGAGAACGGCAACATCCTGCCCGCCAATACCATTGGTGAAATTTACTCGCGGTTCCCGATCAACGATTTCACTTATAACGGCCGGCCGGAAGCCCGGGCTGAAATCGATCGTGACGGCTACATCACCTCCGGTGACATGGGTTATATGGATGAGGACGGATTCCTGTTCATCGCTGACCGGGCCAAGGACATGGTGATCTCGGGTGGGGTCAATATCTACCCCGCAGAGATTGAGTCGGTGCTTCATAATTACCCCGGGATCAAGGACTGTGCAGTGTTCGGGGTGCCGGATGAAGAGTTTGGCGAGTCGGTGATGGCGGTGCTGGAAGTCGACAATGAGGACGGCATTTCCGTCGACGAAGTCCGGGTTTATCTGCGCGAACACCTGGCTGGCTTCAAGGTGCCACGGACCATCGAGATCGGCAAAGACCTGCCGCGGGAAGACTCCGGCAAGATCTTCAAGCGCCGGCTTCGCGACAAGTACTGGCAGCAGGCCGGGCGCAGGATCTGAGCCGACTTCCGCAGGCCGGCGCCGCTGACGGCGCCGGCCAGTCGGGTAAACGCCCGGTTCAATGACCCCGGAAAACCGGCGGTCGTTTATGCTGGCGGGCCTCAATTGCCTCGGCAAAATCCGCGGTATTGAATGCAACCTGCTGGCTTTCGGCCTCCAGGGTCAGGGTCGCGCTGAGATCCAGGGTTGCCGCCATGGCAATCTCTTTTTTGATCAGGCCGAGGGCGGTGGTTGGCCCGTTCGCCAGTTGGCCGGCCAGTTTGTCTGCCTCTGCCCATAGCTGGTCATTGTCCACCACCTTGTGCGCCAGCCCCCACGTCAGCGCTTCCTCTGCCCCGAAGGTGCCACCGGTCAATGCAAGGGCAGCGGTGCGGCGGGCGCCGATGGTGCGGGAGAGAAACCATGAGCTGCCGCCGTCCATGACCGCGCCGATACGGGCAAACGAAACGTGAAATGCCGCATCCCGGTTTACCAGCATGAGGTCGGACGCCAGGGCCAGGCTGACCCCGGCGCCGGCGGCCGGACCGTTGACTGCGGCAATAACCGGTACCGGCAGGCTGGTCAGTTTTCTGATCACCTGATTGATCCCGCTTTCCACCTGTTCGCCAATGTTGGCGCGGCGGGCAAGGATCTGGTCGGGCTGGACATCGGCACCGGTACAGAAGCCCCGGCCATTGGCTCGAATGACGATGGCGCGGACGTCCGGATTGGTGGCCTGGTCCGTCAACAGCCGGAGCATCTCCTCCCGCATTTCGTTGCTCATGGCATTGAGCCGGTCGGGTCGGTTCAGGGTAAGGGTCAGGATATGGTTGTTTATTTCATGTAATAAATCGGCCATGGCTACTCCGTATTTGTTTTATGGATTGCTGCAATGCATCCGGATGTATTGTTGTTGCTCTGTTTATTCAGGCTTGCTTTAAGAGAACGCTTTTTATCGGCCTTTAAAAGTAACCTGTAACCGGCTTTTAATCCTGTCTTTTGGCATACCTGATTGGCATGGAAAATATAGATAAATTATAACTGTGCGGGCGACGGTGGGGTGTTAGCGTTAGGGCTCATAAAAATAATGCACGGAGCTCTCAAATGGCAAATACACAAATGACAAATACACAAATGGCAAGTACAAAAATGATAAGAACAAAATTACTGCGTCATGTTGGTTGTTATCTTGCCGTCGGTTTGTTGTCGACATCTGTTTGTGCTGAAACCACCCTGCGGTTCGCCGAGGGCGGGCCAAACCGCGGTACCCGTTCACAGGCAGTCGAGCATTTCATGAGTAATGCCAGTGAGCTGAGCGGTGGTGAACTGAAGTTCGATATCCACTGGGGCGGTGCGCTGCTGGACTACAAAACCGTCCCGGCCGGGGTTTCGGTGGGTACGGCGGATCTGGGCTCAGTATTGGCTGTCTATTCGCCCACCAAACTCAAGGCCCTGGCGATTGGCGATATTCCCCACCAGTCTGCCGATCCCTGGGTGGGAATGCGCTCGATGTATGAGCTGATGACCACCAACGAAGTCCTGCAGCGCATGCTGGGTGAGGAAAACCTGATGTACCTCACCGGCTTTTCCAGCAGCGGCGTGCAGTTCGAATGTGCCGGCGACAACCGGATCGAGTCGGTGGAGGACATCCGGGGCAAGAAAATCCGTGCGGTGGCCATCTACAGCAAAGTGCTGAAGGATATGGGGGCCGACATAGTCGGGGTTACCGCCGGTGAGATCTACCAGGCGCTGGATACCGGCCTGGTGGACTGCAGCGCCAGCTATCTGTACACCATCCGTGCCCTGAAAACCTTCGAGGTGATCGACCATGTGTCGCTGGCAGACTGGGGCCAGGTGGCCGGTTTTGCGGTGATGATCAACCGGGATATCTGGAACGATCTCAACGACAACCAGCGCAGTGCCCTGCAGCAGGCAGGTTCGGACACCATCGACTACTTTGCCCGGCTGCAGGTGGCAGAGATGGATCAGGTGGTGGAGGGTCTCACCAGCGGGGCCATAGGTAACAAGGTGCCGGTCAGCCGCTGGAGTGCAACGGAGCGGCAGCGGCTGATTGACGGGTCGGAAAAATACATCCAGGACTGGGTCGATGCCATGAATCGTGCCGGTGTAGACGGCCAGGGTATCTGGGATGAGTACCTGGCCATTGTGGCCCGCTATGAAGCGGAGAAGGAACGGCTCGGCTATCCCTGGGAACGTTGATTGCTACCTTCCGGTGCGGGCTTACCCTGGCTAAGCCTGTTCGGGGCAACCCGGCACCGCCATCTGGCGGTGCCGGAGTCACCAATAACTTTCATCGAATTCTTTTTGGTTGCCACCTGCGATACGCTTGAGGCTCAAAATGGTATTCGGTTTTGCTATGTGGCATGCCGGATTTATACAAAGAATGATTGCCGTGACGAATCCCGCCACGGCACAACCGAATGTGTGAGCAACATGAGTGAAGCAAACCTGCAGTTTGAAGCCGAGAATATGAGCGGCTTCCGGGAAGTTCTCGGATTTTCGGTGACCGAATGGGAGCCGAACCGCGCAGTCATCACCGCCGAGATGAACGAACGTCATCTCAACCGCAACGGCTTTGTCCATGGCGGGGTGTTTGTGTCTCTGCTGGACAGTGCAGCAGGGCTGTGTGGCACCTATTGCTCAGTGCCCGGCAATGTCCGGCGCTGCATCACCATCTCGCTCAATACCCACTTCATGAATCCGCTGCAACAGGGCGTATTGCGGGTCGAGGCCAAGGTGGTCAACCGTGGCCGCAAGATCTTTTTTGTCGAGGCCCGGATCACCTGTGAAGACACCCTGATCGCCACCGGCCAGGGGACTTTCCGTTATGTTTTCGGCGGCGAGAACGAGGAGGGGGTGCCGGCGGATTGAGGTCCGTCAACCCATATCCACAGGGCATAGATTCTATAAAATATGGGTCGTTGTTGATATTGCTTTCCGGTGATAGTTTGGGTGCGTGTGGTGGATGTCATCCCTCCGCCGCGGCCAACAAAAATAACACCCCACGCCGGGAGCAATGCCATGGTTTCAACATTCAAATCTCTGACCCTCGGGATCGTGCTGGCTTTGGCCGGGGCGGCCCAGGTTTCCGCCGAAGTCGTCCTGCGCTACGCCGAAGCAGGCCCTAATCGCGGCACCCGTGCCGCCGCCGTGCAGTTCTATGCCGATGAAGTCGAACGCCTGTCGGGTGGCGACATCAAGATCGATATTCACTGGGGTGGCGCGCTGCTGAAGTGGAGCGGCGTGATGGAAGGCGTCTCCGCCGGCAGTGCCGATCTTGGCTCGGTACTGTCCTCCTACGAACCCCAGGAGCTGAAGGCGCTGGGTATCGGTGATATTCCCCTTGAGTACGCAGATCCCTGGGTTGGCATGCGCGCCATGTACGACCTGATGACCAGCGACCCCCAGCTGCAAAAATCCCTTGCCGAGCAGTCCCTGGTCTACCTTAGCAACTTCAGCACCACCGGGGTCCAGTTCGAATGTACCCAGGGCAAGCAGATCCAGACAGTTGAGGACATCAAGGGCAAGCGGATCCGTGCTACCGGCACCTATACCAATGTGCTGGCCGAGCTGGGTGCGGACACGGTCAGCATGACCTTCGGTGAAGTCTATCAGGCGCTGGATACCGGCCTGGTGGACTGCCTGGCCAGCTACTTCTACACCATGAAAGCCTACAAGACCTACGAGGTGGTGGAGTCGGTGACCCGGGTTGACTGGGGACAGCTGCTGGGCTTTGCCATTGTGATGAACGAATTCGTCTGGTCCGATCTCGATGACAAGCAACAGGCCATTCTGCGCCAGGCCGGTTCCAACATGATTGACCACTTTGCCCGGCTGACCATCGAGGATGCGGAAGCGGTTGCCAAGACCCTGGCTGACGGCGGTTTTGGCAAGGTGGTTCCGGTTACCCGGATGGCGGCAGACGAGCGCCAGAAAATTCTCGATGCCACGCTCAAGTTCCGTGACAGCTGGATTGAAGATGCCAACCGTCGCGGCATGGCCGGACAGCAGATCTGGGACAAGTACATCGGGTTGCTGAAACAGTACCAGGGCCAGTTTGAGGCCAAGGGATATCCCTGGCAGAGCTGAGGGGTACCAGGAAACCGCCCCGACCGGACCCCGGGGGGCGGGACACCGAATGACGAATAGGCGGCCGGGCCGCCATCTGAAAACAAGAGGATAAACAACAATGGGTGCTAACAAGATGTTCAAATCGCTGGTGGTCGGCTCAGTTCTCTCGCTGGCTACCTTGGGCCAGGCGGTGGCGGAGACCACCTTGCGCTACGCCGAGGCAACCCCGAACCGGGGCGCTCGCGCTGATGCCCTGCAGTACTTTGCCGATCAGTTGCAGGAGCAGTCCGGTGGTGACCTGAAGCTGGACATTCACTGGGGCGGTGCGCTGCTGAAGTACAGCGCCATCCTGGGTGGCGTCAGCTCCGGCACCGCCGACATGGGCTCGGTGCTGGCGGCGTATGAGCCCCAGAAAATGCGGGCACTCAGTGTGGGCGATATCCCGGTGCCCCAGTCTGATTCCTGGGTGGGTATGCGGGCGATGTACGAGCTGATGACCACCAACGAGCAGTTGCAGAAGGAATTTGCCAAGAACGATGTGGTGTATGTCACCAACTACACCACCAGCCCGATGCAGTTCGAATGTGCCGGTGACGTGCGCATCGAGAAGCTGGAAGACTTCGCCGGCAAGAAGATCCGCGCCTCTGCCATCTACGCCAAGATTCTCGATGAGGTCGGCGCAAACATGGTGAACTTCATCTATTCCGAGGTTTACCAGGCGCTGGATACCGGGCTGGTGGACTGTTCCGGCGGCTACCTGTACGCCATGCGGGCGTTCAAGACACCGGAAGTCACCACCAGTGTGGCACTGATGAACTGGGGCCAGATTGCCGGTTTCGCCATGGTCATGAACAAATGGACCTGGGATGACCTCTCTGCCGAGCAGCAGCAGCTGATGCGCAAGGTGGGTTCCG
The DNA here is from genome assembly GCF_002744715.1 of Marinobacter profundi. GTDB lineage: Bacteria > Pseudomonadota > Gammaproteobacteria > Pseudomonadales > Oleiphilaceae > Marinobacter > Marinobacter profundi. The sequence goes on from NZ_KZ319372.1 coordinate 20,398, forward strand.
AGATGGTCGACTTCTATGCCGAGAAGGTGATCAAGGACAACCAGGATGTGACTGACAAACTGCCTACCGGTGAACTGGGTAACAAGGTTGAAGTCATCAAATGGTCCGACGAGAGCCGCGCCGAGTTGTTCGCCCAGTCAGACAAATACGTTACTGCCTGGATCGCGGACATGAACAAGGCCGGCCTGGATGGCAAGGCAATCTGGGACGAATACCAGGCCCTGCTGAACAAGTACCAGGCTGAACTGGACGAGAAGGGTTACCCCTGGACCCGGAGCTGAGCTTCCGGGCGGGCTCGCCTCCTGCTGGCGGCGAGACCGCCGGCAGGTTCAGGGCAGCCCGCTGTAATTCGATAACAACAATCAACCATCAAGAAACCGGGACTTGCCCAGGGTACGGGCAGGTTCCCATCGGGAGGTGCACATGGTCGTCACCGAGCGTACGGAACGACTTCAGTCTCAAGGCTCGCCAGCCGTTTCCCTGAGGGCTCTCGGCTGCGCGCGAGGGTCACTGGCGTGGCTGGAGAATGTTTTTCTGCTGATCGCGGTGGTCTGTATTCTGGGCCTTTGCGCGGTCATTGCCAGTAGCGTGTTGCTGCGCACATTCTCCTCTTCCGGTATCCCGGACGAGATTGTGATCGTCGGCGAGATGATGATTGGCGCGCTGATCCTGCCGCTGGCCTTTGTAGCGGCCGATCGCGGGTTTATTTCCGTGGAGATCTTTACCCAGAAACTGGGGCCGAAATTCCAGCAGGCGCTCAATGTGCTGACTGCCGTCGTGGGCCTGATTGCCGTAGCACCGATTACCTACGCAGCCTTCCTGTCCGTGGTGGATGCTTTTGAATCCGGCGCCTATTTCTTTGGTCTGCTCGAATTGCCGAAATGGCCGGGGCACACCCTGTTCTTTGTGGGCTATTTCCTGTTCTTTATCCGGCTGATTGACCTGGCTGTCTGCGACTCCCTGGAAGCGCTGGGCGTCATCAAGTGCAAGCAGCCTGAAACCACCCACGAGGTAGCAAACTGATGGAAGCTTCCCTGATTGGCGGCTGGGGCTTTGCCGCCGCGCTGGCTCTGATGATCATGCGGGTGCCCATCGCCTACGTGCTGGTGGGCGTGGCCTCGGTGTGTTCATTGATCGCCTACGCCTGGCGGCCGGGCGGCGAGTTCATGTTCGAGCGCGGTCTGCGCCCGGCGATGGCACTGATCGAGTCCAATGCCTTCGACTTTATCCACTCCTATTCCCTGAGCATGATTCCGCTGTTCATCGCGGCGGGGCACATTGCCTATCATTCCCGTATCACCACCGATATCTATGAGGCGGTACGGGTCTGGCTGGCCAAGATGCCAGGCGGCCTGGCAATTGCCTCACTGTTCGGTTGCGGTGGTTTCTCTGCGATCACCGGCTCCAGCCTGGCGTGTGCGTCCTCCATGGGGCGGATCTGTGTGCCGGAGATGCTGCGTTTCGGCTACGACAAACAACTGGCGACCTCGACGGTGGCCATGGGTGGCACCCTGGGCTCGCTGATTCCGCCCAGCGTCCTGTTCATTCTGTACGGCATGTTCACCGAGCAGTCGGTCAACAAGCTGTTCCTGGCTGGTGTACTGCCGGGCATTCTCACCATCGTTGGCTTCATCGTGGTGGTGATGATCTGGGCCATGCTCAAGCCCGACCATGCGCCGGCGCCGAAAGACCTCAACTTCACCAACCGTGACCGGCTGAAGGCGGCGATCAAGGGCTGGCCGGCACTGACCCTGATGGTCATCATCATCGGTGGTATCTACGGCGGGTTCTTCACCGCTACCGAAGCCGCCGCCGTATGCCTGCTGTTTGCTATCGGGTTCGGCGTGCTGTCCCGTCGCCTGACCTGGGCGGACTTCCTCAGCTCCATGAAGGAGACTGCGTTCCAGTCGGCGGCGCTGTTCTTCATTGCGATCGGTGCCAAGATCTTTGTCTCCTTCGTGTCGCTGACCGGTGTTACCGGTGCCTTCGTCGGCTTTGTCGACAGCCTGGGTCTTGAGCCCTGGATGGTGCTGTTTTTCATTGTCATGCTGTACATCGTACTGGGCATGTTCCTGGACTCCATCGGCACCATGCTGCTGACCCTGCCGTTTGTTATTCCGCTGGTGGAAGGCATGGGCATGGATCTGATCTGGTTCGGCGTCGTAGTGGTCAAGCTGCTGGAAATCGGCCTGGTAACGCCGCCGCTGGGGATGAACGTGTTCGTGATTAACAGCGTGGTGGGCAAGGAAATCAAGGTGCACACCATCTTCTTCGGAGTGATGAAGTTCCTGGTGGCAGACCTGATCGTACTGGGCCTGATTGTGGCGTTCCCGATCATCTCGCTGCTGATCCCCAACAGTATGGGGTGACCGGGCCCGGATGATGAGGGGACAGACCCGAGGTCAGTCCCCTCAGGGAGCAAGCGTAAGGGGACTGACCTTGGGTCTGTCCCCGGAGGGAAAGGAAGCGCAGGGGGACTGACCTCGGGTCTGTCCCCGTAGGGAAAAAGAATCCCCGTGACAGTAAGAGTGATATCGAGAGCGCCATGATGAATACGACCGGTACTGCCGCCATTGCGGTTCACCACCTGCTGGAAAAAGCCGCCGAACGCTGGCCCCGGAGTCCGTCCGTCAGTTTTGAGGGCCGGACCTACAGCTGGCAGGAGACCCACAGCCGCTGCCAGGACCTGGCCCACGCCTTGGCCGGGCTAGGGGTGGCCGCAGGCGACCGGGTGGCCTATCTCGGTTTCAACTCGCACTGGTGTTTCGAGCTGTTTTTTGCCGCCCCGATGGCGGGCGCCATTGTGGTGCCGGTGAATTTCCGCCTGTCTGTCGGCGAGATGGTCACCTGCATTGAAGATGCCGAGCCCGCGGTGCTGCTGGTGGACGAGCACCACCTGGAACAGGCGGCGGCTATCGTCGGTGCCTGTCCCTGGCTGAAGGCGGTCGTCTATGCCGGCCACGGCGCGGTACCCCGCGATATGATCGGGTACGAGCAACTGTTGACGGAGGCGAAGGGAACCACGCTGGCGCCGAGTGGCAATGACGACACCCTGGTGATCTTCTATACCGGCGGTACCACCGGACGCTCGAAAGGGGTGATGCTTACCCACATCAACCAGTTTACCAATGCGCTGGGCGGGATCTCCTGGTACCGCATGGTCGAGCGGGAAACCCACCTGCTCGCCAGCCCGATGTTCCATACTGCCGCCGGATCGCGGGTGTACACCGCCACCATGACCGGAACCCATACGGTGATCCTGTCGCGCTTTGACGTCGTGGACGTGATGCAGCTGGTGGAGCGCTACCGCATAAACACCATGCAGATCGTGCCCACCATGCTGCAGATGATGCTCGATCACCCCGACTTCAGCGGCTTTGATCTCTCCAGCCTGCGGCTGATTACCTACGGTGCCGCGCCGATGCCGGTGGCGTTGCTGGAGCGGGCCCTGAAGGTTCTGCCGCGGGTGTCCTTTGCCCAGTCCTATGGCATGACCGAAGCCTCCCCGGTGGTAACGGTGCTGGATGGCGAAGATCACTCCCTGGAGGCGACGCGACTGCCGCGGCTGGAATCGGTGGGCCGTCCGGTGTTCCACAATCATGTGAGGATTGTAGATGGCGAACGCCGCCGGTTACCCCCCGGAGAAGTGGGGGAGATTGTGGTCAAGGGCTCCAATGTCATGAAGGGCTACTGGCGGGCGCCTGAGCTGACCAATGCAGTGCTGCAGGATGGCTGGTACTACACCGGCGACAGTGGTTACCTGGACGAAGATGGCTATCTGTTCCTCGTCGGCAGAATCAAGGACATGATTGTCAGTGGGGGGGAGAATGTGTACCCCATTGAAATCGAGAATATCCTGTCCCGCCATCCAGCGGTGAGGGAGTGCGCGGTGATTGGTGTGCCTCACGAAAAATGGGGCGAGTCAGTACATGCGGTCATAAGACTGGTGGCCCCCGACAGCGTAACCGAACAGGATATCAAGGCCTATTGTCGTGAGCGGATTGCCCATTATAAATGTCCCACCGCAGTTACCTTTGTGGACGACCCGTTGCCGGTTTCAACGGTTAATAAAATATTAAAGACTGAAATCCGCAAAATGGTAATTGATAAGTTGAAGTAATACCGGGGTTATATCGGGTTCATATTATATTGATATTTGTTTAATGGTGCGAAATGTCAGATATTTATATCACGTCGTTGTTTGTTGACCCCTTTTGAGGTTGAGTCCGGGTTTTCTGATCTTTCAGAAAGCCCTTTTTTTTGCCCGAAAAATAATATTAACGATTTATATGAGTGCTCATTATGGAAAGTGTCCGATTTAATTTTCCCGCTCCGGAAATCGATCAAAGCGTTGATGAGCTGCGTAAGGAAGTCCGTGCCTTTCTGGACGAGGAGCGCCGCAGTGGTGGCTTCGTACCGGTGACGGACTGCTGGTGCGCCGGGGTGGATCCGGCCTTCAGCCGCAAACTGGGTCGGCAAGGCTGGATCGGCGTCACCTGGCCCCGTCAGTACGGCGGCCGCGAGCTGAGTGCGCTGCATCGCTATGTGATTACCGAGGAGCTGCTGGTGGCCGGTGCGCCGGTGCACGCCCACTGGATTGCCGACCGTCAGAGTGGACCGCTGATCCTGGCCACCGGTACCGAAGATATGAAGCGCAATATCCTGCCACGAATCGCCGCCGGTGAGTGTTTCGTCGCCCTGGGCCTGAGCGAGCCGGAATCCGGCTCGGATCTCGCCTCGGTACGTACCCGGGCCCACCGGGTGGAAGGCGGCTGGGAGATTACCGGCACCAAGCTGTGGTCGTCGGGAGCCCAGCATTGCCAGTACATGACCGTCCTCGCCCGCACTGGTGAGCGGGACCCGAACCGGCGTCATGAAGGTCTTACCCAGTTCCTGGTGCCACTGGATTCGCCAGGGGTAACGGTGCGGGGCATCCGCGACATGAGCGGGGTGGAACACTTCAATGAAAGTCACTTTGAAAAAGTATTCGTGCCCGACGATGCGGTGCTGGGACAAGTGGGCGAGGGCTGGAAGCAGATCACCAGCGAGCTGGCACTGGAACGATCGGGCCCGGAGCGTTTCCTGAGCACGTTTGTCGCCCTCGAAAGAGCACTGCAACAGGGCGCCGCTGCGATGACCGGGCATCAGGCGGCGGTCGTCGGCAGCATCATTGCCCGTATCCGTGCGCTGCGCGCCATGTCACTCGGGGTTGCTGCGCTGCTTGGCCAGGGGCATTCGCCGGAAGTGGAGGCGGCGCTGGTCAAGGATCTCGGTACCCGCCTGGAGCAGGACATCATCGAACGGTTGCGGGAGTTCTGGCCGGTACGGATGAAACAGGGCTACGGCGATGAGCTCCAGTACCTGCTGTCTGACAGCCTGCTGCGTCAGCCCTCGTTTACCCTGCGGGGCGGCACCAACGAGGTTCTCAAGGGCATCATCGCCCGTGGCATGGGGCTGCGCTGAGCGCGCTGCACGGGAGATTCATTATGGGATTTGATATGGAACAGACCGATCAGCTGATACTGGATACCGCGCACCGTTTGTTTACCGATCAGTGTGGTGCGGATGTTGTTAACGGTGCCGAGCGTGGGGAAGCGCCCGAGCGCCTGCGCCAGGCGATTCTCGATGCCGGCCTGACCCTGGCCTGGGTGCCCGAAGCGGCGGGTGGAGTGGGCGGCTCACTGGCCCTGGGCTTAAACCTGATTCGCCAGGCTGCAGGCTTTGCCCTGCCGGTGCCCCTGGCAGACGCCCTGGTGGCTAACCTGTTACTGGCAGAAAGCGGGCTGGCGGTTACCGAGCGCTGGGCGGCGCTGGCTTTCGATGGCGACGAGCTGCCGGTGTTGCTGCAGGGCGAAGTCAACGGTGTGGTGGCGGCTGCCGCGGGTGCCCCGGAGGCCGCCGTGCTGGTGGTGCCGGTGACGGAGAAGGGCGTGGTCAAGATTGCCACCTTTGCGCCATCGACCATCGAGATGGAGCACCAGGAAAGCCTCGCCGGCGAGGCGCGGACCCGCGTTATTCTCAAGTCGGCGATTCCCGGCCAGCTGTCGGGCCCGGTGGATGGCATGACCGCGGACGGCCTGAAGCAGTTCTGCGCCCTGGTGCGGGCCTGCCAGATTGCCGGCGCGCTGGAAAAGATCGGCGAACTGACGGTGGGTTATGTCAAGGAGCGCCAGCAGTTTGGCCGCCCCCTGGGCAAGTTCCAGGCGGTTCAGCACAAGGTGGCGGATATTGCCGGAGAAAGTGCGCTGGCCGGTGCGGCGGTGGAACAGGCTGTCCGGCGGGTGTCTGCTCACCCGGAACCGTTCAGCGGTGATTCGGACATCTTCCTGCCCCTGGCAACCGCCAAGGTGGTGGCCTCCGAAGCCGCCGGCAAAGTAACCCGCGATGCCCACCAGGCCCATGGTGCCATGGGGTTCAGCTTTGAGTATCCGTTGCAGCAATACAGCCGCCGGGTGTGGAGCTGGCGGGAGGAATTCGGCTCCGAATTCTACTGGTCCGAACGCCTGGGTATGGCGGTGGCGGCTGAAATCTCTGCCCTTGGTGCCGGCGAAGTGGCCGGTTGCGCCTGGGATGCGGTATCCCGATAAATTGACCAGGAGAGTCCATGAAAACCTTTGAAGATGTTGTTGTTGAGTGGCATGACCATGTCGCGCTGGTAGAGATCTGCCGCCCGCCGCTGAATTTTTTTGATGTGACCCTGATTGAGCACCTCGCGGAGACGTTCGAGTCTCTTGATCAGGATGACCGGTGTCGCGCCATCGTACTGGCGGCCCGGGGCAAGGCGTTTTGCGCCGGCGCGGACTTTTCCTCCAACGGCAGCGACCTGTTCCGCCCGGAGTCCGATAACAACGCCATTACCCTGTACAAGGCGGCGGCGCGATTGTTTGCCTGTCGCAAACCGGTGGTGGGTGCCATTCATGGTGCCGCCATCGGTGGTGGTCTGGGGCTGTCACTGGTGCCGGACTTCCGTGTGGTCAGCCCGGAAGCGCGCTTTGCTGCCAACTTCGTCCAGCTGGGTATCCATCCCGGGTTCGGAATCAGCCTGGTGCTGCCGCGACTCATCGGCCAGCAACGGGCGCGCTTGATGTTGCTCACCGGCCGCCGGATCAAGGGCGAGGAAGCCCTCGAGTATGGTCTGGCGGACAAGCTGGTGGCAGCTGACCGGGTTCGCGCCGAGGCTCTGGCGCTGGCTACCGAAATCGCCGGGTGTGCGCCGCTGGCGGTGGAATCCACCCGCGCCACCCTTCGTCAGGGGCTAGTGGAGGAGTTGCAGGCCCGTCTCGAACACGAGTTTGCCGAACAGGCCTGGCTGGCCCGAACTGCCGATCACAAGGAAGGCATGGCAGCCGTCGGCGAACGGCGACCGGGGCAGTTCACCCGCTCGTGACCAGCTAAGCCCGAGCCAGGTTGCCTGGTATCAAAAAGGGGCCCGCGGGCCCCTTTTTTCAGGTCTGGACCTTGCCTCAGAGGCTGCCGGCAACCTGCTGCCTGGCAGTTTCGTACTCGTCCCGCAGTTCGGCCACGGTGTCTGCCACCGACTTCTGCTGAGTGATGCCACCAACACCCTGGCCGGCGCCCCAGATATCCCGCCAGGCCTTGCTCTTGCTGCTGCCTCCGGAACCAAAGCTCATCTTGCTCTTGTCCGAGAGGGGCAGGTTGTCGGGATCCAGCCCGGCCTTTTCGATGCTGCCGCGCAGGTAGTTGCCGTGGACGCCGGTAAACAGGTTGGTGTAGACGATGTCCGACGCCGAGGATTCCACGATCATATCCTTGTAGGACTGTTCGGCATTGGCTTCCTCGGTGGCAATAAAGCGGGTGCCCATATAGGCCATGTCGGCGCCCATGACCTGGGCACCGAGAATGTGGTTGCCCTTGGTGATCGCGCCGCCGAGAATCACCGGGCCATCGAAGAACTGGCGGATTTCCGACAGCAAAGCGAACGGGCTGAGGGTGCCGGCATGGCCGCCGGCACCGGCGGTTACCAGGATCAGTCCGTCGACCCCCATACTCAGGGCCTTTTTGGCATGGCGGATGTTGGTGACGTCATGGAATACCAGACCACCGTAGCTGTGTGCGGCTTCGATCACCATCGGATTGGCCTGCAGGCTGGTAATGATGATCGGCACCTTGTGCTTAACACACACCTGCATATCGTGCTCGAGGCGGTCGTTGGTTGGATGGGCGATCTGGTTGACCGCATAGGGGGCTACTTTCACGCCCGGGTTATCGGCCTGGTAAGCCGCGAGCGCCTCGTCGATCTCGGTCAGCCATTCATCGAGCTTTTCTGCCGGTCGGGCATTAAGCGCGGGGAAAGAGCCGACAACGCCGGCCTTGCACTGCTCGATCACCATCTTCGGGGTGGAGATGATGAACATCGGCGAGCAGAGTACCGGGAGGTTCAGCTTGCCTTTGAGGGTATCCGGTAGACTCATGGTGAGGCTCCTGTCTGGGTGTTGTTATCGGCTGGCGCTTCACAGCACCAGGTAAAGGGTCAGGTACATGATCGCCAACACGCTGGCGCTGAACCAGCCATTCCAGAGCACGCCGAACCGGAGCGGGGAAATGCCCGAGAAGCTGGAAATGAAGCGCAGCGAGGCGGTAAAGGGTGACGCGCCGGCAAATACCGCCCAGGTGATGGAGATCACCGACGCCTGAACCAGAGGCGAAATGTCCAGGTCCGGAATCTGCTGCAGGGCGCCGAGCATCAGGGTGACGGTGATGATGGCGTTGATGCCGATGAATGAGCAGATCAACATGGCCAGCGAGATACCAACCATCAGGGTCGCGTTGCTGACATTGGCCTGGGTGAGCAGGGCACTGGCGGCAGCCGGGTCGATCAGCGGAATCAGGATAACGCCGATAAAACCGGATGAGGTGAACAGTACGACCTCGTTACGCTGATTGGTAAAGGTCTGCGGGAAGGAGTTTTTCATCCGCCGCAGTAACAGTCCCGCCTTTACGCCTGTAGAACGGCCACGGTACTGTTGCCAGATCCAGATCAGGCCAATGATCGGGGCACACATCAACAGGGTGGGGAACAGATCCAGGCCCGTTAACCGGGACAGCCCGTAGGCCAGACCCGGAATCAGCGCGACGAGGCCGACCAGCGGAACCAGTTGGGTCAGATTACCCCCGAAGGTGGCTCTGGTGCGGGGGCGCGGGTAAGCCAGCCAGTCCAGCACACCCCCCCAGAGCATGAACAATAGCGCCCAGAGCAGACCCAGAGGCGCATATTGTTCCCAACTCAGTTGTGGAATGCCGGACAGCACCAGCAGCATCGTCACGGTTGTTGGCGCCCAGAGCGGAACCCCGCAAAAGCCCCGTAGGGTGGCGGTGAGCATACGGCGACTGCGAATAGCCGCAATGCGTTGGGCTTCCGGGTCGGCGGTGGGCCGAATGGCGCGATGGACCATGGTTCCCAACACGTTGAGGGCACCAATATTGAGCATGACGCTGAACAGGTGAGAGCCAAAGGCCATCAGCATATAGCGCCGGGCAGGCGGTTGGTGCACCAGTACCTTGCCGCACTTGCGCACCAGCGAAGACGACTTGGCAGACTCCCTTAGTACCGCCAGGGAGGTGAGGAAGAGCGTGAAGAATGCCGCCCGGTCGACGCCGGCGGCAATGGCCGGCCCGTCAATCATGCCGCCCAGCCACAACCCGACGGCAAGCGCCGGTGCGAGGATTGAAAAGATCCGGTAGGTCAGGCTGATGCCCGGCCACTGCAGTACCACAAAGATCAACAGAGACGCGCCCGCCACGCTGCTGAGCCAGCCGGACGTCACAAACTGCTCGGCAATGGCGCAGGCGCAGACCAGCAACAGGCAAATGGTTGCCAGGTTACGGCTGGTCAGCGCCCATTCCTCACTGCGGGCCTGTTGCAGGGCCAGTGTGCTCACATGGGCAGCGACAGGGTCGCTAGTTGTTGCTGGTGGTAGTCCGCATCCCCGAACAGGGAGTTGAGTACCATCAGGTGTTTGACGTAGTGCCCCACATCCAGTTCGTCGGTGATGCCCATGCCGCCGTGAAGCTGGATGGCTTCGTTGCCCACCCGCTTGCCCCGACGCCCGGTCAGGACCTTGAGTGCATGCAGGTTACGACGATGTTCCGCAGTGCCGGGTTTGTCGGCTGAGCAGACCGCCCGGTACAGCAGTGAGCGGATCTCCTCGCAGGCCGTGAACATGTCCACCATGCGATGCTGCAGTACCTGGAACGAACCGATGGCCACGCCGAACTGTTTGCGGGCCCTGGTGTACTCGATGGTGGTGTTGGTCAGGTGGGTCATCAGCCCGAGCGCTTCGGCACAGACCCCGGGCAGGGCCTCGTCGATGACCCGCTGCAACAGGGCGAGCCCGTCGTTCTCAGGGCCAACCAGCTGGTCGGCCGTGACCTGGACCCGGGTCAGCCGCAGGTTGGCTACTGGCTGGCCGTCCATCAACCGGAAGTCCGTCAGCTCCAGGCCGGGAGTGGTCCGATCCAGCAGGAACAGGCTGATGCCGGCTTCGTCCTGCTGCGCACCCCCGGTGCGGGCGGACACAATGAGTTTGTCGGCGACCGGACCATTGAGGACCAGCGTCTTCTCTCCGGACAGTTCAAAGCCGGCGGCAGTGCGGCTGGCACGGGTCGAGGTATCGGCCAGGGCGTAACGTGCCTGGCGCTCCATGAACGCGACACCACCCTGCAGCTGGCCGGCGATAACGCGGGTCAGCAGGTCGTCACGCAGGTCACCAACGGTGCCGGCTTCCACCAGTTTGCCAAACAGTAACACCGTCGCCAGGTAAGGTGCTGCCACCAGTCCTTTGCCCATCTGTTCCATCAACAGCATCAGGTCGGTGGCATTGCCACCAAAACCGCCGTGCTCCTCCTCGAAGGGCACGGCGAGCCAACCCAGGTCGGCAAATTGTTGCCAGAGCTCGGGGTCGAAACCAGTAGTGCGCCCGACATCCTGCTGGCGGCGGTCAAACGAGTAGTCCTGGCCGACAAAGCGGGCAGCACTATCCTGAAGCATTTGTTGTTCTTCGGTGAAAGAGAAATTCACAGCCCAATCCTTCTGTTGATAATCCGCTGTTGTCCGCTGCTGATGGCGATCAGAGGCCGAGGACCCGCTTGGCGATAATGTTCTTCTGGATCTCGTTGGAGCCACCGAAAATCGTTGAAGCCCGGCCATACATGAAGTCCTTGCGGGCCTGGTCACCGAAATCGTGCCCGAGGTCGGCTGCCGTGGCGCTGTCACCGGCAATCATGCCGCCGTATACCCCGGCCAGCTCGATGGTCAGTTCATGGAGGGCCTGCTGGATCTCGGTGCCGCGGATCTTCAGCAACGACGATTCGGCGCCCGGGCTCTGATTGTTGGCCATGGCCGCCAGCACCCGGAGTTCCATGTATTCCAGCGCCATCAGGTCCACTTCGATGGCTGTGAAACGGGCGCGGAATGCCTCGTCCTCAATCATCGGACGGCCGCCCTGAAGCTCGCGGGTGGCCAGTTCGCGCAATCTGTCGAGGCGGCTCTTGGAATCGGCGACGCGGGCGATGACGGTGCGTTCATGGGCCAGCAGGGACTTGGCATAGGTCCAGCCCTGGCCTTCCTCGCCGATGCGATTGGCCAGCGGTACCCGTACATTGTCGAAATGCACTTCGTTGAGTGAGTGCACCCCGTTGATGCTGCGGATGGGCGAAACGGTGATTCCGGGCGTTTTCATGTCGATCAGCAGGAAACTGATACCCTGCTGGGGCCTGCCGGAGTGGTCGGTACGCACCAGGCAGAAGATCCAGTCGGCGTACTGGGCATAGGTGGTCCAGATCTTGGATCCATTGACGATGTAATCGTCGCCGTCCCGGTCGGCGCGGGTTTTCAACGCCGCAAGGTCAGAGCCGGCGCCCGGCTCCGAGTATCCCTGGCACCACCAGTCATTGCCGTTGAGGATGCCCGGCAGGAAGCGCGCTTTCTGTTCGTCATTGCCATAGGTGTAAATAACGGGGCCGACCATCTTCAGGCCGAAAGGCACAACATCCGGTGCATTGGCTGTCACCCGCTCGCATTCATAGATATACGACTGGGTTACCGTCCAGCCGGCACCACCGTATTCGCGAGGCCAGAACGGCGCGACCCAGCCCTGCTCAAAGAGTTGCTTCTGCCACTGGATGACGCCCTGCTTGTAGGTGTCAGGGTTGTTGATCAGTTGTTGCGACTTCTCGGGCGCTGCCTTGGCAAAAAAAGCCCGAACGTCATCCCGGAATTCCAGATCGGTGGTCGAGAGCGTGGTATCCAAAACACAGTCTCCAAATAGCTTGCTTATTGTTTTTGCCAGAAATAGCCCGGCGGGGCCGGGCTATCAAGTGGCGGGCTATGCAGCAGGTGGTCAGCCCCGGAAAACGACCGAATTGGCCAGCGGCTCACGCACGGTCCGCGTCCGGTTGGCATCGACTTCGGGATCTTCATAACCAAAACTGATACCCAGCAGAATGCCGGTGCTATCGTCGAGCCCGAACGCTTCCCGTACCAGATCCGGATAGGCGCGCATGCTGCCCATGGCACAGGTGCTGATGCCGAAGGCATGCATGGTCAGCATGAGGGTCTGGGCATAGATTCCGACGTCCAGCGAAATGGTGGCACCGAAATTACGATCCATACCCAGGAAGACGATGTGCGGGGCGTCGAAAAGCTCGAAGTTGCGGCGGACCGCCCGGAGCCTGCCGGGTTTGTCATCCCGGGCAATCCCCATCTCGTTATAGAGCGCGACCGCGCAATCCACCTGACGTTGGCGGTATTCCCCTTCCCAGGCAGAAACGTAGGGAAAATCCGGTTGGCCCGGTAAGCCCTGATCCAACCGTTCCACGAACTGGTCCCGCAGCCGGTCTTTCACCTCGCCGGAGGCAACAAACACCTTCCACGGCTGGGTATTGCAGTTCGACGGCGCTTGCTGGGCGATCTCGAACACATGCTCCAGCACCTCGGGGGGAACCCGGTCGGGCAGGAAGCCCCGGATGGATCGCCGTGACGTGATCGCGTCGATCAGGGACATGGTGGGTTTGGATATGACCATAGCGTTCTCCGGGGTAATTCTTGAAGTTGTTATTGAGTACACGGTATCAAGTTAGTGTGCGGCTGGGAAAAGCATATTTTTTATCAGAGCTATGCTGGGTATGCATAGCTCTCGACATCCGATTTTTACCGCTGACGTATCAGTTCCTCGTGAATCTGCGTGGCGGTTTCCCCAAGCTGCTCTCGCAAGTAGTCCAGCATTCCGGGTTCTGCCGCCTTGCTTGGGGGGAGGGTGATATTTATTGCTGCGATAGTTTTGCCGTGCCGGTTGCGGATCGGAACTGATATGCCACACATGCCCTCTTCGAGTTCACGATCGACCACCGACCAGCCTTTGGCGCCATCCTCCCGAATAATCCGGCGCAGCTCCTCTTTATCGGTGACGGTGAACCGGGTGTATTGCTCAATATTGGCGGTATCAAGAAAGTGGTCCAGCTCTTCGTCCGAAAGACCGGCAAGTTGTATGCGGCCGAGGGAAACCACATGAGCCGGAAGTGATGAGCCAATGTTCAGGGTGCTTTTGAGTAGTTTTCGGGTTGGAACACGCATGACGTAGTAAATGTCATAGCCGTCGAGCACTGCGATAGAACAGGATTCGTGGACACGCTGTACCAGTTCTTCCATGTGGGTTTGCGCGAATGACCAGATCTCCATGGATGACAGGTATGAGAATCCCAGTTCCAGAATGCGGGGCGTAAGCCAGAACTGTTTACCATCGGTACGTGCGTAACCCTGATCACAGAGCGTATGCAGCAATCTTCGTGCACTGGCCCGGGAAATGGCGGCCCTGGAGGCAACTTCTGATAGTGAAAGTTTCGCAGAACCCTCCCCAAAGGTTTTAATGACTTCCAGTCCCCGGATAAACGAATGAACCATAAGGCTTTGTTCCTTTGCTTTATGGGTGCTCATCGCTTTTGTCTCCCAAATAAATTTTGACACTCGATGTTTTCTGAGCTTTTCTTTGTCGTGTTCTCAAAGAGAACATTGTGTGCGCACAGCGAACAAAAAACAAGTAATCGCTGCGTAACCCCAGAAATCGGAGATAACTACAATGCACAAAGAACGTCCTTCCCCCTTTATGTCGATGAGTGTTGGCTGCCTGTTGGTTGCCGGCTCCTTAGCTTCCGCCGGAGCTCTGGCGCGGGATCTCACATACGGTAGCTATTTGCCTCCCCAGCATCCCACAAGTACTGGAATAACTGCCTTTCTGGATGAGGTGGCGGAGCGAACTGAAGGCAGTCTTGAATTCAAATTCTTCCCTTCGGGAGCTGCCGCATCGGGTAAGGAAATGCTGTCGGCGGTCCGTGATGGAATGATCGATGGTGGATTTCTGGTGACGGTGTATTACCCGACCTCTATCCCGGCCAATACGACAATCAGCGACCTGTCGTTCTGGGATCAGAACTCTCTGGTCGCGACGGCCGCCAGTATTGATACGGTTCTTACGGGGTGCCCCCAGTGCCTTGAAGAGTTTGAAGAGCATGACGTTCGTTTTCTTGCGAGTTATGCCACGCCACCCTATCAGGCCATGTGTAAGAGCGACTTTGCATCCGGGTTTGAACCGGCAGGGATGAGGATGCGAGTGGCCGGCGAAGAAATTGGTCGGTGGGTAACCCAGATTGGCGGTATTCCGGTCAATATTCCCAATAGCGAGTCCTATGAGGCGATGGAGCGCAGTCAGCTTGATTGTGTTATTGGAGCTACCAGTTGGTTGAAGTCGCTGTCGTTGAATGAAGTTGCCAACAGCGTTGTTGAGTTGCCGATGGGAGCTTTCCTCGGTGGTTCACTGCTCAATATCCGTAATTCCGTATGGGATGAGCTCACAGATTCAGAACGCAGGGCCATTGTGGAAGCGGCGCCTGTGGGTGTCGCCAAAACTATTTTCGAGTATCAGAAGGAAGAGGCGGAGGTCCGGAAGGCGGCCAGTGGCCAGGGCATTCGATTTGTAGCGGTGTCTGACGAAATGAAGCAGACACGCGGGGCTTTCATGCAGGCTCAGATCGAAAGGGCAGCTGCAACCGCGTCCGACCGGGGAGTTAAGGATGCCAGTCAGATTGTAGAGAGTTTCATTGCCAACCTTGAGAAATGGGAGAAGTTGCTGGCGGATCCGAACATCACGGAGCAGCAATACGCGGCATTGTTGAAAAGCGAGATATACGACAAGGCATTCTGAATCCCAGTCAATTCGGGCACGGGCTTCAGCTAGCTGTTGCTCGTCGCCCGTTGTCCAAGGTGAGCTAATCAATGAATCAAGAAAAGCCTGAATTGTTGCCCTTCCGTGGTATCCGGGTACTGGATGTGAGCCAGGGACTTGCGGGGCCATACGCGACCCAGATGCTGGCTATGATGGGCGCCACAGTACTGAAAGTGGAACCCCCGCAAGGAGATTGGGGGCGACTGATGGGGCTCCGTCGGGAGGGGCATAGCACCCTGAGTGTTTCGGCAAACTGGAACAAGCGGGCCATCTGTGTTGATGCCAGAACGGATGAAGGTGCCGAGGTGCTGAAGCGCCTGGCAGGTCAGTCCGACCTGGTCATGGAAAGTTTTCGACCAGGGGTTATTGACAAGATGGGACTCGGATACGAAGCGCTGTGTGAGCTGCGTCCGGGAATCATCCTGGGGTCAATCAGCGGTTTCGGCCGGTCAGGCCCCTACGCGGAAAGACCGGGCTCTGACAGCATTTTGCAGGCGATAACGGGTATGTCTGTGATGAACGCCAATGCGGAAGGTCATCCTCAACGTGTTGGCATGCTGGCAGTGGACATGATCACAGGCCTGTATGCGGGGTTTGCACTGGCCGCGGCCTTATACCAGCAAAAAACTACCGGAAAGGGGTGTCATCTGGACTTGTCTCTGTTGGCTGGCGCATCCGCCTTCCAGGCAATGCCAATGATGGAATCCTTTTTGCAAAATGGCCAGCGCAGTGCCCATGTCACCGTGCCTTCTGGCACATTCGAGGCCAGCGATGGCGCTATGTCGGTGGTTTGTCTCCGGAATGAAATGTTCTATGCCCTCGCGCGGGTACTGGGGCATCCGGAATGGCAGCAGGATCTGCGTTTTTCAGAGAACGAATCCCGTCAACGCAATGCGACAGAGCTTCATCAACTGATAGCCGAAGTGTTGGTGTCTCGCCCCAGAGCCCACTGGATTGATCGCTTGAACGAGGCCGGTGTGCTCTGCGGTCCGCTAAATAATTACGTCGATCTGCTCAGCGACCCCCAGGTTCGGTTCCTCGATCTGATGCCAGAAGTGAGCCACAAAGCCTTTGGAAAGATTCCCTTTCCAAGATTCCCGGGAGCCGAGCCCCTTGTCG
Organism: Marinobacter profundi; assembly: GCF_002744715.1. Classification (GTDB taxonomy): domain Bacteria; phylum Pseudomonadota; class Gammaproteobacteria; order Pseudomonadales; family Oleiphilaceae; genus Marinobacter; species Marinobacter profundi. The sequence goes on from NZ_KZ319372.1 coordinate 36,753, forward strand.
AAAACCTCAGGCCGGCACCCGATCTGGGAGAGCACACGTGTGAGGTGCTGCGGGAAGCGGGTTATGACGAAGAAGGAATTGCTTCGCTCGTTCACGCCAAGGCCTGTTTTCAGGGCATGACGTCAAATAACGGCTGAATTCGGGGGGTTCATGAAAGCGATCCTGTGTGAAGAGTTTACGGGCTATGAAGACTTGAAAGTGGTTGATATGGAGCGTCCTGACCTCGCGCCTGGTTGTGTTCGCATCCGGACTCATTATGCCAGTGTCAGCTATGCAATATCCTTGATGGTCAGCGGGCGTTATCAGCGCAAGATGGAGCTGCCGTTCATTCCCGGTACTGAGGTGTCGGGGGAAATACTGGAATGTGCTCCGGATGTGGAATTCTTCAGGCCGGGAGATCGGGTGGCCGCAATTGTGGACGCCGGTGGTTTTGCTGAGGAGCTTGTCACCAATGTAGCAACGGTCTATCCGGTTCCCGATAACGTCTCGCTGGCGCGAGCAGTCGGGATTCCCTTGTCGTTTGGTACCGCCGCAACAGCATTGGAGCGGGGGAGGGTAAAGAATGGCCAGCGAGTGCTGGTTTGCGGGGCGGGTGGAGCGCTTGGTCTTGCGGCTGTGGAAGTCGCAAAGCTAAAAGGAGCGGTGGTTATTGCGGCGGCCAGCTCCGAGCCCAAGCTGGAAGCCGCCCGGCAGGTCGGGGCCGACATACTGATTAATTACCAGGCTCGGGACCTGTTGGATTCTGTTCGCGCTGAGACTGAGGGGCGAGGCGTGGATGTGGTGTTCGACCCGGTGGGTGGCGCAGCCTTTGAAAGCCTCATTCGATGCACGGCAAACGGAGGCAACATTCTCTCTTTGGGTTTTGCCAGTGGTGAGATTCCCAAGGCACCGGTAAATCTGCTCCTTGTAAAAAATATCAGCCTGCATGGGGTGAACTTCTCCGAGTATATCGGCTGGGGTAAGACCGATCGTCGTCACGAATTTGCCCCGCAAATCCGTAGTTTGATGGATTGGCTGTTTTCAGCTGCTTCGGCAGGCCGCCTCAACCTCAGGGAGCCTCAGTTGTTTGATCTCGCAGAAGTAACGAAGGCAATCGACTGCGTCGTTGGTCGGCGTTCGGTAGGCAAGGTAGTCCTCAGGATCTCTTAATGGAGGCGTTTATGGGTGCTTGGCTGAAAAAAATCAGTAATGGGGCGGCGGTAGCAGTTGGCGCAGTAACGGTGCTGATGATGCTGCACGTGACGGCTGAGGTGCTGCTCCGGGTTCTTTTCGGAATGCATATTCCGGGGACTATGGAGGTGGTTACCTACTACTACATGGTGGCCGCTGTGTTTGTCGGTATTTTTTCCTGTACCACTGACGATGTTCATGTTCGTGTTGATGTGGTTGCCCAGTTCCTTCGGGGGAGTGTGCGGCGCGCAGTGGATGGTATTGGCGTCGTTGCAATGACCGTGTATTTCGCCATTTTTTCTTACGGTCTTTATTTGCAGGCAGTTCGGAGTTGGAAGCGTCAGGAGACGGTGGATGCGATCGTAGCAGAGCTGTCAATCTGGCCATCACGCTGGCTGGCGGTGATTGGTGTCTTCCTCGCCTTGCTGGCTTCTCTGCACTGGCTATACCGGTTTGCTACTTCGTCGACTGATCAGCGGGAGGGGGAGTCGTGAGTCCTGTAGACATTGGTCTTTCCTGTATCGGTTTACTGCTCGTCCTGCTCGCACTGCGCTTACCCATTGGAGTCGCCTTAGGTTTGACTGCCTTTACCGGCATTTGGTGGCTCCGGGGCTCCGGTGCTGCATTTTCGCTGATGGGGTCAACCACCTTCCAGTTCATTGCCCACTGGTCACTAACGGCAATCCCGATGTTCATTCTGATGGGGGCGATTGCTTTCCATACGGGTTTAACACGTACTCTTTTCGACGCGGGGAGGGCCTGGCTGAGTTTTTTGCCCGGTGGTCTGGCCATCGCCACCAATGTCTCTAGCGCCGGCTTCGCCGCAGCGAGTGGCTCGAGTGTGGCAATGGCAGGTGCCATGTCTCGACTGGCTGTGCCTGAAATGTTGCGCGCTAAATACGATCCGGGTCTCGCGACGGGAGTGGTTGCCGCATCAGGTACTCTGGGAGCGTTCATACCGCCGAGCATACCGTTCGTATTATATGCCGTGTTTATGGAGGCATCCGTCGGTCAGTTGCTGATGGCAGGGATAATCCCTGGTTTGCTGACCATGTTGGCGTATGCAGCTTTGATCGTAATCAGAGTGAAGTTGAATCCGGATCTGGCACCAAGGACTACAGACCAATACGCGATGCCAGAGAAACTTCGCTTATTGGCCCGGTCCTGGCCCTTGCCAGTGATTGTTGCGGGGGTAGTTGGTGGTTTGTACACCGGCACAGTTACCGCCACTGAGGCCGGCGCTTTCGGTGCGTTTATCGCGGTGATTGCAGCGGTTGTCCAGGGTTCCTTCAGTTGGTCTGCCATGAGGGAGGCTGTTGCGGAAACTGTCCAGAGCACGGCGTCCATCTTTCTGATTGCCATTGGTGCAGTGTTATTCAGCCGGATGCTAACGTTGAGTCAGATACCCATGAGCATTGGGGAGTGGGTTGGAGACTATGCTGTCGCGCTATGGATATTTCTCATCATAGTGACCATCTTCTATATCATTCTCGGTATGTTTCTGGACCCTATCGGATTGATGCTGGTAACCCTCCCGGTTCTGGCTCCTTTTGTCATTGCTTTTGACATCAACGTTATCTGGTTCGGTGTACTGGTGGTCAAGTTTATTGAAATCGGCCTGCTTACTCCTCCGATCGGGCTTAACCTGTTTGTGGTAAGTGCCGGAGTTGGAGAGTCTGTTCCGTTTGGAACCATTGTTCGGGGAACCCTTTGGTTTCTTGCAGCAGAAGCTGTAGTACTGGCACTTCTTATGTTTTTTCCGGAAATCTCTCTGTTTCTCCCTTCGTTGATGTACTGACCTCTGCAGTCGGCCGCATTGCCATGACGGACAACGGAATGTCTGTTTTGGTAATAAGCCTCGGGGAACTTCAAAGGGGAGTCTATTGGCCCTGGTTGGGTGTGCCGGTGGGTGGGTTCTGATTTATCTGCTGAGGCGGTGTCTGGAGCGAGGTATAACATAGCGGTATACCAACGATAGAATAATGGTTTGCTGAAGAATGGAAGAATCGTTGACCATTTCCCGGTGAGGGTTTAGCTTGATGCGAACTGCATATATGTTCTATGACAGTACGCCTGTTGATACTTTTCGGTGTTTGCGGGCCAGCGTTGAGACAACAACAATACTGGGAGATTTATATGACCGTTCGTTCCGTTAAATTCCTGCGGCCACTGACCGCCACCGTCTGTTCCGCAGCCCTGGTGCTTGGCGCCACTACTGCCGTCCAGGCCGCGGATACCAAACTGCCGGATACCATGACCTGGTCCTCCTACGATGTAGGCTCTGCCGGTTACGCAGAAGCCTCCGCTATCGCGGATGCCTTCGGTAAGAAATACGGCACCCGGATTCGTATCCAGCCGTCTGGTTCGTCTATCGGCCGCCTGCAGCCGCTACTCAGTGGCCGGGCGGATGTGGGCTTCCTGGCCACCGAAACTTTCTTTGCGACGGAGGGTGTCTACGATTTCTCAACTCGGCAGTGGGGGCCGCAGGATCTGCGTGCCATCGCCGGCCGGCCGTCGTCCTTCGGCATCTTTACGGCTGCGGATGCTGGTATCGAGACACTCGCCGATCTTAAAGGTCGCAAGTTTGCCTATGTGGCCGGTAACCCGTCTGTTAACGTGAAGTGCGATGCGTTCCTGGCGTTTGCGGGGCTGAGCCGGGATGATGTGGAGGCTATCATGTTTCCGACGTATGGTAGCGCCATGGGCTCTCTTGCACGTGGAGAAGCCGATGCTTCCTGCACCACCACCACACCGAGCCACGTTTATGAACTGGCAGAATCCCCCCGTGGTATCCGTTGGCTGAACATGGATCCGAACGACAAGGAAGGCTGGGCCAATGTAAACAAGCTGGCGCCTTTCTTCACTCCTTACAAGGAAACCATCGGCGCCGGTATCAGTGAAGAAAACCCTGTCACTATTATGGCTTACCGTTACCCGGTGCTGGCGGTGCGAGCAGATATGGATGCAGAAACTGTATACAACATGCTCAAGGCCGTGGATGAGACTTATCCGATGTACAAGGATGCCACATCAGCCATGCCGCGTTGGGATGTCAATCTTGCCGGTGTCCCGCCAATCGACGCCCCTCTGCACGAAGGCGCCATCCGTTACCTGAAAGAAAAAGGTATCTGGACCGCAGACCACCAGGCCTGGAATGACGCCCGTACCGCGCGCCTGAATGCGTTGCTGGAAGCCTGGCCGAAGGCGGTTGCTGAAGGCGAGGGTAAGAGCGACGAAGAATTTGCCCAGATCTGGGAAAAGCATCGTCAGCAGGCGCTTGGCGCGCTCTGATTTTTACTCTGAACGACAAGCTGTGTTGATTCCGGGGGCGGCATCTTAGCGATGCCGTCTCCGGGGTTCCAACCCCGGAGCATTTTGCAACATGACCTCTCCCCAGGGCGCCGATGCCCAAACCAATACTCCTGAACCCCAAAGCTCCGACAAAGGACGTCTGCGTGGAATCGGCTACTGGATAGCCCTGGGCCTGGGTACTCTGGGATTGCTGATGGCAATCAACCAGACCTTCAACTTAAAGTTTCTGGGTTTCCAGCCACTGGGCAACTCCTACCTGTATTACCTGATTGGTATCTTCCTGGCAGCGGCGTTTCTCTGTTTTCCGGCCTGGTCCGGCGCCCGTAACCGGATTTCCTGGTATGACTGGGTGCTGGCGGTGTTGGCGCTGGTGTCCTGTGGCTACCTGGGTTACCACGGCCTGACCATGATCAACATGGGCTGGGAGTACATGGCGCCGACCGAAGCCACGGTGTTTTCCGGCATCCTGCTGGTCCTGGTACTTGAAGGGGTGCGCCGCTGTGGTGGCTGGCCGCTGTTGTTTGTGTCGCTGTTCTTTGGCAGCTACCCGCTTTACGCGGACAGCATGCCCGGCTTTCTCTGGGGCAATCAGTACGAGCTGCCGGAGCTGCTTCGCGCCCACGTTATCGGCGTGGAAAGTATTATCGGAATTCCCATGCAGGTGGTGGCGCAACTGGTCATCGGCTTCGTGGTGTTTGGCGCCGCGCTCACCATCACCGGTGGCGGTGATTTCTTTATGAAATTTGCCACCGCCCTGATGGGCCGTAGCCGCGGTGGTCCGGCCAAGGTGTCGGTGCTGTCCAGCGGCATTCTGGGTAGTCTGTCCGGCAGTGTTATTTCCAACATTCTCACCACCGGTCCGATCACCATTCCGACCATGAAGAAAACCGGCTATCCGGCGCATTACGCCGGAGCGGTAGAGGCCTGCGCCTCCACCGGCGGTACCCTGATGCCACCGGTGATGGGCGCGGTTGCCTTTATCATGGCGTCGTTCCTCGGTGTGGCCTACGCCGAAATCATGATTGCCGCCTTCCTGCCGGCGCTGCTGTTTTACCTGGCGCTGCTGTTCCAAGTGGACAACTATGCCGCCCGCCGTGGCCTCAAGGGCCTGCCGGAGTCGGAGATTCCCTCCCTCAAGGAAACCCTGAAGGACGGCTGGCCCTACCTGCTGTCCCTGGTGATGTTGGTCTACATGCTGCTGGTAATGCGGATCGAGGCTTACGCGCCGTATTACGCCTCGCTGGTGCTGCTGGGGGTGGCGCTGTTCAAGCGTGACTACCGGCTGAACTGGGTCCGCGCCAAGTCGTTCATTGCGGACCTGACCACCAACGTCTCCAACCTGGTGGCGATTCTCGCGGGTATCGGCCTGGTGGTTGGCGGCCTGTCGTACACCGGAGTGGCGGGGGCGTTCTCGCGAGAGCTGTTGTTGTACGCTGACGGCAGCATACCGCTGATGTTGATTGCCGGCGCCATCACCAGTTTTGTACTGGGCATGGGGATGACGGTGAGTGCCTGCTACATCTTCCTGTCGATCCTGCTGGCGCCAGCACTGGTCAATGCCGGGCTTAACCCGCTGGCCAGCCACCTGTTCATTCTGTACTGGGGCATGCTGTCGTACATCACGCCGCCGGTGTCCCTGGCTGCCATCACCGCAGCGGGTGTGGCGGGCTCCAATGCGACCAAGACCGGCATCTACGCCATGCGCCTTGGCGGCATCCTGTTTATCCTGCCGTTCCTGTTTGTGTTGAATCCCTCGCTGATCCTGCAGGGTGACATCACCCGGATCCTGATGTCGGTGGTGACGGCCATTACCGCCATCTGGCTGATTGCGTCTGCCATGGAAGGCTACCTCTACCGCATCGGCATTATCGGCTGGCCGTTACGGATAATGGCGCTGGCCGCCGGTGGCTGCCTGATCTATCCGAACCTGGTATCGGAGGCGGTCGGCCTGGGCCTGATCATCCTGATGTATGCCGGCAAAGGTTTGTTGAACCCGCAGCGTCTAGTGGTGCCTCGCAGCTAGGTTGCGGCAGCAAAACTTGCGACAAAAGTAGTAAGCTATCTTACGGCCGGTAATCATCTCCGTTATGATTGCCGGCCGCTGTTCATTCTGGACGGCAATATTCCATGTGACTGACGGGGAGCGTTTCGGAGATGGGGATCGAATGAAGGCTTTGCTACAACCGGACAGTTTCTCCCGTCCCCGTTCTCTGCTTGCCTATCTGGCCCTTTTGGCCGGTATAGCGACCTTTCTACCCGGCCACATCTATCTTTCAACCCTGCTGGCTTGCCTGGCTATTGTGCTGGGGTGGGGTAACCTGCGCACGGTCGGTCGCGCCATTTTTGTGCTGATTCTCCTGCTGACCGTGGTTGCGCTGGTTACCGAGCCATCGGCGGTGCCAAGGGCTGCGGGCAACATGGCGCGTATCGGTTCGCTGATCATCACGGTGATGCTGCTATCGGCTGTGCTGGGCCAATCGAACGATCTGAAGGTTATCTCCCGCAGTCTGTTTGGCGGTAAATCCCTGTTCCGCTATGTGGGTATGACGTCGGGCACTGCGATGCTCTCCATCCCCCTCAACTTCGGTGCGGTCGGTGTTATCGCAACCATGATCGGACTCCAGGTGAAGGATCAGGGCGATAGCCCGATGGCGCGCAATGCCGCGCGGGCTGTGATCCGGGGCTTCGGGGCGTCACCCATGGCCTCGCCGCTGTCCATTGCCATCGTCATGACCGTGACGTTTCTGCCTGGCTTGTCGAGCTGGAAGCTGATTGCCCTCGGGCTGCCGTTTGCTTTGCTTTACCTGTTTGCTGGCACCTTTGCACGAGAAGAGGAGCCACCCCGGGAGGCCCTCCTGGTGGATGGCGCTGAACTGGAGTCGGCTTTGCTGCCATGGCTGCGTTTTATCAGCATCATTGCGCTGATCTGTGTGGGCGCCTTTACCCTGAGCGCCTGGGGTGGGCTGCTCTATTCCCAGGCGGTGACCCTGAGCTGCCTGACGGCAGTGGTGATCGGACTGATATACCGCCGGTTACATGATGGGGTGCTGACGATGCCCTCACTGGCCCTGATCAATAACGAGCTGGCCATCATGGGCGGCTCCTCATTCCTCGGGGGGATTGTCAGTACCTTCGCGCTTGGCTGGCTGGGCATGGAGTTCAGCCTGCCCGTCTGGGCCTATCCGCTGGTGGCGATGGCGGTGCCCTGGCTGTTCTTCGCCGGGGGGGCGATCGGGGTGAATCCGATCATCTCCGGCACCTTGTCCGGCAGTATTCTGGGGCCGATCTGGCCGGAGTATGGCCTGCTCGGCCTCGGGCTGGGTATTGTGGCGGGGTGGGGGATTACCATCGCCGGCACGCCGTATTCGGCCAATTCACTGTTGCTGGAACGTTGCACCGGATACAACGCCCATACCGCATCTTATGGCTGGAGCCTGCATTATTCCCTGGCAGCGCTGGTTGTCTGCAGCCTGGTCTGTGCGGTGTTTACCCTGCCATTCTGATAACTGCCGGACGGGAAGCAGAGTTTCCCGTCCGGCACCTTCTGTCTCAGGCGTGCCCGGCCACCTGGTGGGGCACATAGTGGGCCTCGAGGGCGGCTTTCTCGTCTTCGCTCAGTTCCAGCTCCAGTGCCGCGAGGGCTTCTTCGATATGGCCCGGCTTGCTGGCACCGATGATGGGGGCGGTCACTGCGGGGTTGGACAGCACCCACGCCAGGGCAACCCTCGCCATAGAAGTGCCGCGGTTGTCCGCGACTTCCCGCAGGGCGGCGATGACAGGTTGATCGATGTCGCTGCCGAGGTGCCATTTGCGGGTGTTCTCGTCGGTGCGTGCCCGGGCCGTCTCACCGCCCTCACCCTGTACAGTCTTCCCGGCCAGGATGCCGCGGGCCAGAGGACTCCAGGGGATCACGCCGACGCCCTGGTCGGCACATTGCGGCAACATCTCCCGCTCTTCTTCCCGGTAGATCAGGTTGTACATGGGCTGCATGGTGACAAAACGGGTCCAGCCGTGTTTTTCCGCGGTGAACTGGGCCTTGGCAAATTGCCAGGCAAACATGGACGAGGCACCGATGTAACGGGCCTTGCCCGCCTTCACCACATCGTGCAGCGCCTCCATGGTTTCCTCGATGGGAGTGTGATAATCCCAGCGGTGGATCTGGTACAGGTCAACATGGTCAGTGCCCAGCCGCTGCAATGACGCGTCGATGGCTGCCATGATGTGCTTGCGGGACAGCCCGCGGTTGTTGGGGCCATCCCCCATGGCATTGAAGACCTTGGTGGCGATAACCACGTCCTCGCGGGGCGCATAATCCAGCAATGCCTTGCCCACCACCCGCTCGGACTCACCAATGGAATACATGTCCGCGGTATCAAAGAAGTTGATGCCGGCGTCCAGCGCCTGTTTGATAAAGGGTCGACTGGCCTGCTCGTCCAGAACCCACTCCCGCCATCTGGGTGAGCCATAGGTCATGGTGCCCAGGCACAGGCGGGAGACTTTCATGCCGGTTGTTCCGAGGCGGCGGTATTGCATGGTTTTCTCCAAGATTGCAGGTGAAAAATATCAAAAACGGGGGAATATAAATTGCGATTCGGAATCGGTCAGAAAAATCGATTGATAGTTCTTAGAATAAAGACCATGGCAACTCGAAGTTCAAATTAAAACAGGCCTCGAGGGCCCGGTCAGATTGCTGACGAACCCCGGTTTTCCGGGGTTCGTTGCGTTTGGGCGCTGTGGAGTTCCGTTAGTGATGGGTTCAGCCCAATTGCCAGCTACGAGAACTGCTTGCGTTCCAGGCGCGAGCGGATGCAATCGAGCAGGAAATCCCGGCCCAGGCTGGCCGAGTCCCGCTTCCAGATGCAGCAGGAGGTATAGCGGGTATCGACTCCCGCCAGCGGCACGAAGCGCACATTGATCATGCCAGACAGCTCCAGCGACTGGGGGACCAGAGAAATGCCGAGGCCGTAGGACGTCAGCGCCACTACGGTCTGCCAGTGGGACGCCTCGTGCTTCACATTCAGTTCAAAGTTCTTGGAGCGGAAGATATTGCGAAAATGCTGGTGGTAATGGGGGGCCAGTGCGCTATTGAGCATGACCAGCGGTTCACTGTCGATATTGGCCAGTTCGATAACATCACGTTGTGCCAGTGGGTGGTCTGCCGGCAGACAGCAGACGAATTCGTCGACCCCGATGGGTAGCGAATCGACTTCGGGAGGCAGGGGTATCGAATTGATAAAACCTATATCGATACGGCCGCGGCAGAGCGACTCCACCTGATCCAGAGAGTACTGCTCGAACAGCTGGATGCCAATGCCCGGATACAGATCCTTGAACTCGGATAGCAGCGGCGGCAGACCGCGGTAGATCATAGCCGGTGTTGAACCAATACGCAGGACCTCATAATTCGACTCGGCAGCGCGGCGGAGCATGTCCTGGGTATCGTCGAGCTGGCCTATCAACAATCGCGCCTGGCGCTGGAACAGTTTGCCGGCCGGCGTCAGTGCAACATGCTTGCTGTCGCGCTCGAGCAGTTGCACGGCAAGCGCCTCCTCAAGCTGGCGGAGACTGTTGCTCAGAGGTGGCTGCGAAATGTGCAGGCGTTCCGCAGCACGACCGAAATGCAGCTCTTCGGAGAGCACAAGAAAGTAGCGGAGCTGTTTCAGTGTCAGGGCCATGGGGGCTTCCTTCGCGGCGCGGGAAAACGAGGCGTCAGCGCCAAGTATAACAACCATTCAAAAAACTGTATCGTTCCCAATTTATATAGTATTGGGCAGCGTCCCGGGTGTTTTGTAGCCTGCTAACAGGCACAAAAACAAAGAGAGGACCTGTTCATGAGCCATCAGATCGACAGCGTTGTACCTGATTCCCGCGGCCATAGCGCCTACGCATCCGACCCTGACTTCGCCCGCCTCTTCCGGCTGTATGCGGACGACGCACTGGTACGCCACACAGAGCCGCGTCTCAAAGCACTGGGCGCCCTCGTTGGAGACGAACTCGAGCAGCTGGCCCTGACCGCCGACAAGAACCCGCCGACGCTGCAACTGCGTGCCCGTAACGGTGCCGAGTCCCAGCGAATCGAAAAACACCCGGCCTACCAGCGCCTGGAGGAATATGCACTGGCTGAATTCGGGCTGGCGGCCATGTCGCACCGGGCTGGCGTGTTCGGTTGGCCGGAACGGCTGCCTCCGATCATCAAATACAGCCTGACCTACCTTTTTGTGCAGGCTGAGTTCGGGCTGATGTGCCCGGTCAGCATGACCGATTCCCTGACCCGCACCCTGCGTAAATTTGGCGACCCCGCTTTGGTGGAGCGGTTTATCGGGCCGCTGACTTCCCAGGACTTCGGCGAACTGTATCAGGGCGCGATGTTCATGACTGAGCAGGAAGCCGGCTCAGACGTTGGTGCCACCGTTACCGAAGCGCGTCTTGAGGATGGCGTCTGGCGGTTGTACGGCGACAAGTGGTTCTGTTCCAATCCGGATGCCGACCTTGCCATGGTGCTCGCCCGTCCGGCCGGCGCCGAGCCGGGCACCCGCGGCCTGACCCTGTTCCTGCTCCCACGGAAACTGGCGGATGGCAGTCTCAATCGCTACCGCATCATCCGTCTCAAGGACAAGATGGGCACCCGCTCCATGGCCAGCGGCGAGATCGTGCTGGAAGGCGCCGAAGCCTACATCGTCGGTGAGCAGGGCAAGGGCTTCAAGCATATGACCGACATGATCAACATGTCGCGCCTGTCCAACGGTGTGCGTGCTGCCGGGCTGATGCGGCGATCTCTCAACGAGGCGCTGTTCGTCGCCCGTAACCGCAGTGCATTCGGCAAGCGCCTGATTGAGCTTCCGCTGATGGGGCGTCAGCTAATCAAGATAATGGTCAGTACCGAGCAGGGCCGGAGTATGGTTTTCCATACTGCCGACTGCCTCCGTAGGGCTGACGCCGGTGATGACGATGCAGCGAAGCTGTTGCGCATCCTGACACCGCTGATCAAGTTCCGTACCACGCGCGATGCCCGCAAGGCCGCTGGTGACGGCATGGAAGTGCGTGGGGGCTGCGGATACATCGAAGAATTTTCTGATGCCCGGGTTCTGCGCGATTCCCATCTGGGTTCCATCTGGGAAGGTACCAGCAACATTGTGGCGCTGGACGTTTTCCGCGCCATCCGTCGTGAAGGTACCCTGCCGGTGCTGCAGCGCTACCTCCACAGCCTGCTCGGCGACGTCGGCCTGCCGGATGCCTCGATGACACTGCTGGCCAATCTTGTTGATGAAGTCGCCGACCGCGCGCTGATGCAGGTGGATGCTGACGCCGAAGAAGCCGACGTACGCCAGATCGCCAGCGCCTTGTACAACATCACCTCTGCCGTTTTCCTGGCCTGGGAAGCCGCGAAGATGGGCGACAACTGGCGGCGTCTGGCGCTGGCCCACCTTGTGATCGTCCATAAACTGCTGCCCCGGGATCCTCTGGGCACCAGTCACCCCGACCAGGCGCAGCTGAATAGGGCGCTTCTTGAAGAGCGCGAACTGACCCTCGACGAGGCAATCCGGTTGGTTCCGGCTTGCAAGCGCCGGGTCGAGGAGGTGGTCTGATGGGCAGCGCGCTGGACGGTATCCGCATCATAGATCTCAGTCGTGTACTGGGTGGCCCATATTGCACCCAGCTGCTGGGGGACCATGGCGCGGATGTGATCAAGATCGAACCGCCGGTGGGCGACGAAACCCGTGGCTGGGGGCCGCCCTTCATCAATGGCACCGCGTCCTATTTCCAGGGCGTCAACCGCAACAAGCGGGGACTGGCTCTCGACCTCGCCCGTGAAGAAGGTCGTGAGATCCTGCTGCAGCTGCTTGAGGACGCCGATGTGCTGGTGGAAAACTTCAAAACCGGCACGCTGGAGAAATGGGGCATTGGCTATGACCGGCTGCACGAGTTATTTCCACGCCTGATCCACTGCCGCATCAGCGGCTTTGGTGCCGACGGCCCGTTGGGCGGGCTGCCCGGCTATGACGCCATAGCCCAGGCAATGGGCGGACTGATGAGCGTCAACGGGGAGGAAGGCGGCGACTCGCTGCGGGTTGGGCTGCCGCTGGTGGATATGGTCACCGGCCTTAACGCAGTGGCCGGCATCACCCTGGCACTGCATGAGCGTACCCGCAGCGGTCAGGGCCAGTTTGTGGAAGCGGCCCTATTCGATTCGGCGCTGGCGCTGATGCATCCGCATTTCCCCAACGTCTTCGCCGGGGGCTCCGAGCCGAGGCGGACGGGCAACGCCCACCCCAACATTTCGCCCTATGAGTCGTATGCCACAGGTACCCAAAAGATCTTTCTGGCGGTGGGCAATAACACCCAGTTTGCCAAATTGTGTGCGGTGCTGGAGTGCCCACAGATCCTGGAAGACGAACGATTTCGGGATAATGGTCAGCGGGTGATCAATCGAGTCGAACTGCGTGGTGAGCTCGAAGCGGTGCTCAGTCGCCACAATGGCAGCGAGATCGCAGAAAGGCTGATTCGCGCTGGCGTGCCCTGCGGCCCGGTGCTCAGCGCCAGCGAAGCGCTGCGTCACCCCCACACCGCCCATCGAGGCATGCTGGTGGAAATTGGCAGCTACAAGGGTACCGGTACGCCGGTGAAACTGGACCGCACCCCTGCCAGCTACCGCAACGCCCCTCCGGCATTCGCCCAGCATTCCAATGAAATCCTGGCCGGGCTGGGGTTTGATGAAAGCCGCATCCGGGAGTTGCGGGAGAGTGGCGTGGCGCCACCAGCGTTTGATTCCGGTTATCACCAGGTCGATTGTGCAGACTGCAAAGAGACCATCAAGCCAGGGCTGCTCGGGGTGAGTCAGTAAAGTATCTGTTCGGGTTGGCGGCAGGTTGAATCGAAAAAAACCCGCTTGCGAGCGGGGTCAAACTGCTGACAAACCCTCGCCATTGCGGCGGGGTTTGTCAGCAATCTGCACGGGCCTCGAGAGGCCCGTTTTTTCATTTCTATTTGCCGTAAGTGGCAGGGTCAAGTTTGGAATAAACTTCGTTCCAATACAGTTCAGCCAGTTGATCTGCCGTCTCGATATCTCCCACGAGTCCGTTCCATTTTTCAATCAACTTGGACATGTTGGCGGCCAGCTCCTGAGTTCTCGAGCCATCGATTTTGTATTCGTCAGCATAGAATTTCGGGATGAATTCTAGGTCTGATTTGATGAATTCTCTCGATTTTTCAAGAAGATCGCCTTCCGCTTTCAGAATGTTGATACCTTTCTTCTCAGCTTTTTCCATGTCGCTATAAGCTTGTTGCTGATAGAGGAAGGTAACATAGGCAGCCATAACTGAACCGGCCTTTAGCAGCCCCTCTTTCTCCTCGTTATTGAAACGATTCCAGGTGTCACGATTAAGGGTTGCTGCTCCACCCGCGGCATATAATCCACCAGGTACGTCGGTGGTTATATTCTTGACAACATCAATAAGATTGAAGTTGGTTAATTCCGTGGGTGAAAGGAAGGTGCAATCCACCACACCTTGCTCGAGTGCTTCATAAACTTCGGTGACCGGAAGTGCGACCGGTGATCCTCCAAAGTTTTTGGCCCAGCGCGCCCATGAGGCTCCCGATATCCGCAAACGTTTTCCGTTTATTTCCTCGACTGTGTTAACAGGTTCGTTGCAGAACATTACATAGGCGGGAGTAGATACGACCGATGTATAGACCTGATTGTTAGATGCAAATTCGTTCTGACACTCTGGGCAGTTGAGCATTATATATTCAAGCATGGCGCCGGAATAAGCGTAACCCTCTTTCCCGGGCACTTCATTCTGCAGCGCTGTTTGCATTGACATATCTGCCCCAAGATTTGAATGCGGATAATCTGAGGGCGAATAGGCTGTAAGTAGATAACCAAGATCAGCCATTCCCTGACTAATTCCAGAAGACATTTCGCTGTGATTTAGAAGTGATAACTCGTAAATTTTAACTGAGTGCTCATTATTGGTGTTTTTCTTCACTGCTTCAGCATATTTCTTGGCAGCTTCAATCGGAGCGCCAGATGGAAAACCAACTGCAAATCTGAGAGTGTCTGCTTGCACCGAACTGGAAATAGCCGCTGTGGAAAGTGCAACTCCCAATGTTGTGGTATATAAAAGTTTTCTGGAATCCATAACAATTTCCTATGCTCTGTTGTTCTTTGGTTTTATGTATTCAGAATTATTATTTCTGTTGCGCATAAACAGTATATTCAGTAGCCTTTAATTGTCAAAGTAATTGATAGTATTAAAGGTTTTGTTTTTGACGTTTTAAATTACGATAACTCAAAAAAGCAGGAGTGATTGCAATGTCGAAGCATTTTCAGCTGGATGGTAACTATGTTCGCTACGAGTTTTCCGAGTTTGGAGGAAAGTTCAGCCCAGTCAACTACGACATGCCAATTCCGACAGGAAGCGAAGTTTTGCTTAAAGTTGACTTTTGTGGTGTTTGCCACAGTGATGTTCATGTTCATGAAGGGTATTACGGCCTCGGCCAAGGGAGAAAACTTGATCTTGGAGAGCGCGGGATAAAACTTCCGGTAACCTTGGGACATGAAGTAGTGGGTACAGTCGTTTCCATGGGTGAGAAAGTTGAAGAAGTTTCAGTGGGTCAACAAAAGTTGATATATCCATGGATCGGCTGTGGGGAATGTTCAGTATGCCAGCGCGGTGAGGAGAACCTTTGTACAAAGCCCGGATCATTGGGGGTTTTTAAACCGGGTGGATATTCCGAATACATTCTTGTTCCGCACCAGAGATATCTTGAAAGTCTTGGTAGTCTGAATCCGGCTAACGCATCTTTGCTCGCATGCTCCGGATTGACCACATTTTCGGCCATCAAAAAAATACAGCCGGTGCATAACGAGGAGTTCGTTGTGGTTGTTGGTTGTGGAGGACTTGGTCAACTGGCGATTAAAACTTTGGTGTTGTCAGGTATTGAGAATGTGATTGCGGTGGATGTGTCGGAGGAGAAGCGCGAGATTGCCAAGAGCTCAGGCGCAAAGTTCGCTTTCGATCCTCGGGATGAGAAGATCGCGGAGTTGGTGGCCGAGGCCGGGAACGGCAACTGCATTGCCGTACTGGATTTTGTTGGCAACGATCAGACCATGGAGTTTGGCCTGGGTGTTTTGAGAAAGGGAGGGAAATTTGTAGCCGTTGGCCTGCATGGTGGTGAAATTCGCTATCCCATCCCATTCCTGATTACCAAGGCCATTTCGATTATTGGCTCTTACACCGGAACACTTGGTGAAATGAAGGAGTTGGTGGAGTTCGCCAACAAACACGACCTGGTTAACATCCCAGTGGAAATCAGGCCACTAGAGCAAGCGGAATCGGCAGTTGAAGACCTGTCGGCGGGCAGGGTCCCCGGCCGCATAATTCTGAAGAACGGATGAATAAAAACGGGGGGCATTCGCCCCCCGTCTCGTGACCGGCTGTGTTGGTCGGATTGTCAGGTTTTGATGCAGACGTAGTGCATTTCGAGGAACTCATCGATTCCGTGGGACGATCCCTCACGCCCAATTCCCGACTCTTTCACTCCGCCAAAAGGTACCGTTTCTGATACAAAACGCGGGGTGTTGACACCAACCATGCCGTATTCGAGAGCTTCCGAAACCCTGAAAATACGACCGGTATCCCTGGTATAAAGATAGCTTGCCAAACCGTACGGTGTATCGTTGGCAAGTGCGACCGCTTCTTCCTCGGTGGCAAATTTGTACACTGCGGCAATGGGCCCGAAAATTTCAGAACGGAAAATCTCCATGTCCTTTGCAACATTGGTCAACACGGTGAACTCGAAAAAGTTCGGCCCGAGGTGTGGCAACTTGTTCCCGCCACGATAGACCGTTGCCCCCTCGCTGACGGTTGAGTCGACCAGATTCTGGATCTTGGCGATGGCTTTTTCATTGATCAGGGGGCCATGGCTGACATTCTCCTGAAGCCCATGGCCTTGAACGAGATTGGCGATTGCCTCGTTGTATTTTTTCAGGAATTCATCATGAATGCTTTCCTGGATAAACAGTCTGTTGGCGCAGACGCAGGTCTGGCCACTGTTGTAGAACTTGATGGAAATCGCACCCTGCACAGCCGCGTCGAGATCGGCATCTTCAAATACAATGAACGGTGCATTACCGCCCAGCTCGAGGCTGAGTTTCTTCACCGTGCTGGCACATTGTTCAAGCAGAATTTTGCCGACAGCGGTGGACCCGGTGAAGGACAGCTTTTTGACGGTCGGGTTTTTGCTGAGCTCAAAGCCTACCTCGGCCCCGCTGCTGGCAGTGATAACGTTAATGACGCCTGCGGGAACTCCGGCGTCGGTCGCCAACTGAGTCAGCGCCAGTGCAGACAGTGGGGTATCTTCAGCAGGTTTGATTACCACGGTGCACCCGGCAGCAAGAGCCGGAGCGACCTTGCGGGCAATCATCGAGTTGGGGAAATTCCAGGGAGTAATGGCCGCTACCACGCCAATCGGCAATTTTTGCATGTATTCGAAGTTGCCATTGGCACTGCGGGGCAGGGTTTCGCCGGTTACCCGCATGGCTTCGTTGGCAAACCATTCGATATAAGCAACGGACGAGGCAACTTCGCCACGCGCTTCCGCCAGGGCCTTGCCCTGCTCCATGGTTAATATGGTCGCCAGGCTTTCAAGATTGTCGTTTACCAACATGGCCCAGCGCTTGAGGATAGCGCTGCGCTCCTTGGGCGTGAGGCTCTTCCAGGCCGGAAATGCAGTGTGGGCAGCACTAATGGCTTCGCTGGTATCTTCCTGGCCTTGGTCGGGCACCTGAGTGATCCGCTCATTCGTGGCGGGATTGAAGACCGCAAAGGTTTTTCCGCTTCGGGCGTCAACCCACTGACCATTCACATACGCCTGATGACGGATCAGCTTTGCTACTGGTTCGGGAATGCTCATGAAATCTCCTGTTGTTGTTTTAGCGTCCACCTACCAGGTTCGGCAGGTACATGATGATGTCTGGTACCGCGATCAGGAGCAGCACAATGAGCAGGTCCATCGCCAGAAACCAGAGAATTCCTTTGAAGATTGCTGAGGTGGTGACCAGATTGCCAACCACACTTTTGATGACAAAGACATTCATCCCGACCGGCGGTGTAATCATGCCGACCTCAAGAAGTTTGGTGAGAATCACCCCGAACCAGATCAGGCTGTACTGGGTGCTTTCGATCACTGGCAGAATGATGGGAAGAGTGAGCAGCATGGCTCCGATCGGTTCCAGAAACATACCAAGCGCCAGATAGATCAGGACGATGCCCAGAATGATGAGTAGATCGCTGGCGTTGAACGACAGAATCAGCTCGGAGATATAGTCGCCGGCCCCGGAGAACACCAGAAACCGCGTCAGCATGCTTGCGCCAACCGCAATGATCAGTAACGCACTGGTGGTCACCAGAGTCTCGAGAACAGAGGCCTTGAAAGCGCTCCAGGTCATCTGGCCTTTCACCAGTGCCACAATGCAGGCCAGAGAGGCCCCTACGGCGCCCGCTTCGTTAGGGGTGAAAATACCCGCAAATAGCCCACCGAAGATGCCGAACATGATGAGAAAAATCGGCCAGGTGTCCTGCAAAGATCGGATCTTTTCCTGAGTCGGAATCTTTTCCTTCACGTCGTGGGCGAGGTCCGGATTCAGCTTTACGCGGATCCAGACCACGAGAACGTATCCCGCCATGGTGATAAGGCCGGCAGCAATACCACCAAGAAACAGCTGGGAGACTGACGTCTGAGCGATCACGCCATAGAGAATCATGATGATCGACGGCGGAATCAGGGCACCGATCGTACCCGCTACCGCTACGGTACCGGTGGCGAGGCCGGGATCGTATTTGTAGCGCATCATCTCTGGAACCGCGATACGCCCCATGGCCGCTGAGCAGGCAATTGATGAACCGGATACTGCGGCAAAACCTGCCGAGCCGAAGATTGAAGCGATTGCCAGCCCACCGGGAACCCCTGCCAACCAGGCGCGTGCCGCCTTGAACATCCCTTGGGTCAGCTGTGTGTGATAACAAATGAAGCCCAGAAACAGAAACAATGGCACCGAACTCAGCGTCCAGTTGGCTGCGAAGTTGTAGGGAATGATGCCCAGGGAGGACAGGGCGACTTCGACGCCGATCACCGCCCAGATCCCAACAAAAGACACCATGATCAGGGCAATCCCGATGGGAACTCTCAGGGCAATCAGTGAGAACAGCGAGAAGAGACCAGTGAAGCCAATCGCAATGTCAGACATGGGCCGCCTCCGTTACCAGGGCCCGTTCGGACCGAGTCAGAAACGACAGAAAGCGGAGCAGGCAGTAGCTGCCCAGAAGGAATGTTCCTGCACAGAGAATGAAGTAGCTGGGCCAAGTGACGATGGTGTAGTCCCCCTGCATGACCGAGGTGTTCGAGCGGAAATTTTTAATGGCCACCTTGAACGCCTCGCTGGTCATCACAAACGCCGTTGCACTGATCAGCAGGTAGGTCCAGCCATTCAGTCGGTGTTGTGCCGTGCGGGAAAATTTTGTTGTCAGGATCTCCACGGCGATCGACGAGTTGGTTTGCTCGGCGTAGGCGAGGGGCAGGAAGATCGCAATGAGCATGTAGTAGTGGGCAACGACAGTGATGGTACCGGGTAGCGGAGTGTTGAACAGAAATCGGGCCAGAATGTCCAGGCTGATATGTATCATCATCAGCGCTATGGCTAGCCCGCCGAGAAATGTGACAATCTTGTTGATCTTGTTTATCAGGGTTTCGAGGTATTTCATGAACTTGTAACCACCGCCGTTCTTGTTGGTTTTTTCAGTGTGGCGAGCCGAATCGGTGGGTCCGGAACGCCCGAGCGAACTCTCATAGATTGAACAAGTGCTTGTAGTTTGGGTATTTTGAAGTGGTTAAAGGGGGGTTCAGCGAGTGTTAAACAGGTGATGAGGAGTAAGCGGGGGTGTTTTAAGGGCGAGGTGCAGATCGTGAAAAAGGGGAGGGGTGGCTAGCACGATCAGGAGGATCACCGTGCCGCTTAAAGGTGCTTTCAAGAGATTCGAATTCTAACCGGGAGCGTGATCGAAGACTATGAGGTACGAGCCAAACAGCCTGCCCGTCTGGTGAGGCTGGCATAGTCTAGAGGATCAAACATGCAAAAAAGACGCGCTGCCATAGTGGCACCGGTACGCACCGGGGTTGGGGCATTCGGCAAAAGCCTGCGCCAGGTTTCCGTTGAAGATCTGATTGCCACGGTCGTCAATGAAACCATCAAGCGCTCCGGCGTGGATCCCGCCATCATTGAAGATGTCGTGGTTGCCCAGTCTTATGCCAACAGCGAGGTGCCGTGTGTTGGCCGTTGGGCGGCTTTGCAGGCAGGGTTGCCGGAGCATGTGCCCGGCATGCAGCTGGACCGTCGTTGCGGAGGCGGCCTGCAGGCCATCATCAATGGTGTGATGATGATCGAGTCCGGCGCCTGTGACGTTGTGCTTGCCGGTGGCGTAGAAAGCATGAGCAATATTGAGTACTACTCGACCGATGTGCGTTGGGGCAAGCGTGCAGGGTCCTTTACCATGCACGACCGGCTGGATCGTGGCCGGGAGCGGTCGCAACCGGAAGACCGGTTTGGCTATATTTCCGGAATGATCGAAACCGCCGAGAACCTGGCCACCAAGTATGGCATTTCCCGCGAGGCGGCTGATGAATATTCGGTTCGCAGTCATCAGCGTGCGGCCGCTGCCTGGGATGAAGGCCGTTTTGATGAAGAGGTTGTCGCGGTCAATATTCCGCAGCGCAAAGGTGATCCAATCGTCTTCAGGTGCGATGAAGGTATCCGGCCTGAAACCACCATGGATTCACTGGCAGCGCTGCGCCCACTGATGAAGGGCGGTACCGTTACCGCGGGTAATGCCAGCCAGCAAAGCGATGCTGCGGCAGCCTGTCTTGTTGTTGCTGAGGACAAACTGGCCGAGCTGAACCTGGAGCCCATGGCCTTCATGGTAGGCTGGAGTGCGATGGGGTGCCATCCGGCAACCATGGGAATTGGTCCGGTGCCCGCAGTAGAGAAACTGTTCCGTAAGACCGGTCTCGGCTTCGGGGACATGGATCTGGTTGAGGTAAATGAAGCGTTCGCCTGTCAGGTGCTTGCGGTCCTGAAAGAGTGGGGTTGGGATGACCTTGACCGTCTCAATGTCAACGGATCAGGGATATCCCTGGGCCACCCGATCGGTGCCACCGGCGTGCGCATCATGACCAGCCTGCTGCACGAGATGCAGCGTCGGGGCAGCCGTTATGGCCTGGAGACCATGTGCGTTGGTGGTGGCCAGGGCGTGGCGGCCATTTTTGAGCGAGCCTGAGGGCTCGCACACTCAGTCGGTCGGGGAGAGCGAAGCCATACTGCGTATCTCCTCCACCAGCTCCTTACCACACCTCGGCAAGGCATCCAGTTCGCGGACAATCAGGCTGCGCTCCCGTTCGGCCCAGTCGTCTTCCAGGTCGATGGTGACGATGTCGAGGAAATCGGCATAGCGGCGGGCGATGGAGCGGGGCAGGATGCCGATTCCGACACCGCGGCTGACCATCCGGCAGGCCGACTCGAAGCCGAACACCTGGATTCGCATCTGCAGGGTCGAGCCGGTTTCGCCGGCCTGGTCCTTGAGGAAGTTGAACAGGGTGCTGCCTTCCCGTAATCCGATGTGGGGGTATTCCAGGGTTTCCCGGAAGGAGAGGGTCTGGCGGGTGGCCAGCTCGTGACCTTTCGGGGTAACCACCACCAGCCGGTCGACACTGAACGGAATGATCTCGAGCTTCTTGTTGGCATTCACCGGGCCGGCGACCACCCCAAGGTCGGTTGAGCCGTCGACCACCCCGCGAATAATGTCGTGGGTCAGCCGTTCCTGCAGGTCAATGGTCACCCCCGGGCGGTTGACCAGAAAGCGTGCCAGTACGTCGGGCATGAAGTCGCTCACCGCCGTGGTGTTGGCGAAGATGCGCAAATGGCCGGACTCCCCTTCTGCATACTGGGAAAACTCGTCCTTGATGTAATCCACCTGGCGCATGATGGCACGGGCATGGACCAGCAGGTCATGGCCGGCGGGCGTCAGTTCCACACCCTGGCTGTCCCGGTAGAACAGCCGGCTGCCGAGTTGTCCTTCCAGCGACTTGATCCGCATGCTGGCCGCCGCTGTGGAAAGGCTGGCGCGGCGGGCACCGCCGGTCAGGCTGTTGGCTTCGGCGACATGGATGAACAGGCGCAGGTCAGGGATATCAAAGTGCATGGGTCAGATAGTCAGCAGGCTAACAAAGGGACGCTCAGTCTAAACCACCGGGGTGTTCATGGAAACCAAACGCACCCTTGTGGAAAAACGAATTCTCTCCTGCGTCGTATATCGGCATTCTTACCATTATTCAAAACCCAGAATAAAGATTGATAGAGGATGCATGATGTCAAGCTCCCCCGAAGACTGGATCGGTAAGCAGGAATCCTGCGGGGATCGCCTCGATCCTTCCCATGCCGGCCGTATTGCGGCGATGCTGGACCGCCCTTTCCCGCAGGAAGGTGATGCCCTTGCGGCATTATGGCACTGGGCGTTTTTCCAGATTCCGGTACCGCCGTCCGCCACCGGGCCGGATGGCCATATTGCGCCGGGTGGTTTTTTGCCTAAGTCCGAGGGTAACACCCGGATGTGGGCCGGTGGCCGGGTCAATTTCCACCAGCCACTGACCATCGGTCAGCCGGCGCAACGTCAGTCCCGCATCAAGGCGGTCAACGAAAAAAACGGCCGCTCCGGCAAGCTGCTGTTCGTCACGGTGGAACATGAGTTTCGCCAGAACGGCGTGCTGTGCGTGAGCGAGGAGCAGGACATCGTCTACAAGGCGCCGGCAGCGCCGCGGCTGTCACTGGACAAGCCGGTTGCCGAGGCCCAGTGGAGTCAGCCGGTCACACCGTCGCCGCTGCTGCTGTTCCGTTATTCCGCGGTGACCTTCAACGGCCACCGCATCCATTACGACCACCCCTACACCACGCAGGAAGAGGGCTATCCGGACCTGGTGGTCCATGGCCCGCTGATTGCTACCCTGATGGTACAGGCCTTTGTCGATGCCAATCCGGGATTGAAGCCGGTGCGCCTGTCTTACCGGGGATTGCGCCCGTTAACCGTCAACAAGCCGTTCCGGGTCGAAGGCCGGATGGCCGGCGACGGCCAGGCATTGCTGTGGGCCGCTAATGAAGACGGCCCGGCTCACGAGGCAGAACTTGAATTCGAGGAGAACAACTAGATGACCAGTCCATCCCTGGAGAAGTATCAGGATATCCGTGAAGGCGTACGTGGCCTGTGTGCCGAGTTCGACGCAGCCTACTGGCGTGGTGTTGACGAGCGTAAGGCGTTCCCCGAGGAGTTCGTCGAGGCAATGACCCGCGCGGGCTGGCTGGCGGCGATGATCCCCGAGGAGTACGGCGGGTCTGGCCTCGGGGTGTCGGAAGCCTCGGTGATCCTGGAGGAAGTCAACCGCGCCGGTGGTAACTCCGGAACCGTGCATGGCCAGATGTACAACATGTTTACCCTGCTGCGCCACGGCAGTGAGGCCCAGAAGCAGAAGTACCTGCCAAGAATTGCGGCCGGCGAATTGCGCCTGCAGTCGATGGGAGTGACCGAACCCACCACCGGGACCGATACCACCAAGATCAAGACCACCGCGGTGCGTCAGGGCGACAAGTATGTGGTCAATGGCCAGAAGGTCTGGATCTCCCGCATCCAGCATTCCGACCTGATGATCCTGCTGGCCCGCACCACGCCGCTGGAAGAAGTGCAGCGCAAGGCGGAAGGCATGTCGATCTTTATCGTGGACCTGCACCAGGCCATCGGTAACGGCCTGACGGTCCAGCCCATTGCCAACATGGTGAACCACGAGACCAACGAGCTGTTCTTCGACAACCTGGAGATTCCGGCCGAGAACCTGATTGGCGAAGAAGGCAAGGGCTTCCGCTACATCCTCGATGGCCTCAATGCGGAACGTGCGCTGATTGCTGCCGAGTGTATTGGTGACGGTCGCTGGTTTATCGACAAGGCGCGCAAGTACGCCAGTGAGCGGGAAGTGTTTGGCCGGCCGATCGGCAAGAACCAGGGCATCCAGTTCCCCATCGCCAAGGCGCATATCAACGTGGAAGCCGCCGACCTGATGCGCTGGCGTGCCTGTGAGGAATACGACAGCGGTCGCAACGCCGGCGCCAGCGCCAATATGGCGAAGTATCTGGCTGCAGAGTCTTCCTGGGAGGCTGCCAACGTGTGTCTGCAGACCCACGGCGGATTCGGCTTTGCCAATGAGTACGACGTGGAGCGGAAGTTCCGTGAAACCCGTCTGTACCAGGTAGCGCCGATCTCCACCAACCTGATTCTGTCTTACGTGGCCGAGCACCTGCTGGAGCTGCCCCGGTCGTTCTGACACCCGACAGCTGCGGGATCGTTGTTGTGACAGCAAATAATAACAAGCCCCTCCCGCTGGGCGGGGTAACGGTAGTCTCACTGGAACAGGCAGTTGCCGCGCCCTTGTGTACCCGCCAGCTGGCGGAGCAGGGGGCGCGGGTAATCAAGGTTGAGCGGCCGGGTAGCGGTGACTTCGCCCGGGCGTACGACGACCGGGTCAACGGCATGTCGTCCCACTTTGTGTGGGTCAACCGTTCCAAGGAAAGCCTCGCCCTGAACCTGAAGACAGCGGAAGGGCAGGACATCCTTCACCGGTTGCTGGCGGAGGCCGACGTTCTGGTGCAGAACCTGGCACCCGGCGCTACCGCCCGCATGGGGCTGTCGTTCGCCGCGCTGCATCAGCGGTACCCCGGGCTGATTGTCTGCGACATCTCCGGTTATGGCGAGGGTGGTCCCTACCAGGACAAGAAAGCCTACGACCTGATGATCCAGAGCGAGAGCGGTTTCCTGTCCATAACGGGAGATCCGCAAGTGGAGGGCATGGCGAAGGCGGGTTGCTCGGTGGCCGACATTGCCGCCGGCATGTATGCCAGTAACGCCATCCTGTCGGCACTGTTGCTGCGGGGGCGGACCGGCGAGGGCAGTCACATTGATGTCTCCATGCTGGAGAGCCTGGTGGAGTGGATGGGTTACCCCATGTACTACAGCTTCGACGGAGCACCGCCACCGGCCCGGGCCGGCGCCTCCCATGCCACCATTTATCCCTACGGCCCCTTTCCGGTTGGCGATGGCACCACGGTCATGCTGGGCCTGCAGAACGAGCGGGAGTGGCGAGCGTTCTGTGACGCCGTGCTGGAATGCCCGGAACTGGCGGACAACCCCGATTTCATCGACAACTCGCAGCGCTCCGCAAACCGCAGACAACTGCGGGAGCTCATCGTGACGGCTTTTGCCGGGCTGACCCGGGATGAGGTGGTGCGTCGCCTGGATGAGGCCGGTATCGCCAACGCGACCGTCAATGACATGGCCCTGGTGTGGCGTCACCCGCAGCTGGCGGCCCGTGACCGTTGGCTGGAAGTGGCCACACCGGCCGGACCGGTGCCGGCGCTGAAAGCGCCCGGGCTGTGGTTTCCGGAAGCCGTTTCCGCGGTGCCGGCGGTCGGGGAGCACAGTGCCGTCATCCTCGGGGAGCTCGGTTACCCCCGGGACCAGATTGACCACTTTAAAAGCGCGGGTGTGATCTGACGCCAGCGCACTCATTCAGCGTTCAGCGCGCTATCCAGTAAGCACACTATCCGGTGCGCTACCTGGCGCGCTGTAGAGAACAGGAACCTGACCATGACAGGCAGAGATTTGAAAACCATGCTCTTCGTGCCGGCCTCCCGCCCTGAACGCATTCCCAAGGCGATTGCCAGTGGCGCCGGTGCGGTGATTGTGGATCTGGAGGATGCGGTCCCGGCGGATGCCAAGGATTCGGCGCGACAGGCCCTGGAAAGCTTCCTTGCCGGCCATGACGGTGCGCCGATCTACGTGCGCATCAATGCCCGGGGGACAGCCGGGTTTGAGGCGGACCTGGCGCTGTGCGCGCGTCATGACAAGGTGGTGGGCATCATGTTGCCAAAAGCCGAATCCGCCAGTGATATCCGGGCGGTGGCCGGTTCCGGCAAGGCCATCATTCCACTGATCGAGTCTGCCCGGGGCCTGGTTGCGCTCAACGAAATCGCCGCGGTGCCAGGGGTGGAGCGGCTGAGTTATGGCGGGCTGGACCTCAGCGATGACCTGGGGATCGAAGGTAATACCGAGGGGGCGGACACTGTCATGGACCAGTGCCGCTATCAGCTGCTGGTCAGCTCCCGCGCGGCCGGTTTGCTGGCGCCCATCGATACCGTATTCCCGGTCTTTGACGACGAAGATGCGGTGCTCGGGCGAGCCCGCCGGGCCCGCAACATGGGCTTTGCCGGCATGCTGTGTATCCACCCGAAGCAGGTTACCCCGGTGCAGGCCGGATTTTCCCCGGATCCCGATCAGGTGGCCTGGGCCCACAAGGTCATGGAAGCTGCCACGTCTGGCGGCGGTGCCTTCAAGGTCGATGGCCAGATGGTGGATGCACCGGTGATCGCCATGGCCCGAACAATTCTGGAGCGGGCCCGCTAGGCCTGCCTGCCACGATTCCGCAACAATCATAACAAGGACCATCCGGTATGACGTTGTCGGGAGCCCGAAAGCGTTACCTGCGGGGCAGGGCCGCAGTCAGAACCGTGGCTGTGCTGGTGCTCATGGTGGCACTGCTGCTATTGGCGGGGCAGTGGCTGATCTACCGGATCAACCATGTCCATGTAGTGGATGCCCGGATCAAGACTGACATGGTGGCCGTGGCATCCCGCCTGCCGGGCTGGGTTCGTTCGCTGGCGGTTGAAGAGGGGGATGCGGTAACGGAACAGCAGCCGTTACTGGAGATTGACAGCCGCGAGCTGGAGCTTGAGCTGGCGGTGATCGCGAGCCGCCGGGCGGTGCTGGAAGCAGAAACCGCCCGGATTGGCGCGGAGCTGGACTTCGCCAGGGCGGTGGATAACACCGAACTGAAGCTCGCTGATCAGGCACTGGCGGCGGCCCGCCTGGAGTTGGCGCGGCAACAGCTCGGGCTGGCCAAGGCCGCTGAGGATCTGCAGCGTCTTCAGGGCATGACTGCCAATGCCATGGTGTCGGCACAGCAGCTGGCGGATGCCCGCCACCGGCGCGACGGTTCGGCACTGGACCTGAAGCTGGCGGAGAACCAGTCCCGGGCGGCAACGGCCGGCCGGGCGCGGGCCGAGGCGGAGTTGTTAAGGCAGCAAGTGCTGGCCCGGGAGGCGGAGGTGGTTGCCGGTCGCCTGGCGGAGCTGGCAGCGGAAGAGCAGACCCTGCAGTTGCGTCTGCGGGACCATCGCCTGCGCAGCCCGGTAGACGGTCGGGTGGCCCGTACCTTTGTCGAGACCGGGGAGTACGTCCAGGCCGGGCAGAACCTGATGCTGGTGTTCCGGCCCGGCAGCCTCTGGGTCGAAGCGAACGTCAAGGAAACCGCGGTGCGCAAGGTGCAACCGGGGCAGGCGGTGCAGATCGAAGTGGATGCCTATCCTGACGAGGAATTCCGCGGCACGGTCACCCGGGTGGGCTACGCCGCAACCAGTGAGTTTGCGCTGATTCCCAGCCCCAATCCCAGCGGCAACTTCACCAAGATGACCCAGCGGATTCCGGTGCGGATCGTTTTTGACCAGCCGGACAGCCGGTTGCGACCGGGCATGATGGTAGAGGCGGGAATCCGTGTCCGCAACTGACGCGCTGTTCGAGCGATACGGGCCGCGCTATAAGTGGTTCAGTACCGCGACGGTGATGCTCGGTACCCTGTCCATGACGCTGGCCGCCACCATCGTCAACGTGGCCATCCCGGACATCATGGGCAATTTTGGCATCGCCCAGACCAAGGCCCAGTGGTTGTCCACCGGATTCCTGGCCGCGATGGCGGCGTTCATGCTGCTGAGTTCCTGGGTGCTGCAGACCTTCGGGATGAAGGCCGCGTACATCGGCGCCATGGTGCTGTTCATGATGGCCGCGGTGCTGGGCGGAGTCAGCGTCCATGAAGACATGGTGATTCTGTCGCGCATCCTCCAGGGGGCCATGGCCGGGATCATCCAGCCGCTGGCGATGACGGTGATCTTCCGGGTGTTTCCGGCGGACCAGCGTGGCCTGGGGATGGGGGTTTATGGTCTTGGAGTCATTCTGGGGCCGGCGGTAGGGCCGGCAGTGGGCGGCTTCCTGGTGGACTGGCTGAACTGGCGGGCGGTGTTTTTTCTGCCGCTGCCGGCCTGTCTGGCAGGCATCGTCTTTGCGCTGTTTTTTGCCCCTGACCGGGATCCGGAGGACCAGCCGCAACCGTTCGACTGGAGCGGTTTCGGCTTGCTCTGCACGGCGCTGGGTTTGTTGCTGTGGACCCTGTCCAACGGCCAGCGGCTGGGCTGGAATTCGGCGGAGATCCTTGCCACCGGCAGTGGGGCGCTGGTGACCGCCGTGGTGTTCGTGGTGTGGGAATTACACAGCCCGCGGGCGTTGCTGGCAGTCCGGATCTTCACCAACCCGGGTTTTGCTGCCGGTTGCCTGGTGGCGTTCTGTTACGGTGCCGGACTGTTCGGGTCGACCTATCTGGTGCCGTTGTTTGTCCAGGAGATCCAGGGGTTTTCGGCCACTGCCTCGGGGTTGTTGCTGATGCCGGCGGGGCTGGCCATGGGGCTGGTGTTTCCTGTTGCCGGTCGGCTCAGTGACCTGTACCCCGCGCCCATGCTGATGGGGCTCGGCGCCGTGCTGTTTGCCTGGTCCTGCTGGGCACTGGCGGTGGTGGATGTCTATACGTTGCCATGGGTGATTGCGGGCTGGGTGGCGGTGGGCCGGCTCGGGCTGGGGCTTGGTATGCCGGCACTGAGTACCGGCTCGCTGAACACGCTGGCTTCGCACCTGCTCAGTCAGGGCGCTGGCGCCAATAATTTTGCCCGTCAGCTGGGCGGTGCCATGGGCGTGAACGTCCTTGCGGTGGTGCTGGAATGGCGCAGTGCCGGGCACGCGGCGGTGATTGCCGAGACCCAGACCGTAGGCAATGAGGGGACCCGGACCTGGCTGGCGGCCATGGGCGACAGCTACACCGCGGCCGGCGCTAGTGCAGACCAGCTTCATGGCCTGGCGCTGCGACAGCTTGGCGAGTTGGTCTGGTTTCAGGGCTACAGCCGCGGATTTCAGGACAGCTTCCTGGTGTTGGCGCTGGCGTTTGCGGTCGCTTTGGTGCCGGTATGGCTGATGCGACGGGCGGGGGCATAAGACGGAAACGGGACGACACCGAGGCGAAATATGCCAATCAAAACTCCCGTTCCTGCCATTGGTATCGGCAGGGTGGATGCCTAGCCTGAAGGGCGGCACCAACGATTCCGGCCGCGCCGGGGCAGCCCACACCAAGAACAATATTGAGGATGAGAGCATGGACAATTACAAGACACCCTGGATGACCGAAGAGCTGGAAATTTTCCGGGACTCTGTACACAAGTTCCTCGACAAGGAATTCGTGCCCAACCAGGAGCGATGGGGCAAGCAGGGGTATGTGGATCGTGAGGCCTGGTACCGGGCCGGCGAAATGGGCCTGCTCTGTGCCAGCATTCCGGAGCAGTATGGCGGTGGTGGTGGCTCGTTTGCCCATGAAGCGGTCATCAACATTGAAATGACCCGCGCCCTGGTGAATTTCGGCATCGGCGTCCACAACGGCATTCTTGCCCACTATATCCTGGCCTACGGCAGTGAGGCGCAGAAGCAGCGCTGGTTGCCACGTATGGCGACCGGTGAGCTGGTGGGCGCCATCGCCATGTCCGAGCCCGGGGTTGGCTCCGATCTCAAGAGTGTGAAAACCCGCGCCGTCCGCGACGGAGACGATTACCTCATCAATGGTTCCAAGACCTTCATCACCAATGGCTACCACGCCAATCTGATCTGCGTGGTATGCAAGACCAATCCGGAACTCGGTGCCAAGGGCATCTCCCTGGTGATGGTGGAAACCGAGGGCCAGGGTGGTTTCCGACGTGGCAAACTGCTGGAAAAGATTGGCCAGAAGGCGCAGGACACCGCCGAACTGTTTTTCGATGACGTGCGGGTGCCCCAGGGTAACCTGTTGGGTGCGGAAGAGGGTCGGGGCTTTGGTCAGCTGATGCAGCAGCTGCCCCAGGAACGGATGATCATCGCCCTGTCGGCCCAGGCCAGCATGCACCGCGCCATTGAATTTACCACCGACTATGTCCGGCAACGGGAAGTGTTTGGCCAGCAGCTGAGCGAGTTGCAGAACACCCGCTTCAAACTGGCCGAGTGCAAAACCGTTGCCACCATTGCCACCACCTTTGTGGACCAGTGCATGATGCAGCTGCTTGCCGGTCAGCTGGATACCACCACCGCCGCCATGGCCAAGTGGTGGACTACCCAGAAGAACTGCGAGGTGATTGATGAATGCCTGCAGCTGCATGGTGGCTATGGCTATATCCTCGAGTATCCGATCGCGCGGATGTATGCCAATGCACGGGTCAGCAAGATCTACGGTGGTTCCAATGAAATCATGAAAGAGCTGATTGCTCGCAAGATCACCTGATCCCAACAATCCAACAACACATCAGGCGTGGAGCCGGGAGAACAACATGAAAGCGCAACAGAGCACCTATTGGCCCAAGGGGTTGCCACGGACACTGGATCTGCCAAGAACCAGCCTCTATTACAATCTGGAAGTGGCGGCAACCCGCTACCCGGACAAGCCGGCGGTCGTGTTCTACGATTCGGTGCTCAGCTATGCCGGATTGTGCCAGCAGGTCCAGGCGCTGGCGGGCTACCTGCAGCAGGAATGTGGCGTGCGCCCCGGTGACCGTGTCGCGCTGTATTCGCAGAACTGTCCGCAGTATGTGATCGGCTACTACGCCATTCTCCGTGCCCAGGGTGTGGTGGTGCCCGTTAACCCGATGAACCTGGCGGAGGAGCTGCAGTACTGCGTAGCCGACAGCGGCGCCCGGACCGCCCTGGTGGCGCAGGAACTGTACGGCAATGCGCAGCCCCTGCTGGCCTCCGGCGACCTGGATCACCTGGTGGTCCACGCCTATGCCGATTACCTGACCGAGGCGACCGACCTGGCAGTACCTGCTGCGGTAACTGCGCCACGGCAGGAACATGCCGGCTCCGGCGTCACCCTGTGGCAGGATGCACTCGACCGCAACCTCACCCCGGCGGCCTTCGCCGGCAAGCACGACGACCTGTGCGTGATTGGTTACACCTCCGGCACCACCGGCCATCCGAAGGGCTGCGTCCATTCCCACAGCACGGTAATGGCATCGGTTGCAGCCTCGGCCGTCTGGCGGGGTGGTTCACCGGCGTTCTCGGCACTGGCCATTGCCCCGCTGTTCCATTTCCTGGGAATGCAGGGAGGCATGAACGGGCCGATCTTCAACGGCGCAACCGCGGTGCTGATGCAGCGGTGGGACCGCGACGTGGCGCTGAAACTGATCGAGCGCCACCGGGTCAGTCTGTGGAGCGCACCGCCTTCAATGATTGTCGATTTCTTCTCCAATCCGGCGCTGGCAGACCATGATGTGTCCAGCCTCAGCAAGCTGATGGGCGGCGGCGCCGCCATGCCGGAAGCCATCTCCCGCAAGCTGGCCGAGGAATTCAGCATCACCTATAACGAGGCCTATGGTCTGACCGAGACGGCCGCCTTCATCCTGGGAAATCCGATCGAGCGGGGCAAACGGCAGTGCCTGGGTATCGCCAGCTTCGGGGTCGATGCCCGAATTGTTGATCCTGCCACTCTCGAAGAGCTGCCCCAGGGCGAAACCGGCGAGATCATCCTCCATGGCCCGCAGGTAATGCTGGAGTACTGGAACAATCCCGAGGCCACCGCCAAGAGTTTCCTCGAGCGGGACGGCAAGCGCTTCCTGCGGACCGGCGATCTCGGCTACATGGATGAAGAAGGCTATTTCTTCATGGTTGACCGGCTCAAGCGGATGATCAATGCTTCCGGGTTCAAGGTATGGCCGGCGGAGGTTGAAAGCATTATGTACGGCCACCCGGATATCCATGAGGCCTGTATTATCGCGGTACCGGACCCGAAGCGGGGTGAAACTGCCAGGGCCCTGGTGGTGCTGAAACCGACCGCGCCGGCCAATCTCACCGAGGACGATATTATCGCCTGGTGCAAACAGCACATGGCCGCCTACAAGGTGCCGACGTCCGTTGCGATTCTGGACGAACTGCCGAAATCCGGTACCGGCAAGATCATGTGGCGGCAGCTGCAGGAGGATGCCCGTGCAGAAAGCTCGAATTGTGCCTGAGGTCGCCGGGGCCGCGGCTCCCGTAATCCGGGCTCCGGAACCGGCTGAACTGGTTGAGGTGGCGCGGGATGTGTTCTGGTCCCGCATCCCGTTGCCGGGCAAGCTGAACCACATCAATATCTGGTTGCTCCGCGAGGAAGACGGCTTCTCGGTGGTGGATACCGGGATGTACACACCTGACGCCGAGGCCGCCTGGGAGTCGTTGCTGGCGGCTCTGCCGGAAGGCATGCCGATCCGGCGGGTATTCGTGACCCACCTGCATCCGGATCATGTCGGCATGGCCGGCTGGTTGCTGGACCGGGGGGCGGACGAGTTCTGGATGACCCGCATGGAGTATCTGACCTGCCGGGTGCTGGTGGCGCAATCCCATGATGACACCGTGCCGGAGGATTTCACCGGGTTTCACCGTGCCGCGGGCTGGTCTGCCGCGGCAGTGGATGCCTACTACGATCATTACCACAATTATGGCCGGCGGATCTCCCGCCTGCCACGGAGCTATCGGCGCCTGCAAGAGGGCCAGTACCATGTTATCGGTGGGCACCGCTGGCGGGTGGTGACCGGTAACGGTCATTCCCCGGAACACGCCTGCCTGTACTGCGAGGACAGCAAACTGCTGATCTCCGGTGATCAGGTGTTGCCCGGGATTTCGTCCAATGTGTCGGTAACGCCCCTGGAGCCAACGGCTAACCCAATGGCTGACTGGCTCGCCTCGCTGGCCAGGCTGAAAGCGGAACTGCCGGACGACCTGCTGGTCTTGCCAGCCCATCAGCGCTGTTTCATCGGTCTGCACGATCGAATCGATGCCCTGATCGCCAGTCAGGAAAATGCCCTGGCGGGGTTAAGGACGGCGCTGGAAGCGGGCCCGAAGCGGGTGGTGGACCTGTTCAGCGTGTTGTTTGGCCGTGCCATCAGCGACGAGAATTTCATGATCTTCAGCCTGGCGACCGGGGAGGCGCTGGCCTGCCTCAATTACCTCTGTGAACGGGGGGAGGCCGACTATACGACAGATGCCCGGGGGGTTCGCTGGTACCGCGCACCGGCACCGTAACGGTGCGTCGGGGTTCAGGAAACATAAACACGGCGTTAAGGATTGCCTGATGGTACCGGCGCTGGCTTCCGTGGATCATGGAGTTTGCCCGGATCTATAACAACAGCAAACCATCCAATGCAGAACGCCCATGTACAGAACAGCGCCCCGGCATACGGTGCCGGTATCCCAGGTTCATAACATTCTGGGGGGAGCCCGGCGACAGGGACTGAGTGTTAACCCGCTACTGGTGCAGGCGGGGATATCGCCGTTGCTGATGGGTTCCCGTCTGTCGCGGGTCTCCCAGGCCCAGTTCGCCAAACTGCTGCGAGTCGTCCAGCGTCAGACCGGTGACGAGTACTGGGGGCTGTGCGCCCATCCGGTCAAGTTCGGTACCTTTGCCCAGTGCTGTGAGCTGATGGTGCATGCGCCGACCCTCGGTGATGCCCTGCGGGCCGGCAGTCATTTCTACCATCTGGTTTTGCAGGACTTCACCGTTCGCCTGCAGCGACAGGACGATCTGGTATGGGTGCGCCTGCACAGTCATGGTCCGGTGGGTGAATGCTCCGATTTCGCCGAGCGGGTGTTCATGTTCTTTGGCTACGGCCTGATGTGCTGGCTGATCGAAGAGCGCCTGCCGGTCAGCCACGTGCTGATGCGGGGTGAGGCGACCTCCGAGCAGCCGCTGGGCAGCTTGTTGTTCAATGCGCCGGTGCGCTATGGCCAATCCCGCAATGCCTTCTGCTTCGATGCCCGCTGGCTTGATTGCGCGGTGCGCCAGGACAGCGCCAGCCTGCACGGTTTCCTGCGGCGCTCCCTCGGCAACCTGGTGGTGCGGTACCGGGATCGTTCCTGTATTACCGAGCGGGTCCGTTGTTATCTGCGGCAGCATCTGCATGACGGGTCGGTGCCGGTGGAGCAGGTTGCCGAAGCGTTCGGGATGACACCGGATACCCTGCGCCGCCGGCTGCGGATGGAACAGGCCCGTTTCCAGGATCTGAAAGACGGCCTGCGCCGGGATGCCGCCATTGAATACCTGGCGTGCCCGAACCTCTCGCTGGCCGAGGTGGCAGAGCGCCTCGGGTTTTCCGAACCCAGTACCTTCCACCGCGCCTTCAAGAAGTGGACCGGGCTGCCGCCGGGGGAGTACCGCCAACTGGTGTTGGCGGAGGACCGTCCGCTGGCGGTCGGCCAGGACTACTGAACCTCGGTCAGCCAACCCGGCGTTCCCGGTTCTGCCAGTAGGCTTCCCGCATCTTGAACTTGAGCAGTTTGCCGGCACCGGACATCGGCATCTCGTCAACGAACTCGATGCTGCGGGGGCATTTGTAGTTGGCAATATGCGCCTTGCAGTGGCTGATCAGCTGCGACTCGCTCAGCTCGCTGTCCGGGCGCAGTTTGATGGCGGCGTGGACCCGTTCCCCCCAGCGTTCGTCCGGCACCCCGAACACCGCACACAGCTCCACCTGAGGCAGTTTGAGAAGGGTGTTCTCAACCTCGGCAGAGTAGACGTTCTCGCCCCCGGACACGATCATGTCCTTGATGCGATCCACCACGTAGAGAAAGCCGTCATCATCGAAATAGCCGGCATCGCCGGTGTGCATCCAGCCGCCCCGGAGCGCCTCGGCAGTTTGCTCCGGCTTGTTCCAGTAGCCCTGCATCACCATCGGACCACGGACTACAATCTCGCCGACCTGGTGGTTGGCCAGTTCGTTGTCCATCGGGTCGACAATGCGGATTTCCGCTACCGGGGTGGGAACGCCGGCAGAACGCAATTTGTCCGCCTTGCGGCCTTCGGCCGTGTGATAGCGCGGCGGCAGTACTGCTACGGTGGGCGCCAGTTCGGTCATGCCATAGGCCTGGGAAAAATCGGCACCGGGCAACGCTGCCATGGCCCGTTCCAGCAGGGTGACATCCATCGGCGAGGCGCCGTAACGGATGGACTCCAGGCTCGACAGATCGCGGCTGGCGAATCCAGGGTGGTCCAGCAGCATGCGCAACATCGTGGGGACCAGGAAGATTTCGGCAATTCGGTGCTGTTCGATGGCCTGGAGTACCTGACCGGGTTCGAAGACGGGCAGCACGATGTGGCTGCCCAGGCGCATGGACAGCGCAAAGACCGACTGCATGCCGGCGACATGGAACAGCGGCGCAGCGTGCAGGCCGACCTGCCGGGGAGGGCGGGGCGCAGCCAGGGAGGCCCCGATGGCACCCAGGTAGCAATTGCCGTGGCTGAGCATCACGCCCTTCGGCTGCCCGGTGGTGCCGCCGGTGTACAGGATGGCGGCCAGGTCGTCGCCGTGGCGGTGGGCGTCGGCCACCGCTGCTGACCGGTCGATCACGGCTTCCATAGGAATGGCGCCGTCGGGCAGTTCTCCGTCACCGACAAACACGATGGTTTCCAGCCCCGTGGCGTGCTCGCGGATCGCCGGCAGCAGTGGCTGGTATGTGTCATCGATAAACAGGATGCGGGTGTCGCAGTCATCCAGGGAATAGGCAATCTCGCGGGCGCTCCAGCGGATATTGACCGGATTCACCACGCCGCCGCCCCAGAGTGCCCCGTACAGGTATTCCACGTAGTGGTCGGAATTGCGAGCCAGCATGGCAACCCGGTCACCGGGCCGCATGCCGAGGCCTTGCAGGCCACCGGCCAGCCGCGCCACCCGGCTGACCAGCTGGCGCCAGCTCTGGCGGCGGTCGCCGTCAGCCGTGGCCAGGGCGTCCGGGCATTCCCTGAGTGCTTTGTGGAGGGCTTGGGTGATGTTCATGTGTGCCTCTTGCTGATTGTTGTTGTCAGGATGAGCGGCCTGCTGCCCTACATCAGGTCAGGCAGGAAGGTGACGATTTCCGGGAAGGCCACCAGTATGGCGATGGTCACAATGTCCATGACGATGAACCAGGACACCCCTCTGAAAATATCGCCGAGGCGGACGCTGTCGTTGACCACCGCCTTGAGAATGAAGCAGTTGATTCCTACCGGCGGAGAGATCAGGCCAATTTCCAGGTACTTGATCATGATGATGCCGAACCAGATCAGGTCGTATTCCAGGCCTTTGACGATGGGGATGACGATAGGCAGCGTCAGCAGCATGATCTCGATGGAGCCCATGAAGGTGCCGAGAAAGATGTACAGCACCGACAGGGACGCGATCACCACCGCCGGATGGACGTCGAAGCCGCCAGCCCAGCTGGTCAGGTCGGCGGCAATGCCGGTCAGCGCGGTGAACGAGGTGACCATGTAGGCGCCGATCACCGCGGCGAACAGCATGGAGGTGCTTTTCAGGGTTTCGAGCAGGGCATTGGAGGTTTTCTTGCGGTCCAGCCGCCGGGCAAACAGGCTGATCAGAAACGCGATGCTGGCGCCGATGGCTCCCGCTTCCGAAGGGGTGAAGAGCCCGGAGTAAAGTCCGGAAACCACCACCACGATGAGCAGCAGCATGCCCCAGGTACTTTTGAGTGAGCCGAACTTGTCCTGCCAGCTGACTTTCGGGGTTGGCGGTGCCAGTGCCGGGTTGAGCCTGGCACGGATCATCACCATGGCCACGTAGATCAGCAGGGACAGCAGGCCGGGGATGACGCCGGCGACAAACATCGCGGCAATCGACTGGTCGGTGAACACCGCGTAGAGAATCATCAGGATGCTGGGGGGAATCAGTGATCCGAGGGTGCCGGAGGCGGCGACCACCCCGGTGGCCAGCCCCTTGTCGTAACCCCTTGCCAGCATTTCCGGCACCGCCATCCGACCCATGGCCGCGGCGGTGGCCAGACTGCTGCCACTGATGGCGGCAAACAGGGCGCAGCCTACGGAGGAGGCGACGGCCAGGCCACCGGGCATACGGCCGAGCCACATCCGTGCGGTCTGGTAGATGTCCCTGGTGAAGCCGGCTTCGGTGGCCAGGTAGCCCATCAGCAGGAACATGGGAATGGTGGTAAAGGTGTATTCGGCCGTCGAGGAGTAGGGCAGGTCCCCAAGAAAGCTGTTGGCGGTCATCAAACCCTGGGCAAGGTCAAATCCGTCGCCGCGGCTGGCCATCACCAGCACCAGTCCGGTGTAGCCGGTGGCCACCAGCACAACGGCAATCGGGATCCGCAGCAGCAGCATGGTGATCATGCCGATGGTGGCCCAGATACCAATCGTGGTTGGATCCATTATTCACACGCCTGTTCTGATTGTTGTTATGGGAGCCTTGCTGTTCAGTACCCGTTGGTTTCGTCGAGTGCCTGGTCGAACTCGGAAGTGTGTCCGGGCCGGCTGGACGGAAACACCAGTTGCACCAGCATGCGCACGCACCACCAGGCAAGCCCCAGCGGGATCAGTGCCTTGGCCGGCCACTCCGGCAGGTCGAGGGCGCTGGCGTAGGCAATGACGCCAAACTCCCAGGACTCCCAGGCCATCCGGGCACTGAGCCAGGTCATCAGGCCAAAGAAGACGACTCCGAGAACCAGGCCCACGGTGACCAGTGCAGACTGGACCTTTTCGGGCAGGTGATCGGTGATGACCGTGACCTCAAGGTGGCCGCCGAGGGATTGCAGATAACCCATCGGCAGAAACACCACTGCCACCATCAGCATTTCGGAAATCAGCAGGTCGTCGGGCACCGCCTGGGAGAAAAAGGTGCGTCCGACCACCGACAGGAAGGTCACCACCACCATCATGGCCAGCAGCAACTGGCTGAAGCGGACAACCTGACGATCGACGGCGCTTATCGCGCGGGGTATGGACTCGCTGAGCCTGGCCATAGCATTACCCTCCGGTTAGGCAACTGCCTGTTCGGGTACCGGGCGGCCAGTGGCCGCCGCGGCACCGTGGTGTCAGTTGCGATCCCAGGGATAACCTTGTTCGCGTACTTCCTGCTCTACCGCCTGCAGCTGGCTCAGGAAACGCTGGTGGAGCTCGCTGGCGGCCGGATCGCGCTTGGCCATGTCCGCGACGTACTCATCGATGGCCGGGGCAAAATGCTGCTCCCAGAGCTGGCGTTGCTCGTCGGTCAGAACGTGGTAATCAACGGTGTATTTGGGATGGGTTTTAAGGAGGTTCTTGGCAATTTCTGCTTCCTCAAGACCCGCCTTGGCCATCTTTTCATTGAACACAGGCTCAAGCTCCTGGATTACCTGCTTTTCCTTTGCAGACAGGCTGCCCCAGACCCGGGCGTTCATCATGACCGGAACCAGTGACTGGCCGATGCCGGTTTCCACCACGTATTTGGCAACTTCGTTATGCTTGTAGGGTGCCATCAGGTAAAGGTAACTCTGGGCGCCGTCGATGGTGCCCCGTTCCATGCCGGAATAGAGGTCGGTGAACGTAATGTTGACCGAGGTCAGGTCCCAGTCGTTGGCCGCGGCCGCACTGACTGCCCGCGGAGTCAGGCGTACCTTGTCACCCTTGAAGTCGTCCGGCGTCAGGTAGGGGCGGGTCGTACTCATGTTGACTCGTACCCCGCTGGAGTAAAATCCAATGGGCTTCAAACCATTTCGGGCGGCTTCCTGCTCGATCGGTTCGAAGTCGTCGGTGGCCCGTCGCCAGGCCTCACTCGCGACGTAATTGTCTCCGGAGCCCAGTTCGGTCTGCGACATTGCCAGCAGCGGGTTCTGTGCCATGGTGTACTCCGGGCTCATTGGCCCGATGTCGGCAATGCCGGACTGAATGCCCCGGGCCGCGTCCTTGAATTTGATCAGACTCTGCAACCAGTGAATCTTGATCTCGATGGAACCGTCGGTGCGCCGTTCCACTTCCTCAGCCCACCAGCGAAGCACATCATTGGACGGGCGTTCGGTGGGAGGCGCAGGCGTGGCGTAGTTCAGGGTCCGGGCTTCAACCTGGGGCGCGGTCATGCCGGCAGCCAGGGACAGGAAAAGGGCGCAGGCGGGCAGGGTCTTGGCCAAGCGCAGTTGCTTCAGTACATCCATGACAGGTCCTCACTATTTATTGTTGTCGTGCCTGATCGTTTTGGGGTGCCCGCATTACAGGAATGCGGGCAACAGTCTGCAGCCTAGGGAAAGCAGGCCCGGTCACCAATGGCGGATGCGGTGAAGAGGATTGGCAAATGTGTGCAGTGATTCGGGAGCTAAGTATTCCGCAGGCGCCTAGTGACCCCTGAAAGCCGCCGGGCGCTTGGCCAGAAAGGCAGCAACCCCCTCCTGGAAGTCGGCGGTCTCTACCATCTTCAGAAAGGACTGGCGTTCGGTTTCAAGATGGGTTTCCAGTGAGCTGCCGGAGGCCTGGTCCACCAACCGCCGGAAGGCACCGAAGGCCCGGGTGGCGCCGCTGGCGGCCTTGTTGATCGTGGCGGCCAGCACCTCACTGAATTGGCCGGCGGCGGCCACTTCGGTGACCATTCCCCACTGTTTGGCCTCCGCTGCGCTCAGGGTGCGGCTGAGCATCATCATTTCGGCAGCGCGTCCGGCGCCGATCCGGTGGGGCAGAAACCAGCTGCCGCCGCAGTCCGGTACCGCGCCAATGCCGTTGTAGGCAATCAGGAAGCGGGCGTTTTCCTCGGCGACGATCAGGTCTGCCATCAATGCCAGGCTCAGGCCGGCGCCGGCCGCCGCGCCCTTGACCGCGGCAATCACCGGTGCATCGAGGCGACGCAACAGGAGAATGGCCGGGTTGAGGGCGCCTAGCAGGGCGTTGACCACCTGCGCGGCATGTTCCGGGCTGCCGGCCATACTCGCCACGTCGCCTCCGGCCATGAAAGCACGCCCTGCGCCCGTCAGCACCACGCAACGCAGCCCGGGTTGTTCGGAGAGCTGGCGGGCCGCGGCGAGGAAGGCTTCGGCCATCGGGACGTTGATGGCATTGAGCACGTCGGGCCGGTTAAAGGTGAGGGTTGCCACGCCGCTGGCGTTATCAAATCCGTACTCAACCAGGGAATTTTTCATTGCTCTGCATCTCTTCGTGGTGTTGGTCCGTTTCATAATAGGACAAGGATACGTGGCCATAATCATTGTGATGGGCTATTTTGAATCTGGCACGGGAATTCATCCCGGCCATAACGACAACAACAAGAACCAGACCACCTCTGCGTGCGGGTGATGACTCGACGGGGCCTGTCCAGGGCTCTGCGGTCCGCTGTGCGGGGTGCGGGGAGGAACCGTGAGTATCCTCGAAATCAGCGATCTGTCGCTTTCCTTCGGCGGCGTCAAGGCACTGCAGGAGGTCAGCTTCCGGGTGCCGGAAAACACCGTCACTACCATCATCGGCCCCAACGGCGCCGGTAAGACATCGTTATTCAACTGCATTTCCGGCTTTTACAAGCCCCAGCAGGGCACCATCCGCTACCAGGGCAAGGACCTGGCCGGCACCCGGCCACCGGCCCGGGCGGCCCTCGGGCTGGCCCGCACCTTCCAGAACATCGCCCTGTTCCGCGGCATGACGGTGCTCGACAACATCAAGCTGGGTGCCCACGTCCACATGAAGAGCGGGCTGCTGGGTTCACTGATGTATTTCGGCGCTGCCAGGCGCGAAGAGCTGGCAATCCGCGAAGAGGTGGAGCGCCGCATCATCGACTTTCTCGAGATTGACCACATCCGCCGCCAGCCGGTGGCCAGCCTGTCCTACGGCCTGCAAAAGCGGGTGGAACTGGCGCGGGCACTGGCCATGCGTCCGAAGGTACTGATGCTGGACGAACCGGTGGCAGGCATGAACCGGGAAGAGAAAGAGGACATGGCCCGATTCATCCTGGATATCCGCGAGGAGTGGGGCGTCACCGTGCTGATGGTGGAGCACGATATGGGCATGGTGATGGATATTTCCGACCACATTGCGGTATTGAATTTTGGCCAGGTCATCACCGAAGGCCTGCCGGCCGAGGTACAGAAGAACCCGGAGGTAATCCGGGCCTACCTGGGTAACAGTGATATCGACAGCCTGCGCAAGAAGCTCAACCCCGACCGGGAGGCTGCCTGATGGATTGGCTGTTTTTTGGCGAGATCAGTCTAGCGGGGCTCGCCATGGGCGGGCTCTATGCCCTGATCGCCCTGGGTTTCGTGATGATCTACAAAGCCACCCGGGTGATCAACTTTGCCATCGGCGAGATCATGATGTTTGCCGCTTACCTGTTCCTCGCCTTTGCCGGCGGCATGGAACTGTCGCCGTGGATCGCCATGCCGCTGGCGGTACTCGGTGGCAGCATCCTGGGTGGGGTGATCGAGAAAACCATGATCCGGCCGATGCTCGGGGAGTCGCCTATCTCGGTGGTCATGGTCACCATTGGCATTGCCAGCATCCTGGTGGGCGTGGTGGAGTTTTTCTGGACGGCGGACCCGCAGTTGCTGCCCCAGTTCCTCCCCCGGGAGCCGGTATTCATCGGTCCGTTGTACCTGGCCCCGAAGATTGCCTACGGCTTCCTGATCGGCGCGGCGGTGCTGGTGCTGTACCTGCTGTACTTCCGCTTCTCCCGTGGCGGCGTTGCCCTGCGGGCCACTGCGTCCGACCAGGCGGCGGCCTATTCCATGGGCATCAATGTGCGCCGGGTGTTCAACCTGGCGTGGGTGTTCGGCTCGCTGGCGGCTTCCCTGGCGGGCATTCTGGTAGCAGCGACCGGTGGCCTCAGTCCCCAGTTCGGCATCATTGGCCTTAGCGTGCTGGTGGTGGTCATCGTCGGTGGTCTGGACAGCATTCTCGGTGCCCTCATCGCCGGCTTGTTCATCGGCTGGCTGGAAACCGTGGCCGGCGCATACCTGGGAGGGGAGTACCGGATGCCTGCCACCTTTGTGGTGCTGGCGGTCATTCTGGTTATTCGTCCCTACGGCCTTTTCGGCACCCACGAAATAGAGCGAGTATAAGATGCGCATCGGTGACGCCAAACAGACCTACCAGGCCGATGAGGCTATCTGGACCAGCAGTACCCAGAAGTTCTGGTTCTCGCTGCTGTTGCTGATCCTGCTGGTATTCCCCTTCCTGGCCAATGCCTATCTGCTCTACCTGGGCTGCCTGGTGGGCATAGCGGTTATCAGCACCACCGGTCTCAATATCCTGACCGGCTTCACCGGGCTGATCTCCCTGGGCCAGGCCGGCTTTATGGGCGTGGGGGGCTACACGGTGGCCTGGCTTTCCCTCAACACCGGGCTGCCATTCCCGGTTGCGCTGCTGCTGGCGGGGCTGATGGCCGCGGCGGTGGGCATTCTCGTGGGCCTGCCCTCGCTGCGGGTGAAGGGGCTATACCTGGCCATTGCCACCCTGGCGGCGAGTGTCTTCCTGCACTTCATTTTTGCCGAATGGGAACCGGTCACCGGCGGCATGGCGGGCCTGAGTCTCGAACCGGCTCACCTGTTCGGGTTTACCTTCCAGAGCGATTTCCGGATGTACTTCATCATCGTGCCGCTGGCGGTGCTGATGGTATTCGCTGCGCGCAATGTGTTTCGCACCCGGGTCGGCCGTGCCTTTATTGCGATCCGCGACCGGGATATTTCAGCGGAGATCCTGGGCATCAACCTGCTGCGCTACAAACTGATGTCCTTTGCGCTCAGCTCGTTTTATGCCGGGGTGGCCGGAGGCCTGTTTGCCTATTTTTACCGCGTTGTGACCCCGGAGAGCTTCCCGCTGGCAATGTCGATTTTCTATCTGGCGGCGGTGATTGTCGGCGGGATGGGTAATCTGCTGGGGGGCATTCTCGGTGCCGCATTCATGACTCTGGTGCCGGAAATCCTCAAGCTGCTGACCGCTGCTCTGACCCCGTTCTACCCCAACGCACCGGTGTTCATGTCGCCGATGCTGGAGATTATTTTCGGTGCACTGATTGTCGGGTTCCTGATCTTCGAGCCGCACGGGCTGGCGGAGATCTGGCATCGCATCCGGCGCTTTTTCAGTTTATGGCCGTTCAGGAACTGATCGTGTTTCACCCAAACCTCAAGCAACACCAACAACAAGAGCAGCAAGGAGAAGAAACATGTTGAAAAGCATCCTCAGCAAGGGCCGCAGGCTGGCAGGCCTCGGCAGCCTGGTTGCTGCCCTGACCGTGACCGCACCGGTCATGGCCCAGGACAAGGACCCCATCGTGTTCGGCGGTTCGATTCCCCTGTCCGGCGTGTTTGCCTTTGCGGGTGTTCACCTGCATGCCGGGCTGACCGACTACACCAGCTGGATCAACAGCCAGGGCGGTATCAACGGCCATCCGGTCAAGTACGTGATGGAGGATACCGGCTATGAAGTAGACCGATCAGTCGCCGCCTTCAAGAAAATCTCCGGCAGCGATGCCCCGGCGGTCTACTACGGGGACAGCACCGGCTTCATGAAGGCCATCTCCGCCGAACTCAACAGCATGGGCACCACCCTGATGAGCGGGGCGTCCTTCGCCACCGCCCTGACCGATAATGAACAATACCCCTACCAGTTCATTCCGGGGCCGAACTACAGCCAGATGTTCGGCATTATCCTTGAGTACATTGCCTCCCAGGGCAAAGAGGGCGACATGCCTACCGTGGCGTTCGTCTACAGTGACACCGAATTCGGCAAGGATCCCATTGCCAACGGCAAGACCATGGCCGCGGATCTCGGTATCAAGGTTGTCGAGGAAATTGTCACCAAGCCCGGCAGTGTGGATGTGTCCGCCGAAGTGTTGAAACTGCGCCGGGTGCGACCGGATTACGTGGTGTTCCACGGCTATGTGCTGTCACCGATCAACGAATTCATGGTGCAGATGCGTCAGATGGGGCTGGACACCCAGTTCATGGGCACCTTCTGGTCCTCTGACAAGCTGATCATCGACAAGATGGGCAAGGATGCCGACGGCTACATGGGGGTCATGCCGTACAACTACTACGACAGTGACGAGACAGGCCCGATGCTGGATGCCCTCCGCGCCCAGGCTGAAAAGAGTGACCCCAAGGCCGGCTACCGCCCCACCGGGTACATGCAGGGCTGGTTCAATGCCATGGTCTGGACGGAGGTTATCAAGCGCACTCTCGATGCCGGCAAGGAACTGACGGCGGAGAACATGGCGGCGTCCCTGGCGTCTATCGAAAACTGGGACACCGGCGGCATCATCGGTATTCCGGTCACCGTCAGGGACATGTCGTTCCCGGTTGGCCGCATCTGGCGGGTCAACGCGGAGCAGGGCCGTTACGAGCCGGTATCGGACTGGATTCACCTCGACTGAGCCCGCTGTATGGAAGCCTTACTGGAAATCGATAACATCGAGGTGGTTTACAACAAGGCAGTGCAGGTCCTGCGGGGCCTGTCACTGCGGGTACCCCGCGGCGCCATTGTAGCGCTGCTGGGGTCCAACGGTGCCGGTAAATCCACCACCCTGAAAAGCGTGTCCGGGCTGCTCGCGCTGGAAGATGGCGAAGTGACCGCGGGTGAAGTGCGCTTCAACGGAACCAACGTCAAAACCCTGGCGCCCGAGAAGCTGGTGCGCAGTGGCCTGTTCCACGTCATGGAAGGTCGCCGGGTTTTTGAAGACCTGACCGTCGAGGAAAACCTGATTGCCGCGACCTATGCTCTCAGCGGTCGCAAAACACCCGCGCTCAGCGACAGCTATGAGCTGGTCTATGACTACTTTCCCCGCCTCAAGGAGCGCCGCAAGCAGCTCGCAGGCTACCTGTCCGGCGGCGAGCAGCAGATGCTGGCATTGGGGCGGGCACTGATTGCCCAGCCGCAACTGATTATGCTGGATGAACCGTCCCTGGGCCTCGCGCCGCTTCTGGTGGAAGAAATCTTTACCATCGTGGCGCGGATCAACCGGGAGCAGGGCACCGCGATCCTGCTGGTGGAACAGAACGCCGCGGTATCGCTGGCTATCGCCTCCTACGGTTACATCATGGAAAACGGCAAGATCGTGATCGATGGCCCGGCCGACAAGCTGACCGCTAACGAAGACGTCCGGGAGTTTTACCTCGGCGTCGGCGGCGCGGAGGGTGAGGCCCGCAGTTACCGGGACATCAAGCACTACAAACGCCGCAAGCGGTGGCTCTCATGACAACACCTGACATTCCCGACCTGACCCTGACCCAGATGCTGCGGGCCCATGCCCGGGCGCGGCCAGATGCCCTGGCGCTGCAACAGAAGGACTTTGGCATCTGGCAGGCACTATCCTGGCAAACCTATTACCAGAGGGCCCGTCATTTCGGGCTTGGCCTGCGCGCCCTGGGGCTGTCCGAAGGGGGCCATGTTGCCATCATCTCGGAGAACCGGGTCGAGTGGGTGATCGCCCAGATGGGCATCGGCATGGTCAAAGGCATTTGCGTGGGG
This sequence comes from Marinobacter profundi, assembly GCF_002744715.1. Classification (GTDB taxonomy): domain Bacteria; phylum Pseudomonadota; class Gammaproteobacteria; order Pseudomonadales; family Oleiphilaceae; genus Marinobacter; species Marinobacter profundi. Next base: position 81,720 of record NZ_KZ319372.1, read on the forward strand.
GTCTATCCCACCAGCCCCTGGAACGAAGTCGCCTATGTGCTGGAGCACAGCGATGCGGAGATGGTGGTGTGCGAGGATCAGGAGCAGACCGACAAGGTGCTGGAAGCCTGGTCACAGCTGCCCCGGCTGAAACATAACATCGCCATCGACATGAAAGGCCTGCGCTACTATCCGGAGCCGCCGTCGTCATTTGACGACATCGAAGCCATGGGCCGGGACTATGAGCGCAGCCATCCCGGGCTCATCGACCAGTTGCTGGACAGCCAGAGCCAGGACGACGTTGCCCTGATGATCTACACCTCCGGCTCCACCGGGCGGCCCAAGGGGGCGATGATTACCTGGGGCAACCTGCATGCGGCGGCGCCGGGCCTGATTGAGTTGCTGCAAGCGGATGAGCATGGCTCCAGCCTGTCCTATCTGCCGCTGTGCCACGTGGCAGAGCAGGCCTTTACCAACATTGCACCAGTCTATGTGGGCAGTGCGGTCAGTTTCGGCGAGAGCCTGCGGACCATTCAGGAGGATCTGCGGGAAATTGCACCGACCTTCTTCCTCGGGGTGCCGCGTATCTGGGAAAAACTCCATTCCTCCATCTATATCAAGATCCAGGAGACCGGTCGCCTGCGCCAGGGATTGTTCAACAGGGCCATGAAGGCGTGCGCCCCGCTGGCCACCAAGCCCCGGTCCCGCTGGACGCTGGCGGAACGGCTGACCTTTGCGGTCTGCTACTGGACGCTGTTCCGGGCCCTGCAGAACTTCATCGGCCTGCGTCGCTGCACCATTGCGCTGACCGGCGCCGCCCCCATCTCCACCGGAATTCTCGAGTTCTTCCGCACCATCGGTGTGCCCCTGGTGGAGGTCTATGGCCAGACCGAAAGTACCGGGGTGGCAACCGCCCAGTTACGGGAGGATGTACAGCTGGGCACGGTGGGTGTGGCGATCTCCGGAGTCGAGGTGAAGCTTGGTGAACATAACGAGATCATCATGCGTGGCGGCAGTGTGTTCAAGGGCTACTACAAGAACGACGATGCCACCGCGACCACGTTGCAGGACGGCTGGCTGCACACCGGTGACGTGGGTGAATGGCAGAACGGGCAGCTGAGGATTGTCGATCGCCTCAAGGACATCATGATCACAGCCGGCGGCAAGAACCTGTCACCCACCGAGATCGAAAACACCATCAAGGCCAGCCCCTACATCAAGGAGTGTATCGTGATTGGCGAGGCCCGCAAGTATGTTGCCGCGCTGATCCAGATCGACTTCGAGACCGTGGCGAAATGGGCCGAGCAGGAACGGATTGCCTACACCACCTTTCGCAGCCTGACCGAGCACGGGCAGGTCAGGGAGCTGATCCAGGCCGAGGTGAACAGGGGGAATGACCGCCTGCCCCAGGTGGCGCAAATCAAGCGCTTCCATCTGCTGACCAAGGAGCTGGATCACGATGACGATGAGGTGACGGCAACCATGAAAGTGCGACGCAGCAACATCTACACCAAGTACACCGAGGTGATCGAGTCGCTCTATGCCTGATCGAGAATCACCACGATAAGCTCCTTCGGCCCATGGGCACCGTAGGCCAGCACCTGTTCAATATCCGCCGTCTTTGATGGCCCGGATACCAGCAAGGCATTGGTGGGTAGCCCGGCGGCCCAGCGTTGCGCCGTCATCAGGTCGTACAGGTTGTCATGAATTTCGCTGGCCTTGAGCAGGGCGATGTGGACCGGCGGTACCAGGCTCATCAGGCGCGGTTCATGGCGGTCCGGCCAGAGAACCAGGGAACCGGTGGCGGCGATGCCACCGATGGTGCCGGTGATGCTGGCTTCGACGTTTTCAAACAGCGCTGTTTTCCATTGCTCGATGGGGCGGTCGTAAGCGAGCAGTTGCGACCGTTGGCCCGTGGTCTGCCAATAGTGCTGTAATGCCTTACCGTGATCAGTGGCGGGTGCGCACAGCAGGTTGCTGAGGTTGCGCCGGTTCAGCAGGTCGGCCACCAGCGCCGGCCAGTCGGTTGCGCTGACCTGGTGGACCTCGGTATGAACTGCCTCCATCAGGGAGCGCAGCCGTTCAACCCGTGCCGCTGGCGGGTACTGCCAGGGCCGGGTGACCAGTTGCTCGTCGAACTCGTCCGGCCGCGGAGTGGTGCCGGCCAGACTGTTGCGAAGTTTGCCGAGGATATTACTGCGGGCTGTCATCGTCATTGATCTCCACGTTGCCGCAAATGGGCATCCGCCAGTTCGTGCAGGGAGCGTCGCGCCGGCACGGGTGCACTGTGGTTACGGGTCCAGGGTCCGGCGTTTTTCGGGGTCAGCCGGCGCAGTCGGGTCGCAGCCCGCAGAAACAGACCATAGAGGGCCGGACGGGTGTTGAGCAGTTGCCAGCCCTGCCAGATCATCCGCTCGGTGCGGGAGTACTTGCTGCCGCCACCCTTCACCACCTGTGGCTCCGCCGGATTGCGGACGTTTTCCTGGCGCAGCCGCTGCAATAATTGCGGGATCGGGATCTTCACCGGACAAACCTCGCCGCAGGCACCGCACAGGGACGAGGCACCGGGATGGTCGGGTACCTGGTTCAGGCCTGCCATATGCGGGGTGATGATCTTGCCAATTGGACCGGGGTAGACCTCGCCATAGGTATGGCCGCCCACCCGGGTGTAGACCGGGCAATGGTTCATGCAGGCGCCGCAGCGAATGCAGTTCAGGGTCTGGCGCATCTGGGCATCGGCGAAGGCGCCGCTGCGGCCGTTATCCAGCAGCACCAGGTGGACTTCCTCGGGCCCGTCCAGTTCCTCGGGCTTGCGGGGGCCGGAAATCAGGTTGACGTAGGTGGTAATCGGCTGGCCAAGGGCTGAGCGGGTAAGCAGCGATAACAGCGGCACTACGTCCCGCAGGTTCTGTACCACTTTCTCGATGCCGGTGACCGCAATGTGGACCGGCGGCACCGTGGTGCTCATCCGGCCATTACCTTCGTTTTCCACAAGCAGAAGGGTGCCGGTCTCGGCGATGGCAAAGTTGACACCGGATACACCCACGTCCGCTTCCATGAACTTGCGCCGCAGCGTCCGCCGACCGGTCTGGATCAGCTCGTTGACGTCGTCGGTTGCCGGCTCGTCCAGTTTTTCACTGAATAGCCTGGACACCTGGCGGGCATTCTTGTGGATCGCCGGCATGATGATGTGGGAGGGCTTTTCACCGTCCAGCTGGACGATATACTCCCCCATGTCGGATTCCAGGCACTCGATGTCCCGCCTGGCCAGGTAGTCGTTCATCTCCATTTCTTCGCTGACCATGGATTTGCCCTTTACCACCTGGCGACCGTTGCGTGCCTCGATGATGCCGTGGACAATGCGGTTGGCCTGCTCGACGGTTTCGGCCCAGTGAACCGTCACCCCGTTTTCGGTCAGTTTCGCTTCCAGCTGTTCCAGCAGGTCCGGCAACCGGGACAGGGCGCGGGCCTTGATGCGGTTACCCAACTCCCGGAGACCTTCCCGTTCCTGTTCATCCGGGAAGGCATCGGCCCGCTTCTTTATCAGCGAATCCATGGCGGTGCGGAAGTTGGTGCGCAGCTGGTCATCCGCCAGAGCAGTGGTGGCCCGGCTGCGGAAGTCGGCGGCCAGTTCGGTGACTGGAATTCGCTGGCTCATACTGCCCCCTTGCGCGCCCGAGTATTGACCCGCTCCCACAGGAAACTGGCCAGATGCCGGCCGCGAAAGGCCTGCTGCTGTTTCTCCAGCGAGCCATTGATGTTCAGCAGGCAGCCGCCATCGGCGGTAACCATTTCCACGGCGCCGGAGTCCATCAGGGCCCGGGTCTTGTCCATCACCATGGCGCCGGAGACTTCCGGCATGCGTACCGAGAAAGTCCCGCCGAAGCCACAGCATTCACTTTCGTGGTCATGGTCCACCCGCTCGACGTTGTCGAGCTGCCCCAGTAACTCCCGGGCATGGAGATGAGTATCCATTTCGCGGCGGGCGGAACAGGACGTGTGCAGGGCAACGCGGCGGGGCTGGCCCTGGTCGGCCAGCCGGACCTTGCAGACCCGCAGCAGAAATTCCGTCAGCTCGAAGGTGCGCTCAGCCAGGGCGTTGACGCGGGCCAGGGTGTCCGGTTCATCGGCAAACAATTCCCGGTAATGGTGGCGCAACATGCCCGCACAAGAGCCTGAGGGCACCACCACAGGAAACCCGCTGCGGTCCAGTACCTCCAGCTGAGCACGGGCGACGGCTTTCGCCTGGTCGCGATAACCGGAGGTCCAGGCGGGTTGACCGCAACAGCTCTGTTCCCGTGGGAAATGCACCCGGATGCCTTCCCACTCCAGCAGGCGAATGGCGTCCATCCCCGCTTCCGGGAAGAACAGGTCCACCACGCAGGTGCCGAACAGGACGACTTCCGCCGGCTTGTCCGGATACTGCCGTGGTTTCGGCCGATCGGGTGCGACCCGGGTTGCGTTGGGTGCCGCGTCGTAGAACAGTTCGTTCATCACTCCGTTCCTCAAGGTACACTCAGGATTTGTGGTGTTGCCCCGTCAACCGAGAGCCAGCAGCGGATCGGTAAGTCCCAACCCGTAGGCGGCGATCAGGGCGATCAGGCCGGTCATCAGCAAGTAATAGAGTGTCGGCCAGACGGTCTTGCGCAAGGTCTGGCCTTCACGGCCCAGCAGGCCTACGGTGGCGGAAGCCGCCACCACGTTGTGGATGGCCACCATGTTACCGGCGGCCGCACCGACGGCCTGAACTGCAACCATCAGTGCGGTCGACAGACCAAGGGATTGTGCGACGCCAAACTGGAACTGACTGAACATCATGTTGGATACGGTGTTGGAGCCGGCCAGGAAGGCACCCATGCCACCCACGGCCGGCGCCAACAGCGGATAGATACCGCCGACGGTATCGGCCACCCAGCTGGCCATGGCAATCGGCATGCTGGGCAGGTCGGACAGGTTCACGCCCGAGTTGATCAGGATGCGCACCATCGGCACGGTAAACAGCAGCACAAAGCCGGCACTGAGCAGCACACTGCCGGACTCCTTCACCGCGGCGGCAAGTTCACGAACCTGCATGCGATGGATAAAAAAGGTCGCCATCACCACCATCACCAGAATGCCACCGGGCAGGTAGAGAGGCTGTACGCCCGCGCTGATGCCGGCTTCACCCAGAATGTTGGAGAAGCTGACGGCCACCGAGGTGAAGGCCTGCTTCACCGGCGCTACGGTGCGGCTGAGCACCAGCAGGATGCCAACCAGCAGGTAGGGCAACCACGCCCGGAAGCTGCCCATGGGCTTGGCGGCCAGGTCTTCCAGTTTCATTTCGATGGTGCCCAGCCACTCGCTCGGCCAGTCCTTGCTGTCAGCAAAATCCCAGTGGGTTTTTGGCATCAGGAAGCCCTTTCGGGCGGCAGTCGTCACAATGGCCAGGCCGATCAGGCCACCCAGCAGCGACGGGAACTCCGGGCCAAGCACCACACCGGTCACTGCGTAGGGAACTACAAACGCCAGCCCGGCAAACAGTGCAAACGGCAGCACCTCGAGGCCTTCACGCCAGCTTTTGTTGCGGCCGAAAAAGCGGGTCATCATCATCACCATGAACAAGGGCATCAGCACGCCTGTGATGGCGTGGGTAATGGCCACCTCGGAGGTGATCAGCTGCAGGTAGGCGTCCCAGTTCGAGCCCACCTGTGCCAGCTGTTCGGAGATGGTGTTACGGTCGAGCCCGGTGGTTACGCCCACCACAATCGGTGTGCCTACGGCACCGAACGAAACCGGGGTGCTTTGCACCATCATGCCAAGCATCACCGCAGACATGGCGGGAAAGCCCACCGCGACCAGCAGGGGAGCGGCGATTGCCGCAGGCGTACCGAAGCCGGAAGCGCCCTCGATAAAACAGCCGAACAGCCAGACAATGATGATGGCCTGTACTCGCCGGTCCGGGCTGATGTTGGTGAAGCCCGCGCGGATGGCGGTAATGCCGCCCGAGTGCTTCAGAGTGTTGAGCAACAGGATGGCGCCGAAGATGATCCACAGCAGGCCGAGGGTAATCACCAGGCCCTGCAGTGAGGAGGCAAGAATCCGATTGAAGCTCATGTCCCAGGCGGTATAGCCGATCAGCGCGGTGACCAGGAAGACCACGGGCATGGCACGGCGAGCCGGCCAGCGCAGGCCGAGGAGCAGAATTCCGGCTAGAAGAATCGGGGTAAACGCCAACAGGGCGAGAAGACCGGGCGACATAGGGCTCTCCTGACTTTTGTTATTGGAGTATTTGGGTAATTGGTATTACCAATTGTTATCGGGGTTTGATTACGGTATTTGAGATGCTGTCTGGCTGTCAAAGGAGGAAGCTAAGACATTGGTCTAACGGCACGGGGCATGTGCTGTAAAAACAGGCAGGAAGCAGGGTATTCTGATATTGGTATGACCAATATAGATATGACGGGGCGGGAGTAGGCAGGACGTTTATGGCAATCGGACACATTGCGCCGCGGCGGCTGGCGGACACCATTGTAGAACAGCTGGAAACCATGATTCTGGAGGGTACCCTGCAACCGGGCGAGCGACTGCCGCCCGAACGGGTGCTGGCGGAGCAGTTTGGCGTATCCCGGCCGTCCCTGCGGGAGGCGATCCAGCGCCTGACCGCCAAAGGGCTGCTGGTGAGCCGTCAGGGTGGTGGTAATTTTGTGACCGAATCCCTTGGCGCCAGTTTCAGTGATCCGCTGATTCCGCTACTGGAGGCCCGTCCGGAGGCCCAGCGGGACCTGCTGGAGTTTCGTCGTACCCTGGAGGCAGACTGCGCCTACTATGCGGCCAAGCGTGCCACGGAGGTGGATAAGGCCCAGTTGCAGAAGGTCTACGAGGAGTTGCAGGGCTGCTATGCCCGTGACACCGATCGTGACCTGGAAGCCGAGGGGGTTGCCGACGCCCGTTTTCACCTGGCCATCGCCGAAGCCAGTCATAACGTGATTCTGCTGCACACCATACGCACGCTGTTCAACATGCTGAAAGATCATGTGGTCACCAACATCGGCGGAATGTACGCCAAGGAGGCAGAGACCCGGCTGGGACTGGCCGAACAGCACCGGTTGCTGTTCGACGCCATCATGGACGGACGTGCAGAAGACGCCCGTGAGCTGGCCGGAACCCACATCGAATATGTCCAGCAAGTACTCTCCGAACGCAGCGAGAACCACCGGCGGCTGGAGCGGGCAATGCGCCGGGACAAACTGACCCGAAGCTGAGTTGTGCTGCTGGTCAGACTAGAAACGAACTCCCTCGAACAGCACCCGCTGCCGGTAATGGGTCAGCACGACGCTGACAAACGCGAGCACGAGGAACAACACAATACCTTTCGGAACCAGCAGGTGAACTGCGGGGTTTGGTGCGGTACTGGCGGTCACCAGAATCAGGCCAAGAATGTTGCGGGCGAGACGCACCGTCAGCATGGCGCCAAGGTAGCCCGCTTGTACGGCGGATCCGGCAGCGGGCAGGCAGCGGCTGAAGGCCGGCATCAGCTGGACGCTGTTAATCAGCAAGGTCAGGAATATAACTATCTGAAAGATATGAAGAATAATCATGGTTGGGGCGTATGGGGTGAAATAAGGTTGCTAAGGTCTGGTTAAAAAACGCCCGGGATTATCCCCGATTGCTCATTTTTTTGCCAGTCTGGCCAGCCCGAGCTCGGGAACCTCACGTCCGTATCACCCACCAGAGAGGCAGTGTGTTTGAACGGACAGAATTGATATATGACAGAACTGCGGAGATACATTCGGTAACGAAAAAAAGTCTTGCCCGCCACTGTGAACTTTCATTCATTTTTTGAAATGAGGGTATAGTTCCGTCCCCAAAAACTACAAGACTAATCAGAGGACGGTACCTATGAAACGGAACGCAACCCTGCTGGCAGGGTTTATCCTGTTGCTTTGCAGTTTGCCGCTGGTGGCAGAACCCATCCGACTGGGATTCAATTACCCGGAATCCGGTCGTTACAAAGCGCTGGGCTTGCAGCAACGCCTCGCCGCATTCCTGGCGGTGGAGGAGATCAATAAATCGGGCGGTATCCTTGGCCGCAACGTCGAACTGGTTATCCGCAATACCGCCGGGTCTGTTGAGCGGGGCGCCGCCAACACCGAAGAGCTGATCCGCCAGGAAAACGTCGACATGATTTTCGGTGGTGCTTCCAGCCCGGTGACCATTGCCTCGGGCAAGGTGGCGAAGCAACTGGGCCGCCTGTATTTCGGCACCACCACCTCCGCCAACGCCACCACCGGCAGTGAAGGGCACGATCACATGTTTCGTGAGTACCCCAATGCCTGGATGACGGCAAACGCCCTGGGCCACTACCTGACTGAAAACTTCCGTGATGCCAGTTACTTCTATGTGACTGCCGATTACACCTGGGGCCAGTCCTCGGAAGCCTCCATTCGGGCCTTTACCAACACCACCGACACCCAGAAGCATCCGCACGCACTGACGCCCTTCCCCAAAGCCCTCATCAGGGATTTCAAGAAAGCACTGGAGGCCGCGGAAGCCAGCAAAGCAGAGGTAGTGGTACTGGTGTTATACGGTGACGACCTGGTCCGGGCCCTCAAAGTGGCCTATGAGATGGGCCTGAAAGACAAAGTGCAGATCGTGACACCCAATATCACGCTGGGCATCGCCCAGACCGTAGGTGCGTCTATCATGGAAGGCGTTATTTCCACCACTCCCTGGGAGTGGATGATTCCTTACCAGCTCGACTTCGCCCGCGGCCAGGCATTTGTCGAGGCATTTACCGAGCGCCATGGCGTACGGCCTACCTCTACAGCTGCCACGGCCTATGGCATTGTCTATCAGTACAAGGATGCAGTGGAGCGTGCCGGCACCACCAATACCCAGGCGCTGATCAAGGCGCTGGAAGGGCATAGCTACACCCTGCTCAAGGACCGCCAGCAATGGCGCGCGTTCGATCACCAGAACCTGCAAACGGTGTACGTCGTGCGCAGCAAGCCGAGAGACCAGGTGGTGCAAGACGAACTGCACAGTGACTTTTTTGAAGTGGTGGGTTCCCTTGAAGGCGAGAAAGCCGCGCAGACCCTGGAGCAGTGGACGGCTGAGCGGGCTGCGGCGAACAAACCACCGTATCTGTGAGAGGCAAGCCAGTTACCTGATACTTCGGAAGCGCTCCACCTGAGCCGGGGCGCTTCTGAAAGCTATGCCAGACAGATCCGATAACGAACGACGCCCGCCTCCTCCTCCTCCCGGATCCATTCAATCCGGTGACCGGTCAGCTCACACAGCACCTGTAGATCCCGGCGGCCGCTGGGGTCGTCGGCAAGGAACTCGACCTGTGTCCCGCTGGGTAACCCTTGGGTGCGTTTCTTGAACCGCAAAATCGGCAGCGGGCACACCAGACCGACGGCGTCGATCTGGTATACCCCGGACTGATCAGTCAAGGCGCACGCTCTCACTGATGGCCTGTTCCGCTGAGGACCAGCCAAACTGGCTCAGAACGACCGGGGCGAGAGAGGCAATCACCAAGGCTGCGACAAAGGCGCCAATCATAACCTTCATGATGAGCCTCCTTTGCCTTGCCTGGCTTCGACCTCGGCGACCCAGAGGTCGTGGTGCTGGCGTGCCCACTCGATATCAACCTGACCGTTGCCCATGGCATCGAACGCACCTTCCATACCGACCGTACCGATATAGATGTGGGCGATGATGGCCACCATCATCACGAACGCCACGATCGAATGCCAGATGTTGGCGTACTGCATCTCCTGGTGCGGTGCCAGGTCAGTCGGGAGACTGGTGCCCAGAATGCTGTTGATGAGGCCAAAAGTGTCGGCAAACATCGGCATCTGGAACGGGAACAGCAGCGACAGCCCGGACAGGGACACGGAGACGCCCAACAGCATGACGGTCCAGAAAATGATCTTCTGACCGGCGTTGAACTTCTTGGCCGGAGGATGGGACTTGGTAAAAATCCCGCCGCCTGCCTTGATCCACTGCCAATCCAGCTTGCTGGGGATGTTGTGTGTCACCCACATCACAAACGTCATGACAAGGCCCAGCATAAAGGCCCAGGCAATGTTGTTGTGAAGCCACTTGGACCCGGCAGCCAGCGGCGCAAAGGCGTCAGCCCCGATAACAGGGATCAGGAAACTGCGCCCCATCAGGGTGATCAGCCCCGTTAAACCGAGCGCGATAAATGAGCCCGCCAACAACCAGTGGCCGAAGCGTTCGATGGCCTTGAAACGTTCAATGGTCGTGCCTGCGGGGCCGCCATCGATCATGATCTTGCCGCGAACGAAGTAGAACACCACAAGCAGGACGACGATGCCCAGCAGGGCCAAGCCGCCGTAGGTGATGACCGGTCCTTCCCGCAACTTGTACCAGGCAATGCCTTCATCCTGGATCATCACGCCATTGGCGGGGCCGGGTGACTGAACGGTGGGATCAATTTTGTTATAGCGGATAGAGCGCCACACCTCGGCATCCGAGACTCCGCCCCGGGTGCCGAGTTGATCAGTCATCGGTGCCGCCCTGGCAGGGTCGCCCAGGTTTTCAGACCGAAAGGACTCGTCGACCTTCAACTGTTCCTGGCGGCGCAGGATATCTTCAAGGGTTTGCGCGCCCCCGGTCGCTGTCCGGTCAACCGCAGGGGCCTCTTCCGCCCATGCAGGGCTGAACGCCAGTACCGTCAGTGCAACGACCGCTGCACCCAATAATTTAAAGTTCATGTGAGCACTCCAACGGAATCAACAAGAAGAATTCGTTGCCTCAGTGGATTCCGGGGCCGGAGGGGCCCCGGAACACTCAGACTGGCTTATGCACCCTTCTTCTCGTAGGCCGTGCCCCATCCCCATGCGCCGGAACCGAAACCACGGTTCACCACACGCTGGCGATAAATGTCCGCCACCTCGTTGCCATCACCGGCCAACAGGGCTTTGGTCGAGCACATTTCCGCACAGAGTGGCAATTTGCCCTCCGCAATGCGGTTACGTCCATACTTGGAAAATTCGGCTGCCGAGTGGTCTTCTTCAGGACCGCCTGCACAGAACGTGCATTTGTCCATCTTGCCCCGGCTGCCAAAGTTGCCCGCTTGCGGGAACTGGGGCGCGCCGAACGGGCAAGCATAAAAACAATACCCACAACCGATACACAGATCCTTGGAATGCAGCACGATGCCGTCCTCGGTCTGGTAGAAGCAGTCCACCGGACAGACGGCCATGCAAGGCGCGTCTGAACAGTGCATGCAGGCTACCGAGATCGACCGCTCGCCCGGCTTGCCATCTTCGATGGTTACCACGCGGCGACGATTGATGCCCCAGGGAACTTCGTGCTCGTTTTTACAGGCCGTTACGCAGGCATTACATTCGATGCAGCGCTCGGCGTCGCAAAGGAATTTTGCTCTTGCTTGTCCTTCAAGTGCCATGGTCTACACCTCTTGTTATGCTGGTTCGATTGCACACAGGGTGCACTTGGTCTCTTGCATCTGCGTGACCGAGTCGTACCCGTATGTCTGAACGGTGTTAGTGGATTCACCCAGTACGTAGGGATCGGAGCCTTTGGGGTACTTGTCCCTCAGGTCCTTTCCTTCCAGGTGCCCGCCGAAGTGGAATGGCATGAAGGCTACGCCCTCTCCAACCCTTTCGGTAACCATGGCCTTCACTTTGATTCGAGCGCCCTCGGGGCCGGAAACCCAGACGTCGTTGCCGTCACGGATATTGAGGTTATTCGCGTCACGCGGATTCACCTCAATGAACATGTCTTGCTGCAGCTCCGCCAGCCAGGGGTTTGACCGCGTCTCGTCACCGCCACCTTCGTATTCCACCAGTCGGCCCGAGGTCAGAATGATGGGGAAGTCCTTGCTGAAGTCCTTCTTCTGAATGGACTCGTAGAGGGTCGGCACCCGCCAGAACGTCTTGTCCGCGTAGGTCGGGTAGTCTGCCACCAGGTCACGGCGATTGGTGTAGAGCGGCTCGCGGTGCAGCGGCACCGGATCCGGGAAGTTCCAGACGATGGCGCGGGCCTTTGCGTTACCAAAGGGCGCACACTCGTGCTTGATTGCCACCCGCTGGATACCGCCGGACAGGTCCGTTTTCCAGTTGGTCTCGGGGCCTGCCACTGCATCAATGCTGGCACGCTCTTCGGCCGTCAGGTCCTTATCCCAGCCCAGGTCCATTAGCATCTGCATGGTGAACTCGGGGTAGCCGTCCTTGATTCCGGAGTCTTTCGAGTACACCCCATCGGCCAGCAGGTTGTTGCCGTTATGCTCGACACCGAAGCGGGCCCGGAAGGTGAGGCCACCCTTCGACACCGGCACTGACATATCGTACAGCACGTGCGTTCCCGGATGATTCATCTCCGGCGTACCCCAGCAAGGCCAGGGGAGACCATAGGTATCACCATCGCAGGGGCCACCGACCGCACGCAAGGTGGTCTTGTCGAAGTGGTGCTGGTTGGCCATGTGCTTTTTGAGGCGCTCGGGCGATTGACCGGTGTAGCCGATGGTCCACATGCCGCGATTGAATTCGCGAGTGATGTCTTCAACCGACGGCTCGTTGCCTTCAATGGCAATGTTGCGGAACATGCGGTCGGTGAAACCGAACTTGTCCGCAAACAGCTTCATGATTTCGTGATCAACCTTGGAATCAAACAGCGGCTCGACAACCTTTTCACGCCACTGGAGCGACCGATTGGAGGCGGTCACCGAGCCCGAGGTTTCGAACTGGGTGGTGGCGGGCAGCAGGTAGGCGCCGTCCTTGCGGTCGTGCAGCACTGCTGAAACGGTGGGGAAAGGATCCACCACGACCAGCAGGTCCAGCTTCTCCATGGCTTCTTTCATCTCGAGCATGCGGGTCTGGGAGTTGGGCGCGTGGCCCCACAGCACCATCGCCCGGGTATTGTCGGGCTGTTCGAGGTTTTCCTTGGCTTCCAGAACACCGTCGATCCAGCGGGATACCGGGATGCCCTTCTCGTTCATCATGGCTCTGGATTTGCCGTTCTTGTCCCACACGGCAAAGCGGCCCTTCAGCCAGTCGAAGTCTTCCTCCCACACCCGTGCCCAGTGTGCCCAGGAGCCTGCCGCCAGGCCATAGTAGCCGGGCAGGGTATCGGCCAGGACGCCGAGGTCGGTAGCACCCTGAACGTTGTCGTGACCGCGGAAGATGTTGGTGCCGCCGCCAGCCACACCCATGTTGCCCAATGCCAGCTGCAGGATGCAGTAAGCGCGGGTGTTGTTGTTGCCATTGGAGTGCTGGGTGCCACCCATGCACCAGATGACCGTTCCGGGGCGGTTGTTGACCAGGGTCCGGGCAACGCGCTCAAGTTGTGCTCCCGGAGTGCCGGTTACACGCTCGACCTCCTCGGGATTCCAGCGTTCTACTTCCTTGCGGATGTCGTCCATGCCGTACACCCGGGTACGGATAAACTCTTTGTCTTCCCAGCCGTTTTCGAAGATGTGCCAGAGAATGCCCCAGACCAGCGCCACGTCTGAGCCTGGCCGGAAGCGCACATACTCATCCGCATGGGCGGCGGTCCGGGTGAAGCGCGGATCGCATACGATGAGCGGCGCGTTGTTTTCTTCCTTGGCCTTCAGTACGTGCAACAGCGACACCGGGTGCGCCTCGGCCGGGTTGCCCCCGATAATGAAAATGGCCTTGGAGTTGTGGATGTCGTTGTAGGAGTTGGTCATCGCCCCGTAGCCCCAGGTATTGGCTACGCCGGCGACCGTGGTTGAGTGGCAGATCCGGGCCTGGTGATCGACGTTATTGGTGCCCCAGTAGGCCGCGAATTTGCGGAAGAGATAGGCCTGTTCGTTGCTGAACTTCGCACTGCCCAGCCAATACACCGAATCTGGGCCGCTCTCTTCGCGGATCTGCAACATCTTGTCGCCGATTTCATTGATCGCTTCGTCCCAGGAGATCTTCTGCCACTGGCCGTCGACCATTTTCATGGGGTACTTGAGGCGACGTTCGCCGTGGGCATGCTCACGTACCGAAGCGCCTTTGGCGCAATGGGAGCCAAGGTTGAACGGGCTGTCCCAGCCCGGCTCCTGGCCGGTCCAGGTGCCATTCTGGACTTCTGCCACCACCGTGCAGCCAACCGAGCAGTGGGTACACACGGTTTTTTTAAGAACGACTTCCCCGCCTTCGGTCGACGGGGTCGCAGCTTGAACCCGCCCCGACGTCAGCGACAACGCCGCCAGGCCACCCACTGTTACACCGGAGGCCGCCAGAAAACCACGACGGTCCATGGTTTTGGCAGCGAGGGATGAAAGTAAAGATCCCGCACGGGAGCCTTTCGCTACCCCGTTGGTCTTCTTCCGTAACATGTCACCTACCTCTCTCTTTTTATTCTCGTTTTTCCGGAGGTGTGATCATTCAAGGGCATCACGCAACCTTGAATGATTCACGCGTCCTCAAAAGCGAGCCGATTCGAAATATTTACGTGTGTGCTCCGTGTCACGCAAACCGCTGCTTTTGGGGGTCTCTTTAACCACCTCGGCTGCGGCGTTTGGTGCAACGGCCATTGCAACGGCAGCCGGAGCTGCGGCTGCGGCCATTTGCAGGAAACGGCGACGGCTGTTGTCACGCTTCGGGTTGTCCATCGGACTCCTCCACCTGAGTTAGGGGATCGGGTCGATCCCGGTTATTGAATTGCAAAGGCATCAGCCTCTATGGCCATGAACGCTCGCCCCAGCGAGCCCACAGGCGCGTAGAAGACTGCGCTTTGCGCTCCTTCCAGATCGGTAAAAAACAACGCCGCCCACTTTGCCATGTGTGCGTCAAAAAAGGCTTTTTGTGACGAAAGATCGCTGTCGCTCGCGAACTCGCCGGTAATGATGCCCGCCATGATTTCACACAGCGTGCTGATATGGTCTTCCGGTTCCTTGACGCCCTCACTGGCCTTGATGCCCCGGGCCATCAGGTCGGTACGCAAATCCGCGAGCGGCTTCTCGTTCAGGAAGCCGGTCAGGTAATAACTGGCATAGGGCAACAGCTCACCACGGCCAACGCCGATGAAGAGGTTGTTGAATTCCCGTTCGGCGTCACGGGAGGTGGTGCGTTGGGCAAGGGCAGCCAGGTTCTTGTAGGCGGAGCCCAAAGGGGTGTCGTCACCCGGCAAGGAAGCCAGCCCTTTGAGCAGCTCACTCGAAGGTGGACCGCCCAGCAAGACAGCCAGCAATTGATAGATCCGGGCCCTCGCGCGGTCCTCTTCAGAGATTGAGCGAGGGCATTGAAGTTCTGCGGTGTTAGCCAAGCCTTGTTCCTTAGAATTGTTGTGCAACTTTCGAACAATTAATTTTAAGTTATAGTCTTAACCGGTGTCCGGTGCAACAGTGCTGCCGGGTTCTAGGTGTCAAAGCGCATTCGCGGGCGATAGCGCGGCTCCGGCTCCACCCCGGCTTTGGCAGAGGCAGACTCGACAGATTGATTGCTGATCGGGACTTCGAGCGGCGCTTCACGCTCCGGTTCACTCCCGGCGTCGGCAAGGGCTGCCTGTTCCGGTTCGGGGGCGTTAGCGTCCGGCGCCTCGGCCGGGTTTTCGATCTGAACTACGTCCTGTTCATCACGACGGGCTTTCTTATCGAACATACCCTGTCCCACTTTATACAGGGTGTTCACGCTTTTGGCGGCAAAAGCGGCATCGGTGTAGTCTTCATCGTAGTCATTAAGGCCGTCCAGCACGGCCAGCACCGGGTTGGTTTTCCACAATGCCCGTAGCGCCTTGCGGCGCAATAATTCGGGAATTTCTTTGCGCATGAAGCCTGTGACGTCCGCACCCAGTTCAAGGGTATCCGGGTCGGGCAGGCCGTACTTCTCCAGTACCTCACGCTCGGGCAGGGTTTCATTGATGAGGAGTTCCCGTTCCTCGGGGGAAGGCTCGGGATCATTGCCCTGAGGAGGGAGAGATTCGGCCTGTTTGCCCGCCTCGGCCTTTATGCGCGCCCAGCGCTGCAGACGTGACTCAGCCATTAGTGAACACTCGGTTTCTTGATATTGGAAGGGGCGCGGTAGACGTCACTCTCCTGGCGAATCCGCGGATCCCCTTTGCCGTCCTCTACGGTGTCGACAGCGACTTCATTACGACGGCGTTTCTTGAACGGCTCCTCGATATAGTGCATGTCGATGAATTCCTTGATCCAGGCCGCCAGCGACTCGGGAATCGGTACGGGTTCGACAATACTCTCTCCGCTGTCCAGAGAATCCAGCGCCTCATGGGCACTGGCGGTAACGGCGCTGACCACCCAGCCCGACGGAGACTGACCGGTCTGATCCTTGTCCATTACAACCCAGACTGACGGAACGGCCATATTCAGGGATACCAGATAGCCTTCCACATCGGCGCGGAACAATTCCATGGGCACTGTGCCCGCGTGGTAATCGACCACCTCGCCCTCGCGAACCAGCTCTTTCCAGAACGCCTCCGGAGCTCCCGGAATGACGGCTACAGGCTTCCACACCTCCTTCGCCCAGCGGGTTACCCCGGGCGAGCGGCGAACGACGGCACCAACCTGTAACTCCCGTTTCCAAAGTTCTGTACGACTACTCATGGCATTTCTCTTATTGTTCTTGCTTAAAGCTAGCAGGGCCCGAACAATTATCCAATTGTCCTTAAGTAAATGGCTGTGGCATGCTCGAAAGGCTAGACCGATACGTCTACGTATAACAACAACGAAAGAGTCAAATTCCTGATGACGGCATCCAAGACCCTACTGTTATGCACCTGCGATAGAACACAGTCCTTTGATCCCGAGGCGCTGCAGACGGCAGCGGCGGCTGAGCAGGTGGTCGTGGTGGATCAACTGTGCGGCAAGGATATGAAAACGGCAGCCGAGCACCTGGCGGGCAGTCGCGATGTGCTCATCGCCTGTGGTCAGCAGGCGGCGCTGTTCGAGCGTCTGGGCGAGGAGATCCAGGCTGAAATCCAGCACTCCGCGCCCCTGAGTTCCATTGACATCCGGGATCGCGCGGGCTGGAGCGCACCGCACGCCAACCCGAAGCGGCTGCATGCCAAACAGGCCGCCCTGATGGCGGCCGCCCAGTTACCGGCGCCCATGGCGCCAGTGAAAACCATTCACTCCAACGGTGTCTGCTGCATTGTCGGCCCCACCGAGCAGGCCGTCCGGATGGCGGAGCTGGTGCAGGACGAGCTGGGTGTCACCTGCATCGTGAATGATGCGGGGCCCATACAGCTGCCCTCCGCCGGTTACGACGTGGCGAGGGGGAAACTGACAACAGCAAATGGCGCGCTGGGTAACTTCAAACTGGAGTTTTCCCAGCTGCAGACGCTGAACCCCGCGGGTCGTGGCGAGCCCGGTTATGGCGAGGCGAAAGCCACCGCCCGCAGTGAATGTGACATCTTTATCGACCTGCGCGGCATGGGGCCGGCATTCCCCAGCCACGAGAAACGTAACGGCTACTTCTGGGCCGACCCGGCCAGGACCGGGGAGCTTGAGCGCATTGCCCTGACCGCAAGGGAGCTGGTTGGCGAGTTCGAGAAGACCGTGTATTTCCGGCTGGAAGAATCCCTGTGTGCCCATTCCCGGGCCAACCAGCCGGGTTGTACCCGTTGCCTGGACGTATGCTGCACCGAGGCCATTTTCTCTGCCGGCGAACATATCCAGATCGATTCGGATATCTGTGCCGGTTGCGGGTCCTGCACGGCAGTTTGCCCGACGTCTGCAATCACCATGAACGAGACCTCCTTCGAGGCCATCACCCGAAACCTGGAAGTGATGGCCCGGGTCTACCGTGAACATACCAATGAAGCCCCACGGCTGGTCTTTCACACCCTGGCTGCGGGGGCTGAGGCCATCGCCTACCTGGCCCGCTATGACGAAGGGTTGGCGGACGACCTGATCCCCCTGGGGCTGGAGCATATCGACCGGATCGGCCATGCCGAGATCATGGCCGCATTCGGAGCAGGCTATGCCGAAGTACTGATTCTGGCGGACAACGAGATCGACCGCCGGACGGTTACTGCCGAAGTTGAGCTGGCCCGGGCCATGCTTGCGGGCACCCATAACTCCCCGAGCAGGGTCCGGATTATCGAAGCCATCGAGCTTTGCGCCGCCGGCGACAATGCCGGGCGGGTAAGTGAACCGGTTCTGCTGGTTGGCGGCCGCCGTGACATCACACGGGTCACCGCCACGGCGATGGCGGACAGCATTGCGGCGCCGATCCCGTTGCCAGTGGGCGCACCGTACGGCGCGATCGAGATCAACTCCGATAAATGCACGCTCTGTCTGGCCTGCGTGTCGCTGTGTCCCACCGGCGCCCTCGGCGACCATCCGGACCGGCCCGAGGTTCGGTTCACCGAGAACGCCTGCGTGCAGTGCGGTATCTGCCAGAATACCTGCCCCGAAACGGCCATTACGCTGACGCCCCAGCTGGACCTGTCGAAGGACGCGCTGAGTGCCAGGCCCTTGCATGGCGAGGACCCGTTCGAATGTATCCAGTGTGGCAAGCCTTTCGGGGTTGCCAGTACCATCAACCGAATCGTTGAAAAACTGGAAAACCAGCACTGGATGTATACCAAATCAGACAACGTCCAGCTCATCAAGATGTGCGACGACTGTCGGATCAAGGCCCAGTACCACGGGGATAACGCACCCATGGCAGGGGGCGAGCGCCCCCGGGTTCGCACCAGTGACGACTATCTGGACAGCTAAACCAAACAGGATACAACATGGTTCAATACACCGAAGTAGGAAAGGCCAACCTGATTGGTACCGACGCGCCCCGGCCACAGGACAAAAATCCGCGGGGCATTGATCGCATCATTGCCATCGCCTCGGGCAAGGGTGGGGTGGGCAAGTCCACGGTAGCGTCGAACCTGGCGGTCGCGCTGGCCTCGAAAGGCCTGAAAGTCGGCCTGTTGGATGCCGATGTCTACGGCCCCAGCCAGCCCCGCATGCTGGGTGTTTCAGGTCGCCCGTCCAGCCCGGATGGCCACACCATCCTGCCGTTGCGCAATCACGGGGTAACCCTGATGTCCCTTGGCCTGATGGCTCCGGAAGACGAGGCCATTGTCTGGCGCGGGCCGATGCTGATGGGTGCCCTGCAACAGATGATGAACCAGGTGGATTGGGGCAGGCTGGACGTTTTGCTGGTAGATCTTCCTCCGGGTACCGGTGACGTGCAGATGACCCTGAGCCAGAAATTCTTCGTTGCCGGCGCCGTTGTGGTCTCGACGCCCCAGGACATTGCCCTGATGGACGCCCGCAAGGGCATCGACATGTTCAACAGGATGGAGGTGCCACTGTTTGGCCTGATTGAAAACATGGCCTCGTTTGTCTGTGACGGATGCGGCAAAGAACACCATCCGTTCGGGCACGGCGGCGCCCGGGCCGAGGCGGAAAAGCTTGGCGCACCCTTCCTGGGGGAGATTCCGCTGGATCTGGATATCCGGGTTGGCTCGGACGGCGGCGTGCCGATTGTGGTGTCGAAGCCGGATAGCCCGCAGGCGAAGGCTTTCCAGCGCATCGCCGATGAAATTATCGCCTCTGACGTCTACGCCCGGGCCATCCGATGATCCAGTCACCCCGGTTTCCGCCGTTGCTCACAGGCGAAGTGGTGTCCAGGCATACGGATCCTTTCGATAAGGCGGTCAGCCGCGCTATCGCCGGAGTCGACTCGGGAACGATTTTCTACTCGGAGGCGCCGGACGCCCTGCGCGCGGCTCTGGTGCTGGCGCCGGAAACACCCCTGGAAGAGGCGATTCTGGCCGTCTATGTGGCCCAGGTCGGCCTGGCCGAGAGTCTGGGCGCGCTTGCCCCGCCGGAAGTGCCTGTGCATTTCCAGTGGCCTGATCGCATCAAGGTGAATGGTGCGGTCTGCGGCAGCGTCCGCTTTGCGGCAAATGTGTCGGATCCCGATGCGCATCCCGACTGGCTGGTCATCGGTATTGATGTGCCTTTTATTCCTGCGAGCGGCGAGCCGGGCGAGAACCCGAATCAAACCTGTCTGTATGAGGAAGGCTGCGTCGATATTACGCCCATCGCGCTGTTGGAGAGCTGGTCCAAGCACACCCTGTTGTGGCTGACCTATTTCATGGACAGCGGGTTCGAGCGGGTACATAACGAGTGGCGGCCACGCTGTGACACCCTGGGTAAAATGATCGACTACCCCAGGCCCGGACTCTTTGTCGGGCTGGATGAAAAAGGCCGCATGCTGTTGCGTGAGGGGGTCATGACCGAGACCCTGAGTCTGATTAAATTTGCGGAGCACCTATGAAACTGGCGCGAACCCTGCGACTGGATGTATCCGATGAAAACGTCTTTGAAAACCCTGCCCCCAGCGGTGAGTGGGCTATTTCCGGCGGGTTCGAATTTTCCAACTGGACCGAAGCGGACCTGAAAGGCAAGGCCCGCCAGGCGTTCAGCAACGGTTGGTACAGTATTGAGTCTGGCGGCCGCGCCAGTTTTGTGGGTGTTTGCGATATCACCGAAGCCGAACTGGAGCAGTTGCGCAGGACCCTGGCGCAAACCTTTGTCGAGATTTACGGCGCGCCGGATATCGACGCGGCCTATCCCGTCGCCTGCGAAGAAATCGACCAGATGCGAACCATGTGTGAGGACTTCGAGGACAACACCCTGCTGATGGTCAGCCGCAGGCTGACCGAGCTTGGTGTCGAGGAAACCTACCGTTCCAGCGCCCCGCAGGATGCCTCGCTGGAGGCCTTTGCGGTGCACGGCAGCGTCGATTGATTACAACCCGAAGCTGCCGTAGGGAATGAACCGCACCGGGGTTCCCGGCTCGATCTGCCGGGCACTCTCGTCCAGGTCCACCAGCCCCTCGGACCAGGCCAGACCGGTGACCCGGCCCGAGCCTTCCGAACCGAACACCTCAACTTGCCCGTCACGAACCCGGGCCCGCAGCATCTCGCTGCGTCCCGGCTTCTTGTTCTTGGAAAAGTTGGCAGGTACGAAATAGCCCTGGGGTTCGAACCATTCGGCCCCTGCCAGCAGCGCCATGGCGGGCGCACCAAATCGTAGCGCGCAAACCCAGGCGGCAACCGGATTGCCCGGCAACCCCACCACAGGCGTGCCTTTGAACATGGCCAGCGCCAGCGGGCGCCCCGGCTTGATCGCGATGCGCCAGTTGCTGATCTCGCCATGGGCTTTCAGGGTTTTCGACACATGGTCCTCGTCTCCGGCGGAAACACCGCCACTGGTGAGGATCAGATCGCATTGCTCTGCGCCACGCTCCAGTGCCGCTGTGACGTCTTCGGCCCGGTCCAGTGCATGGCCCAGGTCGACCAGTTCGTAGCCCAGCTGCGTGACCAGGGCGCTCAGCATCGGGCGGTTGGCATCGTAGATCTGCCAGTCGGTGACCGGGGAGCCCACCGGCTTCACTTCATCACCCGTAGACAGTACGCCGACACGAAGCCGCTGATAGACATCGACGGACTCGACCCCGACACTGGCGAGTACCGAAATCTGGGTAGGGGTCAGGCGGGTACCCGCCGAGAGAATCCGGTCCTGGGCCTGGATGTCCTCGCCGGCCAGGCGTCGATTGGCTCCCGCCTTCAGCGTGCCGTTCAGGTGCAGCTGGCCATCAATGACCTCGCAATCCTCTTCCAGGACCACCGTGTCGGTGCCGGCCGGCATCACTGCACCGGTCAGGATGCGGATCGCGTGGCCCGCGGGAACCCGGTCCCGGTACGGTTCACCGGCGGCACTGCGGCCATCCACCAGCGGCAGGGCGCAAGGCACCTCGGTCAACGGTCCCGCAAACGCGTAGCCATCAACCGCGGAATTGCTGCTGGGGGGGTGGGCTCGTGGCGCGTGGACATCGCTGGCCAGTATCCGGCCATTCAGCTGCGACAGCGGGACGTCACGCTCCACGGCCACCACCGGATGCAAGCGTGAACGTAACCGCTCCAGGGCTTCGTCCACCGGCGTCCAGTTCACCCCGGGGGGCAGGGCAAAGCAGTCGTTGCGAAGCGGTTTCATGCTGCTCCCGTTACCGGTGCGCTCGCTCCTGGTGCCTTCATTCTTGATGCTTTTATTATCGATAGTACCGTTCATGACTGTTCACGCGTCAGAATAAAGTCAGTGATTGCGGGTACGTTGTTCAGGTCGAAAACCGGGCCCGCAAAATCTGCGGCATAGTCCGCTGCCACTGCAACAATGCTGGCGTCCTGCGGATAAAGCGGGTCGTGCGAGCTATCCCGCCGGTGCACTTCAATTTTGGGATGCGCATGGGTCTTGAATCCCTCCACCACCACCCAGTCGCAGGGACCCAGCCGGGTCAGCAACTCATCCAGTGTCGGCTCTTTGGCGCCCCGGAGCTCGTGCATGATGGCGAAGCGCTGACCACCGGCCAGGATGACTTCCCGGGCACCGGCCTTGCGATGTTTGTAGCTGTCTGTTCCGGGTTGATCTACATCCACCAGGTGATGGGCATGCTTGATCGAGTTGACGGTTAACCCTCTGGCGGATAACTCACGAATCACTGCGCTGGCCAGAGTGGTTTTTCCTGAGTTTTTCCAGCCCACGATGCCGATAACGTTCATTTCAGATGCTGCTCCGCCCAAGCCAGGTCTTCCGGCGTATTAATATTGAAAAAGTCGCCCTCATCAAAGATGACCAGTGTTTCACCCTGAGCCTGTGTCCACTGGCGGATCTTTCGCACCCCGTCGTTCAGCGCGGCTCTCAGCTCATGCCGCAGCGAGACCTGCCAACGGCCAAAGGTTGGTTGTGGCACCCGGCCACGCTCCGGGTCCGGTGTCGCTGCCAGCACCACCGGGGTGTCGTATCGGGACAACCGTTCCACCAGGTCCAGCGGAAATGAGGGGGTATCGGCGGCGACGCTGATCAGCCAGTCATGGCCCTGCTCGGCAGCCCAGTCCATCCCTGCCAGCACGCCGGCCAGGGGGCCGGCATAGTCTGGGACCGAGTCGGCCACCACCGGTAGTCCGAGGTCATCAAACCGGTTCAGGTCCCCGTTCGCATTCAATACCACGGCGTCCACCTGTGGCGTGATCCGATCGATGACGCGCTGGATCAGGGACCTGTCGCCCAACATCAGTCTGCCTTTATCGCCACCGCCCATGCGGTTGGCCTGGCCACCGGCCAGGATGACGGCGCACTCAGTCATGTTCTGCCCCTTTTCTGCGCATTTTTTTGTCTTCCTCCGGAACCTGCGACAGGTCCTGATCGAACACCAGGCGGTGCTGGCCGCTGAGGCAGGTAAATTTCCTGCCCCGCATCCGCCCGATCAGCGTCAACCCGACCTGCCGGGCGATATCGACGCCCCAGGCAGTGAAACCGGACCGGCTGATCAGGGTCGGGATGCCCATCAGGGAGGTTTTGATCACCATTTCGGAGGTCAGACGGCCCGTGGTGTACAGTACTTTGTCGGCCGCAGCGATGTTGTTCTGGTGCATCCAGCCTGCGATCTTGTCGACGGCGTTGTGGCGCCCGACATCCTCCATATAGGCCAGGATCCGGCGGCCCTGGCACAACGCAGTGCCGTGAATGGCACCGGTTTCCATATACAGGCTGGGCGTATGGTTGATCTGGTAGGAGAGATCGTAAAAGGTGCTGGTGTGCACCGGTGTATCCGGCAATGACAGCCCCTCAAGGCCTGCCATCATGTCACCGAAAACGGTGCCGACAGCGCAGCCGGAGGTGCGGGTTTTCTTTTCCAGTTTGTCTTCGACGTCTGTGACGCTGGCGGTGCGCACCACCGCGACTTCCAGTTCTTCGTCGTAATCGATCCCGGTGACCTGGTCCGTCTCTTTCAGCATGCCCTGGTTCAGCAGAAAGCCAAGGGCCAGGTACTCCGGGTGATCGCCAATGGTCATGGCCGTGACAATCTCCTGGCTGTTCAGGTAGATGGTCAGGGGGCGCTCTTCGATCACGCTGATCGATTTACCCTCACCGGTTTCGTCAATGCCCTCCACTGCGCGGGACAGCCGAGGATCTTTGGGGTCGGGAAGCAGGGGATCAATCGTCATTTTTGTTATAGCCCTTTCATGCACACCGTAGAGTGGAAGAGTTACGGAGATTGTCAGAGATTAGCCTATTTGGCATTCGGGAAAAACAGCTGCTTGTCGGCAATAAAAAACCCCAACATTGCTGGGGTTTTTTATTGGTCAGGGAAAACGAGGAGTCGTTTAGTGGTTTACCACTCAGTAGACCTACTTCGCGTTCGGGAAAAACAGCTGTTGTCCGTTCACCTTGAAGTCGGCAATGGCTTGTTGGCCATCCTCGGAGATCAGCCAGTTGTGCCATTGCGTGGCCAGGTCGTGCTTGAGGTGAGGATGCTTCTCCTCGGAGAGCAGCAGGCTGCCGTACTGGTTGAACAGCACATTGTCGCCTTCAAAAAGCAGTGTCAGGTTCTGACGGTTGCCGAATGCCACCCAGGTGGCGCGATCCGACATCACATACGCATCCATGGCGGCGGCGGTGTTGAGCGTGGGACCCATGCCGCTGCCCAGTTCACGGTACCATTCGCCGTCCGGTTCGACGCCGGCGTTCTCCCACAGGCGCAGCTCGGCGCGATTGGTGCCGCTGTCATCACCCCGTGAAGTGAACGGTGCCTCGGCTTTGGCGATAGCCGCGAATGCTTCGGCTGCACTTTTCGCGTCACGGACATTTGCAGGGTCATCCGCAGGGCCAATCAGAACAAAGTCGTTGTACATCACATCAGCACGCTCGGTGGCATAGCCGTTCTCGATGAACCGCTGTTCGCCGGCGGTGTCGTGCACCAGCAGGCTATCGGCGTCGCCGCGACGGGCGAGCTCAAACGCCTGTCCGGTACCCACCGCAACCACTCGCACCTCGATACCGGTGGCTTCTTCAAACTTCGGTAAAATAGCGCCAAAAAGTCCCGAGTTCTCGGTGGAAGTTGTCGAGGCCAGGGTGATGTAGTCTTCGGCGTGGGCACTGAGCGCCAGGCCCATGGCGGTCACGCCTGCGAGTACCAGGTTTAAGGTCTTTTTCATCTTGTTTTTTCCATTTTTGGGTAAGGGCATCCATTGGGCAACGGCAACGTCATCAGCGCCGGACTACTCGACCAGTTCACCGGCAACAAACGCCTGCGCCTCTGGTGAGACGGGGGTGTTAAAAAAGGCTTCTGCGGGGGTGTGTTCGCGGACTTTTCCACCCGAGAGAAACAGGACATCGCCGGCAAGGCGCCTGGCCTGATGGATATCGTGGGTGGTCATCACGATGCGGGTTCCCCGCTGGTGAAATTCGCGTACCGCGGCCTCTACGGCTTTGATGGCCGCCGGGTCAAGCGCGGAGGTGGGCTCATCCAGGAACAGCACCTGGGGTGAAAGTACCCAGGCGCGCGCCAGTGCCAGGCGCTGTTGCTGGCCGCCGGAAAGTACCCGGGCGGGTTTGTTGGCGCAGGCTGACAGGCCAAACCGCTCGAGCGCGTCAAGTGCCAGCTTCGAACGTACTCTGCGCGGGATGTTATTCACTGCCAGTGCGTGAATCAGGTTGGCGACGGCGGAGCGACGCAACAACACCGGTTGCTGGAACACCATCGCCTGGCGCGGGCGACCTTCACCTGACCAGGCGATTTTTCCTTCCGTAGGGGAGAGCAAACCGTGCGCCAGCCGCAGCAGCAGGCTCTTACCTGCGCCGTTTGGCCCCATTACCAGGGTAGGCCCGATGCCATCCAGGGTGAACGAGCAGGGGCCCAGCAGCAGCTTATCCTCGTGGCTGAAGGCAACGCCTTCAAAGCACAGCGCTGGTGGCGGCATAACCGCCGAGGAGGCGAGGAGGGAGGCGTTCAGTGAAGTCATCCGGCCCGCCTCCTGGTCCGTTCACCGACCCAATAGGCGCCTGCATTAATCAGCATGACCAGCGTCAGCAGCACAATGCCCAGTCCCAGTGCCAGCGGCAGGTTGCCCTTGCCGGTTTCCAGCACGATGGCGGTCGTCATCACTCGGGTAACCCCGTCTATGTTGCCGCCTACCATCATTACCGCGCCCACTTCGGCACTGGCGCGTCCAAAGCCGGCAAGCAGGACGGTCAACAGCGCAAAGCGGGCATCCCACAACAGGGTCGGCATCATGCGTCCCCGTGACATACCCAGTGAAACAAACTGTTCCCGGTACTCCCCCAGCATCTCTTCCACCTTCTGGCGCGAGAGTGCGGCCAGGATTGGCAACACCAGGACCACCTGGGCAATGACCATGGCACCCGGTGTAAACAGGAACCCCAGTTCACCCAGCGGCCCTGCGCGGGAGAGCAGCAGATACACCATGAGCCCGGCCACCACCGGGGGCAGCCCCATCAGGGCATTGAGCACGACAATCACCCCGCCGCGCCCGGGGAAGCGCCACAGTGCCACGGCGGCACCGAGTGGAAAGCCAAGCACAGCTGCAATCAGTACCGCCAGAAGCGACACCTGCAGCGAAAGCACCACGATCTGAAACAGCGAGGCGTCGAGGTTTACCAGTAACGATAACGCCACATAGAACGCATTATTTTCCACAGCTGCGTCTCCTTGTTATTGAGCATCGTGGCGTTTCTGGCTACGCTTTGCACAGCCTGCTGAAAAATATGCAGCCAAAAACAGTCTGGTGCTTTACCGGACGGCAGGAGAGCGCGATGCCCCTTCCTACTTACCTCACCACGGCCGAGGCCGCCGAGTATCTGCGCCTGAAAGAGCGCAAAATCTACGACCTGGTCAGTCAGGGCGTTATTCCCTGTGTGCGGGTGACAGGAAA
This sequence comes from Marinobacter profundi, assembly GCF_002744715.1. Lineage (GTDB taxonomy): Bacteria > Pseudomonadota > Gammaproteobacteria > Pseudomonadales > Oleiphilaceae > Marinobacter > Marinobacter profundi. Next base: position 108,381 of record NZ_KZ319372.1, read on the forward strand.
ACTGTTGTTTCCACGTCAGCGTATCGACCTGTGGTTGATGAACCATCTGGAGGGTGACGACGCCGTCAGCTCTCCGACCCCGCCGGTACTGGCGGGCAGCCAGGACCCGTTGCTGGAGTGGGCGGTGAAGGAGAGTAATGCGGAACTGGCTTTGCTGTGTCAGGGCAGCGGTGATGGCGTACAAAGACTGATCGACGGGCGTGCTCTGCTCGCCGGTACGCACATCTGGCATGCTGAAAGCCAGCGCTACAATGATCCTGCCACATTGGGGCTGAGCGGGATGCGCGACCTGGTGCTGATCCGCTGGGCAAAGCGCCAGCAGGGGCTGCTGCTGGCCGCCGATAACCCTCATCAACTGGCACGGCTTGAGGATATCGCCCGTCCCGGCATACGTCTCGCGCATCGCCAGCCCGATGCCGGTGTCAGCCATTTGCTGCAGAGTCTGCTTGCGCGCCACCGCATCGATGCCTCGCAGCTCACCTGGGCTGCCCACCCGTCACTCAGCGAGGATGACCTCGCCCTGGCCATCCGCCAGGGCGAAGCGGATGTTGGTGTGGGGATCGAAGCTGCGGCGCGGCGTCAGGGGTTGGCCTTTATCCCGCTGCAGCAGGAGCATTTCGATCTGGCCATGCGCCGGCGCCATTATTTTGAACCGGCCGTGCAACGGCTGCTGGCGTTTGCCGGTTGCGAGCGCTTTGTCCAGCGCGCCGAGGCGCTGGGCGGTTATGACATCAGTGAATTGGGACGGGTCGTGTATAACGCCTGATCGGCGCCAATACTAAAATAATAAATAGACGGGTGAATCAGGAGCCGGCATGCCCATAACCCGAAAAGATCTGGTAAAAGAACTGAGTGGGTCGCTGGGTGATATCGGCACCCTGCTGCCGCTGAGTCTTGGGGCTATAGCCGTCGCAGGACTGGCTCCGGTGCCCGTGCTGTTGGGCTTTGCTGCATTCTATATTGCAACGGGGCTGTATTATCGCCTGCCAGTACCGGTGCAGCCCATGAAAGCCGTTGCCGCGTTGTTGCTGACGGCCCAGGTGAGTTCCCAGAGTCTGGTGGCCAGTGGCGTGCTGATCGGGATCATCTTGTTGCTGCTGGGTTCAACCGGATGGATTAACCGGATGTCCCGTCTGGTACCCGGCTCAGTGCTGAGCGGCCTTCAGTTGGGGCTGGGGCTTTTGCTGGCCAACATGAGCCTGGGGTTGATGGCTGCCTCCCTGCCGGTGGGCCTGGTCACCTTGGCGGTACTGGTCGTTACCCTGAAACTGTGGCCGCATTTGCCGGTGACGCTGATCGGACTTGCGGTGTCGGTTGCCCTTGGCACAGTGATTGGGGCACCGGGACTCAGCTTTCATATGCCGGACTCGGTAACCTTCGCCTTGCCTGAACTGCCAGACATAAACGATTGGCAGCAAGGGTTTGCCGTTTTGGTGTTACCCCAGCTGGCCCTCACGCTAACCAATGCCATCTTGCTTACCGCGTTATTGGCCGGGGATTACTTCGGTGAGCAATCCCACCACGTTTCGCCAGCCCGGCTTTCGGTGAGTACCGGCCTGGCCAACCTCTTGCTGGTGCCGTTGGGTGCCTTACCCATGTGTCACGGGGCAGGTGGCCTGGCGGCGCACTATCGCTTCGGGGCCCGGACCGGCCTGGCACCCGTTATGCTGGGAATTTTTCTGCTCATGGTTGCCCTGATACCGGGCGGCCTTTCCGTCATCGCGGCAATTCCGGTGGCAGGGCTCGGCGCCTTGTTGCTGGTCGCCGCGGTGGAGCTGGCTTCGTCGAAACGTCTCTGGACAGCCAAGCCGTCTTGCTGGCCTGTCATCGCAATAACAGCACTGGTTACTGTCTGGGCCGATCCGCTGTTCGGGCTATTGGGCGGGGTGGCTGCGGAAACGGTGAGGGCGGCTTGGGTGCGTAGAGGGCGGACAGGTTCTCAGCAGGGTTAGCAAGCAATGCAGGGCGGCTGGGAAGTCAGGTCATCTCACCGAACGTCTTGCGCCAATCCCGTGGACTCACGTGGTGACGTTGCTTGAAATGCTGACGGAACGACGTTGCTGTATGGAAGCCGATCCGTTCTGCAATGGCTTCGACAGACAACGATGTGGTTTCCAGCAACTCACGTCCTCGCCGTAATCGTTCACTCACCAGCCATTCCACCACCGTCATGCCGGTTGCCTTCTGAAAATGGCGCGTGAAGGTGCGCCGGCTCATGGACGTGCGAGCGGCCAGATCATCGATGGTATGAGTGTCGGCGAGGCTTTCACGCAAATAGTCCAGAAGCCGGTTGATGTGGGCATCCTGGGTGGAGATCGCTACCGGTTGCTCGATGAACTGGGCCTGGCCGCCCTCCCGGTGAGGCGGAACCACCATAAGACGGGCAATGGTGTTGGCGGTCCTCGCACCGTAATACTCACGCACCAGAAACAGGCAGCAATCCAGACCGGCAGCCGTTCCGGCGGAAGTGACCAGCCTGTCGTCCTCCACGTAGAGGGCGTTAGTATCCAGATTCACCTCCGGGAACCGCCCGAGAAAGTCCTGCTCGGCCAGCCAGTGGGTTGATGCTCGCTTGTTGTTGAGTAAACCCGCATAGGCCAGGGCATAGGTTCCGTAACAAAGGCCCACTACATGGGCGCCCCGCTCATTGCAGCGGACCAGCGCTTCCGCCAATTCGGGCGGTGGTGTTTCGCTCAGGTCATGCCAGCCGGGCACCACCGCAATATCAACCGTATCCAACAGTTCCAGGCCGCCATCCGGCTGCACAGTCATTGCCCGCTCGGATTCCAGAGGCTTTCCCTCCGGCGCCACAATCAATAACTCGAACAGCGGGCCTTCAGGCAGGGAAATGCTGAATACCATGTAGGGCACCGAGAAGTGGAAGGGGCTGAATTGCGGGTGAAGGATCAACCCGACTCTGGGTAATGCCACGATATCGTCCCTGTGGTTCATTTAGCCCAATGATAACGGCTTGGCCCGATTGTTTCGATGATTGTCTTTCAGGTCAGTATTTGTGTTAGCCACACCACCCTAAACTTGATCCTGTCAACGAAACACTCTATTGGAGGATGAACACCATGTTGATCAAAACCTTCGCTGGTACTCTGGCGCTGGCTTCCGTTGTCCTGGCCGGCGGTGCCTTCGCCGCATCCGGCGATCAGGAATCCATCCAGCAGATTCAGCACATTCGTAATGCCACCGTAAAGGTCACCTACGGGGAAACGACGTTTCTGATCGATCCCATGCTGGCGGACCAAGGTGCCTATCCGGGCTTTGAGAACACTTATCGCAGTGAACTGCGCAATCCGCTGGTCGGGCTCCCGATGGCGGCGACGGATGTGGTTATGGGTACGGACGCAGTGATTGTGACCCACACCCACCTGGATCACTGGGACGATGCGGCTCAGAAGCTGTTGCCGAAGGACATCCCCTTGTTCGTCCAGCATCCGGCTGATGCGGAACTTATCCGGTCACAAGGCTTCGAGGATGTACGCATTCTGGATGACACGGCGGAATTTGGTGGCGTGACACTGCACAAAACCGGCGGTCAGCACGGTTCCGATACTCTCTATGCCGTTCCCGAACTGGCCAGGGCGCTTGGTGAGGTGATGGGCGTGGTTTTCGAGGCAAAGGGCCAGAAAACCACCTACGTGGTGGGTGATACCGTATGGCGGGATGAAGTGGTGCAGTCGCTGGAGCGTTTCCGTCCGGAAGTTATTGTGCTGAACACTGGCGCTGCGGAGTTAACCGGCTTTGCGGGCGACCCGATCATCATGGGTAAAGCAGACACTTTGCGGGTACACCGTGCCGTACCGGAGGCCTCCATCGTAGCTGTGCACATGGATGCGGTTAACCACATGACCCTCAGCCGTGAGGAACTGGCCGATTTCGTGCAGGACGAAGGCATTGACGAGCAGGTTTCGATTCCGGCGGATGGCGAGACTTTATCGTTCTAACCAGAAGGCACCTGAAACACTCTACCGAGAGAGGAGCAGTCAAATGAGCAAGCGAGCCGTTATTGTTGTTGATGTCCAGAATGAATATTTCGCCTCCGGCAAACTGCCGCTGGTGAATATTGAAAAGGCTGCAGCCAACGCAGCGCGGGTCATAGCCAAGGCGCGTCAGAACAAAGACCTGCTGGTGCATGTCCACCATGAGTCCCTGGACCCGAACGCACCGTTTTTTACGCAGGGCACTGATGGCGTCCAAATTCACGAATCAGTGGCACCCCGTGGCGATGAGCCGGTGATCCTGAAGAACTATCCCAACTCGTTTTTGAACACCAACCTCAAGGAGTTGCTGGAAACCAACGGCATTGAGGAAGTGGTGGTGATTGGTGCCATGAGCCACATGTGTATCGAGGCTACCAGCCGCGCGGCGTCGGACTTTGGCTACAAGGTCACGGTACTGGAGGATGCCTGCGCTACGATGGATCTGGAATTCAATGGTGTGACGGTGCCAGCGGCACAGGTTCATGCCACTGCTATGGCGGCTCTTGGGTTTGCCTATGCGGGCATCCAGTCCACCGGGGATGAGCTGTAACGATATAACCTTTTGGATCTGCTCTGTTGCGCTGGTAATCAGGAACGCTGAACAGCCACGTCGTCGTGTCCAGGCCAAAGCTTCTCGGGCGATAAAGTGGCCGAAATAGCATGGACACAGCCATAAAAAAGGACCCGCGCTTTCACGCAAGTCCTTCTTGAATATGGCGCGCCCGAGAGGATTCGAACCTCTGACCTCTGCCTCCGGAGGGCAGCGCTCTATCCAGCTGAGCTACGGGCGCATTCGAAGTTGCCGGCTGTGCGTCAATTTCGAGTGCGCAATCTTACGTGTGCAGCGGTAATCTGTCCAGCCCCTGTGGAAGCCTTTTCGTTACGGGTACATTCCTTCGGGGGTGAGGTTGACCAGGGACTGGTCATTTCCTACCGAAACCTCGCCATCCTGGATGGTGAACTGCAGGGTCATGGTCCGTTCGGCCATGGCGGCCAGGGCTGTGGTAGCATCCTGGGGCAGGTTGATGACAGTGAGGTTGTGGAAGCGGGTCAGCTTGTTGTGGTGCTTTTCCCACCACAGCGGGACCGCCCGGCCGCCATAGGTGTACAGAATCACCTGCTTCGAGCGGTTGCAGGCTTTGCGCAGGCGGCTTTCATCGGGCAGGCCGAGTTCAATCCACAGTTCAATCTCGTCACTCAGGCTCTTCTGCCATAATTCCGGCTCGTCGTCGGTGCTCAGGCCCTTGGTGAATTCCAGCTGGTCACTGGCGTTAAGCGCGAAGGCGAGCAGGCGGATCATCATGCGCTCATCGGTTTCCGACGGATGACGGGCGATCGTCATGTGGTGGTCGGCATAGTAATGCCGGTCCATGTCGGCGATATTGAGTGTCGCTTTGAAGATGGTTGCTTTTAGCGCCATGGGGCCTTCCTGCATTGGAGTCGGTCCGGGAATTTGGGCTAGTGTAATGCAATTGGGGATCAGCAGAGAAAAACAGCATGGTGATGTTGCGCGGTTTTCTGGTTTTGACGGCGTTTTTTGTGATCGGTGAGGCGTTACGGGTGATGCTGGCGTTGCCGATCAGTGGTGGTGTGCTGGGCATGATCCTGCTGACGCTGCTGCTGATGGTGCGTGGTTCGATCAGTGACAGCCTGGCCAATGCCAGCCAGGCGCTGATTTCAGTGCTGGTGCTGCTGATCATGCCGGGGGTGGTGGGTGTGTTTTTCCAGGCCGATCAGTTCGCCTCCGAATGGCTGGCGATTGCGCTGGCCCTGTTGGCGGGTACCTTCCTCAGTGTGCTGACCACGCTGTGGGTCATGCAGCGGGCGGTGGCGGGGCGGCCAAAGGCGGGTACCGGTGAGTGAGCTGACGACGCGCTATCAGCTGCTGGCGGACCTGCTGGCGAGTAGCCCGGTGCTGGCTATTGCGCTGACCCTGGGAGCGTTTCTGGCGGGCAGCTGGCTGTTCCGGCGCCTCGGGCAGCCCATCTGGAGCCCGCCGGTCCTGCTGGCCGCAGTGTTGCTGAGCCTGGCTCTGGTGGTGCTTGCGGTGGATTTCCGCGACTACCGCAACGGCGCCCAGTGGCTGACGGTGCTGCTGGGCCCGGCGACGGTGGCCCTCGGGGTGCCGCTGTACCAGCAGATGCACCATATTCGTGCCCTGTGGCGTCCCATTCTTATTACCCTGCCCATTGCCGCAACCATGGCGGCGGTCTATGCCATTGTGATTGCCCGGCTGCTGGGCGCGTCCCCCGAGGTACTGGCCTCGCTGGCACCCAAATCGGTGACCGCGCCGATTGCCATCGGCATCACCGAGCAGCTGGGCGGGTCGGTGTCGCTGATGATGGGGGGCTTGCTGATCACCGGGGTGGTGGCCACCCTGTTTGTGGAGTTCATCGCCCGTCGCCTGGCGATCCGCGACGACCGCATCCTGGGCTTTGCCCTTGGCATCAACGGCCATGCCATCGGCACGGCCAAGGCGTTCGAGATCAGCCCGACGGCGGGTGCCTTTGCGTCCCTGGGCATGGGGCTGACGGGGGTGTTTACCGCACTGATTCTGCCCGTGGCGTTTCGCCTTTGATCCTGCCGGCCCTGAAACCGTTTTCTGTGACGGAGGCTTACTGTGTCTGACCCACAACTTCCGAACTCTCTAACGAATCCTCAGCTGGGCCGACTGCAAGTTGATCACCTGCAAATCCTTCAGCAGCGTTACGAGCAGGCGATGGCTGCGCACGGCTATGACGCTCTGCTGATCAGCTCCGGGGCGGCGCCGTTGCGTTACGGCGATGATCAGGCCTGGCACTTCCAGGGCTACGGCCCCTTCCTGCACTGGACCGGCCTGGTGGGGCGAGAGCACTGCTGGTTGCTGGTCCGTCCCGGGCAGCGCCCGGTGCTCTGGCTCTATCAGCCGGTGGATTTCTGGCACGCCACCTTGACCCTGGCGGACGAGCCCTGGCACGGGAGTGTCGATATGCGCACCGTGGATCAGCAACTGCCGGCGGACCTGCCCGGGTCGGGGCGGCAGGCGGTAATCGGCGATCCGGCGGTCATTGCGGCGGTGGCAGGGGATCACAACCCGCAAGCCCTGTTGCCGGCCCTGGAGGAAACCCGGGTCCACAAGACCCCCTACGAGATTGCCTGTCTGACGCAAGCCAGTCGCGTCGCCCTGCAGGGCCATAATGCGGCGCGGGACGTCTTTCTGGCCGGTGGTAGTGAATTCGACATCAGCCTGGCCTACCAGCAGGCCACCGGGCAGCGGGAGGCAGATGCCCCGTATCACAGCATCATCGGGCTCAATGCGCACGCTGGCACGTTGCATTACCAGTACTACGATACCGTTGCCCCGGCACGGCACCGCAGCCTGCTGATAGACGCCGGGGTAAGGTACCGCGGCTATGGCTCGGACATCACCCGCACCACCGCGGGACCGGGTGAGGGCCGCTTTGCGGCGCTGATCCACGGCCTTGATCATTTGCAGCAGCGACTGTGCGGAATGGTGGCGCCGGGGGTGAGCTACCCGGACCTGCACCACCGCGCCCATCTCGGCCTGGCGGCCCTGCTCGGGGCGGCCGGCCTGGTCCGTGGCCTGGATGAAGACGCGATGGTTGCGCAGGGCATTACCCGGGCGTTCTTCCCCCATGGCGTTGGTCACTTTCTGGGGGTTCAGGTTCATGATGTGGCAGGCAAGCCGGCGCCGCCACCGGCGGATGCGCCTTTCCTGCGGCTAACGCGGACGCTGGAGCCGGGCATGGTGGTAACGATTGAGCCTGGCCTGTATTTCATTCCCTCGCTGCTGGAGCCCTTGCTGACGGGGCCGCTGGCTAAGCACCTGAATGCCGGGCTGATCCGTGAGTTGCAAGGCTGCGGCGGCATCCGCATTGAGGACAACGTGGTGGTGACAGCGGCAGGCGGGCGCAACCTGACCCGCGAGGCCGGCGGCTGACAACGGACGACTTTCGGCCCGGTTGCACAAATTTAACGCAACGGGGTTGCATTTCTAGATGGTAATGACAATAATTCCCACTAAGTTCTTCAGGACGGTGGGATCGTTATGTATGTATGCCTGTGCCACGGGGTAACCGACCGCGACATCCGCGAGGCGGCAGATAATGGCTGTTCTTCCATGCGCCAGCTCGGTAACGAGCTCGGGGTGGGTCGCCAGTGCGGGCGCTGTGCGTCCACCGCGCGGGAGATCCTGCGGGAAAGCCGGACTCCGGACTACCTGGCCCTGGCCAACATGCTCGCCCAACCCGCCTGACCTCACGCTCTGCCGTATCCCCAAAGCCGGCCGCACCGCCGGCTTTTCTGTACCGGATGTCCCCTCCGCAATTTTTTATTGGCCGGTAAGCAGCTATCCTTGTTCTCTGAACACACTCGTCATCAGGGAGCGCTGCTATGAAAGGCGACAAGAAGGTTATCCAGTATCTCAACAAGGTCCTCGGCAACGAGCTGACCGCCATCAACCAGTATTTCCTGCATTCCCGCATGTACAAGGACTGGGGGATCACCAAGCTGGCCGCCAAGGAATACGAAGAGTCCATTGATGAGATGAAGCACGCCGACCAGCTCATCGAACGTATCCTGTTCCTGGAAGGCTTGCCCAACCTGCAGGACCTCAACAAGCTGCTGATCGGTGAAAACGTCGAGGAAATGCTGTCCTGCGATCTCAAGCTGGAGATGACGGCCCACGCCGACCTCAAGGAAGCCATCCTCTATTGCGAGGAAGTGCAGGACTTCACCAGCCGGGAGCTGTTCCGCAGCATTCTGGACAGCGAGGAAGAGCACATCGACTGGCTGGAAACCCAGCTGGAGATGATCGGCCAGATGGGTATCCAGAACTATATCCAGCTTCAGTCAGCCGCCGCGGAGTAAGCCAGTACAATGGATCTGTCCTGTTTTAAAGCCTACGACCTGCGGGGCCGCGTGCCGGAGCAGCTCAATCCCGAACTGGCTGAAAAGATCGGCCGCGCCTATGTGGACGTTACCGGTGCCCGCAAGGTCATCGTGGGTTACGACATCCGCCTCTCCAGCCCGGAGATTGCCGAAGCGCTCAGCGCGGGGCTGATGGCGGCCGGCGCTGATGTATTTGACATTGGCCTGTGCGGTACCGAGCAGGTGTACTTTGCTACCAGCCACTACGGCATGGACGGTGGCATCATGGTGACCGCCAGCCACAACCCGAAAGACCACAACGGCATGAAGATGGTGGGCCCCGAGTCCCGGCCGATCAGCTCCGATAACGGGCTGAACGACATCCGGGACCGGGTACTGCAGCCGTTTACTGACGCCCCGCTGCGCGGCCGCCGTGAGTCGCTGGCAGTGGCGGCAGCCTATGTCGATCACCTGCTGGGCTATGTTGATGTGGCAACGCTCAAGCCGATGAAGATTGTGGTCAATGCCGGCAACGGCGGCGCCGGCCTGGTGATTGATGACCTGGAGCCTTTGTTGCCGTTCAGTTTTATCAAGGTTCATCACCGGCCCGACGGTAACTTCCCCAACGGAGTCCCCAACCCGATTCTGAAGGAGAATCAGGCGGTGACCGCCGATGCAGTGGTGGAACACCAGGCTGCCATGGGGATTGCCTGGGACGGCGATTATGACCGTTGTTTCTTCTTTGATGAGAATGGCCGCTTTATCGAGGGCTATTACATTGTCGGGTTGCTGGCAGACCAGTTCCTGCGCAAGGCCGGCGGCGGCAAGATCATCCATGACCCGCGGCTGACCTGGAACACCATCGACCTGGCGCAGGCGGCGGGCGGCAAGGCCATCGAAAGCAAGACCGGCCATGCCTTTATCAAGCAGCGGATGCGGGATGAGGATGCCCTGTACGGCGGCGAGATGAGTGCCCACCACTACTTCCGTGATTTTGCCTACTGCGACAGTGGGATGATTCCCTGGTTGCTGGTGGCGGAGCGGCTGTGCCAGTCCGGCCAGACATTGTCGTCACTGATTGACGCCCGCATCGAGTCCTATCCCGCCAGTGGCGAAATCAACCGCACCATTGACGATCCCCGCAAGGTGATCGCCGCAATTGAAGCCAAATACAGCATCGGCGCCAAAAGCGTCAGCCATGTGGATGGGGTGAGCATCGAGTTCGACGACTGGCGGTTCAACCTGCGGATGTCCAACACCGAGCCGGTGGTACGGCTGAATGTGGAATCCCGGGGGGATATACCGTTGATGAACGAGAAAACCGAAGAACTGCTGGCGGAAATGGAGCGGTTGAATAAGTAGCAGAATGGTTTGGATCAGGAGGGGAGGGGGACAGGCTTAAGCCAGTCCCCCTATACACAGGTCAGAAAGGGGACAGGCTTAAGCCTGTCCCCATATGTCCACCTACGCCTGTCCCCCTGCACCTGTTGACCTAGAGCCAGTCGTTCAGCATCACGCCAATGCCAAAGCGGTGAACGCGCTTGTTGTAGTCGATCAGGCTTTCTGCGTAGCCGTTGTAGTACTGGATAAATCCCTTCAGGCGCCCGCCCATCGGGAAGCTGTAACCCAGTTCAAAGGACGTCTTGTTGTCTTCGGAACGGAAATTGTTGCGCAGTTTCAGGGACAGCGTCTTGTCCTCGCTCAGCTTGTAAACGCCAATGAAATCGGCATAGCCCACATAGCGGTCCAGGTCGGCGTTGTCGTCACTGTCGGAGCCTTCCGGCAGTCGATACCAGGGTTGCACCATGAAAAGCCAGCGGTCATAGCTGTATCCGGCGCTGCCAATGATGCGGTTCCAGCTGCGGGAGCGCGGCTCGCTCTGGCCATTGGACTGGTGACTGAAGCCGAGCGTGACGCCATTAAGGGTGCCCGGGCCCAGTTTCCAGTCGGTCCGGTAACGGACAAAGAGCTCCGGTTCGTAATTGGTTTCCCGGAACGGTGCCGATTCGGCGCGGTTGTAGACCTGCCAGAAGGAGGCCTGGGTGTAGCCGAACCAGAGGGTGGTGCGGTCGTCGAGCAGGCCGGTCAGCAGCGGCACCTTGAAGCTGATCTGATACTTGGCTTCCTTGTTGTCGAGGTCGTAATCGTAACCGGTGCTGCCCAGTCGCGGGCTGGTCGGCTGCTGATTGGGGCTGGATACCCAGGTAAATGGCAGGATATAGGTGGGCCGGTGGCTGACAAAGGCTCCGGAGAACGAGAAGATGGCTTTCTCCGCGGCCACGTAGCGATCGATGACTGCATCCATTACGCCACTGTCGTCTTGGTCACCGACTGCGGCTGCGGTATCGCCGGTATCGGTATCCAGCGCCGCATCCGGGTCGAGCCGGTCGGTGAGCTGCTCGGCCGCCTCGATCTCCGCGTCACTGGCCTGCTCGCGGGCCGCTTGCGGGTTATTCTGCTCGTCGTAGCAGGCAAGGCGCGCGACGCCGTTCTGGATTACCGCGCAGTCACGCAACTCACGGCTGGTGGTTTCCGCCGGATCCGGGCTGGCCTGCGCAAGTGTCGTGGCCGGGGCCAGGCCAGTCAGCAGCAGCAAGGGCAGAACTGACAATCGGTTCATTTTTGCACCTGTTTTCGTGCCTGTGTTTTTTACTGAAGTTTCGCGCTGTTGTTTCGCACTGATGTCTCGCCGGGTCTAGCCCGCGTTCATGCTGAGCCAGGTGTTGGCGATGCCATAAACCCATACGCCCAGCAGGGTGACTGCCAGCAGCCCGAACACCAGTTTGTGACGGGTTGCTTTGCCGGCTTCCGCCGCCACCACCCAGCGCAGGTACATCAGCCCGATAAAACTCAGAAATACCGCCAGGCTGGCGGCGGCGGGGATGATCAGCCAGGCTGGATTCAGCGTGCCACCGTCACTGCTCCTGCCCAGAATGGCCATGGAGCCAAGCAGGATGGCAAGGGCGATGAACTCCGTGGCCAGCAGGCGCTTGCGCCAGGGATGGGGTGTCGTTGACGGATTCGGTAACATGGGTCAGGGCTCCGCAGTGGGCAGGGAATGGCGCTATGGTAACGGTTTACCATTGCCGGCGTTACCCCGGCTGGAAAAGTTCACCAAATGGCAATTATTTGGCCGAAATCAAGTGACGGGTCGAGCCATTGGTTTTTTTGCAGTGCGCCACCCGCTATAATGCGGCGACTTAAAGATTATAACGCTCTGATGCGAGGTGCATTGTGAAGATGAAGAGAGTCCTGGCTGCTGTACTGCTTGGCTTCGGCCTGACGGCAGGTGCCGTAATGGCAAGTGTTGAAGACGAAATTCGTGCGCGCATTGCGCCGGTAGGCGAAGTCTGCCTGCAGGGCGAGGACTGTGGCCAGGAAGTGGCACCTGCCGCGGCCGCCAGCTCCGGCCCGCGTGCGGGTGACGAGGTTTATAATGCGGTTTGTATGGCTTGCCACACTACCGGCGCAGCCGGTGCCCCGGTGATCGGTGATTCCGGCGCCTGGTCTGCCCGTATCGACCAGGGCCTCGAAACCCTCGTAAGCCACGCCATCAACGGCTTCAATGCCATGCCGGCCAAGGGTGGCTGCGCCAGCTGCCCGGATGAAGAAATCCAGGCCGCGGTCGAATATATGGTTAATGAGAGTAAGTAAGCCGACACGGCTGTGATGAAAAACCCCCGCACTGCGGGGGTTTTTCGTATCAGGGGACAGGCTTAAGCCTGTCCCCGAAGGGGACGCGCGGAGTTGGAGGTTAGCAGGGGACAGGCTTAAGCCTGTCCCCGCCTGCAGTTGGCGCTTTCGGGGGAATCATTGCCCGCCCGGGTCTGGTAGTGGTTGCCAGGTCACCGAGCCGGTCAGGCTGCTCGCAGTGCTGCTGTTTTCGAGCGCGACCGGGATGCGCCAGGTCACCGGTTTGCCGTCTGCACCGGCATGCCGGACGGCCTCGGCGACCCTGGAGTCAACCCAGCCGAAGCTGCCAGAGCCCGACACGGTTTGCCAGTGGCCGCGATCAGTCCCGGTGGGCTTGCCGGCCGCGGTAGCGGCAGCGTGCCAGCTGGGGCTATCGGTATGGGCTTCGACCCGGTCGCGCTGGAACCGCAAAAAAGGCCCGCCGTCGCTGCCGGGGACGTGCAGGGTTCCTGAGCCTTCATAGCGCAGCAGGAGGGCCGGCACCGGCGCGTCCAGAATGGTGAGGTGCAGCCCGCGGATATCCGCCGGGTCGGTAAGACTCGCCTTGACTACCCCCTGCGGCAGCGCCGACATGTCGGGGCCGCCGTGTGCAACGACGGCTCCGGGGCTGAGCAGCCCGAGCGTCGTTACCAGGCAGCCGATGGTGGCGAGCAGCCGGTCAGATGATTTTTTCGCCGTCATGCCTGTCTCCTCACAGTATTCCGAGCAGACCATCGCTGCTGCCGTCAGTGTCGGTGTCGGTGTCAGTACCTGCGGTGTCGTCGGCCAGTTGCAGGTCCGCCATGCACTCCAGCGCCGTGTTGACCACGGTGATCGGCGCAGACACCGAGGGGACCCGCCCCTCTTCGCTGTCTTTGCTGACGAACAGCATGTACTTGCCGGCCGGGACCACGTTGTGGGTGTCCGGCATAGTCAGGCGCAGGTTGCGGCCATTGCGGGACTGGATGGGTAACTCGATGGCGCGCTGGTCACCATCAATCAGATGGGTCATCACGGTGCGCCGGATCAGCAGTACCTTGTCGATATTCTCGGGGTCGTCCACCTGGATGGAAAAACTCTGGCCGGTGGTCAGGTTTTCCGGTGCCGAGAGAATCTCCGGGCGGTCGTTGCGCATGGCGTAGGGTGGGGTATAGATCTCGAAGCTGGGATCGCGACCGGCGTTCGGTGCCAGACCGAAATCCTCGAAGCTGATATGAGACAGGTAGGCGGTATTGATGGGCGCGTGGCCACCGATCAGTACCCGACCGTCGGCCAGCAGCAGCGCGGTGTTGTGGTAGGTGCGGGGGCGATTGGCCGTGGCCACCTCGGTCCAGGTTCCGCTTTCCGGATCAAAGCGCTCGGCGGTCATCAGTGGGCCTTCCAGGCCCGGTGCGACCACGCCGTCGCGGGTACCGCCGCTGAACACCATCACGCTGCCGTCGGGCATCACTACGTTGGTACCGTACCAGCGGGGCTGGTTCAGCGGTCCGGTCAGTCGCGACTCATAGTCGATACGGTCGCCGGTCGTGGTGATGCGGTCAATCCGGCTCTGGGCCACCGGCAGGTATCCGCCGGGGTTGGTCAGCAGGGCGTAGCTGGGTACGCCACCGGCGGTCAGCAGCTCGACCTCGGTGTAGTCGCCGTTTTCATTGGGTTTGAGGGGCAGCATGGTGGAGGAGGTGGAGCCCCGCATACCGCCGGCAATGGCTATCTTCAGGGCCTCTTCATCGACACCGGTATCGGCGGCGGAGGTCAGCAGCTCCGTCGGCGATTCCAGCAGATCACCGAGCAGGGTGGAGAACTGGTCCATTGAGGCGTTGGTGATGTTGAGAGTGCTGGAGAGCTGGGCGAGGCCGGCCTCGTCCAGCCGCAGGGGTAATCCGGCGTAGCCGATGTCGGTCCAGGCCTGGGTTTGCGGGTTGTAGCTGGCTACCAGGTTCCACAGCGCCTGGTCATAGCCCTGGCCGAACGGGTTAAAGGCCTGGCCGCCGGCGTTATACAGCACGTGGCCGTTGGGCAGCAGGTGCATCCGCGGGTAGAGTGGCAGAGAGCGGTCGGCCGTGGGCGGGTTCTCGGTCCAGACACCGCTACAGGGGTCGTAGGTTTCGGTCTGGACCACATTGCGGCCGGAATTCAGCGGGTCTTCCGGATAGACCGGTTTCAGCAGCTTGGTGACGCCACTGGCGACGAACACCTTGCTGTCTGCCAGGGTAACCAGCGATGGATACCAGCGGCCGTAAGTCATATCGCCACTCTGGCTCCAGGTGTTGCTGCGTTCGTCGAAGATCCGCGAGTTCTTGATGCCTTCCAGTTCGGCAACCCCCAGCGGCAGGCCGTCAATACCAGGCTCGGAATAATAGTCGGTGCCACCCACCGCCATGATCCGGCCGTCCGCCAGCCCGATTACGTCGGAGCAGAACAATGCCCCGTCGTTCCGGGTGGTGTTGTCTGCGGTGTCCAGCAAGCCATCCAGCTCGGTGCCGTTGAGCAGGGTTTCACTGTCGTTGCCATCGGGGTTGGCGCCGGCTCGCAGCGGGTCCGGCTTCTGCCAGCTTGGCGTGTCGTTATCGCCCAGTGCCAGTACCCGGCTCTGGTCGTTGATCGACACTTCACCGAACTCCCCCACGATGGACAGCTCAACGTTCTCGGTACCCTCGAGGGCATTGAGGTAGAGCACCCGGCCGTCTTCGAGGAGCGCCATGGTGCCCGCGGCAGGTTTGCATTCGAGCAGGCCTTCGCTGTTGGTAACGCAGCGTTCGTCGGTGGTTACGGCTTCGCCGTCAACAATGATGGTCGGTTCTGCGAAGGGCGCACTGAACGCGCCAACCGGCGAGTAGTCGTCCCGCAACACGGCCTGTCGTTCGCTGACGGTCTGATCGCCGGCAACGGCCGTGCTGGAGTCCGGCGACGGTGAGGTTCCCGCTGCATTGTCTCCGGACGATCCACCGCCGCAGGCGCTGAGAATCAAAGCCGAACCGAGCGCCAGATAGCGTCGGCTCCGTGCTGCGGGAGCGGGAATCAAAGGCAGGTTCTTGCTGTTCATTTCACTCTCCTGGCTGTTGTTTTTGTAGTCGGGGCCAGGGGCCCCACTACAGCTAACGGCTCAGGGGAGGGAATAGTTGCAGTTGACGGTGTTTAACAATTGGTAATGTAGTGGCCGGTGCCGGCTCAGGCCCCGAGATCCCCGAGCAGGGCGCTCAGGGTCGCCTTGCCCTTTTTCTGGTTGGCTTCAACATCCAGGTCACCCATGCCCTCCCATCTAAGGTCCTCTTCCGGCAGTTCGTCCAGGAAGCGGCTGGGAATGGTTTCCAGCTTTTCGCCATATTGCTTGCGCTGGGCGGCAAACGTGAGGGTCAGGGTCTCCCGGGCGCGGGTGATGCCCACGTACATCAGCCGGCGCTCTTCCTCGATGTTGCCTTCTTCGATGCTGGTGCGGTGGGGCAGGATCTCTTCCTCCAGGCCCATGATGAAGACATGGGGGAATTCCAGGCCCTTGGAGGCATGGAGTGTCAGCAGCTGCACCTTGTCACTGTCATCATCTTCTTCTCGCTGTTCCATCATGTCGCGCAGGATCAGTTTGCTGATGGCGTCCTCGACCCCGATTTCATCGGCGGTGCCTTTGCCGTCATCGAGCATGCGCTGGATGGCATCAGTCAGGTACCAGATGTTCTCCATTCGCCGTTCGGCCTGTTTCGGGCTGCCGGAGTGCTGGTGCAGCCACTCCTCGTACTCGATGTCGGTGAACAGCTGCTTGATCACCGGGATCGGGTTTTCCCGGTGCAGGCGCTCGCAGGTGTTGTCGACCCAGTGGGCGAAGCGGCGCAGCCGGTCAAGGCCCTTCTCGGTGACGTGGGCCTCGGCGCCCATATCTCCCAGCGAGCGGAACAGACTGACATTGCGGGAGCGGGCATAGTGGCTGAGCTGCTCTAAAGTGCGCGGGCCGATTTCCCGCCGTGGTACGTTGACCACCCGCAGAAACGCGGCATCGTCATCCGGGTTTACCAGCAGTCGGAGGTAGGACATGGCGTCCTTGATCTCGCTCTTGGAGAAGAACGACTGCCCGCCGGAGATCCGGTAGGGAATCTGGTAGGCCTGCAGTTTCATTTCCAGCAGCCGGGCCTGGTGGTTGCCGCGGTAGAGTACGGCGAAATCCCGGAACGACAGGCCCTTTTTAAGCTTCTGGTCAATGATCTCGGTGGCGACCCGCTCTGCCTCGGCATCCTCGCTGCGGCAGCGCACGATGCGGATTTCCTCGCCGATGGTGTGCTCACTCCACAGTGCTTTCTCGAACACGTGGGGGTTGTTGGCAATGACTGTGTTGGCGCTGCGCAGGATGCGTCCTGTGGAGCGGTAGTTCTGCTCCAGCTTGACGATCTTCAGGCTGGGGAAGTCTTCCTTCAGCTGGACCAGGTTTTCCGGTCGCGCGCCGCGCCAGGCGTAGATCGACTGGTCATCGTCTCCGACCACGGTAAAGGCCGCCCGCTCGGCCACCAGCAGCTTGACCAGTTCGTACTGGCAGACGTTGGTATCCTGGTACTCATCCACCAGCATGTAGCGGATCTTGCGGCGCCACTTCTGCAGGACGTCCGGATGGGTGCGGAACAGTTGTACCGGCAGCAGGATGAGGTCGTCAAAGTCGACCGCGTTGTAGGCCTTGAGGTACTCGTTGTACCGCGCGTAAATGAGGGCGATCCGTTGTTCCCGTTCGTCCGCCGCCTTGCTCCGCGCCTCTGCCGGACTGCGCATGGCGTTCTTCCAGGACGAGATGGTCATCTGGACGTCCGCCAGTTCATCACCGGCATCGGCACTGGCCTCCCGCATCATCAGGTCCTGCAGCAGGGCCTTGGCATCCTCGGCGTCGAAAATGGAGAAGCCGGGATGGTAGCCGAGGTGGGCATGCTCCTCGCGGATCATGTTCAGGCCGAGGTTGTGGAAGGTGGACACCGTGAGGCCGCGGGCCTGGCTCCGGTCGACCAGCCGGCTGACTCGCTCCTTCATTTCCCGCGCCGCCTTGTTGGTAAAGGTGACCGCGGCAATATGTCGCCCCGGAATGCCTACCTGCTCGATCAGATGGGCGATCTTGCGGGTGATCACGCTGGTCTTGCCGCTGCCGGCCCCCGCCAGTACCAGTAGGGGGCCTTCTACATAGCGCACGGCTTCACTTTGTCGGGGGTTGAGCTGGCTCACGACGGTCCTGTTGGAGAAGGCAGATTCGATAGGGATAATGGGCCGCTATTCTACACCAGCGCAGGGGGTCCTGTACCTTGGCAATGTATCGGCTATCCTAGTGAGGACAACTTGTTATGATTACAGGGAAATCTGCGAATAAATGACACTTTTGGCGACGGAACCCATGAGCTGTAGCCGCATCCGTATACTGGTACTGACCCCGGAATACGCCGACTACCTGTGGCTCGGTGCCCTGCTGGCGCGGGATCCGGAGCTGGATCCGGACCTGACCTGGTGCCCGGATCTTATCGATTGCGAAGACCTGATCCGCAACGCCCATTTTGACGTGATCATCTGGGATTGTGTCTTTCATGGCGGCTCCGAGCTGGCCTTTATCCAATACCTGGCGGCGTCCAGCCATGACCGGCCGGTGCTGGCGCTGAGTGCCGAGCCCGCCGCCGAGCGGGCGCCGGAACTGCTGGCCGAGGGTGCCGCGGATTACCTGAGCCGGGCCCGGATCGACCAGTGGGAGCTGATCCGCGCCGTCCGTTGCCTGTGGTACCGGGAGCAGCTGGCAGAGTCGGCCCATGGCCAGCTTGGCCGCGAGGTGGCCAGCGGTTTCATCAATCGCGACCTGTTCTTCGACCGCTTGCAGCAGGCGTTACTGCGGGCGGAACGGGGCAGTCAGCGCCTTGCGCTGCTGCACCTCAACATTGACGCCTTCCGCAATCTCAACGAATCCCTGGGGTACCAGCAGAGCGACCAGCTCATCGTGAAGCTGGCCGAACGGCTGCGGGCCAGCCTGCGCCGGGTGGATTCCCTGATGCGCATCGGTGGTGACGAGTTCGCCATTATCGTCGAGAAGGTGGAGGACTCCCTGGATGTCACCCAGGTCATCCGCAAGGTGGTCACCGCACTGAATGAGCCGCTGACCATTGGCGGCCAAACCCTGGTGGTGAGTGCCAGCCTGGGGGTTGCCACCTACCCGGAGGCCGGTAACACCGCCGAGAACCTGTTGCGGCGGGCCAACCGCGCCATGTTCGAGGCCAAGCGGGATGCCGGCACCAGCTACCGCTTCTATGACCAGAACCTGCACGTAACCGCCGGCCACCAGCTGCGGCTGGAAGCGGACCTGCGCAATGCCCTGCGTAACCGGGAGCTTGAGCTCTACTACCAGCCGCGGATCGACCTGGCCACCGAGGAGGTGCGCGGGGTGGAATGTCTGCTGCGCTGGAACCACCCGGAACGCGGCCTGATCTCACCGGAGGAATTCATTCCGGTTGCGGAGCGCAGCGGGCTGATCGTGCCGATCGGTTACTGGGTGATTGAGCAGGCCTGTGGGCGCTTGCGGGATGCCGCCGAGCTGGGGCACCCCGGGCTGGTGTTTGCGGTCAACCTGTCGTTCCGCCAGTTCCACGACCGCAAGATGACGGAAACTATTTTCCGCATCATCTACAACGCCAATGTGGATACCAGCCTGCTTGAACTTGAGCTCACCGAAAGTGCCATGATGCACGACCCGGAATACGCCCAGCGCTGCCTGCGGGAGCTTAACCAGCTGGGAATCAGTTTTGCGCTGGATGATTTCGGTACCGGGTTCTCATCCCTCAGCAACCTCCAGCACCTGCCCATTGCACTGGTCAAGATCGACAAGTCCTTCGTCCAGGACCTGGGCCATTCCGCGGATGCGGAGCACATCATCCGCGCGATTATCAGCCTGGCCCACAGCCTGCAGATCAGCGTGGTTGCCGAAGGGGTGGAGACCGAGGATCAGCTGGATTTCCTGCGCCAGCAGCACTGTGACGAGATCCAGGGATACTTCTATGCCCGCCCCATGCGCTGGCCGGATCTGATGCATTTTCTCGATGGTGGCAACACCCCGGCTTGCCTGCAACAGTAAGCCGCTGTACCTTTGCGCTTTGTTTTTAAAGCATCAGGCGAGGTTGCATGAACAGTATCTCCAGGCGCATTGCCGACGAACTCGGGGTTCGCGAGCAACAGGTGAATGCCACCATTGAACTGCTGGATGAAGGCGCGACGGTGCCTTTCATCGCCCGTTACCGTAAGGAGGTTACCGGTTCCCTGGACGACAGTCAGCTGCGAACCCTCGAGGAACGGGTGCGCTACCTGCGGGAGCTGGAAGACCGTCGCGGAACCATCCTCAAGAGCATTGAGGAGCAGGGCAAGCTGACCGATGAACTGCGCAGTGCCATCGCCGAAGCCGACACCAAGAACCGCCTGGAAGACCTCTACCTGCCCTACAAGCCCAAGCGCCGCACCAAGGCCCAGATTGCCCGTGAAGCGGGTCTGCAGCCGTTGGCCGACGCGCTTTATGACGACCCCACGCTGGATCCGGAAACCACCGCGACCGGTTATCTCAATGCCGAGGCCGGCATCACTGACAGCAAGGCTGCGCTGGAGGGAGCCCGCCATATCCTGATGGAGCGATTTGCCGAAGATGCCGAGCTGCTCGGTGTGCTGCGGGACTTCATCTGGAACCAGGGCCAGCTCAAGGTGACAGTCATCGAGGGGAAGGAAACCGAAGGGGCCAAGTTCCGTGATTACTTTGACCACATCGAGCCACTGAAAAAAATTCCCTCCCACCGGGCGCTGGCCATTCTTCGTGGCCGCAACGAAGGTATTCTGGGCTACACCATTGTGGTGGGTGACGGTGAGGATGACCGGCGCCAGCCCCATCCCGCGGAACAGCGCATTGCCGCGCACTGGAACATCCGTGACAACGGCCGTGCTGCCGACAAGTGGCTGGCCGAGGTGGTGCGCTGGACCTGGCGAGTCAAGCTCGCGACCCAGATTGAAACCGACCTGATGGCGCAGATTCGCGAAGCCGCGGAAGCCGAGGCCATCAACGTGTTTGCGGCCAACCTCAAGGACCTGTTGCTGCTGGCACCGGCCGGCCCGCGTCCGACTCTGGGGCTGGATCCCGGGCTGCGCACCGGGGTCAAGGTGGCGGTGATTGACGGTACCGGCCAGGTAGTGGGCCATGGTGCGATCTTCCCCCATGCCCCGAAGAACCAGTGGGACCAGTCCATCGAGCAGCTGGCCGCCTGGTGCCGGCAGTACCGGATCGAGCTGGTAGCAATCGGCAATGGCACCGCCTCGCGGGAGACCGAGAAACTGGTCGCCGACCTGTGCAAACGATATCCGGAGCTCAAGCTCGCGCGAATTGTGGTCAGTGAATCCGGTGCTTCAATCTACTCCGCCTCCGAGTTTGCTTCCCGCGAGCTGCCGGATCTCGATGTCACCATCCGTGGCGCCGTCTCCATCGCCCGTCGCCTGCAGGATCCGCTCGCCGAACTGGTCAAGATCGAACCCAAATCCATCGGGGTGGGGCAGTACCAGCACGATGTGTCTCAGGTGCAGTTGGCCCGCAGTCTGGATGCGGTGGTCGAGGACTGCGTGAACGGGGTCGGGGTCGACCTCAATACCGCTTCCGTGCCGCTGCTGGCGCGGGTATCCGGACTGAACCAGAGCATTGCCCAGAACATTGTTGATTACCGTAATCGTAACGGTGTGTTCAGCAGCCGCAAACAGCTGCTCAAGGTTTCCCGCCTCGGCGAGCGGACCTTTGAGCAGGCTGCAGGATTTCTCCGGATTGCCGGTGGCGAGAACCCGCTGGACCGCTCTTCGGTCCACCCGGAGGCCTATGGCGTGGTGGAGGCCATAGCGGCCCGCAACGGACGCCAGGTGGCCGATATTATCGGCGACAGCTCGTTCCTGCGCTCGCTGGACCCGAAGGATTACGTGACCGAACAGTTCGGCTTGCCGACGATTCGCGATATCATCGCCGAACTGGAAAAGCCCGGCCGCGATCCGCGCCCGGAATTCCGTTTTGCCAGTTTCGAGGAAGGGGTGGAAACCCTTGGTGATCTCAAGCCTGGCATGATTCTCGAGGGCTCGGTGACCAATGTCACTAACTTTGGTGCCTTCGTGGATATCGGCGTGCATCAGGATGGGCTGGTACATATCTCCGCCTTGTCCCACACTTTCGTCAAGGACCCGCGGGAAGTGGTGAAGGCCGGCGATATCGTCAAGGTAAAGGTGATGGAAGTGGACATTCCCCGCAAGCGGATTGCGCTGTCAATGCGGATGGATGACCAGCCGGGTGAGGACAGTCGTGGCGGCGCAAAGCCAGCCGGTCGCAGCAGCGGTGCGGGTGCCGGTCGCGGTGGCCAGGGGCGCGCAGCCAGGCCCCAGCCGGCCCAGCAGGGCGCAATGGCCGGCGCGCTGGCGCAGGCGCTGGCCTCGGCCAAAGGTAAGCGCTGATCTCATCCGGGGGCCCTGCACGGCCCCGTCACCATTCTAATTGTTCGCAGTGCCGGGTTGGCCTGGTACTGCACAACAGGAGTCATTCATGGCTGAATCCCGTCATCAGCTTTTCGGGCAGTTTACTGCCAGTCAGTGGTCCGGTTTCCGCAAGGGCGCAGAGAAGGAAGGCCTGCGGGTAGACCGCAACGGGTTCATCGCCCAGACTCCGCATCCCCGGGCGCTGGGATCGGCACTGACCCATCCGCAGATAACCACCGATTATTCGGAGGCCCTGCTCGAGCTGATCACCCCGGTCTGTGACTCGACCGCCGCCATGCTGTCCTCGCTGCGGGATACCCACCGCTATGTCCAGCAACACCTGGGGGACGAGCTGTTCTGGGGGGCGAGCATGCCCTGCGAGATCAATGGTGACAGCAGCATTCCCATTGCCCGTTATGGCACCTCCAACATTGGCCGCCTCAAGCACGTTTACCGTCAGGGCCTGGCCGTGCGCTATGGCCGGGTCATGCAGAGCATTGCCGGTGCCCACTACAATGTGTCGTTGCCGGACAGTTTCTGGGGTATCTGGCAGCAGGCGCTGGGCAACCGTCAGAACCTGCAGGATTTCAAGTCGGACCAGTACTTCTGGCTGATCCGCAATTTCCGTCGCCGCAGCTGGCTGCTGATGCTGTTGTTTGGTGCCTCGCCGGCGCTGGATGCCAGCTTTGTTGCCGGCGTCCGGCACAACCTGGCGGACTGGGGGCATCGCACCTGGTACGGGCCCGAGGCAACCTCGTTGCGGATGGGTGATCTGGGTTACCACAACAATGCCCAGTCGTCGCTCAATATCTGTTTTAACGAGCTGGAGACTTACACCAAGACCCTGTACCGGGCCATACATACGCCCTGGCCACCCTATGAAGCGATCGGCACCCGGGACGGGGACCGGTTCATCCAGATCAATACCAGCATCCTGCAGATTGAAAACGAGTACTACAGCGCGGTGCGTCCCAAGCGCACCACCCGGCGCGAGGAAAAGCCGATCCAGGCGCTGGAGGCCCGTGGCGTGGAATACATCGAGGTACGCTGCCTGGATCTCGATCCGTTCTCGCCGGTAGGGATGAACGAGCAGCAGATCGACTTCCTCGACCTGTTCCTGCTGGACTGCCTGTTATCGGACAGTCCCCGAATCGGTGATGACGAGTGCGAGCGGCTGGATGACAACTACAAGGACGTCGTCAGCCGCGGCCGGTCCCCTGAGCTGACGCTGTGTGACGGCCGTGGCCCCACCACTGTCGGTGAGTCGGCATTGCGCCTGCTGGACCGCTTGCAGGGACTGGCCGGACAACTCGATGGGCTGGCCGGGGGCGATACCTATCGCAATGCCCTAACGGCCCAGCGCGCCAAGGTGGAAAACCCGGAGCTGTTGCCGTCGGCACAGGTGCTGCAGGCGATGAAGACCTCCGGTCTCGGACACCGTGACTGGGGTATGGAGATGGCCCGCCAGCACCGGGAAACCCTGCTGGCGGAACCGCTTGAGGGTACGGCGCTGGCAGAATTCGAGCGGATGAGCGCTGATTCGCTGGCTGAGCAGGTTGAGATGGAGCGATCCGACTCGCTGTCATTTGAGGATTTCCTGGCCCAGTACCTGCGGAACTGATGCGGCAAACGGCGGGCAACGCGGGGGCGGTCACACGATGACCGGACCTGGTGCACAAAAACTCCACAGCACGTTGTCCGGCGGCCAATCCCCTGCTAGCGTTGACGTGGCATTTCATATCGTCGGTATTCGCTACGTTCGTGCGGTCAGGGAGAGAAGGCATGGCAACAGACACCGGCCTGGGCTGGGGCGTTGAATCGCTTAACAAGGCTTATCGTCAGGGCTATATGGCGGCCAGCATCGGTCTGCCGAAAGCCCGCTGCCCCTATCGCGGAGAGGTGGTGGTTGCGGCCTGGGAGGCCGGCTGGGACGATGCCGAGCAGGTGGTCCGCGATGCCACGGACGATGATCTGTTTTCCCGCATTGCCTGAGCCTGCCGAAGCTTGAAGTTCGCGCCCGTTTACGGTTAAGTGGGTGGCCGCCGGAGTCCGGCCGGCTGCCCGTTCAATCGTGAGGTGACAACTTGAAGTACAGGATGGTGTTTTCCCTGATTTTTCTTGTGTGTGCCGGCTTGCTGGCTACCGCGTTCTACATGGAATATGTGATGGGCCTCGAGCCGTGCCCGCTGTGCTGGCTCCAGCGCTATGCCTTCATGGCGGTCGGGGCGGTCAGCCTGCTTGCGGTGGTCCATAACCCCGCGGCAACCGGCGGCCGGATCTACGGTTTCCTGCTGGCGCTGTTTGCCGGCACCGGCCTTGCCCTGGCCGGGCGTCAACTCTGGCTGCAAAGCCTGCCCCCTGACCAGGTGCCCGCCTGCGGCCCATCGGTCGACTATATGCTCGAAGTGTTGCCCTGGACGGAAGTGCTCACCACGGCAATCCGCGGTACCGGCGATTGTGCCGAAGTGGTGTGGCGCTTCCTCGGGCTCAGCATTCCCGGCTGGACGGCCGTTTTCTTCAGCCTGCTGGTGGTGGTCGGGCTGGTAATGCTGTTTCGTCCGCTTCGTCGCGGTTAAGTGTTGCGAGGGCAGGCTGCCTTGGGGTAAGTTGAGGTTCACAATCAACAGCAGCACTGAGTGCACAGCCGTGAGCAGGAGACGGGCGACATGTTAGAAAATTGCCGGAATGCGAGGGAGCGCTGGGGTGGCGTCAGCGAGTTGATTGACCGCTGGCTCAAGGAGCGACAGGAATTGCTGGTCCATTACTGCGACCTGTCCGGCCAGGAGGACCGTACGCCTTCGGAAGCGCTCATGGCGAAATTTGTCCGGTTCTGCGAAGTGTTGGTGGACTATGTCTCCGCAGGGCATTTCGAGGTCTACGAGCAGCTCATTCGGGAGGCCAAGGAGTTCAATGACGGCGGTCTCGAGCTGGCGGCCAAGGTCTACCCGCGGTTGGCGGAAAACACCGAGATTGCGCTCGATTTCAATGATCGCCTGGATGGCCGGGCACTGTCCGGGGATGAAGTGAAGTCACTTTTTGACGAGCTGTCAAACCTGGGTGAGGTGCTTGAAAGCCGCTTCGAGATCGAGGATTTTCTGATCGAACACCTGCACAACGTTCACGCTGACAAGGTTCTGTCATCGGTCTGAGGCGGGCCGGCAGGTAGTTTTACCCGGGCCGCGGTGTTGCTGGCCCGGGTGCTTTGGAAGCTGCTTAGTTTGCCTCAGCTTCCGTCTCTTCTTTCTGGTCCGGGTTCACGGCCAGCAGTTCCACGTCGAAAATCAGCGTTTCGTTGGGGCCAATGCCACGATTACCGCCCGGGCCGTAGGCCAGGTCTGACGGGATGTAGAGTTTGTAGCGGCTGCCTTCAGTCATCAGCTGCAGGCCTTCGGTCCAGCCGGGAATGACCTGGTTCAGTCCGAAGGTTACCGGCTCGCCGCGTTCGCGGGAGCTGTCAAAGACTTCGCCGGAGATCAGCTCGCCGGTGTAGTGCACACGAACCTGATCTTCGGCGGCCGGCTTGTCGCCACTGCCTTCTTCAATCACTTCGTACTGCAGACCGGATTCGGTGGTCTGTACGCCTTCGCGGGCGCCGTTCTCGGCGAGGAAGGTTTCGCCGGCGTCCTTGTTCTTCTGGGCAAGCTCTTCCATCTGGGCGCGCTGCTCGTCCTGGAGTTCCTGCTGATAGGCCATCAGAGCCTGCTGGATCTCCTCGCGGGTCATCCGGTTGGCAGTTTCGTCAGCGGCGTGACCGTGCTGGATGCCCTGGAGAAACTGGTCCATCTGCAGGTCGGGCAGATCGTTGCGCATACGCTCGCCGAGCACCAGACCCATGCCGTAGCTTACTTTCTGGTCGTTGGTGTCGAGCTTAGGATCTTCCGGGGTCTGAGTTGCAGTGGTGCAGCCAGCCATAACGCCGGCAATCGCCAGGGCGATCAGGGTTTTCTTCATTGCTGGGTCCTTCGTCTGGTTTTGTAATTCAGCACTGAAAGTTATCGGTTTCAGTCGTCGGATGCTACTGAACATGCGTTAACGTGTGAAGTCAGCTGCCGTTATTGGCAGGCCGGGGGGTCAGGGCAAAAGGAGCCTGATAGGGTGACTGCCAGTCGGTCTCCGGATTGCCGGCCGGTAGCGCTGGTTGCTCGCTCAGCGGGGCGGGTTCGATAGCCAGTGCATTCCAGTTGCCCTGGGCGGGCGGCCGGTCGGCATAGTGCCAGCTGCCGTCGCTGTCCTGCCACTTGAATACGATTTCCGGTCCTTCAGTAGGCACCGGAGAGGGAACCAGTCCT
The DNA here is from genome assembly GCF_002744715.1 of Marinobacter profundi. Lineage (GTDB taxonomy): Bacteria > Pseudomonadota > Gammaproteobacteria > Pseudomonadales > Oleiphilaceae > Marinobacter > Marinobacter profundi. The sequence continues at coordinate 134,677 of NZ_KZ319372.1, forward strand.
TCGAAGGACGGGATTTCGGGGCCGGGTTTCGGCTCCTCGGTCTTGACCACCACCGTATCGGGGGCATTGATGCCGAAGAAAATCAGCAGCATCAGCAGGCCAAGCGCCGGGAAGGCGAGCCTGACAAGCCATTTCATCATCATGGCTTTGAAGCTCCAGTTGGGGAGAGCCGGTCGCGCAGGCTCCTGGTGAGTTGTTCCAGCAAAATGCCGGTCTCCCTGTCGATCATTGGTTCCGGCGCGGCCTGGCGGAGGTTGCAGATGGTCAGACCTGCCAGGTCCTGGTGTTCCGCTTCGGTGGGCCCTTTGGTAGACAGGGCCCTGAAGGCGAGCGCCAGCTCGATTTGTTCCGCGTGCAATTCGGCGGCCGCAACATTGTCTCGCAGTGCGGCCAGCGTGTATTGCTCTTTTGGCAATATATGACGAATTGTACGCAAAGTAGCGGTAATGTCATTACGCCAGCGCACAATCTCGGGCGCCTCTTGCGTCGGGTAGCTCCGGTTCCGGCTCGCCTGCCAGCAGGCACAAAGGATACGGGTCACGCTCCAGCCCCGGGATTGCAGGGCAAGACAGCTTTGCTCGACCTCCGGTTGCTGCCAGAAGGCGAGGGCGAAGTGCCACAGCGGGTTTTCGGTCTCCAGTGTACCGGCAAACTCTGCTGTTTCTGTTGTCATGCCGCTCCGTTCCCGGTATCCGGGCATTACCTGCCGTTTACATTACAGATTAACAGACGATATCCGAACCGTAAGGTTCCCTGATAATATTGCCGCCATGTTAACGATAACCGATCTCAGTTTACAACGTGGTGGCCTCTGGTTACTAGAAAGCGCCAGTCTCACTGTCCAGCCGGGGCAGCGGGTGGCTATTGTCGGCGCCAATGGAGCCGGTAAATCTAGCCTGTTCCAGCTGCTGTTGGGCCAGCTTGCGCCGGAGCAGGGCAGCATCAGCCTGCCGGGTGGTTGCCGTATTGCCCATATGGCGCAGGAAGTGGGTGCCTCCAGCCGCAGTGCCAGGGATTTCGTGCTCGATGGTGATACCGACCTGCGTCGGCTCGAGGCCGAATTGGCGGAAGCCGAGCTGCGTGGCGATGACCATGCCATGGCGCGGCTGCACGGCGAGCTTGACCTCCATGAGGCCTGGTCGGCACCGCGGCGTGCCGAGGCACTGATTCGCGGTCTCGGGTTCTCCGATGCGGATGCCGACCGCCCGGTGTCGGCCTTCTCCGGGGGCTGGCGGATACGTCTTAACCTGGCCCAGGCGTTGATGCGGCCCTCGGACCTGTTGCTGCTGGACGAGCCTACCAACCACCTTGACCTGGATGCCTGCCTGTGGCTCGAAAACTGGCTGCGGCGTTATCCCGGTACCCTGCTGTTCATCTCGCACGACCGGGATTTCATGGACCGGGTGGCGACCCATGTCGTGCATTTTGACCAGCGCCGGCTGGAGTCCTACACCGGCAATTACTCTGCCTTCGAGAGCCAGCGGGCGGAACGTCTGGCCCAGCAGCAGGCTGGCTATGAACGCCAGCAGGCCAGGATCGCGGAGATCCAGCGTTTTATCGACCGCTTCAAAGCCAAGGCCACCAAGGCCCGCCAGGCCCAGAGCCGGGTCAAATCCCTGGAGCGGATGGAGAAGATTGCGCCGGCGCATATCGATTCCCCGTTCAGTTTCGAGTTCCCCCTGGCAGAGAAGGTCTCCAACCCGCTGCTGTCGATTCGCAACGGGGCCGCGGGGCACGGCGACAAGGTCATCCTGTCAGGTCTTAACCTCAGCCTGTTGCCCGGCAGTCGCATCGGTCTGCTTGGTCCCAACGGAGCGGGCAAGTCCACCCTGATCGATGCCCTGCGTGGTGAGCGTACCCTGCTGTCCGGAGACCGGGTGACCGGCGAGAACCTGGCAATCGGCTATTTTGCCCAGCACCAGCTGGAATCGCTCGATCTGGACGCCAGCCCGTTCCTGCATCTGCAACGGCTTGATCCCAGGGCCTCCGAACAGAAGATCCGCAATTTTCTCGGCGGGTTTGATTTTCACGGCGACGAAGCGCTGACTCCGATCCGCACTTTCTCCGGCGGCGAGAAGGCCCGGGTTGCTCTGGCGGTTATTGCCTGGCAGCGGCCAAACCTGCTGTTACTGGATGAGCCCACCAACCACCTTGACCTGGAAATGCGTCAGGCACTGACCATGGCGCTGCAGAACTTTGACGGTGCCATTGTCGTGGTGTCCCACGACCGTCACCTGTTGCGCAACACGGTGGATGAGTTCTGGCTGGTTAACGAGGGCCGGGTGGTTGCCTACGAGGGTGACCTGGAAGATTACGAGCGCTGGCTCGCGGACCGCCGCAAGAACGAGGTGGAAGCGCCCTCCCGCGACGTCCAGGCCCGGGCCCAGGGCGAGGCGTCTGGCGCGGCGGCGCCGGCTTCGGCGAGTCGTGGTGGAGAATCTGCGGGGGAGGGGCCCGGCGAAAGTGCCGAGGAGCGCAAGGCCAGGAAACGTGCCGAAGCCGCCGTGCGTCAGAAGCTGTCCCCCTTCCGTAAGGAGCAGGCCAGTCTGGAAGCTGCGATGGACCGGCTGCAGGCCGAAATGGCCGACGTCGAGCAGGCGCTGGCGTCGCCTGCGTTGTATGACGAGGCGGGCAAGCAGCAGCTGAAGGAGCTGTTGGCGCGACAGACTGAACTCAGTCGCCGGCTGGAGGATACCGAGGCCCGCTGGCTTGAGGTCAGCGAAACGGTGGAGAATCTGGAGGCCGAGCTGGGCTGAGCCTGCTCAGTCGCTGACCTCCAGGCGGAATTTCTGCCGGGCCAGGTAGTCCTGCTCGTTCTGCAGGTCGGCCAGCGTCAGCGGTCGCTCGTCAAGCCAGCCCTTGGGAAACTCCACGGTAAGCCGCTGCTCCCCCGGGTACAGCCGGATATCCGGCGGCGCTTCCTGGTTGCGCGGATGCTGGATCAGTACCGCCAGGCGCAGCAGGACGCACAGATAGCGCAGGCGGGGAATATCCTCCGGGTCGGCGCTTTCGAAGATTGCCGGCGCGAACTTGCGCCGGTGGCCGCGCACCAGCGTGGCCAGGTCCCGCTGGAACTGCTGCGAAAAACCGGGCAGGTCGGAGTAGCGCAGCAGGTAGGCGCCGTGCTTGTGGTACTGGCTGTGGGAGATGGTCAACCCGATTTCATGCAGCCGGCAGGCCCAGCGCAGGACGTCCTCGTCGTGGGGGGTGCGCAGTGCCCAGGCATCGGCGACCTGCTCCCAGGCGGCCAGTGCGGTGTCTTCCACCGCCCGGCCGTGCTGCTGATCGACATGGTAACGCTCCTGCAGGGCCTGGATGGTCCGTTCCCGCACATCTTCGTGCTGAATGCGACCGGCGATGTCGTAGAGCAGTCCCTCCCGTAGCGCGCCGTCGGCATAGGTCATGCTTTCAATGCCGAGGGATTCAAAGGCTCCCATCAGGATGGCAAAGCCGGCCGGGAAAATGTTGTGGCGGTCGGCGCGGACCCCGATTTCCGAAAGCCGGTCGGTGCGGCCCATGTCCACCAGCCGGCGACGCAGTTCACGCATGCCGTCGAGGGTCAGGGTGCCGTCGGAAATTTTCAGGTGGGCCATGACATTGGCAATCGCCTTGATCGAGCCCGAGGAGCCGGCCGTGCTCTGCCAGCCGAGCTGGCGATAGCGGTTACGAATGCTCAGCAGTTCCTGCTCGGCATGGGTGACTGCCTTTTCCATCTGGCGCCGGGTAATCCGGTCTTCCGGGAAATAGCGGTTGCGGAACGACACGCAGCCCATGTGGAGGCTTTCCAGTTCCAGGGGTTCAAAGCGTTCACCGATAATGAATTCGGTACTGCCGCCGCCGATATCGATGACCAGCCGGCGTCCGGCATCGTCGGACAGGGTGTGGGATACGCCGAGGTATATCAGGCGGGCCTCTTCTCGGCCGGCAATGATTTCCACCGGGTAGCCCAGGACTTCCTCGGCGCGGGCCCGGAACTGATCGGCGTTGCGGGCGACCCGCAAGGCATTGGTGCCGACAATCTGGACAGCTTCAGCAGGCATATTGCTGATCCGCTGGGCAAAGCGCCCGAGGCAGGCGAGAGCCCGCTGCTGGGCTTCTTCGGTGAGGCGGTTGTAGCTGTCGAGCCCGGCGCCGAGCTGGACCTTTTCGCCCATTTTTTCCAGGGTGCGGATTTCGCCATGGACTAGTCGGGCAACAACCATGTGGAAGCTGTTGGAGCCCATGTCGATTGCTGCCAGCAATTCCGGTGGGGTGGCGGTGGATGGAGCCGTCACGTGCTTGAAATCCTCTTTGCCAGGCAGTATGGAACCACGGGCGTAGCAGCACCCGGATGCGCGGACAGGCGTCACTTGAAGCCTGCGGGTACTATAAGCGAAACCGCGCGGGGCTGTCAGTAACCGATTCCCCCCATGCCACCGGGAGCGGATACCCCGATCGCAGTAAGCGCTTCACATCGGGCTGATCAATCGCGTAAAGTAACGCGTATCACTGATCACGGTGACCGGGCGACGCTGCCCCGGAAGACCCCTTCAGTCGCTTTCAAGTCAATCGCATAAGGCCGGGGTCCGCCCTTGCCGACGTGCCTGAATCAGGAAATTGCAATGAGCGGAAATATCGTAAATGTTACCGATGCATCCTTCGAGCAGGATGTACTGCAGTCAGACGTCCCGGTTCTGGTGGATTACTGGGCCGAGTGGTGCGGTCCCTGCAAGATGATCGCCCCGGTACTGGAAGAGATTGCCGACGAATACGAAGGCAAGCTGAAGATCTGCAAGCTGAACATTGACGAAAACGAGCAGACTCCGCCCAAGTTCAATATTCGCGGTATCCCGACCCTGATGCTGTTCAAGAACGGCAATGTGGATGCCACCAAGGTTGGTGCCCTGTCCAAGTCCCAGCTGGCAGCCTTCCTCGACAGCAACCTCTGATTGCTGTCAGTAGATACCGAAGCCCTCGCCCAGGATTTGACATTCACGGGCGACGGGCTTGCGGGGAGCTTACTCCCAGGTCCGTGACTGCTCCAGGTCGGATGATTTCTGTTCCACCCAATGCTCGCCGTCAGTGGTGATTTCCTTCTTCCAGAACGGCGCCGAGGTCTTCAGAGCATCCATAATGTACTGGCAGGCCGCAAACGCATCTCCACGGTGGGCGCTGCACACGCCGACAAAGACAATCTGGTCACTCAGCAGCAACTCTCCCACCCGGTGAATCACCCGCGCCTTGCGGACGTCCCAGCGTCGCGACGCTTCCTCCACCAACTGGCTAATGACCTGTTCAGTCATGCCCGGGTAGTGTTCCAGAAATAGCCCGCGGACCCCCTCCAGGTCGCCACTGTCACGCACCAGCCCGGTAAAGGTCACAATCGCCCCGGTACCCGCACCACTGTCCCGCAGCGCTGCGTACTCTGCCCCGGAATCAAAGTCCTGCTGCTGGATACTGATCATTTCAGCCCCCTGTCACCGGCGGAAAAAAGGCCACTTCGTCACCACCGCTGAGTACCGTACCCGGCTTCGCCATAGCCTGGTTGACGGCAATCATCACCGGTTGATCCCCGCAAAGTTGCGCCCAGGCGCCGCCCCGTGTGGCCAGTTCGGCAAGCAGTGTGCCGGCCGTCATCCCGGGCGTCACCGGCAGGATCAGGCTGTCGGTGTCCAGTTCTTCCCGCAAGCGGGCAAAGAACCGCACAGTGACCGCTTGTTGATGGGATTCGGTCATGGTCATTTCCCCAGCAATTCTGTGAACGAGTAATAGGTGATGATATCACCGGGAGTTATCGTGGTGTGCTCGGGAACCACCGCGAAGCCGTCAGCCCAGCACGCTGAACTTAGTACCCCGGAGCTCTGGTTGGGGAAGGCCTCGACGACCAAGCCCTGGTCAGTCAGGGTCTTGCGGGCGCGGACAAATTCGCGTCGCATGGAGGACTGCGGCACGGCAAAGTCTGCCGGTAACTGCTCACCGTAGATGGTGGAGCGGGTGTCGCCCTGACAGAAGCGGATGTAGGGGGCGCCCACCACCAGGAAAGTGACCAGCACGGAAACGGGGTTGCCCGGCAGCCCCAGCACCGGCGTGTCGCCAATGCGACCGAACGCGAGCGGCTTGCCCGGTTTGATGGCCAGGCGCCACAGCGATAGCCCGCCGGAGTCTTCCAGGACTGCGCGGATGTGGTCTTCTTCACCTACCGACACGCCACCGCTGGTAATGATCAGGTCGGCGACGCCGGCGGCCCGTTCCAGGGTGGCGGCTGTGGCGCTACGGGTATCTTCCACGGTTTCGCACAGCACTACCTCACAGCCTGTCCGTTCGAGCAGGCCCAGCAGGGTGAAGCGGTTGGAGTTGTAGATCTGTCCCGGAGTCAGTGACTTGCCGGGGTCAACCAGCTCGTCTCCGGTGGTCAGCACAGCCACCCGAAACCGGCGAAGCACCGGGACCCTGGCGACACCCATGGAGGCCAGCAGGCCCATTTCCTGGGGTCGGATCGGGGTACCGCGGGGGATGGCGAGGTCACCGGTTGCCAGGTCCTGGCCGCGGCGGCGGATGTTCTGGCCGGCGCTGACGTCGACAGGAATCCGGATGCCGTCATCCAGCAGTTCGATACGCTCCTGCATGACCACGGCATCGGCGCCGGCCGGAATTTCCGAGCCGGTGAAGATGCGCACGGCGGTGCCGGGCACAATGGCCTTCGGGGCCTGGCCAGCCGGAACCCTGGCGGACACCGGCAGAACCGGATCGCCGCTGAGGTCAGCACAGCGTACCGCGTAACCGTCCACCGCGCTGTTGTCCGCCGGCGGCACATCCGCCGGCACCGTATGGTCGGTTGCGAGGATTCTTCCGAGGCTCTGAGCCAGGTCCACCGTTTCCGTTTCGGTCACCGGGCGGGCCCGCTCCAGCAAGTGGGCGAGGGCGTCCTCTACCGGGGTGAGTGGCGTGCCGGTCATCAGTGCTGCGCCCTCTCTCCGATAACTTCATCAAGCCGCGCCATCGGCCGGTCCGGTTTGCGCAGCACCAGTGCCGAGAAGTTGCAGGGGCCGTGGGTGCTGTCCAGCTGGGCGCGCAGGATGCCGTTCCAGCCGGTCCGGCAGGCGCCGGTGGAACCGGGCAGGCAGAAGATGACGGTGTGATTGGCGAGTCCGCCAAAGGCCCGTGACTGAATCGTCGACGTACCGATTTCGCTGGCAGACAAGCGGCGGAATTCCTCGCCAAAGCCGTCGATGGCCTTGTCGAACAGGGGGGCAACCGCCTCGGGGGTGCTGTCACGTTCGTGGAAACCGGTGCCGCCGGTAATGATCACGACATGGACCTCCGGGTCGGCGATCCAGCGCGACATGATGGCACGCACCAGGTACACATCGTCCGGCAGGATGCGCCGGGCGACCAGCTGGTGGCCGGCTTCGATAACGCTGTCTTCAAGGAACTGGCCGGAGGTATCCTGGTCTGGGCCACGGGTGTCCGAGACGGTGAGGACCGCGATGTTGAGGGACTTGAGTTCGCCGGTTGGGTGGCTGCTCATAGGGATGCGACTCCGTATGGAAAATGTCAGTGTTGAGCTCAGTATACGTCTCAGTATCCGTATCGGAACGGCTTAAGGGAAGGGGGTAACCCATCAGAGGGAGGCCGGGGCGACACTTCCGCCCCCTGGCGCCTGTGGTGTCAGCCTTTGTAGGCGGGGCAGTGACATTTGTGGCACAGCTGGCGCAAAATTGCGCAGTAGCACTTGACAGGGGCGGTACTCGTGGCCGATGATCCGTCGTGCCTGGCGAACGATTGTTCCTCCTGTCTCTGGCTAACGTACTTTTCCGGACTCCATCTACACCGGTTGCTCCATCCGGCCAGCACCTGAGTTCAGCGTGTTTTTGACCAATTCGTTCAGGGGCACCCCTGTCATCTCAATATCCGTTTACTTCCATTCCTGAAAAACCAAACAACCTATGAATCTTACTGAACTCAAGCAGAAATCCGTACCCGAACTGCTCGACATCGCGCAGGAAATGGGGCTCGATAACCTGGCTCGTTCGCGTAAACAGGATGTCATCTTCTCGATCCTGAAGAAGCATGCTAAAAGCGGCGAAGACATTTATGGCGACGGCGTATTGGAAATTCTGCAGGACGGTTTCGGCTTTCTGCGTTCCGCCGATGCCTCTTACCTGGCCGGCCCTGACGATATCTATGTGTCACCGAGCCAGATCCGCCGGTTCAACCTGCGTACCGGGGATACCATTTCCGGCAAGATCCGGCCGCCGAAAGATGGCGAGCGCTACTTTGCGCTGTTGAAAGTTAACGAGATCAACTTCGACAAGCCGGAAAACGCCCGTAACAAGATCCTGTTCGAGAACCTGACGCCGCTGTTCCCGGAAGAGCGCCTGACGCTCGAGGCCGGTAACGGCAGTACTGAAGACCTGTCGTCCCGGGTACTCGACCTGGTGGCGCCGATCGGCAAGGGCCAGCGTGGTCTGATCGTATCGCCGCCCAAGGCCGGTAAGACCCTGCTGATGCAGACCATCGCCCAGTCCATTACCCGCAACAATCCGGAGTGCCACGTGATGGTGCTGCTGATTGACGAGCGTCCGGAAGAAGTGACCGAGATGCAGCGTACCGTGCGGGGCGAGGTTATTGCCTCCACCTTTGACGAGCCGCCGGCCCGTCACGTCCAGGTGGCCGAGATGGTGATCGAGAAGGCCAAGCGCCTGGTCGAACACAAGAAAGACGTGGTGATCCTGCTGGATTCCATCACCCGTCTGGCCCGTGCCTACAACACGGTTATCCCGTCATCCGGTAAGGTCCTGACCGGTGGTGTGGACGCCCATGCCCTGGAGAAGCCCAAGCGGTTCTTCGGCGCGGCCCGTAACGTGGAGGAAGGCGGCAGTCTGACCATCCTCGCGACTGCCCTGGTGGATACCGGTTCCAAGATGGACGAGGTGATCTACGAGGAGTTCAAGGGTACCGGTAACATGGAAGTGCATCTGGATCGCAAGATTGCCGAGAAGCGCATCTACCCGGCCATGAACATTCGTCGCTCGGGCACCCGCCGTGAAGACTTGCTGATGACCGAAGCTGACATCCAGCGCGTATGGATCCTCCGCAAGCTGTTGCACTCCATGGACGACGACACCGCGGCCATCGAGTTCCTGCTGGACAAGCTGAAAGAAACCAAGACCAACGACGAGTTCTTCCAGTCCATGAAACGCCGTTGATCCTGGATTTTCTCATGGGGGCAGTGCTCCCATGCCCGAAGAACGAGGTGCGGGACAGGTTACCAAAACAGTCAGGAAAACAACGTTTTCCGTTTTGGTAACCTGTCCCGCACCTCGTTCCGCCGCCAGGCAAGAACCGGATACGTCCAAGAACGAACATCCTCCGTAGTACCCCAGGCAGCAAACGGAGCATCCAATGAAATACAGCGACCTGAGAGACTTCATTGCCCAACTGGAAAAGCTGGGTGAGCTCAAGCGTATAAGTGTTGAAGTCGACCCCCACCTGGAAATGACCGAAATCTGTGACCGTACCCTGCGGGCGGGTGGTCCGGCGTTACTGTTCGAAAACCCGAAAGGCTACGACATGCCGGTGCTGGCCAACCTGTTCGGAACGCCGAAGCGGGTCGCGCTGGGAATGGGGCAGAGCGACGTCAGCGCATTGCGGGAGATCGGCAAGTTGCTGGCGTTTCTCAAGGAGCCGGATCCCCCCAAGGGCTTCAAGGACGCCATCGAAAAGCTGCCGCTGTTCCGCCAGGTGATGCGGATGAGCCCGAAAGTACTGCGCACCGCGCCCTGCCAGGAGGTGGTGATCGAAAAGGATCAGGTGGACCTGTACCAGATTCCGGTTCAGCATTGCTGGCCCGGCGATGCCGGTCCGCTGGTGACCTGGCCACTGGTGATTACCCGGGGTCCCCACAAAGAACGCCAGAACCTGGGCATTTACCGACAGCAGGTCATCGGTCGTAACCGTCTGATCATGCGCTGGCTCAGTCACCGTGGGGGCGCGCTGGATTACCTGGAGTTCCGCAAGGCCAACCCGCAAAAACCCTATCCGGTGGCGGTGGCGCTCGGGGCCGACCCGGCGACCATTCTCGGGGCGGTGACACCGGTGCCGGATACCCTGTCCGAGTACGCCTTTGCCGGCCTGTTGCGGGGTGCCCGTACCGAGCTGGTCAAGGCCGGACTCAGTGACCTGCAGGTGCCGGCCAGTGCTGAGATCGTGCTGGAAGGCTTTATCTACCCGGATGACCTGGCTCCGGAAGGCCCGTTCGGCGATCACACCGGGTACTACAACGAAGTGGACGAGTTCCCGGTGTTTACCGTGGAGCGAATTACCCACCGTCGCGACCCGATCTACCACAGCACCTACACCGGTCGTCCGCCGGATGAGCCGGCCATTCTCGGGGTGGCGCTGAACGAAGTGTTCATTCCCATCCTGCAGAAGCAGTTCCCGGAGATCGTGGATTTCTACCTGCCGCCGGAGGGTTGCTCCTACCGGCTGGCGGTGGTGACCATGAAGAAACAGTACCCCGGCCATGCCAAGCGCGTGATGATGGGAGTATGGTCCTTCCTGCGCCAGTTCATGTACACCAAGTTTGTGATTGTCACCGACGATGACGTTAACGCCCGCAGCTGGGAAGACGTGATCTGGGCGATCACCACCCGTATGGATCCGGCGCGGGATACCACCCTGGTGGAAAGCACACCGATCGATTACCTGGACTTTGCCTCCCCGGTTTCCGGCCTGGGGTCGAAAATGGGGATGGATGCCACCAACAAGTGGCCGGGAGAGACCGATCGGGAATGGGGGACGCCGATTGTCATGTCCGAGGACGTCCGCCAGCGGGTAGATGACCTCTGGGACTCCCTGGGCATTGATGTTGCGGCGGAGCCGCGGCGCTGACATGACCGATAAGCCCTGTCGGGTGGTTCTGCAGCCCTCCGGATTGACGTATAGTGCCGGCCCCGGTACCGACCTGCTCAGTGCCGCTGCCGGCGCCGGTATCGAGGTGCCGGCAGCCTGTCGCAACGGGGTGTGTGAAATCTGCGAAGCGCGGCTGCTGGCCGGGCCGGCGCTGAACACCCGCAACCAACAGCATATTCCGGTTTCCGGGCGACTCATGCTTTGTCGCACCTTCGCCCTCGGGAACCTTGAACTGGAGATGACCGCCGTTATGGCCGCCGGAGAAAATCAGCCCCGCAAGTTTCAGGCAAAGGTGGTGGACGTGCGTTCCATCAGCCACGACGTGTACCGGGTGGAGCTGCAGTTGCCGCGCCGCCGGGAACTGTCGTTCCATGCCGGTCAGTACCTGTCCGTCAATCTTCCGGACAGCGACCCCTGCTATTTCTCCATTGCCAGCAGTCCGTCCTGCCCGACCATCGAGCTGCACATCCAGGCATCGCCGGACTGGCTGTCGGCCCAGAACGTGATCGATGCCCTGACCTCCGGCCGGGATGTCACAATCGAGTTGCCCTTTGGCAAGGCGTGCCTGGCGGCCGCACCGGAGGAGCCGCTGGTGCTGGTGGCAGCTGGTACCGGATTCGCGCAGATGAAGAGCCTGGTGGATTACCTGCGGGAAACCTCCTATGGCCAGCCAGTGCGATTGTATTGGGGGGTAAGGCGCCATGAAGATATGTATCTCCGCGCGCTGGCCCAGCAATGGGCACACGAGTGGCCACAGTTAACCTTCCTGCCGGTGGTCGGCGATGACGAGGATAACGACTGGAGTGGTCACCATGACCAGCTGGTGCGGGCAGTACTGGCTTCCGGCATGGACTGGCAGCGTGTCCGGGTGATGGCGAGTGGCTCTCCAGTCATGGTGTATACCCTGCTGGATGCCTTGCTTGAGGCAGGGCTGCCGCAGTCGGCGTTCTTCTCCGATGTCCTGGAATACGCGCCGCGGGATTGAAGGTCCGCCGACGAAAAAGGGGCAGCCTCCTGGTCGGATTCTGCCCCTTTTTTTGCCGGTGCTGCGGCGGTATTGTCCCGACGGCCCCGATCAGGCCCTCGGCATTGGCAGGTCCGGCAGGCCGCTGTCCTTCACCAGGCCCTGCATCAGCAGTCTGGCACTGGCTTCCTCCTCGCCCATATGAGCATTGAGGCGGCTCAGTTCCGCCATCGTCTCCCGGCTGCGGCGCAGCCGCAGGCTGGTTTCGAAATATTCCCGCGCCTTTCCCCAGAGCTCGTTACGCAGGCTCAGGCGCCCCAGGGCCAGCAACAATTCGGCATTGTTGGGGCGATCCTTGAGCCACTGTTCAGCCGTCAGCAGCTGCTCATCGGGTTTCAGTCCCTTGACCCGGCCGTACAGGTTGATGAGCTCGTCGCTCCAGTGATTACGCAGCACTTTGCGCAGCAGGGTTTCCGCCTGGGCCTCGTCGCCCAGCTCGGCAAGTAGCCGGGCATAATCGCGAATGGTGTATTCGTCCCGACGCATGCTGCCGGGTAACTGATCCCACAGGCTGGTCAGGGGTTCGAGGGATGCGCTGGTTTCGGTCGACTGGCGTTTGCAGTCGTCCGCGGCTTTCTGCAGCAGGTTGTGCCAGGTTGTGCGCTCCAGTTCGGCGGCCTCGCCCTGATCGATGAGGTCGCGCTTGCGTAGCTCCGGCAATAGTCGGGACAACTCGCGCCAGTCCTCCAGCCGCAGGTAGGTATTCTTCAGGAGCTTGAGCACGAAGGGGTGGTGAGGTGCCTGTTTGCGCAGGCGAATCAGTGTGGCCAGGGCCTGTTCCAGGCGGTTACCGGCCAGTTGCAGCTGGGCCTGGGTGATGCCCACCGCCATATCCGAGCCGGGGGTACTTTCGAAAGCCCTGCGCAGCAGGGTATCCACCGCCTCGTGATCACCAGACTCGAACGCGGCCTGGGCGGCGGCGAGGTAGTTGATCAGCGGGGTATCGGCATGGCCAGCGGACGCCTCAAGCAACTTGCGGGCCCTTGGCCAATTACCCTCGGCGAGGGCAAGCAGACCCTGGGTAGTGCGGCGGCGGGCGCGGCGTTCGTTGCCCCGGGCCAGCCAGCCGGTGACAAACCCGGTGCTGCGGCCCAGGCGGCGGATCAGCGCCACGGTAACCAGGATCAGGGCGACCAGCGCCGCAAGCACGAACAGGCCGACCCAGAAGTTGGTTTCGACCAGGTAGTTGCCGAGACTGATCCTGATATAGCCGAGGTCATATTGCAGGCCAAGGCTCAGGGCGGTGCCGATGAGCAGGGCAACCAGGACAATCAGCAATAACCGGATCATGAGGCGTCCCCTTCACCGGAGGCGGCGGCCTCGCCATTACCCAGGCGGCCGGCCAGCCGGGCCTTGAGCAGTGACAGGGAGCGGCTGATGTCTGGCAGCTCCGGGTCAACATTGCGGGTGGCCAGTTCGGTAAGGGTCCGGGCCAGGGCCACGATGCGCTGGTCGCTGCGGTCATACCATTGTCCCAGCGCCGTTGCTGCCTTGCCGAGGGCGCGCTCGAACAACGGCTGGTTGCCGCGCAAGACCGCCATTTCCGCTTCTTCCAGCATCAGCTGGAGGTTGAGGCGGGCGTAGGCACTCTGGTCCGGCGACAACAGCGGTTTCACCGGCTCGTCCAGTCGCCGCACCACGATCACGTTGCCGAGGGTGGTTTTGAGCTGGTACCAGGCCTTGGCCAGCATGCCCTGGTCGCCAATGGGCTCCGCTTCGTCGCCGCTGCCGGTAAAGGCCGGGGCGCGGTCGTGGATCAGTGCGTCGTCGGTGAGCTGGTTCACGCTGTCGATGGCGGCTTCCAGGGTCAGGTAAAGCCCGGTCCGGTCAACGCCGGCAATGCCTTTCAGGGCAAGCACTTCTTTCGCCAGTTGCTGGCGGACCGCATAGACGCCCACGTCATCCGACTCCAACAGCACGCTGTCGGCTTCCTGCAAGGCAGCGAGTGCGCCACGAATGTCTTTTTCCACCAGCAGGCGCTGGTTGGCAATGCGCAGCAGGAACTCGGCCTCGGCCAGCAGCCAGTCGGTGCGGGTCCGGTTGCCGGCCTCCAGTAACTGTTGGGCGTTATGGTCGATCTGGCGCTGCTGGGTGGCCAGCAGTTCCCGCTGCTCGCCGAGGCGGGTCTCCAGGGCAACGAGCCGGTCAGCGCGCTCACTGCCACTCTGGCCAAAATCCTGTTGCAGCTGACGGGTGTTGTTTTCGACGTTGGCCAGCTGCTGGCTGAGCAGCTGCTGGGTCTGCCATTGCTGCCAGTTCCAGAGGGCGAGGCCAATGGCGAGGATCAGGGCGAGTAACGCAACCAGCCATACGGGCCACAGTTTCTGCCGGGCTGGCGGCGGGGTTTCAAGCGGGGCGGGCAGTTGCGCGTTTGTCTCAGTCACAGGCTTCCTTACTTGGCTGTCAGTGGGTCCCGGATATGCGGTTGCCGGTCAGTGCTGTTCCGTTGGCAGTTCGCGCACTACGGCTGCCACGATGTCGGTGTCTGCAAGGCCCTGCGGTATGCAGAGCCACCGGAACCCGGCGCTCCGGGCCTGCTCGGCAACGCGCTCTGCGGGCACAAGCAGCAATCTTTTCATCAGATTATGGTTGGTATTCTTACCGAGCGCGACGAGATTGTTCAATGTTTCTCCGGACAGCGCGATGATCACCTCCGGATCAAAGTCGGTCAGCACATCGGTTATGGTCTTCTTATCGTAGTCAGGGCAAAAGCGACGGTAAAGCGGCAGCACGGTTACCTCGGCTCCGCGCTGGCTGAGCGTGTCCCGGATCAGTTCGCGGCCATCCTCACCCCGGACCAGCAGTACCCGCTCACCGTCAGGAGTCCGCAACCCCGGCAAGGCCAGCAGGTCTTCACTGGTCCAGCCGTGCCCGGGGGCTTCCGGTGTAACACCTGCCGCAGACAGCACCGCTGCGGTGCCGGCACCCACGCCATACCAGTGAAGGCCTGCGGGTACCTGTGGCCACCAGGTGTCCAGCAGCTCCAACAACAGGGTGGCGGCATAGGGACTGACCGCGATGACGTGGTGGAACTGGTCGAGGTTCTGGATCAGCGTACGGGTTTCGGGGGTTTCCGGCAGGGCTTCGCGGGCAAGGGTGGGCAAAACCCGGACGTCTGCGCCGGATTCGCGAAACTGCCGTGCCAGGCGCTCACCATCGGGGCGCGGGCGACAGATCAGGATCCGTCGCCCTGCCAATGGCTGCGGTGGCCGGTCGTTCGCAGGCTCGCCGGTCGCCACCTTACTTCGGGGTGTGGCCATAGATCTCGGCCAGTACCCGGTCGGCGCCCATGGCGAGCAGGTCCTCTGCCAGCTCCCGGCCCAGCCGTTCGCCTTCGTTGCGGGGGGCGCGACCTTCTACCCGGAAGATTTCCGTACCATTGACCGCACCGACCAGGCCGCGCAGCCACAGGGTGTCCTCGTCCTCCAGCAGGGCGTAGGCGGCAATGGGAACCTGGCAACCACCTTCCAGACGGCGGTTCAGCGCGCGTTCCGCACGGACCCGGTCCGCCGAGTCTGCATGATTGAGGGGCTCCAGCATGGCCAGTAATTCCCGGTCAGCCAGCCGGCACTCGATACCCAGTGCACCCTGGCCAACGGCAGGCAGCGACAGGGTGTCGGGCAGGCAGTCGCGGATGCGGTCATGGAAGCCGAGGCGTTTCAGGCCGGAACTGGCCAGCACAATGGCGTCATAGTCGCCGGCGTCAAGCTTGGCCAGGCGAGTATTGACGTTACCCCGCAGGGTGCGGATCTGCAGGTCCGGGCGGTAGGCCCGCAGCTGGGCTTCGCGGCGCAGGCTCGCGGTGCCCACCACGGCGCCGTCCGGCAGGGCGTCGATGGATTCGAAACGGTTGCTGACAAAGGCGTCGGTTGGATCTTCCCGCTCACAAATAGCCACCAGGCCGAGGCCTTCGGGGAACTCCATCGGAACGTCTTTCATGCTGTGTACGGCGAGGTCGGCACGGCCGTCGAGCATGGCTTCTTCCAGTTCCTTGACGAACAGCCCCTTGCCGCCGATCTTGGCCAGCGGTACGTCGAGGATCTTGTCGCCCTGGGTCTTGATCTTGAGCAGTTCAACGGTGACGTTGTCGTGCAGTCGTTCCAGTTCTGCCTTGATGAATTCAGCCTGCCATAGCGCCAGTGCGCTGCTGCGGGTTGCAATGCGAAGGGTACGTTTTGACATGTTGAGGTACTTGCCGGGTCAGGAAAATGTCCCGATAGGTTACCGTGTAGCGACCAAAAAGTCCCGTGACCAGAAGGGGTAACTCACCCCGGTTGGTGTTCCCGGAGCCATTGCCGTACCGCACTGCCGTGGCGTCGACTGACCGCACGCTGGCCCCAGGGTTCCGGCAGGCGGACTGCGAGCTGGCCGTCTGCACAGCGGACGATGCCATGGATGTAGCGGACACCCACCAGGGTATGGCGGTGGACTCGCAGCAGGTCGTCGGGGTAGGCGAGCTCCAGTTCTTTGAGCGTGTAGTCACACAGGCTCTCGCCCCGGGTGTGGTGGATGGTGACGTATTTCTGGTCGGCTTCGCAGAGGGCGATCTGGCCGACGTCGAGCAGTTCGGTGCCACGATGGGTGCGGATGGCCAGGCGTTCTTCGCGGTCCGCCGGGGCGACCTGCAGGGCCTGGCGCTGGAGCCGGTTGAGGCGGCCGGCCCTTGCCAGTGCATCGGCGAGGGCTTCACGGCGCACCGGCTTGAGCAGGTAGGCAGCGGCCTGGACGCCAAAGGCGTCAATGGCATAGTGGTCGAAGGCGGTGCAGAAGATGATCGCCGGTGGGCTGTCCAGCGCCTGCAGCCGACCCGCCGCCTCCATACCATCCATCCCTGGCATGCGGATATCCAGCAGGACGATATCCGGGTGCAGGCTGGCCACCTGATTGAGGACGGCGTTGCCGTCAGCGGCTTCCCCGCAGACTTCATAACCTGGCAGCTCGTCGAGCAGACGGCGTACCCGTTGCCGCGCCAACGGTTCGTCGTCGGCAATGAGAACCTTGCGTCTCGGGCTGGCTGGGCTGGGCTGGTTCATGGTTGTCCCGCGTTGCTGGCTGCGCCGGCACGCTGCCAGGGCAGGCGCACCGTCACTGTGTAAATGGTCTGCTGGTGGCTGTGTTTAAGCACCGCCCGGTCGCCGAACAGGGCTTGCAGGCGGGACTGGATGTTGTCCAGCGCCATGCGGTTGCCGTCGTGTCCGGCGGCGCCGTCGGCGGGCTTCGGGTTTCGTACCATCAGGTAAACCGAGTTGCCGTTACGGACGGCCTCGATGTCCACGGTGCCGCCTTCTGGGCGCGGCTGGATACCGTGATAGATGGCATTCTCCACCAGTGGTTGCAGGGTCAGTGGCGGTATCGCCTGTTGGCTGACGTCTGCATCTATTTGCCAGTTTACCTTCAGCCGGTCCCCCAGGCGCAAGCCTTCGATGGCGAGGTAGCGGCGGCAAAGAGTGAGTTCCTCAGCCAGCGAGATCAGTCGCTGCTCGGTCCGCAGGCTGGCGCGAAACAGTTCTGACAGGTCCAGCACCGCCTCCTCGGCCTGCTCCGGGTTACTGGCAATCAGGCTGGCAATGGTGTTCATGCTGTTGAACAGGAAGTGTGGATGGATACGCGCCTGCAACGCGGTCAGCCGGGCCTGCATTTCGGCTTCCTGCTGTTGTTGCCACTGGTGCTGCAGGTAGAAATAGCGCAGTACCATCAGGGTGATCAGCAGCGCCATCAGCAGTTTTTTGATGATGCCCTGCCAGCCGCTGATGCCGGGTTCCGGATAAAGCACGCTGTCAGCGAACAGGCTGAATGTCAGGACATCGGCCAGCACAATGGCCGCCACCGCGGCAGTTGCCATCGCGGTGCTGAGCCTGGCCAGGCGCTGGCGCAGCAGGCAGATCAGTGCGGTACTGGTGAGCACCGTCCACTGCACAAACAGCGACAGCAGCCCGAAGTAGTTCCAGTCAATCCAGCCGGAACGGGCCTGGACGACCGACATCAGCAACACCAGCAATTCGCTGGTGATCAGCAGCATGAATACCGCCCGTACCCGGCACAGGTCGGGGATAAAGAAATCCTGCGCCGCACTGGAACCGGCGGCGGGTTCGGGTTTTCTGGCCTGCGGCGCTGTCATCACTGCGGAGTCCTGAACTCGGGTGGGCGAGACGGTGCCCGAGAGTGTTATAATCGCGGCCTTTATTCCATCCACGTCGGCAGAATGATGCCGGGCTGTCAGCAGGAAAGATAGACCATGACCGATCAGAGCAAGACCTCCGAGAAACCCTGGGGCGGTCGTTTCAGTGAACCGACGGACGCATTTGTCGAGCGCTTCACGGCCTCGGTCGGTTTTGACCAGCGACTGTACCACCACGACATCACCGGCTCCATCGCCCACGCCACCATGCTGGCCGAGGTAGGTGTGCTGACTGCAGCAGAGCGCGACCAGATTGTCGAAGGCCTGAACGGCGTCAAGGCGGATATCGAGGCAGGCAACTTTGAGTGGTCGGTGAGCCTGGAAGATGTCCACATGAATATCGAGGCCCGGCTGACCGACCGCATCGGCATTACCGGCAAGAAGCTGCACACCGGCCGCAGCCGTAACGACCAGGTGGCGACGGACATCCGTCTGTACCTGCGGGACGAGATCGATGTGATCGCCGAGGAGCTCAAACGCCTGCAATCGGGTCTGCTTGATGTGGCCGAGCGGGAAGCGGACACCATCATGCCGGGCTTTACCCATCTGCAGACCGCCCAGCCGGTCACCTTTGGCCACCACCTGATGGCCTGGTATGAAATGCTGGTGCGTGACGCCGAGCGGTTGCAGGACTGTCGCAAGCGGGTCAACGTGATGCCGCTGGGCGCAGCGGCGCTGGCCGGTACCACCTATCCGATTGACCGTGCGATGACGGCCCGCCTGCTGGGCTTTGACCGGCCGACGGAAAACTCGCTGGACTCGGTCAGCGATCGTGATTTTGCCATCGAGTTCTGCAGCTTCGCCGCGCTGCTGATGACCCACCTGTCCCGGTTCAGTGAAGAGCTGGTGTTGTGGACCTCGGCGCAGTTTGATTTCATTGACCTGCCGGACCGGTTCTGTACCGGTTCCTCCATCATGCCCCAGAAGAAGAACCCGGATGTGCCGGAGCTGGTGCGCGGCAAGACCGGTCGGGTCAACGGGCACCTGGTCAGCCTTTTGACCCTGATGAAGAGCCAGCCGCTGGCCTATAACAAGGACAACCAGGAAGACAAGGAGCCACTGTTTGACACCCTGGATACCGTCAAGGGCTGTCTGAAGGCGTATGCCGACATGGTCCCCGCCATCCGTGCCAAGGCGGACAGTATGCGGGCCGCGGCCAAGCGCGGTTTCTCAACCGCTACCGACCTGGCCGATTACCTGGTGAAGAAGGGCGTGCCGTTCCGCGATGCCCATGAGATTGTCGGCAAGGCGGTCGCCTTTGGCGTTGCCGAGCAGCGCGACCTCTCCGAAATGACCCTGGACGAGCTGGCCGGCTTCTCCAGTGTGATCGCAGCCGATGTGTTTGACGTGCTCACCCTGGAAGGCTCGGTGCAGGCCCGTAACCACCTGGGCGGTACCGCGCCGGGGCAGGTGCGGGCGGCAATAGCCCGGGCGCGCCAGCAGCTCTGAGCAGGGAGCGGTGCGGGCAGGCCGGTCAGGTGCCGGCCGGCCCGCACTCCAGCGGCACTGATGCCGCTGTCAGTTCGGTCAGTGGTCGTGGTCGCGACAGGCGATGGCCCTGGCCGTAGTGGATGCCCAGCGTGCGCACCTTGCGCAGGGTATCGTCGTTTTCGATATAGGTCGCCACCGTTGCCTTGCCGGCCGCGACGGCAATCCGCTGCAGGGTTTCCGTCATGACCAGTTGTACCGGGTCATTCTCCAGGCCCCGGATCATCCCGCCATCGAGTTTGATGATGTCCACCGGCAACCGGGCTGCGAGGCTGTAACTCGCCACTGAGGCTCCGGCACCGTCAAGGGCGATACGGCAGCCGATGCGGTGCAGGCCGTCACAGAGTATCGCCACGTCATCCGGATACTGGCTGGCGTCCGCCTCGCGGATCTCGAAACAGAAGCTTTCCGCGGCAAACGGCAATTCCTTGAGCAGCGTCTCTACAAAATCCGGAAAACTGTCATCCAGAACACTCGCCAGCGACAGGTTGAAGCCGCAGTATTTCAGTCGCGGCTCCATCAGTGGCTGGCTCGCCAGCCAGCCCAGGGTCTTGCGAATAACCTGTCGATCAATCAGTTTGGCCAGGTCGAAACGTTCCGCAACCGGCAGGAAGTCTGCCGGTTTCAGGGCGGGCTCCTGTGGGTCGTCGCTCCCGATGCGGGCCAGAATCTCGACGTGATCGCCCCAGGTGGCGCTGGCCACTGGGCGCAGGGTCTCGAATTCGAGGATCAGGGTGTCGTTGTCCAGGCTCTGCTGTATCAGCTCCAACAGCCGTCTCACCCGTCGTTCGCTATCGTTGTCGGTGCCTGAGTGGCTGGTGTGTACCCGGTTGCGGCCGGCGATCTTGGCGGTGTGGCACAGGTCCGCCGCCTGGCCGATCAGTTGTTCGCCGTCCCGTGGGGAGTCTTCGTGGATCATCAGCAGGCCGGCACTGGCGGTGGTGGCCAGTTGCCGGCCCTGCCATTCGAAGACGAACTCCCGGGTCAGTGCCAGCAGGTTGTCGGCAACCCGGCGGGCCTGGCCTTCGTTGCAGTTCTCCAGCAGCAGCGCAAAGGTGTCTCCGGACAGTCGCGCCAGGGCATCCCGTTGCCGTACCCGGACGCCCAGCACACTGGCGAGGGCGCGCAGATAACGGTCGCAGGAACCATTGCCGCAGAGATCGTTGAAGCGGGCAAAATCATCCAGGTCGAGATACAGCAGACCGTGGCTGTTGCTTTCCGTCACCGGCCGCCCCAGCACCCGGTTGAGGCGGTGGATGAATTCCCGCCGGTTGAGCAAGCCGGTGACCGGGTCGTGGCGGTTGCGGAAATGACTGGTGCCGGCGGCCCGCAGCCGGTCGGTGATGTCCTTCGCCACGTGGACGGCGCCGGTAACCTCCCCCTGTTCACTCTTCAGCGGCTGGAAATGGAACTCGAACACCGGTAACTGGTTGTTGTGCTGGGCGATGGGCATTTCGACAATAAAACTGTCGCGCTCGAAGGCTCTTGCCCACAGGCGCTCCGTCAGCCGTCGTTCGTTCGGGAAGCTGGCAAGCAGGGTACTCAGGTTGTCGCCTTCAACCGGGGTAATCCCGAAACTGAGGGCAAACTGCTCCTGGAACGGTCGGTTGCAGCACACCAGGTTGAGTTTGCGGTCGACCGCGGCAACCAGGTTGTCTGTTGCGCCAATGGTTGCCTGCAACAGTTGCCGGGTGTGGCTGCGGGCCTGGCGCTGGATCATTTCCCCGGTGAGATCGGTGATGGTGCCGCCCAGCCGGACAATCGGCTGGCCCCGGTGGAGGGGGCGACCGTCCAGTTTCAGTCGGCGGATACGCTGGCGGGCAGTGACAACCTCAAAGGTGACGCTGAACGGGCGGCCGTTTCGCATGCAGCGACGGAACAGGGCCCGCAGCCGGTTCTGGCTGCCCTGGCAGTAAAACAGGGCCTGCTCCGGGGTGAGCTCGGCGCCGGGCCGTAACTCCAGCATGTGGTAAATGCCTTCGCTCCAGGTCAGCTGGTTCTCCGGGATGTCCAGTTCCCAGATCCCCAGGGCACCGCTGCTGTCGGCCGGCTGAAGCAGTCGCGGATCCAGCGGTTGCTGATCCCGCAGGCTGATGAAGGCGGTCGCGGCGCGGTCGGAATCGCGAACCTTGAGGCGCAGGGTGACTTCGGCGGTAAAGTAATAGCCGTCGCGATGTCGCAGAGTGATCTGCGCGGCTTCACCGCTCTCCATGCGCTGCCGGTTGCCGGGCGCAAACGGGTCGTCCTCGCGGGCGGCCACCAGGCAAGTAACCGGCCGGCCTTCAAGCGCACCGGCGTCATAGCCGAGCACGGCCTCTGCCTGCGCGTCGGCGTAGGTGACCAGACCGTTGTCATCAACCCGGATCAGGGTTCTGCGGGGATCGCCTCCGGCAGCATCGGACCGGTATCGGCGGATAAAAAACTCTTTCACGTCAGATCCTCCGGACCCTCATCTCCCTGACGGGGCAGGGCGTTGCAGCAAGTCCTCATCATACTGATTCTGCCGCCGGAAAAAACTCTTCCTGCCGCTGCCTCGGGCGAGGTACCGGTGCCGCCGTGCCGATCTCGCCCCGCGCGGTCTGACTCAGGTATACTGCGCGTTTACGATCGATACTGGGCAGGTTTTGCGATGCGGGCTCGACTCTTGATGGTGTTTTTGCTGGTGGCCGGCACGCTGGTTGCCGGTTGCGGCCAGAAAGGCCCGCTTTACCGGGAGGTGCCGGCCAGCGTTACCGCCGAGCCGCAGTCGGCTCCAGCCTCGGCGACGGATGACGAACGGCGGCGCCCTGCGGTGACGACCGACTGACCGGCTCACATTTTTTCTTTTTCAGGAATTCGGATGGATCACTTCAACTATCGCGATGGCCAGCTCTTCGCTGAAGATGTCCCGGTTGCGGATATTGCAGAGCGTTTTGGCACACCCGCCTATGTTTATTCCAGGGCAACCCTTGAACGGCACTACCGGGCCTATGACGATGCCCTCGCCGGGCAGCCGCATCTGGTGTGCTATGCCGTCAAGGCCAACAGCAACCTGGCGGTGCTGAACGTATTGGCCCGGCTGGGTGCCGGTTTTGATATCGTCTCTGCCGGTGAGCTGGAGCGGGTGATCCGCGCCGGTGGTGACCCTGGCCGGGTAGTGTTCTCCGGGGTGGGCAAGCAGCCGTGGGAAATGAAGCGGGCGCTGGAAGCGGGCGTGCGCTGTTTCAACGTCGAATCGGATACCGAGCTGGACCGTCTCAACGAGATTGCCGGCGAGCTGGGCCTGCGGGCACCGGTGTCACTGCGGGTCAACCCGGATGTGGATGCCGGTACCCACCCGTATATTTCCACCGGTCTCAAGGAAAACAAATTCGGCATTGATATCGCTGATGCGCCGCGGGTCTATGCCCGGGCTGCGGCCATGGCCAACCTCGAGGTAATCGGAGTGGATTGCCACATCGGCTCCCAGCTCACCTCGGTGGCGCCCTTCCTGGATGCCCTTGACCGGGTGCTGGCGCTGGTTGACCGGCTGGCGGAACAGGGTATCACCATTCGCCATCTGGACATGGGCGGTGGCCTGGGCGTGACTTATGACGAGGAGCATCCCCCTGAGCCAGCTGAATACGTTGAAGCCCTGAAAGCCCGGCTGGGTGATCGCAAGCTGGAGCTGGTTCTTGAGCCGGGCCGCTCCATCGCGGCCAACGCCGGGATTCTGCTGACCCGGGTGGAGTTCCTCAAGTGTACCGATCACCATAATTTCGCCATCATCGACGCCGCAATGAACGACCTGATACGGCCGGCGCTCTACAGCGCCTGGCAGGCCATCATTCCGGTGGTGCCCCGCACCGATACGGAGGCCCGGGAGTGGGACCTGGTGGGTCCGGTGTGCGAAACCGGCGACTTCCTCGGCAAGAACCGCCGTCTGAGCCTGCAGCCCGGTGACCTGCTTGCGGTCCGTTCCGCCGGCGCCTACGGTTTTGTGATGAGTTCCAACTACAACACCCGTAATCGTCCGCCGGAGCTGATGGTGGATGGCGACCGGGTGCACGTGGTACGCCGGCGGGAGACCCTCGAGGACCAGCTCGGCCCGGAAAGCTGTCTGCCGGAATGAGAGGGACTGACCAGATGAACCCGCCGCGCCGTAATCAGGGGCCCCTGCTGGCTTTTACCAAGATGCACGGGCTGGGCAATGACTTCATGGTCGTGGATGCCATCAGCCAGCCCTTCCGGCTGCAACCGGAACTGATCCGCGAACTGGCCGACCGGAACTTTGGTATCGGATTTGACCAGTTGCTGGTGGTGGAGCCGCCGGGGCTGCCGGACGTGGATTTCCGCTACCGGATCTTCAACGCCGACGGCTCCGAAGTGGAGCAGTGTGGTAACGGGGCGCGCTGTTTTGCCCGGTTTGTCCGCGACCAGCGCCTGACCAATAAAAAGGTAATCCGGGTCCAGACTGCCAAGGGCGTGATCGAGTTGCGAACCGGGCGGGACGGCTGGGTCACCGTCAACATGGGCGTGCCGGAGCTGAATCCGCCGGCCATTCCGTTTGCCGCCAATGCCCGCAAGGCGGTGTATACCGTCGAGGTGGATGGCGAAGTGGTTGAGCTGAGCGCCGTGTCCATGGGCAACCCCCACGGTGTGCTGCTGGTTGACGACGTGGACACTGCGCCGGTGGCGACGCTGGGGCCAAAACTGGAGCGTCATCCGCGGTTTCCGGCAAGGGCCAACATCGGCTTCCTGCAGATTGTCAGTCGTGGCAAGGCGCGGCTGCGGGTGTTCGAACGCGGTTCTGGTGAAACCCTGGCCTGTGGCAGCGGTGCCTGTGCCGCGGTGGTGGCCGGCCAGTTGCGCGGGTTGCTGGATGACAAGGTTGAGGTTGAGCTGCGTGGCGGCCGGCTGGTGATCGAATGGCAGGGGGAGGGTACCCCTGTTATGATGGAAGGCCCGACCGCTACCGTCTACGAAGGCCAGATCCGTCTTCCGGGCGAGACCGCACCCCGCCGGCGGCGTCCGGGCCGTCCCCAGGACAGCCGAAACAAGGCGCGGAGCCGTCATAACAACAGTAACAGCGGTGGCAATAATGGAAGCGCCGGTCGCTCCTGACCGGTGATCGGAGGAGAGCTGCATGACAGAACAAGCGGTCCGCGAGAAGGCCGGTAAGCTGAGCCGCGAGGACGTTGCGGAATACCTGCGTGACAACCCCGACTTTTTCATCGACCAGGATGAGTTGCTGCGCAGCCTGACTCTGCCCCACGACAGTGGCCGGGCCATATCCCTGGTGGAGCGCCAGGTTCACCTGTTTCGCGAACAGCGCGATACCCTGCGTCGGGAACTGGTGGAGCTGGTATCAATCGCCCGGCACAACGACCGCCTGTTCGAGAAGAGCAAGCGACTGCTGATGCAGGTGATCGAAGCACGGAATCTCAACGAGATGGCCGCGGCGATCGATGACAGTATCCGCGGCGATTTCGGCCTTGATGCGGCCTCTTTGCTACTGTTTACCGACCTCCCCCTGCCGGTTACCGCCGAAGGTGCCCTCCATGTGGTGTCGCCGGCGCAGGCGCAGCAACATCTCGGCACCCTGCTCGAGGGCCAGCGTGCGGTCTGCGGCCAGTTCCGGGAGAGCGAGCGCGAATTCCTGTTTCCGGAACGGGAAGATCCCATTGCCTCGGTGGCCCTGGTGCCGCTGCGTAATGATGAATTACTCGGGGTGTTTGCCGTTGGCAGCTGCGAAGCAGGCTATTTTGACCAGAGCATGGGGTCCCTGTTCCTGAGCTACATCAGTGATACCCTGAGCCGGCTGCTGCCTGCCATGCTGGAGCGGCACATGGTGATTCCCATCGTCGATGAGGTGGTGGAGTCCTGATGCCGGTGGCCGCTGCCTCCCTTCTCGAGCCGGTGGCGGCCTTTATTCGTCATCTCGCTGCCGAACGCCGGCAATCGCCCCGAACCTGTGACAGTTATTACCGCGATCTGGCGCGACTGGCCGAGTACCTCGATGGCCAGGCACTGACCGACTGGCGGCGGGTCGACAGTCACGCTTTGCGGCGCTACGTAGCAGAACTCAGTCGTTCCGGTCTTGGTGGTCGCAGCATTGCGCGCCATCTCTCGGCAACCCGCCGTTTTTACGATTACCTGCTGCGGGAAAAGCGTGCGACCGACAATCCGGCACTGGATATTCGTGCCCCTCGCTCCGGTCGCCGGTTACCCCGGGTGGCCGATGTCGATCAGCTCAATCAGCTGCTCGACAGCCAGCCCGACGACCCGCTGGAAATCCGCGATCTGGCGATGTTCGAGCTGATGTATTCCTCGGGCTTGCGGTTGGCGGAACTGGCAGGGGTGACCCGGGATGCGCTCGACCTGGCCAGTGGCGAGATCCGGGTGCTGGGAAAGGGCCGCAAGGAGCGGCTGTTGCCGGTCGGCCGTAAGGCTCGGGAGGCGCTTCGCGCCTGGCTGGCGGTGCGGCCGTCACTGGCCGGCGAGGGGCAGCCCGCGCTGTTTGTCAGTCGGCGGGGCGATCCGATCAGCACCCGCAGTATCCAGGCGCGACTGGGCCGCTGGGGCATTACCAAGGGCGCCGAGCAGCGGCTGCATCCGCACCTGCTCCGGCACTCGTTCGCCAGCCACCTGCTGGAGTCCAGTGGCGATTTGCGGGCGGTCCAGGAGTTGCTGGGGCACGCCGATATTGCGACCACCCAGATTTACACCCACCTGGATTTCCAGCACCTGGCCCGGGTGTATGACCAGAGCCACCCCCGGGCCCGTCGTGCCCGTCGCGACGGCGAAGACTAGCCCGGCGTTCAGTGCCGCAGCAAGGCGTCCAGTTCGTCGATGACTTCCGCCCAGTCGGAGTCGTCTTCCAGGCCCTCCTCAAGGAAGCTGGCCTGGCTCTGGCTCCAGAACGGCGCATCCCTGAGGGCAATTTCACGTGCCAGCGGGGAGTGGGAGGCAACGAACTTTTCGATGCTGGCGTCGTCGGAAGGCAGGCCAAGCTGGTCGAAAAGGGTGTTCAGGTTGTGCGTGGTCGTATCCATCTGGGCACCCAAAGGTATTGATTTTTTGAAGTTACCGGTTGTTCTAAATGTAGTGTAAGTGGCGAGGATATCCAGTGGTTGCGGCGTTCGGTCGGTGTTTGCTCCTGATGGTGTGCCTAGTGGCACCTGTGCTTGCGGTGGAGCCGCCGCTGCCATCCCCGGCGCCGGTGCTCGGTGCCGGAGACCTGGCTTGGCTGGCCGCCCAGGAACGCTTCCGGATTGGCGTGCGAAGCGCGCAGGTTCCCCTCGCATTCCGCGCCGGGAATGATGAGCTGGCTGGCACCTATGTCGATTATCTTGCGCGGATTTCGGACAAGCTGGGCGTGCCGGTGGAGGTGGTACCGTTGGAAGGTGACGCAGCGGTTGCCGGTGCGCCGCCAATGGCGGAAGCCGGCGAGCTGGATGGCTGGCTGACCCTGCTGATGCCGGGGGAGCAGGTGGCAGCAGAACGGCTGGTGACGGCGCCGTTGATGACACTGACCTACGGGGTTTTCATGGATGTTGGCGATGCCAGTATCCGCAAGCTCACCGATCTCGAGCGGCGCCGCATCGCTCTGGTGGGCGGTGACCGCATCCAGTTCAACCTGCTGGACCCCGTTGAGAGTTTTACCCCGGTGCCGGTAACAAGTATCAGCGAAGCGGTCAGCCTGCTGCTGTCTGGTCAGGTGGATGCGTTCCTGGGGC
The DNA here is from genome assembly GCF_002744715.1 of Marinobacter profundi. Classification (GTDB taxonomy): domain Bacteria; phylum Pseudomonadota; class Gammaproteobacteria; order Pseudomonadales; family Oleiphilaceae; genus Marinobacter; species Marinobacter profundi. The sequence continues at coordinate 161,957 of NZ_KZ319372.1, forward strand.
CGGTACCGGTGGTGTCCGACTATCTGCAGTCGGCGATGATCAACGGCGTCGGGCTGGGGGTGTTGCTGGATCAGCAGGAAGTGGACGTGGTGCTCGAAGTGCCGGCCGGCCGGGACCAGTTGTCACGGATCCTCGACCAGACAGTCGCCTCCATCAGCCACATCGAACACCGCACCATCCGCCAGGCCTGGCTGCAATCGCCGGTGCCGGTGGTGGAGCCCGGCGATGGCCTCACTCTTACCGGCATCGAAGAGGACTGGCTCAAGCGTAACCCCAATCTGCGCATTGCATTCCGCGATGACTGGCCGCCGTTCGAGTTCCTTGAGGACAGTCAGGTCAACGGTCTGGTGCCGGACCTGGTTGCCCTGCTTGAACAGAAACTCAAGGTCAAATTCAGCCGCGAAGCACTGGAACAGCCCGAGAAGGCGGAAACGATGCTGCGGGAAGGCCGGATCGACATCCTGCCGGCACTCACCCGCACCCCCCAGCGGGAGGACGAATTCCTGTTCAGCCGGCCTTACCTTGCGGTACCCATCGTGCTGGTCATTCGCGATGATGGCCGCTTCATCGGCGAGTTGCGGGAGTTACGGGATGAGCGGGTCGGAGTGGTACGCCAGCAGGCCAGCCATGACTACCTGCTGATCAATCACCCGAACCTGAACCTGTACCCGATGCAATCAGTGGAAGAGGGGTTACTGGCGTTGTCCAATGGCGATCTGGACGTGATGGTCACCCATATCCCGGCAGTCAGTTACACGGTAGCCCGGCTCGGGCTGTCGAACCTGCGAATTACCAGCATAACGCCTTACCAGTATGAGCTCCGCCTTGCGGTCCACAAGGATCGGCCGGAGTTGTTACGCATCATCAACAAGGCCCTGGGCAGTCTCGAGCCCCGGGAGTCCGAGGCCATCTACAATCGCTGGATTCACCTCGATATCGAGCAGGGAACCGACTATACCGCGGTACGACGGGTCATCCTGATCGCCCTGGTGGTGGTGCTGATCTTCCTGTACTGGAACCGCAAACTGTCCCGTGAAGTGGACGAGCGTATCCGCTCGGAAAACGCCCTGCGCCGCAGTGAGGACCAGTTGCGGGCGGCCAAGCTGGAAGCGGAGCGGCTGGCTCGCGAGGCAGAGAGCGCCAACCGTGCCAAGAGCGAGTTCCTCGCCAATATGAGCCATGAGATCCGCACCCCGATGAATGCGGTAATCGGTTACAGCGATCTGCTGCGGAACAAGGTGACCGATCCGCAGCAAAAAACCTATCTGGACGCCATTCGTGCCGGCAGCCGCAGCCTGCTGATGCTGATCAATGACATCCTCGACCTGTCGCGGATCGAGGCCGGCAAGATGCGGCTGGAGATTGCCCCGCTGTCGCTGCGGCGGCTGCTCGGCGATGTCCGTCATATCTTCGACCTACGGGCCCGGGAGCAGGGCATCACCCTCGAGGTTGGCGTCGACAAGAAAATGCCGGCGGCCCTGCTGCTGGATGAGGCGCGACTACGCCAGGTGCTGTTCAACCTGGTGGGCAATGCCATCAAGTTTACCCACGAGGGTGAGGTGACGGTGCGAGCCCGGGCAACGCTGTTGCCGGGTGGTGACGAACATGACGATGCGCCGGCCCATTACCGGCTTGTGGTGACGGTGGCGGATACCGGCATCGGGATCGCCCGGGACCAGCAGGAACGGATCTTTGATGCGTTCGAGCAGCAGGAAGGCCAGAGCAGCCGCCGATATGGCGGAACCGGCCTGGGGCTGGCGATCAGTCGCAAGCTGGTGCGGATGATGGGGGGCGAGCTGACGGTAGCGAGTGAGCAGGGCGTTGGCTCCACCTTCACGGTAACACTGCCTGATGTCGTTGCCGGTGCGGAAGAGGCCGAACCCGAAAGCGAGCCGCAGGATTCGGGACGCCTGCTGGCGGAAACCATGAGCATGCAGGAGCGCGACTGGCTGCGGAGCCAGCTGGCAAAGGATTTCGGTGAAAAGTGGAAGACCGTGCGTGCCAGTGGTGACCCGGAGGAAATGCGCGAATTCGCCAGCCAGGTGCTGGCCTGGGGCAAACGTTTCCGATCCCGTACGGTAACGCTGTATGGTGAGAAACTGCTGGTAGATGTGGAGGCCTTCAACCTGGACGCGGTCAACAGTGCGCTCGAGGCGTTCCCGCGACTGCTAGGGCAGGATCCGGTGCCCTGACGGCCGGCGTACCGTTACAGGCAATCGTATTGGGATTTGCGGTCGAACGCGACAGACACCATGTCATAGCCGTCACGGGTGAGCGAGGAAATCAGGTCACGGTCCCGCAGCAGTGCCATACAGACCTTGTGAACACTCGCCTGCAGCTGTTCATATCCCTGTTCGGACTGCAGTCGGAAATCAACAATCAGGTATTTGCGGTCGACCGTGGAGGTTGCCGGAATGTCCTCGCGTTCCACGCTGTCGTAGCCGACGTAGGTGGCTTCCTGACCGGCAAACAGGCCGCTCATCAGGACGTCGATGTTTTCGGCGGCAGCATAGGGCGCGCTAACGCTGAAGGCGGAGGCCAGAGCCAGGGCGGCGAGGGGGGAGGTCAGTCGCATGATGATGTGTCCCGAGCCAAGTGTAACAGCATGTAACCGGATGTTACGGAAGATTATGGCAAAGTTGGTCGCGGCTTGTCTCCTGTTGTGGTTAGATTTTTCAATTATTTGCAATCTGAACAAAAAATAGCCGATGGCAGCGGGGATTTCCCGCCGAACGGGCCATCATCTATGATGAACGACAACGAAGTGCAGGGAGTCACAGACATGTTTCAGCTGGTATTCAAGGGTGAGTGTACTCCGGGTACCGATCCTCAGGTGGTCCGCAATAATGCCAGGAACCTGTTCAAGGCTTCGGTAGAACAGGTTGAGCGGATGTTCGCGGGCCAACCGGTGGTTATTCGCAATCGTCTGGAGCAGGATCAGGCGGAAAAGTATCGGGCGGTGCTGGCCCGCCACGGCATGGTGGCGTATGTGAAGCCGATGGCTGCTGCACCGCAGGCAGCGCCTGACTCCACCCCGGCAGCGACCGAGACCGCGCCGGCGACGGCTGCCGGGGCTCCGCCGCCCGCAGAGCCGGCCGCCGTACCGGCTGTCGAGCCGGGTGACCGCCTGCCGGTTGCTGGCGACAAGGTCGATGACATTCTGGCCGGCAGCGGCCTGACCCTGGATCCCCCGGGGGTTACCCTGGCCGAGCACCAGGAAGCGGAGGCGCCGATGTTCGAGCATCTGGATGAATGGACGCTGGCACCGCCGGGGGCCGACATCGGTGTGGAACGGGACCTTCCACCCCCTCTGGTTCCGGACGTTTCCCATCTCTCCCTGGTGGATGAGGACAAGGCGAAGCATTGACCACGCACGGATGACACCTATGTTCAATCGCTGTGCCCTGAGTGGCCTGCTGGCACTGCTGGTCCTTGTCGCGCCGGCTGTGCTGGCGGAAACGCCGCAAGCCGAGCCGGGTTCCCGGCCCAAGATCGGCCTGGTGCTCAGCGGCGGCGGTGCCAAAGGGCTGGCCCATGTCGGGGTGCTGCGGGTACTGGAAGAAATGCGCGTGCCCGTGGACGTTATCGTCGGCACCAGCGCGGGATCGGCCATCGGTGCCCTTTATGCCCTCGGAATGCCGGTAGCGCAGATCGAGCAGCAGCTCATCGACATCAACTGGCTGGCCAGTTTCCGGGATGATCCCGGCCGCGCCTACAAGGCGGTGCGTCGCAAATCCGACGATTGGCGCTATCCGGTGGAACCCGGCATCGGAATCCGGCTGGATGGCATCCACCTGGGTAGTGGCATTATCGCGGGCCAGAACCTCGGCTTCATCCTCAACGAGCTGACCCGTGACGCCGCCCTTGTGGAAGACTTCGACCGCTTGCCGATCGCCTTCCGTGCCGTCGCCACTGACCTCGAAACCGGCGAGCAGGTTGTGCTGCGCCGTGGCGACCTCGCCACCGCCATCCGCGCCAGCATGAGCATTCCGGGAGTCTACGCTCCGGTGGTGCTGGACGGCCGGATGCTGGTGGATGGCGGGGTAGCCAATAACATTCCGGTCAGCGTGGCCCACGACATGGGCGCTGACATCATTATCGCAGTGGATATCACCGATCGCCTGCAGGATGTGGAGAGCCTGCGTGAGGCCTTTTCCGTGGTTGGCCAGCTGACCACGCTGATGACCCGAATGAACGCGGATCAGCAGCTGGAACTGCTGCAGGATCAGGATGTGCTGATCCGGCCGGATCTTGAGGGCCATGGCTCGACGGACTTCTACAACGCCCCGGTGATTTTTGAACTGGGCGCGACTGCCGCCCGGGAACACGCCACCGACCTCAGGCCCTTGCAGGTCAGCGAAGACGACTGGCGGGTCTATCAGGGGCATCGCAGTCACCGACCCGCCAGCATTGGCAACATCGTCGGGATCCGGATTGCTGATGATATCCGGCTTGATCGCCGTTTTTTGCGGGCCCGGCTGCGTCAGAAGCTGGGTCAGCCGCTGGATGTGGATCAGCTCGAAGAGGACCTGAAACGGATATACGGGCTCGGGTATTACGAGATGGTGTCCTACAGCCTTTCGCCGACCGGACAGGGCTCGGTCCTCAATGTCGTGGTCAAGGAAAAGAGCTGGGGGCCCAACTACCTGAGTTTTGGTCTGGATTACGAAGACAACTTCAACGACGATACCCGCTTCAATGTTGGCGCGGCCCTGCGTATGACGGAGCTCAATGACTGGGGGGGTGAATGGAAGACCGGAGCTCGCCTGGGTACCGAACCGCGGATCCGTACCGAATGGTTCCAGCCCCTGGATTACGGGTTCAAGCGTTTCCTGATTGCGGGGGCGACCTATCAGCGCAATGAACAGAGTGTGTTCAACAGCACCGGGGATCGCATTGCCGAGGTGGATATCACCCAGCGCGAACTGGACCTGTCGCTGGGTACCGAACTAGGTGTCAACGCCGAAGCGCGCTTGGGTATCACCCGCGGCTACGCCACGGTGGACGATCAGGTGGGTGCCAGGATTGCTCCGGGCGGCGCCATTGACCAGGGTGGCTGGAATCTGCGTCTGGTCCATGACTCCCTGGACGATCCGTTTCTGCCGAAAAGTGGTGCTTTTGCCGGCATTCGCGGAGAGTACGAGCGGCCAGGAATGGGGGCAGACCGCAATCTGGACCGTTACACCATGATGCTGGCGGCAGGCGGGTCCTGGAACGAGTATGGCGTGGTCGGTCAGCTCTATGCCAGTGCGGTGACTGACGGCGTGCCGGGTGTTGAAAACTCGGTGTTGCTGGGTGGTTTCCGCCAGCTGTCTGCCTACAGCCGGGGTGAAATTGCCGGGCCGGATGCGGCCCTGGCCTCGGTGTTTGTCCATCAACGTTTTGGCGGGCCCTTTGTGCCTTATTTTGCCGGTGTCGGTTTCGAGACCGGCAATGCCTGGCAATCGCTGGGCGATGCACGCTGGAATAACCTGTTGCGTTCCTGGAGCGTGTTTGCGGGGGTGGACACCTTTCTTGGTCCGGTCCAGTTGGCGACAGCCTACAACAATCGGGACGACTGGAGCGCCTACCTGAATATCGGCTTCGCCTTCACCCAGCTATTCGATTAACGCGCCGCTCAGATCGGACCGATCGGGGCAATCAGGTACAGCACCGGCTGCTCGCAGGAGCCGCTCAGCGGGCGCCGCAACAGAGCCTTGTATTCCGCTCCGCGTGTGGCGCCCGGTGGCGTCGGGTAGAACAGGATCTCGTCACCGGGGAAAAACTGCCAGGTCCCATTTCCGTTGCCGTCTGCGGTTGCTTCCACCAGCAGGATGGCGACGCCTTTTACCTGGCTCCAGGCACAGGGCAGCTCCGGTTGCGGTACCGCAGGCGGGTCCTCTGGCGGTGCCGGCATCATCGGGGTGACCGCCGTTTCGCGGGGGGCGGTGGCACAGGCGACCAGCAGCAGGGTCAGGCCCAGTCCGAGGCCGCCGCGGAACAGGTCAGCGCACGGCATCATTGGTCTGTTCCTTGACCTCGAGGGCAGCAAGTACCTGTTCGCATTGCAGGCTCGCGTAGCGGCGCAGGATGTCGGTCAGCCGTTCTTCATCGCGGGCGCGGATGGCCTCGATGGATTCCCGCATGTGGGCCAGGTTGTCTTCCAGCAGCTTCTGACTGCCCTGGCGGAACGCCACGAAGGCACAGCGTTTGGCGGACGGCCAGAGGTCGTCAATGGCGGCGACGATAAAATAGTTGTCAGCGTAGGCCAGGGAGGCCTGGGTATATTCGATGCCCAGTTCCAGGAACGCCAGCAGGTCGTTGTTCTGGTGACAGGCTTCCATCCGCTCATAGAGCGACTCCAGTCGCGTCATATCCTGCGGCTGCCACTGGCGGGCCAGTTTGCGCCCGGTATGGGTGAGGTAGAGCTCGAGTATTTCGTAGAGGCTGCGGACAAAGAAATGATCGAGCTCGGTGACGAAAGCACCCTTGCGCGGCACGTTGCGGACCAGGTGGCGCTTTTCCAGTAACAGCAGTCCTTCGCGGATGGAGCCGTGGCTGACGTCCAGCTGTTTGGCCATGGCGGTTTCATAAATCCGCTCGCCGGAGTGCAGTTGCCCGAAGGCAATCAGGTTTTCGATGTGGCGGGCCACCTGCTCGGTGAGGGTTTCTCTGGGTTTGAACGTGTTCATGGACCTGGTTAACTGCCGTCAGGGGGGCGAATCGGATGTCGCGAATACTCTCATATTCCGCGCCGCGGGAAAACGTCCCGCACTATCCCGTGGGGTCAGAGTACCGGTGCCAGCAGGCGGACGGCCCGGCAACACAGCCGGAACAGGTGGGAGCGATCGCGATAGTCCCGCTCGGTCATCAGCCGGCATTTGGTGAGATCTTCCTCGAGCATCCCGGTAACGTCGCGGACCAGCGCCCGGCCGGTGGACAGCGTGGTGATCTCGAAGTTCAGCCGCATTGACCGGTTGTCCAGATTGGCGGTGCCGATCGCGGCATAGCGGTCATCCACCAGGACCACCTTCTGGTGCATGAAGCCAGCCTGGTACTGATAGATGCCGATGCCAGCGGCAGACGCCTGGACCAGATAGGAATATGCCGCGAGCCGGATCAGCGGCTGGTCCGATTTTTCGGGGATGATGATGCGTACGTCCACGCCCCGCAGCGCCGCCAGTTGCAGCGCGTTCACCACCTGGAAGTCCGGCACGAAATAGGGTGAGGCAATCCAGATTCGGGAACGGGCGTTATTGATGCAATTGAGAAAAAACAGGGTGCAGGTTTCGTAAGGGTCGGCCGGCCCGGTGGCCAGCACCAGCACGTTCTCGCCGTCAGGGTCGGGCTCCGGCGCATCCCAGTTCAGCCGGGGAATGTCGTTAGCTGCCCAGTTCCAGTCCTCCAGCCAGGCCAGTTGCAGGCCCAGGACTGCGGCGCCGGTTATGCGGCAGTGGGTATCCCGCCAGGGCTCCTGATCCATTGCCGTGCCGAGGTACTCGTCGCCCAGGTTGATGCCACCGACAAAGCCGATGGTGCCATCGCACACCAGCAGTTTGCGGTGATTGCGAAAGTTGATCTGGAACCGCCGCCGGCGGATGTTGCCGTCACCGAACGAGGCGATCCTGGCGCCGGCGCTGCTCAACTCCTTCAGGTAGCGGCCGGACAGGAAGGCGCTGCCGATGTCGTCGTAGATAAACCACACCTTGACGCCTTCGGCCAGCTTACGCTTGAGAATCGACTTGATGCGCTGGCCGACCCGGTCCGAACGCACGATATAGAACTCCAGCAGAATATAGTCCTGAGCGCTTTCCATGGCTTCGAACAGGGCGTCGAAGGTAGCCACACCGTCTTTCAACAGGGTGCAGTGATTGCCTGCGGTAAAGGGCTGGCGGGCCAGTTTGCACAGCACCTGCAGTTCGTCACTCAGGTGTTCCTGCTGTGGACTGGTAATGGCCGCGGTTTGTTGCTCAAACTGATTCAGCAGCGGAGCCAGGGTCTGGTCGCCCATCCGGCGTGCACTGACGTAGCCGGAGAACCGGTTGCGACCGAACAGCATGAACAGAGGGACCGCCAGGTAGGGCAGGCCGAGCAGGCCGATGATCCAGGCAATCGCGCCCTGGGCAGTCCGGTAGGTCAGCAGGATGCGGTGCACACAAACCAGCGCCACACCGTAGACGACGGCCAGGATAATCGCGATCAGCGAGAGGTCAGCCATGGTTACTCCGATTCCTCGGGCGATCCCATGGCCAGGCAGCGCGCCCGGTACTGGGCCGGGGCAACCCCCGTCCACCGCTTGAAGGCGCGGCTGAAGGCACTGAGCTCGGAGAACCCCAGCAGGAACGCGATCTCACCGAGGGCGTAGCGATCCGCCGCGACATAGCGCAGGGCCTTATCCTTGCGAACCTGCTCCACCAGGTCGTGGAAGCTCATGCCTTCCTTCTTGAGCCGGCGGTACAGGGTCTGCCGGCTCATATGGCATTGCCGCGCCAGGCTGTCGGCATCAATCCGCTCGGTGGACATTTGCCGCGAGATCAGGCGGCGGACCTTGCGGCTGAACGAACGCCGGGTCTGGATTCGTGCCAGCAGGCTGTTGACCTGGCGCAGGACCGCCGAATAGACGTAGGGGTTGCGGCGGGGGATCGGGTGCTCAAGGAAGCGGCTGGCGAAGGCGATCCGGGTGCTGCCGCTGCCAAAGCGCACAGGCCCCCCCAGCAGGGCCTCGTACTCATTGCCGTAGGCTGGTTCCGGGTGAGCGATTTCGGCCCAGTCTACGGTAATCTGCGGGTGGATGAAGTGACGGGTGCGGGATAGCGCCGCCGCCAGAGTCCGGTCCATGTCCTGTCGGCAGTAGTGCCCGGGAATATCGGGCTGCCAGGTGAGAATCGCCTGATCCTCACTGTGTTCGAAGCTGAGCAGAACCGATTCGTTGACCAGGCGGTGCAGGCGGACGTATTGGGTGACGGCCTCGCCGAGGGTGTCGCAGTTAAAGAAGACGTGGCCAACCAGGCCCATACGCTCGGGGTCCACCACCGCGCCGGCATGAAGGCCAACGGCGGGATCCCCGGTCACCTGCTCGGCGTACTCCCATAACCGGTAATGGCGATCTGCGGCGACCCGCCGGTCCGGATCCTGCAGTTGCTCCAGGCTGGCGCCGGTTATCTCCTCCACCCGGGCCGGTTCCAGCAACCCCAGGTTGTCCAGGTAGTGGATCAGCGCCAGAGTGCTGGAGGCCGCCACCGCCGGTGGATTGACCGCCACTGCGGTTTGCTCCGATGACTCGGTCAACTTTGCTCGGTCCTCGTACGGCTGTTTGTCAGATTGATACAAAATGTCAAATGGCTGGGTCAGCCTGTCAACGGTTTGTCATGGCTTTAACGATAGCATTAGACCATCGCACAAAGGCAATCAATCTGCCGTAAACCGGAGGTATTTTTATGGAAAATCCGCTGTTTGTTCCAAATACCGAGCAAGAACGCAAGAATTTCGAAGCGTTGGCCGAGTACCTGAACAACATGTACTTCTGTTGATGATTCGGAAGGTGTCTCAGAGACTTGTTCACTGATTTCTGAGGATTACGGGCCGGCTTGCCGGCCCCTTTTTTTGTCGCAAACGTCCTGTCCCCGTCCCCCCCCCCTGTTTTCCTGCTGTCCTTCCACTGTCCGCGGCGGTCACCCGCTCGCTCGGCCTGTACAGACAGAGGGCTGTGCCGCCGGTCATTGAGTGTTAATGTAAGCCGCTGACCAGACGTCTGTTTCACAGTAAGCGAGGAGCCAGTTCATGAGTGTTGCGCTTAACGGCCGGGTTACCGGCACCGGCAAGCCCCTGATCATACTGCACGGCCTGTTCGGTTCGATGGAGAACCTGGGGGCCATTGCCAAACGGCTGGAAGACCAGTGGCAGATCCATGCCCTGAACCAGCGCAACCATGGTCGCTCACCCCACAGTGACGTCATGGATTACCCGGCGATGGCCGCGGATGTGATTGCCTATATGGACGCCCAGGGGCTCAGCAGTGCCGCCATTCTCGGTCACTCGATGGGCGGCAAGACCGCGATGCAGGTCGCGCTGACCTATCCGGACCGGGTGGACCACCTGATCGTCGCGGACATCGCTCCGGTCACCTACAAGCCCCGCCATGATGCCATCCTGGAAGGTATGACAGCGATTGACCCGTCCGGCTTCAAGTCCCGGCAGGAGGCGGATGTCGCCCTTGCTCACTACGTGGAAATGCCCGGGGTGCGCCAGTTCCTGCTGAAGAATCTGGAGCGGATTCCGACGGGGGAGAGTGGGGCTGGCGGTTTCCGCTGGCGGATCAATGTCCCGGTGATCGAGGCCTGTTACCCCAATCTGGCGGCCGCTCCGGAGGGGGACGCTTTCGAGGGGCCGACCCTGTTCATCAAGGGTGCCGACTCCGCCTACATCCAGGACAAGCATCGGGACGAGATTGCCCGGCTGTTTCCAAAGGCCGAATTGCAGATCATTGAGGGCACCGGACACTGGCTGCACGCCGAACAGCCGGACCGGTTTGCCGAGCTGTGCCGGAATTTCCTCGCAGCCTGACCCGGTGCCGGGATCAGGCTTCTGCCTGGTCCCCGGCCGGGCGAAGGTCGCCGCCGGGAGCATTCAGGGCAGCCATCTTGCGATCAAACACCGTTTTGGCGCTGAACACGATACCGCCCATCACCAGAAGTGCCGCGACGGTGAACAGGGGAGAGGTGATTTCGTAAAGCATCGGAACTCCGGAGTGTGGTCTGGCGACCCTTGACAAGGGGTGGTTAAAAAATGAACGGCGACTATACCCGAGCCAGTGGCCCGCTTCAACCGCCGCCCTGAACGGCCTGCCTGAGCATTGGGTGGTTCGGCGCCCTCTGCTATGGTTCGGTCGTGCTCTGATAAAAAAAGGATTCGGCGTATGAAGTGGATTATGGTCGTCCTGCTGGCACTGTTCGTTGGCGTCGGTGGTTTTTTGTTGCAGCCGTCGCCCGTAGACAGCCGTGCCTGGGATGCCCCGGCGGCACCGGCAATGACCGGCAAGCTGGCAGCTAACCAGGTGTTACAGCAGGCCGAATTGCTGGCGCAAGGGCAGGTGTATGGCCCTGAGGATACTGCGGTGGATGCCGCTGGCCGGGTCTATTCCGGCACCCAGGACGGCAAGATAATCCGGGTCTGGCCCGATGGCCGGGTAGAAACCTGGCTGACCACCGGCGGTCGTCCCCTGGGGATGGTGTTCGACCAGCAGGGCAACCTGATTGTCGCCGATGCCTGGAAGGGACTGCTGTCCATCGACCCCCGGGGCAAGGTTGAAGTGCTGACCCGGGAAGCCCATGGCCTGCCCTTCCGGTTTACCGATGATGTGGCGATTGCGCCCGATGGCCGTATCTACTTCAGTGATGCCAGTTCCCGCTTCCACCAACCGGATTACCGGCTCGATCTGCTGGAAATGCGTCCCCATGGCCGGTTGTTGCGTTACGAGCCGGTCAGCGGCCGGACCGAGCTGGTGATGGGCGGCCTGCATTTTGCCAACGGTGTCGCGGTGTCGCCACAGGGCGACTATGTCCTGGTCAACGAAACCTGGAAGTACCGCATCCTGCGCTACTGGCTGAAGGGACGAAAGGCGGGGCAGAGTGAGGTGTTTGTCGACAACCTGCCGGGCTTTCCCGATAACCTGGCGGTGGACAGCGAAGGCCGGTACTGGGTGGCGTTCCCCACCCTGCGCAACCGCCAGGTCGACACCCTGCACCGATACCCCTGGCTGAAGGAGCTGGTGGCACGGTTACCCGAAAGCCTGCAACCCGCCCCGGAAGACTATGGCCTGGTGCTGGTATTTGATGGCCGTGGCGAGCTGCTGGCCAGCCTGCACGACCCCGAGGGTACCCACTTGCAGGAAATCACCTCGGTGAATCCCCATGATGGATTCCTGTACTTTGGTTCACTTCATAACGACCGGATTGGCCGGCTACCGGTAACGGCTGTTCCGGGCCTGGAGACCGCAAAGAATGATTGAGTTACACGACATCCGGTGGGATCTGCCGGACCCGTTCACCATGACCATCGAGGTACGGGAGGAGGATACCGACCGGCTGGGACATGCCAACAACGTGGTTTATGTGCGCTGGCTCGAAGACATCAGCTGGGCCCATATCGAGAGCCTGGGGATGACGTGGGAGCGCCATGAGGCGACCGGCCGCGCGATGGCCATTACCCGCACCGAGATTGATTACCTGGTCGCCGCCAATGCTGGTGACCGGCTGGTGCTCGGCACCTGGCTGACCGACTTTGATGGCCGCTTCCGCTCTGCCCGCCAGTTCCAGTTAGTCCGGCCGGCGGATGGCAAAACCCTGGTGCGGGCAGTTTCCAGCCATGCCTGCGTCAACCTGCAAACCCAGCGCCCGGCCCGGGTACCCGCCGAGTATGGTGAGATTCTCGGCGGCGCGGTGGTCGCCGGTGGTCGTGGCCTGGACCACATAGGTCCGCGGGACTGAATCGGCCCCGGCTCCCGTGCCGGGCCGGTTTTCTGCTAGGCTGAATACTCTTAGGCCCCTGAAACGGGCGACTGTCGAGGAGAACACCATGACCAACCCTGTAGCGGCAATGGCCAGTGAATTCATGAAGCATGTTGTCTATGACCGCTTTGGCGAGGCGGAGGTGCTTCGCCTCGCCGACAGCCCGGTACCGGCGCCTGCCGCAGGGGAGGTGTGTATCCGGGTCGCTGGCGCGGGCCTCAATCCTATCGACTGGAAAACCCGTAAAGGGCTAGGTTTTGCGGCCCGACAGATCGAGAACTCCCTGCCCTGGACGCCGGGGTATGATGTTGCCGGTGTCGTGGCCGCCGTGGGAGATGACGTGACCACGCTTGCGGTGGGCGACCGGGTGATGGGCATGGTGGGATTTCCGGTCGCTGGCGGGGGCTACGCCGAATACGCGGTGGCGCGTGCCGATGAGTTGACCATTGTGCCGGAAGAGCTCGACCTGGTGGCCGCCGGTGCCCTGCCGCTGGCTGCACTGACCGCGTGGCAGGCCCTGTTCGAGGTTGCCGCGCTGGAACCCGGCCAGAAGGTGCTGATTCATGCCGGAGCCGGTGGTGTGGGGCACTTTGCGGTGCAGTTTGCGCGGGTGCGCGGCGCCCATGTGATTGCCACCGCCTCGGGCCGTAACCAGGACTTCCTTGCCGGGCTAGGCGTTCACGAAGTGATTGACTATCACACCACCGATGTCGCGGATGAGTGCTATGGGCTGGATGTGGTACTGGACCTGGTCGGTGGTGATGCCGGCAAGCGTTCCCTGCATACGCTCAGCGAGCACGGGGTGCTGGTCACCATCCCGACTATCACCGCGGACGAGATCGTCACCGCCGCCGAAACCATGGGGCTGCGCGCCCACGGTATGACCGTGCGGCCGGACGTCTTCCACCTGGAGGAAATCGCCGAGCTCATCGAGGACGGCGACGTGCGGGTCCACATTGACCAGACGTTCCCATTGGCCGAGGTGGCCGACGCCCATCGCCTGCTGGAGACTGGCCACGTGCGCGGCAAGCTGGTGCTGGACTGCCGCGGCGGCTGACGGTCAGGCCGGCGTCGGCTCCGCTTCGCCGTTGTTTTCCCGTTCCCGGCGTTCTTTCAGTGCCTGGGGCGGCACCAGGCTGATCAGTACCCAGTCCTTGTCGGGTTTGACCTCGGAGGGCGAGGTAACCGGCTGGATCCGCTCCCGGTCGTCGATCACGAACAGCAGGATGGCCTGGTGGTTGAACCGCTCCTGGAAGTCTTCAAAGGTGAATTCCTCACTGAGCTGGGTCGTCTTGACGAAATAGCCCTTGCTGACCAGGCTGGCCAGCTTGGCGTAGCTTACCTCGCCGAACAGACCGCGGGTCTGCTGGATCTTTTCGGCGGTCTGATGACGGGCCTTCTGGTCCTGGTCGCCCTCTGACAGGCTGTAGACGCAGCCTTTACCAAACCAGTCCAGGAAGTGGTAGGTGGCCAGCGAGTTCATGTGCTTGTAGGGCGAAATGACCAGCAGATTGCCGATGCCGGTCAGATCAAGGTGGGTCGAGGCATGTTCGGAGACCGGGTTGCCGAAATACACCTGCAGACCGTCCATCCGGGCTTGGCGAACATTCTCCCAGTTGGTGTCACTCAGGGTCACCGGCACTTCGTGTTTCTGCAACGCTTCCGCGATCTGGCGCGCGACCTGGTTGGCGCCGAGGATCAGGAACCCGTAATCGGCCGGCTCGGCCACCTTGAGCAGGCGGGCGATCGGCCTCGCGGTGAGGCTCTGCAGGGTAACCGTGGCAATGATCAGCATGAACACCAGGGGTACCAGGGCGCCCGCGCTGTCATAGCCCTGTTGCTGGAGCTGGAAGGCGAACAGGGCGGAGACGGCTGCAGCGACAATGCCGCGGGGGGCGACCCAGCTCAGGAACAGTTTCTCTCGCCAGCTGAGGCTGGTGCCGATTGACGAAAGAAAAATGCTGAGCGGGCGGGCGACCAGCATCAGCACCGCCAGCACCACCACCAGGCCCCAGCCCAGATCGGCGATTGCGGAGAACTCGATACGGGCAGCGAGGATAATGAACAACGCCGAAATCAGCAGCACGCTGAGGGATTCCTTGAACTCGAGGATGCTGTCGATCGGTACCTGCTTCATGTTGGCCATCCAGATGCCCATCACGGTGACGGTGAGCAGTCCGGATTCGTGGGCCAGTTCGTTGGACACGGCATATACGCCCAGCATGAAAGTAAGGGTGCCGGCATTGTGCAGGTACTGGGGTAGCAGGTGCTTGCGCAGGGCAACCCCGTTGAGCCAGCCGGCCAGCGCACCAATCAGGAAGCCCACAGCAATCGTCTTGCCAAAGATATAAAGCGAGTGGCCGAACACGTTGCCCTGACCCCAGGACACAATCCCCTCAAACACCAGGACCGCCAGCAGAGCGCCGACCGGATCGATAATGATGCCCTCCCAGCGCAGAATGTTGGCCAGGTTCGACTTGGGTCGTACCGAGCGCAGCAGCGGGGCAATAACCGTCGGGCCGGTTACGATGGAGATGGCGCCGAACAGTAACGCGACCTCCCAGGACACTTCGAGGGCCCATTTTGCGGCGAGTGTGCCGATGATGCAGGTGACAATCGATCCAACCGGGATCAGGTTGCGCACCATCTTGCCGTGGCCTCGGATTTCGTCATAACGCAGGGTGAGGCTACCCTCGAACAGGATGACCGCGACCGCCAGGGAGATCAGCGGAAACAGCAGCTCGCCGAACAGCGGTTGCGGGTTGATCCACCCCAACAGTGGCCCTGCCGCAATGCCGCCGGCGAGCAGGAACAGGATGGCCGGCATACGAAGCCGCCAGGCAAGCCACTGACAGAACAGGGAGACGATACCGATGCTGGCAAGAAGGAGAACGATACTGGCTGACATAGGGGAATCAGGTCCGTTGAGTTGATCCGTCAGGGGTTGCCGCCTTCCGTGCCCGGGTCGCTATGCGATTGAGTAGACGGGAGGTAGCGACGAAACCGAATGTTGCCGTAACCGGACTGGCGGCTCCGAAGCCGGACGCGCAGTCCAGTCGCACCGGGCCGTCCGTTGCCGGCTTCTGCAGGCAAACCTCGCCGTCTCCGGCAGGATACGTGAGCTGCTCCAGTGAGTATACAGCCTCGATGCCGAAACGGCGTTTCGGGTTGCGGGAAAAACCGTATTCCCGACGCAGCATATTACGAACCTTGGCCAGCAATGGATCCTGGGTGGTCCGGCTGAGGTCAGCCACCTGGATCTGGGTGGGGTCCATCTGGCCACCGGCGCCGCCAGCCACCACCAGGGGGATCTTGCGGCGCTGGCAATGGGCAATCAGTGCCGCTTTGGCTTTGACGCTGTCGATGGCATCGATGACGCCGTCCATGTCGGGGTGGATGACGTCGGCGGTGTTCTTGGGTGTCACGAACCCGAAGTGGACCCGGATATCGGCGTGGGGATTGATGGCCCGCAACCGGTCCGCCATGGCGTCGGTCTTGGTGCGACCATACTGGCCTTCCAGAGCGTGGAGCTGGCGGTTGGTGTTGGAGACACAGACATCGTCCATGTCAATCAGGGTAATGTGACCAATGCCGCTGCGGGCCATGGCTTCCGCAGCCCAGGAGCCCACCCCGCCAAGACCGATTATGGCGATATGGGACTGGCGGAATGCCTGCAGGGCCAGCCGGCCGTACAGGCGCTCGATGCCGCCGAAACGGAAGGCGTAATCATCTTCAATCATGGTGTCTGGCCCCGGATAACCTGGAAAGCGAATAGAGGGCGCTGATTGTACCGCAGTGCGCGGCAGGCATAAAAAAAGCCACGCCAAGGCGTGGCTGACAAGCAAGAGACTCAACCCGACGGGAGCTGAGCCGGACTAGTTCAGAGACACTAATCAACCCGAACAGTATCCTGCGGTGAGGAAAACTGATAAAGGTCAAAAACTGACAGTACTCGGTCATTTCCGGCCAGTGCCCTTCGCGCCGGCCGCCCCAGGCGGTTTCAGGCCACCCAATGCTCGTCTGCAAACGCCATCAGGCTGTCCTTGCCGCTCTGGATGTCCTTCAGTAGCCAGTCGGTCTCCGGCATCAGTTTTTCGAAGTAGAAGCGGGCCGAGACCTGCTTGCTCTCCAGCAGTGGCTTGTTGCCTTCGCCGCTTTCCAGCTGCCGGCTGGCAACACCCGCCATCCGTGACCACAAGTAACCGACAACCGTCAGCGCCATCAGCCGCAGGTACGGCGCAGCAGCCGCGCCGGCCTGTTCCGGATCCTTCGGCGCATTCTGGGCCAGCCACAGGGTGGCCTGCTCAAGGCCCTTGATGGCGCCTTTCAGCGCTTCCCGGTAAGGTGCATCCGGGTTGTCTTTCAAGTAACCCGTCAGCTCGGCGAACAGGGCGCGCACCAGTTGGCCGCCTTTCAGGGCCAGCTTGCGGCCAACCAGATCCATGGCCTGGATGCCGTTGGTGCCCTCATAGATCCGCGCGATGCGGCCATCTCTCACCAGTTGCTCCAGTGGCCAGTCCTGGGTGAAGCCGGAGCCGCCCAGTACCTGCTGGCCCCAGTTGGCGTTGTTGTAGCCTTCGTCGGTCAGGAAGGCTTTGACCACCGGGGTCAGCAGTTGCACCAGGTCATCGGCGTTTTCACGAACTTTTTCGTCCGGGTGGGCCACCGACAGGTCGAGCTGGTGGCCGGTAAACAGGGCGAGGGCTCGCATGCCTTCGTTCAGCACTTTCTGGCGCATCAGCATGCGCCGCACGTCCGGATGCACGATGATCGGATCAGCCGGGCCGTCCGGGTTCTTCGCGCCACTCAGCGAGCGGCTCTGCAAGCGCTCGCGGGCAAACCCCAGGCTTTCCTGGTAGGCCATCTCGGCCAGCCCAAGGCCCTGCATGCCCACCATCAGGCGCGCTTCGTTCATCATGGTGAACATGGCACTCATGCCCTTGTTGGGCTCACCCACCAGCCAGCCCTTGGCACCTTCGAAGTTCATCACGCAGGTAGCGGAGCCCTTGATGCCCATCTTGTGCTCCAGGCCACCACAGAACGCCGGGTTGCGCTCGCCGGAATCTGGCAGGAACTTGGGCACCACGAACAGGGAAATGCCCTTGGTGGTATCCGGCGCGCCTGGCAACTTGGCCAGCACCAGGTGCACGATGTTGTCCACCAGGTCGTGCTCGCCGCCGGTGATCCAGATTTTGGTGCCCTCGATGGCGTAGCTGCCGTCCCCGTTGGGGGTGGCTTTGGTACGGATCAGGCCCAGATCGGTGCCGCACTGGGGCTCGGTCAGGCACATGGTTCCGGTCCACTCCCCGGAGATCAGCTTCTCGAGGTAGGTCTGCCTGAGTTCGTCGGAACCGTGGGCGTAAAGGGCGCTGATGGCACCGTGGGTGAGGCCCGGGTACATGCCGAGGGACAGGTTGGTGGAGCAGACCATCTCGTCCACCACGAACTTGAGGGTGTGAGGCAGGCCCTGGCCGCCGAACTCCAGCGGCGCGTCGAGGGCGGTCCAGCCGCCTTCAACAAACTTGCGGTAGGCCTCTTTGAACCCTTCCGGCGTTGTCACACTCCGGGTTTCCGGGTCGTACCGGCAGCCTTGCCGGTCGCCGGCCTGGTTGGTGGGCTGGATCACTTCCGCCGCCAGCTTGCCGGCCTCGTCAATCACCGCGGATATCAGGTCCGGGGTGGCATCGGCGTATTTTTCCAGTTCGTGCAGCTTGTCTGCTCCCAGAACATCAAACAGCAGGAAGCGAAGATCATTTGCGGGTGCCTGGTATTGCATGGACGCTCTCCTCGTCGTTTTCAGATCAGTCAGCCTGGAAGTGTCGGGCACCGAGCGGTTCGCTGGGTGCTTAACTTCAAACTGCTGATTCATACGACTGTTTGAACGCTTTGGGCTTCACGGTTCGCCGAAAAACTGACGCAGGTTCATAGAAAAATCATATCGACCTGTTGGGTTCGATCAATGGGTGTTTCGGTAAAACCTTTGGTAAATTTTTCAGGCAGTTGAAGGTAACAAGCAGCACTGATGGGGGGGAGTGCCGCTTCAACGAAGGCGGTGGCAGTGAATTGCCGTGGTAAGGGCGGAGATCTGCACCACCTGGCGAAGGGCGGTGGTGCAGTCAAAAACATAGCAAGCTACCGGATAAACGGGTTCAAAAGCCTCGTGAAGGCGCCGGTCAGCTTCACCGGAGCGCTGAGTACCGACAACGTGATGCAGTCTTCACAGCCGACTGCCACCGGCTTGTGTTCGTCCTGTTCGTTGAGCACCACGAAATCCCACTGGTTGAACACCCCGTTCTGGTCGGCAAACGCACCCTGAAGCACAATCGTGGTTTCGTAACCCCGATGGGTATGGGCCGGTGCCTTGCCGCCGGCAGCCAGCTTCTGCAGTACAACCTGCTCATTCTGGCCCGGGAATTTCTCGCTGATATCCAGCACGCTGACGTCGCCGAGCTGCCGTTTCCACGGCAGATCGTTCAGATCCTCGCCCAGCAATTTGCGCAGCGTGCCTTCCCTCGGCATGACCGGTATCGCCGGTTTGCTGTCGGGCTCGCTGTCAATGCGGGACAGAATGCTGTCAAACATGCTTTCTGACACGCTGACCTTGGGTTGTGTTTCCATCATCACCGCGCCAAGGCTGTCCAGGGTGTCCACCCGGCTGCGGCAGTGCGGGCACTTGTCCAGGTGGAGCCGGATGCACAGGGCATGGGGATCGCTCAGGTTGCCCGCGCTGTATTCCATCAGGCTCAGGCTGTCGGGGTGGTGCCGAGTCATACGTTCTGGTCCTGCAAAATCACTTTCAGCTTGTTCAGCGCCAGGCGAACCCGGCTCTTCACGGTACCAAGGGGAATGTTGAGTTCGTCGGCCACCATCTGGTGCGACTTGTTTTCCATATAGACCTTGGCAATGACGGTGATCTGTTCCTCGGGCAGGTGGCTCAGGGATTCCCGCACCCGGCGCTCGGACATCAGCCGATGCAACGAAGTCACCGGCTCGTCTTCATGCTCGCCCGGGATTTGCCAGAGGTCTTCGGTCTCCACCGCCATTTCCGCACTGGTCCGCTGCATCTTTCGCAGCATATCGATACGCTGGTTCCGGGCAATCGTGAAGATCCAGGTTGATGCCGCAGCCTTGCGCCAGTCGTACAGGCAGGAGCGCCGCCAGATCGAGACAAACACTTCCTGCACCAGTTCTTCGGCGTGACTCGACAGGCCGTTCGCCATGGCGTAGTACTTGATCTGGGGGGCAAAATGCTCGAACAGGGCGTGGTACGCTTTCCTGTCCTGGTGTTTGCCCACTTTCACCAGCAACTGGCTCCACGGATCCTTGCGACCCTCGGCCCGGGCTGGCTGCTGTTCCAGTGTGGTCACTGGACACTCCTTGACTGTGGCATGTGTTGAACGGGTACTGGTCATTATTCTATGCGCTCGTCGGGTGTTTGTCAGTGCATAGAATTACGGCACAGGGCCAGCCGCGGATCAGTGCCCGGATCAAAAAAAATTGCAACGGGATGACTTGAACGTCGTCGGGGGTATGTCGCCAGAGTAATTGTGGTCGCCCGGTTCGCTGACTAATCTGGGTAATGGAAATTCACACAGGATGGTGAGCCAGGCATGCATTCCACAGGCGGTAGTAAAGATCTCCCGGCCATACGGGCCCACTACGCCGACATTCTTTGCCAGCTGGCGGAGGAGAAGGGCGTTCCCCGCAACCGTCTGCTTGGCGCAGCCGGCGTGCGACCGGCCGTCCTTGGCCATCCCGACAACCTTATCACCCTCGACCAGTTCGCCGCCCTGAACCGCTGTGCCCTTGAACTCACCGGCGATGCCGCCCTCGGCCTCGAGTTTGGCGGACGGCTGAAGTTTACCACCCATGGTGCCTTGTCCCAGGCGGCCATCAGCAGCGAAACCATTGCCGATGCGCTGTCGATTCTGATCAAGTACTTCCGTATCCGCTTCAGCTACATGGCGCTGACATTTTTCACGGAGGGTGACGAAGCGGTGCTGCAGCTGGACATCCTCCGCGACCTGGACGGTCTGGAAGTGTTCAATGTGGAAGTGGTGATGGCGTCGATCATGGATGTGAACCTGCTGCTCTTTGGCACCCGGCTACTGGTCACCGGATCCTGTCGGCTGAGCTATCCGGCGCCAGCCCATGGCGCAGCCTACCGCCGTTTGTTTGGTGATCGGGTCAGCTTCGGCACCGGGGTCAACCAGCTGCGTTTTGGCCGTGACTTCCTTGATCTGCCGATCGCGTTGTCCAATCCGGTAGCGCGCCGGGTAGCCGAAGCCCAGTGCGAAGAGGAGATGCGTCACCTGGAGGCAACCAGCTCGGTGGCCACCCGGGTGCAGCGGCTGCTGGATTCGGTGCGCAGTGGCCGGTTGCCCGGGCTGGAAGAGGTGGCTGGTCAGCTACATACCTCCGCCCGGACCTTGCGCCGGCAACTGGGCGCCGAGGGCGTGCGGTTTCAGGAGATTCTTGATCGGGTGCGGCACCGCCGAGCCATCGAACTGCTGACCCGGGCCGGCCTGAGTATCGATGAGGTAGCCTATCGCCTGGGTTACAGTGATCCGTCCAATTTTGGCCGGGCGTTCCGCAAATGGGAGGGGTGCTCACCCTCGGTGTACCGCACCCGCCAGCGCAGCTGACGCGGTTTACTCTTCGAGATAGGTGTAGCCATTCAGGCCGCTTTCGAGCTCCGCCAGCAGGGATCGTTGCTCGTCCTCCGCCAGGTCACTGGCACCGAACTTCTGCCGATAGGTCTCCAGCAGCGCTTCCGGTTCAAAATTCACGTAACGCAAAATCTTGGCAACCGTATCGCCGGCAATGGCTTCGCTGACCTCATAACCGCCCTCGGCGTCGCGCCGGACATCCACCGAGTGGGTGTCGCCGAACAGGTTGTGCATGTCGCCGAGGATTTCCTGATAGGCCCCGGTCATGAAGAAGCCCATCAGCAGCGGGCTGCGGGGATCGTCCAGCGGCATGGGCAGGGTGGTTTCCACGCCCTGGCCATCCACATAGCGGTCGATGCGGCCATCGGAGTCGCAGGTGATGTCCTGGATCACCGCGCGGCGAGTCAGTGCCCGGTTCAGCCCGTTGATCGGCATGACCGGAAAGATCTGGTCGATACCCCAGACATCCGGCAGTGACTGGAACAGCGAAAAATTGACGAACAGCTTGTCGGCGAGCTTTTCATTGAGTTCGTCAATAATCTCCCGGTGTGCCCGGTTGGCACTGTCCAGCTGGCCACGCAACAGGCGGCAACAGGTGGTGTACAGGCTCTCCGCGTTGGCGCGGTCCGCCAGGGTCACCAGACCGTGGGCGAACTGGGCGTGCACGTCGCTCATGGCGTGGAGCACGTCGTGATAGATCTCGATCTGGGAGCGGGGGCAGTGGTCATCCCGCAGGCTTTGCAGGTCCCGCCACAGATCGTGCAGTGGGCCCGGGGCATCGGCTGCCGGTTCGCCGGTTTCGCGGACCTCCGGGGCTTCCCGGTCGATGACATTGGTCACCAGCACGGCGTGGTGCGCGGTCAGGGCGCGGCCGGATTCGCTGATCAGGTCCGGGTGTGGGATGCCGGCGCGGTCGCACTCCGCCTGCAGGGTATGGATGACGTTGTAGGCATATTCGGTGACGCTGTAGTTCATCGAGCAGCTGCTGCGGGAGCGGGTACCTTCGTAGTCCACGCCCAGCCCGCCGCCGATGTCGACGGTACCGATCGGCGCGCCGAGCTGGCACAGTTCGCTGTAAAAGCGGGCGCATTCCTTGAGGCCGGTCTGGATGTCGCGGATATTGGCGATCTGTGAGCCGAGGTGGAAATGCAGCAGTTGCAGGGAGGCCAGTGCGCCGGCCGCCCGCAGCTGTTCCACCACATCGAGTACCTGGTTGGCAGACAGGCCGAACTTGGATTTCTCGCCGCCGGTATTCTGCCAGTTGCCCTTGCCGATGGTGGCCAGCCGGGCGCGGATACCAATCAGCGGGGTGACCTCCAGGTTGCGGGCCTCCTCAAGAATCAGCGGCAGCTCGGACTGTTTTTCCACCACAATGAAGACCCGGTGGCCCAGCTTCTGGCCAATCAGCGCCAGGCGGATGTATTCACGGTCCTTGTAGCCGTTGCACACAATCACCGAACCGGGCTGCCGGGACAGCGCCAGTACCGCCATCAGTTCCGGCTTGCTGCCGGCTTCAAGACCAATCTGGCCGTTGCCGGCGGCCGGTTCGCTGGCGATCAGCTCTTCCACCACCCGCCGTTGCTGGTTGACCTTGATGGGATAGACGGCGGTATAGCGCCCCTGGTAGTCATGCTCGGCGGCAATCTTGTTGAACGCACCGCACAGCTTGTTGACCCGATCGTGAAGAATGTCGGTGAACCGTATCAGTACCGGTAGCTGGATGCCCTGGCTGACCAGGCTGCGGGTGAGCTCGGGCAGGTTGATATCATCACCACTGCGGCCCCGGTCCGGGCGGATCAGTACATCGCCATCGGAATTGACGTCAATGTAGCCATCGCTCCAGTGGGCAATGTTGTAGACCTTGTGAGCGTTGCTGCCGGAGAGTTCGGTCATGGCTTGGTATCCTGTCCAGAAACCTGTGGCGGCCAGTGGCCGGCGTGTTGGCGCCCATTGTATGAATTCGCAGGGCGACCCGAAAGCGCCGTTTGCGGAAATTACGTGGATAATTCTCCGTACAGGATGCTTTAGCTATCTGCCATCCGCACCTACAATACCCCCCATTAACGCGGGCCTCCTGGTCCGGGCATTAACGGAATATGGAGAGCAGACATGACCGCACTCAATGAAGGCTGGTTCACCGAGGTGTTTCAGGACAAGGGAACGGCGTTTTCCCTGCAGGTAAAGCGCAAGCTCCATGAGGAACAGAGCCAGTTCCAGAAGCTGGAAATCTATGAAACCGAAACCTTTGGCAACCTGATGGTGCTGGATGGCTGTGTCATGCTGACCACCCGGGACAACTTCCTTTACCACGAGATGATGACCCATCCGGCACTGTTCACCCACCGCGACCCGAAAAAAGTTGTCATCATTGGCGGCGGAGATTGCGGAACCCTGCGTGAAGTGCTCAAGCACCCGGGCGTGGAAGAGGCCTGGCAGGTGGAAATCGACGAGCGGGTGACCCGCCTGGCGGAGAAATACTTCCCCGAGCTGTGCGACGCCAACGACGATCCACGGGCCAACTTCTTCTTTGGCGATGGTATTCAGTGGATGCGGGATGTGGAACCCAATAGCGTTGACGTCATCATCATCGACAGCACCGATCCGGTCGGCCCGGCGGAAGGCCTGTTCGCCCTGGATTTTTACCGCGACTGCATGCTGGCCCTGCGGGACGGCGGTATCGTGGTACAGCAAAGCGAGTCGCCGCTGCTGCACACCGAGACCATCATCAGGGACATCCATGAAGACATGAAAAAGGCCGGTTTCGACCATGTCCAGACCCTGCCGTTCCCGCAGCCGGTGTATCCCACCGGCTGGTGGAGCTGCACCATGGGGGGCAAGGACAAGCCGGTGAAATACTTCCGCGAGGAAGATGCCGCCCAGCGACCGTTCGTAACCCGCTATTACAACCCCGGTATCCACCACGGTGCCCTTGCCATGCCACAGTTCATGGTTGATGCGCTGGACGACCAGGTACTGCCCGGCGAAGCCTGATTGGGGTTCGCATTCTTGCCGGACTTGGCTAGACTGAGGGTGATCAACCTTTGATCGACTGTTGATCACCCCCGTCTGTTTGCCGGGGTAAGGTCGAGCCCGATTTTGGGGCGGGTGAAAAAAGCAAAAATAACGCGTGCTGTCGCGAAGGAGCAGGATATGGATGTTCGTAAGGGTGAGCAGGGCAAGCACTGGTTCCGCAGTGACCGTTTTACCATGATTAACGGCCAGTGGTTTTTCCAGACTCGCGAAGGCTCCTTTGAGGGACCGTTTGATACGCTGGATGAGGCCCGTATGGAGCTGCTGCTGTTCCTGCGCCACGCGGACGACGTGCTCTATTCAGCGGGCTGAACGATTGCCGAGCCTGGTTATGGTCAGACTGGTCAGGGTCCATAGTGCGGCGGCTCATAGTTCTGACGGTAATAATGCAGACGTATAGCAGCCAACGAATACCGGAATCAGGAAAGGGCGCCCGCGGGCGCCCTTTCTTTTTGCTGAACTTGCCGATGAATTACTTGGAGCTGACGAACTCCGGGTAGGCTTCCATGCCGCATTCGGACAGGTCCACCCCTTCGTACTCGTCTTCCTCGCTGACTCGCAGCCCCATCACGGCCTTGATGATACCCCAGACAACCAGGCTGGCAATGAACACCCAGACAAAGATGGTAAGGGCGCCGATGATCTGGCCGCTGAAGCTGACGTCGCTGTTGGTTACCGGTACCAGCAACAGGCCGAGCAGACCGCAGACACCGTGCACCGAGATGGCACCAACCGGGTCATCAATGCGCAGCTTGTCCATGGTCACCACGCTCAGCACAACCAGCACGCCACCGAAGGCACCGAAGATTGCTGCAGTCAGCGCGCTCGGGGTTGATGGCTCTGCCGTGATGACCACCAGACCGGCCAGGGCACCGTTGATCAGCATGGTCAGGTCGGCCTTGCCGAACATCAGGCGGGCGGTAATCAGCGCGGCAATGGCACCGCCGGCAGCCGCGGCGTTAGTGTTCAGGAAGACCATCGCGACGGAGTGGGCGTTGGCGATATCACCAAGCTTGAGCACGGAGCCGCCGTTGAAGCCGAACCAGCCCATCCACAGGATGAACATACCGATGGCGGCCAGGGGCATGTTGGCTCCGGGGAAGGCGCGAATCTCGCCGTTCGGGCCGTACTTGCCCTTACGGGCACCCAGCAGCAGGACACCGGCCAGGGCTGCGGCCGCACCGGCCATGTGGACGATCCCGGAGCCGGCGAAGTCACTGAAGCCAAGGTCGCCCAGGTTGTACATGCCGAACACGTCCTTGCCGCCCCAGGTCCAGGCGCCTTCCAGCGGGTAGATGAAGCCGGTCATGAACACCGCAAACACCAGGAATGCCCATAGTTTCATGCGCTCGGCAACCGCACCGGAGACGATGGACATGGCTGTGGCGACAAACACTACCTGGAAGAAGAAATCCGCCGCGCCGGAGTAGATGGAACCGCCGGTGAAGCCGTCTTCGCGACCGGCAAACTCGCCGAGCACCGCGTCAACGTCCACGTCACCCATGCCGGACAGAACGATACTGCCACCGTACATGATCGCGTAGCCGCAGATCAGGTACATGGTGCAGGCTACTGCGAACAGAGCCACGTTCTTGGTCAGGATCTCGGTGGTGTTCTTGGCGCGCACCAGGCCGGATTCCAGCATGGCGAAGCCGGCGGCCATCCACATGACTAATGCGCCGCATACAAGAAAATAGAAGGTATCTATAGCGTATTGCAGGTGAAAGAGATTGCTTTCCATATGAAGCCCTCCGCACGAGGCTTTTCAGGTTATAAGTTTTTTTGCGTTGGCTGGTCAGTCAGTGGGGCAGCCTCAGACTGCCTCTTCCCCGGTTTCGCCCGTCCGGATCCGGATTGCCTGTTCCAGCTCAGTAACGAAAATCTTGCCGTCGCCGATCTTGCCGGTATTGGCAGCCTTGGTGATGGACTCGATGACCTGGTCCAGCAGGCTGTCGCCAATGGCAACTTCCACCTTTACCTTGGGCAGGAAGTCCACCACGTATTCCGCGCCCCGGTAGAGCTCGGTATGACCTTTCTGCCGACCGAAACCTTTCACTTCGGTGACGGTTACGCCCTGAACGCCAAT
This sequence comes from Marinobacter profundi, assembly GCF_002744715.1. GTDB lineage: Bacteria > Pseudomonadota > Gammaproteobacteria > Pseudomonadales > Oleiphilaceae > Marinobacter > Marinobacter profundi. The sequence continues at coordinate 188,227 of NZ_KZ319372.1, forward strand.
CTCGGATAGTGCCTCTCGCACATCATCCAGCTTGAAAGGCTTAATGATCGCTGTCACAAGTTTCATTGCTTTCTCCTTGGTAAAGCCGTCTCAACGTCTTTGGCGTGCAAGCCGTTGGTTGAGGTCGGGATGCTGCCACCTCGCACACGAATTGTGCGGATTGCGTACGAGGCTTAAAGCATCGGGTGTGCCAACGCAAAAAATTAATTATAAAACAACAGGTTAATAGTCCGGTGCGCCAAATTGGGCTCCCGGGGCGCTTCATTATAGCGCAGCCCTTTTGTGGTTGAACCACAATGGTGCAGGGGTTCCGGTGGGCAAGCCGGGAGCTTGTCGACACCGGGAGGCCCCGGCGCACAGTATGGCAGCTGCGGCGATGTGTTACACTCGCCAAAATTGCCCAGCCGCCGGCCGACACAGCTGCCGGCGCCAGCCGACGATCGAGGTGTATAGTGAAAGGTCCCCAGGATTTTCTTGCCCAGCTTCAGGGTCAGTTTGGTCAGTTCGTTCCCGATATGGCAAAAGCCGCCCGGGAGGATTTTGAAACCCAGGCCCGGGCCACCGTCATGGCGGTACTGGCGCGACTGGAGCTGGTTACCCGCGAGGAGTTCGATGCCCAGCAGGCCGTCTTGATGCGGACTCGCGAGAAAGTTGAAGCCCTCGAGGCCCGAGTTGCCGAGCTGGAAGCGCGGCTGCAGCAAGACTGAAGCCCGCCGGCGGCGAGGGTCTGCCGCCGGGCCCCCGGATCTTATCCGTGCCCCATTCAACCAGGGAAGGTTGTCATGTTTGCCACTGTTCACACCCGCGCCAGTCTGGGCGTCGCGGCACCTGCCGTTACTGTTGAAATTCATCTCTCCAACGGGCTGCCTGCGCTGTCCATCGTCGGATTGCCGGAAACCGGCGTCCGCGAGAGCAAGGAGCGCGTCCGCAGTGCCCTGCTGACCGCCGGCTTCGAGTTTCCCGCCAAGCGCATCACCATCAATCTGGCTCCCGCCGACCTGCCCAAGGAGGGGGGCCGCTTTGACCTGCCGATTGCCCTTGGCATTCTTGCAGCATCAGGCCAGCTCCCTGCGGACAGCCTGCAGAGCTGTGAATGCGTCGGAGAGTTGTCGCTCGACGGCGCCCTGCGCCCTCTGAAAGGCATCCTGCCGGCGGTGGTGGCTGCCCGCAAAGCCGGGCGACGAATGCTGATTCCCCATGACAACCGGGACGAAGCCGCCCTTGCCGGAGGGGACGATGTGTTGTCGGCCCGTCACCTGCTGGAGATATGCGAGCACCTGACCGGGACTTCGCCACTGGCCCCGGTAACGCCGGCGCCACTGGAATGCGCGACCCGGTATATGCCGGACCTGGCTGATGTACGTGGTCAGGCCGTGCCCCGGCGCGCTCTGGAAGTGGCCGCGGCAGGTGGCCATAACTTGCTGTTATTCGGCCCCCCGGGTACCGGCAAAAGTATGCTGGCCAGTCGCTTGCCGGGCATATTGCCGCCGCTGGAGGATGAGGCTGCGCTGGAGGTGGCCAGTGTTCACTCGGTGGTCGGGCTGGCGGCCCGTGAGGGGGGCTGGCGTCAGCCACCCTATCGGGCCCCGCACCACACCGCGTCGGCGGTAGCGCTGGTGGGCGGTGGCAGCAATCCGCGCCCCGGAGAAATTTCCCTCGCCCATCATGGTGTCCTGTTTCTCGATGAATTACCGGAGTTTGACCGCCGGGTGCTCGAGGTGCTGCGGGAGCCGATGGAGTCCGGCGAAATTGTGATCAGCCGGGCGGCACGGCAGGTAACCTATCCCGCCCGTTTCCAGGTAATTGCGGCAATGAATCCGTGCCCCTGCGGCTATCGTGGCCACCCGGCAATCGAGTGCCAGTGCACGCCGCAGCAGGTGATGCGTTACCAGGCCCGCTTGTCCGGCCCGCTGCTGGACCGCTTTGACCTGCACGTGGAGGTACCGGTGCAGGCAGCGGGCGTGCTGATGAAGCCGGCGGAGGGCGAGGTGAGCAGCCAGCGGGTCCGCGAGCGGGTCCTTGCGGCGCGTCAGCGTCAGCAGGCCCGGGGCTGCGTAAATGCCCGGCTGGCGGGCCCGGTGCTGCAGGAGGCATGCCGGCTGGATGCGGCAGGTGAAGCCCTGCTGGTCAGGGCGATGGAGCGGCTGGGGCTGTCGGCCCGGGCGTTGCACCGTATCCTGCGGGTGGCGCGAACGCTCGCCGATCTTGAAGGCAGCGCCGAGCTGCAGCTGACTCACCTGACCGAGGCCCTGGGCTACCGCAAGCTGGATCGCCAGCCGGCACAGAACCCGATGGTTTCGGCCTGACCGCCGGGCAGGCAGCGGGGGATGGAAGACGTCATCCGGCGGCGGTCTCTGGTAAACTGTGGGCCAATCTTGTTGATCCGCATCCGCAGTATGCGGACGGCCAAATTCAGAAGGAAGCCAGATGACTGACCAGACCAATTCCGCCGGCGATTCCCCGGTGACCACCCGTCGCGGCATTCGTAGCTTTGTCCTGCGTCAGGGCCGCATGACCGAGGGGCAGAAGAAAGCCTACGAGCGCAGCTGGCCGAAATTCGGCCTGACCCGTGAGCAGGGCATGATCGATCCCCGCGAGGTATTCGGGCGCGATGCGCTGCTCAACCTGGAAATCGGCTTCGGCATGGGGAAGTCCCTTGCAGACATGGCCGAGGCCGCGCCGGAACAGGATTTTATCGGTGTTGAAGTGCATCTGCCGGGGGTGGGTGCCCTGCTCAAGGAGATCGAGGACCGCGGTCTGGAAAACGTTCGTGTCTATGCCATTGATGCCAACGACGTGATAGATCTGTGCCTGCCGGATGCCGCTGTTGACCGGGTGATGGTGTTCTTCCCGGATCCCTGGCATAAAAAGAAGCACAACAAGCGTCGCCTGGTGCAGCCGGAGTTTGTCCAGCGCATCCGTCACAAGTTGCGGGTGGGGGGTATCCTGCACCTGGCAACCGACTGGGAGAACTACGCCGAGCACATGATGGAAGTGATGACGGCCTCCGAAGGCTTCGCCAACACCCAGGCGGACGGTCAGTATTCACCCCGCCCGGAGCACCGGCCGATTACCAAATTCGAGAAACGGGGAGAGCGTCTCGGGCACGGCGTCTGGGATCTGCTGTTCCGCCGTACCAATTGACCTGCACCCTGTCAGGAACTCAGTGGGTGGCGCCGGGCAGCACGAATGACCACCAGCCCGGCGGCGCCCAGCAACAGGGTCGCAAACTTGACCAGCGCGCAGACCGCCGCTGCGCCGCCGATGGCGTCGGTCGGCGTTTCCAGATTATTCATCAGCAACACATTTTCCGCCACGTCACTCACTCCGGCGGTCACAAACAGCAACCGTACCCAGCGCGCCACCTTGCGCTCCCGAATGCCGGGGCGATCCGCGGTCAGGTACGTGGTCAGCAACAGCAGGGTGAGCAGGTAAACCGGGATGAAGATGAAATCCACCAGCAGGGCGGCCCAGGCCCGGTTAACGCCAGTATCGCCCCAACTGGCCAGAATGGCGGCGGCCTGTTGCGCGGAGCCGGCCAGCTGGAAGCTGATCATGCCCTGCGGGGCGGCGCCGGTCTGCAGTGGCTGATTGAGTATGACCAGTACCACAAAGAGCAGCGGCATCAGTACCATGCCCCATTTCAGGCCCCGCGGCAGGGGGGGTAAGGTCGAGCTGTGCATCAGAGGAATCGCTCCAGCAAACTGTTGAGGTAACGCTGCCCGTGTTCCGTGGCCTGCAGGCGTCCGGGGTGGAGCAGGTTTTCCTGGCGTAACTGACCGAGTATTGCAGTTAGCCGGCTCAGAGGTAAACCTGTACGTTCCGTAAACAGGTGTTCATCAACGCCGTTCGTCAGACGCAGGGCGTTCATCATGAATTCCAGCGGCAGTTCGGCGTCCTCGATGGTCTGGCTACCGGCGGTGCGTGAGCCAATCCGGTTCAGGTAGGCATCGGGCTGGCGGGTTTTCCAGTAACGGCGAATCTCCCCGCTGGCAAAGGTTATCTTGCCGTGTGCCCCCGCACCAAGCGCCAGGTAGTCGCCAAAGCTCCAGTAATTCAGGTTGTGGCGGGATGCCCGCCCGGGCTGGCTCCAGGCCGATACTTCGTAGTCCTGGTAGCCGTGACCGCGCAAAAGGGTGGCACCGGCCTCGAAAATGTCCCACAGTCGGTCGTCGTCCGGCAATTGCGGTGGCCGGCTGTAAAATTCGGTATTGGGCTCTACCGTGAGCTGGTACCAGGACAGGTGGGGTGGCTGCCACGACAGCGCGGCTTCCAGGTCGGCGACCGCCTCGGCCGGCGTCTGTCCGGGCAGGCCGTGCATCAGGTCCAGGTTGAAATTGTCGAAACCGGCCCTGAGCGCGGCTTCAATTGCGCGGTGGGCGCTGCTGCTGTCATGAATGCGGCCCAGAATAGCCAGCTGGCGCGGGTTGAAGCTCTGGATGCCGAGGGAGAGCCGGTTAATGCCGGCTTCGAGATAGTCTTCGAAGCGGCCATGCTCGACGGTACCCGGATTGGCTTCGAGGGTGATCTCAGCGTCCGCGGCAAAGCGCAGGTAGCTGCCCATCGCCCGGAACAGTTGCTGGTAGAAGTGCCCCGGTAACAGCGATGGTGTGCCGCCACCGATAAACACGGTGGCGATGTCACGACCCTGGATCAGCGCAAGATCCTCCCGCAGGTCGTCCAGCAACGCGGCGAGATAGGCTTCTTGCGGCAAGGTCCCACTGGCAGCGTGGGAATTGAAATCGCAGTACGGGCACTTGCGCACGCACCAGGGTACGTGGATGTAGAGACTGAGGGGAGGGAGTGAGGACATCCCCCCCCGGGGATCGCTAGCAGTCACTGCTGAGCTGGCCGCCAAGCCGGGCAACCAGGGCCTGCAGGGCACGGCCGCGGTGACTGATCCGGCCTTTCTGCTCGCGGCTCAGTTCGGCTGCGCTGACCGCCAGTTCAGGCACCAGGAATATCGGGTCGTAGCCGAAACCGCCGTCCCCGCGAGGGGCCCGCAGCACACTGCCGGGCCAGACGCCGTGGCAAACGATGGGGGTGGGGTCATCCGCATGGCGCAGGTACACCAGCACACAGTGGAACTGGGCGGCGCGCTGCTCATCCGGCACCCCGGCCATGGCCGCCAGCAGGGCTTCGAGGTTTTCCCGGTCGGTGGCATTGTCGCCGGCGTAGCGCGCCGAGCGCACCCCGGGTTGGCCGCCCAGGGCATCCACCGCCAGTCCGGAGTCGTCCGCCAGTGCCGGCAAGCCGGTCACCTGTGCGGCATGGCGGGCCTTGATCAGGGCATTCTCGATGAAGGTAACCGCCGGCTCCTCCACTTCGTCCACGCCCAGTTCGCCCTGGGCCACCGGCTCGAACCCCAGTGGTGTCAGTAATCCGGTCAGTTCGGCAATCTTGCCGCGGTTATTGCTGGCAATGACGAGCTTCTGCACGGTAAGGCTCACTCCTCGTTGAACAGCGTCTGGGCAAAGCGGATCGGCAACTCCCGGCTTGCCCCGGTGGGGCGCGCGGTGACCTGGAAGGTCAGCAGTTCGCCGGAGCTGTACTGGAATTCGGAGATGAAATACACCGCGTCACCTTCCTGGATGCGGCGGAACGCGAGGAACTTCGCCTGCTGGATATCGTTCAGTACCTTGCCTTCAACCTGGCCGCTGACCGTCGCCAGTCCGCCATCTGCGGTCTTGCGCATAATCGCGATGTTGACGATACCAATGGCCCGGCTGCGCTGCAGGTTGTTCTGCTTCGCCACTTCCGGGGTCAGGTAGGTGCTGGGAAAGGTGCTGTAGTGGACTTGGTACTCGCCGAAATCCACGGACGAGGCGTGGGCGCGACCACCGGCGAGGGCCAGTGCAAGCAGGCTGGCAAGCAGTGTCAGGGTTGTCAGGTGTCGGGTCAGCGTTGTCATGTTCAGTTCTCCTGCCGGCTGATACGGTAAATGGCGATCTGTCCCAGCATATTCGGCCAGAGGCGATGAAACCAGCGATCCCGGTGCTGGCCGTCAACCACCGCGCGGTTCATGATGCGGAAGTTTTTCTGGTAGCACAGCGCCTCGAAGTCCCGGAAAGTGCACAGGCGTATGTTGGGAGTGTCATACCACTTATACGGCAGGGTCTCCGATTCGGGCATCCGGCCATGGCTCATCAGGTACCAGCGCAGGCGCCAGTAAGCAAAATTGGGGAAGGTGACAATGCCCTCCCGGCCCAGGCGCAGCATTTCATCCAGCATCAGGTCGGGCCGGCGCACGGCCTGCAGGGCCTGGGTCATCAGCACCACGTCAAACGTCTGGTTTTCGAAATTGCCCAGCCCCTGGGTGTCGAGGTTCTGCTCGATCACCGAGACGCCTTTGCTCATACAGGTGGTGATGTGGTCCGGGTTGATCTCCAGACCATAGCCGCTGGCCTGTTTTTCCCGCTGCAGCCTGTCAAGCAGGGTGCCGTCGCCACAGCCCAGGTCCAGCACCCGGCTGCCGGGGCGGATCCATTGTTCGATAATTTCGAGGTCTGGTCTCATGCGCCGGCCTCCCGTGCGACCCGGTCCATATAGGCCGTGAAGATGTCCATGTACCGTGGGGTGGGAATCAGGAACGAATCATGTCCCCAGGGTGACTCGATCTCGGCGTAGCTGACCTTGCGCCGGGCGGAAATCATGGCGTTGACCATCTCTTCCGAGCGCGCTGGCGTGAAGCGCCAGTCGGTACTGAACGACAGGACCAGGAACTCGCAGCTGGCCTGCGCCAGCGCCTTTGCCAGATCGTTGTCAGTGTCATAGGCCGGGTCGAAGTAGTCCAGCGCCCGGGTCATCAGCAGGTAGGTGTTGGCGTCGAACGACTCGGAAAAACGTTCGCCCTGGTAGCGCAGGTAGCTCTCAACCTGGAATTCGGCGTCATAACCGAACTTGTAGGCCTGGTCCCGCAGTTCGCGGCCGAATTTCTCGCCCATGGAGGCATCGGACAGATAGGTGATGTGACCCACCATGCGTGCCAGCATCAGGCCGCGGCGGGGCACTACATCAAAGTCGTAGTAACGGCCGTCGTGGAATTCCCGGTCTGAGGTGATGGCCTGGCGTGCCACTTCGTTGAAGGCGATGTTCTGGGCGGTCAATCGCGGCGTGGAGGCGATAACGACCGCATGCTTCAGCCGGTCCGGGTAATCGAGGCTCCACTGCAGGGCCTGCATGCCACCGAGGGATCCGCCAACCACGGCCGCCCAGCACCGGACGCCGAGGCGGTCGGCCAGCAGCGCCTGGCTGTGGACCCAGTCCCGTACCGTCACCACCGGGAAGTCCGGGCCGTATTGCTGGCCGGTTTGCGGATTGATGGAGTTGGGGCCGGTACTGCCGTGGCAGCCACCCAGATTGTTCAGGCTGACGACATAGAACCTGTTGGTGTCGATGGGCTTGCCCGGACCGATACAGCTGTCCCACCAGCCGGGCTTGCGGTCTTCCGGGTGGTGATAGCCGGCGGCATGGTGATGGCCGCTGAGTGCATGGCAGATCAGCACTGCGTTACTGGCATCCGCGTTCAGCTCGCCGTAGGTCTCGACCACCAGGTCGTAACTGTCCAGGGTCTGCCCGCAGGCCAGGGTGATGGGAGCATCAAAGTGCAGTGTCTGCGGGGTGACTATCCCAACAGAATCCGTGGGCAGGGAATCGGGCATCGGCGCGACAGTTTCCTGGTTCGGTCCTAAAAAGATCTGGAGCTTCGTGGTGGCAGCCGGAACGGATGCCAGCCCAGCAGTTTAAAGGCCGCCACCCGTGGCTGCAACCGGTGAGGGAGGGGCGCCCGCCTGGCGGGCGCCGGATTACTCAGGCAATGCCGGTTATGTTAACGACTTTTTGCTGGATCAGGGTGGGTGCCGGCTTGCGGATCTGGCGCTGCATGGTGTCGGCCAGTTCCAGCTGGCGTTGCAGGTCGGCAATGCTGGCCTGCAGGCGCTCCCGTTCTGCCCGGCTGTCGCGGTCGCCACGTACGGTATCCCGCAGGCGGCGGATCTGGTGTTCCAGCAACTGCTTCTGTTCCATGGAGTACTGCATGATCGGCAGCAGGGCTTCGGAGGGCCAGCGCTCCACATCAGACCGTACGCGCTGGTGCAGGGTGCGGGCCTCGCCCACCATAACGTTGAAGAAGCGGCGGATCAGCAGGTTCTGTTCGGTCAGCAGGTTTTTCGGGCTGACGCGGAAACGGTTCGCCTTCTTGCGCAATTCCCGGATGGCGATTACGTGGCGACCGGCCCGCAACGGGATGGGCTCCAGATGGCGGGCCCGGGTGTCCTCGTTATAACGGCGGTAGATGGCCTCGACCATTTTCTCCGCCAGCTGTCCTTCTGCCATCAGATTGCTCAGGTCGCTCTCCAGGGCTTCAAAGAAATAGAACATCCCGCGGTTGATGCCGACGGTGGTCCAGCTCTTGGCCATGATAGCCCGTGCCTTGGCGGCATGGGCTTCGAACCGGTCCTCGCTGACCAGGGCGTTCAGGGATTCGCCCTGGGACTGCATCAGGCGGCGGCTGGAGCGCAGGGTAATCAGTTTTTTGTAGTAGAAGTCGTAATCGCGCTGGGCCCGGTCGGCCAGGCGCTTGAGCGCATCCTTGTCTATGCGGGTTTCGGAGCAGGCATCCAGCTCCTCGGACATCGCATCGAGGCGGCTCTGCATGGCTGCCTGGCTGTTCTGCAGCATTCCCAGCAGATCGTTGATCAGGCTCTGGGTGATGAGCTGTTCCTTGTGCATCAGGATGCGATTGATGATCAGCTGCTCAAGGCCGCCGAGATTGGAACGTTCGAACAGCGCGGAATTGTTGCGGATCCGGGCCAGCAGGCCCTGCTTGGCGGATACCGGAATGACGTCGTGATGGCGGATGCCAAGGTGGTCGGCGGTGTACGCCTGCACCCGCTTGATAGCGTCACTGGTGTGGTCGTCGCCCTGAAGGTCATCCCACAACACGTCGATCTTGTTCAGCACCGCGAAGCGGCCGGCACGGTGGTCGGCATGCTCGGTATCGATGTGGTCCTGCCAGATGGTCATGTCACTGGCGGTTACCCCGGTATCGGCACTGAGCAGGAAGATCACGGCGTGCGCGCTGGGTAACATGCTGATGGTGAGTTCGGGTTCGGAACCGAGCGCGTTGAGGCCGGGAGTATCGAGGATGCGCAGCCCGCGCTCGAACAGCGGATGGCGGATACTGACCTGGGCATTTCGCCACGCCGGAATAAGCACGTTGCCGGGCAGCTGCCGGTCATGTTCCAGCATGTCTTCCTCGAAACCGAGCTTGCGGGCCTCGTCCGTGGTGACGCTCTTGACCCGGGCGACCTCGCCGAGCACTTCGCGCATGACCTCCGGGTTGTGCTCGTCCAGCTCGTGGCGGATCCAGTGGTCCGGTTTCTTGCGCAGCTGCTGCAGCGAGAGATCACCGCAGCGGGTTTCGATGGGCAGCAGGAGCAGGTAGTTACGGTTTTCAGCCCGGTCAAAGAACAGCTCGGTCGGACACATGGTGGTCCGGCCGGCCTGGGAAGGCAGCATGCGCTGGCCGTAATCCGAGAAGAACAGCGCGTTGATCAGCTCGGTCTTGCCCCGGGAATACTCACCCACAAAGGCAATGGTGAGCTCATCCTCGATCAGCAGTTCCAGGCCGTGCCGTATGCGGTTGCTGATGTCATCCGAGAACAGATCGTTGTCCTGGAGCCAGAGACGGTAACGGCTGATTTGCCGGATCAGTTCTTTTTTCCATGCGTGATACGCCTCGACCTGTTGTGACAGGCTGCCAACTTTGCTCATCGCACTGACCTTTTCCTGACTGCGGAATAATTATTAACTGGCGTTAATGCAGGACTATAGCGGGAGTTTCCTGCGGGGCCTACGGAGCCCGGGTGGGCCAGGGTGGTTTTTTATAGCAGCGAGGCCGGGTAAGGTCAAAAAAAAGCCGCTGAATCAATGATCTGAGTCAGCGGCGTGGGCCGTGGGTGACCCTGTGAGTGTTTGTAAAGAATTGTGAATTTGTGATCCGGCCTGCGTTCTTTGCGTGACGTCCGGTCAGAGCCCCAGGCCGATGGCGCCGAGGCCTGCGGCAATCTTCATGTGGTTGATGATCACTGAAATCACATTGAGGATCAGGAACACTATGATCGGGGACAGATCCAGCCCCCCCATGGACGGCATCAGGTTGCGTACCGGACGCATGACCGGTTCGGTGATCTGGGCGACCAGCTGAATCGCCGGGTGATGGCTGCCGGGGGCAATCCAGCTCACCACGACTACGGCGATGACCGACCAGAAATAGATCTTGACGATCAGTCCCAGCACATTCAGTACCGACCAGACCAGCAGGGTGATCGGGTTGATTGCCGGAATGCCCTGGTTGAGGGTGATCAGGATCAGGAAGAAGGTGAGGGCCTGGATGATAACCGCCAGCACCAGGGCGGCGCCGTCAATGCCACCCCAGCCCGGAATAAAGCGGCGTAGCGGGCGCAGCAGCGGGTTGGTGGCCTTGACCACGAACTGGCAGATCGGATTGTAGAAATCCGCTCTCGCCAGTTGCAGCAGAAAGCGCAGCAGCACCACGGTCAGGTAGAACGTCGAGGCAATGAGCAGGATGGTAATCAGGATATCCGCCAGCATGAAGCCGTTTCTCCATTTATCAATCGGTTTCCCGGATCAGATGGGGGCATCCGGGGTGGTAAACAACCCTGGCCGGGTGATCAGGACTTGCCGGCCAGTTCCCTTGCCATTTCTTCCGAGCGTTCGCAGGCCGCACGGTAGGCCTTGCCCACCAGTTGCCGCAGGCCGCCGTCCTCGAAACTCTGGATCGCCCGCTCGGTGGTACCCCCGGGAGACATGACGTTGCGCTTGAGCTGGGCCGGATCATGCTCACTGCGGGCCGCCATTTCCGCAGCACCGGCCATGGTCTGGATGGCCAGCTGACGGGCGGTGGAGGCTTCAATGCCGGCGGCGGTGGCGGCCTCCTCGAGGGCTTCGAGCATCAGGAAGAAATAGGCCGGGCCGCTGCCGGAGAGTGCGGTTACCGCGTGCAGCTGGTCTTCGTCGGCCACCCACAGTGCGGTTCCTATGCTGCTGAACACCGACTCGGCGGTCTGGCGCTGTTGCTCGGTGACCTGCTTGTTGGCAAACAGACCGGCCGCGCCCTTGCCGACCAGGGAAGGGGTATTGGGCATGACCCGCACCAGTGGCAGGCCACCGCCGAGCCAGCTATCGAGGGTGGCGGCTTCCAGTCCGGCCGCGATCGAGATCATCAGCGGGCGGGTGTTCTGCACCACCGGCGCGATATCACGACAGACGTCGGCCATGACCTGGGGCTTCACCGCAAGGATGACCACATCCGCCTGTTGCGCGCAGTAGCGGTTCTCGGTGGTTACACTGACACCGAAACGCTTGCGAATGCTCTGCAGGTGGTCGTCGTCCGGCGCGCTGACCCAGATGTCTGCCGCCCGGAACCCGCTATCGAGCATGCCGCCGATGATGGCGCTGGCCATGTTGCCGGCGCCGATGAACGAGATGGTTGGTGATTTACTCAAAATTTGCTCCGCCTGGCGTGGTTGATTCGATTGTGACCGATGATAGCAGGATCGGTTGGTCAGTTCCTTGCGCCGAACAGGGCGGTACCTACCCGAACCCAGGTGGCACCTTCAGCAATGGCCAGCTCGAGATCGTCGGACATGCCCATGGACAGGGTATCCAGCGGGCCCGCATCGGGAAAGCGGTGGCGCAGTTCCGCCAGGGCGTCGGCGAGGCGGTGAAAGCTGCTGCGCAGGCCTTGGTCATCCTGCTGTGGGTCCGGAATGGCCATCAACCCCCTCAGGCGCAGGTTAGCCAGTTGACCAACCCCGGCGACCAGTTCTGGAAGCTCTTCCAGGCGACAGCCGGACTTGCTCGCTTCGTTATCGATGTTGACCTGCAGGCAAATGTTGAGTGGCGGCAGTTGCGGCTCCCGCTGCTCACTGAGCCGGCGGGCGATCTTCAGCCGGTCCACGCCATGGACCCAGTCAAAACTGGCCGCAATCTGGCGGGTCTTGTTGGACTGGATAGGGCCGATAAAATGCCATTCCAGCCCGTCGAGGTCCGCCAGGGCCGCAATCTTGTCGAGTGCTTCCTGCAGGTAGCTTTCGCCAAAGGCCCGTTGTCCGGCCGCGAACGCCTCCCGCAGGTCGGCGGCAGGCCGGGTCTTGCTGACTGCGAGCAAGTGCACAGATTCCACGGGCCGTCCGGCGGCCAATGTTGCTTTTTGTATGCGTCGGGTTACGCTCTCGATGTTGTCTGCTATGCTGCTCATTGTGTTAATCCGGCGGTACTGGGTCTGTCATTGCTACGCTGACACGTTACCCGCAGGTCACTGAAAAGCCAAGTGATACGCCACCCTGGTCAGCGGCAACCGGCCGCGGCACCGGGAAAAAAGAAAAACGCCTTCCGAGGACCCCTATGGATATTACCGAACTGCTTGCCTTCTCGGCGAAACAGGGTGCGTCTGACTTGCACCTGTCTGCCGGACTCCCTCCCATGATTCGTGTTGACGGCGATGTACGCCGTATCAATCTGCCGCCCATGGAACACAAGGAAGTTCACGGGCTGATTTACGACATCATGAACGACAAGCAGCGCAAGGACTACGAAGAGTTCCTCGAGACCGACTTTTCGTTTGAGGTGCCCGGGGTTGCCCGCTTCCGGGTGAATGCCTTCAACCAGAACCGCGGCGCCGGTGCGGTCTTCCGGACCATTCCGTCGAAGGTGCTGACCATGGAAGACCTGGGCATGGGCCAGGTGTTCAAGGATATCTCCTCGGTGCCCCGTGGTCTGGTGCTGGTCACCGGGCCGACCGGTTCGGGTAAGTCCACCACGCTGGCGGCGATGATGGATTACATTAACGACAGTCGTTACGAGCACATCCTCACCATCGAGGACCCTATCGAATTCGTCCACGAATCCAAGAAATGCCTGGTGAACCAGCGGGAAGTCCACCGGGACACGCTCGGCTTCAACGAAGCCCTGCGCTCGGCCCTGCGGGAAGACCCCGATATCATCCTGGTGGGTGAGCTGCGGGATCTCGAAACCATTCGCCTGGCCCTGACCGCGGCGGAAACCGGTCACCTGGTGTTCGGCACCCTGCACACCACCTCGGCGGCCAAGACCATCGACCGGGTCGTTGACGTATTCCCGGCGGAAGAAAAGTCCATGGTTCGTTCGATGCTGTCCGAGTCACTGCAGGCGGTAATTTCCCAGACGCTGATGAAGAAGGTGGGCGGCGGCCGGATTGCGGCCCACGAGATCATGATCGGCACGGCGGCCATTCGTAACCTGATTCGTGAAGACAAAGTGGCCCAGATGTATTCCGCCATCCAGACCGGTGGCTCCCTCGGTATGCAGACCCTCGACCAGTGCCTTGAGCGGCTGTTGCAGAAGGGCCTGATTTCCCGCGAGGCGGCCCGTTCCAAGGCCAAGATGCCGGATAATTTCTGACCGTCCCGCAGTCACGGCAACTGACAGAATAAAGGTAGAGCAATGGAATTTGAAAAGCTGTTACGGCTGATGGTCGAGAAAGGTGGTTCGGACCTGTTTATCACCGCAGGGGTGCCGCCGAGCATGAAGGTGAACGGCAAGGTGCTTCCGGTCACCAAGAATGCCCTGACGCCGGAGCAGACCCGGGAGTTTGTCTACGGCTCGATGAACGACAAGCAGCGGGCCGAGTTCGAAGCCTCCCACGAGTGCAACTTCGCCATCAGTGCCCGCGGTATTGGCCGCTTCCGGGTCAGTGCTTTTTTCCAGCGCAACCTCTGCGGCATGGTGCTGCGGCGAATCGAGATCAAGATTCCGCAAATTGACGACCTGTCGCTGCCCGACATCGTCAAGGACCTGGCGATGACCAAGCGCGGACTGATCATGTTTGTCGGCGCGACCGGCACCGGTAAGTCCACCTCGCTGGCCGCGATGCTGGGGTACCGTAACCGCAACAGTCGTGGTCATATCATTTCCATTGAGGATCCCATCGAATTTGTCCACCAGCACCAGGGTTGCATTGTCACCCAGCGGGAAGTGGGCATCGATACCGAGAGCTTTGAGGTGGCCCTGAAGAACACCCTGCGACAGGCGCCGGACGTTATTCTGATTGGTGAGGTACGGACCCGCCAGACCATGGAGTATGCGGTGCAGTTCGCTGAAACCGGCCACCTGTGCCTGGCGACCCTGCACGCCAACAACGCGAACCAGGCGCTGGACCGGATTATCCAGTTCTTCCCGCCGGAACAGCACAACCAGATCTGGATGGACCTGTCCCTCAACCTGCGGGCCATCGTGGCCCAGCAACTGATCCCGACCCCGGATGGCAAGGGGCGGCGGGCCGTTATCGAAGTTCTGATCAATACGCCGCTGGTGGCCGACCTGATCCGCAAGGCCGAGGTCCACAAGCTCAAGGAGCTGATGGCCAAGTCTGGCGAAGCCGGCATGCAGACCTTTGACCAGGCCCTCTACCGGCTGTATTCGGAAGGTGCGATCACCTATGAGGATGCATTGGCCCACGCGGACTCTGCCAACGACCTGCGACTGATGATCAAGCTCGGTGCGGATGCGCCAGGCTCGGACAAGCTGTCGTCCACGGTCGACAAGCTGTCGATCCAGGGTGATTGAATAAGGTGACCGAACTAGGTCGGATGCTTACGACTTTAGTCTAAAACGATTAGTGTCCTGAATCTGTAGGGATGGCATTTGAGGCCGTTGGCCTGTGCTGCGTATACTCCGCGCCGACTTAACAAGGAGATACCATGCACAACAATCCCTCCCGTCTCAGCCTTGCCATTCGCCTCGCTGCGCTGGCGGCCATCACGGCGCCCGCCAGCGTTTTCGCCGGAGGCTTTGCCCTCAACGAACAGAGTGCGTCCGCCATGGGTGTGGCCAACGCCGGCGCTGCCGCCAACCCTGAAAACGCCACCACGGTGCTGTTTAACCCGGCCGGCATGAGCCAGTTGTCCGGTACCAACCTCTCGTTTGGTGCGGCGGTGCTGGATATCGATGCCGAGGCGAAGGCCGAAAGCATCTCGACGACCCGCAACAATCCCGCGGTTCCGGTTCAGCCGTCCAGCAATGGTGGAGATATTGCTGATCCGGCCGTGCTGCCTAACCTCTATGTGACGAAAGAGCTCAGTGAGCATGTGGATATCGGCTTCGGTATTCATGCCCCCTACGGCCTCGCCGCAGATTACGACAATGAGTTTGCCGGTCGGTTCTTTGCCGACAAGACCGAGTTGACTGCCATCGCCTTTACGCCGGCCATCGCCGTGAATAACGGCCAGGGGCTGTCCATGGGGCTCGGTCTCAACGTGATCTATGCAGAAGGGCGGCTGACCCGGTACCAGGATCTCAGCGACCAGGCCGGTGCCGCGGCGCTGGTGCTGGATGAACCCTACGCCGATGTGGAAGGCGACGATGTCGGCATGACGGTCCGCTTCGGTTTCCTGTACGAGCTTTCCGACAAGACCCAGTTTGGCCTCAGCGCGCAGACCGGAACCGAGCTGGAGCTGAAGGGCGATCTGGAAGTATCGAATGTGCCGGTCCCGCCGACCTTTGCCCAGACTACGACCCTGACCGAAAAAGTCAGGGTGCCACTGGCCATTCCGGAGAGTGTCAGCTTCGGTGCGCGTCACCGGTTCAATGATGACATTACCCTGCTGGCAGGGGCCACTTACGCCAAGTGGAGTCGCTTTGAGGAGCTGGATATCGTGAGTCGCGAGGTTGGCGGTGAGGTGGCTGGTGCGCCGTTTACCGGTGCCGTCATCACTCACATTACCGAGCAGTGGGAAAACACCTGGCAGTTCAACTTCGGCGCCATCTGGCAGGCAACGCCGGCCTGGGCGTTCAAGGCCGGGTATGCGTTTGATGAGTCGCCGGTGAACGAAAGCAACGTTACCGCCCGCATTCCTTCCGAGGACCGTCACTGGCTGACCCTCGGCACTCAATGGAAAGATGCCGGCTCGGGCTGGGCGGTGGATGTTGCGGTCGGCACCCTGATCTTCTCGGATGACGCCGAAGTGGATGACCGGGAATATAGCCACGAGGACCCGACCGGGGCACCGGTCAGTGCGGCCAACTATCAGGCAACCTATGACCTGAGCGCCTGGAGTGCCTCGGTCCAGGTCAGCAAGGCCTTCTGACCCTGTTGTGACTGAAAAGGGCGGGCCTGCAATCGCGGGTCAGCCGACTTCCCGGCCCCGGTAGATGACTTTTTTCTTCCGGGGCCGGCTCTCATCTGCCGCTGTTTCCCGTTCTCCCGCAATCCCTGTCCCGTCATCGGCGATAACCTGCCCGCGGTAGGTGCGCTGGTGGCCGTCACCTTCCTCGATGTTGAGCTGGGGCACCTGCGCCCTGAGGGTTTCCCAGGTTCGGGTCAGGTGGCTTGAGCGGGTTTTCCTGGCGTAGTCCGCCAGCTGCTGCTCCAGATGCTCTTCGGTGAGATGGAGTTTGACGCCGAATTCGGAATGAATCAGCCGGCGACATTGATGGACCAGTTTCAGCAAACCTGGATCCAGTAACCAACTGCGTTCGGATGCCAGAAAAGTCATGGTAGCGAGCCTCGGAATGGAGTGTCACAACAGGGCGCGGCCCCGGATACAGGTCCGGGTGTGCGTCAGACATGCTTTCTAAAGCGAATTCCGTGCCGGTTTGCCGGTAAGTTGCGCCGAGGGTACGGTTTGCCCCGTCGGCGGCGGCAAAAACGGTTGTCGCGTGGCTGAAGACGCTGGGAAGTGCTTTTTTTCAGTGCGTTACCGAAAAGCGGCGCCCCGTTATGGCGCTCAGGTGTGAGGCGTTAGCCCGCCTGGCCGCAAGGCCCGCCGGAACCCTGGTATCCGGCGGGTGATTGCAGCAGGGCGGGTTGTCAGTGTGCCTCGTCCCAGTTGTTGCCCACGCCGGCTTCCACCAGCAGCGGAACGTCAAGGGAGGCTGCTGCGGACATCCGTTTGACCAGGCCGTCGCGGATGGGCTCGAGAACATCCTCGCGGACCTCCAGGATCAGTTCGTCGTGGACCTGCATGATCATCCGTGCGGTCTCCGGATGCTCGGTCAGCAGCCAGTTTTCCACCTCCAGCATCGCCCGCTTGATGATGTCTGCGGCGGTGCCCTGCATCGGGGCGTTGATGGCGGTCCGTTCGGCGGCCTGCTGCAGCTGCTTGTTGCGGGCATTGATCTCCGGCAGGTAGAGGCGACGGCCAAACAGGGTTTCCACAAAGCCGTCGTCGTGGGCCTGCTTGCGGATGTTGTCCATGTATTTCAGCACGCCCGGGTAGCGGTCGAAATAGCGGTCGATGTATTCCTGAGCGACGCCGCGGGCTACATCCAGCTGGCGGGCCAGGCCGAAGGCGGACATGCCGTAGATCAGTCCAAAGTTGATGGCCTTGGCGCTGCGGCGCTGGTCGCTGGTCACTGCGTCAAGGGCAACGCCAAACACTTCGGCAGCGGTGGCCTTATGGATGTCCTCGCCGTTGGCAAACGCGGTCAGTAACCCGGGATCGCCCGACAGGTGGGCCATGATCCGCAGTTCGATCTGCGAGTAATCCGCCGCCACCAACTTGTAGCCTGCGGGCGCAATGAAGGCCTGGCGGATGCGCCGACCCTGCTCGGTACGGATCGGAATATTCTGCAGGTTCGGCTCGGAGGAGGACAGCCGTCCGGTGGCGGTGACCGCCTGGTGATAGGAGGTGTGGATGCGCCCGGTGCGGTGATGGATCAGCTCCGGCAGGGTATCGGTGTAGGTGGACTTGAGCTTGCTCAGGCTGCGGTGCTCCAGCAGCAGGCGGGGCAGTTCGTGCTCGTGGGCCAGCTCCTGGAGGACCGGTTCGGCGGTGGACGGGGCGCCCTTGGGGGTTTTCTTGATAACCGGCAGGCCCAGCTTGTCGTAGAAAATGGCTTGCAGCTGCTTGGTGGAGCCAAGGTTGAATTTCTCACCGGCGACCTCGTGGGCCTCCTGCTCCAGCTCGGCCATGCGCTCGGCCAGCTCCTGGCTGTGCTGGCGCAGGGTGCTGGCGCTTACCATCGCTCCCCGTTGCTCCATGCGGGACAGTACGGGCACCAGCGGCAGGTCGATCTCCTCATAGACGGACTTCAGGCGGCCGGTCTCTGCCAGTTTCGGGCGCAGGACCTGATGCAGGCGCAGGGTGATGTCGGCATCTTCCGCGGCATAGGGCCCGGCCTTGTCCAGTTCGATCTGGTTGAAGGTGAGCTGTTTGGCGCCCTTGCCGGCAATGGACTCGAAGGTGATGGTGCTCTCGCCAAGGTATTCCCGTGCCAGGCTGTCCATGTCATGGCGGGTGGCCACGGAGTTCAGCACGTATGACTCCAGCATGGTGTCTTCGGCAATGCCTTCCAGGTGGATGCCATGGTTGGCGAGTACGTTCTTGTCATATTTCAGGTTCTGGCCGAGCTTGGCCTTGTCCGGGTCTTCCAGCAACGGTTTCAGTTGGGCAAGTGCCTGGTCCCGGTCGAGCTGGTCCGGCGCCCCCATGTAATCGTGGGCCAGAGGAAGGTACGCGGCCTCGCCCGGTTCAATGGCGAACGACACCCCCACTATTTCGGCGTCCATATAACGCAGGCTGGTGGTCTCTGTGTCGAAGGCAAACAGCGGCGCCTTGGCGAGCCGTTCCAGCCAGCGGTCCAGTTCGGCCTGGCTGGTGATAATGCTGTAGCGTTTGTCGGCCGGTGCGTCGGCTTGCGGCGCATCCGGGGTGGCCGCGTCGTCCTTGCTCTCGAGCTCATTGATCCAGGAGCGGAATTCATACTCGCGGAACAGGTCGAGCAGCCGGGTGTCGTCCTGGTGAGGCAGCGGCAGGTCTTCGAGGCTGAAGTCCAGCTCGACATCGGTCTTGATGGTGGCCAGCTCGCGGGAGAGCGGCAGGGTATCCAGGGCCTCCCGCAGGTATTCGCCGATCTTGCCTTTCACCTCATCGGCACGGGCCATGATGGTATCGAGGTTGTGGTGTTCCTCCAGCCACTTCACCGCTGTCTTGGGGCCGCATTTGGTGACGCCGGGGATGTTGTCCACCTTGTCACCCACCAGGGCCAGGTAGTCGATGATCTGATCCGGGGTAACTCCGAACTTTTCCACCACGCCGTCGCGATCCATTCGTGTTTCGGTCATGGTATTGATCAGGGTGACATGGTCGCTCACCAGCTGGGCCATGTCCTTGTCACCGGTGGAAATGACGACGTCGATGCCCTTGCGGGTGGCCTCATGGGCCAGGGTGCCAATGACATCGTCCGCCTCCACCTCCGGAATGATCAGCAGCGGCAGCCCCATGGCACGGACAATGTCATGGATCGGCTGGATCTGGCTGGCCAGGTCTTCCGGCATCGGTGGCCGGTTGGCCTTGTATTCGGCGAACATGGCGTGACGAAAGGTTTTGCCTTTGGCATCGAAGACCACCACCACTTTCGAGCCGGGAAAATCCTGTTCCAGCCGCCGCAGCATGCTGATGACCCCCTTGATCGCTCCGGTCGGCTGGTTCTTGCTGGTCGTCAGCGGGGGAAGGGCATGATATGCCCGGAACAGGTAGGAGGAACCGTCCACAAGGACGACCGGCGGGGTCTGCTGCTGACTCATATCAAATCGGGTCCGATATATAGATTGAAGCCTGTCGGCGCATGTGCAACTCTTTAGCAAAGCGCACGCGCACGGTGGTTGCGTTGTTCAATGCCCTGAAGAGTAACATGAAAATGAAACGATTCCCCGGTCTGCCCCTGCTGTTGTGTGTCCTGCCACTGACGGCTGCTGCCCAGCAGTCGGAGCCGCCAATTGTTGTTGAAACACCGAAAGAGCCGGTAGTGATTTCTGACTACCAGTCATCGCCGGATGCCCCCCAGATTATCATTCGCCCGGGCGACAACGAGGTGTTCTATGAGTACCGGGTCAACGGTGAGCTGGTTGAGATCAAGGTGGTACCCGCGGTCGGTCCCTCTTATTACCTGGTGCCTGCCGAAGGCGGCTGGATCCGGGAGGACCAGTCGCAGACCCTGATCCCGAGCTGGGTCATTTTCCGCTGGTAGCCCGGGCTCCCGCCGGGCTGCCGGCTTTTAGTATGAACACTCTAATTTTTAGTCGTAACCTGAGCCTGTCTTAGAGCTCCGGCATGGATGTGCCGGCCAATTGCGGATGTGTTTGTCATCCATCAGTCAGGATCAGGAGAGTTATCATGGGTAAGCTCAAAACCTATCAGGAACAACTGCAGGAAATCGTCGACAAGGGCATCAATGCAGCGGAAGAGCAGCAGAAGAAACTGGCGGCCAAGCCGTTCGAGTATGCCGAGAAGCTGGAAGCCGAGGCCCGTGAATACAGCGTCAAGAACCTGCGCAAGCGTTACAACGGTTATAGCGACAGCCTGTTCGAGCAGCTGCGCACTCTGAACAGCCGTTTCGGTAATTTTGCTGCCGATCTGGTGGCGAAAATCGAGAAGGAAGCGGCCGAAGGTGCGGATGCGGTTTCCGAGGTTGCTGAAGAGGTTGCCGAGGCTGCGCAGGACGCCAAGGGTCTTGTCGCCGAGAAGAAGCCGGCAGCCCGCAAGAGCACTGCCCGCAAGCCTGCTGCCAAGAAGGCGACGACGGCCTGATGGGCGTCACTTGCTGAAACCAAAAGCCCCGGCACACTGCCGGGGCTTTTTTTCGGCCGGTTAGCGCGCGTTGCGGGATCAGTCCTGGCTCTGCTGGTCGCTGTTTTCGGCCTGGGGTTTTTCCAGTGGCAGGGTGCGCTTTTTGCCGGTAACCATTTCAAGGCGCTCGATATCCCCGACGAACTCCGCTTTCAGGTTTTCGATGGCCTGGTTCTGCGTCTCGATTTCCGCTTCAATATCCTGGATCTGGTTCTGCAACCGGTCTATTTTCTTGCGGGTGGGTTCCGGAATCTCGCGTCCGGAACGTTCGAGGTCTGCGGCCCGGCTCTGTTCATTGTTGAGCTGGCTGGTCACCAGGGTGATATTGCCCTGCTTGAGCTGGTTCAGGCTCTGCATTTCCTGGATCTTGCGGTGCATTGCCCGGACCGCGTCATCGGGGTGACTGTAGCGCTTCAGTAGCAGTTCATCCTGCTCGCGCTGACGCAGGGCGGCTTCTTCCCGCGCCTTTTCGGCTTTTCTGGCAGCGATTTCTTCGGCACTGGGGGCAGGGGGAACGGTGTCCACAACCCGGCCCTTGCTGTTGAGAATGTCGTAACCGCGTTTGGACGCCTCGTGGGGGACGGTGTTACTGATCACGGTCCGGCCATTGTCGTCCTTATAGCGGTACATCTGGGCTTCGGCTGTTGCAGCGGCCAGCATCAGGGCTGTAATCGCAGCAGCTACGGGAAGTCGGGTCAGGCGTTTCATGGCGTCTACAGCTTACTCCGGTTAAAGCGGGCAAATGACCTGGCTAGCATAGCAAAACCGGCTGCCAGTTCCATGCCCGGTTTCACAGGCCTCAGATTCCGTAGGTTGACCGGTAGTCGGCGACTTTGCGGGCATGCTCGTCAAAGCCCGGCTGGGACTTGAGGTAGTCCAGTACCTGGTTGAGCTGGATGATGCTGACCACGGGAATGCCGAACTCCGCCTCGACTTCCTGTATCGCAGACAACTCGCCGTTGCCCCGTTCCTGGCGGTCCAGCGCAATGAGGACGCCGGCAGGTTCGGCGCCGGCGGCGCGGATCAGTTCGATGGATTCGCGAATGGCGGTGCCTGCGGTGATGACATCATCGACAATCAGCACCTTGCCCTGCAGGGCGGCGCCGACAATGTTGCCGCCCTCGCCATGATCCTTCTTTTCCTTGCGGTTGAAGGCAAAGGGGCGGCTGTCGCCGGTTTCCGCAAGGGCCATCGCGGTGGCGGTGGCCAAGGGAATGCCCTTATAGGCGGGGCCGAAAATGATGTCATAATTCAGGCCGCTGCGCCGGAGTGCTGAGGCGTAGGCGCGGCTGAGCTGCACCAGGTCGTCACCGGTATTGAACAGCCCGGCATTGAAAAAATACGGGCTGGTGCGACCGGATTTCAGGGTGAACTCGCCAAAACGAAGGACGTTCCGGCTGATGGCAAATTCGATAAAATCGTGCTGATAGTCGTGCATGGCAAGGTTTCTGGCGGGTCCGGTTCTTTCAAAAGCGCGTAAAAACGGTATCATACACTCAAACCGAATCAGGGAACATGTATGCGGGTAGTATCAATCAGCGTCAATGGCCTGGCTCAGGCCGTTGAAAAGGGCTTTTTTGACTGGCTGGCCGCGCAGGATGCCGACGTGGTCTGTGTCCAGGATCACCGCATGCGCGCCTATGAGATCGAAGATTACAATCTCATCCCCAAAGGCTACGAAGCCTATTTTATTGACGGCGAAAAGAACGAGGACGGCGGTGTCGGTATCTACACCCGTCATTTCCCGAAAGCCATCATGTACGGATTTGCCAATGAGCAGGCGGATCGTGAAGGTCGATTCATCCAGGCCGATTTCGACAAGGTCAGTGTTGCGTGTGTCCTTGCGCCCTGTGCCCTGGGCAAGGAAGACGATCCCATCGGTGATAATGACCTGACCGCGCTGGACCATAAAGATGACTTTATGGAGGCGTTTGGCCTGCACATGCAGAAAACCCTGCGCAAGCGCCGCCAGTTCATCTTCTGCGCCAACCTGCAAACCGCACACCACGTTACTGACGCCAGTTCCCGCTACCACAAGCTGGACGTATCCGGTTTTCTGCCCCACGAGCGTGCGTGGCTCGACCGGCTGTTCGACGAGATGGGTTGCATCGACGCCTTCCGCGAGATCAACAAGCAAAGCAATCAGTTCACCTGGTGGCCGGAGTGGGCCGAAGGCTGGCGCAAGAATGCGGGTATTCGCGTTGATTACCAGTTGCTGACGCCTGGCATCCGCAAGACCATTCTTGATGGCTGGATCGACGATGGCACCCGGTTTTCCGATCATGCGCCGGTAGTGATGGATTACGACATCGAAATCGGCTTCTGATAATCTGCAGTGAAATAAGCGTGTCCGGAGCCGGTCGGTTGCCGGACACGCTCTAGAATCCGCGGGTCAGGCTGACAGCGCTTCCTGCTGGATCTCGAACAGTCTCGTAATGCCCTGCCTGGCCAGTGTCAGCATGCTGTCCAGCTCCTCCTGGACGAACGGCGCACCTTCGGCGGTGCCCTGAATCTCAATGAAGCCACCCTGATCCGTCATGATCACGTTCATGTCCGTCTCGGCCTCGGAGTCTTCCGGGTAGTCCAGGTCCACCACCGGAGTTCCCTTGTAGACACCCACTGACACTGCGGCAACCATCTGCTTCAGCGGTGATTTCTTCAGGCGTTTTTCCGCGACCAGATGGTTCAGGGCATCCACCAGCGCGACGCAGCCGCCGGTGATGGCGGCGGTCCGGGTGCCACCATCGGCCTGGATGACGTCACAATCCACCGTAATGGTGTGCTCGCCAAGGGCGCTCAGGTCCACCGCGGCCCGCAGCGAACGGCCGATCAGGCGCTGGATTTCGACGGTACGGCCGCCCTGCTTGCCACGGGCGGCTTCCCGCCCCATGCGACTGCCGGTGGAGCGCGGCAACATGCCGTATTCTGCGGTAATCCAGCCTTTGCCTTCGCCGCGCAGGAATGGCGGCACCTTGTTTTCCACCGAAGCGGTGCAGATGACCTTGGTGTCGCCGAACTCGATCAGTACGGAACCCTCGGCGTGACGGGTGTAATGGCGGGTAATTCGGATATCTCTCGGTTGTTCCGGAGTTCTTCCGCTGGGTCGCATAAAAGGTCCTGGTGTCTGTGGTGAGTGTCCGGGAATGGTCCCGGCCGAAAGTATGAAGTGAGGGCGGAGTATAGCATGGTCGGCGGCTTGTCCGGGGATGCCCCGGCGAGGCTTTGGTCGGGTTCGCCGCCGGGGGCGGGTGCCTGCTAAACTGTAGGTCTTTGTCACCAAGCCTCGATTGGGGAGCTGAAATGATCCGGAGCATGACCGCCTTTGCCCGCCAGGACACCCAGGATGACTGGGGAACGTTGACCTGCGAGATCCGTACCGTGAATCACCGTTACCTGGAGCCATCCTTCCGCCTGCCCGAGGCCCTGCGAGAGCTGGAGAACAGCTTCCGTGAAACCCTTCGCCAACAGCTCAAGCGAGGCAAGGTGGACGTTGCCATGCGCCTGCAGGCAAGGGAGGGCGCCGATGCCCGGTTCGAGATCAGTGATGAGATGGCCCGCGCAGTCAACGACGCCGCAAACCACATCAATCGCTTGCTGGATAACCCCGCGCACATCAACGCGCTGGATGTCCTGCGCTGGCCCGGCGTGTTATCCGTGGCAGAGCAGGACTACGGTCCGGCCCGGGAAGCTGCCAATGAGCTGTTTCGCCGCACCCTGGAGGAGCTTGTGATTGTCCGTGAGCGGGAGGGCGAGCGTTTGCGCCCGCTGTTTGAGGATCGCCTCGAGGCCATGGCCCACGGGGTTGAAGAGGTCCGCACGCGGATGCCGGAATTGCTGACAGCCCAGGAACATGCGCTGCGGGAACGCTTCGAGAAGGCCAGGGTGGAGCTTGACAGTGATCGCATTGCCCAGGAGATGGTGATGCTGGCGCAGAAGAGCGATGTGGCGGAGGAACTGGATCGCCTGCAGACCCACATCCACGAG
Source organism: Marinobacter profundi (assembly GCF_002744715.1). Taxonomy (GTDB): domain Bacteria; phylum Pseudomonadota; class Gammaproteobacteria; order Pseudomonadales; family Oleiphilaceae; genus Marinobacter; species Marinobacter profundi. The sequence goes on from NZ_KZ319372.1 coordinate 212,841, forward strand.
GTCCGGGATACCCTGCAAAGCGATGAGGCGATCGGCCGTCGCCTGGATTTCCTGATGCAGGAGCTGAACCGCGAGGCCAATACCCTGAGCAGCAAGAGTATTGATGCCCGGGTGACGAAAGTGGCGGTGGACCTCAAGGTGCTCATCGAACAGATGCGCGAGCAGGTGCAGAACCTGGAATAAGCCGGACCTGATTAGCGTCCCGCAGGGTGCGGGATGCGGACATAGGTCAAACCCCGTATAATTTCCCGCTTTGTCGCCGGCGGTGCCGGTGTTTAACCGCTTTCGGGAGTCAGCAAGTCATGAACCACGCCGGTGAGCAGGGCACTCTGTTTGTTATTTCCGCACCCTCGGGTGCAGGTAAGACCAGCCTTGTGGCGGAGATGCTCCGGACGGATTCCCGGCTGGGTGTGTCGGTTTCCCACACCACCCGGCCGATGCGGGACGGCGAGCAGGATGGGATGAATTATCACTTCGTCAGCCGTGAGGAATTCGAGGCCATGATCGCCCGGGGTGACTTTCTCGAGCATGCCGATGTCTTTGGTAATTACTACGGTACCTCCCAGGTGTGGGTACGCGAGACCCTGGGCAAAGGGCAGGATGTAATTCTTGAGATTGACTGGCAGGGCGCCGCGCAGGTGCGCCGGCTGATCCCCGAGTGTGTCAGTATCTTTATTGTGCCGCCGTCCGCCGGTGTGCTGCGCGAGCGCCTGGTCGGTCGGGGTACCGATGCCCCTGATGTGGTGGAGCGCCGGTTGTCCGAGGCCGAGGAAGAGTGTCGTCATGCGGTTGAGTTTGATTACCTGGTGGTCAACGACGATTTCCAGGTAGCGCTGCAGGATTTGTTGGCCATTGCCCGCAGTCACCGGTTGCGAATGGAGGCGCAGCAGGTCCGTTACGGAGACCTGCTTGCCCGGCTCTCCCAGCGGGCCTGATCAGGCGTTTAGTTGTATACAAATTGAGCCGATCACAGTAAACTGTGCGGTCTGCTGATTTCTGCGCCTGCTGGCCGGCTGCGTTTCACCGACGCAAGGCTGGCGGGCGCGCCTCAAGCTATTTGATCATTACAGTCGGGGAAGTTATGGCACGAGTTACCGTTGAAGATTGCCTGGAGAACGTGGACAACCGGTTTCAGCTGGTCATGCTGGCCACCAAGCGTGCACGCCAGATTGCCACCAAGGGTTACGAGCCGCTGGTGCCGGAAGAAAATGACAAGCCTACGGTTATTGCTCTGCGTGAAATTGCCGAAGGCAAGATCACTCGCAGTCTGCTGACTCAGGATGATGATGAGTAAAAACCGATTCAGTGCCGGCTGAGGCATTGAAATCTGTCCTGACGGTTTTATAGTGTAACTGTACAGGACATCGGAAGGACCCGAATGCTTGCATTCGGGTTTTTTTGTCCCTCAATTTCACAGACTGTCTGCGGAGGCGCGGTGTCGGCAGAGGCTACGGCGGAAACAGTGGAAGGGCTGGCAGAAGAGCTCAGCACTTATCTGGATACCAGTCGCATCAACCAGGTGCGCAGGGCCTACTATTACGCCGAGCAAGCCCATGAAGGCCAGATGCGTCGCAGCGGCGACCACTACATTACCCACCCCCTGGCGGTGGCACGGATTCTTGCCGAGCTGAAACTGGACCACCAGAGCCTGATGGCTGCCATGCTCCATGACGTCATCGAGGATACCGGCATCCCCAAGGATGCCCTGGCAGACCAGTTTGGTGAGGACGTTGCTGAACTGGTGGATGGCGTCAGCAAACTGACCCAGATCGAATTCCGGTCCCGTGCCGAAGCGCAGGCAGAGAACTTCCAGAAGATGACCCTCGCCATGGCCCGGGATATCCGCGTCATTCTGGTGAAACTGGCGGACCGTCTGCACAACATGCGCACCCTGGGGCCGATGCCCTATGAGAAACGCCTGCGGATTGCCACCGAGACCCTGGATATCTACGCCCCGATTGCCAACCGGCTGGGTATGCACTCGATCTTTACCGAGCTGGAAGATCTGGGGTTCTCGTCCCTTTACCCGATGCGCTCCCGCTACATCTCCCAGGCGGTCAGCAAGCTTCGGGGCAGCCACCAGCAGATCATTGAGGAAATCCGCTCCAGGCTGGAAGACAAGCTGGAGGAGCGAGGGCTTCCGGGGCGGATCATCGGGCGCGAGAAACATCTGAACAGCATCTATAACAAGATGAAGTTCAAACAGAAATCCTTCCATGAAATCATGGATGTCTACGCCTTCCGCATCATTACCGACACCGAGGACGACTGCTACCGCATCCTCGGTGCGGTTCACAGTCTCTACAAGCCGCTGCCGGGTCGCTTCAAGGACTACATTGCGATGCCCAAGGCCAATGGCTACCAGTCGCTGCACACCACCTTGTTCGGTATGCACGTAAACATTGAGATCCAGATCCGTACCGAGGAAATGGAGCACATCGCCAATAACGGTATCGCGGCGCACTGGATGTACAAGAACGAGTCGTCAGATACGCTCACGGTGCACCAGAAACGGGTCGATCGCTGGGTTCAGGGGCTGATGGAAATGCGCGAGCGTGCCGATGACTCCCTGGAGTTTATCGAGCACGTCAAGGTCGACCTGTTCCCCGATGAGATCTACGTGTTTACCCCCAAGGGTAAGATCATGGAGCTGCCCCGAGGTGCAACGCCGATCGATTTTGCCTACGCGATCCACACCGATATCGGTAATGCCTGTGTGGCGTGCCGGATCAATCGCAATCTCGGTTCGCTGAGCCAGCCGCTGCAGAGTGGCCAGACGGTGGAAGTGATTACCGCACCCGGTGCCCGCCCCAATCCGGCGTGGCTCAGTTTCGTGGTGACCGGCAAGGCTCGCAGCAGCATCCGTCATGTCCTGAAACATCAGAAGCGCACCGAATCCATTGAACTGGGCAAGACGTTGCTGAAAAAGTCACTCAACGGTTTTGGTTTCAAGCTGTCCCTCATCGCCGACGAACAGGTGGCCGCCGTGGTACGCCACAACCAGGTGCAGAGCTTTGACGACCTGCTCAGCGAAATTGGCCTTGGTAATCGCATGGCTTACCTGGTGGCCCGTCAACTGGCGATGTCCGGAGAAGGTGTGCTGGAGGAAGCGGACCAGGACCAGCCCCAGGCGGACGCAGGGTCGCGGGCGCCGGTCACAATTCGCGGTACCGAAGGATTGGTGGTCCGGTTTGCCAGCTGCTGCAAGCCGATTCCCGGAGATCCGGTGGTCGGGGTGATGGATTCCGGCAAGGGTATGGTGATCCACAGCGATACCTGCTCGAGACTACCGGAAGGGGACGAGGCGCGCGCCCGGCTTACCCACCTTAAGTGGGCCAAGGACATCACCGACGAGTTCTCTGTGGAGCTGCGAGTCGAACTGGAACGCCAGCGCGGTGTCATTGCCGAGGTGGCCAATGCCGTCGCCATGGCGGACGGCAACATCGAACGTATCAGCGTGGAAGAACAGAACGCCCGCCTGGGCATTGTCAGCCTGGTCATCCATGTTAACGGCCGTCGTCACCTGGCCCGGGTTATGCGGCGCATCAAAAATATCCGTGCGGTTACCAATATCAGCCGGGTCCGGCACTGAGGCTGGCCGCAGGTCTGGTTGACACAGCTGCCGGCGAGGGGTGACGATTGCGGTTTTCCCCGTGCGGATATTACCGTTACCAAAGAGAGGACCCGGAAGGTCATGACCAACAAATCCGTAATCCAGACCGATAAAGCACCCCAGGCCATCGGTACCTATTCCCAGGCTGTAAAGGCCGGCGACACCGTTTACCTGTCAGGCCAGATCCCTCTGGTGCCGGAAACCATGGAAGTGGTTGCCGGAGATTTCGCCGCCAAGACACGCCAGGTCTTCGAGAACCTCAAAGCGGTGTGTGAGGCTGCCGGTGGTGATCTGAAAGACATCGTCAAACTCAACATCTATATGACGGACCTGGCCAACTTTGCCACCGTCAACGAAGTGATGGCGACCTATTTCCAGGAGCCCTACCCGGCCCGCGCGGCAGTTGGCGTGGCGGAGCTGCCCAAGGGCGTGCCCGTGGAGATGGAAGCGGTGATGGTACTCAGCTGAGTTCCCCGGTTACCTCGTAACAACAAGGGGCGCCACTGGCGCCCCTTGTTGTTGATGACGGTTGTTCCTGGCGGGTTGTTCCTGGTGAATGGCTTAAGCCGGTCCGCTTTGCCGGCGGATCATCTCGCCGTAGCCCGCCCGGTAATCCGGATAGCGGAAGCGGAACCCGGTATCCAGCAGGCGCCGGTTCCGGCATTGCTTGCTGCCGGCCCGCCCTGCAGTGCGGGCGCCGGCGGCCGGGGCACTGCAAGGCACCTGCTGGCGAACCCACTCCACCACTTCGTCGAGCCGCACCGGTTCGCAGTCGCTGACAACATAGCAATTGTCCAGCGGCCTGCCGTCCAGGGCTCGTTCGGTAAGGTGCGCCACCGCGGCGACTGCGTCGGCCTCGTGAATCCGGTTGCTGTAGGGGCCGGGACTGGCCGGGTTCATTTCGCCGCGGCGTACCGCGTCGAGGAAGCGCCTGCGGGTCGGTCCGTAAATTCCGCTGAATCGTACGATCGTTGCAGGGATGCCGCTGTTCAGGGCCAGCTGTTCCCCTGCCAGGATCTGCTGGCCGCTGAACTTCACCGGTCGGGTCGGGCTGAGCTCGTCCACCCAGCTGTCATCGTCCTGGTGGTAAACGCTGGTACTGCTGATAAACAGCAGGCGGGTGGTTGGCTTGCCGTGCAGCGCCGCAAGCAGGTTCTGCAGTCCCGCCACGTAAGCATCGCGGTAACCCTGCACGTCATAGCTGGACGGCGTCAGGCAGTAGATAATGATGTCGAGGTCGGCGGGCAGGGTATCCCGCAGCTGGTCAGGCTGGCGCAGATCGGCGCCGATGCCGTGAACGCCGGGTGGCACCCGGTCGGGATTTCGGCGCAGGCCGAACACGTCGGCGGCCGGCAGCAGGGCGCTGGCGATGGCGCCACCCAGGGCACCGCAACCGGCGACAAGAATGCGGGGGCGGTTTTCTGGCGGTTGGGGGTTTGCAGTGATTGCCATAGACAATTTCAATCCTTATGCTTTAGCTCATAAATTAGTAAACGCTGACCGGAGCTCACCATGACCCTCACCGAGTTACGTTACGTCGTTACCCTGGCCCGGGAAAAGCATTTTGGCCGTGCTGCAGAACGTTGTCACGTCAGCCAGCCTACTCTCAGTGTCGCGGTAAAGAAACTGGAGGACGAGCTGGGTATTCCGCTGTTCGAGCGCAGCAAGAGCAGCATCCGGGTGACAGAAACCGGCCAGCGTATCATCGAGCAGGCCCAGCGGGTGCTGGATCAGGTGGGGGTCATCAAAGACATGGCCCAGGACGGAAAGAACCAGCTGAATTCGCCGCTGAAAGTGGGCGCCATCTACACCATCGGGCCTTACCTGTTTCCCCACCTGTTGCCGGAATTGCGCCGTGCCGCGCCGGAAATGCCGCTGTACATTGAAGAAAATTATACTGCGAGCCTGCGCCAGAAGCTGCGTCAGTCGGAACTCGATGCCATCATTATCGCCCTGCCGTTCGAGGAGCCGGAAGTGGTGACACTGCCGCTTTACGATGAGCCGTTCGTGGTGCTGCTGCCAGCGGGCCATCCACTGGCGGCAAAGGACAGCCTGACCGCCGAGGAAATTGCCCGGGAGCAGCTGTTGTTGCTGGGCCCCGGCCATTGCTTCCGCGACCAGGTGCTGGAGTCCTGCCCACCGCTGGTGGAGGCGGTGACCCAGCATGCCGGTAACAACACCAGCGGGCCTGCCCTGGTAACGGAGGGCAGTTCACTGGAAACCATCCGTCACATGGTGGCGTCGGGGCTGGGTATTACGGTATTGCCGTTGTCGGCGGCTACCAGCATGCAGTATCACCAGGACATCCTGGCAGTCCGGCCGTTTGCGCCGCCGGTACCCTTCCGCACCGTTGCGCTGGCCTGGCGGGTGACCTTCCCCCGGCCGAAGGCCATCGATGTCCTTTCGCTGGCAGCCAGCCAGTGTCGGGTGATCGAAAAGGCCAGCAGGGACACGCCGGCTGTTGCCGGGGCCTGAGTACCCCATGACGGCCCTGGAAGATATCCCGGTTACCACCCTCAAAGGGGTTGGCCATGCGCTTGCCGGTACCCTCGCCAAACTGGGCATTCATTCCCTGCAGGACTTGCTGTTCCATCTTCCGCACCGCTACGAAGACCGTACCCGGATTATCCCCATGGGCAGCCTGCGGGTGGGGGATGTCGGGGTAGCAGAAGGGGAAGTGGTCAAAACCGACCTGGTGATGGGCCGGCGTCGCAGCCTGCAGGTCACCTTGCGGGACAGCAGTGGCTTCCTGGTGCTGCGGTTTTTCCATTTCAATGCCGCCCAGAAGAATCAGCTGGCGGAGGGAGTCCGGGTTCGTTGCTACGGCGAGGTCCGGCCCGGGCGGGCCGGCTACGAGTTCTATCATCCCGAGTACCAGGTGAATCCTCCGCCGATGCCGGCGACAGGCGAAGCCACCCTGACCCCCGTTTACCCGCTCACCGAAGGCATCCAGCAGCCGCGGGTGCGCAGTCTGTGCCAGCAGGCACTGGGCTATCTGAAGCGGTATCCGATTCGCGACTGGCTGCCGCCTACCCTTTTGGCGGACTACCAGTTACCGGCAATCACCGAGGCAGTGGCACTGGTACACTCACCACCGGCCAGCGCATCGGTGACTTTGCTGATGGAGGGCCGCCATCCGGCGCAGCAGCGGCTGGTCATGGAGGAATTGCTGGCCCACCAGCTCAGCCTGTTGCAGGTGCGGGAGCAGATTCAGGCCCGGGAGGCGCTGCCGCTGTTGCCGACCGGTGAGCTGGCGGAGAGTTTCCTGGACAGTCTGCCTTTCCGGCTGACCGGTGCCCAGGGCCATGTCCTGGCGGAGATCCGCCAGGATCTCAGTCAGCCGTTACCGATGTTGCGACTGGTGCAGGGCGACGTGGGCTCCGGCAAGACAGTGGTTGCTGCCATGGCGGCCATCCAGGCCATCTCGGCAGGTGGCCAGGTGGCACTGATGGCGCCGACCGAGATTCTGGCGGAGCAGCATTTCCAGAACTTTCGCAATTGGCTGGAACCGCTGGGCGTCGAACTGGCCTGGCTGTCCGGCAAGGTCAAGGGTCGGTCCCGGGCCGGGGCGCTGGAACGGGTCGCGTCCGGGCAGGCCTCAGTTGTCATCGGTACCCATGCGCTGTTCCAGGACGATGTGCATTTCCAGAGACTGGCACTGGTGATCGTGGACGAGCAACACCGGTTTGGCGTGCACCAGCGGCTGGCACTCCGGGAGAAAGGCGTGGAGGGCCGGCTGGCACCGCATCAGCTGATCATGACGGCCACGCCGATCCCGCGGACACTGGCTATGAGTGCCTACGCCGACCTGGACACCTCGGTGATTGACGAGTTGCCCCCCGGCCGCAAGCCCATCGAAACCATCGCCATTCCGGACAGTCGCCGCGACGATGTGATTGAGCGGGTGCGCAGTGCCTGCGAGGCCGGTCGCCAGGCCTACTGGGTCTGTACGCTCATCGAGGAGTCCGAAGCCTTGCAGTGCCAGGCGGCAGAAGTGACCGCACAGTCCCTGCTGGAACGTTTGCCGGGATTGCGGGTGGGCCTGGTTCATGGTCGCCTGAAGGCAGCTGAGAAGGCGGCGGTGATGGACAGTTTCAAACGCGGCGAGCTGGACCTGCTGGTGGCAACAACGGTGATCGAAGTGGGGGTGGATGTTCCCAATGCCTCACTGATCATCATTGAGAACCCGGAACGGCTGGGCCTGGCCCAGCTTCACCAGTTGCGGGGCCGGGTGGGGCGGGGTGAGGAAGCCAGTTATTGTGTGCTGATGTATCACCCGCCGTTGTCCCTCAACGGCAAGGCCCGCCTGCAGGCGCTGCGGGAAAGTCAGGACGGCTTTTTTATTGCGGAAAAGGACCTGGAAATCCGCGGTCCGGGGGAAGTTCTCGGTACCCGGCAGACCGGCATGATGCAATTTCGGCTGGCGGATTTCGAGCGCGACAAGGGCTGGATCGAGCCGGTTCGGGAGATGGCGCCCGCGCTGTTGAAAGACCGTGCCTGTGTGGAGGGCCTGGTGCGCCGCTGGCTGGGCGAGCGGACCCGTTACGGGGATGTTTGACGGCCACCGAACCCAAAAAAGCCGGCCCGAAGGCCGGCAGGCTCACCCGCTTGTTGCAGATCTTTCCCGGGAATCGCTCAGGGTGTCAGGAGAAAACAACGATTGGGCTGTCATCAGGTCCGAATCAAATGACGGCCTGATTTAAATTTAGCCAAAGCCGCGGGAAAGAAAAGGTTGCTGTTGCAAAGGATTTTGCCGGCAGGACAGTGGTCGGCTAACCCGTTGCAGAACGAATTGATTTACAACGCGATTTAATTTGCCCGGCGGGACGCCCCGTTACAAAAATTTACAAAAGTGTCGCGCGCGGTTGGGTTCACGCAGATTCGACGCCGGATCAGAAGCGGTGGAGGCGAATGGCGGTGGCGGCCCGGCGAATGGCGTCGGCATGTTCGCTTTCCACTTCCCGCCGTTCCTTATCCATCTTGCGGATAAAGCGGTTATCGGTGGCTTGCCGGGCGCGATGGGTCGGCATGTGCTGAATGCGTTCATGCACCTCACGGAACACGCGGAACGGGGATTCCTCGAGCAGTTCCGGTGCCAGGTGATCGAGCAGGCCCTTGATGCGCAGGCAGGCTTCGGAGTATTCCACCTGATCTTCCTCGATGGCCAGGGCAAGCACGCGGATGCTTTCGACCATGCTGGCGCGACGCTCCTGCTGAAATTGCCGAGCCCTGGCCTGGTGCCGCTTGTGGGTCTGCAGGGTGTGCCAGTGGCGTCGGATCACCGTAACCAGCACGGTAATGGCAACCAGCCCGGCAACAATCAGCGTCCACTGCAACCACTGGGACATAATTTCCTCCATCGATAGCAGGTCAGGCCTGTTTGCGGGTGCGTTCGGTGCGCCATACTTTAACACGCACCGGCTGCCCGTTGAGTACGGAGGTACCTGCCAGCGGATCAATCTCCTGGTCGCCGAGCACATCGTTGATGCTGGCACCGGCGTGGCGGGACGCCACCGACTGACGGGTACCCTCACGCTGATGACCCCAGCCGTGGGGAATCGACACCACGCCGGGCATCAGGTCTTCGGTGATTTCCACCGGCAGCACTACCTGGCCGGCGGCGCCGGTAACCTCGGCGCAGTCCCCGGCCTGCAGCCCGACACGGGTGGCATCCTTGGGATGGATCATCAGGGTACAGCGGTCCTTGCCTTTGACCAGCCGGCGACTGTTATGCAGCCACGAATTGTTGCTGCGAATGTGGCGGCGGCCGATCAGCAGAAGGTTGTCGGCGGGTCCGCTCGCCAGCAGGGCGTGGAGCCGTTGCAGATCCTGCAGATAGCGGCGGGGCGCCAGGTTGATCATGCCGTCGCGGGTATACAGCCGCTCCGGCAGCGCCGGCTGCAGCGGGCCGAGGTCCACGCCGTGGGGAAGGTGTCGCAGGTTGCTGAGGGACAGGCCCTTGGGAAGATCCCGCCAGTGCCGGTTCAGCGGGCTGAGGCGGGCGAGTCCGCGCAGCGGATGGCGTTCCGGAAGGATGTCCAGCACCAGGTCGGTCAAAGGCTGGGCGAGCCCGCGCAGCTTGCCGACATCGCTGCCGTAGGGGCCGCTGCGCAACAACAGGTCAAGGATCGGGTCCGGCCCCAGCTGTTTGAAGGCCCGCCAACCGAGCTCCTTGCGCAGGGGCAGGCGACCGCCATTGCGGCGTTGCTCGAGCCGGTGTGCCAGCTCCAGCAGGATCTGCCAGTCATGGCGACTGTCGTCCTCCGGCGTAAACAGCGCATCGCTGAACTTTGCCGTGTTCCGTACCGCGAACATACTGAAGATCAGGTCATAGTGGCTGCGCTCGAGGGCCGCGGTGGGCGGCAGGATCACATCGGCATGGCGGGTAGTCTCGTTCAGGTAGTAATCCACCGACACCATGAAATCGAGACCCGACAGTGCCTGGTCCAGGCGTCCACCGTTGGGGCTGGACAGCACCGGATTGCCGGCCACGGTGACAAAGGCACGGATCTGGCCGTCACCGGGGGTGAGCATTTCGTCCGCCATGGTGCTGGCCGGATATTCGCCGGCAAATTCCGGTAGCTTGCGCACCCGGCTGAAGCGCTTGCCGAAGTGGCCCTGCTGGCCGGACAGTGCACCGAGAGCGACCAGGTCGATCGCCGGTTGGGTGAACATCATGCCGCCGGGCACATCGAGTTTGCCGGTGAGGATGTTGATCACATAGATCAGCCAGGTGGCAACGCCGCCGTGGGCCTGGGTGCTGGTGCCCATGCGGCCGTATAGTGCGGCTTTGCGGGTACCTGCCAGCTGGCGGGCCAGGTCGCGGATGGCACTGGCTGCGATGCCGGTGTGGGCGCTCACCGCGGCCGGGCTGAAGGGCAGGGCGGCGAGGCGCACGAGGTCGATATCCTTCGTCCACTGCTCGGCGTGGCCTGCATCCACCAGGTCCTCGTCAAACAAGGTGTGGACCATGGCCAGCAGCAGCAAGGCGTCGCTGCCTGGGCGGATAAAGTGGAACTCGTCGGCCAGCTTGCCGGTTTCGGTCCGGCGCGGGTCGATGACCACCAGTTTGCCGCCCCGTGCCTGCAGCGCCTTGAGCCGGCCGCGGAAGTCCGGCACGGTCATCAGGCTGCCGTTGGAGGCCATGGGGTTTGCGCCAATGCAGACAAACAGGTCGGTGTGGTCAATATCCGGAATTGGAAACAGGACCTGGTGGCCGAACATTTCCAGGCTAGCCAGCATGTGGGGCAGCTGGTCGTTGGAAGTGGCGGAGAAACGGTTCTGGCTGCCAATCGCCCGCAGGAACGGCAAGGTGGTAATCAGGGCTCCGTGGTTATGAACGTTGGGGTTACCCAGATAGACGCCGATACTGTTGCGGCCATGCTCCTTTCGTACCCGGTGCAGACGGTCGGCCACCAGTTCGAAGGCATCGTCCCATTCCATTTCCTGCCAGCCTTCTGCGGTGCGCCGCAGGGGTTTGCGTAGCCGTTCCGGGTCTTCATGAAGGTCCTGCAGAGCGGTGGCCTTGGGGCAGATGTGACCGCGGCTGAAAGGGTCATTGGCATCGCCCTTGATGGAGGCAATCCGGCCATCCTTTACCTCAATGGCAACGCCACACATGGCTTCACACAGGTGGCAGGTGCGGTAATGGGTGCCGTTTTCCATGGATTCTCTCCGTCGTCGTGGCCGGTCCGGCCGGTTTCATCAGGCAACCAGATTAGCAGGATTCATCGGGTTGGGGAAAACACCTCCTTGGCAGATCCGGCCATAAAAAAGGCCAGCCCGGAGGCTGGCCTGATCATCAGATCGCCCGGCTCAGTACTGGGCCGGAATCTCCTTGATGGGGTTGGAGAGGAAGTTGAGGTAGACGCCGTCGGCCGGGATTGCCAGTGGAATGGCTACCGTTGAGACGTCTGATGAATCGCCGCTGACCAGGGCTTCGCAGGCCGTCAGATCGAATGACAACAAGCCTCCGAAACAACTCGCCAGGTCAAGTACCGGCTCAAGCAATACGTTACTGCTCGATACCAGCACATTGATGGAAGGCGCGTTGGTGTTGCGCTGCACCACCTGCATGCGGCCATCGTCGAAGAATACGATCGGGCCTTTCAGTTCCAGGGTGATCGGATAGCTGTACAGGTTGTGTTGCAGCACGGTGCCGCCATCCGGCAGGGCAAGGTTGGGCGCATCGAGGGTCAGATTTGCTGTGGTCATGAAGGTGGGTTGGCCATCCTCGCCCTCGACAATGATGCCTTCCACCAGGCCCATCGGGTTGTCTTCCGTGGGTTCGCCATAGGTCATGCGCAGCACCTGCGGTCCCGTTGCCTGCTCCCCCAGAAGGTCGAGAAAGACACTGGCCGACGTGGTAGCCAGCATGGTCGGGTAGAGCAGCACTCGTACACCAATCTGCTCGCCCGCCTCATTGAGTGCCGGGCCCATGATCTCGGTATTGAGAGCATAGGTCTGGTAGATGAACTTGTTTTCCGGGCAGTCGGCTCCTGGCGCACAGCCGACGTTAGCGCCCAGGCTTTCGGCACCAAGAAGCGTTGCATTGCCTGTCACCTCAAGCTTTGCTGCGTTAGCAGAGGGCAGGAACTCACCCGGATTCGCCGGATCCTCTTCGTGATTGAAGGGTTCCAGGCAGGTCGCGGAACCGTCGCAGTCAATCACGTAGTTGGCATTGGTATCCCGGATCGGCAGGTTGCGCAGCGGGGTGAACACGGTAGTGGCGGCTTCGGCGCCCTCGAAGTAGATCGTCATATCGGGACCACCGACCCCTGCGGCCGAGGTATCGACCAGCAGGTCCGTTTGCAGCGGGAAGCCCTTGGCAGAGCAGATGGCCTGGCTCGGGCTCTGGCTGCACTGGCTGGCGTTGGTCGCCGATCTCATGGTGTAGCGGTAGAAGCTGCCCACTTGCCAGGGCTGGTCCGGGTAGAAGCGGATGCGCTGGTTATTCTTCTCCAGCCGGCCGGATACCGCACCGGCAACGCTGCCGTCCGGATTGACCTGTTCAACGACGAACGTCTCACCGGCGCGGATGCTGTCCAGGTTCATTGACTGGGAGAACACCACGACGATTGGCCGGTCTTCTGGGAGGGTGGTGATTGGCAGGATCTGACCCTGGGGACCGTTTGCTGCAGCGTCCTGGCAGCGACCGTGGGTTTTGTTCGCCAGGTCAACCGCCGTGGTGGTGCAGGGGTAACCCGGGTAGGTGGTCAGTGCCAGTGGCGACACGACCTCGGGGTTGGTGGCGTCGGTGATTGCCGGCAGTGCGAACGCCAGGGTTTGGCTGGTCGCGCCGTTGCCGGCAAGATCGGTCAGGGTGCTGCCGATCTGCAGGGCGTAGGCCACCCCGTGCTGCAGGCCCCCTACCGGATTGATCACAACCGCGGTGCCGTCGAGCCTGGTGCGGAGGTTCTCGGCGGCGACCGGATTGTTATCTGCCAGCAAAGTCAGGCCGCCGGCCAGGGTTTTGCCATCCAGGGGCTCGTCAAAGTTCAGCACAATCGGGTCACCCGGGCGCTGCATCTGGTCGCGGTTGCCGGGAATCGCGTCGTCCGGGCCCGGCATCCAGCTCACCAGTTGCGGCCCCGTGGTATCCAGCGGTCGGTTATCCAGGGCATCCAGCTGCACGTCCGCATTGGTATCGGCTTCAATGCGGAAGGCGATGGTGGAATCCGTAAACTCCTGACCCAGCAGATTTGGCTCGACCACGCCAATGGCATCAATGGTCAGTACGCCGTTCTTCACAATCGCGATGCCACTCAGCTCAACCCCCAGCAGATCCTGTGACAGGGAGGCATTGGGCTGGGCTTCCGCGGTGTTCATCGACACATCCATGAACAGCTTGACGTGGCGGGGCGCCTCGGCCGACTCACTGTAGGGGTTGGGATACAGGTAGCCGGTGGCGTCGGACAGCATGGTGACCTTGATCTCACCGGTTTGCTGGATGGAGTTGGTGGCCGGATCGATGATCGGTACGAAGCCGTTGACCCTCACATCGAGGCTGCTGCTGAGCAGCTCGCTGCCCTTGGGCACCCGCAGGGGAACCGGCTGGTCGCCGGGAAAGCTCGGGGCATAGGCCAGCTCTGCATAGAGCCCGCCGGTTTGCTGGGACGGCCCGGCCACGCCTTGCAGCACCGAGTTGAGGGTGACGCCATTGATAATCTGGCCATTGAGTACCGAGCGTTGCGGTTCGGTACCCGCCAGCAATCCGGAATCAATGGTTTCCTGGAACAGGGTCACCGTCGGGCTGGTTTCGCGGGGTGTGAAGGCCGCACTGAAATCCAGGCTGTCGCCGCCCAGGGCCGGCAGGCTGCTGATCCTGAGTGTGTAGGTCTCGCCCGGGGTCAGGGCATCCTGCTGGAGGCCGCAGGATGCCGGGTCATCCACTGTGCAGGGATCGACGGTGATATAACGGCCTTTCACCAGGATGGTTGCCGGAACGGTTTCTCCGGCACTGTCGACCAGGGTGATGGCGCCGCCCAAGGTCTGCCATTGCGGATGTACGGGCTGGGTCAGCCGCAGGCGGAAGGTGGAGAAATCCATTGGCTGGAAAAAACCGTCAGCGGACGGAATCATCTTGGCAACGGCGAAGGTATCGCTGGTGTTGTCCAGCCCTGCGATACCGCTCAGACCGCCACGGGTACTGAACTGGATGCCGGCCGGACCGAAGGCATTCGGGGTAGCAATCTCCCGGTTGCCTTCGGCCAACAAAGGCGCGGCAAATTCGATGGTGTAATCGGTGCCCAGCGAAAGGCCCGCGTTGGGGGTCAGTTCCAGGCTTCGACCGCCGTCAACCAAAGTGACGCTGGCCTGGTTTGCCTGGCCGTTAATCAGGATCTTGCCGGCAAGTGTGGCTTCGTCTTCGGTCAGGGCATTGGCGAAGCGCAAGACCGGCTTCGCTTTCGGGCTGACTTCGGCCTGGCCGTCCGCCGGGAACGAATAGATCAGCGAGCCGGGCAGGGCAGGTTGGTTCATGATCTGCTCGTCGCCACCGCAGGCCGCGAGAATCAAGGCAGGCAGCAATGCCAGGGTGTTTTTGTAGTTCATGGCAGCGTCTCTCCTCAGAACTTCAGCGTGATGGAGCCGCTGATCACATCCACGTCACCGTCGGTGCTGATCACGGTGCCGTTGTTGGTTGCGTCAGGGTTGGAGGTGCTGATGGTAAAGTCCCGGTCCTGCAGCATCTGCCGCTGGTAGCCGATGTCCAGGCGAACCGGGTAGGCGAGCAGGCGGGTGCGTGTGTATTCTGCACTCAGACCGAGGCCGACGATGTACTTGTCGTTGTCAAAATAATTGACGTCCAGGGTACTGTCGCTTTTAAGGGCGGACTCCTGGTAGGCCAGGCCGGCGGTTACTGCAAAGTGTTCACCGAGTTTCATCTCGCCGCCAATTCGCGGTATCAGAATGTCATCAAACTCTGCCATGGCCTGGTTCTTGACGGTGTCGCCGGCAAACTCGTCCTCGAGGTCGGACCAGTTCTGCTGCTCCAGGGTCAGGCCGACGCGCCAGCGCTCAGCTTTGTACTGCATGCCGAAGGCATAGACCGACGGCTGGTAGGAGTCGTAGGTGGTAATGGCGAACACCAGTGGATCACTGGCCGGAATCAGACCGGGAATCACCGTGTTGGCACTGACCGTGGTGCGGGTATTGGAACTGGTGCGGTAGGCGAAGGCGGTCTCGAAGCCGGACAGGAAGCAGCTGGAATCCGGGCAGAAGGTATCGCCCAGGTTAATGCTGGTGCTCAGAATGGACCGGATCGACGGTTTTGCATTGACTGAAAGCGACTCGTACTCGGTGTTGCCGGCCAGGTCGGTGGTGGTTTTCAGGGCTGCCTCGGAGTGCAGGGTAATCCGGGTGGAAAAGCCGGCATCGATGCCCCGCCACAGCGTAGTCGCCCCGCCGAGGTTGAGAAACAGCGGCTGGCGGTCATAGGTCAGGAACTGGCCGGTATCGGAGGTCTCGGATCCAAAAGCCAGCAGCTCCTTGCCAAATTTTTCGACACCAGCGACAAAACCAAGGTAGATCGGGTGCTTGACCCGGGTCAGCGACGACAGATTGGTCTTCATGCCAATCAGCACATGCTGGCTGGGGCGATCTGACAGCACTTCCCCGGTGCGGTCTGACCCGGTTGCCCGGAGTTCCGGCTCGGCATGCAGGATGCCGCCGGTAAGCTCGCCTCTTTCGTCTGCTGCCAGGTACGCCGGGTTGTAGTAGGTGGCGGATACCTGGGTGTTGAACATGGACAGGGCCTGGGCGGAGGCGATGTCAGAAGGCAGTATGCCGTAGGTAGTACCGATGTTACCCATGCTGGCGGCAACATTCATCGAGAGGCCGGCTGATGCGGCGGCAATTGCGAGAGACAGTGCCCGGACAGAAGAGCGGGAAGAAACGACCATGAATATGACTCCAGTTATTTTTGTCTTTCCATCTGCCGGTGCCCGCGACAAAGCCCGAGGCACCAGGAATTCAGAACGTGTACTTTTGTTCTATTTCGGAGTGTAACCACCTTGTCTTTTTAGGACGTTGGCCACCATGACACCGGCTGACGTCTGAATAACCACCCCGGCTCATTACGGAGGGGCCCGGGGCGAACGGAGCCGCGGGATTCTTCCGGAAGCACGCCGGGTCCAGTAGATGGGGCGACCTCCCTATTGTTGACCGCGTTGCTCGGATATTTCCCGCCGAGATTTGTTGGAGATTTGTCAGTAAAACCGGGAGTTTGGTGAACCTGAACACGTCGTGGTGCGGGCGGTGGGCTATTGGGGGGGGCTTGCGGAAGGGAAAAAACAAAGGGGCGCCATTATGGCGCCCCGAATCAGCCGGTCAGCTTTCTGTAAAGAAAACTGACGGCCTTTTAGTAACGATCAGGATGCTTGTTTTTTGCGACGCTGGAGACCGAGTCCGATCAGGCCAAGGCCCAGCAGGGCCAGGGTTCCCGGCTCGGGTACGGTCACTGTGCCGCCGTTAAACTCGGTTACGTGACTGAGCTGGAGCTCTTCCAGCTTGTGGGTACCGAAGTAGTCCAGCAGGCTGAACACTGCCCAGTCCAGGCTGGGATTGTTCAGGAACAGGATCGTGGTCTGGGCGTCTTTGACCAGGTACCAGCCCGGGCTGGTCAACAGCTCGATGGCAATGACGTTCGGATCCTCATCGGTAACCTGGAAAACTGCCGGGTCTGACTTGGATGTCAGCGTGACGTCGAAGCCCAGAACCCCCGAAACCCAATCGGTTTCGGCCTGTTCACCACTGAGTACGCCGGTTTGGTCGACATAATCATCGAGCCCACCAACGTCGGTACTGCCGACAGAATATGCGAAGGCTGTACCGCTGATGCCCAGTGCAGCCGCCGCTCCCATACTTAAAAGCAGATTTTTCATTTTCATAAGCGACACTCCTTTACCCCTTCAGCGGCACCGTGCCACTGCAATCTCTCGAGTACTTCCCGTTATCGAGACGCTCTGAGACTTCCAAAGTGGGTGAAGCAAGGCGGATGC
Organism: Marinobacter profundi; assembly: GCF_002744715.1. Lineage (GTDB taxonomy): Bacteria > Pseudomonadota > Gammaproteobacteria > Pseudomonadales > Oleiphilaceae > Marinobacter > Marinobacter profundi. Next base: position 229,953 of record NZ_KZ319372.1, read on the forward strand.
CACATTTGTAATGGTCTGAAATAGCGAGGGAAATTCCGCCGACGGATGCCGTGGATGGCGAGGGGTGTAAGAAATTCCGACGGCCCGAGAGGGTGGTGGAGGGGAAGGAGTGGTGGGCCCGGCTGGGCGGAACAGGAAATTGCGGAAGCGAAGCTTGCGCCCTGTGGAGCGACAAAAATCCGTGATTTTTGGCTGGAATAGTGCGCTGTGGTTCAGCACGACTGAAAGGAGTGGTGGGCCCAGCTGGACTCGAACCAGCGACCAAGGGATTATGAGTCCCCTGCTCTAACCAACTGAGCTATAGGCCCGGAAGACGCGTTTCTGTATGAAGAAAGCGGGCGCCATTATACCCATGAGGGTAGGCGCCCGCTACTGATGCTGCAGAGTTATGAGCCCTGGTCGTCGATAAAGCCGCGCAGGTGATCGGAGCGGGACGGGTGGCGCAGTTTGCGCAATGCCTTGGCTTCGATCTGCCGGATTCGTTCGCGGGTCACGTCGAACTGCTTGCCCACTTCTTCCAGGGTGTGGTCGGTGTTCATCTCGATGCCGAAGCGCATCCGCAATACCTTGGACTCGCGGGCGGTAAGGCCGGCCAGCACGGAGCGCGTGGCTTCGCGCAGGCCCTCGGCAGTGGCAGAGTCCACCGGAGACAGCGCCTGGATGTCCTCAATGAAATCGCCCAGATGGCTGTCTTCGTCGTCGCCGATCGGGGTTTCCATGGAGATCGGCTCTTTGGCGATCTTCAGCACCTTGCGGATCTTGTCCTCGGGCATTTCCATGCGCTCACCAAGCTCTTCCGGCGTCGGCTCACGGCCCATTTCCTGCAACATCTGGCGGGAGATGCGGTTGAGCTTGTTGATGGTTTCAATCATATGCACCGGAATACGGATGGTGCGGGCCTGGTCCGCAATGGAGCGGGTAATGGCCTGACGAATCCACCAGGTGGCATAGGTGGAGAACTTGTAGCCGCGACGGTATTCGAACTTGTCCACCGCCTTCATCAGGCCGATGTTGCCTTCCTGGATCAGGTCGAGGAACTGCAGGCCGCGGTTGGTGTATTTCTTGGCGATGGAAATAACCAGGCGCAGGTTGGCCTCGACCATTTCCTTCTTCGCACGGCGGGCCTTGGCTTCGCCAATAGACACGCGGCGATTGATTTCCTTGATGTCAGCCACATCCAGGTCGACTTCGGCCTGAATGTTGTGGATGCGCTTCTGCAGGCGCACGATTTCATCCGCGCGCTCGACGATCGCTGCGGCATATGGCTTCTTGCTGCTGGCGAAACTGGTGGCCCATTCCAGGTCGGTTTCGTTGCCCGGGAACCACTTGATAAAGTCCTTGCGCGGCATCTTGCAGTCTTTGATGCAGATCTGCATGATCGCCCGTTCGTTCTCCCGCACCATGTCGTTGGTGGAGCGAACCACGTTTACCAGCTCGTCGAACGCCTTGTTGGCCAGCTTGAAGGGCGCGAAGACCAGGCCAAGTTCGTTCAGTGCTTCCTGGGTACGCTTGTCTGAGCGACCATGAGCGGCCAGCGCCTTGTCAGCGGCATCAAGCTTTTCTTTCAGCAGCTCGAAACGCAGCCGGGTCTCTTCCGGATCCGGACCGTTATCATTGTCGTCTTCGGTGGTGGTGCTGTCGTCGTCATCGTCATCACTGTCGGCGGCAGTGTCATCACTGGTGTCTTCCGTGGTGTCCTCACCCATAAACGGTTCGGCGTCATCGGGGTCGAGGAAGCCGGTCACGATGTCGCTGATGCGGCCTTCGTTTTCGAGAATACGCTCGTAGGCCTGGATTACGGTGCCCGCGGTACCCGGGAAGTGGGCGACGGCGGCCATGACATCCCGGATGCCTTCTTCGATGCGCTTGGCGATGACAATTTCGCCTTCGCGGGTCAGCAGTTCAACCGTACCCATCTCGCGCATGTACATGCGAACCGGATCGGTCGTGCGGCCAGCATCGGATTCCACGGCGGCAAGGGCGGCGGCAGCTTCGGCGGCGGCGGCTTCGTCAGCGGTGGAATCGCCTTCGGTCATGAGCAGGGTGTCGGCGTCGGGCGTTTCCTCGCACACCTGAATGCCCATGTCGTTAATCATGCGAATGATATCTTCGACCTGGTCCGGGTCGGCAATGTCTTCCGGGAGGTGGTCGTTAACCTCGGCGTAAGTCAGGTAACCTTGTTCCTTGCCTCGTGCAATGAGGTCTTTCAAACGTGATTTTTGCGAATTGCCTGACATAGACACCCTGTGAACTCGCTTATAAAAGGAAAAAAGTTAAACAGCCATTATAGCTGTCGCCCGGTTGCTCTGCCACCGATTGGTTAGATGGTGATCAACCCTTCAAGTTTCAAGTGGGCAAGGGAATTTTCTCCCTTGTCGCTGGTTTTCGTTGTCCGTCCGGGCCCCGGAATCCGACCCGCCAAATTCACTCTTCGCTCTGCCGGCTCAGGGCGCGCAACTCGTTGCGCTCCGCTTCGGTGAGGTCCGCCAGGCTGCGCTTTTCCGTGAGCAGGGCGCCTAGCCGCTGCTTGCGGCTGGCTTCCTGGTCGGGCGTCAGCAGTTCACGGGCGCCGGCGAGGGTTTTCTCCCGGGCCGGCACGTGTTCGATGCCATCAAACAGGCGGTAGAACCGCGTCCTCGCAGCATCGTCCGTTGCCAGGGTGTGCAGCAGCTGGCGTTGCCCCGCAATCTGCTGGCCGAGGATCCACTCGGCGAAGCTGCGGGCCTGGTGGAGCTGGCGGTCGCTGCGGCACAGTTCGGCCACTTCCGCGGCCAGGTCCGGTGCTTCCAGTAGCGCCAGGCACAGCATGCTGTCCTTGCTCAGCCGGACGTCGATCCGCTCTTCGCGGATCCGCTCCCTGCGGTCGCCAAACCTGCCTCGGTCGCCCCGGCCAAAATTGCCGGCACCCCTGTTATCGCGTGTGTTATCACGGGGCTGCCACTCCCGGCGTCCGCCACAGAGCCGCAACATTTCGTGCCACATGGCATCCCGCAGGGTGCTCTTGGGCATCTTGTTGAGCAGCGGCTCGGCGCGGGCGCGCAATTCACCGCGGTGTTCCGGCAAGGACAGGTCAAGCCCTTCGCTTTGCCTGTTGAACAGGTAGCGGGACAGGGGCGTGGCGCCGTCAATCCGCTGGCGGAACGCCTCGGGGCCTTCCTTGCGCACCAGCGTGTCGGGATCCTCGCCGTCCGGAAGCATCAGGAACTGCAAGTGAAGCCCGTCAGTGAGTAGCTCGAGTGCATTTTCCATGGCCCGGTCTGCGGCGCGGTAACCGGCAGCATCACCGTCAAAACAGAACACCAGGTGGCGCACCTGCTTGAGCAATGCGCTGAGGTTATCCTGGTTGGTTGCCGTGCCGAGTGTCGCGACGGCAAAATCAATGCCGTACTGCGCCAGGGCAATCACGTCCATGTAGCCTTCGACCACCAGCAGGCGGTCCAGTTGCCGCAGTGCCTGCTTCGCCTCATACAGGCCGTAGATCTCGCGGCTCTTGTGGAAGACATCCGATTCCGGGGAATTGATGTACTTCGCCTTGTCGTCGCCCAGGGTGCGCCCGCCAAAGGCAACGGTCCGTCCCCGGGTATTGCGGATCGGGAACATTACCCGGTTGCGGAACAGATCCCGCGGCCGGCCATAGCGATCCGAGACCGTGCCGGTTTCCAGCAGGGGGCCGCGCAGGTCTGCCGGCGCACTGTCAAACAGCGCAGTGCCTGTGCCGGGGGCGTATCCCAGCTGGTAGCGTTCGATGATGCCCTGGTCCAGCCCGCGCTGGTTCAGGTAATCCCGGGCGATGGCTCCCTGGCTGCCCAGCAGTGCCTGACGATAGAACTGGCTGGCGTAGTCCAGCGCATCGGTCAGGGTTCTGGCCTGCTGGATCTCCTGGCGTGCCGTCTTGTCATAGGGCACTTCGAGCCCGGCCCGCTTGGCCAGTTCCTCCACCGCGTCGGTAAATCCGAGGCCGTCGAACTCCCGGACAAAACTGATGGCATCACCATGGGCTCCGCAGCCGAAGCAGTGGTAAAAGCCCTTGTCGGGACGAACATTGAAGGACGGGGTCTTTTCATCGTGGAAAGGGCAGCAGGCCTTGTAGTTGCCACCAGCTTTCTTGAGCGTGATACGTGATCCAATCAGCTCTGCCAGATCAATGCGATCAAGCAGGTCTTCTACAAAACGTTGCGGGATCAGTCCGCTCATGATGTCTCCGGTACCGCCAAATAGTGCCTCAGAGATCGTGGCTGCGTGTCGGACGCAATAGCCAAAAATGCCGCCGAAGCCAGGCCCCGGCGGCATTTTTGGTCGTAGTCACCCGGCGCAGGCCAGGCGATACGGCTTGGAGCTTTCAGTCAAGTGAGGTCTGGCTAAAAACTTAGTACAGACGCTCGAACTTGCGCTGTTCCCGCTGAAGCTTCTTGAGATGACGCTTAACGGCAGCGGCTGCTTTGCGCTTACGTACGGAAGTCGGCTTCTCGTAGTGCTCACGACGACGGACTTCGGACAGGACGCCTGCTTTCTCGCAGGAGCGCTTGAAGCGACGCAGTGCTACGTCAAACGGTTCATTCTCTTTCACTTTAACAGCTGGCATTCGAAAATCACCTACCTGATAGATTCGGTTTCTGTGTTGTCCGATCGACCGAGTCGGACCGGCTCATACCTGGTCAGATTGGCTAAAACTCGACCAGTGCGTATTTAAGGCCGGCAATGATAGCGCCTGCCTGTAGCCGAGGTCAATGTTTGTTCGATGAATCTGCCGTTGGCTTTCGGGTTTCTGCTAAACTGCCGCCCAGTTTTTAAACCGATCCGAATCGTGGCCCGAATCTATGCTGATCCTTGGTATTGAAACTTCCTGTGATGAAACCGGCATCGCCCTCTATGACAGCGAGCGCGGCCTGCGGGCCCATGCCCTGTTCAGCCAGATCGATATGCACGCGGACTATGGCGGGGTAGTTCCTGAGCTGGCCTCGAGGGACCATGTCCGCAAGCTGTTGCCGCTGTGTGACCAGGTTCTGGCGGACGCGGGTTGCGGTCGCGCTGATATCGATGGCATTGCCTATACCGCAGGCCCCGGTCTGGTGGGTGCGCTGATGGTGGGCGGCTCGGTCGCCCATGCCCTTGGCTTCGCCCTGGGTGTGCCGGTGCTGGGTGTCCACCATATGGAGGGGCATCTGCTGGCCCCGATGCTGGAGCCCGAGCCGCCGGCCTTTCCGTTTGTGGCGCTGCTGGTCTCCGGTGGGCACACCCAGCTGGTGCGGGTGGACGGTATCGGTGAGTATGAAATGCTGGGCGAGTCGGTGGATGATGCCGCCGGCGAGGCGTTCGACAAGACTGCCAAAATGCTGGGGCTCGACTACCCCGGTGGGCCGCGGGTTGCCGCCCTTGCTGAACAGGGACGTGAAGGCCGTTACCGGTTTCCTCGCCCGATGACAGACCGGCCGGGTCTGGATTTCAGTTTCAGTGGCCTGAAAACGTTCACCCTGAACACGGTGACTGCGGCGGAGGAGGCCGGTGAGCTGGATGATCAGGTTCGGGCCGACATCGCCCTTGCCTTCGAAACTGCAGTCGTCGACACCCTGGTTATCAAGTGCCGGCGCGCGCTCCAGCAAACCGGCTGCAAGCGCCTGGTCATTGCCGGGGGTGTCAGTGCCAACAAGCGCCTGCGACATGCCCTCGAAGCGATGACCGGTAAACTGGGCGCAGGGGTGTTCTATGCCCGTCCTGAGTTCTGTACCGATAACGGCGCGATGATTGCCTATGCCGGCTGTCAGCGGTTGCTGGCGGGGCAACGGGACGGCGAACGGATTGTGGCAGTGCCCCGGTGGCCGATGAATACCCTGCCGCCGGTTGCGGAGCCCCGTACCAACGGCCTGGCAGACTGACCACGCGCCGTTGCCCGGGGCAGCTCAGAAGCGGGCCTCGCGCCCCTGGGCGAGGCGAATCAGGTTGTTGCGATGGCGCACCACGATCAGGATGGCAAGCAGGCCGAACAGCGGCAGCGTTTCGGGATCAAGCAGGGCGCTGAGCACCGGCCCGCTGACAATGGCGACGATGGACGCCAGCGCGGAAATCCGCCAGCGCCACATCACCAGGGACCAGATGGCCGCCAGTAACAGGGTCGTCACCGGGGCCAGTGCCAGGCCGCCCCCGAGGGCCGTAGCCACGCCTTTGCCGCCCTGGAACCGGTAAAACAGCGGGACCATGTGGCCGGTGACGGCGCACAGCGCCACCATCGCCTGGCTCAGGATTGACAGCTGGGCATGATGGGCCAGCCAGACCGGTAACCAGCCTTTGGCGGCATCGAGGACCAGGGTGACCAGGGCTGGCAGCCAGCCGCCGGTGCGATACACATTGGTGGCGCCTGGATTACCTGAACCCTGGGCCCTGGGGTCTGGCAGTTGCCATAGCTGGCATACCGGCAAGGCAAACAGGATCGAGCCCAGCAGGTAGGCCAGCGCGCACAGCATAACGGTCAGCAGCGGGGCGGGGATCAGATCCATGACAAAGACGTACGCCAGTAAATTGTGAGAAAATGCCGGACCGCAAAGCAGCGGCGGAAGGCTTCACACTAGCCGCTGGACGAAATGCAATCAATCATCAATGAGTCGCAACCCGGGAGACGAAAGCCGTTGACAGACAGTGTCCTGATCGAAGGTTTGGCTGTGGAGGCAGTCATCGGTGTCTATGACTGGGAGCGAGAGGTGTGCCAGCGTCTGTTGGTCGACCTCGAAATGGCCTGGGATAACCGCAAGCCGGCAGGCTCCGACGATGTCGCCGACGCACTGGACTATGCCCGGGTCAGTGAACGGGTAACCCACTATCTGCAGGGGGCGTGTCCGCAGTTGCTGGAAACCGCAGCGGAAGGCATTGCGGCGTTGCTGCGGGATGAATTCAATGTCCGCTGGTTGCGGCTCACCCTGCGCAAGCCCGGTGCGGTTCCCCAGGCACAGGCGGTGGGTGTGCGTATCGAGCGGGGTGACCGGTGATGGTTGCGGGCAAGCGGGTGTACATCAGTATCGGCAGCAATGTGGACCGTGAGCACTATGTTCGCGCGGCACTGGATGCCCTGGCCGACTGGTTTGGCGAGCTGACCGTTTCGTCGGTGTACGAGAGTGAGGCTGTGGGCTTTGATGGCGAGCCGTTCCTCAACCTGGTGGTCGGCGTCACAACCTCGCTGTCCGTGGCGGAACTCAGTCGTCGCTTCAAGCAGTTGGAGGCGGATAACGGCCGCCGTCGTGATGTTCCGAAGTTCAGTGCCCGGACGCTCGACCTGGATATCCTGACCTACGGGGACGCCACCGGACCGGTGGATGGTGTTGAGTTGCCGCGCGGGGAAATCCTGAAGAACGCCTTTGTGTTGCGCCCGCTGGCGGAGATTGCCCCCACCGAACGGCACCCGCTGTGCGGCCAAACCTACGCCGATCTCTGGCTCGCGTATGATCGTGACCAGAAGCTCTGGCCGGTGGATTTCGACTGGCGTGGCCAGCGGGTGTCCCGTGCACAAGGCGTCGTCTGACGCCTCGTGCAATGCTCTTCGCAGTTGGTGCTGGCTGTCAGCTGCCGTTGTGATGGCGGGAGCGGAACAGCTCGATCAGTCCGTCTGTTGAGCTGTCGTTGGCACCGGGCAGCGCATCCCGGCTGAGCAGCCGATCCAGAATGTCCTTGCCCAGCTGCTTGCCCAGCTCCACGCCCCACTGGTCGAACGAATCCACGTCCCAGATCACGCCCTGGGCAAAGGTCTTGTGCTCATAGAGGGCGATCAAGGCCCCCACGGTACGCGGGGTGCCTCGTTCGAACAACAGGGTGTTGCTCGGCTTGTTGCCCGGAATGACCTTGTGGGGCGCCAGTCGGGCCACTTCCTCCGGTGGCAGTCCCTGGGCTTCCAGCTCCGCACGGGCCTCGGCCTCGGTCTTGCCTTGCATCAGTGCCTGGGTCTGGCTCAGGCAGTTGGCAAACAGGATGGCGTGGTGATTGGCCACCGGATTGTGTGTGTGCAGGGGGATAATGAAATCTGCCGGTGACAGTTTGGTGCCCTGGTGGAGCAGCTGGTGGTAAGCGTGCTGGCCATTGGCACCGGCGCCCCCCCAGATGATCGGACCGGTCTGGTAATCCACGGGCTCGCCCGCCTGGGTGACGCATTTCCCGTTACTTTCCATGTCGAGCTGCTGCAGGTGTGCCGGCAGGCCCCGCAGGTAGTGGTCGTAGGGCAGGATGGCATGGGCATCTGCCTGCCAGAAGTTGCCATACCAGATACCCAGCAAGGCCAGGATCACCGGCAGGTTGTCTTCCAGTGGGGCGGTGCGGAAGTGCTGGTCCATGGCGTGGGCGCCGGACAGCAAGGCGCGGAAGTTCTCCATACCAATAGTCAGGGCGGTGGGCAGCCCGATGGCGGACCACAGGGAGTAGCGGCCACCCACCCAGTCCCACATCGGGAAGATGTTCTCCTCGGTGATGCCGAAGTCAATAGCTTCCCGGGTATTGGCGGTGACCGCCACAAAGTGCTTGCTGATCAGTTCCTCATTGCCACCGTTATGGAGGAACCACTCCCGCGCTACCTTGGTATTCTCCAGGGTTTCCTGGGTCTTGAAGGATTTGGACTGGATCAGGAACAGTGTGGTTTCCGGGTTGATGTGGCGCAATACTTCTGTGATGTGGCTGCCGTCGATGTTGGCGACATAATGGCAGTTCAGGCGCCCGTGCCAGTACGGCTTGAGCGATGCGGACACCAGTTTCGGGCCGAGAAAAGAGCCGCCAATGCCAATACTGACCACGTCGGTGAATGGCTTGTTGGTGAAGCCGCGCCATTGAGTGCTGCGTACCCGCCAGACAAACTCTTCCATCCGTGCCAGGGTGCCGCGAACCTCGGGCATGATGTCTTCGCCGGCGACGGTGATCGGCTCACTACCCATGTTACGCAGTGCCACGTGAAGTGCCGGTCGATCCTCGCTGGCGTTGATGTGCTCGCCGCGGAACATGGCCTCGATCCGGTCCGGCAACTGGCAGGCGCGGGCCAGGGCCATCAGCCGCGCCATGGTGTCCGTGGTAACCAGGTTCTTGGAGTAGTCCAGGGAAATACCGGCCGCTTCGGCGAAGAATCGACGGAAGCGGTCCGGGTCCTGGTGGAACAGGTCGCGCATGTGAACCTGCTGCATGCTGGCCTGATGCTCCGCCAGTGCCCGCCATTCCGGGCGCCGGCTGAGAAGGTCGTGAGCCTGGGGCATCGGTGATTCCTTTCGGGTAACGGGATTAGCGGGTGACTGAGAGATTGTCGATCAGTCGCGTCGTGCCCAGGTAAGCAGCTGCCAGAATGGTCAGCTCCCGGTCCTCGGGGCTGGCAGGCTTGAGAGTCAGGCTGTTCACAATGGTGTAGTAGTCTGGCCGGAATCCGGCATTTTTCAGCGTGTTGCTGGCAGCCTGTTCAAGGGCCGCATAATCGGTCTGGCCCCCGGTCAGCGCGCTGGCGGTGGTCTGCATGCTCTGATAGATCGCCGATGCCCGGTTGCGCTCCTCGGCGGACAGGTAGCCGTTGCGGGAACTTTTGGCCAGGCCATCCTCTTCCCGGACCGTCGGTGCACCAATGACGTCTACTGGCATGACCAGGTCTTTGACCAGCTTGCGGATGACCGCCAGTTGCTGGAAGTCCTTCTCGCCGAACACGGCAACATCGGGTTGCACGATGTTGAACAGCATGGTGACGACCGTTGCCACGCCCTCAAAATGGCCGGGACGGCTGGCGCCGCAGTGGCCATCGCTGACTTCCGGTACCACCACCTTGGTGTGCCTGGCCAGTCCTTCCGGGTAGATCTCATCCGGTGCGGGAGCAAAGACCAGGGTATTGCCGGCGGCCTCGAGCTTTTCCTGATCATCCTGCAGAGTGCGGGGATAGGTATCCAGGTCTTCGCCGGCACCGAATTGCATGGGGTTGACGAAGATACTGGTGACTACCACGTCGGAGGCCTCCAGCGCCCGTCTCACCAGGGATATGTGGCCCTCGTGGAGGTTGCCCATGGTGGGCACCAGCCCGATGCGTTTACCCTGCTGGCGGTAGCCCTGGAGGATGGCGCGAAGTTCTTTGAGTGTATGTACGGTTCTCATGCCTTGAACGTATGCTCCTCTGCCGGGAAGGAGCGCTCCCGGACAGCTTTGACGTAAGCCTCGACAGCGGCGGATACCGAGTCGGTCCCGGCCAGGAAGTTTTTCACGAAGCGCGGCTTGACGCCGGTGGAAATGCCCAGCATGTCATGCAGCACCAGTACCTGGCCATCGGTATCTGCGCCGGCGCCAATGCCGATCACCGGTGCCTTGACGGCCTGGGTAATGCGGGCGGCCAGCACTGCCGGAACGCACTCCAGCAGAATGACGTCGGCACCCGCCGCTTCCAGTTCACAGGCATGCTCAATCATCATCTCGGCCGCATGCTCATCGCGGCCCTGGACCTTGTAGCCGCCGAACTTGTTGACGAACTGTGGTGTAAGGCCAAGGTGGGCGCAGACCGGAACGCCCCGTTCGCTCAGGGCGGCGATGGTGTCAGTCATCCAGTCGGTACCTTCCAGCTTGACCATGTGGGCGCCGGCGCGCATCAGTTCGGCCGCGTTTTCCAGCGCGGCTTCGGTGGTGCCGTAGCTCATGAACGGCATGTCGGCCATGATCAGTGCCCCCTTGTTACCCTTGGCCACGCAGCTGGTATGGTAAATCATCTGGTCCATGGTGACGGGGAGGGTGCTGTCGTTGCCCTGCAGAACCATGCCGAGTGAGTCGCCAATCAGAATGATGTCAACACCGGCTTCACTGACAACCTGGGCAAAGGTCGCGTCATAGGAGGTGAGGGCGGCGAAGGCTTCGCCCTTTTGCTTGTATTCCCGCAGGGTATTGATGGTAACAGCCATAGGATCCTTGCCTTTTGGGTGGATATGCCTGGACTGGGCCGGAGCTGCCGGCACGATCAGTGGTTAAGGTTAATCCCGGGCTGATCGTGAGGCAAGGCCACGGTCGGGTGTCGGTTATACGGGAGCTTGCGTTCCCCGGGGTAGCGGATTCAGTTTTCGCAGTGCGTTATCCGGGCACTGCGCCCTGGCGCTGGTCAGCGATGTGCCATCAGGCAGCGTGAGTTCCGGCTTGAGGTCCAGCAGGGGTTGCAGCGCGAAATCGCGGTTAACCAGTTCCGGGTGGGGAACCGTCAGTCGCTCATCGTTAATGACGTTGTCGCCGTAGATCAGCAAATCCAGGTCCAGCGTGCGTGGCCCCCAGTGCTGGATGCGCTCGCGGCCGTGGGCCAGTTCGATGGCCTGGAGATGGTCGAGCAGTGCCAGCGGTGGCAATTCGGTACGCAGCCAGACGGCGCCATTGATAAAGTCTGGCTGGTCCTGGGGGCCAACTGGCCTGCTGGCGTAAAACGGCGACTGGGCAACCAGGGTGGTCATGGGCAGGCTGGCGAGCTCGGTAACGGCCGCCGCCAACTGGCGCTCCGGGTCGGCCAGGTTACTGCCCAGGCCGATAAAGGCGTCAACCGGGGTCATGACGGTTTCCTGGTTACAGGTTTGCGGCGCCGCCGGCGTTTGGCGGGCGCGGCGCTGCCGAGCTGGGTGAGCATACGTTCACGACCGCGGTCATCGGTGTTCTGGAAGTCGGTCCACCACTGGCCGAGCCCGGGTTCGATTTCCCCCGCGGCTTCCCGGACCAGCAGGAAATCATACGCGGCGCGGAAGCGGGGGTGCTCCATGGTAACCAGTGCCCGTTTGCCCTGACGGCGCGGCAGTCGCATCTGCAGTTCCCAGATTTCTTTCATCGGGCCAGAGAACCGCTTGGGAATGGCCGTAGCCTGGACCTGACGCCCGATCACTTTGCCTATTGCCTGGTGCAGAGCAAGCTGGACCGGCTCGCCGTTGTCCTGGCGCCGAAGCCATTCTGCCTGCAGCGCCGGCCACAGCATGGCGGCAAACAGGAAGTAGGGCGTTACGGATTTGCCCTGGGCGATCCGGGCGTCGGTATTCTGTAATGCCCGGCGGATCAGCTCGTCCGGTTCGCCGGCATCAATGGCCCGAACGGTTTCCGGGAACAGCGACTCCAGCAGACGGTAGGATTTGAGCAGGTCGTAGGTAGCTTCACCGTAACCTGCCGAAAACAGCTTCAGAACCTCGTCGAACAGCCGGGCAGAGGGAATATGGGTCAGCAGCGGGGCCAGGTCCCGAATCGGCGCCGCGGTTTCCGGTTCGATCTCGAAATCCAGCTTTGCCGCAAAGCGAATGGCCCGCAGCATTCTTACCGGGTCTTCGCGATAGCGGGTTTCCGGATCACCAATCAGCCTCAACTGGCGGTTGCGCAGGTCCTCGATACCGTTGGCAAAATCAATGACAGTAAAGTTGCGGATGCAGTAATAAAGGGCGTTGACCGTGAAGTCGCGCCGCAGGGCGTCTTCCTCAAGGTTGCCGTAGACGTTGTCCCGCAGCAGCAGGCCATGTTCACTGGTTTTGCGATCATCGTCGGCGCTGTCGACCTCGGTATCGCCGGCATTGCCGCGGAACGTGGTGACCTCGATTACTTCGCGGCCGAACAACACGTGGACAATACGGAAGCGCCGGCCAATCAGCCGGGAATTGCGGAACAGTTCATGCACCTCTTCCGGCGTGGCATCGGTGGCAATGTCGAAATCCTTGGGCTGGCCATCCAGCAGGATGTCACGGACGCCGCCGCCTACAAGGTAGGCCTCGTAGCCGGCCTTGTTGAGGCGGTTCAGCACTTTCTTGGCCGGCTCGCTGATCATTGAGCGGGACACGGTGTGTTCTTCCCGGGGAATGTCCCGGCGCTTGTAAGTGCGGGGTTTGGGTTTCCCGGTACCGGGAATCAGGGACAGCAGTCGTTTTAGCATTTAAATCCGTGGATGCGTTGAGCAAAAACGAGAGTTTAACGGTTTGCACAGGATTTGCACACGTTAGACCGTGATTCCGTGCTGATGAGGGGCGCGGGGAGGTGTTCGGCAAGTTGCAGGGGCCAGATAATCAAAAGGCGGATCCGTTTTCACGAATCCGCCCTGAAAGCGTTGACGATCTGCATTATTTTTGTTGTTGCAGGGATTTTTTTGGTTTTTTTGCCCCTTGTGCTCCCCAAGACGGGGGCGTCCAGGAATGCAAACGGAAAGCTTTGAACACATTGAGCGGTCAGCGACATCGGGCGGATTCTTGAGCAAATGTAGTGGCGCCTGGAGGACGATTCTTCTCTACATCTACAACCCGCACGAGCCAAGGGACCACTAAAAAGCATAGTACCCAAAACACTCAGTTCGCTTACGTTCTGTTCTTGTTTTTGTTGCCGAACGTTCTCTGCAGCTTTTTGTTTTTGTTGTTGCCGCTGCGTTGTCACTGTTGTTTTTGTTGTTGTGCGCTATATAGAGTGCACTGCCCGTGCCAGTTTTTAAAAAACCTTTATTAACAACACCTTGAAATTTTTTAACCTGGGGTGGCCTGGCGATATGAGACTAAGGTGTTACCCAGATCACAGTTTTCATTTTGATGGTGTTACCTGGGGGAACACCGGGTAACACGTATTGCGGGGAGGGGCGGTAACAGTTCCCGGTCAAACCGGGAAATTCAGCTGCCGGTGGTTTTCTTGCGGGGAATACCCAGGCGCTGACGACGCTCCCAGAGGGACTTGCGGCTAATGCCCAGCTTCTGCGCCAACTCGGTTTCGCTCATGCGGTCCTGGTTCTCGAGCACGAAGTGCTGGAAGTAATCCTCCAGTGAGAGATCGCTGGTGGCATCGTTATCCCGCGGGCGCATTTGTTCGTTATTGCCCTCCACCAGGGTTTCGGGAATGTTGACGTCGCCGCCTTCGCTTTCCAGATCCAGCAGGCCGGGGGTAATGACGTCAGTATCACAGAGAATGGTGGCACGTTCGATCGCATTCTCCAGTTCCCGGACGTTGCCGGGCCAGCGGTGTCGTTCCAGGGCACGCATTGCTTCCGGACTCAGGTTCAGCCCCGGCTTGCCCATCCGTTCTCCCTGCCGTTTAAGGAACCGGCTGGCCAGGCCCAGGATGTCGCCCTGGCGCTCACGCAATGGCGGAATCCGGATCTGCATGACGTTCAGGCGGTAATAAAGATCTTCCCGGAACTCTCCGGTACGGGTCATGGCCTTGAGGTTGCGGTGGGTAGCGGCAATCATCCGCACATCCACCTGGCGGCTCTGGGTGGAGCCGACCTTGCGGATTTCGCCTTCCTGCAGGACCCGTAGCAAGCGTGCCTGCGCTTCCGGAGGCAGTTCGCCGATTTCGTCGAGAAACAGGCTGCCACCGTCAGCGGCTTCGATCAGGCCGGTACGGGCAGAAACGGCACCGGTAAAGGCGCCTTTCTCGTGGCCAAACAGCTCCGATTCGATCAGGCTTTCCGGAATCGCAGCGCAGTTGACCGAAATCAGTGGTCGTGCCGCCCGTGGGCTGAGCAGGTGCAGGGCGCGGGCTGCCAGTTCCTTGCCAGTGCCGGATTCACCCTGGATCAGCACGGTGGTTTCGGTAGGTGCTACCTTGCGAATCAGGGTGAAGACCTTCTGCATGGCGTCGCACTTGCCATACATGATGGTCGACGGATCGATGGTGCCATCATTGCCGGCGGGCTCCTCAGGGGCATCCGCCGCGTGCTGGTCGGGGGCCTGGCGGCGTTGCAGAATCGCCGCCACAGCAGCCAGCATTTCATCATGGTCGAACGGTTTGGCAATGTACTCAACGGCCCCCATTTTCATGGAGTCCACCGCAGAACGCAGGCTGGCATAGCTGGTCATGATCAGTACCGGGGTGGCAGCTGCCCGGGTGATCAGTTCGGTACCGGGGGCGCCGGGCAGCCTCAGGTCGGAAATGATCAGATCAAAGTCGTTCAGTTCGTAGCCGCTGTCGGCCTCGTCGACCGAGCCGGCGACGGCCACCTCGTAGCCGGCGTGTTGCAGCAGTTTCCGCAAGGCGGAACGAATAATCTCTTCGTCTTCTACGATCAGTATGCGGGGCATAGCTGTTTCATGACCTTTCGTTCTGGCTGAGGGCGGACTCGGTGTCGGCTTCGTAGGCTGGCAGAGTCAGTCGTACGCAGGTGCCGTGGTCAGTCGTGGGACTGGCCGGGCTGATGACCTGGATGTTGCCGTAATGTTCTTCGATGATGCTGTAGACCAGGGACAGGCCGAGTCCGGTGCCCTGGTTGGGTCCTTTGGTGGTATAGAAGGGCTCGAAAATATGATCGAGCTGGTCTTCGGGAATCCCGGAACCCTCGTCGGTGACCTCGATGATAGCGGAGTATCCCTCGCGGTTTCCACTGATGCGGATCAGCCCGCCCTCGGGGGAGGCGTCCCGGGCATTGGCCAGCAGGTTGACGAATACCTGTACCAGGCGTTGTTCGTCCCCCAGCACCATGAGATTGACCGGACAGTCGTTCTGGTAGTGGATGCCGGCGCCTTTGTCGCTCAGCGACAGCAGGTTGATGGACTCCTCCACGCAGCGCCGGATGGTCACCGGTTCGTAACGGTTGGCGGGGGCGTGGTTGCCGGAGCGGGCGAAATTCATCAGCGATTGCAGGATTGCGGAGATGCGGCGGGTCTGCTGCTGGATCTGCTCCGCGGTGGCAAGAATGTCCGGGTTGTCGGTTTCCAGCTTCAGGTTCTGTGCCAGCGACGAAATGCCGGTCACCGGGTTGCCGATTTCGTGGGCGACGCCGGCCGCCAGCCGGCCCACCGAGGCCAGTCGTTCGCTGTGCATCAGCTCGTCCTCGAGCAACCGGGTTTCGGTCTGGTCTTCTACCAGGATGATGCTGCCTCCTTCGGGATGGTCGGGGCCGCTGAGCGCCGCCTTGTGCAGGTTGAGCCAGTGGGGGCGGCCCTTTAGGTCGAGCCGGTGCTTGTAACGGTGCAGATCCGGACCATTAACGAAATCCTCGAACAGGGCGGCCCAGTGTTCGGGCAGGGCCATCAGCCGGGCCCCGACAACGTCGTCCGCAGCAATCCCGGTCAGCTGCTCCATGGTGTGGTTCCACATCAGGATTTCGTCGTCATCCCCGACCGAAGCTGCCGGTATCGGCAGGTTCTGCAGGGTCTGGCGGTAGTGGCGGCGGAGGTTGTCCAGTTCGCCGGCAAGGCCGGTCAGCTGATTCTGGTATTCACCAAGAGTCCGTTCCACGTAGCGGATGTCCTGGGCGGTACCGCTGCTGGCCATGGGTTTAAAGCCCAGGTGCCGCTTGACGATATCGCTGGCCACGGAGGGGCCGAGCAGGCCTGACAGGTTGATCTCCACCTGATCGCGCAAGCGGCGTAACTGGTAGGGGCGGTACTCGACCTGAGGGAGTTTCAGCTGGCTGATGGCCCGCTCGACTTCCCGTCGGGCGACGCCAAGCCCGAGCGGGTCCGCCAGTTGCTGGACGAAATCCCGTGAGGAGGTGGCGACCAGTTCGCGGCGCTGGGGACGGGACAGGGCGCCGAGGGAGCAGGCCTGTGCCGAACTGCTTTCTTCAGCCGAACTGGCGCTCAGGACTGACGCAATGGCAAAAACGGTGACGTTGGCGGTCAGGCTGATAAAGGTGAACAGGTGCCAGTTGCCGTATTCGGGAATAATCGGGGCACCGAGCCATTCCAGCAGGTTGGCGGTGTGGGAAAACGGTAGCACCAGGGTGGCCACCCAGATCAGGGTGCCTGTTACCAGGCCGGCAATGAGACCGCGCCGGTTGCCTTCCGGCCAGTAGATGACCCCGAGCGCGCCGGGCAGCAATTGCAGGACGCCGGTGAGGGAAATGGCGCCTAGAATGGACAGGTCCAGGTTGTTGCCGACGGTGTCGTGGAACAGCAGGGCGGTCATGATGATCACGACAATCAGCAGACGCTTGGTCCAGCGCAGCCAGCGATAGATGTCGGCATGGTCTCGCGGCGTACGCAGTGGCAGAACCACGTGGTTCAGCACCATGCCCGCCAGCGCCAGGGTGCTGACGATCATCAGTCCGCTGGCGGCCGAGAGGCCTGCAATGTACATCAGCAGGGTAAGCAGGGGGCTGCCCAGCGCCTGCGCGATGCCGATGGCGAAGAAGTCGGGGCCGGTTGTCACGCCGAGTTCCTGGCCGCCCCACAGGATGACCGGCACTGGCAGTGCCAGCAGCAGCAGGTACAGTGGCAACCCCCAGCTGGCCTTTGCCAGGGCCTTAGGTGACGGGTTCTCGCTGAAAATCATGTGATACATGTGGGGCAGCACCAGTGCGCCGGCGAAAGACATCAGCATCAGCGCGCGCCAGCTGCCGTCGTCGATGCTCATGGTCATCGCGCCGGCGGGCGAGGTGTTCAGGCTGAGCCACTGTTCCAGGCCGCCCATGCCGCCGAAAACGCTGAACAGCAGGATGCCACCGAGCAGCAGCAGGCTGGCCAGTTTGATCAGGGAGTCAAAGGCGATGGCGACAACCAGTCCCTGGTGGCTCTCCGAGCCCTGGTCACGGCGGGCGCCGAACAGCATGGTGAACAGCACGACGGTGAGGCTGAAGTAAATACTGACCACGCCGGGAGAGGCCTCCGGCGCCAGCAGGCTGGCGGATGTCGACACCGCCTGAATCTGCATGCTGAGCAGCGACAGGATGGCCGCTCCGGAGCACAGGGTAACCAGGGTGCCAGCCCACTGGCTTCGGTAACGGAACGCAAACAGGTCGGCCAGGGAGGTCAGCTGGTAGGCGCGACCGATACGCATGATCGGATTAAGCAGCACCGGTGCCAGCAAGAACGCGCCACTGATGCCCAGGTAGTAGGCGAGAAAGCCAAAGCCGGATTCTGCCGCCAGGCCAACTGCGGCGTACACTGCCCAGATGCCGGCATAGACGCCGAGGCTGAGTACATAAACCAGCGGGTGGCGGACCCAGCTGCGGGGGATCACCCCGCGTTCGGTGATGTGGGCGATGCCGAACAGCAGGATCAGGTAACAGAGGCTGCTGCCCAGCAGCGTCAGCAGGCTAAAACTCATTGGGATCCCGACGCCATTCGAGCCAGAATCCCATGGCGATCAGCCCACCCCAGATCACGTAGGGGCTGTACCAGGCGTTCCCGGGGGAGATCCACCAGTCGAGAATGTTCGGGGAGAATATATAGATGGCCAGCACCAGCAGGAAAACAAGGCGGTAGATATACATCAGGCTTCAGGTCCGGGCTGTCAGTATGAACCGGTTTATACCACGTTGGGGGCGCCACTGTCAGTTGTGCTGACGGTCCGTCAGGCAGCCCGGTGCCTGGTGAGGGTGGCGCGGGATGGCATCGCGTCGCCAGTGGCGGACGGCCCAGGCGAGGATTTCGGCGGGCGTGCAGCTGCGCAATTCTGCAGGCGGCTGTTGGCCGAGCGCCTGCAGCGCATCAGTCAGGTTGGCAGCCGGGGTGGTGTCATCCAGTGCCGGAGCCTGATTCTGTTTGCTGAGCTTCTGGCCTGCGGCATTGAGGATGACGGGGATGTGCAGCCAGCGCGGTGGCTGATGGCCGAGGGCACGGAATAGCTGCTGTTGTTGCGCGGTCATCCCCAGCAGGTCGGAGCCGCGGACGACGTCGGTGATGCCTTGGTCAATGTCATCCACCACGACAGCGAGCTGATAGGCGAAAAACCCCTCCTTGCGCAGCAGAACCGGATCATCCAGCTCCCGGCGCACCCACTGGTGTTGCGGGCCAAGCAGTTCATCCTGCCATTCACTGCGCTCGTCTTCCAGCGCAAAGCGGATAGCGCACGGGGTGCCGCTGTCACTGAGGTGCGCGGTCCGGCAGTGATCCGGATGACGGCCACCATGGGCCAGCAACTGTTTGCGGGAGCAACGGCAACGGTAGGCCTTGTGTTGGCTGATCAGGCTGGCAATCGCGGCATGGTAGGCGGCGTGGCGCCGGGACTGGAAGCGAATCGGCTCGTCCGAAATGAGCTGGTGGACTTGCAGGCTATGAAGAATCCGGTCGGCGGCATCCGCGGGTTCCCGCAGCGGGTCGAGATCCTCAATGCGAACCAGCCAGGTGCCGGATCGGATTCGGGCCTCGAGGAAGCTGGCCAGCGCTGTCACCAGGGAGCCGAAATGAAGCGGGCCGGTAGGAGAGGGCGCAAATCGGCCCCGGTAGGGATTCTCGGTCATAGGTAGCCAGGTAACGGCCTCCGGGGAGGCCGGTACGGCAGGGCAGCGGTCAGATACCGGTCTGACGCTCGCGGATTTCCGCCAGGGTTTTGCAGTCGATGCACAGAGTCGCCGTGGGACGGGCTTCCAGGCGGCGAATGCCGATCTCGACGCCACACTGGTCACAGAAGCCGTAATCGTCCTTGTCGATACGGTCGATGGTCTGGTCGATTTTCTTGATCAGTTTGCGCTCACGATCGCGGGTGCGCAGTTCCAGGCTGAACTCTTCCTCCTGGGTGGCACGGTCGCTGGGATCCGCGTAGTTGGCTGCATCTTCCTGCATGTGATGCATGGTGCGGTCAACTTCTTCCATCAGCTCCTGCTTCCATTGCAGCAGCAGATTGCGGAAGTGCTCAAGCATGTCCGCGCTCATGTAATCTTCACCCTTCTTCATTTCATAGGGGGTGAAGTTTGAGAAACGCTCGCGTGGTTGTTCTGCAGTGTTTGCCATTGAACCCGGCCTCTTATTGGTACTTCGCTAGAACGCTTTTCTGTCGATGGCAGTGGCAATCCGCCACCGCCGCGTATTCGTTTTCCTTGCACCTGTACAGGGACAGGCACCTTCTCAGGGGCAGAAACGTTCGTCCTGAAACGGGAATTTGCGGAAAATAGCAGATAAGGCATGGGCGCGCCAGCCTTGTGATGGCACCTTTTACTCTGCGTTGGCCTCCGGCGGTCAGGATACGTATGATGCGGCAAACGAAAATCCGAGGATTTTGTCATGGAGTTTCCGTCTCCCCTGATCGGTGGCCGGCTAATCCGGCGTTACAAGCGGTTTCTCGCCGACGTCCGGCTTGAGGATGGCTGCGAGGTGACGGCTCATTGTCCCAATACCGGATCGATGCTCGGTTGCCAGCCGGAAGACGCCAGGGTCTGGCTGAGTGAGAGTGATAACCCCAAGCGTAAGTTGCGCTATACCTGGGAACTGGTGGACACCGGCGCCGGGCTGGCCTGTATCAACACTGCCAGACCCAATGGCCAGGCCCGGTGCGCGATCGAGGCGGGTATGGTGGCCGAGTTGGCGGGCTATGGCAGCTGCCGGTCGGAGGTTCGCTATGGCAGTGAAAAAAGCCGCATCGACCTCCATCTTTCAGGCCATCCCTCGGCCCCGGATGCCTGGGTGGAAGTCAAGAATGTCACGCTTTGTGAGGCAGGGGTGGGCTATTTTCCCGACGCGGTGACCGTGCGCGGCCAGAAACACCTGCGGGAACTGATGGGCCAGGTCGCGGCCGGCGAGCGCGGGGTGCTGTTGTTCGTGGTTAATCACAGCGGAATTCGTGAGGTCCGGCCGGCAGATCACATTGATCCGGCTTACGGCAAGTTGCTGCGGGAAGCGGCCGCCGCGGGGGTTGAAGTATTGGCTTACCGGGCTGACCTGGAGAGCAACGGCGAGCCGTCCGGAGCACTGGGTCTGGGGCGGGCGGTCCCTGTCTGCCTTTAAGTCATGGCCTTTCCGGGGTTGACCCGCACAATGCCTTCTTTGACCTGAACCGGCAGTGGCGTCAGGGCGTCGCCCTGGCAGGGGCCGGCGATACAGTGGCCGTCCTCCGGGGTGAACAGTGCGCCATGGGTGGCGCACTGGATGAAACAGCCATCGATATCGAAAAAGCGGCCCGGTAACCAGTTGAGTTCGATGCCCAGGTGGGGGCAGCGGTTAACGTAGGCGCAGACCCTGTCGCCGCGCCGGAACACGAAACCGCGGGTCGGCCGGGTCGCTTCGCCGAGGCTGAACTCGACGAATACGCCGCCCGCCAGCTCCTCCTCCTTGCAGATTGCCTGCCAGCCGCTCCCGCTCATTTGGCAGGGTCGGACAGACCGAAATGCTGCCGGATACGGTCAGCGAGGGCTTCTGCCACATGATCCTGGTCGGTATGGATGTGGATCGTGTGGCTCTTCTCCTCGGCGGTCAGCGGTTCGAACCAGCTGGCTTGCTGGTCCAGCAGTTCTTCGGTGGCTTCCGAGGCATCGTCGGAGCGCTTGCGGATCCATTCCCGGCGCAGCTGTTCCGGCGCCTCGCAGTGGATCAGCGCGAACGGGGCGCCGTGTTCTTCCGCCACTGCGGTCAGCAGTGCCCGCTCGGTCACTTTCAGGCTGGCGGCATCCACCACCACGGGCAGGCCGTCGTCGAGCATTTCCGCTGCCAGCCGGGCCAGGTGTTGGTAGGTAGCCTCGTTGGCTTCCGCGGTGTAGAGGTTTTCCCCGGGGGCAGACTTGCTCTGGTCCAGTGGGCCAAGGCCGTGCAGCCGCTTGCGTTCAACGTCGGAACGGATCCGGATCAGCCCCAGTTCCGCCGCCAGCGCGGCACTCACGCAGGATTTACCGCTCGCTGACAGGCCGGTAGTGGCCAGCATGTAGAGATTGGGGATGGTGCTGTAGCTTTCGGCCAGGTTGGCGTAATCGCGGTAGCGTTGCAGCAGGCCGATTTTGTCCTGCTCGCTGAGCCCCGGGGATGCCATGGTGAACAGGGCAATCTTCGCCCGCACCATCGCCCGGTAGGCCTTGTAGAGGGGCAGCAGGGCCAGGGCGTTATAGTCGCCGCGATACTCCAGGTAGGTGTTCAGCACCAGGTTGGCGAGCACGGTTTCCCGTCGCGATTCCAGATCCATCAGCAGGAAGGCCAGGTCGTTGATCACGTCGATCCAGCGGAAGGGTTCGTTGAATTCGATGCAGTCAAAGACGGTAACACGGCCTTCGAAGCTCGTGATGTTGGCCAGATGCAGGTCGCCGTGGCATTCGCGGACAAAACCCTGTGCCCGGCGCTGCGCAATCAGGTCCCGGTGGCGCTCGAAGGTGGTGCGGGTCCAGTCTTCCAGCACGTCCAGTTGTCCGAGCAGGGTATCGTCCTCGAGCAGTGGCCGGATCTGGTCAAAGTTCTCCTGCATGGCGGCAAACACCGCTCCGGGGGTGCCCAGTGGTTGGTCATCGGCGACCGGAGGCAGCTGGTCGTGGAACTGTGCAACCTGGCGTGCCAGGCTGTTCAGCAGCTCGCTGTTTAGCTGCCCTTTCTCCTGTAGCACGTCAAACAGCTGGTCCTGGTCGAACCGGCGCATACGGACGGCGTACTCAAAGGCCTCCCCCTGGCCGCCCAGCTGCGGTTGCTCGGGGCTTCCGGTAATCGGCACCACTCCGAGGTACAGGTTGGCTGCGAGACGACGGTTCAGCCGGACCTCTTCCTCGCAGAAATGCTTGCGCTGCGCCAGGGTGGAGAAGTCCAGAAAGCCGAAGTTCATAGGCTTTTTGATCTTGTAGGCGTAGTCGCCTGCCAGAATGACCCAGGAAATATGGGTCTGGAGGACCTGGAAGTCCGTGACCGGGTGGTCGTAGAGCGCCGGATTCTGTAATGCGCTGATCAGATCGGTGTTGGTGTCAGTCACGGGCCTCTCCTTAGAACTCGATAGTTATGGCTGCGGCTATCATAACGGGCATAAATCGCAGATTACAGAAATAACATGGAGCGGGGCTGCATCATGGTGGCCCGCTTTCGCTATAATCGGCGCCATGAAAAAGTCCAGTTCCCCAAGAAAAAATCCCAAAAAGAACAAGCGCAAACACAGTAAACCCTGGTTCTGGCGCTTGTTCTTCCGGCTCGCAGCCATCGGCCTGGTCATCCTGGCCGGCTGGACGGTCTATCTGGACGCGGTGGTCACCTCCCGCTTTGAGGGCCGCCGCTTTGAGGTGCCGTCGCGGGTATATGCGCGTCCTCTGGAATTGTACGACGGGGCCAGTGTCAGTGCCGGGGGGCTGCTTCGCGAGCTTGAACTGGCAGGGTTCCGGCGCGGCGATGGCGTCCAGCCTGGCACCTTCCGTCAGAGCGGGGGGCGGTTTGTTATCAGCTCCCGTGGTTTCCGCTTTGCCGATGGCGCCGAGCCCCGGCGCCAGTTGTCATTTACGGTGTCTGGCGACCGGGTCAGTAATTTCCGGGTTGTCGCCGGAGATGCCTCGCCCATTGTTCGCCTCGAACCCGCCCAGATCGGCGGAATCTATCCGGCCCACAAGGAGGACCGGGTCCTGATCCGTCTGGAAGATCTGCCACCGATGTTCGAGGAAACGCTGCTGGCGGTGGAAGATCGTAATTTCTATGATCATTCCGGCATTGCACCGTTGTCCATTGCCCGTGCTATGTGGGTGAACCTGCAGGCTGGCCGCGTCGTCCAGGGCGGCAGTACCCTGACCCAGCAGTTGGTCAAGAATTTCTTCCTGACCCGTGACCAGACGCTGATCCGTAAAGGGAATGAAGCACTGATGTCGCTGCTGCTGGAGCTGCATTACGACAAACGGGATATTCTCGAGACGTACCTGAACGAGGTCTATCTCGGCCAGGCTGGCAGTCGCGGAATTCACGGCTTTGGCCTGGCCTCCCAGTTCTATTTCGGGGAATCCCTGGGCAATCTGGAGCTGCACCAGCTGGCGTTGCTGGTCGGCATGGTCAAGGGCCCCAGCTACTATGATCCGCGGCGCCACCCGGAGCGGGCGCTGGAACGGCGTAACCTGGTAATCGATGTGCTGGCGGAAACCGGTCATATCGACGCTGCCCAGGCCAGTCGTGCCAAGGGACGTCCGCTGGGTATTGCTGCCCGACCGTCGTATTCTGAGAACCGTTATCCCGCCTACATCGACCTGGTGCGTCGCCACCTGGCGCGGGATTATAAGGAAGAAGATCTGAAGAGTGAGGGGTTGAGGATCTTCACCACCCTTGATCCCTTGTTGCAGCACGCCGCCGAGTATTCGGTGCGGGAAACCCTCGATGGCCTGGGCGGCGCGCCTACAGAGGGCGGGCTGGAGTCTGCCATGGTCGTTACCGCCAGGGACAGCGGGGAAGTGCTGGCACTGGTAGGCGGCCGCGATCCGAAATTCGCCGGTTTCAATCGTGCGGTGGATGCCAGCCGTCCCATCGGCTCGTTGGTCAAACCGTTTATTTACCTGGCCGCCCTGCAGCAACCCCAGCGTTATACCCTGATTACGCCGGTGGAGGATCGCTCGTTCTCGCTGGTGTTTGATGATGGCCGCCGCTGGGAACCGCAGAACTATGACAAGCAGGAGCGGGGTGACGTGCCGCTGCACAGCGCGCTGTCCCATTCCTATAACCTGCCTGCAGTCCGGGTGGGGCTGGATGTGGGTATCGACAAGGTGATCGCCGTCCTGCAGGACCTGGGTGTTACCAGCCCGGTTCCCGAGTACCCGTCGATGTTGCTGGGAGCGGTTTCCATGTCGCCGGTCACCGTAGCCCAGATCTACCAGGGACTGGCGACGTCCGGTTTCAACACCCCATTGCGGACGATCCGTCAGGTTACCGATGCCAAGGGCGAGCCGCTGTCACGCTACAATCTCAAGGTCGACCAGGTGGCGGACCCGGCGGCGGTTCACCTGGTTCAGTACGCCATGCAGGAAACCATGCAGGAGGGCACCGGGCGCTCGGCATACCGGTTCGTGCCGGGAAGCCTGACCCTTGCAGGCAAGACCGGAACCACCGATGATGGCCGGGATTCCTGGTTTGCCGGTTTCAGTGGCGACCTGCTGGCGGTCACCTGGGTTGGCCGGGACGACAATGGGCCGACGTCGCTGACCGGTGCCAGTGGAGCGTTGCCGGTATGGGCGAGGTTTATGAGCCAGGTGCCTCAACACGGGTTTTCCCCTGTGGTGCCGGATGGCGTCCGCTATCACTGGGTCGACCCCGCTGCGGAAGCCCTGACTGATGAATTTTGTGACAATGCACGCTTCGTACCTTTTATCGCGGGCAGCGAACCGACGGCGACCGTGTCCTGTTCCGGGCGGTTGCAAAAACGGTTGCGAGGCTGGTTTGAAGGATTGTTCCAATGATGATGTCGAAACTGAAATACGCCACACTGCTTGCCACGGGTCTGACTCTGGCCGGGTGTGCCAGCAGCCCCGGGGGTTCCATTTACGTGCCGATTGGAAGCTCCCAGCCCCGCGAACAGGCGCCGGAGCCGCCCCGCAGTACCCAGGGTAGTTACCCGGAATCCGCCGCTGACCAGGGTTATGAGGAGGACGAGCCGGTCGTCAGTCAGCCGGCGCCTGAGCGGGACTCCTCCTCACGGCCGAGTTATCAGGACCAGAGTGAGGCTCTGTCGCCCGCTGCCGCTAGCCTGATTCGCCAGGCGGACAACCTGCTGGCCAGTGGTGATGCCCGGGGTGCGGTCAGTCAACTGGAACGGGCCCAGCGCATCGCACCACGCTCTCCTGAGGTGTACTTCAAGCTGTCCGAAGCTTACGTCGCAATGAATCAGCTTGGCTCGGCGGAACAGTTTACCCTGAAGGGACTGTCACTCGCTGGCAGCGATAGCCGGCTGCAGCGCACCGGCTGGCTGTTGTTGGCCGATATCCGGCGGGCAAGGGGTAATACCGCAGGAGCCCGTGAGGCCGAGTCCCGGGCGGCGATGCTCTGATCCGACCCGGCGAGATCGGGTGAGGTGCGGAGGGTGACATCGCCAGGGTTGGTGGTGTCGCGCCGGACATACAAAAAAAGAGCCCGCAATGGGCTCTTTTTTTGGGTTGGGCGGAAACGCTCGGACAATCAGAAGTCCGCAGTCGTTGTGGTGTCCGCAACCACGGTGACGTTCTGCGTGCCGTAGAAAGTCAGCTCCTCATCCACCAGTTCGCCATTAGCATCCTCCCGGGTGTCCAGGTCGCAGGTATAGCTTACGGTGTAGTTGCCGGCGCTGATAAAGGCTGCGGTGTAGGAGTAAGCGGTACCATCGAATGCTACGGGAGCAATCACCAGTGGCTCGTTGGTGCTGCCAAGGTCATCCGGAACCTGGTCTGCGCCGGTGTGGACATAAACTCCGCCATCAAAGGTGGCGGCATCGGTGCAGGCTTCGGCGATCAGTGTTCCGTCGACGGTGCCGCTGATGGTGCCCGCTTCAACATTGTCGATCAGCCGTAATGCCGGCTTGAGAAAGTACTCGGCGCCGCTCGGGTTGCTGCCCTGGGGATCGACGATGGATTTGCGCACGTCGAAATCGATGGTGAAGTCCGCATCGCCACCGGCAGGTACGGTGAAGCCGCTCACCAGCTTGAGTCCGGTTTGTGCGCCGGATGGAATGTAGAGATCATGGACGCCGCCGTTCATATCTACGGCAGTCAGTTCGCCCGGCTCGGTGCTGATGTACAGGCGGACCCAGTTGTATTCGCCTGCAGGTACTTCCTCGTCGTTCAGCAGCAGGGCGGCGTTACCGCCTTGCAGAGCCAGCAGGTCGAGAGCCAGCGGCTCCTCGAAATCATAGCGCCGGCTTTCGCCGGAGGCCGGCTTGATTTCCACGCCGGTTACTGTGATGTTCACTTCCTTGAGTTCGTCCACCGGGGCATCGGTAATGCCCAGGGACAGGGTGCCTGTAGCCTGGCTGTCGCCACCGTCGCCACCACAGGCTGCGAGGCTGGCCGCGAGGGCTGTGACCGTAAGAAACTTCAGCGAGTTATTCATTTTGTGTCTCCATTCTTTTGGCTGGTCACGAAATGGGTATGTGCGAAACGTTGCACATCCTCCCTATTAAACGACACATTCCGTTACCGGGTTCCTGCCGGCTTGTTAACGTTTTCTAACTTTATGAGTGTAAAGTTTACGGATTGCCGCGGGTAACTCATATTCCCGGCTCTGGTTCTGTTATAGACTGGCCTGACCCGATTTCATACCTGATCACCTGAAGTAAGTGAGCACTGGATTTGGCGTTACTTCCATTTCGGCCTTCCCGGTCCAAGCGATTTGAACGGCTTGTGCAGCCCCATTTGCAGGGTATGTACCGCTTCGCCTTCAGATTGGCCGGGCAACAACAGGACGCCGAAGACCTGGTTCAGGATGTGGTGGTAAAACTCTATCCGCGCCTCGAGGAACTGGAAGCGGTCGATCAGCTCAGACCGTGGCTCAATCGTGTGTTGTATCGGCATTTCATTGACCAGGTTCGTCGCAAGGGCCGTCAGTCGGATCGGCCGATCAGTGAAGTGGCAGACCCGGAGCAGCAGGCTGGCTATCTCGATGCGTTTGCCTCCGACACCCCGGAGCTGGGTGAGCAGCTCGATCTTGCGCGGCTGGGTCCACAGCTTGCCCGGGTGCTTGAGAGCCTGTCGCCCGATCAGCGAACGCTGATCATGTTGCACGATGTCGACGGCTGGCGGCAGGAGGACATTGCAGAAGTACTTGATGTGCCCATCGGGACCATCAAATCCCGGCTCCATCGGTGCCGGGCAGCACTCCGTGAACGGTTGCAGCGAGAAATGGAACCTTTTTCCGTTACCGGGCGTGTGGAACAATGAGGTGATGGATATGACTTGTCGTGACTGCCAGCGTGATCTGGTTTCTTACATTCTGAACGAGCTTCCGGCGGCGCAGGCAAAAGGGGTTGCCGCCCATCTTGCCGGC
This sequence comes from Marinobacter profundi, assembly GCF_002744715.1. Taxonomy (GTDB): domain Bacteria; phylum Pseudomonadota; class Gammaproteobacteria; order Pseudomonadales; family Oleiphilaceae; genus Marinobacter; species Marinobacter profundi. Next base: position 257,447 of record NZ_KZ319372.1, read on the forward strand.
TGCGAGCGCTGCTTGTCACGGCTGGCCAGTGAAAGGGCGATTCTGGATGCGCTTGCGCAGCACGGCATTCCGGATCCGTCACCGGATTTCGAGCAGCGGGTGCTTGGTGCCGCGACTACTCGCCATGGCGGCGGGGGTGCAGGGCAGGGCTGGAGCACGCCGATTCTGGGTGGCGCCATCGCAGCGGCGCTGGCGTTGGGCATTGCTTTAGGTGTGGGGCTCAAGTCCGGATCGGGCGAAGGGGAGCCGTCAGCCATGGCTGACGCGACTGCGACGTCAGTTGCGCCGGTTGCAGAAGGCAGCTCGGACAGCGTTCCGGTAGTTGTCGACAGTGTCCGGACGGTGCGGCTGGCTTTCAATTCCGGCGAGGCGCTGACCGGTGTGACCCTGACACTGGAACTGCCTCCCCATGTGGAGCTGGCAACCTACCCGGGTCATCACCAGCTGAGCTGGAAAGTGGACCTTGCGGCGGGTGAAAACGTCCTCGCGCTGCCTCTGAGGGTACTGTTCCCCGGGGCCGGAGAACTGGTTGCTCACCTTGATGACGGTCGCCGACAGAAAACCTTCCGGGCTAGTATCCCCGGAGCTACTGCGGCGGCAACAACGGAGCCTGCATCATGATTGAGGTGCTGAACAAGATGGCAGGGCGGATATCAGGCGTGCTGGTTTTGCTGGTGTTCGTGGTAACGGCGGCGCACGCCAGTGATGATCTCGATGTCACCATGCGAATGGTGACGGACGATGCCGAACTCACGGAGTCGGTGGTCCGGGAGATTGAACTGCCACAGCCGGTGATTACGGACCGATTCGAGATGCCGGGACTGCGGGACAGCATCGACGTGCTGGACAGCACGCGGGAGCTGAGTGACGCGGTCAGCGAGCAGACCAGCGATATTCAGGATCTGGTCGATGATGATCTGCTGAACACCGAAGATATACTCGAGGGTCCCGGCGATATCCTTGACGGAACTCTTGATGGCACCGGTGACCTGTTGGATGGCACCGGTGATGTTCTTGATGGCGTTCTCGGTGATAACGGAGGTCTGCTGGATGGCACCGGCGACGTGCTGGACGGCACCCTCGATGGCGCCGGCAACCTGCTCGACGCCACTGGTGACACCCTGGAGCAGACAACCGATACGCTGCTGAACGGCTCGGGCAACTGAGGGTTTCGCCGCCAGCGGTCAACGGAGCTACCCGAGGACGTTCGGGCCATTCTTGCCGAGGCATGTTGCCCACTTTAACTCCGGCTTCCCAGCCGGCCTTCGCTGTTATACTCTCCAAGTAACGAGGTCTGCTCATTGGTCGCCAACTGACGCGGAATTGCGGGATACTCCGGCAAATACTGCGTAGTGGTTGCGGCTGGTGCGTTATTCACACCTGTTCCGGGGAGCCCCGCTTGCTTGCAAGTTGGCGATTAGTACCGATTCTGCTTGTGCTTTGCCTGCCGGTGTCTACGGTCGTCGCCGCGACCGGAGCGGGAGCAGCTGATGCCCAGGCGTCGTTTCGTTCCGGTGTGAAGGCGTTCGGAGCGGGCGACCTGCAGCTGGCGCGCCAGTTTCTTGAAGAGGCTCGCAGCCGGGGCCTGACCCGTCTTTCCTTGCACTACAATCTTGGCGTTGTCTATTTTCGGTTGGGCGAATACTCGTTGGCAGAGGCCGAGTTTACCGCCTTACTGGATTCCGATCACCGCACCCTCGCAATGTACAACCTGGGCCTGGTTGCCCTCGGGTCCGGCAATACATTGTCTGCGCGAGACTGGTTCAGCTCGGTCCGACAGTCCGGGAGTGATGACAAGCTGGTGGCCCTTGCCACCCGCCAGCTTGACAGACTGGAGGCCGGTCAGCAGGAGATGCGGGTAGCCGACCGCGAATGGCAGGGCTACCTGTCCCTCGCAGGTGGCTACGACGACAATATTGCCAGTGCACCAGAGTCTGCCGCGACCGGTCGATCGGGTGCCGCCTGGGAGGCCATACTTGCCGGATCAGGTATCGCTGCCGGTAACCGGGACTCCGGGCTCCGCATTGAAGGTGCCGCTTATACCCGCCGCTACCCCTCGGCAAGTGATTTCAATACCGATCTGATCCGGTTGGGTGTTGCCTGGTTGCAACAGGCTGGCCCGGGACGTCTGGTGACGACGGTCAGTGGCTCCCAGAGCTGGCTGGACAGCCGGGAGCTCGAGCGTCAAGCCAGGCTGGACCTGGCCTACGAGGCCGATAATTGCGCCCTGTTGGGTAACGGAGGTGACTGCAAGGCGACGGTATCCGGCAGCTCGGTCACCGGCGGTGAGGCGTTTCAGGCGTACGATGGTGAGTGGTATCGTGCGGCGTTTCGCGCCCGCAAGAAGATGGGCGCCTGGCGACTGGATGCCGAGTATCGCTATGAAGTAAACGACCGCGACGATCTCGAAACCTTCTGGGAGTTCTACAGCGTCTCGCCGCGTCGGCACTTTGTCGAGGCGGGAGTGCGCCGCTTGCTGACCTCGCGGTTGCAGGTCGGTGTCGAGGCCGGGTATCGGCATAGCCGGTATCCGGATCCCCACCGCCTTATCAGCGATGGTGTGATCCGGACCCTTGAGCGTGAGGATGAACGTGTCGAGGGTGGCGTGCTGGCCCGTTACGTGCTGAGTCGTCAATGGGTGATCAGTGCGGAATGGAATCTCACGGATAACGACAGCACCATCGATCGCTACGAGTATCGCCGTCAAACTGCCCAGATGGCGCTCGAAGGAGTCTTCTGACGAAAACAGAACGGCCGCAAGGTGCGGCCGTTCTGTTTTCTGGTGTCGCTCTTCAGGTGCCGGGATCAGAGTCCGGCATTTTTCAGGCGGTTGGCCTGCTGGAGGTAAACAGTCTTGGGGTCGGTTTCGAACAGACTGTGCAGGCCGAGAGTCTGGTTGACCTCATCCAGATGGTTCATGAAGTAATCATCGCGGATTACCCGTCCGAAGTGGGAGCTGCACCGGCCAACCAGGCCGTCGTTCGCACTGAAGCCAAAGGCCAGGCTGGTGGTGCCCATGAGCGCATCCGACGGATCCAGGACGTTTGTCAGCACTCCGGTGCCCCCCCAGGAATAGAAGCGGATACCGTTGGCGGAATAAGCCCCTTCGCTACAGCTGCTGGAGGGCATGCCGGCAGGCGCAAAGCGGTTGAACTCGGCGCTGCCTTCGGTAGTGAGTGAATACAGGCTGGCGCGCATGTCCTGGTTGTAGCCACCGCCGGAAAGCAGGTCGATCAGGCCCGCAAGGGCATTGCCCAGAGACGCGGCAAGACCTTCGGCGGGTGAGCCGTAGATCAGGTCGGCAACCGGAGATCCTGTGTGGGGGGATCCGACGGATGTCACCGAGGCAACGAGGTCCGGACGAACCCTGGCAATATAACGGGCGGTTGGGCCACCGTGGCTGTGACCGATCAGGTTGACCTTGCCGTGGACGGCCGCGATGGCCTGGATCTGTGACAACAGAGCTTCTCCACGGGCAACCGTGCTGTCGAGCGCCGGCACCTGAGTGGTATAGACATCGGCACCGTGGCGCCGGAGGTCTTCAGCGATACCGTACCAGTAATCAACGCCGGCGAGTGAATCGAAACCGAACATGCCGTGTACCAGTACGACCGGGTAACGGGTGTCGGTGTAATCGGAAGGGGTGTTATCCCACCACCAGGCCATTGAGGGCGCGGACCAGGCCAGGGCCAGCGCCAGACTGCTTGCTTTCAACCATTGTTTCATTGCTGCACCTACAGTTTGTTGTTGTCTTTGTTGGTCAAACTGCGGTCGGGGTCCAGTGGACCCGTGTCAACCTAACGGGCGTCTCCAGAGACATCTGGACATCATCCTGCGGACTGATGCTCACTTCTGTGCGCTGACTTCTTTTGGAATTGTTAGATCGTCGCAGTCAGTGCATCTCCTGGGAGATCTGATCAGTTTTCGGACAATATTGCGGGCAAGTCAACGAAGTTGGGGCGTTATGGGGCGGTTTTTGGCGGGTTTGTGATGCGGGTCGCCACCCTGGCCCGGAATGACATCCGGACCAGGGTGGCATCGAAACGCCTGGGGAGGGCGCCCGGTTTATTTCAGGGTTGCCATTACCTTGCTGGCGGCTTCAAGGGTATGGGCGATGTCGTCTTCGGACAGCGCGCCGCAGGTAAAGCCCGCCTCGAATGCGGAGGGTGCCAGGTAGACGCCTTCTTTCAGCATGCCCTGGAAGAAAGCCTTGAAGCGCTCAATGTCGCAGGCCATCACCTGGTCAAAACGGGTGATCTGCGATTCTGAGCTGAAGAAGAAGCCAAACATCCCGCCAACGCCCTGTACGGCCATCGGAATGCCGGCCTTGTCTGCGACAGCCTTCAATCCGTCCCGCACCGCAGCAGTCCGGGCTGCCAGGCGGTCGTGGAATCCGGGTTCGCAAATGGCATTGAGGGTCGTCAGGCCTGCGGTCATTGCCAGCGGATTACCGGACAGGGTGCCTGCCTGGTAAACCGGCCCAAGGGGGGAGATGTGCTCCATAATCTCCCGTTTACCGCCAAAGGCACCCACCGGCAGGCCGCCACCGATGACCTTGCCAAGTGCAGTCAGGTCCGGGGTGATGCCATAGTGGCCCTGGGCGCCGCCGAGAGAAACCCGGAAGCCGGTCATTACCTCATCAAAGATCAACACCGTACCGTACTGGTCACAGACCTCCCGCAACCCCTCCAGGAAGCCCGGCACCGGCGGAATACAGTTCATATTACCGGCCACCGGCTCGACAATGATGGCGGCAACCTGGTCGCCGAGGCGGGCAAAGGTTTCCCGCACGCTGTCGATGTCGTTATAGGTGAGCGTAATGGTGAGTTCGGCAAGGCTGGCCGGAATGCCCGGTGAATTGGGCACCCCCAGCGTCAGTGCCCCCGAGCCGGCTTTTACCAGCAGCGAGTCGACGTGACCATGGTAGCAACCCTCGAACTTGACCACTTTGTCCCGGCCGGTATAGCCGCGGGCGAGCCGGATGGCACTCATCGTGGCTTCGGTGCCGGAGTTGACCATCCGCACCAGATCGATCGAGGGCACAAGTTCGCAGACTTTCTTGGCCATTTCGGTCTCGATCGCGGTCGGTGCGCCATAGCCCACCCCCAGTTCGATCTGCGCGTGCAAGGCATCCTTGATGCGCTTGTCTGAATGGCCAAGGATCATGGGGCCCCAGGAGCCGATGTAATCAATGTATCGGCGGCCATCTTCATCGTAGAGGTAGGCGCCCTCTGCGTGGTTGAAGAACAATGGAGTGCCACCCACGCCCCGGAACGCCCGGACCGGCGAGTTAACGCCGCCAGGAATATATTTCTGGGCCTGCTCAAAAAGGATTTCGGAATGGGTCATGATTCAGGACTCCCGTACTGACGATAAATGAAAAAGGGGATGGTGGCGGCTGAACAGGTTAGCAAATTCCCGGGCCCGCTGTTCGGTGTCGTCGCTGCCGAACAGTCCGCCCACGACGGCGAGCAGGTCAGCACCGGCGCAAATCATCTGCGCAGCATTATCAAGGGTGATGCCGCCGATGGCTGTTACCGGTTTGCCAAACTGGCGGGCGCGCCCGAGCACAGCCGGATCGGCTGGTGGCGCGGTGGGTTTGGTGCCGGAAACGAAGAAACGGCCAAAGGCGAGGTAGTCGGCGCCGGCCTGATCGGCGGTGCGGGCCAGCTCCAGGTCGCCGTGGCAGGTGATACCGACGATGGCGTCGTCACCCAGCAGTTGCCTTGCTTCGTGAAGTGGGCGATCGCCCTGGCCCAGATGAACACCTGCCGCCCCGACCCGCAGTGCGAGCTCCGGGTCGTCATTGATGATCAGCAGGGCTCCGGCATTGCGACAGGCGGCCTGCAGGCTGCGGGCCTGGCTCAGGCGGTCGCTCGGCGGTGAGTTCTTGTCACGATACTGCACCATGACAGCGCCGCCGGTGAGCGCGGCTTCCACGTCGCGGATCAGTCGCGAGTCTGGCATCAGGGCGCTGTCGGTAATGGCATAGAGTCCGGGGCGAATGCCCTTGCACGCGGGCGCTGTCATGATTCGAGCCGGACGCTGCGGTCCGGAACGGGCTGTCCCTGGCCGACTGCCAGGGCGTGCCCGATGGCTAGCGCAACGAACTGCTGGGCCTGCTCGATGGCGGCCTCAAGGGGCAGGCCGGCGGCCCGTCCCGCCGCAATCGATGCGGCCAGGGTGCAGCCGGTGCCGTGGTATTCACCACCCACCCGGGTGATGGACCATTGGGTTGGTGCCTGGCCCGAGCGGTACAGCGTGTTGATGATTTTTGCTCCCTCGCCATGGCCACCGGTTGCCAGCACCGAGTGACAGCCTGCCTGCAGCAGAGTGTTCGCAGCACTCGGTGGGTTGTCGCTCTGGCCCAGCAAGGCTAGCTCAATGCCGTTCGGCGTGATGACCTCGGCGCGGGGAAACAGGTCGCCTCGCATCCGCGTAATTAACTCGGCGTCGGCCAGGTCGCCACCACCGGCGGCTTTGATCACCGGGTCGACTATCAGGGGAATTCCCGGGTGCAGATCGAGAAACCGGGTAATGGCCCCGACCACGCTGGCGTTGCCCAGCGCGCCGGTCTTGATGGCGTGGATCGGTGTGTCGGCAGCCAGGCACGCCAGTTGTTCGCCGATCAGTTCCGCTGCCACCGGTGCCGCATTGTAGACGTTGCGGGTATCCTGCACCGTCAGGCAGGTCAGCACCGGCAGTGGATGACAGCCCAGTGCGGTGATGGCCTGGATGTCGGCCTGGATGCCGGCCCCACCACAAGGGTCCAGTCCGGACAGAACGAGGACCTGGGGGCGTTGCTGTAGTTTGATAGCGCGACTCCTTGAATCAGTTCATCAGAACGGTCGCACCGTGGCGAGGATGATCACCGCCACCAGGATGAAGACCGGAATTTCATTGAACCAGCGGTAAAAAACATGGCTGCGGGTGTTGCGATCGTCCCGGAACACCCGCACCAGGTGGCCGCAATAAAAATGGTAAATAATCAGCAGGACAATAAGGCTGAGCTTGGCGTGCAGCCAGCCCTGGCTGAGGTAACCGGCCGTATTGTAACTGATCAGCCACACCCCAAAAATCACCGTGGCGACCATTGAAGGCGTGGTGATGCCACGATACAGCTTACGCTCCATGATCTTGAAGCGGTCGCGCCCGGGCTGATCCTCACAGGCGGCGTGATACACGAACAGCCGCGGTAAATAGAAGATGCCGGCAAACCAGCAAACCATGGCAATCAGGTGGAGGGCTTTAACCCATAGCATGTGTCAGCTCCGTCGGTATTGGTAATAACTCTCGATATCGGACCTTAGAACGACGCCATAGATCCGCTGGATCATCGGCGCCGCATGACGCTGGACAAAAAGTGCCTCCGCGCTGGTTTCATCAAATTCGTTCAATGCCTCTTCGAGCGTGGCCTGGTACTGCACCGGCGCCACGTCACGGCGGTTAGCCGGAATGTCCATCAGGTCAATGGTTTCCGGCAGTTCCACTTCGCCTTCGCTGGCGAGAGTGGCGATATCCTCTAGATAGCGTGCGAGGTCCACAGAGGGCATCAGGGCGGTCGGCCCGTCACTGCCATCAACGATGAGCCACTTCGGCTCGGCCCTGAGAATCTGGCGAGCCTCCTCCAGGGGCAGGTAGCGTTCGGTGCGGTGAATGCTGCGATCCATGATGGCGCCGACAGATACCCGCCGCAGGGCCTGGATAATCGGCGAGTTCTGATAACTCAGGCCCTGGCTCTTGAGGATGGTCAGAAACAGCGACTTCTTGCCGAACACTTCACTGGTCACCAGGCTGGCGGTGGTGATCACCAGCATCCCCGGCAGAATGATATTGGGATTGCGGGTCAGCTCGATCAGGGCCATCAGCGCGGCGAGTGGCGCCTGCAGCACCGCACCCATCATCGCGCCCATGCCCAGCATGGCATAGAAGCCGACCGAGGACGCATGTTCCGGGGCGACATGGGCGCCCACCAGCCCCATGGCCCCGCCCAGGGTTGCGCCCATGAAAATGGTGGGGCCGATGACGCCGCTGGGCATGCCAAGGCCGATCGTCACCGAGGTGATCACCAGCTTGGCGAGCCCGGCCCCGAGCAGCAGCCAGAACGGCAGCTGATTGTGGATGGTAAGGCTAACGGTGTCATATCCAATACCCATCACCTGGGGCACGAGGATTGCAAAGGGAACCATCAGCACGCCGGCAAAGGTGAGTCTCAGCCAGATCGGACGGTGCTGGAAGCGGCCACTGCTGTCCACCAAGTGGATAAAGGCTGCGGCCGCCACCCCGATGATGACGGCAATCGCCAGGATCCAGGGGATCTCCATCAGTGAATTCATCGTCAGTGCCGGAACACTGAACGCCGGCTCGGCGCCGTACACCACCTGGGTGACGATGGCGGCACTGACGGCAGCCAGGATAATCGGCGTGAAGCCGGCGATGGTGTATTCCATCATCACGACTTCCATGGCAAAGATGACCCCGGAGATCGGGGTGTTGAATGACGCTGAAATGGCGGCAGCGCAGCCACAGGCTACCAGGGTCCGGATGCTGTTGTTGGGTAGCCTCATCCACTGCCCCATCAGACTGGACACCGCGGCGCCAAGGTGTACTGCGGGGCCCTCGCGGCCAGCTGACTGCCCGCTGATGACGGTGCCGACGCCGGCGACGAACTGGACCATCATGCTGCGAAAGGAAATGTAGCCCTGATGGTAGTTCAGGCGCTCCATGACATGGACAATCCCAACCTTGCGATCCTGAATATGCAGACGGTGCAACAACACGCCCAGGGCGATTGCTCCGCCCAGCGGAAGCAGCCCGCGAGTCAGGATGTCGAGGTTCTCGAAGCCTTCGGAGCCCCGCCCGGGCAGGAAATAGTCCAGTGGCCACTCAATGGCCTGGCGAAACAACAGGATGACGGCCCCGGTAAAGATCCCGGACAATAGCCCCAGCAACGCGAGCTGGGGCAGAGCATCCACACCGGACAACCTGCGTCGGAACATCGGAATCAGGTTCTCGGTGATGTAATGCATAATGTTGGGCATGGATGCCGGAGTTCCGGGTTGGGAGGCTGGAAAACGTTCTTGAAAAGGTATTGTAACGGGCAGTTAGGATGCTGCAATAAGTCGATGGTTTATCATGATAGACTAGTTGGCCGGAATTGGTCGCGCGGTGCTGGTCAGGCCCGCCAAATTAATTGTCAGAAGGTGGAGTTTTCGGTGATTAAAGTAGGTATTGTTGGCGGAACCGGTTACACCGGTGTGGAGTTGTTGAGAATTCTTGCCGGGCACCCGGATGCCGACGTGCGCTGTATCACCTCCCGCTCGGAAGCCGGCATGGCGGTGGCTGACCTGTATCCCAACCTGCGCGGCCATTTCGACCTGGCGTTTTCTGAACCGGATCTGGATACCCTGACCGCCTGCGACCTGGTGTTCTTTGCGACTCCCCATGGTGTCGCGATGCGCATGGTGCCGGAACTGATGGCCCGGGGTATCCGTGTGGTGGACCTGTCTGCTGACTTCCGGATCAAGGATCTGAAGGTATGGGCCGATTGGTATGGTATGCCCCATGAGACTCCGGAGTGGGCGGCCAAAGCGGTTTACGGTCTGCCGGAAGTGGCGCGCGATGCCATTCGTGCGGCGCAGCTGGTGGCCAATCCCGGTTGTTATCCCACCGCGGTGCAACTGGGTTTCCTGCCGCTGCTGGAGAATGACCTGGTGGATACCTCACGACTCATTGCCGACGCCAAGTCCGGTGCCAGTGGAGCAGGGCGCCAGGCCAACATAGGGATGCTGCATGGTGAAATCGGCGAGAGCTTCAAGGCCTATGGGGCGTCCGGTCACCGGCACCTGCCGGAAATCCGGCAGGGGCTGGCCAATGCGGCTTCGGGCGCGGACATAGGTGTCACCTTTGTGCCGCACCTGTTGCCCATGATTCGTGGCATCGAGGCTACCCTGTATGCCGAGCTGCGTAATCCGGCCGATTTTGACCGCCTGCAGAGTCTTTACGAGGAGCGCTTCGCGGACGAACCGTTTGTGGATGTGATGCCGTTCGGCAGTCATCCTGAAACCCGCAGTGTCCGCGGTGCCAATGCCTGCCGCATGGCGCTGCACCGGCAGCCGGGGAGCAATATGGTCATTGTCAGTTCGGTGATTGATAACCTGGTCAAGGGGGCGGCAGGTCAGGCAGTGCAGAACATGAACATCATGTTTGGCATCGACGAGACCCTGGGCCTGGCTGCTCCGGCGTTGTTGCCGTAGGTCGTCCGGTGAGTATCAGCAAAAAGCCGTCGGAAGAATTTGTCGTCGTTCGCCACCGGCCCGGTCACAAGCTGCGCCGGTTTCTGGTGATGCTCGTTGTCACGGTGATGGCGGCGTTGATCGGATATGCTGCAGGCAGCACGCTGGAGGGTTTCCGGTTGTCGGATGTGACGGCGTCCCGTGACGAGCTGAAAACGGAATTGCGGGAGTTGCGGTCCCGCTATGCCGAAGCCAGCCAGCAGCTGGTAAACCTCGAGCGCGGTCGCACCATCGATCAGCAGGCACTGGCACAGACCCGCCGGACCATTGCCCGGCTGGAAACGCAGATTTCATCACTGAAAGCAGACCTGACTTTCTATAAAAATATCATGGCGCCGTCAGAAACCAGCACGGGCCTTCAGGTCGACCGTTTTACGGTCAGCCGGGCCCGCCAGGAAGGCGCCTACAACTTCAAGCTGGTGCTGACCCAGGTTGGCAATAATAAAAACTATATCTCGGGAATGGTGGCGGTGAACGTCATCGGATCCCGGAATGGCGAAAAAGAAGTCGTTGCCTTACGAGACCTGTCCGACGATATCGAGGATCTGGGAGTCAAGTTCCGGTTCCGTTATTTTCAGGACATTGACGGCCTGTTTGCCCTGCCGGAAGGATTTGAGCCCCTGGAAGTCCAGGTGGTGGCTCAGGCCGAAGGCAAGAAATCAACGCAGGCTGAACGTACCTTTGATTGGGGTTCTCTGACGGAGAAGTAGTTATGCTCGGAAAGAAAAAACAAAAGCCGCGTCGCCCGGCTGGTCATTTTGATACGCTGATTTCCGCCAAGACGTCGCTGGTGGGTGATATCCAGTTTTCCGGAGGGCTGCACATTGATGGTCGTGTCACCGGTAAAGTAGTCGCGGAAGACGGAGCTGATGCCATTCTGCGCCTTTCCGAAGTCGGTGAGGTTGATGGAGATATCGTGGCGCCCCACGTCATCATCAACGGCACCGTGCATGGAGATGTCTATGCCTCGGCGCACCTTGAGCTTGCCTCCAATGCCTCCATTAATGGCAACGTCTATTACAACCTTATCGAAATGGCGATGGGTGCGGCCGTCAACGGTAACCTTGTTCATCAGAAGGAACCGGTGGGGCTCATTGGCCAGTCAACCGGCAAGAAGGACAAGCAGTCGGTGGCCAAAGTTGATGCTGAGGCAGATAGCAGCAAAAAGGCCGAAGTTACCCTGAGCGCGGAATAGTTGATTGTTTTGGTCGGGAATACGATAATTGTGGCCAATTTACGAACAATGTACCGGAGGCGGACTTGAGTGTAGTTCAGCAACAAATGCCGACACCGCTGTTTCTCAGTGACAGTGCAGTTGCGAAGGTGCGTGAACTGGTCGAAGAAGAAGGCAATCCCGACCTTAAATTGCGGGTATTTGTGACCGGAGGCGGTTGCTCCGGTTTTCAGTACGGTTTTTCGTTTGACGAAGCGCAGGATGAAGAAGACACGGTGATTGAAAAAGACGGCGTCACCTTGCTGGTAGATCCGATGAGTTACCAGTATCTGGTGGGGGCAACCATCGAGTATCAGGAAGGCCTCCAGGGCTCCCAGTTCACCGTCAGCAATCCCAATGCCAGCTCCACTTGCGGGTGCGGATCCTCTTTTTCCATCTGATCTGACGGGGTAGTCAACCCGCCGTGTCGCACTCATGCTGGCCGGCGGGGGCATTCAGGGCAGGTAGATGGCTCCCAGTATCCGACTTCCACGGGCGCCAGTGGCGCCGGGCAGGTTGCCAGTTTTCCCTTCGAGTGTCTGTTTGGCCAGCCATGCAAAGGCGCTCGCCTCCACCCATTGTGGATCCAACCCGAGTTCTGCCGTTGAGCGGAGCGTGCGAGGTTGGATGGCGTGAGCCAGTTCGTCGAAAAGCAAAGAGTTTCTGACCCCTCCTCCGCAGGCATAGATAGTTACTGCCGTGTTCTCCGGTAACTGGTCGACGATGGTTTGCACGGTCAAGGCCAGCAGGGTCCGCTGAATATCTGCCGGAGGTATGTCCGGATGGCGCTGCACCACGGTTCGGATCCAGCTCAGATTAAACTTCTCTTTGCCGGTGCTTTTCGGCGGATGCTGGGCAAAGTAGGCATCTGTCAGCATGTCGTCGAGCAGTTCCCGGTTTACCTTGCCTTCGCTCGCCCAGTGGCCGTCCTCGTCAAACGGGCGTCCGGTCTGGTCGAGGCTCCAGGCGTCAAGCAGGGCATTGGCCGGACCGGTATCGAAACCGCTGGCGGACTCAGGACTACCGGCCGGTAGCCAGCTGATATTGGCGATACCGCCGAGATTGAGGATGCAGCGATCTTCCTCGCTGGAGCCAAAAAATGCGCGATGAAAGGCAGGCACCAGTGGTGCCCCCTCGCCGCCGGCGGCCATATCCCGGCGCCGGAAGTCAGTGATAGTGGTAATGCCGGTTTTTTCAACGATCAGGTTCGGGTCACCGATCTGCATTGAAAACGGGGCGATGTGGCGTGGTTGGTGACGGATCGTCTGGCCATGGCTGCCGATGGCGGCCACCTCGGCAGCTGTGGTATGTGACTTTTCCAGAAGACCGCAGGCGGTAAGTGCGAAGAGTTCGCCGATGGCGTGGTCAACCTCGCCAATATCGTCCGGCGTCCCCTGGTTTTGGCTCAGGCGGCAAACGCGATGGCGAAGGTCATCCGGATAAGGCATGGAGTGGGTGGCATGTATTTCGACCCGACCGGTCGGGAACGACACCAGGGCGGCATCTATCCCGTCCATACTGGTTCCCGACATCAGCCCGATGAATTTTCCGGGACGGGCGCTCCCTGCCTGTCCTGACATCAGTCACCCCGCGCGAGAGTCATCCGTGCCGTATCCCGATAGGTGTCCAGTTGTGCCAGGCTTTGCTCGGTGGCCGCCTTGAACCGGGCCATTTCCGCTTTGGGAATGGGAGCCGCGTCTGGAAGTTTCACTGTGACCGGGTTGCGTGGCGCGCCGTTGAGGCGGAACTCATAGTGCAGGTGCGGTCCTGTAGCCAGTCCGGACGACCCCACATAGCCAATGACCTGACCCTGTTTGATCCACTTGCCGGAACGAATGCCTCGTGCAAAACCCTTCATGTGAGCGTAGAGCGTCGTTATGTTGTTGCCGTGCTGGAGTACAACAGTATTGCCGTACCCGCCCTTGCGGCCGGCCAGGATGATTTTGCCGTCACCTGCTGCCTTGATGGGAGTGCCTGGCGACGCAGCATAGTCAGTGCCCTTGTGCGCGCGGATCTTGTGCAATACCGGGTGCTTGCGCTTCAAGTTGAAGTGCGACGAAATCCGGGCAAAGTCCACCGGGGTGCGGAGAAACGCTTTGCGCATGCTGCGCCCGTCCGGAGTAAAGTACCCGCTGACACCGTTATCGTCGGTATACAGGACGGCGGCGAGATCCCGCCCGCTGTTCTGGAAGTTGGCCGCCAGGATTCGACCATTGTCAATTTTCTCACCGTCCAGGTAGAGCTCTTCGTAGACCACGCTGAAACGATCACCCTTGCGGATATCCATTACGAAGTCGATATCCCAGCCGAAAATCCCGGCCAGTTCCATCGTTAGCTTGTCTGTAAGGCCGGCAGACTGTCCTGCACCGAACAGCGAGCTGTCAATTTCCGCCTCTGCATAGGTAATGCGGGCTTCCGGTTCGCGAATGACCCGTTCGCCGTGGAAGCCGTCTTCCGCCCTTTTGATCTCCAGGGTCTCCAGCAGGCTGCGTTCCAGCCGGATGGCGTCAAGCTCCCCTTCATCGCCCCGGGCGAAAGCGATGGTCTCACCGGCGTAAAGGTGTTGAAGCTGCTCGGCATCGCCTTTGCCATGGATCACGGACAACATCAGGCGATCGTTGAAGCCGGCCTGTCTGAACAGTGATGACAGGGTGTCACCGCTCTTGATTTCAAAGCGATCCCAGGTCTGTTCGGGTTCAGCGGGAACATCCTCCGACGTTGTGGTCGAAGCGGTGGCGTTTTCTGGATTAACGGCTTCGCCGGTCGGCGATATCATGGCGATCGCCGGCTGCTGGGTGTCGGTGACTGGCTTCCCGGACTCTTGTTGATTCAGGTCCAGCGAAACAGACATTCGCTTTGCCTCAACGTCAGCGCTGGGACTCAACATCATCGCAGTACCGACAACCGCTCCGGCAAAAATCGCGGCCGCGAGGTGCGTTTTGGGAAACATTTTAAGCACGTCTGAAACCTGTTTTGGTTGTTAGGTCGCTAGGTTGTACAACCCAATTAAAGTTACCATTAAAGTATAGTTCAACAGACTACCGTATAAAAAGCGTTCAGGGTAGCGTCAGTCATGGCGTCACAAGCATCTCAGGCGCGGATTTTCGCTTCATGGATTGCTATAATGCTGCCCTTTTTCCGGGGCTGGCCGTTGTTTTGACTGGTCAGAAATCACTCTATCAGGCTTGGCAGTAACGCACAGATTCGATTTGTAGAACTCTGTAACTGGCCGGCCTGTTTCAGATATGTGGGGAATCACTGTTCATGGCATCCATCGAAGAAGCTCTGGCCATCATCAAGCGAGGAGTGGATGAATTACTTCCGGAGGACGAACTGGTCGAGAAGCTGCGCCAGGGGCGTCCATTGCGGATCAAGGCCGGCTTTGATCCCACTGCGCCGGATCTTCACCTCGGGCATACCGTGCTTATTAACAAGCTCCGCCAGTTTCAGGACCTTGGTCATGAGGTGATCTTCCTGATCGGTGACTTCACCGGGATGATCGGTGACCCGACGGGAAAAAGTGCCACCCGGCCACCGCTTACCGAAGAACAGGTTGCCCAGAATGCCGTTTCTTATAAAGAGCAGGTATTCAAGATCCTTGATCGGGAGAAAACCCGCGTTGTCTTCAATTCCGAATGGATGGGCAAGATGACCGCTGCGGACATGATCAAGCTCGCGGGCCAGTACACCGTGGCACGGATGCTCGAGCGGGATGACTTTACCAAGCGTTACCGTTCCGAGCAGTCTATTGCGATTCATGAATTCCTCTACCCGTTGGTGCAGGGTTACGACTCCGTTGCCCTGGAGGCGGATGTTGAACTCGGCGGAACAGACCAGAAGTTCAATCTGTTGATGGGGCGTATTCTGCAAAAGCACTATGGCCAGTCCCCTCAGGCGATTCTGACCATGCCAATCCTTGAGGGGCTGGATGGTGTTCAGAAAATGTCCAAGTCGCTGGGTAACTATGTGGGCGTTAATGACGCGCCGGGTGAAATGTTCACCAAGCTGCTGTCCGTGCCTGACGAGTTGTTGTGGCGTTATTTCGAGTTGCTGAGCTTCCGGCCGATGGCGGAAGTTGATGAGTTCCGCCAGGCGGTTGCCGGTGGGGCCAACCCGCAGGACTATAAGAGGTTGCTTGCCGAGGAGATCATTACGCGCTTCCATGGCGAGGATGCTGCGGCGACGGCGCACAAGTCCGCCGGTAACCGTGTTGCCCTGGGCGAAATTCCTGAAAATGTGCCCACTGTCGAGGTTTCGGCTGAAGGTCAGGGCGAGCTTCCGATTGCCGCAGTGCTCCGGCTGGCCGGCCTGGTAAAGAATGGCGCGGCAGCGCGGGACGTTCTTGGGCGTGGGGCGGTTTTTATTGATGGGGTTCAGCTTGAGGGCGAGCGCCACTTCAAAGTGGGTGATGAGGCGGTTGTACAGGCTGGCAAGAAGAAAATTGCCCGGGTGGTGGTCACGGATTGAGCTGTTTTGCGGGGGCTGCAAGAAAATCTGAAATTCTTTGCTGGCCCCCGTTGACTCCTCGGCTGAGGTCTGTAGAATGCGCATCTCTTTCGAGGGGCAAGCCACTGAGGCGGGCCGGAAATCGAAAGACAACCGTTTGAAAGTATTGAAGAAATTGAGTTTGAAAGTTCT
>NZ_KZ319373.1 GCF_002744715.1 Marinobacter profundi
TGGCGATGGCCGTATTATCTCTGATTTCGAGACTTATTCAGAGTCTCCCTAAATAAGAGGTAAAAAAGCGGCTAACACGATGACACGATCGTTAAACGAGAATGGTTCCAGTTTATTTATCCCTCCCAGCCAGAGTCTGGCCTCTCTGACACAGATCTTTGCTTATCGGGCCAACCACCTGTTGATGAATTTATCTTAATCTAACGTTATAACCGGATATTACTCAGTGCCGAGCCAACCCGAGAAGGAGAAACGGCGGATGCAAAAACCAAGGAAAACGTTGTATGTGGCGGTAGCTGGAGCGTTGCTTGCGGGAGCTGGCAGCAGCGTCCTCGCGGAGAGCGTCCAGCACACCAGCGAATTCACATTGATGGGGGTGTACATCGAGCCGGATGAAGATCGTACCGATGAATACGGCACGGCTGTTCGCGCCCTGTATGGTATCCGTCTTGACCGCCACTGGTGGCTGGAGCCCCAGTTCTATTCCGGGGTAATTGAAACCGGCGTGGCGGGTGGCACCGATTACTACCAGCAGGGGCTGGGCGTTGACCTGGCGTACCGGTTCTTTGCCGACGCCAGCTTTACGCCCTATGCGCTCATAGGTGGCGGCGTCTCCCGCAACGATGTCGCGAATAACCGCTCAAGCGAGTTTGGCGGATTTGCCAACGCCGGTCTCGGCGTGATGACCTCGCCGCTGACCCAGTCCGGTATCCGGCTGCGGGGCGATGCCCGTTACCTCTACGATTCCTTTGACGACAATTTCTCCGACCTCCATTTCAGCCTGGGTGTTACCGTGCCGATCGGTGCAACCCGTACCCAGATTGTCGAGAAGACCACGGTTATCGAGAAACCCATCGTGGTGGAACAGGGCTTTGCCGACTCCGACAACGACGGCGTGGTTGATGGTGTCGACCAGTGCCCGAATACCCTCGAAGGCCTGGAAGTGGATTCCGTGGGCTGTGTCAAAACCGATCAGAAGCAGACCGTGGTGCTGCGTGGCGTCACCTTCGAGTTCAACTCGAACCGCCTGACCGCCAACGCCAAGGACATCCTGGTCCGCGCCGGCGACGCCCTCAAGGGACAGCCGGACATGAAAGTGGAGCTTGCCGGCCACACCGACAGCGTCGGTGCCGAAGCCTACAACCAGCAACTGTCGCAGCAGCGTGCCGATGCCGTCCGCGACTACCTGATCGACCTGGGCGTTGAGCCCGATCAGCTGACCGCCCGCGGCTATGGAGAATCCCAGCCGATCCGCAGCAACGACACCGACGAAGGCCGCGAGCGCAACCGTCGTGTCGAATTCAACGTTGTCTCCGAGTGAGCAGTAGAGGGAGTTTGTGATGAAGCTGAAAAAACTGAACTGGCCTTTGATTGTGCTCGTGGCGGCGTTGCTGTCGCTGGCGGGGTGTAAGTCGGATAGTGATTTAGGAACGAGTGGCTCTATCGGCGGTGACACACTTGTGTTCGACGCGGATGGCGATGGTATTCCGGATAACGAGGATTCCTGTCCGGATACTGTTAATGACGGTGTTGACGTCGATGCGGATGGCATCGACGATGCGTGCGATCCAGAAATATCCAATGATCAGGATTTTGACAACGACACTATCTTGAACTTTGCAGATAATTGCCCTCGCACTCCGAATACGGACCAGTCCAATGTAGACGCGGATCTGAAGGGTGATGCCTGTGATACGGATGCTGATGGAGATGGTGTACCGGACAAACAGGGTAGCGGTGATGGTGTTTTCACTGACCTGGATCCAACCCTGGACGGCAATGACAATTGCCCATTGGTTGCAAACCCGGACCAGGCAGACCGCGACGGTGACAACGTGGGCGATGCTTGCGACACCGATGCCGATAATGATGGCGTCGACGATAAGATCGATAATGGAGATGGCACATTCTCTGTCAAGGATCCGTTAGATGCCAGCGATCCCGGCGACAACTGTCCGTTGGAGCCGAATCCGCTTCAAGAGGATGATGACACTGATGGCGTTGGCGACGCCTGTGAAACAGACGGATTAACTCCAGTTGATGCGGATGGTGATGGTGTTGTTACCGGGGACAATTGTCCGACTGTAGCTAATCCGACTCAGTCAAATATCGATGGCGACAGCGAAGGGGATGCCTGTGATACCGATCAGGACAATGACACGGTTGATGACAAGTATCCGTTGACCTATTTGAATATTCCGGTCGAACTTGGTGGCGACAATTGTCCGTCTGTGGCGAATACAGATCAGCTGGACTCGGATGGTGATAACCTTGGCGACGCCTGTGATGCCGTTGATAATGCACTTTATGAGTGTGGTATCAGTGGTGAGCAGTTTGAGCCGATGCTTTCATCTGACCCGTTGATCGCGGCAACTGCCGAGTTTGACTCAAGTGCGTGCCTTGGCTCCGCTCTGCTGGGAGATCTGACGTGTGACGTTGAAAATCCAGCCAATGTAGTCAATCTACCATTGACGGACTTTGCCACGATCTCAAATACAAGTCTGCTGGGATTCTTGATTCCGTCAGAGGTCAGATTGAATGTAGCTGCAACAACGGGCTTCGCTTACCCAGCTGCTAACGTAATTGGCGTTGCGTTTAATGAGAGCCCTGAATTGCTGCAGTTGGATTTGCTGGGAGGCTCCATTGCGGTTCGGACGCTTCTGGACGGCGTCGTTCAGGAAGACAGTGGTGGCGGCATTAATGCAGATCTTGATTTGCTTGGATTGTCAGGCCTGTTCGATGGCAATGAAACAACATATCTGTTGCTGCAAACCAGCAAACGATTCGACACAGTTCAGATCTATAGCAGTTCTATTCTTGTGTCCGCACTCGAGCAAATTCAGGTGAGTGCAGTTTGTGCAAGTAAAATAGAAGTGCTGACCCCTTAATTTACTGAGGGTTTCATGGAAGGGCCGGTTCGCCGGCCCTTTTCTTTGCCTGATCTTGTCGCCCTGAAGGTATGGGCCTCTGTTTAATCAGGCGAGAGCCTATTTCCCTGAGCGACTCCGCACTTCATCACCCGCCGGATAGGAAATCTGCAAAGCCTCCCCGCTATGGCGGTACTCACCGCCAACCCAGCTTACGGCAGCCAGGCCGGCAAAAAGTAACAGAACCGCGACGGCGACGCGGCCCCGGCGATGGCGGGGGAGGATGGAGGGTTGGATTTCCGGATGGGGAGTTGATAGACCATCCGACGGCTGTTCCGCTGTGTTCGCTCGCATGTTTAATCCTTACTCTGGAATCAACAACAACATTACGAATCGACACGTCCCTGTCGTCTTGTTTTCCGTCCATTGTCAGTTCAAACGGATAAGGCAAAGGTCGGGTTCCCGACAATCCGGTTTAATTCCGGTCCTTTGCAGGGTAAGACGTTTTTATAACTATAGTCCGGGTAATGAGATTTGCCGGGCTTTCACGATTTCTCAGTCCCGGTTCCTGTTTCCCGCTGCGGTAACGCCGTTCACACCAGTACCGTACCGAACACCACGGTCATGAATTCATTCAGCGGGCGGTCGCTCTTTTCCGCCCGCATGCGCAGCAGCGCGCCTTCCCAGCTGTTCAGGATAAACCGGGCCAGCACCGATGGCGGCAGCGGGGTGGTAAGAGCGCCAGTGCGCCGGGCCTCCTCGATGCAGGTTTCCAGCAGCTGGCTCCAGGTCCGGAAGTGAACGGCCAGCCGCTCCCGCATCAACGGGCTCTGATCGGCAACCTCCAGGCTGAAGTTTCCCAGCAGGCAGCCCCTGACGTAGCCACTTGCCCGGGAGCCGTCGATCCGCAGTTCGAAGTAGTGCCGCAGCCGTTCCAGGGGAGGCGCGTCGGGGTTGCTCAGCAGTGCCTGGATTTTCGGCAGCCGGCGCTCGAAAAAGAAGTCGATAACCTCGGTCCCGAAGGTCTCCTTGTTATCGAAGTAATTGTAAAACGACCCCTTGGGGACATGGGCGGCGGCCACGATGTCCTTGATGCCGGTCGCCGTGTATCCGCGGGCGTGGAACAGCTCTACACCCGCACGCAGCAGGTTGTCCCGCACATCTGGCTTGGGTTTGGGCCCTCGGCGGGCGCCGGTAGATTGTGCTTCCATTAACCAGGCTCACAGATCCGTAAACGATTGATCATTCTAAACGCCGCCCATGGGAAATGCTTGTCGGCAATAGCCTGCATGGGCGGTTTCGTCGGTTGTTGGTCGCTCAGGCGCGTGTTGATAATTTAAGACGACCGGTCATATAATTCAAGTCCAGGGTTGGCAGGATTCTGTGTTTTCACGGGAGTATTTATGAAACCGATGTTCTATGGCTGGTGGATCGTTGCCGCCTGT
Source organism: Marinobacter profundi (assembly GCF_002744715.1). Lineage (GTDB taxonomy): Bacteria > Pseudomonadota > Gammaproteobacteria > Pseudomonadales > Oleiphilaceae > Marinobacter > Marinobacter profundi. Next base: position 4,313 of record NZ_KZ319373.1, read on the forward strand.
ACGCTGCTGGTCACCATCAGTTGGTCCCTTGGTATATTTGGCATGGGTGTCTACGTCTACGCCCTGACTGACACCCGCGGGTTCTCCATTGGCACGGTGTCGGCCGGGGTGACCACCGCTTTCGTCTTCAGCGCCCTGCTGATGGTCAGCGTTGGCCGTGCCATCACCCGTCGCGGGCCCCGCCTGGTGGTTGCGACCGGCGGCCTGGCCATGGCGCTGGCAGTGGGACTGATGCCGCACTGTCGGGAGCTGTGGCAGCTCTATGCCGTTTTCCTGGTGCTGGGTACGGGTATGGCGTGCCTGTCGACCAACACGGTTGGTAGTACCCTGGCGCCCTGGTTCGAGCGATTTCAGGGCCGGGCCATGTCGACCGCCATGCTGGGAGGCAGCATTGGTGGCATGATCGGTACGCCCTTGCTGGTGGGCGGGATCCGCCTGTGGGGCTTCCAGACGACCGGCCTGATCGCTGCGGCGGTCGCCTTGATGGTGATCTGGCCACTGGCCGCCTTCGTCCTGAAAACGCGACCACAGGACATCGGCGAAAATCCGGATGGTCTCGGGCCAGTGGGGATATCGGGTGAAGGTGCGGCCCCGCCCGGGCAGCCATTTAACAGCGGTGCCTGGGGGTTGCGGAAGGCTCTGGCCACCCGCCAGTTCCGTAGCCATGCGCTGGCCTTTGGGTTGGGATTGATGGTTCAGGTCGGCTTTGTAAGTCACCATGTGAGCATTGCGATTCCGGCGCTGGGCGTGAGTGGGGCGGCGTCGGCGGTGTTTGCTGCGGCCGTCGCCGCCTTTGTCGGGCGACTCCTGCTGGCACGCTATGCGGATTACCTGGATGTCCGCCGTACCGGGGCCGGCGTGCTGCTGCTGGCGGCGGTGTCTGTGGCCGGGATGGCGCTGTTTCCGGGGCCCTGGTCGCTGATGGGGCTGAGCATTGTGTACGGACTGACCATGGGTAATGTGACCACACTGGCCCCGATGATTATCCGGCGGGAATTCGGTGCGGCCTCCTTTGGTGTCGTTTTTGGTCTTGCGGCAACCCTGAATCAACTTGCCATGTCTGTCGGCCCCACGTTATTCGGTGTACTTCGCGAGGCCTTTGGCAGCTATGGTCCTGCCCTCCTGCTGGGAGGGCTGCTGAATGTACTGGCGGCGCTGGTCATTGTCTGGGGTGGTCGCCGGCCATTACCGGCGGCAAGCCCGGCGGTGTGACCGTCCGGGGTCAGCCGCTCACCTCTTCAAGCCGCAGGGCCGAAACCACGCCGGCGGTGCCCATCAGGCCCAGTGCGAGGATGACTGCCGCTTCCGAGACCAGGCCGAGCAGTGCAGTCAGGCCTCCTGTCACCAACAGCAGGAGGCCGATCACCGAGTTGCTCACCGCGGTGTAATCCGTCCGTTTATTGCCTCCGGCCATGTCCACCAGATAGGTCTTGCGGCCCAGGCGCACGCCGGCATGGGCAATGCCCAGCACAAAGAACGCAGCGGGATACAGCCAGATGCTGATGGCCTGTTCGCCGCTAAACAGCGCAATCAGTCCGGTCACCAGGCACACCAGGGCGGCCAGGGCGCCACCGCGGATCATCACCCGGCGGCTCGAGGCATCGGCCATCCAGCCCCAGACGCTGGCGCTGACTGAGCTGGCCAGGCTGCTGGCAAGCAGGAAAACTCCCAGCAGCCAGCCGCTGTCGGCCTGCTTCTGGGCCAGCACCACAAAGTAGGGTGAAGCGAGGGCGGAGCACAGCAGCAGTGCCCGGGTAATCACGAAGTGGCGGAAGGGCGGGTCGTCCCGCAGCAGGCTGAGGCTGCGCACGGCTTCGCCGAGGGCGTTGCCGCCACCGCCGGTTTCGCCATCGTACTCGGCCACCGAGGCAAACAGCAGCCCGGCAATGACCCACATCAGCGCCGCTATCAGTAGCAGGGCGGCGTAAAAGGCCACCGAAGGCTCGCCCCGGTTCCAGAACAGCAGCACTGTAAGCACCACGGTTGCCGTGCCACCAATGGTAGTGGCCAGGCCCGACAGGCGGCCGCGGCGACCTTTGGGAATGCACTTGCCCTGAACGTCCTTCATCGCCACTGAGCAGAAGCCCCGGGCCAGGGAAAACACGATCAGCCCGCCAACCACTCCGTAACCGGCGGTGTAACCTTCCAGAAACCAGACGCTGGCGGCCATGGCAGCCACGCTTATTGCCTGCCCAAAGCTGCCCAGGGTCCAGAACCACTTGCGCACCGGCTTGCGGCGCACCCAGGCGCCGATGGCCATTTGTGGCACCATGGAACCGGATTCCCGGATCGGCACCAGCCACGCCACCAGAGCCGGGGCGCCTACGGCACCCAGTAACCAGGCCAGCACGGTTTTCGGGCTGATCAGCAGGTCACCCAGTTTGGTGAGGACATTGCTGGCCAGGATCAGGAAGAAGTTGCGGGGTACCTCGCGGCAGGCACTGTCCGGAATATCGGTACAGGCGCGGGCGTCTTCTTCGTTGGCAATCAGGCCGTAGAGCTGGTCGATGGTGTCGGTTTTGGTCGCTGGCAAGTGGCCGCCCTCCGGGAAATTGTTTGCCAAGCATACCAGTTACACGGGTTGCCCTTAAGCCGGGGCGCGTTGAGGTTCGGCTCAGACCAGGTGGTGGTCCCAGCAGACCGGCAGGCTGGCCAGTTCCCGGGGCGGCTGATGGGCGGCCAGGCGCACCAGTTTGCCTTGTCCTGAGGAGATCAGGAAATCGCCGCCCGCCAAAGCCTGTACGCCGGCGCAATCGGTAATGGCCGCCCGTGACACCAACTCGCCCGTGCTGCCGCGAAAAATGATGGCGGTGCCGCCAACAGGGGAGGCCGCCGCCACCAGATCGTTCTCCGGGTGGGCAACCACGCTGGCGATGTAGTTGGCCAGCGACGCCTGGGTGTCGTCATCAAACCGGTATTCACGCAGCTGCTGGTTCTCGATCCGGGCCAGTAAGGGGGGTGTCTGGTAAAGCGGGCCCTGATGCTGGTAGGCCGCATAGATTTTGCCATCCCGGCTGACGTCCACATGGCGGATGCTTTGTTGGTGGTGGGTCGGTGAAAAGCGGCCGACAACCTGCCCGCTGCGCCGGTCCATCAGGATCAGCGCTGGTTCCATGGTATCCAGGTTGAGCTTGATGCGGTCGTAGTCCGGATGGGTGAGGATGCCGCCCAGGCCGATCACCAGGGTGTTGCCGTCCGGATGCAGGGTAATCTGGTGCGGCCCGATACCGGACAGCTCGAAGGTGTTGATCCGCCGGTAGCCTTGCTCGGCATCGTAGACGGCGACAATGCCTTCGCCCTGTTCGTACCGGCTGGCCGTGGCGTACAGCCAGCGACCATCAGGTGAAAACACGCCGTGGCCGACGAAGTGCTCCCCGGCCTCGGCCTTGATCCGCTGCCGGCGGTTGCCGTTGTGTGCATCGAACACATAGAACGACCAGCCGGGGCGGCGTTCGGAGAACAGGATGTCCTGTTGTCCCGGTCGATGGCAGCCGCTGTGGCAACGGGTGTCGACGGGTGCCTGCCACAGGATGTCGCCTCGCCGGTCGAAGGTGCTGACCCCGAAGCTGCCATCCGGCAGGCCGATGGCACCGGAATAGCGCTCCGGTTGGTGGCCGGTTTTTCGCGGCAGCAGGGAACAACCCGTCAGGCTGGCGGCCAGGCCGCCTGCGAGGGTGGTTTTCAGCAGTGTTCTTCGATTGATCTGCATGAGGTTGTCCGTTTAATCACCGTCGCTGGAGTTAAAGCCGCGAACGACCCCCAAAGCCACGGCAGCCTCGTCGTTGACCAGAGTGGTCAGCTGGGAAACGTCAACATACAGGTTTTGCAAAAGCCGGAACTGACTGTCGTCGCCCAGCAGGTTTGTCACCGGTACGTGGGCCTGCGGAAAGTTTTCTGTCACGCTGGCGAACTGGTGGCGGATACGTTCGGCGAGAGCAAGATTGCCGCCGGCTTCCAGCAAGGTCACCAGCCCCGGCAAAAACTGCTGTTGCAGACCCACTATGGTAGCCTCCACCCCCATCAGGCTGTTGCCACTGCGCCAGGCGTCGGTGATGTACGGGTTTCTTTTGCCGTTACCCCTGAGTCCCATGGGTTGGGCCAGCCGGCGTTCTTCCAGAATCTCGAGCGCCGTCATGCCGGCTTTGATGGTGGCATCCCGGTACTGGGCGGTTTCGAGATAGTGGGGTTTGAAAGCCGTCCAGTTGTCGGCCAGGGTCCGGCTGTTACTGCTCATATGCCGCGTTACTGCTGTCAGTACCTCACAGTTCCTGGTAGCGGGAAGGGCATTTTCACTGCCATTCAGCTGTTCGTCGAATAACAGGTACTCGACCATGGGAAAGCCCTGGACCGCCACGCCCGATTGCTCGATCACTTCGTCGGTGACCGGCTCGTCGGTGCCGAGCAGGTAACTCGCCTTGCGTGCAACCAGGTTTTTCGGATCTGGCCAGAACTGGAACTGCCAGGACAGGTTGCTGTTCTCCACCGGACCAAAATTGACATAGCGTACCCGTTGCCAGGCCAGAAAGGCGTCGAGCCAGGCGCTTTGCAGTCGCTCCCGGCTTTCAGGTGTTGGCTCGTTGCAATAACCGGTTGCGACAGTAGCCAGCTCAGCCGCGTCGGTTGCCAGCGACTCATAGCCGCTCTGAATGGCCTGGTGCCAGTGCGTGCGGGCCCCGGTGTCGGCGGCGTTCGCCACGACGACGGTTGAGCACGTGACGAGGGCGGAGGCGCATAACAGTCTGGTGATCGGATGCATTACGGATCCTCAGAGTGAATTCAGAAAATCGAGCAGGGCCGTGCGGTCTGGCGCTGGCATCTGCCGGAAACGGTCCGCCGCGGGCCGGGCTTCACCACCGTGCCACAGGATCGCCTCTTCCAGCGTTCGGGCTCGGCCGTCGTGCAGGAAGCCGGCTTGCGGATTAACGACCTGGGCTAACCCGATGCCCCAGAGTGGCGGCGTGCGCCACTCGTTGCCACTGGCCAGGAATTCGTCCCGGCCATCGGCCAGCGCAGGGCCCATGTCGTGGAGCAGCAGGTCGGTGTAGGGCCAGATGGTCTGGTTGCTCAGGTCGGGGCGGTCTGCCACCTCACCGGTCTGGTGTTTCGGGGTATGGCAGCTGGCACAGCGAATTTCGTTGAACAGCCGGGCGCCCTTCCGGACGGATTCGGAGTCCGGGTCACGACGGGCGGGCACGGCCAGGCTTCTGGCGTAGAAGGTGACAAAGTGAGCGACTTTGTCGCTGACTTCCGGTTCGCCGCCATGGGTAAAACGCCCACACTGTTGCTCTGGTGTGCAATCGGTGGCGGGTTTGATGGACGAGGTCAGGCCCATGTCGCCGGCAAAGGCGCCCATACTTTGCTGGTGTACATCCGGCTCAGCGGCTTTCCAGCCAAAGCGGCCGGGCAGGGTCTGCCGGGTGGCCAGGTCCCAGACCTGATTGAGCTTTCCGGAGATGCCGTCGTTGTCTGTATCGTTCGGGTCTGCCAGGGCCTTCAGGTCCACAAGGGGAATGGCCTCAAGTAGCCCCATGCCGATCATTTGAGGCGCCACTCGCGGCGAAACCAGCAGATCGTCCGGCAACGGACCATAGTTCGGATTCTCGATGCGATACACCGGCTTGCGAAGCTCTATAACCGTACCGTCGGCAAGGGTTTCCTGCACCGGCTGCCAGTCAGTGACCAGGTCCGCTTCCGGCTTGGCGGCGGGCAGGGCGGCGGTCTGTAACTGGCTGCCGTAGACGGGCGCGGGTTTAAAGCCGTGTTGGCGCAGAACTTCCGCGTCCTGCTCCGGGTCGGCTGGCACGGCAAGTCTCAGGAACAGGGACACCGGGAATTCGCCAGCGGCCGGGGGGTGACCGCGGCCATCCTTGATGTGACAGCCCTGGCACGAGTTGGTGTTGAACAGCGGGCCGAGGCCGTCGCGGGCGTCGGTGCTGGCCGGGGCTTCCACCCAGGGGTTGCGGAAGAAGCTGTTACCGACGCTGAAGTCCAGCCGCCGGGTCATCGACAGGTTGGCCTGGGGCAGCGAATAGGCGTTGGTGTCCGCCTGCTCAACGGTACCCTCGCCGCCACTCAGCGGGCTGACCTGCAGCGGAAAACCTGCATGGGTCGGCGCCGCGAGGGCAGGCTGAAGCGGTTCGGCAACAGAGGGCGCGCTGGCGAGGGCCAGGGCGCCGGTGATGATCAGGGATCGCATCGGGTCAGAACGCGTGGCCGGCATCGTCCGGCGCCAGGGCCGCGATGCCGAGCTCCCGGGCCGCCTGCTCGATGGAGCCGGTCTGCTGCACCAGTGCGAGGATTGCGTTATTGACGATCTCGGCGCCCTGGGTGTTGCCCGGGGCAATCATGGTGTCAAACGCCATCGGGTGCTGACTGCTCTCGGCATGGGCTTTCATCAGCCCCAGTGCCTCCATGGAAGCGTCCAGCTGGCTGTTCAGTTGCTCATCCAGTTGCGGATTGGCCTGTTCTACCAGGTCCGACAGGGACGGGCCGCTGACCAGTCTGCCATCGACGCGACGGTAGGTTCCGGTGTAGACGTTCTGGATGCCCTGGCCGTTGTAGTAGTGGGAGTTGTGGGTGTTGTCACTGAAGCAGTCATGCTCATCTTCATAGGAGTTGGCTTCCAGGGCGACTTTCATGCGTTCGCCGGCCAGCTCGCCGAGGGACAGTGACCCCATGCCAAACAGCATCTTCTGGATGCCTTCGTCGGCACTGGCGGCAGTCAGCCGGGCACGGTAGTTACCGTCATTACCTTCAGCCCACTGGGCGACCATCCATTCGAGGTCGGCAACCAGCAGGTCGGTCACGGCATCCAGGTACTGGCCGCGACGTTCGCAGTTTCCGTGGGTGCAGTCAGATCCCCGGGCGTAGTCGGTAACCGGTCGCTCACCCGCACCGTTGTTGAAACCGTTCAGGTCCTGCCCCCAGAGCAGGAATTCCACCGCGTGATAGCCGGTGGCCACGTTGGCCTCGGAGCCGCCCACTTCGTTCAGTCTGGCCAGCAGTTCCGGGGTCAGTTGCGCGACGTCGAGGGTTTCGCCACCGACGGTGAGGCGGTGACTGGCAATGATATTGGCGGTGGCGCCGGCATTGCCCAGTTCATGCTGGTAGTCGTCCGCCCTGACGTAATCGATCAGGCCTTCGTCCAGTGGCCAGGCATTCAGCTGGCCTTCCCAGTCGTCTACCACCGTGTTACCGAACCGGAATACCTCGGTTTGCTGGTAGGGTACGCGGGCTGCAAGCCAGGCCTGTCGGGCCGCAGTCAGGTTGGCCGTGGTGGGTTCGGCAATCAGCCGGTCGGTTGCAGCGTCCAGTGCCCGCGCGGTTGTCAGGGCATCCTCGTAGCTGGCGTGGGCCAGCGTGGCGTAATGCTCTACAACCGAGGCTTTGGTGGCGGGCTCTGCCGGGGCGCTGGCCCAAGGTATGTTACTGCAGCCGGCGAAGGCCAGGGCTGAAACAGCCAGGGTTAAAGGCAGTGGGTGAAACCGGGTGGACATGAAAGCGCTCCATTGCTGGTGGGTGGGTTCAGGCTTTATCTAAAAATAAATGAGAGTAATTAGCGTTTGTATTATGGGGGTTTGACCGGTCGCTGGCAATGCCTGTCCGGTACCCCGCGGGCAGTCGCCGGCCCGCCCGCACCGCTTGCCTGCTCCGGCAGAGTGCGGCTTAATGGGCCCCTGAGAGCAGGAGCCCGATATGCTGAGTTATTTACACGCCTTCCACGCCGGCAACTTTGCGGATGTGCAGAAGCACGCCGCACTGACCCTGGCACTGGCCATGATGCAGGCCAAGAAAACCCCGATTGCCTGTTTTGATACCCATGCCGGCAGTGCCCTTTACGACCTGGACAGCGAACGCGCCCGCAAGACGGCGGAAGCGGATTCCGGTATCCAGCGGGTGTGGTCGGTGCGGGAGCGGCTGGTTTCGGATGACTGGCAGGCCATGCTGGCCCCGTTGCGGGATCTGAACGGCAACCGGGAGCGGGTACAGCGTTATCCGGGGTCCCCCGAGTGGTTCCTGCGGGGGCGCAGGCCGCAGGATTCGTTCACCGCCTTCGAACTGCATCCTTCGGAAGGCGATCGCCTTGATGACTGGGCAAGATCCGGGGCGGTGCGCGTGCGGCGGGAAGACGGCCTGCAGGGGCTGCTGCGTTGCCTGCCGCCGGCAGAGCCCCGGTTGCTGGTGCTGACCGATCCCTCCTACGAGATCAAGTCCGAGTACGCCGATGTCGCCCGGACTGTTCAAAAGGCGTGGCAGAAATGCCGTCATGGCGTCTATCTTATTTGGTATCCCCTGTTGACGTCCGGGCTGCATCAGGCCCTGCTGGATGGCATCCTGGGTGGTCCGGTCCGCAAGGTGTGGCGCAACGAGGTTATGCTGGATACGCCGCCGGAGCGGGGTATGGTCGGGTCCGGCATGCTGGTGGTCAATCCGCCCTGGGGTTTTGACCAGCGGCTTGACGCCATGATGGCGGAGGTGTGCCGGCCAGGCTGCCTCGACGCCAGCCTGCGCTCAGACTGGCTGGTGGTGGAATAACGCCGGGGTTGTCCCCTCGCAAGGAGAAGGTGGTTGGCGGCAGAAGAAACAACAGAGAACCGCAGCCCCGCGTTGCCGGGGGGCATGATCGGCCTGAGTGACTGGCGGCTGCCCGAGACGTCGGTCAGGCGCTCCATCCGCGATGCCATTCGCCATGTCTGGAGCCGGTTGTGGGAGAACATGGCGCCCCATGAGCAGGCATTCGAAAACCTGGATGACATGCCGGTACTCAGCGGCAAACGGCTGGCACGGGTGGCTCCCGAGCCCGATCAGGCGGTGCGGGCAACGGCGCTGGCCGGGGCGATGGAGCAGTGCTGGGGAGACGGCCTGCCGTCGGGGCAGCCGCGCATTCTGGTGACACCGCCGTTTTCCGGGATTCGCCGGGAGCTGGAACTGGTCGCCTCCGATACTGGCCGGCACCTGCTCGAGCCCCCGACCAACCTGCTGCTCTCGGAAGAGGAGGCCGGGCGCTGGTGGGACAGTCAGCCGCTGGATCAACCCTGGGTGCTGGCGGAACTGGCGGAGTTCTGGCTGCGTCACCGCGCCGGCCTGGCACTGGTGCGGGAACTGCTGACCCGCCTGGCCGACGGGCGCGCCGGTGATGGCATTGTGGGATGTTCCAGTTGGTGCTGGGTGTTCTGGGCCCGCTATCTGCCGGAGATGCATTTCGCGCCGGCGACCCTGGCGCCGGTTGATGGCCCGGCCCTGGAGCTCTGGCTGGCGTCGCTGCCCTCCGGCGGTCGCAAGCCGACCCTGCGGGCCCGCATGGGCGACAGTGGTCATTGGGTGATGGGAGAACCGGACGACGATGGCGGTAATCACCACCGGGCCAGCCGGTTCCTGCGGGACCTGGCGGCGCTGTCCAGGGGTATCCCCGGAGTGGCGCTCGCAATCTGGCAACGTTCCCTGCGGGCCCGGGCAGAAGACGCGGTGATGGAAGAGGATCGCAAGGAACAGGAGCAGGAACAACAGCAGGAACAGCAACAGGAAACACCGCAGCAGACTCAGGGCGCGCCCGCTGCCGCCAAACCCGCCGGTCACAATAAGGCAAAGGCTCACCGTTCCTGTGACTGCTGGGTGGTGTCCTTGGACAAACTGAGCCTGCCGGTGGTGCCCTCCGGCAGTTCCCGCAATCTGTTACTGATCCTGCACGCCATCCTGCTGCACAACGGGTTGGCCCGGGACCGGTTAAACCTCGTCACCGGGATTGATGCCCCGGAACTGGAGCTGGCCCTCCATTCCCTGGCCCGTGCCGATCTGGTTGAACGCTCCGGGACGCACTGGCAAGTGACGCCGCTGGGTTATCCGGCGGTCCGGCGGGAGCTGCAGTCCCGGGGTTTTCCGGTCGATGATTTCTGACAGGGGTAAGCTATGGGTGACTTTGGACTGAAAAGCGCACTGTCGTCACTGACCTCGGAAGCCTTGCTGGAGGCCCTCGCCCTGGTGGTGGTGGCGTCCCTGGTGATCATGGCGATGCAGACGTTTGTGCCGAAGGTGGCGCACAAGCTGGGCGGCAAGCCGAAGTTGTATCTGCTGGCCTCGGTACCGCTGGTGCGGCTGCTCATCATCATCCTGACCATCATCCTGGTGGTGCCGATTCTGATCGAGCCGTCCTTCGAGAACATGGTGGCCATTTTCGGTGCCCTGGGCCTGGCGCTTGGTTTTGCCTTCAAGGACTACGTCAGCAGCCTGATAGCCGGGATCGTTACCCTCTACGAGATGCCATACCGACCCGGTGACTGGATCGAGATCAATGGCAAGTATGGTGAAGTCCGCTCTATCGGCACCCGCGCGGCGGAGATTGTGACACCGGACGACAACGTGGTGATCATTCCCCACAGCACCCTGTGGGCGGCACTGATCGCCAACGGCAACGACGGCTCCGACAACCTGATGTGCGTGACGGAATTCCACCTGCGTCCGGGCCACGACGTCCGGCGGGTGATGGCGCTCCTGCGGGATGTGGCGTTCACCAGCCCCCTGGTAAAAACCTGGCAACCGATCCTGGTGCATGTCCGTAACAGCGAGCACGGCATGCGTTACCTCATCAAGGCTTATCCGCTGGATCCGCGGGATCAGTTCCGCTTTATCTCCGAACTGACCAGCCGCGGCGCCGAGGCGCTTACTGCCGAAGGCCTGCAGTTCACCACCGTGCCCGTTGCGGTGTCCTGACCGGCTGGCCATGGTCAGGGCGGCGGGGTAACTGAAGGGTAACCGAACCCACAAAAAAGCCCCGTAAAAACGGGGCAAGTGACAGTTGCAGCAGTTTCTGGCCGGTATGCCGGCTTACATCAGGGCGTCAACACGGTTGCGAACCTTTGGCTCACTGTTGTACGCGGTGGCAATGGAGTTATAGGTCGGGATATCCAGTCCGGCGTCCTTGATGACCGTTACCATCTGATCGTTGGCTTCCATCTGCAGCTCCTGGGCTTTTTCCTGGGAGCCCGCCTTTTCGATCTTGGCCATGTACTCGTCGCGAATTTCGGTGATGCCCTGCTGGGCTTCGACGAAGTTGCGCAGCTGTTCGTCATTGAAATTGGTGTCCTGGGTGCCGGCGGCTGAGGGCTCGCTGTAGCCGGAGCCCTGGTCAGCGGGTTTCGGGTTTTGCTGGGCCAGAGCCGGACCGGCAGCAAGCAGGGCCATGGATACGGTCAGGGAAGTAAGAAGTTTGTTCATAACATCTCCTCTTGCTTTGCAATAACGTCGTTCTCTTTCAACGACTGCGAATGTCAGCGATTGCTGTTGGTGGCAGTGACCAAACAAGTACCGTGCCAGTTTGTTGTTTTGTCATTAAATGTACTGAAAACAGATAGTTAAAAATTTTGTTCAGTTAAGGTTCGGTAATCTGACTTGAGGCAAAATGCCACATGTGGCATTGGTGTGGGACACTTTGTCGGAGTTGCTGCCATGTCTTCGCCCCCATCCCCCTCTGTCGATACCGGTGACTGTGCCGCAGCCACCCCCTCTGCCAAAACCGCTACGCAAACTGCTGGCCACCGTCGCTTGCTGGGCAGGCTCGGGCAGTTGCCGACCTTCCGCTCGCTCCGGCTCACCCTGCTGCTGAGTATTGTGGTGCCGCTGATCATCGCCAGCGGGGTGGCGATCTATCTGGGGCTGGCGGCCGTGGAGCGTAATCTCAACCAGCGGTTGCAGGAGGACCTGGAACTGGTGGCCCGGGCGGTCAGCGGCCCCTTGTCCCAGGCAATGTCGGAGGGCGATGACATCGTCATGGGGGAGTCCCTTGAGTCAATCTTCCGGATTGGTCGTGTCTATGGTGCTTCGGTGTTCGATGCCCGTGGCGAACTGGTGGCGACGCTGGGGGTGGCCGACACCGACGTCACCCGCAGCGAGAGTGCCGGCAAGGCCATTGCCAGCGGCGAGCTCGGGGGTGCGTTCCGGCAGGTCAACGGGGTGTCGGTGTTTTCCCAGTTCACCCCCCTGGTGGCGGATGACGGACGGATCCAGGGACTGTTGCAGATCACCCGCAAGCGCAGTGATTTCCATCGCCTGCTGGCCTCCAGCCGGATCTGGGCGGTGAGTATCTGGTCGATGCTGTCGGTGCTGGTCATCCTGGTGGTGGTGCTGGGGCACTATGGCACGGTGGGCCGCCACGTGAACCGGCTGCTGGTGATCATGGAGCGGATGACGCCGGGGCGCTGGCGTGTGCTTGAGCCCGCTTCCGGTCCACGGGAATTACGGCAGATCCATGACGGCCTCCATGACATGGGCGAGCGCATGACCCTCGCCGAGCAGGAGATCCGCGCCCGGGTGGAGCGTGAGCGTGACCTGGCCCGCCGCCTGGAATACCAGGAAAAAGTGGCGATGATCGGGCGGGTCGCCGGTGGCGTGGCGCACGAGCTCGGCGCCCCGCTCAATGTCATTCAGGGACGCTCTGCGATTCTTCGTCGCGGTGGCCTGGCTGAGGGCCAGCAACGCCATCTCGACGACATTGACCATCAGGTCAGCCGGATGACCCGGATCATCCAGCAGTTGCTGGACTGCTTCCGCCATGTGCCCGATTCCCGCCGGCCCACCGACCTTGCCGCGGTGCTGCGCGGCCTGCTGAACCGGCTGGGTGACGATGCGCGCTGCTGCGCCACTGCGATCACCACGCAGGGGCTGGCGGTACGGGCGGAGATTGCGGCAGAGCCCACCCGGCTCGAGCTGGCCTGCCTGAATGTGATCCGCAATGCCTGCCAGGCAGCCCGGGGCCGGGTGGAGGTCTGCCTGTGGGAGCACGAGGACTGCTGGGAGGTGTGTGTGGATGATGACGGAGACGGCATTGCCCCGGACCACCGTAACCAGGTCTTCGAGCCGTTTTTCAGTACCCGGCCGGCGGGCGAGGGCACCGGCCTGGGGCTGGCAGTAGTGGGCAGTGTGCTCAAGGAACATGGGGGGCGTGCGGCGGTCAGCGACAGCCCCCTGGGAGGCTGCCGGATGAGTCTTTTCTGGCCCAAAATCGTTAAATCTCAGGAGGATCAGTAATGGCGGCCAGCCCACACATTTTGCTCGTTGAGGATGATGTCAGCCTGCGGACCCTGCTGGCAGAGGAACTGGAGCTTGATGGCTATGGCGTTACCACGGCCGGCAATCTGGCTGAGGCGGTGGCGGCAATAACGCCGGCACTGCCTGACCTGGTGGTGTCTGACCTGCGCCTGCCGGATGGTGACGGCCTGACGTTACTGGCCCGTTTGCAGGCCGCCGGTCATCGTGTGCCGCTGATTATCATCACTGCGTTCGGCACCGTGGACCAGGCGGTTGAGGCGCTCAAGGCCGGTGCCGACGATTTCCTCACCAAGCCGCTGTCGACGGATCATCTGCGGCTGAAGGTGCGCCGCCTGCTTGACCAGGCATCACTGACCAGCGAGCTGGCCCATTATCGTTCCCAGGCACAGGCGGGAGGTTCACTCGGGCTGATCGGTGAAAGCCCGGTGATGCAACGGCTGCGCACCGAAATCCGCCAGGTGGCGCGGAGTTCGGCGGCGGTGCTGATAAACGGTGAGAGCGGCACCGGCAAGGAGCTGGTGGCCCGTGCGATCCACCGGGAAAGCGACCGCCGGCAGCGACCGTTTGTCGCGGTGAACTGTGCGGGTATTCCCCAGGAACTGATGGAAAGCGAGTTCTTCGGCCATGAGGCGGGGGCGTTTACCGGCGCCCGGCAGGCTCGCAACGGGCTGTTCGCCGAGGCCGACGGTGGCACCCTGTTGCTGGACGAGATTGGCGAGATGCCGCTTCCGCTGCAGGCCAAGCTGCTGCGGGTGCTGCAGGAAGGTACGATCAAGCCGGTGGGTTCTGACCAAGAGGAGAGCGTGGATGTTCGCGTGGTGGCGGCTACCCATGTAGACCTGCTGGATGCCGTGGCCAGGGGGGTGTTTCGCGAGGATCTTTACTATCGCCTGGAGACCCTGGCAATTCCGGTGCCGCCCCTGCGGGAGCGCAATGACGATGTGGAACTGCTGGCCATGCACTTTCTGCAGGAAGCGGCCCGGCGTCATGGCCGCGGACCGATGCAGCTGGCGGAGGCAACCCTGGTCACCCTGACCGACTACCCCTTTCCCGGTAACGTGCGGGAGTTGTCCAGCGCCATCGAGCGGGCGGTAACCTTCTGCGAAGGCAGTGTGGTGCAACCTGAACACCTGCCGGCGCGGGTACGGCAACGGCAAGCCACAGCAGACACCGCGGCAAGCCCGCGCGCCGGACTTGAGGCGGCGAGTCTGGCAGAATGGCCCACCCTGGAACAGCTCCAGAACGATTATGTGGCCCGGGTGATGGCTGCGGTGGACGGCAACAAGCGGCGCGCGGCGGGGATTCTCGGAGTCAACCGCCGTACGCTCTACCGTTGGCTTGAGGCCGGAGGAACGGTGATGCGCAAGGGAGTGGGAGTGGGAGAGGGAGAGGTGGAAACTGGTGAGCGCTGATCAGAAGCAGGCCATGCTGTATGGTCTTGGTGCCGTGCTGCTGTGGTCGACGGTGGCGACAGCGTTCAAACTGGCGCTGCGGGAGCTGTCGCCTGTGCAGATGATGGCCATTGCCTGCACGGCATCGGTGGCAGTCATGGCGCTGGTGCTGGTGGTGCAGGGACGCTGGCGGCAGGTGTTTGCCCTCAGTCGCGGCCAGTATATGCAGTCCATGGCGATGGGGATGATCAACCCCTGTCTGTATTACTTCCTGTTATTTGGAGCTTTTGATCGCCTGCCGGCCCAGGAGGCCCAGCCCATAAACTACACCTGGGCATTGGTGCTGGCCTACCTGTCGGTCCCTTTTCTTGGCCAGCGGCTGCATCGGGCAGATATTGTGGCCGGGCTGATCTGTTACAGCGGGGTGGTAGTGATTGCCACCCGAGGCGACGTGCTGGGCCTGGAATTCTCCGATCCGCTCGGGGTTGGTCTCGCCATCGGAAGTACCCTGATATGGGCGTCCTACTGGATTATTGCAACCCGCGACCGCCGCGATCCGGTGGTGGGGCTGCTGCTGAACTTTCTGTTCGGCCTGCCGGTAATCTGGGCCATCTGCGGCCTGACCGATGGCTTCCGTTTTGACGCCGGCAGCGGGTTTGCCGCCGCGGTGTATGTTGGTGTCTTCGAAATGGGTATAGCGTTTGTGCTCTGGTCCTGGGCGATGAAAAAGGCCGAAAACACTGCGCGGGTGAGCAACCTGATCTTCATCTCGCCTTTCCTGTCACTGGTCTTCATCGCGCTGATTCTCGGTGAGACCATTCTCTCGTCCACCTACATCGGCCTGGTGCTGATTGTCTCGGGGCTCTGGCTGCAGCAGCATGGCAGCCGGCGGGCACTGGCGGAGGCGGCGCAGTGACGGGCTGGCATCTGTACATAATCCGCACGGCGCGGGGCACGCTCTACACCGGCATCACCACGGATGTGGACCGGCGCTTCGCCGAGCATCAGGCCGGCGCTCCGAAAGGTGCACGGAGCCTGTGGGGCAAGGGGCCGCTGGAGCTGGTGTTCAGCGCCCCGGTGGCCGATCGCGCCGAGGCGTCGCGGCTGGAATGGCGGCTCAAACGCTGGTCCCGCGCCCGCAAGGATGCCCTGGTTCGGGGCGAGCTGGATATCTCGCACTTGCAGGGGTGAGCACCGGAATGTCGCGGTGACGACAGATCACAGTGGCATGTGACGGCGAATGTGTTTACCGGCCGTTTCGATGGCCCGGGTGGCCCGACTCAGTTGACCGGCATGCACCTGGAACACGTGCCAGAGGCTGTTGTAGATCTCCAGGGTGGTATCGACGTTCTGCTGTTTGGCGGTCTCCGCCAGGCGGGTAGCGTCGTTGAGCAGGATTTCCTGGCTACCCACCTGGATCAGCAGTGGTGGCAGTCCGGACAGGTCACCAAAGACCGGCGAGATCAGTGGATTGCTGCGGGCCTCGTTGCCGCAATAGAGCCGGGCCGCTTTCTCAATCCATTCGGCCTGCAACACCGGTTCGCAGTCGGGCCGGTAAAGCTGGCTATGGCTCAGGTCGGTCCAGGGCGAAAACACCACCAGCGAGCCGGGCAGCGGCAGATTTTCGTCCCGCAGCCGCATCGCCAGCGCCAGGGTCAGGCCCCCGCCAGCGGAGTCGCCGGCAACGGCAATGGCCGCCGGCGGGAAACCCTCCCCGATCAGGCCGCGGTAGACCGCGAGGGCGTCGTCTAGTGCCGCGGGAAAAACGTGTTCCGGAGCCAGCCGGTAATCCGGGGTGACCACCAGCGCGCCCGATGCCCGGGCCAGGTGGCCGGTGATGCCGCGGTGAGTGGTGGCAGAGCCGATGATATAGCCACCACCATGAAGATAGAGAATGACCTGGCCCGAGGGAGCCGTTTGGGCGGAGCCATAACGGGTGCGGGTCACCGGCACGCCGGCGATGCTGTTCTGCTCGAAGTGACAGCCCCGGGGTGGTATGGAGCTGCGGTAGGCCTGGCGTGTCAGAATGCGCTGTACCCGCACCGGCACGGCGGGTGTCAGCAGGGGGCGCACCAACCGTTGCATGGTCTGGCGCAGGGTGGCTTCCAACACGTGTTGCAGCATCTGGGTACTCCGTTCAGGTGGCAGGATAGCGGGAGGCGGCTTTAGTCGCCTGCCGGTGCAGCTGATATGCTAGTCTATAAACCCATTTATGACTTGATTCATGACAGGCGTGTAACTCTACGTGTACTGGAAAACAGATAACATAGACATACCCGACTGGGACAGAAGCTCTTTGATTGCAAAGCTGAAACCCTTCGATCCGTCCGAAGTACGGGCGCCGGGTGAGGAAGCAACCGCTTACTGTCGGTATTACGGCCTGGATTTGTGGGTGGAGCATCCACAAGTCAGCTACCAGCAGGGCTACCTGGCGGCTGGCGGACATCGGGTGGTGGTTCACTATTACCGCCAGCCGGCATCGACCGGAGGAAGCCAGCGGGGGACCGTGTTTATCATGCACGGGTATTTTGACCACGTAGGGCTCTACAGCCAGTTGATTGACCGCTGCCTGGGCGCCGGCTTTGACGTGCTCGCCTATGACCAGCCGGGCCATGGCCTGTCCAGCGGAACGCCGGCTGCCATCGGCAGCTTCACCGAGTACCAGGCGGTGTTATGCGATGTCATGGCGGGGGCGAAAGGTAAAGTGGCGGGGCCGTGGTATGCGGTGGGGCAGAGCACCGGTGGTGCCATCCTCATCGACTACCTGCTGTCCAACCACCACAACCAGCAGACCTCGGAGTTTCGCCGGGTGGTCTTGCTGGCGCCGCTGGTCCGTCCTGCGGGCTGGCTGGGGGCGAAGGTGCTGCACAGTCTGGTGCGGCCCTTTATCACCCGCTGGCGGCGGGTGTTTGGGGAGAACAGCGGTAACTCGCGGTTTCTGCGTTTCCTGCGGGAGCACGATCCGCTGCAGGCCCGTGCGGTTCATGTGGACTGGGTCACAGCATTACGGCAATGGGTGCCTCATATTGAGTCCGCCCGACCGGTGGACTTCCCGGTCACTGTGGTGCAGGGTGAGAAGGACCTCACCGTTGACTGGCAGCACAACCTGCGGATTATCCGCAACAAATTCTCCTCGGTTGAGGAGCTCAGAATTCCGGACGGGCGTCACCATCTGGTGAACGAAGCCCAGGATTTGCAGGCAACGGTGTTCAATACCATTATTGGCACGTTCAGCAACGACCATGCAGGTGCTCTCTCGGAGGCTTGCTGACATTAAAGTGACGATTTGCAGGAGAACAATTGTGAAGAAGACTGTTCTGGCATTCGCAGTGGCCACTGTAGCCCTCAGCGGTTGTATGACGTATGACCCGTATACTGGCGAAGAGAAAACCTCCAGCGCCACCAAAGGCAGCATTATCGGTGCCCTGGGTGGCGCCGCCATCGGTGCGGCTACCTCCAGCAGCAGCGACCGCGGCAAGGGTGCCCTGATTGGCGCCACCGCCGGTGCGGCCGTGGGTGGTGGTATTGGCTACTACATGGACAAGCAGGAAGCCGAGCTGCGTCGCAAGCTCGAAGGTACCGGTGTCCGTGTGGTGCGTAACGGCGATCAGATCGAACTGGTCATGCCGGGCAACATCACCTTTGACACCAACCAGTCTTCCATCAAGCCGTCATTCACCGGCACGCTGGAGTCTGTAAGCCTGGTGCTGAAAGAGTACGACAAGACCATCATCCAGGTTGAAGGCCACACCGACAGCACTGGCGCCGACAGCTACAACCAGCTGCTCAGTGAGCAACGTGCCGGTTCCGTGCGTGACTTCCTGCTCAATCAGGGCATTGCCCCGGCCCGTACCCGTGCCGTGGGTTACGGCGAGCGCTACCCGGTAGCCTCCAACGACACCGCAGCCGGCCGCGAGCAGAACCGCCGCGTTGAGCTGACCCTGGTCCCGATGCAGTAAAAATGCTGATGCAGTAAGAGTGCCGATGCAGTAACAACCGGCCGGAGACTTCCGGCCGCTGAACAAGCCCGCCTACCGGCATTCGGGAGGCGGGCTTTTTTTGTTGTGGGTCAGCAATTCATTAAACTTCGCGAAAAATGACCGAATATGGCCCATTATGCATGGAGATCGGGGCTATTTCGCGGAACGTTACCGGGTCCTCAGTCGTTTTACTGGGCGACGATGCGAACCCGTGACGACAATAATGAATAGGAGCGAATCCGATGCTGACAAGAATGTTGAGCGCAACCTGTCTCAGTGCTGCCCTGCTGGCGGCGACTCCCGCCCAGGCCGGTTTGTTCGATGGCGTTTTGAATGACGATACCCTGGCAAGCCCGGAGGCCGTGAAAGTGGGTGATGTTGTGCCGGGCCGCTATATCGTGACCCTCGATCCGGCGTTGCCGCAACTACTGGGGCTGGCCGACCTCCGCGCCGGCGTGAACGCCCTGCTGCAGGCGGTGGGCGGGGGCAGCATTGTACACCTGTATCAGTCGGCCATGACCGGCGCCGCGGTTAGCCTCTCCGCGCAGCAGGCGGCCATGCTGTCCTCCTTGCCGGGAGTGCGCGCGATAGAGCCGGATCAGGTGGTGCTGGCAAGTGCTACCCAGACCGGCGCGACCTGGGGGCTGGACCGTTCAGACCAGACGTTCCTGCCGCTCAATGAGGTCTACCAGTATCCGGATAACGCGGGTAGCGGTGCCAATGTCTATATCATCGATACCGGGCTGCGGTCGTCTCACCAGGAGTTTTCCGGCCGGGTAATCGAGGGACGCAACTTTGCGGTCAATGATACCGGCCTGCTGGGGCTGGGCGGCCTGCCGCTGATCGGGTCGCTGCTCAATGTGGGCGGCGAGACCGATCCGGCGGACACCACGGACTGCAACGGCCATGGCACCCATGTGGCGAGCACAGCGGTCGGAACCACCTACGGTGTCGCAAAGGCAGCCTCGGTGGCTGCTGTGCGGGTGCTTGATTGTTCCGGTGCCGGCAGTAACGCCGACGTCATCGCCGGGGTGGACTGGGTGGCGGCCAACCATCGGGCGCCCGCCGTTGCCAATATGTCCCTGGGCGGCGGTGACTCAGAAGCTCTCGATGCCGCAGTCCGGGGTGCCGTTGCGGCCGGTGTGACCTTCGTGGTGGCCGCGGGGAACAGCGATGCGGATGCCTGTAACGGCTCCCCCAATCGGGTGCAGGAGGCTATCACGGTGGGAAGTACCACCCGTGAAGATGAGCGCTCGTCGTTCTCCAACTTTGGCTCGTGCCTCGATATTTTCGCGCCGGGTTCCGATATCACCGCGGCCTGGTACCAGAGCGACGCCGAGATCAACACCATCAGTGGCACCTCGATGGCATCGCCCCATGTCGCCGGCGCGGTTGCTCTGCTGCTGGCCAGCTATCCGGGCCTGACCCCGGACCAGGTCGGTCGTGACCTGGATGCTCTGGCCACCGTCAATGTGCTGAGTGGCATCAACGCCGGATCTCCCAACCTGCTGCTGCGCGTTCCCCGGTAACCCGGACCGCTACCCGGGAGGTGCGAGAGGCCTTCCGGGTGACGGGGGCGGGTGCTAATCTCTGTGGTCAGCGTGCCGGATGCAGATCCGGTGCCGGAAGACTGGCGCGAGCACAGAGACAGCGAAATTGTGACCACCCAAAGCCCGTTGTTACAGCAGATCAGCAGTGTCGCGCCGGAGGACATCGAGGTGCTCGGCGCCATCGATGATCATCGGGTGATCCCGGTGGGCGAGATACTCCGGGCATTGACTGGCCGGCAGGAAAAACTGGTTCATGGTGACGTTTTTACCGGGCGTCCGGGGACCCGGATTTTTCGGTCCGAATCAGTAATCGTCAAGATTCACGAAAACGTCCGGCTGGCGCCGGAGAAATCCCGGGCCTGGGTGGAATCGGCCCTCGCTAATGAGCGCAGGTACGGTGTCCACCACCCCTCGAAAACCTGGATCTTACTGAAGGCTGGCAACCGGAGCTGGATCGGGAACGCCTGCCCGGTACTCGAGCCTTTGCATCAAGTTATCGTGGGCCACGACACTGCCAGGCTGGCGTCCGTTTTTCGGGACTATTTCCAGATCTACATCCGGATTGCGCAGGGCTTTGATAAGTCGCTGGATGCCGGATTGTCCAATTTCGGACTGGATACGTCCGGTCGGGTCTTCTATCTCGATGACGATATTTACAACTGGGATGAGTTTGCCGGTTTGTCCAGCACCCTTGGCGTCTGGGTGCGACAGTATGAAGGTGTTTCCCGGGCGCTGTTTCAGTCCATAGGCAGCAATCTTCGCCGCGCACTCGAGCAGTATTATGGCAGCAGTCACTGGGCGTCAGTGATCGCCGAGCAGCTGCGCGACCTTTTTACCGGCAATGAGGCCCAGGAAGCCAGGCTGGGGAGCATTATCGGGGCTCTACGCAGTCAGGAGTCCTCCGCTGGAGCACCAATGACCGGGCAACGCCCGGCATCCAGTGCGATCGAGGCCGAGAAGCTGTTTACGCCGGAGTCGGGCAGGGTTGCTATCCTGGCGGACATCCACGCCAACCTCCCCGCCCTGGAGGCTGTCTTGGAGCATCTGGAGAGGATGTCGATCCGAGCCGGGATCGTGCTGGGGGATAGCGTTGGCTATGGCCCGCATCCGGGCGAGTGCATAGAGCGGTTGCGGAGCTCGGGGCTGCTTGCCATCAAGGGCAATCATGACCATGCCGCGGCAGTGGGCCTGGCCGGGCCGGGTTTTTCGCCGGTTTCGAAGTGGGTCATTGACTGGACCGTGCCGCGGCTCTCACAGGAGGACCGCCGCTGGCTTGGTGCGCTACCGCTCTCATTGCGTGGGCCGGACTGGCTTGCGGTGCATGGTGCCCCGCAGGATAAAACCTACTTTAATGCTTACGTCTACCGCATGACTTTCGAGGACAATCTGCAGAACCTGGAAGATCGTGACATTCGCTTCTGCCTGCATGGTCACACTCATCTGGCTGGCGTCTACTACCGAAAAGGCCGCTTCGATCATCACACCAAAGCGCCGGTTTTTGCGTTGCAGGGTGCCAATCGCAGCCTGATCTGTCCGGGATCGGTGGGGCAGCCCCGCGGGAACCGCGCGGGCGCCGAATTTGCGATATTTGATCCCGAAGAAGGTTGCTTCGAGTTCTTTTGCATTGATTACGACATGGAACGAACCATCGCCGATATGACACGAGAAGGCTTTCCGGCGCAGCTGGCCGGACGCCTGAGAGCAGGAAAGTGAGCCAGAGCCGGCGAGCGCCGGTCTGGCCCGGTCCCAGTCTCAGGGCAACAGGGGGGCGACCTTGGGAAGGGCGCTGCGAAGTGCTGCCCAGCCCATGCCGAGATTCGCTTTCTTGCCGGTAATCAGAACCATCAGGCAGTTGGTTTTACCGGGTACAACGGACATGAAGTGAAAGGTCTTCTCAGTGGTCATCTGGACCTCTTGCACCAGTTGCCTGACCTCGGTGCCGCGCTGGGATGCAATCAGCTTTTCTACCGTATTGACGGTCTTGCCACGGAACATGTCGACGGCGGCTGCAGCCACGGCGTCCAGGTAGCTTTGCGTGAAATAAGGCACATTGTGTGCCACGGCAAGCAGCAGGCCGGACTCCAGGTCGACAATCGCAGCCCCCAGCGCGTCACTGACGTCATTCACGATGTTTTCACAGATCTGATTAATAGTTGTCATTGTTATCTACCATTCTTTAGAAAATGTTTCTGGTCTGGCCATCAAGGTGTTTGCCTGTGATGTCTCGTGTCAGGTAGTCATCATCAACGCATGTGCGATATCTGCGACATAAAGCAACAAGGTATTCATCATCGACGGACACTCTTTCTGATGTGGCATCCAATAACGGGTGCCAATGCCACGGCTGTCCCCCGGTTATTGTTGATATAAAGTTATTCTCTCAGGGAATAAGCGGCAAGATGGGATGTGTATAGAATTGTTGTTCATTGCTTAACTTATGTGTGTGATATGTGCATGTAATTAATCAATGGTGAGTGTAGGGCGCGGAGCAGGGGGCTACGTAAATGGCGGAGTGCGGCAGAGTGGTCGTTACAGGCATAAAAAAACCGCGGCCAGGCCGCGGTTTTTCAGGTTAACGCAGTGTGTCAGGTGCTCAGAACAGCACCCGGCAGCGGATGGTGCCCTTGACCTGGCGCAGCTTCTCCAGCGCCAGCTCGCCATAGGCCTTGTCCACGTCGATCACCACGTAACCGATGTCTTCCTTGGTTTGCAGGTACTGGCCGCAGATGTTGATGCCGTTCTCGGAGAACACCTGGTTGATCTCGGACATCACCCCCGGCACGTTCTCGTGGATGTGCAGCAGGCGGTGCTGGTTCGGGTGTGACGGCAGCGCAACTTCCGGGAAGTTGACGGAAGACACCGAGGTGCCGTTGTCGCTGTACATCGCCAGCTTCTCGGCCACTTCGCGGCCGATGTTCTCCTGGGCTTCGATAGTGGAGCCGCCCACGTGCGGGGTCAGGATCACGTTATCGAATTCGCGCAGCGGAGAGATGAACTCTTCGTCGTTGGACTTCGGTTCGACCGGGAATACGTCTACCGCCGCACCCAGCAGCTTGCCGCTGCGCAGGGCATCGGCCAGGGCGTCAATGTCCACCACGGTGCCACGGGAGGCGTTCATCAGGATGGAGCCAGGCTTCATCTGGGCGAACTGCTCGGCCTTGAACATGTACTTGGTCGCCGGGGTTTCCGGTACATGCAGGCTCACCACGTCAGCAATGTTCAGCAGCTCCTGCAGGGTGCCCACCTGGGTGGCATTGCCGATCGACAGCTTGGACACCACGTCGTAGAAGTACACGTCCATGCCCAGGCTTTCGGCCAGTACGCTGAACTGGGTGCCGATGTTGCCGTAGCCGATGATGCCCAGCTTCTTGCCACGGATTTCGTAGCTGTTCTTGGCGGACTTCAGCCACTCGCCACGGTGGGCCTTGGCATTCTTCTCGGGTACGCCGCGCAGCAGCAGGATCGCCTGGGCCAGCACCAGCTCCGCGACACTGCGGGTGTTGGAGAATGGTGCGTTGAATACGGCAATACCCCGACGGGTAGCCGCCTGCAGGTCGACCTGGTTGGTACCGATACAGAAACAGCCCACCGCCACCAGTTTGTTGGCGGCTTCAAATACTTTCGCCGTCAGCTGGGTGCGGGAGCGGATACCGATGAAGTGCGCGTCGGCAATCTTCTCGATCAGTTCTTCCTCGCCCAGTGAGTGGGTCAGATACTCGATGTTGGTGTAGCCCGCAGCATTCAGGGTATCAATGGCAGATTGATGCACGCCTTCCAGCAGCAGGATCCGGATTTTGCTCTTTTCGAGAGACGTATTTGACATGGGCTTGCTTCCAGACCTTCTCGTCGCGTCGTATGACTGTGAGGTGACCTGTGAGTGCATTCCGTCGTTCATCAACTGCGTCAGCGGTTGGCAGGCTCACAGAACAGGGGCGGTATGATACCATAAACGCAGATTTTCACAGCGCATCAGATTGCCTGGATCAACTGCCCCAATCGACGAGACCCGAGTATCCATGAATTCCGAACAGATCATTGCTTCCCTCAAGGCCCTGGTGAGTGACGGTGCCAGCCCCGGCAAGGTGCTGACCGACCCGGCAGACCTGGAAAACTACGGCAAGGACTGGACCAAGATCTACCCGCCCAAGCCGCTGGCCATCGTGTTGCCCAAGACCACGGAGCAGGTGCAGGCGGTGGTGAAGTTCGCCAATGAGCATCAGGTTGCCCTGGTACCTTCAGGCGGTCGCACCGGCCTGAGTGCCGGCGCGGTGGCGGCCAACGGTGAAGTGGTGGTGGCATTCGATTACATGAACCAGGTCCTCGAGTTCAACGCCAGTGACCGTACGGTGCGCTGCCAGGCGGGTGTGGTGACCGAGCAGTTGCAGAATTTTGCCGAGGAAAACGGGCTTTATTATCCGGTGGACTTTGCCTCTGCCGGTTCCAGCCAGCTTGGCGGCAACCTGTCCACCAACGCCGGTGGTATCAAGGTGATCCGTTACGGCATGAGCCGTGACTGGGTGGCGGGTCTGAAAGTGGTGACCGGCAAGGGCGACGTTCTCGACCTGAACAAAGACCTTGCCAAGAACAACACCGGGTACGATCTGCGCCACCTGTTCATTGGCGCGGAAGGCACCCTGGGCTTCATTACCGAAGCCACCATGAAGCTGACCCGCAAGCCGAATGATCTCACCGTACTGGTGCTGGGGCTGAATGATCTGACAAACACCATGGACGTGCTCGAAGCATTCCAGAAGAAACTGGACCTGACCGCCTACGAGTTCTTCTCCCACCAGGCCATGGGCCATGTGCTGGCCCACGGCCAGGTCCAGGCACCGTTCGAGACCGAGGCGCCTTACTACGCCCTGCTGGAGTTCGAGGCGGTGTCCGACCAGGTGATGGATGATGCCATGGCACTGTTCGAGCAGTGTGTGGAAAACGGCTGGGTGCTTGACGGTGTGATCAGCCAGAGCGAAACCCAGGCCCGGAACCTGTGGCAGTTGCGGGAGCGGATCTCCGAGTCCATCGCCCCCCGGATTCCCTACAAGAACGACATCTCCGTGGTGGTTTCCAAGGTGCCGGGCTTCCTCCAGGAGATCGATTCGGTGGTCACCGAGCACTATCCGGACTTCGAGATCATCTGGTTCGGCCACATCGGCGACGGCAACCTGCACCTGAACATCCTCAAGCCGGAAGACATGGCGAAGGAGGACTTCTTCGAGAAGTGCCAGCAGGTCAACAAATGGGTGTTCGAGATTGTCGAGCGCTATCAGGGCAGTGTGTCTGCCGAGCACGGTGTTGGCATGACCAAGAAGCCCTACCTGCAGTACACCCGCAGCGAGGCGGAAATTGCCTACCTCAGGGGCATCAAGCAGGTGTTTGATCCCAACGGCATCATGAACCCGGGCAAGATTTTCGATTAGGATTGCGGCGGATGAAAGACCATATCGTAGTGCTTACCGGGGCCGGCATCAGTGCCGAAAGCGGGCTTTCCACTTTCCGTGACAACGGCGGGTTGTGGGAGCAGCACAGCGTTTATGATGTGGCCACCCCCGAAGCCTTCGCCCGTAACCCTGAGCTGGTGCTGCGGTTCTACAATGACCGCCGGCGCCAGCTCGAAACGGCCCAGCCCAACCCCGCCCACCGCCTGCTGGCGGAGCTGGAGCGGCGCTACCGGGTCACCGTCGTGACCCAGAACGTGGACAACCTCCATGAGCGCGGCGGTTCCAGCAACGTGATTCACCTTCATGGCGAACTGACCAAGGCCCGCAGTACCCGTTATCCGGAGCTGGTGTACGACATTGGCTGCAAGCCCATTGAGCTGGGAGATACCTGCGAGCGGGGCGCCCAGTTGCGGCCCCACATCGTGTGGTTCGGTGAGGAAGTGCCATTGCTGGAGACCGCAGCGGAGGTTGTCCGCACCGCCGACCAGCTGCTGATAGTGGGCACCTCGCTGCAGGTCTACCCGGCCGCAGGCCTGGTGCACGAGGTGGATATCGATGTGCCCATTACCGTGATCGACCCCGGCGAGCCCGCCACCGTGTCCCGCGCCCGGGTCATCCGCAAAGGAGCGGCTGAGGGTGTGGCGGAGTGGGTGGCCAGCCTCGGGCGATAGCACCTGATCTCACCTGGCACGGGGACAGACCTTGGGGCTGGTCCCCCCTGTCCCCCCGGGTCACCGCCGAAAAAATCTGGGATTACGCTCAATAAACGCGTCAATCCAGCGCTCCAGAAAGGACTTCCCTCCCGGGTTCTTCAGGTAGCGCCAGCCCAGTACCGAAATCACCAGCGCGCCCAGTCCATCCACGATCAGGTCCCACATGGTATCGGTCAGCCCCGAGGGGTCGCCCAGCATGGGTTTCTGCATGTTCATGCCGAAGGCAGTGTCCATGGTGAACTCGAAGATTTCCCACAGGGCGCCAACGCCGAGGGCGAACATGAAGGCAAAAAACGCCACGAAACCGGGATTCATGTGCACATGGATTTTCTCGGTTTCGTTCATGATGTGGACCAGCAGGAAGCCGAGAATGCCCAGCAGGAAGCCTGACGTGGTGTGAAGTGCCATGTCCCACCACCAGAACCGGGTGTAGTAGTCGCGAATCTCGCCAAGAAACAGCGAGGCGAAGACAAAACCGATGGCCGCCAACTGGAGTTCCGGCGGGATATGAATCCGGAAACGTCGCTCAAACAGCACCGGGAAAAAGGTGATCAGAATGATCATGGCGGTGAGGAATGCGGTGAACCAGCGTTGCCCCCAGATCGCGAATACGGCCTCGGTAAGCAGGATCAGTTGCAGAAAAAGGGTGATTCTCTGATGGGTAACGCGGATACGCATGCGCAAGTGGTTCCCGGGTGCAATGGCAATACCCTATCACATCATGCACTTCCGTACCGGGAACCGGCGGTCTCCTGGCTGTCATCCCGGGGCCCGGGTGCCTCCCGCTGCGTGCCGGCCACAGGGCAGTGGCCCCGATTGTAAACTACACTCAGAATGCGCCGGTTTTGGCGTGCCCTGGCTTTTGATGGGGCCAATACGGTCTGGCATTCAAGGAGTTGTGCGCAATGAGCATGATGAAGGAATTCAAGGAGTTTGCAGTCAAGGGCAATGTCGTGGACATGGCGGTGGGGATCATCATCGGTGTGGCCTTCGGGAAAATCGTCTCGTCTTTCGTGGCCGATGTGGTGATGCCTCCGCTGGGGATGCTGGTCGGTGGAATTGATTTCTCCAACCTTGCCATCACGCTGAGGGCGGCGACGGAGGGCGCAGAAGCGGTGACATTGCGCTACGGCATGTTTATCCAGGCGGTTTTCGATTTTGTGATCGTCGCGTTTGCAGTCTTCCTGGTAGTGAAAGCATTAAACAGTCGGCGTAAGAAAGAAGCGGAAACTCCGGCTGCACCTCCGGCACCGTCGGCCCAGGAGCAGTTGTTGATGGAAATCCGGGATCTGCTGAAGCAAAAACCCTGATTCTGGATCCGGGGGACAGACCTCAGCTCTGTCCTCCGTCTGCCCCTGCGGCCAGGTATTTCTCCAGTTCTGCACGAAAAGCCGCCTGCACCCCGAGTCTTTTCAGCATCCAGTAGTGGCCGGCGATCATCCGGTCGATGAAGATGCTTTCCACCGGGGGTTTGAAATAATCCAGGTACTTGAACACCGTGCTGGTCTTGGCCGCAACGTGTTTGTGGAGGTCGGACCCGGCGAAGTCGTAGGGGGCTTCGGTGTCGAAGGGGCGGATCAGGATATCCCGCCACATGGCGTAGTAGGCTTCGTCCACTGCAGGCTGGTTTTCTACCCGGGCGCCAAGGTCGATGAGGTGGCGGTCCAGAGCTTCGTAGTCTTCGGCCAGTGCGGCGATCAGGGCCTTGCGGTAGGCTTCGACGATCTCCGGCTTGAGCTTCTTCACGCAACCGAAGTCGTACATGATGATGGATCCGTCAGGCCGGTAGGCGAAGTTGCCGGCGTGGGGGTCGCCGTGGATGCAGCGGAAACGGAACAGCTGGTCGGCCATGGTGGTGAAGATGCGGTGGCCAATCAGGTTGATGGTGGCCTGGTCGTAATGCTCGGGGGTAACCTTGCTGACGTGATCCCCTTCCACCAGTTCGAGGGTGAGTACCCGACGGGTGGAATGGCTGGCAATCACCGAGGGGATGATGACCCAGGGCTGATCCTTGTGGAACTCCCGGAACAGCCGCAGGTTATTGGCTTCGTTCTCGTAGTCCAGCTCTTCCTTGAGCCGTTCGCGGATCTCGCCGAACAGCTGGTCCACGGCTTCTTTCGGCATTTTCAGCAGCCCGCCGAGCTTCAGGGCGAGCCTCAGCTGTTTGAGGTCGGAGTCGCAGGACTCGTCCACTCCAGGGTACTGCACCTTGACGATGACATCGGTGCCGTTGTGGAGGCGGGCGCGGTGGACCTGACCGATGGAGGCAGCAGCATAGGGCTGCTCCTGCAGGTACTCGAACAGTTCCCCCACCGGCTTGCCCAGCTCGGATTCGATCTGCCCGACGATGACCTCGAAGGCCATTGGCGGCGCTTCTTTTTGCAGCTTTTGCAGCGCTTCGGAGAATTCCAGGGGAAGAAAGTCCTGGGTCTGCGACGCGATCTGCCCCACCTTCATCACCGCGCCCTTGAGTTCGCCAAGGGTATCGGCGATCTGGTCGGCCATGCGGGTATAGCTTTCGCTGCGGGCGCCGTCATCTTCGCCGCGGATCAGGCGCCGGGCACGTTGCCCGGCATACTGTCCCGCCACAGAGGCGGTCATGCCGGCCAGTTTGAGAAATCGCCCGCCGCGTGAGGTTACCGGTTTCTTGCTCATAGCCCTGCCGGGAGTCCTTGAATGGAATGGGGTTATGCCGTTGTACGACGGTCACACCACCTTGGTCTGCAGGAACAGTGCATCTTCCAGTTCCAGTGTCAGGGTCTGGCCGGACCTCAGCTCACCCACACCCTTGGGTGTGCCGGTTAGCACCACGTCGCCCGGCAACAGGGTAAAGTGACTGCTCATGTGGGCAATCAGCGGCACGATGGGGTTCAGCATGTCGCGGGTATCACCACTCTGACGGCGTTGGCCGTCAATGTCCATGGTGAAGGCCAGGTGGTCCTGCTGCAGTTTCTCCACCGGCACGAACGGCGACAGCGGGCAGGCACCGTCGAAGGCCTTGGCCCGCTCCCAGGGTTGGCCTTTTTCCTTGAGCTTGCTCTGGACGTCGCGCAGGGTCAGGTCGAGGGCGAGGCCATAGCCGAGGATGGCGCTCTGCGCTTCGCTGGCCGAAGCGTTGGTAAGCGGCCGGCCGATCAGTACCGCCAGTTCGGTTTCAAAATGCACCTCGCCGCGGTCGCGGGGGAAGTCGATGGGGCGGGTGATGTGGACCGCTGTCGTGGAGGGTTTGATAAACAGCAGCGGCTCATCCGGAACCGGGTTATTGAGCTCCCTGGCGTGCTCGGCATAGTTGCGGCCGATGCAGACGATCTTGCCCAAGGGCAGGTGGACGGGGGTGCCGTCCTTCCAGTGGTGTTGGTAATCAGGCATAGCGATCTCCTTGATCCTGGAGAGCGCAGATGCCCTGCGCTCTTATTCGCCTTCGAAGGAACAGACAGTATAAACCTGCAAGCCCTCTTCCCGCAGCCTGGCGGAGCCGCCCAGGTCCGGCAGGTCAATCATCGCCGCCACTTCAACAATCTCGGCACCGATGTGGCGGATCAGCCGCGACGCTGCCAGCATGGTGCCTCCGGTGGCAATCAGGTCGTCCACCAGCACTACCTTGTCACCGGGCCGGAAGGCGTCCTTGTGCAGTTCCACCGACGCGGTGCCGTACTCCAGTTCGTAGTCTTCCACCAGGGTGTCAAAGGGCAGCTTGCCCTTCTTGCGCACCAGTACCAGCCCGGCATTCAGCTCGTAGGCCAGTGCCGAGCCGATGATGAAGCCGCGGGCATCCACTGCGGCAACCGCATCGATATGCTGGCCGTGGTAGCGGTGCACGAAGGCATCGATCAGCTTGCGGAACGCAGTGCGATCCTGCAACACCGTGGTGATATCACGGAACGCCACGCCGGGTTTGGGCCAGTCCGGTACGGTGCGGATGGCTTTTTTGATGCTCTCGGAAAAGTAGTCCATAAATTGCCTGCTGCTTTTCAGGTCTGGAGGCGGCCTCAGGCCGCGTCCAGAAAGATGAATTTCAGGATGAACAGAACCGCAATCAGCGCCACGCTGGCATTCAGCTGGGACCAGCGTCCCGCCAGTGCCTTGAGGATGGCGTAGGTGATGAAGCCGAGCGCAATGCCGTTGGCAATGGAGAACGTCAGTGGCATCGCCAGTGCGGTGATCAGGGCCGGCGCCGACTCGGTGATGTCGTCCCATTCAATCTGCTTGAGGCCACTGGCCATCAGCACCGCCACGTAGAGCAGGGCCGGGGCGGTGGCGTAGGCGGGAATGACACTGGCCAGTGGCGACAGCACCAGGCAGGCGAGGAACAGCAGGGCGACGACGACCGCGGTGAGGCCGGTGCGGCCGCCCGCAGCGATACCCGCGGTGGATTCCACGTAACTGGTGGTGGTGGAGGTACCCAGTGCGGCACCGGACATGGTGGCCACCGAATCCGACATCAGCGCACGGCCCAGACGGGGCAGCTTGCCGTCCTTGTCCAGCAGGCCACCCTTGTGGGCTGCGCCGATCAGGGTGCCGGACGTATCGAACAGATCGACGAACAGGAAGGCGAAGATAACACTGATGATGCCGACGTTCAGCGCACCGGCAATATCCAGCTGCATGAAGGTGGGCGCAAGGCTGGGTGGTGCAGACACCAGGCCCTGGAACTCCACCAGACCCAGCGCCATGGCGGCCAGGGTTACGGCAATGATGCCGATCATCACCGAGCCGGTGATCTGGCGGAAGGACAGCGCACAGATCAGTACAAAGCCACCGAAGAACAGCAGGGCTTCCGGGGTTTTGATGTCACCGAGGCCCACCAGCGTGGCCGGGTGGTCAACCACCACCCCGGCGTTCTTCAGGGCGATCAGCGCCAGGAAGAAGCCGATGCCGGCGGAGATGCCAAAGCGCAGCGACATGGGGATGCTGTTGATGATCCATTCCCGTACCCGGAGGATGCTCAACAGGAAAAACAGCACGCCGGACAGGAACACCGCCCCCAGTGCCACCTGCCAGCTGTAGCCCATGCTGCCCACCACGGTGAACGAGAAGAAGGCGTTCAGGCCCATGCCCGGCGCCAGGGCTATCGGGTAGTTGGCCCACAGGCCCATAATCAGGGTGCCGATGGCGGCCGCCAGGCAGGTGGCAACGAAGACCGCGCCGAAGTCCATGCCGGTGGCCGACAGGATGCTGGGGTTGACCACGATGATGTAGGCCATGGTCAGGAAAGTGGTGATACCCGCGATCACCTCTTTACGAGCCGTGGTGCCGTGGGCCTGGAGCTGGAAGAGTTTTTCAAACATGACGGTTCTCTGCCTCGCGGGTTACCTGTCAGGGGTGCCGGTTAAAGGTGCCTGTTAAAGGTGCCTGTTGTCTGGGAAAGTGGGTCAGTGTCAGTGCTGCGGATCCTGGTGGGGATCCCGCTGCAACCGGATATCAAAGCGAACCGCCAGCAGGCGGACCACCACAATGAACAGCAGCCCGATGTTCAGGGCCAGGGTCTCGCTCTCCAGTGCCCACTGGCAGATGAAATACAGCCAGCAGCCGGCGAACGAGATGGACGCGTAGATCTGGTCCTTGCGGAAGATGAACGGCACCTCGTTACACAGGGTGTCCCGCAGGGCCCCGCCGAAGGTTCCGGTCATCACGCCCAGCAGGGAGGCAATGAACCAGGAATGGCCCAGGTCCAGCGCCAGTTGGGCACCAAGGATGGTGAATATACCGAGCCCGATGGCATCCGGCAGCACGATGCGGGCTTCCTTGATGCGGCTGGCATGGGTCCAGTAACTGAATACGATGGCCATTCCGAGGATCAGGATGGGCTGCTCCTGGTGCTTGATCCAGTACAGCGGGTGGTTGTCCATCATCAGGTCCCGCAGGGTACCGCCGCCCAGTGCGGTTACGAAACCAATGGTGAAGACCCCCACCGGATCCATGTTTTTTGATTTGGCAGCAATCATGCCGGAAATGGCAAAGGCGATGACGCCAAGCATTTCAAGGCTGTAGATGATATCGAACATGCCGGACCCGTTATGAAAGAGCTACAGCGCGGGCAAAGCCCGTTTCAGTGCGCGAAGGATAGCTGAAAACGCGGTTCAGTTCATCCTCGCGGCGAGGCTCGGAACGCAGGTAAACCGGTGCGGGTCGTCGCGTAACGTGACGGTCGGGCACGGTGAGTTCCGTGGGTATATAAATGGTACTTATGCGGCCGGATAAGCGAACTTTATTTGCTTCATGGCATGACTGTGTTTAGCTTGACGGATATCACATAAACGGGCGGCAACCGAGCTCGCAATCCTGTTCAACAAGACGCTATCCAACAAGACTCTATCCAACAAAAAGGGAGCCTCCATGAAAGCCATTCTCTGCAAGGAATACGGCCCTGCCGACAAGCTCGTCATCGAAGAAATTGCCAGCCCTGCGGTGGGCGAGCGCGACGTCCTGGTCCGGGTTCGGGCTGCCGGCCTGAATTTCCCGGATACCCTGATCATTGAAGGCAAGTACCAGATCAAGCCGGAGATGCCATTTTCTCCAGGCGGTGAGATGGCCGGTGAAGTGATTGCGGTGGGCAGCAAGGTCACCCGTTACAAAGTAGGCGACCGTGTTGCCGGGCTGACCGGTTACGGCGCGTTTGCAGAAGAAGTCGCGGTGCCGGAGAGTAACCTGTTGCCGGTTCCTCCGGGCATGAGTGATGAAAAGGCGGCGGCGTTTACCATGGTCTATGGCACCTCCTATTACGCTCTCAAGCAACGGGCCAACCTCAAGCCTGGTGAAACCCTGCTGGTGCTCGGTGCCAGTGGCGGCGTTGGCCTGGCCACCGTGGAGTTGGGCAAGGCCATGGGCGCCCACGTGATTGCCGCAGCCAGTACCGCCGACAAACTTGCCGTGGCGAAGCAGGCCGGTGCCGATGAGTTGCTGAACTACAGCGAGGAGCCCCTGAAGGATGCCATTAAACGGATCACCGACGGCAAGGGTGTCGATGTGATCTATGACCCGGTGGGCGGTGATTTTACCGAGCAGGCCCTGCGAGGTATGGCCTGGAACGGTCGCCATCTGATCATCGGCTTTGCCGCCGGTGACATCCCGAAGATTCCCGCCAACCTGACGCTGCTCAAGGGCTGTTCCGTGGTGGGCGTGTTCTGGGGCGCATTCACCCGCAAGGAGCCGGAAGAGAGCCTGCGCAACATGATGGAGCTGATGAAGCTGTATCAGGACGGCAAGATTGATCCGAAGGTGTCCGAAGTGTTCGCCTTCGAACAGTACGAGCAGGCGCTGGGCGCGCTGACCGGCCGCCGGGCTACCGGGAAGGTGGTGTTGAAGGTATCTGGCTAAGCCCGTGGCAGGGGAAAGACCCGAGGTCTGTCCCCCGCTCAGGTCTGTCCCCCGCTCAGGGCGGTGTCCCGCCTCAGAAACTCAACTTGCCCTGGTCAATCTCCGCCACCCGTTCCGGGGTCAGCCGGGTATAACCCTCTGTCCGCGGCAACCAGGCATAGACCTCCTCGTTGCTGCCGGCGCTCAGGGAATATCCGACCTTCTGCATGTCCACCTTGCGGTACTTGAAAGTACCGGTTTTCTCGATGGCGTGGGTCACCCGGACAAACACCGGGATGGCGTAGGGGGGCAGGTTGTCCGCGAGGTAGCGGAACAGCCGGTCGACATCGAGTTCCGCACCGGCATTCTGTGGGACCAGCGTGACCATGCCCGCTTTGCCATTGGTCTGGGGGATCTCCACGCCGTACACGATGGCTTCCTCCACCATGCCGGAGCCGTCGATCACGTTCTCCACTTCGGTGGTCGAGACGTTCTCACCCTTCCAGCGGAAGGTGTCCCCCATGCGGTCGACAAACTGCAGGTGACCGCAGCCGATTTCCCGCAGGACATCGCCGGTATTGAACCACTGGTCACCCTTCTTGAAGGCGTCCCGCAGGATCGATTTTTCGGTGGCCTCTTTCTGGGTATAGCCCTCGAAGGACCACTTTTTGGTGATCTCGCCAATCAGCAGCCCCGGCTCACCCTTGCTGACCTCCTCCATAAACCCTTTCTGGTTGCGGATCGGGTCGCGGGTGCCGTCGTGGAACCGCACCAGTTTGTAGGGCGCGGTGGAGAAGCCGACGGTGTTATCCATGTTGAAGAAGTTGCTGAAGCCGATGTTGCCTTCGCTGGAAGCATAGAGTTCGGCCACCGTGTCGATGCCGAAGCGATCCTTGAACTCCTTCCAGATCGATGGCCGCAGGCCGTTGCCAATCATCTTGGTGAGGCTGTGGTTCCGGTCCTGGTCACTGGCGGGCTGGTTGAGCAGGTAGCGGCAGAGCTCGCCCACGTAACCGAAGGTGGTGGCGTGATAGCGCCGGACGTCGTCCCAGAAGGCGCTGGCGGAGAACTTGCGGCGCAGGGCGATGGCGGAGCCGCCGGCAATCACCGAGCCCCAGCAGATCAGCAGCGCGGTGCCGTGGTACAGGGGCAGGGTGCAGTAGAGCACGTCTTCCGGCTCCATGCTCAGGGACATCAGCCCGAAGCCGCCATACGCCTTGATAAACTTGCGGTGCGAACCGGGCGCGGCCTTGGGCAGGCCGGTGGTGCCGGAGGTGAACAGGTAAATGGCGGTGTCACCAAGCCTGGGCGGATCGCCCAGCTCGGGGTTGACGCCGCGGTGGGCGCTGACTTTTTCCGCCATGTTGACGTAGCCCGCCGGGGCGTCGCCGAACATGTTCAGGGTATTGGCGTCGGCCAGAAACAGGAACGGCGTCGGGTGGCTGGTTTTAAGGTCGTTGCGGACCCCTTCAAAGCTGTCGATCAGTTCCTCACCGACAACCACCATTTTGGGTTCGATGAGGTTGATGCTGTGTTCGAGTACCCGCCCCTTCTGGGAGGTGTTGAGCATGGCACAGGCCACTCCCAGCTTGGCGGCACCGGCAACCACCGCAAGCAGTTCCGGCCGGTTTTCCAGAAAAACCGCAATTGCATCGCCTTTTTCCAGGCCCTGGGCCCTGAGGAAGTGGGCGATGCGGTTGGCCCAGTGGTTGAAGTCCTGCCAGCTGATGCTGCGGTCCTCGAACAGGATCGCCGGCCGGTGGGGGTATTTGCCGGCGTTGCGTTCAATCAGGGTGCCCAGGGTCAGTTCCCGGGTCTCTTTCTTGGCAGCGTAGTAATAGTAGCCCCTGGCAATCGAAGGGAAGCGCCGGATCACTCCGGGCAGCTGGCGAACGATGTCGCGTGCCGATACGTTGTCTTGAGTCATGGTGCTGTCCGTTGGGGTCGCTTTTTTCATTGTCATTGAACGTGAACGTCTGCCCGGTACTCGTTGCAAGGCTGTTTGTGGCACGGTTATCGGGGGTTATCGATCCCCCTCTTCACCAGCGTCAGCGGCGATTTCCACCAGCAGCTGGCTGCGCTTGACCTGGTCGCCCTTGCCTGCCAGTACCCCGGTAACCCGGCCATCGCGGTCAGCGCGGACCGGATGCTCCATCTTCATGGCCTCCAGAACCAGCAGCGGGTCGCCCTGTCGGACTTGCTGGCCGGCGGTGACCAGGACCTCGATGATCGCTCCGTCCATTGATGCCCGAACCTTGCCACTGCCATGGGCCTGGGCACCGGCCGTGGGCTGGTGGGTAATGTCCCGGAATGCCACGGCCTGACCGGACGCCTGCAAATATAGGTGATCACCTGCGATGTGGTATTGGCACCGGTGACGAACCCCGTTGTCGATAATGCATAACAGGCCATCGCGCTGGCTTTCCAGGACGAGGCGGTAGTTGGCATCGCCATGGCTGACGATCAGCTGGTTGGCGGCCTTGTGCACCTGCAGCTGGTAGTGGTGACCGCCACACTCCAGTGTCATCGGGGTGGTGGTGGCGGGGGCGTTGCTCCAGCCATCCTGGCCCGATCGGCCATGGCTGGCAATGGTGGCCGCCAGTGCCAGCTCCCGCATGGAGACCTGGTGGGGGGCCAGTGACGGGTCGTCCCGGAACGCCTGTTGCAGGAAGGCGGTGGTGGCTTCGCCGGCGCCGAAGCTGTCGTGGCTAATGATACGTCCGAGGAAGTAGCGGTTGGTGGTGACGCCGAATACGGTGGTGTCCTCCAGCGCGCGCAGCAGGCGCCGGCGGGATTCGTCCCGGTTCTGGCCCCAGGCGATGACTTTGGCCAGCATGGGGTCGTAGTGAGCGGTGACGGTGTCACCGGAGCGAACCCCGCTGTCAAAACGCAGGCCATCGCCGGTTGCCGGCCCGAACACGTGGAGCGGGCCGGTTTGGGGGGTAAAGCTGTGGGTCGGATCCTCGGCGTACAGGCGCACTTCGATGGCATGGCCGTTGAGCTGCACCTGGTCCTGGCGCAGGGGCAGCGTGCGGCCTTCGGCAACGGCCAGTTGCCAGGCCACCAGGTCCTGGCCGGTGATGAGTTCGGTGACCGGATGCTCGACCTGCAAGCGGGTATTCATTTCGAGGAAGTAGAAGTTGCGGTCTTTGTCGACCAGGAATTCCACGGTGCCGGCACCTTCGTAGTTGCAGGCCAGGGCGGCTTTGACAGCGGCGTCGCCCATGGCGGCACGCAGTTCGGGGGTTACGAAGGGGGAGGGGGCTTCTTCCACCACTTTCTGGTGGCGGCGCTGGACGGAGCAGTCCCGTTCGCCCAGGTAAACGGCGTTGCCATGACGGTCGGCGAACACCTGGATTTCGATATGGCGGGGTTCGATGACGGCCTTTTCGAGGATGAGTTCGTCGTCTCCAAAGGCCTGGCGGGCTTCGGAGCGGGCCCGCTGGATGCTGTCGACCAGCTGGTCTTCCTGCTCGACCAGGCGCATGCCACGTCCGCCGCCCCCGGCAGAGGCTTTGATCATCAGCGGGTAGCCGATGTCGCGGGCGGCTTCGATGAGTTCGTGGTCGCTGGCGTTGTTGCCTTCGTAGCCGGGGACCACGGGGACGCCCGCCTGTTGCATGGCGATTTTTGAGCGCCGTTTGCTGCCCATCAGTTCGATGGCGCTGGCGGGTGGCCCGACAAATTCCAGGCCGGCAGTTTTGCAGGCTTGGGCGAAGGCGGCGTTTTCGGACAGGAAACCGTAGCCGGGATGGATGCAGTCGGCACCGGTTTTGCGGGCGGCGTCGAGTATGGCGTCCATGTTGAGGTAGGAGGCGGAGACCTGGGCCGGGCCGATGCAGACGGCTTCGTCGGCGAGTTCGGTGTGGAGGGCGTTGGCGTCGGCTTCGGAGTAGACGGCGACGGTGCGGTAACCCAGGGCTTTGGCGGTGCGGATTACCCGCACGGCGATTTCACCGCGATTGGCTATTAACAGTTTTTTAAGCATGTGCTTGTTCTCTCGCTTGGGAGCAGGTCCGCGAGGGGGCGGGGGAGCGTGGCCAGAAAACCGCTACGAGCACGTCCATGTGCGCTTGTTTCCGGCCATCCCTGGCCTCCAACATTTTCTGGCCACGCTCCCCCGCCCCCTCGCTCCGCAATCAATAGTCGTTGCCTGCCCAGATTGGTGGCCTTTTCTGCATGAAAGCTAACGTACCTTCCGTGCCTTCGGGCCCACGTATCGCAGCAGCGAATTTTTCGGCGGCGCTGTCGAGCAATTGGTTCATGGGTTCGTGGCCCACCCGGTGCAGCAGGGCTTTGGTTTCGGCGGTGGCGTTGGGGGCGCACAGGCGAACCCGGTCCAGGGCCTGGCCGAGCATCCCGGTCAGCTGTTCTTCGGATTCCGCGACCTGGTGGACGATGCCGAGGGAACAGGCTTCCGCGCCGTCGATTCGCAGTCCCAGCAAGGCCAGCCGGCGGGCCTGGGTCAGGCCGATGCGTTCGACCACGAACGGGGCGATCTGGGCCGGAATGACCCCCAGGGAGGTTTCCGGCATGCCGAATTTTGCCGTTGGCCCGGCGATGGCAAGGTCGGAGACGCAGGCGAGGCCGAAGCCGCCACCCATGACCGCGCCTTCGGTGACGGCGATGACGATTCTGGAGGATTCGTTGACCTGCTGGATCATCTGGCCGAAGGCCCGGTTGAGCTGGTAGAACGGATCGTTCCGGCCTTCGCCGGCTTGCTGACCGCGGGCGCCGGCCATGTCCCTGATGTCACCACCGGCGCAGAAGTGGCCGCCGGCGCCGCGGATGACGACGGCGCGCATGGTCGGGTCCTGCTCGACCCGGGTGAAGACGGTCGCCAGTTCGGCCACCATTTGCAGGCTCATGGCGTTGCGTACTTCGGGGCGGTTGAGGGTGACCTGCAGGGCCGGGCCGTTGCGCTCCAGTAACAGGGTTTCGCAGTGTGGTAAGTGTTCCATTTCTGACTCCACGAACTATGTTGGGGGACTTGCAAGCGTGTCCCGGAATCCCGTCCCGCCCGCAAGTCCCTTCTCCCGGACCCCGGTGTCAGCCCCGCCGCTTTCCAGGCAAGGTACCCATCATCTTGCAGATGATCCCGAGCATGATTTCGTCGGCACCGCCGCCAATGGACACCAGCCGCACATCCCGGAATGCCCGCGACAGCGGGTTGTCCCACATGAAGCCGTTGCCACCCCAGTACTGCAGGCAGCCGTCTGTCACCTCGCGGCCCAGGCGGCCGGCTTTCAGCTTGGCCATCGAAGCCAGCCTGGTCACGTCCTTGCCCTGAATGTGCAGTTCACAGGCCTGATAAGTCAGTGCCCGCAGCGCCTCCACTTCGGTCTGCAACTCCGCCAGGCGGAAATGAATTACCTGGTTGTCGAGCAACGGCTGGCCGAAGGTCTTGCGCTCGCGGCAGTAGTCAATGGTCTGGCTGATGCAGTTCTCCAGCGCCTTGATCACGTTGGCTGCACCCCACATCCGTTCCTCCTGGAACTGCAGCATCTGCATCATGAAGCCCGTGCCCTCGGCGCCGATCCGGTAGCGCTGGGGTACCCGGACGTCATCGAAGAAGATCTGTGCGGTTTCCGAGGAGCGCATGCCCAGCTTGTTGAGGTGCTTGCTGAAGGTGATGCCCGGGGAGTTCATGGGCACCACGATCAGGGACTTGTTCTTGTGGGGTTTATCGTCGGAGGTGTTGGCCAGCAGGCAGATGAAATCCGCCTTGGGCGAGTTGGTGATCCACATCTTTGACCCGTTGATGATGTAATCGTCACCATCCTTGCGGGCAGTCGTCTTCAGGCCCGCGACGTCGGAGCCGGCCCCCACTTCACTGACGCCGATACAGCCCACCATGTCGCCGGCGATGGCCGGAGCGAGGAACGTGCGCTTGAGTTCGTCCGAGCCGAAGCGGGCGATGGCCGGGGTGCACATGTCGGTCTGTACGCCGATGGCGAGGGGGACGCCGCCGCAGTGGGCCATGCCGAGTTCTTCGGCAGCCACCAGGTTGTAGCTGTAGTCCAGGCCCATGCCACCGTAGGCCTCGGGCTTCTGGATGCCGAGGATGCCGAGGTTACCGAGTTTCTTGAATACCTCGTGAATCGGGAATTCGCCGGCTTCTTCCCACTCATCGCAATGGGGGTTGATCTCTTTTTCGACGAAGTCACGCACGGTTTTCCGGATGGCATCGTGTTCGGGGGTGAAAATCATTTCTTGTTCTCTCCTGTGGTTACCCCAGGGGGTAGATTTGCCTGGCTCAGAGTCGTGCCACGCCAAAGCTGTTGGGTCGCAACTGGCGGGCGTTTGCCTCCCGGCACACGCTCAGTACCAGTGCCAGCACCCGTCGGGTGTCCCGCGGGTCGATCAGTCCGTCATCCCACAGGCGTGCGGTGCCAAACAGTGCGGTCGAGCCGGCTTCCAGCTTTTTGGCGGTGGCCTGCTCGAGGAAGTCGAGGGTTTTCGGGTCCGGTTCGATGCCACTGCGGCGCTGTTTGTCTTCTGCCACGATGCGCATCACCTTGCCGGCCTGGGCCGGTCCCATGACTGCGGTCCGGCTGTTGGGCCAGGCGAAGATGAAGCGCGGATCCAGCCCCCGGCCGCACATGGCGTAGTTGCCGGCGCCGTAGGAGCCGCCGACGACGATGGCGATTTTCGGGACACGGCAGTTGGCAACCGCCTGCAGCATCTTGGAGCCGTGCTTGATCACACCATTCTGTTCCGAATGGGTGCCCACCATGAAGCCTGTCGTGTTGTGCAGGAACAGGATTGGTGTGCCGGCCTGGTCACACAGCTGGATGAACTGGGCCGCCTTGGCGGCGCCGGCGGGCGTGATGGGGCCGTTATTGCCGATGATGCCGACGGCGTGGCCTTCAATCCGGATGGTGCCGCACACGGTCTGGTTGTCGAACTCGTTCTTGAAATCGAGAAATTTCGAGCCGTCGGCGATGCGGGCAAGAATTTCCCGTACGTCGTAGGGTTTGCGGGCGTCTGCGGGCACGGTGCCGAGCAATTCGTCCATGGGGTAGAGCGGGTCCTCCCAACTGACCTCCCGCGATGGCGGCAGCTGCTCATTCCAGGGCAGGGCTTCCATGATGTTGCGGGCCTGGCGGATGCCGTCGGCGTCGTCCTCCGCCAGGTATTCCGCCGTGCCTGCCACCGTCGCGTGCATTTCGGCACCCCCGAGTTCTTCATCGGTGGCGATTTCGCCGGTGGCAGCTTTCAGTAGCGGTGGGCCCGCGAGGAAGATCTTGGCCTTGTTGCGCACCGCGATCACATAATCGGACAGCCCGGGCTGGTAGGCACCGCCGGCAGTGGCGTTGCCGTGGACCACGGTGACCTGGGGAATACCCGCCGCCGACAGCCTGGCCTGGTTGGCGAAGCCACGCGCGCCCTGGACGAAGATATCGGTGGCGTAATTCAGGTTGGCACCGCCGCTTTCGGACATCGACACCACCGGGAGTTTGTTCTCCAGGGCGATCTGCTGCAGCCGCAGGGTCTTGTCCAGCCCGGCCGGGGTAATGGTGCCCCCTTTGATGGCGCTGTTGCTGGCAACCACCAGGCAGCGGATGCCGCTGACAATGCCGATGCCGGCAATGATACCGCCGCCGGCCATGCTGCCGTCCTTGTCATCGTGCATCTTGTAACCTGCCAGGGAGCACAGTTCCAGGAACGGGGTGCCCCGGTCAAGCAGGCGGTTGATGCGATCCCGGGGCAGCAGTTTGCCCCGCTTGGTGAACTTGTCACGGGCCGCCTCGGCCAGGTCCAGTACCTTCTGCTCCACCTCGCGGAAGCTGGCGATGTGGGCTTCCATGGCTGCGACGTTGGCG
This sequence comes from Marinobacter profundi, assembly GCF_002744715.1. Classification (GTDB taxonomy): domain Bacteria; phylum Pseudomonadota; class Gammaproteobacteria; order Pseudomonadales; family Oleiphilaceae; genus Marinobacter; species Marinobacter profundi. The sequence goes on from NZ_KZ319373.1 coordinate 45,551, forward strand.
CGGAAGGCGTCCGACTGCGGGCTCAGGGTGGATTCGAGTACCTGCATGATGTGCTCCTCAGTCGTCGCTCAGCACTTTCGGCGTGATGGCGCGGTGGAAACCGTTGTAGGGTTCGTTGTTTTTCGCTTTCGCCAGTGGCCAGACCCGGCCCCCCTGGGACGCCGCTCCATCAATGCGCAGGCAGTCACCACTGATAAACGCAGCCCCCGGGCTCAGCAGGAAGCAGATGGCCGCGCTCACTTCCGATTCGGTGCCCATCCGCTTGATAGGGACATGGTCGCCCAGGCTGCGGATCCACTGCTTCATATGCTCCGGGTAGTTGTCCATGCCGCTGGACGCGATCCAGCCTGGCGCCACCGCGTTCACCCGCACACCGGATGCGCCCCATTCCACGGCGGCCGTCTGGGTGAAATTCACCATCCCGGCCCGCGCCGCTCCGGAGTGGCCCATCCCCGGCATGCCACCCCACATATCGGCCACGATGTTGACGATGGCGCCGCCGGTTCGGGACAGCGCCTGGGTATAGGCCTCCCGGGCCATCAGGAACCCCCCGGTCAGATTGGTGCGCACCACCGTCTCCCAGCCTTTCTGGTTGATGCCGGTCAGTGGGGCCTGGAACTGGCCGCCGGCATTATTCACCAGACCGTGCAGTCCGCCATGCTCGGCAATGATGGCTTGGACCGTTGCCTTTACCGATTCTTCCTCACGGATATCACACACGTGGGCGGACGCAATACCGCCGTCCTCGGTGATTTCCGCCTTTATCGCCTCGACTTTTTCGGCCTTGCGCCCCACCAGGGCGACACGGGCACCGAGGGCGGCAAGTTCGTGGGCAGTACAGCGGCCGATGCCGGACCCACCGCCGGTGACGATGAAGACCTTGCCGGCAAAGAGGTCGGGGTGAAAGATTGATTGGTAGCTCATTTGCTGAAGACCTTTTCGAATGTTGGGAAGCTTTGGCGCCCGGAGGGCGCGTTCTTGTTAATTAATCTTTGACCAGGTCAGCGGGAACCGGTACCGGAAACTCCAGAAGCTGCTGGGCAAATGCCTTGCCCTGGGGGTCAATCCGCAGGCTCGCCACACCACCGCCCCCCAGGCTGTGTTCCAGCAGGAAATTGAAGGCATGCAGGCCAGGCAGTGCCCAGCGGGTTACCTTGCCGGTTTCCGGGTTCAGGGTATGGGCCATCCAGCCGGCCACCGCCGCTTCGGTCAGTGCCGCTTCGATAAAAGGCAGATACTCCGGACGGCGGGCAATCACCCCGATGTTGCTGTGGTCGCCCTTGTCGCCACTGCGCGCCCAGGCCAGCCGGAACAGCGGAACGCTGTTGTCGGTGGCCGGTGCGGCAGTACCGGGGGACTGCTCGACGAGCTGGCCCGGATCAAACCCGCCTTCGGTGGCGATGCCCAGTAGCTGCCGCTCACCGCCGATGTCCACCGAAACCGAAACCTCGTTCTTTGGCACCAGGCAGGAGAAAAGACGGATCTTCGGCCACACCGTGGGCCGCCCGCCGACAATGCCGGTAATCCCCGGTGCCATGCCCGTGGCCGCCTGGGCGATCTCCCGGGAGAACAGCACCAGGGCCTGTTTGTTGGGGTGCGCCGTGGCAATCTTTACCACCACTTCCCGGCAGCCTGCGCCGCGGGCATGGGCACCGTAGGTGGTTTCGGTGCCGAGCAGTTCGATACTGGTTTCACTGTAGTCCGGTAAACCGCGTTCGCGGAACAGGGCAGACGTTTTTGCCAGGATGGCTTCTGCCACCTTCTGTGCCTTGGCCGGAGCGTCGATGCCCGCTAGCAGGAAGGTCACCGTGCATTTGAAACCGTCCGGCCAGGTACCGGAAACCTTGTAGCTGTCGGTTGGCGGCAGACCGCGGGCGCCCCGGACGGTGACCCGGTCGGGGTCGGTCTCGGTCAGAGTGACCGCGGTGAAATCACAGGTGACATCCGGCAACAGGTAGGCGCGCGGGTCGCCGATCTCGTATACCAGCTGTTCCGCCACTGTACCGCGGCTGACCATGCCGCCGGTGCCCTCTGGTTTGGTAATGACAAAGTCGCCGCTGGCGCTTACCTCGGCGATGGGGAAGCCCATCTCGGCATAGCCATCGGCGACATCCTGCCAGTCAGTGAAGTTACCGCCGGTTGACTGGGCGCCGCACTCCAGCAGGTGGCCGGCGAGGCTGCCCTGGGCCAGCTTGTCGTAGTCGTTCCAGTGCCAGCCGAATTCGTGCACCAGTGGCGCCAGCACCAGCGCGCTGTCCGCCACCCGGCCCGTGATCACGATGTCCGCACCCTGTTCCAGCGCAGCCACCAGGCCGGGTGCGCCCAGGTAGGCGTTGAGGCTGACCATCATCGGTGGCATGGGCTGGCCGGTGGTCATTTCCGTGATGCCGGCCTTGCCGAGCTGGCTCTTCTTCATCAACAGGTCATCACCCAGCACCAGGGCAATGTTCATGCTCACGCCGGCCTTGTCGCAGAGGGCCTGCAACGCATCGCGACAGGCCACTGGATTGACGCCGCCGGCATTGGCAAGTACCCGGATGCCCTTGTCGCGGATCTCGCCCAGCAAGGGGCCCATGACGGTTTCCACGAAGTCCCGGGCATACCCCTGGGACGGATCTTTCATTTTCTGGCCGGCCATGATGGACATGGTGATTTCGGCCAGGTAATCCGCCACCAGGTAGTCGATATTGCCGTTGCGGACCAGTTGCGCAGCAGCGGTTTCGGTGTCGCCCCAGAACGCGGCAGAGCAGCCAATACGGACGGTTTTTGCAGTAGCAGGGTCGGAAACAGCCATCGTTTGTGCCTTATTCCTGGTAAACGCCTGACCCCGAACGGGGTACAGGCAGGGGTGTCAAGCGATGTCGATGACAATACCAAGCAAGCGCTTGGTTTGTAAACAGGGAATTTGCAGGTAGAATTGTCAGCACACTCAGCCTGCTGGAAATGACCGTGAACCGAGACGAAATCCTCAATGCCCTGGTGGCCGACAACCTGGTCTCCGACCCCAACGGCGCCCGTGGCCGCCTGTTACGTGAGGCCGCCAGGTTGTTCCGGGACAAGGGTTATGAGCGCACTACCGTGCGCGACCTGGCGGCGGCCGTCGGTATCCAGTCCGGCAGCCTGTTCCATCACTTTCGTACCAAGGAAGAGATTCTCAAGGCGGTAATGGTTGAGACGGTTCGCCTCAATACCGCGCTAATGAGGGCGGCGGCAGATGCCGCAGACACCAGCCGGGCCAGGTTGCGGGCGATGATCCTCGCCGAGCTGGAATCCATCGTTGGTCAGACCGGTGAGGCCATGGCGGTGCTGGTGTTTGAATGGCGCAGCCTGTCCGACGCTCCCCGCGAGGAAGTGCTGGCGCTGCGTGACATCTACGAGCAGCTCTGGCTGGATGTGCTGGAGGCGCTGAAAGCGGAGGGCGCAATTGAAGCGGACCCCTTTATCGTGCGGCGGATGCTGACCGGTGCCCTGAGCTGGACCGTGACCTGGTACCGCCCCGATGGCGGGCTTGGCCTGGAGGACCTGGTTGACCAGGTGATGGCCATGATGCGGCTGGCGTCCCGCTGAGGAACGGCCTTCGGGCCGTTGGCAGCTTTCCTGTCTCCGGCGATTGTTGCGCAGACACTGGTACGGTTGTGCAACCTGGAACTTCTCGCCATGTCTTTGTTTTACGTCAATTAACCAGAAACATTGTCCCGCTTCCCCGGGCCATTGGCCTCATCGGCATGTTTTCCCGGCATTACAGCCATTTCTGTCCGACAACTTTCATCGCATTCTTGCACCGTCGAAAGAGCAGACGGAATGGCACTGTGGGTTGCCGGTCACGGAACTCGCCCGGAGGCCTGTGATACAACCCTGATCGCTGTCATCCCGACCTATAAAAACAACGTGAAACAGGGCGAACTATGATTTCTACTCTGGCTGAAATTTCCCGCAACGTTGCAGAAGCGCGCACCCGGCTGCTGGGCCTGGTGGCCGTTGGCCTGCTGGCTGGCTGTTCTGCAAACCCCATCTACACCACAACCGGTATCGTGCTTTCCAACTACTCGGAGGGCGAGGCAACCCCCTATGTGTTGCAGATGTCGGATCCGGAAATGGCCTGTGCCCTCGGCGAAGGGGTCGACCCCTTGCTGTACTCCTTCTCCCGGGTAACGGATGCCCCCGACACCACCGGTTCGCTGCTGATGCTGCTGGCGGCCAATTGTTCGGAATACCGCGCCTGGGATGCGGAGCTCGATTACCTGCGGGCGGACTTCCAGGGTAACGTGCCGGCCGCCAAGGATGCCCGGGAGCTGGCCAAGCGGATGAATGCCGAAGTGGCCAAGCGCCGCCTGATGTCGTTTGAGCGCGCGATGCGGGCCTATGAATACGATCCGGGTGCCGAGAATGCCGAGTGTCCTTTCCTGTTTGCGGAACAGGACGAGCTCACCTTCATGCTGGGTCTGCTGACCGGCATGCAGGCCATCGTCAATGATGCCAACTCGGGATCCATGGCGGGTGTGCCCCGCAACATCGCTCCCCAGGCCGAGCGTGCTGCCCAGTGCCTGGATAACGAAAAGTGGGGCGGGCTGCCCAATGCCATCCGCGCCCTGGTGTGGCTGCTGATTCCGGATACCCGTCCGAGCCTGGCACCGGACCCCTGGGTGGTGCTGGAGGACAGCTCCCGGCTGAGTATCGAGAAAGGCTTCCGGGCGTCCATGGCGCTGGAAGCGGTTGCTGCCGAAACCTTCGGTCGTCCGGATGTACTGAAGGATGTCATCGCCCGTTTTGCCGAGGCAGACAACACCATCGAGGTATGGGACGACTACCGCCTTGTGGATGAGGTAGCCCGTGACGTGATCATGTTCTCTTCGGACAAACAGTGGACGGCCAATTACGGCTACCGTACACCGCGAACATTCTTTGGCCAGCTCAGCCCTGAGCGTGCTGGTGAAGAAGTGGAAACCATGAGCCTGGACGACCTGCTGTAAGCAGGTCTGACGAGAATCCCTGACGTTAAACCTTACAAACACAAGAACGACCCGGAGGTCTCTTATGATCCGTAAATCCCTTGCTGCTCTCGCACTGACTGCGGCCGCTCCGCTGGCCGTCGCTGCCCCGGTCAAGATGTGCGTTTTCGATGTCATTGGTGCTAACGGTGATGTCTACAACATGGTCAAGGACTATGCCCTGGAAATGAAGGCTCAGGGTGTAGACTTCGAACTCAAGCCCTACACCGACGAAGGTGTCGCGGTGGGTGACTTCAACGCCGGCCAGTGTGACGCAGTGGCCGCCACTGACTTGCGTACCCGTCCGTTCAACCGCTTTACCGGCAGCATCAGTGCCGTCGGCGCCATTCCGACCTATGACGACCTCAAGACGGTACTGGCAACCCTGGCCCAGGCCAAGGCAGCGCCCCTGATGAAGGAAAACGGCTACGAAGTGCTGGGCATCATCCCGGCCGGCGCGGGCTACCTGTTCGTCAATGACCGCAGTATCGATACCGCCGGCGAACTGGCTGGCAAGCGCATGGCGACGCTGGACTACCAGAAGGACGCCATTCACATGGTGAACCACGTCAAGGCGACCGTTGTCCCCTCTGACATCACCAACTTTGCCGGCAAGTTCAACAACGGCTCCGTGGATACGGCGTATGCCCCGGCATTCGCCTACGAGGCGCTGGAGCTGTACAAGGGAATCGGTGAGAACGGCGGCGTGGTGGACTACCCGCTGGCCCAGCTGACGATCCAGGTGATCGCCAAAGAGGGCGTGCTGGATGCCGATACTGCCCAGAAATCCCGGGAAGTTGCCTGGGGGATGTACGGCCAGGCCATGGACCTGATCACCCGCCTTGAGAAGGCCATTCCGGAAGAAAAGTGGATTCGCATTCCGGAAAAGGACATCCAGGGCTACCAGGAAATGTTCCGTGAGAACCGCCTGCAACTGCGTGACGGTGCGGCCGGTGCGCCCAAAGTCTATCACCCCAAGATGATGGGCTTGCTGAGCAAGATCCGCTGTGCCTCCAACCCCGGTGCCTCCGAGTGTACGGCGGGTAACCGCGAGTAAGTTCGACAAAGCGAAGATTGACGGCGGGAGTCCATCCCGCCGGATAATAATCAACAAGGGCTGAACCCACATGATCTGGCGAGTGTTGTCTGCGGCCAGGGCGAAGACGCTGTACCCCGTACACCGGGTAATTGGCGTGGTCCTCCTACTGCTCCTTCTATTCACGCTGCTTCTTGGCATGGGCAATTCGCTTCACTCCAGGCTTCTCTGGGTGGGCGAGCAAACCTGGCCGAACTATTATCTGCTGGACCCCGATGCCACCGAGCCATCCTGTGACCTGGCCGTGGACGTGGACGCCGAAGTTCAGCAACGGATCGATGCCTACAAGCCCGATCCCGATGACCTGTTCAGCTCGCCACCCGATGCCGATGCCATTCGCCAATCCCTTCAGCGTAACCTCGAGTTGTGCGAAGAGAAGCACCGGATGTTCGAGATCAACCAGCGGAACGCTACGGCGGCGCTGGGGGTGTTCAAAACCTTTGAACAGGGGCTGGCAACGTTCCTGCTCGATAACATCGAACTGACCAAGTTCCTGTTCATTGCGATGTTTGCGATGGCTGCCGCCATTGCGGCCCTGGATACCGACCACATTGCCCTGCGGTTGCCCCGTAACCGGGCGGAGTGGCGTTTCAGCCAGCTGGTGCAGCTGGTGGTCAATGGCCTGATGGTGACGTCCCTGCTCAGTTATGTGGGCAAGCTGAACGCGTCGCCGGGGTCGGAAAGCACCATAGTCCTGCAGTTCGCCTGGTCGGCGGTGTTTGTCCTGTTCATGGCTATCAATGTGGTTCGCCTGGTGTGGGTGCCGGAGCGGATGCGCGCGGGCAGCCTCCAGCTGTCCTCGGGCCTGGTGATCCCGCTGTACTGCTCCATGGGCCTGATTGCCATGAGCTACTTCTTTTTTGTCGACGGCTACTCCTCCGGTCTGGCGATCTATTTCGGCATGATGAGTAACCTGTCGTCGATGTTCATCAATATCGGCCTGTATGTGCTGGTGGGGATGGCGCTCAAGCAGACCCGGCTGCCCGAGCTGCTGCTGAATGTGATCAAGCCCTACCAGCTGCCGGCACCGCTGCTGGCCTCGGTGATGATCTTTGCCACCGCGTTCCCGACGGCATTCACCGGTGCGTCCGGTATCTTTATCCTGGCGGTCGGTGGTGTGGTTTACGACGAGCTGCGCCGGGCTGGTGCCGGTCGTCAGCTGTCCCTGGCGACCACGGCGATGTCCGGCAGTCTGGGTGTGGTACTCAATCCGTGCCTGCTGATAGTGGTGGTGGCTGCGCTGAACAAGGAAGTGACCACCACCGAGATGTATGACTGGGGTTTCTGGGTATTCATCATGTCGGCGACGCTGTTCTCGGTGATTGTCTGCAAGACCGAGGGTAACTGGAAGCCGAGACCGGCTCCCGGGGCATTCACCGAGTCTCTCCGCCAGTTGCGGCCGTTGGCGCCTTATGCCGCCGTTGGTGCCCTGGTGATTGTGGCGATCTGGGTCCTGCTTGGCCTGAGCTTCAACGAATACAGCGCGCCGCTGATCCTGCCGCTGGTGATGCTGGCGCTGGTGTTCCTGGATTCCAACAAGGACAGCCGCGACGATGGCCAGAGCCGCTCCCATGCCTTCTGGATCCGCAGTACGGCGGCGGCCAGTGATTCTGCGGTCCATATCGGGGCGTTGCTGGCGCTGATCGGGTTCTCGATCTGCCTGGGCGGTATCCTGGAGCGCTCGGATGTCGTCCATGCGATCTTCCCGGAAGACCTGAGCAGCCCCTGGCTGGCGATGCTGGTGATCGTGGTGATGCTGACCTTCATCGGCATGGTGATGGATCCGTTCGGTGCCGTTATCCTGGTTTCCGCCACCATTGCCCAGCCGGCCTTCCAGCTGGGAATCGACCCGCTGCACTTCTGGATCGTTTGCCTGGTGGCCTTTGAGTTGGGCTACCTGAGCCCGCCGGTGGCGCTGAACCACCTGCTGACCCGTCAGGTGGTGGGCGAGACCGAAGTATTGGCGGCAGAGCGCACCGGCTCGGTCTGGCACCGCTACGAGCGTCTGTTGCTGCCGCTGGCGGTAATGGCACCGACCCTGCTGCTGGTGGCCTTCGTCCCGATGCTGTTCTACGCTCTCTGACCCCGCGCACTTGTAACCTTTGAGGGGGCAGACCTGAGGTCTGTCCCCGTGCCTTCCCCCCTCCCAACCTCTGTAATCTGGTTTTTTGCATCCGCCGGCCCCCGATGACCGTAGACTTTCCTATGCTTGTAACTCAGGGCTTACATCTTTGGTGTATTCTTGCTCCAACAGGGTTTGGTCGTTGAAAAAGGTTTAAGGACGCATGAAAAACATGAAAGGACGGCTGGTTGCCGGAGGCTTGTCGCTGGCAACGCTGATGGCCGGTTGCAGTGGCGGCGGAGACAGTGACGGAAGCACGGTGATCCAGGCCGACCTGTCGGGCACCATCAGCATCGAGAGCGGAACCCGGGTGGACTCGGATACCGCGGACGATTTCCGGGTCGGTGACGCACTGGCGAACAACACGCTGGCCACCGCCCAGGCGCTGCCGTCCTCGGCGATTGTCGGCGGTTACCTGAGTGCGACCTCGGGTACCTACGCCGGCACGAACGAGTTCCAGTTCAATTACGTGGCCGACGGTAACGACTATTTCCGGATCAATCTCGGAGCCGGTTCCCGGGTAGCCCTGCAGGTGTTCGAGAGTGACGCTTTGCCGGCGCCGGACGTTCGGCTTGAAATTGCCGGTAGCAATGGGGCCACTCTTTACGACAGTGATGTCGAGACCGCCGGTACGCCTCCCTTTCTGACCGTTATCGAACAGTCCGAGGCCGACGCCGGCCCTCACGTTGTTCATGTCAGTACCACCGGTGGCGGGCCGTTCCGCTATGTGCTGACCGTGGCTCCGGAAGGGGCGGCGAGCGTAATGAACACCGCCTACAGCGAACCGGAATTTGTCCCCGATGAAGCCATTGTGATCTATACCGCTCCGTCTGTTGCGGGCCCGTCGCTTTCCGGCGCCGGACACGGGGCAACGCAGGCCGGCAGCTTTTATGCCGGAGATTCAGCCCGGGGCCTGGCCGTAGCGGGCGCCCTGGCAGCGGCCGAGGTACGGCACCTCGGCGGGAATACCTGGCGAGTCCGGCGCAATCCGGGGCCGGGGCAACTCGCTGTGCCGGGGCCGGAACGGGCCAGGCAGCAGGCGGAAACCCTGGCCTGGATCGCTGAGCTGAAGCAGCACAGCGGCGTTGCCAGTGCCGAACCCAACTATTTGTACCGGGCCCAGGCAGTCATCCCCGATGATGATCCGTTGTATCTGCGTCAATGGAACTACCCGCTGATCAACCTGCCGGTCGCCTGGCAGGCAGCACCCGATGGCGGATCGGGAGTGGGCATCGCGGTGCTGGATACCGGGCTGTTCAGCTCGACACCGGATACCTACGGCAACTGGCATCCCGATGCCAACAGCAATGTGGTGCTGCCCAGCACGCGAATTCTGGATTATGTCACCGGCGACCTCGACCTGGACAACCAGCCCGGCCGGGATCTCAACCCGGCGGACCCCGGAAACCAGCAGCTGCAAAGCAGCAGCTTCCATGGTACCCACGTGGCCGGTATCGCCGCTGCCACCGACAACACGATCGGCGGCATTGGCGTGGCGCCCCGGGCGACGCTGGTTCCGGTGCGGGTGCTGGGCCGCGATGGCATCGGTTCTTCCGACGACCTGATTGCCGCGATCACCTGGGCCGGGGCGCAGAGTGATGTCGACGTCATCAACCTGAGCCTGGGCGGGCTGGCGCCAACCACGGCACTCAGCGCGGCCATCGACGGAGCCTACGCCAATGGCAAGCTGCTGGTGGCGGCGGCGGGCAACCAGGCCACCGATGAGCTCACTTATCCGGCGGCGTTCGCCCGGGTCGTGGGGGTAGGGGCGGTGGATGCCGGCAAGGTGCGGGCGTCCTATTCCAATATTGGCGGCTCGGTGGACCTGGTTGCACCGGGTGGCGATGCCAGCCGGGACGCCAACCTCGACGGCAATGCTGATGTGATTATCAGCAACTGGGGCAGTGACGACGGCGGTGTGTTCGTACCAGGCTATGCCGGCCTGCAGGGCACCTCCATGGCTGCCCCCCATGTGGCCGGGGTCTATGCCCTGATGAAGGCGGAAATGCCGGGGCTCACACCGGACGAGTTTTTTGCACTGTTGCGCAACGGTGATCTGACGGAACCGGTGGGCAGCACAACCGAGTACGGCGCGGGACTGATCGATGCCCTGAAAGCCGTCAGCGCCGCCCTTGACGGCAATATCCCGACCGTACTGGCACCCTCGCCGACCGCGCTGCAGTTCTCCGACCTGGTGCTCAGCCAGTCGCTGGCCTTCAGTACCTATCCCTCCGGTGAGACAACGGTCATCCGCTCGGTCACGGTGGATGCCGGGTGGCTGACCGTCGGCCCGGAGCTGGCTGTCGGACAGCAACCGCCTGCACAGGTGAGTGTATCGGTGGATCCGGCAGGGCTGGATCCGGAGGTGGTGTATTCCACCGACATCCTGATCAGCTATGACAGCCCCGACAACAGCGTCGATCGTACCTTGCGGATACCGGTCACCCTGCGCCTGGGGCAGGCGGACGACAGCCCGGATGCCGGGCGGCACTATGTGTTGCTGGTCAGTACCGATGCCAGCCGTGATACCATCCAGCAACAGGTGGTGACCGCGGTCGATGGCCAGTATCGCTTTGCCTTCGAGACTGTGGCGCCGGGCGACTATTTCCTGGTGGCCGGTACCGATATGGACAACAACGGCCTGATTTGCGAGAACGGCGAGGCCTGTGCGGAATACCCGGTGAACGGACTGCCGCAGATCATCACCGTCGGGGCTGACCCGATCAGTGGTGTCACCCTGGGCACCAGTTTCCGTCGACCGACCATTTCGGCCCTGGGAGTACCCCGTTATGGCTTTGAAGGCTACCGGGTGTTGCCGGCAGAAGCGGATAAGATACCCCTGCGGAGCACGCCGACCCCCTGAGCCGGTGGGGGGCTTGGCTGGCCCTGGCCGGGCCACCCGTGGCGAACGGTAATCGGACGGTGACTTGCATTGGTGAGCATAGAACGCAGTCACGCAAAGTAAGGCCCAGAAATAACAGCAAGGCCCAGTAATGACGGGAGACAGGACGTGACGTTGAAGTATCTTGTAGCCAGCGCGCTGTTCGCGGTGGCCGTGGCGGGTTGCGCAACCAGCCGGACCGAAACCGCCGGCGGGGCGCCGCTGGCCCGCCAGATCACCGCGTCGGATCATTGTGGTCTGACCGCGCCCGGACTCGTTTACCTGCGGGATGCCTCCGCAGTGAATGCCCTGGAGCGTTTACCGGCCCGCACCATGACACTGGCCGCGCTGCGCAGTGTTGATTTCAGCCGCGAACACCTGGTCCTGGTTGGCCTGGGGCAGCAACGCAGTGGCGGTTATGGCGTGGCCCTGGCGGCCTCAGAGATTACCTCGGATACGCTGCGGTTGACGGTGCAGGTCCGTCGCCCGGCGCCGGGGGCGATGGTCAGCCAGGCCCTTACCACCCCCTGCGCCGTCATCGCGGTCAGTCCGCACGGCTGGGATGAACTGGAAGTTTCCGGCGAGGGCATGACCACTCTGACCCGTCAGCGCAGCGAACTCTGATCCGGCCCGGCCAGCGGGCCGGGTTCCCGCCGTGAGAAAACAATCGTTGAACTTTCCCGGCGAATCCCTAAGCTATGGGCGAGTTTCACATTAACACCCCCGGAGTCGCTCCTCGCCTATGAGCCAGCAACAGTACAATGCCGACGCCATTGAAGTCCTGAGTGGTCTGGACCCGGTCCGCAAGCGCCCGGGCATGTACACCGACACCAGCCGCCCCAACCACCTTGCCCAGGAAGTGATCGATAACAGTGTCGACGAGGCTCTGGCTGGTCATGCCCGCCGTATTGACGTAATCCTGCACACCGATGGTTCCCTGAGTGTGGAGGACGACGGTCGCGGTATGCCGGTGGATATTCACAAGGAAGAAGGGGTGCCGGGTGTCGAGCTGATCCTGACGCGGCTCCATGCCGGCGGCAAGTTCTCCGAGGGTAACTACAATTTTTCCGGTGGCCTGCACGGGGTGGGGGTGTCGGTGGTCAACGCCCTGTCCACCAGCCTGGAAGTGCTCATCAAGCGGGACGGCCAGCTCCACCGCATGACCTTCGCCAACGGCGACAAGGCCACCGAGCTGGAGGTGGTCGACACCGTTGGCAAGCGCAACACCGGTACCCGGCTGCGCTTCATGCCGGACCCGAAGTATTTCGACAGCCCTAATTTTTCCGCCACCCGTCTGCGCCATAACCTGCGCGCCAAGGCGGTACTCTGCCCCGGGCTGACCGTTACCTTCCTGCAGGAGAAGACCGGCGAGAAGGACGAGTGGTACTACGAGGACGGTTTGCGGGACTACCTGCGGATGGCCCTGGCGGATGTCGAGGCGGTGCCGCTCGAACCCTTCACCGGCAGTTTCTCCGGCAACAAGGAGGCCGTAGACTGGGCACTCCAGTGGCTGCCGGAAGGCGGTGAAGCGGTCATGGAAAGCTATGTCAACCTGATTCCGACCGCCCAGGGTGGCACCCACGTCAACGGCCTGCGAACCGGCCTGCTGGAAGCCATGCGGGAGTTCTGCGAGTTCCGCAACCTGTTGCCCCGCGGCGTGAAACTGTCGCCCGAGGATATCTGGGACCGCTGCAGCTATGTGCTGTCATTCAAGATGCAGGAACCGCAGTTCTCCGGTCAGACCAAGGAGCGGCTGTCGTCCCGCGAGGCGGCGGCATTTGTTTCCGGGGTGGTGAAGGATGCCTTCAGCCTGTGGCTAAACCAGCATACCGATGTTGCCGAGGTGCTTGCCGAGCTGTTTATCAGCAATGCCCAGCGCCGCTTGCGGGCCAGCAAGAAGGTCGCCCGCAAGAAGGTGACCTCGGGCCCGGCGCTGCCCGGCAAGCTGGCCGATTGCTCCGGCGGCGACACCGCCCGCTCCGAGCTGTTCCTGGTGGAGGGGGACTCTGCCGGCGGTTCTGCCAAGCAGGCCCGTGACCGGGAGTTCCAGGCGGTCATGCCGCTGCGGGGCAAGATCCTCAACACCTGGGAAGTGGATTCCGGTGAGATTCTCGCCTCCCAGGAAGTGCACGACATTGCGGTCGCCATCGGAGTAGATCCCAGCTCCGACGATCTGACCGGCCTGCGCTACAACAAAATCTGCATCCTTGCCGATGCGGACTCCGACGGTCTGCACATAGCCACTTTGCTGTGTGCGCTGTTCGTCAAGCATTTCCGCCCGCTGGTCCAGGCTGGCCATGTGTTTGTCGCCATGCCGCCGCTGTACCGGGTGGACCTTGGCAAGGAAACCTTCTACGCCCTCGACGAACACGAAAAGCAGGGCATCCTTGATCGCATTGCCGCCGAAAACCGCAAGGGCAAGATCTCCGTCACCCGCTTCAAGGGCCTCGGCGAGATGAACCCGCTGCAGCTGCGGGAGACCACCATGGCCCCGGATACCCGGCGCCTGGTAATGCTGACCCTGGAAGAAGGCGACGACACCGACGAGCGCATGGATATGCTGCTGGGCAAAAAGCGCGCCTCCGACCGCCGTGCCTGGCTGGAAGCCTACGGCAACATGGCTGACGTGGCAGTCTGACACCGGCGGGGACAGACCCGAGGTCTGTCCCCGGACGTTCGCACTCAATAGTTTTTATTCCTCCTGATGCTTTAAAAAGCATTTCTTATTCTTTTAAGGTTTCCGGCACAAGCGTTATTCTCCCTGCTTTACCTTTGGGAAGCAGGGCATCATGGACTGGCAAGGCTGGTTTTCTCTGGGTCTCGCGGCGACGGCGCTGATCCTGATGAGTGTAGGGCGGTTTGGGCCCCATCTGGTGATGATGGGAGTCCTCGTGGTGCTGAGCGCCAGCGGCATCATCGATGCCAGCCAGACCCTTGCCGGCTTCAGTAACAGTGGTCTGATCACGGTGGTGGCACTGTTTGTGGTGGCGGCCGGGATCCACCATTCCGGGGGCGTCGACCTGGTGGTCAAGCACCTGTTGCGTTCCCCGGGCACTATCCGCAGCGCGCAGGCGCGCATTGCCCTGCCGGTGTCCCTGCTCAGTGGCTTCCTCAACAATACGCCGGTGGTGGCGACCATGATCCCCGCCATCCATGCCTGGTCCCGCAAGATTGGTATTGCGCCGTCCAAGCTGATGATTCCGTTGAGTTACTCGGCCATCCTCGGGGGCACCCTCACACTGATCGGCACCAGTACCAACCTGATTGTCAACGGCCTGTACAAGGACCTGACGGGGGATGAGGGCTTCTCCATTTTCTCCATCACGGCTGTCGGCCTGCCGGTGGCGGTTATTGGCCTCGCTGCCATGTTGCTGGTGCTGCCGCGGTTCCTGCCGGATCGCAAGGACCAGCAGAAATTCGGTTCCATGCGGGAATTTACCCTGGAAGTGGCAGTGGCCTTCGATGGCCCGCTGGTCGGCAAGTCGGTAGGTGAAGCGGGCCTGCGCGAGCTCGAGCGGCTTTACCTGGTGGAGATCGAACGGGATGGCAGCGTGGTGACGGCAGTGCCCTCGGAGGAACGCCTGCGCGGTGGTGACCGGCTGGTGTTCGCCGGCGATACCCAGGCCATTTCCGACCTGTTGCGGATCAACGGTATCGTACCGTCGGTACATGATGATGAGCCCAGCCTTGCCAAGGACCGTGCCGAGCGCCGGCTGGTGGAAGCCGCGCTGTCGCCCCAGTCCGATGTGCTCGGTATGACCATTCGCGATGCCCGTTTCCGTGACCGCTACGGCGCGGTGGTGCTGGCGGTGGCGCGGGGTGGGGAGCGGGTATCCGGTAATCTCGGCAATATCCGCCTCAAGCCCGGTGACGTGCTGTTGCTGGAGGCGCGGCCGGCGTTTGTAAGCCGCCAGCGCTATAACAAGGATTTCCTGCTGATCAACGACCTGGAAACCGAAACCCCACGCCACGATCGTGCCTGGTTGTCCTGGGCCATCCTGGTGGTGCTGGTGGGGGCGGCAGCCTGCGGTGTGCTCAGTATGCTGAACGCGTCGCTGATCGGCGCGGCGTTGATGATGATCAGCGGCTGCTGCTCGGTGACCCAGGCCCAGAAATCGGTGGATGTGCCGGTCATTCTTACTATCGCCGCATCATTCGCCCTGGGGGCGGCCCTCGAGGAGACCGGCGCGGCGGCCTGGCTGGCACAGAACATCCTTCAGCTCAGCAGCGGCCATCCCTTGCTGACCATGATCCTGATTTACATCGCAGTGTCGGTGCTGACGGAAGTGATCACCAACAATGCGGCGGCGGTGCTGATTATCCCGGTGGTCTTGTCGATGACCTCGTCGCTGGGAGTTGCCCCGGAGCCGTTCGTCATCGCGGTGATGATGGCGGCCTCCGCCAGTTTTGCGACGCCGCTGGGCTATCAGACCAACATGATGGTATTTGGTCCCGGAGGCTACCGCTTTACCGATTTTGTGAAAGTCGGGCTGCCGATGAACCTGTTTATCGGGCTGGTAACCGTGGCGGTAATTGCCGTGCTCTATGACATTGCCTGGTGACCGGCGCAGAAACGACAACGGGACCCGAAAGGGTCCCGTTGTTGCTTCATGATGCGGGTACAGAGTGATCAGTTGTTGCTGGGAACAACGACGCGTTCGTCGAATTCGATTTCCATGTCAGTGCCTCGCTTTGGCCGGTTTCCGATGACATCCCGAAAGGGGGTGGTAAAGATGGACTTAGTTTAGCTCGCTGGTCTAGCCCGGCAATCCGTAAAATCCGCATAAGACCAAAGGCCTACCAGCGTCATCATCAGAATTTCTGAACCTTGTCTCCAAAACATTTCGGTTGGCTTTGCGGGCCGCTGTTCCTAAAGTAGGTGTTCCAATCAACCCAGGGAAGGAGGCGTCTTTTTTAATGCAAGTCAGGAACACATCGTCCCGCTTCGGCCTCGTCAGTGTGGTATTGCACTGGCTGGTGGCGCTGGCGGTATTCGGGCTGTTTGGCCTGGGCTATTACATGGTGGACCTGGGCTACTATGATCCCTGGTACCGCAAGGGGCCGGATATCCATCGCAGTATCGGTATCCTGCTGTTTATCGTCATGCTCGGGCGCCTTGCCTGGCGCTGGGGTAACCGGACGCCAGCCCCACTGGCCACCCACAAGCGCTGGGAAGTGCTGACCGCCCACGCGACCCACGGCCTGCTCTATCTACTCATTTTTGTAGCCATGGTGAGCGGTTACCTGATTTCAACTGCCGATGGCTCCGCTATCGATGTGTTCGGCTGGTTCCGTGTGCCATCGGTAACGGGGCAGGTCAAGGGCCTCGAAGACAGCGCCGGTGCCGTCCATTACTGGTCCACCTGGGTGCTGGTACTGCTTGCTGTCACTCACGCCCTCGCCGCGCTGAAGCACCACATCTTTGATCGGGACCAGACCCTCAGGCGTATGTTCGGGCGCTGATGCCCGGGATTAATTCACCATTAACGATTAACTGTTACGCCTTTCATCAAGGGCGATTCATCAAAAAGGGAGAATGACATGAAGAAAACGTTACTCGCATCCGCTGTTGCGCTGTCGGTTATTGCCGGCGCTGCCCAGGCTGACACTCATAGTGGCACTTACGCCTTCGATACCAAGGGCGCCCACCAGTTTGTGACCTTCAAGATTTCCCACCTGGGCTACAGCTGGCTGTATGGCCGCTTCAACGACTTCGACGGCAGCTTCGTCTACGATGCCGAAAATCCGGAGAACAGCTCAGTGCAGGTGACCATCGATACCGCCAGTGTGGACTCCAACCATGCCGAGCGTGACAAGCACCTGCGCAGCGAGGATTTTCTCCATGTCAGCGATTTCGCCCAGGCCACCTTCAAGAGCAAGCGCATTGTGCTGGGTGACGAAGCCGGCGAGGCCGATATCATTGGCGACCTGACCCTGCGTGGCGTTACCAAAGAGGTAACCCTGGATGCCGAGATGCTGGGTCACGGCGAAGATCCCTGGGGCGGTTACCGGATGGGCTTTGAGGCTGAAACCGAGCTGAAGCTGGCGGATTTTGGTATCCCGATGAATCTGGGGCCCGCCGCTGAAACCGTGGAGATTATCATTTCCGTGGAAGGTGTGCGTCAGTAACTGACGCCGGGCCCCGGCGCTGTGTGCCGGGGCCTAGCCCGCCTGATCCTGCTGTAGCCGATCGGCGGTCCGGCAGATGTGGCGCTGCCGCAGGAATTGCCCCACAAATACCACCAGGCCAACCAGCAGGCCGGCGTACAGGTAGGGTTCGGTTACTGACAGAGTGCCGCTGACGGCAAACTCCACCAGTAACATCAGAGCCAGGGCCAGGCTGCCGTTCACCAGTGCGGTAATCAGCGCATAGCCACAGGCTTTCATGTTGGTGATCATAGTCTTCCGCTCTCATCGCTGACTGGTACCGGCTGCAAACAGCCGGCCATACATTGCAAAACGGTCATCTATTCCGGCCAGCCAGAATACGGCCAGGGCGTCATCCCCTCCATTCGGGAATTCCGCTATTGGAAATCCATCGCGGGATTGGTGTATCCGCGCCACCCTCCATATAATGTGCCTCCAGACAGGGCCCCCGGCGGCCTCGGAATTCACAACTGTCAACAAGGGGCATCCATGCCAGAGTTTCAGACGACGGATGAAGGCTTTGAGCGGGTTTCGCTAAGGGATTACACCGAGAAGGCCTACCTCGACTACTCCATGTACGTCATTCTTGACCGGGCGCTCCCCAATGTCGGTGACGGCCTGAAGCCGGTCCAGCGCCGAATCATCTATGCCATGTCGGAGCTGGGGCTGAAGTCCTCCTCGAAGTACAAGAAGTCGGCCCGTACCGTGGGTGATGTGCTGGGTAAGTTCCATCCCCACGGCGACAGTGCCTGTTATGAAGCCATGGTGCTGATGGCCCAGCCGTTCTCCTACCGCTACCCGCTGGTTGACGGTCAAGGCAACTGGGGCTCGCCGGATGATCCCAAGTCCTTTGCCGCCATGCGGTACACCGAGTCCCGCCTGGCTGCCTTCGCCGATGTGTTGCTGGGTGAGCTGGGGCAGGGCACGGTTGACTGGGTGCCCAACTTTGACGGCACCATGGAAGAGCCTTCCGTGCTGCCCGCGCGCTTGCCCCATGTGTTGCTGAACGGCACCACCGGCATCGCCGTGGGCATGGCCACCGACATTCCGCCCCACAACGTGCGTGAGGTGACAGCCGCCTCGATCCGCCTGCTGGACAATCCGGCAGCGTCGGTGGACGACCTGCTGGAACATATCAAGGGTCCGGACTTCCCGACCCGTGCCGAGATCATTACCCCCAGGCGGGATCTGCGCCAGATGTACGAGACCGGCCGCGGCTCCCTGCGGATGCGTGCCCGCTGGATTCGCGAGAACGGTGAAGTGGTGATTACCGATCTGCCCCACCAGGTGTCCGGTAACCGCGTGCTGGAGCAGATTGCGGCACAGATGCAGGCCAAGAAGCTGCCGATGGTCACCGACCTGCGGGATGAGTCCGACCATGAAAACCCGACCCGCCTGGTCATTGTGCCCCGCAACAGCCGGGTGGACCTCGATGGCCTGATGGCGCACCTGTTCGCCAGCACGGATCTGGAAAAAAGCTACCGGGTCAATATCAACGTTATCGGCAATGATGGCCGGCCGGCGGTCAAGGGGCTGCACACCATCCTGTCCGAGTGGCTGGCGTTCCGCCGCGCCACGGTGACCCGCCGCCTGCAGCACCGTCTCGACAAGGTGCTGGCGCGGCTGCACATTCTCGACGGCTTGTTGATTGCCTACCTCAATATCGACGAGGTGATTGCGATCATTCGTAACGAGGACAAGCCCAAGCCCGTGCTGATGGAGCGGTTCGGGTTGTCATCAGACCAGGCGGAAGCCATTCTCGACCTGAAATTGCGCCACCTGGCGAAGCTCGAGGAAATGAAGATCCGTGGCGAACAGGACGAGCTGTCTGCCGAGCGTGACGAGCTGCAGGCCATTCTGGGCTCGGACGAGCGCCTGCGGGCGCTGATCAAGGCGGAACTGCAGGCCGACGCTGAAACCTACGGTGACGACCGTCGTTCGCCGATCGTCGAGCGGGAAGAGGCCCGTGCCTTCAGCGAAACCGACCTGGTCTCCAATGATCCGGTTACCGTCGTGCTGTCCGAGAAAGGCTGGGTGCGCGCCGGCAAGGGCCACGACCTTGACCCGACCGGGCTCAGTTACAAGGCGGGCGACAGCTTCGCCCTGGCCGCCAGGGGCCGGAATAACCAGCAGGCGATCTTCCTCGATTCCACCGGCCGAGCCTACTCACTGATCGCCCACAGTCTGCCGTCGGCACGGGGGCAGGGTGAGCCGCTGACCGGCCGGATCAATCCACCGTCAGGCGCCACCTTTGCCGGCCTGGTGATGGGGGATCCGTCCCGCAAGGTGCTGTTGGTGACGGACGGCGGTTACGGCTTCGTGGCATCGCTGAACGACATGATCAGCAAGAACCGTAATGGCAAGGCTGTGGTTTCCGTGCCCAAGGGGGCGAAAATCATGGCGCCGCTGGTGATTCCGGCGAGTGACAAGCCGCTCTACCTGGGGGCGATCTCCAATGAAGGCCGGATGCTGGTGTTCCCCCTGGGCGAACTGCCGGAGCTGGCCAAGGGCAAGGGTAACAAGATCATCAGTATTCCCTCGGCGCGGGTACAGAACCGCGAGGAGTACGTGGTGGCCGTGGCGGTGTTCAGTGAAGACGACCAGCTGGAGATCCGCGCCGGTAAACGCAAGATGGGCTTGCAGTTCGGCGATCTCGAGCATTATCTGGGTGAGCGTGGCCGCCGCGGCCACAAGCTGCCCCGCGGACTCCAGCGTGTCGACGCTGTCGAGGTGATTCAAGCTGCCAGCAGCGCCAATGCAGAGGAGCAGGCCGACGGTGAGTGAACTGGTTCTGATTAATGTCTCCGGGCGCGACAAGCCCGGGCTCACCTCGGAGATCACCGGCATCATGGGCCGCTACGATGTCCGGATTCTCGATATCGGCCAGGCAGTGATTCACGATCACCTCACCTGGGGCATCCTGGTGGAGATTCCTGACGAGTCCAAGACCTCGCCGGTGATCCGCGACCTGCTGTTCCGGTTGCACGCCCTTGACCTGCAAGTGCGCTTCGCACCGATCACCGTGGCGGAGTACCAGCAGTGGGCGGAAGGCCGTAACCGGGCCTGCTACATCGTGACCCTGCTGTCCCGTGACATCAAGGCCGAGCAGATTGCACGGGTGTCGGCCATTACCGCCCGCCACGGCCTGAATATCGACAACATCACCCGGCTGTCGGCGCGGCCGTCGCTGAATCCCGCCGACAACCGCATTGCCTGTGTCGAATTCTCGGTCCGCGGCACCCCGAAAGACCTCGAGCAGTTGCGCTCGGACTTCCTCCATATCGCTGCGGAAATGAACGTCGACATCGCCTTCCAGGAAGATTCCATTTTCCGCCGCAACCGCCGGCTGGTGGTGTTTGATATGGATTCCACGCTGATCGAGGCGGAAGTCATCGACGAGCTGGCCCTGGAGGCAGGGGTTGGTCCCCAGGTGGCCGAGATTACCGAGCGGGCGATGCAGGGGGAGCTGGATTTCAGTCAGAGCTTTGCCGAGCGCCTGGCGCTGCTGCGGGGGCTGGATGAGTCGGTCCTGGAGGGGATTGCCGGCCGCCTGCGGCTCACCGAAGGTGCCGAGCACCTGATCCGCAGCCTCAAGTCACTGGGCTACCGTACCGCGATCCTTTCCGGCGGCTTTACCTACTTTGCCCGGCATTTGCAGGCCCGGCTGGGCATCGACTATGTCTATGCCAACGAGCTGGAAATCGAGAACGGCAAGGTGACCGGGCGGGTGTCGGGCCAGATCGTGGATGGCAAGCGCAAGGCAGAGTTGCTGCTGGAGATTGCCGGTCGCGAGCACATCTCGCGGGAGCAGGTGATCGCGGTGGGCGATGGTGCCAACGACCTGCCAATGCTGAGCCAGGCCGGCCTGGGAGTGGCATTCCGTGCCAAGCCTCTGGTCAAGGAGTCAGCCCGGCATTCCATCTCGACCCTCGGGCTGGACGCCATCCTCTACCTGATCGGATTCCGCGAAAGCGACAGTCAGCAGTGCTGAGCAACGGCCGGTGCCTGCCGGCCGTTGCCCCGCCTGATGTGCAGTCCCGTTACTGGTCCCCGAAATCGAAGTTCATTTCGGGGACCGGTGCCTGGACGTAGTAGCCCTGGATGTAATTGACTCCGGCCTGCCACAGGCTGGCCATGGTCTGGGCGCTTTCCACCTGGGGAATAATGGTCAGCTTGCCGGCGCTCTGCAGGCTCTTGACCAGTTCGTTGAAGCGGGCCTTGCCTTCGTCGCTCTTCTGCAGGTCCTCGGTGAACGAGCCGTCCACTTTGACGTAGTCCATCTCCACATGCTTGAGCGTGTTGAAGGGGTTGATGGCACAGCCGAACTGGCTGACCGACACCTTGCAATGCAGCTCGTGGAGCGAGCGGGTGAAATCCCGCGCCTGCTTGAGGTAGTTGTTGACGTCGCCTTCGCGGAACTGAAACACCAGGGCGTCACCTGGCAGGCGTGCGGCCTTCAGTGCCACGCTGAGCCAAGAGCTGAATGTCTTGTCCTGCAGGGTCTCGCCGGTGACGTTGATCATCAGCCGGGTGTCGTGACCGCTGGTGCGGTGGGCTGCCAGCTGCCGGATGGTCTGCAGGATGACCCAGCGGTCGATCTTGATGGCCATGTCCGAGGGCCCGGCCGGCGGCAGGAAGTCGTAGGGGGACACTTCCTTGTCATCCTTGTCGAGCATCCGCAGGAACACCTCGTAATGCTCCTCACCTTCGCCCCGCAGGTTGATGATGGGCTGGAACAGCAGGCGGAAGCGGTTTTCCTCAAGGGCCTTCTGGATGGCTTCGATGGAGTTGCCCTCGTCGAGGGTCTCGAAATCGGCAGGGTTGTAGACCACGATGCCGTTGCCGCGTTCATGGCCTTCCTTTTTGCGGACTTCGGCGGATGCCATGTGGGCGCGACCGAGCAGGTCTGCGGCCTTGGGCGAATTCTCGGTGATCGCGGCGATACCGATGCTGGCCGTCAGCTGGGCTGTTCGCCCGCTGATATCAAACAGGTGGTCTTCGAGTTTCTTGCGTATCTGTTCACACAGGCCTGCCATGGTCTTGTCGTCGCAGGGTTGTGCCAGGATGCAGAAGGCGTCGTCGCTCAGCCGGGCGAGGGTGCCCTGTTCGCCGACCAGACTTTGCAGCAGGTTGGCCAGGTCGCCCAGAAGCAGGTCGGAACCGGCAATGCCCACCTGGCCCTTGAGCGCCATGAAGTTGTCGAGCGCCAGGTAGGCGAGCGCGCCGTTCTGGTTGGTCTTGCCGGCGGTGACGATCGCTTCGGCCAGGGCATCCATCAGGTACTGGCGGTTGTACAGCCCGGTCAGCAGATCCTGGCTGCTGATCTGGCGCAGTTTTTCCTCCAGTTCGGCATCACTGTGCTCGGGCTGGAGCACAATCTGGGTACAGGCTTCGCCATCGTAGGTGGCGGAGGAGACTGCCATCACCACATTGAGTTCCTGGTCATCGCTGCGCCGGGCGACGCAGTTCAGGGTCTTGCCGTCCTCGCCCGACTCGGCAAAGGCCTTCATGAAGCTCTTGTATTTTTCCTGGCTGTCCGGGGTCAGGGTGTCGAGCACAGGTATGCAGATCAGCTCGTCAATGTCGTCGTAGCCGAGGAACTCCATGTAGGACTGGTTGGCATAGATGTGCATGCCATCGTTAATGTAGGCAATGGCGTCCTTCGAGCTTTCCAGCAGCAGCTGACAGCGTTGTTCCGCTTCCCGCAGGTGGGAATCGAGGATGCGGCGCCGGCGCCGCTCTTCCAGGGCGTTGAGCTCGCGGTTGACCTTGAGCACCAGCAGGTCGCTGTAGTCGAACGGCACCGTATCCTGGGCACCGGCCTTGATGAACGCGACCGACTGCTCCCGGTTCTCGCTGCTGGTCATCAGAATGAACGGAATGTCCTTGTCCATCCGCCGGATCATTGCCAGCGCCTGTTCCGCGCTGAACTCCTGCTCGGTATCCCTGGCCAGCAACAGATCCCAGTTGCCGGTCTTGATCACTTCCTCAAGGTCTTCCTCGGAAGTGATGCGGTGCGCCCGGGTCGCTCGCCCGGCATTGCGCAGCAGGCTGACCAGTGCTTCCGCATCGTTCTGGGACGGATCAAGGATGAGCAGGTGAACTGTCGGATTCTTTTTCTGCATTCGTCAGAAGTCTCATGAAACGCGATGGCTGTGCCGGCTGGCGCTGGAAACACAAGAACAAGGCAGGAACCTTCCGGGCGCCGAAATGATGAAGGCCGGGCTGTAACTCAGGCATGAATGATGCAGGGGTTGCTCGGCAATAACAACCCCTGCCATGGTCTGCCGTCGCGGAACTGAGAACTGGTTGCGGCCTCAAGCCGGTACCGGGAGGAGTCAGGCGGCCATGGGCCGCCCCGGTGTCTGGTGCAGATGGTCAGAGCGAAGGCCATAACGAGTCGAACTCGTCTTCGCTGGTGCCCTTGACGGTATCGCGGGGGGTGGCGGGTTTTGCGATTCCGGTCAGCTCGCGGTTCTGCAGCTTGAGTTCAAACTGGCTGATGCTGCCGGTCGCTGACACCTGTCGCGACAACATGCCCTGGTCTTCAAAGCCGTCATGAAGCAGCGAGATCCTGCTGCCGGCCTGGAACGGCAGCCGCGGAGTGATCAGCGTTGCCGGCTGGTCTTCGGAACGGATCTCCGGCAGTAACAGGCCCCGCAGGTAGGCGCTGTTGGTGCCCACTTTCTGGATCAGGCGGACGCCGCAGGGCGATGCACTGGGTGCCAGCAGTTCGATCCCGACCTGGGTGCCCTGGTTGCGGACATGGCGGATCCAGCGTACCACGGCGACGCTCCACGGATGGTTGGCCTGCTCACGGATGCCGAGGATTTCACCGGCCTGCAGTGAGGTGGGGATGCTGTTGTCCCAGCTCACGCAGTAGCCGCCCGGGCTGGCGTTCACCAGGGTTGCCTCGTGCGCGACGGGTGCAGCAGTTTCAGTCCTGGCGCTACTGGCGGCAGCGGCGGTACCCTTGCTGCCGCGGAACTGGATAGGGGCGTCGGTGTCATGGCTGGCAGTGCGGACCGGACCGGCATCGTGGGCTTCGGCCCAGACATCCTGCTGGGGCTGCCCGGCAGGTTGCAGGAACACGTTGTCATCAAACCGCGGCCCATGGTTGTCATTGCCGCTGACGAAGTCGTTAAACGATTTCTGCCCGGCGATGAAGTAGTGAGCGGCCGACAGGCCGACACAGATCTGCAGCGAGCCGCGGGTGGTGATCCGGTTGTGGTTGCGCTCGGTCAGGATGCCGAGGGCCTGGCTCAGGTGGCTCAGCAGGGTGTTGTTAACGCTGGCGGGCAATGACAGACCGCTGTCCCGTTGGGCCTGGCGATGGTCGCTGAGGGTTTGCAGATGCGTTCCGATGCGTTCGGACAGGTCGTGGGTGTCGAAGCCGTAGTAGTCCGCGCCAGGAGGTTCGTCGAGAAGGCTGCGATAGGCCGGTGGCGCATCGCAGTCCATATCCACCACGAACAGGGCGCTGGCACGCAGGTCATGGCTGCAGGCAACGTGGTCGGTCCATTGTTCAAACAGATCGTAGGCCTGGTTCAGCTCGTTCTGGCGTAACTGGTTGGGACGCGCGCAGCCCAGCAGCAGGATGCGTTTGTAGCAGTCGTTGACACTGCTGGAGCGGCGATGCACCAGGGTGTCATCCTCCACCGGGAGGTCGGCGAGCCCGTTCAGGACCGCATAGCGATAGAGGTGGTGGCATTCCAGCCAGCTCCTCGCCGGGCTGGGACAATACAGCTGGTGGGCCCGCAGGATGGTGGCGGCCAGTTCGGAGATGGCCCGGTGGCAGCTGGTTGCCAGTAACGGGCGTTGCCGGTCGTTGATGCCGCCCTTCAGCAGGTCGCGGACGCAGAGTTTGTAGCCATTGGCGCAGTGCAGCTGCAGCGCCTGGGACAGATTGGCGATCTTGCGCTGTTTCTCGGGCAGGGCGACGGCCAGTCCGAGGTAGTGGCGTGACAGCTCGTTGCAGACAAAATGGATTTTCGGGCGAATCAGCTCAAGCAGCTGGAGTCGCTGTTGCGGTGGCGCCGACAGGTGAGTGAGCTCGATGATGGCATGGTAGAGCTGGCGTGACGCCTCGCCGATGTTCGCCATGGGCAGGCCATTGACCCAGCTCCGAAACGCTTTCGGGCTGGTCTCGCAAAACGACAGGGTTGTCGCTTTCTGTTCCGGAACATACAGTTCGGGTTTCACGGTTTTGCCATCCTTGTGTTCACGCCATTCGTCAGTGCTTGCAATCGTTATTATCGGGCGCCGTTGTCCGCGGTGTCGCTGCCTGTTTTACGGGCATCATATCGGGGACTTTAAAGGAGCGGGCCGCTGCGCTCAAAGTGACAGTGTCACAAGTTGACAAGATTTGACATCCTGGCCTCTTCAGCGCTTGTGCCGTCGTCCTCGAGTCCCAGGTCGAGCGGGGTCTTGCCGTCCCGGCCGGGGATTTCCCGCACCAGTCTTGGGACCAGGAATCCTGGCAGGCGAGCCTGCAGTTCCCGTGCCAGAGCCCGCGCGCGCTGGTCACTGACATCGAAGTGATGGGCGCCCGCTACCGGGTCGAAGGCATGAAGATAGTAGGGCAGGACGCCGGCGGCAAACAGGGTTTCACTCAGGGTCGCCAACAGGGCGGCGTCATCGTTCACCCCCTGGAGCAAAACGCTCTGGTTCAGCAGCGTAACCCCGGCTGCCCGCAATCGGGCCAGGGCAGTCCGTACCTCATCGTCAATTTCCGCCGGGTGATTGACGTGCAGGACCATAACCACCTGCAGTCGGCTCTGCCGGATCCACGCCAGCAGGCTGTCGCATACCCGCTGGGGAATGACCACTGGCAGCCGCGAGTGGATTCTCACCCGTTGCAGGCTGGCAATGCCGGACAGCTCCGCCATCCAGCGCGCCAGCAGGCGGTCACTCACCGCCAGCGGGTCGCCGCCGCTGAAGATGACTTCGTTGATCTCGGGGGCGGCCCGCAGCACGGCCAGCGCACGTTCCCGTTCCTCGGGGGCCAGGCGATGCTCGCCGTAGGGGAAGTGCCGCCGGAAGCAGTAACGGCAGTTGATGGCGCACTGGCCGGTAATCATCAGCAGCGCCCGGCTGCGGTATTTCCGGATCAGTCCGGTGGCGGGGGTTGCCGCCAGTTCGTCCAGCGGATCACGGACATAGCCCGGTACCTGCTCCTGTTCCTGGTGCAGCGGTAACACCTGGCGTAACAACGGGTCGTCCGGGTCACCGTGGCGGATCCGTGCCAGCCAGGGCCCGGGTACCCGCACCGGAAACAGGCGGTGGCCGGCGGTCGCGCCACCCAGCCAGCGCGCCGGATCAAGACCGAGTCCGGCCAGCAGCGCTTCCGGAGTGGTCACCGAGTCCGATAGCAGTTGTTGCCAGGTGCGGTTGTCGTTATTGGCAAGGCGGGCTTCTATACGGGCAGGAGTTCGCTGTATCATAGCGACCTTCGACATTTATAACGCATCTTTTCAGGTGGTAATTTCATGGCTTCATATTCTACCAACGAATTCCGCAGCGGTCTTAAGGTTTTGCTTGACGGAGATCCCTGCGTCATCCTGGAAAACGAATTCGTGAAGCCCGGTAAAGGGCAGGCGTTCAACCGGGTCAGGCTGCGTAACCTGATGAGTAACCGGGTCTGGGAGCGGACATTCAAGTCCGGCGAATCCCTCGAAGCTGCGGATGTGATGGACCAGGACATGGAGTACCTGTACACCGACGGTGAATTCTGGCATTTCATGCTGACGGATGGTTCCTTCGAGCAGTATGCGGCCGATGCCAAGGCTGTTGGCGATGCGGTCAAGTGGCTGAAAGAGCAGGACGTTTATACTGTCACCCTGTACAACGGCGCACCGCTGTCGGTCACTCCGCCCAACTTCGTCGAGCTGGAAGTGGTAGACACCGATCCCGGTATGAAAGGCGACACTGCCCAGGGTGGCTCCAAGCCGGCAACCCTGTCCACCGGTGCTGTGGTCAGCGTGCCATTGTTTATCACCATTGGCGAAGTGCTTAAGGTAGATACCCGGTCCGGCGAGTACGTCAGCCGGGTCAAGAGCTCCTGATCTGACGCCGGCCATGACCGATGTCGCTGCCTGGCGGCCGACCGCCAGCCGGGAGGCGCTTGAAAGCCGTGCACGCCAGCTTGCCTGGGTGCGCGGCTTTTTTGCACAGCGGGGCGTGCTGGAGGTGGAAACGCCGGTGCTCGGCCACCACGGTGCCTCCGACCTCAACATCGACAGCGTGCGTGCCTGCGTGTTGCCGGTAGCCGCGGCCCCGGCGACCACGGCCTGGTTGCAAACCTCTCCTGAGTATCACATGAAGCGGCTGCTGGCTGCCGGTTCCGGCCCCATCTTTCAGGTGGCCCGGGTGTTTCGGGACGGCGAGCGGGGTAACCGGCACAATCCGGAATTCTCCCTGCTGGAGTGGTATCGTCCGGATTTCGATGACCGCGACCTGATGGACGAAGTAGCACGGCTGGTGTCCGGCTGGCTGGAGTGCGAGTGGCCGGAGATCCACAGCTATCGTGACGTGATGCGGCGGTATGCCGGTATCGATCCGTTTGCGGCCACCGACCGGGAGATTGCCCGTCGCTGCGAAGAGTGGCTGGATCCGGCAGAGTTTCCGGGCATGGCGCGTGACGGCTATCTGGACCTGTTAATGAGTTACTGCGTGGAGCCTGCCTTGCGGCGCTCCGGTCCGACGTTCATCACCCATTACCCGGCCAGTCAGGCGGCGCTGGCGCGGGTCTCGACCGATGGCGACGGCTATCCCGTCGCGCACCGCTTTGAACTCTATGTCAACGGGATCGAGTTGTGTAACGGCTACTGGGAACTGACTGACCCGGACGAGCAGGCGCGGCGTTTTGCAGCGGATAATGCAGCCCGCAAGCGGGCCGGAAAGGTGGAGATGCCTGCAGACCAGAACCTGTTGGCAGCCCTGGCCGCCGGCATGCCGTGCTGCGCCGGCGTGGCGCTGGGGCTGGATCGCCTGCTGATGCTCAAGTTGGGTACCCGGGATATCGCCGATGTACTCGCCTTTCCGTTCGAGCGGGCCTGACCGATCGGGGTTGTGCGAATGCCGGCCTCGACCGTGCCGGCATAAGGCAACTCAGCCCGCTTTGCGGCCGAATGCCTCGCCCATGCGTACGGTCTTGCCGGGCTTCTGGTCTTCGTTCCAGCTAACCACACCCTTCGGCATGACCAGGACAACGGTGGAGCCGAGGCGGAAGCGCCCCATTTCCTCACCCTTGGCAAACCGGATGGCATCGGCGCCACTGTCGTAGCGGGTCGAGGTGACCAGGCCGGTGCCCGGTGCCACAATGCCGGCCCAGGTGGTTTCCACGCTGCCAACAATCATCGCGCCAACCAGCACCAGCGCCATGGGGCCGAATTCGGTGTCGAAAATCGCTGCCACCCGCTCGTTGCGGGCAAACAGGTCCGGCACATTTTCCGCAGTCGCGGGATTCACTGAAAACAGTTTGCCGGGGATATACACCATCTCCCGCAGGGTGCCGGCCAGCGGCATATGGATGCGGTGATAGTCCTTGGGCGACAGATAAATAGTGGCAAACTCCCCCTCGGCAAAATCCTCCGCCCGCTGGTGGTCGCCGCCAAGCAGTTCCACCAGGCTGAATGACTGGCCCTTGGCCTGGAATACCCGGTCATGGGTCACGGTGCCGAGCTGGCTGATTGCGCCATCTACCGGACTGACCAGCACTGCAGCATCGGGATCCACCGGGCGCAGGCCGGGCTTGAGCGCACGGGTAAAGAAAGCGTTGAAGCTGCTGTAGGCGGCCGGATCAGACTCCAGGGCTTCGCTCATATTTACCCCGTAACGACCAATGAACCAGCGGATCACCCGTTGCAGCATCGCCGGCGAACGGTCACTGTCAGCCAGGCGACCCGCCAGCCGGGACACCGTGAGCTGGGGTGTCAGGTACTGGCTCATTACAAACAGCTTGTCGAACATTACAAAGGATCCTGTGGACTCAAAGGCGGGCATTCTAGCAAAACGGCGGCGGTGTGGAGAATTGAAATGATCCACTACGCGGGCAACTGGCCTGAGGTGCGGTATTTCGTCACCCAGGCCCCAGCCCGCGGGCCTGCTGCTCGGTCATATCCTGCAGGATACGGTGAAAGCTGTGCAGTCGCTCGGCGCTGATCCGGCCTTCCTGCTCGGCTTTTTCCAGTGCGCAACCGGGGTCGCCCAGATGGCGGCAGTTACGGAATTTGCAGTGCCCGATCAGGTCGCGAATCTCGCGAAAGCCGTATTCGATCTCCCTCGCCGTCATATGCCACAAGCCGAACTCCCGGATACCCGGTGAGTCGATCAGGTCGCCGCCCCAGTCGAGGTGGAACAGCTTGGCGGTGGTGGTGGTATGGGTGCCCTTGCCGGTACTTTCCGACAATGCGCCGACCTTGAGGGACTCATGGGGCAGCAGGGTCTGGATGATGGAAGACTTGCCTACCCCCGACTGTCCGACAAAGACGCTGGTGCGACCACGTACCAGATCCTGGACCTCGCTGGCCGGTTCGCTGCCGGAGGCTTTGGCAGAGGTGCGCACCACCAGGTAGCCCAGGTTCTCATAGCGCTGTAGCAGGTCGTCGATCAGGGGTTGGTTGTATTCATTGATCAGGTCGGTCTTGTTCAGCAGCAGCACGGCCGGAATGCCGGTGTTTTCAGCGGCAACCAGGTAGCGGTCAATCAGGTTGTCGTGGGGTTCCGGTTCCGGCGCGATCACCAGGATGATGTGGTCGATGTTGGCCGCCACCGGCTTGAGCTGACCGAAGTTGTCGGGTCGCTGCAGCAGCGACATGCGCTCGGAGCGGGCCACGATTACCCCGGTTTCGCCGGAACCCGGCCGCCAGATGACCCGGTCTCCGGTGACCAGGCTGTCGATGTTGGCCCGCACAAAACAGCGCACAACCCGGCCCTTGCGTTCGCCCTCCAGCGCTTCGACGTCCAGTTGCTGGCCAAAGTGAGCGATGACTAACCCTGCCTGCTCGTCCCCTAGGTCTCCGGCTTCCAGTTGTTCGTCAATTTTCCGCTCCTTGCGGGCCGCCCGGGCCGCCCGTTCGTCCTGGATCTTGCGGATGCGAAACTGTTGCTGTTTGTTCAGTCGCCGTTTTGCCATAGAGGTCTGCAGTGATTCCTGATGTCAGCTTGCGTATTGGTGTGACATCATACCCTAACCGTTTAACTGCAGCTTGCTTTTGGTACGCTCTGGCGGGCTGCACAGAAATTCGCAGGGTGGCTGCAGGATGCGTTTCCCGGGGCTGTCGGAGGCCATGGATGGCCGGAGCTCAAGCGCACATGGATGTGCTTGTAGCGTGCCCCGGGAAACGCATCCTGCAGCCGCCCACCGCCAAATTTGAAAAGCCTGGAGAAAAACATGGCAGACGCCAGCCGCCTGGTCTGGATTGACCTGGAAATGACCGGTCTCGATCCGGATAAAGAACGCATTATCGAAATGGCCACCATCGTCACCGATGCCGAGCTCAATATTATTGCGGAGGGGCCGGTTATTGCCATTCATCAGCCGGACAGCCTGCTGGACGCGATGGACGAATGGTGTACCCGCACCCATGGCGAGAGCGGGCTGACCCGGCGGGTCAAAGACAGCAAGGTTACCGAGGCCGAAGCCGAGCAGCAGACCCTGGCGTTCCTGCAGCAGCATGTCGAGCCCGGGCAGTCGCCGCTGTGCGGTAACAGCATCGGCCAGGACCGCCGCTTTCTGGTGAAGTACATGCCAGCGCTGGAAGGCTTCTTCCATTACCGCAACCTGGATGTCAGTACGGTTAAGGAGCTGGCCCGGCGCTGGCGGCCGGACGTGCTGGCGGGGGTCAGGAAAAAGGGCTCACATCTGGCGCTGGATGACATTCGCGATTCCATCGCCGAGTTACAGCACTATCGCGAGCACTTCTTCCGGTTATAAGCCGTGGCGGGCAAGCGCCCATTGGACGTGCTCCCGCACCATTTCAGACGGGAAGTCGGCCCGCTGCTTGAGTGCCTCAATCACCGGAATGATGGAAGGGGCATTGCCCAGGCCGACCGCCAGGTTGCGCAGCCAGCCTTCGTAGCCGGTGCGGCGGATGGCTGAGCCTTCCGTGCGTTTAAGGAAGGTAGCCTCGGACCACAGGAACAACTCTGCCAGCTCGCTGTTGTCCAGGCCATGGCGGGGCTGGAAGTCCGCTTCGGCCGTGGGCTTGCTGAAGCGGTTCCACGGGCACACCAGCTGGCAGTCGTCACAGCCGAACACCCGGTTGCCCATCAGCGGCCGCAATTCTTCCGGGATGCTGCCCTTCAGCTCGATGGTCAGGTAACTGATGCAGCGTCGCGCATCCAGCACCCGGGGGCCGGCAAAGGCGTTGGTCGGGCAGAGGTCGAGGCAGGCGCTGCAGCGGCCGCAATGGTCATTGTCGTAGGGCTCGCTCAGGGGTAGTGGCGCGCTGGTGAAAATCTCCCCGAGAAAGAAAAACGAGCCGGCCTTGCGGGTCAGCAGCATGGTGTTCTTGCCAATCCAGCCCAGCCCGGCCCGCTGGGCGAGCCCTCTTTCCAGGACTGGCGCACTGTCCACGAACGCCCGGTAGTCGTACCCGGATACCGCGTCGTCGATCTGTCGGGCAAGGCTGGCAAGGCGCTTGCGCATCAGCTTGTGATAGTCCCGCCCCAGGGTATAGCGTGAGATGTAGGCTTTTTGCGGGTCGGTCAGGGTGTCCCGGGGCCGGTCGGGGGAGGGCAGGTAGTCCATCCGTACACTGATGACCCGGGCCGTCCCGGGTACCAGTGATTCCGGGGTGTAGCGCTTGTCGCCATGATCCGCCATGTAGGACATTTCACCGTGGAAGCCGTTGGCCAGCCATGCCTGCAGGCGGTCCGCGTAGGGCCCGGTGTCCGGCAGGGTGATGCCGGTGTCGCTGAAACCCAGCTCCAGGGCCCATTGGTGGATCTGTTCGGGAAGATTGGTTAGCTGGTCGTCGTCGGGTCTGGTCATGGTGCAAACTAAGGCAAGTTTAATTTGATTAAGTTATGACCTTTTTTCTGCTTTTGCTATGCTTTACAGAGATCTGGACATAATTTTTAAACTGAATTCTGTAGCGGGGCTACCACTGCATGCTGGGTTCTGGTGTTTACAGCTTACCAGAGTTGCTCTACACAGCCGATGCTGTGCGGGCGGTGGATCGCTATGTCATTGAGCAAGTGGGGGTTCCCGGCTTCGATCTGATGCAACGGGCCGCCAGTGCGGCGTTTCGGCAGCTGGTGAGGGTCTGGCCTGAGCCCGGTTTGTTGCTGGTGCTTTGTGGTGCCGGTAACAACGGTGGCGACGGTTACCTGGTGGCGGCCAATGCCCGCCGCCACGGTATGAAAGTGGACTGTGTGGCGGTTTCGGATCCGGACCGGTTACAGGGGGATGCCCGCGCGGCCTATCAGAAGGCGATCGCTGACGGCGTCATGGTGCAGCGCTGGAGCGACCTTGACGAGGTGGCCCGGGATGCGGTTTTTGCCCGTTGTGGCCTGGTGGTCGACGCCATGCTCGGAACAGGTACCAGTGGCGCGCCAAGGGCCCCGTTTGATGAGCTGATTCGCCGCTGTAACCTGGCTGGCCAACCGGTGCTGGCGATCGATCTGCCCTCCGGGCTGGATGCCACCACCGGAGTTGCGCCGGGAGCGGTGGTGCGGGCGTCCGTCACCGTAACGTTTATTGCCCTGAAAGCCGGTCTGTTTACCGGGCAGGGTGCGGAATATTGCGGCGCCGTGGTCTTCGAGGCGCTGGATACGGAGGACCAGATCGGTCGCAGTGGCCAGCAACCGGTCGCTCGCCGGCTGGACTGGGCCAGTGTTCAGGCAGGCCTGCCACGGCGGTCGGCAACTGCCCACAAGGGCCGCTTTGGTCATGTACTGATTGTCGCCGGAGACCGCGGCTACGGTGGTGCCGGGCTGCTGGCTGCCGAGGCTGCTGCGCGCTCCGGCGCCGGTTTGGTGACCCTGGCCACCCGCCCGGAGCATGTCACGGCGGCACTGGTCCGCTGTCCCTCGGTGATGGTGCAGGGGCTGATTCATGGCTCTGAGCTGGCGCCCTTGCTGAACAAGGCCTCGGTCGTGGTTTGTGGGCCGGGCATTGGTCAGGGGGCCTGGGGGCAGCAGATGCTCCAGCAGGTACTGGCCAGCGGCAAGCCCCAGGTGCTGGATGCCGATGCCCTGAACCTGATGGCGCGGCGGGTTCCGGTGCGTGCCACGGATCACCTGTTGACGCCTCATCCCGGAGAGGCTGCACGGTTGCTGGACGTCAGTGTGGCGGATATCGAGGCGGATCGGCTGGGCTCGGTTCAGGCGCTGGCCCGGCGTTTTGGCGGTACGGTGCTGCTGAAAGGTGCCGGGACGGTGATTGCCACCGAGGGCGCGTTACCCATCATCATCAGTGGTAGCAATCCGGGCATGGCAACGGGCGGGATGGGTGATGTGCTCAGCGGGCTCGCCGGCAGCCTGCTGGCGCAGCTGGGCGACGCTCCGGAGGCGGCTGCCATGGCGGCTGCACTGCATCTGGCGGCGGCCTGCCAGGCCTCGCAACAGCAGGGGTACATGGGGCTGTTGCCAACGGACATGATCAAGACAATACCTTCCCTGCTCGCTGCAGCGGAAGTGGCGGGTGCAGAGTGCGACCCGGGAGCCGGAGAGTGACAATTATGGCGGAACAGGCAATGGAGCTTGAGCTGGCAGACGAGGCGGCTACGGTTGCCCTGGGTGGACGGCTGGCCCGGGCGGTCATTGCCAGCGGTCAGGGCCTGACACTGTTTCTTGAGGGTAACCTGGGGATGGGCAAAACCACCCTGAGTCGCGGATTCATGCGGGGATTGGGGCATCAGGGGGCGGTCAAGAGCCCCACCTATACCCTGGTTGAGCCTTACGAACACCTGCAGCCGCCCACGTTTCATTTTGATCTTTATCGACTGGGCGATCCGGAAGAGCTTGAGTACATGGGGATCCGGGATTATTTCAGCGGTGCTGCGGTCTGTCTGATCGAGTGGGCAGAACGGGGTGCCGGTATTCTGCCGCCGGCGGACCTGGTGGTTCGCCTGCAGCGCCAGGGGCGCGGCCGGAAGGCAATGTTGCTGGCGGGGTCCGCCGCGGGTCAGCGGGTGCTGGACTTGCTGGCGTCTGCAGCAGCGCCGGACAGCGCTGGCTGAGCCCCGGGGCGGCAGTCAGGAGACACGATTGAGCGGGTATATGAGATGAGATCGTTCAGCAAGAAATGGCGCAGCGGGTCAGGATGGCTCGGCTGCCTGACAAGCCTGGCGCTGGCCGTTGCGCTGGCGTTGCCGGCCTATGCAGGGAGTGCTGTTGAAGGTGCGCGGATCTGGCCTGCGCCGGACCACACCCGACTGGTGCTGGATACCTCGGCGAGCGTCGATCACAAGGTGTTTGCATTGTCGTCTCCGGCGAGGCTGGTCATTGATATCAGCAATGCCTCGCTGAAAGCCGATTTCGACCGTCTTGATCTGTCCGGCAGTCCTATTAGGCGCATCCGCAGTGCACCCCGCAACGGGTCTGACCTGCGGGTGGTGCTGGACCTGGAAACGGATATCAAACCCCGCAGTTTCCAGCTCGAGCCTAATCAGCAGTATGGCCACCGCCTGGTGGTTGACCTGGTCAAAGAGGGCGGCGGTGGCGCAGCGGTCCGGCCGCCGCAACCGGTGCTGTCGGATAACGACGCCGGCAAACGTGACGTCGTGGTGGTCATCGATGCCGGTCATGGCGGTGAAGATCCCGGCGCCATTGGTCCTCGCGGCACCCGTGAGAAGGACGTGGTGCTGCGCATGGCCAGGACCATTGCCGAGCTGATTAACCAGAAGCCGGGTTATACCGCCAAGCTGACCCGGACCGGGGATTATTACATTGACCTGCGCAGCCGCACCCTGATGGCGCGCAAGCACAACGCCGATCTGTTTGTCTCGATTCATGCGGATGCCTTCCGTACTCCACAACCGCGCGGGGCCTCGGTGTTTGCCTTGTCCCAGCGCGGGGCGACCAGTGAGACGGCGCGCTGGCTGGCAAAAAGCGAGAACCGTTCGGACCTGATCGGCGGTTCCGGTGGCGTATCCCTTGATGGCAAGGACGACATGCTGGCCGGGGTGTTGCTGGATCTGTCGATGACCGCCAGTATCAATTCCAGTATCGGTGTCGGCGGTCATGTGCTTAATCGCCTTGGCCGGGTGACCAGCCTGCATAAATCAGGGGTGGAACAGGCAGCGTTCGTGGTGCTGAAGTCCCCGGATATCCCCTCCATCCTGGTGGAAGCCGGATTCATCTCCAATCCCCAGGAGGAGAAGAACCTGGCCAGCAGCCGCTATCAACAGAAAGTGGCGAGGGCGGTTTTTGACGGCATCAATGAACATTTCAGCCAGACTCCGCCCCCCGGAACCCTGCTGGCGTGGCAGAAACGCCAGGGTGGTAATGGCTCCGCGGCTAACCAGTACCGTATCCGGCGCGGCGATACCCTGTCTGCGGTGGCCCGGGAAAACCGGACCACGGTCAGTGAGCTGATGCGCTATAACGGGCTCAGCGATGACCAGGTTATCGTGGGCCAGACCATTCGTATCCCGGCTTCCTGAGCGGGCCTGCTGCAGGCGGGTCCATGCCGCTGCACTGGCAGTGGTCAGGGCGGCAAGCTGCCCGGGGTTAGTGCGCGCTTGTGCATCTGTTATCATGGCGGGCTAGCGAATGCGGGGCGCGGGCAACCGTTACCGCCATCCTGATTCGCAAACCCGGTCTCCAAGCGCAAAGGCAGCCCTGATCCATGGCCAGCATCAAGTTACTCTCCCCTCGTCTTGCCAACCAGATCGCCGCCGGTGAGGTAGTCGAACGCCCGGCGTCGGTGGTCAAAGAGCTGGTAGAAAACGCCTTGGACGCCGGCGCCGTCCGGGTCGATGTTGATATCGAGCAGGGCGGCGCCAAACTCATCCGGGTGCGTGATGACGGTTCCGGCATCGAAGAAGCGGATCTGCCGCTGGCACTGAGCCGCCATGCTACCAGTAAAATCACCAGTCTTGATGACCTTGAAGCGGTGGCCTCCCTGGGTTTTCGCGGCGAGGCGTTGGCCAGTATCAGCTCGGTGTCCCGGCTGGCGCTGACCTCCAGGACGGCGGAGCAGGAAGCTGCAGCCCGGGTCGAGGTGGAAGGCCGGGAGATGGATGCGCGGATTTCCCCGGCAGCCCATCCGGTGGGCACCACGGTGGAGGTGCGGGACCTGTTCTTTAACACTCCCGCCCGCCGCAAATTCCTGCGCACCGAGAAAACCGAATTCAATCATGTCGAAGAATGCCTGCGCCGCCAGGCGCTGAGCCGCTTCGATGCCGGCTTTACCCTGCGTCACAATCAGAAGGTGGTACAGAGCCTGCGTCCCGCGGCGACGCCCCTGGACCGGGAGCGCCGGATCGGCGCTTTGTGCGGCCAGCAGTTCATCGACAATGCCGTGGTTATCGACGCCGAGGCTACCGGCCTGCGGTTGTGGGGCTGGGTGGCCCTGCCGACATTTTCCCGCAGCCAGGCGGACCTGCAGTACTTCTTCGTCAACGGTCGGGTGATCCGCGACAAGCTGGTGGCCCACGCCGTGCGCCAGGCCTATCGCGATGTGCTCTACAACAATCGGCACCCGGCGTTCGTGCTGTACCTGGAAGTGGATCCCGCCACAGTGGATGTCAATGTACACCCCACCAAGCACGAGGTGAGGTTCCGTGATGGCCGGCTGGTGCACGATTTCATTTTCCGGACCCTGCACCGGGCGCTGGCGGAGGTAAGGCCGGATGACCACCTGCGCGGTGCCGTCGCCCAGTCATTCGGCCGGGAAGCCGGCCAGAACCAGGCCCCGTCCCGGGGGGACGGTTTCGGCTCGCAACCGGATCTCGCTGCGGCACGTCAGCCGGCGATGGCACTGGGGGGAGGCTACAGTGCGCCCCAGCCGCAATGGCAGGCGCAGGACCAGATGGCGTTCTATAAGTCCCTTAACCAGGGCGGTGGCGCGGCCGGTGCCGACAGCATGGCCATGCCGGCGGCGACCGATCTCGCCGTTGCCAGCCCCACGCCGCCGGTCTCCGGCGATGAGGAGCCGCCGCTGGGTTATGCCATCGCCCAGCTCCATGGCATCTACATCCTGGCCCAGACCCGCCAGGGGCTGATTGTGGTGGATATGCATGCTGCCCATGAGCGCATCACTTACGAGCGCATGAAGCGCGCGCTGGCTGCCCAGGATCTCAAGAGCCAGCCCTTGCTGGTGCCGGTTTCGCTGGCGGTGAGCCAGAAGGAGGCGGCCCTGGCGGAATCCTGCCAGGATGAGCTCCAGCGCCTCGGTCTGGCGGTGGAGCGTATTGGCCCGGAAACCCTTGCGGTCCGCCAGGTGCCCTCGCTGCTGCGAGGGGCAGACACCGAGCAGCTGGTGCGGGATGTGCTGGCGGATCTGATCGAGCATGGTCAGAGTGACCGGGTGGAGGCAATGACCCACGAGCTGTTAGGCACCATGGCCTGCCACGGTTCGGTGCGGGCCAATCGCCAGCTCACCATCCCGGAGATGAATTCGCTGCTGCGGGACATGGAGGCGACCGAGCGCAGCGGGCAATGTAACCATGGCCGGCCGACCTGGACCCTGGTGACGCTGTCCGAGCTCGACAAACTGTTCCTGCGGGGCCGCTGAGATGACCGCTGGCAAACCTGCGGACGGTAATGCGCTGCCACCAGCCATTTTTCTGATGGGGCCGACCGCCTCCGGCAAGACCGATCTGGCCATTCGCCTGTGCGAGCGGCTGCCCTGCGACATCATCAGCGTGGATTCCGCGATGATTTACCGCGGCATGGACATCGGCACCGCCAAGCCAACGGCGGAGGAGCTGGCCCGGGCTCCTCACCGGCTGATCGACATCTGTGATCCGGCCGAACGGTACTCCGCGGCGGACTTTCGCCGCGATGCGTTGCGGGAGATGGCGGAAATCACCCGTGCCGGCCGTATTCCGTTGCTGGTGGGCGGCACCATGATGTACTTCAAGGCCCTGTTGAGTGGCATGTCGGACCTGCCATCGGCCAGTCGCGAATTGCGGGCGCAGATCGAGGCGGAAGCCGGGGAGCGCGGCTGGCAGGCGCTGCATGACGAGCTGGCCCGCATGGATCCCATCGCTGCGGCCCGTATTCATCCCAACAACCGCCAGCGCCTGATGCGTGCAGTGGAGGTCATCCGACTGACCGGCAAGCCCATTTCCGGGTTCTGGCAGGGCGAGGGTGTGGCGGCTTCGTCCGGGGTAGCCGAAAGTGTTATCAAGGATTACCCCTATTTCACCCAATGGCAGGCAGACGAATCGTCATCGCTTCCGTATACTGTGGTGCAGCTTGCAGTCGCCCCTGCCGAGCGGCGGATCCTCCATGACCGGATCCGCCAGCGCTTCCTGGCCATGCTCGACCAGGGATTCCTGGACGAAGTCCGGTCCCTGATGGCGCGGGGAGACTTGAATCCCGAACTGCCCTCCATGCGCTGCGTTGGTTACCGTCAGGCCTGGTCCTACCTGGCCGGTGAGTGTGACTACGACAGCTTTGTGGCGCAAGGTATTGCAGCGACCCGGCAACTGGCCAAGCGCCAGCTGACCTGGTTGCGGAAGTGGCCCGATGTACAGTGGCTCGACTCGGGTGACGGGCAAATTGCTGAATCCGCCTTGAAATTTATCAGGCGTGCAACCACATTTAGTTTTACCAATGACGATCCGCATTAATAATTAACAGGAGAACACACATGTCAAAAGGGCACTCTTTACAAGACCCTTACCTCAACGCCTTGCGCAAGGAACGCATTCCGGTTTCCATCTTTCTCGTGAATGGCATCAAGCTCCAGGGCCAGATCGAGTCATTTGACCAGTTTGTCATCCTGCTGAAGAACACTGTCAGCCAGATGGTATACAAGCATGCCATCTCCACCGTCGTGCCTGCCCGGAATGTGCGCATTCCGCAGCAAAATCCGGCCGGAGAAAATGAAGCCGAGGACTGATCCAGCGGATCATTGTCGGTTACAGGTAGTTCCCGAAGCCCGCGTTCCCGTCATACTCTCATCAGAGTGGCCGGGCCCGCGGGTCTTTGCGTTTAATTCACCCACCAAAATTGCGGAGTTGCGCGCCCTTGTTTGAACGTCCAGATGTAGGTGAACGGGCGGTCCTGGTTCACATCGATTTCTCATCCCACGATGAATCGGAAGATCCTGGCGAGTTTCGCGAGCTGGTCAGCTCGGCCGGTGTGGAAGCGGTTGCCATGGTTACCGGCAAACGCAACCAGCCCAGCTCACGGCTGTTTGTCGGCGAAGGCAAGCTGGAAGAAATCCACGAGGCGGTGATCCAGCATGAGGCAGACGTGGTGTTGTTCAATCACGCCCTGAGCCCCAGCCAGGAGCGTAACATTGAGCGGGAGCTCAAGTGCCGGGTGCTGGACCGGACCGGGGTCATTCTCGATATCTTTGCCCAGCGCGCCCGCACCCACGAGGGCAAGCTCCAGGTCGAGTTGGCTCAGCTCGAGCACATGTCGACCCGTCTGGTGCGGGGCTGGACCCACCTGGAGCGCCAGAAGGGTGGTATCGGCCTGCGCGGTCCGGGTGAGACCCAGCTCGAGACCGACCGCCGGTTGTTGCGTGAGCGCATCAAGTCCATTCACCGTCGCCTCGAGAAAGTGCGCCGGCAACGGAATCAGGGGCGCCGTGCCCGCCAGCGGGCGGACATTCCCACCATCTCCCTGGTGGGTTACACCAACGCCGGCAAGTCCACCCTGTTCAACCGAATGACAACTTCCAGCGTATATGCTGCAAACCAGCTGTTCGCGACCCTCGATCCGACCTTGCGGCGGCTTGAGTTGCCGGACATCGGGCCGGTGGTGATGGCCGATACTGTAGGCTTCATTCGCCATCTGCCCCACAAGCTGGTGGAGGCCTTCCGGGCCACGCTGGAGGAAACGACCGAAGCGTCACTGCTGCTCCATGTCATTGATTGCCATGACGAGCGGCGGGATGAGAATATGGAGCAGGTTCATGAAGTGCTCCACGAGATCGGCGCCGACGAGCGGCCGATGATGCAGGTGTTCAACAAGATTGACCTGCTGGAGGACTTCACCCCGCGCATCGACCGGGACGAGAACGGGGTGCCGGTACGGGTCTGGGTTTCCGCGGTGAGCGGTGCCGGTATGACGGAACTGTTCGACGCCATGGTCGAACGGCTGGCGGAAGACGTGATTCACCAGTTTGTCCTGCTCGGTCCGCAGGATGGCAAGCTGCGGGCGCTGCTGCATCAGACCGGGTCGGTGCTGGGCGAGCGGCATACCGACAGCGGTGATACGGTGGTGGAAGTTCGTCTGCAGAACCGGGACTGGCGTCAGCTGCTCAGTCGTGCCGGGGTCAGACCGGAAGACATTCGCCTGAGCGCCGACGAAGTGGCCGGGGGCGAATAAACCCCGCGGCTATTGCCGGGGCGGGGATAAATCCCTAGTATTTGCAGCCATTCGAACAAGTTGGAACGGAGAAAATTATGGCCTGGAATGAACCGGGTGGTAACCGCAACGATAACGATCCCTGGGGAACCGGTGGTCGTCGTGGCGGCAATGATCAGGGTCCGCCAGACCTGGACGAGGCACTGAAGCGCGGTCTCGACAAGCTCAACAAGCTCCTCGGCGGCAAGGGCGGCAAGTCCGGCTCCGGCGGTGACGGCGCCTCCGGCAGCGGTGGCGGCTTCGGGGCCATCCTGGCCATTGCCGGCATCCTTGTTGTTGGCTATGTCATTTTCCAGTCCTTCTACACAGTGGACGAACAGGAGCGGGCGGTGGTGCTGCGCTTCGGCGAGTACAACCGTACTGAAAATCCCGGTCTCCGGTTCAAGGTGCCGCTGATTGACGATGTCACCAAGGTGCGGGTCACCAGTGTGCGTAATGCGGAGTCCCGCGGCCAGATGCTGACCCAGGATGAAAACCTGGTGTCGGTGGATCTCCAGGTCCAGTATCGGGTGTCCAACGCCCGGGACTACGTGCTGAACGTCAGGGATTCCAACGAGGCGCTGGCCTTTGCCACCGACAGTGCGCTGCGCCACGAAGTGGGCAGCTCGGTGCTCGACCAGGTGCTCACGGAAGGTCGTGCCGAACTCGGTGTCCGGGTGGAGCAGCGTCTGCAGAAGTTTCTTGAGGAGTACGGCACCGGCCTCGAAATCGTGCGGGTGAACGTTGAAAGTACCCAGCCCCCGGCGCCCGTGCAGGACGCGTTCCGTGAAGTACAGCGGGCCCGCGAGGACGAGCAGCGGCTGAAGGAAGAGGCGGAAACCTACCGCAACAAGGTGGTTCCGGAGGCTCGCGGTCGCGCCCAGCGCATGATCGAAGAGGCCGAAGCCTACAAGCAGGAAGTGATCGACCGTGCCCGCGGTGAGACGGCCCGTTACCTGGAACTGCTGGCGGTGTACAAGACAGCGCCCGCCGTGACCCGCGAGCGCATGTACCTGGATGCGGTAGAGGGTGTGCTGTCCAGAACCAGCAAGGTGCTGGTGGATACCGAGGGCAGCAACAATATGATGTACCTGCCGCTTGATCGCCTGGTCAACCGCCAGGGCGCAGCCCAGTCCGGCAGTACCAGCGATGGTTCCGGCAGTACGGACCAGCCCGACATCCAATCACTGACTGACCAGGTCATCCGTGAGCTGCAGAGCAGACAGGATACGACCGCCCGGAGGGGGAGATAATCATGGGACCTAAAGGCGTAGTGGGTCTTGCAGGCGCCCTCATTGTAGTCCTGCTGGTGTGGTCCAGCGTGTTCATCATTCCGGAAACCCACCGCGGTGTCCTGTTGCGGTTCGGCGAATTGATCGAGACCGACATCCAGGCGGGTATCCACTTCAAGGCGCCGGTGGTTGACCAGGTGCGTCTGTTCGATGTCCGGGTACTGACCACCGATCTGCCGTCCCGTCAGTACCTGACGGTGGAGAAGAAGCCGCTGGATGTGGATTCCTACATCGCCTGGAAAATCCGCGATGTGGATGAGTTCTACCGTTCTACCGGTGGTGACGAGTTCCGTGCCCAGTCGCTGCTGTCATCCCGGGTGGATAACGGTCTGCGGGACGAGTTCGGTATCCGTACCATGCATGAGGTGGTGTCCGGACAGCGTGATGAGTTGATGCACACCCTGCGGGATCGGGTGAACGAAACTTCGGTCACCGAGTTCGGTATTGAAGTGGTGGATATCCGCGTGAAGGCCATCGAGTTGCCGGGCCAGGTAAGCGAGAACGTTTATCGCCGGATGGCCACTGA
Organism: Marinobacter profundi; assembly: GCF_002744715.1. Lineage (GTDB taxonomy): Bacteria > Pseudomonadota > Gammaproteobacteria > Pseudomonadales > Oleiphilaceae > Marinobacter > Marinobacter profundi. The sequence continues at coordinate 88,081 of NZ_KZ319373.1, forward strand.
GCGGGAGAAGCTGGCCCAGGAATTCCGTTCCCGTGGCCGCGAGCTGGCCGAGGGTATCCGTGCCGATGCCGATCGTCAGCGCACCGTGGTTCTGGCCAATGCCTTTGCCCAGGCCGAGGAAACCCGCGGTGAGGGTGACGGCCAGGCGGCCCGGACCTATGCGGACGCCTACAGTGCCGACGAGGAGTTCTACAGCCTGTACCGGAGCCTGCAGGCTTACCAGAAGGCGTTCTCCAGCAAGGACGACATCATGGTGATCGACTCGGACAGCCAGTTCCTGCGCTTCCTGAACGACCCCCAGGGCGGTCAGTAAATACCGCAGCGGGTGAAACAAACCGGAATACCTTGGGTATTCCGGTTTTTTTGTGTGTGCCAACAGTGTAAAATTCCGCCGGTTTTGGTCTGGTTTTTCCGCACTGCTACGGGCCTGGCCCTCAATCCTTTGAATTTCCGGCACTGGCGTCAGCGCCGGGGTCAAAACGGACACTAGAATCGCATGACAGTTTCTGATCGCTGGTTATTGCCGGATGGCGTGGAAGATATCCTGCCGCCGCTGGCAGGACAGATTGAATCACTGCGCCGGGATGTAATGGACACCTGCCAACGCTGGGGCTACCAGCTGGTGATCCCGCCGCTGATCGAATACCTCGAATCCCTGTTTACCGGCACCGGCCATGATCTGGAGCTGCAAACCTTCAAACTCACCGACCAGCTGACCGGCCGGATGATGGGGGTGCGCGCCGACATGACGCCCCAGGCCGCCCGCATCGACGCCCACACCCTGCGTGAAGACGGCGTCACCCGCCTGTGCTATGCCGGTCATGTACTGCATACCCGGCCCCGCCATATGCTGACCGGCCGGACGCCGATCCAGGCCGGCTGTGAACTGTTTGGCAGCGCGTCCGAATCCGCGGACCTGGAAGTCATCAGCCTGATGCTGGAAGCCCTGCGGGTGGCCGGTATGCCGCGGATCCACCTGGATCTCGCCCATGTGGCAATCTACGAGTCACTGATCGGTGATGCCGGTTTCGACCGTGATACTGAAGACCGGATCTTTGACGCCATGGCCCGCAAGTCGGTACCGGAACTTGATGAGCTGCTGGGCGGCTGCGCGGCGGATTCTGCCGGCGGCCGTCTGCGGGAGCTGGCACGCATCAGCGGCGGCCCGGAAGCGCTGACAGAGGCCCGCAAGGTGCTGCAGGGTGCGCCGGATAACCTGATCCGGGCACTGGACCAGCTGGAGCGGGTGGCTGCGATGCTGGCCCGGGATTTCCCGGAAGTCGGTTACGGTTTCGACTTCTGCGAACTTCGCGGCTACAACTATCACACCGGACTGGTTTTTGCCGCCTATGCTCCGGGCCATGGTGACGCGGTGGCCAAGGGCGGCCGTTACGATGCTATCGGCGGCGACTTTGGTCGCGCCCGGCCGGCGACCGGTTTCAGCCTGGACATCCGGGCCCTGGTTTCCCTGGGCCAGCGGGCCCGCAAACCGGTCCGGGCAATCTGGGCGCCGGTCAGCAAGGATCCGGCCCTGGCGTCCGCGATTGCCAGCCTGCGGCTGACTGATACCGTCATCCAGGCCTTGCCCGATGACGAAACCGACCCCGCGACCCGCGGCTGTGACCGGGTTCTGGTCCAGCAGGGCGGGCAATGGGTTGTGGAACCAATTTCCTGAGGTCCCTGCGGGCCCCGGAACCATTCACGAATTCGTAACTGTGCCGTTAGCGTGCAATCGGGCGCGGCCGCTTTGAGAGAGAGACATGGGTAAAAACGTTGTAGTGCTGGGCACCCAATGGGGTGATGAAGGTAAGGGCAAGATTGTTGACCTGCTGACCGACCAGGTTGCTGCCGTGGTGCGCTTCCAGGGCGGTCACAATGCCGGCCATACCCTGGTGATTGAAGGCAAGAAGACGGCGCTGCACCTGATTCCGTCCGGCATTCTGCGGGAGAATGTCGAGTGCCTGATCGGTAACGGCGTGGTGCTGTCTCCGGAAGCGCTGCTGAAAGAAGTCCGTGAGCTGGAGGCCAGTGGCGTGGCAGTCCGTGACCGGCTGAAGATCAGCCTGGCCTGTCCGCTGATCCTGCCGACCCACGTTCGCATCGACCAGGCCCGTGAGCGTGCCCGGGGCATCGACAAGATCGGCACCACCGGACGTGGTATCGGCCCGGCCTACGAGGACAAAGTGTCGCGGCGCGGCCTGCGGGTTGGCGACCTGTGTAACCTGGCCACCTTCGAAGCCAAGCTGCGGGACATCATGTCCTACCATAACTTCGTACTGACCGAGTACTTCAAGGAAGAGGCGGTGGACGTGGACCAGGCCCTTGCGGACCTGAAGGCGATGGGTGAGGAAATCCTGCCGATGTCTGCCGATGTGACCGACCTGCTGCACGATTTCCGCAAGCGTGGTGAGCATATCCTGTTTGAGGGTGCCCAGGGCTCCCTGCTGGATATTGACCTGGGTACCTACCCGTTCGTAACTTCGTCCAACACCACGGCAGGCGGTACCGCAACCGGTTCCGGCTTCGGTCCGTTGTTCCTCGATTACGTGCTGGGCATTACCAAGGCCTATACCACCCGCGTGGGCTCCGGCCCGTTCCCGACGGAGCTGTTTGACGAGGTGGGCAGCCACCTGGCAGTGAAGGGTAACGAAGTGGGTACCACCACCGGTCGCTCCCGCCGCTGTGGCTGGTTCGATGCCGTAGCCCTGCGTCATGCCATCCAGATCAACAGCGTGTCCGGCATCTGTCTGACCAAGCTGGATGTGCTCGATGGCCTGGAAACCGTCAAGGTGTGTGTGGGTTACAAGACGCCGACTGGCGAGATGACCCGTCCGCCCATTGGCTGCGACAGCTACGCTGACATCGAGCCGGTCTACGAGGAATTGCCGGGCTGGAGCGAGAGCACCGTTGGCCTGACCAGCATCGAGCAGCTGCCCGCCAATGCCAAGGCCTATATCCGCTTCATCGAAGAGCAGATCGAGGCGCCGATCGATATTATCTCGACCGGACCGGACCGGGTGGAAACCATCATCAAGCGGCATCCCTTCGGCGGCTGAGCGGCACTGGCCGACGGCTGGCGCCAATAAGCGACGGGAGATGACTTCCGTCGCTTTCTTCTCTTCTCTATCAGGGCTTTTCGGCAATGACGGTGGCCCGCTTCGGCCCCGGATAGCCCTCGATGGTTTTTGTCGGATCGTCCGGGTCCAGGAAGTCCTGCAGTGACTGGAATCGCATCCAGTCGGTGGTGCGCTGCTCCGCCGTCGTGGTTTCGGTCACGTCCACCACCCGTGCATTACGGAAGCCGGTGCGGTCAAGCCAGCGCATCAGCGTGTCACAACTGGGCAGAAACCAGACGTTACGCATCTGGCCATAGCGGTCCTCCGGCATCAGGCTGTAGCCCTCGGGGCCATCCACCACCAGAGTTTCCAGCACCAGCTCACCGCCGGGGCGCAGGGTATCTTTCAGTTCCAGCAGGTGATCGAGGGGTGAGCGGCGATGGTAAAGCACACCCATGGAAAACGTGGTGTCGAACCAGTTCAGGCCCGGCGGCAGGTCTTCCATTCGCAGCGGCAGCAGGTCCACCGGGACATCACCCAAGTACTGCTTCACACTGAGGAACTGGAACAGGAACAGCAACCCGGGATCGACGCCAATCACCTGGCTGGCACCGGCGCCGTGCATGCGCCAGCAGTGGTAGCCGGAGCCGCAGCCGACGTCCAGCACCTTGCGGCCGGTGAGATCGGATACATAGGGCGCCACCCGGTCCCATTTCCAGTCGGAATGCCATTCGGTATCGATGTAGGTCCCGAAAAAGTCGAAGGGCCCCTTACGCCAGGGCATCAACCCTCGCAGACCCTGCTCCAGCGCTTCCGCATCGGCGTCCGACAGCGGTTGGCCGGTGCGCAGGGTAATGGCGGCGGTGTCGGTTTCGCCGGTGACGTTGGCGAGGGCCGGCAGTGTGGCCAGAGCGCCCAGCCAGCGGGGCAGGTCACCATGGGGGTTTTCGTCAAAACGCTGGGCCAGTTGCCGGTGCAGCAGGTCTTCCCAGTCTTGCAGGCCTTCTTTAACCAGTTCGTCGAACAGTTTTTGATAACAGCCTTGCCAGTCGAATCGCGTCATGTCAGCTTCCGGTAATGCAGAACTCTGGGATCAGGATGCCTTGATCGCCAGCATCGAGACAAAGTTGAAGCACTGGTACCACACCATCACCCGCTCGAAGCCGGCGGCCAGCAGGCGTTCCCGGTGGGCCGCCAGGGTTTCGGGGATCAGTACCTGCTCGATGGCCGAGCGCTTCTGGCTGATCTCCAGGTCAGAGTAGCCATTGGCCCGCTTGAACTCGTGATGGAGGCGGGTCTGGATGTCTTGCTCCACCGCCGATTCGAAACGGATTTTTTCGGACAGGATCAGCACGCCGCCGGGGCGGGTGCCTTCGGCTATCCGGCTCAGCAGTGCCGCCCGCCGTTCCGGTGCCACGAATTGCAGGGTGAAGTTCAGGGTTGTGACCGAAGCATCCCGGATCGGGGTGTCGAGGATGTCCTCGCAGAGCAGCGTTACCGGTAGCGGGTGATCGTCCAGGGCAATGTAATGCTCGCAGCGTTCGATCATCGCGCTGGAGTTGTCGACACCGACCAGGGTGCAGTCGCGGTAGGGAATGCCGTGGCGCATGGCAAGGGTGGATGCTCCCAGTGAACAGCCAAGGTCGTAGCAATGGCTGCCCGGCTGCACATACTGCTCGGTAATCACCTCGATCATCGGAATGATGGTGGTATAGCCGGGCACCGAGCGCCGGATCATGTCCGGAAACACCCGTGCTACCGAGGCGTCAAAACGGAAGTCCGCCGGCTCCCGTGGCGTGGCGAACAGTCGGTCGGTTTCCTGCTGCGGGGGTGTCGGGTTGTGGCTCATGCTGGCTCCGGTCTCTCGGTGGGCTCAGGGCTGTCGGTGGTCTCAGGGCTGTCGGTGGTCTCAGGGCTGTCGATCACTGGCATTTTACACCACGATTCTTGTAGTCCACGAGCACGCCGCGGAACTCCGGGTCGGCGTCGGCGGCGATGGCCAGGTAGCCATGTTCGCAAACGGCATGGAGCTCCGAGGGCTTGGGCGACATGCGAAAGGTTTCACCGGGCTCGACGTGGATGGCGGTGAACTCTCCGATTGCGTTGTCCTTGATTGTGGAGTGGCTGATCTTGCCACTGAGTTCCAGCACGGCCACCGTGGCAATGACGGCGCCGATGGCGGTGGCAAGCAGGCTGCGAATGGTAAAGCGGACCTCGTTCTGGCTCATGGAGTCTCCGTTGCTGAAAGTGACAGACCGCGGCTCAGTACTGGCCGGGGATCGAGATAGGTGGCGCCTGCAGGGCGGCAAGCTGCTCCCGCAACGCCAGGATCTGGTCAGACCAGAACCGTGGCTGGCCAAACCAGGGGAAGAACCGTGGGAAAGCGGGGTCTTCCCAGCGCCGCGCCAGCCAGGCGCAATGGTTGATCTGGCGGAAGCAGCGCAGTGGTTCGATCAGGTGGCGCTCGCGGCGATTGAAATCGCGGAACATCTCGTAACCTTCCAGGAGTTCGGCGAACTGCTGGCCCTGGGTAATCTCGTCCCCGTTGAGCAGTAACCAGAGGTCCTGGATGGCGGGCCCGCTGCGGCAGTCGTCCAGGTCGACAAACAGCATCTGTTCCTCGCGCACCAGGATATTGCCGGCATGGCAGTCACCGTGGAGGCGCAGTAGGGCGGTCTCGCCGGCTTCATCAACGCGGCGGGCACAGTGTGCCAGCAGGTCCGGAATCAGGCTGTTCCATGCGGCTTGCAGGTCTTTCGGTATCCAGCCGCCGTCGATCAGGTAGCGGTTGTTCCCGGTGATACCCTCGAGGATGTCCAGCGTGGAACGGCTGGCAAAGGGCTTTTTGGCGCCGATGTTATGCATCTGGCCGAGCCACTGGCCCAGGCGGTACAGCGTGTCGGGTGTGCTGGTGTCCGGGGCCTGGCCGCCGCGCTGGGGGAACACCGCAAAGAAAAAGTCGCCGTGGCGGCCCAGGGTGTCACCGGATGGCATCACCAGCGGTGCAACCACCGGCATATCGCCGTCCAGCAGCTCGAGGGTGAAATCGTGCTCCTCGCGAATCTGGGCTTCGCTCCAGCGGCCCGGGCGGTAGAATTTTGCGATCACCGGTACCGAGTCCTCGATACCGACCTGGTAAACCCGATTCTCGTAACTGTTCAGGGCGAAGAGCCGGCCGTTAATTACGAAGCCGGCGGCTTCCATGGCGTCGAGGATGCTGTCGGGCGTCAGGGCATCGTAGGGATGGCTGGATGTTTCGGTCATAAAGGCCTGTCAGCGTCGGGGGCTGTTATTGGACTGCATATGGGTCAGGTGATACCAGTTGTCGTCAAGTTCCCAGCGAATCCGGGTGATCCCCGGGGCGTGCAGTACGATGTCGCCGGCCCGGGCCTGGACCTGCGCCAGTTCCCGTTCCGCACGTTGCCAGTCCCGGTGGCTTTCACCAAGATCCCGCATGCTGGGAAAGAGCGTGATCAGGGCATCCCGGGTCGACACGTCGTGGGATCGCAGCGAACTCATGATTGCGGTCGAGCCTTCAACCCGCAGCACCCGGTGCTGATAGGGATAATTTGCCACCGTACGGTCTTCCTGCAAGGTCCGGTTGAGGGAAATAACCTCGAAACCCCGCCAGCCGAGCCAGCCGACAAACACTGCGGCCACCAGCATTACAATCACGAACTGCTTTCTGTCCGACATCTCGTTGCTGTCTCCCAGGCTCCGCGCCTTGTCCATGGAGTCGCCGGAAACCCATCCGGCATTGCCGACAGTATAACGGTTTCGGTACCCCCTGAATAACCTTCCCGCCCCGGCAGGTTGGGCGGTTTTCCCTTGCCGGCAAAGTTTTGCGATACTTTTCTGCAAGCCAAACAGGGGTATTGCCGTGACGCAGACAGAACGACTGACAACCGACACCGTGGTGATCGGAGCCGGAGTGGTGGGCCTGGCCACCGCACGGGCGCTGGCCGCAGAGGGCCAGGAAGTAATTGTGCTGGAGGCCGGGCCAAGATTTGGCGAGGGCCTGTCTTCCCGTAACAGCGAAGTGATTCATGCCGGCATCTATTACCCCACCGGCTCGCTCAAGGCCCGCCTGTGCGTGGAGGGGCGCATCCGGCTTTACGAATACTGCAGCCAGCGCCAGGTCAGTGTGCGCAAGACCGGCAAGTGGATTATCGCCACCGATGCCGGCCAGGCCGGAACACTTTCGACCCTGGCTGACCAGGCGCTCGCGAACGGGGTTCCGCTGAGCCCCCGTGACCGCAGCGATATTGCTGCCGCTCTGCCGGGCGTGGTGGCAGAGGCCGCCCTGTATTCACCGGAGACCGGCATTGTCGACAGTCATGGCCTGATGACCGCTTTGCTGGCGGACCTTGAGGCCGCCGGCGGTCAGCTGGTGTGCCAGGCGCCGGTTACCGGGGCCCGCAGCGACGGCCAGGGTCACATCCTGGCGGTAGGGGGCGCGAGCCCCTGTGAAATTGCCGCTACCCGGGTGGTCAACTCCGCCGGGCTGGATGCGGTGCCGCTGGCCCGCCACTGGCAGGGCTATGATCCGCAGCATTGTCCGGGTTTGTGGTATGCCCGCGGTGTTTACTTCAGCTATTCCGGCCGTCATCCGTTTACCAGTCTGATCTACCCGGTGCCGGAACCCGGCGGCCTCGGGGTACACCTGACCCTGGATCTTGCCGGCCAGGCCCGCTTCGGTCCGGATGTGGAGTGGATCGACGCCCCGGACTTTACCGTTGACCCGGCCCGTGGCAAAGCCTTTGCCGAGGCGGTCAGCCGCTGGTGGCCGGCACTGGATCCGGCCCGCCTGCAGCCTGCCTATGCCGGGGTCCGGCCGAAGCTGACGGGGCCGGAGGGCGGGTTTTTCGATTTCGTCATCCAGGACGAGCACACCCACGGCCTGCCGGGACTGGTCCAGTTGTTCGGCATTGAGTCCCCCGGGCTTACCGCCTGTCTGGCCATCGCCGATGAGGTAGCCCGGCGCCTGCGCTGAGGGCCGGTCCTGCGGCAACTAACCCGGGGTCCTGGCAAGGGCCCAGACCTCAACCTCCCGGGCCCCTGCGTCGAGCAGCGCCGTGGTCAGGACGCGGGCCGTCGCTCCGGTGGTGACCACGTCGTCCACGATGGCGACCCGTGCCGGTGGCATGGCGGTTACCCGGAAGATTCCGCTCAGGTTTGCCAGCCGCTGCTCCCGGCTCAACGCCGACTGGGCCGAAGTCTTGCGGATTCGCTGCACCAGGGTGCTGTCCATCCGGATCCCGGTATGCCTGGCAAGCTGTTCCGCCAGGTCTTCGGCCTGGTTGAATCCCCGTTTGCGTCGCCGGGCGGGGTGCATGGGGGCAGGCACCAGGACGTCCGGGGCAGCCGCGAGTCGCTGGCTGAGCTGGTCTGCAATGTAGTGGTTGAAGCCGTCAATCAGCGGCGCGGCAAAGGCCCGCTGACCATGGTATTTGTAGCGCTGGATCATCCGGTCAACCGGGTAGCGGTAACGCCAGGGAGCGAGCACGCGGGTAAACGGCGGCGGACTTTGCTGGCATTCGCCGCACAGCGGTCCGGCGCCGGTGTCCGTGAACGGACGGAAGGCCAGGGGCAGGGCGCAGCTGCGGCAATGGCAGAGGTTGACCGGCAGGTCCCCGCGGCAAGGCGGGCATAATCCGGAACTGGCATTGCCGGCAAGGCAGGCAACGCACAACGCCCGGTTTGTTGTCCGAAGGCTGTTAACCTTGAAGTGAAAACAGGTTGACAGCGCAAGCAGTCCCTTTATCATTCGGTTCATCCGTAAACCTTGAAGAGCCGACAAGTTAACAGGACTTTTCCATGACCGCCACCCAAGCTCACTCGCCCGTTCGTCACGACTGGACCCTGCAAGAGGCCCGCGACCTGTTCGCACTGCCGTTCAACGACCTGCTGTTCCGGGCCCAGACTGTTCACCGCCAGCATTTCGATCCCAATGAGGTGCAGGTAAGCACCCTGTTGTCCATCAAGACCGGCGCCTGTCCCGAAGACTGCAAATACTGCCCCCAGAGCGGCCATTACAACACCGGCCTGGAGAAGGAAAAGCTGCTGGAAATGGAGCGGGTGATGGCCGAGGCGAAGGCCGCGAAAGACAAGGGGGCCTCCCGTTTCTGCATGGGCGCCGCCTGGCGCAGCCCGGCGGAGAAGGACATGCCCTACGTCCTCGACATGGTGCGACAGGTGAAGTCCCTGGGGCTGGAAACCTGCATGACCCTCGGCATGCTGCGGGAGGACCAGGCGCAGGCGCTGGCGGATGCCGGGCTCGATTACTACAACCACAACCTCGATACCTCGGAAAAGTACTACAACCACATCATTACTACCCGCACCTACCAGGACCGTCTGGACACCTTGGAAAACGTTCGCAACGCCGGCATGAAGGTATGCTGTGGCGGCATCATGGGCATGGGTGAGGATCTCGATGACCGGGCCGGACTGCTGGTTCAGCTGGCCAGCCTGCCGCAGCATCCGGAGAGTGTGCCGGTCAATATGCTGGTGAAGGTGGCGGGTACACCAATGGAAGACGTGGCGGACCTGGACCCGTTCGAGTTTGTCCGCACCATTGCGGTGGCGCGGATCATGATGCCGGAATCCCATGTGCGGTTGTCTGCCGGGCGCGAGACAATGAATGAGCAGATGCAGGCACTGTGCTTCCTGGCCGGGGCGAATTCCATCTTCTATGGCGAGAAACTGCTGACCACGGCGAACCCGGAGGCTGACAAGGACCGGGCGCTGTTCCGCAAACTGGGTATCCGGCCCGAGCAGCGGGAGCAGTGCCGTACCGAAGAACAGGAGGTGGAGGCGATTGCTGACGCCGTGGAATACCAGCAGACCCGGCACCTGTTTTATGACGCCAGCCGTGAATCTGCGTAGCCCCATTGCATAACCCCATTGCGTAACCCATGACGGGGTAGGCCGGAGCATTCCCCGGCGCTGCCCGCTGCTGGTATTGAGGTATGAACATTGCGTGATTTTGCCGCGGAACTGGCCGACCGCAAGCAGGCCGGCCTCTATCGTACCCGTCGCCTGGTCGAGGGGCCGCAGCAGCCCGGCCTGACCGTCGATGGCAAGCCGTTGCTGTCGTTTTGCAGCAACGACTATCTCGGCCTGGCCAGCCACCCGGACCTGACCCGAGCCCTGTGCGAGGCCTTGCCGGACACCGGGCTGGGGGGGGCGTCATCCCACCTGATCTGTGGTCACCATCGTGCCCATCATCAGCTGGAGGAGCGGTTGGCGGAGTTCACCGGTCGCAGTTCGGCGTTGTTTTTCTCTACCGGTTATATGGCCAATCTCGGGGTGATCTCTGCCCTGGCAGGACGCGGCGACACCATCTTCTCCGACCGTTTGAATCACGCCTCCATTATTGATGGTTGTGTGCTCAGTCGGGCGAAGGTCCGCCGTTATCCCCACGGCGATGTTGATGCCCTGGCGGAAATGCTGGCACAGACAGGTGGTCATAAGCTGGTAGTCACGGACGGCGTGTTCAGCATGGACGGTGACGTTGCTCCGCTGGGTGAGCTGGCCCGACTCTGCCGTACCCATGATGCCTTGCTGGTGGTCGATGACGCTCACGGTATCGGGGTCCTGGGGCCCGACGGGCAGGGCAGCGTAGCCGCGCTCGGCCTGTCCGAAGACGATGTGCCGTTGCTGATCGGCACCCTGGGCAAGGCGGTGGGTACCAGTGGTGCCTTTGTTGCGGGCCCGCGGCTGCTGACCGATTACCTGGTCCAGAAAGCACGCACCTACATCTACACCACCGCCATGCCGCCGGCGCTGGCGGCGGCTACCTGTGCCAGCCTTGATCTGATTGCCGGGGCCGGGGTGCGGCGCCAGCGGCTGCAGCAGCTGGTGCTCCGCTTCCGGCAGGAAGCGACGGCCCTCGGTTACCGGTTGATGGCTTCGGAAACCCCCATTCAGCCCATCATGGTGGGCGATAACTGGCGTGCCCTGGCGCTCAGCCGTGCCCTGGAGGATCGCGGGATCTGGGTCACCGCCATTCGGCCGCCGACGGTTCCGGAAGGCGAGGCCCGGTTGCGGGTGACGTTCAGTGCTGCCCACAGTGACCAGGACCTCGATCGACTGCTGGCGGCACTGGCCGCTTGCCGTGGTCTGCTCGACAGTTCGTCTGTTGCCGCCGCCCCGGTAGTCCCGGATCGGGTGGGCGCCGGATAATGCCCGTCGCCGGTGCCGGGGAATTACCGGCGATCCTGCTGGGCGGGTGGGCGGTGGAGGCGACCATGGTCGCGCCCGTACTGAACGACTGGCCGGGGCCGGTCACCGTGGTAAGCCTCGACGAGGAGCTGCTGCTGGGCTGCGACAGTGTCAGCGCGGTGGCGGACGCCCTCGCCCGGAGGTATCCCGGTCCCGGGCTCTGGCTGGGGTGGTCGATGGGTGCCCAGGTGGCCATGGCGGTGGCGCAACAACACCCGGACCAGGTGCGGGCGCTGGTTACGCTGGCGGGGTTCCCCTGCTTTGTCCAAACGGCGGATTGGCCGTTCGGAATGGAGCCAGCGCTTTTCCGGCAGTTTGTGTCGGACTTTGCCGACAATCCGGCGCGTGCCTGGCAGCGTTTCCTGCGGTTGCAGATACGGGGTGACGGTCAGGAGTCCGCGGCCCGCGCTGCTCTGACGCCCTGGTTGCACAGGGGGAGCCTGCTGGGGCCGGAGGCCCTGCACAAAGGTTTGACGTGGCTCGCGCACACCGATCAGCGGAAGCTCTGGCGAGAGGTTGGTATCCCGGCCCTGCACCTGTTCGGTGAACGGGACCCGGTGGTGAGTGCCCGGATGGCAGAGATGGTGCTGCCGCCTACGGCCCGCGCAGCGGTGATATCGGGCATGGCGCACTGGCCATGCCTGGGCAGCCTCGACCGGGTCCGGACCGAATTGACCGATTTTGTTGCCACCTTGCCAGGAGGGGCCGTTTGATGAACCGACCGCAATCAATGCTCGACCAGTGGCCGCACACCTCCGCTGCTGCTACCACCCCGGCCACTCACACCACCTCTGCAACCATTGCCCGGGACTTCGGGGAGGCGTCGGCCAGTTACGACAGTGCGGCCCGTTTGCAGCGCCACATGGGGCACCAGTTACTGGTGCGGTTGGCGGATGCGACCCCCGGCGATCTGACTGACATTGTGGATCTGGGATGTGGCACCGGTTATTTTACCGCGCAGCTGCAGGGCCTGCTGCCCACGGATACCGGAGTGACCGGGGTCGACCTCTCGCCGGGTATGATCGACCATGCCCGCGGGCAGCGCAGTCCGGCTATCCGCTGGCTGGTTGCGGATGCCTGTCAGTTGCCGTTTGCCGACGCCAGCCTCGATCTGGTGTTCAGTAATCTGATGATCCAGTGGTGTCCGGATCCGATTCCGGTGCTGGAGGAGTGCCTGCGGGTACTGCGCCCCGGTGGCCACCTGTTGTGTTCCACCCTGCTTGACGGCACTCTGCGAGAGCTGGCCCTGGCCTGGGAAGTGGCCGACCCCGGGCAGCCCCACATCAATCGCTTCGAGCCGGAGCTGGTACTGAAGGAGGCACTGCGCCGGGCTTTCCCCGGGGCGCTGCTGCAGCGGGAAACCGTGGTGCTGGAGTACCCGGGCCCCGCGGCCCTGCTCGCTGAGCTGAAGGCGCTGGGCGCCAGCTTCAAGGGGCAGGGCAGGCGGCCGACGATGACTGCTCCGGGTCGTATCCGGCGTATGTGCGAGGTCTATCCCCGCGCTGCCCGGGGCGGAATCGAAGCGAGTTATGCGGCGGGTTACATCATCGGCCGGAAGCCGGCCAATTCCATTCAGACCGATTCAGGAGCACGTTGACACTATGGCAAGGAATACTTTCTTCGTGACCGGCACCGATACCGGCGTCGGCAAGACGCTGGTGTCTGCGGCGATTCTGCAGGCGGCGAACAGCCGGGGACTCAGAACCGTCGGGATGAAGCCGGTGGCGTCGGGATGTGAACTAACCGGGCAGGGGCTGCGAAACGAAGACGCGCTGATGCTGCAGGCGGCGATGTCCGAGCCGTTGAGTTACGAGCAGATCAACCCGATTGCCCTGGAACCGGCAATTGCACCTCACGTTGCGGCTGCCCAGGCCGGGCGTCAGCTCAGCGCGCAACGGCTGGTGGGCTTTGTGCGCGGGTTGCAGCTGAAGCCGGCGGACCTGATGCTGGTGGAAGGGGCCGGGGGTTGGCGGGTTCCGCTCAACGAGCTGGAAACCTATGCCCGGGTGCCAGCGACCCTGCAGATGCCCGTGATTCTGGTGGTGCCGTTGCAGCTGGGGTGTATCAATCACGCCCTGCTGACGGCAGAAGCGATCCGTCACGACGGCCTGACGCTGGCGGGGTGGGTGGCCAATCGCCCCCGCGAGGAGATGATGAGTTGTGAGGCGGAAACCCTCGCCTATCTGGTCGATCACCTGCCGGCACCGTGCCTTGGCGTCTTGCCCTGGCAAACCGCGCCTGATCCGCTGACACTGGCGGAACACCTGCAGCTGGATCCCTTGCTGGACCGTTGAACCCCGCATCGCAGCTAACCACCTCTGTTTGAATCATCCCGGGGACAGACCCGAGGTCAGTCCCCTCGAGCATGCAACCAGGGTCGGACTTCAGTCCGACCTTATCCTGTCTCTCCCCTCAGGTTGGATTTCGGGGACAGCCCCGAGGTCAGTCCCCTCGAGCACGCATCCAGGGTCGGACTTCAGTCCGACCTGACGGTGCCACCCCCACTCAGATTGCATCCCGGTGACGTCGTCGCAACTGTGGACAAATTTTGATTCCGGCTCTTGACAATCCCTGCCCTACAAACGTATGTTTCAAACAAGTGTTTAATTCCCGTTGCGGCCGCATCGCCATGCCGTGATGGGTGAGTGAACGTCAGATCAACCCGAGCAAACCCCGAGGCAGCGAGCTGTAACCCCGTTACAGTCCTGACCGTACAGTTGAGGTGGATTCCATGCCTGATTACAAAGCGCCCCTGCGTGACATCAAATTCGTAATGAACGAGCTGCTGGACAGCGAACAGCACTACGCCAGTCTGGAAGGTGCCGAAGATGCGACTCCGGATATGGTGGACGCCATCATCCAGGAAGGTGCCAAGTTCTGTGAGCAGGTATTGTCTCCGCTGAACCAGGTGGGTGACCGGGAAGGCTGCACCTGGAGTGAAGACGGCGTGAAGACCCCGACCGGGTTCAAGGAAGCCTACCAGCAGTACGTCGAGGGTGGCTGGCCGTCCATGACCGCCGACCCCAACTACGGTGGCCAGGGCCTGCCGCATTCACTCGGTCTGGTCATGAGCGAAATGGTAGGCACCTCCAACTGGTCCTGGGGTATGTACCCGGGCCTGAGCCACGGTGCCACCAACACTATTGAAGCCCACGGCACCGAGGAGCAGAAGCAGACCTATCTGACCAAGCTGATCAGCGGCGAGTGGACCGGCACCATGTGCCTGACCGAGCCGCACTGTGGTTCCGACCTGGGTACCCTGCGCACCAAGGCCGAGCCCAACGCCGATGGCACCTACGCCATCACCGGCACCAAGATTTTCATCTCGGCCGGTGAACATGACATGGCCGACAACATCGTCCATATCGTGCTGGCCCGTTTGCCGGGTGCTCCGGAAGGTACCAAGGGTATCTCCCTGTTTATCGTGCCCAAGTGCCTGCCCAACGAAGACGGTTCTGCCGGCGAGCGCAACGCGGTGTCCTGTGGCTCCATCGAGCACAAGATGGGTATCCACGGCAACGCTACCTGTGTGATGAACTTTGACGGCGCCAAGGGCTGGCTGATCGGGCCGGAGAACAAGGGCCTGAACTGCATGTTCACCTTTATGAACACCGCCCGTATCGGGACCGCTATCCAGGGGCTGGGTGCCGCCGAGCTGGGCTTCCAGGGTTCGCTGGCCTACGCCAAGGACCGTCTGGCCATGCGTTCGCTGAGTGGTCCGAAGAACCCGGAAGGCATTGCTGACCCGATCATCGTGCATCCTGACGTGCGTCGTATGCTGCTGACCCAGAAGGCCGTTGCCGAAGGCGCCCGCGCCCTGATCTACCTGACCGCCCAGCAGGCTGACATTGTGCACAGCGGCAAGACCGAAGAAGCCCGCAAGGCCGCAGACGAAGCCCTCGGCTTCCTGACGCCGATTGCCAAGGCATTCCTGACCGAAATCGGCTACGAAGCCGCTAACCTGGGTATGCAGGTGTTCGGCGGTCACGGATTTATCTCCGAGTGGGGCATGGAGCAGAACGTGCGTGACGCCCGCATCGGCATGATCTACGAAGGCACCACCGGCATCCAGGCGCTGGATCTGTTGGGCCGCAAGGTGCTGATGACCCAGGGCGAGTCCCTGCGTGGCTTCACCAAGCAGGTTCATCTGTTCTGCAAGGAAAACGCCGACAACGAGCAGCTCAAGCAGTTCGTTGAGCCGCTGGCGGCGATCAACAAGGAGTGGGGCGAGCTGACCACCAAAATCGGTATGGCCGCCATGAAGAACCGGGAAGAAGTCGGTGCTGCCTCGGTCGACTACCTGATGTACTCCGGCTACGCGGTCTTCGCCTACCTGTGGGCGCGGATGGCCAAGGTCGCCCTCGACAAGATGGCGGAAGGCACCAGCGAGGAGATGTTCTACAACGCCAAGGTACAGACTGCGCGGTTCTACTTCACCCGCATGCTGCCCCGGTCCCGGACTCACGCCGTAACCATGCTGGCCGGCGCTGACACTCTGCTGGATATGCCCGAGGAAGCGTTCGCCCTCTGAGGCGGTCGCTGACGAAAACCCTGAAAGCCCGCTCTCCCCGGAGGCGGGCTTTTTGCTGAGCTGTGTTCCGGCGGGTTTATGAGTTGTGGCCCGCTTTCAGGTAGAATAGCCGGCATAAAAATAACCTGATCAGGGGGCGCAGGCGTGGCCTTGCTCCTTGCGGACACATAGCCGATGGGGTGGCTGTTCCCGGCACCCCATAAGATTGACTGGACTCTGGAGAGTTTTTAGATGGCTGATTATCAGGCGCCTTTACGTGACATGCGTTTTGTACTGAACGAAGTTTTCGATACTGCTTCCCTGTGGGCTTCGCTGCCGAAACTGGCAGAAAACGTCGACCCGGAAACCGCTGATGCGATTCTGGAGGAAGCAGGCAAGATTTCGGGCAGCGTGCTGGCACCCCTGAACCGCGAGGGCGATGAGCAGGGCAGCAAGTGGAATGACGGTGAAGTAACTGCACCGGAAGGGTTCAAGGAAGCGTACCAGACCATCGTGGAAGGTGGCTGGAACGGGCTTGGCGGTAACCCGGAGTTTGGTGGCATGGGAATGCCGAAGACCCTGGTCGCACAGTTCGAGGAAATGATGCAGGGCGCCAACATGGCGTTCGGACTGGCGCCGATGTTGACCGCCGGCGCTTGCCTGGCGCTGGATGCCCACGGCAGTCAGGAACTGAAAGAAAAGTATTTGCCTAACATGTACTCCGGCGTCTGGTCCGGCGCCATGGATCTGACTGAGCCCCATGCGGGTACCGACCTCGGGATCATTCGTACCAAGGCCGAGCCCAATGGCGACGGGTCCTTCAGTGTCACCGGTACCAAGATCTTCATTACCTGGGGTGAGCACGACATGGCGGAGAACATCATCCACCTGGTGCTGGCCAAGCTGCCGGATGCTCCGGCGGGCCCGAAGGGCATTTCCCTGTTCCTGGTGCCCAAGTTCATGGTGGCTGACGATGGCTCCCTCGGCGAGCGCAACAGCTTCAGCTGTGGCTCCATCGAGAAGAAGATGGGCATCAAGGGCTCTGCCACCTGCGTAATGAACTTCGATGGTGCCAGGGGCTGGCTGGTGGGCGAGGAGAACAAGGGCCTGGCCGCCATGTTCACCATGATGAACTACGAGCGCCTGGGGGTGGGTATCCAGGGTATCGGTGCCGCCGAGGCCTCCCTGCAAAGCGCCCGGGAATATGCCCTGGAGCGTATCCAGAGCCGGGCGCCCACCGGTGCCCAGCAGCCGGAAAAGGCGGCGGATCCGATCATTGTCCATCCGGACGTGCGTCGCATGCTGCTGACCATGAAAGGCTATGTCGAAGGTGGACGTACGTTCTCAACCTACGTTGCACGCTGGCTGGACATCGCCAAGTACTCCCAGGACGATGAGCAGCGCAAGCACGCCGAAGGCATGGTCGCCTTGCTGACACCGGTCGCCAAGGCGTTCCTGACGGATCGCGGCCTCGAGGCCTGCATCATTGGCCAGCAAGTGTTTGGCGGTCACGGCTTCATCCGGGAGTGGGGCCAGGAGCAGCTGGTACGTGATTGCCGGATTACCCAGATCTACGAAGGCACCAACGGTATCCAGGCGCTGGATCTGATGGGACGCAAGGTGGTGGGCAGCCAGGGCCAGCTGTACGAGCTGTTTGCCGCCGACGTGGCGTCGTTCATCGAGCAGAACAGCAGCGATGAAACCCTGCGTCCGTACCTGGAGTCCCTGGCTGCTGCGCTGGAACGTCTGTCCGATGTGACCGAGCATGTGATCGGGCAGTCTGCAGGCAACCCCGATGCGGTAGGCGCGGCGTCTGTCGAGTACCTGGACCTGTTCGGTTACACCGCACTGGGCTTTATGTGGGCGATGGTCGTCAAGGCGGCGGCGCCCAAGGCCGCGGGAGACAGCTCCGGTTTCTACAGCGGCAAGCTGAAAACCGCGCGATTCTACTTCGACCGCCTGCTGCCGAAAACCGTGTCGCTGGCGGAGAGCATCCGCAGTGGCAGCGATGCCATGATGGCCTTGACCGCGGAAGAGTTCTGACGCCGGTCTGAGCACTCTGACACCGCCTCAATCTACCGCGGCGGTGTCAGAGCCTAGAGCCTGGCCAGGCTTCCGGGGTCGGTGACGAACCGGTTTTCATTACCCTGCAATTCTACAATTTGCCGATGGCGGGTCAGTTCCCGGTCATCCGGCGGATCCTGCTCGTTCCAAGCCTTGAACACTGTGTCAGCTCCTACCCAGGGCAGGCTGTAGGCATCCACCATGTACCCGACCGCCCGCGCAATGTCGCCTTTCACGCCGGCGGGTGGTTCCATGAACTGGGCGCTTTCCCGAATACCACATTCCCGAACCTCGATACCGTCATCCAGTTCTTCGTAAATGGCATTGCGCCGCCGCAGTTCGATACGGGCATGGACCGGGACGATGTTGTGCAGGTCCGAGGCAATCTGCTGGTAGCGCGGGTCCTGGCTGCACTGGCTGGGAGTGCCGCAGCGCAGCGCCGAGCGGACATGGGAGAGGGGGTAGATGTAACCGTCAGTGAGCAAAAAGCCCTTGCTGGTAAAAGTCTTGTTGCAGAAGAAGCTGGTTCCGCCGGAGCGATAGAGTTGCCCCCAGAACTGCTCCTTGATGACGGTATCCGGGTCGGAAAAGCGCGTATTCTGGCTGGCACCGGCCAGAGGAAGGGCAACAAGTGCGGACGCGAGCAACAAGCGGGTCATGATAGTCATACGCCAAAGATACCCCGTATCGTTACGACAGGCTCTGGCGGATCGGGCAACTACCCCGTCTCACTCACTTTTGTCCCTTTCGGACTGATTCCGGCCCATCCGGGCGGAATAGGTACAGCGTCCCTTGCTGAGCAGTGGCTAATTGAAGCGGGGCCGATCCGCGGCAAGGTGTGACGATAGCTTCACACTTTCATCAGTATGGCACATATCTCTAAGGCACATATCTTTACGGCACACATCAACAGGGCTGACCCCAGCAATGTGATGCTCAGGCCCTGATTAACAGGGCCTTTCCGGTTTTCTCCGGCGTTCGGAGATGACCGGCCAGTTCACTTGGTTTTCTTGCGGATCCGGTCGTAGCCTTCCCGCAGGTCTTCGCCCAGTTTACGGACGGTGTTGCCGGCTTCCTGCGAGGTTTCCTGGGCGTCGTGGGCAATGCTGTCGAGCTTCTGGCGGAACTTCTCCCAGCCCTGTTCGAGGTCATCCCACTCGTCCTTGACGTCCTCCTTGGCCAGATGTAACTGAACCTTGGCTTCGTCGCGGTACTGTTTAACCTTCTCGGCCAGTTTTTTCAGGTCCTCTTGCAGACTCATATCAAACACCTCCCTTGATTGATGGTGAGCCTACAATGCTCCCGTCGGCAAAAACGTGTCAAGGGGGGATTGGTTAGAACATGAGCAGGATCAAGTTCCTGCGCGCGCTGCCAGCAGGGTGGCCATCTCCCGCAGGGCAAACCAGGGGGTGTGGTCGGCGAAACCCTTGGTCGCCCGGTCGGTATCACTGCAGAGCTGCAGCGCCTGGTACAGGGCCTGGCGGCTGTGCTTGCGGGAGGCGCTTTCGAGGGCGCGGGCACGCTGCGGCTGGCGAACGCCGTGTTGCTTGAGGAAGTTTGCCGAAGGTTCGCGACGGGCCTGTAGCTGCTTGAGTTCGAGAACCAGGTTGAGATCCCGTGTCAGCACGCTGAGCAGTCCCAGCGGGTTTTCGCCTTCCTGCTCCAGGGCGCCGATGATCTTGTTGGCGTGGGCGGCATTGCCGGTAAGCAGTTCGGTGACCAGTTCGAAACTGTTGAAACGGGCGCTGTTCTGCACCGCCTGCTCGACGATCTCCTCATCCACCGTCTGGCCCGGCGCCAACAGGGCGAGCCGGTCCATCTCCTGGCTCGCGGCCAGCAGGTTGCCTTCAAGGCGCTCGGTGAGCATCTCCAGGGCGCCGCGGGTAAGGGTCAGGCCGCGGCTGCGGGCCCGTTGCTGCAACCAGGCGGGGAACTTGTCGGCATCCACCGGCCAAACGGTGACGTGAACGCCGTGGTTCTGCAGTTCCTTGTACCACTTGCGCCGGATTTCGGCGGCGTCGAGGCGGGCGCTGATCAGGATCAAGATGATGTCTTCGGGGGGATCTGCCAGTACCCGTTCCAACAGGTTGCGGCCGTCGCCGAGCTTGCCGGTGGGCAGGTGGATTTCGATGCGTCGCCGCTCGGCAAACAGCGACATGGCGCCGAACTCCTCACCCACCCGGTTCCAGTCCAGTTGCTGGTCGGCATGGAAGGTCAGCCGGTCCTGGAAGCCTGCTTCCCGGGCGGTCTGGCGAATCTGGTCGCAGCATTCCTGTACCAGCAGGGGCTCGTCACCGGACACCAGGTACACCGGAGCCAGGCCTTTTTTCAGCACTTGCGGAAGCTGGGCCGGCTGGGTCTTCATCGGCGGCTGTCCGCCTCGCCGGTGGATTCCCGGCTGGCCGCCCGGATGGCTTCGATCCGGGTTGCATTCAGGGGTGCCAGGCGGAAGATCACCTGCTGGGCGAGCTGTTGGTAGAGGGATTCCCGCAGGGCCTCTTCTTCCCGTTGCTTGGCCAGCACGTTGGCTTCGTCATAGCGGTAGGTTTCGATGCTGGAGAGCTCGGTGTCGGCAATCAGCGGCACCTGGTCGCTGGTCAGCACATCCATCCGCAGGGTCTGGCGGATGGTGTATTCTGCGGCCGAGGCCTGCAGGGTGATGGCGCTGGCCCGGCGCTGTTCGCGGAATTCCCGCAGCCGCAGCACATAGTCGGCCTGCTCCGGCTCCACAACCACCACATCACCGCCGATCAGCTGTTCCCGGACATCGTTACACAGCAGTTCCGGAACCTGGCTGTCACAGGTAACCGCCAGCGGTTGCAGGGCTGCGGGAACCGGGGCGGAGCCCCGGAGCTGGAAACCACAGCCCGCGACCACCGCCAGGCCGGCCAGCGTGAGCAGGCCGAGCAGGGTGCGAGTGGTCGGGAGCGGTCTGGTCATATCAGCGACTCAGCGGTTGGTGGCCAGGTTGGCTTCTTAGTTGGCAACGACGTTGACCAGTTTACCCGGCACGACGATGACCTTGCGAACGGTCTTGTCCTCGACAAAACGGATGACGTTCTCGTTCTCCAGGGCAAGTTTCTCCAGCCCGGCCTTGTCGATATCTGCCGGTACGTCGGCCTTGGCGCGGACCTTGCCGTTGACCTGCAGCACAACCTGGATCTGGCTGCGCACCATCGCGGCCTCGTCTGCCACTGGCCAGCGCGCATCGACCACCGGTTCTTCATGGCCGAGGGCCTGCCACAGGGTGTGACAGATATGGGGCGCGATCGGCGACAACATCAGCACGGCGGCGTTCAGGGCTTCCTGGCGCACGGCGCGGCTCTGGGGTTCGCTATCGCCCAGCTTGCTGACCTCGTTGAGCAGTTCCATCACCGCGGCAATGGCGGTGTTGAAGGTCAGGCGGCGGCTGACGTCGTCACTGACCTTGGCAATGGTCTCGTGGGTCTTGCGTCGCAGATCCTTCTGGCTATCAGCCAGTTCGGCGATGTTCAGGGTTGGCGCGGGGCCGCCCGCGGTGTGTTCGCTGACCAGTCGCCACAGCCGCTTGAGGAAACGGTGGGCGCCTTCCACGCCACTGTCAGACCACTCCAGGGACTGTTCGGGCGGTGCCGCGAACATCATGAACAGGCGGACGGTATCCGCACCGTGCTGGTCGATGATGGCCTGGGGGTCGATCCCGTTGTTCTTGGATTTTGACATCTTGGTGACGCCACCGGCCGTCACCGGCTGGCCGTCCACCTTGTGGACCACCTGGATCGGCTGGCCCTTGTCGTCCCGTTCAACGGTGACGTCGGCGGGCGAAATCCACACCTTGCCGCCCTTGTCGTCTTCACGGTAATAGGTTTCGGCGAGCACCATGCCCTGGCACAGCAGCCGGTTGAACGGCTCGGAGCTGGTCACCAGGCCCACGTCCCGCAGCAGCTTGTGGAAGAAGCGGGCGTACAGCAGGTGGAGGATGGCGTGCTCGATACCGCCGATGTACTGGTCCACTGGCAGCCAGTAGTTGGCCGCGGCCGGGTCAAGCATGCCCTTGTCGTAATTGGGGCTGCAGAAGCGGGCGTAGTACCAGGACGACTCCATGAAGGTGTCGAAGGTGTCGGTTTCGAGGGTCGCCGGCTGGCCGTCGAAGCTGGTCTTCGCCCACTCGGGGTCGGCCTTGATCGGTGACTGGACGCCGTCCATTTCCACATCTTCCGGCAGCGACACCGGCAACTGGTCATCGGGAACCGGACGCTCGGTGCCGTCGGCCAGGGTCATCATCGGGATGGGCGCACCCCAGTAACGCTGCCGTGACACGCCCCAGTCCCGCAGGCGGTAGTTCACGGTTCGTTTGCCAATGCCGTTGCTTTCCAGGTATTCAGCAATGTCGTTGAATGCATCTTCGCTGGTCAGGCCGTTGTACTTGCCGGAAGACACCAGTACACCCTTCTCGGTGTAGGCCTTTTCCTGCACGTCCACTTCGATGTTCTCGGCCGGTGCGATCACCTGCTTGATCGGCAGGTGGTACTTGAGGGCGAATTCATGGTCGCGCTCGTCGTGGGCAGGCACTGCCATCAGGGCACCGGTGCCGTAGTCCATCAGCACGAAGTTGGCCACATAGACCGGAATCTCTTCATGGGTCAGCGGATGCACGGCGCGGAAGCCGGTATCGATACCCTTCTTCTCCATGGTGGCCATGTCGGCCTCGGCCACCTTGCTGTTCTTGCACTGGTCGACAAACTCGGCCACTTCCACGTAGCGCTCCGCCGCTGCCCTGGCCAACGGATGCTCCGCCGCCACCGCCATGTAGGTCACCCCCATCAGGGTGTCCGGGCGGGTGGTGTACACGGTGAGGGCATCCTCACGGTCTTTCAGCGGGAAGTTCAGTTCCACGCCGGTGGATTTGCCGATCCAGTTGCGCTGCATGGTCTTGACCTGTTCCGGCCAGTCTTCCAGCGTGTCCAGGTCGTTCAGCAGCTCTTCGGCATAATCGGTAATGCGGATGAACCACTGGGGAATCTTCTTCTGCTCCACCAGGGCGCCGGAGCGCCAGCCGCGACCGTCTACCACCTGTTCGTTGGCCAGTACGGTCTGGTCGACCGGGTCCCAGTTCACGGTGGACATCTTCTTGTACACCAGCCCTTTTTCATACAGGCGGGCGAAGAACCACTGCTCCCAGCGGTAGTAATCCGGTTTGCAGGTGGCCAGTTCGCGGCTCCAGTCATAACCGAAGCCCAGCTGCTTGAGCTGGTTCTTCATGTACTCGATGTTGGCGTAGGTCCACTTGGCCGGCGCGGTCTTGTTGGCAATGGCGGCATTCTCGGCGGGCAGGCCGAACGCATCCCAGCCCATGGGCTGCATCACGTTTTTGCCCTGCATGCGCTGGTAGCGGGAGATCACGTCGCCGATGGTGTAGTTGCGGACGTGGCCCATGTGCAGCTTGCCGCTGGGGTAGGGGAACATGGACAGGCAGTAGTACTTGGGCTTGCCGGGCTCTTCCTTCACGGTGAACGTGTTGTTTTCTTCCCAGAAAGTGCGGGCACCCTGTTCAACCTGTTGCGGATTGTATTGCTCGTCCATTCCTGCCATTACCGAAATTACCTTGTGTGGAAAATAGAACCCTGTATCAAAACGATGTCCGGAGCGGGGCGCACATTCTAACGCACACGGGGCCTAACAGGTAGTCTGCGAAAACGCGCAAGCTGTGCCAGACTTGCAGTATAAGGCCCGCGCTTCCCGGGGACTGACCTTGGGTCTGTCCCCGGTCCGGCCCGTATCGTCACCCGTTGTCTCCAGGAGAGCAAATATGACAGAACCGGAACGCAATCACCTGTCTGGCACGGCCCTCAAGGCCTATGACCGGATGCTTGAGCGGGTTCAGGCCCGCTTGAAGCTGATGCAGGACACCAGCCTCGATACATTGCGAGAGGAAGTGGATAAGGCCGTGGAGGCGGAGTACGAGCTTGAGGAGATGACTCGCGAGGAGGCCGATCTGCTCGGTGCCTACCTGCGGCGGGATCTGGAGCACCTGATGCACTTCGTCGATGAAACCGGTGAGGGGCTGAAGGAATGGTTGCAGCTGGATATCTCACTGCTGGAGCATCAGCTGGCGGATATGCTGTTCTCGGTGGCGGACCAGACCCGGCTGGACACCCTGGAGCTGAACCAGAAGCTGGAGGATCACAAGGTCGGCCAGTACATCAGTGGCGAGGTGGCGACGGCCGGGATGTTCCAGTGCCTTAATTGCGGACACATGCGCTGCCTGACCGCCACCAGTCATATTGAGCCCTGCGAGGCCTGCGGCTCCCACTACTACGAGCGTGTCACCAGCCAGTGGCCCCGCAAGGAGAGCTGAGACCGCGGCTTTCCGCCGCGGTCTAGGCGCGCGGCGGAATGACCCGTTCCCTGACGAACACAATCAGGATCATTGCCAGGGTCAGCACCGGCCAGGAGCCGGACTGCATGTAGGGAGTGCTGCCGGAGGCCGAGAAAACCTCGCCCTGCAGCGTAGCGCGGGTGAACTGCGGGATGGTTTCGGCAATCCGGCCTTTCTGGTCAATGATGGCGGTGACGCCGTTGTTGGTGCCGCGCAGCATGTAACGGCCGGTTTCCAGTGCCCGCATGCGGGCAATCTGCAGGTGTTGCAGCGGGCCAATGGAGTCCCCGAACCAGCCATCGTTGCTGATGGTGAGCAACAGGCCGGCGTTGCGGGCATTGCGGGCGACGAAATCCGGGTAGGCAACTTCGTAACAGATAAATGGCATCACGCCGTTGCCATTGGCCTGCAGGGGTGGCTGGTTCTCGGGGCCCCGGCTGAAGCTCGACATCGGCAGGTCAAAGAAGCCAATCAGGCCCCGCAGATACTGCTGTAGCGGCACGTATTCACCGAAAGGCACCAGTTTCTGCTTGTGGTAGGTGCCGCTGCCGTTGCCAATGGCCATGATGCTGTTGTGAAAAGTGAAGTCTTCAATGCGGTCACTGAAGCCGTACCAGGGAATGCCCGTGATCAGCGTGCTGTGATCGCCCAGTTCGCCGGCGATGTACTCGATGATCTTGCCGGCCTGGTCCTGGGGAATGGGAATCGCGGTTTCCGGCCACAGGATCAGGTCGGTTTCCCAGAACTCCTCGGTCAGGCCCAGGTAGATGACGATCTGGTCCCGCAGGAAATCGGGATCCCACTTGATCTGCTGCGGGATATTGCCCTGCATGGAGGCAAACGTTGTGGGCTCGCTGTCGAGCGTGGTCCAGGCCACCTTGTTGAGGGCCGGGCCGCTGAGCCAGAGGGTTGCGGTGAGCAGGGCGGCGACTCCCGCTGCACCGCGGCGCTGTTCCTTCACCAGCCACCAGAGGCCGTAGAGGACAGCCCCGCTGGCGACAACCAGGAAAGTCACACCGTGGACGCCGATGACCGGAGCAAAGCCACCGAGCGGGCCGTCCACATGGGCATTGCCCAGGTATAGCCAGGGGAAGCCGGTGAGCAGCCAGCTACGGACCCAGTCGCCGAGCACCCAGATGGCCGGGAACAGGATCAGCCGTCGTACCGCGCTGGTGCTGGCAAGCTTGCCCCACGCCCAGAACGCCAGGGCGTGGAACAGACCAAGGCCGACCACAAAGATGACGGTGAGCAGGATCGCCAGGGGCACCGAGGTGTTGCCATATTCGCTGATGCTGACGTAGACCCAGCTGGCTCCGGAGCCGAACAGACCGATGCCGGCAAGCCAGCCGGCGCGAAACAGTTTCCCGGGCGCGAGCGGAATACAGGCCAGCAGGATCAGCAGCACCGAGACCGGACCGAGCCACCACAGCTCGAAGGGCGACAGGGTGAGGGTTTGCAGTGCGCCGGCAACCACGAGGGTTGCCGCGCGCAGCCAGCGGTTGGTAGAGAGCGGTGATTGCAAAGCGGTATTCCCGATTGGTTTTACGACTCGCTGCGGGCTACCTGCAGCAGGCGGATCACCCGGTTGTCGGCGTTGGCGATGGTGAACCTGAAGCCGCCAAACTCCACCG
This sequence comes from Marinobacter profundi, assembly GCF_002744715.1. Classification (GTDB taxonomy): domain Bacteria; phylum Pseudomonadota; class Gammaproteobacteria; order Pseudomonadales; family Oleiphilaceae; genus Marinobacter; species Marinobacter profundi. The sequence goes on from NZ_KZ319373.1 coordinate 113,926, forward strand.
ATTCGCCCCGTCGCGGCAGGTGACCGAACTCCTTGAGAACCACGCCCCCGATGGTGTCGAACTCCTCCTCGTCCAGCTTGGTGCGGAAGAATTCGTTGAAGTCCTCGACCGGGGTCACCGCCTTGACCGCAAAGGTGCCGTCATCGCGGGCCTTGATGTGGGTTTCTTCATCGAAATCGTGTTCGTCCTCGATTTCGCCGACGATCTGTTCGAGCACGTCCTCGATGGTGATCAGGCCGGCGGTACCGCCGTACTCATCCACCACAATGGCCATGTGATTGCGGGTTTCCTTGAATTCCTTGAGCAGCTGGTTGAGCCGCTTGCTCTCGGGAATGAAGGTGGGGGGGCGGAGAATCTCGCGGATATGGTTCCAGTTGAGGTCGTTGCTGAGCGCCAGGGGCAGCAGGTCCTTGGCGAGCAGGACGCCGATCACGTCATCCTGGCTGTCCCCGATGACGGGGAAACGGCTGTGGGCAGACTCGATGATGTCATTCAGGAAGTTTTTCGGATCCTGCGAGGCTTTCACGGTGACCATCTGGGAGCGGGGGATCATGATTTCATCCACCCGCATGTCGACCACCTGCATCGCACCTTCGATAATGCTCATGGCATCGGCATCGATGATGTTCTGCGCTTCCGCTTCACGCAGGATTTCCAGCACGTCCTCCGGGGACTCAGGCCCGCTGGAAAAGGCCTGTGATATACGCTCCAGCCAGGACTTGTGACTGCCCTGACTGCGACTCGACTGATCGTCGCTCATGAGTCTTTTTCCGTTTCCTCTGTTTCGTAAGGGTTGCCGTATCCGAGTTGCGCAAGCAGCCGGATCTCGAGGTCTTCCATCACCTCGGCATCGTCATCTTCAATATGGTCATAGCCCTGGAGGTGCAACATGCCGTGCACCACCATGTGGGCCCAGTGGGCCGCCAGTTCTTTATGCTGTTCGGCGGCTTCTTTTTCAACCACTGGCGCGCAAATCACCAGATCTCCGGCCAATGGAACCGTTATACCGGCTGGCGCCTCAAATGGGAAGGAGAGCACATTGGTTGGCCCGTTCTTGCCCCGGTACTGGCTGTTGAGGTCGGCGCTCTCTTCCGTATCCACAATACGAATAGTCACTTCCGATGGATGCTCGCCGAGCCAGGCGGTTGCTGCCCAGGTTTCGAGGTCCTTGTCTGCCGGGATTCCCGGTGCCTCCAGGGTACGCTGAAGGTCAACTGTCAGTTTGCTCACCGGCTTGTTGAACTCCCGTCGTCAAAGGCGTCATAGGCTTCGACGATCCGCTGCACCAGCGGGTGACGAACCACGTCTTTCGACTCGAAGCGGGTAAAGCCGATGCCCGATACCTTGCTTAGTACGCCGGCGGCATGGATCAGGCCGGAGTTCTGGCCGCGGGGCAGGTCCACCTGGGTGGTATCCCCGGTGATCACGGCGGTGGAGCCGAAGCCGATCCGGGTCAGGAACATTTTCATCTGTTCCCGGGTGGTGTTCTGGCTCTCGTCGAGAATGATGAACGAGTTATTGAGGGTACGGCCACGCATGAACGCCAGTGGCGCGATCTCGATCACGCTTTTCTCGATCAGCCGGGTGACCTGGTCGAAGCCGAGCATCTCGTAGAGGGCGTCGTACAGAGGGCGCAGATAGGGATCCACTTTCTGGGCCAGGTCGCCGGGCAGGAAGCCGAGCTTTTCGCCGGCTTCCACCGCCGGGCGGACCAGCAGGATGCGCTTGACCTGCTCGTCCTTGAGGGCTTCCACGGCACAGGCGACCGCAAGCCAGGTCTTGCCGGTTCCGGCCGGACCGATCCCGAAGTTGATGTCATGGGTGCGGATGCTGTGCACGTACTTTTGCTGGTTGGCGCCGCGGGGCCGGGCCTGCAGTTTCGGCGTTTTGATGACAGTCTGGCTGCCGTCGAACGGCAGGTCATCAGGCAGTCGCTCGTACCCGGTCTCGCGGATGAACAGGTGCACGGTGTCCGGCTTGATGTCGTCACTGGCCTCGGTTTCCCGGTACAGGTGACGGATGACTTCGGTTGCCGCGGCCACGTGCTCGGTCTCGCCTTCCACGCGGAAGTGGTGGCCACGGCGGCCTACCTTGACGTTCAGGCGGCGTTCGATCTGCTTCAGGTGCTCGTCGAACGGGCCGCACAGGGTTGCCAGCCGACGCTGGTCAACGGGATGAAGGTCAAATTGTCGGGTATCGGTGGTGTTCAATCGGTCTCCTCAGTACAGCCGGGAATCTACGGGTACGCCCCGCAGGGAGTTGGGGAGGGCTTCCCGGATTTCAACGTCAATAAAGTGTCCGATCACGTCCGCGTTGTCGTGACGGAAGTTCACGATGCGGTTGTTCTCGGTGCGGCCGGCATACTCGCCCGGGTCTTTTTTCGACAGTCCGGTCACCAGGATCCGCTGGGTGGTGCCCACCATTTTGCGGCTGATGTCCATGGCCTGCTGGTTGATGCGCTGCTGCAGGATGGCGAGGCGCTGTTTCTTGACCTCCATCGGGGTGTCGTCAGGCAGGTCGGATGCCGGGGTGCCGGGGCGGGCGCTGTAGACAAAGCTGAAAGAGACGTCGAAGCCGATGTCGTTAATCAGTTTCATGGTGTCTTCAAAGTCTTTGTCGGTCTCGCCGGGGAAGCCGACGATAAAGTCGGATGAAAAGCTGATGTCCGGGCGGATCTTGCGCAGGCGGCGTAACTTGGATTTGTACTCCAGCGCGGTGTGGCCCCGCTTCATGGCGGCGAGAATGCGGTCGGAGCCGCTCTGTACCGGCAGGTGCAGGTGGCTGACCAGTTCGGGTACCTGGGCGTACACCTCGATCATGGCATCGGTAAACTCCACCGGATGGGAAGTGGTGTAGCGGATGCGGTCGATGCCGTCGATGGTGGCGATCAGGGTGATCAGTTCGGCCAGGTCCATGGTGTCGCCATCGTGGGTGGCACCGCGGTAGGCGTTTACGTTCTGGCCCAGCAGGTTGACTTCCCGTACGCCCTGGCCGGCGAGGTGTGCGACTTCTGCGATCACGTCGTCTACCGGGCGGCTGACTTCTTCACCGCGGGTGTAGGGCACGACGCAGAAGGTGCAGTATTTGCTGCAGCCTTCCATGATAGAGACGAAGGCGGAGGGGCCGTCGGCGCCGGGCTCGGGCAGGTTGTCGAACTTTTCGATCTCGGGAAAACTGACGTCGACGACGCCGACACCGTTACCTTTCATGCGTACTTCGGTAATCATGTCGGGCAGGCGGTGCAGGGTCTGCGGGCCGAAGACCATGTCGACGTAGGGTGCGCGGTCGATGATGGCCTGGCCTTCCTGGCTGGCGACGCAGCCGCCGACGCCGATGATGAGGTCGGGTTTGCTGTTTTTGAGGTTTTTCCAGCGGCCGAGCTGGTGGAATACTTTTTCCTGGGCTTTTTCCCGGATCGAGCAGGTGTTGAGCAGCAGGATGTCTGCGTCCTCGGGGTTGTCGGTCATTTCGACCTGTTCGCCGGTGCGCAGCAGGTCTGCCATTCGGGATGAATCGTATTCGTTCATCTGGCAGCCGTGGGTCTTGATGTACAGCTTTTTGGCCATGGGTCTCAACGCAATTGGTGTGTTGGCGCCGGCAGGGTTTGGGCGGCGCTGGAGAAAGTGGACTGCGTATTATAGCGGGGTGATCATTCTGCAACCAGAGTTGTCTCGGGTTGTTGCTAGTTTTGGTGTGGTATCATTTTCGGCTTCGGGTGCATGAAGGTCTTGGGGGGAGGCTTTCCAAAACACGCTCCTGGCGGCACATCCATGTGGCGCTTGAGCTTCGCCATCCCTGGCTTCGCACAGTTTTGGAAAGCCTCCCCAAGCCCTTCTCCGGCGCCTGAGTAATCCTCAATTCAGCAAAACTTTTAATATGACTCCTGAACGCCTTGCCCGCATCAAGCAAACCCTCGATACCCGCCAGCCTGATTTGTGTGTGCTCACCGACCAGGTCCACAAACCCCGTAACCTGTCGGCCATTATCCGGTCCTGCGATGCCTTCGGGCTGGCGAACATGCATGTGGTGTGGCCACGGGAGGGCTTCCGGGCGTTTCGCAAGACGGCCGGTGGCAGTTTCAACTGGGTGACAACCCACACCCACCGCAGTATGGACGAGGCGGTCAGTCACCTGAAGGGGCAGGGGCATAAACTTTATGCCGCGCAGTTGTCCGAACGGGCGATTGATTTCCGGGAGGCGGATTTTACGGTGCCGTGTACGGTGATCATGGGTAACGAAGTCGACGGTGTGAGTCCGGACGCGGCGGCCCGGGCTGACGAGCATATTGTGATCCCGATGATGGGCATGGTGGAGTCGCTCAATGTGTCTGCTGCCTGCGCGATTATCCTGTCGGAAGCCCAGCGGCAGCGGCAGGTGGCGGGGCTCTTTGATCAGCGCCGGTTGCCGGATGAGGAATACGAGCGGTTGCTGTTTCGCTGGTGTCAGCCAACGGTGAAACGCTATTGCGACGACCGCAACCTGCCATATCCGCCCCTCGATCCGGAAACCGGGGAGTTGGTCGACGGCGTAGGCTGGATGCAGGAGGTCAGAAAGCTGCGGGCCAATCGGCCACGATGGAGCGATAAGGCAGAATCGCTCCTCGAAGAATGATCATGGGGGGCGTCCGTGATGTCAGCTCCCCGCCACCGGATCAGGCTGGCAGGGATGTGCTGCCTGCCGCTATTCCTCGCGGGCTTCCAGGTAGCGCTGCAGCTGTTCGCGCAATGCCTTGGGCAAGCGGGTAATGGTCAGCGCGTCTTTGTCGCGGTCGTAGTAGACCGCCTGGTTGACCAGGTCTGATGAGAAAGACACGCTCATGCCGCCGCCGGAGCCGGCGATGCGCACGAGTTTTTTGACTTTGCGGTGATCCGGGTGGAGGACGCCGCTTTCCGGCAGTTCGGCGTTCTGGCTGGCGAAGTCCTTGAAGCGCTCGGGCTGGTTCTCGTCCAGGTAGCCTGACAGGGCCTCGATGGCCACCGGCTCTCCGAGGGCATGCTGTTCCTTGCAGAATTCATAGGCGCGGGTGCGGACTTCGCCGGCCTTTTCCGGTTCGGACGACTTGGCGAATGCTTCTACGGCATCGAGGAAGGTGAGGGTTTCTTTCTCGACATCCACCTGGTTGGTGAAGCCGCAGAGTTTGATGAACAGATCGCCGCCTTCGCCGGTGCCGCGGGCGTGTACCAGGGTCAGGTAGTTCTCGCCGTTGTTCGCCTGCCAGTCGTCCAGCTCGATCCGCACCGCCAGGTTGAGCCGCGACAGGCTCAGCACGTCAGTGGCGTCCAGCGCCTGGTCGCCGTCAAAGCGCATGGCGCTGTCGTTTTCCAGGATAAACAGGTAGACCACGTCCGCATCGGCCAGGGCTTCATGCACCACCATCAGGTGCCCTTCGAATTCCTCCTGGGCAGCGTTCAACAATTCCTGCCACTGGCCGAACAGCCGGTCGGTCAGCGATGCGAACGATTGCTTGTCCTCCAGGTAGTCTTTCAGCCAGCTGCTGAACGGGCTTTCTCCGATGTCTTCGGCGAACCGGCCGTACTTTTTCCCGGGCTTGCTGTTGAACAGCCGCTTCATCTGCTTGTGAAGGGCCTCGTAGTCGCCCCCCGGCTCGGCGAGGGCAGCACCCGGGCGTACCCGGGCCGGCTGTCCCGGCTGATACTGGCTGGCAAAGAGAGTACGAAGCTGCTTGATGGCCATGAAATCGTTGGTTCCCTGATTGAAAAACGGTCAAAGGCTGATAAACGGACAAAGCCCCGAAGGCTGACCCTCGGGGCTTTGCATTGTACCGGTTTTATGCGACCCGTCACCTTTGCGCGGGGCGGCAATGTCAGATCCGCTGGTTACGGACCAGTTCCTGTACCAGCGCACTGACGGCGCCCGGTATATCCGCCTCATGGTCCGCCGATGCCGTGACATGGGCAACATCGGATCCGAGGTTTACCGCAATCGCTATCAGCCCGTGGGCCGCCAGCAGCTGTGCCGTGCGCCGGCGATCCTCCGGGGTGCCGGCGTTGTCCTCACTGAGCACCACCGTGGTCTTACCCTGGTCAAACAGTGCCCGTTCCACGGCCAGTGCCAGTGCAGTCGCCTGCCGACCGTTACAGGCAATGATGGCTGGCTTCTGGGCCAGGCGGCGGGCGCGGTCTTCAGCGCTGACCGGCTCCCGGGATTCCGCGTCCCCGGCCGTGCCGGCGATCATGCCGGCGCCAATGGTCACGTTGGTCAGCCGGTCAATCACGATAAAGCTGCCGGTGGCGTGATTGCGCGGGTAGGCATCGAACGCCACCGGCTGGCTCAGGGTCAGCTCGCACAGGCCGATTTCATTCAGCTGCAAGCGGTCCGGATTGGCGTGCTGCTCCAGGGTATTGACGTCCGTCTGGTGCAGGATTGTCTTGACCGTGCCGGAGGTAAAGGTCGGGCCGAGCTTGATGTCGTACAGCCGGCCGGTTTCCAGCGGGGCATCGGTCATCCACACCAGATTGGCGCGGAAGCGGTTGCTCACTTCCGGCTCGTCCGCCGGGCGGACCAGCATGTCGCCCCGGCTGATGTCGATCTCATCGGTCAGTGTCAGGGTCACTGCCTGGTCGGTGTAGGCTTCGTCCAGGTTGCCGTCAAAGGTGACAATCTCTTTCACCGTGCTGGTGCGGCGTGAGGGCAGGGCCATTACCGGATCGCCGGGGCGGATTACCCCGGAGGCAACGGTGCCGCAAAAGCCGCGGAAATTCAGGTTCGGCCGGTTGACGAACTGGACCGGAAAGCGGAAGTGTTCGAGGTTCTTGTCCCGTGACACTTCCACCGTTTCGAGGATTTCCATCAGCGGCTGGCCGCTGAACCAGGGTGTGCTGGCACTGCGGTTGACCACGTTGTCGCCTTCCAGCGCGGAGATCGGCACGAAACGGATGTCGCTCAGACCCAGCCGGGAGGCAAATGCCAGGTATTCCTCTTTGATTTCGTTGAACCGCTGTTCGCTGAAATCCACCAGGTCCATCTTGTTCACCGCCACCACGATGTGCCGGATGCCCAGCAGCGACGCGATGAAGGAGTGACGCCGGGTCTGGGTCAGCACGCCGTGGCGGGCATCGATCATCAGGATGGCCAGCTGTGCCGTGGACGCGCCGGTGGCCATGTTGCGGGTGTACTGCTCGTGGCCCGGGGTGTCGGCGATGATGAACTTGCGCTTGTCGGTGGAAAAGTAGCGATAGGCTACATCAATGGTGATGCCCTGTTCCCGTTCCGCCTGCAGGCCGTCCACCAGCAGTGCCAGATCCAGCTTTTCGCCGGTGGTGCCCATCTTGGCACTGTCGGTTTTCAGGCTCGCCATGTGATCTTCGTAGATCATCTTGGTGTCGTGCAGCAGGCGGCCGATCAGGGTGCTCTTGCCGTCGTCCACACTGCCGCAGGTCAGCAGCCGCAGCAGTTCCTTGTTCTCGTGTTGTTTCAGGTAGGCCTGAATATCTTCGGCAATCAGATCAGACTGGTGTGACATCTTAGAAATACCCTTCCCGCTTTTTCTGTTCCATGGATCCGGCCGAATCGTGGTCGATCACGCGGCCCTGGCGCTCGGAGCTGGTGGCCAGCAGCATCTCCTGGATGATTTCCGGCAGTGTGGTGGCCTCGGACTCAATGGCGCCGGTCAGGGGGTAGCAGCCGAGGGTGCGGAAGCGGATGGATTTCATCATCGGCGTTTCGCCCTCTTTAAGGGGCATGCGGTCGTCATCCACCATGATCAGGGTGCCGTCGCGCTCCACCACCGGACGCACGGCCGAGTAGTACAGCGGAACGATGTCGATGTTTTCCAGGTAGATGTACTGCCAGATGTCCAGCTCGGTCCAGTTGGACAGCGGGAAGACCCGGATGCTCTCGCCCTTGTTGATCTTGCCGTTGTAGGTGTTCCACAACTCGGGGCGCTGGTTCTTCGGGTCCCAGCGGTGGTACTGGTCGCGGAACGAGTACACCCGCTCCTTGGCGCGGGATTTCTCCTCATCGCGGCGGGCGCCGCCGAAGGCCGCATCAAATTTGTACTTGTCCAGCGCCTGTTTCAGGGCCTGGGTTTTCATCACGTCGGTGTGTTTGGCACTGCCGTGGGTGAACGGGCCGATACCCTGTTTCACACCATCCTCATTGATGTGGACAATCAGATCGAGACCGTACTTGCTGACCTGTTTGTCGCGGAATTCGATCATGTCGCGGAACTTCCAGGTGGTGTCCACGTGCATCAGCGGGAACGGCGGCTTGCCCGGATAGAAGGCCTTGCGGGCCAGGTGCAACATGACCGCGGAGTCCTTGCCGATGGAGTAGAGCATCACCGGGTTGTCGAACTCGGCGGCAACTTCCCGGATGATGTGGATGCTTTCAGCTTCCAGCTGTTTGAGATGGGTCAGGTTGTAAGTGGTCATCGTGTCCTGCTGTCGCCTTGCTGGCCTTTGCGGCCGGTACGAGTGGAGATCTCCACTTTAACAGAGGGCGTCAGGGCATAAGAAGCAGTCTGGTTAGACTTTTAGATCATAATAATATAGCGGCACACGAATGGCCGTGTGCCGGGATGGTGTGCAAAATGGCTGGTCAAAAAATAATCAATGCGTGACCGGTGGTTGCGGGCGTCCGCCGTGGATTCAGATCGGCGTCGCCAGGACGCGACTGACAAACTGGTCCACGTAATCGTAGCCGTTATTCTCGAAATCGGTGAACTGAACACCCAGCTGGAACTGGTCCCGGGCAATCCGCCGCAAGTGCACGATGTGACCGGCGGCAGCCACCGCCACCGTCTGGGCGGCAACCACGGGTACCGCGAAACGGGCGGCGACGGGAATGCACGCGCCGGGGGCTGGCGTGGTCTGGCTGGGGACCAGTTTCTTGGCGGTTTCCTGGTCGCAGAGCAGCATCATGCCGGCGCGGGACAGGTTGGCGGTTCTGCAGTTAAGCACATCGCCGTCGGATTTCTTGATGGCGACTTCGATCGAGACATCCGCTCGTTGTTGCTTCCTGAGATTGGTTTTGGAGGAAACTGGCTTCATGGTGACTCGCCTGGCATTTTCTGTTTGTAGGTATGCTGCCTTGCCCATGGGTATCGATCCGGAATGTTCTGATGTTCGGAGTAAACGTAAACGACTGAAAGTTTAATTGTTTGCAAATTGATCAGCAAGAGACCTGTCGTGCGGTCGGGCATGTTAATGGCCGGTGGTGGCAGTTGTGTGGCAGAAATGTGACAGATGTCCCGTGGCGGGCGGCAGCGCACCCGGCATTTACTTAGGACGTTGCTGTTTCGGACCGCTCCCCGGCTGAGGTAAACTGCCTCCCCTAATTCACTCTTCTCCCTGATGGTTTATGACAGACAAACCCGTTTCTCCCGGCACCGGCGGTGGCAAGGTCGGTTTTATCAGCCTCGGCTGCCCGAAAGCGCTTGTGGATTCCGAGCGTATCCTCACCCAATTGCGGCTCGATGGTTATGAAGTGGTGCCCACCTACGACGATGCCGACATTGTGGTGGTCAACACCTGTGGCTTTATTGATGCGGCCAAGCAGGAGTCCCTGGATGCCATCGGAGAGGCCATCAGTGAAAACGGCAAGGTCATCGTAACCGGGTGCATGGGTGTGGAAGCTGACAAGATCCGCGAAACCCATCCCGGTGTGCTGGCGGTGTCCGGCCCCCATGCCTATGAGGAAGTGGTCGGTGCGGTTCATCAGTACGTGCCGCCGAAAAAGGACCACGATCCGTTTATCGATCTGGTGCCTCCCCAGGGCGTCAAGCTGACGCCGCGGCACTATGCCTACCTGAAGATCTCCGAGGGCTGTAATCACCGTTGCACCTTCTGCATCATCCCGTCCATGCGCGGCGACCTGGTCAGCCGCCCGATCGGCGACGTGATGGATGAAGCCAGGCGCCTGGTGGATGCCGGCGTCAAGGAACTGCTGGTGATCTCCCAGGACACCTCTGCCTACGGCGTGGATATCAAATACCGCACCGGCTTCTGGCAGGGCCGGCCCCTGAAAACCAGGATGCAGTCCCTGTGTGAGGCGCTGGGCGAGATGGGCGTGTGGGTTCGCCTGCACTATGTCTATCCCTACCCCCACGTGGACGACATCATCCCGCTGATGGCCGAGGGCAAGATCCTGCCGTACCTGGATATTCCGTTCCAGCACGCCAGCCCGAAAGTACTCAAGGCCATGAAGCGTCCGGCCCACGACAGCAAGACCCTGGAGCGTATTCGCAAGTGGCGGGAGATTTGCCCCGAGCTCACTATCCGCTCCACCTTTATTGTGGGTTTCCCCGGCGAAACCGAGGAAGATTTCCAGTACCTGCTGGATTGGCTCGACGAGGCCCAGCTTGATCGGGTGGGCGCCTTCACCTACAGCCCGGTCGAGGGCGCCAGGGCCAACGAACTGGAAGGTGCGGTGCCGGAGGAGGTCAAAGAAGAGCGCCTGGCGCGCTTTATGGCCAAGCAGGCGGAAATCTCTGCCGCTCGCCTGCAGGCGAAGATCGGCAAAACCATCGATGTGCTGATCGACGAAGTGGACGAGGAAGGTGCCATTGGTCGTTCCAAGGCGGATGCGCCGGAGATTGATGGCATGGTGTATCTCAATGGCGAGACCGACTTGCAGCCGGGCCAGATTGTCCGCGCGGTGGTAGAACACGCCGACGAGCATGACCTGTGGGCCGAACTGGTCCGATAAACCCGGTCATGCCCTGAACAACAAAGCCCCGGTCATCCGGGGCTTTGTTTTTTCAGGTTCAGTCCTTGCTTACCCGGGTAATGATGTCTGCGTAATACTCGTTGAAGTTCTTGAACTCAACGCTGTCGCGACCGCAGCAGCGGATGTTGCCTGACTTGATGTCGTACACCCAGCCGTGAATCTCGATTTTCCCGGTGGCCAGTTTGGCGGCAACCACCGGGTGGGTGCGCAGGTGCTGAACCTGCTGCAGCACGTTTTCCTCAATGGCTTCGTTGAGGTATTTCGGGTCCAGAGGCTCATCGCCGGGGATGCCGTGGCGCTCCCGCACGATCTCCATGGCGGAACGGCAGTGGCCCAGCCATTCCTTGACGTGGGGCAGCCCCTTCAACGCGGGGACGTTGAGTGCGCCCTTGATGGCGCCGCAGTCGGTGTGCCCGCAGACAATGATGTGCCGCACGTTGAGCACCGCTACCGCGTATTCGATGGACGCCGTCATACCCCCGGTTTCGTTGCTGTGGGGGGGGATCACGTTGCCGGCATTGCGGCAGATGAACAGATCCCCCGGGTTCGAGCCGGTCACCATGTTCGGATCGATTCGGGAATCCGAACAGGTGAAAAACAGCACGTCGGGATTCTGGCTGTCGGCAAGGGCGCCAAACAGGTCTTTGTGCTCCGGATAAACGTTCTTGCGAAAATCCAGTACGCCGCGAACAATGTGGTCCATGGTTTCTCCTCCTGCCGCTCAGGCAATCTCGATCAGAATTTCCCCGGGGGTTACCCGATCACCTTTGGTGACGTAAACCGCCTGCACGGTGCCGTCAACGCTGGTGTGTACTTCAGTTTCCATCTTCATCGCTTCGGTGATCAGTACGGCCTGGCCGGCAGTAACCGTATCGCCTTCCTGTACCAGTACATCCACCACGTTGCCGGGCATGGTGGTGGTGATGTGGCCCGGATCAGTGGCGCGCTTGCGGCCACTGCCGCCGGTGGCAGCTTCGTACTCATTGAGTGATTCGAACACCACTTCCTGGGGCATGCCGTCCAGGGACAGGTAGAGCTTGCGCTTGCCGGGGCCCGAGGCACCGACGCCGGTCACTGCCACTTCGTAGGTTTCGCCATGAACATCAATGCGGAACTCGGTGGCCACTGCAGTCCCCATCCGGTCGCGGCCCTTGTGTTCCGCCGGCAGCAATTCCTCGGGCTTGAGGGTGCCGTCCTTGCGCTGCTGGAGGAACTCGCGCCCGAGGTCCGGGAACATGGCATAGGTAAGCACATCTTCCTCACTGGTCGCCAGGCTACCAATGTCTTCCCGTAGTCTGTTCAGCTCGGGGCTGAGCTGGTCGGCGGGTCGGCCCTCGTTTACCGTCTCGTTGCCGATGGCCTTCTTCCGGATGTCTCCGTTTACCTCGGCCGGCGGGTGGCCGTAACCGCCCTGCAGGTAGCGTTTCACCTCATTGGTGATGGTCTTGTAGCGCTGGCCGGCCAGCACGTTATACACCGCCTGGGTGCCGACAATCTGCGAGGTCGGCGTTACCAGTGGCGGATAACCGAGGTCAGCCCGTACCCGGGGGATTTCATCAAACACCTCCCGGATCCGGTCCAGGGCGTTCTGCTCTTTCAGCTGGTTGGCCAGGTTGGACATCATGCCGCCCGGCACCTGGTTGATCTGGACCGATACGTCTTCCCGGGTGAATTCGCTCTCGAACTGGTGATACTTCTTGCGCACGTCGTGGAAGTAGTCGGCAATTTCGCTGAGCAGTTCAAGGTCCAGGCCGGTGTCGTATTCCGTGCCTTTGAGAGCGGCAACCTGGGACTCGGTAGCCGGATGGCTGGTGCCGCTGGCAAACGATGAAATGGCAGTATCAATACGATCGGCGCCCGCCTCGATGGCCTTGAGCTGGCACATGGCGGCCAGACCGGCAGTGGCATGGCTGTGAATAACCAGCGGCAGATCCACCGCGGACTTGATCGCGCGCACCAGTTCGAACGTGGCGTAGGGCGTCAGCAGGCCGGCCATGTCCTTGATGGCAATGGAGTCCGCCCCCATGGCCTTGAGCTCCTGGGCCTGCTGGACAAACAGTTCGGGGGTATGCACCGGACTGGTGGTATAGCAGATGGTGCCCTGGGCGTGCTTGCCGGCTTTTTTGACCGCTTTCATGGCGGTTTCCAGGTTGCGCAGATCGTTCAACGCATCGAAAATCCGGAACACGTCAATGCCGTTGTCCGCCGCCTTCTGGACGAACGCTTCCACGACGTCATCGGCGTAATGGCGGTAGCCCAGCAGGTTCTGGCCCCGCAGCAGCATTTGCAGGCGGGTGTTGGGCAGGGCCTTGCGCAGCTGGCGCAGGCGCTCCCAGGGATCTTCCTTCAGGAAACGCACGCAGGCGTCAAAGGTGGCACCCCCCCAGACTTCCAGCGACCAGTAGCCGACCTGGTCGAGCTTGTCGCAGATCGGCAGCATGTCTTCGGTGCGCATGCGGGTGGCAATCAGCGACTGGTGCGCATCGCGAAGGATAACGTCGGTGACTTCAATTTTCTTGGCAATCTTGCTTGCGTTGCTCATGTTCAATCCTCCTGCGGATTACCAGCCGGCGTGGGCCGCAATGGTGGCTGCAATGGCCAGTGCGATTTCGCTGGGATGACGTTTGGTGGAATAGTTCAGCAGCTCCGGGTGGCTCGGCACAAAGCTGGTGTCGAACATGCCCTTGCGGAAATCCGGGTGGTCCAGGATCTGCTGGTAGTAGTTGGCGGTGGTGGTGATGCCGTGCAGGCGCATGTCGTCCAGCGCCCGTTTGCCACGGGCGATGACCTCATCCCAGGTCAGCGCCCAGACCACCAGTTTCAGGCACATGGAATCGTAGTAGGGCGGGATCTCGTAACCGGTGTAGATGGCGGTATCCACCCGCACTCCCGGGCCGCCGGGGGCGTAGTAATGGGTGATGCGGCCGAAACTGGGCAGGAAATCGTTCTTCGGGTCTTCCGCGTTGATCCGGAACTGCAGCGCGTAACCCCGGTAGGCGATATCCTCCTGCCGGTAACTCAGCGGCAGGCCGGCGGCAATCCTCAGTTGTTCCCGCACGATGTCCACGCCAGTGATGGCTTCGGTGATGGTGTGCTCCACCTGCACCCGGGTATTCATCTCCATGAAGTAGACTTCGTTGCCGGTGAGCAGGAACTCCACGGTGCCGGCGTTCTCGTAACCCACCGCCTTGGCTGCCTTGACTGCCAGGCCGCCGATGTACTGCCGTTGCTCCGGTGTCAGTTGCGGGCTGGGGGCAATCTCGATGAGTTTCTGGTTGCGTCGCTGAATAGAGCAGTCCCGCTCGAACAGGTGCACCGCGTCGCCCTGGCTGTCGGCCAGGATCTGTACCTCGATGTGGCGCGGATTGACGATGCACTTCTCCATGAACACCTCGGCCGAGCCGAAGGCTTTGGTGGCCTCGGAAATCACCCGTGGGTACTGGGTTTTCAGCTCCTCGGGGGAGTCGCAGCGGCGGATACCCCGGCCACCACCACCGGAGGTGGCTTTCAGCATCACCGGGTAACCAATCTCGTTGGCCAGCCTAAGGGCGTCTTCCAGATCCGCCAGGTTGCCCTCGGAGCCCGGGGTGATGGGTACGCCCGCCGCCCGCATGCTGTCGCGGGCCTGGGTCTTGTCGCCCATCTTGTGGATAACCTCGGACTTGGGGCCGATAAATGTCAGCCCATGTTGTTCACACAGCTGGGCGAAGCGGGCGTTCTCAGAGAGGAAGCCGTAACCCGGGTGGATGGCATCGCAGCCGGTTTCCAGCGCGAGATTCACAATCCGCGCCGGGTCCAGATACCCGGCCAGCGGGTCTTCGCCCAGCGAGTAGGCTTCGTCGGCACGTTTTACATGCAGGCCGTAGCGGTCCGGCTCGGTATAAATCGCCACCGAACGGATCCCCAGTTCGGCACAGGCCCGCACAATGCGCACCGCAATCTCGCCACGGTTGGCGATAAGAACTTTTTTAAGCATGGGCTTCAACATCGGCGATTCCTCGTCTCGTCGTCCCGAATGAAGGTGGGAAAAGGTTAACGGGGATGACGGATCACGAAAAATTGATATTATTTCGCTTATATATAACTAATATCTTATAGATAGCCTGATTCGGGAGAAATCATGCCCCTGAGTATCCAGAAACTCGCCAACCGGCTGACCTTCCGTCAGCTCCAGGTGTTCAAGGCGGTTTACGACCTGAAGAGTTACAGTCGCGCTGGAGAGCTGCTCGGCCTGACCCAGCCCGCGGTCAGCAGCCAGGTCCGCCACCTGGAGCAGGCCCTGGGCACCCCGATGTTCGATTACGTGGGGCGGCAGCTCTACTGCACCGCAGCGGGGGAGGAAATGGCTGCCTGCGTGCGCTCGGTGTTCCGCGAGCTGGCGGACGTGCAGAACCGGCTGGCGGCCCTGGAGGGCAGGGTGGCCGGTGATCTCCGGCTGGTCGCGGTCAGTACCGCCCAGTATGTGGTGCCCTATCTGCTGCGCTCATTCCTCCAGCTGAACCCCCAGGTCCATGTTTCGGTCGCCGTGGTCAACCGGGCTGTCGCCCTGCAGCGGCTGAATGACAACAGCGACGATCTGGTCATCATGGGTATGGTGCCGCCAGAGCGGCCGCTGGCGTCGTTACCGTTTCTCGACAACGAGCTGATACCAGTCGTGCCGGCTGGCCATCCGTTGCTGGATCTGGAAAGCGTGAGCCCGCAGGCGTTTCTGGATAGCCAGTTGCTGGTGAGGGAGCAGGGTTCCGGCAGCCGTCTGGCGCTGGAGGTTTTCTGTCAGCAGCAGAGGCTGAAGATGGAGCCGGGCATCGAGTTGGGTTCAAACGATGCGGTAAAGCATGCGGTGCTGGCAGGGCTGGGGGTGGCGGTGGTACCGAAGCTCAGTGTGCTTTCCGAACTGGCGCTGGGTTCGTTGCGGGTGGTCGATATCACGGGTTTCCCCCTGCGCCGCAGCTGGTGCGTAGTCTACCCCCAGGCCCGTCACCCGACTCCGGCGATGCAGGCGTTCATTGATTATATCCAGCAGAATATTGGTCAGTTTGAGCGGTTGTTTCGGCGGCTTTCTGCGCATGGCGTTTGACTTACTGGCTGGCGACGGAGGCTTGTTTTGGTTCCAGCCTTGTTCTTGCTGCTGAGGTCCTTGGCTGGAGTGTTTTATTGCCTATATCCGAGGAGCCAGGTTGGGTGGGTTTGGGCTCCCTTCCCAAAAATGTGCGGAGCCAGGGATGGCGGAGCCCAAGCGCACATGGATGTGCTTGTAGCGGTTTTTGGGAAGGGGGGCCAAACCCGCCCTTCCCCAAAGCCAGGCAGGCTAGGGCCGAAGTAAGAAGCCTCGATCCAAGCCCGCAACCATCAACCACCAAGCTTGCGAACAAGAATCTCGTTGAACAGCTTCGGATTACCCTGGCCCTTGGAGGCCTTCATCAAAGGCCCCATAAAGCCACCCAGCATCTTCTTCTGCTTCTTCGGATCCGATTCCTGCTGATACTGCGCAACCTGATCCGGCATGCCGGCCAGCACCTCATCGACCATCGACTCCAAGGCACCAGTGTCAGATACCTGCTTCAGGCCCTTGGCCTCGATGATGGCGTCTACATCGTCGTTCTCGCCAGACCACAACGCCTCAAACACCTTCTTGGCGCCAGCAGAGGACAGCGTGTTATCGGCGATGCGGGTGACCAGGGCGCCCAGTTGCGCGCCGGTGATCGGTGCCTCGGCGACCGACTTCTCTTCCGCATTCAGGCGGGCTGAGAACTCCCCCTGAATCCAGTTGGCGGCCAGCTTGGCGTCTTTGCCGTGCTCGACGGTTTGCTCGAAGAACGCGGCTAGCCTGGCGTCAGCAGACAGAATGCCGGCGTCGTAGTCGTTCAGACCGTAGTGCTCCTTGAAGCGGGCCTTGCGGGCATCCGGCAATTCCGGCAGGCGGGCGCGGGCGTCTTCAATGAAGGCGTCGTCGATCTCCACCGGCAGCAGGTCCGGGCAGGGGAAGTAGCGGTAATCGTTGGCTTCTTCCTTGCTGCGCATGGAGCGGGATTCGTCCCGGTCGCCGTTGTACAGGCGGGTTTCCTGCACGATCACGCCGCCATCTTCCAGGATGTCCATCTGCCGTTCCACTTCGTGGGCGATGGCCTGTTCCATGAACCGGAACGAGTTCAGGTTCTTGGTTTCGGTGCGCGTCCCCAGGGTATCCGAGCCTTTCGGCTTCAGGGAGATGTTGACGTCAAAGCGCATGGAGCCCTGGGACATGTCGCCGTCGCAGATGCCCAGCGAGGTGACCAGGCTGTGCAGTTTCCTGGCAAACGCCACCGCTTCCTCGGCACTGGTCATGTCCGGCTCGGTAACCACTTCGATCAGCGGCGTGCCGGCGCGGTTCAGGTCGATGCCGGTCATGCCGTGGTAATCCTCGTGCAGGGATTTACCGGCGTCTTCCTCCAGGTGGGCGTGGTGAATACGCACGCGCTTGGTGCTGCCGTCGGCCAGGTCGATGTCCACGTAACCGGGGCCGACAATCGGCTGGGCCAGCTGGGTGGTCTGGTAGCCCTTGGGAAGGTCCGGGTAGAAGTAGTTTTTGCGCTCGAATACCGAGCGGCGGCCGATTTCCGCGTTGGTGGCCAGGCCGAACATCACCGCATAGCGGAAGGCCTGTTCGTTGGGGACAGGTAAAGTGCCCGGCATGGCCAGGTCAACGGCGTTGGCCTGGGTGTTGGGCTCGGCACCGAAGGCGATGCTGGAGCCGGAGAAAATCTTGGTCTGGGTGGCAAGCTGAACGTGAATTTCCAGCCCGATCACGATATCCCACTGCATGTGTTCGTCTCCTTGTGCGGGCTTATTGGGGTTCACGCTGGTGCCAGTCGGTCACCTGCTGGAACTGATGGGCGGCGTTCAGCAGGCGGGCTTCGGAGAAGTAATCCCCGATAATCTGCAGCCCCACCGGCAGGCCGTCAACAAGCCCGGCCGGCACCGACATGGCCGGAATGCCCGCCAGGTTGATGGCGATGGTGAACACGTCTTCCAGGTACATGGATACCGGGTCGGTGTTCTTCTCACCCTGTTTGAACGCCGGCGTCGGTGACACCGGGCTCATCAGCACATCCACTTCCTTGAAGGCGTTGATGAAATCCTGCTGGATCAGGCGGCGAACCTTCTGCGCCTTCAGGTAATAGGCATCAAAGTAACCGGCCGACAGGGCATAGGTGCCCACCAGAATCCGCCGTTTCACCTCGGTTCCGAAACCTTCTGCCCGGGTGCGGGTGTACATATCCATCAGGTCTTTCGGGTCTTCACAGCGGTAGCCGTAACGCACGCCGTCAAACCGCGACAGGTTGGCGGAAGCCTCTGCCGGTGCAATCACGTAGTAGGCGGCGATGGCCAGCCTGGCGTTGGGCAGGGAGACCTCCTTTACGGTCGCGCCCAGCTTTTCGTACTCGCGAATGGCGTTGCGGACCTGCTCCTCCATGGCCGGCGACAGCTGGTCGCTGAAGTATTCCTTCGGCAGGCCAATCTTCAGGCCTTTCAGTGGCTCGTTCAGGGTGGCGGTGTAATCCGGCACCTCGCGGTCGATGCAGGTGGAATCCTTCGGGTCGTAGCCCGCCATCACATTCATCATCAGCGCCGCGTCTTCTGCGGTGCGGGCCATCGGGCCTCCCTGGTCCAGAGAAGAAGCAAAGGCAATCATGCCGTAGCGGGATACCCGGCCGTAGGTGGGCTTCAGCCCGGTAATGCCACAGAGCGCCGCCGGCTGGCGAATGGAACCGCCGGTATCGGTACCGGTTGCCGCCGGCACCAGTCGCGCAGCTACCGCGGCTGCGGAACCACCGGAAGAGCCGCCCGGTACACGCTTGTCACCGCTGGACAGACCCCAGGGGTTAGTCACCGCGCCATAGAAACTGGATTCGTTGGACGAACCCATGGCGAACTCGTCCATGTTGGTCTTACCCAGACACACAGCACCGGCAGCCTTGAAATTGGCCGTTACCGTTGCGTCGTAAGGCGGCACAAAATTCTCCAGCATTTTGGAGCCACAGGTGGTGCGAATACCGTTGGTACAGAAAATATCCTTGTGAGCAAACGGCACTCCGGTCCACGCCGTGGCCTTGCCAGCTGCGCGCAGCTCATCAGCAGCCCTGGCCTCAGCCAGCGCCTGCTCTTCGGAGATGGTAATAAAACTGTTGTACTTGCCGTCTTCAGCCTTCAGACGGTCGAGGAACTGCTGGGTCAGCTCCACGCTGGAAACCTTGCCGCTCTCCAGCTCGCGGGAAAGCTCTGCTACGGATTTGTTATGCATGTTGAGTCCTGATATCGCTGTTCGTCAGATCGTCCGGTAAACCCGGTGGCTCATTCAATAACCCTGGGTACCAGGTACAGGCCATCTTCGGTAGCCGGCGCGATCGCCTGGAAGGCTTCCCGCTGATTGGTCTCGGTGACCACGTCGGGCCGCAGGCGCTGAACCGCGTCCAGCGGGTGGGCCATGGGTTCCACCGAATCGGTATCGGCCGCGCCCAGCTGGTCCACCAGATCCAGGATGTTGCCCAGGTCTTTCTCCAGGGCCGCCACCTGCTCGTCGTCCACCTTGATGCGGGCGAGCACCGCGACTTTCTCTATGTCCTTGCGGGAAATGGTCACATTGCCTCCCAGGTAAATGAAAGTTTGGTAAGAAAACAGCACGTCACTCAGCACGTCAGCCCGTGTTGCTCGAAGCCCTCTCCGTAGATCGGGAGCGGTCGGGATGGCGCTGTCCGGAACTGTGCGGAGCCATGGATGGCGGAGCCCAAGCGTACACGGATGTATTAACAGCGTGTTCCGGACAGCGCCATCCCGGCTGCTTGTGCTCCGGACGTGACTCAAAAATAAACGCGTATCTTAACAGATTCGATGTGGCTGGGCAGGACCAAATCCCTGTTGTCGAAATGTGACAGAACCGGCGCCATCCCTGATCGCGCCTTGCCTGTGGGGGTGCTCGCTGATAAAGTTGCCGCATCATTTCTGCGACTGCAACTCTCAGGTTGAAACTACATCAATGTTGATCAAGAAACTCCGCGGCTTATTCTCCAGCGACCTGTCCATCGACCTGGGCACCGCCAATACTCTTATCTATGTCCGCGACCGGGGTATCGTCCTGAACGAACCGTCCGTTGTGGCCATCCGCACCAGCGGATCCCAGAAGATGGTGGCAGCAGTCGGCGCTGAAGCCAAGCGGATGCTGGGTCGGACCCCAGGCAACATCACCGCGATCCGACCGATGAAGGATGGCGTGATCGCCGACTTTGTTGTTACCGAGAAAATGCTTCAGCACTTCATCCATAAAGTGCATGAGAACAGCTTCATTACACCGAGCCCGCGGGTACTGGTGTGCGTGCCGAGCAAATCCACCCAGGTGGAGAAGAAGGCCATCCGCGAATCGGCACTCGGAGCCGGCGCCCGTGAGGTGTTCCTCATCGAAGAGCCGATGGCGGCTGCCATCGGTGCCGGCCTGCCGGTCGAGGAAGCCAGTGGCTCCATGATCGTGGATATCGGTGGCGGCACCACCGAGATCGCCATCATCTCATTGAACGGTATTGTCTACGCCGAGTCTGTGCGGGTGGGGGGTGACAAGTTCGACGAAGCCATCGTTACCTACGTGCGTCGCAACTACGGCAGCCTGATCGGTGACTCCACTGCCGAGCGCATCAAGCACGAAATCGGCTGCGCCTACGAAGGTCTGGATGTGCGCGAGATCGACGTCCGTGGCCGCAATCTTGCCGAGGGCGTGCCCCGGGCCTTCACCCTGAACAGCGAGGAAATCCTCGACGCCCTGCAGGAGTCGCTGGCGCAAATCGTTCAGACGGTAAAGAGTGCGCTGGAGCAGTCGCCGCCTGAACTGGCCTCTGATATTGCCGAGCGCGGTATTGTGCTGACCGGCGGTGGCGCGCTGCTGCGTGGCCTCGACAAGCTGATCAGCGAAGAGACCGGCCTGCCGGTGATCATTGCCGAAGACCCGCTGACCTGTGTGGCCCGCGGTGGCGGCAAGGCGCTGGAAGTGATCGACCGCGGCGGCATCGGAATGTTCTCCCAGGAGGGGTAACTGTGGCGCAGGGCTGTTGCCTGACACCCGTTCGCTTCCAACCGCCGCTGGTGCCCAGGCACAGCGGCGGTTGTCGTTTGTACCTGGCGCTGGCCGGCAGGAGGACGGGCTATTAAAACCATCTTCGTTCAGGGGCCGATTCCCGGGCTCCGGTTGTTTCTTGTCATTCTGCTTTCTGTTGGTCTGATCGTTGCCGATACCCGCCTGGACCGCGTTGAACCGGTGCGCAGTGCGCTGGGTACCGTACTGGCGCCGGTGTACTGGTTGGGCAATGCCCCGCGGGATTTCAGCGAATGGGTATCCGGCCTGTTCACCACCCGGGATGATCTGGTGGAGGAGAACGAGGCACTGCAGGCCCGGTTACTGATCCTCGAACGCCGGGCTCTCAAGTACGCCGCGCTGGCGGCAGAGAACAATGAACTGCGACGGCTGATGAACTCGTCGGAAGTGCTCGACGACCGGGTTATCGTGGCGGAAATCGTCAGTGTGTCACCGGACCCCTATTCCCATGAAGTGGTCATCAACAAGGGCAGCCGTGACGGGGTCCGGGTTGGGCAGGCGATTCTGGATGCCGGCGGCCTGATGGGGCAGGTGGTGCAATCCAGCAGCTTTACCTCCCGCGTTATGCTGGTTTCCGACAGCAGCCACGCCGTGCCGGTGGAAGTGGTCCGCAACGGGCTGCGCTCGATCCTGCTGGGCATTGGCGACAGCGACATCCTCGAACTGGTGTACGTGCCGGACACGGTGGACATCCGCGAAGGGGACCTGCTGGTCAGTTCCGGTCTGGGTGGGCGCTTCCCGCGGGGTTATCCGGTGGCGGAGGTCAGCGCCATTCACAAGGACCCCGGCGACCCCTTTGTCCAGATCCAGGCGACCCCCAAGGCCCGGCTTAACCAGAGCCGACTGGTGCTGGTGGTGTTTTCGCCGCAGGATGATGCCGGTGACGAACTGCCCGCAGAAAGTGGCATCGCCGTCGGTTCCGACGCCGTTATCGGGGAGGAGTACTGATGCTGTCGGTGATCAGCTATCCGGTTTTTGCTCTCAGCGTGCTGGTCTCGCTGGTGCTGAGTATCTCGCTGTTTCCGGTGGACTGGTTCGAGTTCCGTCCGGAGTGGCTGGGGCTGATGGTGTTCTACTGGACGTTCCGCGCCCCGGCGCAGTTTGGCATCGTGCTGGCGTGGTGTGCCGGTCTGCTGCTGGATGTGCTGGAGTCGACCCCGCTGGGGGTCAATGCCATGGCCATGGCACTGGTGGCCTTCCTGGTACTCACGGTGCACCAGCGCCTGCGGATGTTTCCGATACCCCAGCAATGCCTGATGGTGTTCCTGCTTCTGGGGATCAACCAGATGCTGGTTCATTTCATCAAGCAGGTACTGGGGGCGGACAGTACCGGGTTCAGTTACCTCTGGCCGGCACTGACCAGCGCGCTGGTATGGCCACCGTTGTGTATCCTGCTGGATAACCTTAATCGAAAACTGGGATAGGAAGTTCCCATGCGCCCGATCATTCTTGCCTCGGCGTCTCCGCGCAGGGCCGAGCTGCTCCGCCAGATGGGGCTGGATTTTACCGTCTGCCCGGTGGATATCGACGAAACCCCGCTGCCCGGTGAGCTGCCGGCCCATTACGTCGAGCGGCTGGCGCGGGAAAAAGCCGTTGCCGGCCGGCAACGTACCACAGTTGCTGACAGCCTGGTGATCGGGTCGGATACCTCGGTGGTGCTGGGGGAGCAGATACTCGGCAAGCCGGACGATGAAGCGATGGCCGCCGACATGCTGCGCCGGTTGTCCGGCCATACCCACCGGGTGATGACGGCGGTGGCCCTGGCCGCGGCCGACCACTGTACTGCCCGCCTGGTGACCACGGAGGTCCGCTTCCGCGAACTGACTGACGATGAAATCCATGCCTATATCGCCAGCGGCGAGCCCATGGACAAGGCCGGCGGCTATGGGATCCAGGGCCTGGGTGGTATTTTTGTGGCAAGCCTCACCGGCAGCTACAGCGCGGTAGTTGGTCTACCCTTGCTAGAGACCGCCGGTTTGCTGGCGGAGGCCGGTCAGCCGGTCTGGCAGGCCTGGGGTCGTACATGCAGTAAGGAGAGCCACAGTGAGTGAAGAAATCCTGATCAACGTGACGCCGGTGGAAACCCGCGTGGCTCTGGTCGAGAACGGTATGCTGCAGGAAGTCTACATCGAGCGTACCAGCCGCAAGGGTATCGTCGGCAATATCTATAAGGGCAAGGTAGTCCGTGTTCTGCCGGGGATGGAAGCGGCCTTTGTTGATATCGGCCTGGAACGCGCCGCCTTCATCCACGCCTCCGATGTGGTGGCAAGCCAGCAGAACGGCTCCGACGAGCCTGTTGAAGCCCCCCGCACCGTGCCGGATATCCGTACCCTGCTGCGGGAAGGCCAGTCGCTGGTGGTGCAGGTGACCAAGGACCCTATCGGTACCAAGGGCGCCCGGCTCACAACCCAGCTTTCCATTCCGTCCCGTTACCTGGTGTACATGCCCGGGGTCAGCCACATTGGCATCTCCCAGCGCATCGAGGACGAAACCGAGCGTGCCCGGCTGCGGGAAATTGTTGAGCGGGGTGCTGTAGAAGGTGCTATAAACGGTGCTGTAGAAGGTGCCATAGGGGGTGCTGTAGAAGGCGCAACAGAAGGCAGCCCGGAAGGCACGACAGAACAGAAGGTCAGCAGCGGCGGCTACATTATCCGCACCGCGGCGGAATCTGCCGCCGAGCAGGACCTGATTGCCGACATGAATTTCCTCAACCGGCTCAACCAGTCGGTGAACGAACGCATCAGTCGGGTCAAGGCGCCGGCGGTGGTCTATCAGGACCTGCCACTGTTCATCCGCACGATTCGTGACCTGATCCGCCCGCAGACCGAAAAGGTGCGTATCGACAGCCGCGAGAGCTACCAGCGGGTGATCGAGTTCGTTGCCGAATTTGTTACCGAGTTCCAGGACAAGGTCGAGTACTATCCGGGCGAACGGCCGATTTTTGACCTCTACAGTGTTGAAGACGAAATCCAGAAGGCCCTGAGCCGCAAGGTGCAGCTCAAATCCGGCGGCTACGTCATCATTGACCAGACCGAAGCGATGACCACCATTGACGTCAACACCGGCGGCTTTGTGGGGCATCGCAACCTCGAGGAAACCATCTTCAAGACCAACCTCGAGGCGGCCCGTGCGATCAGTCGCCAGCTGCGCCTGCGTAACCTCGGCGGCATCATCATTATCGATTTCATCGACATGGATGACCCGGAACATCAGCGCCAGGTCCATCGCATGCTCGAAAAGATGCTCGAGCGGGACCATGCCAAGACCAAGATTACCGGGGTCTCCGAGCTGGGCCTGGTGGAGATGACCCGCAAGCGCACCACTGAAAGCCTGGGCCAGGTGTTGTGCGAGTCCTGTCCGGTGTGTGACGGTCGCGGCTTCCTGAAAACCTCGGAAACCGTCTGCTACGAAATCTTCCGGGAAATCCTGCGGATCAATCGCGCCTACGAGCCCGAGAACTACCTGGTGATGGCCTCCCAGAGCGTGGTGGACCGGTTGCTGGACGAGGAGTCCGACAACGTGGCCGACCTGGAAACCTTCATCGGCAAGAGTATCCGCTTCCAGGTCGAGCCGTTCTACAGCCAGGAACAGTATGATGTGGTCCTGCTCTGAGCGGAGCGCTGACAGCCGGCCGGTCGTTGCAGTGGATGACGAGGTGACGTTCACCGATGACTGCGTCTGACGGCAGTGAGTCTGCCGCCGCCCCGGTACGTCTGGTGGCCAGGCTGGCAAGCCTGGTCTGGTGGCTGTTGCTCTCCGTTCTGGTGCTGCTGGCGATTTATGTCGGTGTAGGCCGGCAGCTGACCCAGAACATCAACGACTACCGCGCGACGGTTGAGCAGCGGCTGTCAGCCCAGCTTGGTCAGGAGGTCAGCATTGGCACGCTCGCGGCCAGCTGGCAATGGCTTGACCCGGTACTGGAAGCCCGTGATGTCCGGGTCCATGGTCCCGGCGCCAGCAGTGGCGTGGCAGGCTCGCTCCAGCATTTACGGGTCCGCCTCGACAGCCTGGCCTCGCTGTTCCGTTTCCGCCTGGTGTTCGGTGACTTCGAAGCGGATGGCCTCGAGCTGACCCTGACCCGGGACTCCGCCGGCGAGATTGCCGTGCGTGGTGTTCCCGCCGATGGCCTGCAATCCGGTGACCTGTCACTCTGGCTGGACCGGGCCGGGGCCTGGCTGTCCGATCCGTCGGTGCGGATTACCCGGGTTGATCTCGGCATTCGTACCGATGGCAGCAATATCCGCTACGTCTCCATCCCCCAGCTCGACCTGGTGTATTCCCGGGGTCTGTTTCATATTGCCGGTCGTGCCATGCGTTCCGGCACCACCGAGCAGCTGGCAAGCTTCCGGCTGGTAGGGCGCCATTTCTTCCGTGGCGACTTTACCGGCCAGGCTTACCTGGAGCTCAGTTCCGGTCGCTGGTTTGACGAGCTGGTGGGCGACCTTGCCTGGCGCGACCTCAGCGCCGAGGGCTTCGATGTCGGTGGTCGCGCCTGGTTCACCTTCCAGGACGGTCGCCTGCAGCAGGCGACCGGGCGCCTCGAAACCCCCTATCTGCAATTACGCTCTGGCGAGGCCTCGCTGGCTCCCCTGGAGGCCATCGGTGCCGATTTCGGCTGGCGCCGTCCGGACAACCCGGAGGCGGCGTGGCTGGCCGGTGACTTTCATCTCAGGAACCTGACCTGGCGCTGGAACGGTGAGACGGTAAAGCCTTTCAGTCTCCGTCTGCACCGGGACCCCGAGGGTGTAACGGCCTATGGTCACGGCATAACCGTGGGCCCCCTCGCGCGCCTGGTGGATACCCTGAATCTGCTGCCGGAGCGTTTTGACCGGGCCCTGGGGAACTACCAGCCGGAAGGCCAGCTCGACAACTTGAGCCTGCGGGTGCCGGCAGCGGGCGGCTTCGAGCTGGTGAGCGGGCTGGTCGACGCCGGTGTCTCGGCCTATCGGGGCGCGCCGGGGGCCTCGGGGCTCAGTGGTGTGCTGATGATGGACCGCAGCGGTGGCCAGGTTCGTGTCCGTGGTGACAATGCCTCGCTGGGCTTTCCCCAACTGTTTGCCAATGCGTGGACCTTTGATCATGTGGAAGCCGCGGTGGGCTGGCGCCTCGAAGGCCCGGTCACCCGGGTATTTTCCGACGACATCACCATGCACTGGCGCCCCGATGGGAGTGCCGCGAGTGAGAGTCCGGACGGCGCTGACAGCCCGCCTGACAGTGGCACAGCGCGCCTGACCGGTGCGTTCGATCTGCGGCTGGATCGGGACGGTGAGGATAACCTCGGTCTGAAAGTGGCCGTCGAAAATGGCAGCGAGGCCATGCTGGCAGAGTTCGTGCCGGTTCACGTGGTGAGCCCGGCCCTGTATGAGTGGCTGAACATTGCAATCACCGATGCCCGGATTGACGACGGCGAATTCTATGGTCATGGCCTGATTGGCGAATCCGCCGGCAAGGGTTCGTTCGGCACGTCGATGCGGTACCGGTTTCGTGACGCCACGGTCCGTTATGATCCCCGCTGGCCGGCGGCAGAACAAGTCAGTGGCGAGGTCATCGTTAACAACGCCAGCGCCCGGGTTACCCTCGACCAGGCCCGTATAGGTGGCCTGGACCTGGCCAGTGGGGCGGTCAGGGTGAGTCCGGCAAATGATGGTACGACCGTGTTCGTGGACGCCTCGGCACCGGTGCCGGGCGAGGCGGTTGGCTTCTGGATGACCAACAGTCCCCTGGGTGAGATGGCCGGGGCTGCCGCCGCCAACCTGAAGTTTGCCGGCAATTACCAGCTCGACCTTGCGCTGGGGATTCCACTGGGCAGCCAGGCTGATCCGGACGTCGACGTCAGCATCGACACCGCCGGCGGCGCGGTGACCTATGAACCCGCTGGTTTGCAGTGGCGGGACCTGCAGGGGCGGGTGAGCTACAACAGCGGCAGCGGATTTGCCGGCGAACCGCTGGCTGGCCGCTTTATGGATCATCCGGTGCGGATTGGGTTAAGCCGCGCCGAGGGCAATGCTTTGCGCATCCGCCAGACCGGGGCCCTCGGGGTTGCCGAAGCCAGTACGGCGCCCTGGTGGCCGTTGCCGGGCGCTACGGGGCTGGCAGGCAGTATCAACTACACCGCCACCCTGGATGCCTCGCCGGAGACCGCGTCGGCCATTTCCTTCTACTCGGGGTTGCAGGATCTTGCCGTGGACTGGCCAATGCCGCTCGGTAAGGCGGCCGGGGAAGAACAGCCCCTGAAGGCGGTGCTGGACCTGGCCGATGAGCGGGGGCCGGTGTTGTCCGGTGTGCTGCAGGACCGGCTGGCATTTCGCATGCTGTGGGCGGATGGCCAGTTCCAGCGGGGCCGGGTGGCCCTGGGAACGGACGCCGTGGAGTTGCCGGAGGCCAACGGCCTGGTCATTAGCGGGCCGCTGGCGGTGCTGGATATTGGTCTCTGGCAGGCGGCGTTCGACCGGCTGGCGGCGGCCCCCGGGGACGCCGAGGCGGGTCAAGCCTCCGCCGGCGCTACCGGTGTGCGGCAGTGGTTCCGTCTGCTGGAGTTGGAACTGGGTGAGTTGCGGGTCGCTGGCCAGGCGTTCCCGGATATTGCCGTTACCGCGCGACCGACGGCAGATAGCTGGCTGATCGATACCCGGTCGCAGCGAGCCACCGGGCGTATCACCATTCCGGATTCACCGCTGACTCCGGTGAATGTCGATTTCCAGCAGCTCGGCATTGCCCCCAGCAACGGCGAGGATCCATCACGCCGGCAGTTTACCGTGGATGAGCAGCTGGAGGCATTCCGTGCCCTGGCGCTGGAAAACTGGCCGGACATCGACGTGCGGATCGCGGATCTGCGGCTGGGGGAGGAGTCGCTCGGGCAATGGTCATTCGGCCTGCGTCCCCAGCCAACGTTGCTCAGGGTCGAGGCGCTTCGCGGCAATCTGAGATCGCTGGCTTTTGATGGCGAACTGGCCTGGAGTATCGCCGGGGAGCGGGAGCGAACCCGGCTTACCGGCCAGTTGACGGGAGGCGGACTGTCTGACCTGGAGGGGCTGCTGACCGACGAAATGCCACTGCGCAACCAGAAGACCGAAATTGCGCTGGACCTGGAATGGCCGGGGCGGCCGGACGGCTTTGGCCTGGACGAACTCAGCGGCGACGTCAGCCTGCGACTGGATGACGGGGTGATTCTCGAGCAGAACAGCACTGCCCAGCTATTCCGCATCTTCAACATTCTCAATTCGGACAATCTTTGGCGGCGACTGCGGCTCGATTTCTCCGACCTTTACGAAGCCGGTGTCGCCTTTGATGCGCTGTCGGGCAAGGCGGTACTGACCAGTGGTAACCTGACCCTGGATCCGGAACTGCAGATCGTCGGGCCATCGGGGGCGTTCAAGCTGTCCGGCAGCACCAACCTCGCCGAAGAGACCCTGAACATGCGCCTGGTGGTGGTACTGCCATTGACCCAGAACCTGCCACTGGCGGCGATCCTGCTGGGTGCCGCACCCCTTGGCGGGGCACTCTTCGTTCTCGACAAGGTGTTGGGTGACCCGTTGAGCAAACTGACCAGCGCCACCTATAGTGTGAGTGGTAGCTGGGATGAGCCGGATGTGCGG
Organism: Marinobacter profundi; assembly: GCF_002744715.1. Classification (GTDB taxonomy): domain Bacteria; phylum Pseudomonadota; class Gammaproteobacteria; order Pseudomonadales; family Oleiphilaceae; genus Marinobacter; species Marinobacter profundi. The sequence goes on from NZ_KZ319373.1 coordinate 142,327, forward strand.
TTGCGCAACGTGTTCGACACCGGCGAATGAAACCTGACGGCGGAGGAACCAACTGATGACGGCACTGCACAGCGAAGCACCGAACAGCTCGTTTCCCCACCGGGTGGCGGCCATCCAGATGGTCAGCGGCCGGGACCTGCAGGCCAACCTGGCCGAGGCGGCGCAGCTGCTGGCCAGGGCGGCAGACCAGGGCGCCCGGGTTGCCGTGCTGCCGGAGAACTTCGCCATACTCCAGACCTCGGAAATGGTCGAATGCGGCCGCCGGGAACTGTCAGGCGAGGGCGTGGTGAGGGCGTTCCTGGCGGAACAGGCCCGCACGCTGGGGCTGTGGATTGTCGGTGGTTCCATGCCGCTGGCTGACCGGCCGGATGGCGAGCCGATTGCCGGGCGGGTCCGCGCCAGCTGCCTGGTGTTCGACGACCACGGCCAGGAAGTCGCCCGCTATGACAAGATCCACCTGTTTGATGCCATGGTGGACGACGCCCATGGCCAGTATCGGGAGTCCGATACCTTCGAGCCTGGCGATGCTGTAGTGACGGTGCAGACCCCGGTCGGGGTGCTGGGGCTGGCGATCTGTTACGACCTGCGTTTTCCGGAGTTGTTCCGGGCCTTGCGGGAGCGGGGGGCAGACTGGGTGACCCTGCCCAGCGCGTTTACCTGGCAGACCGGTGATGCCCACTGGCATGCCCTGATCCGCGCCCGCGCCATCGAGAACCAGGTCTGGGTGGTGGCTGCCGGCCAGGGCGGCCACAACAGTCCCAAGCGCCGCACTTACGGTCACACCCTGATTGCTGACCCCTGGGGCCGGATCGCGGCGGAAATCGACGAGGGCGCGGGACTGGTGGTTGCCGATCTCAATCCCGACCAGCTGGAGCATGTGCGCACCCGGATGCCGGTCTGGCAGCACCGGCGCCTGTAAACCGGCGCCTGTAAACTGGCGCATATGGAGCCGGGTGGCAGCAGGGAAGCGGGCGCTCAGCCGGCTTCCGCGTCGTCGATGCGTTCCCGCAGGTAGCGGAACAGCTTGCGGGATTGTCCGGTGTTCTTGCCTTTCTCGACGTCCTTGCGGGCATTGCGGGCAAGGTTGCGCAAATGCTGGACTTCCGCCGCCGGACAGTACTCCATGAATTCCGTCACCGCCGAATCCCCTTCGGCGAGCATCCGGTCACGCCAGCGCTCGGCCAGGTGATGGCGGCGGGTGTGCTCCTCGCTGCCGGCATCGAAGGCATCGACCGCCCGCTGCAGGCCTTCCGGGTCCGCTTCCTGGCGGATGACCTTGCCGATGTACTGCAGGTGACGGCGCCGGGCCTCGTGCTGGCGGATTCGGCGGGATTCCACAATGGCGGCATGGAGGGTGTCGCTGATAGACAGGGTGGCCAGCTGGTCGTTATCCAGATCCAGCATCCGCTTGCCCAGTTCCTGGAGGGCGTGCATCTCCCGCTTGAGCTGGGATTTGCTCTTGCCAAACTCCTCGTCGTGATCCGGGTGTTCGTCGTGGTTGTAGTCGGTCATGGTGTGATCCGGAATGTGTTGATTATGAGGCGCGGCGGCAACCGGAGCGTCAGCCGTAGAAGATGGTCGCCAGGCCAAGGAATGCCATGAAACCCACCACATCAGTCACCGTGGTGAGAATGACGCTGCCGGCCAGGGCCGGGTCAATGTTGCGGGATTTCAGGAACAGGGGCAAGACCGTGCCCACCAGGGCAGCGGCCACCAGGTTGATCACCAGCGCGGCGGCAATGATGCCGCCAATCAGCAGGTCGCGGAACCACAGGGTCGCTGCGGTGGCCACCACGATGGCCCAGAGGATACCGTTGAGGGCACCTGCCAGGAACTCCCGGTTCAGCAGCCAGCGCACGTTGGCGCCGCTGATCTGGCCGACGGCCATGCCGCGGATAACCAGGGTCAGGGTCTGGCTGCCGGCAATGCCACCCATGCTGGCAACAATCGGCATCAGCACGGCGAGGGCAACCACCTTGGCGATGGTGTCTTCAAATATCCCGATCACCGCTGAGGCGGTAAATGCCGTCAGCAGGTTGATCCCCAGCCACACGGCCCGTCGCCGGGTGGTTTTCATCACCGGGGCAAAGGTGTCCTCGTCTTCATCGAGACCGGCCATACTCATCAGCGAGTGGTCCGCGTCCTCGCGGATAACGTCAACCACGTCATCGATGGTGATCCGGCCGAGCAGTCGGCCTTCCTCGCTGACCACCGGGGCGGAGATCAGGTCGTAGCGTTCGAACAGGGTGGCGACCTTGGTATCGCTCAGGCTGACCGGGATGGCTTCGATGTCGGTATCCATTACCTCCCGCACGGTGGTCGCGGGGTTGGAGACCAGCATCTTGGTAATCGGCAGCACCCCGATAAATTCGTCCCGCCGGCTCACCACAATCAGGCTGTCGGTCATCGGCGGCAGGGTTCGGTGCCGGCGCAGGTAGCGCAGCACCACGTCGATACTGATGTCCGGGCGCACCGTCACCGTATCGGTGTTCATCAGACCGCCGGCGGTGTCCTCCGGGTAGGACAGGACCTCCTCCACCCGCTGCCGGTCCTGCTCGTCCATGGTGTCGAGCACTTCCTGGATGACCGTGTCCGGCAGCTGCTGCAGCAGGTCGGCGAGGTCATCGGATTCGAAATCCTCAATAATGTCCGCCAGTTCCTGGGCGTTCAGCTGGCTGAGGAAGTAACCCCGGATGTCGTCACTGAGGTACTGGAGGACTTCACCTTCCAGCTGCTTGTCCACCAGGTTCCACAGCAGGGCACGCTGGCGGGGCGGAGAGGATTCGAGGAGGTGGGCGATATCACTGGGGCTCAGGCCACCGTTCAGGATGCGCGCAACCTGCTTCAGCGCACCACTGTCCAGGGCTTCACTCAACGAGCGAAGACGCTGGCGGGCCTGGCCTTTTTCCAGAATATCGGTCATGAGTCACCCGGTGCTGATGGCGGAAACTCAAGTATTATAGCGGACTTAGCTTTCGGTAGTGAGAAAGACTTGTAGGTGAATCCCGTACGGATTCCTATTCGCCTTCCCCGAAGTAGTCGTTGATCAGGGTTTCCAGGGCCGCCACAGCCCGTTCCTCGTCCGGGCCGTCGACGATCAGGTCGATCTCGGTCCCCTTGCTGGCGGCCAGCATCATCACCGGCATGATGCTTTTGGCGTCCACCTCGCGACCGTTACGGCCAAGCTGGATCGCGCTTTCGAACTCGCTGGCGGTGGCCACCAGCTTGGCGGCCGCTCGGGCATGGAGGCCGAGCTTGTTGATGATAGTAACGGGCTTGCGGATCATGGCAGGTTCAGTCGTCCCGGGTGTTCAGTTGCGGCAGTTCGGTATGGCGAATCTGGACGTTGCCATGACTGGCCGAGAAGATCCGCCCGAGCTGCTCGCAGATATACACCGAGCGGTGCTGGCCTCCGGTGCAGCCGATGGAGATGGTCATGTAGCTACGGTTGCTCTTGCCGAACGATGGCAGCCAGGACTCGATAAAGCCGGACAGGTCATTCACCATCTGGCGGCTCATCGGGTCGGCTTCGAGAAATTCGATAACCGGCTGGTCGAGGCCGGTGAAGGCCCTCAGTGCCGGGTCCCAGTAGGGATTGGGCAGGCAGCGGACGTCAAACACATAGTCGGAGTCCACCGGCACCCCGTGCTTGAAACCGAACGACTGGAACAGCAGGGCCATTTCCTGCTCGCGGCGCCCCACCACCCGCTGTTTCACCATGTCCCGCAGTTGGTAAATCGACATCCCTGTGGTGTCCACGTAAAGGTCGGCAAGCCGTGCCAGTGGTTCCAGCAACTGCTTTTCATTGCTGATGGCTTCCCGCAGGGAGGTGCGGTCATTGCTCAGCGGGTGCTTGCGGCGGGTGGCGTGAAAGCGTTGCAGCAGCGATTGTTCGGTGGCATCGAGAAAAATGATCTCGATGGTCATCCCGGCATGCTGCAGTTGCTGATAGATGTCTTCGAAATTGACGATGTCGTCCGACAGGTTGCGGGCGTCGATGCTCACCGCCATTTTCTTCAGGCGGCCGGGCGACGTTTGCGCCGCGGCTTCCTGGATGAGGGGTGACAGCAAACCGATCGGCAGGTTGTCGATGCAGTAGAAACCCAGGTCTTCCAGCACGTGCAGCGCGGTACTTTTGCCGGAGCCGGAACGGCCGCTGACGATGATCAGTTTCATGGTGCATTACCTCCCGTCATGCTGGTGCCGGTTAGCTGGCAGAGATCATGCGCTGGTAGAGCGAGTCGGCATCGGTGCATTGCCTCAGCAGGTCGCAGAAGCCGCGATCGTTGAATTTCTCGGCCAGCTGACTGAGCAGTTCAAGGTGTTCGCTGGTCGCTTCCTTGGGGACGATCAGGGCAAACAGCAAGTCGACCGGCTGGTTGTCGATGGCGTCGAAGGCGACGCCTTCCTCGAGGGTAATCAGTACACCCACGACATGGTCGCAACCTTCCAGGCGGCAATGGGGAATGGCTATCCCCTGGCCGATGCCGGTACTGCCAAGCCGCTCGCGGGAGACCAGGTTGTTAAAAATCTCGGTCTCATCCAGCGCCGGGTCATGCCGGTTCACCTGCTCGGCAATGAACTCCAGGATGCGCTTCTTGCTGGTACCCTGAACCCGGCACAGCGCGAGGTCTGGTGCCAGGATATTTTCGATGGTCAGTGTAGTGTCGGTCATGAATCGACGGGCTTTCCGTAAAAAAAGGCTGCGGTACGTGGTTCGTACCGCAGCTCGTTTTAAAGCATATGACGGAACTGCTGAGCCTTAGCGGGAGCCGTTACCGTGCATCCGGTCAACATTCTTTTCTTTGTGCTTCAGGACCTGCCGGTCCAGCTTGTCGATGAGGGCGTCGATTGCGGCATACATGTCCTCTTCTTCAGCCTTTGCGTGGATTTCACCACCATTCACATGCAACGTTCCTTCCGCCATGTTACGCACTTTTTCCACCTCCAGGGTCACCTGGCAATTGGTAATGTGGTCAAAGTGACGCTCAAGCTTTTCGAACTTTTCGGTTACGTAATCCTTCAGAGCGGGAGTCAGTTCGACGTGATGGCCTGAAATGTTGAGTTGCATAGGCGTCTCCTGTTGTCATCATGCCGGAGCAGTCCGCGCCGGCCGGGTGCCAGGTCACCGGAGTGGCTGGCGGTAGTTTAGTGGATCCGGGCCGGTGAAATAAGACCCTAGACCAGTCGTTTCCGTTCATTGGACGGTGGAATATGCATGGCTTCGCGGTATTTGGCCACCGTCCGTCGCGCAACCTTGATCCCTTCATCTCCAAGCATGGCGGCAATCTTGCTGTCGCTCAAGGGCTTTTTCGGGGTCTCCGTGGCAATCAGTTTCTTGATCATGGCACGGATTGCCGTGGAGGAACACTCTCCGCCCTCGTCGGTGCTGACGTGGCTGGAGAAAAAGTATTTCAGCTCGAAGATGCCCCGGGGTGTATGCATGTATTTCTGGGTGGTCACCCGAGAAATGGTCGATTCGTGCATTTCTACCGCTTGGGCAATATCCGACAGGATCAGCGGCTTCATGGCTTCTTCGCCATGGTCCAGAAAACCCTGCTGGTGTTCAACTATCCGGGTCGCTACTTTCAGCAGCGTCTCGTTGCGGCTCTGCAGGCTCTTGATGAACCACTTCGCTTCCTGCAGCTGGTCCCGCAGGTAGGTGTTGTCGGCACTGCTGTCCGCACGCCTTATAAGGGAAGCATAGCTCGCATTGACACGAATGCGCGGTGCAATTTCCGGGTTGAGCTCGACCCGCCAGCGATCGTTGTGCTTGCGGACAATGACGTCCGGAATCACGTAGTCGGGCTCGGCGCGGTCAATGGAATCGCCGGGCCGCGGGTTCAGCCCGGTAATCAGCGCCAGCACCTCTTTGAGCTGCTCTTCCTTCAGCCGGCTGCGGCGCAGCAGCTGGGCGTAGTCGCGGTTACCGAGCAGGTTGATGTAGTGGGTGACCACCAGCCGGGCCTGGGGCAGCCAGCGGGTCTCCGGCGGCAACTGGTTGAGCTGGATCAGCAGGCATTCCTGCAGGTTGCGGGCAAACACGCCGGGCGGGTCGAAATGCTGCAGCCGGTGCAGCACGGCTTCCACCTCATCGAGCTCGAGCGGGTCTTCATCGCTGTCCTCGGCCAGGCCGGCGTGGATTTCCTCCAGCGGGCTGGTGAGATAGCCGTGGTCGTCGACGGCGTCGAGCAGGGCATGGGCAATGGCCTGGTCCCGCTCGCTCAGCGGTGTCAGGTTGAGCTGCCATTCGAGGTGGTCGTGCAGGGTTTCCGACGGCGAGTTGCGCGACTCGAAGTCGTAGTCGTTCTCGTCGTCGTTGCGGGCGGCGGGTGCCGGTGCCGACTGATAGATGTCGTCCCACGCGGTATCCACCGGCAGGTCATCGGGAATGGTGTCGGGAATGTCGTTTTCGGAAGCCCAGTCCGGGCCGTTCTCGGATTCGTCCCATCCGGTATCGGTGTCGGTTTCGGAACCGGCGGGATTGCTGCTGTCGTCTGTGCTCCGGTCGTCACCGCCGGGCTCGTTGGTCTCCGGCAAGTCGTCGTGACCGTCGTCCTCGGAGGTTTCCAGCATGGGGTTGGAGTCCAGTGCCTGCTGGATTTCCTGTTGCAGGTCCAGGGTGGAAAGCTGGAGCAGTCTGATCGCCTGTTGCAGCTGGGGCGTCATGGTCAGGCTCTGACCGAGCTTTAACTGTAAAGAGGCTTTCATCACCATGGTCTGAATACCGTCATGCAATAACACCTGGCACCGGGTAACTCCTCATTCGGCGGTCGTTCCATTTTCCCGGATGGATAAAAAATGCTTATTTGATAGCTACTTGCCTCGCCGATCGAAATAACAAGCAAGTTTTCTGCCGAGTTTACTGGTTCGTGACAGGCAAGACAATCAGCCCGGGTCGCCGGGGCAGCTGATTCCGCTGCGCAACCCGGCCAACCCGAGGATTTACAGGCGGAATTCGTTACCGAGATAAACTTCCTTGACTTGCTGGTTGGCGAGGATGTCGGTGGCGTTGCCGGAGGCAATGATGTGGCCACCGCTGACGATGTAGGCGTTCTCGCAGATGTCCAGGGTCTCACGCACGTTGTGGTCGGTGATCAGCACGCCGATGCCCTTGTCCCGCAGGTGGCGGATGATGTGCTTGATGTCGCTGACCGAGATCGGGTCGACGCCGGCAAACGGTTCATCCAGCAGGATGAAGGCGGGCTCCATGGCCAGCGCGCGGGCAATTTCCACCCGCCGCCGCTCGCCGCCGGACAGTGCCATGCCGACGCTGTCGCGGATGTGGGTGATGTGAAACTCTTCCAGCAGCTCTTCCAGCTTGGCCTCGCGGTCGGCCTTCTTCAGGCCCTTGCGGGTCTCCAGAATGGCCATGATGTTGTCCCGCACGGTCAGCTTGCGGAATACCGAGGCTTCCTGGGGCAGGTAACCAATCCCTTTGCGGGCCCGGCCATGCATCGGTAGCGGCGTGATGTCGGTATTGTCGATGGTGATGCGGCCGTGGTCGGCGGGCACCAGTCCCACGATCATGTAAAAGCAGGTGGTCTTGCCGGCGCCGTTGGGGCCGAGCAGGCCGACGATTTCGCCGCTGCGGATCTCCAGGGAGACGTCGAGGACCACTTTTTTCTGCTTGTAGCTTTTCGCCAGGTGACTGGCCCTGAGAACTGCCATTGGCTTATTGCCCTTCCTTCTGCCCGTCGCTACTGCGGGGCTGGATAACCATCTCGACCCGGCCCGGGCCTTCGCCGTTCCGGGGAGCGCCTTCCGCGGTAACAACCCGCTGCGCGGTATCGTAATGAATGATGTCGCCGCGGAACAGGTTGCCGTCCTGCTCGATCACCGCTTCCTGTTCGAAGGTCAGCACGTTGTCCTTCGCCGAGTAGGTGATCCTGCGGGCACGGGCGTCGGTTTCGCCGTTGCCGTCGCGGGCGGGTTGCTGGTAGCGGGCCGGCTGGCCGTCCGCTTCGATGCGGGTCAGTTCGCCTTGTTCCCGGTACAGCACCACCCGGGCGGCGCTGAGTCGAGTGCGCTCCTGGGTCACCACCACCGAGCCGGTGTAGGTGGCGACACCCTTGCCATCGTCAAGCCGCGCGGTGTCCGCACTGATGGTGATCGGGGCGCCGGAGGTCAGGTCGAACCCCCAGGCCGCGGGAGCGAGGCCGGCCAGCGCGGCCAGCAGGGCGGCAGCCAGGGCAGGCCGGTTCGGCTTACGGTGTGTTGCGTTTGGCAGGCTCATAACGTCCTTCTACCTGTGATTCCAGTTCCAGGATGCGTTCGTCGATCCAGGCTTTCATGCCCGTGGCGCGGGTGACGCTGTAACGGTCGGTCATCTCCACGGGCGCGTCGGTGTATACCGTACGGTTGCGGTTGTCCACCGTCAGCTGTTCGGTGATCAGGGTCGCGTCCCGGCCGCCCCCGAGAGGGCGGGTCAGCACCACGTTGCCCTCCAGTTCAACGATGTCCGTACCCTCGGTGAAACGGCCGTTATCGGCCCGAAGGGTCCAGGGTACGCCACTGCTCTCGTCATACAGGGTGGCTTCCGGCGCCATCATAGTCGCCAGCCGGGTCGATTCAAACTGTTCAATGCGCGGGCTCTCGATGTGGCTGGTGAGCTGGCCGGTTTCGTTGAATGCCAGGTAACGGCCGTTGACCACGAAACCGTCCGGCTCGGTAGCGCCCCGCAGGTCCGCCGCTGCCGTCGGTTCGCGGGGCTCGTCGCTCTGCCACAACAACGATGCCAGCGCCAGGATGCTGGCAATCAGCGCCAGGGTTCTGACCCAGGGGCGGCCGGCGAGATCCAGGATGGCCCCCATCAACGGGGCTCCAGGTAACGGGCCAGGGCAGCGTCGAGCTGGCCATTGGCGGTCAGCAGCAGGTCGCAGGCTTCGCGGACGGCGCCGCTGCCACCGGCTGCCCGGGTGCAGTAATCGGCGTGCTGGCGGACGAACCAGTGGCCGTCAGGCACGGTTATGCCGAGGCCGGCATAGCGGATGGCCGGCAGGTCCGGCAGGTCGTCGCCCATGTAGGCAATCTGCGCTGCCGGTATCCCGAGGGTTTCGTTCAGCTCCAGCAACGCCACCCGCTTGTCTTCGCGGCCCTGCATCAGATGCGGGATACCCAGGTCTCGCATGCGCTTCTCGGTCAGCGGCGAGGTGCGGCCGGTGATCACCGCCACGGTAATGCCCGCCGCCATCACCTGCTTCATCCCCAGACCGTCGAGGATGTTGAAGGCCTTGAGTTCGTCGCCGTTGGCGCTGAAGAACAGCTTGCCATCGGTCATGATGCCGTCCACATCGAGGGCCAGCAGGCGGATGCCGCGGGCTTTTTCCAGTGCCGCGGCGGGCCACTCGGGGGGCTGCAGAGTCATCGGGTTGCTCATCTCAATTGATTCCTTGAAGCGCTCAAATTAAATAACCCCTTAAATAACCCTCTAAATAACCCCGGCCCGCAGCAGGTCATGCATGTTGATGGCGCCGACCAGGTGGCCGCTGCGGTCGGTCACTGGCAGGGCGTTGATTTTCATCTCTTCCATGATGTTCAGTGCCTCGGCGGCCAGCTGGTCGTCATGAATGGTCTTGCCGTTACGGGTCATCACGTCGCGGATCGGAGTGCTGTGGACATCAATGGAGCGGTCGAGGGTGCGGCGCAGGTCGCCGTCGGTGAACACGCCCACCAGGTCTCCGGCGCTGTTGATCACCGTAGTCATGCCCAGGCCCTTGCGGGAAATTTCCAGCAGGGCACCGCTGAGGGGCGTGTCCTCGTTGACCCGGGGGATGCGGTCGCCGGCGTGCATGATGTCGGCCACCCGCAGCAGCAGGCGACGGCCAAGGCTGCCACCGGGGTGGGAAAACGCGAAATCCTCGGCGCTGAAACCGCGGGCCTCCAGCAGTGCCACCGCCAGGGCGTCGCCCATTACCAGGGTGGCCGTGGTGCTCGACGTAGGCGCCAGGCCGAGCGGACAGGCTTCCTGGGCGACGCTGACGTCAAGGTTGGCCACCGCCTCGCGGGCGAGTACGGACGCCGGGTTGCCGGTCATGCTGATCAGCGGTGCTCCCATGCGCTTGATCAGCGGCAGGATGGTCAGCACTTCACTGGTGTTGCCGGAGTTGGAGATCGCCAGCACCACGTCCTGCCCGGTGATCATGCCGAGGTCGCCGTGGCTGGCCTCTCCGGGGTGGACAAAGAACGACGGCGTGCCGGTGCTGGCCAAAGTGGCCGCAATCTTGTTGCCGATATGGCCCGATTTACCCATGCCGGTGACCACCACGCGCCCCTGGCAATCCATGATAACCTCGCAGGCGCGCTCAAAATGGTCGTCGATGCGTCCGCTCAGTGCGTCAATGGCATCCCGCTCGATCTCAACGGCGCGCAGGGCGGAGGCGCGGTAACCTGCGGTCTTGCCGGGGCGGGCACCGGCGCCGGCCGGGGTGTCAGGGCGAGTGTCGGAATGCGCGCCGGGCTGGGCGGCGGATGTCTTGGACGTGGTCATAGGTGTTCCGGTCCGGAAATTGGCTGCCTGAAAACGTTGGCGGCAGTATATCACTTTAAGCCCGTGGCGTTGCCCGGTGGCGCACATGTTCAGCTTAACTGAACATTGCGGTCAGGATATTTTGGGTTCAACGCATTGAGCTTGGCGCTGTGTTGGCATAATGTACACCCCCGCAACGCGGCGGCTTGGAACGGATGGTTTATGGAGTCTTCCACCTATATATCAGTCAGGGACGTGGTTTTCTCAAGGGGAAACCGGCGGATCTTCGACGGTGTCACCCTGGATATCCCGAAGGGCAAGATAACGGCCATCATGGGACCGTCCGGTACCGGCAAGACGACGCTGCTGAAACTGATTGGCGGCCAGTTGCGCCCTGCCAGCGGCGAAATCGTGGTGGCCGGAGAACGGGTCCACAAGCTCAGTCGCAAGGCACTTTACCGCCTGCGGGAGAAGATGGGCATGCTGTTCCAGAGCGGCGCGCTGTTTACCGATCTCAGCACCTTTGAAAACGTCGCCTTTCCGCTGCGGGTCCATACCAGCCTGCCGGAAGACATGATCCGCGACATTGTACTGATGAAGCTTGAAGCCGTCGGCCTGCGCGGTGCGCGGGACCTGATGCCTTCGGAGCTGTCCGGAGGCATGACCCGTCGGGTGGCGCTGGCGCGCAGTATTGCGCTGGACCCGGAGCTGATCATGTACGACGAACCGTTTGCCGGCCAGGATCCCATTGCCATGGGGGTGCTGGTCAAACTGATCCGGGATCTCAACAGTTCCATGGGGCTGACCAGTGTGCTGGTGTCCCACGATGTGCCCGAGTCCCTCAGTATCTGCCATTACGCCTGCATCATTGCCGATGGCAAGGTGATCGGGCAGGGTACCCCGGAGGAGCTCCGCCAGCACCCGTCTGACCAGGTGCAGCAGTTCCTCCAGGGCCAGCCGGACGGCCCGGTACCGTTCCATTACCCGGCCCCGGATGCGGTGACCGACTGGGGCGTGACAGGAGCCGGCCAATGATCGACAGAATTGCCAGTCTGGGCCGCACCGGCCTCGATGTGATCGCATCCCTCGGGCGTTCCGGCCGCTTCCTGGTCGGCACCCTCGCGGGGGTGCCGCAACCCCGGGTCGGTCTGCCGCTGCTGATCCGCCAGCTCTATTCGGTGGGTGTGCTGTCGCTGGCCATTATTATTGTCTCCGGTCTGTTCATCGGTATGGTGCTGGGGCTGCAGGGCTTCACCATCCTCTCCGACTACGGCTCCGAGGCGGCGATCGGCCAGATGATTGCACTGACGCTGTTGCGGGAACTGGGCCCGGTGGTGACGGCGCTGTTGTTTGCCGGTCGTGCCGGATCGGCGCTGACTGCCGAGATCGGCCTGATGAAAGCCACCGAGCAACTCTCCAGCATGGAAATGATGGGGGTGGACCCGTTGCGCCGGGTGATTGCGCCGCGCCTGTGGGCCGGTTTTATCGCCATGCCGATACTGGCACTGATCTTCTCGGTGGTGGGTATCTGGGGCGGCATGCTGGTGAGCGTGGAGTGGTTGGGGGTGTTTGAAGGTTCCTTCTGGGCCAACATGCAGTCCTCCGTCGAATTTGTGGATGACGTCATCAACGGCGTCATCAAGAGCATCGTGTTCGGCTTCGTGTGCAGCTGGATTGCGGTGTACCAGGGCTACGATTGCATACCGACGTCCGCCGGCATCAGCTCGGCCACCACCAAAACGGTGGTTTACTCCTCCCTGGCAGTGCTGGGGCTGGATTTCGTGCTGACGGCGGTAATGTTCGGAAACTTCTGAGCAGCGTGTTTCGGGATACTTTTTCGGGATATTTAAAGGGGAGCCAGCAATGGCGCAGAGAACAACAGAAATCATTGTCGGGCTGTTCATCATTGCCGGGTGTGCCGCGCTGCTGGTGCTGGCGCTGCAGGTTAGCGGGCTGACACCTAAGTCACCGGGCGAGACCTACACGGTCTATGCGCGCTTCAACGATGCCGGCGGCCTGACCCCGCGGGGCAAGGTTTCCATGGCTGGCGTCACCGTTGGCAGCATCCGCGAGATCGACCTCGACAAGGACACCTTCCAGGCCGTGGTGGCGATGGAGATCAACGCTGCGGTGGACACCATTCCCACCGACAGTTCCGCAATTATACGTACATCCGGGCTGCTCGGTGAGCAGTACATTGATATATCCGTCGGGGCAGACGAAACATCAATGAAGCAGGGCGATGCTTTCTATTCAACTCAGTCTGCGATGAATCTCGAGCGCATGATCAGCAACTTTGCCTCTGGCCGCTGATCGCGCTCGGCGCAGGCCCTTATGCTGTAGAACAGACGTCCGGATGCCCGTCACGTCGCAGGAACTGAACCGGGGCCGACCTGCAGGTGCCCGGGATATACAGGAGAGAATCATGGTTTTGATCAGGCAATTACTTCCCGTCCTTGCCCTTGTGCTGGCGGTTGTAATGGCGCCCGCACACGCCGGTCCCGAAGAGGACCTGCGTCAGTATGTGGATGACAATACCCAGAAGCTGGTCAACAAGCTCAACGCCGAGCGCGGCCTGTATGAAGCCGACCCGGAAGCCTTCTATCGCAGCATGGACGATGCCCTGCGGGATTTCGTCGATTTCCGCCGTATCGCGGCACGGGTCATGGGGCGCTATGCCCGGCAGACCACACCGGCGCAGCGGGATGAATTTGTCGAGAAGTTCAAGCGCAGCCTGTTCGACAGCTACGCCCAGGCGTTGGTGGAAAGCCAGGATTTCCAGATCATCGTGCAGGAAGCCGTCATCAACGAGCAGGACAGCGGCCGCGCGTCGGTGCAGATGGAAGTGATCTCCGCCACCGGCAACCGCTATCCGGTGACCTACTCCATGTATCTCAGCAAAGATGGCCGCTGGCTGATGGAGAATGTCATCGTCGAGGGCGTCAACATCGGCCTGGCGTTCCGTGATCGTTTCAGCCAGGAAATGGAACAGAATCGTGGCCAGGTGCAGGCGGTGATTGACGGCTGGGGTGATGCGGTGAAGTCGCTGGATCTCGACCAGGAGGTCAACAACACGTGAACAACCACGCACCGGCCGCAGCTGTCGCGGTCACCAGGGCAGGGGACCATTGTCTTGCCCTCAGTGGCGTTGTGACCCCGGATAACGTTGCCGACCTCCGTGCCGCCGGTGACCAACTGATTGCGGCTGAAGGCCAGGATCTCACCGTCGACCTGTCCGCGGTGGAGTGCGCCCACAGCGTGGTGCTGTCCCTGCTGCTGTGCTGGCAGCGCCTGGCCGCCTCCCGCAACCTGACACTGACCTTCTCCGGCGTCAGCGAGCGCCTGCATTCCCTGGCTGCGCTCAGTGGCCTGGTGGATCATCTGCCGGGCTTCGCTGCCCATCACGCCGGCTGACTGATAAACCATCACCGGGTCCGCTGCAGCAAAGCTGACCCGGACTGCAGAATTGGTTACAATCCCGCCCCTGATTTGAAAATACCCTGAGGACTGTTTTATGGAAGCCCACGAAGTCGTCGAACTGGTCAAACAAGCCCTGCCGGACTGCGAGGTTCAGGTGCAGGTAGACGGCAATCATTACATGGTTGTTGTGGTGGGCGAGGTCTTTGAAGGGCTGTCGACCATCAAGCGTCAGCAGCTGATCAACAAGGCCCTGTTTTCCCGGGTCCTCGACGGTACCATTCATGCCCTGCATCCCAAAGCGTTTACGCCGGCTGAATGGGCGGCCCGCCAGGGTTGATGACCGGTCTCTGATTACAGGATAACTATTGTGGACAAACTTCTGATCCGGGGCCGTAATCCCCTTGATGGTGAAATCCGGATTTCCGGCGCCAAGAACTCGGCACTGCCGATCCTGGCCTCGACCCTGCTCGCCGACGAGCCGGTCACCATTGGCAACCTGCCGCACCTGAACGACATCACCACCATGATCGAGCTGCTCGGCCGCATGGGTGTGGAACTGATGATTGATGAGAAGCTGAGTGTGGAAGTCCACGCCAACACCATCAAGCACTTCCATGCGCCCTACGAGCTGGTGAAAACCATGCGCGCCTCCATCCTGGTGCTGGGGCCGCTGCTGGCCCACTTCGGTGAAGCGGAAGTCTCGCTGCCCGGTGGCTGTGCCATCGGGACCCGCCCGGTCAACCTGCACATCCACGGCCTCGAGCTGATGGGTGCGGACATCAAGGTGGAGAATGGCTATATCAAGGCCAAGACCAACGGTCGCCTCAAGGGTGCCCATATCTTCCTTGATACCGTCACCGTCACCGGTACCGAGAACCTGCTGATGGCCGCCACCCTGGCCGACGGCAAGACCATTCTCGAAAACGCGGCCCGCGAACCGGAAGTGGTCGACCTGGCCGAGTGCCTGATCGCCATGGGCGCCGACATCAAGGGCCATGGCACGGCGACCATCGAGATCAACGGCGTGGAACGGCTGCACGGCTGTCACTACAACGTGCTGCCGGACCGCATCGAAACCGGCACCTACCTGGTGGCTGCCGCCGCAACCGGCGGCCGGGTGAAACTGAAAGACACCCGTGAAGACATCCTGGAAGCCGTCCTGCTCAAGCTGGAAGAGGCCGGCGCGCACATCAGTACCGGGGCCGACTGGATCGAACTGGACATGAAGGGCAACCGCCCGAAAGCGGTTAACCTGCGTACCGCACCGTACCCGGCGTTCCCCACCGACATGCAGGCCCAGTTCGCCGCCATGAACGCGGTGGCCGAAGGCACCGGTACCATCGTCGAGACGGTGTTCGAGAACCGCTTCATGCACCTGCAGGAGCTGATCCGCATGGGTGCCGACATCACCCTGGAAGGCAATGCCTGCATCATCAAGGGCGTCGACCATTTGACCGGCGCACCGGTGATGGCCACCGACCTGCGGGCCTCGGCAAGCCTGGTGATCGCCGGCCTGGTCGCGGAAGGCGACACCATCGTGGATCGCATCTACCACATCGACCGTGGCTACGAATGCATTGAAGAGAAACTGCAGCTGCTCGGTGGCATTATCCGCCGGCTGCCAGCCCGTGCAGGGGCTAACTAACCGGAAGGCGACATGACTGACTCCATCACCATCGCGCTGTCGAAGGGGCGAATTCTCAAGGAAACCCTGCCGCTGCTGAAAGAGGCGGGCATCGAGCTGCTGGATGACATCGAAAAATCCCGCAAGCTGGTGTTTCCCACTACCGACCCCAACGTGCGGGTACTGATCATCCGTGCCACCGACGTGCCCACCTACGTGCAGTATGGCGGCGCCGACCTGGGGGTAACCGGCAAGGACGTGCTGATGGAGCACGGTGGCGAGGGGCTTTATGAGCCGCTCGATCTCAACATCGCCCGCTGCCGCCTGATGACTGCCGGCCCCAAGGACCGGCAGCCACCCCAGGGCCGGCTCCGGGTCGCGACCAAGTTTGTCAACCTGGCACGCCGCTATTACTCGTCCCAGGGCCGCCAGGCGGATATCATCAAGCTCTATGGCGCGATGGAACTGGCCCCGATCCTGGGCCTGGCCGATGAAATTGTCGATATCGTCGACACCGGCAACACCCTGAAGGCCAATGGCCTGGAACCGCGGGAGCTGATCGAACACATCAGCACCCGCCTGGTGGCCAACCGCGCGTCGATGAAGATGAAACACCAGTTGCTGCACCCCATCATCGAAAAGATGGGCGTTGCGGTAGAACGCCGAAGAACCGAAGAGATTGCCTGACTGCTCAATTTTGCCGAACGACACAACCCAAAGCTCATAGCGGGAATCTGACCATGACTGACGTCACCATCAAGCGCCTGTCAGCCGCCCAGGCTGATTTCGATACAGCTCTTTCCACCCTGCTGGCCTGGGAAGACAGCGTCGACCACCAGGTCAACGAGGCGGTACGTCATATCCTGCATCAGGTCAGAACCCGCGGTGACGCAGCGGTACTCGAGTTCACCGAAAAATTCGATCAGGTCAGCGCTGCCAGCGTGGCCGAACTTGAAGTGTCCCAGGCCCGCCTGCAGGAAGCCCTTGAGCGCATCCCCCGGGACCAGCGGCGCGCCCTCGAGCAGGCCGCTGACCGCATCCGCGATTACCACCAGCGTCAGTTGCAGAACTCCTGGCAGTACGAGGATGCCGACGGCACCGTACTCGGCCAGAAAGTGACCCCGCTGGACCGGGCCGGCCTCTACGTACCCGGCGGTAAGGCCGCGTACCCGTCCTCGGTACTGATGAACGCCATTCCGGCGAAGGTTGCCGGCGTCAGCGAGGTCATCATGGTGGTACCGACCCCGGCCGGGGTAGTGAACGACATGGTACTGGCCGCCGCCGCCATCGCCGGCGTCGACCGCGTGTTCACCATCGGTGGCGCCCAGGCCGTGGGCGCACTGGCCTATGGCACCGACACCGTACCGGCCGTCGACAAAATCGTCGGCCCCGGTAACATCTACGTTGCCACTGCCAAGCGCGAAGTCTTCGGCGTCGTCGGCATCGACATGATTGCCGGCCCGTCCGAGATCCTCGTCATCTGCGACGGCAAGACCGACCCGGACTGGATCGCCATGGACCTGTTCTCCCAGGCGGAACACGACGAACAGGCCCAGTCCATCCTTATCAGCCCGAGCCGCGACTACCTCGACCAGGTTGAAGCCAGCATCCGCAAACTGCTGCCCACCATGGAACGTGCCGACATCATCGCCACCTCCATCAGCAACCGTGCCGCCCTGATTGAAGTCGC
Organism: Marinobacter profundi; assembly: GCF_002744715.1. Taxonomy (GTDB): domain Bacteria; phylum Pseudomonadota; class Gammaproteobacteria; order Pseudomonadales; family Oleiphilaceae; genus Marinobacter; species Marinobacter profundi. The sequence continues at coordinate 159,529 of NZ_KZ319373.1, forward strand.
CGACCTCAGCGAGGCCGCCGCCATCTCCAACCGCATCGCCCCGGAACACCTGGAGCTGTCCGTTGAAGACCCTGAAGCCCTGATCGAAGAAATCCGCCATGCCGGCGCCATCTTCAAGGGCCGCTACACCGCCGAAGCCCTCGGCGACTACTGCGCAGGCCCCAACCACGTCCTGCCCACCAGCGGCACCGCACGGTTCTCGTCACCCCTGGGCGTCTACGACTTCCAGAAGCGCTCCTCCATCATCGGCTTCAGCGCCAAAGGCGCCGACCGCATGGGACGCGTGGCCTCTGTACTGGCCCGGGGCGAAGGTCTGACCGCACACGCGCGGTCGGCTGAATATCGTATTAAAGAGAGCTGAAGTTAACTCAACAGTATGGGAGGAGGGCGGGTAGTCCTTCCCGGGAATGTCGGAGGCCATGGATGGCCGGAGTCAAGCGCACATGGAGGTGCTTGCAGCGTTTCCCGGGAAGGACTACCCGCCCTCCGTTTCCTCAGGAGTATGTGTCATGAGCAAGTTCTGGAGCCCATTGGTCGCAACGTTGGTGCCCTACACCCCGGGCGAGCAACCCAAAATCCCCAATCTGGTCAAACTCAACACCAACGAAAACCCCTACGGCCCAAGCCCCAAAGTCATCGAGGCCATCAAAACCGAACTCAATGACAACCTGCGCCTCTACCCGGATCCCGAAGGCGATGCCCTCAAAGCCGCCATCGCCAGCTACTACCAGGTAGACCGCAACCAGGTCTTCGTCGGCAACGGCTCCGACGAAGTGCTCGCCCACATCTTCTACGCCCTGTTCCAGCACGGCCAGCCGATCCTGTATCCGGACGTCACCTACAGCTTCTACCCGGTTTACTGCGGCCTCTACAACATCCCCAGTAACCCCGTCGCGCTGACCGACAGCTTCGAGATCAACCCGGAAGACTACAAACAGCCCAACGGTGGCATCATCTTCCCCAACCCGAACGCCCCCACCGGCCGCTACCTGCCGCTGGACCAGGTTGAGGAAATCCTTGCTGCCAACCCGGATCGAGTCGTGGTGGTGGATGAAGCCTATGTCGACTTCGGTGGCGAAACTGCCATCCGCCTGGTGACCAGGTACCCGAACCTGCTGGTCTGCCAGACCCTCTCCAAGGCCCGCTCTCTGGCCGGCCTGCGGGTCGGTTTTGCGGTGGGCCAGGCGGAACTGATCGAGGCCCTCGAGCGGGTCAAGAACAGCTTCAACTCCTACCCGCTGGACCGCCTTGCCCTGGCCGGTGCGGTCGCCGCCTTTGAAGATCACGAATGGTTCGAGAAATGCTGCCAGGGCGTGATCGGCGAACGCGAACGGGTGACCGGCGCCCTCGAGGCGTTGGGCTTCGAAGTGTTGCCGTCCAAGGCCAACTTCATCTTTGCCCGCAAGCCGGGAGTTGAGGGCGAAGCCCTGGCCCGGGGGTTACGGGAGCAGGGCATCATCGTCCGCCACTTCAACAAGCCGCGAATCAGTGATTTCCTGCGCATTACCATCGGCACTGCCGAGCAGAACGACGCCCTGATTGCCGGCCTGAAATCGTTGTAGGCTGAAGGAGGAAAGGCAAATGGCACACCGCGACGACATTCTGCGCAAGATCGATGAATGGCTGCTGCCGGAGAACTTCCAGGATTACTGCCCCAATGGCCTGCAGGTCGAGGGCAGGGCCGAGGTAAACCGCATCGTCACCGGAGTCACCGCCTCCCAGGCCCTGCTGGACGCCGCGGTCGCCGCCGGTGCCGACATGATCCTGGTCCATCACGGTTACTTCTGGAAGGGTGAAGAGCCGAACGTCCGTGGCATGAAGAAGCGCCGCCTGAAGACCCTGCTCGACCACGACATCAACCTGGTGGCCTACCACCTGCCGCTGGATGACCATCCGGACTATGGCAACAACCGCCGCCTGGCTGAAGTGCTGGGCATCGGCCAGGCCCGGCCGCTGGAAGGGCTGGTCTGGCAGGGAGAGTTGGCTGACGCCATGTCGCCGGCGGACTTTGCCAGCCATCTCGCCGCAAAGCTCGGTCGCCAGCCATTACACGTGGGTGAGGGCAAGGCGCTGATCAAGCGGGTGGGTTGGTGCACGGGCGCGGCGCAGGGCTATATCACCAAAGCCCTGGAAGCGGGCCTGGATGCGTTCATCAGCGGGGAAATTTCAGAGCCTACCACCCATACCGCGCGGGAATGCGGCATCCACTACTTTGCCGCTGGCCACCATGCCACCGAACGTTACGGGGTGCAGGCGCTGGGGGAGGCGCTGGCAGGCGAGTTTGGCATCGCCCACCAGTTCATCGACTGTGACAATCCGGTCTGAGCGCCAGGGCGCTCAGGCCCGTTCCTTCTTCGGCAGACCGTAATCTTCGGCCAGGGTGCCTTTTTCCCCGGGATCGCTTTTCGGTGCGTAATCCCGCGGCGGCTCGACGCCATCTTCCCGGACATCTTCCAGGCGGGCGCGGGAGGTCTCGCGCTCGAGCTCTGCCTGCCAGTCTTCATCGTTGCACAACCGGTTGGCACCGCGGGCCATGTGCTGGTTTACATCCCGGTAGGCATCATTGAACCGGCGCAACAGGTGGGCAGATTCCATGAAGTGCTCGTTAACCTGAGCCTGGTAGCGGGTATATTCGCTTCTGAGTTCGTCTATCTGCTGTTCGGCGCGGCGCTGACGCAGAGTGGAACCCTGGCCGGAACGGCCAACCAGAACCCCGATCACAACGCCCACAATCAGAGCGGCTACGGCGGCCAGAATCAGGTTTGTCATAAGCGGTGTCGTCCTTTTACAAATTGATGAGCAGTGCCCGTTACCGGAGTATAACGTCCCAATCCGCTCCCGCCCATTGTTACCGGCTGAGCCAATCGTCGTATTGTTACTCGCCGATAGCCTGGCGAGGGCAAATGCCGGGTTCGGGGACAGACCCAAGGTCAGTCCCCACAGGTGGCCAGCGCGGCCCGGCACCGTGCCAGGGGGCTGACCTCGGGTCTGTCCCCGGAAGCCGGACAGCGCGGCCAAGTAGCGGACGAGGGGGCTGGCCTTGGGTCTGTCCCCGGAAGCCGATCGCAAGCGGGCAGTTGCCCACAGAATGGCCAAAAAAGCCAAAATCGGCGACAATACGCCGCCGAAATTGAACGACCACCCATCGGGAAAGCATTAATGACCGCTGCAAGTGTTGAACGTGTAGACAGCAACGCCCCTCTGACTCCCTGGCAACGCTACCAGGCCGACCTGGAACGCCCCGACTTCCACAAGGATGCCGCCCAGGAAGACGCCGTCAAACGCCTTCAGGCCCTCTACGACAAGCTGGTCGATGCCGAAAACGACCGTAACAAGGGGCTGGCCAAGCTGCGTCGCAAGCTCAAGAAAGGCAAGGAAGACCCGGTCAAAGGCCTTTACTTCTGGGGTGGCGTCGGTCGTGGCAAAACCTACCTGATGGACACCTTTTACGAATCCCTGCCGTTCGAGCGCAAAATGCGAGTGCACTTCCACCGCTTCATGCAGCGGGTGCACAACGAACTGAAAACCCTCAAGGGCGAAAAGAACCCCCTCGAACAGGTCGCCCGACGTTTTGCCGATGAGACCCGGGTCATCTGCTTTGACGAATTCTTTGTCTCCGACATCGGCGATGCGATGATCCTGGCCACCCTGATGGATGGCCTGTTCAGTCGCGGTGTTACCCTGGTGTGCACCTCCAACATCGTACCGGACGGCCTCTACAAGGACGGCCTGCAGCGGGCCCGTTTCCTGCCTGCCATCGCACTGGTGAAGAAGCATACCGACGTGGTAAACGTCGACGGCGGCGTCGACTACCGCCTGCGTACCCTTGAGCAGGCCGAACTGTACCATTCGCCGCTGGACCAGCAGGCCGACATCAGCCTGCGTAAAAGCTTTGATGCCCTGGCGGTGGAAGCCGGCAAACACAGTAAAACCATGGAAATCAACGGTCGCAAGATCCCCGCCCAGGCCCACGCCGATGACGTGGTGTGGTTCGACTTCAAGGACGTCTGTGATGGCCCGCGCAGCCAGAACGACTACATTGAAATGGCCCGCCAGTTCCACGCCATCATCGTCAGCAACGTGCCGGTGCTCGGCGGCGACAAGGACGACCAGGCTCGCCGGTTCATCAACATGATCGACGAATTCTACGATCGCAATGTCAAGGTCATCATCTCGGCCGCCGCTCCGATCACCGCGCTCTATGCCGGCGGCCGGCTGAGTTTCGAGTTCGAACGTACCGAATCCCGCCTGCTGGAAATGCAGTCCCGGGAATACCTCGAAGCACCCCATAAACCATAAGAATTCAGTACCACTGAATCGACAGGCAACAGCGGACACATACAGCGCAGGGGTGCTTCCCTAAGGATCGCCCCGACTTCAGCAAAACGTGAACCGATAACACGTGAACTTACAACGCGTGAACTAAAACGAGAGATCCTTGATATGAGTAACGAAAACGTCGTAATTGTCAGCGGTGTCCGCACCCCGATGGGTGGCTTCATGGGCAGCCTGGCACCGGTCTCCGCGCCCGAGCTGGGTGCCATCTCCATTGCCGAAGCTGTCAAGCGTGCCGGCCTGCAGCCTGCGGATATCCAGGAAGTCATCATGGGCAACGTGCTGCCTGCCGGTCTCAAGCAGGGCCCCGCTCGCCAGGCCATGCGTCAGGCCGGCCTGCCGGACAGCACCGGTGCCACCACCATCAACAAACTGTGTGGCTCCGGCATGAAGGCCGCCATGCTGGCCCATGACCTGATCAAGGCCGGTACCAACGACATCATGGTTGCCGGCGGCATGGAAAGCATGTCCAACGCACCCTACGTCCTGCTGGGTGCCCGCCAGGGCTACCGCATGGGACCGGGCCAGGCGCCCCAGGACCACATGTTCCTGGACGGCCTGGAGGATGCCGAAACCGGCCGCCTGATGGGCGCCTTTGCCCAGGAAATGGCCGACAAGAAAGGCTACACCCGGAAAGACATGGACAACTACGCCATCTCCTCCCTCAAGCGGGCCCAGAACGCCATCAAAGAAGGCTTGCTGAAGGATGAAATCATCCCGGTCACCGTCAAGACCCGCAAGGGCGAAGTGGTCGTTGAAGACGATGAGCAGCCGCTGAACGCCAACCTGGAAAAGATTCCCACCCTGCGCCCGGCCTTCGCCAAAGACGGTACGGTAACCGCCGCCAACGCCTCGTCCATCTCCGATGGCGCCTCCGCGCTGGTGCTGATGCGGGAATCAGAAGCGGAAAAGCGTGGCCTCAAGCCGCTGGCCCGCATTGTTGCCCACAGCACCCAGTCCCAGCACCCGTCCGAATTTACCTGCGCACCGGTAGGGGCAATTGAAACCCTGCTCGCCAGGACCGGCTGGAGCAAGGATGACGTTGACCTTTACGAAATCAACGAAGCCTTCGCCATGGTCGCCATGATGCCGATCCAGGAGCTGGGCCTGGACCCGGAGAAAGTCAACGTCCACGGCGGCGCCTGCGCCCAGGGTCACCCTGTCGGCTCCACCGGCTCCCGCCTGCTGGTGACCCTGATGTACGCCCTGCAGCGCTACGGCAAGAAGAAAGGCATTGCAGCCCTGTGCATTGGCGGCGGCGAAGCTACCGCCATGGCCATCGAAATGCTCTGAGCCTTCCCTCCGGGGGGCAGACCCAAGGTCAGTCCCCCGAACCCGCTCTCCAGGGGACAGACCCAAGGTCAGTCCCCGAACCAGCTCCCCAGGGGACTGACCTCGGGTCTGTCCCCGAACCTGTCCCCCGCCATCCTCCCCGCTGGTTGCATCCCCAAATCTTGTCTATATTGTTGCTGTGCGAGCCCCCGCGGTAGAACGGCCAGAGGAGTGTGACTGCAAAATCATACTTTTGATCGATCAAAGCGCCCCATGGCGTTAGCTATAGTGCGATCATCACGAGCACTGTGCATGAAACCTCCAAACATCGTGAATACCAAATAATCAGAGCAGCGACTCAGAACAACAATGGAGTAGCCTTCCAATGACAAGAAAAACTCAGCAATGGCAGCAATGGGCGAAATTGCCTCTGGCTGTGGCTGTTGCCGCAGGCGTATCCGGCCAGGCATCGGCGTTTTCGTTTTACGTGGGGGATGTCGAAGCGTCGTTGAACACCACGCTGTCAGCCGGTGCCACCTGGCGGACCGAAGACCGTGACAAGCGCCTGATCGCCCAGGGTAACCTAGGACCTGAATTTGCCAACACCACCATCGGTGCCTCTACCAACAACTACGACGACGGCAACCTCAACTTCGAGAAGGGTGATACCGTCTCCAAGATCGTCAAGGGCAACACCGAGCTGTTCCTCAACTACAACGTGGACAGCAGTTTCCTGACCCGCGTCGGCGGCTTTGTCCGCGGCCGCTACTGGTACGATTTTGAACTCAAGGACGAAAGCCGCGCGATGGACGACGTGGGCCAGGTCCGTGAGCTGAACAAAGACGCCAAGGACAATGCCTCCGGCGGCGAACTGCTCGACGCCTACGTGTTCTCCGACTGGTACCTCGGTGAAGTGCCACTGAGCGTCCGTTACGGCAAACAGGTGCTGAGCTGGGGTGAGAGCACCTTTATCCAGGGCGGTATCAACACCATCAACCCGGTCGACGTTCAGGCCTTCCGTGCCCCCGGATCGGAGCTGAAGGATGCCCTGCTGCCGGTAGAAATGTTCTACATGTCCGCCGGTGTTACCGAGAACATCACCTTGGAGACCTTCGTACAGGCCGACTGGGAACCGGTTCGCCCGGATGACTGCGGTACCTTCTTCTCCACCAACGACTTTGCCGCCGATGGCTGTGGTCCGGTACTGCTTGCCGGCCAGTTGCCGGATTCCGTGGTGCTGGCTCAGGGCCTGGTGGCGGACCGCCTGGCGGACCAGGAAGCGGACAGCAAGGACCAGTTCGGTGTGGCCATGCGCTGGTATGTGCCGGCCCTGAATGACTCCGAGCTCGGCTTCTACTACATCAAGTACAACAGCCGTCTGCCTTACGTCAGCGGTGTGGTGCGGGATCCTGCCAACGGCGAGAACCTGCCGAAGTACTTCATCGAATACCCGGAGAACATCAACCTCTACGGGGTAAGTATCAACACCACTACCCCGGGTGGCTGGTCGCTGGGTGCGGAATACAGCTATCGCGATAAAATGCCGTTGCAGTGGAACGCCTTCGAGCTGATCTTCGGCGGTAACGAAGTAATCAACCCGGAGACCGGGCTGCCGGCAAGCTTGTTGCAGGTGCAGCGCGAGGCTGAGGCGGATGGCGCGTCACTGGATGGCCAGGCCACCAAGGGTTATGACAGCTTTGGCGTCTCCCAGGCCCAGTTCACCCTGATCAAGTTCTTCGACCAGGTCATGGGCGCCAGCCGGATGTCGCTGATCACCGAGTTCGGTGCCACCTACGTGCACGATCTGCCCGACCTGGATGAGGCCCGTTACGGCCGTTCCGGTACCTTCGGTATCGGTACCCTGCCGGGTGGCGCCTGCGACGGTACCGGCACCACCGGGACAGCGCTCAACATCAACACCAGCTACTGCACCAACGACGGTTTCACCACCGACTTCTCCTGGGGCTACCGCGCCCGTCTGGTGTGGGATTATCCGAACGCCATCGCCGGCATTAACCTGTCGCCGCAGCTGGCCTGGAGCCACGACGTCGAAGGTTATGCACCGCAGCCGGGTGGCAACTTCAACGAAGGCAACAAGGCTATCGGTGTCTCGCTGCAGGGCGTTTACCAGAACAAGATCACCGGCAACATCGGTTACACAAACTTTTTCGGTGGCAAACCGTATAACGAGTTGACCGACCGTGATTTCGTAAGTGCGAGCGTCTCTTACTCGTTCTGAGCGGCCCCGACATTCGTTTAACGAGGTAACAATAAATGAAATTGAACAAGACACTACTGGCCACGGGCGTACTTGCTGCAACACTGTTTGCCGGCAACGCCTTTGGCGCAGTCTCCGCACAGGAAGCGGCCAAGCTCGGGGACACCCTGACGCCCATCGGCGCTGAAAAAGCCGGTAACGGCAAAGAAATCCCGGCCTGGGACGGTGGTCTCAAGCAGATCCCGGCGGGTTACAAGGGCGACGGCATCTATGTCGATCCGTACCCCAACGACAAGATTCAGTTCACCATTGACCAGAGCAACGTCAGCCAGTACGCGGACAAACTGTCCCCGGGCCAGGTTGCGATGATCAAGAAGTACAGCGACTACAAGATCCCGGTTTACCCGACCCATCGTCCGGCAGCCTATCCGAAGGAGGTCATGGACAAGTCCGTCGACAACGCCACCAAGGTGGAGTTGATCAAGGGCGGTAACGGCCTGGGTAACTACCAGGACGCCATTCCGTTCCCGATTCCCCAGAACGGCCTCGAGGTGATCTGGAACCACATCACCCGTTACCGCGGTGGTTCGGTGCAGCGGAACGTGGGCCAGGTAACGCCGACCGAAAGTGGCGCCTACAGTGTGGTCAAGTTCCAGGACGAGCTGACCTGGCGGGCCTACCTGAAGGACTACAAGCCCAGCGAAGATCCCAACGTGCTGTTCTACTTCAAACAGGCCATCACCGGGCCGGCCCGTCTGGCGGGTAACGTCCTGCTGGTTCATGAAACCATTGACCAGGTTGCCGAGCCTCGCCGGGCGTGGGTCTACAACGCCGGCCAGCGCCGGGTTCGTCGCGCGCCGCAGGTTGCCTATGACGGACCGGGTACCGCAGCGGACGGCATGCGGACCTCCGATAACTTTGACATGTTCAACGGCGCGCCGGATCGTTACAACTGGGAGCTGATTGGCAAGAAGGAAATGTACATCCCGTACAACTCCTACAAGCTGGTGGATCGCAAGCTCAAGTATGACCAGATCATCAAGCCGGGCCACATCAACCAGGACCTGACCCGTTACGAGCTGCACCGCGTGTGGCACGTGCGGGCCACCCTGAAGCCGGGTGAGCGCCACATCTACGCCCAGCGTGACTTCTACATCGACGAAGACAGCTGGCAGGCCACCGTAATCGACCATTACGACGGTCGTGGTGAACTGTGGCGGGTTGCCGAGGCCCACAGCATGTACTTCTACGATCAGGAAGTGCCCTGGTACGCCATCGAAACCCTCTATGATCTGCTGTCCGGCCGCTACCTGGCCCTGGGCCTGACCAACGAGGAAACCGATCCCTACGCCTTCGGGGTAGAGCGCTCCTCCCGGGATTACACCCCGGCAGCCCTGCGCCGCGCCGGTACCCGGTAATCGGCAGGGATGTTGAACCCAGGGGACAGACCCAAGGTCAGTCCCCTTGGCTGAGAATCGGGGACTGACCTTTGGTCTGTCCCCTTTCCCTGTGAACACCATCACAAAACCCACCGGTTAACGTTGGCATTACGTCACCAACTACGCGTCAGCACCGTCAATTTTTTGCAGCCCGCCCCCTGTTTGGTTTACTCTTCCTCCGTATCATACTAAAGGCGTACCCGATGCAGGTCGCCAACTCAGAAGTCATGGCAGAGAACACCTGAAAGCCGGCCGGGCGTTTACCGGTCCTTGTTTGCCGGCTGTTTGCGACGGGGCGGGACGGGGCAGAGAGTGAAACCATTCGACGATGGCTGTGCGGCTAATGACGAATTCCAGTCCGTACTCGGCAGTACGACCCAGGGCGAGCTGATCTGGGACCTGCTGCGACAGCGTGTCCGTACTCCGGAACAACCTTCCGACTACCTGGTCCGGCCCGGCCTGAGCGCAAGGCTGCAGGGTGCTCTGGCACCGGGGGCCATTCTCCACCTTGAAGCGCCCTCCGGCTTTGGCAAAACCCTGGCCCTGAGTGCCGCGCTGGCGGAGTCATCAGGCCATCCGAATCTGCAGTGGATTTCCCTGACCAGCCAGGACAACGACGCCGTCCGTCTGCTGGCCTTGCTCACTATCGCCTTGCGGGCGCCGGGGCAGCAGGACGTTCCTGCCGGTCGCCAGCGGGTCGGCGGCATGGCCGATGCACTTTCCCTGTTACTTGGCGAAACACCGCAACAGACCCAGCCAGCGCCCGTCACCCTGGTGCTGGATAACGTGGACCAGGTGGTCAGTCCGTCGGCGGTTGCCTTGCTGGAGCAGTTGCTGGCGGAGTTGCCACCCTGGCTGTCGCTGGCACTGATCTCCCGCAAGGCGCTGCCCTTCGAGACCCACGGCCTGGAACTGGGTGGTCGCTTTACCCGCATTGCCGGCGACTCACTCGAGCTGTCCCGCTCGGAAACGCTGGCGTTTTTCGAGCCGGCGATTGCTGACGGCAAGCTCACCACCGTCGCGGTGGAACATCTCTATTCCCTGACCGAAGGCTGGCTGACCCCGCTGGCGCTGTATCGCCGGGAACTGGCCACCGCCACCAACGAGCGTTTTCCGATCCAGGAAACCCTCAATGTCGAACGCTTCCTGCGGGACTCGGTTTTTGGCCGGCTGACCCCGGCGCAACAACGCTCGCTGGCGATGATGGCGGAGCTGGATTCCATTTCCGATGACCTGTTCGCAGCGATGGCGGATGACGTCTGCGACCGCCAGTTCAGGCCTTCCCGGGTGGTGGCCAGCGGGCTGCCCATGCGCAGTGTTCCGGGTCGTGGCCGCTGGTACCGGCTCAACCCGTTGCTGCGGGAATGGTTGCTGGTGCCGGGGCTGGATGACCGTGAAGCCCGTGCCATGGTGGCCAGTCGCTGGTTTGAGAAGCGCGACGAATTCCCCGAGGCGCTGCGTTATGCGCTGATCAGCAACGACGTCGAAGAAGCCCTGCGTATCGCAGCGGAAGGCTCCGAGGCCTTGCTGGTGGGTCAGGACACGGCGTCGCTGTTACGGTTGCAGCGCTCGTTGCCCGCGGGCCTGTTCCAGCGCAGTCCGCGGCTGCGGATCGTCTACGGCTGGGTCCATGCCATTGGCGGTCAGTTCCGCGCGGCCCGGGCCTTGCTCGATGGCCTGCCGGAAGAAGACCGGCTGGCAATGAAAGGCCGGATCCATGCCCTGATGGCGGTGATCCTGCGGGGCGAAGGCAGTGTTGAGGCCGCCATCGAGGAGGCCGACCTGGCACTGTCCTGCGGCGAGTTGTCGACCCAGGCGCAACTGGTGTCCCAGCTGATCCGCGCCAGCGCCATGTGTGCCCGTGGCCGTTTCAGTGAGGCGCGCAGTGCCAATCGTATTGCCGCCCGTCTGGCGCGGGAGGCGGGTGACCCGGGGTCGGAAATTCTCGCGGTCTACGCCCACGCCCGCATTGAATTGGGTAAAGGGTCCCTGCGGCACTCGGAACAGCTGTTGCGGACGGCCCTCGACACCGCCATGAACGTCTCTAACCGGCCGGCCCGGGTGGGTGAAATCCGCCTGCAGCTGAACCTCGCCCTCGTACTCTGGCACCAGGGCAGGGAAGCGGAGGCCGACCGCCTGCTGGTGACCTGCGGTCGCTACGCCGAGCAATCCCGTGACCTGGGCCTGCTGCTGATTATGGCGCTGCGGGTACTGATCTGCCGCTCCCAGGGACGGCTGGACGACGCCTTTGCCTGGATCGGCCAGGCGGAACGTACCATGCAGTCCTGGCAGGTGGATGACACCGTCTACGTGCCGGTGCTGGAAGCGCTCAAGGCCAACTGCTGGCTGGCGCTCGATCAGCCGGACAGCGCAGCGATGGCGCTCCGGCGCCTGGAGCCATACCGCCGCCGACGCTGCGCGCCGGAGCTGATTCCGGTTATGCCGGGGCTGCTGGATTGCCTCCAGGTGCGTCTGGATCTGCGGCTGGGTCATGACAAGGCCGCCGCCAAGCTGCTGGAGGCCATTCGCCAGGAACCGTTCATCATCGCCGGCCAGGCTGGTGAGGGTCAGAAGGGTGAGAGTCAGGAGGGTGAGAGTCAGGAGGGTGAGAGTCAGGAGGGTAAGCGTGCGCCGGCCGATGTGGTGTTACCCTTTGGCCTGGCCCTACAGGTCCGCTTGCTGCAGGTGGTGCTGGATTACCGCAGTGGCCGGATAGCAGACGCCCGTAACGGATTGCTGACCGCTATTGAAGAGGCGGCGCCGGAGCATTACATCAGCCCCTTCCTCGAGCTCCGGGAGGAGTTGGTCGAGCCCTTGCAGAAAGTGCTTGCTGCACCGCAGACGGCGGCCCACGGGGCATTTGCCAGCGCACTGAGGCATGCTTTCGGCCTGCCGGAAGCGAGTCAGGAGCCCGTTGCCCAGCTCGCGGAGCCGATCAGCGACCGGGAGCAGGCGGTGCTGGAACTCATCGCCCAGGGCCTCTCCAACCAGGACATCGCCGACCGTCTGCACATCTCCCTGCACACGGTGAAAACCCATGCCCGCCGGATCAACGCCAAGCTGGAAGTGCGCTCCCGCACCCAGGCCATTGTCCGGGCGCGGGAACTGGGGCTGCTATAGCCCCCGCGGGGACCTCCCGGGGACTGACCTTAGGTCTGTCCCCTTCCTGCTCAACAGGCTAGTTTTTCGGGGACAGACCCAAGGTCAGTCCCCAAATCTGCAATTCCCTCCGGGGACAGACCCGAGGTCAGTCCCCAAATCTGCAATTCCCTCCGGGGACAGACCCGAGGTCAGTCCCCAAATCTGCAATCTCCTCTCCGGGGACAGACCCAAGGTCAGTCCCCTTGTCAGGCGGGTACCTCCCGGGGACTGACCTTGGGTCTGTCCCCTTCCGATTTAAGCTCATCCATCCGGCGATCCTTGGCGGCCCAAAGTTCGGTTACCCAGGCCTGGAAGGCCTTCTTGGTGCCGAAGTCGTTCTCGTAGTCCATGCCGAGGAACTGCTGCGGTATCTCCAGTTCGCGGATGTCGATGATGATCCGCGGGATGCGGCCACACAGGTAGTCCCAGATTCCCTTGCGGCCGTCCGGGTAGACGATGGTGACGTCCAGCATGGTGTGCAGGGTGTCGCCCATGGCGCTCAGCACGAAGCCGGTACCGCCGGCACGGGGTTTCAGCAGGTTGCGGTAGGGAGAGCGCTGGGCCTTGTGCTTGGCGGGGGTCAGCCGGGTGCCTTCCATGAAGTTGAACACGGTGACCGGGGTATAACGGAATTTCTCACAGGCGGCGCGGGTGGTTTCCAGGTCCTTACCCCGCAGTTCCGGCCGTTTCGCAATCTGCTCACGGGTGTGCCGACGCATGAACGGGAAGTCCAGTGCCCACCAGGCCACTCCCAGCAGCGGTACCCAGATCAGCTGTTGCTTGAGGAAAAACTTCAGCAGCGGGATGCGGCTGTTGAGGATGTACTGAATGGCCGGAATGTCAGTCCAGCTCTGGTGATTGCAGGTGACAAAATACCAGTGCTCCCGGCTCAGCCCCTCCGCGCCCCGCACGTCCCATTCCACCTTGTGGAGGATATCCACCAGCCGGTTGTTGAAACCGATCCACAGGTAAGCGATGCGGTTCAGCACCACGGTGCAGCCTTTGCGCACCGGTGTCAGCGGCAGCACCAGCTTGAGGACGGCGAACAGGATCAGGAACGGGAACAGGATCAGGGTGTTGAGCAGGATGGCCAACACTGCGAGCGTGCCCTTCAGAGGCGCGGGCAGGAAGTTAAGCATCTGGGATTGATTCTCCGGGGCTCGGGTTTACCGGGGACAGACCGGAGGTCAGTCGCCCTGCTTTTTAAGTCCGGGGACAGACCGGAGGTCAGTCCCCTTGCTTTTAAATCCGGGGACAGACCCGAGGTCAGTCCCCTTGCACTGATATCCGGGGACAGACCGGAGGTCAGTCCCCTTGCACTGATATCCGGGGACAGACCCAAGGTCAGTCCCCTAACTCTGCCGCCAGGGGACTGACCTTGGGTCTGTCCCCGGAAATTACGAATTTTACTTCGATTCGCGGCCAGAATTGGCAAATTTGCGGTCATAATACCCCAAATTGTTGTGGCCGATCATCGCTCGAATCTCTTTTACATAGTCCTCGCCGCGCTCGGAATAGCCGATCAGGCCGCCGGCCAGGGCGTTGCCATCCGGGAATTCGCTGTTGTTGCGATCCTTCTCGCGGATATCCCGCAGCGTCTGGTAGGTCTGGTGACGGTTCAGGTTCTGGATATAGGCCTGAACGGACTGGTAGGGTGAGGCGAATCGTGCCACCTCGTGACTCGCACCTTCTACCCGGCTCTGAGGCACCAGGCCGCAGCCCTTGCTGAAGCACCACTGGCCGAACAGGTTGTTGCCTTCGGTGGCAAAGCGCGAGGTGCCCCAGGCGGATTCGTTGGCGGCCTGGGCCATCACCAGCGACGGTGGAATCACATCCAGCCGTTTCAGCAGACGGGCGAACAGCTCGGGGCTGCCGGGTTCCTCATCCACCCGCAGGCGTTCGGCCTGGGCTTCCAGCCAGCGTACCTGGCTGCTGGTGAGTTTGTCCCTGCCTGCGAGGGATTCCAGGTACGCCCGTTCCATCAGGATGCGGCTGTTCGCCAGTTCGATACGGGGATACAGGAACGAAAAGAACGCCGCCTTTTTCTCGGTGGTGTCGCGAATCGCCGCGAAATCCGGCAGCTCTGCGGCTGCCCACTTCGGCAGTGGCGGCAGGCCCCGGGTCGCGATATCCCGCAGCGCTGCCTGGTCCACCGGTTTCGGGGTATACCAGAGGCCGGCAAGAGCGGCGACGAGCAGCGGAACCAGCAGTAACAGGGAGCGGCCAGCGACGGACATACAACCTCTCGTACAAAAATATGCCTATGATTGTAACAGGTTATACGTCGTCTTCACCCGCTGGACCAATACCCACATTTTCCCCTTACTCCGGCAACCGTGTCGCCAGCACCAGCCCCACTGCCTGTTCCGTACCATCAGTCTTGTGCACCCGCAGCACAAACTGGTCCTGGTCGGCCGTTACAAAGCCCTCCAGCACCAGGCCATCGGCATTCAGCCGCACCTGGCCGTTGCCCGGGCTGCTGTAGCCCAGCAGCAGGTCGGCGGGGATGATTGCAGTTGGCGCGGAGACAGTGCCGGCATCCACCTGATGGACAACCTCTACCCCTTGCCAGGACAAGGTCGCCTGGCTGGCGGAGTTGATGGTCAGCACCGCGCCCTGCAACTGGGTCAGCCAGTTACTGCCGGTGGCCATCCCCAGCATCACTCCGTGCAGCCGGTAACGCCCGCTGACGGGGGGTGCGGTGGTGGCCTGTTCGCCGGCCAGCAGCAGGCCGTCACCGGTGGTGGTGTTGTCCAGGTTGAAGGCCAGCAGGCTGCCGTCCGGGGCGCTGGCGCCTGTGCCCAGTTCGGGTGTTTCGGTGCTGCTGGAGGGCAGGGTGATGTCCAGGCTCAGCCGGCCGATATTCCGTACGCCGCTACTGAGCACCGAGGGCCGCGCGGTGAGTAACCGTTCACCATCCCGGTTGCCGCTGCCGCCGGTGACCGCACCGCTGCTGTCCCGCAGCAACCGCAGGGTAGACAAGGCCTGGCTCACCGTCTGGCCATTGACCTGCCAGCTGCCCACGCCGGATTCAATCACTACCGGGGTGGCGTTGTTGCCCATGCGGTTGGAGAGGCTGACCACGTTGTACTGACGACCGCTAAGGCTGGCGGTATCAAAGTCCATGGCGCGGCCAAGGTTCATCTCCAGCACACCGGTATACTGGTTTTCCAGCAGTCGACCCCGGCGCAGCTCACCGTCCACCGCCTGCAATTCGATGGCTTTGCCGGCGCTGAAATAGCTGGCCAGCACCCGGTCCGGCTTGCTGTCTGCACTACCGTCGGCAACACTCGCCACAAAGGCGTCCAAATAGTAGGGGTTGCGGGTCCAGCCGATGATCCGCGAGCTGCCACGGCCGGTTACGCTCTGGTAGAGCGCCCGTCCGGCCAGCAGCCGGGTGTTGTCCGCCAGGGTTGCGGCGCCCGGGGCGGAGGCATGGCTGTTGCGATCCCAGACATCGGAACCCAGGGAATAGAAACTGTTGGCGGCGGTCTGGGCCAGGGTTTCGCGGTCGTAGGGTACATCGCTGGCCAGCGAGGTGATGCTGATGCCGATGACGTCGAAGGTGGTCAGGGTCAGCCCCGGATAGACCCAGGCCACACCGTTGTCATCCTCCAGCCGTTCCTCCTGGGCGGTCCGTACCCCCCACTGGCCGGCGCCTTCAAACGCGCTGTCCAGAAAGGTCTGACCCAGCTCGAAACCGGCCCACACCGTGTTGTAATCCGCGGCACTGGCGGTGATCTTGCCGGACGACTCGCTGCCCAGCAGGGCATAGCGCGCCATGGCCGCCACGTAGCCGGCAAAGTCCGCGCGCTGGTCCAGAAACGCCACCGCAGCGGGCAGATCCAGGGTGCCGGGAATGTCGATCTCGAAATCGTGGACCTGGTCGGCCAGGGTCGACCAGACATACTTGTTGAGGCACAGGTTGTCGTCGGTGCTTTCCACGCAGTCCATCACCTGGGCAAACTCGCCGGCGGTATAGCTGCCAAGGGAGCGGGCCAGCAGGTACTCGGAAAAGGGGTTGACCTTCACATCACGGTCGTCATCCGCCACCAGTGCCCGCATCCGGGTATTGCCGACCACGGCCTCGACCACCACATCCGGGCCAACCGGCAGGCCGTCGGGAAAGGTGATGATTTCCCGTCCGCTGTCATCGGTCCGCCGGGTGACACTGACCGCTCCCAGCGGCTGCAGGGACTGGCTGGTGCGATACACCTCAATGCGGTCTGCGGTCACAATGCGCAGGTTGCGGCGGGTCAGCTCGCCGTCGGGCGCCACCGCTCCCGGTACCTCCACGGTAACCCGGATCTCGTTCTTTGCCAGCCCGATGGTGTTGCTGGAGTCCCCCGTGGTGCCGGACTGGAAATCGTCCACCGGATTCTTCGCGGGAGGAAAGCTGTTGGGCTGGGCAGATGCGCCGTCGATGGCATCCTCACCGCTGCCACAACCGCCAAGCAGGGTGGCGCCGGCAAGGGTCAGTGCGGTCAGCAGACTGGTAAATGTCCTGCCGGGGAGGCCTTGAACGGGAGTGAAACAGCGTGGTCGGAGCTGACGAGTCTGCATGCCTGAGAGTCCGTATTCAGAACGTGAGGCAGCAGTGTAGCAAGGGGCAGGGTGGTAAAAAGTGAGCCGGGCCACGAATCCGCAGCCCGGCCCGGCAGGGCTCTGTCGATCAGCACGGCATCAGAAGAAGATCTTCATGCCCGCCATCACGCCTTCGTCCAGGTTGATGTCGCCGCGGTAGGGCGAATCCAGGTCGGTGTTCAGGTAGCGGTAGCCGGCGAACACTTCCGCGTTGCGGATGACCCGGTAGCTGCCGCGCAGCTCCAGGCTGCTCATGTCGTCGGAGTCGCCGAAGGACAGGATGCTGGGGGCGTAGTGCGCGCTGCCGGTGAAGGACAGGCCGGGCACATCCGGAACATTCAGGGTGGCGAAACCGCCGAGGCCGAGGGCGCCGCCGTCCACGTGGTCGTCGTCCCAACCCACGGCCCGCACGCCGATGCCGGCGGTAGTGGGCAGGTTACCGACCGCAGTGCGGCCCTGGGCGTGGAAGTCCAGGTTGGCAATGTGGCGGCTGCCTTCGTGGTAGGTGTAGCCGGTGCCCAGCGCCAGGTCCGAGTTGGGGCCGAAGAAATTCACCTGGCCTTTGACCGAATCGTTGGTCAGGCTCAGATCCACATCAGCGGCCATCACCGGCGCGGCGGCAAGAGACAGGGCGACGAGCGGAATACGATAAAATTTCATTTTTCTTTCCTTGTTTCGGATCTGTGTATATATGCGGCCCATGGTAGCGGTGGGCCGGTGGCCACTCAACTTAAAAAGGGGTAACCCCCCGGTAATCGCGTGCGCTGGGCGATTGCAGGCCTGCGTCGGGGCCGGGCGCCAGGCGGGTGTAGAGATGGTGCAGGGATAGTGCGAGGCGGGCGCCCGACGGGTGAACCATCAGTGGGACGTCAGGTCGCCGCCCTGGTCCAGGTCGCTCGGGTCGGCGTTTTCCGCCGGAACCCGGTACTCCTCATTGGCCCAGGCGCCAAGGTCAATCAGTTGGCAACGCTCGCTACAGAACGGCCGGTAGGGGTTGGCGGTGTCCCATTCGACAGATTTCTTACAGGTGGGGCAATCAACATTCATAACGGGGGAACTCGTGCTGGAGATGGATCAGGGCGCAGCCGGACGACCGGTCAGGAGGCCACACGACAGTATTGTTCCAGCACTGCCCGCAACATTTCAATATTGACAGGCTTGGCAACAAAGGAATTCATCCCGGCCCGACGGCAACGTTCCTCGTCCTCCTCCATGGCACTGGCGGTCAGCGCTACCACCGGCACCGGTCGGCGGCCTTCCTGGCGCTCCCACTCCCGCAGCCGGCGGGTAGCCTCAAAACCGTCGACCCGGGGCATGATACAGTCCATCAGAATCACATCAAACGGATGCCATTGCCACAAACTGCCGGCGGCTTCGCCATCGTTGGCGGTCATCACGTCGCAGCCCAGTTTCTCCAGCAGGCGGCGGGTGAGGGTGCGGTTGACCGGGTTGTCCTCCACCAGCAGCACGCTCATCCGGCCGCAGGGCAATTCCTGTTTGCGCTGGCTGTTCATCACCGTGGGCAGCGAGAAGCGGGTAAGAAAGTTGCGCTCGTTGCGGGTGGCGTCCAGGAACAGCTGGTGGAGGATCGGCGTCAGGCAGGATTCCCGCAGGGACTTGCTGAGGAAGGCATCCGCGCCGGCCTGGCGGAAGTGCTCGGCATCGCCCCGCTGGGGATTGGACGACAGGATCAGCAGGCGGGTGGTGGCCCAGCTCGGATTGCTGCGAATCTGCCGGCACAGCAGGTCGCTGTCCATGTCCGGCACAAAGCCGTCGAGGATTACCGCATCGAAATCCTGCTGGTTGTCCGCGGCCTGGCGCAGGGCCGTCAGGGCTTCGCCGGCGGAGCGCACCGCCTCGATATCCACCTCGTGGCGGGACAGCATCTCCAGGGTAATTTTGCGGGACAGCTCGTAGGAGTCCACCACCAGCACCCGCTTGCCACGGATCATCCGGGTATCGGGGCGGATGCGGGTAGCGTTGTCCGGTGCCACCGGGAGCGCCAGCTCCACCCAGAAGGTGGTGCCCTCGCCGGGACGGCTCTCCACGTCCAGGGTGCCGTTCATCAGGCTCACCAGCTGGCGGCAGATGGCCAGCCCGAGGCCGGCACCGGGCAGCTGGCGCTGGAAGCGCTGGCCCAGCTGCACATAAGGCTCATACACCAGCGGGATGTCTTCCTCGTTGATACCGACGCCGGTGTCCTCCACCGCCAGTCGCAGCCGCACATCGCCGTTGCGTCGCCCCAGCACCTCGATGCTGATCAGCACATGGCCGGAGTCGGTAAACTTGATGGCATTGGAGGTCAGGTTCAGCAGAATCTGCCGCAGCCGCACCGGATCGCCCCGCAGGGCGTAGGGCAGGTTCTCGTCGATGCGCAGCTCCAGGGCCAGGCCTTTCTCTCGCGCCCGGCTGCCCAGCATGTGCACCAGGTCGTTGAGGGTTTCCCGCAAATCGAAGGGAATCTCGTCGAGGATCAGTTTGCCGGCTTCCATGCTGGAGATGTCCAGCAGGTCGTTAATGATCGCCGACAGGCTCTCCGAGGCATTGAGCAGGGTCTGCACGTATTCCCGCTGATCCGGCTCCAGACGGGTATCCGACAGCAGGCTGGCATAGCCCAGCACCGACTGCAGCGGAATCCGCAACTCGTGGCTGACATTGGCAAGGAACTGGTTCTTGGCATGATTGGCCCGCACCGCCTCGTCCCGCTCGCCCTGGGATTGCAGGGTCGTCTGGCGCAGGGACCGGGTGTCTTCCAGCAGCTGCTTGCGCATGGTATTGAGCGCCTGCTCCAGCTCGCTGAGCTCGTCCGGAGTACGGGGTGGTTTGCGCTGCAACCTGAGCGGGTCGATCAGCGCATCCAGGTTCAGCCGGGCGGCGTAATCCGCCATGGTTTCCAGGTGGCGGGACAGGGTCAGCCTTACGATCACCAGCAGTCCCAGGGTGCCCAGCATCACAATGAAAGACTGGTAGAGCAGAGTGCGCAGGGCCTGCCCCATCATCTCGCTGTATACCTGCTCAACTGACGATACCAGGGTGAGGGTGCCCATGGTCTGGGGTTCGTTAACTGAAGAACGGTCAAACACCAGCGGGAAGGATTGGGTGATCACCCGACCCTCGGGCTGGGTACCGGAGGTGAACACGTCACCACTGTCCATATACGCCTGGGCAATCTCCACCTGGACGAACTGCAGGGAAGGCAATCCGAGCATGTCATCGAGGGTATTGGCTACCTCGCTGTAGTTCATCAGCCAGATGTTGTTGCTGATGCTGCCCGACACCAGGTTGGCGGCCTTCTGCTGCGACCACTCCAGCTCCTGGTTACGGCGCTCGTACTCGCCAATCAGCTGAAAGCCGGTGGCCGCCAGCGACAGCACCACGCTGAACAACAAGACGTACGCCAGCAGCCGTGCTGCCAGCGGGCGCACGCCCAGTCGCTTGAAGAGTCCGGTCAGAAGCAAAGCACCTGTTCCCTGGGGTCATTCCCTACAACGAGAGTCCATGAATGGTTCCGGGCAAACTGTCTAAATATTCGCCCGCTCAGTAGTTTAACAGACGGTAAGCACCTCGACACCCCTATCGTGAGCGCCATCAACCGCGGCCCGGTCAATCCCGGCGGAATCCCGGTTCACCGCCCCGTCCTCCTCCCTGTCCGTCAGTGTCACAAAGCGAAACCGCACATTGAAATCATACAGATGGGCGCCATAAATCCGCGCTTCGTCACGGCCGCGACGGAACGACGGGCGCGGGTCGTAACTCACCACATCCTCGATCAGCGCCCGGAACTCCGGATAGCGCTCCGTGGGCAAGCCGGCCAGCTGTTGTTCCGCCTCGACGCTGAAAAACACCGGCAGCCGTTCGGTGGGCGCCGAGTCCGCCCAGCCGATGCGGGCATCGGGAATCGAGTCGGCAAACGGCAGGTAAGGCTTGATATCGAGGATGGGGGTGCCGTCGATCAGGTCATGATCGCGGATCCGCAGCACCAGCCGGCCATCCACCCGCTGCAGGCCCTCGTTGCGCACCACCGACAGCCCCAGACTGTTGGGACGGAACGGCGAGCGGCTGGCAAACACCCCCACCTTCTTGTTGCCCCCCAGCCGCGGCGGCCGCACCACCGGGCGCCATTCTTCCCGTACCGCTTCGTGGAACTGGAAAGTGAGCCAGATGTGGCTGCAGGTCTCCAGCCCCCGAAAGGCCTCCTCCCGGTCAAACGGTGGCTCGATCACCAGGTCCGCCCAGGCATGTCGGGTCAGCCCCGGTTGCCGTGGCACGCCGAACTTGTCCCGGAAACAGGAGCGGGTAAAGGCAACCGGTGTCAGGGTCAGCGCTTCTGTCGCCGGCCGGGCCGGATTGGTCCGCGAAACGGGGCGGGATTTCGGGGCAGGGCGGGAGCCCGGGTTGTGGGGCATGGGGTTAACGGTCCAGGTTGCCGGAGAAGTACAGTTCAATACGGAGAATCAGCGAGGCCCGGTCCTTGAAGTGCTCCTCCCGGGGGAACTCCAGGGCCGGAATGATCTCGCCGAACAGCCAGTCGTCGTGCAGCCGATAGCGGTAGGTAACGTCCACAAACACGTTGGTTTCCCGCCAGCCGGGCTGGCTCTCGCCAAGGATGCCCAGCCGTGGGTTGATGTTGGAGCGGTTGTTCAGCTGCTTGTAGAAATTCATGGTCTGCGAGAACACGAACTCGCGGTCCTTGTGGACCCATTCCAGCTCCGCCGCCGCCAGGAACTTCCAGGCATTACCGATATCCCGCCCGGCACCGATCCAGCTGCGCTCGCCCCAGCCGTCCTGATGGAAGTAAAACAGCCGCTGCTCCGCCAGCAGGTGCCAGTCTTCATCCAGGTCCCAGCGCTTGCTGGCACTGGCCCGCCAGAAGGCATCCGCCGGGATGCGCAGCCGCACACCGATGTCGTTTTCCAGGTTGATGGCATCGCCCACCTCGGAGATGTAACGCAGGGCACCGGTGGCCTCGGTATCGGAGCGCTCGTCGTCGGTCAGCTGGCGGGTCCGGCGCCGTTCCTCCAGGGGAATCAGTTCGTCACTCTCACTCTCGATAACAAGCCGCAGCCGCTCCTCCACGGTTGGAATGTCCAGCTTGAAACGGGCTTCCGGCTCAAACTGCGCCACCTTACCGTACTCCGACTCGGTGGCAAAACCGATCCGCAGGTAGCTCTCGTTATTGGGCAGGGTGCGGCGGCTGCCAGACAAGGTGCGGTCGGCCCACTCGCCAAACGTCTGCACCTGGGCACCGTGGCGGCGCTCCAGCCCCAGTACCCAGTTGGAAAACGTCAGCCAGTAGGAGTCGAGGGGCTCGGCCCAGTATTCATCGGGAGAAAAGGTATAGAACGACAGGGGCAGACGATCCACTGACAGTTGCTCCTGCAGCGGCGGTTCCTGCAGATTCACCAGGGATTCCGCCCCCGCCGGACAGGCGGCAGTGGCGAACAGCACAAAAGGCAGGAATGAACGACAGCGGGCAGGAAGCAGGTGGCGCAAAATAGTCCTAATCAACGGAACCGGAACCGAACATCTCCAGAAAGCGACCATGCAATTCACCAACCCGGCGCTCCACATCCACCACCTTCTGATTATTATCGATCACATCGTCCGCTTTTTGCAGTCGATCGTCACGGGAAATCTGCGCCGCGATGATCCGCTCCACCTGATCCCGGGGGTTATCATCCCGGGCCATGGTGCGGCTGAGCTGAACCTCCACCGGCACATCCACCACCACAATCCGCGCCACCAGCTGGTGCTGATCGGTCTCCAGCAGCAGCGGCGACACCAGCAACACATAGGGCAGGGCATAGTCCGCCGGGTTGAGCTGGCGGATCAGCTCCTCGCGGATCACCGGGTGCAGCAGGCGCTCCAGCCAGGCCCGCTCTTCCGGCGCGCGGAACACAATCTCCCGCAGCCGGGCGCGGTCCAGCGAACCGTCCGCCTGCAGGATGTCGGCGCCGAAATGGTCCGCAATCCGGGCCAGCGCCGGTGTGCCCGGTTCAACCACCTCCCGGGCCACGTTATCCGCATCCACCCAGTGCACCCCCAGTGCACCGAACAGCTTCGCCACCGTAGATTTACCGGAACCAATGCCACCGGTGAGGCCAATCACAACCGCCATAATGCCCTGTCCTTTTACGCCCGGCCCGTCTAATTCCAGCACTTACTCAGGCACTTACATGCCCAGCCAGGCCATCCAGGCCGCCTGAATCTGCTCGCCAAACCACAGGCACAGCAAGCCCGCCGCCGCCAGATACGGCCCGAACGGAATCGGTACCTCCCGGCCATGCTTGCGGAACACAATCAGGCTGATACCCACCACGGCACCGACCACGGACGACAACAAAATCACCGCCGGCAGCAACTGCCAGCCCAGCCACGCCCCCAGTGCTGCCAGCAGCTTGAAGTCGCCATGGCCCATGCCTTCCTTGCCGGTCACCAGCTTGAACAACCAGTACACCGACCACAGGGACAGGTAACCGGCCACCGCACCCCAGAAGGCACTGGCAAAATCCGTCATCACGCCAAAGTAATTCAACACCAGCCCCAGCCACATCAGCGGCAGGGTGATGTTATCCGGCAACAGCTGGGTGTCAAAATCAATCATCGTCAGCGCAATCAGCGCCCACACCAGCACCAGCGCCCACAACCCGGCTTCCGTCGGGCCCAGCAGCCACACGGTGACCACCGAAAACAACGCCGTAATAGCCTCGATGATTGGATAGCGGGGCGAAATCCCGCTCTTGCAGGAACCACACTTGCCCCGCAGGAACAGGTAGCTCAGCACCGGAATGTTCTCCCAGGGCCGGATCTCATGGCCGCAAGAGGGGCAGGTGGAATTGGGGGAGGACAGGGTGATCTTTTCCTCCCGGGTGCGCTGGTCCTCGGGAACCTCAAGAAACTCCTCGCACTGGCCACGCCAGTCCTGGTGCATCATCTTCGGGAGGCGGAGGATGACTACGTTTAGGAAGGAGCCGATGCAGAGGGTGAAAAGCACAACCCCTGGATACAGAAACCAGGGGTTGTTCACAAGTAATTGAAGGTCAGACATAGAACCGATTAAACCACCTGACCCATTTGGAAGATTGGCAGGTACATGCCAACGATAAGTCCGCCTACCAGCACACCAAGAACCGCCATAATCATCGGCTCCATCAAGGCGGTGAGGTTATCGACCATGTCATCAACGACACCTTCGTAGTGATCGGCCACCTTTTCGAGCATGTCATCGAGGTTGCCCGATTCTTCACCAATCGCAGTGAGTTGCACTGCCATGACGGGGAAAACATCCACTGAGCGCATAGCCTGTTGGAGTTGAGTGCCGCTGGAGACCTCGTCACGAATCTGAAAGACTGCATCACGGTAGATGGCATTACCGGTGGCGCCCGCTACTGACTCCAGGGCGTCTACCAGAGGTACACCTGCAGCGAATGTTGTAGAGAGAACACGGCCGAACTTTGCAACTGCTGATTTATCCAAGATTTCTCCGATGATGGGTAACTTAAGCACATATTTGTCAACCAAATCTGAGAATTTTCTCGACCGTTGTATGGCTTCCTTGAATAAAAATATCGAACCTGCTATTCCCAAAAGAACGATAAACCACCATTTCTGCATCCATTCCGAAATATTTATTATGAACTGCGTGAAGACTGGTAGGTCCGCGCCAAAGCCTTGGAACAGGCTTTCGAATTGAGGGACAACCTTTACCAACAAAATCGCTGTGACGACAATGGCCACCACAATAACGGCAATAGGATAGGTCATCGCTTTCTTGACCTTCTTTTTGAGGGTTTCAGTTTTCTCAAGATAGGTAGCAATTCGATCTAGCATTTGCTCGAGCGCGCCAGCCTTTTCCCCGGAATCAACCAAATTGCAGTATAGGTCGTCAAAGTGCTTGGGATGCCGGCGGAGCGCATTGGCGAAACTGGTGCCAGCAGCGACATCATTGCGAACGGTTGTTAGAAGCTCCTTAAGCCCTTGGTTTTCCAAACCGTCGGTGACAATGTCGAAACTCTGAACCAGTGGCACGCCCGCTTTCATCATGGTCGCCATTTGGCGAGTAAGCATAGCAATATCGAAAGGAGTGATCTTTTTGCTGCCACCGAACAGCGGTTTGGGTTTCTTCTTTACTTTCTCAGCAAGAATCCCCTGTTTGCGAAGCTGCGCCTTGACCAACGCCAGGCTTGTCCCCGAAATTTCACCTTTCGTCTTATTGCCGCGTCGGTCTTTGCCCTCCCAGACGAACGCTTCAAGTTTTTGTGTTTTTTCTGCCATGTTTAATCCTTCGTCACCCGGTTGGCTTCTTCAAGACTGGTTACGCCCTGCATTACTTTCAGAAGGGCGGAGTGCCTGAGATTGCGAAAGCCTTCGGCCTCTGCGCGTTTTGCAATTTTAATGGAGCTGGCTTCTTCCATAATCATGTTTGCCAACTCGTCAGTTATCTTGACCACCTCGTAGATCCCGACGCGGCCCTTGTATCCTCCATTGCATTTATCACAGCCCTTGGGGCGGAACAACGTGAACCCTGTATCAATTTGTTCCTGTGTGAACCCTTCCGCCAAAAGTGCTTCTCTGGGGATTTCTGCCGGTTGTTTACAGGAGTTGCAAAGACGACGGCCCAAACGCTGTGCGATGATCAGGCTCACAGAGGTGGCGATGTTGAACGCTGGAACCCCCATGTTCATCATCCGCGTCAAAGTTTCCGCTGCACTGTTGGTGTGTAGTGTTGAGAGTACGAGGTGCCCGGTCTGCGCCGCCTTGATGGCGATATTGGCGGTCTCCAGGTCCCGAATCTCACCAACCATGATAATGTCAGGGTCTTGCCGCAAGAACGCCCGGAGCGCCTCGGCAAAGCCAAGTCCTACCTTGGTGTTGACGTTAACCTGGTTAATGCCTTCAAGGTTTATCTCGGCTGGGTCTTCTGCCGTGGAGATGTTTCGCTCAGGCGTATTAAGAATGTTGAGACCGGTATAGAGTGATACCGTTTTGCCGGAGCCCGTGGGCCCGGTAACCAGGATCATCCCCTGTGGTTGCTCAAGGGCATCCAGATAAAGCTGTTTCTGGTCTTCTTCATATCCCAGTACATCGATCCCGAGCTTGGCCTGGCTAGGGTCAAGAATCCGCAATACGATCTTTTCGCCCCAAAGAGTGGGCAGCGTGTTAACCCGGAAATCAATAGCCTTGGTCTTGGACAGCTTCATCTTGATGCGGCCGTCCTGCGGTACCCGGCGCTCTGATATGTCCAGTTGCGACATTATCTTCACGCGAGCAGCTATCTTAGGCGCAAGTTTGATCGAAGGTCTTGAAATCTCTTTGAGAATGCCGTCGGTCCGATATCGGACCCGATAGGTTTTCTCGTAGGGCTCGAAATGAATGTCCGAGGCGCCCCCCCTGATAGCATCTAAAAGCATCTTGTTTACGTATTTGACGATCGGCGCATCGTCAATGTCGCTGGCTGAAATCGCGGTCTCGTCCTCGCCCTCACCACCCTCGGTTTCTACGCCTTCAAGATCTGCATCATTCAGGTCTCCCATGGTGGTGTCTTGGGACTCGAGATACTTCTCTATGGCCTCCCTGAGTTTGGCGTCATCGACCAGCACTGCATCCGTACTCAGGCCGGTATTAAACTTTATCTCATCAAGAGCCTGGATGTTGGTTGGGTCCGAAAGGGCAATGTAGAGCCGGTTTCCTCTCTTATATAGCGGAAGCGCATTGTGCTTCCGGATGAGCTTTTCATCGACAAGTTTCTCCGGGAGCATCTCCGGGAGAAATGCTCCCAGATCCAGAACCGAAACACCAAATTCCATCGCAGCGGCATAGGCCAACCCCTTGCTCGCCGCAAGGTTGTTCTGAACCAGGTATGTGATCAGGGGTATTTTGTTGTTAGCTGCCTGAATGAACGCGTCCTTGGCGGTTGTCTCGTCGAGTAGGCCATCGTCTACAAACCGCCTCGCGAGGCCGGTAAGAGTTACATTGCTTTTATTTGTTGCCATAGGAAGTTAAGAGCGTCTGCTATGTGGCTGAAACACGGTTTCAAATGGAATAGTGTGAGTTTAGATGGCTAGACTGCCTTTTGAAAGCCCGTAAGCACGAGGTATGACGGATATCAAAAACTGCTGTACCGCATAATCAATGTGACAAAAGTTGTCATGTCGTGTCAGAAAAAGGCAGTCGGAATAGTCCGCTTTTTGTCTTGATCTCCTGTTCCGGATTCCCTAATCGTCTGTCATTTAACGAGATTTTATATTTGGGTGTCGTTCTGGCACGATGCGTGCTTGGGAATGGCTAAGCCGCTCTGATGAGGGGCGACACTAAAGAAACTTGGAGAAAAATATGAAAAAAGTTCAACAAGGCTTTACTTTGATCGAATTGATGATCGTTGTGGCGATCATTGGTATTCTTGCCGCAGTAGCGATTCCGGCCTATCAGGACTATACAACTCGGGCTCGAATGGCTGAACCGGTATCATTGATGTCAGCAGCTAAGGTCGATATTTACGAGCGGTTGGTTTCAGATGGCAGCTGGCCGGCTGATGCCGACGGTGAAGTGATTGTTGACAAGGTTCAAAACAGTTCAGATCTGGTGGCGACTGCCGACTACACTGCTGGCGCAACGTCTTCCGACGCTACTTTGGTAGAGCTCACCTTGGGTAACACTGGTGATGCAACAAATCTGGATGGTAAAAAGCTGAAGTTCACCCTGACACCATCGTCAAATGGTTTGGCTGTAGTTTGCTGGACAGATATTGCGTCCTCTTTCTACAACCGAATTCCGAATGAATGTCGTCGTGCTACCTCAACCTAATATAGTTGAGTGAGAAAATCCGACCTTGCCAATGGTGAGGTCGGATTTTTTTAGGAGTTGGAATGGTCATCCGATCACTTTCTCAGGCGGTTATATTCTTCTTTTCCTGTATTTTTCTTCTTGTTGTTGTTTTGTCCACTTTTCTATCTGGGATGTTTCCTCTAGTAAGTTTTGGTTCTTTTGATGGTGGGCGTTGGCTTCTGGTGCTTTTTCTTTCAGTATCTACCGTGCTTTCTCTTGTTCGGTTGGAGTTCAAACGTCCAAGTAGGAGTGGGTTGCTTTTTTTGGTTGGGGTAATAATATTTTCGTGTTCCGCTCTATTGTCTGATTACCTTAGTCAGAGTTTGTCAAAATATTGGTTTTCTAATTTTATATTGTTTTTCTTTTCGCTATTATTTGTTCCCTTCTTTTTCTCTAGTTTTCCGTTTGAAGAACGAGAGAAAGTTTTATATTGTGCTTTTTATGCGATATTGTCAGGAACTCTAATATTTTCGGCACTTTATCTGTTTGTTTTTTCGTTATCAATAGGTAATGACGTAAATTATAACAATATATTAATCAATTCCGGGTTTGTTAATATTAATTTTTTTGGCCAGGTTGCGACGTGGGTAATTCCTTTGTTGTCAGCGGGGATGTTGGATGAACGCATCTCTAAGTCAACGTTGGCAAAGGTGTTAGTGTTTTTTAGTCTTTCATTGTTCTGGTTTGTAATAGTCTCAGTGTCAGTAAAGGGAACATTAATCTCTGTTGTTTTGGCATTTATTTTTATGGCTATATATGACTGGCATTGGATTAGAGGTTGTGCGAGGTGGGCTGCTCTCTCATTGATTGTCGCAGTTTTTGTTTGGTGCATTGTTGCCGGGCTAAGCGGCCATCTCGGTGGTAGTGCTTCAAGAGGGTTAGTGAAAATCGATGACTTGGGCAGGGTAATGCTCTGGCAAGAAGCTTTAGTAATGAGTTTTCAGAGATTTCCGTTTGGTATGGGAGGGGAATCCTGGGTGTTGCATGACGTGATTTCACAGAATTTTTATGAACCACTGCGTCATGGTCACCCTCACAATATGTATCTATTGTTTGCGGCTGAGTATGGATGGATGGCGGTTGTCGGCCTGTGTCTTGTCTTTTTTGGTATTTTCAAAAGGGTGTCAGATTTCAAGTTGAGGATGCATGATACTGAATTGAAATCGAATACTTTTGCTGCAGGCTTATGTTTGTCGGTTTTGGGTGGGCTAATTCATTCTGGAGTATCGGGTGTCTTGCTCATGCCAAAGTCCATGGCTTTAGGCTTGATCTGTATTTCAATGTTATGGGCGGTTTTAGGATATGCCAAGGCTGAGAGTGTCAGTTCTGATAGAGTTAATGGTGGCGGTCAAGTCCTGATGCGCTCAATTGTTGTCGCTTTATGTTTTCTTGTTTCGGTTTTTTGGATAAAAGATGTGGCGTCGTATTATAAGTCAATGAGTGTTGATAAATATTTAACATTGGATTCGAATGTTCGGTATTATCCGAGGTTTTGGCAGCACGGGTTGTCCTCCGGCAAGGTGAGTTCCTATCAGGATTAATAATAGTCACGTACCAGTTGAGGCTGAAGACACCCCCAAGGCTGGCTACTACCTTCTACCTCACATCGTCTCTGTCCCCCAAGCGTAAAATCCACGTAAACATTGAGCCCAGTCAGCCCAACCCTCGCCACTTTCGCTACACTAACCGCCAGCTCCCAGTCAGGCACCTCAAAGGCACGTGGACTACGGGGGACAGACCCAGTGTCGGTCCCCGGTCTTTATCTCCACCGCCAGCCTGCGACACCTCCCGGCATCGGTTGATACATGAAAAACATCAAATACACCTACCTGATTTTCCTGGTATTCCTGACAGCCCTCTGGCTCGCCGCCGACACCCTGGTGCCAGATCCCTTCACCTACTTCGCCTTCCGCTCTGTATTCATCCAGTACAGTGGCGTTATTGCCATGGGCGTGATGAGTCTGGCCATGTTTCTGGCGATGCGTCCGAAGTGGCTGGAGCCGCACTTGAAGGGGCTGGACAAGATGTACCGGCTGCACAAGTGGTTGGGGATTACGGCGCTGGTGGTGGCGGTGTTGCATTGGTGGTGGGCGCAGGGTACCAAGTGGATGGTTGGCTGGGGTTGGCTTGAGAAGCCGGTGCGGGGCAGTGGTGGTGGGAGCGAGCTCGGGCTGATCGAGGGCGCGCTGCGCAGTCAGCGGGGGCTTGCGGAGTCGGTCGGGGAGTGGGCGTTCTATGGTGCGGCGCTGTTGATTGTGCTGGCGTTGGTCAAGCGCTTCCCCTATCACCTGTTCGCCAAAACCCACAAGCTGCTGGCGCCGGTGTATCTGTTGCTGGTGTTCCACACGGTAATTCTGACCGAATTTGAGTACTGGACACAGCCCGTTGGCTGGGTGCTGGCACTGATGCTGACGGTCGGCACGGTGGCGGCGGTGTATTCCATCGCCGGTCGTATCGGCTCAAGCCGGCGGGTGTCGGGTGTTGTGGACTCGCTGACCTATTACCCGGCGTTAAGGGTGCTCGAAACCGCGGTGTCGCTGCCGAAGGGATGGCCGGGCCATGCTGCAGGGCAGTTTGCTTTTGTCACCTCGGATAAAAAGGAGGGAGCACATCCCTACACCATCGCGTCGGCCTGGAATCCGGATGATCGCCACATTGTGTTCATTACCAAGGCACTGGGAGATCACACGGCGCGGCTGCGGGACCGGTTAAAGATTGGCCTGCCGGTGGAAGTGGAAGGTCCCTACGGTTGTTTTGACTTCCGGGATTCTCCGTCCCGGCAGATCTGGGTGAGGGCCGGTATCGGTATTACACCGTTTATTGCCCGCTTCAAGGAGCTCGCAGCCACGCCCGGGATGAAGGAGATCGACCTGTTTCATCCCACCGCGGATTTCGAGCCGGCGGCAATTGAGAAGCTCAAGGCGGACGCCGCGGCCGCCGGGGTGCGTCTGCACCTGCTGGTGAGCGGGCAGGGCGGCCGGCTTGATGGCAACGCCATTCGCGCCGCTGTTCCGGACTGGCAGTCCGCCAGCATCTGGTTCTGCGGTCCGCCCGGATTCGGGCAGTCCTTGCGGGAGGATTTTGTGGCTAACGGGTTCTCACCCCGGCACTTCCATCAGGAGTTGTTTCAGATGCGGTAGGGGGGTTATTGGGGACTGACCTTGGGTCTGTCCCCAATAACCCCGCCAGATGCCTGAAGGGACAGACCGAAGGTCAGTCCCTAACTCATGTTGCGCGGGGACAGCCCCGAGGTCAGTCCCCGGGCCAGTGTTACCCCCTCAAATCTCCACTTCCTCAAACAGCTCCGGCACCTCCACATCCCAGCCGAACTGCTCGCACACCCGCTTGCGCATGATGTCGCTGGCGAGTTGTTCGCCGTGGGTGATGTAGACCTTTTCCGGCGCCAGCTTGCCTTGCCCCAACCATTCCAGAATCTCCGCGTAGTCGCCGTGGGCGGAGAGGGAGTCGATGTTGTGGATCTCGGCTTTTACCGGCCAGTATTCGCCGTGGATCTTCACGTCATCGGCGCCGTTGACCAGGGCGTCGCCGCGGGTGCCGGGGGCCTGGAAGCCGGCGAACACCACGCTGTTGCGGGGATTGGGCAGCAGGGTCTTGAGGTGGTGCAGCACCCGGCCGCCACTGGCCATGCCGCTGGCGGAGATGATGATGCAGGGGAAGCGCACGTTGTTAAGCTCGATGGACTCGTCCACCGTGCGGACAAACTCGGTTTTATCGTCCATCAGCTCGCACTGGGCGGCGCTGAGCTTATGCTCTTTGTGGTGCTTGCAGAAGATTTCGGTGGCCTTGATGGCCATGGGGCTGTTCAGGTACACCGGCAGTTTGGGGATCTTGTGCTCGCCCATCAGCTTGTGCACCAGGTACAGCAGCATCTGCGCACGACCTACCGCGAATGCCGGCATCAGCACAATACCACCGCGGGCGGCGGTCTTGGTGATGATCTCGGTCAGGTCGCTCTCCGGGTCCACTTCACCGTGCAGGCGGTCGCCGTAGGTGGATTCGCAGATCAGCACGTCCGCCTTGTTGATCGGCTCGGGCGGGCGCATCAGGATATCGTTCTGGCGTCCCAGATCGCCACTGAACACCACGGTGCGGTCGTCGCCCTTGTGATGCACATGCACGCACGAGGAACCCAGGATGTGGCCTGCCGGGGTGAACTGCACCTCAAAGCCCTTCACCGGCTCGAAGGTCTCGTGGTAGTGCAGGGACTCGAAGTGCTTGAGGGCCTCCCAAGCGTCCTTCTCGGTAAACAGCGGCTCCGGCTTTTCGTGCTTGGAGAACTTTTTGCGGAAGGCGTACTTGGCATCCTCTTCCTGCAGGAAGCCCGCATCCGGCAGCAGCACCTTGCACAGCTCATGGGTGGCCTTGGTGCAGTAGATCTTGCCATGGAAGCCGTTCTTCACCAGCGCCGGCAGGTAGCCGGAGTGGTCGATATGGGCGTGGGTGAGCACCACCGCATCAATGGTGGACGGATCCACCGGAAACGGCGCCCAGTTCCGCCGGCGCAGGGTTTTCACACCCTGGTACATGCCGCAGTCCACCAACAACCGGTGCCGGTCATCTGAGAGCAGATAACGGGAGCCGGTCACAGTGCCTACACCGCCGAGGAAGCGCAGTTTCATAGCAAGGTCCTTCTGAAAAATGGGTGATCAATGTTCTTGCGAGCCTGGGTCGGGATATCGGGGACTGACCTTCGGTCTGTCCCCAATCCTTTCCCAGTATGCACCGGAAAAACTGGCAATGTCATTGATCTGTGTAGGTGTTTGCAGGGGAGGGCATGAGGACTGGGGGTTGCTATGGGGACTGACCTCGGGTCTGTCCCCAATATCCAGTTCCGCAGATTCTCCCCGGGGGCAGATCCGAGGTCAGTCCCGTAGTGTCAATCCCGGGGGCAGATCCGAGGTCAGTCCCGTAGTGCCAATCCCGGGGACTGACCTTGGGTCTGTCCCCAGCCCAACTATCCCACTAAACTACCCCCCCCGGAACGGATTCCAACTCACAACCACGGCAAGGAGAAGCCAATGCCCCGTCAGCCGCGATTAATCATCCCGGGTTTGCCCCACCATATTGTCCAGCGTGGCCACAATCGCCAGCAGGTGTTCCAGGATGACCGGGATTTTCAGTATTACCTGTCCAATCTGGAAGAGTGGAAGCAGGCTCTCGGCCTTACGGTATACAGCTATTGCCTGATGACCAACCACGTCCACCTCGTGGTGGGCGTAACGGACGAGACTGCCACTATCCCGGAGTTTATGAAGCGACTGGCAGGACGGCAGACGAGATTTACGAACCAACGGCGCAAACGCAGCGGTTTAATATGGGAAGGCCGCTACAAAACCAGTCCCATCGACTCGGATGCCTATTTGCTGGGCTGCTGTCGCTATGTGGAGCTGAATCCCGTAAAGGCCGGACTGGTTGATGAGGCAGAGCGGTATCCCTGGTCCAGCTACCCGGCGCGTATCGGACGTGAAATATCCGACTGGCTCGACGAGCCGTCAGCATTTACAGCGCTCGCCGACACCCCGGCCCGCCGGATTGCTTGCTATCGAAGCTTCGTGTCCGATACCGCTGAGTCACCGGCAGATAGCGTGATTCGGGAAGCCATCGCCACCAACCGGGTGACGGGCTCCGCGGAGGTGGAGTAGAGATAGGCCTTCCGGGGACAGACCCAAGGTCAGTCCCCTGGTGCCAATCACGGGGCAGGCCCGAGGTCGGCCTCATGCGCCAATCACGGGGACAGACCTGAGGTCAGTCCCCTGGTACCAATCACGGGGCGGGCCCGAGGTCAGTCCCCTGGCTTCCGGTATGCAACTGGGGACTGGCCTTCGGTCTGTCCCCGCGAATTTATACCTGTCGAAGCATGTCACCAATACCGAATGGGTTGATCGAGAGCGTATCTGAATTGGTGGGTATAGTGTTGATAATCGCATAATGGTGGGTATAGTAACAACTATGGAGTTAAGGAAGATTCCATGAAGAGCTCCGAGGTGAAAAGGAAGCTGGAGAAAGACGGTTGGCAACTGGTTCGGGTTAACGGTAGTCATTATCATTTCAAACACCCGACAAAGCCCGGGCTTGTCACGCTACCGCACCCGAAGTCGGATATACCCAAAGGCACGCTCCGGAGTATCTGGAAGCAGGCCGGGTGGTCATGGGGATGAACCCATGGCCGGACAATTGAGGTGTCGGGAGATCCGCATGTGTCGGGGACGGACCTCAGCTCTGTCCCCAGACCGGAGCTAGGGGACAGACCGAAGGTCAGTCCCCAAGATTGGAGTAAAAGGCATGACCTTGGGTCCGCCCCTGACTGTACTCGGGGGATTGACCTTCGACCTGCCCCTGACTGGAGCCAGGGGACTGACCTCGGGTCTGTCCCCGAAAGGTCCGTCTCCTTTTTATGTAATTAATGAGGTAATACCTATGCGTTTCCCGGTTGCACTTCACACAGATGATGGCAAAAGCTACGGCGTGACTGTGCCCGACATCCCAGGCTGCTTTTCCGCTGGTGACAATGAGGATGAGGCGCTGGACAATGCCAAGGAGGCGATTCTCGGGCACTTGGAAGTGTTGGCTGAACTGGGCAATGATATTCCGTCCGCGAGGCCCATAGCTCAGCATCGCAGTAATGCGGATTATGAAGGAGCTGTCTGGGGTTTTGTTGAAGTTGACATCACACCATTTCTCGGCAAGGCGGAGAAAATCAACATTACCGTACCCAGTCTCGTGCTTCGCCAAATCGACCGATACGTTCAGGACCACCCGGAAGCTGCGAGATCCAGGTCTGCTTTTCTGACAGAGGCGGCGCTCGAACATATGCGCAAAGCCCACCAGGTCGAGTCTCCAGGTGGGTAGCGGGGCGAAGGTCTGTCACCAAGAAACCCCACGGGGTATCCTGATCCTTTCGGGGACAGACCAAAGGTCAGTCCCCTAACTCCGATCTGGGGACAGACCCGAGGTCAGTCCTCTAACTCCAATCCGGGGACAGACCCGAGGTCAGTCCGCTAACTCCAATCCGGGGACAGACCAAAGGTCAGTCCCCTAGCTCTAGTCCGGGGACTGACCTTCGGTCTGTCCCCAATTCCACCTTAACTATGAACGGATAACACCATGCACTACAGCTCCCTCCTCCCCGATGTCCTGAAAATTGCTGATGCGGCCAGCGAGAAGGTGCTGCATGTGTACCAGTCGGATTTCAAGGTGCGCCTCAAGGCCGACCAGTCGCCGATTACCGCGGCGGACGAGGCCAGTCATGAGATCATCCTGAACG
The DNA here is from genome assembly GCF_002744715.1 of Marinobacter profundi. GTDB lineage: Bacteria > Pseudomonadota > Gammaproteobacteria > Pseudomonadales > Oleiphilaceae > Marinobacter > Marinobacter profundi. The sequence goes on from NZ_KZ319373.1 coordinate 194,627, forward strand.
GGCTGAAAAGTATCAGCCAGGACATCCCGGTACTGTCGGAGGAGGGCGCCGATATCGCCTGGGGTGAGCGCAAGGGCTGGCAGCGCTTCTGGCTGGTGGATCCGGTGGATGGCACCAAGGACTTCACCCAGCGCACCGGGGAGTTCACCGTCAATATCGCCCTGATCGAGTTCGGCGAGCCGGTGCTGGGGGTGGTCACCGCGCCGGCTCTGAAGGAAGCCTACTGGGGTGCCAAAGGTGAGGGGGCCTTCAAGCGCGACCGCACTGGCAAAATCCATCGCATCCGCGTTGCCACACCGAAGGAAGAAGTCCGCGTGCTGGCCAGCAAGAACCACCTCAACCCGGAAACCCGCGCCTTCATCGACGCCCTCGGACCCCATGAGATGATCCAGGCCGGCAGTTCCCTCAAATTCTGCCGCATCGCCGAAGGCCACGCCGACATCTACCCACGCCTCGGCCCCACCAGCGAATGGGACACCGCCGCCGGCCACGCCATCCTCCTCGCCGCGGGCGGCACCGTGAACAAACTCAACGGCGAACCACTGACCTACGGCAAGGAAGACCTGCTTAACCCGCACTTTGTGGCCTCCGGGCGGTAACTTGCAGGCCGTGCGAGAGAGGGCAGATCCGAGTAATATGCGGCATAAAGGGGACAGGCCTGCTGTCTGCCCCGCTGCCCCAAAGAACCAACCGAACGGACTCGAACATGACCTGGTACGCCCTCCAACACAAACCCGCCCAAGGTGACCGTGCGGTCGAGCACCTGCAGAACCAGGACATCGCCTGTTTCTACCCCAAGATCACGGTAGAAAAAATCAAAGCCGGCAAGCGCAGCAAAAAACTCGAGCCGCTGTTCCCCGGCTACCTGTTCGTCAACCTTGAACAAACCGACCCCATGTGGGCCAAGCTCCGCTCCACCCGGGGCGTGCTGCGGGTTGTCAGCTTCGCCAACAAACCAGCGCCAATCAGCGACGACGTCATCCTGCACATCAAAGACAGCCTCCACACCGTCGCCGAGCACGGCGGCATCAAGCCCGGCCAGGCAGTGGAATTGGACGATGGCCCCTTCAAAGGCATCAACGCCATCTTCCAGGCCTACGACGGCGAAGAGCGGGCCATCGTACTGATCAGCTTTATGCAGAAGCAGCAGCTGGTGAAAGTGCCGGTTGGAGCGATCCGGCGGCAGGGCTGACTGCGGAAAAGGGGACTGACCTCGGGTCTGTCCCCAACCGCATTCAATCCCTCACCGGGGACAGACCCGAGGTCAGTCCCCTATGCATTGCCTCCCTCAGGGGACAGACACAAGGTCAGTCCCCTTGCTCATCCCCGGTATTGTGTCCCCTTCACCCGGCAAACCTCTCCCGCCGCTAGAAAAACCGGCATGCGGCCATTTTCAACCCTTTCTCCGATGTTGTCGCGGGTGTATGCTTTTTGGTATCAATAGTATGAACTTTGGTGCAGGAGGTCTCATGGCTACGGTTCGCAAGACAATTACCCTGACAGACACTCAGAGCAACTGGGTTAAGTCCCGCATCGCCCGAGGCGATTTTACGAACGATAGCGAGTATTTTCGCGATTTGATTCGCAGAGACCAGGAGCGTAATGCCGGGCTGGAAGAATTGCGTGCTGCCCTTCTGGAGGGTGAGCAGAGCGGACTAAGCAACCGTACCCCTAAACAGATTCGCGAAGAAGCCATGGAGAGGCTACAAAAGAATGGCAAGTTACAGGCTAAGTGAGCGGGCCGATGAAGATTTCGAATCCATTTATGTGTACGGACTGCTGAATTTCGGCGTGGTTCAGGCGGATGCATACGCCGATGGCCTTGAAGCGCGGTTTGAACAAATAGCTAATCAGCCGCAGCTGTACCTCGCTGTAGATCATGTCCGGGCTGGTTATCGGCTTAGCGTGTACAAAAGCCATTCTATCTATTTTCGAGTTGATGAGAGTGGTGTGATTATCGTCCGTATTCTTCGTAATCAGGATGTGGGGGCGGCGCTCGAATAACCGGGTTGGCGGATGAAGTATTGCGCGCTCAGTCTTCGGGGACAGACCCAAGGTCAGTCCCCTTTTGCTTTGCCTCCCCTCAGGGGACTGACCTCCGGTCTGTCCCCTTGCTAAAAGCGATGCATACGCTGTAGCAGCCGATATGCTATCTTGAGTTGGTATTTGAAGAGCAGAACCCCGCAGGAGCTTTGGCCATGCAGCTAGATGAGCTGATCACTAAAGTGAGCCGCCTTCCGCCGTCTCGGCAGCAGGAGGTGATTGATTTTGTGACTTTTCTGGAGCAGCGATACGGTACTGTATCCAACCACGATCACGCCGATTGGTTTAGGGCGCAGTTTGAAATAATGAGCGCTGAACAGGCGATGCGTGGCCTGGAGGAAGAGCCGGAGCTCTATTCTGACGACGATTTGAAGGAGCGGTGGTAGTGAAGCAGCCGGGCCAGATTGCTCTCATGCCATTTCCCTACACTAATCTTGCAAACAGTAAGAGGCGGCCGGTTCTGCTGCTTCGAAAATTGAATAACTCCCAAGATGACTGGCTTGTTTGTATGGTTTCATCGCAATTACGTCAGGCCGATCCGGATTTGGATTGGGTATTGCACGAGGGCGATTCTGAATTTCCCGATTCCGGATTGAAATTAGCCAGCGTATTTCGACTGTCCCGGATTGCGGTTTTGGATGGAGCGTTGTTGCTCGGAAGCCTTGGCCATATTCCTGATGAGCGATTACAGGACCTTCGGGGCAGGCTCGGTTCCTGGATTATCGGGGTGGCCACATAACTTCTGGGTTTACTCGATGGGTAGGGGACAGACCCAAGGTCAGTCCCCTATGCATTGCCTCCCTCCGGGGACAGACCCAAGGTCAGTCCCCTATGCATTGCCTCCCTCCGGGGACAGACCCAAGGTCAGTCCCCTTTGCTTTGCCTCCCTCCGGGGACAGACCCTAGGTCGGTCCCCCTTTGCTTGGCCTCGCTTCCGGGGACTGACCTTCGGTCTGTCCCCTCGCCGTTGCTGTCCGCTGCATTGGCTGAGCCATGCCACTTTTGCGGTTACCTGCTATAGTGCCCGGAAGGCGAGTTAATACGGAGTTGAGCGATGTACGCTATCGAATTTGAGGCAGACATTAGAAGCGGAATGGTGAAGATCCCCGCGGAATACGCTCATTTGAAGGATGCCCACGCCCGAATTGTTGTAATGGTGAGGGATGAAGCTCTACCGATGGTTGAGCAGTCGCCTCTGGATTTTAGTGACACAGAAATAGAGGCGTTCAAGGGAAAGGATGCCGTAGCCATACAAAGGGAAATGAGGGATGAGTGGTAGATACCTCCTTGACACCAATGCCATTATTTATGCCTTTAACCGAAAATTAAAGCTTCCTGTCGCCCAGTATGTTGTGTCCGTGATTACAAAAATGGAACTGCTGTCCTGGCCGGCCTTGACTCCAGGTGACGAGCTCAAACTTCGGGAAATTTTACAGAACCTGGCGGTTATCGAGTTGGATCCACCGATACAGGATGCTGCGGTCAAGGTTCGAAAAAAACACGTCACTCAAACTTCCGGACAGCATAATTTCTGCTACAGCAATTTACGGCGGATTTGTATTGGTGACTGATGACGAGAAGCTTGCAAGTCGGCATGTTGGCAGGGCGGTAACGCTGGATCAGTTGATGGCATCGACGCCGGAAAGCTAGAGCGTGCTTGCTAGTAGTTGCTGTGGTTGGGCCTGACTGCGGAAAAGGGGAATGACCTCCAGCCTTTCCTCCTGTTATTGGGGACTGACCTCCGGTCTGTCCCCTTACTCATGCCCCCCCGTCCAGCTGTAACCCCTGAACCACGCAAACTTCTCCCGCTCGCACAAAAACCGGTATGATCCCTGTTCCAATCTTGTTATCAGGGTGCTTGAATTTAGCCGCCTCGGCCCGACAGCACGCTCATTTCCCATTTGTCTTCGGTCAAAGGATTTCTTGGACTACGCTATGAACTCTATTCTTCACTTGATCGGCAGAGAAAAAGAGCTGTTTTCCGTCGATATTGCTTCCCACGATTCCCAATTGTCTGAAATTGTCGGCAATTCACGATTTTTGGTTCTGGGAGGCGCCGGCTCAATAGGGCAGGCGGTTACTAAGGAAATTTTCAAGCGTAATCCTGCCAAGCTCCACGTAGTGGACATCAGCGAAAACAACCTGGTGGAGCTGGTAAGGGACATCCGCAGCAGCTTTGGCTACATTCCCGGGGATTTCCGCACCTTTGCCCTGGACATCGGCTCGGTCGAGTACGATGCCTTTTTCAAGGCGGACGGCCAGTACGATTACATTCTGAACCTGTCCGCGCTCAAGCATGTCCGCAGTGAGAAAGACCCTTTCACGTTGATGCGAATGGTTGACGTCAACGTGTTCAATACTGACAAAACCCTGCAGCAGGCAGTCGATGCCGGGGTGAAGAAGTATTTTTGCGTGTCGACGGACAAGGCTGCCAACCCGGTCAACATGATGGGCGCGTCCAAGCGGATTATGGAAATGTTCCTGATGCGCCGCAGCCTGCAGATTGATATTTCTACCGCCCGCTTCGCCAATGTGGCGTTTTCCGACGGCTCTCTGCTGCACGGCTTCAACCAGCGCCTCGAAAAGCGCCAGCCGATCGTGGCACCAAATGACGTCCGGCGTTACTTTGTCACGCCCAAGGAGTCCGGGGAGTTGTGCCTGATGTCGTGTATTTTTGGCGATAATCGTGACATTTTCTTCCCGAAACTCAGTGAAAACCTGCACCTGATTTCGTTTTCCGACATTGCCATAAAGTATCTTGAGCAGAAGGGCTTCGAGCCGGTACTGTGCAGCGATGAAGACGAAGCCCGCGAGCTGGCCAAAACCCTGCCGCACCAGGGCAAATGGCCTTGCCTGTTTGCCGGCAGCGATACCACCGGTGAAAAGGACTTCGAGGAGTTCTTCACTGACCGGGAAGTGCTCGATATGGCCCGGTTCAACAACCTGGGTATCATCAAGAATGACGCTGTTTTCGATGAGCAGCTGCTGGGCGAGTTTGAATCCCGCATCGCCGGTCTGAAACAGGACCTGGCCTGGAGCAAGGAAGACCTGGTAGAGCTGTTTTATAAAATGATTCCGGATTTCGGGCACAAGGAAACCGGCAAATACCTCGATAGCAAAATGTGAGGATGAGGTGAACGAACAACTGATCAGTTTTATCCGGGATTACTTTGGCACCAGCGATTTCATCCCGCTGCATGCTCCGGTTTTCTCCGGCCGGGAAAAAGACTACGTTGTTGACACCATCGACTCAACGTTCGTGTCCAGCGTGGGTGCCTATGTGGACCGGTTTGAGCAGGACATGGCCAGTTACACCGGTGCTCCCCGTGCGGTCGCGACAGTCAATGGCACGGCGGCGCTTCATATCGCGCTCAGGCTAGCGGGTGTAGAGTCGGGTGACCTGGTGATTACCCAGCCGTTGACCTTTGTGGCGACCTGTAATGCTATCGCCTATTGCGGTGCCGAACCGGTGTTTGTAGACGTGGATCGCCACACGCTGGGCCTGTCACCGCAGGCTCTGGAAACCTGGCTTGAAGACAATGCACAACTTGACGCTGAAGGGGTGTGCCGTGCAAAGGCCGATAACAAGGCTATCCGCGCGTGTGTGCCGATGCACACCTTTGGCCACCCTGCCGATCTGGATGGGCTGGTGGCTGTATGCCAGCGCTGGAACCTTAACCTGGTTGAAGACGCCGCCGAGTCCCTGGGAAGTTTCTACAAGGGCCGGCACACCGGCACCTTCGGGGCCCTGGGAACCCTGAGCTTTAACGGCAACAAGATCATGACAACCGGTGGCGGTGGCATGATTCTGGCCGGTGAGGAGCTGGGCGCCCATGCCAAGCACTTGACGACCACCGCCAAGAAGCCGCACCCCTACGAGTATATTCACGATGAGGTGGGGTATAACTACCGCCTGCCCAATCTGAATGCCGCGCTCGGCTGTGCGCAGCTGGAGCAGCTGGAGTCGTTTATTGAAGCCAAGCGCGCCCTGGCCGCCGGCTACGAAGCGTTTTTCCGGGGCGGAGACATCGAGTTCGTGAAGGAGCCGGCGGAATGCCGCTCCAATTACTGGCTCAATGCTGTGGTTTGTGAGAACAAGGCCCAGCGGGATGCCTTGCTGAAGAGCACCAACGACCAGGGCGTGATGACCAGGCCGATCTGGGCATTGATGAACCACCTGGCCATGTATCAGCAGTGCCGCAAGGGCGATCTGCACAACGCCGAGTGGCTGGAGGCGCGGGTGGTTAATTTGCCGAGTAGTGTCGTGGTCAAGGCGGGCTGATGAACCGGGTCGGAATTTTTGGCGCGTCCGGCATGGCCAGGGAAGCCGGGGATATTGCCTGGGCCCTGGGCCTTGAGCCGGTCTACGTTGCGCGCGATGAGAGCGAAAGGGACACCTGGGGTTATCCCGGCGCCATCATCCTTGAGAGTGAAGTCGAGCGCTACCTTCAACAAGACCCCGAGCTCCGGTTTGTCATTGGCATCGGAGAAAATCGTATTCGCCGTAAAGTGGCCGAGCGCTTTGCCGATCGGGTGCGGTTCACCAACCTGGTACACCCCAGTGCCACGTTCGGGCGGGATCAGAAAAGCCGGCTGGATCAATGCCAGGGCGTGATTGTGGCGGCGGGCGCTCGCTTTACCAGCGGGATAACCGTGGGTGACTTCAGCATTTTTAACCAGAACGTTACGGTCGCTCATGACTGCATCATCGATGAGTATGTCCATGTTGCTCCCGGTGCCAATATTTCAGGCAACGTTCACCTGAAAGCCGGGTGCTGGGTTGGCGCCGGAGCAGTCATCAACCAGGGCGACAATCATCGTAAACTCACCGTGCATGAAGGTGCACTGGTTGGTTCCGGTGCCGTGGTGATCCGGGACTGTGAACCAGATGGCGTTTACGCGGGTGTACCGGCAAAGAGGATTAAATGAAGACACTTATCATTGCTGAAGCCGGAGTCAATCACAACGGTGATATGGCGCTGGCAAAAGAGCTTATCGCGGTGGCTGCGGATGCCGGAGCGGACCTCGTCAAGTTTCAGACGTTCACTGCCAGCAAGATTACGTCTCGCAGTGCACCCAAGGCAGAGTATCAGAAGGGCACGACGGACCCGGAAGAGTCCCAGCAGGAGATGATACGTAAGCTCGAACTGACCAGGGAGAACCATCTTGAGCTGATCGCCGAGTGCAAGAAAAGGGGCATCGGCTTTTTCTCAACGGCATTCGACAATGACAGCTTTGATCTGCTGGAAGAGCTGGGTTGCTGCGATCTGGTCAAGGTGCCGTCCGGCGAACTGACCAACCTGCCCTATCTGCGTTACGTTTCTCGCCTGGGCACGCCATTGTTGCTCTCAACCGGAATGGCGAATCTGGGGGATATCGAAGCCGCCATTGATGCGGTTGAACAGGCGGGCACGCCAAGAAGCCAGATCACTGTGTTGCATTGCACCACGGAATATCCAACGCCGATGGACGACGTCAACCTCATGGCAATGGTTAACATTGGCAAGGCACTGGGGGTGACAGTGGGTTACTCGGACCACACGCCGGGTATTGAGGTGCCCATCGCCGCCGTTGCGCTGGGTGCTACCGTGATCGAAAAGCACTTTACCCTGGATCGCAGCCTGCCCGGGCCGGATCACCGGGCAAGCCTGGAGCCGGCCGAATTGAAGGCGATGGTTGCGGGCATCCGCAATATCGAGCGGGCACTGGGGGATGGCATCAAGCGGCCAAGCCCCAGCGAGCTGAAGAACAAGCCCATTGCCCGCAAATCCCTGGTGGCCGCCTGCGACATCAAAGCCGGCGAGGCCTTCAGCCCTGAAAATCTGACGGCGAAGCGCCCGGGCACCGGCGTATCCCCGATGTTGTGGGACGAGGTGATGGGCAGACGGGCTCCCCGGGACTTTTGTGCCGACGAGTTGATTGAGCTATGAGTCGCAAAGTCTGTGTTGTCACCGGTACCCGGGCCGAGTTTGGCCTGCTGCGCTGGCTGATGCAGGAGATTGCCAACACACCGGCGCTGGAATTGCAGGTGGTGGCCACGGGCATGCACCTTTCGCCGGAATTCGGCTCCACCTATCGGGAGATTGAGGAGGCCGGATTCGTCATCGATGCCCGGGTGGAGATGCTGTTGAGTGCCGACACCAATACCGCCGTAACCAAGTCCATGGGGCTGGGTGTCATTGGCTTTGCCGATGCCTATGAGCGGCTACAACCGGATATTGTGGTGGTTCTCGGGGACCGTTTCGAAATCTTTGCGGCCACCTCGGCTGCCTTGATTGCGGGCCTGCCGGTGGCTCACCTCCATGGTGGAGAAACCACAGAAGGCGCGTTCGACGAGGCCATTCGCCACTCCATCACCAAAATGTCACATCTGCATTTCGTGGCGGCCGATGAATATCGGCGCCGGGTGATCCAGTTGGGCGAGCAGCCCGAGCGGGTCTTTAACGTGGGTGGCATGGGTATTGATGCGATTAAGCGCATCAAGTTGCTGAGCCGTGAGGAGTTGGAGCAATCACTCGATTTCACACTGGGTGCCAGGAATCTGTTGATTACCTTCCACCCGGTAACTCTGGAAGGCGGCGCAAGTTCGTCCGCTCAGATGGATGAGTTGTTGGCTGCCCTTGAAGCGCTTGAGGATACCCACCTGATTTTCACCATGCCCAATGCTGATACCGGTGGCCGCGAATTGAGCGCCATGGTGCAGGCCTTCGTGGATAGCCATCCGAACGCCCGGGTGTTCACTTCGCTGGGGCAGTTACGGTATTTTTCCTGCCTGGCCCAGGTGGACGCAGTGGTGGGCAACTCCTCCAGTGGTTTGGCGGAGGCACCTTCTTTCGGAATCGGCACCATCAATATTGGCGACCGGCAAAAGGGGCGCCTTCAGGCCCGGAGTGTGATCGATTGTGAGCCCACGAGGCAGGCGATCAGCAAGGCACTCAAACACCTTTATTCTCCGCAATTCCAGCAAACCCTGGCGTCTGTCGAAAACCCCTACGGCACTGGCGGTGCCAGTGAAGCGATCACCAAAGTACTGGCCGAATACCCGCTGGACCGAATTCTGAAGAAATCCTTTTATAACCTTCCTGCCGCGGAAGCTTTCTAGTTGAACTCCCTTTAAAGAAGGAGCAAGCGATGAAGTCATGGCGTAATGCCCTTGTGAAAGGCAACGTTACCCTCGAGGGCGCCATTGAGGTGCTGGACAAAGCGGCCCTGCGCATTGCTCTGGTTGTGGATGACGAGGGGCGGTTACAGGGCACCTTGACCGATGGTGATGTGCGGCGGGCGTTGCTGAAGCATATGTCCCTGGCAACAGCGGTCAGCGAAGTCATGAATACCAATCCGCGCACGGCGGAGCAAAGCTGGACCGAAAGCCGCATTCTGGCGGTCATGGAACAGTATGAGTTACTGCAGATGCCGGTGGTGGACAGCCAGGGCCGGCTGGTTGGCCTGGAGAACCTTCACGACCTGCTGAACAAGCACCGCCACGATAACCCGGTTTTCCTGATGGCGGGAGGGTTCGGTACCCGCTTGCGCCCGCTGACCAACAATTGCCCCAAACCCATGCTGAAAGTGGGTGATAAGCCGATTCTGGAGCAGATCCTGCTCAATTTCGTCGAGGCGGGTTTTCACCGCTTTTATATCTCCACCCACTACATGCCGGAAGTTATCCGTGAGTATTTCGGCAACGGTGATAAGTGGGGGGTGACCATCCAGTATGTCCACGAGGAGGAGCCACTGGGCACCGGCGGCGCGCTGGGTTTATTGCCGCATGATGAAATTAACGAACCGATGTTCATGATGAACGGGGACCTGTTGACGTCACTGAACCTGCACAGCTTCCTGGAGTTCCACGAATCTCACGGCAGTCTCGCCACCATGTGCGTACGTGAATACGAGCATCAGGTGCCCTACGGAGTCATCACCAGCGAAGGCACCCGGATCCGCTCCATGGTTGAAAAACCGGTGCAGCGGTTTTTCATCAACGCGGGTATCTACCTGCTCGCACCGGAACTGGTGAAAAGCGTGATACCCGGTACCCGGATCGATATGCCAACCTTGCTCGAACAGCAGATCGAGAACGACAAGCCGGTTAATATGTTCCCCATCCACGAATATTGGCTCGATATCGGGCGTATGGATGACTTCCATAAAGCGCAAACCAGAGTGCGGGGCCTGCTCAATGACTGAGCTCGGCGACATCCTTGTCGTAATTCCGGCCCGGGGCGGCAGTAAACGGTTACCGCGCAAGAATGTACTGCCGCTGGCCGGGAAGCCCCTCATCTGCTGGACCATAGAAGCTGCGCTGGAAGCGGGCCTGGAAGCCCGCATCATGGTCAGCAGCGACGATGAGGAAATTCTCGCCCTCGCACGTCAGTATGAGTCCAGAGGCGTGATCGCCCACAGACGACCCGATGAGTTGGCAACGGATACCGCCACCACCACCGACACACTGATCGACGCAATCTCCGCTGAACAGCGAGCAGGGCGGCAGCCCAAAACCCTGATATTGCTCCAGCCCACCTCGCCCCTCAGAAACGCCGCGGATGTCAAGGCCGCGCTGCAGACATACCGTGAAGGCGGGTGTGCAGATACCGTAGTAACCGTTTGCGAAGTGGACCACCCCAGCGCCTGGGTTGGCGTTATCGGAGACAGCGCCAGATTCAAAGGCATTGATGTGACTGGCAAGCGGTCCCAGGATTACCAGAAAGAGTATCGTCTGAACGGCGCCGTATACGTTGCTCCGACAAGTGTATTGCAGGAGAAAGGCACCCTGTTCACAGAGGAGTTGCGAGCTTCGGTGATGCCACGGTCCAGATCATTCGACATAGACGAAGAACTGGATTTCAAAATATGCGAGATCCTGAAAGGCGAGGTGCATTCCGGGGACTGACCGCATCTCTCAGGGGACTGACCTTGGGTCTGTCCCCAATAACACCCAATCCCTCATCGGGGACAGACCTAAGGTCAGTCCCCTGTGCTTTGCCCCCGGCCTACCAAGCACCCTATCTGTTCGCAAAGCAACCATTTCACAATTTTTTACGCAGCAGTGACAGTCACTTAGGCCAATCTCACCGTTTGTCACTTGTCTGTAACCCGATCTCGCGTAGAATCCCGTCACAAATTTGCAAAACTCTACAATTATTGGTGGAAAGGCGGGGACAGACTGGGGACAGACCCAAGGTCAGTCCCCACCGGCCTGGCAACTATGGGGGCTGACCTCGGGTCTGTCCCCGATAGCGCCACCCAAAACCATAAAAATTCCTGACAGGGACTCAGTCGGGGCCTCAACGCTCCCGCCTTGGCTTTGCCTTTCAGACACAGACGATTGATATGACCTCAAAACACTGGACCCTGGTCGGTGGGGCGGTAGCGTGCCTGAAGCCGGTTATTCTGGCGGGGTTGGCCGGAGTTTTCCTGTCAGGCCTTGCTCATGCAACCCAGCGCGATCTGGCATTTCCCGGTTACAGCGGCTTTCTTAACGTGCCGTCCGCGACAGTCCTTTCCCGTGGCCAGGCGGATGTCCAGTATTCGGATCAGGCCCTTAATACCCGGGATAGTAGTGACGGATATGGGTACTACAACAATGTCAGCGGTACCTTCGGTATCTTCCCGAATGTTGAAGTAGGTGGGCGGCTGACCTGGGAAAAGACGCACTGCAACGGCTATACAGAGTCTGATTGCGGTATCCGGGATCTTTCCGCCAACCTCAAAATCCAGGCCCCCTTCATTCCCGAGGACTGGTTTACCCTCGCAGCTGGTGTCCAGGATCTGGGTGGCGAGACGGACGACTTTGAGTCGGTCTACTTAGTGGCTGGCAAAACTTTAGGTCCCGTAGAGCTGGCGCTCGGTTATGGCGACCCGAAAACACAACCCCGCTATCTGGATGGCGCATTTGGTGCCGTATCCTATCGCCCACTGCCTTGGCTCAACCTGATGGCGGAGCACGACAGCCAGGACGTGCGCCTGGGTGTTGGCGCATCATCGCCCCAAGGTTGGCTGCCGTACGGGCTGCAAGTAAAGGCCAAGTTATTGGCCTACGACGAGGGTGATTCGGACAACGGTCGCAATTTCTTCTTAGTGGGCGTGTCCTTGCCCTTTGGCAACGCACCTTCCAAGCAACGCCTGCAGCCCAAGCCTGTTGAATCCGCAGCGTTATCAGCCCCGGTGGAAAGCTCCTTTGCAGCACGAACTCCTGCAAACGTCGTAGACCTCGGCAAAGCCGCCGCTCATACCCTCGGCCAACAACTCGTCACCGCCGGCTACGACCGCGTTTCTGTAGCCAGTGAAGGCAACACCCTCCACGTCCAGTGGGAAAACAACATTTACGTTCGCGATGAGCGGGACGCCATTGTCGATGTGGCGAAGCGAGTCCGCGCCGCCGCTGGCACTCACGCCACCGCCAGGCTCACCCTGCTGAACCAGAACATCCCGGTCGCCGAACGCACGGTGATTCTTAGGGACGACCGTGCCAATGCCGAAGACGCAGTTGAGACTGGGTCAGATGGGAGCGAGGTAAAAGCACGCGATGCAATTGAGAGCGATACAAATAAGAGCGGCGCAATTGAGGCCCGTTTATCTGCGGGCGGTATAAATCACGGTGAGGCAGAAGAGCGCCGAGAAGTCAGTAAACTCTACGCCATCGCCTCCCAATTCGCCCCGGCCACCGTGTTCAGCAAGCCCCGCCAATGGGACTTTGAAGGCAGCTACGGGCCAACCTGGAAGCCACGCATTACCCTGAGCCCCACCATCAGCTCCGGTGTCGCCACCGAATACGGTGTGTGGGATGCCTCCGTGGGCGTCAGTGCGGAAACTGCCGTTTCCCTGTGGACCGGCGCCCTGGCTTCCGCCACTTACAACGCGGAAATCTACGCCACGGAAGACTTCGAGAAGGGCGGGGTGTTCTACAACGAACGCCAGCGCACCGACCTGATCGAGGCGGAAGTGCAGCAAACCGTCAAGCTGCACCCCCAGCTCTACACCAGCTTCCATGCTGGTCGCTACGCGGTGGACTGGGATGGCCTGCTGAACGAGACGTTGTTGCTGACCCCTAATGGCCGTCATAGCCTGGGTTACCTGGGCGGCACCTTCCGCCACAGCGACTACGACAACGTCGAGCGCGACCAGATGCTGGCCCGCTACAGTTATTACAACCCGCAGCTGGACACCCAGTTTGACGTCTACGGCGGCCAGTTCTTCGCCGAAGACACCGGTTTCCGGGTCGACAGCCGCTTCTGGTTCGGCGATTACGCCCTCACGCTGTCCTACAAGAACACCGACGCGGAATTCATCAGCCTGGGCTGGGTCATCCCGCTCACGCCAACGAAAACCAAACAATTCCGCTACACCCAGATCCGCGGCAACGCCGACTGGAACTACAGCGTGCAGACCCGCATTAACGAAGACCAGAACCTCACCGCCTTCGGAGGTGCCGCCATCGTCCGGTCCGCCAACCCGATTCAGTACCTGTACCTGAACCGCGGGCGGTTGCCAAACTAGGGGACTGACCTCAGGTCTGTCCCCGATCAGGCCAAACCCCAAAGGGGACAGACCCAAGGTCAGTCCCCAGGCCGGACCAAAGGGGACTGACCTCAGGTCTGTCCCCGCTCTACCCCAAGGCCAAGATTTCATTGCGTTTTAACATGCAGTACCTATAGTGAAAACCACAACCGGCCCTAACCGGCCACCAGCGTCAGGGCGCCGCAGCATCCGGGTGGCGCAGCCAATACCAACAAGCAAAATCAAAAACGTGCAAAAAGCTCATTCAGGAGATTAGAGGCTAACCATGACCCAGACGAATAACGGATCCTTCAAGCGCAAACTGATCGCTACCGCCATTCTGGCCCCGATGATGGCCATCGTCGGTTGCTCCGATAACGACGGCAGCACCACTCCGCCGCCGGTTGTTGAAACACCTACCGGAACCACCGAAGGCTTCGCCTACGACGGCTACCTGGTTGGTGCTACGGTTTGCGTGGATGAGAACCTGAACAAGCAGTGTGATACCGGTGAGCCGACGGCAACCACGGTTGAAGGTGGCAAGTTCAATCTGGAAGGCCTGACCGACGCCCAGCTGCTGACCCCGCTGGTACTGCAAGCCAACGCAAACACCATTGACCTGGACACCGGTCTCCCGGCCGATCCCAACCTGAAGTTCCTGGCGCCTGCCGGTAGTCAGGCCATCAGCGGCTTCAGCACCGTGATCCAGATGAAAGTCGAAAGCGCCCTGGCGACCGGCTCCACAGCGACTCTGGCCGAACTGAAAGCTGCGGCATCCGCAGAGCTGGCTACCGAGCTCGGTGTTGACGGCCTCGACCTGACCACCTTTGATCCGATTGCGGCCAAAGACAGCGCAGCGACCAGCCAGGAACAAAGAACAGCTGCGAAGCTCCACCTGATCAACCAGGTGCTGTCTGAGCAAATCGCTACCCTGGTACCGGCCGCCGAAGCCAACGCCAACGGTGACACCACCGCCGCGTTCGGTGCCCTCGTCAACAATCTGGACGTGGTAGACGTCAAGGAAGCAGTTGATACCGACACCAACGGTCTGGCCCTTAACGAACTGAAGACGGCCACTACCGACTCCGTAGTTACAGCCTCTGTGCCGGTCGCACCGACCACCGCCGAAATCGAAGCCCAGGCTGCGGAAGATGCCGTCGCCCAGGAAGAAATCCAGCAAGCGGTAGAAACTGAAGAGCCGACAGAACCCACCGGCGCCACCGGCGCAACAGGTGGTACCGGCACTGCCTGATCGGCATGTCGCCTGACAAGGGCTGGCATTGCCAGCCCTTGTTGTTATCCTACCCCCCCAAGAAAATCCCGTATCATTCCCTGGATCGCCCCATGGCGATGCAACTTTGAAGTAAGCACGGAAACCAGAACCGGATGAAAGCTCTATTCTCTTTGCTCGTTATCCTCAGCCTGTCCGGCTGCGCAGTTATTCCCGGCGCGCATATTCCCTTTAATCAGGAAGAAGATGACAGCATTGACCTGGAGAAAATGGTCGATATCTACGCCATTACCCCCAAGCTTCTCCGGGAGCGGATGGCCAAACCGGAAACCACACCGGTGTTCAACCACCAGCTGGAAATGGAAATCCAGGATTACGACTACACGGTAAACCGGGGCGATATCCTCAACATCACCGTATGGGACCACCCGGAACTCACCATCCCCGCAGGCTCAGACCGCAGCCCGTCTGAAGCGGGTAACTGGGTACATAGTGATGGCACCATCTTTTACCCCTACGTGGGCGAAGTAAAAGTCGCCGGCCTGAAAGTCACCGAAATCCGCGACATCCTGCGTAAAGAACTCGCCAAGTACATCGCCACACCCCAGGTAGACGTCACCGTCGCCTCGTTCCGCTCCAAGCGGGTGTACCTCACCGGCGAACTGAAACAACCCGGCACCCAGCCCATCACCAACGTACCGCTCACCCTGCTGGAAGCGGTCAGTAATGCTGGCGGCCTGACCGAAGCGGCGGACTGGACCAACGTCACTCTTACCCGCAACGGCGAAACCAAGCGCTACTCCCTGCGGGACTTGTACCGCCAGGGCGACACCCGGGAAAACCTCCTGCTGCGCCCCAACGACATCATCCACGTAGCCCGTAACGACGCCGCCAAAATCTTTGTACTCGGGGAAGTAGGCAAACCCACCAGCCTCAACATTGGCCGCTCCGACATCACCCTGGCCGAAGCCCTCGCCGATGCCGGCGGTTTCGTCCAGGCTACCGCCGATGCCAGCGGCGTGTTCGTGGTCCGCAAGGCGCCAGACGATACCGGCAAGATCGCCGAAGTGTTCCAGCTGCACGCCCGCAACGCCACCGCGCTGGTGCTGGCCGACCAATTCGTCCTGCAACCGCGGGATATCGTCTACGTAACCGCCGCGCCCATCGCCCGCTGGAACCGTTTGATCACGCAGATTCTGCCAACGGTTCAGATGGTGTACTTCGGCTCCGTCACCGAACGTGAACTGACCGACTAACCAATCCCGATGTTCAACAACATCCTCATCGTATGCGTGGGCAACATTTGCCGCAGCCCCATCGCCGAATTCCTGCTGAGAGCGCGCCTGCCTGAACACAGCGGCAAACAGGTACACTCCGCAGGAATCGGTGCGCTGGTAGATAAACCGGCAGACGCTACCGCGCAGGAGCTGCTGCAAGAGCAGGGCATAGACGCCAGCGCCCACCGGGCCCGGCAAGTCACGCAAGAGATGCTGGCCAGGGCAGACCTGATACTGGCCATGGAAGAAGGCCACCTGAAACGCCTGCACGAAATCGCCCCGCAAATCCGCGGCCGCGCATTCCTACTGGGCAAATGGCAGAATGACCAGCCGGTACCAGACCCCTACCGGCAACAGCGCCCGGCCTTCGAACACGCCTATAAACTGATAGACCAAGCCACCGCAAGCTGGCTCAAATACCTGGGTAACTGAATTACATGACCGATACCACCGCATCCAGTCCGACCGGCAATCTTTCTACCAACCCAGGCTATAACAGCGCCCCGCAAGACGACGAAATCGACCTGCTCGCGCTGATCGGCACCCTGTGGGACGGCAAATGGCTGATTGCCGCCGTCACCGTGGTACTCACCGCCATCGGGGTGTTCTATGCCCTGATCCAGCCGCCGGTATACCGCGCCAATGCCCTGATCCAGGTAGAAGAAAAGCAGGGCGGCCTGCCGGGCATGGAAGACCTCAGCGGCTTGCTGGAGTCCACTTCAAAAGCGGTTACGGAAATCGAACTGATCAAAAGCCGTCGGGTACTGGGCCAGGTGGTAGACAACCTGAACCTGGACATCATTACCACCCCGGATTACTTCCCGGTCATTGGCGCCACCATCGCCCGCCGCTTCAGCGGAGCGCCTGGTGAACTGGCAGAGCCTCTATGGGGTGAAGGGGGGCGTGATGGCTACGCCTGGGGAGGCGAAAAGCTCACTATCACCCGCATGAACGTACCCGGTGGCTCTGGCAACTACATCCTCGAAACCGGCGAGAACGGCGTCTGGACACTGCTCAACGGAAATGAAGAACCGATACTGCAAGGCCAAACTAACACCCCGGCCGAAGCAAACGGCTTTGGCGTAATGGTAACGGAACTGGTCGCCCGCCCCGGTACCCGCTTCAACGTCACCAAGCGCAGCCACTACGCCGCCACCATGGATCTACAAAGGGCCGTGTCCGCGTCAGAAAAAGGCAAAAGCTCCGGCATCATCGAGCTGGCCTACGAGCACACCAACCCAGATGTGGCCGAAAACGTACTGGCAGAAGTCGGCCAGAACTACGTGCGCCAGAACGTCGAGCGCGCCAGCGCCGAAGCCGCTAAATCCCTGGAATTCCTGCGCAGCTCCCTGCCGGACGTAAAGCGTGATCTCGAAGTGGCCGAGCAGAAATTCAACCAGTACCAAGTGGAAGAAGAAACCATCGATATCACGGCCGAAGGTTCCGCCGTGCTGGAGCAGATCGTCAACCTGGAAACCCGTATCTCCGAACTGGAATTCCAGCGTGCCGAAATCGAACAACGGTTCCAGCCCACACACCCCCGTTACCGAGCCTGGGCATCGCAAATGGCGGAACTCAAAGCCCGCCGCGCTGAGCTGGACGATCGATTGGGCCGCTTGCCTGCCACCCAGCAAGAACTGGTACGCCTGCGCCGTGATGTAGAAGTGGGCAACAAAATCTATCTGCAAATGCTGTCCAACGTGCAGCAACTGGACATTGCTAGGGCAGGCACTGTAGGTAACGTAAGGGTCGTCGACGAAGCCGTGGTTAACACCACTTCCCCGGTAAAACCGAAGCGCGGAATGATCGCCGCCGCAGCCTTGCTGTTGGGCGGCATGATCGGCACCGCCATTGTGTTGGTGCGGGCTATGCTGAACCGAGGCATAGAAAACCCGGACGACATCGAAAAACTCGGCCTGCCGGTCTACGCCACCGTACCGCTGTCAGATACCCAGGCGGACATGGCTAAAAAGAAACGGAACCGCCAGGAACCCACCTCCGGCCTACTGGCCGTCGTCAACCCGGCAGATCTGGCGGTAGAAAGCCTGCGCAGCCTGCGCACCAGCCTGCACTTCGGAATGATGGACGCGCGCAACAACATCCTCATGATTTCCGGCCCTAGTCCCGGCGTGGGCAAAACCTTTGTGTCCGTCAACCTGGCCGCCGTCATGGCCATGGCCAACCAACGGGTACTTCTGGTAGATGCGGACCTGCGCCGTGGCTTCTCCCACGATGTATTCAACGTAAGCAACCACATCGGCCTTTCCGACCTGCTGGCCGGCAAAGCCACCTTGGACGACTCTTTGCGACATTCCAGTGTTGAAGGCCTGGACTTCATCAGCCGCGGCACCGTACCGCCCAACCCCTCTGAACTGCTGATGAGCAAGCGCTTTGACGAGCTCCTCAAGCAGGCTAGCGCCAGCTATGACTTGGTCATCGTAGACACCCCGCCAATCCTGGCGGTGACGGACCCAGCCATCGTAGGCAAGCACGCCGGGACCACAATGCTGGTAGCCCGCTTCGGAGCCAACTCTGCCAAAGAACTGGAACTTACCAAGCGCCGCTTTGAGCAAAATGGCATAGAGGTTAAGGGTGTAATCTTCAATGCCGTAAAGAAGAAAGCCTCCAACTATGGCTATGGTTACTACAATTACGACTATCAATCTTAATGATAGAGATATTCCATAGGTTTTAAGGTAAGGCTTGGTTTTTTAATCACTCATATGGTGAGGCTTTGTTAATCTTGATGCGTGCACACTAATATGGCTGGAGTGTCGAGCTTAGAATCTAATAATCTAGGATGAGTCGATTGTTGAGCCGAAAAATCTTGATGTGCTCGTTAAAAGGCTGATCAGAGATTAATTAAAAGCTGATATAGAACATTAAGTGGTATTTTATTTTGAGCAGTAAAGTTTTAATCAAAAATGCCGCGTGGTCTGCAGCAAACCACCTGCTAGCGCGCGGGAGTTTGGTGGTTGTGTCAATGATTCTTGCGCGAAACTTAGATTCTTCAGGGTTCGCAGCTTATAGTCTTTTTCAACTAACAATATCAATGATTGCTGCATACGCAGCACTTGGGTTCGGCGTAACTGCGTCTCGATTTTTCTCGGAATTCCAAGGGGCTACAAATGTAAAACGCTATCCTGTTGGTGCGCTTTGGGTGCTTTCTATAATAGGAGGGGTTGTAGCCTTAGTAGTTACCTTGATTTTACCGGCCGGGCTCATTGAGGAGGATTTGGATATTCCTCGCTGGCTTCTCGCGGTTGGGGTATTCTCGACATCTTTAGGTATCGTACCGGCCGGAGCTGTTTTAGGTCTTGAACAATACAGGAAGGCGTTTTCAGTGGCGTGTGTCACTGCAAGTTTTCTGTTCTTTGGTTCATATGCAGCAGTTAAATTCCAGTCTCCTGTGTCAGCGATGTGGGTGCTGGTTATCTCGAATGCAATAAATGCAGTAGGAAACTTTCTGGTTACTTTACATATCGTTGGGATAGGAGGGTTGCTTAGCTCCGCGAGGTTAAGTAAAGACAGCGTTGGAGCTATTTTAAAGTTTGCAGGGCCGATGGTAGGTGTTTCCCTACTTTCTGCGTCCGGATCCTGGTTAGTGGGTCGGATTATACTTTCTGGGCCTTCTGGTCCAGAGAATTTCGCGCTGTACGCTATCGGTATTCAGTGGATGGCGCTGGCTCTTTTCTTGCCAGGAATGGTGTCTAGAGTTCTACTGCCTCGTCTGGTAAAAATGCAAAATGAATTGCACGGAACTGATTCGGAATCACGAAAACTTGTTAGCTCTGGTGCGATGTTGGCTCTGATATTTGCGATACTTTTAGCCATCATCGGCGTTGTGCTGTCTCCCTTATTAATTGCTCTCTACGGCACCAATCTCGCCATAAATCAATGGTTGCTTGCTGCATTCTTAGTGGCGGCAATCCCGTCCGCTCCCGCAAATACCGTTGGTAATGCAATTGTTGCACGAGATGGACAGAGAGCTTGGTTTACCATAACATTTTTATGGTTTTTCACTTTGATTGCGCTCACTTTATTATTTTCAGATTTAGGGGTTTGGGCGGGAGCTGTTTCACATGGTGTGGCCTCCTTAATTCTCATCTTTCTATCTGTTTGTTTTGCGAGGAAAAGAACGTTACTGTGATGAATACGCTTCGTCTCAACTTGGTCAATGTCCTATTTTCTTTACTTCCTCCGACCAAGCTTTTCTCTGTTAAGGCTCGGCTCTTGCGTTGGGCTGGAGCGAAAGTAGGAAATAATGTAAGAATTGTATCTAGTGCAAAGTTTTATATGAGTGGAGAGTTGGAGATTGGTAGTGGGACATGGATAGGCCATGAAGTATTAATAATTGGTGGCGATGCAAAAGTTATCATAGGCGAAGATGTTGATATTGCTCCTAGAGTAACTATCGTTACTGGTACTCATGAGCTTTGGAAGATGAATGGAAAAGCTGCGGGTCGCGGTTATTCGTTACCTGTTAGTATTGAGAGTGGCGTATGGTTAGGAGCTGGATCAATCGTCTTGGGTGGGGTCGCTATTGGTTCCTCCAGTATAATTGCAGCAGCTTCAGTTGTAACTAAAGATATTCCATCTTGCTGTTTGTTTGGTGGTAATCCAGCGAGGTTTATTCGCCAAAAATAAATCTTGTTTTGAATTATGGAATGTTATTTTCTATACTTCACAAGATTTGGGTCTAGCTTTTTGCTTCAGTCTTCTGGGCTGATCTTTTAGTCTCAATAAGTCTAACATTTTGGGTTTTAATCATTGATATCCCTTTCCAGTTCTCGATGCTCTCCCGGAGAGATTATAGGGCTATTTCTAGTCCTTGCTCTCAGAATCAGTTCCACCCCAACCGCAAACCTAAGCTTCTTCCTTTTAGCCGCTTACGCTACTACCGGTCGAGCCCAAGCAATTCGAGCGTTAGGAATGTCCTGGCTTCTCACAATGATCAGCCCCGGAATAGCACCACCTGCGCCCCTCGGAAGCGTGGGCCGCTACGCCGTTTTTATGGGGGCGTTTGTGGCGGTCTTTGTCCGTAGCGGAATTCTGACGGGGCAGCCACGAGGTTCAAAAATTGTGTTGTCCACGGTTGGGCTTGGAGTATTTTTTGTAATCCATTCGCTGTTTATCAGCCCCATGCCGGATGTTTCCATTCTGAAAGCAGTATCTTGGTTAATGGTTACCGCAACGCTTTTCTCTGCTTGGACTGGCTTGGCTCACGAGGAACGAGAGATGCTTTTCCGGCAACTTTACTTTGGGCTGGTGGTCATTATGGTCGTGAGTGTGCCGTTGACTGTGCTACCTCTTGGATACTTGCGTAACGGTAGTGGCTTTCAGGGCATTCTTAACCATCCGCAAGCTTTTGGCCCAGCCATGGCGATACTTGGCGCTATCTCGGCCAGCAAGCTGTTCGCGGAGAAGAGGCCGTCCTGGCAATACCTGGGTGTATTTGGCGTTTCCCTGTTGTTTATTATGGCAAGCGAAGCCCGCACTGCGGGGTTGGCACTGATCATTGGGCTCTGTCTGGCTATTGCGTCTGTGCCGGTGCTTTCGGGCCGGCGTGTAGTAGCCGTTCTGCCTGGGCTGCGTAGCCGGCGTGTCTGGGGTATCGCAGGTGTCGTCTTATGTTTAGGCGTCATGTTCGCGCCGCAAATTGGGGACAAAGTTGGCCATTATATTTCAAAATCTGGGCGGGCAGGTTCGGTTGAGAGTATTGCGGAGGCTTATGACAAGTCACGTGGCGGTTTGATTGACAGGCTGGTCGCCAACATTAAAGAAAATCCGCTGACGGGTATAGGTTTTGGTATTGGCTCTGAGCTTGAATTGATGGTTGTTGAACGTGATCCTGTTCTCGGGCTACCGGTCAGTGCAGCTGTTGAAAAGGGCGTTTTGCCAATAGTGATTGTTGAAGAGTTGGGTATTCCAGGAGCGTTATTGGTGTTCGCCTGGTTGGTTTCAGTATTGCGCAAAGCAGCTCTTTCCGGTGTAACTGGTGTGGCGCTTGTTGGCACAGCCCTTTTGATCAATATGGGCGAGAGTACCTTTTTTTCACCCGGCGGCTTGGGGATGTTGATTCTTATTGGGGTTAGCTGGGCTGGTTCTGGCCGAAGGCTTGCCGACGTTAGGCATTAATAGGTGATTTAACTGCAATGGATATCTGGTTTTGGCAGTTGATAATAAGCCCCCACATGGCGAACCTTGCAAAATCTTTGTCTGAACTTGGCCATGGAGTGACCTTCGTTGCCGAGCGAGAGATGTCGGCAGATCGGGCTGGCCAAGGGTGGACAGTACCGGATGTTGGTGGCTCGAAGATTGTTTTGGCGACTGATCAGGAAACTGCGGTTTCGTTGGTCAAGGCCGCCCCGCCGGAAGCGGTACATATTTGCCAAGGAGTGAGAGCAAACGGTGTAGTCGGTCCTGCCCAACAAGCACTCAAGGACTTGGGTAGACGACAGTTCGTCAACTTGGAAACGGTTGACGATACCGGCTGGCAAGGCTTTATCAAAAGAGCTGTCTATGAGCGCCTGTTCCAAAAGCTGTCACCTCATCTTTCAGGGGTGCTGGCCAATGGCAAGAATACGCGGGACTGGCTGATTGACCGTGGCGTGCCGGCGGAAAAGGTTTTTCCCTTTGCGTACTTTTTACCTGAAACCGCACCGAAGCCTTCCATTACCCAACGGGAAAGGTCCGATCGTTATCGGGTACTTTTTGTTGGACAGTTTATTGAGCGAAAGCGACTGGATTTGTTAATCACCGCAATGTCTCGTATAGACTCTGAAAACGTGGAGTTGGCGGTTGTAGGTTCAGGTCCTCTTGAGGGGCAGTTAAGACAGTTGGCCGAAGACACCCTGCCAGAGCGAGTGGAATGGATTGGTAGTTTGCCGATGGATGACGTGCGGGTCCAGATGGCTGCGGCGGACTGTTTGGTGCTGCCCAGTCGCCACGATGGTTGGGGTGCGGTTGTTTCTGAGGCACTGATGAGTGGTACGCCCGCCATTTGTAGTGACGCCTGCGGTTCGGCGGTTGTAGCCGAGGCTAGTGGGTATGGTGGGGTATTTAAGTCTGGCAGTATTGATGACTTGGTCGATCTTTTAAATGCAAAGATTCGTGAAGGTCGGCTAAGTGAGCAGCAGACTCTGGAACTTGCGGAGTGGGCTCGTTGCGTTGGTGGGAAAAAGGGAGCTCGGTACCTTACGGACATTATTAGGTCTACTGATGGGGTGACGGAACTACCTCAACCCCCTTGGATGCACCATAGCCTTTCGGATTGCAGACATTAGGAGTTTTTGTCTTTAGCCTGTGAGATTGAAGGCTAGTGATAGCTCCCTTTAAACCCCTTCCAGGCGCTGGTTGGGCTTTCTGGATAACCCTTCAAACTGATTAAAGATCAAAAGGTGGTATGAGACTAATTCATACGATGCCCGACATCGGGGCCGAGGCAGCAGGGCCGAGTTACTCTGTCGTTCGCCTATGCAAGGCGCTGAACACATTGAAGCAAGAAACTACTCTGGCTCTGATAGGAAATGCTGATAATACCCCCTTTATTGAGTCTTTCTCGCGCGGTTTTGGCCCACAACGTCTGGGCTGTTCTCCATCAATGCGCCGCTGGTTGAATCAAGAGATCACATCTTGTTCCGTTGATATTGTTCATAATCATAGTCTTTGGATGATGCCGAATGTATATCCCGGGTGGGAGACCAAAGGGACTCCGATTCCATATGTTGTCTCACCACGGGGGACTTTATCGCAATGGGCGATGCGTAGTGGCTCCAGTATCAAGAAAATTTTCTGGCCGCTAATCCAGAAACCTTCGATAAAACACGCTGCCTGTTTTCATGCCACAGCCTATTCTGAATATGAGGACATTCGGCGCATGGGTTTTAGCCAACCCGTTACGCTTATCCCTAACGGTATTGATTTGCCGGGCTTCCCTGAGAGCTTTAAAGCGCGAGCGGATAGTGAGAGAACCTTGCTGTTCTTAGGTCGACTACATCCGGTTAAGGGTATTGATCATCTATTGGGAGCCTGGAGAGACCTTCAAAATGTTTTCCCTGAGTGGAGGTTGAGGATCGTGGGCCCCGAAGGTGATGGGGAATACCTACGGCATCTTAAATCAATATCCGCTCAATTTGGTCTTAAGAGGGTAGCCTTTGATGCGCCGCTGTACGGCGATAGTAAATTCGAGGCATACCGGGCTGCAGAGTTGTATGTTTTACCCACACATTCGGAAAACTTCGGTATGACCGTAGCTGAATCTCTTGCTAGCGGAACTCCTGCAGTGGTGAGCCAAGGAGCCCCTTGGCAGGGTTTGGAGCTAAAGGATGCGGGGTGGTGGCCGGAGATCGGCGAGAAGTCTTTGGCGGCAGCACTGAGGAATGCAATGGCGTTACCTCCCGATCGACTTCGTTCGATGGGTCAAAATGGCCGGGCTTGGATGGAAGAAGAGTTCGCTTGGAGTGGAGTTGCCAAGAACATGCTAGACACTTATCAATGGCTTTTGTGTCGTGGTGATAAGCCCGACCACGTAATCATTGATTAAACTCGGAAGTTACAGGTCAAGGTTTCAAGTATGGCATTAGTCAATTCCACCTGGGAGCCGGGAACTGCTCCTGTGTCAGTGGTTATGATATCTCTGAATGAGGCGCACAATATGGAAGCTGTGCTTGAGAATCTCAAAGGGTGGGCTCAAGAGGTTTTTTTGGTTGATAGCTGCAGTACAGATGCCACTGTGGATATTGCTTTGAGATATGGTGTTCATGTTGTGCAGCGGCCTTTTCGCGGGTTTGGCGATCAATGGAATTTCGCGTTGAGGGAGCTTCCCATCTGTGCGCCATGGACGATGAAGCTGGATCCCGACGAAAGGTTGAGCGACAGCCTCAAGCAAGAAATAATCGAAAAGGTTGAAAAAGCAGCTGATAGAAGCTTTACGGTTCCAATTCGCCTTTATTTTATGGGAAAGAGGCTTTCGAGCGTTCTCAGGTTGTTGAGACTCTGGAAAACAGGAACGGTGCAATTTAGTGACGTTCAAGCGAATGAACATGCAATCAGCGAAGATCCTCCAGGTATATTAGTTGGAGAGGTCAAGCATATGGATAGCCCAAGTTTGGATCACTGGGTAGTTAAGCAGAATCGTTACACAACAGCTGAAGCAATCAGCCAATCTCAGAACAAGCCACTTGCAGTGCCTCCGAAGTTATTTGGTAATGCTCTTGAGCGACGGATGTGGCTCAAACGTAACTTCTGGAAAGTGCCTGGGCGTTATTTGATTTTATTTGGCTACCACTTCTTCGTGCTGGGCGCTTGGAAAGCAGGCAAGGTAGGCTGGATATGGTCTCATCTGCGTACTGAGGTATACCGACAGTGGGAGTATAAGCGGTTTGAAATTGAACAAACTGGTCGGCTACCAACCAGTATTCCCTCCAATCCCGGCGAGCCGGATTCTCGGGTACGTTATTACGAGTAATGCCTCTTTAACCTCGCTTCCCTCTTAATTTGTACAAATTGGATTTGGTTTATGTTTAACGGGCAAACGCTTCTCATTACCGGCGGCACCGGCTCCTTCGGTAACGCCGTTCTCAACCGCTTCCTGGATACCGATATCGAAGAAATCCGTATCTTCAGCCGGGATGAGAAAAAACAGGATGACATGCGCAAGCGCTACGCCAATCCCAAGCTTAAGTTCTACATTGGCGATGTACGGGATTACAGCAGCATTCTGAATGCTACCCGGGGCGTGGACTTTATCTTCCACGCTGCGGCCT
>NZ_KZ319374.1 GCF_002744715.1 Marinobacter profundi
ATAGACTCGTGGTCCATTTGAGCTTCCATGCTCGCCCTGGACTCCGGGCACACAATAGGTAATATCTGCCACCCAGAGCTGCTCGGGCGCGCCTGGCACGACCTGCTGAGGTCCTGCTTTCAGCAGGTTAGGATGGCAGCGAAAGTGGTGATGGCTGTGCGTGGTCTTATGATAAGCCCGCTTGCGGGGAACCAGTTGTCGGTGGGCTCTCAGGAGATTAAATAGTCGGTCCCGGCCCATGCGCAAATGGGCCTTCGGTTTCAGTAGCGAGTGCAGCTTGCGGGTTCCCAGACGAGGCTGGTGCAGGCGCTCTTCTCGTACAAAGTCCAACACCAGGCGATCGTGAGCCTGACGAACCGCATCAGCTTTGAAGTGCTGGTAATACGCCTGACGGGAGAAACCTAGATATCGGCAAGCCCGAGTAACGCTCAGGCCTTCGATCCGCTTTTGTGCGAGGACTTGCCGGACCGCTTTTTTACAACGCGACAGCCATAGTCCTTTTGCAGCACATCCACAACGGATTCAAAGAACTGAGCTTTCTGGCTGGCTTCATCTAGCTGCTGCTCCAACTCTTTGATGCGCTGCTCGGGTGTCAGTGGAAGATCCGGTTTGGCCATCGCAGCCCCCTTGCGAACGAAAAGCAAGGCCATCGGGCTCCAGTCCTGTTGACCATGCTTACGTAACCACGTTAGCACCGTCGAGCGCCCTTGGATACCGTATCGCTCCTGGGCTTGTTTGTAAGTCATTTCGCCCTTTTCAACCTGGCCCACCACCGCCAATTTAAAGGCCAGGGAATAATCTCGCTGACTCCTCCGCCTCTTCGTATTCATAACACCCTCCATATTCTCAAGTGGGAAGGTGTAAACCTTATTCAGGACTGGTCAAGAACATGAAAAAAGGCAGCTTCGGCTGCTTTTTTTTGTGGGTTTTTGTCGCGGGTCAGTCCGCAAAGATTTCGCGGTAAAACGCCATGGTGCCGTTCCATGAGCGTTCGGCAGCTGCAGCGTCATAGCCAATGGGCATGCCGAACTCTTCAGCAACCTTGTCGGCGCCGGGGTTGGTGAAGGAATGCAGTACCCCCGGGAAGCTCACCAGGGTCAGGTCGACCGAGGCATCCTGCATTTCCCTGGCGAGGGCGGCAACCTGTTCGGAAGGCACCATTTTGTCGGCCCCGCCGGTGTAAACCTGCACCCGCGGGATAACCTTGCCCGCCTCGGCTTTGATCGGGCTGCCGAGGGCACCGTGGAAGCTGACCACGCCATCGAGGTCGACCCCCAGTCGGGCCATATTCAGCACCACCGCTCCACCGAAGCAATAGCCCTGGGCGGCAATCTTGCTGGCGTCGACAGTTTCGTGTTGCTGCAGCAGCGTTTTGGCAGCCATAAAGCGGGCCCGGACCACGTCCATATCACTGGACGCCGCCTGCATGAACTTTTGGGCATCATCGGGGTGGTCTGCCAGTGTTCCGCTGCCATACATGTCCAGGGCAAAGGCGGTATAGCCCTCGCCAGCCAGCCGTTCAGCCTGGTTGCGGGCAAACTCGTTGTGGCCCCACCACTCATGAACGACCAATACTCCCGGGCGCTTGCCGGTGAATTCATCATCCCAGGCCAGGTAGCCGGTGAACGACGTACCATCGACCTGGTATTCCACGGTTTTGGTCTGTAATTCGGCGATGGCGGATGTGCTTGCAGCGGCCAGGGTAAGGGCCATGCAGCAGGTGGACAGGGTCAGTCTGGTCATAACGGTTGCGCTCCTTGTGGTTGAATCCTGCCGACCGGCGGCAGGGGGGAATCCTTGCGTTTACGAACCAAAAGCCTCACCCGATGGGTTTGGGTACCCGGGTGAAGTCACTCACTTTTACTACACTTTCAGAAGTTTCTCACATCAGAACAGGGGATGCCTATGAAGATCGGAACGCCGAAAGAGGTGAAGAATCATGAGTATCGGGTCGGGATGACCCCGGCGGCGGTTCATGAGCTGACCGGGCATGGCCACGAGGTATTTGTAGAGACCGGGGCGGGTGAGGCCATCGGCTTTACCGACTGCGACTATGCGGCGGCGGGCGCACAGTTGCTGGACTCCGCGCAGGCGGTGTTTGATGCAGCCAGCCTCATCGTCAAGGTCAAGGAACTGCAAGCTACGGAGAGGGCCTGGCTGACCCCTGACCATACCCTGTTTACCTACCTCCACCTGGCTCCGGACCAGGCCCAGACCGACGACCTGGTGAACTCCGGTGCAACCTGCATCGCCTATGAGACGGTTACCGACAGTCACGGCCGGTTGCCGCTGCTGGCGCCAATGTCAGAGGTTGCCGGCCGGATGGCGGTGCAGGCCGGGGCCTGGTGTCTCGAGAAGTCGATGGGTGGCCGGGGCGTGCTGCTCGGTGGCGTCCCCGGCGTTCCCGGTGGCCGGGTCACGGTCATCGGCGGGGGCGTGGTTGGCGAGAACGCCATTGCGATGGCGGTAGGGCTGGGGGCCCGGGTGACGGTGCTGGACCGCAGCGTCGATGCCCTGCGGCGGCTCGACCATCGTTACGGTAACCGGATCACGACCCTGTTCTCCACAGCGCACGGCTTGGACCAGGCGGTCACCGAGGCGGACCTGGTGGTGGGTGCGGTGCTGATCCCGGGCGCCGCAACCCCCAAACTGGTTACCCGCGACATGGTCAGGCGGATGCCGGCGGGCAGCGTCATTGTGGACGTCGCCATTGATCAGGGCGGCTGTGTCGAAACCTCCCGGCCCACCACCCATGCCGATCCGACATTTTTGGCGGAAGGCGTGGTACATTACTGCGTGGCCAATATGCCCGGCGCGGTGGCCAGGACCTCGACCCTGGCCCTGAGTAACGTGACCCTGCCCTACATTATCAGGCTGGCGGACCGGGGACCGGTGGAAGCCCTGCGGGAGGATCCGCACCTGCGCAACGGATTGAATGTCTACCAGGGCAAGGTAACGTATCGCGAAGTTGCCGAGGCGCGTGGATACCACTACGTGGCGCCCGAAACGTTGCTCGGGTGACCTTTCGTTACTGAATCGGAGAAGTACACGAACATGAAGCTGATCGGCTCAACAACCTCACCCTACGTCCGCCGCATCCGTATCCTGCTGGATGAAGAGCCCTACGAGTTTGTCAATCTTGATATCTATGGCGAAGGCCGGGATGAGCTTCGACGGCACAATCCGGCGCTGAAGATCCCCATGCTGATTGATGAAGGCCGCGAGATCTTCGATTCGCGGATCATCGGGCGTTATATAAGTGCCCGGCAGGGCCGGGACCCCCTGACCTGGGACCAGGAGAATCAGTTAACGCTGATCGATGCGGCTAACGACTCCTGTGTCACCCTGCTGCTGTCCAAGCGCTCCGGGCTGGACATCGAGCAGGATGCCATGTTCTACAACCTGCAGCGGGAGCGGATCATGACGACCCTGCGCACGCTGGCAGCGTTGGTAGATGATGGCCAGTTTGAACAATGGAACTATCCGGCGATCTGCCTCTATTGTCTGGTGGACTGGCTGGATTTCCGGGACCTGGTGAGCTTCGAGGGCGTCGAAAGCCTGTTGAGTTTCCGCGACCATTTTCGTGACCAGCCATTCGTTGCCGCCACCGACCCCCGTAACGCCTGACCTGCCTCGCTGATTACTTCTGGCCGGGATGCCCTGGGGAGTGTCCTGGAGGGTGCCCGGCCGGCTTCCTGCCGCTGTGCGGATTTCCGGATTATTGACTATAGTCAAGGGTGACGTCTGTCTTGATCTGTCGCACAGAGCCAGACGTAGATTCAGATGACAACAATAGCAAGAGGGTTAGGTTATGCTCCTGTCTCATGCGTTTGGTCTGTTTACCCATCCCGATGCCGAGTGGGCGTCCATCCGGAAGGAACACGAAACACCTCGTCGCGTCTATGTGGCCTACGTTCTCCTGCTGGCCGCGATCGGGCCTGTCTGTGCCTATATTGCCACGGCTCACCTCGGCTGGACTGTCGGTAACGAGCGTCTGATCAAGCTGACTGAAATCAGTGCCATGCAGCTCAGCGTCCTCACCTACCTGGCGATTCTGGTGGGTGTGTTTGCCCTCGGCTATGCCATCAACTGGATGGCCAAAACCTACGGTGCCCACGAAGAGCCGAATGCGGCCAATGGCATTGCGCTGGCGGCTTATTCTTGTACGCCGCTGTTCCTGGCCGGATTTGCCCTGCTGTATCCGGTGCCCTGGTTCAACGCGCTGGTTTTCCTGGCCGCAGCCTGTTACGGCGCGTGGCTGATGTATGATGGTCTGCCGATCGTGATGGGGATACCGAAGGAGCGCGCCATCATGTACGGCGGAGCCCTGCTCACGGTCGCCCTGGTGATTCTGGTATCGACCCGGGTGGGCTCGGTCATCCTCTGGAACTCGGGTTTTGGCCCGGTGTTCATCTCCGGCTGACCGGCCTGCATACCCGCTTCAGGGCAGAGCCCGGGTGATGATTTCCGGGTTGCCCTGGCCCGCCAGGGCCGCCAGTTCCGGGCCGCTCAGCCAGTCCTCGGCCGGGCGGTCGCAGATATCGGCGCAGGCCGCAAGGGCGTGAGCCCATGAGCAGCCATTGGCGAACAGCATTCCGGCTTCATCGAGAGTGCCGCCGTGGTTTATGTAACCCAGGACCCGTGAGCGACCCGCTTCCGGGAACAGTGGCCACAGGTGCCCCCGCAGCACCTCGGGGCGCATGTGGGTGAGCGCCACCCGGTGGCGCATGCGTGATGGCAGCAGGCGTTCCCGTTCGAACTCGGACAGGCAACGGTCCGCTTCCATCGAATCGCGGGGCTGGCGGAATTTGCCAGGCTCCTGCAGGTAAACCAGGCGAAACGGCGTGCCGGTGTCACGCAGCCGTTCGCAGGCGCGGATCAGCTCCGAGAGCTGATAGGCACCATTGGCGATCAGCAACAAGGGTTCGCCCGGTGACGTGTCCTCGTCCATGATGAATGCGCCCTGCTGCGCCAGCAGGCGGGCTTCATCCGGCGTGAAGACGCAGGGCCGTTGCCGCTTCGGCACCACCATACAGGCCAGCTCCCCCCGGGCCTGGTAAATTTCCGGTAGCACCGCCAGGGTGCTGTTGTAATCGGCCGGAAACAACACCCGGACACCATCGTTCATCTCCGCCAGCAGGCTTTCGCAGAATGTCGGGTCCTGATGGGACTGTTCGTTCTTGCCGTTTTCCCAGGTATGGGAGCTGGCCACCACCGGGAAGCCGAGCCACCGGGGCGGGCGTCCGGCCATTTTCTGGTGCCGGGCAAAAATCAGTTCCTGACGAATGGCGCCAAGCATCTTGACGCAGAAGGCTTCGTAACTGGCCACCAGGTTTAGCCCGGCCTTGTTGGCAAGGCAGGCGGACACCACCGCTTCTTCGTTGAGGGCGGTGATAATCTGGCCGTGGACCGACTCCTGGTCGTTCTCGGGATCGGTCACCCGGTGTTTCAGGGCTGCGAGGATTCCGCTGAGGCGGTTGCTGGCGAGTTCGTCCGGATTGCCGACGCGGGGGCGCAGTTGCGGATTGGCGAGGACCAGGGCCTGGAAGAAGTCGTCGATGGCGGCCATTGGTGAACGGGCGCCGGTTGCGGCGGCGATCTCCGGTATCACCGGGCTTTGCGGGGCGCGGACAGCCAGCGGATGATCCCGTTCCAGCGGTCGTTGCTGGGCGCCGTGGCGGCACAGCAGGGCGGTGGCGCCGGCCAGTTCGGCCGGGTCGACCCAGAGCTGGCGGACGTGGCTGTTGAACAGTTCCCGGGCGCGGCTATCGAGGCGTGGGTTGCCGGGCAACGGCAGGTTGTGGGCGGCATTGGTGCCGGCGCCGTAGAAGCCGAATCCCTTTTCGGTCTCGGCGATGCCATAAGGGATCCTGGCGGGATAGTTCAGGGCGCCAGTTGCCAGTTGCCGTCGCTGCTGCTGTAGCTGTTGTTGCATGTGATACAGGGCACAGACAAAGGCTGCCGGGTCGCGGCCATCGAAGCGAAGCGGTGCAAAGCCGCGGTGCTCCAGATGCTGGCCAAAGCGTTCAAGCCCGGCACGGGTGCCAAGTTCGGTGCGCTGCTCGATGCGCCGGCCATTGGCAATCATCACCGGGAGCACGTCGCCGGTATCTTCGGCCCGCCACCAGCGTGGCACCCAGTCACTGCCGCGCTGCTCCTCGGCGGCACCGTCAGACAGGAAGGCCACCAGGGATTCGCCGGGCAGGGGCATGTGGGCGTATTGCAGCTCGGCAAAGCCGAGGTAGCCTCCCTCCAGGACGCCGCCGGCGGTGTGGGGGCCGACATGGGAGCCAAGGGGGGCTGCGACACCGCCATCCGGACGCTGCCGGTAGCTGTAGAAATCTGACGCCAGCCGCGACAGTCCATCCGGGGTGCTGTAGCGCGCCGCCTGCTCCGGATGCAGGTTGCCGGTGAGCACGTTCAACGCGTCGATCGCCGCAACACAATGTCCCTGGCCCATCAGCCAGCTGCGGGTTTCGCCGGTCAGGGCATTGAGCACCAGGTAGGCGCCGTAAGCCGGCACCATGTTGAGTGCCCCCCCGGTGTGGCCCTCCGGCTTGGTTTTGAAATCGTGTGCTGCCAGCTCCGCGCCTGACGGATCCACCCGGTTGGCGTAGGTCATGTGAACCACAAGCCATAGGCCTGCGCTGGCCAGCCGGTCCAGTGCGGCGAGATGGGCAAACACGGTCGGAAGGTCCGGCTGGCACCCCCGGGACACCAGGTCACGGGCCATCGCCATGGCCTGGCGCCGGGTTTCGCGGCTATGCCGGAACACGCCGTAACCGTCACACCAGCGCCGGAACTCCGGGCAGGTACCGGCGTACTCTTCTAGGGTCGGGCTGTTGGCGGGCAAGGGTGTCATGGCAGCTGGCCTGGTTAATTTCCGATCTCTGGATTCTAGAAAATCGGACGCCGCTACCTCTTGATTCAGGTCACTCGCAATGATTTATGTTGCAGGCCCGTCACTAGCGAGCCTGGGCGCAACCTGCTGTTTTGGGGGCCGCGGGGGGCACCGGCTTGCGGGCGGACCAGAGGGGGTAGGCGATGCCCGCGAGCCGGTTCATGACGAAGGCATGTGCCAGTAACAGCAACACCCCGGCCATCAGCACCGGTAACTGGGCCGGGTCGGGCATCAGGCCGAGCGAAACGATCAGTGCCGTGGCGCCTGCCGGCGGGTGGGCGACCCGCAGCAGCACCATCAGGCAGCCGGTCATGCCGAGGGACAGGGCCGCTGCGCCGACCCGGGCAAGGTCCATGCCCTGCTGGAAGGCCGAGGGCTGATTCTGCAAGCCGAAAAGGTAGAGACTGAGCAGGCCCATGATGGCTCCGACCAGATGGCCGCACAGCGTGTTGCGGGGAGACGCGGGTTCGGCCAGGGGCACGTAGAACAGAATAAAGGCCGTGGCACCCAGGGAAGGGAAAATGAAGGCTTCCTGGGTTACCAGGGCGACAAAGGACACCAGTGCAATGCTCAGCCCGCCGTTTACCAGGCTGAACCCTGCCAGTACCGTCTTGCGGCTGTAGCGGCTGGCAAGCTGCTCAAGGTGAAGGGTGCGCAGCAGGCCGGTGGCCAGTTGCCAGCGTAATCGCTCGTTCCTCAGTCCCACAGGTCGTCCGGTCCGTTTGTGCACTGTATGGTGCACCGACAAGTGCACTAAAAGGGTGCGACATACTAGGGGCTGATATTCGTCAAGGCAAATCACTAATTCCGATTAGCCTTACCGATTCGGTAACACCTCCGCTGGCCAGCCGGTTTCAGTTGCCGGGAACCAGCGGTTGCTGCACCTTGCCCGGTGGCTGAATGCTTTCGGGCCGACTCCAGTAGTAGCCCTGGCCAAACAGGCCCGGAAACTGCTGGAGCCAGGTTGCGACGGCGTGGTCATCCACTCCCTCCACTACGACGTCCAGGTCCAGCGCCTCACCGAGCTCAAGGGCCGCACGGAAAATACGCTGGCGTACCGGGTTGGCAATGATGTCTTCCAGAAAGCTGCGATCGATCTTCAGCTCGTCAAGGGCGAAGCTGGCCAGTGCACTGAGCGAGGAGTGGCCGGTGCCGAAATCATCGAGGGCGATGCGGAAGCCGGCCTTGTTCAGGCGGTGGATCATTCGCCGGGCCTGGTCGATGTCGGACATGACCGCGGTTTCGGTAATCTCCAGAATCATTTGCCGGGGCGGCACTGCGTGATGGGCCAGGATTGCGGTAATTTCCTGATCGAACCGCGGTTGTTTAAGATCCAGTGCCGAGATGTTTACCGCGATGGCGACGGTCTCGCCATGGCGGTCCCGCAGCGCGGCCCAGTCCTGACAGGCCTGGTTGACGACCCAGCGGGTGACGGCGTGAATGGTGCCGACCTGTTCTGCAAGCGGGATCCAGCTTGCCGGGGAAACCAGCCCGAACTCCGGATGATGCCAGCGCAACAGGGCTTCACAGGCCACCACCCGTTGCTCTCGAATGGCAACTTTGGGCTGGTAATGGACCCGGATTTCATTGTTGCCGAGGGCGGACTCCAGGTCCAGCATCAATACCTGCTGGCGATATTGCTCTTCCGCCACTGCCGGATCATAGACGGTAAGGGCCTGCTGGGTACTCAGGCTGGCAAAGCCCGCACTGGATATGATGTCCGCCGCGCTGCGGCCGTGATCCGGGGCTCGGGCGACGCCGATCGAAGGCTGCCAGCTGAAGGTATAGCGACCTTCCACAAAATTTGCCCCCAGCCACTGGATGAGCTCTTGCCACTGCGTAGACAGCTCCGCCGGATTGTCCGCCAGGCCGTCGCTGGCGGTGCGCACCGCGAAACCATGGGTGCCGGCATCGATACTGGCGAGGGCGTGGCCCTTGAACAGCACCAGCCGGTCGCCGAAGTACATCTTGAGGAAGCTGTTCAGTCGCCGCAGATAGATGCGCAGCAGATCCTCGGCGGCGCGATAGCCCAGGGCCTGCTCGATTTCGTTGAAGCGCTGCAAGCGGACGATCGCCAGGGCATAGGGTTCGTCATTGTCGTGCCGGCCCTGCAGCGTTTCCTCCATGATGGCCCGGTTGGGGATGCCGGTCACCCGGTGGGTGGTCAGCAGGCGATCGTAGTCTTTTTCGATGCGGGATCTCAGTTGTTGCTCATGGCGGGCGCGGATCGAGGCGCCAAGTCGCCGGCGCCGTTCCTCCAGTAACTGGCGGCCGACTCCGACGGTAAGGATTACCGAGCTGATGGCGGTGCCGAGGAAAAACGCCGAATCGGTGAGCCCGTTCACCGGCAGCAGTCCCACGGTACGCAGCGAGGCTGCCAGGCCGCCGAGAAAGATCGCCAGGATCGACAGCGCGTAATAGCGGGCATAGACATGGCTGCGCAGCTGGCGCGCTACCACCGCGAGGATAAATCCGCCGGCAACGATGGCCAGCACCAGCAGCGAGCCCTGGCCAAGGAAAGGCAGGTTGAACGGCGTGGTGAGCATCAGCAGCAGCGCCAGGACACTGAACAGCTGCAGCATCCGGGCGGGCGGTCGAGCGAGGTCGATGAAGTGCGGGGTGAACTGGCAGAGCGCAATCAGGGTCAGTGGCAGGCTGATATTGATCAGCGCATTGAGGACCGGCCATTGCGGCCACAACAGCCACAGGCCAAAGCCTTCCATTACCAGCTGGCTGTGGATCACGCCCAGCAGCAGCACGCTGATCCAGGCGAGCCCTGGCCGCTTCAGCATACTGACGATGATGAGGTTGAACACCAGGGCAAAGGCCAGGATCCCGGCGATGAATGACTTCCAGACCAGAGTGTAGGTCACGGTGCCGGGTACCGAGTGACCTTCGGCAATGGCAACGGGTAACAGCGTGGAGCCTGAGGTGCGTACTTCAAACAGAAACATACTGCTGGATCGCGGCGGCAGGGTGACCGGCCAGATCCAGTGTGGCAGGTCATAAAAGCGCTGGCTGAACGGATAGCGGTCACCCATGACCGCCAGACGGGTAACACTGCCATCCGCGGCAATCACGGCCGGGGCAATGTGATCGAGGAATGGCGCTGCCACCACGATCAGTTGCCGGCGCGGCGTGTCCGCAGGATTGTCCAGGGTGAAGCGGAAGGTTGCCGGGGCGTCGAGGAAACCGAGCCCGGAGCGATGTTCCGGGGTGGGTTGCCAGTCTGCGGTGGTCCAGGCGCGGGTGGCGATAACATCGTCAAGCGCCATGATCCGGAAGTCGGTCTGTCGCGGTATCAGGCCTGTGGTAGTGCTCGCCAGGGTGGTTTTGGGTTCGTTGATGGACGCGCCGGTCGTTGCCAGATACAGATTGATACCCAGCCCCCAGCTTACTGCCAGCAGTACCAGCAGCAGTGGTGACCAGATGCCCAGCCGGTGTTGCCAGCTGGAACGGGGGGCCGCCTCGGTCAGGGGGTCAAGGGGCGAGGAGATCGCGTCCATTCTTCAGGAGCCTGGTTATGGGTTCTCGGATACAGCCGGACCGATGCGCCGTAAGGACCGTGTGGCAACGTTCGGGTTTAAGCATAACAACCTGAATCTGCGCGGGATTTTACCCGGTTTTAAGAAATTTTGCATTTTCCTGTAATGTTCCGGACAGGTTCGGGGCGATGCCATCGGGCCCCGGGCTGGTATGATAGTGCGGTTTGATGGGGAACGGATTGACGGGGAACTGATTTTGCGAACTCGGGCAACAATACACAGGTGGCGCGGACCGGTGACGGTCCTGTTGATGTTGTTACTGGCGGGACTGGCGGCGGAGGCCGCTCCCCCGGAACCGGCCAACCTGCATCTGGCGTCGGTGAATGCGGCGGTTGCACTGGCCGGTAACGACGAACTGCTCTACGACAAGAATGCCGACCGGGTCGTGCCGATAGCGTCGGTGACCAAGCTGATGACCGCGCTGGTGGTGTTGCGGTCGGGCCAGCCACTGGACGAATGGCTGACGTTCCTGCCCCGCCACCGGGAAGCGCCCAATAATGCCTATACCCGGATCCGGCAGGGGTCCGAGCTGCGCCGGCGCGATATCATCCGGATTGCCCTGATGTCGTCGGAAAACTTCGCCGCCTACACCCTGGCGCGCCATTTTCCCGGCGGCTATGACGGCTTTGTCGCCAGCATGAATGCAACCGCCCGTGAGCTGGGGATGACCTCGACCACCTTTGTCGATCCCACGGGGCTGAGCCCGCTGAACCGCGCCACAGCCGCAGATCTGGTCAGGCTGGTGAACGCCGCGCTGGAGTACCCGGAGATCGGTGAGTTTTCCACCACCGGCTACTTTACCGCCCGGTTCCGCAAGCCGCGCTATGACCTGGCCTACGGTAATACCAACGTGCTGGTGCACCGTGACAGCTGGGGCGTCGGGCTCAGCAAGACCGGCTATCTGTCGGAAGCCGGCCGTTGCCTGGTGATGGTCTCCGGTATGGCCGACCAGCAGGTGGTGACTGTCTTGCTGGATTCGTTCGGCACCCGTTCTCCGCTGGGTGATGCCGGCCGGGTCAAGCGCTGGCTCACCACCGGCAGCAGCGGCCAGGTCGCCGGGGCGGCGAAGGCGTACGAGCAGCGCAGGAATGCGGCCTATGCATCGAGTGCCGACGTGGAGCACGCAGCGGTCAACTGATCGTTGCCGGGACAAGGGTGGAGACCAGAGACATGATCCAGATTTTTACCACCGGCGGTACCATCGACAAGGTGTACTTCGATGCCAACAGCGAGTTCGCGATTGGCGACAGCCTGCTTCCCGAGCTGCTGCACGAAGCCAACGTCACCAGCGCTTTCCGGATTGACGAACTGGTGCGCAAGGACAGTTTGGAGATGACCGACGAGGACCGGGCGGTCATCCGGGGAGCCGTTATGGCGTGTCCCGCCGAGCGTATCCTGATTACCCATGGTACCGATACCATGGCGGAGACGGCCCGGGCCCTGGCAGACGTTGGCGGCAAGACCATCGTGCTGTTCGGGGCAATGCAGCCGGCCCGGATGCGCCGCAGCGATGCGGTGTTCAACCTGGGGTTTGCCTGGGCCGCGCTGCAGTTGCTGGCACCGGGTGTCTACATCGCGATGAACGGGGAGGTGTTCAGTCCCGAACGGGTCCGCAAGAACCTTCGGGCCCAGCGTTTTGAAGCCGGTTAACCCACGCTGGCGATCTCGTCCGCGGTCAGTGCGCGGTAGTCCCCCTCGGCCAGCGCCGGATCCAGGATAATCCCGCCAATGCGGCTGCGATGCAGCCCCGTCACATGGTTGCCCACCGCCGCCAGCATCCGTTTGACCTGGTGGTAGCGGCCTTCGGTAATGGTCAGCTCGATGATCCGCTCGGCCAACTGGCGGACTTCCGCCGGTCGGGTCGGTTTCGGGTCATTCTTCAGCAGCACCCCCTCTGCCAGTTGTTCCAGCATCGCGGGACTCACCGGTTCGGCCAGCCAGGCCCGGTAGGTTTTCGGGCATTCGATGCGGGGTGAGGTGACCCGGTGGGACCATTGGCCGTCATCGGTCAACAGCAGCAGGCCGGTGGTGTCCCGATCGAGCCGGCCGACAATATGGAGGCCAGCACGCCATTGGGCCGGTAACAGGTCCAGGGCGGTGGCGTGTTCCCCGTCGCGGGTGGCGCTGACCACACCGGCAGGCTTGTTCAGCATCAGGTAGCGGGCGCCTGGCAGTACCAGCGGGGTGCCGTCCAGGGCGATTTTCCGGGTTTCGCAAACGCTGGTGTTGGCGCGGGTACAGGGGACATTGTCCACCAGCACCCGACCGGCGCTGATGGCGCGTTTGGCTTCCTTGCGGGACAGGCCGCTGGTGCTGGCAACAAAGAAATCAAGGCGCATGGTTCAGGAACAGGGCTCGTTAACGGGGCGAACTTCGAGGGTGGCCAGGCACAGGATCGGCGCTTCACCGCTGGCGCGCTGCCAGAGCGCTGTCAGCAGTTGGCGGCCTACCGCCGGCCGCGGCAGCCGGTAACTGCTCGCCGGTTGCCAGCCGTTACCCTGATCCTCAGCCAATACGAAGGTGAACGGGTGGGCGCCGGGAAGGCCGAGCCGGATGTCGGTGGCCAGCAGCCGGCCGTCCCGCTGTTCGAAGGCGAGGAACCCGCGGGTAAACCAGAGCAGGCGCTGTCCTTCCGGCAG
This sequence comes from Marinobacter profundi, assembly GCF_002744715.1. GTDB lineage: Bacteria > Pseudomonadota > Gammaproteobacteria > Pseudomonadales > Oleiphilaceae > Marinobacter > Marinobacter profundi. Next base: position 13,086 of record NZ_KZ319374.1, read on the forward strand.
CCCGGCGGCTGCAGCGGCCAGCGACGGGTTGCGGGGGAAGCGCTCGACACTGAGGGGAATGTCTCCGTCGAACAGACCGGTGACGATCTCCAGTCGCTGATCGCCGGCAAGCACCGTGGCGCGCCACAACAGGCTGGTGAAGGGCATGGGCTGGATCAGTGCCGGCGCGTTTTCCAGACCGCGGGCCGCCAGTTCCTGGTCGATTCGGTTGGTGATGATCTGTTGGGCAACCAGCGTCCAGCCCAGATAGGCTGTCGACAGTACCAGACCGGCGATCAGTGGTCGCACCCTGCCGGGTTGCCAGAGGCTGTAAAACAGCGGAACCAGCAGCGGAAGGGTATAGAGCGGGTCGATAATGAAAATGCTGTTGATGGCCACCGGGCGGCCCAGTGGCCAGAACAGCTGGGTGCCGTAGGTAGTCAGGCTGTCCAGTAACGGGTGGGTTACCAGCACCAGCCCGGTCAGCAGCAACCACTGTCGGTAGGGCAGCCGGGGTTGCCAGCGGTGCAACAGCCACCCCAGGATCACGGCAAGCGGAACCAGCACCAGCAGGGAGTGGCTGAACCCCCGGTGCTGGGTGAAATTGGCCACCGCAGTGCCGTAATCGATCACCACGTCCAGGTCGGGCAGGGTGCCAAGCACGGCACCGGCGATCAGGGCCTTGCGGCCCAGCACCTTGCCGGCTACGGCGCCTCCGAGTGCGGCGCCCAGCGCAGCCTGGGTAATGGAGTCCATGTCAGCTTCCGATGCCCAGCCTGGTCAGCAGTTCCTGGCCCGGATAACCATCGGCGGTCATCTGTTCGCTGGCCTGGAATGCGCGGATTGCCGAGCGGGTTGCCGGACCCATGATGCCGTCGGGATTGCCGCTGACAAAGCCGCGATCATTCAGCGCCTGCTGGAGGGTCATGATCTGGTCGCGGGACAATGCGGGCACGTCGGTGGGCGGCGGATTGTGCAGGCCGCTGGCGCCGGCAATGCGGTCGGCCAGGTGGCCGACGGCAATGGCGTAGAACTCGGAGCGGTTCCAGCCCATGATGACGTTGAAGTTGTGGTAGGCCAGGAAGGCCGGGCCGCGATGCCCGGCCGGCACCACCAGTGCGGCCTTGATCGGCGCACTGGCGACCGGATGGCCGAACACGTCGGTGATGCCCAGGGCCCGCCACTCCTCCAGCGGCAGGCGGCGGCCGTCAGCAAGGGCGTAGTTGAAGCCGTCGGGCAACACGACTTCCCGTCCCCAGCGATACTCCTCGTTCCAGCCCAGGTCCTTGAGGAAATTGCCGGCGGACATCAGGGCGTCGGGCAGGCTGTTCCACAGGTCTCGTCGGCCGTCGTTGTCGCCATCCACGGCGTGGCGCAGGAAAACGGTTGGCATGAACTGGACATGGCCCATGGCGCCAGCCCAGGAACCTTCCATCTGGTCGGGGCTGATCGAGCCCTCTTCGATGATGCGCAGTGCTGCCACCAGCTGCTGGGTAAAGAACTCGCTGCGCCGGGCATCACAGGCCAGGGTTGCCAGGGAGCTCGGCACTGACATCTTGCCAAAATAGGAACCGAAATTCGTTTCCAGGCCCCAGAAGGCCAGCAGATAGGCGGGCGGTACGCCGCTCTCCGCCGTTACCCGCTTGAGCAGGTCCCGGTGTTCCCGGAGCAGTTCCCGGCCCTTGCTGATACGGGCCTCGTTGACCCGCCGATTGAGGTAATCGGCAAACGTCGTGGTGAACTCCGGCTGTCGGCGATCCAGCTCGATGACCCGGTCCAGATGTTCCACCCCGGCCAGTACCGTGGTTGCGGTCTGCTCGGATACGCCATCACGGATGGCACGGGTTTTCAGGCGCTCGATGCATTGCTGGAATTCGGCGCCGGCGTCAGCGGAGGTTTCGGCGAATGCCGGCGCTGCAGACAGCAGTGCGGCGACGCCAAGTCCGGTAGCCAGGTTGCGACGCAGTGTGTTGTGGCGGCACGTCCGCCGCGGGGGGGAAATCGGCACGATCACCTCTCATCCGGAATATGTTACTGAACCGCCATGTTAGCCTGTTTCGGGGTGGGGAACACAGCCAATGCGGTGGCAATTGGTGACAATTCCTTAAGGTCCCGGCGTTTCGCCCGGAACCGGTATTACAGGGGATTTTCTGCGAGCCGTTCCCGCGGGAAATGGCAGATGAATTCGCTGCCTTCGCCAATGTGGCTGCGGATCTCCAGCTTGCCGTCGTGGTTCAGCAGGACATGTTTGACGATGGCCAGGCCGAGCCCGGTGCCGCCGGTTTCCTGGTGGCGGCTGGGGTCGGCCCGGTAGAACCGTTCGGTGAGGCGGGGGATGTGCACAGGGTCGATCCCGATGCCGGTATCGCGGACCGAAAGATGGGCACCGTCACGGTCGGTAGACCAGCTGACGGTAATGCGACCTCCGGCCGGGGTGTATTTCACGGCATTGAATATCAGGTTGGAGAAGGCGCTGCGTAACTGGCTTTCATCCCCTCGCAACAGGCGCTGGTCATTGATGGCGATCTCGAATTCATGGTGTTTGTCGCCACTGAGAACTTGCGCATCGTGACAGATCTGGCCGATCAGATCGTTCACATCGGTGAGGGCGTCGTTGATGGTCTGCTCGCCGGTTTCGATTTTTGACAGCAGAATCAGGTCGGTAATCAGGGCTTCCATGCGGGAGGACTGCTGCGCCATGGTGATGATGGCCCGGCGCCACTTCGGTGGCAGGTCGTCGGCGTTGTCGACCATGGTTTCCAGATAGCCGCTGATCACGGTCAGTGGCGTTCGCATCTCGTGGGAAACGTTGCCGACAAAGTCCCGGCGCATCTGTTCCAGCTGGTGTAGTCGGGTGACATCCTTGGCGACAATCAGCCGGTCGTCATCCCCGAACAGGCTGATCTGGATCTGCAGGTGGATGTGTGGCTTGGCCGGCGAGGTCAGTTCAAGCGGGTCCCGGTAGTCCCGGCTGTCGAAATAGGCCTTGAACGCCGGCGTCCGGATCAGGTTGTGGATGTACTGTCCGCGGTCTGACTGGCGGCGGAAGCCCAGCAGATGTTCGGCGGAGCCGTTCCACCATTCCAGGGCACCGCGGGAGTCGGTCATGATGACACCGTCACGCATGGCGTTGGTGGATTCCTGAACCCGGTTGATCTGGGCCCGGAGCCGGTCCTGGGTGCGCAGGTGGTTGTTGTGCAGGCGGTGCAGGGAGTCGAACAGGTCCCCCCACAAGCCGATACTCTGGGGCGCTTCGTCGGAGGCGCTGGGATTGGCCAGCCAGCGGTGCAACTTGCGGGCCTGGGCGAGGGTCCACCACAGGTAGCCCAGCAGGCCGGCCAGCAGCCCGAGCAGGGCCTGGCCGAAAATAAAGCCGACGGTGGTGGTGGCGATCAGGAACAGGACGATCAGGCGCAGGTACCGGGGCCAGTTATGTTGCATGGATTTCCCGTCGGTTGGTTTGCGGGTCCGGGTCAGGCGGTACGGGTAGAGAACCGGTAGCCGGTACCACGAACGGTCTGGATCAGGTGGTCGTATTTGTCACCCAGGGCCTTGCGCAGCCGCCGGATGTGAACATCGACGGTGCGTTCTTCCACATAGACATTGCCGCCCCACACTTGGTCCAGGAGCTGGGAGCGAGTATAAACCCTTTCCTGGTGTGTCATGAAGAACTGCAGCAGGCGGTATTCCGTTGGCCCCATGGTAAGGGCTCCGTCGTTGGTGGTCACCCGGTGGCCAATGGGATCCAGGGTTAGCCCCTCGACCTCGATGGGAGTTTCCACGCCGGCGGGGGTGGTGCGACGCAGCACGGCCTTGAGGCGGGCGACCAGCTCCCGGGGCGAAAACGGCTTGGTTATGTAATCGTCGGCACCAACTTCAAGGCCCTGGATCTTGTTGTCTTCCTCCGCCTTCGCGGTGAGCATGATGATGGGGATCTCGGCGGTGGTTTCTTCTTTTTTCAGCCGCCGGGCAAGTTCGACGCCGCTGGTGCCGGGCAGCATCCAGTCCAGCAGGATCAGGTCGGGCTGTTTGTCGACGATCAGGGCGTGGGCCTGGCGGGCATCCGCTGCCTCAAGGTAGTCGTAATCCGCCATTTCCAGTGCCACGGCAATCATTTCGCGGATGCTGGCTTCGTCGTCTACGATCAGGACGGTTTTTCCGGACATGTGTTTTAACCTGTATCAGACCTTGTTTTGTTGCTGCCTCATTACAACGTCGTCGTGTTACAAGTATATGACAGGTTCGGCTTTGCCGGCGGTAAAGTCCGCACCGGGAGCGCGTTCGGCCGGGCTGCCGCCTCAGCGAACCAGCATGTCGAGGGCCAGTCCGATGAACACGGCCAGTCCGGCCCAGTTGTTATTGAGAAATGCCTTGAAGCAGGGGGCCCGCTGCTGGTCGCGGGCCAGGTATTGCTGGTAGAGGAACAGGCCGGCCATGGCGGCCAGGCCCAGGTAATAGAGCACGCCAAGGCCGGCCTGGTGACCGACAAGGGCGAGGATCAGCACGGTCAGCCCCTGGAGGACGCCGATGATGGCCCGGTCGGCATCGCCGAACAGGATTGCCGTGGATTTGATGCCGACCTTCAGGTCGTCATCCCGGTCAACCATCGCATAGAAGGTGTCGTAGGCGACCGTCCAGAGCACGTTGGCGGTGAACAGCAGCCAGGTCATCTGACTCAGTTCGCCGGCTTCTGCTGCCCAGGCCATGGGGATGGCCCAGGAGAAGGCGGCGCCGAGGAACAGTTGCGGGAGGTGGGTGTGGCGTTTCATGAAGGGATAAATGAAAGCCAGCAGGGCGCCTCCGAAGGACAGGTAGAGTGTCAGCGGGTTGGTGAACAAAACCACCATCAGAAAGGACAGCAGGCACAGGGCGCCAAACAGCGCGACGGCTTCCCAGGCCTTGATACGGCCGGCAGTGAGCGGGCGGTCCATGGTGCGCTTGACGTGGCGGTCCCAGCCGCGGTCCGCGAAGTCATTGATGGCGCAGCCGGCGGCCCGCATGAAGAAAACGCCGAGGGTAAAGATCACGATGTTGGCAACGGTGGGGCTGCCATCGCCGGCCAGCCAGAGTGCCCAGTAAGTGGGCCACAGCAACAGCAAACTGCCAATGGGCCGGTCGATTCGCAGCAGCCTGGCATAGTCGGCGAGGCGACTCTGGACGTGTTCGGGCATGGCGTGGAGCAGCATAGCGGTACCATCCGGTTGGGGTGTGTTGCAGCGGGATGCGGAGATTATAGCCAGCCCCGGGGGGCGGGTTAAAGGCCGTGCGGGCGATAGAGGGAAGGGAGAAGATACTCGCCGACCAGCAAGGCACGGTTTCCCCAGTGGAACAGCGAACGCCGGGCGATTTCGGGCTGTCCGCTGACCTGCGGGCGGCACAGACCGGTTTCCAGCGGGCCCCGCTGCCAGTGAGGGCTGCTGAACAGGTAGGCGCCGAGGGGTTTGCTGCCGAGGTGGCGAAGCCGGCCGCCGGCACCCTCGAGGCAGGCCATGGGAATAATGGTGCGGGCCAGTACCCAGGGCGCACCATCGCCACACAGGCGGACCTCGCGGATCCAGGCACGCTGGCGCAGGGGAATGGCCAGGTGGCGGGCTTCTTCCAGGGTTGGAGTGGCGAAGCCTTCCCGTTGCACTTCCACATGGAAGGACCGGGCACAGGCTTTTTTCAGCGCCGCGGTAAAGGAGCCCTCTACCTGCAGCCAGTAGCGAGCCGGGCCGTGCACCTCCGGATTTCTGAGCCCGGCAGCGGCGAGGGAGCAGTACCAGTCGGTCGGCGGAATGGCCAGCGGGCGGGCGTCCGGCGTGGCCGGTACCCGGTTGCCGCCGATGTCAGAGTCCCTTGACGGCATAGATGCCCGGTGCGTTGCGCCAGTACCCTTTATAATCCATGCCAAAGCCAAACAGGAAGCGGTCTTCCACTTCCAGGCCGGTAAAGTCGGCCTTCAGGCCGGGCCGGGCTTTGCGGTCGTGTATCTTGTCCACCAGCACCGCCGTGAGCACGGTCTCGGCGCCCTGGGCGCGGCAATAGTCCGCGATTGCCTCCAGGGTGGTACCTTCATCGAGGATATCGTCAACGATCAGGACGGTGCGGCCCTGCATGTTCGCTTCCGGACGCAGTTTCCACTCGAGCAGCCCGCCGGTGGTTTCCTGGCGGTAGCGGGTGGCGTGCAGGTACTCGGCCTGAACCGGGAACTTCAGCCGTGGCAGCAGTTGACCGGTCAGGATCAGGCCGCCGTTCATCACGCAGAACAGTAACGGGTTGCGGTCCTTCAGTTGATCGGTAATGGCTGCGGCAAGGGCGTCGATGGCGGCGTGGACCTGGGTTTCCGGTACCAGGCAGTCGGCTTCGGCCAGCACCTGGTTCATCTCGGCGACGGTATCGGTCATAACGGTCGGATCCTGTCGTAAAACCGCCGATTATACCGGACCGGGACGGTGGAAGGGAGGTTTGTCCGCAGTGCATGCCATGGGTAATTGTTGCTATTGGCAGCAGAGGCCTTGTCTTGCTGTCGTCGCTGGCATTGGTGCCGGGCGAGTCGATGGGTATGATGGCCCGAGAGACTGGCGTGGCGTGCAGTTAATGGCGCAAAGAACTTGCATGTACGATTGTTCGACAATTATTATTGCGCCCGGATAAAACCAGGAGACAGGATATGAAGAAGTGGCAGTGTGTGGTCTGTGGCTGGATCTATGACGAAGCCGAAGGCTGGCCGGAGGACGGCATTGAGCCGGGTACCCGCTGGGAGGACGTGCCGGATGACTGGGTCTGCCCCGATTGCGGTGTCGGCAAAGAAGACTTTGAAATGATCGAGATCAGCTGATCCGGCCGCTGTGCCCAGCAACCCTCAAGGAGAGCAGTGAATGAGTATTGATGCCCCGATTGTGATTGTCGGCACCGGGCTGTCCGGCTATTCCCTGGCCCGGGAAATCCGTAAGCAGGATAAGGATGTGGCCATTGTCATGGTCACAGCCGACGATGGTTTCAGCTATTCCAAGCCGATGCTCTCCACCGGTTTCACCAAGGGCAAGGAGGCCGACGAGTTGGCCCAGGCCACGTCGGCGGCGATGGTGGAGCAGCTCAACATTGAACTGCGCACCCATACGACGGTGACCGGCATTGATACCGCGGGCCATGTGCTGCACCTCGGGGACGAGCGCCTGGCCTACGGCAAACTGGTGCTGGCCTGGGGCGCGGATGTGATTCGCCTGCCACTGGCCGGGGACGGTCAGGAGCATGTGTTCTCGATCAATGACCTGATGGATTACCGGGCATTCCGCAAGGCGCTGGCGGGTAAACGGCGGGTCGCCATTATGGGTGCCGGGCTGATCGGCTGTGAATTTGCCAATGATCTGCATAACGGCGGTTTTGAGGTGGATGTGATTGCACCTTCTGACACCGTAATGCCGGGGCTGATGCCGGCGGTGGCAGCGGATGCCGTGCGTGATGCGCTGGCTGAGCTGGGGGTACGGTTCCACCTTGAAACCGTCGTGGAGCGGATTGCCCGGGACGGGGACGGGGTGCGCCTGACCCTGGCCAACGGTGAGTCGCTGGCCGCCGATCTGGTGATCTCGGCGATCGGTCTGCGGCCACGGACCGGACTGGCGGAAGCGGCCGGTATTGCCACCGCACGCGGCATCGTGGTGAACCGCGCCCTTGAGACCTCTGCCGCCGATGTTTATGCCCTCGGTGACTGCGCCGAGGTGGATGGCCATGTGCTGTTGTATGTGTTGCCACTGATGGCCTGTGCGCGGGCCCTGGCGAAGTCACTGACCGGCGAGCGGACCGAAGTCAGTTACGGCACTATGCCGGTTATGGTCAAGACCCCATGCTGCCCGGTGGCCGTCTGTCCACCGCCTGTCGCTGCCAGCGGTGAATGGGACGCGGAGCGGACGGGCAACAGTGTCCGCGCCCTGTTCCGGGATGGCTCCGGTCAGGTGCTGGGTTTTGCGGTGACCGGGGATTTTGCGGTAGAGAAACAGGCGCTGGCCAGGGAGGTACCGCCCCTTCACGGCTGAGGGCGGGAGCCGGCAGGCTGTCCTCCGACCGTCCGCGAGGTTGACCGGAGGTGGTTTGCCGGCTTTTTTCGTTGCGTAAAACCACCGGTTGCGGTAGAAAACCCCTTCGTCAGCTAACCATTTACAGGAGCAGGCATGGTTGAAGTGACCAGAAAACTGGTTGAACTGCTGGATCTGGCACCGATCGGCGATGATCATTTCCAGGGCCAGAGTGAGGATCTCGGGTTTCCCAACGTCTTTGGCGGCCAGGTTCTTGGTCAGGCCATGATGGCGGCCAGCCGGACGGTGGAGGGACGACTGCCTCACTCCATGCATGCCTATTTCCTGCGCCCGGGAAATCACCGCCTGCCCATTGACTACGAGGTGCAGCGGGTCCGCGATGGTGGCAGCTTTACGGTGCGGAGGGTGATTGCCAGGCAGCAGGGTAAGGAAATCCTGTTTGGCTCGGTGTCCTTCCAGGTGGCCGAAGACGGTTTCGAGCACCAGCTCGACATGCCCGCGGCGCCGGATCCCGACAGCCTGAAATCCGAGCAGGACTGGGCGGAACTGCTGGTGCCCCATGTTCCGGAAGAGTTGCGGGAAACCCTGACCCGGAACCGGCCTATCGAGATCCGGCCGGTCAACCCGGTCAACCCGCTCAAGCCCGAGAAGCTGCCGCCCCGCAAACAGAGCTGGCTTCGTGCCCAGGGCACACTGACGGACGATCCGGTGCTGCACCGCTGCCTGCTGACCTACGCGTCAGACTTCAGTTTCCTGGCAACCGCACTGAACCCGCACGGGGTGACATTCATGAACCGCAAGCTGCAGGCCGCCAGCCTGGATCATGCCATCTGGTTTCACCGCGACTTCCGCATGGATGACTGGTTGCTGTACGACAAGGACAGCCCCAGTGGTTCCGGCGGCCGGGGTTTCAATCGTGGCAACTTCTTTACCCGCGACGGCGTCCTGGTGGCGTCCACCGCGCAGGAAGCACTGATCCGCCTGCGCTCCTGACTGTTGCCGGCCACCCGGGGTGGCTGCTAGCTCAGCCCGACAGGCAGGGCGCCAGGCCGCTGCCGGCGTCCAGCCACTTGCGAATCTCGTCCAGCGGCAGCGGGCGAGTCAGCACGAAGCCCTGCACCATGTCGCAGCCCATGCCATCCAGCAGTTCCAGCGTTGTCCTGTCCTCGACGCCTTCCGCCACCACCGCATAACCCAGGCTATGGCACATATCGATGGTGGTGCGCACAATCACCCGATCCTCTGCTTCCCGTGCCAGGTCGGTGACCAGGGAACGGTCAATCTTGATTTCCCGGGCCGGTAACTGCTTGATGTAGGACAGTGACGAGTAGCCCGAACCAAAGTCATCGATGGCCAGCGGAATGCCGGCGGCGTTGAGGGATTTCAGCGCCCGCAGGGAGTTGACCGGATCCTGCATCATCGAAGTTTCAGTGACCTCGAGGGTGATCTGGCCCCGGTGCTCGGGATGATCGGTCATCAGCTGCTGGACGAACTGCGGAAACTCCGGCTCGCGCAGATTGTTGGGCGAGATGTTCACCGACAAACCGACCGTGTGGCCGGCGGCGAGCAATTCGGAGCGGGCGGTCATGGCTTGCGCCAGGACCCATCGGGTCAGCGGTTTGATGAGCCCGGTCTGCTCGGCCATGTTGATCAGTTCATCAACCGGAATGCTGCCTTTGCGACCCGGCCAGCGAATCAGCACTTCCAGGCCGGTCACTGTGCGGGTCCGCAGGGCCAGCTTGGGCTGGAAATACAGCTCAAGCTGACGTTGCTGCAGGGCCTGGCGGAATTCCGATACCAGGGTCAGTCGTTCCGCACTGTAGGAATCCCGCGCGGGTTTGTAATAGGCCATGCCACGATCGCGGGCCTCCTCGGATTCGCGGGCAATGTAGGCGCGACGAATCAGCGAGCTGGTGTCGCGGGCATGGTCCGGGAAGATGGCGACGCCAATCTGCGGGTCCAGCGGTAGCTGCATGCCGAGGTAGCCGATGGGCTCCTTGAGTTGGTCCAGGCCCTGCAGCACCAGGCGCGGGGCGTTGCCGATCTGGTCGCTGTCAATCACGAACCCGAAGGTTGCCGCTTCCAGCGAGGCCAGGTGGAAGGCGCGGTCCTCGCAATTTTCTACCGGGTGAATGCCGGGCAGGTCCCGGACAATCTGGTTGAAGCGCCGGGCTGCCAGTTCCAGCAGGCGATCGGTGTTGCGATGACCAAGGGTCTTGGTAATGGCTTCCAGGTTGTTGAGATGAATGACCGCCACGGCGTGCCGGGTATCGGGCTCGCGCTGGATCAGGTCATTGACCAGCATTTCGAAACTGGTGCGGTTGGGCAAGCCGGTCTGCGGATGATGCAGGGCCTGCTCCATCATGCGCAGTTCGGCCTTGCTGCGGGCCGCCATGGCCCGGATTTCCGCTTCCTTGGCGAGAATCTTCTGCTGGCGTTCCTGGAACAGCCGCGCCGCCAGGGCAAGGGTCAGCAGAATGGCTTCGAGGGCGGAGCCGAGCTCCATGCCATAAAAGGTAATGAAGTGGTTGGGGAGTAGGCCGTACTTATGGGCGCCGGTAATTGCGCTGCCCAGGGTCAGCAGGCCCCAGGCAATGGTGTAGTAGCTGGCCTGGGGATTGCCCCGAACCCACTGGACCGGTCCGATGATGGTCAGCAGCAGGCAGCTGGGGATGGCCAGTGCGACCGTCAGGCGGATGGCAATGTTGTAGTCGAGGATAAAGGTGGTCAGTGCAACCAGCAGGTTGGCGGCGATGGTGAGTTGTAGCAGGCGGTCCAGCGATGGACTGCTGCGGCGCAGCCGCAGGAAGGCGCGGGAGAACAACAGGGTGAAGGTGGTGGCTAGCGGAATCGTCAGCAGCATGGCCTGGTTGTGCAGCCAGGGCAGGTCGGGCCACAGCAACTGGTAGGTGGTGCCATTGAGGTTGGCGATCAGTAACAGGTAACCGGTGGTGCTGAGTACATACAGAAGGTAGGTGGTTTCCCGCAGGGCCAGGTAGACAAACAGGTTGAAGAAAATAACGGTAATCAGGATGCCGTAGTAAACCGCATGGAGCTGGTCTTCCACCGAGGTTTTCTCAAAGAAGTCGGCGGACTGCCAGACCCGCAACGGGATCTGCATCGCACCTTCGGTAGTCACTTCAAGCAGGATCTGATAGTGGTGGTCGCCGCTGGCATTGAACGGGAACAGAAAATTGCGGTGTTTGACCGGGCGCTGGTCGAACGGCAGGCGATCGCCGGTGCTGACCTGGTTCACCAGTTCGCCATCCCGCAGCAGATAATAGTTGATGTGGTCGAGCTGGGAGTAACGGATCTCGAGCAGGCGATTGCCCGGTGCCGGCATGACCTCAAAGCGCAGCCACACGGTGTCGCGGATATAGCCAAAATTGGGGCTTTCCGCCGGTAACGGTTGCCAGTTAGCCGTGGTCACAACGTCAGCCAGGGTGGCGCCGGACGCCGGCGCAAGCCTGAGGTAGTCCACGGCGGGTTCGATCCATCGGGATTGCCGCAGCTCGGCCTGAGCTCCGGCGGCCACCATGACCAAGGCACCCGCGAGGGCAAGTAACAGTACAATCTGGCGCACGTGGATCCGGTTTGTTGTGGTTATTGGTCGTGTTCGGAACGCGGTAGTTGCAGTATGCCCCCGGCCGGGGTGCTGCTCAAGCAGCAACATCCCGCTTCAGGCAACATGTTTGAGCCAATTCCGGACCCATGGCAGGGCTTCCGCCTCCGGCTCGGTCGTTTCCATGGCATCAATACGCAGCGTATCGCCCACTTTGCGTGCTCCGGTCTCGAGCAGCGCTTCTTCCATCAGGTCACCGGCACCGCAGTAAGTGTCACCGTAGGAGCTGTCGCCGAGTACGATGACCCCGAAGGGGCGCCCGGGTTGCTGGGGCAGCTGGTCGCGGAGTTCAAGGTAGAACGGCAGCAGGTTCGGGGGAACTTCGCCCTGGCCGGTGGTGGAGGTGCAGACCAGGACCGGGTCGTCGTTACCGGTCAGCCCGGCCAGGGTGGGTTGCTCATGCACGGTAATGTGGTGACCCTCGGCGGCGAGAGCCTCCCGGATTGTCCGGGCGGTGAGCAGCGCACCGCCGTATACGGTACCTACCAGAATCTGAACGGATGCCATGGCGTGTCCTGTCAGGAGTTGTAAAAGCCGCCATGGTAGCGACGCCGCTGGTACCGCTCAAGTTTTCCCTCCGTCCGCCGCCCTGATGCGTTGTCAGTTGCCCGGAGCATCGGGAGCATCACCACCGGTTGTGCGGCTGCGCACCCGGGGTGCCAGCCGGTTGCGGCCGGATTCCTTCGCGTTGTAGAGGTTAATATCGGCCAGCCGGAGCAGCTGGTTGACCGAGTCCGCCTGGGTGACGGAGCACACCCCCACACTGATGGTAACGGGGAGGCGGTGACCATCAAAGCAGAACTCGGTGTGCTCGATGTCTGCCCGCAGTCGTTCGGCCAGCGTCAGTGCCTGCAGCAGCGAGGTGTCGGGCAGCAGCAGCAGGAATTCCTCGCCACCCCATCGCGCGGCGACGTCGGTTTGCCGGATCAGGGAGCGGACGCGCCGGGCAAACTGCACCAGGACCGCATCCCCGGCATCGTGGCCGTAATCGTCATTGATACGCTTGAACAGGTCGAGATCCACCAGGGCGACCGAAAAATGGTGCCCGGAGCGCTGATAGCGGGAGTATTCCGCGCCCAGGCGCTGCTGCATGTCGCGCCGGTTGGACAGTCCGGTCAGTTCATCGGTGCGCGCTGCCTGGTCGTGACTGACCGCCAGTGCCATCAGTTCATTGCGGGCTTTCAGGCGGCTGGCTTCCAGTACAAAGCAGAAAATGGATTCAAAAGTGATCGTGGCGAAAAAGCGGATCTTGAAATCGCCGCTATACTCACCTGAAACAAACGGCAACGCGGGAAAGCTGAACACGATGACCGCAAACAGCAGGCACAGCAGCAGCAAGGCGGTGCCGGTTTTCAGGTCGGTGAGGTAGAACAGCAGGGGTGGAAATACATAGAACCACAGGGGCCCGGTGTTGCTTTCGCCGCCGGAGGCAATGAGGTAGGCAAAGAGCAGTCCTACCACCAGCAGCATGCCCAGGCGCTGCAAGACGTGATCGCGGCGCCAGGCGTAAAGGGCGAGATTGACCGACACCAGTCCGGCAAACAGCCAGAGCGCGTAAGCGTGGGTCTGATGATCGGCGTACCAGGCTTTGGCGCCGATGCCGAGCAGAAACGCCAGCGCCATCAGCGACACCCCGGTCATCAGGCGGGCGACCGTGGCCTCTTCGCCGTTGCGGGCAGCAAGGAATTGGGTTCCGGTTACTTCGGTCATGGTGTCTCGACTGAATGTTTTTATAATTATTGGCGTCTTTGCGGCGATTATGAGTCAACATCCGCGAGTTTTATAGCGACTTTTCGCACATTTGACGATTGTTGGCGCAGATGAAGCCGCGGTTTCAATTTGATGACAAAAAAATTATAGTGGCGCCCTTGATTCACCATGAGTGAGATTTGATCTGTCATGGCCAAAAACCAAGGTTTTCTGGACTCTCTGCTGACCAGCCCCTCCACGGAACGTTACCGTATTGGTATCAGTCTGCTGTTCCTGCTCGGGATCTGGTTGTTCGTGGCTCAGCAGGCCGCAGGCCTCTCCGGCGGCATGTTGCTGGCGGCGGCTGCCGTTATCGGTGGCTATATGGCCATCAACATCGGCGCCAACGACGTCGCCAACAATGTCGGGCCGGCGGTGGGTTCCGGTGCGCTGTCCCTGGGTGGGGCGGTGCTGATCGCGGCCGTTTTCGAAGCCGGTGGCGCACTGATCGCCGGTGGCGATGTGGTGTCGACCATCAAGGGCGGCATCATCGATGCCGGCGACCTGTCCGACACCGCAACCTTTGTCTGGCTGATGACGGCGGCGTTGCTGGCTGGCGCGTTGTGGCTCAACCTGGCGACCTGGATGGGGGCTCCGGTTTCCACCACCCATTCGATTGTGGGTGGCGTGCTCGGGGCGGGGATCGCAGCGGGCGGCTGGGGCATTGCCGACTGGGGGGTGATGGCCAAGATCGTCGCCAGCTGGGTGATTTCGCCGGTGATGGGCGGTGTACTGGCGGCCATTTTCCTGTTTGCCATCAAGAAGACCGTGCTGTACCGGGACAATGTGGTGCCTGCGGCGCGGATTTTCGTGCCCTGGCTGGTGGCCATCATGGCCTGGGCCTTCGGTACCTACCTGATGGTCAAGGGCGTCAAGAAGGTCGTCAAGGTGGACTTTACCGAAGCGCTGCTGATCGGGCTGGCGCTGGCGGCGATGGTGTTCTTCGCCATGCGGAGCCTGGTCGGACGTCGCGCAGCCACCATGGAGAACAGCTCCGCCGGTGTTAACTCGCTGTTTACCTGGCCGCTGATCTTTGCCGCCGCGCTGCTGAGTTTTGCCCATGGCGCCAACGACGTTGCCAACGCCATCGGCCCGCTGGCAGCAATTAACGATGCCCTGAGCGCCGGTGCGGTGGTGACCGCTGCCAAGATTCCGTTGTGGGTCATGCTGGTGGGCGCCCTCGGACTGGCAGTCGGTTTGATGTTGTTCGGTCCACGACTGATCAAGACTGTGGGCAGCGAGATCACCGAGCTCGACAAGACCCGGGCCTTCTGTATTGCCCTGTCGGCGGCACTGACGGTGATTATTGCGTCTCAGCTTGGCCTGCCGGTCAGTTCCACCCACATTGCGATTGGTGGCGTATTCGGCGTCGGCTTCCTGCGCGAATACCTGAAGTCCAACTACGCGACCCAGCTGCACAACATCATTGAGAAACATGATGAGGAAGAGCGGAAGCGTCTGCAGCCGTTTCTCGATGATTTCCGCAATGCTTCAGTGGAGGAAATGGAGAGCCTGCTGAAGAAGGCCAAGAAGAACAAGAACAATGTTCCGCTGTCCAAGTCCGAGCGCAAGCGGCTGAAAAAGATCTATCGGGAAGAAATGGTCAAGCGGTCACACCTGACACGGATCGTGGCGGCCTGGATTATCACGGTGCCTGCGTCGGCGATCATGGCTGCGATTCTGTTCTTCACGCTGCGCGGGTTGCTGCTCTGACCGGCTGTTCCGGCAGGACTGGCCGTCAGCCGGAGGCTTGCTCCATACTATAGCTATTGAAACCGGGGCCAGGTGGCCCCGGGTTGCCAACTGATCCGGGGAGTAACGATGAGCACAGCAGCAGAAAGCCGCCAGGCCAAGGTAATTGACGAACTCAGGGTGTTTATCAAGAAGGTGTTGAGTGACCCGACAATTGCGGTCAAATCTGTGGAGATTGCCCGCAAGTTTCGGGATCAGCCGGGCTCGGACGAACTGATTGCACGGGAAATCAGTGCCAATACCACCATCCGGATTCCGGAAAACTGGAGTGACGCAGATCGCATGTTCCTCGACATTCTGCACGAGGTGCTGGACGACGAGGCCGCATTGTACTGACCGGTTAACGAAATAATGCAGGCAACGGCGGGGCTGGTTTAACCACCCCGCCGTTTTTGGTTCAGGCGCGTTTGTTGGTCAGCGCCTGGCCGGCAAGGATGCTGTTGGCGGTCTGGGTCAGGATGGCCATTTCATCGGCTGCCTCAGGGTCCGCGGCGAGCAGGCGTTGCTCCTCCAGGATATCCGCCAGGATTTCCTGGGTGGTCAGCGGGTTGGCCAGTACCACCCGGAACACGATGCAGGGGAAGTGGTTGTAACGCGCCGGTTCGAGCCGCGTCCGTGAGACAAACGCCTTGCCCCGCTCCCGTTGGGTTTTCTGAATGAACTTGGTGATCCGGTTCAGGCAGGTATTGAGCTTCTCGGCCTGTGCCGGGTCGGCCATGGCAAAGGCGCGCTGGACTTCCTCGGGGCAGTAACGATAGGTGAGGATGTTCAGCTCCGGCCGGGTGACCAATTCGAAGTCCGGCTGGCTGTCGATCAGCGCCGCAAAGGTGCGGGCTTTATCGATACCCTGGTCGATCAGGATTTCATAGCCTTCCCGCGCCAGGATCTTGAGCCCGGACTGGATCAGCATCGCCATTCCGGGCCGTGAGCCTTCCAGGGTGGTGCTGCCCAGGTCCCGCGATCCCTTGCGGATAATGTACTGGGCGTGGTGTTCCACGGCGCTGGCCAGGCTCGGGTCGCGGAACACCACCAGGCCGACGCCCATCGGGACGTAAAGCTGTTTGTGGGCGTCAAAGGTGACCGAATCCGCCTTCTCGATACCCTTCATCAGGTGGCGATGCTGGCGGGAAAACAGGGTGGGGCCGCCCCAGGCCGCATCCACGTGATAATGGGCGCCAAACTCCCGGGCAATGTCAGCCATGGCCTCGAGCGGATCGACATTGCCGGTTTCGGTGGTGCCGGCGATGCCGCAGATGGCCATCACCTTGATTTTCTGTTTCTGCAGTTCCAGGCACTTGTCCCGCAGGGCATCAACCTGAATACGGTTGTCGTCGTCGGTATCCACGGCTACCAGGGCGTCGCGCCCCAGCCCCAGGACATCCGCCGCCTTGCGCAGGGAATAGTGGCCGCGGCGGGAGACCAGGATGGCGGCACCTTCGTAGCCATAGTAGCGCAGGGCGCGGAACAGGCCTTCCTGGTGAATGCCGCGGAAGCTGCCTTCTGCCGGGAAGGCGCGGTTGCGGGCAACCCAGAGGGCGGTCAGGTTGGCAATGGTGCCACCGGAACACATGGCCCCCAGGGCGTGACGGGGATCATGCATCCACTTGCGATAGAACGCGCCGTCCTGCTGGTACACCAGGCGATGAATCATGCCCAGTACCTGACGCTCCATGGGCGTAAAGGCCTTGGAGGTTTCCGTTTTTACCAGGTTCTGGTTAAGCGCAATCATGATCTTCGACAGCGGCAGCATGAAATAGGGCAGCGCTGACGTCATGTGGCCGATGAAACTGGGAGACGCGGTATGGACGGAGTTGGCCACCAGGTTGTCGAGCAGGAACTGGGCCTGCTCGGAGACAAAGATCGGCTTCTCGGGAATGGCGTAGTCGGAGAAGTACTTCTCCACATCGCTAAGGTCCCGCTCCACTGCCACGATGTGTTCCTGGAGGAACCCGGCAAGGTTGCGGGAAATGTCCTGGTCAATCCGGCTGAGGGTCGACTCCGGTGCCTCGGGTACGGTGAATACCCGATACATGGCCTCGACCGAGGCCTGAGCATATTTTTTTTTACCGGTCATAGGCGCCACACTGATTCAGTGGTATCCCGGCGGGCCGTACCCGGCTGCCCGACGGACAATGTTACTTGCGGTGATTCCTTACCGACTGAGGGGTGAGTCTGGCACATTACCGGGAAATTGGTACGGCCCAGCCCCTGAGGTTTCCTTGAGGTCGCGTAGTATACGGTGTCACAGGAATGTGTACCACAGCGAAACTGAGTTTCAGCATGGTGGCAGATTCGCCTTTGGCTCACAGCAGTTCCCGCTGAACCTCCAGAATGGCCGCATCGATCTTTTCCTCAATGGCCTTTTCAATCAGATCCAGACGCTGGCTAATCAGCTGTGAGGAGGTGCCGAGCACGGCGATGGTCCAGGTTGCACAATCCAGTGCCTCCAGGTCGGCGGTTTCGGCCACCGCCACATCGGGTTCTTTGCCCCAAAGCACCCGCAGGGGCGCAAATACTTTCCGTTTGGCCTTGAGGTCGTCACAACCATACAGCTGGAAGTGCAGGGTGAGCACGCCGATATGGGGGGTGATTGCGGGATGTTGACGGGGCTCTGCCAGTAACCGCCGCAGGGTATCAGACATACTTTCGGGCTCGTTTCAGGAGGCTGCCGCCTGCGGGAGGCGGCAGCAAGGGTCGATTGAACCTCAGTCTACTACAGGTGTGGCGCGCTGGATAATGGCCTTCGGGTTGATGCCCCGGGGCAGGTTGCCGTAGTTCTGGCCCCCGTTGTGTTGCAGGCGTGAAGCACAGTAGGCATCGGCGACTTCCGCCGGCGCATTGCGCAGCAACAGGGCCCCCTGCATCAGGACTGCCAGGCGATCGACCAGGTTACGGGCACGGTACTGCAGCTCGCCGGTATCGGCGAAGTCGTTTTGCAGCTGGGCCAGGAAGCGGTCAAAGTGCGGGTTAGCGCCGCGGGCTTCGCTGGCTTCCCGGAAGAAGGCGTCCAGCGCTTCCGGTTCCCGCTGCAGAACCCGCAGGGTATCGAGGCACTGCACGTTGCCGCTGCCTTCCCAGATGGCATTGACCGGCGACTCGCGGAACAGTCGCGGCAGGATGCAATCTTCCATCACGCCGCTGCCACCGATGCACTCCATGGCTTCGTACGCGTGATTCGGGGTACGTTTGCAGATCCAGTACTTGCCGACCGGGGTAGCCAGCCGGGCCAGTAGCCGTTCGTGTTCCAGATGCTGGTTGTCGAGGGCGCGGGCTACCCGCATGGTGTAGGCCAGCGCCGCTTCGCTTTCCAGCGCCAGGTCGGCCAGCACGTTTTGCATCAGCGGCTGGGTACTGAGCCGCTGGCCAAAGGCACTGCGGTGGCGGCAGTGATGCAGGGCCTGGGCAGCCGCCTGGCGCATACCCGCTGCGCTGCCGATCATGCAGTCAAAACGGGTCATCGCGACCATTTCAATAATAGTCGGCACCCCACGGCCTTCCTCTCCAACCATCCACGCCAGGGCACCTCGCAGTTCGACTTCGCTGGAGGCGTTGGCGACGTTCCCCATCTTGTTTTTCAGGCGCTGCACCTGCCAGGGGTTCTTGCTGCCATCCGGGCACCAGCGCGGCATCAGGAAGCAGGACAGTCCGCTCTCGGTCTGGGCGAGAACCAGGAAGGCGTCACACATCGGAGCTGAGACGAACCACTTGTGGCCGACCAGTTCGTAAGCCTGGCCGGGCCCCGGCTGACCAACCGGCCAGGCGCGGGTCGAGTTGGCGCGGACATCGCTGCCACCCTGTTTCTCGGTCATTGCCATGCCGATGGTGACCGACCCCTTGTCTGCGTCGGGAAGGTTACGGGCATCGTAGCTGTTGGCCAGAATCCGGCCCTCCCAGGCCGCTGCGAGTTCCGGTTGCTTGCGGATGGACGGGATGGCGGCGAAGGTCATGGTGACCGGGCAGCAGTGGGCGGCCTCGACCTGGGAGTGCATATAGTATTTTGCTGCCCGCTCGACGTGTGCCCCGGCCCGGGGTGCGGTCCAGGGGCTGCTGTGCAGGCCCTGTTCGAAGGCCCGCGTCATCAGTTGGTGGTAAGCGGGGTGGAAGTTGACCTGGTCGATGCGGTGGCCGAAGCGGTCATGGCTGTGAAACACCGGCTTGTTTTCATTGGCAAGAAAGCCGAGTTCGATGGATTCGGCGGTGCCGCACAGGGCGCCGAAACGGTCCAGCCCCGCCTCGGCCCAGTCGGCGCCTTCGCGCCGGACGGCCTCCTGCAGGGCGCGGTCTTGCAGGTACAGGTTGTAGTTTTCGAGGGCCGGTGGCTGGTTCACCACTTCGTGGGTTACCGCAAGGTAGCGGTCAGAGGCCTCGGTAGAGCGGGCTTCAGTATCCGGTGAGGGCTGACGGGCATTCATGGTTATCTCCTGATGCCGGTCAACCCCTGCATGCAAAAATGGATGATGGTGTCGACCAGCGATTTGTCAGTGACTGCTTGCGGATTCCCGTTGCCGTTCCGCGTCATCTCCAGATGGCCGGGGGACAACGGTCCCACCAGGCTTTCTGCTATGGCGCCGACCAGGCAGGTACTGCTGAGCCGGGCATCCTGGGCCGGGATCGAGTTGTCCGCGATTCCTTCCTTTATGGCTTTTTCAAACAGGTCGGCATAGGCCCTGCGATATTGCAGGCGCTCCGTTTCCACCCGCGGATCGACCGGCTCTGCGATCAACGCCCAGGCCATCACAGGTCCCCGCAGGGCGCGGTCGGCAAACCGCCGCAGGGCTGCTTCGAGGCGAGCAGCGGCCGGACCCGCGCCGGCAAGTGCCTCGGCGACCTTATCGACCTCGCGCTGGGTGGCTAGCCGGAAAATTTCCGCAAACAACTCCTCCTTCGAGTCGAAATAGCGATAAATGGTTCCGGTGGCTATGCCGGCACGGCTGGCTACCGCGGTGATCTGGGCGCTGCGGAAACCGCCTTCGGCAACGCACGCATAGGCGCATTCCAGGATGCGGTTGCGGGCCTCCTGCTTCCGCTGGCGCACTTTTTCGGTTTCCCGATAGGCCATGCTGACTCCTTGTAAATAAGTGAATCATTATTCATTTCTTGTGTCAACGTAGTAGTGTATCAGCTGATGGTGCGTAACTCATTGTCCTGAAACACACTTAAAGCTTGTTACAAAAAATTACAAAAAACAGGTTGCCGGGAAATGGCGTTGAAAACAAAAGCCGATTATAAAGACGCCAAGGTGACGCTATCGCCGCTGTTCACCGAGACAGAGCCAGCATCCTGCGCGGTTGTCCGGGCTCGTAAGTATAGTGTTCGCTGATGGAGAAAGGCCCATGAGTGAATTCGATGAAAGCAACCTCGAGCAGTCTGGTAACTGGACTGCGGACAACGAGGATAATCATTCCATTGCCAGCCGCGCCCGGGTACGCGCCCAGCTGTCGGCTGACATCGAGGCGTTTCTGAATCAGGGTGGCAGAATCCAGGAAGTGGATACCACGCTGCGTTCGGATGCGCCCCGCAAGGTGGAAGTCGGTTTCAATAACCGCTCCCTCTGATTTGCCGGGTAAGATTCCGGTGGCGGTGGTCTTACCACCGCCGCTTTCGGTTTTCTTGACGGCTGTCCCGCCATTTGCCGTTCTCCTGTTCTATGCTTGACGAGGTCGTGACCGACCGGTTCGCGTCAGTCATGTCCTGTTACCGAGTTTGCGTCCGTCATAACATCAAGCCATAACAACAAGAAGCCACATCATGAACCGGAACATTCGTCTGGCCCTGGTGCCACTGCTATTGCTGGCGGTGTTGTCTGCTGCCATGACCTGGTATCTCGCGTCGACCGCCGGCGGGCCGCCCGCGCCATCGCTGCCGTCAGGTCCCGTCACTGAGACCCTGTCGCGCAACGATCTCCCACTGCCCACTGCAGACAAACCGTCGCAACTGGTGCCTGCGGTGGCTGGACTCGTCGTGCCAGCAGAGCTGCCGG
Organism: Marinobacter profundi; assembly: GCF_002744715.1. Classification (GTDB taxonomy): domain Bacteria; phylum Pseudomonadota; class Gammaproteobacteria; order Pseudomonadales; family Oleiphilaceae; genus Marinobacter; species Marinobacter profundi. The sequence goes on from NZ_KZ319374.1 coordinate 34,183, forward strand.
CCTCGCTGGATGGTACCTCGGTACCGCAAGGCTGGGCCCGGGTAGACAGCGCCGGCAATCTGATCCCTACCGCGCAGCTGCGTACCCTGTTCGAGTACTACCTGTCGGCGCTGGGGGAGGAAACTCTGCCGCAACTGGTGGCCCGAATCCGGCAAGCGCTGGCGGTTCTGGTGGAGCCGGCGCGCCAGCAGGCCATGGAGGTGCTCGCCGGTTACCTGGATTACAAGCTCGCAGTCAGTGACCTGGAGGCAAGCTACCAGGGGCAGGGGGCAACCGGTGCTGCCGAACTGGCGCGCCGGATGGGAGAAGTGCAGGCGCTGCGCCGCAGTTTCCTCGACGACCGCACCGCGACCGCGTTTTTTGCCGCCGATGAAGCGGTTGATGAGTTTCAGGTTGCCCGCCTGAGGATCCGGGAAGACAGCAATCTGACGGCGGACGAACAGGCCGCAGCAATTGCCCGCGCGGAGCAGGCGTTACCGGCGCCGTTGCGGGAGGCTCGCCAGGCCACCCGGCGTTTTGCCGACTACGAACGGGTCAAGGCGACCCTGGCCGACGACCCGGAAGCGCTGCGGCGTTATCGGGAGACGGAGTTCGGCGAGGCCGCCGCGAGACGGCTGGAGCAGGCGGAAGCGGAGCGGGAGGACTGGGGCCGGCGCTGGCAGGCCTACAGCGATGAACGTTCCAGGCTCCAGGCCAGCGGCCTGGCGGCGCCGGAGCTGGCAGCGGGTATCGAACGCCTGCGGGCGTCGTATTTTCACGGAGCGGAACTGGCGCGGGCTGAAGCCCTCGACTCCATCCGGTGACCGGACCGGGCTGACGCCCCGCCTCCGGTGGTCACAGGGTGTTCATCCGTCGCTGTTATTGTGCGGTTAGTAGCAATGCCGGTTGGCCCCCGGGCCGTGTATGATGGGCAGATGATTCATGGCTTTGACCACTCTGACTGTCGCAGGAGGTTTCCAGTGTTTGTACCGCATCCCCGTAGCTTTCCCGGTACCCGGCTTCGTCGCAACCGTGCCGATGACTTTTCCCGTCGGATGGTGCGGGAAAACCGCCTGTCGGCAGATAACCTGATTTATCCGGTGTTCGTCCTTGAGGGCGAGCAGCAGCGGGAAGCGGTACCCTCGATGCCCGGTGTGGAGCGGCTGAGCATCGATCTGTTGCTTGAGCAGGCCGCCGAGCTGGTGGAGCTTGGGATTCCGGCCATTGCGCTGTTTCCGGTGGTACCTGCAGAGCACAAGAACCTGTCCGGTTCCGGTGCCTGGGACTCCCAGGGGCTGGCCCAGCGCACGGTGCGCGCCCTGAAAAAGCAGTTTCCGCAACTGGGCGTGATTACCGACGTTGCGCTCGATCCGTTCACTACCCACGGCCAGGACGGCATTATTGATAATGACGGCTATGTGCTGAACGACATTACCGTCGAGGCGCTGGTCAACCAGGCGTTGTCCCACGCCGATGCGGGCGCCGATATCGTCGCCCCGTCAGACATGATGGATGGCCGGGTCGCCGCCATTCGCGAGGCGCTGGAGTCCGCCGGCCACATCAACACCCGGATTCTCGCCTATTCTGCCAAGTATGCCTCCAGTTACTACGGGCCCTTCCGCGATGCGGTCGGCTCCGCGGCCAATCTCGGCAAAGGTAACAAGGCGACCTACCAGATGGATCCTGCCAACAGCGACGAGGCGCTGCACGAGGTCGCCATGGACCTGGCCGAGGGTGCCGACATGGTCATGATCAAGCCGGGCATGCCGTACCTGGACATTGTGCATCGGGTCAAGCGTGAACTCGGGGTGCCGACCTTTGTCTACCAGGTCAGTGGCGAGTATGCCATGCACATGGCCGCGGCCCAGAACGGCTGGCTCGACGGTGATGCCGTCATGATGGAAAGTCTGACCGCCATGCGCCGGGCCGGTGCTGACGCCATCCTGACCTATTTCGCGGTACGCGCGGCACGTCTGTTGAAAGGCCAGTAACAAACCGGGCGGCCACCGGATCCGGTGGCCGCTGAACCTTGCAAGGAAACACCAGTAATGAGTACGGATTCTGTCAACGCCCTGACGCCGGTGCCCACGCTGCCGGGCCAGGATGAACCGCTGCCGGTGATCGCCATCGACCCGGCCGCCAGTGAGAACTATTTCAACCGCGAGCTGAGCCACCTGCAGTTCAACTACCGGGTGCTCAAGCAGGCGCTGGACTCCAATCATCCCCTCATTAACCGGCTGATTTTCTGCTGCATCTTCAGCAGCAATATGGACGAGTTCTTCGAGATCCGCGTAGCCGGCCTGCGCCAGCAGATGAAGTACGGCCGCGAGAGCGTTGGCCCCGACGGCATGCTGCCGGAGCAGCTGCTGTCGGAGATCAGCCGGGTTGCCCATGAGCACATCCACGAACAGTACGACATCCTCAACAATGTGCTGATTCCGGAAATGGAAAAAGAGGGCATCAACTTCGTCCGCCGCAAGGAATGGACGCCGGCCCAGGCCGAGTGGGTGCAGCGCTACTTCGAAGACGAGATCCTGCCGGTGGTCAATCCCATCGGTCTCGACCCCTCGCATCCGTTCCCGCGACTGGTCAACAAGAGCCTCAACTTCATTGTTGAACTTGACGGCAAGGATGCCTTCGGCCGCGAGACCGGGATGGCAATCGTGCCGGCACCGCGTTCACTGCCGCGTCTGGTGCGGTTGCCGGATGAGGTCTGCGACGGCGGTGAGAACCTGATATTTCTGTCCTCGATGATTCATGCGCACGCCGACGAACTGTTTCCCGGCATGGAAGTCAAAGGCTGCTACCAGTTCCGCCTGACCCGTAATGCGGACCTGGAACTGGAAGATGATCTCGAAGATCTGGCATCGGCGTTGCGGGGCGAGTTGCTGAGTCGCCGTTTTGGTGATGGTGTCCGTCTGGAGGTGGCCGATAATTGCCCGGAGGAGCTGGTGCAGTTCCTGTTGCGGGAATTCGGTCTCACCGAACGGGACCTGTACCAGGTGCATGGCCCGGTAAACCTGACCCGGCTGATGGCCGTGAGCGGGCTGGTGAATCGTCCTGACCTGACATATCCGGGATTCTCGCCCGCAGTGCCCAAGCAGATCCGCAACAAGGAAATCATCTTCGACGCAATCCGCCAGCAGCCCGTGTTGCTGCTGCATCCGTTCGAGAGTTTTACCCCAGTCATCGATTTTCTCCGCCAGGCGGCCAAGGATCCCCAGGTACTGGCTATCCGCCAGACCCTGTATCGAACCGGAGCCGACTCGGAGATTGTCGAGGCTCTGATGGATGCGGCCCGGCGGGGCAAGGAAGTCACCGCGGTGATCGAGCTGCGGGCGCGCTTTGATGAGGCGGAAAACCTGGAGCTGGCCAGCCGTTTGCAGGAGTCCGGGGTCATCGTGGTGTATGGTGTGGTCGGTTACAAGACCCACGCCAAGATGATCCTGATCGTCCGGCGCGAGGAGGGCAAGCTCAAGCGCTATGTCCACCTTGGCACCGGTAACTACCATGCTGGCAACGCTCGCCTGTACACCGACTACAGCCTGTTGTCCTGCGACGATGCCCTGGGGGATGACGTCAACAAGCTGTTCCAGCAGCTGACCGGGATGGGCAAGGCGCTCAAGATCAAGAAGCTGTTCCACGCCCCGTTCACCCTGCATCGCCGCCTGATCGAGCTGGTGGATCGCGAGGCGGGCTACGGAACCGGGGGGCGGATCATTTTCAAGATCAACGCACTGACCGATCCGGATCTGATGCAGGCACTCTATCGCGCCTCCCAGGCCGGGGTCGAGGTGGACCTGATCATCCGTGGCATTTGTTGTCTCAAGCCCGGAGTTCCGGGGCTGTCCGAGAACATCCGGGTACGTTCGATTGTCGGGCGCTTTCTCGAGCATACGCGGGTCTACCATTTTGGTAACCATGGCCGGCCGGAAACCTACTGCTCGAGCGCCGACGGGATGGTCCGTAACCTGGTCAACCGGGTCGAGGTGGCATTCCCGGTGGATGACCGGGAACTCGCGGCGAGGCTGCAGGACGACCTGGACGCCTACCTGGCGGACAATTGCCAGAGCTGGATGTTGCAGCCCGACGGCAGTTACATCCAGAATCATCCCGGCGAGGGTGAGGAGCGTGTGGCGGCACAGACGGTGTTGCTGGAACGGCTTACCGGAAAATAACGACAGGGCCGGAGACACCGGCCCGGATCAGGCGGAGCGTGGACTTTGAAAAAACGATGGATAGTTGCCGGTATTGTGGTGCTGGCAGGCGGGGTGGCGGCGCCCTGGGCTGTGGGAGTTGTTACCGAGCAGCAATGGCAGGAGGCCGCCCGGGAGGTCAACGCCTCCCAGCCGTTCTTTCAGGTGGAAACCGCCGGCTACCGGCGCGGACTGTTCAGTGCTGACCTCAACGGCACACTGCTCTACCACCACCCGGAAACCGGCGAGCCGCTGCGGCTGAGCTACCACGGCACCGCCTCACATGGGGTAACCGGAAGCCTGCTCGAATTCACGGCGGCGGAACTGCCCGCCGGGCTAGCGCCACTGTTCCCCGATGAGCAGCCCCGCCTGACCCTGGAAACCCGGCTCTGGGGCACCGCAGTTGCCGAGCTTACGGTGCCGGCGATCAGCCTGCTGGATGACGCGACCGGTGAATCGATCAAGGTGGCGGAAACCGTCGGCACGGCAACGATCCGTGACGGCGGCAATGCGGCCGAGATTTCCCTGCTGTGGCCCGGTGCCGCATTGCAGGATGGCGCGAGCCGGATCAGTGTCGAGAACGTCCGTTTTCAGCAGTCCATGACGCGCCTGCAGGGCGATGTCTGGACCGGCACCGGGGATCTCACGCTGGCGCGCCTGGCCGTGACCGCCGGCGAGCAGCCGCCGGTCGGCCTGGATAGCCTGGCGGTGCACAGTGAAACCCGTGCCGGAGACGGCGGCACCACCATTACCACCGAGGGCAGTATCAGCCTGCAAAGCCTGACCGCTGACGGTGAGTCCAGCGGGCCGCATCGTGTCGACATGGTGCTGGAAGATTTTGATGTGGCGGGCTGGAACAGTTTTATCGGTGCAATGACCGATTTGCAGGCGGTGGCGCTGGATCCTGCGGCTGACCCGCAGCAACTGTTCGAGCAGCAGATGGCGGCCATGGGGCAGATGACCGAGGCACTGCGCACGCTCGCCGCCAACGGCATGGTATTCGGTTTTCCGAGCATCAGTCTGACCACCCCGGAGGGAGAAGTGTCGGGAGAGCTGCTGATCCGTCACCCTGCACTGAGCGATGACGAAAAAGCGGAGATGCTGATGGTCATGCAACGACTGACCGGTGATTTCCGGGTCAGTGTGCCGGTGGCGCTGAGCGAGCGTTATCCTCAGCTCAAGGGCCAGTTGTTACCACTGATCGAGCAAGGCATGGTGGTGCAGGAGGGCGACCGGCTGGTCCTGCGCGCGCGCTTGCAGGATCTGACGGTGGACGTGAACGGCACCCTGATTCCGTTGCCGCCGGTGATCTGATCCCGGAGAACCGGCTGCCCGGAGCAATGCCGGCGGGCAGCCGGTATTGCTCAGAGCCCGGTCAGGCGATGGTATTTCTCCATCAGTTCGCTTTCACTTTCCACCCGCTCGGGGTCGACCGGTATGCAATCCACCGGGCACACCTGCTGGCACTGTGGCTCATCGTAATGGCCGACGCACTCGGTGCACTTGTTGGGATCAATGATGTAGATCTCGTCCCCCGGTGAAATCGCTTCGTTGGGGCATTCCGGTTCACAGACGTCGCAGTTAATGCATTCGTCGGTAATCATCAGGGCCATCAGGCATTACCTCAGGTACTTCGATAAACAACGCTATTCTACCGGATCCGTGCTGCGCTGTGTGCAATCTCAACGGTTGCTGAACTTGTTTTTCAGCGCGTTGGCGACCACCGGGTCGACAAACTCTGACACGTCCCCGTGCAGAGAGGCGATTTCCCGAATCAGCGTCGAGGAAATGTACGACAGGTGGTTGGCCGGGGTGAGGAACACGCTCTCCACCTCCGGTGCCAGGTGGCGGTTCATGTCGGCCAGCTGGAACTCGTACTCGAAATCCGACACCGCCCGCAGGCCGCGCAGGATTACTGTGGCATGCTGCGAACGGACGAAGTCTGCCAGCAGGTTGCTGAAGCCCGTCACGGTGACATTGTCCAGGTGGGCGGTGGCCTGACGAACCAGCTCGCAACGCTCATCCAGGTCAAACAGCGGTTGCTTCTTGGGGTTGTAGGCGACCGCGACCACCACTTCATCGAACATCTTGCCGGCCCGCTCGATCAGGTCGGTATGGCCGTTGGTGATCGGGTCAAAGGTTCCCGGATAGATGACTTTGGGCATGCACAGCTCCTTTGCTGGAAAGGGCACAGGATAACACTGCCGCTCATGCCGCCGAAACCCTTGGCAAAGTGCGCCGGCACTAGCTGCGCAGCCTTGCGGCCAGCCGGGTGCTGTTGCGCGCGGCCAGCCCGTACACCGACAGCTGCGGGTTGGCCCCGATGCTGGTCGGGAAGATCGACGCATCGTGGAGGCTCAGGTTGGTAACCTGATGGTGCTCGCCAAAACTGTTGACCACGGATTCCCGCGGGTCTGCCCCCATGCCGCAGCCGCCCATCTGGTGGGCGGTGAACACTCGCACCCGATGCGGTTTCATGGGCAGCGCATCAATCGCCCCACGGGCCTCCTTCCAGGAACGGAACCAGGGGGAGTCGAGGTGAATCAGCCGGACCCGTTCGGCGCCGGCGGCAAACTGGATCTCCGCCATGGTCCGGAATGCCCGTCGCAGGCCTTCCCACAGATAGTCGGTGAGCGGGTAGTCCAGGACCGGGCTGCCGTCATCCCGCAGGCTGACGGTGCCGCCCGGACTGTCCTCGTGAAAGCCATCCCGAAGCAGGGCAATAACAGACTGGAGCCAGGGCAGCTTGCCGAGGGTGTCGCGCTGATCCTCGCCGTAGCCCGGCACGATGCCGGCCGCCATTGCCGGGTGCAGGGGCGGCACTTCCAGTTTGAAGCCGACCGGACCAGCGACACCGCTGCTGAAATTGAAGTGGTCTGAGTAGATCGATTGGGGGGCGCCGTAATAGGGGTCGGTCTGTTGGGGCATCTGCGCCACGGTACCGTTGACCGGATGGAGAAAGGTACGCTTGCCAAGACGCTGATAGGGGTCCGGGATATCCGAGCGTAACAGCAAGCCCGGCGAGCCGATGGCGCTGGCGGCAACTACGAAATGCCGGGCCCGCAGCGTAACGCTGACGCCGGACGGTGTCACACCATCAGCCGCCAGGGCGGAGGCGATCAGGTGGTCAACCCGGTCCTGGCGCATCACCAGGCGTTCTGCCCGGAGGCCGTGGAACAGCCGGGCCTCGTGGTCGAGGGCGCCGGGAATGGTGGTGGTCAGGGCGCCCTGCTTGGCGTTGGTGGGGCAGCCAACACCGCAGTAGCCGAGGTTCCAGCAGCCCTTGACGTTGCGCGGGATGACCGCCCAGGAGTAACCCAGCTGCTCGCAGCCCTGGCGCAGAATGTCGTTGTTGACGTTGGGGTCAGTCGCCCAGGGCGCGATGTTATGGCGCTGTTCGCGGCCGGCAAACCAGGGTGTCATCGCCTCCGGGCGCAGGTCGTCGAGGCCGAAGCGGTCTGCCCAGTGATTCAGGGTGGCGTCCGGGGTGCGGAAACTGGAGGTCCAGTTGACGGTTGTGGAGCCGCCGACACAGCGGCCCTGCAGGATGGCGATGGCGCCGTCGCGGGTTACCCGGCTCATCCCTTCCTGGTACAGGGCCGCATAGGCGGTCAGCTCGTCCATCCGGAAGTCTTTCTGGTAATACAGCCGCCCTTCCTCCACCAGGATGACGGAGAGTCCGGCGCGGGCGAGAATTTCCGCGGTGGTGCCGCCTCCCGCACCGGTACCGATAACCACGACATCCGCTTCGTGGGTCTGGTCGGTGGTGAGAGTGGTGGCGTCGGTAACTTTCCAGCCGGCCGCCAGGCCCTGGGCAATACGATCGGTCAAGGACATAACAGGCTCCGTAGATCAGCGGACAGCGTCAGCTGGCATTCTGGAATTGTGGCAGGGCTTGGGTTGCCCAGGCGGGCGGGCCGGGATATCCGGACAGATGCCATTGTGCCGGATGGCCATAGAACGCCACGTTGCTGAGTTTGGTAAGGGCGATGTAGCCGTTGTTGAGCAGCCCGATGCGGCTGCTGCGCCAGCGATCCAGAAATGCGCCGGCCTGCGCCGGACTGACACTGGCCCAGTCCGGCCACACCCGGGCCACGGTAACCCGGGTCAGCCCGAAATTGAGCAGGTCAAACAGCCGGCGCAGTTCCTTCTGGTTGGCCGGACCGAACTGGAGGATACCGGCGTCGATGCGCTCAATGGTGCCGAGGATGGCCTGCTGGCGATCTGCGGCCTGTTGTGGCAGGCCCGGCCCGATAATGGCGGGTAGCAAGGCCCCGAACAGCAGGATGTCGTCGTGGGTCAGGAAGCCAAACCGGTAGTCACTGCTGATACCGGTTGCCGCTTCGTAACGGCCGGCGGGTTTGCCGGCACAACCGGACAGGTTTGCGGTTATGCCGACGGTACCGAGGAACAGCGTGCCGCCGACCCCGGTACGCAAAAAGCTGCGGCGGTCCATGGTGGACAGTCGGTCCGACCGGGCAGGAAGTTCAGCCATGGGAGTTCTCTTTATTGTTGGAATTCAGGGTTGGCAGGGGACGCGGCGGTGAGCTGGCCGCGCCCCCTGCCGGGGTCAGCGAATGAACATCCGGTAGACCATCTTGTGCATGGCGGTGCCGTGGGGCGCGTAGACGTACTTGCCACTGTTGAAGCGCTGCTTGGTAAAGATGGCACGGTGATGGGAGAAGGTATGGAAGCCTTCGCGGCCATGGTAGTGGCCCATGCCGGAGTCCCCGATACCGCCAAAGGGCAGGTCGTCCTGGGCGACGTGCATCAGCGCGTCGTTAATGCACATGCCGCCCGACAGGGTGTTGTCCACGACGTGCTGCTGCATGGCCTTGTCGTAGCCGAAAAAGTACAGGGCCAGTGGGCGCGGGCGGTCATTGATGTAGTGGATGGCCTCGTCCAGGCTGCTGTAACTGACAATGGGCAGTATCGGTCCGAAGATTTCGTCCTGCATGAGCTTCATGTCTTCGGTGGCCTTGAGCACCAGGGTCAGCGGAATCTTGCGGGTGCCGTCCTTCAGGTTCTCCCTGGCCGGATTGATTTCGATCAGCTCGGCGCCCTTGGCCCGGGCATCGTCCAGATAACCCTGCAGGCGCTGGTACTGGCGTTCGTTGATGATGGCGGTGTAGTCGTCGTTGTCCCGCAGGCTGGGGTACATCGACGAGAACTGGGTGCGGAACTCGTCCACGAAGCCCTGAACCCGATCGGCCGGGCACAGTACATAGTCCGGGGCAACACAGGTCTGGCCGGCATTGAACGCCTTGCCGAAGGCCAGCCGTTGGGCGGCATCGGCCAGCGGAACGTCCGACGACACGATGGCCGGTGACTTGCCACCGAGCTCCAGGGTGACCGGGGTCAGATTCTCCGCTGCTGCCCGCATGACCAGCTTGCCCACCGAGGTGGAGCCGGTGAACAGCAGATGGTTGAATGCGAGCCCGGAAAAGTCGGCGGCGACCTCTGCCTCACCGGTAATCACCGACACCAGGTCCTCCGGGAAACTGCCTTCGATCATTTCCTTGAACAGCGCGGAGGTATGGGGCGTGTACTCAGACATCTTGATCATCGTGCGGTTACCGGCGGCCATTGAGGCAACCAGCGGGCCGATGGCCAGGTAAAGCGGATAGTTCCAGGGCACAATTACCCCCACCACGCCCTTCGGCTGATAGTAGACCTTGTTGCTGGCCGGGCGGAACAGCACGGAGACATGCCGTTTCGAGGGCTTCATCCACTCGTCGAGGTGTTTCAGGGCGTAGTTGATGCCCTGCACCGATGGCATGACCTCGGCAATGCGCGATTCGTCCCTGGAGCGGCAGCTGAAATCCCGGTCCATGGCCTCCACCAGCCGCTCCTGATAGTTGAGCAGTGCCCGCTTGAGGCGCTTGAGGTTTTCCTGGCGCTCGGTCAGCGAGGGCATCGGGTTGTTGCGAAAGGCCCGGTTCTGGTCCTTGAACACCCGGTGGGTATGCTGAATCTGTTTCTTGCTGTCGGTGAGCTGGACAACGGTGGCACCCATGGTGATTTCCTCTGGCTAAAAACTGTGCAGTTTGCGCTTGGAGGTATTATTAGAGTATATACTCTAGGGAGTCAAGCGAACCCGGCTGGCAGATCGGGCCACCTGTCATTCAGCCGCGGCCAGCGTATTTCCGGAGCAATTACAAACGACAGCGAGCCTATGAAAACCAGAGACAAGATCCTGTTGTCGAGCCTTGAGCTGTTCAATGAGCGGGGCGAGCGCAACGTCACCACCAACCATATTGCGGCCCACCTGGCGATTTCGCCGGGCAACCTCTATTACCACTTCCGCAACAAGTCCGACATCATCTACGAGATTTTCCTGGAGTATGAAAAGCTGGTGGATTACTACCTGCAGATACCGGACGACCGGCAGCTGACGGTCGAGGATATGACGTTCTACCTGGAGTCGGTGTTTGACGGGTTGTGGAGCTACCGGTTCTTTCACCGGGACCTGGAGTTTCTGCTCGACAGCGACGAGCGCCTGCGCAGGGACTATCGCGACTTCACCAATCGCTGCCTGGCGGCCATCGACCGGATCTTCGAAGGGCTTGCGGCCGGCGGTGTGATCCAGCCGCAGCCGGCGGAGTTGCGAGGGGCGATGTCACTGAATGTGTGGCTGGTGATCACCAACTGGATGGCGTTCCTGAAAACTGCCCATGCCACCGAGCTGTCCACCAGCCTCACCCTGGCGGAGCTGAAGCAGGGCATCTACCAGGTGCTGACCCTCGAGTTGCCTTACCTGACACCGCAGTATCGTGACGCGGTTATGGCCATTCGTGAGCGCTACCGGCCCGAACTGCCGTCTGTGGATGAGCGCAGTTGAGGATTGTTTAAAAAATAATCAGGGTTGCGGAACTTTTTCTATCCGTCCCAGTCTTAATATCGACGTTTGAGGATTCGGACATTCTCTGCGTCATCCTGAGTGAGTTCTCAGGTTTTAGCACGTCGCAAACCCTGACGTTTCACCGGTCTGTCTTATGGCAGACCGGTTTTTTTTGCTTAAAGGGTCGCCTCTGCGGCATCTTCCGGCGCTTCCAGCCATGCCGTCAATGCTGCGCGGCATTCATCCACCCCCTGCTTGCTGGTCGCGGAAAACATGATCAGGTGATGCACGCAGCTGAACTCTTTCAGGCGGCGACCAATATCCTGCATTGCAGTCTTCGCCTGGCCGAACTTGAGCTTGTCGGATTTGGTAGCAAGGATCATCAGCGGCAGGTTGTTGTGCTGGCACCACTCCACCATCATCCGGTCAAAGTCGGTCAGCGGGTGACGGATGTCCATCACCAGCACCAGGCCCCGCAGGCAGCGCCGGTCGTTGAGGTAGTGCCCGAGATGCTGTTGCCAGTCGTCCTTCATGTCGCGGGACACCTTGGCATAGCCATAGCCCGGCAGGTCGACCAGGCGGCAGTTCTCCCGGTTGAGGGAAAAGAAGTTGATCAGTCGGGTACGCCCCGGCGTCTTGCTGGTGCGAGCCAGCTTGCCATTGGCGGTAATGGTGTTGATGGCACTGGACTTGCCGGCGTTGGAGCGACCGGCAAAGGCGACTTCGGCGCCGTAATCCGGCGGGCACTCGTCCAGGCGTGAGGCGCTCACCATGAAGCGGGCGCTGTTAAAAGACAGGTTTTTTTGAGCCAGATCAGCCGACACGGATGAAGGGTTTCCTATTGGATTTCAGTTATCAGGGATTAATGTATAATGCTACACCAATTCCGGGCAGCGCGCTGAACGTTGCTGCTCACAGCCCCGGTTTGTGCCCCATTCGGCCAGTGCCTGCCGGCTGCATAACGAATAATGTCTTTGGATGAGAGAAGCGGAGCGAGCATGAAAAAACTGATCGCAGGAGTTGTTCTCGGTGTGAGCCTCACGGCTTTGGCGCACGGGGCAGGAGATCCTGAAGCAGGCGAAAAGAATGCGGCCGTTTGTGCCGGCTGTCATGGCCAGGGTGGTACCAAGCCGGTAATGGCGGTGTACCCGAAGCTGGCTGACATGGGAGAGGTTTACCTTTACCGTCAACTGGTGGACATCAAGGCGGGCGACCGTGCCATTCCGGAAATGACCGGCCTGCTGGACAACATGTCCGACCAGGACCTGCGTGACCTGGCGGCGTATTTTGATAACCAGGAAGTGGGCGTCAACCAGGCCAACCCGGATCTGGTTGAGCGTGGTCAGGCCCTGTACCGTGGTGGCAACATGGCTTCCGGTGTGCCTGCCTGTGCCGGTTGTCACAACCCCCAGGGCAAGGGTAACGAGCCAGGCGGCTATCCGCGTCTGAGTGGCCAGAATGCCGAGTACGTGGCCAAGCAGTTGCAGGCCTATCGTGATGGCAGTCGTGCCGGTGGTGCCAACGCCCAGATCATGATGGATGTTGCGGCCAAGCTGACGGACGCCGAGATCGAAGCGGTCGCCAGTTACGTTTCCGGCCTGCACTGATCCGTTCCGCGCGGACCGGATAGTTTGAAAAAACCCCGCCTGGCGGGGTTTTTTGTTACGCGGCCGTAACCGGTACCCGCTGGCGCCCGGTCTGCCGCTTGCGCCATAATCGAAAGCGGCTGTTTTTGTTTGGGAAAGCGAACTTTACGCGCCATCGGGGGTCATACCGGACCGGTGATGGAGAGCCGTTGCTGAAGACCAAAGAACCCCGCAAACGGAGAGCAAGAATGACGAGAATTCTGACAACTGCTGTATTTGCCCTGGCGGCATTGTGGCTTCCGCTCCAGTCCATGGCGGCGACCTGGGTGGAGGGTGAGCATTACGAGACCCTCAGTGACCCGGTCCGCACCGGCAGCGGTGACAAGATCGAGGTTGCCGAGGTGTTCTGGTACGGCTGCCCCCATTGCTACACCTTCAAGCCCCTGGTAGAAGCCTGGGAAAAGGATGTGGCGGACGATGTTGATTTTGTCCTGCTGCCGGCAGCCCTGGGGCGCGGCTGGGAGCCCCATGCCCGTGCCTTTTATACCCTCGAAGCCATGGGTAAGCTGGACCTGGTGCATGACGCACTGTTCGATGCCCTGGCCGGTGAGCGCCGCAACCTCAATACGCCGGAAGCGCTGGCAGAATTTGTCGCCGCCTATGGTGTGGATGGCGACAAGTTTGTCGAGCTGTACAAGAATTTTGGCGTGAATGCCCGTTTCCAGCAGGCGCAGTCGAAAATTCGCGGTGCGCGTATCACCGGAGTTCCGACTATGCTGGTAAATGGTAAATACAAGGTCAGTGCTACCACGGCCGGAGGTCATGAAGAGATGCTCCAGGTGGTCGATTATCTGATCGAGCAGGAGCGCGCAGCAAGATAACTCTGGATGCGGGTGTGCCAAGGCTTGCCCGCGGTGTCCCACCGGCGGACCCCCGATCATGTATAAACGACTACGCAACCAGCTAACCGGAATACTCAGTCCGCAGGCAGGCCGCCGGGGGGCCTGCTCAGGGGTCGATCACGTGCCCGAGTTCGAGCCGCATCGTCACATCCGGTTGCTGACCTTCAATATCCAGGTGGGCATCAATACCACCTCCTACCGGCATTACGTCACCAAGAGCTGGCAGCACGTACTGCCGTATCGTCATCGCATTGCGAACCTCGACCGTATTGCCGGCCTGCTGCGCAACTATGATGTGGTGGCGCTGCAGGAGTGTGATGGTGGCAGCCTGCGTAGCGGCTACATCAACCAGGTCCAGTACCTAGCTGAGGCTGCCGGGATTCCCTACTGGTACCAGCAGCTGAATCGCAATCTGGGGCAGTTTGCCCAGCACAGTAACGGGCTGCTCAGTCGATACCGCCCGCTGGACGTCACCGAGCACCGACTGCCGGCGCTGATTCCCGGCCGAGGCGCCATTGTGGCCCGTTACGGTTCGGAGGCTGATCCACTGGTGCTGGTGTTGATGCATCTGTCCCTGAGCAAGGCGGCGCAACAGCGCCAGCTGGGCTTTATCCGTGAGTTGATCGCGGAATACCGGCACGTGGTGCTGATGGGGGATATGAACAATCATGCTGAGGAGCTGCTGACCCGCACGCCACTGCGGGACAGTGGCCTGGTGCCTCTCCCCGAGACCGGGCACAGTTTTCCGAGCTGGCGTCCGGAGCGCGACCTGGATCATATTCTGGTCAGTCCTACCCTGGAGATCCGCAAGTCGGAGGTCGTCAGTTATCCGATGTCGGATCACCTGCCGATTGCCATGGACATCGCATTGCCGGAAGGTTACCTCGAAACATTCTGAGTGACCGCGAGCGTTCTGGTTGCCCGGGGCGGCCGGGACATGCGGATTGCAGCCACAAAAAAACCCGGCAGTGCCGGGTTTTTTTGTGGCTGCCAGATCAAGAATTACTTGATCTTGGCTTCCTTGTAAGCAACGTGCTTGCGAACAACCGGATCGTACTTTTTCAGTTCGATTTTTTCCGGGGTGTTACGCTTGTTCTTCTTGGTCGTGTAGAAGTGACCTGTGCCTGCTGATGAAACCAGCTTGATCTTCTCGCGCATGATGCGGCTCCTTATACTTTCTCGCCGCGGGCGCGAACTTCGGCCAGCACAGCGTCAATGCCTTTTTTGTCGATGATGCGCATGCCCTTGGTGGATACGCGCAGCTTCACGAAACGCTTCTCTGATTCAACCCAGAAGCGGTGGTTCTGCAGGTTAGGCAGAAAACGGCGACGGGTGTGGTTCATCGCGTGGGATACGTTGTTACCGGTTACCGGTCGCTTACCGGTGACCTGACAAACTCTGGACATAATTGCCTCCGACCTGAGCGTTGGTCCTGAAAATACAGATTCTGTTCATTTAGTTGCGTCTCTGGTCGCTGATTGCGCTGTCAACTTACACGCTGCTCGCCAGACGCCGCCAGAAAGGGACGCTTTTATACCAGAACTGACCCCCCAACGCAAAAAATTGTTGGGAATTTGGCCAGTTTTTTACATCAGCCCCCGTTCAGCCAGGGATATTACCTCGCCATGACCGACAACCATATGGTCAAGAACCCTGATATCCACCAGGGACAGGGCTTCTTTCAGCCGGCGCGTGAGGGAAATATCTGCCTGGCTGGGCTCTGCCACCCCCGACGGATGGTTGTGGGCAAAGATCACGGCGGCAGCATTATACTCCAAAGCTTGCCGGACTACCTCCCTGGGATACACCGCAGCACCGTCGATAGTCCCGCGAAACAGTTCCAGGTAGCGAATCACCCGGTGCCGGTTGTCGAGAAACAGGCCGGCGAAGACTTCGTGGGGGTAGGTTCCCAGCCTGCTGCACAGGTAGCGGCGGGTATCCTCCGGGGAGCGCAACGGATCGCCCTGTTTCAGGGGTTCGTCCATCACCCGCCGCGCCATTTCCATGGCGGCCTGTACCTGGGCGTATTTGGCGGTGCCCAGCCCCCTGACGTCGCAGAAACTGCGGCGGGAGGCAGTCATCAGGCCGCGCAGGCTGCCGAAACTGTCGATCAGGTGACGGGAAAGTTCAAGAACCGGCATGCCGGAGGTTCCGGTGCGCAGGAAGATGGCCAGTAATTCGGCATCGGACAGGCTGGCGGCGCCATGGCTGAGCAGGCGCTCGCGGGGCCGTTCGTCAACCGGCCAGGAGGAAAGCTGCATGAGGTGCGTCCTTTCGTTCAGTGGTTTTTCCGGGGCCCGGAGCGGGCCGGCACGATCCTGTGCCGGCGGAAAGTCTACCATGGCGCGAGGCTGCCGACAGCGCTGCTCCGTGCTATCTTATGCAGCCTGCATATAAGCATTTATTTTTGGGTGATATTAACGGAGCGCGTATGGCACAGAAACGCATCCTGCTTGGGGTTACCGGCGGTATTGCGGCCTATAAGAGTGCGGAACTGGTCCGCCTGCTGAAAAAGTCCGGCCATGCCGTTCGCGTGGTGCTGACCCGTGGCGCCGAAGCCTTTGTGACGCCGCTCACGTTTCAGGCACTCAGCGGAGAACCGGTCCGGACCTCGCTGCTGGATCCGGAGGCGGAGTCCGGCATGGGTCACATCGAGCTGGCGAAGTGGGCCGACCAGGTGGTGATCGCACCCGCCTCCGCCGACTTTATCGCCCGTCTGGCCAATGGCCTGGCGGATGACCTGCTGACGACCCTGTGCTGCGCCACAGAAGCACCGATAGCGGTGGCTCCGGCGATGAATCAGGCAATGTGGCGGAATACCCGGACCCAGCGCAACGTCCGCCTGCTGGCGGAGGATCCCCAGGTTACCCTGTGGGGGCCGGATCAGGGGGAGCAGGCCTGCGGCGACACCGGTCCCGGGCGGATGCTGGAGCCGCAAGTGCTGGCGGATCTGGTGAATGGCGGCGGCGACGGTGTGCTGACGGGCAAGCGGGTGGTGATTACCGCGGGGCCGACCCGTGAGCCCATTGACCCGGTGCGATACATCACCAATCACAGTTCCGGCAAGATGGGCTATGCCCTGGCGGCCGCAGCCCGGGCGGCGGGGGCCAGGGTGGTCCTGATCAGCGGGCCGGTCAGTCTTGCGGCACCGGCTGGCGTGGAAGTGCGGCCGGTCACCACGGCGGAAGACATGCTGGCTGCCGCGGGCCGCGCGGTGGATGAGGGCTGTGACATTTTTATTGCCGCGGCAGCGGTGGCGGATTACCGCCCCGGTGCGGTGGCTGAACAGAAGATCAAGAAATCCGCCGACGATATGACACTGGCGCTGGTGCGCAACCCGGATACCCTGGCCACCGTGGCCGCCCGCGAGGATGCGCCGTATTGCGTCGGCTTTGCCGCGGAAACCACCGAGGTTGCCCGCTACGCCACGGACAAGATGGTGCGCAAGAAACTTGCCATGATCATTGCCAACGATGTGTCGCAGCCAGGTATCGGCTTCAACAGTGACAACAATGCGGTCACCGTATTCTGGCCCGGAGGGCAGCGATCACTCGGTCCCGCCGCCAAGCAGGTGCTGGCGGCGGACCTGGTGCAGCTCATTGCCGAGCGTTCCAGTCAGGGCCGGGACGGTGCAGCGCCGGCCACCCAATCAAACAAGGACCAACCATGACCCGACCGACTTTCCAGGTTCGCATTCTTGACGCGCGGATCGGTGACAGTATTCCGTTTCCCGAGTATGCCACCGCCGGGTCGGCCGGGCTCGACCTGCGGGCTTGCCTCGATGAGCCGCTGACCCTGCATCCGGGCGAGACCCGGTTGCTGAAAACCGGCCTCTCCATTCACATCGCGGATGCGTCGCTGGCAGCGATGATCCTGCCCCGTAGCGGACTGGGTCACAAGCACGGTATTGTGCTGGGTAACCTGGTTGGGCTGATCGACTCGGACTACCAGGGCGAGCTGATGGTGTCGTGCTGGAACCGCGGTGATACACCGTTCACGATCGAGATCGGTGAGCGTATTGCCCAGCTGGTGCTGGTTCCGGTGGTGCAGGCCGCATTCGAGGTGGTGGATTCCTTTGATACCAGTGATCGTGGTGAAGGCGGATTCGGGTCCACCGGAACCCATTGAGACTGCGACTTTGGCCCCATGCGCAGACGGGCCGGTGGGCGTCTATACTTTTCCCGAAGATTCATTGCCTTGACGGGCGAACAGCAGTGCAGGAAGGACTATGAAGCTGGGTAGAAAGAAGGCCGGGGGTGACGCAGCGCCCGACCAGCCGGACAAGCAACTGACGCAAAACAACAATCGCCCTGCACCGGCCGGCTCCAGACACAGGGGGCTTTCTGCCGTGGCGCTGGTTCAGGCTGCGGTCGTGGGAGTTGCGGGCGTTGTGGCAACGGTTTTGTTGTGGTTCTTCGCAGTGGTGCCCGCCACGGAACAGCAGGCCGCGGAACGCGCCGCGCTTGAGCTCGACCACGCCGTACGCCGGGTCAGTCAGCAGCTGGACCTGATGCAGCAGGTGGTATCCGGCGTGGCGACCCAGCCCCATGTACGGGAGCTGCTGACCACGGTTGCCGCCGACCTTGAGCCGGAACCGCAACTGGCGGGGTTCCTGCCGGGCGTGCGGGAGGCGCACCTGTTCCCGGTCGGCGCAATTCCGCGCAGTGTCGAGGAAGCCTCGACGGCCGGATTTGCCAGCCTGGACCTTGCCCGGCAGGCCGAATCCGGCGGCCCCCTGCGTCCTGATGCCTTCCCCCGCAACGGCCAGTGGCTGATCCAGTTTGCTGCGCCGCTGGCGGGCGACGGCCAGGGCCCGGTTGCCGGTACCCTGTTGGTGCTGTTCGAGGCTGCCGCCCTCATGCCGGTGCTGCAGCCGGTGGACAGTCGCCTCGGTGGTCGGCTGGAGTTGGTGCAGACCGTATCAGGAAACGCCAGTGTGGTGGCCAGTCGTGGCAGCGCAAATGGCAGTGCGATGGAGCGCAGGTTGCCAATGGCGGGTTGGTCCCTGCGTTACACCCCGGCGTTCGAGCTGTCTGCGGCGATCAGCCCGGGCCTCGCGCTGGTGCTGGCGCTGGTGCCAGCCATCGTGGCCGCGGCGCTGGTCTGGATGCTGCTCGGTAGCGCCCGGCGAGGCCTGCGAACGGACCTGGCGGAGCTGATCCAGTGGTCGCACAAGACCTTCAGCGGCGAGCGCACCAGGCTGCCGGACTTGCGTTGGGATATGTTTGCCACGCTGGGGGAAGTCCTCCAGCGGTTGTCCCAGTTGGTGGATAAACGTCTGGCCCGGGGTGCCGGCCCGGCCCGTGCCGTTGCTCCCGGCGACAGTGGCGAGCCGGCGCCCGCGGACGAGGTGGCAGCTCCGGCCGAGGAGCCGATGTTCCAGGATCGGGACATGCTCGACATGGACATGCTGGATGGTGACGAGGATGTCCTGGGTTTCGGCGGCGAGGCCACTGCGGAGCGTTCGCCGGCGGCGGCCTCGGCCTGGGACCTGCCGCCGGCCGCAGCGCCGGAAGTGCCGCAGGAGATCTTCCGGGCTTATGACATCCGCGGAATCGTTGGCGAGAGCCTGACTGCGGAAGTGGTGCAGCTGATTGGCCGCGCCCTGGGCAGCGAGGCGGTGGACCGCGGACTCGATACCCTGTGTGTCGGCTATGACGGTCGTCATTCCAGCCCGGAGCTCGCCAACGCGCTGGCACGGGGCATTATGAGCACCGGTTGCGACGTTATTCGGGTGGGAGCGGTGCCCACGCCGGTCCTTTACTTTGCCACCCATCAGCTGGAAACCGGTTCCGGCGTGATGGTGACCGGCAGCCATAATCCGGCCAACTACAACGGCCTGAAGATGATGCTGGGCGGAGAGACTCTTTCCGGTGACGCCATCCAGCAGCTGTACCAGCGCATCCAGGCCGGAAACTTTGTCGCCGGCCAGGGTAGCAGTTCGGACCGGGACGTCCGTCGCGACTACCTTGACCGGATTGTCGGGGATATTGCCGTTGCTGCTCCGCTGAAGGTGGTGCTGGATGCCGGCAATGGTATTGCCGGCGAGCTGGCGCCGATCCTGGTGGAGGAATTGGGTTGCGACGTAATCCCGCTGTACTGTGAGGTGGACGGTGATTTCCCCAACCATCACCCGGACCCGGGCAAGCCGGAAAACCTGGCCGATCTTATCGCGCGGGTGCGTGCGGAGAATGCCGATATCGGTCTGGCCTTTGATGGCGACGGAGACCGGCTCGGGGTGGTGACCCGCAGTGGCAAGATCATCTGGCCGGACCGGCTGATGATGCTGTTTGCCCGTGACGTGGTATCCAGGAATCCGGGAGCTGATGTGCTCTACGACGTCAAGTGCAGCCGGCGCCTCGCCGCCGTGATCAACGAGGCGGGTGGCCGTCCGATTATGTGGAAAACCGGTCACTCCCTGATGAAGGCCAAAATGAAGGAAACCGGTGCCTTGCTGGCGGGGGAGATGAGTGGCCATATTTTCTTTGCCGAGCGCTGGTACGGTTTTGACGACGGTCTCTACTCGGCGGCGCGGCTGCTGGAAATCCTCGGTGTGGAAGAGCGCAGCAGTGATGAGGTGTTCGAGGATTTTCCGGAAGATATCAGCACGCCGGAGCTCAACGTTGCCGTCACCGAAGCCAGCAAGTTCGATATTGTCGAGCGGCTGAGCCGGGACGGCAGCTTCGGTGAAGGCAGCCTCAGTACCATTGATGGCGTGCGGGTGGATTACCCGGACGGCTGGGGGCTGTGTCGCGCCTCGAACACCACGCCGGTGCTGGTACTGCGCTTTGAAGCGGAAACCGAGCAGGCACTGGAGCGGATCAAAGGCGTGTTCCGGGAGCAGTTGCACCGGATTGCGCCTGATGTAATCGCAGATTTCTGAGGCGTTGGGCCGGGCTGACCGGCGGGCGCTGTCTTTGTAACACTGGCTAATAGGGTTTAAGGAATGGCACTGGATCGTGAAACGGCCATGCAGGTGGCAGCAGTCCTCAGCAAGGGGCTGCCCTATATCCAACGGTTTACCGGCAAGACCGTCGTTATCAAGTACGGTGGTAATGCCATGGAGAACGAGGAGCTCAAGAGCAGCTTCGCCCGTGACGTGGTATTGATGAAACTGGTGGGTCTCAACCCCATCGTGGTGCACGGCGGCGGGCCGCAGATCGGAGAGCTGCTTGATCGCCTCAACATCAAGTCCCACTTTGTCAACGGTATGCGCGTCACCGACAGCCAGACCATGGACGTGGTGGAAATGGTGCTCGGCGGCCAGGTCAACAAGCAGATTGTGTCGCTGATCAATCAGCAGGGTGGCACCGCCATCGGGTTGACGGGCAAGGATGCAAATCTGATCCGCGCCCGCAAACTGGAAGTGGTGAGCAAGTCCGACGAGCTGACGCGGCCGGAGATCATCGACATTGGCCATGTGGGCGAAGTGGAAAGCGTGAATGTCGAGGTGATCGACATGCTGACCCGCAGCAACGTGATTCCGGTTATCGCCCCGATCGGCGTCGGCCCCGACGGCGCTTCCTACAACATCAATGCCGACCTGGTTGCCGGCAAGGTGGCGGAAGCGGTCAAGGCGGAGAAGCTGATCCTGCTGACCAACGTATCCGGCCTCAAGAGCAAGGAAGGCCAGGTACTGACCGGGCTGACGGCCACCCAGGTCAATGACCTGATCGCCGACGGCACTATCCACGGGGGCATGCTGCCGAAGATTCGCTGCGCCCTGAGTGCGGTCGAACACGGGGTGCGCACCTCCCACATCATCGACGGTCGGGTTGCCCATGCCACCCTGCTGGAAATCTTTACGGACGAGGGTGTCGGCACGCTGATTTCACGGAACTGATCACGGTTCCGGGCAGGTGTCG
Source organism: Marinobacter profundi (assembly GCF_002744715.1). Taxonomy (GTDB): domain Bacteria; phylum Pseudomonadota; class Gammaproteobacteria; order Pseudomonadales; family Oleiphilaceae; genus Marinobacter; species Marinobacter profundi. The sequence continues at coordinate 55,552 of NZ_KZ319374.1, forward strand.
GCGACGGCATAGGTGGGGGAGATGCGATGAAAAGGCTGCTGACGGTGCTGATCGTCCTCGCCGTAATGGCCTGGGGCGGTTACAGCGGTGCCGTATGGTGGCTGGCAGACCAGCGCCTGGCCGAGGCCAGGATCGCGTTGTCACCGCACGGCGTGCTGGCGCGCGGCCAGATCGGTTCCGGAGTGAGCGGGGAGTTGAGCCTGGCGGATGCCAGCTACCAGGATTTTCGCCTGACCCAGCCGGTTACCCTCGGTAAGCTGGTGCTGGATGCGGGCGGTCCGCAGCACTTGCTGGCGCTGTTGACCGATCCCCGTGAGCTGCCGTTGCGCTGGTCGCTGACGGCGGTTGGTATCCGGCTGCCGCTGGAGGCCACCATGTTCCGTAACTGGGTCACTGCCGGCGAGGTCAGCCAGGCCAGTCTGTTTGCGCCGGTCTGTGGTCCTGACCATCGCCAGCAACTGGGCAGTGGTGACCTGGTGCGGCTCGGAATCGACGAGCTGACCGGAGAAGCCCTGCTACGCCAGGAGGATCAGCGCCTGTACTTTGAGGTCAGTACCGCCGGCACCGGGAGTATCGAGGTGGACTGGCCAGGGGCACGGTTGTCACTGGCCGAACCCGCTGCGGTGCCGGCCAGTTCGGCGACGCCGCTGACCCTGACTGTGCGGGACGGCGGCCTGATGCGACGAATTGCCGCCTACTGTGCCCGTGAATCCGGCCTCGATGCCAGTGCCTGGACCAGTATCGTGATGGAGCGCTTCCGGGATGGTCTGAATGCCCGCGGCTACGATGCCAGCGGTCAGTTACTGGCGCTGTACCGGCAATGGCTCACTGAGGGTGGCGAACTGACCCTGCAGTTGCAGCCTGCACAGCCGGTCTACGGAATTCCGGTGCAGAAGATCGAGCGCCAGGGCCAGCCCGACCCGCAGGGCCTGGTGGTGAGCTACAACGGTGCGGTGGTCCCCGACGTTTACCTGATGGCGACCGAGCCGGAATTACCCGCCGTCCCCCGGCAGGCCCTGGAGCCGGTCGTTCCGGACGGCCCTGGTGCCGCGCTGGCTGGCTGGCGGGATACCCCGGTGGAAACCGCGGCCGAGTGGCGCGGTCAGACCGTCAGGGTAACCCTCGCCAGCGGGCGTGTGGTGGAAGGGCGCCTGTTGGGGGTGGAAGAGAGTAGACTGGAAGTGGCCCGAATGCTGGATGGTGGCGAAGTGGTCTATCCGATGGCGGTCCGGGCCGTCACCCGCTTCGAGGTCTGGCGCCGCGGTCGCGCCAGGCAATGACACGGACAACGCCTTCAGGAGCCTGTATGGCTGATACAAAGGTGCCCGCCGGAGCACAGGTTCCCGGCATACGCGACATGCTGGCACGGCTGGTTGCCCTGCCCTCCATCAGCAGTGCCTCGCCCGAGTGGGATCACAGTAACGAGGCGGTGGTGCGCACCCTGGCGGAATGGCTGCAGCCCCTGGGCTTTCGCACCGAAGTGCTCGCGGTGCCGGGCATGCCGGGCAAGTTTAACCTGATTGCGACCCTGGGTGCCGGCCCGGGGGGGCTGGTGTTGTCCGGCCACACCGATACCGTGCCCTTCGATGACAAGCGCTGGCAAAGTGATCCGTTTACCCTCACCGAGCGGGATGACCGCTGGTACGGCCTCGGGACCTGCGACATGAAGGGCTTTTTCCCGCTGGCGATCGAGGCCGCGCGGGCGTTTGCCGGCCAGCCGCTCAGGCAGCCGTTGATTATCCTGGCCACCGCGGATGAGGAAAGCTCGATGAACGGCGCCCGGGCCCTGGTGGAAGCCGGCCGGCCGAAGGCCCGCTATGCGGTCATCGGTGAGCCAACGGACCTGCGGCCGGTGCGAATGCACAAGGGCATCATGATGGAGCGGCTGGTGTTTGAGGGGCAATCCGGCCACTCCTCCGACCCGGCGCTGGGGCGCAATGCCCTGGAGGGCATGCACGAGGCGATGGGCGAGTTACTGGCGTTGCGGGCGGGCTGGCAGGAAAAGTATCGCAATCCGAATTTCCGGGTTCAGGTCCCGACCCTGAACCTCGGCTGTATCCACGGGGGCGACAACCCGAACCGGATCTGCGCCCGCTGCGAACTGCACTTTGATCTGCGGCCCCTGCCCGGTATGCGCATGGACGAGTTGCGGCAGGCGATTCTCAACCGGATGCAGCCGCTCGCCGAGTCGCGGCAGCTGAAGCTGACGTTCGAACCGCTGTTTGAGGGGGTGCCGCCGTTCGAAACGCCGGCCGACGCCCAGCTGGTGCGGGCCTGCGAAACCCTGACCGGACATAGTGCACAGGCGGTCGCATTTGCCACCGAGGCGCCCTGGTTACAGCAGTTGGGCATGGAGACACTGGTGCTGGGACCGGGGTCGATTGACCAGGCCCACCAGCCCGACGAGTTCCTGGCGTTGTCACAACTGGAGCCGGCAGTGCGGATCCTGCAGGGCCTGATCCGGCAGTTCTGTTTGTAAGGTGTCCCCGGGGCTGGCCCGGGGCGGTTAGGAGAAAACATTGAAATCCAACGACTGGGTGCACAGCTTCCGTCACTCGTCTCCGTACATCAATGCCCACCGTGGCCGCACGGTGGTGCTGACGATCGGTGGCGATGCCATTGCCGGCGACAACCTGATCAACATCATCCACGACATCACCCTGCTCAGCAGTCTCGGTGTGCGGCTGGTTGTGGCATTCGGGGCTCGCCCCCAGATTCAGGCCCGACTGGACAGTGCAGGGCAGTCCTCCTCGTTTCACCGCGGTTTACGGGTTACCCGTGAGCACCAGTTACCGCTGGTGCTGGAGGCGATTGGCGGGCTGCGTTCCTACCTCGAAAGCCAGCTGTCCATGGGGCTGGTGAACTCACCCATGCACAACGCTCGCATCCGCGTCAGCAGCGGGAATTATGTGGCTGCCCGGCCGGTGGGCGTGCTTGACGGGGTGGATTTCGGTTATACCGGGCGGGTGCGGCGGGTGGATGTCACCGGCATTGAGAAGTTGCTTGAGCTCGGCCATATCGTCCTGCTACCCCCGCTGGGTTATTCGCCGACCGGAGATGCCTTCAACCTGTCCTATGAAGATGTGGGCAGCCAGGTGGCGGCAGCGCTGCAGGCGGAAAAACTGATTATCTTTACCGGTCACCAGGGTGTGCTGGACGAACAGGACGGGCTGATTCGCGAGCTTACCGTGCGCCAGGCATCGGAACGGCTGGCGGCCAATCAGGTCAGCGGGCACGATGCGGACTTGTTGCGGGCAGCGTGTGATGCCTGTGTCAAAGGCGTACGGCGGGCCCACATCATCAGTTACAACACCGACGGCGCCTTGCTGGAGGAACTGTTCACCCGGGATGGTTCCGGTACGCTGGTCAGTGGCGACCACTACGAGCAGATTCGCCAGGCCCGGGTCGAGGATATCGGCGGGATCGTTGAACTGATCCAGCCACTGGAAGAACAGGGCATTCTGGTGCGCCGGTCACGGGAGCTGCTGGAAACCGAGATCGACCGCTTTGTGGTGGCGGAGCGGGATGGCACCATCGTGGGCTGTGCCGCGCTCTATCACTACCCGCAAGAACAGGCAGGTGAGTTGTCGTGCTTTGCTGTCAATCCGTCCTACCGCCGGGCGGGCCGCGGTGATGACATCCTGGCGATGGTCGAGAAACTCGCCCGGGGCCAGGGCATCGAACGGCTGTTCGTACTCACCACCCAGACCGAGCACTGGTTCCGTGAGCGGGGTTTCCAGCTTGCGCCGGTGGAGTCGCTGCCGGGGCCCAAGCTGGCATCCTACAACACCCAGCGCAACTCAAAGGTGTTCGTCAAAGCGTTGACCTAGGTCCCTGAGCCGGGCAGTGCGTGTGGCCTCCGGAAGGCGGCCCAGTTCCGCCACCGCCCGGTAAAAACCGGCAAAGTCGCCACCGTGGTCACGCAGCAGCTGGCGGAACCCCGGTACGAACTGGTTGTACTGGCGGAACAGCGCAATGTTGGCGTTGTTCAGCGCTGCCGGCGCGCTGCCGAAGGGGCCCGGTTGCTGCCAGTTCTCTGCCAGTTCGAGATAGTCCGCTCTGAGCTCATCAAAGATCGCCGCCTTGCGGGTGCGCAGCTCCGTTGGCGCGAGTTCGTCCTGGTGGCGGTATAGCTGGTGGAGGTCCGCGGCGGTGGCTTCCACCAGGGCGAGGGTCTGGTTGCGTTGTTCGAGCCGCGCCAGCGCCTGTTCAAAACTTCCCGGATCATCCCGTTGTGTCAGCCACCGGCGCAGGCCCTCCAGTTCCACGGCGGTGGCAAAGCTCTCGTTGAACGCCGTGTCCTGTTCGATATAAACCACCCGATGGGCCAGTTCGTGGAACATCAGGGAAACCATGCGGTCATCTTCAAGGCGGGTAAATCCGGTGTGCAGCGGATCGTCAAACCAACCCAGGGTGGAGTAAGCGGTGACACCACCGATAAAGGTATCGTAGCCCTGGTCCGCAAACCGCTGGCGCTCCTCGCGGGCTGCGTCGGGATCAAAGTAGCCGCGATAGGCCTGGCAGCCGACAATGGGGTAACACCAGCGGTGCGGCTCCAGGGAAAACTCCGGGACCGCCACCAGGTTGACCACCACATAGCGCCGCTCGAACCCACTATAGTCGAGGAAGGTATCGCCCACCGGCAGCGCCAGGGTGGTTGCCGCGAAGGTGCGGGCGGTCATCGCCAGCTGCAGCTTGGCCCGCAGGTCGGGGGCGGTGGCAGGGTCGGCCAGCACGGCGGCGACCGGCCGGGCTGCCATCATCAGTGATAACTGTCCGCCCGCCGCCTGACTGTAGTAGCTTACCGTGGCGCAGCCGGACGGCAGGATCAGTAGTAAAAGGAGGCAGATCTGGCTAAGCTGTTTCATGTCAGGTTTTTAACGTTTTTTTATTTGGCTGAGTGCTAAACCGCTATACTACAGCCAAGTTTTCTACAGTGGCAGGCCGCGTCTGCAGCCGTTTCAGAGTTACCGGCTGATTGGCGGAACCCCATACGCCTGCCGGTTCTCAGCTTTGCCAGATATCAGGAAGTTCATGGATCCAAGGGAACGTCGCGCGAGCCCCCGCAAACCGATCAAGCTGGCGGCCCAACTAGTCCTCGGGCCGGACCAGGTGTGGCCTTGCCAGATCGCCGATTTCTGCGCCGAAGGCGTGTTTGTGCGCTACTCGGGTGAAACCGAAAAAAAGCTGCAGCGGGCGCTGGCATCCGGCAACACCGATGAGCTGGGGTTGCGCTTCCGCAGTCCTGACGGTAGCCGGCGCTACGAGTTGGCAGTGAGAATTTCCCGCAGGATCGAGGGGGCCATCGGCGTCTCGTTCATCCGCTCCAATCCCGAAGCGGTCGATGCCATGCTGGCCCAGTGCGGCGGAGACCGGCATCAGGAACGGGCAGCCCTGAAGGCGCCGTCCGAGCAGGTCCAGTATGTCCTGCGCCAGTGTGCCCGAACCATGACCCTGCATCTCGAACCGCTGATGGATTCCTGCTTCGCCCGCATGGCGGGTGCCTTGCGGGATGCCGCAGCGGGGGCCCTCAGTGACCAGCAGGCCAATGATTACATGGATGCTGTCGGTCAGCTGCAGGCCCGTCTGCGGATGATCTGGCACCAGATGGCAGAGAACCTGGAGTCACCACTGAAGCCGGCGCCCAAAGGGATGCCGGGGGCCGAGCTGGCGGTGGTCGACAAGGGCGAATTCGAGGACTGGCTCACCGTGCGGGTCATGGTCACCAAGGCTGACACCCAGTACCGCGGCGACCTGCTGTTGCTCAAGTTGCGTCTCGACAAGCTCGGAGTCTCCAACGCCACCGGTCATCATAATCCGCTGGGCCCGGCCCTGGTCTGTGAGGCCTTCCATGCCGGGCTGAGTCACCTCAAGGCCAGCCGGGGCGTGGAGAAGGTCTGTCTCAAAACCTTCGAGCAGACAGTTCTGCAGCACCTCGGCCCGCTGTATGAAGAGCTGAACAATATCCTGATTCGTCATGGTGTGATGCCGGACCTCGATCTGTCCCGCTACCTCAGTGACCAGAGCACGGTGACGCCGCTGGCGGCCCGACAACCGGTGCCGGCGGACCGGACCCCTTCCCGGGATAACCCGGCGGCCCCATCGGCGCCGCCAGCCGCAGGCGGACCGGTATCACCGGCCGGCCCGCGCCGGACTGCCGAGCTCGCCTCTGCCGGTTTCCGAGGTCACGCCATGGCCGCCCAGACGGCGTTTGCAACGGTCCGCAACCTGCTCAGCACTCTCACCGCCAGCCGGCTGGAGCGGGGTGATCTCGAGCCCCTGGCATTCCCCGCCGGTGCGCGGCCGCTTTCGGCCGGCGATCTCCAGCGCCAGCTGCAGCAGCTCCAGCTGGAAGCCGGTGCCCTTGCCGAGGACGATCTCAGCCTCAAGGAGCGAGTCGTCGGCCGGGTCCGGGCTGCCGAGCAAGCCCTCGATCGTGAGCAGCAGGATGCCCTGGATGTGGTCGACCGTTTCTTCCTCAGCGTGGTGGAAAGTCCACGACTGAACGAGCATGCCCGAACGTTGTTGCGCCGGCTGGAAGTGCCGGTGCTCAAGGTAGTGATGCGGGACCGGGCATTTTTCGATGACAACGACAGCCCGGTGCGGGGAGTGATGAACCGGCTCGCCCAACTGGGCGTCAAGGGCGGGCGTATCAATCCGGTAGTCCAGCGCCGGGTTGACGAACTGGTCCAGCGCATAACCACCGACTTTGAGCAGGACACCGGGGTGTTTGCCAGCACGGTGAGCGAGCTGGATGCGCTGATTGATCGCCAGAACCTGGTCTATCGCCGTAATGTCGAGCGGGTGACTGGTGCCGCCGAGGGTGCCCAGAAAGTGGCAGAATCCAAGCGTGCGGTGGCCGCGGTGCTTGACGAGCGGCTGGGTGGCCGACAGGTACCGCGGGCCCTGCTGAGCCTGCTCAATGGAGGCTGGCGGGACCTGTTGTCCCTGACCTGGATCCGTCAGGGCCCGCAAGGGCCGTTGTGGCAGGATTACCTGTCAGTACTTGACTCGCTGCAGGCCTTTGCGGAGGACCCGGCCAGCGATATCAACCTGCCTGAACTGCTGCGGATTATCCAGGATGGCCTGGCGTCGATTTCCAGTAACCATATGCCGTCGTCCCAGATTCGTGAGGAGCTCAAGCAGTTCCTGGTGCGTAAGCCCGGCAGTGCCGTGGAGATGGTCGACTTTCCCCGCCAGGCCGGAAGTGATGCGGAGGCAGACAGCGCCGCGGAACGGGCGGGCAGCAGTCTGCGCCGCTGGATCAACCGCGCCCGCCAGCTGCGGACCGGCGACTGGCTGCGCGACCAGGAAAAGCCGGCGGACCCGCAGTACATCCGCCTGGTGTGGATTGCCCGTGGCTTCAGCCGCTTCGTCTTCGTCAATCACCAGGGAATGCGGGTGGTTGAGCTTGAACTGGACGCCTTGGCCGAACAGATGAAGAAGGGCCTGATCGTAGCCGATGACCAGTATGAGCGACCGCTGGTTGACGAGAGCATTGACCGGATGGTGCGCAAGGTTTATGACCAGCTGTCCTGGGCGTCGACCCACGATGAACTGACCGGCTTGCTTGGCCGCCGGGAGTTCGAGCGCATGCTGGAACAGCAGTTGACCCGTCGGGAAGATGAACGGTCGCTGGTGCGACTGGACCTGCGCCAGTTCCGTTTGCTGAATGATACCGCCGGTTACCAGGCCGGCGACGAGGCATTGCGGCAGGTGGCGGATATTCTCCGCGAGCTGGTTGGTGACGGTATGCCGGTGGCCCGCCTGGTGGGCAACGAATTCGGTTTCCTGCTACCGGCGGAGCAGGCCGAAACCGCCAGCCAGGCCATTATCCACGCCATCGAAGCGCTGGAGCTGGTGTTCAATAACCGGACCTATCGGTTGTCGGCCAGTGCCGGCTTTGCGCCGCCGCTGCCGGCGTTGACCACCGGCGAGCGCTGGCTGATGGCCGCGGATGATGCCCTGAAGGCGGCCAAGAAACAGGGTCACGGCCGGATTGCCCGCTATGCCTTGGGGGCCGGAGAGCTCGCCCGCCAGGAGCAGATTGCCGCCAAGGTGGCAGCGCTGGGGAATCTGGACGAAGAGCGGATGTTGCTGCGTTGCCAGAAGATCATCCCGCTGCACGCCGGCACGGCCATGTCGGCCCAGTACGAAGTGCTGATCAGCATGTACGATGATGCGGGTGCCCTGATCACCGGGAGTGACTTTGTCCGGATGGCGGAACGCTATGACCGGATGCAGGCGGTGGATCGCTGGGTGGTCGGGCGTATGCTCGACTGGCTGCGGGATCGCGCACCGGCTCCGGAGCACCTTGGCGGGGTCTGTATCAACCTGTCCGGTTACTCGCTCAATGACCAGTCCCTGCTGGAGTTTATCTATGAGAAGCTGAGCCAGAAGCAGGCGCCGATTGAACGGCTGTGGTTCGAAATCACCGAGGCTGCGGCGATTAATGATCTGCCGGCGGTGGCCGGATTCATCGCCGAGATGAAGGAGCTGGGCTGCCGCTTCTGTCTGGGCAATTATGGCAGCGGCCCTACGTCCTACCAGTATATGCGGAGCCTGCCGGTGGACCTGGTGAAACTGGACGGTGCCTTTACCGGCCAGCTGGCGACCAGTGCCACGGACCGGGCTATGGTCCGTTCAATGGTGGACATGGCCCATTACATGAAGCGGGAAGTGATTGCCTCCCAGGTGGAGACCCGGGAGGTGCTTGACCTGCTGCGGCAACTGGGCGTCGACTATGCCCAGGGCTTTGTGGTGGAAAAGCCCCGTCTGTTGGATTCTCTTAACTGAGGCCTGCGCCACGAAGGCCCGAGCCGGAGGCTTATGTCGAAGCGTCACCCGATCATTGCGGTAACCGGTTCCTCAGGGGCAGGCACCACTACCACGAGCCAGATTTTCAGTCGCATGTTTGCCAGTGAGGGCATTCATGCCGCCATGGTGAGCGGCGACAGCTTCCACCGTTATACCCGCGAGCAAATGGCGCGACTGGCGGCCAAGGGCCAGTTTGGCGAGCGCAACCACTTTGCCCTGGCGGCCAATCACATCGACAAGCTCGAGGCGCTGTTCTACGACTACGGCCACACCGGCAGTGGCCAGTACCGCCAGTATGTCCATGACGAGGATCGTGCACTGACCGAGGCCGGTTACAAGCCAGGCACCTTCACTCCCTGGGGCGCGCTCCCTGCCGATACTGACCTGATGTTCTATGAGGGGCTGCACGGCGGCGTGGTGTCCGACACCTGCAACATCGCCCAGTATGTGGATCTGCTGATCGGCGTGGTGCCCATCGTCAACCTGGAGTGGATCCAGAAGATACGCCGCGATACCCACCAGCGGGGATATTCCGAAGAAGCGGTGGTGAAGACCATCATCAACCGGATGGACGACTACGTGCACGACATCGTGCCGCAGTTCTCCCACACCCATATCAACTTCCAGCGTATTCCGCTGGTCGACACCTCGAATCCCTTCGTGGTGCGGGAGGTACCGACGGAAGACGAAAGCCTGATTGTCATTCGCTTCCGTGATCCGTCGGATGTGGACTTTCCCTACCTGCTGCAGATGATTGCCGGCAGCACGGTGTCGCGCCACGATACCCTGGTGATTCCGGGTACCAAGCTGTCCCTCGCCATGGACCTGATCACCCGTCCCATGGTGCTGCGACTGGTTGCCGGCAAGACCTTTGCCTGAGGCTCAGGCGGTCAGCCGGCCATCCCGGTAGTCCCGCAGGGTCTGCTCGATTTCCTCGCGGCTGTTCATGACGAACGGTCCGTACTGCACCACCGGCTCGTTGATGGCCTTGCCGGCAATCAGCAGCAGGCGGGCATCCACCGCGCCGCCCCGCAGTTCCAGCGTATCGCCCTGGTCCAGCAGCGAGGCCGCCGCCGGCCGTAGCGCGGTGAGCTGGCCGTCATCAGCGCTCACGGCGGCGTCCCCCTCGTAGAGGTAGAGCATGGCGCTGAGCTGCGGATCCAGCGGCAGGCTGAGGCTGGCGCCGGCCCGCAGGTGGATGTCGGCGTAGAGCGGCCGGGTGGTGCCCCCGCTGACCGCACCGCGATAACCGTGGCCCGCGACCTCCAGTTCACCGGCGATCAGCTTGATAAAGCCACCGTCAAAGGTAATGCCGGGAATGTCGGCGGGCTGGATGTCCCGGTAGCCTGCCGGCTTCATTTTCTCCGCCGCCGGCAGGTTGAGCCAGAGCTGGAAGCCCCGCATCACCCCGGACTCCTGCTGCGGCATCTCTGAATGGATAATGCCGCGCCCGGCAGTCATCCACTGCACGCCGCCGTTCTGCAGATTGCCCCGGTTACCCAGGTGATCCTCGTGCAGCATGTGCCCCTCGATCATGTAGGTAACTGTCTCAAAGCCCCGGTGGGGGTGTGAGGGAAAGCCGGCAATGTAATCGGACGCCTCGGCGGAGCCGAACTCGTCCAGCATCAGGAACGGGTCCATGCGGACCGACGGATGTTGCCCGATGGAGCGCTTGATGCGCACACCGGCACCGTCGGAGGTTTCCAGAGCCGGGATGACTTGCTTGATGGTGCGGTTGGTCATGATATTCACTCCTCTGTCAGCGACGGGCGGTGGTGCGACTCAGGGATCAGCCGGTGATCAGGACATCAGCTCGGCAATCTGGCCGGCGGCTTTTTGCAGCGCTTTCTGCTGGCTGTCGTCACCCATATTGAGTCCCTCGGCGTAGACAAAGTTCAGATCCTGCAGGCCCAGGAAACCGAGGAAGGTGCGCAGGTACGGTGTCTGGGTGTCCAGCTCGGTGCCGGCGTAGATACCGCCACGGGTGGCAATGATGTACACCGGACGGTCGGCAAGCAGGCCTTCCGGACCATTTTCGGTATAGCGGAACGTGACCCCGGCCCGGGCGATGTGGTCGAAATAGGCTTTCAGGCCAGAGGGGATACCGAAGTTGTACATGGGCACGCCCAGAATAACCGCATCCGCGGTGCGCAGTTCTTCGATCAGCTGGTCGGAAAAGTCGATCACCGCCTGTTGTTCTGCTGTCCGGTTGTCGGCCGCGCTCAGGAAGGCGCCGAACCGTTCACCGCTCAGGTGAGGTACCGGGTTGGACGCCAGGTTGCGGATGGTGACCCTGGCCTCGGGGTTAGCCGTGGCAAGCTGGTCCAGGGCCTGGTTGATCAGTTGTGAGGATTGACCATCTTCGCCAAAAATACTGGTGGTGATAACAAGGATGTTTTGCATGAGTGTTCGCCTCTAAACGTTATGTTTCAGGGTATGCGAACATTTAACGGCAAAGCGCGGAGAGATGATAACGGATTAAATTGGCGGGAGTGTTCAAAAAAACTGAACGGGCCGCCGGCGCTGCCGGAAGCCCGTATCGGAACTGCTTACTCGACGTTGCGGGAGTAGAAAATTTCCAGCATTTCGCGCTTCAGGCGTTCTTCGATCGACTGTGCTTCAGCCGGTTCAAGATCGCTGGCATTCACCCCGAACACGTAGTTGTCCAGGTTGAAGTCCTTCAGCATCATCTTGGTGTGGAACAGGTTTTCCTGGTACACGTTGACATCGATCATCTGATACGCGTTCTGGGTATCCTCGGTCAGGTAATTCTGGATCGAGTTGATGTCGTGGTCGATGTAGTGCTTGGTGCCGTCTACGTCGCGGGTGAAGCCGCGTACCCGGTAATCCACGGTGACCACGTCGGAATCAAAGCTGTGGATCAGGTAGTTCAGCACTTTCAGTGGTGAAATCAGGCCGCAGGTGGACACATCGATATCCGCGCGGAAGGTGCTGATGCCCTCATGGGGATGGCTTTCCGGGTAGGTATGGACGGTCACGTGGCTCTTGTCCAGGTGTGCCACGATGGTATCGGGCAGCGGGCCTGGTGACTCTTCATTGTCCGGCTCGCCCTGGGTCAGCTCATGCTCGGCAATCAGCATGGTGACGGAAGCGCCATGGGGCTCGTAGTCCTGGCGGGCGATGTTGAGGATGTTGGCGCCAATGATCTTGACCACATCCGACAGGATCTGGGTCAGACGCTCGGCGTTGTACATCTCGTCGATGTAATCGATGTAGGCTTCCCGTTGCTCTTCGGTCTGCGCATAACAGATGTCGTAGATATTGAAGCTCAGCGATTTGGTCAGGTTGTTGAAACCGTGTAGCTGTAATTTGGTTTCCATGTCCAGCCCCCCCAGTGATGGAGATGAATGACGGTGGTCATGCCAACTCCCTGCATGCCACCAAGGCCGCCACCGACTACTGACCGGGTTGTACACCTTTTGCGCAGACCGGCGGTGAAGGGTGCGTATTATGCACACCCGCCCGGGTGTTGGATAGAGCCGGCGAGCACATTTTAGTATCGGTAATTACCGCGGCCGGCCAGCTCGGTTGCCGGCGGGCCGGAGTGCCCGCTGGCAAAGGTCTGGCGCCGGGTCAGGCGGCTTCGTGAATCTCGTAGCTGTGGCTGATTTCCACGCCACCCTGGGCCAGCATGATCGACGCGGAGCAATACTTCTCCGCCGACAGGCTGACGGCGCGCTTCACCTGGTTTTCCTTCAGGTTGCGACCGGTCACAATAAAGTGCAGGTGGATGCGGGTGAACACCGACGGCACGGCGTCCGCCCGTTCCGCCTCGAGCTCGGTCCGGCAGGCGGTGACGTCCTGGCGGCTTTTCTGCAGAATGCTCATGACGTCAAATGAGGAACAGCCACCCAGCCCCATCAACACCATTTCCATCGGGCGGGGCCCGAGGTTCTGTCCGCCGTGATCGGGTGGCCCGTCAATCTGGACTTCATGGCCGGTGCCGCTGGTGGCCTTGAAGCTGACGTTGCCGGTCCAGTCTATTGTTGCCTTCATGGTCAAATCTCCGATGGTTGCTGCCGCGGATGCTAGCATATCCCGCCAGATCCGGCATCGCTACGGCCCTGCCGGTGGAGGAACTGTGAGGCTTGCGGTTGCCGAAATCAGGCCTTCTTGTTATAAGTTGCAGGGTTATTGCGCCAGTCTTGGTGTAAATAACTTGAAACAGCTCGATGGGTCTGCTCCGGTTTCCGGGGCATCGGAGGGGAACCCGGGTATCGACGCTGTATCCGGGGTCCGGATGGACCTCAGAAAACCCCATGGAATCAGGGGTTACTACTACAACAACTCCGGGACTCGCCAGTTAAGGAGGCACGACTCGCACTATGGCCACTATCGTCAAACCGGTTGAGCAGAAAACCAAGCACCTGGATTATTTTCTGTCCCAGTGCCACCGTCGGCGCTACCCCGCCAAGAGCACCATCATCTATGCGGGTGACAAGAGCGACTCGCTGTTCTACATCGTAAAGGGGTCGGTCACCGTTATTATCGAAGACGATGATGGCCGCGAAATGATCATGGCCTACCTCAATGCCGGTGATTTCTTCGGTGAAATGGGGCTGTTCGACAACATGGATTCCCGCAGTGCCTGGGTGAAGGCGAAGACTGAGTGTGAGGTCGCCGAGATCAGCTACACCAAGTTCCGCGAAATTGCCCAGCAGGATCCGCGGGTGCTCTATTTCATCGGGGAGCAGATGGCGTCACGCCTGCGCCAGACCACCCGTAAGGTGGGGGACCTGGCATTCCTCGACGTCACCGGCCGGGTCGCCCGTACCCTGCTGGACCTGTGCAAGGAGCCGGACGCGATGACCCATCCGGACGGCATGCAGATCAAGATCACCCGCCAGGAGATTGGCCGTATCGTAGGTTGCTCGCGGGAAATGGTGGGTCGGGTGCTGAAAACCCTGGAAGATCAGGGCCTGGTTCAGGTCAAGGGCAAAACCATGGTGGTCTACGGTACCCGCTGACCGCTGCAGCCCTGTAAATTGCGGGCAGGCCGGTCCTGCCCGCAATCACCGCGGCCTCACTGTACCGGTGCACAGCCGCGAATGGCGAGCGCGATGTTGGCGCTGGCCTTGATCTGCTCGTAATAGCTTTCTGCTGAACTGACGCCCTGTTCCGCCAGCGAAGCGGCTGTCGGATTGACCAGCCGGGTCAGGTCGGTCAGCGCGCTCGCCGACTGACGATCAGCCTGGTAGGCGTCGAAGGCCTGGTAGATCTCTGCGCAGGTTACGCCGTCGCCGTCAGTTGCGGCCGAGGTCATATAGCCGGAAGTCTGACAGCCGGTCAGGGCGGTTGCTGCGAGAGCTGCAATCATTACTGCGTTTTTCAAGATGGTTTACCTCATGATCGGGCGGGCAGCACAGGCAGCCCTGGAAACGTCGGTGGATTATAACAGGAGTGGCGCGGAGGACTGTGACCGACTGTGAAGGTGGTGACGGTCAACCGACAATGGCTACTGATTTTATCTGCAACCACACCGCCATTCCGGGCGACAGTGCCAGCTGCTCCACCGCGCGGCTGGTGAGCTGGGACAGGAACGGGGTGTCGCCACTGACCAGCCGCACGATGGCGGTGCCCGGCTGCCGCCCCTGGCGAATTTCCTCTACCCGCGCCGGCAACAGGTTCTGGATGCTCTGGTCCCGGTGCCGGTTCAGCGCGATACTGACATCGCGCGCCAATACCTGCAGGCGGATGGGGTCGCCGGGGCTCAGCCGGGGATCGTCCCGCAGCCATATCTGACGATCGCCAAACTCCGCCAGGCACAAGTGCCAGCGGTCGTCCCGACCGGTGATGGTGGCTTTCACAATTACTGCTGCATCGTCCTCGCCGGCAAAGGGCTGATCGGTCCGAGCCAGGGTTTCCTGCAACGGCCCCTGGGCGGTCACCTTGCCAGCCGCCATCATGACAATGTGGTCCGCCAGCCGGGCCACCTCGCCGGTGGCGTGGGATACGTAAATGACCGGGATCGACAGGCTGTCGTGAAGCCGCTCCAGGTAGGGCAGGATGTCCTGCTTGCTGGCGTCGTCCAGCGCCGAGAGCGGTTCGTCCATCAACAACAGGCGGGGGCTGGTGAGCAGGGCGCGGGCGATAGCCACCCGTTGCCGTTCGCCGCCGGACAACTTCTGTGGCATGCGGTCCAGCAACCGTTCCAGCCCCAGCCAGCGGACCGCCTGGTCAAAATCAATCTGGCGTGCGCCGCTGGCAATTCGGCGGTAACCATAATGGAGGTTCTGCGCTACCGAGAGGTGGGGGAACAATCCGGTGTCCTGGAAGACATAGGCCAGCGGCCGGCGGTGAACCGGCAGGGAAAAGTCATCCTCCTGCCAGCACTCGCCATTAACCACCATTCGCCCCTGCGCCGGCTGAAGACCGGCCATGCAGCGCAACAGCGTGGTCTTGCCGCATCCGGAGTGGCCGAACAGCGCGGTCACTCCGGTGCCGGGCAGGGTCAGCGTCACGTCCAGGGCAAAGTCCTCGAACCGGCACTGGAAGCGGGCCTCGATGCCCATGGCAGTATTCATCGCACCTTCGTTCGGCGCACCTCTGTTCAACGTACCTCCGTTCAACGTACCACCCCGTTACCGAACCGACTGTTGAGGGAATACAGGCTGACCAGGACCACAAAGGAGAAGGCCAGCATCCCGGCGGCCAGCCAGTGCGCCTGACTGTACTCGAGGGCTTCCACGTGGTCATAAATGGCCACTGACAGGACCCGGGTTTCCCCGGGAATATTGCCGCCGATCATCAGCACTACCCCGAACTCCCCCACTGTATGGGCGAAAGTGAGCACTGCTGCGGTCAGGAAGCCGGGGCGGGCGAGCGGAATGACTACAGAGAAGAAGCGGTCCCGGGGCGATGCCCGCAGGGTGGCGGCGACTTCCAGCAGCTGCGGGTTGATGGCGGCAAACGCATTCTGCAGCGGTTGCACGGTAAACGGCAGCGAGTAGATGACCGAGGCCACCACCAGGCCCTCAAAGGTGAAGGGCAGCAGACCGATGCCAAGGTGTTCGGTGAGCTGTCCGATCAGGCCGTCCGGGCCCAACACCACCAGCAGATAGAAGCCGAGCACCGTCGGTGGCAGCACCAGGGGCAGGGCGACCACTGCGGCAACCGGCTGGCGGAGCCAATGCCGACTGCGCGCAAGCCACCAGGCAATCGGGGTGCCGATAACCAGTAACAGGGCGGTAGTAACCGCCGCCAGTTTAAGGGTGAGCCATACCGCCTGCCATTCCGGGCCCATGCATTCTCCGTCCGCTGTTCGGGGGCGGAATCAGGGTTCCGCGATCTGTCCGCTATCGTAACCGTCTTTGGCGATGATTGCGCGGGCCGGCGGCGATGCCAGGAAGGCCAGCCACGCCCGTGCCGCCGGATTATCGGCGCCCTTGTGCAGCAGGATTGCCTGCTGCCGGATTGGCCGATACAGCTCCTGGGGAACCAGCCATAGGCTGCCGGGTTCACCCTGCCAGGCCCTGACCTGGGCCAGTGCGACAAAACCGGCATCTGCGTTGCCGGTGGCGACAAACTGGAAGGTCTGGGCAATCGAGTCGCCCCTGACCAGACGCTTGCTGATGGGCCCGGTCAGCCCCAGGGCCGCCAGCGTTTCCATCGCGGCGATGCCATAGGGCGCGGTTTTGGGATTGCCGATCGCGACTCGGTCGGGCCCGCTGGCGGTAAGATAGGCCAGCGGGTCGGCGAGGGTATCCGCGTTGCGGCTCCACAGTACCAGTTTGCCGGTGGCGTAGGTAAAGCGGGTGGTGGCAACGCCGCGGCCTTCGGCTTCCAGCAGGCGGGGGTGCTCGCTGTCGGCGGCCATGAAAACCTCGAAGGGGGCGCCATGGCGAATCTGGGCATACAGCTTACCGGTGGAGCCGAAACTGGCGCGCACCCGGTGGCCGGAGCTGGCTTCGAACTGCGCCACCAGTTTGCCCGCGGTGTCGGTAAAATTCGCCGCAACCGCGATCAGCAGGTCGGCGGCGCTGACGGTCGCACTGCCGGTGCTGGCCAGAAGGATCAGCAGGGCGGCACGGAAGGTCCGGCTCATGATAGATTTCCGTTGTTTTCCGGGAGCTCCCGATGTTAACCGCAATCGGGGGGCGGAGTCATGTCGGTGGCTGCTGTCCCTGCGCCTGCAGGTCCGCTGGCGGCCGCTGCCATTCGGGTGGCCGCCAGAGATGGGCCAGGCGGGCCCATAGCGGCCCGGGCTGCGCCATGTCATGGAACAGGTCCCGGTATTCGTGGGTCCACAGTGCAATCAGCCCCTGCGCCGGCACCGGTCGGGTGATACCGTAGCGCGGAGGATTGTTGGCCGCCTCATCGACAAAGCTGCCAAACAGCCGGTCCCAGACAATCAGTGTGCCGCCGTAGTTGCGATCGATATAGCCGGGGTTGCGACCATGGTGAACCCGGTGGTGACTGGGGGTGTTGAACAGCCACTCGATGGGGCGGGGCAGCCGCTTCACCAGGGTGGTGTGAATGAAGAACTGGTAGACCAGCGACAGCGCGTAGGCAATGCCGATCCATACCGGGTTGAACCCGATCAGCGCCAGCGGCAGGTAGAACGCCCAGTTGCCGTTAAAGATATTGGTGGCGTTCTGGCGCATGGCGGTGGAGAAATTCATCCGTTCGGAGGAATGGTGCACCACGTGGGCGGCCCAGAACCAGCGCATGCGGTGACTGGCCCGGTGCATCCAGTAGAAACAGAAGTCGACACCGAGAAAGGTCAGCATGCCGGTAACCCAGGTCAACTCCAGTTCCAGCAGCCGGTAGTGGTAACAGAGGGCATAGAGCGGGAACGCGATGATGCCGGCAAACAGCAACTCGGTGACCTGGTAGCCGGCACCCAGGGCAAAGTTTCGCACCGCTTCGCGGACGTCCATCAGGGCCGGATCGTGGCGGATCCGCAGGTATTCCCAGAGTGTCACCGCGATGAACAACGGCGTGGCAATGACGAAGATCAGCTGGCGCTCGTCCAGTGCCAGCCAGGGCGCCACCGCTTCCCAGAGCGCCAGTAACCCGCTGTTGTCCAGCACGGACCTCATCATTTCGCCCAGAATCATCGTGCCACCTGTCTGATGGTTTGTTGTTGTCTGGCACCTATTCTGGCATGGAACGTCTGCAGCGTGTTGTCGCTTTACGCCATATCCGGTGGCGGATTGCGCCAGCGGCAGGGGGCGTCAGCGATGGTCGCGGTACAGACGGACCAGCCCCTCACTGCGGGTTTCCCAGTCGGCCAGCTGGGTTCGCAGTTCCGCCGGCAGCCGGGCCGGCCGGGGCCAGGGCACCGGGTATTGTGGCGGCTGGAAGATGGGCGCCAGCAAGGCCGCGGCGGTGAGGTCGGCGCGGGAAAACCGGTCGCCGACCAGGTAGGGCTGCCGCTGGTATACCTCGGCCAGTTCGGTCAGCAGGTGGTCGATGGTCTGGCGTGCGGACTCAGCGGTTTTCGCGTTGATCTTCATCCAGTTGCGCATGGTTTCATCGACCTTGCTGAACAACAGGCCGAGCAGGAAGCGGTTGTAGAACGGAGTGCCTGCCGTCAGCATCGGAATGACCGCTTTGGGCCGCTGCAGCAGATAGTGGTAGCAGTAGGTGCGGACCGCCGGGCCGGCGGCATCATCCAGCCGCTGCTGCCAGGCCAGTACCTGGTTTTGCAGATCCGGATCTGGCGGTATCAGTGGTTGATCGGGAAAGCTGGCATCGAGGTAGTCAAGGATGGCCGCCGAGCCCTGAACAATCTCGCCATCGTGATCGAGCACCGGAACCGAGGTGTGCTTGCTGCGGGTGACCTTGCGGATGGTGGCTACGTGCTGGCCCGGCAACAGGTTAACCGCCTGATAGCTGAGACCTTTGAAGTCCAGTGCCCAGCGGACCTTTTCGGAGTAATGGGAAATGGCGAATTGATAGAGTCTGATGGCCATGACGGGTGCATCCGCAAGTGGAGTTAGTGCAAGGGTAGCGATTCGGTCAGCGAATTGGCAATGGCAAGGGTATAGAATGCTGCCTCGATCATAAAAACGATGTAAATCAGAGGGAACGAACATGACTGCAAAGAGCCTGTTGGCGCTGCTGGCGACCAGCGCCCTGGTATCGGGTTGTGCGACTGCACCGCAGGGACCGGCACCGACCGCCGTGCCGGAGGGTGCCATAGAGGGTGCCATGGAGTGTGGCCAGTTGGCCATCCAGCTTGCCTATGACGACCAGGCCCGGCTGCTGAGGGTAACCACCCCGGCAGCCCAGTATCTGATGAAACCGGTGGCAGCGGGATCCGGTGCCCGGTTTGAGGCCATCGGTGACGCCACCACCGGTTTCTGGAGCAAGGGCGAGGAAGGGGTTCTTACCATCCGTGACCAGGCCATGCCCACCTGTGTGCTGCCCGGTGCCGTGGCGCTGCCGTTCGTGGCGCACGGGCAGGAGCCGTTCTGGGCAGTGACACTGGACGCGGGCCAGCTGACCCTCGAGCAGCCGGGCGAATCACCAGCGGTGCTGGGGTACCGGGAACTGGCCCGCAGCGCTACCGGCCGTGACTACCGGGCGGCACAGTCCGGCCAGGTGGTCACCCTGGCGGTGGCCCGCCAGCTCTGCCGGGACACCATGAGTGGACTGGCCTATCCGGTCCAGGCCCGGGTAGCGATCAACGGCGAGCTGCTGGGCGAGGGGTGCGGGGGGGATCCGACGCGGCTGCTCAGGGGCGTGGAATGGGTCGTCGAGGACATTGCCGGCGAGGGCATTATCGACAGCTCGCGGGTTACCCTGGAATTCCTCGCCGATGGCCGGCTGGCCGGAAGGGCGTCCTGTAACCGCTATTTCGGGAGCTGGCAGCAAACCGGGGAGGGGCTGGCACTGGCACCATTGGGGGCCACCCGAATGGCCTGTGCGCCGGCCCTGATGAATCAGGAAGACCGCTTCCTGCGCCAGCTGGCGGCGGTGGACCGTTTTGATATCGGTCCCCATGGCGAACTGCTGCTGTTATCTGACGACCGCGGGATTATTCGCGCGGTCCAGAGCACCGGGATGCCGGCGGACTGAGCTCCGGGAAACGGTTGCGACAGGCGGGAAATTTTTCATGGCCGCCCGTCGCCCGTTGCCGGCGGACCTCAGAGCGCCGGCACCTCCAGGGTGGACAGCTGGCCGTTGCTGAACTCGAAATCAACCCGCGTGGTGCCGCCCTCCGGGTATTCGTAGAGGATGTCGCGGGTATCCACCACCAGCACCAGCCGGTTGCCGGCCGGCACGTCATAGGCCGTCGCAACCAGGTCGACCGTGACCGCCACGGTTTCGCCGGCAGTTGCCTCGGGCAGGGTGACCGGGGCGTGGGTAATCAGCTTGCCGGTGCCCGCCCAGTCCATATCGTAGAGATAGGCCACCAGCTGGGCATGGCGGTCAGCGGGCGTAATCTGCAGCGTGACCCTGGGGATACCGCGGATAGCGAGGGTTTCGTCCAGGCGACCGGTCTGGAACCAGATGCTGCGGTTCTGGCCAAGCAGCGGAATGGGAGCAGTGACCGGTACCTTGAGCTGGGTAAACACCTGTGACGCAAGTGGAATGCCGGTGCCCGCCAGGGTGTCGGCCCAGGAGCTGATGCCAATGCTGCGGGCCTGCCAGCTTTGCCAGGGCGATTCGCGCAGGCTGCCGGGAGTGAACAGGCTGCGTGGGTGCAGGTACCAGCGCCGGGGCCGAGCTTCCGGCACCGGGAAGGCCGTGAAACCTTCATAGCGGTCGGTGAACTGCACCTTCATCTGCACCGGGAGCTGGTCGTCAATGGCACTGGGCACACCCTTCAGATGACTGTCGAACCAGCGTTGCACATTGTTCCAGATGCGGGTGTTGCCATCGCCGAGCATGCCGATGATTTCGGTACCGGCGTGGGTGCCGGCCTGCAGGTCAATATGCTTGGGGCCGTTGAGCCTGTGGTGCAGCTCAAGCGGGCTGTTGGGCTGGAACAGGTTGTCGCCCCAGTTGTTGGCCTGATACACCGCGGTGCCGTTGGCATTGAGCTGGTCAACGTAGTTCAGGGGCGAGCGTATGCTGGCCCAGGCGATGGTCTGCTCCACGTTGCGGTGATTGCGGACGTTACTCCACAGCGCACTGATCGCCGGGTCGGGACGACCCAGCAGTTCGCCACTGAGGGTCAGCAACTCGCCCCAGACCAGGCGGGGAGTCTGGCCGGCATAGAGCGCCTCCACCAGGCTGCCCCAGCCACTCATCGCGGCAACAGCGCGGACCCGGTCATCGTGGGCGGCGGCCAGCAGGCTGATCCCGGCGCCATAGGAAATACCGGCGGCACCGATCCGTTCGGGATCGGTGGCGGTGTTGGCGAGCAGCCAGTCCAGCACCCGGGAGAAATCGTCCATGTCTTTCGGGCCAGCGGTGTCCACCAGGCCGCCGGAATTACCCCAGCCGCGGGAGGAATAGCTCAGTACGATGTAGCCCTGCTCCGCCAGGCGCCCGGCTGCGGCCAGGTACTCGTACTCGTTGAGGGCCCAGCTGTTAATGAAGACAATGGCCGGATAGCTGGATTCACCGGAGGTCGGGATGAACACGTTGGCCTCCAGGTTGATCCCGTCGCTGCCACGGATCACGATGTCATCGTTGGTGGTATACACCGCGGACTCGGGGAACAGCGGCTGGTTGAGGATGCCGGCGACCAGGGAGGCAACCGGGTACAGTGCCGAGGAGCCCGCGGCATGCAGCAGCGGGCTGAAACAGAGCAGTAGGACAAGCGCGGGCCACCATGTCCGGGGCCGGTTTGGATTCGTCATTGGGTTGTACCTTTGCAGTGATCTTGCTGTTGTTGTTCGGGTAAGGGGAGGCTCCGGTACCGCGGGAGACCGGATCAGGTTAGGCGGTTCGCCGCGCCGCGGTCCGTGCCGAGGTCACAGTGCGACGAGGCCGAATGGGCCAATCGCCACCGCACCCCGGGGCCCGCTGTCAACCAATTGCAGCAATGCCGTGGCACGCTGGCAGGCGAACCCGCCGGGAGTGCAGCCAGATGCCTGAACTGAAAACGGAAACCCCCCATACCGCCATTGCCGCCGAGAAGGCGTCCCGTGACCGCCGGCAGCGACATCAGTTGCGGACCTTCCTGCCGGAGCTGGTGAGCCTCGAACGGATGCTGGCAGAAGCCCCGCCGCAGGTGAGCAGCCGGGTCGTCGAGCGCGTGGAGGTGGCCGGCCTGACCCTGCCGCTGTACCGGGTGGACCTGGGCAGTCGGGCTGCGGACGCGCCGGCGCTGTTGCTGGTGGGTGGCGTGCATGGCCTGGAGCGCATCGGCAGCCAGGTCGTCATGGCCTGGTTGCAGAGTCTGTTATCCCGCCTGCACTGGGATGACGCCCTGCGCGGCCTGCTGGACTCGGTCCACATCACCCTGCTGCCGATTCTCAACCCCGGTGGCATGTATCTGAACCAGCGCAGTAACCCCAACGGCGTTGACCTCATGCGTAACGCGCCGATTACCGCCCAGGACCGCAGTGCGTTTTTGCTGGGTGGGCAGCGTTTGTCGCCCCGGCTGCCCTGGTATACCGGGCGCCCGGAGCAGGGCATGGAGCCGGAGAACCTCGCCCTTGAACGGGTCATCGGCGACCTGTTGCCGGGCCGGCCGTTCAGTGTCGCGCTGGACTGCCACTCCGGATTTGGCTGGCAAGACCAGATCTGGTTCCCCTATGCCTACCGCCGCCGGCCCATGCGGCGGATTGCCTCGGTGATGGCTCTCAAGCTGACCTGGGAACAGGCCTACCCCAATCACGATTACCGCTTCGAGCCCCAGTCCCGTCATTACCTTACCCACGGTGACCTGTGGGATTACCTGTACAAGCAGATCAACAAGGTGAGTGATGGCGCATTTCTGCCGCTGACCCTGGAAATGGGCTCCTGGCGCTGGATCCGCAAGCGGCCCCGCCAGTTGCTGCGGCTCGACGGCCTGTTCAACCCCCAGGTGCCGCACCGGCACCAGCGGGTGTTGCGCAGTCACCTCACCTTCATCGATTTCCTGCTCCACGCAGCAGCCAGTCACCACAACTGGTTGCCGGAAGGTGAGCGGGAGTCCATGCTGAGAGAGGCGGCGATCATGCACTGGTACAGGGAGCCCCATTAGCATGCACTGGATTCTGTTGCGCGGCCTGACCCGGGAGCAGGCGCACTGGGGCGAATTTGCCGAGCGCCTGCGGCAAGCTTTTCCCGGCCACCACTTTCACACCGTGGACCTGCCCGGCACCGGTGTGCATTACCGCGATCCCAGCCCGGCAAGCATTGCCGGAATCCGTGAGCTGGTGTGCCGACAGGTCAGCCACATTCCCCGGCCCTATGGCCTGCTGGCGCTGTCGATGGGGGGGATGGTGGCGCTGGACTGGGCCCAGCATGCCCCGGACGGTGAAATCCAGGAGCTGGTGCTGATCAATACCAGTTCCGGATTCAGCCCGCCGTGGCAGCGGATGCGGCCCGCGGGCTGGCCGCGCATCCTGCGGTTACTGCTGCGGCGTGAACTGTTTGACCGGGAGCGGGATATCCTGCAACTCACCTGCAACCGTCCGGTGGCGCTGGCGACCGTCAAGCACTGGTACCGTATCCAGCGCCAGCGTCCGGTGAGCCCGGCCAATGCCCTGCAGCAACTGCGGGCGGCCGCAACCTATAAGCCCCTCGACCGGCGACCGCTGCCCGACGCCCTGGTGCTGGCCAGCCGCGGAGACCGTATCGTGCACTGGCAATGCAGTGCCACCCTCGCCCGCCGCTGGCAGTGGACCCTGCAGGTTCACCCGGATGCCGGCCATGACCTGCCCCTTGATGATCCGGACTGGCTGGTGCGCCAGCTAGACAACTGGCTGGCCCGCTGACGCTCCGGGTGGAACGGTTGCTTGACGCAACCGCATTTCGGCGTCAGGCTCTGTCCTGTCTTGCAACCTGTTTACTATCGATGCTGATTTCAGCCATGACGGAGGCGATAACAATGAAAATCTTCGAAAACAAAACTGCTCCCAACCCCCGCCGTGTGCGGATGTTCATGGCAGAGAAAGGCCTGCTGGACCAGGCCGAGTTTGTGGAACTGGACCTGCAGAAGGGTGATAACCTCACACCGGAATTTGTTGCCCGCAATCCAATGAAGAAGGTGCCGGTACTGGAGCTGGATGATGGCACCTGTATTGCCGAAACCATGGCCATTTGCCGCTATTTCGAAGAGGCCTATCCGGACAGCCCCCGCTTGCTGGGAGACAACGCGCGGGAAAAGGCGCTGATCGAGCAGTGGCTGCGCTGGATCGATTTCTATTTCTTCCTGCCCACCGGCATGTGTTTCCAGCACACCAGCGGCTATTTCAAGGACCGGATGAACCCCATCAAGGAATGGGGCGAGGAATGCCGCGGTTCCATCGAGAAGTTCATGCACTTCCTCGACAAGCAGCTGGCCGGCAAGGAATTCATCTGCTGTGACCGGCTCACCGCCGCAGACCTCAACGCCTTCGCCACGGTGGCCTTCGCCCGCGTGGTGGCGGTACGAATCCAGCCGGATCAGGCCAACCTTCAGGCCTGGTACGATCGGATGAAGCAGCGGCCATCGGCCGCAGTGTAAGCGCCGGCCTGTCCGGCCGTGCCGGAATGTTGCCCAGCGGTTGAGCGGAAGCGGGCTCAGCCGGGCTGGTCGGCTTGCACCACCCGGTTGCGTCCCGCACTCTTGGCCTCGTAGAGCGCCTCATCGGCACGGCTGATGAGCGTGGTGACCGTGTCATCGGGGCGGAACGAGCTGACGCCGAGACTGATGGTCTGGTGAATGACCTCGTTGCCGGTTTGGACCGGGGCGTCGTCCATCGCCGCCCGAATCTTCTCGGCAACCTGGCCGGCGCCTTCCGGCCCGGTCTCCGGCAACAGGATCAACAATTCCTCGCCCCCCCAGCGACAGACAATGTCCTGCGCCCGGATCGCTGCTTGCAGGCGCCGGGCGGTTTCCTGCAGCACCAGGTCGCCGGCCTCGTGACCGTAGGTATCGTTGACCTTCTTGAATCGGTCGAGATCGCCGAGCACGATGCTGAACGGGGTTCCCGTGCGTCGTGCCCGGTTAACCTCGTGGACCATCAGTGGATGCATCGGGCGCCGGTTCAGCAGCCCGGTCAGCTGGTCGGTAGAGGCTATCTCGGTCAGTTCCTGGCGCGCGAGGAACTCGCGGATTCGCAGGTGTCGCACCGCTGCAGTCGCGACCAGGGTGATCACCACCATCACCATGGGGTCGAACAGCAGGGGTAGCAGCATGGCCCGCGGAATACCGGCAAACGGCGCGATGACCAGGAAGATGACGAACGGCGTCAGGAAAACCAGGCACCACTCGCGCAAGCCGCGTATCGCCAGTGCCGTTACGCCGAAAAAGGTGATCACCAGGCCGTTGCTGAGCTGGGTCATGTTGTCGGGGTGGTCGCGGTAATGGATCAGGAACAGGGCGAGGATCATCACCATCACCGAGATGCCCAGCATTCGCAGCAGTGCCCTTGCGGGCAGTTGCGGGCGCCCGAAGTGCAGGGCTGCCAGGGTCAGCAGGCCGCACAGCACGCCGGGAATGCGGAACAGCAGTTCGGCCATCCAGAGCCCTTCGCTGTCGACATTCCGCAGGTGGTGGCTGGTCTGGTACATCGGCATGGTGATCAGGACCACCCACGCCATGATTATGGCGACGCGCTGCTCCACCAGATCGGTGTCGGATTCGAAGGCGGCAAGCCACTTGTCGGGGATACGAGGTTGGGGAATTCGCACTGATGGCTTCCGCAGCTGGAACAGATGTGCCATTTTCGCGGGAATTGGTTGCATTTGCCAATAATGCATAGTGCGTATGCACTTGGGAGTAGTACGCACTGTGCTGTCCTGCGGAGATCTCCGGAGGCAGCACAGTGGTGCTCAGCAGGTAATCAGAAGAACAGTTCCCGCAACCGGGTGCCCGGGTCGTCGGCACGCATGAAGGATTCGCCGACCAGGAACCCGTAGATTCCCCGGCGGGTCATTGCCTCCACATCGTCCCGGGTCATGATGCCGCTTTCGGTGATGGTCAGGCGGTCGGCGCTGATGCGCTGGTGCAGGTTGAAGGTGGTCTCCAGGGACACCTCGAACGTGTGCAGGTTGCGGTTATTGATGCCCACCAGTGGCGTTCGCAGGGTGAGGGCATCGTCCATTTCCGCGCCATCGTGGACCTCTACCAGGACATCCAGGCCGATCTCATGAGCGATACCTTCCAGCTCCTGCAGCTGGTTCCGGGTGAGGCAGGCGGCAATCAGCAGGATACAGTCGGCGCCAATCGCCCGGCTTTCGTACACCTGATAAGGCGCCACCATGAAGTCCTTGCGGATCACCGGCAGGCTGCAGGCGGCCCGGGCGGCTTTCAGGTAGTCTTCGTGGCCCTGGAAGAAGTCCTTGTCGGTAAGCACCGACAGGCAGGCGGCGCCGCCTTTCTCGTAACTCTCGGCAATGCGTTCCGGCTCAAACGGATCCCGCAGGATGCCTTTGCTCGGTGACGCCTTCTTGATTTCAGCGATGACCGCCGGCTGCTCTGCTTCGATACGAGTGCGCAGGGCATTTGCAAAACCGCGAGCCGGCGCCTGGTCACCGGCCATCGCTTTCAGGTCCGCGATGGAAACCTTGGGTTTCCGGTCGTCTATCTCTTCCCATTTGCGGTCAACGATTTTGCGCAGAATGGTGGGAGTCTTGTCCAAATGTCGTTCGGTCATGATTTGCCTGCTGAAATATGTGCAGGAGCCGATGATGGGGGCCTTTCCAAAACACGCCCACAAGTACGTCCCTGTAGGGCTTGGCTGTAGCCATCCATGGCTACAGACAGTTTTGGAAAGACCCCCATCACCGACTCATCAAATTTGGTCAGTGCCTTCTGGAGTTGATGGCCCTCAGAAACACTGGGAAAAATCAGCCAGCTCCGACATCTTGCCGGCCGCCAGCCCGGAACCCATGGCGTCCAGTGCCATGTCGACACCTTCTTTGGCGGTCCGCGCCAGCCCTGCGACATAGATGGCCGCGCCGGCGTTCAGGGCAATCAGGTCACGGGCCTTCTCGGTAATTTCGTCGTGGTCGCGACCAAAGGCGGCTTTGATCAGTTTCAGGGAGTCGTCCGAGGTTTCGACGGTCAGGCCCACCAGCGACTGGCTCTTCAGGCCCAGGTCTTCCGGAGTGATGTCGTACTCGGTGATTTCGCCATTCTTCAGTTCTGCCACGTGGGTGACGGTGGCCAGGCTGATTTCATCCAGGCCGTCCTTCGAACAGACCACCATGATGTGTTCGGCACCCAGGCGTTGCATGACTTCGGCCATGGGGCGGCACAGGGCCTTGTTGAAAACACCGATCAGCTGCCGTTTGACGCCCGCCGGGTTGGTCATGGGGCCGAGGATATTGAAAATGGTGCGGCATCCCAGTTCCTTGCGGGGGCCGATGGCGTGCTTCATGGCGCCGTGGTGGGCCGGGGCGAACATGAAACCGACGCCAATCTGTTCCACGCAGCGGGCGACCTGTTCCGGGGTCATGCCCAGGTTGATGCCGGCTTTCTCGATCAGGTCGGCACTGCCACTGTTGGACGATACGCCCCGGTTGCCGTGCTTGGCCACGTAACCGCCGGCGGCGGCGACGACGAACGCGGAGGCAGACGACACGTTGAACAGGTTGGCACCATCACCGCCGGTGCCAACGATGTCCACCAGCGGCTCGGCGTTTATCTCGACCCTGGTGGCCAGTTCCCGCATCACTTCGGTGGCGCCGGTGATCTCGTCAATGGTTTCGCTCTTCAGGCGCAACCCCATCAGGAAGGCGCCGATCTGGGCGTCGGTGGCTTCGCCGTTCATCACAATGCGCATGACATCCTTCATTTCTTCCCGGGACAGATCCAGGTTGGAGGCAATGCGGTTGAGTGCTTGTTTCATGTCCATGTGTCGGCCTCTTGTCATGTTCTCAGGAAGTTGCGCAGCAGTTCGTGGCCCTGCTCGGTCATGATCGACTCGGGGTGGAACTGCACGCCTTCGATTGGCAGGGTCTTGTGGCGAACGCCCATGATTTCCTCAATGGAACCGTCGTCGTTGCGGGTCCAGGCGGTGACTTCCAGGCACTCCGGCAAGGTGTCCTTGTCAATCACCAGACTGTGGTAGCGGGTGGCCTGCAGAGGATTGTTCAGGCCCCGGAAGACGCCGATGTCCTTGTGGTACACGGGGGAGACCTTGCCATGCATGACCCGGCCGGCACGGATGATATGGCCGCCATATACCTGGCCGATCGCCTGGTGGCCCAGGCAGATGCCAAGGATCGGCAGCTTGCCGGCAAAGTGGCGGATGGCAGCCATGGATATACCGGCTTCATTGGGCGTGCAGGGGCCCGGGGAGATCACCAGCCGCTCCGGCTGCAGGGCCTCGATCTGCTCGAGGCTGATTTCGTCGTTGCGGTGGACCTGCACGTCGGCACCCAGCTCGGCCAGATACTGCACCACGTTGTAGGTGAAGGAGTCGTAGTTATCGATCATCAGCAACATAAATCGTTCCTCCGCCTCAGTGGTCGTAGTCGTTGTAGGTCATGGCCACCGCCCTGAAGATGGCGCGGCCCTTGTTCATGGTCTCTTTCCATTCGAGGCGGGGAATGGAGTCTGCCACCACGCCGGCACCGGCCTGGATATGCAGGGTGTTGTCCTTGATCACCGCGGTGCGGATGGCAATGGCGGTGTCCATATTGCCGTTGAACGACAGGTAACCGACGGCACCGCCATACACACCGCGTTTCACCGGCTCCAGTTCGTCGATGATTTCCATGGCGCGGATTTTCGGGGCGCCGCTCAGGGTGCCAGCGGGCAGGGTGGCCCGGAGCACGTCCAGGCAGCTGGTGCCCGGTTTCAGGCGGCCGGTCACGTTGGAGACAATGTGCATCACGTGGGAATAGCGCTCCACGATCATCTTGTCGGTCAGCCTGACGGTACCGGTTTCCGAGACCCGGCCGGCGTCGTTGCGACCCAGGTCGATCAGCATCAGGTGCTCGGCAATCTCTTTCGGATCGGCCAGCAACTCATGTTCCAGCGCCTTGTCCTCGGCATCGGTGGCGCCGCGCTTGCGGGTGCCGGCGATGGGTCGTACGGTGACTTCCTCGTCTTCCACCCGGGCCAGGATTTCCGGTGACGAGCCGACAATGTGGAAGTCGTCCAGGTCGAGGAAGTACATGTACGGCGACGGGTTCAGTACCCGCAGCGAGCGGTACAGGTTCAGCGGCGGCGCTTCGAAGGGGATCGACATGCGCTGGGAGATCACCGTCTGCATCACGTCGCCGTCGAGCACGTAGCCTTTGATCTTGTCGACGGCGGCTTCGAAACGTTCCTGGGTAAAGCCGGATTTGAAGTCGCTTTCATCCACCACCTTGCCCCGCAGGTGTTCCGGGGTGCGGGGCGCGTTGGCGGTCTGCCGGTGCAGCTGGCTTTCCAGTTCGTCGAGGCGGGCCTGGGCCTGCGGGTAGGCGCCGCTAACGGACGGGTCCACGTGCACAATCAGGTGCAGTTTGCCGCGGAGGTTGTCGAACACCACGATTTCGTTGGACACCATCAGCAGGATATCCGGGGTGCCGATCTGGTCCGGCGGACAGCTGTGGCGCAGGCGCTTCTCGATGTAGCGAACTGTATCGTAACCGAAATAGCCCACCAGGCCGCCGTTGAAGCGGGGCAGTTCCGGCAGGTCCGGGGCGTTGAAGCGCTTCTGGTATTCGTCCACGAACTCGAGCGGGTCAGTCACCTCGGCCTGTTCCACCACCTCGCCATTGCGGCTGACCTCGATGCGGTGGTCGAACACCTTCAGCAGTTCGCGGCTGGGCAGGCCAATGATGGAGTAACGCCCCCATTTCTCGCCACCCTGAACCGATTCAAACAGGTAGGAATACGGGCCACTGGCGAGTTTCAGGTAGGTGCTGAGGGGAGTGTCCAGATCCGCCAGAACTTCGCGGTAGACGGGAATACGGTTATAGCCGGCTTCGGCGAGCTCGGTGAATTGCTCGGGTGTCATGTCTCGGTTTCCTGAAATCTGCTCTGCGTTGTGGGCGGGCGCCGGGGTATCCGGGCCGGCCTGATGGTTGCGGGCTCGACAGGCAGGAGCCAGTCAGCCGCCGGGCTTGCTCAGCCGGTGCGCCATCGCCACCATCGTGTTGCGCGGGTTGTGAGGATGCCTCGCGCTGCAGTCAGATTCAGTCCCTGCACGGCAGGAATCTCCCGAATTGAAGAGTTCAATGTGAATTACATCCTTGCGAGATTACAAAAGCTCGGCCAGGGAATCAACAACTGCATCGGCCCCGAGGCTGTCAACCGAGCCGCCGAAGTTGTAGCCGTAGCGTACCGCTACGCAGGGTATGCCGGCTGCCTGGGCGGCGCTGACGTCTGCCGCGGAGTCTCCCACCATCACCGTGGTACCGCGGGTGCCGCCCAGTTGCGTCATGGCATGCAGCAGTGGTGCCGGATCCGGCTTCTTGACGGCCAGGGTGTCGCCACCGACCCAGAGCCCAAAGTACCGGTCGAGTCCCGTCTGTTGCAGCAGGGGCGCGACAAACGGGTCGGGTTTGTTGGTGACCACCGCCATTCTGCAACCCAGCCCCTTCAAGTGCTCCAGGCACTCGATGACGCCGTCGAACACCACCGCATGCCGGCCGTTAAGTTGACGGTAGGCATGATAGAAAATTGCCAGGGCATCGTTGAACAGGGCGTCGTCCCGGGCGGTCGGCGGTTCCCAGTCCGTTTTGCGGGCCAGGGCGCGGCGCACCAGAATGCCGGCACCGTTGCCGACCCAGTCGCGCACCAGGTCGATGCCTGCCGGGGTTCTGCCCAGGTGCTCCAGCATCTGGTCGACGGCGGCGGCGAGGTCCGGTGCGCTGTCCACCAGGGTGCCATCCAGATCGAATAACGCTACCCCCGGCCAGCGGGGGTTGAACAGGCCCTGCAGGCTCATCCGCCAGTCACCGTGCGCGCCTGCGCCAGTTCCTCGCGCATGGCGTCGATGGTTGCCTTGTAATCCGGGGTGTTGAAGATGGCAGAGCCGGCCACGAAGGTGTCGGCACCGGCTTCGGCGATTTCGCGAATGTTGTCCACTTTCACGCCGCCATCGATCTCCAGGCGGATGTTGTAATTGCTGGCATCGATGCGCTGGCGGGCCTGGCGCAGCTTGTCGAGGGTGCCGGGGATGAACTTCTGGCCGCCAAAGCCCGGATTTACCGACATCAGCAGCACCATGTCGAGTTTGTCCATTACATAATCCATGTAGCTCAGCGGAGTAGCGGGGTTGAATACCAATCCGGCCTTGCAGCCGCCGTCGCGGATCAGTTGCAGGGAGCGGTCGACGTGACCGGAGGCCTCCGGATGGAAGGTGATGTAGCTGGCGCCGGCATCGATGAACATGCGGATCAGGTCGTCCACCGGTGACACCATCAGGTGAACGTCGATGGGGGCGGTGACACCGTGCTTGCGGAGTGCTTCGCAGACCATGGGGCCAATGGTCAGGTTCGGGACGTAGTGATTGTCCATCACATCAAAGTGCACAACGTCCGCGCCGGCGGCGAGAACATGATCGACTTCCTCGCCGAGGCGGGCGAAGTCGGCAGACAGGATGGATGGGGCAATCAGATAAGGGTTCATCACAGCTCTCTCGACTACATGGAAAATGGCGTGGTCAGCAGTCCCTGCCGCAAAGGCCTCCAGTCTACCAGCTTGAGGCCGGGTTTTTGGAGTTAAAAGCGTGCTCTTTGCGGATCAGTTCCCAGGCCTGCTGGTAGCGTAGCAGGCGCTCTTTGGCGCGGGCCTGTTCGGCCGGGCTGAGGCTTTGCTGGGCCAGTTTGTCGGGGTGGCATTCGGAGACTTTCTTGCGGTAAGCCCGTTTGATGGCAGCCAGGGATTCGCGCCGGGTGACGCCCAGCACCTGGCAGGCCTGGTCGTACGAGGTGGGTCTGGGCTGGTTCTCCGGCTGGGTAATCCAGACCTTGCTGGCATAACTGGCAAGAATGTCCTCGCTGATCCTGACCGGCAGGCCGAGCTGGTCGACGGCGTCCTCACAGCGATAGCGCCGCAGTTTTTGCGGCCGGCCATGCAGTTGGGCGGCATGGCACAGACAGAACGCCATGCGCAGTGCGGGCGACGGCCAGAACAGTCCTGTCAGGCGCATCAGCAGGGCTTTGCTGGCCGGCAGGTGGTCGACCGCCTTGCCGCGCTGGAACTGCCCGATGGCCTTGCGCCGCTGGCGCCCGGACAGCTGCAGGGCTTTCATCAGCGCTTCGGCAAAACCGATGTCGGTTTCGGTCACCCGGCCTTCTGCCCTGGCAAGGTAGCCCAACAGGTAAAACAGCGGCTTGCGGCACCAGCGTGGCAGGCCGGTGCGGGCGATCAGGGCGCTGGCCTGATGACCGCAAGCGGACAGTTCCTCCAGCAAGTCGCTGAACTCGGCATCCAGTCGGGCTGGCAGTTCCTGGTCCGGGTGGCGGCGGGTCATGGCGTCACGCCCGTGCGCGGCGTAATTGCCGGTCCAGCTGGCGCAGCCGTTCCGGTGTGCCGATGTCCAGCCAGTCACCCCGATGGTGAATGCCCCGGACCCGTTCCTCCGCCATGGCTGCGCGGAGCAGTGGCGCCAGCTTGCGGCTGCCGGGGGCGAGCCCCTCGAACAGGCGGCGGTGCAGCAGGCTGATGCCGGCGAAGGTCAGTTTCCCGGGGCCTTCAGCGCGTACCAGGCCGCCGCTGTCGAGGTGGAAGTCGCCGGCCGGGTGGTGGTCCGGATTGTCGCTCAGCACCAGGAGGGCGTCGGCGGAGGCGGTTGGCTGCAGCCGGAGCAGATCGAAATCGCACCAGATATCGCCGTTGATCACGAGAAACCAGTCCTCTCCGCCGGCGGTGAGCAGGGGCAAAGCCTGGATGATGCCGCCGGCGGTTTCCAGGGGTTCGGATTCCCGGGAGAAGGCAATATCGACGCCGAACTGTCCGCCGTCACCCAGCGTCTGCTCGATCTGGTCGCCGAGCCAGGCATGGTTGATGACGATCTGGCGGAAGCCGGCTGCTTTCAGACGCGCAAGGTGGTGCACGATCAGCGGCTTGCCACCGGCTTCCAGCAGGGGTTTGGGGGTGGTGAGCGTGAGCGGGCGCATGCGCTCGCCCTTGCCGGCGGCCAGGATCATAGCTTTCATAACGTCAGCCCTGACCGTTGGCAGACGCCAGCTGCTGCCCGATTTCAGGCACCACGCGGTCGAGCAGCCAGCCATGGAAGTGGCGCAGGGCGGGCTGCCGACTGCTGGCCTCCACCAGGTAGCCCACTGTGCGCGGAATGTCGCCGAGGTAGCCGGTCTTGCCGTCGCGCAGGGCGAGGCGGGCAAAAATGCCGGCGGCCTTGAGGTGGCGTTGCATGCCCATGAGCTCAAACCATTGCCGGAAGGTTTCGGCGTCGGCATGGTGCAGGCCCGCCGCACGACTGAGCAGGCGGTACTGTTCGGTCCATTGCTGCACGCGGTGTTCCGGCCAGCGGATGTAGCAGTCCTTTAGCAGCGACACCAGGTCGTAGGTTACCGGGCCGCGTACCGCGTCCTGGAAGTCGATGACACCGGGTGTCGGGCTGTCCGGGCGAACCAGCAGGTTGCGCGAGTGGTAGTCGCGGTGCACGGTGACTTCCGGCTGGGCCAGGGCGCTTTCCCGCAACAGCGCGAAGGTGGTGTCCAGCAAGGCCCGTTCGCTGTTGCTGAGGGTCAGGCCCAGCTGTTGCTCCAGCAGCCAGTCGGGGAACAGCGCCATTTCCCGCTCCAGCAGGGCGGTGTCATAGGGTGGCAGCGGGTAGTCGGCAGCATCGTTCAGTTGCTGGATGCGGCAGAGTTCGGCCATGGCGCCACTGTAGAGGTGGTCGGCACTATGGTCGTCCAGTTGGCCCAGCATCAGCTGGTCACCGAAGTCTTCCAGCAGCAGGAAGCCCTGTTCCAGGTCCGCTTCGATGACGTCCGGTACTGCAATGCCCTGGCCATGCCAGTGGCGGGCCAGGGCCACAAACGGCTGGCAGTCTTCGTGTTCCGGCGGTGCATCCATGACGATGAAGGGGCCATGGCGCGAAGCGCTGTCAACGCCCTGCCCGAGGACGCGAAAGTAGCGGCGAAAGCTGGCATCCCCGGAGACGGGGACTGGCTGGCTCTGTGCAAGGCCCGGGAATTGCCGGACCCACTGGGTCAGTTGCTGCAGGCGGGTATCCATGAATGTTGTGATCTGCTTCCGCGTTGGTCGGTCAGTTCGGGGGTGAATCTGAGAACGAAAGTTAGCAGATAAGCCGACAAAGGGTAAGCGGGTTACCCGGCGACAGAGCCGGTTTCCGTTAACAAGGCTGGGGTGGCCGTGTAAACTAGGCCGCGATTCGTTTTCGCCCACGACCGGGCCGGGCAGACCCGGCTGAACCAGGCTGCACACAGACAGGAACCCGCCACGTGCCAGTTTTTTCGACCAACCCGAAGCGCATGATGCCACTGGCAGGCCTGGTTGCGGGAATGGCGGTGGCTGTTCCGCCGTTGTCGGCCGCGGATGCGCCGACCGCGGCAGAGCTGGACTGGCGACCGCGTGCGGAGTTGCCTGCCGGCGTTCAGGCAAGGCTGCCGGCGTTCTGTGACGGCGGCTACCTGGCGCCGGAGGGTGCGGCAGGCGGTGATGAGTTGTTTGCCGGCGCGCCGGACACCGGTCAGCCGTTGCGCGCCAGCGGCCTGTCGGCCCGCTACGAGATTGATCGGGAACTCTACCTGAGTGGCGATGTCCGCCTGCAGCAGGGGCGCTTCGTGGTAACCGGTGACGAGGCACGTTATGACCAGGCAGCCGGCGCGGTGAGTGTCAGCGGGCCGCTGGTCAGCCGCGGTGATGGCTTCCTGCTGACCGGTGAACGCGCGGATTACGACCTGGGCAGCGGCCGTTTCGACATCAATACCGCGACCTTCCTGTTGCATGGCCCGGAAATGCGGGGTTCCGCCCGTTCCCTGGCCCGTATCAGTGAGAACCAGGTTGAGATTTCCGGAGGTTCCCTGACCACCTGTGCCCCCGGTCGTAACGACTGGGCGCTGGTGGCTTCCGAGATCGTCCTCGACCGGGCTGAAGGTTTCGGCACCGCCAGGCATGTGCGCCTGGAGGTCAGGGACATTCCGGTTTTCTACTGGCCCTACGCCAGTTTCCCGATCGACGACCGCCGCAAGTCAGGCTTCCTGTACCCGGCGTTCGGCACCTCCAATGCCGGCAGCGGGCTCTACCTGTCGACACCCTACTACCTGAACCTGGCGCCCCACTACGACGCCACCCTGAATCCCCAGTACATCCATGGCCGGGGCCTGTTCAACGAGGTGGAGGGGCGCTACCTCAGCCGATTTGGTGAATCCGTCCTGCAACTGGGCTACATCGGCAACGATGTGGAATACCAGGACGAGAATCCCGGCGCTGACGGGGAACGCTGGGCCCTGGACTTTTCCACCCGGGCGCAGCTCGGTGGGGGCTGGGCCGGTTACGGTGACTATTCCGTGGTGTCCGACGATGATTACCTCAGCGATCTCAACCGCACCCTGGAAATCAACCAGGCGACCCACCTGCAGCGTCGCGGCGGGTTCCGCTACCGCGATCGCAGCCAGTTTTTCGAGGCGTACCTCAACGGCTACCAGACCATCAACGACCGCATCGCGGCGGCCGACAAGCCCTATGCCCAGCTGCCGGAAGTGCTGTACGGCGTGACCACCGATTTCGGTCTGCTGGAAACCTCGCTGGAGAGCCAGTACAGCTGGTTCTATCGCGACAACACCGGGCTTACCGGGCTGGACCGGGCCAACGGCCAGCGGTTGCGGTTGCTGCCGGAAGTCGCCGTGCCACTGCGTGCGCAGTGGGGCTTTGCCCGCCCTTCGGTGACCCTTGATCACACCCGCTACCAGCTTGACGACTACGACCCCGG
This sequence comes from Marinobacter profundi, assembly GCF_002744715.1. Taxonomy (GTDB): domain Bacteria; phylum Pseudomonadota; class Gammaproteobacteria; order Pseudomonadales; family Oleiphilaceae; genus Marinobacter; species Marinobacter profundi. The sequence continues at coordinate 91,290 of NZ_KZ319374.1, forward strand.
CAGCAGTATCGAGCGCACCGTGCCGGTGGTGGAGTGGGATTCCGGGCTGTATTTCGACCGCCAGTCCAGTCTGTTCGACATCCCCTATAACCAATCCCTGGAGCCCCGGCTGTACTATGCCTGGGCCGATGCCGACGCGGACCAGGACGACATTCCGGATTTCGATACCGCCCTCAAGTCGTTCAGCTTTGACCGCCTCTTCCAGCGCAACCGGTTCAGTGGTGGCGACCGGGTCGGTGATGCCAACCAGCTGACGGTTGCCCTGACCAGCCGCTTTAACGACCTGCTGACCGGGGCCGAGCGCGCCCGGGTGAGCCTCGGTCAGGTGTATTATTACGATGACCGCGAGGTCACCCTGGATGGCCTGGGTGCCGATAACCGCAGCGACTCGCCACTGGCCGGTGAGCTTGTGCTGCGGCCGCTCGATACCCTCGATATCCGCAGTTCCGGGTTATGGGATGCCCGTACCCGTAAGACCGAGGAAGGCCGCAGCCAACTGGTGTTCCACTCCGCCGATTACCGTTATCTGGCGAGCATTGGCCACACCTATAGTCGCGACAGTTTCGAACAGTCGGATATCGGTGCGGTTTTTCCTGTCACAGACCGTGTTAGTCTGATCGGCCGCTGGGTTTATGACTCGCAGCTCGATCGCACCGTGGGTACCCTGGCGGGGCTGGAGTACAACAATTGCTGCTGGAGTGTCCAGCTGGTCAACCAGAGTTACCTGACGGATGACAGTGAGCTGGATAACCGCATTCTGTTCCAGGTCCAGCTGAAGGGGCTTGGCGGCAGCAGCGGCTCGTCCAGCCAGATTTCCGAGGCCATTTACGGTTTCGATGAACGGGAGCGGCGCCGCTTTGGCGACCGCTACTGACGGCGTCGGCCGTCAGTCAGAATTTGATAACGCAGAGGTGACTATGAAGGCGAAGCTTCGCCGTGGTGTGTACATGCTGGTGCTGATGATGGCACTGGTGGTTCCGGCTGTCTCCCAGGCAGAGCGCCAGCCGCTCGACAAGGTCGTGGCCATTGTGGATGACGGCGTCATTCTGCAGACCGAGCTGGATAACCGCATCAACACCATCGTTACCCGGCTGGGCGCCCAGGGCACCGGGCTGCCACCGCGGGAGATCCTCGCGGAGCGGGTACTGGATCAGTTGATTACCGAGTCCATCCAGCTGCAGATGGCCGAGCAGATGGGGATGCGGGTCAGCGATAACGAGCTGAACGAAACCATGCGCTCGATTGCCGAGCGTAATGACATGACCATGGCCCAGTTCGAACAACAGCTCCAGCTGGAAGGGGTGAGCTATAACGAGGCGCGGGAGCAGATCCGCCGCGAGATGCTGAGCAGTCGGGTGCAGCAGCGCCGCGTCGGCAACCGGGTCCGGGTGACTGAAAGGGAAGTGGAAAACTATCTGGAAGCCCAGCGCAGCAACGGCGCCAGCCGGGCGGAATACCAGCTGGCCCATATCCTGGTTGCAGTGGAGGACAGTACGGATGAGGCCGCCGTTGCCGCTGCCCGCAGCAAGGCCGAGCGCTTGCGCCAGGAGATTCTTGAAGGCCGGGATTTCCGCTCGGTCGCGGTTGCCGAGTCTGATGCCAGCAACGCCCTTGAAGGCGGGGCGATGGGTTGGCGCCCGGAAAGCCAGTTGCCGTCGCTGCTCGAAGGGGTGGTTCCCACCCTGCCGGTGGGGGTGCCGTCCGAGGTGCTGGGTAACAGCAGCGGTTTCCACCTGGTCATGGTGCTGGACAAGCGCGGCGGTGATACCCGCCAGGTGATTGAACAGCACAAGGTGCGTCATATCCTGATTCGCCCGACCGAAACCATTAGTGATGCCCAGGCCGAGCAACACATTCGCGACATCCATCGCCAGTTGCAGGACGGTGCCGACTTTGCCGAGCTGGCCCGTGAGGTCTCCGATGATCCGGTATCCGGCTCGGCCGGTGGTGATCTGGGCTGGGTCAACCGCGGCCAAATGGTGCCGGAATTCGAAAGCGCGATGCTGGCGGCCAGGGTTGGCGAGCTGGAAGGCCCCTTCCGTTCCCAGTTTGGCTGGCACATCCTGCAGGTTCAGGAACGCCGCCAGAAGGACATCAGCGGTGAGCTGAAAGAAAGCGAGGCGCGCCAGTCGATTTACCGCCGCAAGTTTGACCAGGAATTGCAGAACTGGCTGCGGGAAATCCGCGACGAAGCCTTTGTTGAAATCAAGATTGGTGAGGCTGCAGACGCGTCATGACGGCACCGGTCATTCTCGCCCTGACCGCCGGTGAACCGGCGGGTATTGGTCCGGAACTCTGTGTCCAGCTGGCGGGGGAAGAGCGCACGGCCGGCATCGTGGTGGTGGCCAGTCCGGAACTGCTGGCGCAGCGGGCCGCCCAGCTTGGCCTGACCGTTGAGCTCCTGCCATGGCAGCCCGGCGATACCCCGGCGACAGCGGCGGGCAGGCTTTCGGTGCTGGCGGTAGCCGGGCTGGCGTCGGCTCGGGCCGGTCAGCTTGATCCGGCCAACAGTGGCTATGTCCTGGAGACCTTGACGGTGGCCGCCCGGGGCTGTCTCGACGGTACCTTTGACGGCATGGTTACCGCGCCGGTTCACAAGGGTGTAATCAACGAGGCCGGCATTCCGTTCAGTGGCCACACCGAATTCCTCCAGGAACTGTGCGGCGTCGAGCGGGTGGTGATGATGCTGGCAACCGCCGAGTTGCGGGTGGCGCTAGTGACCACTCACTTGCCGCTCAAGGACGTGTCCGCAGCCATTACCCCGGAGCGACTGAGCCAGGTGACGCGAATTCTCAACAACGATCTGCGCAGGTTCTTCGGCATTGCCAACCCGCGGATCCTGGTGGCCGGGCTCAATCCCCACGCCGGGGAGGGCGGTCACCTGGGGCGCGAGGAAATCGAGGTGATTGAGCCGGCTCTGCAGCAACTGCGCCGCGAGGGTATCCAGCTGACCGGTCCGTTGCCGGCGGATACCCTGTTCACCCCCCACTGGCTGGACCAGGCCGATGCGGTGCTGGCCATGTACCATGACCAGGGCCTGCCGGTACTGAAGTTTCAGGGTTTCGGCCGCGCCGTCAATATCACCCTCGGGTTGCCCATCGTCCGCACTTCGGTTGATCACGGCACGGCGCTGGATCTGGCCGGCAGCGGCAAGGCCGACGCCGGCAGCCTCCACACCGCGATAACCGTTGGCGAGCAGATGGCCCGCTGCCTGCGCGACAGCAAGAAGGAAGCACAGTCATGAGCCGGACGGCCGGCCACAAGGCCCGTAAACGCTTTGGTCAGAACTTTCTCCACGATCCGGGGGTGATCGAGCGCATCGTCCGTGCGATCAATCCTGCGCCGGACGACGCCATGGTCGAAATCGGCCCGGGTCTCGGTGCGTTGACCGAGGAAATCCTGGCGGTCAATCCGAACCTGCAGGTGGTGGAGCTGGACCGGGACCTGATCCCGGTGCTGCGCACCAAGTTTTTCAATTACCCGAATTTCCGGATTCACGAAGCGGATGCGCTGAGTTTTGATTTCAGCCAGCTGGCCACCGACAAGCCGTTGCGCATCGTGGGTAACCTGCCCTATAACATTTCCACGCCACTGATCTTTCACCTGCTGTCCCAGGCCGGCGTGGTGCAGGACATGCACTTCATGCTGCAGAAGGAAGTGGTGCAGCGGCTGGCGGCGATGCCGGGTGACAACAACTACGGCCGCCTCGGCATCATGGCGCAGTATTTCTGCCGTGTGCAGCCCTTGTTCGAGGTGGGTCCGGGGGCGTTCCGGCCGGCGCCGAAAGTGGATTCGGCCATCGTCCGGCTGGTGCCCCACCAGACCCTGCCGCATCCGGCACGGGACCTGGCAACACTGCAGGCGGTGGTGCGGACCGCGTTTAATGCCCGTCGCAAGACCCTGCGCAAGGCGCTGGCCGGTATGGTCTCGGTTGAGCAGTTGCAAAGCCTGGGGATCGACGACAACCTGCGGCCGGAAAACCTGTCGCTGGCCGACTACGTGGCGATTGCCGATCTGCTGGTGGCAAACCGGCCGGCCGACGCTGCCGCGGATGACGCGACCGGCGGGACCTGAGCCATGACGGACTACGCCATCGGTGACATCCAGGGCTGTTTCGACCGCCTGCTGGATGTCCTCGCCAAAGTGGATTTTTCGCCGTCCCGCGACCGCCTGTGGGTGGCCGGGGATCTGATCAATCGGGGCCCGGATTCGCTGGCCACGCTGCGTCACATCGAGGCGATGGGGAGTTCGGCGGTGGTGGTGCTGGGCAATCACGACCTGCATTTGCTTGCCGTAGCACTGGGCGGCCACAAGCCCAAGGCCAAGGACACCCTGGCGGATATCCTCGGGGCGCCCGACCACGACCGGCTGATCGAATGGCTGCGACAGCAGAATATCTGTGTCTATGACGGCGACCGCCAGCTGTTCATGGCTCACGCCGGGTTGCCCCATATCTGGAGCGTGGAGCAGGCGCGGGCGCATGGTCGTGAGCTGGAGGCAGTGATCCGTGGCCCTGGCGCAGGCGAATACTTCCGCCAGATGTATGGCAATTTCCCGGCCTGCTGGGACGATCGCCTCAGCGGCATGGAACGCTGGCGGATGATCACCAACTACTTTACCCGGATGCGATTCATTGCCGCGGATGGCACCCTCGAGCTGGCCACCAAGGAAGCCGCCGGCAAGGCGCCGGAAGGTTTTGCTCCCTGGTTCCGGTACCCCCGCAACGATGATGTTAAAGTCATCTTCGGGCACTGGGCGGCCCTGGAAGGCCAGACCGGCAGTGACCGCTTTATCGGCCTGGATACCGGCTGCGTCTGGGGCGGGGTATTGACCATGATGGATCTCGATACCGGGGAGCGTATCCACTGTGACTGCTGAATCTGCCCGGGTCGCACGTTTTCCGCTGGTTGCCGGCGGGGTGTTTGCCTTGTCCGGCGTGATGGCCGGGGCTTTCGGAGCCCATGGGTTACGGGGTATGGTCAGTGGGCGGGAGCTGGAGGTATTCCAGACCGCGGTGACCTATCAGATCTATCATGCCCTGGCACTGGTACTGGTGGCGGTGCTTGTCGGGCAGCTGGCCTCGCGGCGGTTGCTCGTCGTTGCGGCGGGATTCTTTGTTGCAGGGATTCTGCTGTTCAGCGGCAGTCTCTACCTGCTGGTGCTGACCGGGCTTCGCGGGCTGGGGCCGGTAACCCCGCTCGGTGGTGTGTGTTTTATGGCGGGTTGGGCGTTGCTGGTAGCCGCCGGCCTGCGGCGCTGAAGGGCGCCGCGCCTGCCCGCACTGATGACTGGAACGACTATGCAAATACAGGTAAACGGTGACATTCTGGAGCTGCCGGACGGCGCAACGATCAGTGCGCTTGTCGAACAACTGGAGCTGGCTGGCAAGCGGCTGGCGGTTGAGGTCAACGAAGATATCGTACCTCGCAGCCGGCATGCCGAATACCGGCTGAGTGCAGGCGACCGCGTCGAGGTGGTTCACGCTATCGGTGGCGGTTGAACCGCCCCCGGACCTGACCTTCTGTTTCCCCATTTCACTCCCTGATTCTGGTGCTAAATGACCGTGACTTCTGACATCAAGCTTCCCGAAGACAAGCCCCTCGTGATCGACGGCCGTGTCTACTCCTCCCGGCTGCTGGTGGGAACCGGCAAATACCGCGATCTGATGGAAACCGGCCATGCCATCGAGGCCAGCGGCGCGGAGATAGTGACCGTTGCGGTGCGCCGTACCAATCTCGGCCAGAACCCGGATGAACCCAACCTGCTGGATGTGATCTCCCCGGAGCGCTACACCATCCTGCCCAATACTGCGGGCTGCTACACGGCGAAGGATGCGGTGCGTACCTGCCGGCTGGCCCGGGAACTGCTCGACGGGCACAACCTGGTCAAGCTGGAGGTGCTGGGTGAGGAGAAAACCCTGTACCCCAACATGACCGAGACCCTGGCGGCGGCGGAGGAGCTGGTCAACGACGGCTTCAAGATCATGGTCTACTGTTCCGATGACCCGTTGCTGGCGAAGCGCCTGGAGGAGATGGGCTGTATCGCCATCATGCCGCTGGGGGCGCCGATTGGCTCCGGGCTGGGTATCCAGAACCGCTATAACATCCGCCTGATTGTGGAGAATGCCACGGTACCGGTACTGGTGGATGCCGGTGTTGGTACCGCGTCGGACGCCACGATTGCCATGGAGCTGGGTTGTGACGGCGTGTTGATGAATACCGCCATTGCCCAGGCGCAGGATCCGATTCGCATGGCCCATGCCATGCGCCTGGCCATCGAGTCCGGCCGGGAAGCCTACCTGGCTGGCCGTATGCCGAAGAAACGCTATGCCAGTGCGTCGTCGCCCCTGGACGGGACCTTTTTCTGAGCCCGGGCCGAGGGCATTCCGGGGGCCGGAAGCGCTGTCCCGGCCCCGATCCAGCGCGGTTTCAAAACCCGCCTCAAACCTGATGATGAGTGTTGCAGTATCGTCATGACAGAACAACAACCAAGCCGTCGCGAGACCATTCTGCAGGCCCTGGCCGGCCTGCTCGAAACCGACCCGGGGGCGCGTATCACCACCGCCAACCTGGCCCGTACCGTTGGGGTGACCGAGGCCGCACTCTATCGCCACTTCCCCAGCAAGCGCAAGATGTTCGAGAGTCTGATCGAGTTTGCCGAGGACGCGGTGTTTTCCCGCTGCCAGCTGATCCTGCAGGATCAGGACGATGCCCGGGTCCGTCTCCAGCAGCTGGCCCACCTGGTGCTGGTGTTTGCTGAAAGGAATCCGGGGTTGTGCCGGGTACTGACCGGGGATGCCCTGGTCGGTGAGGACGAAGCCTTGCGGCGGCGTTCGTCGCAGTTCTTCGAGCGCCTGGAAACCCAGGTGCGTCAGGTACTCAAGGAAGGCGAGATTCGCCAGGGCCTGCGGCCCCGCACCAGCGCTGCCCGTGGCGCAGACTGGCTGCTGGTGTTTATCGAGGGGCGGATCCAGCGTTTCGCCCGGTCGTCGTTCCTCCGGCTGCCGACGACGGATTTTGACGAATCCTGGGCGCTGGTTGCCGAGGGGTTATGGGGGACGCCCTAGGGTGTCCCGCCGCTTACGCCGCCGCCAGTAACCGGCGCAGCTCGTCGTAGATTCCGGGCGCCGAGACCAGGATGTCCCGCCCCCACAAATCCTCCGGATAGCCTTGCGGAACCGCGCTGAAATGGCCTGCCGTCGCCCCGGCTTCCAGGGCGACCAGGCGGGCTGCGGCAAAGTCCCATGGGCTGACATTTTCGTAGTAGGCATCCAGCCGGCCACAGGCCACCCAGCAGATATCCAGTGCCGCCGAGCCAATCCGTCGCAGGTCGCGGCAATGATGGATCATCACGTCCAGGCGCCGGATCAGCGGCGCCAGCTCGTCCTTGGTGTAGGGGAAACCGGTGGCAAACAGTGTTTCCCGCAGCACCGTGGCGCCGCTGTGCCGAATTGCCTGGCCATTGAGGGTGGCGCCCCCGCCCAGGGTGGCGCGGAAGGTTTCGCCGGCAAATGGCGCATGGACTACTCCGGCCCGGACCCGGCCTTTCTCGGCATAGGCAATGGACACGGCCACCTGTGGGTGGCCGTAGGCATAGTTAACGGTGCCGTCAATCGGGTCGACAATCCACAACGGTGTATCCAGCTGCTCGGCCTGGCTCAGGTCCGGCATGGTTTCCTCCGACAGGATGCGGTGCTCCGGAAAGCGCTCGCGAATGGCGCCGGTGATCATTTCGTCGGCCAGCACATCAGCATGGGTGACCAGCTCGGTCTGTTGTTTGTAGTCGGTGCGCAGGGTGTTGTTGTCCCGTTCGCGACGGATCAGGTCGCCGGCCTGCCGGGCCAGTTGTTCGGCAAAATCAGTGATGTGGTGCACGGGGGGAACTCCTGTCAGCGTCAGTAGGAGGGCTCATGGAAGCACTGAACGGGGCTGGCTGCAAGGACGGACGGTCAGTCTTTCCGGTTATAGCCGGTATGCCCCGGCGGCATACCGGGCTGGCTGGTTAACATCGTGTGAACATTTGTTGCCCCTGCCGGGGCTCTTTTACACAATTGATGTGCGGCATTTTATTGCAACAATAAGAAACATCTAAAATCTTGCTGCAGGTCAATTCCAACCATATCTTCATTTGAAACGGGCGGCCTTTTTGATTAGGACGCTGGTCAAGTGCTACTTCCATTGAATAGATGATAATTCCAAGCGAGGAACTCGGTAATGGCGGATATTTCCGGACTGAAAGAAATTGATGGTTTTGTGGGTGCCTGTCTGGTGGACAGTGACTCCGGCCTGGTTCTGGGCAAAGAGGGTGGCAAGGATTTTGACCTCGATACCGCTGCGGCAGGCAACACCGAGGTGGTTCGTGCCAAGCGCAAGACCATGACGGCACTGGGTATTAACGGAGGTATCGAAGATATCCTGATCACCCTGGATGACCAGTATCACCTGATCCGTCTGCTGAAGAGTAATGAAGCCATCTTCCTGTACGTTGTGCTCGACAAGGCCCGCGGTAATCTCGGCATGGCGCGGATGGTCACCAAGAAAGTCGAGCAGGGTGTGGACCTGTCGGCGCTTTAATGGTGTCGATGAATGGCGGCGCTTCCATCTGATCAGGAGGCTTTAAGTTTGCGAACCATTTCCAGTGTCGGGCTGTCCCAGAAGGATGAGAACGTTCTGAAGGCGTTGCTGGACCTTCTGGGGGCCAGAACCCGCGAGGCATGGCATTATGCGCCTGCGGGCACGACGGACGCGGTAATCCTCGACACTGATAATCGTGACGCCCTTGCCCAGTGGCTGGCTCACGGGCACGATCGGACGCTTACGCCGATTGCCTACGCCAGTGCGCCGATTGACTTGCCCGTTGAACACCGCCTGACGAAACCATTCCGGGCCGCTGACCTGATCGCGGTGCTCAATACCATCAGCAGTCGTGACACCGGCCCGGAGAGCGCGGAAACCGCCGAACCGCGAGAGGACGCGGAGGCTGATATCCCGTTTCTTTCCGGTGCCATCCCGCCCCTGGCCCAACAGGTCGCCGAGTGTCGTACTCGCTATCTGAGGCTGTCCTCCGCCCGTCAGACCGTCCTGCTGGATTGCGCGAACAAGCGGTTTGCCATGAAACATCCCGAGCTCCCTCTCCGGGAGTTCCTCCGAACCGCTCCGGATCAGCTCGATGTGGTGGCCTGCGACCAGCCCGGTGCGGGCTTCGAAGGCATTGACAGCTGGCAGAGTGATACGCCGCTGCGGTGGTGGATCGGCGTCGAGTGTTCCTCGGCCAGGCTGCTGAGGAGTCTCGACAGTTCCAGTCGCTTCAAGATCCTGCGCTGGCCGGAGCCGGGGCTGATCAAACATTCCCAGCATTACCTGAGCCTGTCCGCGTTGCTCAGCCGCAAATCCGGTGTGACGCTGGCGGAGATTGCCAGTGCCTCGTCGATTGCCGCGGACGTTGTGACGGGGTTTATCAATGCGGCGTCCCTGACCGGGATCCTGACCACCCGAACGGTGAAGAACGAGCCCGGGGCAGTGCTGGCACCGCCAGCCGCCGACCCGGCTCCTGCCGCTCCGGTGAACAAGGGGCTGTTCGCCCGAATCCGCGCACGTCTGACATTATGATTACCACAAGGGGCAGCAGTAAGTGTCTGAAATAAAACTGATCATCACCGGTACGCCGGGGGCAGGCAAGACCACTGCGATTGCGGCTATCAGTGAAACCCCGCCGGTGCGTACCGATACCGCCACCACCGATGATCTTGCGGAGGTCAAGGACGTTACCACGGTAGCGATGGATTTCGGCGAGCTTACCCTGGACGATGGCCAGAAGGTGTTTCTCTACGGAACCCCCGGCCAGCAGCGTTTCGAGTTCATGTGGAAGATTCTTGTTCAGGGCGGTCTGGGGCTGATCATCCTGGTGGACTGCAGCCGGCCGGATCCGCTCGCGGATCTGGACATGTATCTGGAGAATTTTGCCGATTTCATCCACCAGACCGGCGTGGTGGTCGGAGTGACCCGCCGTGATCAGAGCGCGACACCGTCGCTCGACGAGTTTTATGAACGACTGGAGGCCTGGGGACGGGTCTTCCCGGTTTTTGAAGTGGACGTGCGTCAGAAGGATGATGTCAGCCTGATGATTAGCGCCCTGATATCCACCCTGGAATTTGCAACGGCCTGAGTACAGGAAATGTCCGAAATGAGTCAGTTGAAAATCAGCGAAAACGGCGAACGCTTCTGCCAGGACGTTTTCGATACGATGATGCAACAGAGTGACGCGGTCTATGGTGTGCTGATCTCCACCGTTGACGGTCACGATGTGACCCGGAAGTTCAAGCGGGACATGCCATCTGCCAAACTGGCGGCGATGTTCAGCTCGGTGCTGGCCCTGGGTGAAACCATTGCCCGCGAAGCGGATCAGGCCCTGTGCCGGTACGTCATTGTCGAAAACAGTGACGGGTATATCCTGACCCTGAAGCTGAAAGAAAAGTTGGTGTTAAGTGTTATTGCCACCACCGATGCCAATCTGGGTATTCTGCACAGCATTTGCCGCAGCGCGGCCGACAAGCTGTCGAAAAACCTCCGATAAGCTGTTCAGTCCGGTAATAAAAACGGGGAACGGCCAGCGACCGTTCCCCGTTTCCTGTTGCGGGGCCTTCCGGCTCAGAGCGCCTTGAGCCACTTCTCCAGTTTGTCCATGGCCTGCACCAGCTTGGGTGCCGCCAGCTGGACGAAATCATCCGCCAGCTCCTGATCGCGGAAGTCGCCGCCAGCCAGTCGCAGCGATTCGGCACCGTCAAAGTCCACAAAGGCCAGTCGGGCACCGAGGTGATCCGGCACAAAGCCGAAGTCGCTGGCGGGCAGGATGGCGATACCGGTGTCTTCCAGCAGTGACTTGCAGAACGCGGTGCTGGTCTTGATGTCGCGTTTTTCAAGTGCATCGCGGAAGCCGGAAAAATCCGGGAACAGGTAGAACGCCCCTTCCGGTTTCTGGACTACGGCACCCATCTCCGTCAGACGGCGGTAGAGGTATTCGCCAACCGCCTTCAGCACCCGGCGGGACTGGTGCAGGTAGTCGTCCATATCCTCGCCGCCGTTGAACGCAGTGATGGCCGCATGCTGGATCGGTGCACTGGTGGCGGTGTAGGTTTCACTGGCGATGATGGCCATGGCGTCCTGCAGCGGACGCAGCTCACGTGGGAAGATGAAAGTTCCCAGACGCCAGCCTCCGGCACCGGCCCACTTGCTCAGCCCGGTGCTGATAATGGTGCCTTCGGGGTAATAGCGGGCAATGGACTTGTGCTTGCCTTCAAAATGCACCTCACCGTAGATCTCGTCAGACAGCAGGATCAGCCGGTACTTGCGGGCCACGTTGGCAATGGCCAGCAGTTGATCGTCGGTGTAGGTGCAGCCGGTGGGGTTGGACGGATAATTGAGAATCAGGATCCGCGGGCGGCTCGGATCATCCCGGCAGATGATGTCCAGTTCTTCCGCAGTCAGCTGCCAGTTGTTCTCGGCATGGGTCGGCAGCCAGTGCACCGAGCGACCGATGATACGGGCCTGGGGCGCGTAGGACACCCAGCTGGGCCGGGGGATCAGCAGGTCGCCGTAGTAGGCCAGCTGCAGGATGAACAGCAGTTCCTTGGAGCCCGGACCGATCAGCACGTCTTCCCAGGTACAGCGCATCCGCTCACTGCGGTTGATGTAGCCGGCGATGGCCTCGCGCAGGCCCTTCAGGCCCTTGACCGGAAGGTAGTCTTTCTCGTGGGCATGCTCGCGGAGCGCTTCGACAACCCGCTCCGGAACCGGAAACGGCGACTGACCAAGCCCGAGCTTGATGATGTCGCGGCCCTGGGCCCGCAGCTCGTTGCTCAGTTCGTTGATGCGCAGGGTGGCCGAGGGTTGGATGCCCCGTACGTTCAGGTTGATGGCGTAGCGGTGATCAGTATGGATGTCCATGGCTCCGGTCTGTAGTTTGGGAATGACACCCCGCAGTATAGGAAACGGAACGCAAAACGTATTCAGCCCACAGGTAGGGGATTGCCGAAGTGCCAAGGCAACCGCCGATCAGTCACCGGGGCAATCCCTGGTCACTCCCGCAACTGGGCCAGGGCACGGTCAAACTGGTCCCGTAGCGCCCGACCCTCGGGGTGCTGGCGGGAGATCGCCGCGTGGAAGGTCCGCTGCGGGCCGACGCTGCCCGGCATGGCTTCGAGCTGGAGCAGTTCGGGGAACTGATCGCCGTGAGTGCGGATCAGGTAATCGCACACCGAACGCTCGCAGATAAACACGTCAATGCGGCCGAACGCCAGCATCTTCAGGCTGCTCAGTTCGGGGTGTTCGTGACTCACCGCGGTGACCGACAGCGCCTTGCCTTCCTCCAGCCAGGCCATGAAGTCTGGTGCATAGCTGTAGCTGGCTGAAAGCCCGATCCGCAGACCCGCCAGGTCGTCATAGTCCTGCCATTGCAGATCACGGTTGCGATGCTTGTAGAGCACGTCCTGCACGGTATTGAGCGGCGCAGTGAAGTAATAGTAGCGGTCCCGTTTCTCGGAGCGGGTCAGCGAGAAAATAAGGTCGGCGTCGCCAGCCATGACCCTGGCTTCGGCGCGGATCCAGGGCAACAGCTCGATCTCCGGCTGGTAACCCATCTGGCGCACTACCCGCCGTACCAGCTCGGCATCGCTGCCGGTGACCCGGCCATTAGCGGTGTACTCGAAGGGCGGATACTGGGAGGTGGCAATCTTCAGCACCGGATCTGCCGCCACCGCCGTCAGCGGCAACAGCAGAGTCAGCAGAAAGGTAAAGATGGCACGGTGCATGGCGGTCTGGTTCAACGGATGTCGGGGCCGGGGCCAGTGGTTTTTATGGACGCAGTATAGAGCTTACTGCGTCGGATTGCAGCGACTGTGACAGTATGTCGCGACGCCACGGGTCCCGGAGCGGTATCAGGAATCGCGCCGTATCCAGACTTCAACCCGGCCATTGCGACGGGCGCCATTTTCGCCGCCGGCAGAGCCCACCGGCATGTACTGGCCGTAACCGGTATAGGCGGTGGCATCGGTGCCGGCTTCCCGCAGGGCCTTGCTGACCGAGAGTGCCCGTAACTCGGAGATCATCTGGGCACGCAGCTCGTTACTCTGGCGATCGGCAAAGCCGATAAGCAGCAGGTCGCTGGCGGGCCGGCCCTCCTGGCGGAGGTACTCCTGTACCCGGGCAAGATCCCGGTGGGCTTTGTTGTCCAGCCTGGTGCGGCCCTCGGCAAAGCGGAAGTTTACCGACAGTCGCAGGTAGTTGCTGGTCAGCCTGTGGAAGCTTTCCGGTACCGATGGGTCATGGTCTGCCGCGACCGCGACCGGGGTCTGGGAAATGAAGCCGGAACGGGCAACGATCGCCTGGCCTGCGCTGCTCTGGGTGTACTCAATGAAGCGGTTGACCAGTTCGCCACCGGAGTTGCCGCGGGTGTAGAGAAAGAGCCGGCGGGACAGGGCGTAATCCTCGCTGGCAACCGTCAGCTGGGTCGGTTTGAGCGCCGGCGCATTGCTGTCCGACACCGCCAGTAACTTGCTGCTGCGCACTGAGGCCAGACCGGCGAAGCCGATGCCGCCGGGGTCCCGGCTGACGTCATCGGACAGCTGGTCGTTGGATTCGTAGCGCAGCGCGGTAGTGGCAAGGGTGTAGGCCTTGCCCAGCACCAGGCTCTTGAAGGTATCCCAGGTGCCTGACTGGTTGTCGCGGGCGTAGAGGCTGATGCGACGATCCGGGCCACCTACTTCGGACCAGTTGCTGATGGCCCCGGAGAAGATCCTGCCCAGGGTGTCGATGCTGAGCTGGTTGACCGGGTTGGAGGGGTGGACCAGGATGGCAAGGCCGTCGATGGCGATGACGTGCTCGCTGGTCAGGTCGGCCAGGTCCGCCACGCTGGCCATCGCGCTGATTTCGCCGGCCTTGACCGGGCGCGACGAGGCCCAGATGTCTGCCTCGCCACTGGCCAGTGCCTTGAATCCCGTGCTCGAGCCGTGGGCGGCCACCAGTACCCGCAGGGGCTGGCCCTGGTGACTGGCACTGAGTACCTGCTCGTTGACCTTGCCAGCGTTACGCTGGCTCACCGGATTGCCGGTCAGTTGACCGAGGAACCCTTCAATCAGCATGGGCGCCAGCGTTGCGCCCACGGTGTTCGAGCCGTGAATTTCAAACGTGTTGGCCTGGGGGGCTGCTGCGTAACACAGGGTGAGCGCGGCAACACCGGCCTGAATCCGGCGGATAAAGCTGGATGAGCCTGAAAACATTGTTAAATCAGCCTTGTGCAGTTCCTGAATGGAGTTGCCGCAAGAATGCTACGAAATTATGACAATCAGGTTTCAGGCCGGTAACATTTTGTATCCGCCCCGGCCACGGTCAGGGTCAGGAATTGAAGCGGTGGGGATCGAGTTCGAGGTGCTCGATCCGTTGACCGAGCATGATGACGCGCCCGACGTAGCGCTCCTCGCCGGTCGAAGTGAAGTCAAACAGGAACCGTCGCCACACCCGCAGGCGGCCGTCCCGGTCCCGTTTGAACCAGATTCCCCTCAGGTAGACGGCATCATCCAGCAGCATGACGTCCATTTTGCGGCAGTAAGCCTTCGCGGCCTGCAGTACCGAATCCTTGATGGCTTTTGCCCGCCACCAGTACCAGACCAGGAAGCCGGCGGCGAACAGCCAGATGAGTGTTCCAAGTGTCACGTCATGCAGGTTCCGGTTGGGCGGTGCCGTGATGATCCCGTGCCAGCAGGATATAGAACGCCGGCAGCACGAAGATAGTGAACAGGGTACCGATGCCGAGACCGGCGCTGATGGTCAGGCCGATGGCAAAGCGGCTTTCCGCACCCGGTCCGACCGCGATCAGCAGGGGCACCATGGCGACGATCAGCGCCAGCGACGTCATGACGATCGGGCGCAGCCGGATAGCGGCGGCTTCGATGACCGCCTGGCGTTTGTTCAGGCCCCGCTCGAGCTGGAGCTGGTTGGCGAATTCCACGATCAGTATGCCGTTCTTCGAGACCACCCCGATCAGCGTGATCAGCCCCACCTGGGTGTAGATGTTCATGGTGGCAAAGCCCAGCACAATGAACGCCATGGCGCCCGCCACCGACATCGGCACTGACACCAGGATGATGAACGGGTCCCGCCAGCTTTCAAACTGCGCGGCCAGCACCAGGTAGATCACCAGCAGGGACAGGAAGAAGGTCACCGCCAGGGCGCTGCCCTGGGTGACAAACTGCCGGGTCTGGCCGGTGTAGTCGTAGGTGAAGCCCGCCGGGAAGATGTCGTCGGCAGCACTTTCGATGAAGTTTATGGCATCGCCGGTGGTAATCCCGGGCATGACCACACCCTGCAGGGTCAGCGAGTTCAGCTGGTTGAACTGGGTACGCTGGGACGGCTCCACGTCTTTCTCGAAGCTGATCACGCTGCCCAGCGGTACCAGCTGACCGTTATCCGCCCGAATGTAGTAGTCGTTCAGTGCTGCGGCGTCCATGCGGAAATCCTGCTCGACCTGAGGGATCACCTGGTAGGACCGTCCTGACATGCTGAAGCGGTTGATGTAGCCGCCGCCGAGCATGCTGGACATAGCCTGGCCGACATCCTGCATGGACAGCCCCAGGTCGGCCACCCGGTCGCGGTCCACCCGGATCCGCGTTATCGGACGGTCAAAGTCGATCGACTTCTGCAGGAACATGAAATTGCCACTCTGCATGGCCTTGCCGAGCAGCTGGTCGGCAACGTCGTTCAGACGGTCGTAGTCATCCCCGGTGGTGATCACGAACTGGAACGGCAATCCTCCGCCGGAGCCCGGCAGGGAGGGCCGCGGGAAGACCGCGGTCTGCAGGCCGGTGACCTTCTTCAGTTCGGCATCCAGCCGGGGCTGGACTTCGAACTGACTGATCTCCCGTTCGCCCCAGGGCTTCATCTTGAAGCCGCCAAACACTGCGTTGGGGCTGGTCAGACCGAGAATCATGAAGTCTTCATGATAGCCGTCCACTCCGGACATGCGCTCCTGCACTTCGTCGCCGTGCTCGCGGAGGTAGTCCAGGGTGGCCGTCTTGGCTCCGAGACCCTGATAGAACAGGATGCCCTGGTCTTCGGTGGGGGCCAGTTCGCTCTGGCTCATCATCAGCATGAAATAGATCGATGCCAGCACCACCGCAGCAAAGAACACCACCACCGAGATGGTTTCCATGGCGGCGCTGAGCGCCCGCTTGTAGCCGTTGGCCAGCCCGCTGAACGTGCGCTCCACCAGACCCTCGAAGCGCCCCGGATTGCCGTGGGGCTTGAGCACCTTGCCGGACAGCATCGGTGACAGGGTCAGCGCGACAATCCCGGATATCACCACGGTGCCGGCCAGGGTGAAGGCAAATTCGGTAAACAGCGAGCCTACCAGGCCACCCATGAATCCGATCGGAGCATAGACCGCCACCAGGGTGGTCGTCATGGCAATGATGGGGGTCGCCATTTCCCGCGCGCCGTTGATGGCGGCGTCGAAACGGGATTCGCCCTGCTCGATGTGACGGTGGACGTTCTCCACCATGATGATGGCGTCATCCACCACCAGGCCGATGGCCAGTACCATCGACAACAGGGTCAGCAGGTTCAGCGAAAACCCCATCATCAACATGAAGAAGGCACCGCCAACGAGTGACAGCGGAACCGCAACCGACGGTACGATCGCGGCCCGGAGCGAGCCGAGACAGAGGAAGACGATCACCAGCACGATGATCAGTGCTTCCAGCAGCGTCTGGATAACCTCGTTGATGGAGCTCTCGATAAAGTCAGAGGCATCATAGGCCAGGCGGACGTTGAGGCCGGACGGCAGCTGACGTTCGATGTCCGGCAATTCGTCCTTGACCAGATCCGCAACCGTCAGCGGGTTGGCCCCCGGCGACAGTTCGATGGCCACATAGGTGGCAGGCTGGCCCTTGTAGAGTGCCAGCTGGTCGTAGCTTTCCGATCCCAGCTCGACCCGGGAAATATCCCGTAGACGAATCAGCGAGCCCCCGGACTCGCGGACCACCAGGTCGCGGAACTGGTCCGGATCACCGATATCGGTGTCGCTGGTCATGCTGATCTTGGTGTAGCGGCCCTCGGTGTTGCCCACCGCCGCCTGATAGTTGTTCTGGCGGAGAATGCTGACCACTTCCTGGGGGGTCATGTCCACCGCGGACAGCCGTTCCGGGTCCAGCCAGATCCGCAGCGCGAACTTGCGACCCAGCAGGTTGGCCTTGCCCACACCGGCAATGGCCTGCAGTTTCGGCTGGACCACCCGGGTCAGGTAGTCGGTAATCTGGGGGACTTTCAGTTCACTGCTGTAAAAGGCAATGTACATCAACGCCGTCGAATCACCGGTGGTGGAGGTGATCACCGGGTCCTGGGCGTCGGCCGGCAACACGTTCCGCTGGCTGGCCACCTTGGCCTGAATCTCGGCCAGTGCGGCGTTGGCGTCGTAGTTCAGCACCATCTTGGCTTCGATGGTGGACTTGCCCTGGGAGCTGGTAGACGTCAGGTAATCGAGGCCGCTGGCTTCGGCGATGGCCTGCTGCAGCGGTGTAGTGATAAAGCCCTTGACCAGATCGGAGCTGGCACCCGGATAGGCGGTGGTGACGGTGACGGTGGTGCTTTCGAGCTCCGGATACTGGCGGATTTCCATCTCCATTGCGGCGCGGGCACCGAGCAACAGAATCAGCAGGCTGATCACCGTCGCCAGCACGGGACGGTGAATAAAAATGTCGGTGAATCGCATTATTCTGATGCCCCCGCCGGCTGCTCACCGTCTTCCTGGCTGGCTTCGTTCTGGATCGTGACGTTCTGGATAGTGACTTTCTGGCCAGCCCGCAGTCGTAACAGCCCTTTCTCGACCACTTGCTGGTCGGCGTCCAGTCCGCTCAGCACCGCCACCCGGTCAGCGCGGGTGTCGCCGGTTTCGACGGTGCGGCGATTGACAATCAGCTCGC
This sequence comes from Marinobacter profundi, assembly GCF_002744715.1. GTDB lineage: Bacteria > Pseudomonadota > Gammaproteobacteria > Pseudomonadales > Oleiphilaceae > Marinobacter > Marinobacter profundi. Next base: position 109,258 of record NZ_KZ319374.1, read on the forward strand.
CCTGGTCGTTCTCCTCGATAACAAAGACAAAATCGCCGTAGGTGTTGTAGGACACTGCGGTACGGGGCACGGTGACGACCGTACGGTCCTGTGGCTGGCGGGTCATTACCGTTGCGAACATGCCGGGGCGCAGTTTGTTTTCGGGGTTGGCGAGGGTGGCCCGCACCCGAACCGTGCGGGTTTCCGGATTGACAGAGGTGTTGATGGCGCTGACCTTGCCGTTGAAAACCTCGTCCGGCAATGCGGCAACCGAGGCGTGGACGTCATAGCCGGTGGCCACCAGCGGTAAATCCTTCTCGGACAGGGTGTAATCCACGTAGATTGGATCGAGCATGTTGATCTCGACGATGGCTGTGCCAGTCGCGAGGTATTCCCCCTGATCGACCATCCGCAGGCCCAGGGTGCCGTCAAAGGGGGCCCGGATCACCTTCTTGCCAAGCTGGGCTTCGGCTTCATTGACCCGCGCGGTGGCAGCGTCAAAGTTGGCCTTGGCTTCGTCATACTGGGACTGGGACACGGCGCGCTTGGGCAGCAGGTCGGACACCCGCTTGAACTCCTGTCGGGCCAGCTGGGCTTCGGCGCGGCGGGTGCGCAGTGCCGCCTCATCAATGTCGGCGTTGAGGCGGATCAGGACGTCGCCTTTGCTGACCCGGTCGCCGGATTCGAAACGGATTTCCTCGACCACGCCGGGTACCTCATTTGCCACTTCGATGCCGTTGACTGCCTCGATGCTGCCGACTGCTTTGACGGCCGGTGTCCATTGCGCCGTCACTGCGCGGGTCGCAGCAATCTCAAGCGGAGGCTGGGGCTGGGCAAAGCGCTCTTTCATCTGGCCAAACTGGTAGAATTTGTAGCCGAAGATGCCGCCGAGAACCGCACCCAGAACAATGATGACAATCAGAAAGCGGGAAGCTGTGCGCATGAATCAGACCTGATCTATTGGTGTCTTTATAATGAAAAGCATCCTATACAAACCAGGGGTTGGCTGTCACCGGTTTGTCAGCATTTTAAGGCAGATTACGCCAATTAACGCTCGAATCGGCGGGTAAATTCGGCAAGTTCACCATTCCGGGTCGCCCGGCAGTGTTTGGCTCTGGTGTTTTTGGTGCCGCAGGTGACAGAATTACGGCCTGACCGGCGATAAGGATCAGCAGATGCAGTGGATTATCGGAATCGCCCTGGCGGCAGCGGTGTTTGTCATTCTGAAAAAGTGGGGTGCGTTGACACCCGAGGGCAAGAAGGCCGCCACCTGGAAGTTTGTGGCCGTCATCGGGGGCGCTTTGTTGTTGTTCATGGTGCTGACTGGCCGGGTCCATGTGTTGACCGCTGCGGTCGCCGCCCTGATTCCGTTGCTGAGGAAGGCGCCGGCATTGTTGCGGCTGTTGTCGCTGGCCGGGCGGCGTGATCAGCCGGGCGCGTCCGGCACCGCCGGTGATGGCGCCGGGGCGGGTCAGCATCAGCGCGCGGCAGCATCGTCGACGATGTCGCGTCGGGAAGCCTGCGAAATTCTCGGGGTTGATGAGGATTGTTCGGCAGACGAAGTGGTCACGGCCCACCGCCGCCTGATGCAGAAAATCCACCCCGATCGCGGCGGTAACGATTACCTGGCGGCCAAGGTCAATGAGGCCAAGTCGGTGTTGCTCGGCCGGCGCAGTTGATATGCGCTACAGAACCTCGACGCGCAGCTCGAAGCTCTGACTGCTGGTACGCTGGCTGTCCCGGCGATAGATCAGGCCGGAACGCTGGCCGGATTCGTCCACGGTGCTGCTGCCGAGTTCTACCCATTCGCCGGCGTGAACCCGGCGGATGGTCATCACCGCTTCGGTGTCGTAGCCCGCTATGGCATCTGCTGGGTCTTCCTCGAACGCCATGATGGTCAGTTCGACCATCTGGCCGGAGATCACCTGTGGTGTAACGAGAAAGCCGCTGCGGGTCTCGATCTGGTCCAGGATGGCAGCGGGATTGCGTCCGCCGCGGACGGCGACGGGGATGGTCCGCACATGGCCCGAGGTAATGTGGGCAGACTGGCCATCGAGCATCACCAGGTGGCGTTCCTGGCTGCGCTGGCGCTGACCGCTCTGCTGTTCCACCCGCACTCCGGCATTGTTCCGGTAACCGTCCGGACTGCTCCGGTAGACCGTAACGCTTCCTCCACTGCTGTCATTTTGTTCCCGGGTGCGGGAACGGACCGTAATCCGTAGCTGGGCCGGGGCGACGTCCATGGTATCAACCAGCAGGCCGATCTCATCAAGCAGTTCCGGTTCGCCGCGGATGACAAGTTGCTGGCCACGGGCGCTGATCGCTACCTGGCCATCGGGGTACAGGTCACGGATCTGTGCCGCCAGGTCGTTGGCCGGACGGTTGGCAACCTGATAGACCCGGGCCTCCGGGGCCGCTGCCGCGGTAGCAGGCAGGCTGCCGAGCGCCAGCAACAGAGCAAGCCAGAGGGTGTGGCAGGGGGTGCTGTGGAGAGTGCGGTGGAGGGTGCGGTGGAGGGTGCGGTAGAAGGTCTGGGACATAGGGTCTCCCGAACAGGAAAACAGTAGTGGGCCGCTGCGGATATGGAGACGGATGCGCGGTATTTTCCGCAAAAACCGGTTTTACGGTTGCCAAGCAGCAAATGCGGGATATATATTGAAAAGCATGAAGACGACACACACGACCTGTCAATTGAATGTTCTGCAAGCTTTCGGTGAAAAACCGGCAGCTGCGGTCGCTGCTGTGTTTTTCTGGTGGTTTGGTTATGGCTTTTATTTTAGCCAGAGCCCGGGCCGCCCATAAGATCTTCATCGACCGAATTACGAGGAAGGCAGCCCGGCAGAAACCCAGGCTGCCACCGGACTCAAAAAGCCCCGACTGGTAGCCCAGCCGGGGCTTTTTGATTCTGATACAGGGAAACGGGAACACTGACCATGAACATGCCGCTGACGATGGATGTACTCAATAGTACTGAAGAACCCGGGCCCGACCGGTCGCAACGGGAGATCCCGCTGCCGACGCCGGCCGGGCTGCGGGAAATGCTGCCCGCCGGGGATCTGCTGGACACCCAGGTTGCCCGCCATCGGGAGGCCATCCGCCGGGTGCTGCGGGGCGAGGATCCGCGAATGCTGGTGGTGATGGGGCCCTGCTCCATTCACGATGAAGTCGCTGCGCTTGATTACGCCAAAAAGCTGAAGCGGCTGGCGGATGATGTCAGTGACCGTTTTCTGATCGTAATGCGTGCCTACCTTGAAAAACCCCGTACCACGGTTGGCTGGAAGGGACTGTTGTATGATCCCGACCGCACCGGCGCCGGTAACCTGAACCAGGGTCTGCTGCGTTCCCGCCGCCTGTTGCTTAAACTGGCCGACCTCGGCCTGCCGCTGGCCACCGAAGCGCTCAGCCCGCTGGCGATGGATTATCTGGCGGACCTGGTGAGCTGGATCGCCATCGGTGCCCGTACCACGGAATCCCAGATTCACCGGGAACTGGTCAGCGGCCTGGCAATGCCGGTTGGTTTCAAGAACGGCACCGACGGCGGCGTGACTGTAGCCATTAACGCCATGCAGTCCGCAGCCCACCCCCATCACCATCTCGGATTGAGCCGTCACGGTACTCCGGTGATGATTACCACCCGCGGTAACCCGGATACCCACCTGGTCCTGCGCGGTGGCCGCGGTCTTACCAACTACGATGCCGACAGTATTGCCTCGGCGGTCGACGCGCTGGCTGCTGCGGGCCGGTCTACTGCCATCATGGTCGATTGCAGTCATGATAATGCCTGTAAGCAGGCGGAGCGGCAGCTGGACATTGCCCGTGAAGTCATGGCCCAGCGGCGTGCCGGCAATAATCATATTCGCGGTCTGATGCTGGAGAGCTTCCTTGAGGCGGGACGGCAGGACGACGGCGACGACCTGCAATACGGCTGCTCCATCACCGACCCCTGCCTTGGCTGGAGTGAGACCGAAACGCTGATCCGTTCGCTGTGAGCGGGTCAGCCGGTTAGCTTAGCCGCGGATGCCGGACACCCGGCCGGGGTCGTCGGTGGCACCGTCACCGCTGACCGTAGATAGCAGCAGTTGGCCGGCCAGTAACAGCAGCACACCGCCCATGATGCGGTCCAGCCAGTAGCCAAAGCGGCTGAACGAGCGGCGCACCCCGGGCAGGGTGAAGAAAACCGCCACCATCATGAACCAGAGCGCGGTGACGACCGCCATATAAAGGCCGTAACCGGCTTGCAGAACGACCGGAGTGCCGGGACTGATCACCACCGAGAACAGCGACACGAAAAACAGGGTCGCCTTGGGGTTGAGGGCATTGGTGAGAAACCCCAGTCGCCAGCCGGCAAAGCCGCTTTGCGGGACCGTGTGGGCGGTCGCCACGTGAATGCCGCCGGCCCGTGCCCGCAGGCAGTGGATGGCAATCCAGGTCAGGTAGAGCGCGCCGACGACCTTCAAAATGCTGAACAGCACCAGCGACTGCTGGATGACCAGTCCGATGCCCAGCAGGGAATAGGTGACATGAACCAGGATTCCCGAGCCGACGCCTACCGCGCTCAGCAGCGCAACCCGGCGGCTCTGGGTCAGGGCCTGGCGCAGCATGACCGCAAAGTCCGGCCCCGGGCTTGCGACCGCCAGCAGATGCACAAGTGCAACGGCAATGAATTCCGGCCAGTAGTTGTCCATTCCGCCTGATCTCCCGTGTTCCGTTTAATCCTGATGCGACCGTATGTCGGGGCCGCTTGCCCAGCATAGTGGGCCAGGCCGCAAATGTCCTGTTTTAATCCCGGGATTCCCGTGTTGTTGATGGATTGTCCGGGGCATACGGCAGCGACCTTCTATACTGGAGGCAGTGAGCGAACCTGTTACAGCCAGATCGGGAGAATAAGGGTGGATAAACGTAAAGTCGATGTCGCGATTATTGGCGCTGGCACTGCCGGTATGGTGGCCTTCAGTGCCGCACGCAAACACACCGGAAACCTGGTGTTGATCGAAGGAGAACACTACGGCACCACCTGCGCCCGGGTGGGCTGCATGCCCAGTAAACTGTTGATTGCGGCAGCAGAGAGCGCCCATAACCTGCACAGGGCGCCGATGTTCGGTGTCGAGGGCGGCGAGGTTCGCATCGACGGAGCTGCGGTGATGGCCCGGGTGCGGCGCGAGCGTGACCACTTTGTTGGCGGGGTGCTCGAGTCCATCGAGCGTATTCCCGAGGAGCTGCGGCTGCGCGGGCATGCCCGCTTCGTCCACCCGCGGCAGCTGCAGGTGGGGGATGGGCTGCAGGTGGAGGCCGAGCGGATCGTCATTGCGACCGGGTCCCGGCCCCATGTTCCCGGCTTCCTGAAAGAAGCGAAGGACCGTCTGCTGGTTAACGACGACCTGTTCGAGCTGGAGGAGCTGCCCGGATCCGTGGCGGTGTTTGGTCCCGGGGTGATTGGCCTGGAACTGGGCCAGGCGCTGAGCCGGCTGGGAGTGCGGGTGCGGATGTTCGGGGTCGGTGGCTCCCTCGGGTCGATCCGCGACGAGGCCATCCGGGACTATGCCCTGAAGACCTTCAAGGCCGAGTTTCCCCTGGATCCGGCAGCGGATGTACGCAAGGTTCAGCGCAACGGTGAGGGCGTGGTGGTGAGCTTCGTGGATGGCCAGCGGGGTGAGGTGACCGAAACGTTTGACTACGTGCTGGCGGCGACCGGGCGTCGTCCCAATGTGGACGGGCTGGATATCCAGAATGCGGACATCGAGCTGGATGATCGTGGTTCACCGTTGTTTGACCGCTTCACCATGCGCTGTGGCGACAGCCCGATCTTCATTGCCGGCGACGCCAATACCGACCGGCCACTGCTGCATGAAGCCGCTGATGAGGGCCGCCTGGCCGGAGACAACGCCGGCCGCTTTCCCGACGTCCGGGCCGGAAGCCGGCGTACCCCACTGGCAGTGGTGTTTACCGACCCCCAGATTGCCTCGGTGGGGCTGACAATCCAGCAGGTGGATGAGCAGTGTAGTGGCTGCTTTGCGGTGGGCAAGGTGTCCTTCGAGAACCAGGGGCGCAGCCGGGTCATCGGCAAGAACCGCGGCCTGCTGCACGTTTACGGTGAACACGGTAGCGGATTGTTTCTGGGTGCCGAGATGTTCGGCCCGGCGGCCGAGCACGTCGCCCACTTGCTGGCCTGGGCAGTACAGCGTCGGCTGACCGTCAGTGAGCTGCTGGAGATGCCGTTCTATCACCCGGTGATCGAGGAGGGGGTAAGAACGGCATTGAAAGATCTCAACCATCAACTCAGTATCGGGCCGGCCGAAGCCGACCGCTGCATGGATTGCGGCCCCGGGGCGTGATCGGGCCTTGCGGCCCGGGCCCACAGTTTCTCGTGGAAGAAATAGGCCACGGTGTTGATGGCGGGCTCGACCATTGCAATCAGGCTGCCGATCAGGATGTCACCAGTGAGCAGGTAAGCCACTGTAAAGGCGACGGTAAAGTGGGTGATGGCGAATGTGATCGTCTTGAGTAACGATTTGTCGCCCCTGGCACCATGGGTGTGGATAAACGATTTGAGGGCACTCATGACAGCCTCCGCCGTGTCAGTGTCTATAGGGACATTTAAAACCGGATGATAATCATTGTTAAATGAATTGTTATGAGTTTTTTTATAGATTCAGGCTATCATTATACGGTTGCAGCAAACCGGTGGGGGATTGAGTCCTCCTATCGCCGGGATTGCCTGACTATACTTCCGGTGTGTCTGACCCCTGCGGTATAGTCGGTTCATCGATTCCACACTGACTGTCAAGGGAGACAAGATATGGCTACCAATTTCATCGGCCTGGATACGGAAAAAGCCCGCAACCTGGCGGACGCGCTGAATGATCTGCTGTCCAACTACCAGATCTTCTACATGAACGTCCGCGGTTACCACTGGAATATCAAGGGTGCCAACTTCTTCGAGTTGCACCTGAAGTTTGAGGAGCTCTACAACGATCTGCTGCTGAAGATCGACGAGATCGCCGAGCGGGTACTGACCCTGGGCCACCGTCCGGCCCACGCCTACAGCTCTTACATTGAGCGTTCGGAAGTGCCGGAGCGCAAGGACGTCTCCGATGGTCGCGAAGCGATGGAAAACGTGGTTGACAGCTTTGCCCGGCTGATTGCCAAGCAGCGCGAATTGCTGGCAATGGCAGGAGATGCCAATGACGAAGGTACCGTAGCCCTGATGAGCGATTACATCTCCCAACAGGAAAAGACGGTGTGGATGTACCGGAGCTATCTGGGCCAGTAAATAGCTGCCCGTTCCGTTGTTGCTGATGGCGGCCCCAGGGTCGCCATTTTTCTGTCGCACTATTGTCGTCAAACCTTAGTGCAATTGCCTCTCCTCTGTCATATCCCTGCCATAACGTCTGTCGCTGTTCCTTACCATTCCATGCGAGAGACTACCCATGACGAATACTCCCAAAGGCTTCCGGCCGGCCCTGCTGGCTGTCAGTGTGTCGGCACTCATGCTTGGTGGCTGCCTGTCATCCGACAACGACGGTGACCCGAGTGATGATCTTGTCCAGGAGCAGCCGCGGGACCAGCTGCCGGACAAGGCCGCTGCCGTGTCCGGTTTGAGCCTGGAGTTCCTCGGCCGCCACAGTGTCGGGGTGTTTGATGCCAGTGCCGCCGAGATCACGGCCTACGACCCCGCGAGCCGCCGCGGCTTTGTGGTGAACGCGCTGGCCGGGGCGGTTGATGTGCTGGATCTTAGCGATCCGGCAAATCCGGCCAGAATCGAGACCCTGACGGTAGAGGCGGTGGCAGCCGGGGCCGTGGTCAACAGTGTGGCGGTCGCCAATGGCCTGGTGGCGGTTGCGGTTGAGGCAAATCCGAAGACCGATAACGGCTATGTCGCCGTCTTCGGCGCTGCCGATCTGCAGTTGCGGGGCAGCGTTGCGGTAGGTGCGCAGCCGGACATGGTCACCTTCACCCCGGATGGCCGTGCCATCCTGACCGCCAACGAGGGCGAACCCAGTGATGATTACCAGGTGGATCCCGAAGGCTCGGTCAGTGTGGTGGATGTGACCGACCCGACCGCACTGACGGTGCGCACCGCCGGCTTCGGCGCCTTTGATGACCAGTTGGCGACGTTACGGGCCGCGGGGGTAAGGATCTATGGCCCTGATGCATCGGTGGCCCGCGATCTGGAGCCCGAGTACATCGCCGTAAGTGCGGACAGTGCGACGGCCTGGGTGTCTCTGCAGGAGAACAATGCGCTGGCAAAAGTGGACATCGCCAGTGCCGCGATTACCGACATCCTACCCCTAGGCTTCAAGGATTATGGCGTGGATGGCCAGGGGATTGATGCCAGTGACAGCGACGGTGTGATCAACATCCGCAGCTGGCCCGGCGTGGTCGGCATCTATCATCCGGATACCATTGCCAGTTATCAGGTCGATGGCAAAACCTACCTTGTCAGTGCCAACGAAGGTGATGCCCGGGCCTGGGGCGAGGACACCCAGGCCTACTGGGATGGCGATCTGAACGAGGGCTTTGTGGAAGAAATCCGGGTCAAGCACCTGGTGCATCCGGAAGGCTTCGCGCGCCGGGTGGGCGATGACATGCCGGCCCATCTGAATGCCTTGGCCAATGGCGCGTTGCTCAATCCGGAGGTGTTCGGTTACTGCGGGGCCACCGCCGGGCTGGCCAATGCCTGTCGCGACGATGCGCAGCTGGGCCGGCTCAATGTGACCTGGACCGAGGGCTACCGCCGGGACAGCGAAGGCAATCCGGTGCTGTTCAACAGCGCAGGCGTGGAAGATCCCGCCGGTGACCGCCTGATGTATGACACCCTGTACTCCTACGGCGCCCGCTCGGTATCAATCTGGGACGAAGACGGTCAGAAGGTGTGGGATTCCGGCGATGCCATTGAGCAATTCCTCGCCAGTGCGGACTGCATGCTGGGTACGGATCGCTCTATCCCCTGCCGGGATTACTTCAATACCGGTCACGACGAGGGCTCAGCTTTTGACTCCCGCTCCGATGCCAAGGGACCGGAGCCGGAAGCTGTCGCGGTCGCGAGCTTTGGCGAGCGCTGGTTTGCTTTCCTGGGCCTGGAGCGCATGGGTGGCATCCTGGTGTATGACGTGACCGACCCGACGGCACCCCGCCAGGTAGACTACCTGAACTCCCGTGAGGACTGGCTGACCGAGGATCCGTCCACGGTGCTGGCGACTGCCGGCGATCTGGGTATCGAGAGCATCACCGTCATCCCGGCCGCAGACTCGCCGACCGGAGAGCCCCTGTTGCTGACTGGCAATGAAGTCAGTGGTACCACGGCGGTTTACCGGGTAAAGCTCGAATACCAGGACTGACCCCGGGAGCCGCCGGTTTCCGGTCTCGATCATGACAGGCACGCCAGCTCGCAGGGGTTGGCGTGCCTTTTTGCCGGGTCCCTGTGGCAAGCTAAGTTTTAGTCCGGATTCATATAACTGAAACGTTACATTAACGGTTTGGTAATAAATCAACTCCATAGTGTCACCACGATTTTCAACACCGATCGGCAATGATCACTGATGGAGTAACTACGAATGAAAAAGCAATTGCTGGCACTGGCTATCGGATCCATGGTTGTTGCGCCTTCTGTTGCGCTGGCCGACAAGGGCCCGACTGTTTACGGCAAGGTTAACGTTTCCTACGAGAATGTGGACGACGGCACTGACGATCAGTGGGAGCTGAACAGCAACTCCTCACGCATCGGTGTGAAGGGCGAGCTGGACCTGGACGTCGAGAACGTCAAGGCCATCTACCAGGCCGAGTTCCAGATTGACGTTGATGAGGGTGACAACAAGGGTCAGACCTTCTCCCAGCGCAACATTTTCGGCGGCTTCAAGCACGCCAACCTGGGTACCCTGACTGCGGGCAAGTTCGATACCCCGTTCAAGAAAGCCCAGGGCGATGTTGACCAGTTTGGCGACCTGGATGGTGACATCGGCGCGGTTGTCGACGGCGAAGAGCGTGCCAGCAACATCGTGCAGTACAGCTCCCCGAAAGTGGCCGACGCGGTTACGGTAAACCTGGCGTTTATCCCGGGCGAAGGCGATACCGTTGCGGGTGACGTGCAGGACGGCCCGGCCGACTCCTTCTCTTCATCCATCGTGTTTGACAACGGCACTTTCTACGGCGCCCTGGCCTACGATTCTGAAATGTCCACCAGCGTCTATGACGCCGAATTTGCCGGTGCCAGTGACTACGCCGTCGACGCACTGCGTGCGGTGGCCATGGTGTCCATGGACATGTTCGAAGTGGGCGTCCTGTACCAGATGTCCGAGACCGCGGAAGACATCGCTGGCGTCAGCTACGAAGATTCCAGCTACGTTGTCAGCGGCGCGGTCAAGCTGGACCGCCTGAAGCTGAAGGCCCAATATGGCCTGGCTGACCTGGACACGACTGGCGAAGAGCTGACCCTGATGGCGGTAGGCGCAGACTACAAAGTGGCCAAGAACAGCAAGGTATTCGGCTACTTCTCCCGCGTCGAGACCGATCTGGCGGATACCGAAGATTCCACGTTCGGCATCGGCTTCGAGCACAAGTTCTCTATGTAATATCCTGAGTTAGCAAGGTTAGCGACAGTTTGCCGGGGCCTGTGCCCCGGCTTTTTTGTGATGTCGGTCAGACTGCCTCTTCGAGGGGCGCGACCTGCTGGTGGAGAAACCAGTTCTCGGTGACCACTTTGCGGGTAAACCAGTGGGACCGCATCAGCGTGCTGGCCAGTGGCATCCTGAGCCAGTCCGGAACCTGCCAGCCGGAGGCCTGGTTCAGCGCCCGTACCCCGAAACGTTCGGAAATTGCCGCACCGTAACGCTGCAGGCTGCGCACCGAGTAATCCTCCGCTTCACCAATAACCCGTGCCGCCAGCAGTGCCGATTCAATGGCGGGTCGGATCCCTTCCCCGCTCTGGGTATAGGCCAGGCCGGCCGCGTCGCCGACCAGTAGCACGCCGTCATCGGCCAGGGGACGTTCCGCGTGGGCGTAGAGCAGGTAGGCGTGCCCCTTGAAGCGTCCGGGCAGGTCGGCAGGAATACGGCCGCTGGCCTTCATGTCATCAACAAACCGCTGCAGATGGTCGCTGAGTTTGTGATTGTCTTCCCGGCCCAGGCCGATGTTGAGGTAATTGCCCTTGCGGAACACCCAGGCATAGCCCTTGAGGTCGCGGCAGAACCACAGTTCCGGCGTGTCGCCCCGCGCCATGCAGCGGCTGGCCTGCTCCGGTGTCATTTCAAATTCCACTTCCTTCGCGGCGACCACGGTTTCATGGCTACCGGGGCCCTCCCCGAGCTTTTGGGCGACGGGGCAGAAATGGCCACCGGCACCCACCAGCAACGGTGCCTGCCACTGGCCATTGATGAGCCACTGGTCACCGGTCCGTTCGATGGTTTTCACCGGTGTGTTCAATTGCTTGTCGCAGCTGGTGCGGTCCAGCAGGTACGCATCGAACTCGCAGCGGCGGATGCCGTAGCTCACCACCCCGTGATGGTCGTTTTCAACCGCCGGTTGGCCCATCATACCGATACGGAAGCGGCTGATCGGCTGCAGGATGTGATCCTGGCCATAATCCGCCGGGGGGATGTCCAGGCTTGCCAGTACCGCCGGGGTCACCCAGCCGGCGCAGGTCTTGTCGCGGGGAAAGGCCTGCTTGTCGATAATCAGTATCCGCTTGTGCTGTCGCTCCAGGGCGCGGGCGAGGGTGGACCCTGCCGGCCCGCCACCAACAATAATGACGTCGTACTGGTCCATAATCACTCGGCCTCCGGGGCTGCCGGGAACACATACAGGTCCTGACGGCTCTGGGGCAGCCGGTTGTTGTTGCCGTGGCTGAAGACTACCTGGAACAGTTGCAGAGAGCCGGCGCGGAAGGCCGCGATGGAGCCGGCCAGGTACATTCGCCAGGCCCGGGTGAAGTGCTCGTCATACATCGCGGTCACCTGCTGCTCGTTACTGCCGAACCGCTCCATCCAGTGGGTGAGCGTCCGGGCATAGTGCAGACGCAGGTTTTCCACGTCGAGCACCGAGAAGTCACTGTGTTCGCAGATCTCCATGAACTCCGCAATACTGGGCGGGTAAGCCCCGGGGAAAATCCGCTTCTCGATCCAGGCGTTCATCAGCATGGGCTTGTTACGACCGATGCTGTGCAGCAACGCCAGGCCATCGGGTTTCAGGCTCCGCTTGATGAGTTCCGACAGTGCCGGGTAGTTGTCCTTGCCGACATGCTCCAGCATGCCGATGGATACAAAGGCATCGTACTGCCCGGAAATATTGCGGTAATCGTCCTCGATATAGTCGATCAGATGATCGAGGTGCTGGCGCCGGGCTTCGTCCCGGGCATAGGCCAGTTGCTCCTTCGAGATGTTGTAGGCGTGGACCCGAACCCCGTAATGGCGCGCCATGTAGCGGGCCAGCCCGCCCCAGCCACAACCTGCTTCCACCACGGTCTGGCCCGGTTTGAGGCGCAATTTGCGGCAGACATGCTCCAGCTTGGCGAGCTGTGCCTGCTCCAGGGTGAGGTCCGGTCGCTCGTAGTAGGCGCAGGTGTATTGCATCTCCGCCTGGTCGAGCCACAGCCGGTAAAAGTCATTGCCGAGGTCGTAATGGTGATGGATGTTCTCCCGTGCCTCGGCGAGCCCGGTGGAGCGGGGGTTGTGGTTCCGCCACAGGGCGTCCAGCCATTTTGGCCAGCTTTCCCTGGCCTGGTGTACCGCCCGGTACAGGGTTGCCATCAGCTCGGGAAGGTCGCCTTCAACATCGAGACGGCCGGCGCTGTAGAGGTCACCGAAGGCGAGGTTGGGGTTGGTCACCAGAGCAAACAAGGCCTTGGGGTCATTGAGCTGGATGGTGAAACGGGCTTCGCCCTGTTCCGGCTCGATGACTTCGTTGTTCCAGAGCCGGAAGCGGACCGGTGGGGAGCCTGCCATCTGCATCAGTTTGGCCACCAGCCAGCGTTCATAGCTGTGCGGGTCGCGATCGGCCTGCAGTCGCTCCAGTGGCAGCGACAGCACGTTGGCTTTGTCGGGTTGTTGTTTTACCTCGGTTTCGACCTTGCTCGCCGTACTCTGGCCCATGGACAGTCATCTCCCTGTGTCAGCGCTAAAGTCTGGGTGCAGACATTCACTGCGGGGCGCCGGTTGTGGCTGACGTACCCAAGTGAATATCCTTGGTTGTCAGATCAGTATAGAAAATGATCAGGGAATGTCACGGTAGCCGGTGGCAGAGCGGGAGCGTGCGGTCAGCCATAAAAAAACGGCCGGGCTGGTGCCCGGCCGTTCTCGCATCGCGGAAATCTGATCCGGTCAGTAGGTCGAGCTCATGCCGAACCATCCCGGGAAGATGATGATCATCGCCAACACCAGTATCTGCAGCAGGATGAACGGCAGCACCCCCTTGTAGATGTCGGTGGTCTTGATCTGCGGCGGCGCCACTCCCTTGAGATAGAACAGCGAGAAGCCGAAGGGGGGCGTCAGGAAGCTGGTCTGCAGGTTCATCGCAATCAAGATGGCGAACCACAGCATGTTGATCCCCAGGGCCTCGGCGATCGGTGCCAGGATTGGCACGATGATGAAGGAAATCTCCACGAAATCGATGAAGAAGCCCAGTACCAGGATCACCAGCATGGCGAGGACGATAAAGCCCCATTTTTCGCCCGGCAGTTGCAGCATCCACTCTTCCAGCAGGTAATCACCGCCGGTATAGCTGAACACCATGGAAAAGGCGGTAGCACCGATCAGGATGGCGAACACCATGGCTGTTACCTTGACGGTATCCCGGGCACTGTCCCAGACCATCTGGAAGGAGAACTGGCGGTAGATCAGTGCCAGTACGACGGCGCCCACGCCACCCAATGCGGCCGATTCGGTGGGGGTGGCAATGCCGGTGAAGATCGAGCCGAGCACCACCACAATCAGGGCCAGTGGCGGGATGATGGCGAGCAGGGCGCTGACGATTTCCTGCTTGCGGGAGCGATCAGGGTCCGCCGGCATGGCCGGGGCGGTCTCCGGCTTGAAGCGGGTCAGGATCAGGATGTAGACGATGTACAGGCCAATCAGCACCACCCCCGGCCACACTGCCGCCTTGAACAGGTCTCCCACCGGCAGGCCGAGCACGTCACCCAGGATGATCAGGATGATGGACGGCGGCACGATCTGGCCGAGGGTTCCCGCGGCGCAGATGGTACCGGTACTGAGGCGCTTGTCGTACTTGTGGGCCATCATTACCGGCAGGGAAATCAGACCCATGGCCACGACGCTGGCGCCGACCACGCCGGTGGAAGCTGCCAGCAGGGCACCCACCAGAATGGTGGAAATGGCGAGACCGCCGGGCAGGCCGCCGAACAGCCGGCCCATGGAGCTGAGCAGCTGCTCTGCCAGTTTGGTTCGCTGCAGCACGACTCCCATGAAGATGAACAGCGGCACCGCCATCAATACCGTATTCTGCATCACACTCATGATGCGATAGGGCATGAAGGCGAACAGGTCCATACCCTCGGCGAAGATCCCGAAAAACAGCGCCACCCCGCCAAAGGTAAAGGCTACCGGGAAGCCCAGCATCAGCATGAGGAGGGCAACGCCGAACATGATAATTCCGATCATGCCAGACCCTCCCCGCCATGGCCTTCTTCGTATTGCTTCTCACCGGACAACACCCGGAGGGCAAAGGTAGCCATGCCCAGACCGGCAGTCGCGGTAAAGATGGCGGTCAGCGGGATCACCGCCTTGATGATCCAGCGATGCGGCAAGCCGCCCGGATCGCCGCTGCCTTCGCCCATCTGGTAGGCGTCGATCGCAAAGCTGTAGCCGTAGGTACCGATGAGGTAGGCAAAGGGAATGACAAAGAGCAGGGCTCCGACCAGGTTGACCCAGGCCCGGGCTTTCTGTCCCCAGTTGTTATAGAAAACATCGACCCGCACATGGCCATCCGAGCGCAGTGCGTAGGGGATACCGAACAGGAAGACCACCGAATAGAGGTGCCACTCCATTTCCTGCATGCCGATTGATACATCATTGAATACGTAGCGGGTGATGACGTCATAGAAGACATTTGCCGTCATCAGGATCAGCGCGACAATCGCGATCCAGCCGCAGAGATTGGACAATTTGCCGAGGCCTTCGTCCAGTTTGATAATCCAGCGCATCACACGTCCTCTGCCAGCCTTGTGGGCAGCATGATTTCAGTTGCTATAAACGACAAAACCGGGATCACCTGTAGAGCGATCCCGGCTCTGTATCAGCCGCTATCTTACTCGACTTCGGCCATGGTGTTGAGGTAGGCGCGCTCCGAGATATCGGTGTACGCCCGGCTCTGCTCGAGGTAGTTCTGCTGGGACTCGATGATCTTCGCTGCAATCTCGCTGCCGGCCGCCGCTTCTTTCAGCAGCTTCTTGTTGGCATCGTACATCGCCTGGAAGATGTCCTGCGGGAACTGCTTGATCTGCACGTTGGGGTACTCTTCCTTGATGTTGGCCCATGCCTTGGCATTTTCGTGCTGGGAGTGGACGAGCATGTCATAGGATGCGGTGCGCATCGCTATGCGCATGATTTCCTGGAGGTCCTGCGGCAGCTTTTCCCAGACTTTCTTGTTGACCAGGAACTGCAGCTCGGTTGCCGGCTCGTGCCAGCCAGTGTAGTAGTAATCGGCAATCTGCTGGAAGCCCAGACGCAGGTCGAGGGCCGGACCGACCCACTCGACGGCATCAATGGTGTTGCGCTCGAGGGCAGTGTACAGCTCGCCGGGGGCAATGTTGGTCGGATTGACGCCCACTTCCGCAAACACTTCGCCGGCGAAGCCCGGAATCCGCATTTTCAGACCCTTGAGGTCATCCAGTGACTTGATTTCCTTGCGGAACCAGCCGCCCATCTGGACGCCGGTATTGCCGCCCGGGAAGGACAGCATGTTGTGGGGTTCATACACTTCCTGCATCAGTTCCATGCCGCCGCCGTGGTAGAACCAGGCGTACTGTTCCATGGCGTTCATGCCGAAGGGCATGCTGGTGAAGTACAGGGTTTCAGGAACCTTGCCTTTCCAGTAGTAGGAGGCAGAGTGGCCCAGGTCGTACTGGCCGGCCTTGACCATGTCAAACACGCCCAGTGGGGCCTTGTGTTTGTTGGCGGAGTCGATGCGTACCTGCAGCCGGCCGTTGGACATTTTCTCAACGTTTTCGGCAAAGCGCTTGGTGGTGTCACCAAAGATCGGGAAGTTGGGGCCCCAGGTTTCGGCCATGCGCAGGGTGAATTTTTCCTGCGCGAGCGCCTGCCCGGCGGCAAGGGTAGTTGCCACAGCCAGCACAGCCGCGGAAAGAACAGAACGGATCTTCATTGCTCTTCTATCCTCTATTGTCGTTGTTGTGTTCGGAGCAACCACCATGTGGGGGTGGATAACCCTGAATCCTAGTCGAAGGTATCAATATTCGTTAGTGAAAGGTACCGAAAACCCCGGATCATACGACATTGGTCGTAGTTTCGTACAAGCTTTGCCCGGTGCCGTCAGATATCCTCCATGCGGCCAATCTGCCGCGCCAGCCGCATGGCTTCGTGCTGTTCCATGTCCCGCAGGGACTCCAGCAATGCCCGGGCTTCCGGGATTTCCGCCTTGCCCGCGAGGGTGTCGTACAGCTCGATGACCTGGTCATGGAAATCAAAGATCTCTGTCACGATGCCCTGGTAATCGAGATCGGCGTAATGGCTATCGCAGGTGCGATGGGTTTCGATGGGTTTGTGATTGAGATAGTCGTATAACCGGGTCTTCAGTGCCTTCGGGTCACCCTGCTTCTCGAACTCCGCGGTGATCCGCTCCAGTTCTGCCTCGTGGTCGGCGAGGTAGGACAGCAGGGCGCGGGCCCGTTCGTCCTGGTTCTGTCCGGAGCACTCTCCCAGGCACTTGGACAGGTGATGGTGCAACTGGCGCGCCCAGTCAATCAGGTCTTCGAAGGTCTTTATCTCCATGGGGGATGCTCCCGTCCGCTGATCCGTTTCAGTAATCAATGAAGTCTAGTTGATATTGTTGAATGTCACCGGTGCGGGAGTCTTGATCCCGGTCAGAATTCCGCAACTGACCAGGCTCAGCGCGCGGCGGCAGGGCTGGCCTGCGCCGCAGACTGGTTGCGCAACTGGCGGAACCAGCGCAGGGCGGGTTGCTCTACCAGGTAATGGATGGCGCAGGCCAGCAGGATGGCTACCGCCAGCGCCAGGCTGACGCCGGCCCAGCCCGGCAGCCCGGCCTGGTAACTCCAGCCAATCACCCCGTAGCCGATGTTCTGGTGCACCAGGTAGAGGGCATAGGACAGGCTGCCGAGCCACAGCAGGGGGCGGTTGGCCAGGCAGTTCAGGTAGCCGGCAACGGCGGCGGCAAAGACGCCGTAACAGCCAAGGACAAACAGGTGGAAGGGGGCCTTGTAGGCCAGCAGGGAGTGGCCGATGGCCATGGCCAGCAACAACAGTTCACTCACCCCGGGGCGGCCATAACGGTGCCAGCGGTACATCAGGATGCCGCTGATGAACAGCGGGGCGTATTTTACGAACAGCAGGTCCTTGACGATGAAATCGAGGCTGTCGGGAATGGCTTTCCACCAGATCACCCCGGCATAGCTGGCCGCCAGCCAGAACCACAGCACTGTGCGGATGCGTGGCCAATGCCCGGCGCCGTAGAACAACAGGGCGATCCAGCAGTAAAAGGTGGCTTCCACCACCAGGCTCCAGTAGGCCCCGTCAACATGGGGAAATTCCAGGTACTCGTGCAGCAAGGTGGTGTTGAGCAGGGCGCTGCCGAAACTGACCGCGCGGTCTGCCGGCCCGAGGGCGTGGACTGTGACAAAGGTAATTGCAATGCCCGCCCACAGCGCCGGCAACAGGCGGAAGGCCCGGGCCAGGCCGAACCAGCCGGCCGTGCGGGTACGCTCCAGGGTCATAAAAATCACAAAGCCGCTCAGAATGAAGAACAGGTGGACCCCGTATCGGCCAAAGTCCAGCACCGGCCAGGGGGTGAAGCTGTGGCCGTAAAGCTTGTCGTAATAGGGGATGTAGTGGAACAGCACCACTGCCAGCGCCGCCACCCCCCTCAGGGCATCAAGTGCAGCCAGTCGGTTCATAACAGGTTCCGTGTAGGTTACGGCTATAGTAGCCTGCTTTCGGGGGCCGGCAATACCGGCATTCCCTACCATTGCATGGCCGGCGGCTGACGGTTCGTTAATCCGTCGCGCGGCCGGACCGGAACACACAGGGAGCGGCTCCTGATGACAATCGATCTGGGCATCATTGAAGGCTTTTACGGGCCCTTATGGTGCTGGCAGGAACGGCGGGATCTGGTGGCGGCACTGGCGCCCCATGGCTACCGCTTTTACCTTTATGCGCCGAAGGCCGATGCCTTCCTGCGGCGCCGCTGGGATGAGCCTTATCCGCCGGATCAGGCAGCGGAACTGGCGGCGTTTGCCGGCTTCTGCACCAGCCAGCAGGTGCGCTTCGGTGTCGGGCTGAGTCCGTTCGAGATCTTCAACCGCTTTGATGACGGGGCCAGGGCCGCGCTGGCCGCCAAGCTCGAGTTTCTCGACGGCCTCGGAATCAGGGACCTCGCCATTCTTTTCGATGACATGCGCAGTGACACCCCGGACCTGGCCCGCCGCCAGGCGGAGATCGTGCACTGGGTCCGCGACCGTACCGCGGCCAGTCGACTGATCATGTGCCCGAGCTACTATTCCGACGATCCGGTGCTGGACCGGGTATTCGGTCCGCGACCGGAGCGTTATCTGGAAGACCTGGGCGAGGCGCTGGCGGCGGAAGTCGAGGTTTTCTGGACCGGAGAGGAAGTCTGCTCGCGGGAGGTGTCGCCGGGCCACCTGGCGCGAATTACCCGGGCCCTCGGTCGCAAGCCGTTGTTATGGGACAACTACCCGGTAAATGACGGCGACCGGATGTCCCGCCATCTGCATTTGCGGGGCTTTACCGGCCGGCCGGCGGCCAATGCGGCCCACCTGGCCGGTCACGCCATTAATCCGGCGCTGCAGCCAACGCTGACACGGATCCCCGCAATCACCCTGGCAGCCAGCTACCGCCAGGGTGAAAACTACGAGTATGGCCGGGCGTTTTTCGCGGCCGCCTGCGAGGTCCTGGGTGATGACCTCGCCCGTCAGCTGCAGGCGGATCTGCTGGGTTTGCAGGATGTCGGCCTCGGGCGCCTGGGCGACGAGCGGCGCCAGGCGTTGCGGCAGTGCTACGGCCGGGTTGACCATCCGGCGGCCGGGGAGATTCTGCGCTGGCTGGACGGCGGCTACCAGGTCACCGATGAGATGGTGCAAACCCAGTAGACCGGAGATGACCGGCCGGGCTGCGTTATTTCAGGTAATACTCCACCGTGGACACTACCCGCACCACCTTGGCGGGTTGCTGCTGTTCCATAATACCGGGAGCCTGGTCCCGCGCGAGGATCTGGAAGACGCCCTGGTTGGCCCGTCGCATGCCGCCAAGATCGGCGCGGGCGTCTTTGGCGAATTGACTGGCAGCCTCCCGCGCGGCGGCCGTGGCCTCGGCAATCATGTCGGGCTTGATGTCGTTGAGACCGTTGAACAGATAGGTCGGGCCGGAAGGGCCATAATCGGACGACAGTACCACCCCGGAATCCACCAGTTCGCTGACATTCTGGGCGGCCTGGCGGACCCGTTCGATGTCGGTGCTGCGCACCATCAGGGTCTGGTGGATAATGAAACGCTGGCCGCCATTGTTGGCCTGGTAGGGGTTGGCGCGGGTGTCAGTGACGTCGAGGCGCTGTAACTCCACGGTCGCGGTGTCGATGGCCTGCAGTTTGAAAAAGGCCATGATCGTTTCACGGCTGGCGCGGGCCTGGGACTGGGCCTCGGCCAGGCTGTCGCCGGTGGCAACAAAGCGGACTGGCCAGAGCGCCAGGTCGGCCTGGACTTCGCGCTCGGCCACGCCTTTGACCGTTACAAAGCGATCGGCGGTCCGCAAGCCGGTCAGCCCCTCTGCGACAAGGGAGGCGGCAACAATGGCGGCGATGGCGAGAATCAGGGCAGGCAGGGTTCTCATGGCAACATCCTTGTGGTGGCGGTTGCCAAACCTTCACCCTAAAGTGCTGCAACGTCAAGTAGCTGGCGGCGCGGCTTTAATCCTGGTGGGAGG
The DNA here is from genome assembly GCF_002744715.1 of Marinobacter profundi. Lineage (GTDB taxonomy): Bacteria > Pseudomonadota > Gammaproteobacteria > Pseudomonadales > Oleiphilaceae > Marinobacter > Marinobacter profundi. The sequence goes on from NZ_KZ319374.1 coordinate 129,375, forward strand.
GAGTCAGCATGGCAGTCATCCAGAAATCCGGCGTGATCATCGAGTGTGTTCGCGGCGATATTGCCCATCAGCCTGATGTCGATGTGGTGGTCAATGCCGCCAATGCCTGGCTGAGGCCCGGAGCCGGCGTGGCCGGCGCCATTCACCGTGCGGCCGGTCCCGAACTGGCCAGGGAGTGTGAGGGGCTGGCGCCCATTGCGGTTGGTGAGGCGGTGATGTCCGGTGGTCACCGCCTGCCCAACCGTAAGGTCATCCATTGCCTGGGGCCCGTCTACGGCGCTGATGAGCCGGCGGCGGAGTTGCTGGCCAGCTGCTATCGCAAGGCATTGCAGCTGGCGGATCGCTGCGGGCTGGCGTCCATTGCCTTTCCGGCGATCTCCACAGGGGTGTTCGGTTACCCGCTGCGGGACGCGGTCGCGGTCGCCCTCACCACGGTGCTGGCGGAAGTTCCACAGTTGTCGGCAGTGCGGCGCATCCGCTTTGTGTTGTTCAGTGCCGGCGACCTGGCGGTTTTCGAGCAACAGTTGGCAGAATGTGAAGGCCAGGCCTGAGTGTTGAGGCTGTCGGGTCAGTCGCAGCGGCTATCCGGGGCTTTGTCAAACCGTGCCATCATGGCCTTGCGGCGACGCTCCGGGTCCCGGTAGTCCTCAGGCAGGGGGAGCAGGAAATAGAGGTAATCCCCTTTGGCGGCATGGTCGCGCACCGGCAGGGCCTGGACTCCGCTGTCGAGGAATACCGGGCTGATGACCGCAACCGTGAGCTCCGGCCGACGCTCCTGCAGGGCAGCCACCGTGCCGAGACGTTCCTCGCTGTGGAAGGTGCCGGTCAGGTGTAACACCTGGTGGCCGGGGTTGTGCGCCAGTGCCGCGATAATCCGGTGTGCCATGGTGTTGTCCCGCAGCAGCTGGGCATGGTAGCTGTTCTCCATCCGTTCACTCACCGCTGTGCCGTGGCTGCCGCCAATGGCGCGAAAGAACTTCGCCCGGTAGGCGGGGCTACCGGCAAACGGGTGTTCCGGTATCAGCTTCTGCTGCGCGGTGTCGAGGGTTTCCAGGTAGCCGGGACCCAGGCGCCCGACGCAGCGCACCAGCTGTGCCGGCGCGTTGGCCGCGACCACTGGCAACTGGTGTGTCCTGGCGAATTCAACCACCGGGCGGTAAGACGCCTGGTAGTTGGCCCAGGCGTCGGCATCTTCGATCAGCTCCTCTTCACCACTATCGCCTTGCAGGTAACGGTCAAGGTCGCCCTGGTGATCGGCGTTGAATTGTTCGAGACTGAGAATCTGGCGTGACCGCCGCTGATACAACTCCGCCTGCAGCCGGGCCTGCAGCAGGTGGCCGGCCTGATGCCCATGGTATTCACCCACCACCACAACATCGACGTGCTGCAGCCTGGCGGCGAGTTGCGGTATGTCGAGGGGCTCACCGCTGGCGCTGACCGCCAGCGGTGCATCGTAGAACGTAACGGGGAGTCCAGAGGTTTGATCTGGCATGGCAGTACATCCGCTCAGTAGCAGGGCCGTGGCCGCGGCCCGGAACAGGCGACGGATCGGTTGTGTCATCGCTATCGTCATCACCAGCGTCATCAAATAGTGTACGGCTGTCAGCGCTTCTGCGTTACCCGCTCGGAGGTTCAGCTACGGTCAGTATCAGCTTGCGGATCTGCCGCTTGCTCGTTCATCCAGTCCTCGCCCAGCCGGCTTTCGACGTATTCCCGAATGAACTGGCGTACTTTCTGGGAGGGGGTGACGTCCTCGGCCTTGCACAGGGCCTCAAAGGCTGCTTTTTTTCGCGGGTCAATCAGCAGGGTCAGCCGTGCAGTTCGTTTTTCCATGGTTTCCGGGCCCGATTTACTGGTTCAGTCAGCTGTTGGTAGTTTCACCAATGTTAATGCGGTTAACATTGAATGATTAGTTTATGAGCATATAATGATCCTGTTCATGGATCAACAGGTTGTAACCGCCATGTCTCATCGTGCTCATCTGTTCTCCCTCCGTCTCGGTCATGCGCTGCGCGAAGCCTGCATTGACGAGCGCTATTCCCGCAAGCGGTTCGTCGGGGACCTGATGGCGGGTATCACCGTCGGCATCATCGCCATTCCACTGGCCATGGCGTTGGCCATCGCCAGTGGCGTTGCTCCCCAGTATGGCCTTTATACCGCCTTCATTGCCGGCTTTGTGATTGCACTCACCGGGGGGAGCCGTTTCAGCATCTCCGGTCCAACGGCTGCATTTGTGGTCATCCTCTATCCCATCGCCCAGCAGCACGGCCTGGGTGGCCTGCTGGTGGCCACGCTGATGTCCGGGGTGATTCTGGTCATTATGGCCTTTATGCGGCTGGGCCGCTTCATAGAGTATATTCCGGAGCCGGTGACCCTGGGATTCACCGGCGGTATTGCGGTGGTGATTGCCACGCTCCAGGTCAAGGATTTCCTGGGCCTGGATATTGCGGCGATGCCGGAGCACTACTGGGACAAAATTGCCGCCCTGGCGCAGGCGATCCCCGGCCTGGATCCCCTGAGTACGCTGGTGGCGGTGCTTACTCTGGCGGTCATGTTGTTGTGGCCGCGGCTGAAAACCCCGGTGCCCCCGCATCTGCCGGCGGTGGTGGTGGGCAGTCTGGTGGCGCTGATGCTCAACATGAACGGCGCTGCCATCGACACCATTGGTTCCCGCTTCAGCTATCTGTTGCCGGACGGCAGTTCCGGCAGCGGTATCCCACCGTTCCTGCCCGAATTTGCGTGGCCCTGGAACCGGCCGGATGCGGCCGGAATCCCCTTGGGTCTGAGCTGGTCGATGGTGACCGAGCTGCTGCCGGCCGCGTTTGCCATTGCCATGCTGGGGGCCATTGAGTCGCTGCTGTGCGCGGTGGTACTCGACGGTATGACGGGCAAGCGCCACAGCGCCAACAGCGAGCTGCTCGGGCAGGGGGTGGGTAACATCCTGACCCCGTTTTTTGGCGGGATCACCGCAACCGCGGCCATTGCCCGCTCCGCCGCCAATTACCGCGCCGGTGCCCAGTCGCCGGTGGCAGCCATGGTCCATGCGGTGGTGGTGTTACTGGCCCTGGTGTCGCTGGCCTCGGTGCTGGCCTACCTGCCCATGGCGGCGATGGCTGCACTGCTGGTGATGGTGGCCTGGAACATGAGCGAGGCCCCCAAGTCACTCCACCTGCTCAGGACGGCACCGCGCAGCGATATCCTGGTATTCCTGACCTGCTTTTCGCTGACCGTGATGCTGGATATGGTCATCGCCATCACCACCGGCATCCTGCTGGCAGCGGTGCTGTTCATGCGGGAGATGGCGCAGATGACCAAGGTGACTGATATCACCACCGGCAAGCGCCTGGCCGGGCACACATTGCCGGAGGGCTGGCAGGTCTTCAAGATCAATGGCCCCCTGTTCTTTGCTGCAGCCGAGCGGATCTTTGGCGAACTGGCGGCGATGTCCCGGCAGGCCCGGGGCTTCATTCTCTACATGGACGGGGTCACCATCCTTGATGCCGGGGGGCTGTCCGCCCTCAGCAAGCTTATCGCTACCTGCGAACGGGACGGCACCCCCATCATCATCGCCGACCTGCAGTTCCAGCCGCTGCGGACTCTGGCCCGGGCCGGGGTCAAACCGGTGGCAGGGGTCTGCGAGTTCTATCCCACGCTGGACGAAGCCCTCGCCCGGGTCGCCGCTCCAGTGGCCGGCTGACCCTCTGTCCGCGAGCATTAAAATACCAGCCGCCGTGCCAGTTTCCGGCCCCGATACGCTATGCTGGCGAAAATACGGCATTTTCGGGCTAAGGGGTTGCCATGCTGCCATTTCGGTTCGTGGATCGGGTCAAGTTCATCGTCGAACGCCAGCTGGTCAAGGGGGCGAGCTTCCAGCTGTTGGTGGTGGGCGTTTTCATCGGGCTGATTTCCCTGGTCGGAGGGCTTCTGGTGGTGCCGCTGGACGGTGCCTTTGACGACGTCGGCGATGCCATCTGGTGGGCGTTCCTGCGGCTGACGGATCCCGGGTACCTGGGCGATGATGTCGGCAACTGGCAACGTTTTGTATCCACGGTGCTGACGATCAGTGGCTACGTCGTCTTTATGGGTACCCTGGTCGCCATTCTGACCCGCTGGCTGATTGCCAAGATGAGTGATCTCGAACGCGGGTTAACCCCGGTCACCCTGCGCAATCACATCGTGGTGCTGGGCTGGGGTAGCCAGACTCTGCCTTTACTCACCGAACTGCTCGGATCGTCCGGGCGGATGCGCCGCTTCCTGGAAAAACACGACACCCAGCGCCTTCGGCTGGTGGTGCTGTCCGAGGAGGTGTCCACTGCACAGATGCTGGAACTGAAGAACGAGCCAGGTATCGGTCGCCGGGCCCGTCAGGTCATTCTGCGCTCGGGGTTGGCAATCCAGCCCGATGCCCTGCACCGGGTAGCCTGCCTGGATGCAGCGGCGGTGATTGTGCCCAGTACCGCCCATGAGTCGGGCAGCCTGGTCACGTCGGACGTCGAAACCGTCAAGGCATTGCTGTCCATTGCCGCCCAGGCCCGTTATTTCGGGACTTCACTGCCGTTTGTCGTGGCCGAGATCCAGGACATGCGCAAGCATCCGGTGATTGAGCGGGCCTATCCGGGGGCGGTGGAAGTGGTTGCCGGGGATGCCACCATCAGCCGCCTGATGGTGCAAAACATCCTCCATCCGGGGTTGTCGGACATCTACAACGAGTTGCTGACTGCCGGCGAGGGTAACGAGATCTACCTTCGTAGTGGCGACACCATGGCGGGGCAGAGCCTTGCCGAGGTGGCGACTGTCCGTCCCGATGTTATTGTGCTGGGCATGTTGCGCCCCAAGGGCACCGGCTGGGATGTACGGCTGCTGATGCCGGCCGACACCCGGGTTGAGAGTTCGGACCGGATCATCATGATGGCGCGGGATTACCGGGAAACCGAGGCGGACCTGAAAGCGAAACCGTTGCCTCCGGTCCGTCGTGGGCCTGCCCGTCAGGCCGCTGTGGTGGTTGATACTCGCCAGCACCGGACCCTGGTGCTGGGCTGGAACCGGAGGGTGCCCAGCCTGGTGGCTGAGCTCGCCAGCTATCCCCAGCGCCGGTTTGAGGTGGACCTGGTGTCAGTGGTGCCTGCCAGTGAGCGCCAACGGGAAATCCAGCAGTACGCTGGTGACCAGCGTCATGTGATCTGCCGTCACATTGAAGCGGACTATATGGTGGAGGGAGAATTGCGGCGCATCAATCCGGCCGGTTATGACAGCATCCTGCTGCTCAGCAGCGACCGCCTGGCGTCCGGAGAGGAGGCCGATGCCCGAGCCATGGTCGGCTACCTGCAACTGGAGGATATTCTCGGGGAGAGCCAGCACCGCCCGCAATTGATCATGGAGCTCAGTGATCCGGACAACCGGCACCTGTTGGCCGGCCACCACAGCGAGATGCTGATCAGTCCGATGATCCTGAGCCATGTGCTGGCCCAGGTTGCGTTGCGGCGTGAATTGCGGGTGGTACTGGACGAGCTGTTTACTGCCGGCGGCGCCGAAATCCAGTTCCGTGACCCCGGAACTTACCCGCTACCGGCCAGTGTGGATTTCCAGTTGTTGGAAAAGATCGTGGCGGAACAGGGTGAGATCGCCCTGGGGGTGTGTCGTCACCAGCCCGACCGGCGCGGTCGTTATGTCCAGCTCAACCCGCCCCGCAACACCTTTCTGGACCTTGAATCCGGCGACCGGCTGGTGGTGCTTTGCTTGACCTGACCCCGAGGTATCACGGGCTTCGCCGGTGCTATCGCTTGTAATTAACATCATTCATACAAAAAATGCCGGATATACATAATATAAATTTCAATTATGAATCCGGAAGCACTAAAGTAACCTCCAATGTCAGGGGGTGGTCAGGTTTTGATCAGTTCCCTGTCTCACTGAAGTTGCCATTCGCTTCTGATGAAGAGCACCTCAAACCGTTAACGACAGGACTGAGATCATGCCATACGCAAAAGACGTCGACGCCATTGCTTCCTTGCTGAAGCAGAACCCGACCTGGAACGCCATCAACCCGAAGCACGCTGCCCGCATGCGCGCCCAGAACAAGTTCAAGACCGGTCTGGACATCGCCAAGTACACCGCCAAGATCATGCGCGAAGACATGGCCGCCTATGATGCCGACTCTTCCCAGTACACCCAGTCTCTGGGCTGCTGGCACGGTTTCATCGGTCAGCAGAAGCTGATCTCCATCAAGAAGCACTTCGGTACCACCAAGCGTCGTTACCTGTACCTGTCCGGCTGGATGGTTGCGGCCCTGCGTTCCGAGTTCGGCCCGCTGCCGGATCAGTCCATGCACGAGAAGACTGCGGTTTCCGGTCTGATCGAAGAGCTGTACACCTTCCTGCGTCAGGCCGACGCCTGGGAACTTAACCACCTGTTCCGTGCCCTGGAAGACGCTGAAAACGCTGGTGACAACGCCAAGGCGGAAGAACTGATCAAGCAGATCGACAACCACGAAACCCACATCGTGCCGATCATTGCCGACATCGATGCCGGTTTCGGTAACGCCGAAGCTACCTACCTGCTGGCCAAGCAGATGATCGAAGCCGGTGCCTGCTGTATCCAGATCGAGAACCAGGTATCTGACGAGAAGCAGTGTGGCCACCAGGACGGTAAAGTCACCGTTCCTCACGCTGACTTCCTGGCCAAGATCAACGCGGTTCGTCTGGCGTTCCTGGAACTGGGTGTGGACGACGGCGTGATTGTTGCCCGTACCGACTCCCTGGGTGCTGGCCTGACCAAGCAGATCGCGGTAACCAACGAGCCGGGTGACCTGGGCGACCAGTACAACAGCTTCCTCGACGGCGAGTACATCGAAGACGCTTCCCAGATCGAGAACGGCGACGTTGTCATCAAGTCCAACGGCAAGCTGCTGAAGCCGAAGCGCCTGGCCTCTGGCCTGTTCTGCTTCAAGCCGGGCTCTGGCGAGGACCGCGTGGTTCTGGACTGTATCACCAGCCTGCAGAACGGCGCTGACATGCTGTGGATCGAAACCGAGAAGCCTCACGTTGGCCAGATCGCTGCCATGGTTAACCGCATCAAGGAAGTGGTACCCGACGCCAAGCTGGTTTACAACAACAGCCCGTCCTTCAACTGGACCCTGAACTTCCGTCAGCAGGTGTTCGATGCCATGAAGGAAGAAGGCAAGGACGTCTCTGCCTACGACCGCGCTGCCCTGATGAGCGCCGAGTACGACAACACCGAGCTGGGTCAGCTGGCCGACGAGTGGTGCCGTAACTTCCAGCGTGATGCGTCCCGTGAAGCGGGTGTGTTCCACCACCTGATCACTCTGCCGACGTACCACACTGCGGCTCTGTCTACCGACAACCTGGCCAAGGGCTACTTCGGTGACGAAGGCATGCTGGCCTACGTTGCTGGCGTACAGCGTCAGGAAATCCGTCAGGGCATCGCCACTGTGAAGCACCAGGACATGGCCGGTTCCAACATCGGTGATGACCACAAAGAGTTCTTCGCTGGTGAAGCCGCTCTGAAGGCCGGTGGTAAAGACAACACCATGAACCAGTTCGGTTAATCGACCGGTTCGGTTGTCGCTCCCGGCGCAGCCCGCGAGCACCTCAAAAAAACCCGCTACGGCGGGTTTTTTTGTGTCCGGATGTCCACTGTGCGGGCCGGTCAGGGCGGATTGTGGCGGGCCGTTGGCGAGTGGGCCGAGGTTCCGTGCTTGGCCATCAGGCGATAGAAGGAAACCCGCGAGATATCCAGCAGGCGCGCGGCGGCGGAGACATTCTGGTGGGTGAGCGCGAGGCTGCACATCACGGCCTGTTGTTCGGCCCGGGCCCGGAATTGCTCCAGACTGAGCCCCGAGCCCTGGTTGCTGCTGTTGAGCAAACCATGAAATCCCAGCAATTCAGGGCCAATGGTCGGCTTGTCGCTCAACAGTATCGCCTGGCGCAGGCGGTTGCGGAGTTCCCGCAGGTTGCCGGGCCAGTCGTGTTCGAACATCCACTGCATGGCCTGCTCGCTGAGATGCTTGTGACTGGCGCCGGTGCTGGAGTGCATGTTGCGGAGAATGCGATCCACCAGCAGCGGCAGGTCTTCGAGGCGCTCCCGAAGTGTCGGCATCATGACCTCAAGTCCGCCGAGCCGATAGAACACATCCTCGCGGAACTGCTTCTGTTCCACCAGGGTATGCAGTGGGGTACGGCAGGTGACGATCAGTCGCGCCGGTCTCCCCGTTGCGGGAGTGCCGTCTGCCCTGGTGGTCGTCTGGCCGTCGAGCAGGTGCAGCAGCAGCGACTGTTGTGCCGGGAGTAGCTCATCGACACCGGTCAACACCAGGGAGCCACCTTCCGCCGCCCGCAGCTGGTCCTGAAAGGTACCGGTGGCGCCGAACAGCCCGCTTTCGGTCTGGGCCACCGGGAGTGCCGCGCAATTGGCGGTAATAAAGGGGCCATGTCGCAGGGGGGAGGAATCATGCACGAAATGGGCTGCGGCATCCTTGCCGGTTCCGCTTTCGCCCTCGATGATGACCGGGTCAGCGGTCATGGCAAAGCGCTCCAGCAGCGACCGCGCGGCCTGAATGGCGGGCGACTGGCCGGCCAGGGCGTAGGGCAGGGTGTCGGTTGCCCCCGGGGTTGCCAGCCGGCGTTGCAGGTCTGCCATGCCCCACAGGTGGCCAAGGACGGTATTCAGCCTCGCCGGGTCCAGCGGGCGGGTGTGGAAGTCGGTGCAGTGCAGCGCAACCATCGCTTCGGCTTCGTCAATACCCCGGTGTTGCGGGTCCAGTACGCCGATCCACAGGGTCGGGCTGAGTACTTCGATCCATTCCTCCAGGAATGGCGCGCCGCCGTCGGGCAACTCGCTCAGATCCAGAATGCCGACCCGGGTGGCAGGCAGACCGCCAAGGTTGGCCGGGGGGTGCTCACAGAAGTTAAAGCGAAGCAGGTTCCAATGGGGCAGGAATCTGTCGGGCAGTGTGCGGTCGGATGGCCCTGGAGACAGCCAGAGCAGTGGCCGTATAGTCTTCATGGATCCTCTACCCCTTACCCGGTGACAAATTTTGGCGACAGTAGCTTTCAACGAATTCCGATTCACTCAGGCAGGTTGTGTGCCACAATAAAAACCGAGTCATATATCAACCGGTTATCGGGGGTGGCGTAACAGCCGCGGTCGTCACTGTAAACATAATTGACAGAGGCCGGTCGGATACGCGGGAGTCCACGGATGAGTTCCGAGCAAGGAATTGTCGTTGCGGTGCTGGGGCTGGCGCTGGTCATGTTTGTCTGGGACCGCTTTCGCTATGACATCGTGGCGTTGCTGGCACTGCTTGCGATGGCGGTCGCGGGCATAGTGCCCGGGGATCGGCTGTTCGCCGGTTTTGGCCATCCGGCGGTGATCACGGTGGCGGCTGTGCTGGTGATCAGCAAGGGGCTGGTAAATGCCGGCGTGGTGGACGCCATTGCCCGATTGCTGGGCAAAGTGGGCTCGCGGCCAACGCTGCAGGTGTTGACGCTGACCGGGGTTGTCGCGGTCTGCTCCGGCTTCATCAACAATGTCGGCGCCCTGGCATTGCTGATGCCGGTGGCGGTCTGGATGTCCCGCCAGGCTGGCCGGTCGCCGTCGCTGCTGCTGATGCCGCTGGCGTTCGGCTCTTTGCTGGGAGGCACCATGACCCTGATTGGTACCCCGCCCAACATCATCATTGCCAGTTACCGCCCGGGAGCAACCCCGTTCGGAGTGTTTGATTTCATGCCGGTTGGCGGCGTGATAACCCTTGCCGGGGTTGCCTTTATTGCCTTGCTGGGCTGGCGGCTGACTCCGCGCCGCGCTGACGGGCAAAGTGCTGACCCGCTGTTCAGTGTCGGCGATTACCTCACCGAGCTGCGGGTGCCCGCGGGGTCGGACTTTGTCGGGGAGACCCTGCACCAACTGTTGACCAGGGTCCGTAAAGACGCCGATGTGGTGGTGCTGGGGCTGGTTCGTCAGGGCAAGCGCTACATGGCGCCGTCGACCTACCGGGTGCTGCAGGAGGATGACATCCTGCTGGTGCAGGCCGACACGGATAGCCTCCAGGTGTTGCTGGACAAAACCGGCCTGGAACTGAGCGGGCGGGAGGAGGAGCAGCAGGCTGGCGCAGACCTGGACGAGGATGATGTCCGGCTTGCCGAAGTGGTCATCACTTCGTCCTCACCACTGATCGGTCACTCCGCCAACCGGTTGCGCCTGCGCGAGCGCCATGGCCTCAACGTGGTCGCGGTTGCCCGCCAGGGTTACCGGCTGAAGAGCCGGATCGGCAACCTCCAGTTCCATGCCGGTGATATCCTGCTGGTCCAGGGTAGCGACGACGCGTTGGCCGAATCGCTCGATGTGCTGGGTTGCCTGCCGTTGGCGGAGCGCGGATTGCGTCTTGGCAGCCCGCGCCGGACGCTGCTGGCAACCGGCATTTTCGCCGCCAGTATCGTGGTCATTGCCAGTGGCTGGCTGGCGGCGCCCACGGCCCTGGTTGCCGGTGCCCTGGTGATGGTCATGGCCGGTTTGCTGTCGACGGCCGAGGCCTACCGGGCCATCGACTGGTCAATCATCGTGCTGCTGGGGGCGATGATTCCGGTCGGCCAGTCACTGGAAATGACGGGTGCAGCGGCGTTGATTGCCGACAGCCTGATGGTGGTGGGCGAGGGGTTGCCACCGGCCACCGTGCTGGCGCTGGTGATGGTGTTGACCATGCTGCTGTCAAACGTTGTTAACAACGCGGCCGCCGTCATCGTGGTTGCGCCGATTGCGTTGAGTCTTGCCGGCGGTTTCGGCCTGGCTGCCGATGCGGTATTGATGGCGGTGGCCATCGGTGCCTCCTGCGCCTTCCTGACGCCGATCGGGCACCAGTCCAATGCCCTGGTCATGGAGCCCGGAGGCTATCGTTTCGGCGACTATTGGCGGCTCGGGCTCCCCCTGTCTCTGCTCGTGGTGCTGATTGCGACGCCGATGATTGTGCTGGTCTGGGGATAGTGGTCCGGAGCGCTCGCAGGCGGGCTGGTCCCATTGGGGAATCCGCGTGGCAGTGAGTCAGCGTATCACTGGAACAGCGTATAAAAAGCTGACACCTGCAGGGCGTCGAGGGCGGTGTGTATCCCGACCCTGCCCTGGCGCCGGTGCTCTGGTATGCTGGCAATCTCTTCATGGTGCACAGGAACGAGTGTTGGATGACTCCGAATGATCAGCTGAACACCGAAAAGGCCGCTTTGCTGGCCGAGCTTGACCACACCCGGCAACGTACCCTGGCTCTGATCGAGTCACTGACCGACGAACAGTTGGAGGTACCCTGGCACCCGGGCGTGAATCCGCCACTATGGGAGATGGGGCATGCCACCTTTTTCTATGAGGTGTTCGTCCTCAACCTGCTGGATGGCACCCCGAGTTACGATCCGGCGATGGATGACCTCTGGGACTCGTTCCATATCGATCACCGGGATCGCTGGTGCCGGGACCTGTTTCCCGGGCGGCAGCCAACCTTGCAGTATTTCGCGACCATTTACGATCGCATTGCTGACCGCATCTGCAACCAGCCGCTGACCGAGCAGGCGCTGTACCTATACCGCTATGCCATCTTTCACCAGAACATGCACATTGAATCGCTGATCTGGTGCCGGCAGACGGTGGGCTACCCCGCGCCACCCGGCGCTGCAACCGGGCGGGGCGCGGCCGGCGAGCCGGTCAGCGGGGACGTCAGGATACCCGCTGGCCGCTGGCGGATAGGCATGCCGGCAGATTCGCCGGCGTTCGCCCGCGATGATTTTGCGTTCGACAATGAGAAGCCGCAATTCGAGGTCGAGCTGGCATCGTTTGCCATTTCCCGCACCCTGGTGAGTAACCGGGAGTTTGTGGCGTTCGTCGAGGACGGCGGCTACCGCTGTCCGGAGTGGTGGTCGTTCGGTGGCCGCAAGTGGTTGTGCAGCGAGACCGATGTGGCGCTGGTCTACGGCAGCTCCGAGCCCCTGCTGAGGGTGCCCCGTCATCCGCTGTACTGGCGCTGGCATGACGGCCAGTGGCAGGAGCGGTGGTTTGATCAGTGGTTGCCGCTGAATCTGGATGCGCCGGTCACCCACGTCAGTTACTGGGAGGCGGAGGCCTGGTGTAACTGGGCCGGTCGCCGGTTGCCTACCGAGCAGGAGTGGGAAGTGGCTGCGCTGGCGAACCGCGCGGGCGGTGAATTCCGTCGTTTGCCCTGGGGTAATGAGCCCCCCCATGCCGGTCAGGCCGATATGGATGGCCGTCACCTGGGGCGGCTGCCGGTGTGGGATTTCCCGGCGGGTGACAGTCCCTTTGGCTGTCGCCAGATGATCGGCACGGTGTGGGAATGGACCAGTAGCCAGTTCTTCCCCTATGACGGCTTCAAGGTGGATATGTACCCGTTCATGTCCACCCTGCAGTTCGGCGACCACAAGGTGACCCGCGGGGGCAGTTGCGCGACGTCAGCTTCGCTGATCCGTGGCACCTACCGCCAGGCCTACCTGCCGCAACGTAATGACGTGTACACCGGGTTCCGTAGCTGCCCGCTGGATAACAGGACCGAGGACAAGTGATGAACGTTTATGAAACTGATGAATTGCTCAGTCAGTACCTGGGCTTCCATTTTGGCGAATCCGGTTTTGGTGTCAGTAACTATCCGCTCCGCTGCGCCGACATCTGCCGGGAGCTGATGGCCGGGCGAAACCTGGGGCGGGCGCTGGACCTTGGCTGCGCCGTGGGACGTACCAGCTTCGAGCTGGCGCGGGATTTTGACCAGGTGGTCGGTGTGGATCTGTCCAACCGTTTCATCGCCGCGGCCAATACCCTGCGGGAGCAGGGTGCCATCGATTACTTCCGCCGTGACGAGGGTGAACTCGGTGCCCGGGTAACGGCACGACTTGCCGAGCTGGAGCTGGATGCGGCCGCCGGCAAGGTGCGCTTCGAAACCGGGGACGCCTGTGCCCTGGGCGGGCAGCATCGTGACTATGACCTGGTATTTGCCGGAAACCTGATAGACCGGTTGCAGGCGCCGGGTACCTTCCTCGCGGATATTCACCGGCACCTGGCCATTGGCGGCACCCTGGTCATCAGCTCGCCCTACACGCTGATGGAAGAGTTCACCCCGAGGGCGAACTGGATCGGCGGCTACACCACCGGTGGCCAGCCGCGTACCGTACTGGATGGAATGCGTGAGATCCTCGCGGCACACTTCGAGGTTGTCCAGCCGCCCATGGACGTGCCCTTTGTCATCCGGGAAACCCGCCGCAAGTTCCAGCATACCGTTGCAGAACTCACGGCCTGGCGCCGGGTACGCTGATTCAGGCTGCGTCGGGGCGCCGGCCCTGCAAATGACTGGCAAGGGCTACGCCGGTCTCGCTCATGGTGAGGTAGGCGTCGTCGGCGCCCGCCTCACGGATCTGCCGGGCCTCGTCCTCGTACAGGGTGTGGGCCACGATATAGCCGCGGAAACCGAGCTTGCGCAGCATGCGCGCGGCAATCAGCTTGCCCTCGATATCCGCCATGGCGAGGATGACCGAGTCGATTGCGGGCATATGCAGGCCATTCCAGAAGGTGGTGTCCTCGGCGTCGGCAAACACCACGTTGCGGCCTTCCTTCTGATGCTGGCGAACCTTGGCCGGGTCGGAGTCCAGTCCCATCAGGTCGGCTTCCGACCGGGCCAGCCAGTCATAGGCCGCGGTGCCGGTCCTGCCCATGCCCATGATCAGTACCCGGGTGCTGCCGAGGGAAATCGGCTGTTCGTCCGGGTGATGGCGCCGGCTCTCGAACGGTGTCAGCCGGCTGCTGACCCGCTCGTAAAGGGTGTGGGCCAGGCGGTTGAGCGGCGCCGACACCACAAAGGACAGTGACACGGTAATGGCCAGGGGTACCAGCCACTGGGGCAGCGCAATGCTGGCCACGATCAGCCCGAATTCACTGTAATTGCTCAGGGCCAGCGAGCTGAGGAAGCTGCTGCGGGCCCGCAGCCGGAAGGCGATCAGCAGGAAGAAGAACAGCACACCCTTGAGGGGCAGCAGCGCGACCATCGCCAGCGCGAACAGCAGTGCGCCCTGGTCGGGCAGGCCACCAATGCCGATCTGCAGGAAAAAACCTACCAGGAAGACTTCCTTCACACTCCACAGCGACTTGGCCAGTTCCTGGGAGCGGGGGTGACTGGCCAGCATGGCGCCGAACACCAGGGCGCCCAGTTCCGAGCTGAGTCCGACGGTTTCAAAACCGTAGCCGCCCAGCACCAGGGCCAGCAGCAAACCCAGCAGCACCAGCAATTCATCGTGTCCGCTGGCATCCAGCAGCCGGAACAGCAGTGGTCGCAGCAAGGGCAGGCCGAACACGATCAGGGCCCACTGGGACGGGGTCTGGCCGGCGGCGAGGCTCATGACCACCAGGGCAATCAGGTCCTGCATGATCAGGATGCCAATCGCGACCCGACCGTGGAAAGCGCGAAGTTCCCGCTTGGACTCCAGCACCTTGGCGGCCAGCACCGTGGAAGAAAAGGACAGCGCGATGGCCAGCATGAGCGCGGTATGCCAGGGCAGGTCCATCAACAGGTAGAGACCGGGGGCAAAGACCACACAGGTGATGGCAAAGTGCAGCAGGCTGCCGCCGATAACTTCGGGACTGACAATCGACCGCAGCTTGAGTTTGAGGCCGACCGTGAACAGCAGCAGGAGCACGCCCAGATGGGCAATATGTCCCAGTGCGTCGGTGGCTTCGATGGTGATCCCGGTGCTGGCGGACAGGCCGCTGAGCACAAAGCCGGCCGCCAGGTAGCCCACCAGGGGAGGCAAGCCAACCGTCTTGACGATCAGGCCAAGGGCAAAGGCAAACGAAATCCAGATAGCTTCAGGCATGGGCCCTTCTTGCAGGAAGACAGGATGACGAACACAGTGCCATTCGGGAGGCTGGTCGCCCGGTCAGTGACCGGGCGACCGCACCGTGCTCCGGATCAGGACTGCTCGCGGGCGATTGCCCGGTAGGCAATGTCCTTGCGGTAGAACATGCCGTTCCAGCTGATCCTTGCGGCCAGGGCGTAGGCCCGCTGCTGGGCCTCGGTGACGGTGTTGCCCAGGGCCGTGGCGCAGAGTACCCGGCCACCGTTGGTCACCACCTCATCTCCGTCGAGCCGGGTGCCGGCATGGAATACCTTTTCGCCGTCCACTTCGGTGTCCGGCAGGCCGGCAATCACATCGCCCTTGCCATAATCACCGGGATAGCCGCCGGCGGCCAGCACGATTCCCACCGAGGCACGATCGTCCCATTCAGAGTCGCACTGGTCCAGCTTGCCGTCGATGGCGGCGCCACACAGGGCAACCAGGTCGGACTTCATCCGCAGCATGATCGGCTGGGTTTCCGGATCGCCAAAGCGGCAGTTGAATTCGATGACGCGGGGCGCACCGGCGCCGTCGATCATCAGGCCGGCATAGAGAAAGCCCTTGTAGGGGTGGCCTTCTGCCGCCATGCCACGGACGGTGGGGTAGATCACTTCGTCCATGATGCGCTGGTGTACCGCGGCTGTAACCACGGGCGCCGGGGAGTAGGCGCCCATGCCGCCGGTGTTGGGGCCGGTGTCGCCGTCGCCGACCCGCTTGTGGTCCTGGGAGGTGGCCATGGCCAGCACGTGTTCGCCATCCACCATCACGATGAAGCTGGCTTCCTCGCCTTCGAGGAACTCCTCGATGACCACGCGGCTGCCGGCATCGCCAAATGCGTTGCCGGCGAGCATGTCGCGGATTGCGTCTTCGGCTTCAGCCAGGGTCATCGCGACGATGACGCCCTTGCCAGCGGCCAGCCCGTCGGCCTTGACCACGATGGGCGCGCCCTGTTCACGGACATACGCCAGGGCGGCATCCACCTCGGTGAAGTTGGCGTAGGCGGCGGTGGGAATCTTCTGGCGGGCCAGGAAATCCTTGGTGAAGGCCTTGGAGCCTTCCAGTTGGGCGGCACCGGCGCTGGGGCCGAATACCCGCAAACCACGCGCTTCGAACTTGTCGACGATGCCGGCGACCAGCGGGGCCTCCGGGCCGACAATGGTCAGGCCAACCTGGTTAGCCGCGGCAAAGTCCGCCAGAGCATCCAGTTCCATGACATCAATGCTGACGTTCTCCAGGCCTGGCTCCCGGGCGGTGCCGGCGTTGCCCGGGGCAACAAATACCCGGTCGGCGTCCGGTGACTGGGCGGCTTTCCAGGCAAGGGCGTGCTCACGTCCGCCACTGCCGATAACAAGAATATTCATAGCTGTTGTACCCCTGATGTCGGGTGCGGGACAGTACCAAAGCACTGTCCCGGGTAGTCAGATCAGTGACGGAAGTGGCGCATGCCGGTGAACACCATGGCAATGCCGTGTTCGTTGGCGGCGTCGATCACTTCCTGGTCGCGCATGGAACCGCCGGGCTGGATCACCGCAGTGATGCCGGCTTCGGCGGCGGCGTCGATACCGTCGCGGAACGGGAAGAAGGCGTCGGAGGCCATCACCGAGCCTTTAACCTCAAGGCCTTCGTCTGCGGCCTTGATACCGGCAATTTTCGCGCTGTAGACGCGGCTCATCTGGCCGGCGCCGACACCGATGGTACGGCCGGCCTTGGCGTAAACGATGGCGTTGGACTTGACGTACTTGGCCACTTCCCAGGCGAACAGCAGGTCGTTGAGTTCTTCCTCGGTCGGTTGGCGGGTGGTCACCACTTTGACATCTTCCATAGCCACCATGCCCAGGTCACGATCCTGGACCAGCAGGCCACCGGTGACCCGCTTGTAGTCCATGGACCGCGCGCGCTCACCATCAAACTCGCCACAGGCCAGCAGGCGTACGTTCTTCTTGGCGGCCACAATCTCGACCGCGTCCGCTGCCACGGTGGGTGCAATGATCACTTCCACAAACTGGCGGTCAACGATGGCCCTGGCGGTCTCGGCGTCCAGCTCCCGGTTGAAGGCAATGATGCCGCCAAACGCAGAGGTGGGATCGGTCGCGAAGGCCAGGTCGTAGGCCTGGCGGATGTCGGCACCAATGGCCACGCCGCACGGATTGGCATGCTTGACGATGACGCAGGCCGGGTCGGCAAAGGGCTTGACGCACTCCAGGGCGGCATCGGTGTCGGCCACGTTGTTGTAGCTGAGCTCCTTGCCCTGCAGCTGGCGGGCGGTGGCCACGCAGGCTTCGCGGGGGTTCCGCTCGGCATAGAAGGCGGCACGCTGGTGCGGGTTCTCGCCGTAGCGCATGTCCTGCACCTTGACGAACTGGGTGTTGAAGGTGCGGGGGAAGTCCGCGTTGTCGTTGTCCGCGGTGCGGCCGCCCAGGTAGTTGGCAATGGCACCGTCGTAACCGGCAGTGTGCTCGAAAGCCTTCACCGCCAGATCAAAGCGGGTGGCGTGGGTGAGCTCGCCGTCATTAGCTTCAAGTTCTTTCAGTACCCGGCTGTAGTCGCTGGCATTGACCACGATGGCAACGTCGTTGTGGTTCTTGGCCGCGGCGCGCACCATGGTCGGGCCGCCGATGTCGATGTTCTCGATGGCAGTTGCCAGGTCGCAATCCGGGTTGGCCACGGTTTCCTCGAAGGGATACAGGTTAACCACCACCATGTCGATGGGGTTGATACCGTGTTCCGCCATGATGGTGTCATCAGTGCCGCGACGCCCCAGAATGCCGCCGTGGATCTTCGGGTGCAGGGTCTTGACGCGACCGTCCATCATTTCCGGGAAGCCGGTATAGTCGGACACCTCGGTGACGGCAACGTTGTGTTCCCGGAGCAGGCGGTAGGTGCCGCCGGTGGACAGCAGTTCGATGCCACGTTCGGTAAGCGCGCGTCCGAAGTCGACGATGCCGGTTTTATCTGACACGCTGATCAGTGCGCGACGGACTGGAGTATTAGCCTGATTTGCCATGGGTCACTTTCTTCGCTGGATGTGTTCGCTGGGTAGATTCGCTGGCTGGCAACGAATGAGGGCCTGGCGACGGGGTGTCTGCAGGCCCTCCCGGATTCAGGGTGTCTGGATTATAGCAGACCGTACTGCTTGAGTTTCTTGCGAAGGGTGCCGCGGTTCAGGCCCAGCATGGTGGATGCCTTGGTCTGATTGTTGCGGGTGTACTTCATTACCTGCTCGAGCAGGGGCGCTTCCACTTCCGACAGGACCAGCTGGTAAACGTCGGTTACCGGGGCGCCATCAAGCTGGGCCAGGTAGTTTTTCAGGGCAACGTCGACGCTGTCACGCAGGGTCACCGTGTTGCCGCTGTTGTTCACCGTCTGCAGCTGATGAACGTCATCATTGGCTGGCGGGGTCAGGTTGTCATTTGCCAAAGTCTCAGCGGTCATGCTGCGAATACCTCTCCATTTCGTAAGCCTGAAAAGTACTGTTGAATACTGTCTTTTTGCTCCCCCGCGCTTTCGATCGCGTTGAAGCGTTTGCGGAACTGTTTGCTCTCGTCGTGGGACTCCAGGTACCAGCCCACGTGTTTCCTGGCGATCCGCATGCCCATGGTTTCGCCGTAAAAGCTGTGCAGGGCGTCAAGGTGTTCCGTCAGGATCTGTTCCACCTCATCCAGCGGCGGTGCCGGCAGGTGGCTGCCGGTTTCCAGGTAATGCAGGATCTCCCGGAAGATCCAGGGCCTGCCCTGGGCAGCCCTGCCGATGAGCAGGCCATCGGCGCCGGTATGCGCCAGCACGTGCCGCGCCTGCTCGGGTGAGCTGATATCCCCGTTGGCAAACACCGGTATGCGTACCTGTGATTTCACCTCGGCGATGGTGTCGTACTCCGCGTCCCCGTTGTATTTGTCCGCGCGGGTACGGCCATGGATGGCCAGCGCCTGAATACCTGCATCCTCGGCCATGCGAGCGATCAGCGGGGCATTGCGATGGTCCCGGTCCCAGCCGGTTCTCATCTTCAGGGTGACAGGGATGTCCACCGCCTTGACGACCGCTTCCAGGATGTCGCGGACCAGCGCCTCATCTTTCATCAGCGCCGATCCCGCCGCCTTGTTGCAGACTTTCTTGGCGGGGCAGCCCATGTTGATATCGATGATCTGCGCGCCAAATTCGGCGTTGAGCCGGGCCGCGTTGGCCAGCATGTCCGGATCGCCGCCGGCAATCTGCACCGACCTGGGTTCCGGCTCTCCGGTGTGGTTCATGCGGAACCGGGACTTGCGCGTATGCCAGAGCTTGCTGTCCGCTATGACCATTTCTGACACGGCCAGCCCTGCGCCGAGCCGGCGGCACAGCAACCGGAACGGGCGATCGGTTACACCGGCCATGGGTGCAACAATCAAAGGGTTGGGCAGCGTGTACGGCCCGATTTTTGCCGTCGGCAACATGATCTGAGTCCGTGTCACAGCGGGTAAGCGACAATCGGAGGGGGCGGGCTGCTCAATAAGTAACCGGTCCGGCTCCGAAGGGCGCTAATGATACCGCCGGTGCAGATCCTATTGAAGGGCCTGACGGACGAAAAAACTGATTATTTTTCGTGCTTTCTGGTTGACTTTTGGGCGCCCGGCTGAATTTTCTGCCTCGGCGCCAAGTCAGCACTTGCTTACTGTCGGTGTGGCCGGAACGCGATGTTGTAGTTGACGGCATCCCGCCCGGGGTCGCGGATTGTCAGGGCAATGCGGATCGGGGTGTCCGTCGGCATGGTGTCCAGTGCGCTGGCATCGCCGGCCAGGTAATCCTCCGGCGGGAACAGGCTCTGGGCCACCACGTCACCGTTCAGGTTGGAGAAGGTCAGGGCTATGGCGGGAAATGGCTGGGCAAATTCCGCCTGGTTGATGATGACGGCATCCACCACCAGGGCGTTGCGATTGTCCGGTGACGTTCTGACGACCAGTTTACGGCTCTGGATCCGGTCGGTATCCACCAGGGGCGCCAGTTCGCAGCCGGCCAGTTCGCAGCCCTTCTCGTAGAACGGACGCAACTCGGGAATCGCCGACAGGCGGTCAAACTGGAACCAGACCACCTGGGACACCAGGCCGCCGATCAGGGCGAGGATAACCAGCATCCAGAGGAATTTCCCAAACCAGCCCCGTGAGCCGCCTCCATTCACCGAGATGGGCTCGCGGGTCAGATTGTCGTAGGGCTGGTCCCGGCCACTGTCGCGCCGGACACCCGGTCGTCCCGGGCTGGCCGGATCCGCGGCCAGTCCAAACGATGCCGGAGCGGCTTCCGGTGCCTCCGGATAGAGGCCGGGTTCAGGCATGGGCTCGGGTTCCACCGGTCCGGGTGCGGCAGTGGGCGCCCGGGAGGCCGGTGGTCTCGGTGGTGGCACCGCAACGTCGGCGGCGGAAGCCGGGGTATCCGGTGCTTTGAAGGCCGGCTCCAGGGCGAGCTCCCAGTCATCGGGTTCCGTGCTGGACCGTGGGCTGGCCGGCGCAGCCGGGCTGGTCCGCTCCGGCGTGGCGGCGGCCGGCGACCGGCGGGCGGGCGCAGGCTGCTCGGGTGCGGGGGAGGGCGGCTCCGCTGTCGCCGGTTCGTCATCGTCCGACAGCATTGCCTCCGCCCAGCTCTCGTCGATTGAGGCGGTGGTGTCCACTTCGTCGTCGGCGATAAAGCCGGATCCGGCATGCTGGTCGATGGCCAGGAAGCTGTCACTCAGCTCGTCATCGGAAAACGACGACCGGGTGCCTGCGTAACGGCCTTCGGTGGCATCCTCGTCGGGGTTGTCGGCAAACAGCAGTTCATCGTCGCCCGGGGCGGTGCTGTCAGCCGCGGACCCGGTCGCCGATGGCGGCTGGCTGGCAGGCGGCTGGTCGGTGTTTGCAGCAGCGGCCGGGGCTTCCGGCCGGCTGCGGTGCTCGAGGGCGTTGAACACTTCCATGCAGTTACCGCAGCGAACCTTTCCTGCGGCAATGCCAAGCTGCTCCTGGGTTACCCGGAACCGGGTCTGACAATTAGGGCATCGGGTAAGCAGACTACTCTCGGTCATCCTTCAGTCCTGTAAGGGCTATGGCCACGAGTGAGGCAGTTTAGACCCTTGGCAGACATTCGTCACCTGTCGTTGCGGCGACCTGTGAGGCGTATCCACTCTTCCCGCTGTTCCGGTTCATCCATCACAAACCAGGGCTCATAAGCGGCCATGACGTCCCGTGCCTGGTTGGAGAGGATACCCGATAACACCAGGCGGCCGCCGGGTTTGACCAGGCTGGCCAGGTGCGGGGCGAGGCTGATCAGTGGCTGGGCCAGGATGTTGGCCAGCATGATGTCCGCCCTGGTGTCGGGTTCGTCTGCCGGTAGATAGAGGTCGAGCCGGTCATCCGCGACCTGGTTGCGGCGGGCGTTGTCCCGGCTGGCTTCCAGTGCCTGGGGATCGGTGTCCACGCCAATGACGTGTTCGGCACCGAGCAGCAGCGCGGCCAGGCCGAGAATACCGGAACCACAGCCGTAATCGATCACCTGGCAGCCATTGACGTCCTGGCCGTCAAGCCATTCCAGGCACAGTGCGGTTGTCGGATGGGTGCCGGTGCCGAAGGCGAGGCCGGGGTCCAGCATCAGGTTGGCGGCCTCAGGGTCCGGGGCATCGTGCCAGCTGGGCACGATCCACAGCCGTTGGCCGAACGGCATGGGCTTGAAGTCGTCCATCCAGGCCCGCTCCCAGTCCTTGTCTTCCACCAGGGTCACCTCGATGTCAGCGAGGTCCTGCTGGGTTTGCTGGTGCCAGGCGCTGCGAATGTCGGCGCACAACTGCTCGATGTCGCGCCCGGACTGGAACAGGCCGGTCACGCTGGTCTGGTGCCAAAGTGGTGTGGTGCCCGGGTCGGGTTCATACAGCGGCTGGTCAGCGGCGTCCTCCATGGAGACGGCATCAGCGCCGGTCTCCATGAGCAGGTCCTCCAGCTGATCCGCAGTATCGGGATCAGCTGGAATCCGGAGTTGTATCCAGGGCATAGAGGGGTCCTGTCTGGTCGATTCGATTACCGGTTGAGCCCCTGAGAGTCCAGGACACTAGTCCCGCATCAGCTTCTCAAGGTAGTGGATGGTGAAGTCTACCTGTTTAAAGCCGCCATCGCGTACCAGTTTTCTGTGCAGGGGCTGGTTGGTCTTGATACCTTCAACCACCAGTTCGTCCAGCGCATTTTTCATGCGTCGGCGGGCGATTTCGCGGTCGTCACCCCAGGTGATCAGCTTGGCAACCATCGAGTCGTAGTAAGGCGGCACGGTGTAGCCACTGTACAGGTGGGAGTCCACCCGGATGCCGTTCCCGCCCGGCGCATGGAAATGCTTCACCTTGCCCGGGCTGGGCACGAAGGTGTTGGGGTCTTCGGCATTGATCCGGCACTCCAGGGCATGCCCGGTGATCTTGATCTCGTCCTGGGTGTACTGCAGCGGCAGGCCGCTGGCAATGCGCAGCTGCTCCCGCACAATATCCACCCCGGTTACCATCTCGGAGACCGGATGCTCCACCTGGACCCGGGTGTTCATCTCGATGAAATAGAACGCACCGTCCTGGTAGAGGAATTCGAACGTACCGGCCCCGACGTAACCGATTTCCTTGCAGGCATCAACGCACGCCTGCAGGGTTCTGGCCCGGGCTTCCGGGTCAATGTTGGGTGCCGGTGCTTCTTCCAGGACCTTCTGGTGGCGCCGTTGCATGGAGCAGTCGCGGTCACCGAGGTGAATGACGTTGCCATGCATGTCTGCCAGGACCTGGACTTCCACGTGACGTGGGCGCTCGAGGAACTTTTCCAGGTACACGGTCGGGTCACCGAAGGCGTTGCGGGCTTCACTCTGGGTGATCTGCACACTCTTCAGCAGGGCCGCTTCGGAGTGCACGACCTGCATGCCGCGGCCACCGCCACCGGAGGCAGCCTTGATGATCACCGGGTAGCCGATCTTGCGGGCAATCTTGAGTGTGCGCTCATCATCATCGGTCAGCGGGCCATCAGAACCGGGAACCGTGGGGACTCCGGCCTTGATCATTGATTCAATGGCGGAGACCTTGTTGCCCATCAGGCGAATGGTGTCGGCTTTCGGTCCGATGAAGCGGAAGCCGCTTTTTTCCACCTGTTCGGCAAAATCGGCGTTCTCGGCGAGGAAGCCGTAGCCCGGGTGGATACCCACGGAGTCGGTGACCTCGGCGGCGCTGATGATGGCCGGAATGTTGAGGTAACTGTCCACCGGGCTGTTCGGGCCGATACAGACTGACTCGTCCGCCAGGCGAACGTGCATGAGGTCGCGGTCAACCTGGGAGTGAACGGCTACCGTCTTGATCCCCAGCTCCTTGCAGGCGCGCAGGATCCGGAGCGCTATCTCCCCCCGGTTAGCAATCAGAACTTTTTCTAACATAGCCATGATAAAGACTTACCGGGTTCAGGAAATGACGACCAGAGGCTGGTCAAACTCTACCGGCTGGCCGTTCTCGACCAGAATCTCGGTGACGGTACCGCTCTTGTCGGCTTCGATCTGGTTCATCATCTTCATCGCTTCCACGATGCAGATCACGTCACCTACCTGAACCGACTGGCCGACTTCAATGAAGGCTTTGGCCGTGGGTGACGGTGAGCGATAGAAGGTACCAACCATCGGTGACTTCACCTGGTGGCCGGTGGGCGCCGGTGCAGCCGCTGGCTCGGCAGCAGTCGCGGCCGGAGCCGGTGCCGGGGCAGGCTGGTGATGCGCCGGTGCGGCATAGTGGGCCACCATCTGGCCGGGAGCCTGTTCGCGGCGGCGGGAGATGCGGACGGAGTCGTCGCCTTCCTGAATCTCCAGTTCCTCAACGTCAGATTCCTCGAGGAGTTCAATCAGCTTCTTGATCTTGCGAATATCCATGGTCAATTCAATCCCGTTTTTCTGGTCTAGTTGTGAATTCGATGCAGGGCCGCCTGGAGTGCAAGGTCATATCCCTGGCTGCCCAGCCCGCAGATAACGCCCTGGGCGATATCCGAAAAGTAGGAGTGATGGCGGAACGGCTCCCGGGCATGCACGTTCGAGAGGTGAACCTCGATGAACGGAATGTCCGATGCCAGGATCGCGTCCCGCAGGGCAACGCTGGTGTGGGTAAACGCCGCCGGGTTGATGATGATGTAGTCCACACCTTCCGAGCGCGCTTCGTGCAGCCGCTCGATCAGTTCGTACTCCGCATTGGACTGCAGGTGCAGCAGGTGATGGCCTTGATCGGCCGCCGCGCGGTGCAGTCGGTCGTTAATGTCCGCCAGGGTTTCGTGACCGTAAACCTCCGGCTCGCGAGTGCCGAGCATGTTCAGGTTGGGGCCATGAAGAACCAGTATGGTCGCCATGATCAGTCTAGCCTTGTTTTATCCGGTTCGCCGAAGTTTGCGTCATTTTGCCTCAATGGTGCGTTCTTACAGCTCGCAGATCAACACATTTTGACATTTGCCATTGCCGGCGTGGTGGCCGGTAAAGCGTTGTGGCCTGGTCATTACTGGTTTTCCGGCCGCGGCAGGTACCGGGGCCGGAAGGACAATGAGGGCCATTGTCAGCCGGCATCGGGCGTGCGTCCATAAGACGTTGGTTTCATGCCGGCTTTGTCTGCTGGCCCGGGGCGCCGGGAAGTGGCGTTGCCGGGGTGCGGGCCGCCGGGCGGGAAGGATTCGACGGCCCGGGGGCGCGGTGCGCCGGTTCAGGCCACCGCTGGATGGTCAACCGGTGGCCAGTACCACACAGTTGCGGCCCCGTGCCTTGGCGTCGTACAGGGCGCGGTCCGCGCGCTCGCGCAGCTGCTGGGCACTCTCATCATGCCAGCCTGCGATACCGCAGCTGAAGGTGACCCTGAATTCCTGGTCTCCGGCACGTTGCTGCAATTCGGCAAAGCGCTCGCGAATCTCGTTCAGTACATTGCGGGCATCGGTTTCACGGGTATCCGGCAGGATGATGACGAACTCTTCGCCACCGTAACGGCCGACGTGGTCGGTCTTGCGGAGCCGTTGCTTGAGGAAAATCGACAGGGAGCGAAGAATCCGGTCGCCGATGGGGTGGCCGTAGTTGTCGTTCACCCTCTTGAAGTAGTCGATATCGATCATCGCAAAGCTCAGCGGCTGCTGCTTCTGGCGGGCACGGACGATTTCCTGGTCGAGCAGGTCCAGGGTGTGGGTATGGTTGTACAGGCCGGTCAGGCTGTCCCGAATCATCAATGCCAGCAGCGAGCGGGCGCGGCGGCCACGGTTGTGGATTGTGGCAACCAGGTGCTTCGGGTCAATGGGTTTGGTCAGGAAGTCGTCGCCACCGAGACTCATGGCATGGAGTTGCTTGCTGACGTCCTCCTCGGCGGACAGGTAGATGATCGGCACGCTGTGAAAGCGATCCTGCTGGCGGATCACCCGGGCGATTTCCATGCCGGTACAGCCCGGCATGTACATGTCGAGGATGATGATCTCCGGGGAGAATTCCTCCAGGGCATTAATGATCTGCATCGGATCCGTGATGATGTGGGCCGTCATGCCAGCTTTCTTCAGCACGGTTTCCATGAACTTGGCCTGGGCGCGGGAGTCGTCCAGCACCAGCACCCGGTAGGGCTCGACGGTATTGCCGTGGGTGTAGGTTTCGATTTTTTCGATCAGCTGGCCGGGGTCCACCGCCGGGTAGAAAAATTCCTCGCCGCCGCAGCGGGAGGCCCTCAGCCGGGTTTCGATGGAGCCGTCGTCATGGCTCATGAAGATGATCGGAATCGGGGTGTCGTGGCGCTCCTGCAGATGCTCGACAGTCGTTATGCCTGCGTTTGGCCGGTTGCTGAAGTTGACGTCCATCAGGATGGTTTCCGGCTTGTGCAGCGCGCAGGCGTCGATGAGCGCCTGGGGCTCGCTGAAGGCGGCGGCGCGAAAACCGAAGAACTCCAGTTGGCGGATCAGCCGCGAGGCCATTTCGTCGCTGGCCAGGGCAATGTAGACCGGGGTCCGGCGATAGATGTGGGGGCTGTCGTCACTGGCGTTGTCGGTGCGTCGCAGCGTGCTCTGGGAGAGCTGGTCGATGGCGGCCGCAAAACGGTGGTGAAGCTCGGTGTGCAGCGGGCTGTCCGCTTGCCACTCGGCGATCAGGGCAAGTAACTGCTGGCCGGCGGTGGTGTACTTGTCCATTTCGAAACGCTGGGCATATCGCACCAGTTTATCGACCGAGCCGGCGAAGTCGTTGCGGAAAGCCGCCGAGGTTTCGGGTTTCTCGTTGATCTTTTGCCAGGTGTCCAGAACGACTCTGGCCTGGGTAGTGACGCGTCGGGCAAAATGCTGCCTGAGTTTTTCCTTCTGGGACTCGTCGTTCATGCGGTTCCGGCCTGTTTTCAGTCTTTTTTCTACCCGTCGTCCATGCCTGGCGGACAATTCCAACACTAGTCGTTTTGCAGAGTCTATAGTGTTTAATGTTGTCGGCGAAGGTGACGCCTTGTAAATGTTTGTCAACTCTGCGCGCCACCTCACATTCAGACCGGGAAGGTATTCCCGTTAACTGCGATACAGGCCGATACCGGCCGGAGTGGAATCCGTATGGCATGGAGCCAGCCGCCAGTGGCGAACAAGCAGCAGCGAGGTGTCATGTCCTTGCGGGGGGTGTTGCTGCTGTTTACCGGCATTCTGGTGCTGGCGTTGCTGGTCGCCAGTCTGTCGGTGAGCTTCTACCGTTTTCGTGACTACGTGGCCAGTCAGCTGGAGGGTCACGCCCAGGATGGCGCCACCGCGGTGGGTCTGTCCCTGTCCAATGCCATTGATGGCCGGGACCCGGTTGCGGCGTCGTCGTTGATCGACGCAGTATTCGACAGTGGCCGTTACCTCTCTGTGGTGTATTACAACAACGCCGGTGGCCAGGTTGCCGGACGCCTCCAGGCACTGCACAGCATCGGAGTACCGCGCTGGTTCATTGCGCTTGCGGACCTGCCCCGGGGCACCGGCGAGGCGGAGGTGGTGCGAGGCTGGAGCCGGCTTGGCCGGGTGGTGGTGGTGAGCCATCCGGGGCGGGCCTACCGGGACCTGTGGCGGGCATCGGTGACGCTGTTGGCGGGTACGGCGCTGATTGGCGGGCTGGCGCTGTTGATCCTGCTGGGCCTGGTAACCCGGACGCTGCGGCCGTTGCGGGAGATGGAGGCCCAGGCCGAGGCGATCGGCCGGCGTGACTTCCGCCGGCGCATCCGTGCCGTTGGCACCCGCGACCTGAACCGGGTGAGCGGAGCGATGAACCAGATGGCGGATGACCTTGGCCAGTTGTTTGAAGGCCAGGTAAAACTGATTCACCACCTGCGGCGGCTCAATAATGAGGACAGTGTTACCGGGCTGGCCAGCCATCGGGCGTTCGACCAGCGGATGCGGGTTGAGGTGGAGACCGAGGAGCGTGCGGCGCCGGGAACGCTGGTGCTGATCCAGCTTGCAGGGTTTGCCGCATTTAACCAGAGCTTTGGCCGGGACGCGGCGGACCGGTTGCTGAAACAGCTGGCCGGCAGGTTGCAGGCGTTTGTCGATGGCCATGCCGGCAGCTTTGCCGGTCGCCGTCTGGGCGCGGAATTTGTCGTATTCATGCCCGGTGTCGTGTTGCCCGACGCGCTGGTCTGGGTCCGCCGGTTGGTGGAGGAGCTCGACGGTATCTACAGTGATGCCGCGGTATCTCTAGACGTGGCGGTCCATGCCGGGGTGGCCGGGACTGCCGAGGGCATGGATGCCCGGGGATTGCTGGCCGCGGCCGATGAGGCCTTGCGCCAGGCCCAGGCCGGCGGCGGTTCCGGTTGTCATGGTGCCGATCCGGCCCAGGCCGGCCACTTCGGTATCGAAACCTGGCGCGGTCTGATCAGTGGGGCACTGGACCGTCACGAAGTGTTCCTCTGGCAACAGCCGATGATCGCGGCGGCCGATGGTCGCGAGCTGTACCGGCAGGTATTCTCGCGAATCCGTAATGACGGCGGCTGGATCAAGGCGGGCATCTTCGTCCCGATGGCCGAACGCTTCGGGATGATCGCCGGGGTGGATCAGCAGGCGGCTCGCAAGGCCCTGGCGTGGCTGGCCAGGGAGCCCGACCTCAGCCTGGCACTGTCGCTTGGCTCGGGCTCGGTGGCCAGCAGCGAGTTCCGGCAGCAGTTTCTTGCTGACCTTGACGCGGCGGGTCATTGTCGCCACCGCCTGTGGACCGGTATTTCCGAGCAGACCATCAACCACCATCGTACCGAGGTGGGGCTGCTGGTACGGGCCCTGGAGCGGCTGGGTGTGCCGGTAATCATCGACCGGTTCGGGGTTGGCGGCGTGCCGTTCAGTTACCTGAGGAATCTGCCGGTCCGCGGGCTACGTATCGACCACAGCTTCATCCATAACATCGACAGCCATGAGGATAACCGGTTTTACCTCGGTCAGGTGGTGGGAATTGCCCACAGTCGCGGTGTGCAGGTGTTTGTCACTGGTGTGGAAACCGCGGATGAGTGGCAGGTGCTGCGTGAGCTGGGAGTCGATGGCGCCATGGGCTACCACCTTGGCCGGCCGTCGGAGGCCGAGACTGGCGCGCCCTGATGCTGCCAGCACGACCAGAGGGGCATTGAACTGGCGGAGGGATTCCGTCATCGTTGCCAGATTGTAATCACAGACGACGGGAACAGGATTCTATGGTGAATCGAGTCAAGCAGTATTTCAGGGATCGCCGGGATGATATCAGGGATTATTCCGGCGGCAGCGTCGTTGGCAAGTTCATTCTCGCGCTGGTTGTGGTGTATCTGCTGATCGCGATGGTGGTTGGCATCTTCTGGAGCAGCGAGCCGGAGACCTTCCCGGTGCGCGAGCATACCCGGACGGTTGCCAGCGACATGGGGCGGGAGCCGGTTACCGGATTCGCGACCACCCTGACGATGATCCGGATTGCCGAAACCCTGCTCGACAAGCCCGGCGGCTACCTGTCCAACGACATGTTCCCGCCCGGTCTCTGGCTCGACAACATGCCGAGCTGGGAATACGGCGTGCTGGTGCAGTTGCGGGACCTGTCGCGGGCAATGCGCAAGGACATCAGCCGTTCCCAGAGCCAGTCCTCGGAAGACCCGGACCTGACCGTGGCCGAGCCTCAGTTTCACTTTGACAGCGAAAGCTGGGCTATCCCGTCCACCGAGGCGGAATACCGCCGTGGCGTTCAGGCCCTGTATCGTTATCTCGACCGATTGTCGCGGCCAGGGCAGCCGGATGCGCAGTTTTTCGCCCGTGCGGACAACCTGAGTAACTGGCTGGCAGACCTGGAGACCCGGCTGGGCAGCCTGTCGCGGGTGCTCGGGGAAAGCGTCGGCAAAACCTCGGTGTCCGATGCGGTGTCCGCGCTTGATAATACGGATCCTCTGGCGCAAGACGGCGAGGCCGGTGAGATCAAGACACCCTGGACCAGGATTGACGATGCCTTCTATGAAGCGCGGGGCACGGCCTGGGCACTGTTGCACATCTTCCGCGCCATTGAAGTGGATTTCCGCAAAGTGCTGGCGGACAAGAACGCCCTCGCCAGTGTCAAACAGATCATCATCGAGCTCGAAGGGAGCCAGGGTGAAATGTGGAGCCCGGTCATTCTCAATGGCAGTGGCTTCGGTGTTCTCGCCAACCATTCCCTGACAATGGCGGCCTACCTGTCCCGCGCCAGTGCAGCGATCAGCGACATGCGTGACCTGCTGTCCCGCGGCTGACCGGGAGCGCCTTGGCAGACAACGCGGGTTGGAAGTACTTGGGTTGTAAGTAACGGGTCAGGAAGCAACTGAGCTGGATACAAAAAAGCCGGGCACTCAGCCCGGCTTTTCTGCATTCATTCGCTAACGTGCGGCTGATCAGTCGCCCTTGTAGGCGTTGACGGCAGCTTCGATCGCTTTCTTGGCCTCGGCAGCATCGCCCCAGCCCTGGACTTTCACCCACTTGCCGGGCTCCAGGGTCTTGTAGTTTTCGAAGAAGTGCTTGATCTGGTCGCGCAGCAGTTCGGGCAGATCTTCGATGTCCTTGACGTTGTGGTAAGTCGTGGTCAGCTTGTCGTGGGGTACCGCCAGCAGCTTGGCATCACCGCCTGCTTCGTCTTCCATGTTGAGCACGCCAACCGGGCGGCAGCGGATTACCGAGCCGGCCTGCACCGGGTAAGGTGTAACCACCAGAACGTCGATGGGGTCGCCGTCGTCGGCCAGGGTGTGCGGGATGAAGCCGTAGTTGGCGGGATAGAACATCGGGGTGGCCATGAAGCGGTCTACCAGCAGGGCGCCCATGTCTTTGTCCAGTTCGTACTTGACCGGGGCACTGTTGGCCGGGATTTCGATGGCGACATAGATGTCTTCGGGCGGGTTCTTGCCAGCCGGGATTTGATCAAAGTTCATGAGCGATCCTTCCTGAAGTTGCGTTTGAAAACGGCGTTGTCGGTTTGACTGCGCTGGCGCTTGGGTGAACGCACAGCGGTTAAAAATTGGGCGCCAATTATACGGAACTCTGCGCAGGATCGAAACTAAACGTTGGTCGCTCTCTACAATTTGATCTGCTTGGCAATCAGTTCCTTCATGATCTCCGTGGTGCCACCGCCGATCGACAGGATCTTGGCGTCCCGATACAGCCGCTCCACCACCGATTCCCGCATATAGCCCATGCCGCCAAACAGTTGTACCGCTTCGCGGGTAACGCTTTCGCAGACCTCCACAGCGAAGTTTTTCGCCATGGCCACCTGTTTGACCGGATTTTTGCCGGCCTGCATCAGCGCGGCGCAGCGATAGGTGTATTCCCGGGCGACGTCAATTTGGGTGGCCATGTCCACCAGCTTATGGCGGGTAACCTGGAAGCTGGCGATGCTGCGGCCGAAGGCCTGGCGCTGCCCGGCGTACTCCAGGGCCGCTTCGTAGGCCAGCTGGGCAGTCATGTAGGCCATGATGGACAGGCTCAGCCGCTCCGCCAGGAAGTTGCTCATGATGGCGATGAAACCGGCGTTTTCGGCGCCGATCAGGCGGTCTGCCGGTACCCGGCAGTCCTCGAAGAAGAGCTCGGCGGTATCACTGGCCCACCAGCCCATTTTTTTCAGCTTCTTGCCGGTGCTGAAACCGGGGGTATCGCGGTCAATCAATAGCAGGCTGACGCCGCCATGGCCGGCGCCGCCGGTGCGCACCGCAACGGTGTAGTGATCGGCGCGGATACCGCTGGTGATGAAGGTTTTGCTGCCGTTGACGATGTAGTGGTCACCGTCTCGTACTGCACGGGTTTTCAGGTTGGCGACGTCAGAGCCGCCGCCAGGTTCGGTGACCGCCAGGGCGGCAATTTTTTCCCCCCGCAGGACCGGTGGCACGATCTGCTCGCGGATTTCCTTGCGGGCCCATTTCGCGACCGGTGGCAGGCCGATGTCGAGGGAGCCGAGGCTGGCAACCAGGCCGCCGGAGGTTGAGCGCATGAGTTCTTCGGATACCGCCACTTTCAGGAAGATGTCACCTTCACCGGTGCCGCCGAGGGCCTCGGGAAAACCGATGCCCAGCAAACCGGCCTCGCCCGCTTTCAGGTACAGCTCGCGGGGAAACTCGCCGGCTTCTTCCCAGTCGTCGATGTGGGGCAGGACGTGGGCCTGGATGAATTTGCGGGCACTCAAGCGTGCCTGCTCGTGGGTTTCGTTGAAATAACTGGTCACCTTGCGCTCTCCCTGAAGGACTTTTCGGTGACTGCAGTGTTGCCGATTTTGGTTAGCCAAGCAAGCGCTTGGTTTGCTCTTTAGGGCAGGAATTGAGGGGGGCAAAAATTGGGGGCAAGAAAAAGCCCGACCAGGTCGGGCTGTGATGCAACTGGCGGTCGCCGGGCTCAGATACCCTTGCGGGCTATGCTTTTGACGCCGTCCTTGGTGCCCAACAGCAACAGGTCGGCGGGGCGGCGGGCAAACAGGCCATTGGTGACCACGCCCACGATCTGGTTGAGTTGTTCTTCGATCTGGATCGGACGCGAGATATCGAGGTTGTGAATGTCGATTATGATGTTGCCGTTGTCGGTCACCACGCCTTCCCGGTACACCGGGTCGCCACCGAGTTTGACGATTTCCCGGCCGACGTGGCTGCGGGCCATGGGGATGACTTCCACCGGCAGTGGGAACTGGCCCAGTACGCCCACCAGTTTGGACTCGTCGGCAATGCAGATGAAGGTCCTGGCCACGGCCGCCACGATCTTCTCCCGGGTCAGCGCGGCGCCGCCCCCCTTGATCAGTTCCAGTCGCTCGTTGGCCTCGTCGGCACCGTCTACGTAAAACTCGATGTCGCCCGCGCTGTTGAGGTCATAGACCGGAATGCCATGACCCTTGAGGCGTTCGGCGGTGGCTTCGGAGCTGGCCACGGCGCCGTCAAACTCAGTGCGGAGGTCCGCCAGCATGTCGATGAAGAAGTTTGCGGTGCTTCCGGTTCCCACCCCGATGATGCTGTCGCTGCTCAGTCGCGGGGCAATGTAGTCCAGTGCGGCCTTGGCAACGGCTTTCTTGAGTTCGTCCTGATTCATTGGGGGCTCCGGGTGCGCGATCGATGAATTTGGGTTTATTATAACCGCGCAGGGTCTTCGCTTATAGACGAAGCCCCGCCAAACTTTCTACACTGTCTGTTTCCCAGCCAGATCTTATCCCCGGGGCGTCAGCAGAAGTGCTGTCACCCGTCCGGGATCTGCTTGTTTTTCAGAAAACGGAATTCAACGTTATGTCGCAACGCTACATCAAGAAAATCCTGGATGCCCGAGTCTACGATGTTGCCATCGAGACCCCGCTGACCGAAGCCCGCAGCCTGTCCAAGCGTTTCGGCAACAACATTATGCTCAAGCGGGAAGATCTGCAGCCGGTATTTTCATTCAAGATTCGCGGTGCCTATAACCGGATTGCCCAGCTGTCTGATGAGCAGAAGGCCAAGGGCGTGATCTGCGCCTCGGCCGGCAACCACGCCCAGGGCGTGGCACTGGCGTCCAGGAAGCTGGGCATCAAGGCGGTGATCGTGATGCCCCAGACCACACCGGACATCAAGGTGAAATCGGTCAAGGCCAACGGCGCCCGGGTTGTACTTCGGGGCGACGCGTTTGACGAAGCGGCCAGCCATGCCCAGGAGCTGATTGCGAAGCACGGCTACACCTACATTCCGCCCTATGACGATCCCGACGTGATCGCCGGCCAGGGCACCGTGGCCATGGAGATGATGTGGCAGTTCACCCATCCGCTGCACGCGGTGTTCATTCCGGTCGGCGGTGGTGGCCTGATCGCCGGCATGGCGGCTTACATCAAATACCTGCGCCCGGAGATCAAGGTAATCGGCGTTGAGCCGGAGGATTCCAACTGCCTGCAGGCGGCCATGGCGGCCGGTGAACGGGTGATTCTCGATGAAGTGGGGATTTTTGCCGACGGGGTCGCGGTGAAGCAGATCGGTGAGGAACCCTGGAACATCTGCAAGGATGCGGTGGATGAGGTAATCACGGTGTCCACCGACGAGATCTGCGCTGCCATCAAGGATGTCTTCGAGGATACCCGGTCCATTGCCGAGCCCGCCGGGGCGCTGTCGGTGGCCGGGCTCAAGAAATACATCGAGCGGGAAAAGCTGGAAGGGGAAAACCTGGCGGGGGTGCTCAGTGGTGCCAACATGAACTTCGACCGGTTGCGCTACATCTCGGAACGGACAGAAATCGGCGAGAAGCGGGAAGCAATCCTCGCGGTCACCATCCCCGAGCGCCCGGGCGCGTTCAAGACGTTCATCAACGCCTTGCACAAGCGCAGTATTACCGAGTTCAACTACCGTTTTGCGGACACCGAGCAGGCGGTCATCTTTGTGGGTATCCAGATCCAGTCTGGCGGCCTGGGTCGTGACGAGCTGGTCCAGGACCTGAGGGAGTCGGGCTACTCCGTGGTGGACCTGACCGACAGCGACATGGCCAAGCAGCATATCCGTCACATGGTGGGTGGCCACGCACCGGCGGTGAGCAACGAGCGGGTCTTCCAGTTCGAGTTCCCGGAGCGGCCGGGGGCGTTGCTCAAGTTCCTGATGTCCCTGGGTACCCGCTGGAACATTTCCATGTTCCATTACCGCAATCACGGCGCGGCCTACAGCCGCGTGCTGATGGGAGCCCAGGTGGAGGATGGCGAAATGGCCGCTTTTCACACCATGCTGGACAAAGTGGGATTCCGTTACGAAGACATGACTGACAACGAAGCCTACCGTCTGTTTCTGGGCGCCGGTAACGGGCATTAACAAAAGTTAACCCGTCAAAAATTGTAAATTCCGGATTGCGTGTTAGTCTTTCGGCTAATTCTCTAATTCCATAATAGCTGCATGATTTTACGGAGCTTTGAGCTCCGTAAACCGGGGACAACAAACCATGGGACGTAAGCCTGACATTATCCGGGCGGTAGTGCTGATTTTTACGGTCGGACTTGTCATCACCGGATTTACTTCCCTGCAGGCCTCTGAAGACAGTCGACGGGGTGCCGTGCCGCAGGTGAGTGTCAGTGATAACGGATATGCTATCAACGCCAGGGACTGAAAACCCTGGCGTTTTTCGTTGTAGCGTCGTTATATCCGGTAGCAAGCCTTTTCAGTAACCACCGCGTGGAGTGGCACGTCCCAGGGCTCGACGGGCAGGCGGCTGACCTGTTGGCGGTCGTGCGCAATGCCAATCAGCCTGGGCGCCAGCCGCGCGTGGCGACGGCTGAAGGCAAAGGTCCGGTCATAGAATCCCCCTCCCATCCCCAGCCGACCTCCTGACAGGTCAAACCCCACCAGTGGCAGCAATACGGCATCCAGGGCCCAGGCCGGCCGTCTCAGGCCCTTGTGGAATTCGGGCTCCGGAATACCGAACCGGTTGGTAGTGAGGGTGGACTCGTCCCGGTAGGGGCTGAATACCATCCGCCCGCGGTGGATCGGGTGCAACACCGGCAGGTAAAAATGCACACCGCGACGGCGGGCAAAGGCCATATAGGGGTGAGGGTCGATCTCGCCATCGTTGGGCAGGTAGACCGCAATGTGTCTGGCCCGGTGCAGTTCTGCCATGGCGAGCAGGTTGCGGGCGAGGTTGTCGGCGGCCGCCGTCTGTTGCTGTTCGGTCAGGGATTGCCGCAGGCGGCGGAGATGCTTGCGCAGTTCGCTGCGGTTGCTGGTGTCAGGGTGGGCTTCAAAGGGTTCTGGTGCGGATAACTGGCTCAAATAAAGCTTCCCGGGCTGCCGTGATCGGATGTGGCCCTTGAACCCAGAGTTCAAGGTCGGTGGCCGCTGTGACATATTAGGCTTTCCCCCGCGGGGGACATGCTCACAATGTCCTGAAGTAGCCACCTGGGTAATGCGCATCGGCTCGAGGACGTACCCGACCTTCGAACAGCCCAGGAAGTTGATGCCATTATACGGGTACAACGGGGGCCAATTGCAAACATGATCTTCGGTCGTTTTGTTCCCGGGGCCGGTTGCCCTGCGGCGGCGGTTACTTGCCGGCGTCTCCGAGCGCACTGTCGAGTTTTTCGTCCATCGCCTTCAGCAGACTGCTGGCGGCACCGGACATGGTGTTCTGCTCCAGCAGGTCGTGGGTGATGTTCAGGGCGGCCATGACAGCGATGCGTTCGGTGCCGAACACCTTGCCGCTGGCCCGGATCTCCCGCATTTTGACGTCGAGGTGGCGGGCTGACTTGATCAGTTCGTCACGGGCCTCCTCCGGGCAGGCCACCAGGTATTCCTTGTCCATGATCCGGACTTCGACGGTTGTCGGTTTTTGAGACATCAGTGCTGCTCCAGTGCCCGCAGGCGTCCAATCATCGCCTCGATCTTGTTCTTGGCGAGATCATTCTTGTGGGTCAGCTGGGCCCGTTCCCGCTGCCAGTCTTCCTGCAACTCCCGCATGGCGGCGTTTTCCTGTTCCAGTTTGTGGCAGCGTGCAATCAGCCGGTCGAGCTTGTCCGCCAATGCCTGCAGTTCGGACTGTTCCATGGTTGATCCAACATGGTTTGTTGTGAATGGAACTAACTATAAGTGTGGACTCTAAGTTGGTCAATTTACAGGGCTGTCATGGCCTAGTCTGAGCCGCCGAGGCCCTGGTGCCGGCTGCCGGACCAGGCCCGCAGGGCCGGAATCAGGGCGACCGCCAGGCCGGCCGCGGGGACACTGGCCAGGATCAGCCATTCGGTACTGTCGAGGGGCCGCAGGCCGATGCGGATGCCGTAGTTGTCCAGCAGCCAGGGGCCGACCAGGGTCAGGCCGGCCGCGCCCAGGGCCAGGGCGAGGACGCAGGCGACCAGGGTCAGCGCCACGCACTCGATCAGGTACAGGCTGGCAATCAGTCCCGGGGAAGCCCCGGTGGCCCGCAGGATGGCAACCTCCTGGCGGCGCTGGGCCTGGAGCGCCAGCAGGACCGCCATCAGGCCCACCAGGCTGGTGATGACCACGAAGCCGGTGATGTACAGCAGGATTCGTTCGAACTGGCCAAGCAGTCGCCACAGTTCGCTGAGCGCAATGCCGGGCAGGATGGCGCTGAGGGGTTCGTCGCGATACTGGCTGATGGCACGCTGGAGCTGAAAGGTCAGCACCTTGCGCTCCACACCCACCAGCACCGCCGTTACGCTGCTCGGCGTCAGGTCACGCTGGCGGGCCTGTGCCGGGGTCAGGGTTCGGCCGGGCAGGGCAACCCCTGACTCCCAGCCGACGTGGATGGCTTCCAGGCCCTGCAGGCTGACATACACCGCGCGGTCGACCGGCGTACCGGTGGCCGCCAGCACCCCGCTGACACGGAAGGGCGAGTCCCGGTGTTTCATGAAGCTGGTGCTGCCGCCCCCGTGGGCGAGCACAATGCTGTCGCCGCTGTGATGGTTCTTGCGGCGGGCCACTTCCGCCCCCAGCACAACGTCAAAGGTATCGCTGAACCAGTGGCCTTCGGCCAGTTGCAAGGCCTGGTCGCGGCCATAGCGGAAGTGCGCGGCAAAGGACGGGTCGGTGCCCACCACCCGGAACCCCTCGTAACTGTCCCCCAGTGAGAGCGGAACCAGCCAGTCAATCCGCGGGTCCCGGGCCAGTTCCTCGACAGTTGACCAGCGGATGTTGTTGGTGGCGTCGCCGATGTGGAAGACCGAATACAGCAGCAGGTTGATCGGTCCGCTGCGGGCGCCCACGATCAGGTCGGTGCCACTGACGGTACTGGTGAACGCCTGCCTGATATCACTGCGCAGATACTGCACGCCGAGCAGCAGGGTCACGCTGAGGGTGAGTGTCAGGCTGACCAGGGCCAGGACGCCACGACGGTGCCACAGGCTGGCCAGGGCGAGCGTCAGTGCCAGTCGTGCTTTCATGTCCGGGCCTCGAGGCAAACCTGGTGATGGAAGTGGTGGGCCAGCCCGAGATCATGGCTGACGAAGATCACCGAGGTGTGCCGTGCTTTCGCCAGGGTCAGCAGCAGTTCGATGAAGCGGTCCCGGTTGTCGGCATCGAGGGCGGAGGTAGGTTCGTCCGCCAGAATGATTTCCGGGGCGCCGGTCAGTGCCCGTGCTGCCGCCACCCGCTGCTGCTGGCCGATGCTCAGCTGGCTGACCGGGCGCTGCCAGTGGTCTTCCGCAATGGCCAGTGCGCCGAGCAAGGATGCCGCCTCGGCGGTCGGCGTCGGAGTCGCCCGTTGCCGGCGCAGCGGCGAGAGCCGGGTCGGCAGCAGGACATTGGCCAGTGGAGTGAGGTAGGGCACCAGGTTGAACTGCTGAAAGATGACGCCCAGGTGATCGGCGCGAAAGCGGTCGCGGTCACCGGATGCCCGGTGGCTGACGTCCTCGCCGAGCATCATCAGCTCGCCGGTGGTTGGCTGTTGCAGGCCCGCAAGCAAGCTGAGCAGGGTGCTTTTGCCACTGCCGCTCGGGCCATGCAGAAACAGGTGTTCGCCGGTCTGCAGATGGAGATCCGGGAAGGTCAGCAGCGGTTGTTGCCGGCCCCAGCGAAATCCCAGGTTCCTGCTTTGCAGTGCGGTGGCGGTCGATTGGGTAGCCTGACCGGGCAGGTGGGCGGGTCCGGTCATACCCGCGTGCCCGTTACCGTTGTATGATGTGCCGTCTTGCTCAACGGGAAAGGTGTCATGCTACTGAACACTCGCTTTGCTCCGATACTGGCTGTGGTTTTCTGGCTGGCCGGGTTGAATGCCGCTGCGGTCGCGGCGGCCGACCCGGTCCGGGAAATCGACTGGCTTGAGCTGATGCCGGCGGAAGACCTGAAGCTGCTCGAGAGTATGCCAGAAATCGAGCACGAGGGAGACGGCGCGCCGGCATTGCCGGACGAGATCATGACGGGCCGGGTGGTGCCGGAAATGGACGGGGTTGCCGGTCGGGTGCCCGGTTTTATAGTGCCCCTGAAAACCACCAACGACATGGAAATTCTGGAGTTTTTCCTGGTGCCCTACTACGGTGCCTGTATCCATGTTCCGCCACCACCTCCCAACCAGATCATTCACGTCAAGTACCAGCCCGGTTTCACTATCGATGCCCTTTACACCCCGGTCTGGGTGGAAGGTGTTCTCCGCACCGAACGTACCGACAACGATATTGCCTCATCCTCATACTCGCTGGTGGCCGACAAGGTTGAAATCTACCAGGAGTGATGCCCCCTGACGGTCAGGGCTGAGTGTGGAACTCCGCTTGCGCTGCCGTCAGTACGGTGCTGCCCTGGCCCCGCGGGGTCAGCCATTGCACCTGGAGCTGCTCCAGCGCCGGAAAGCGCTCCGGTAACGCTGAGCGGAGCCGGCTCGCCGTTGTCGCGCCGGGGCAGTGCAGGGACTGGCTCAGGCGATAGTCGCTATGGCTTTCCCGGTGCTCGTCGCCGCCATGGTGATGATCGCCATCAGCGCCCGCCTCCGGCTCTTCGTCAAACACGGTTGCGGTAACCCGGCAGCTGGCTGGGACGGTGTCAACCAGGGGATTCGCAGTCAGCCAGTGGCGGATGTCATTGAGTTGCTGGCGTTCCTCCGCGCTGCGGGCGGCCCGTTCGAAGCCGGCCAGGTTGGCGGCGGGGGATTCCAGGGTCAGCTCCAGCTGCTCGCCGTCCACGGCAAGCTGCAGCAGGGCCTGGCCGTGCTGATGGCTGCCGGGGTTGTCCGCGGCGACTGCGGTGGGCATGCCGGCGAGGGCCGATACCGCAGAGACCGCCAGCGCGAGTGCGGCCGTGCGAGGGCGGTGGAATGGCAAGGTCGTCCGGTGTCGGGTGGTCTTGTGCATCGCGGGATTCCAGAATTGATATGTTATAACATAATCTATTCTTCCCGGACGGGACAATCAACCCCGCAAAGGTCACGGATCGTGTTGCAGCGATGCCTTCGGCTGGCGTGAGTGCTAGGATAGAGGCTTCAGTTTCAACCATTAGTTCCGACAATCCGTCTCAACCATAACCGTCCCAACCACAGGTACCGCACTTTCATGTCTGTAAGCGACCACGCCAACGCCACCGATTCTCAGGGATTTGAACGCTGGGCCAATCTGTTTACCTCCCACCAGGCATTCAGCCATCCCTCCGAACTCCACGGTGCGCTCTGTGGTCGGCTGGCGGCCGGCACCCGTATGGACAAGGACGAGTGGCTGGGGGTGGTGTCCGAACAAATGGGCCTGCCGCGGTCGGCACTGGATGAGTCCGGCGAGTTGGCGGGTTTCATGGCGGAGGCCTATGACGGCACCCTGGCCTTGCTGAAAGCCTCAGATATGAGTTTTCAGCCGCTGTTGCCGGATGACGATTACACCATGGAGCAGCGCCTGGAAGCCCTGATTGCCTGGATTCGCGGATTTCTCGAAGGTATGGCACTGGTTGCCGGCGAGTCGCTCGGCTCGGCTCCGGAAGAGATTCGCGAGCTGATCGAGGATCTGGTGGCGATCAGCCAGGTATCGGCGGGCGAGGACGCCGACGAGGACAGTGAGCAGCAGCTGATGGAAATCACCGAATATGTCAGGCTCGGGGCGTTGGCGGTGTTCACCGAGTTCAACCCGCCGGAAACCCCGGCCGCGGGCCCGCAGACGTTGCATTAACCGATCAGCAGGAGTTGTTATGGCATCAATCATCCCCGTCAAGGAATTCGCCGAGCGCCGGCGCCGGCTGATGGAGCTGATGGCTCCGGACAGCATTGCCATCCTGCCGGCGGCCCCGGAGCGGGTCCGTAATCGTGATGTCCTGCATCCGTTCCGCCAGGACAGCGACTTCCAGTACCTGACTGGATTTGGTGAGCCGGAAGCCGTACTGGTGCTCATTCCGGGACGGGAGCACGGCGAGTCGGTCCTGTTCTGCAAGGAGCGGAACCCGGAGAAAGAACTGTGGGACGGCTTCCTGGCCGGCCCCGAAGGTGCCATCGAGCGCTTTGGCCTCGATGATGCGTTCCCGGTATCCGACATTGACGACATCCTGCCCGGAATGATCGAGGGCCGCAGCCGGGTCTACTACCCGCTGGGCAAGGACCAGAACTTTGACACCCGGGTGATGGACTGGATCAAGGTCATCCGCAGCAAGGTCCGCACCGGCGCCCATCCGCCGGGCGAGTTCGTCGCGCTGGAGCACCTGCTCCATGATCTGCGCCTGTACAAGAGTGCCAATGAAATCAAGGTGATGGCAAAAGCTGGAGAGATCAGTGCCGAAGCCCATTGCCGCGCCATGAAGCGGGCCCGCAAGGGTGGTTACGAGTACCATCTGGAAGCGGAGCTGATCCACACCTTCATGGCTCACGGTGCCCGCTCCACCGCCTACCCGTCGATTGTCGGCGCTGGTGTCAACGGTTGTATCCTGCACTACATCGAGAACACGGCGCCGCTGAAAGACGGGGACCTGGTGCTGATCGACGCAGGCTGCGAGCTGGAGTGCTATGCCGCGGACATTACCCGAACGTTTCCGGTCAGCGGTCGGTTCAGTGAGCCACAGCGGGCACTCTACGAGGTGGTGCTGGCCGCGCAGTATGCAGCGATTGATGCGGTACGCCCCGGCAACCACTGGAACCAGCCCCATGAAGCCGCGCTGACCGTGCTGACCCGGGGCCTGATTGAGCTGGGGCTGCTGCAGGGCACGGTCGAGGATGCCATCGCCGCGGAGGCCTACAAGCCGTTTTTCATGCACCGCACCGGCCACTGGCTCGGGCTGGACGTGCACGATGTCGGTGATTACAAGGTCGGCGACGCCTGGCGTCAGCTCGAGCCGGGCATGGTGCTGACCGTTGAGCCCGGACTTTACGTTGCCCCCGACAATACCGCGGTTGACCCGAAGTGGCGCGGCATCGGAATCCGCATCGAGGACGACGTGGTGGTTACCAAGGACGGCTGCCGGGTGCTGACCGACGCGGTACCCAAGACCGTCGACGATATTGAATCCCTGATGGCTGGCTGAGTGTGAGCAACCACGATACCGATATTATCATTGCCGGTGGTGGCCTGGCCGGCGCCACTCTGGCACTTGCGCTGGCCCGGATGGTGCCGCAACTGCGAGTGACCGTGGTGGAGGCCTATCCGTTGGCGCCCGATGCCCTGCCGGACAGCTACCAGCCCAGTTACGACGCCCGTTCCACCGCCCTGGCGTGGGGCTCGCGGCGAATCTTTGAGGAGCTGGGGTTGTGGTCCGAGCTGGCCGCCCATGCTACGCCGATCCGTCATATCCATGTTTCCGACCGCGGCCGGTTCGGTGCCACCCGGCTCCATGCGACTGACCATCACCAGGATGCCCTCGGCTACGTGGCGGATAACCGCTGGATGGGGCTTTGCCTGATGCGGGCCTTGCTGGCCACCGGTGTAAACTGGCAGGCGCCGGCGGAAGTGGTCGCCATGACACCCCGGGACGACGGCGTGGTTGTGGTCCTGAATGCTGCCGAGGGTCGCCGTGAGTTGTCCGCGCGCTGCCTGGTGGTGGCGGATGGCGGCCGCTCTGGCCTGCGTGAACAGCTGGGCTTCCGGGTCGAGAGCCGGGCCTATGGCCAGCATGCCCTGATTGCCAATGTGTCGACCACCGACAGTCATAACTTCACCGCCTTCGAGCGCTTCACCGATCGCGGGCCTATGGCATTGTTGCCCCATGGTGACCCGCTGCGCGCCGGTAATACCGCAGCGCTGGTCTGGACCCTCGATGATGCGGCCCTGGAGGCCCTGCTGGCGATGTCCGATGCCGACAAGTGTCGTCGCCTGCAGGAACGGTTTGGCTGGCGTCTCGGCCGCTTTACCCGCATCGGAACCTGCCACCACTATCCGCTCACCCTTACCACGGTGCATGAGTCTGTGCGTCCCGGCGTGGTGTTGGTGGGTAATGCAGCCCATACCCTGCATCCGGTGGCCGGCCAGGGTTTTAACCTGGCCCTGCGGGGCTTGATGGCGCTGGTAGAGCAGTTTAGTCTGGCCGTCGAGCAGGGCCGCTCACCCGGTGACCTGGCGGTCCTGGGTGCCTACCAGCAGCATCACCGCAGTGACTGGCAGCAGACCGCCGGCTTTTCCGATTCGCTGATCCAGCTGTTCGGCCAGCCACTGCCCCTGGTTGGCGCGGCGCGCGATGCCGGTCTGGTCGGGCTGGACCTGTTGCCCGCTGCCAAGCGCTGGTTCGCCCGCAAGGCCATGGGTACCGGCGGCCGGCGCGCCAGCATTCGTCCTCCGGGCAGCACCTTCACAGAGCAGGCAGAGCATGACTGAACAGCAACCGTTCGACATTCTGGTGGTTGGCGGCGGCATGACCGGGTCGGCACTGGCGCTGGGCCTGGGCCAGCAGGGATGGAAGGTCGCCCTGATAGAGAGTGGCAACCCCGAATCCGCACTGGTGGAAGGTGCGCCGGCTGCCACGGTCGACGATTTCGAGCCCCGGGTCAGTGCCATCTCGGTGGCCAGCCAACGTCTGCTCGAATCCCTGGGCGCCTGGCAGTACGTGGCAACCCGGCGCCACTGTCCCTACCAGGCCATGACGGTGTGGGATGGCGATGGTACCGGTCGAATCCACTTTGAGGCTGCCGAGTTGCAGGCGCAGGCACTTGGAACCATCGTCGAGAATCGCAGCGTGGTGCGGGCATTGTTCCTTGCCCTGCAGGGCAGTACCGTCGCAGTGTTCGGCGGCGTCAGCGTCAGTGGCTGGTGGGAGCAGGGGGATTCCCGCGGCATTGACCTGGCGGATGGCAGCAGGGTAGCGGCCCGTCTGGTGGTCGCCGCTGATGGTGCCAACTCCCGCCTGCGGCAGTGGGTCGGATTACCGACCCGGGAGTGGGATTACAACCAGCAGGCGATTGTCTGTACGGTGCGTACCGCACAACCCCACCGCTTTACCGCCTGGCAACGGTTTTCCCCGACCGGGCCGCTGGCGTTCCTGCCGCTGCAGGCGGAGTCGGGTGATGATCACTTCTGCTCGATTGTGTGGTCCCAGGACACCGCTGAGGCGCGCCGGCTTTTGACTTTGGGGGATGCTGCTTTTGTCGCCGAACTGGAGTCGGCCATCGAGCGCCAGCTCGGTGCCGTGCTGGCGGTTTCCCGGCGTTATGGCTTTCCGTTGCGCCAGCGCCACGCCAAGGATTATGTCCGCCCCGGGTTTGCCCTGGTGGGCGACGCCGCCCACACCATTCACCCGCTGGCCGGGCAGGGTGCCAACCTGGGTTACGGCGATGTACGGGTGCTGCTGGATGAGCTGGCCCGCGCCCGCGACACCGGGCTCGGGCCTGCCGACGAGCTGGTGCTGGCCCGTTACCAGCGTCGCCGCAAGGGTGAGAACCTCACCATGATGGCGGCGATGGAAGGCTTCAAGCAGCTGTTTGGCCGCGACGAGTTGCCCCTGCGCTGGTTGCGCAACACCGGCATGCGCTGGCTTGATAACCTGGCGCCCCTGAAAAACCGCATCGCGGCCGAGGCCATGGGGCTGGATCGCTAGACCGATAACTATTGCACAAGGAATCGCCGGAAATGGCAGGAAGCAGCTTACTCGCCCTGATTGATGACATTGCCACCATTCTTGACGACGTTTCGGTGATGACCAAGGTTGCCACCAAAAAAACCGCGGGGGTACTGGGGGATGACCTCGC
The DNA here is from genome assembly GCF_002744715.1 of Marinobacter profundi. Classification (GTDB taxonomy): domain Bacteria; phylum Pseudomonadota; class Gammaproteobacteria; order Pseudomonadales; family Oleiphilaceae; genus Marinobacter; species Marinobacter profundi. The sequence continues at coordinate 173,212 of NZ_KZ319374.1, forward strand.
CCTCAATGCCCAGCAGGTAACCGGGGTCAAACCGGCCCGCGAACTGCCCGTGGTGTGGGCCGTCGCAAAGGGCTCGTTTGTCAACAAGGCGATCCTGGTGCCGGCGGCGCTGGCCATCAGTTTTTTCGTACCCTGGCTGGTGACACCGCTGCTGATGCTGGGGGGAGCCTTCCTTTGCTATGAAGGCTTCGAGAAACTGGTCCATAAATGGCTGCATGCCGGTGAGGATGCGGCGCACAAGCAGGAGTTGCACGATGCGCTGACCAACCCCGAGGTTGACCTGAAAGCGGTGGAAAAGGAGAAAATCCGCGGCGCGATCCGTACCGATTTTATCCTGTCGGCAGAGATTATTGCCATTACCCTGGGCACCGTCACCGGTGAGTCCATCGGTATGCAGTTCCTGGTGCTGACGGTGGTTGCGCTGATGATCACCGTCGGCGTCTATGGCCTCGTGGCGGGCATTGTGAAGCTGGATGACGGTGGCCTGTACCTCAGCCGGCGCGAGGGTGACGGCGGCTGGCCGCAGCTTCAGCGCTCCTTCGGCCGGGGTATCCTGGTGATGGCGCCGTATATGATGAAAGCCCTGTCGGTGCTGGGCACCATCGCCATGTTCCTGGTGGGTGGTGGTATTCTCGTGCACGGCATTCCGCCGCTGTATCAGGCCATCCATGACCTTACCCACAGTTTTGGTGGCGTGATCGCCGCAGTGGGCCCCACCCTGCTGGATGGCCTGCTCGGGGTGATTGCCGGCGGTATCATCGTTGCCGTGGTGACGGTCGGTGGTAAGGTCTGGCAGGGTGTCCGGGCCTGATGCGGGCCGTCTTGCCGCTGCTCAGAAGTTGCAGCTGTCGTACAGCCGGCTGATCAGAACCGGAACCGCGGTTTCCACCCGCAGGATCCGGCTGCCCAGGTGGACCTGCTCGCAACCGGCTTCCGCCAGTTTGGTGACTTCGTAGGGCGTGAAGCCGCCTTCCGGCCCGATGCAGAGTACGGCCGGTTCGTCGAGTCCGGCCGGGCAACGGGTGGCCGTTCCGGGGTGGGCAACCAGGCCGCGTTTGCCGGCCAGCAAACCCGGTAACTCATCCTCCACGAAGGGCTTGAACAGCTTGCGGACATGGACTGCCGGCAGCGCCGTGTCACGGGCCTGCTCCAGGCCGAGCGTGAGATTTTCCCGCAGGTGCTCTTCCGTCAGCCATGGGGTCTGCCAGAAGCTTTTCTCCACTTTGTAGGCGTTGATCAGCCAGATGTCCTTGACCCCGAGGCTGGCACAGGTCTGCAGAACCCGACGGAACATCTTGGGGCGTGGCATGGCCAGGATCAGGGTCAGGGGCAGGGGGGGCGGAGGTGGCGAGTCCAGGGTTACCGCAAGTTCTGCCTCGCGATCGTCCAGGCGCAGGATGTGGCCCTCACCGATCCGGCCGTTGACCTGTCCGACCGGAATCCGGTCGCCTTCTGCGGCTTTCAGCACGGAATGCAGATGAGCGAGGCGTCGGCCGCTCAGCACTGCCCGCCCCGGCGAGCGGAAATCGTCGTCGAACAGCAGTGCCAGGTTCATTCGCCGGAAACGTCCGTGGACTGTCCGCTCTCGTCGGGTTTGCGTTGTGCCAGCCGGCCGAACACGATGCCCAGTTCGAACAACAGCCACATGGGCAGTGCCAGCAGGGTCTGGGAAATCACATCGGGCGGTGTCAGCAGCATGCCGATAATAAAACAGCCCACCACAATGTAGGGCCGTTTGGCGGCCAGGTCTGCCGGAGTTGTTGCGCCGGTAAGGATCAGCAGGATGGTGGCAATGGGAATTTCGAAGGCCACCCCGAAGGCAAAGAACATCTTCAGTACAAAGTTCAGATAACTGCTGATATCGGGCAGTTCCACGATGCCTTCCGGGCCGATGGCGGTAAAGAACCCGAACACCAGCGGGAACACCACGTAGTAGGCAAAGGCCGCACCCAGGTAGAACAGGATGACCGAGGTAAACAGCAGCGGGAAGGCCAATCGCTTTTCATGGGCATAGAGCCCGGGAGCAATAAAGCTCCAGAGCTGGTAGAGAATGATCGGAATTGCGGCGAAGACTGCCAGCACCAGCGCCAGTTTCAGCGGTGCAAAGAACGGCGAGGTGACGTCGGTGGCAATCATGGTCTGGCCAACGGGTAGCAGGTCCCGCAGCGGCTGGGACAGCCACAGGTAGAGTTCGTTGGCAAAGGGGTAAATCACGGCAAAGCAGATTACTACCGCGAGCACCATCTTGAGCATGCGGTTGCGCAGTTCAAGCAGGTGTTCGATCAGCGGCATCTCTGACTGGGCTGCGGATTGCTGGCTGTGGTCGCCGTCAGGCTTGCTGGTCATGAACGGGATTCCGGCGCGCTGTCCTGGGTCGGGCGGGACGCTGAGGCCCCGGTTGTGGCGTTTGATGAAGGCGGATCCGAGGCCTCTCCGGCGCTGCTACTGGCAGACCCCGGCGCCGCCTCACCGGGTGGCTCGGCCACCCGGCGGGTAGCCGGGGCGGGGCGCGGTTTGCTGGTCTGGTTGTCGGGGAGAATCATGTGTTCGTACTTCTTCGCCTCGTCGAGGGCGCCACGAACCGTTTTTTCCACGTCTTCCAGGCCCACGTCACCGGCCTGCCGCAGTTGTTCGCGGAGTTCTTCGGCCTTCAGTTGCCGGTCCAGCTCCGACGTGAACTGGTTGACCATGCGGCGGGCACCGCCGATCCAGCGACCGGCCGCGCGTGCCGCTGTGGGCAAACGCTCCGGTCCCAGTACCAACAGGGCAATGACGCCGCAGATCAGCAGCTCGAGAAAGCCGATATCAAACATTCAGCCCGTCTCAGCTGTGGGATTTGTCCTGGGCCTTTTCCTCGGCACGGGTTTGATGAACCGGTGCGTCAGTCTTGCCTTCGATGGATTCCTTGCTGGCTTCCTTGTCTTCGTCGTCATTCATGGACTTCTTGAATCCGCGAATGGCGCCGCCAAGGTCGCTGCCAATGTTGCGGAGTTTCTTGGTTCCGAACAACAGCACGACGATGCCGAGTACGATGAGAAGTTGCCAGATACTGATACCCATGCCGGGGTTCCTCGTCTTTAATGTTCAGTCACAGTCGATTGTACGCTACTCAGCCCGCTTTCCGGAAACCCCCGTAGGGGGTATTGCTTCCGGCAGAGGACTACTGGTCGCGCGATGCTTTTTCTTCCAGTCCTGACAGGTTGAACCGGCTGGCCAGTTCGTCAAGTACGTCTTTTGGTTCCAGTCCGAGCCGGGACAGCATTACCAGGGTATGAAACCACAGGTCGGCTGTCTCGTAGACCACATCCCGGGTCTCCCCCGATTGCTCGGCGTCCTTGGCGGCAATGATGGTCTCGGTACACTCTTCGCCAACCTTCTCCAGGATCTTGTTCAGACCCTTGGCGTGCAGGCTGGCGACATAGGACTTGTCGGCGTCCGCGTGTTTGCGGGCTTCCAGGACCCGTCCCAGTTGTTCCAGTACGTCACTCATGGCTGCTGTTTCCTTCGCCGTTACCGTAGATGGCCTGTGGGTCCTTGATCACTGCGTCCACGCTGACCCACTGCCCCTGTTCCAGTTTGCGGTAAAAACAGCTACGGCGGCCAGTATGGCAGGCAATGCCACCCTGCTGTTCAACCTTGAGCAGAATCACATCTTCGTCGCAATCCAGGCGGATTTCGCGGACCACCTGTTGGTGGCCGGAGGATTCGCCCTTGCGCCAGAGCTTTCCCCGGGAGCGGGACCAGTACACTGCGCGACCTTCCGTTGCGGTCAACTGCAGGGATTCCCGGTTCATCCAGGCCATCATCAGGATCTCGCCGGTGACGGCGTCCTGGGCGATGGCGGGGACGAGACCGTCGGCCGTCCAGCGAACCTGGCTCAGCCAGTCAGGGCTCCCGACATTAGATGATGAATCTTGCATTTGTGTGAATCCTGTTAAGTGCATGGCCATGTCCTGCTCAGTGGCGTCCACCGCGGATGATCAGCCAGCCGGCAGCGGCCAGGGCGGCCCAGCCCCAGGCGGGCACGGCGGCGGCCAGGGTCGGGAGGTCGCCGGTCGTGCCCAGCCAGGTTCCTGCAACCAGTATCAGTGCCAGCAGGCCGCGGCGCCAGCGGCGGTCCGAGCTGGCCCGCGCCTCGTTGAGCAGCTCCAGTGTAGCCTGATTGGACTGCGCCGTGGGGTGGCTGCTGCGCAGCTGGACCAGTGCGTCGTGGACCAGTTGCGGCATTTCCGGAGACTGTTCGAGCCAGGCCGGCAGGTGCGATTGCAGCGACTTGAGCAGGCCCGATGGTCCGATGCGCTTGCGCATCCAGCTTTCCAGGAACGGCTGCGCGGTGCTCCACAGGTCCAGCTCCGGATAGAGCTGGCGACCGAGGCCTTCCACGTTCAGCAGGGTTTTCTGTAACAGCACCAGCTGGGGTTGAACTTCCATGTTGAAACGGCGGGCCGTCTGGAACAGCCGCAGCAGGAAGTGACCGAAGGAAATGTCCTTCAGCGGACGCTCGAAAATGGGTTCGCAGACGGTGCGGATGGCGGCTTCGAACTCGTTGACCCGGGTATCCGGCGGGACCCAGCCGGACTGGATGTGCAGCTGCGCCACCTGGCGGTAATCACGACGGAAGAACGCCAGCAGGTTGCGGGCCAGATAGCTCTGATCATCCGGGGCCAGGGTGCCCACGATGCCGAAATCGATGGCGATGTACTTGGGGTCGGCCGGGTTGCTGGCATCGACAAAAATGTTGCCCGGGTGCATGTCGGCGTGGAAGAAGCTGTCGCGGAACACCTGGGTGAAGAAGATCTCGACGCCTTTTTCAGCCAGTACCTTGAGGTCGACGCCCGCCGCCCGCAGCGCCGCCACGTCGGCAATGGGAATCCCGCGGATCCGCTCCATCACCAGTACCTGGCGGCGGGTGTAGTCCCAGTCGATGAAGGGAATGTAGATCAGCGATGAGTTGTCGAAGTTGCGCCGCAGCTGGCTGGCGTTGGCCGCCTCCCGTTGCAGGTCCAGTTCGTCATGGATGGTGGCGTCGTAGTCGGCAACCACTTCTACCGGGTGCAGCCGCTTGCCCTCGGACCAGTATTTTTCCAGCAGGCCGGCCATCAGGTACATCAGTGCCAGATCCTGGTGGATGACCTTTTCGATGCCGGGGCGCAGCACCTTGACCACCACCTGCTGGCCGGTCGGCAGGGTGGCGGCATGGACCTGGGCGACCGAGGCGGACGCCATGGGGTCCGCCTCGAACTCGGCAAACAGCTCGGTAACCGGCTTGCCCAGGCTGGCTTCGATGATGGCGCGGGCCTGGGCACTGGGGAAGGGGGGTACCCGGTCCTGCAGGTGCTTGAGGGATTCCGCCATGTCATCCGGCAACAGGTCGCGTCGGGTGGACAGGATCTGGCCGAACTTCACGAATACCGGACCGAGCTCCTCGAATGCCAGCCGCAGGCGATCGCCGCGGTCCAGCTTGGGTTGCGGGAACAGGTGCCAGGGAGCCAGCAGGAAAAATACCTTGAGTGGTGCCGGCAGTTCGGCCAGCGGCAGGAATGTGTCCAGGCGGTAACGACAGAATACCCAGGCAATACGGAACAGGCGCTGCAGGCGGGTCACGGCTTCTCCCGGTTGGGGGCTTCAGGGTTGTTGTCTTCCAGTTGACCCAGGCGGGCGTCCAGCCGCTCGACCTGCAGGCTCAGGGCGTCAATCTCGGTAAAGGTGGCTTCCAGTTCACGGCGGCCAGGCAGGCTCCGGCTTTCCTCGTGGATATACTCTTCCAGGTTGGCGCTGAGGGAGCGGAACGCCTGCCGGCTCCAGTGTGCGGCACCGCGCAGGCGACGCCCGATAAAGTGCGCAGGCACATCACCGATATGGCCGGCCATGGCGGCTTCCCAGTCAGGGTCGAGTTGATTGAGTGCGCGCTGGAACTGGTGTGCCAGGCCGGTATCTCCGGTCACCCGGATCCGGCCGAGGCTGAAAACCTGGTCGTCACCGGTCGCCAGGGCGATGAACGCCAAGGGCCGGCCGGACAATACCAGGGCAGGTCTCTCCGCCGGCTGGCTGCCGACCTGTACCCGGTCCCCGGCCTGCTGCAGGGTAAGATGCATCGCCAACGGGTTGGTCAGGCTGAACTGGACCGGTTCCGACAGCGCTGCCAGCAGGGCCTTGCGACCGGCCGGATCCAGTGCCAAGGCGCTGTTAAGCGCGCCTTCAACAATGGCGGTGATGCCGGACAGCAGGGTCGGGCCCGGCAGCATCAGGGCTTGATCCCCACGTGCAGCGCGACAATACCGCCGGTCATGTTGTGGTACTTGCAGTTCACCAGGCCGGCGTCTTCCATCATGCCCTTCAGGGTGTCCTGGTCCGGGTGCATGCGGATTGACTCGGCCAGGTACTGGTAACTGCCGGAGTCGCCGGCAATCAGTTGGCCCATCAGCGGCAGGGCGTTGAACGAGTACAGGTCGTAGGCCTTGCTCAGCAACGGATTAACGGGCTTGGAAAATTCCAGCACCATCAGCTTGCCACCGGGCTTGAGGACCCGTGTCATGTCGCGCAGGGCCTGGTCCTTGTCGGTCACGTTACGCAGGCCGAAGGCAATGGACACCGCATTGAAACTGTTGTCCGGGAACGGCAAGTGCTCGGCGTCCGCCTGCACATACTCGATGTTGCCGGCGTAACCCCGGTCGGTCAGGCGGCTGCGGCCAACCTGCAGCATGGACGCGTTGATGTCCGCCAGGACCACCTTGCCGGCGGGCCCTACCAGATCGGAGAACTTCATGGTCAGGTCACCGGTGCCGCCGGCAATGTCCAGTACCCGGTGGCCGGGACGCACACCGCTGAGCTCAATGGTGAAACGCTTCCACAGCCGGTGGACACCCATCGACATCAGGTCATTCATCAGGTCGTACTTGCCCGCCACCGAGTGGAAAACCTCGGCCACCTGGCCCGCTTTCTGGCTTTTCGGCACATTGCGGAAGCCGAAATGGGTGACGTCGTCCTGCCCTGGAGTGGGGGTGGCCTGGTCGGGTGACGGTTGTTGCTGGGTCATGGCGGTGTCCTGTCAGAATCTGAACCCCGTATTCTAACGGTTAGGGGGGGCGCTACAAGGTGTGCCCGGGTATTTATTGACTTGAGTACGACTTTTGCTTGCGGCCGGTAATTTTATAAACTGTCTATCAACAAGCCACTCCCCAGAGACCCGACACCATGTCTGTTATTGATGTTCATCGCCCCCACGCGCTCGATAAAGCCCATGCCCGTGCCGCGGCCGAAACCCTTGCCGAGGACCTGTCCCGCCAGTTTGATGTTCATTACCAGTGGGAAGGTGATGTGATGAAGTTCAAGCGCAGCGGGGTCAAGGGCCAGCTCGACATCTCGCCGAGCGACATCCACGTTCACCTCGAGCTGGGCATGTTGCTGCGGCCCTTCAAGTCACGGATCGAGCAGGAAATCCACAGCCAGCTCGACCAGATCGTCCAGGCCTGATCCCGCCAGCTACCGGTCAGAGGTGTTCGGGCAGCCGGAACGGCTCCTGCTGACCGGCAAGGATGTTCGTCAGCACCGCTTTCTCCCGGGTGATGAGCCGGTCGAGCAAGGCATCGACGTCCTCCATGGCGCGGAACGCGGTGTAGCCGCGGTGAAGAAACGAGTGGAGGTCGCTCAGCCCGGCCATTTCCGCCGGTGTGCCGGTCATGCTGAGGAGCCAGCCGAGGGTCCGGTTACGCACGTAACGGTCCAGTTGCTGCCCCACATCGGCAACCAGTTCGATCTGGCGCTCCCGTTGCGCCTGCTGGCCGGCGGCGCGGAACGCCTCGCAGTAACGGTCGGTGGTGAGGTTGTCGGCACTGGTCCCGAGCCGGTGCAGGGCTTCGGTGAGTTCCAGGTCGAGCAGCTGGGTGACCAGGTTGAGTTCCACCAGTCCGCCGAAGGTATCGAGCAGGTGTTCCGGCAGCCATTTGACCATTTTCGGGAAGACCCGGTCGATATTGTCGTCGCGCTGTGTCATTCCGGCGGGGGCATAAAGGTCGGTCAGCAGGAATTCCAGGCCGGTGTGGAAATCGGGGTGCCGGTAGAGGTCCTGATGGGTCATCTTGAGCCGCTGAACCTGCCATTCGGCCACCTTGCCCATATCGCCCAGCAGCGGGTGCGTCGCCTTGTGCTGACGGAAGTCATGATAGGCCAGAAGCTGATGCTGCAGTCGCCGGGCGCTGTCGCTGCGGACAGGCGTGGCGATCAGGCGCTCGCGATACATGGGAAGGGCACTCTCCGGTAGACCAATGACCTGGGGCCGATAGTCTACCGGAGCCGGTGCGAGATGGCAGCCTTAAAGCTGGCAGGCGGTGGGCAGGGTCTCGAACCCGGGTACCCATTCCTTGCTGTCGAGGGTGATGAAATGGCTCGGTGCCTCGGTTTCGACAATCCGCATGGTTGTCGGGCTCTGGCGGGCACTGGCCAGCATGGCGCCGCGGTCGAGAATGCGGTCCACCCGCGGAATCAGGAAAGTGCCATGGCGGATCTGGTCATACACCGCGGTATCGGTGCGCTCCATCCATTCCATGATGTCTTCGATGTTGCGCACAATGGTGAGGTGATCCCGGGTGGCCGAGAACAGCTTGCTGAGTAACTGTTTCTTGCGCGGGTTCATCTTGCCGAAAAAGGTCTGGCCATAGGCGGAGGAGGGGGCGCTGTTGATCAGACGGATCAGCCAGGGCCACATGCCGTGACTGACCGGCTCCAGCAGGGTGGTTACCAGGGCGTGCAACCTGCCCTGGGGCAGTACGGGCGCTTCCAGCACCACTTCCACGGTGTCATAGAGTTCCGGGCGCAGGCGGATGGCTTCAAGGATTACCGCACCGCCGCGGGAGTGGCCGTGGACCCGGATGTTGTCGGTAGACGGCAGGTTGGACAGCGCCTGGTTGAGGATGCAGGCGTCGTACTGAATGGTGCCTTCCAGGTACTTGATCGGCACTTCCCAGTCCGGCGATTCTGGAGTGACACCGTTCACCGGGATGTGGTAGTTGCTGCAGGTCAGCAGCACCAGTTCGGTGGTGGGGGCTTCATAGGCCTGGGTGAAGTAACAGTGATTTTCCAGAAAACCATGGACGCCGATCACCGTCTGTTCGGCAGCACCACTGTGGTTGCGTACCGACACGGCCCCCTGGCCAACCCGGTAGACCCGTCCGGAAAACATTTCCGAATAGGCACTCTCGATCGGTTTGATCAGTTTACGAACGTGGCTCGCTTTCATAACCCATCTCCACCAGCAGTGTCTGACCCGTCTTATGATTGGTTGTTTGCAGGGCGGGTCCTGCTGTTGTATCGCGTTGTGGTACTTGTTGTATTGGCACTGAATACCAGTGTTACGCCGAGCCAGGGCCAATGGTCTGCTTGGTCGCGGTGCCGGATTGCGCACCATTACTGGCTAATAACCATTTCATCATTCCTTATTTCGAGTATAGAGGGGAAGGGTTAACTGCGCGTAATTTTTTGTAAGACCGTGACCGGCCGCGGTTTTATGGAGCCCCCGCGGCTTGTCTGGCACAATGCCGGGTCAACTTGTCCAATAATAATGATCTTGCCTTCGGGGGCTGCCGGGTTTGAGTCACAAGGAATCGCACCTCATGTTGCCGGTGGATGCTGCCTGGCTGGCGCTCGAGGCCCCCCACAATCCGATGACCATCACCGTGATGATGCGGGTCGAGGGGCTCACCGAAAACCGCCTGCAGGAATTTATCGAGCGCTACTGGCTGGCCTGGGAGCGGTTTCGCCTGCTGCCGGTCCGTAAGGGGCCGGCGTGGCACTGGCAAGCGGATCCGTTGTTTGCCCTCCGCCATCACCTCGCGGTTGTCCCGCACTCTCTGGATGCGGAGGCTTTGCAGGACTGGGTATCGGCGCGGCTCAATCAGCCTCTGCCAGACTACCGCCCGCGCTGGAAATTCTGGCTGGTGCCCCATGCCGAGGGCGGTGCCGCCCTGTTGTTGCGTATCCACCATTGTTACGCCGACGGACTGGCCCTGCTGGAGGTGTTTGACCGCCTCTGTCCGACCTCGCCGCGGCAGCCCCCGGCCATCTACGGGGGCCGGGAGAGCACCGAGCCGACCCGCTGGCTCGACGGCACCCGGGCCTGGCTGGCGGAGTTGCTGGCCGGGGAGGGGGGCACCAATACGGCGGCGGTCATGTCGGCGCGGTCCGCCGCCGGCTCCCGCAACCGGCTGGAACAGGCTGCCCTGCGCGGAGTGCGGCTGGTTAACGAACTGAGCCATTTCGTGGTGGAAGCCGAGGACACCCCGTCGCCCTTGCGTCAGACCCTGCTCGGTCGTCGCCGCTGCTGCTGGTCGGAGCCGTTGCCGCTGGCGCAGTTTCGCTCGGTCGCCCGCAGCGCCGGTGTGACCATCAACGATGTTCTGCTGAGCTGCGTGGCCAGTGCGGTACGCCAGGCACTTGCCGGTGCCGGGGTCGATCTGGACCAGGCCTGCGCCCATGCCGCCGTGCCGGTGGATATCCGCAGCCGGTTGCCGGACGGGGTGAGCCCGCCGGAGGGCAGCCTGGGGAACTACTTCGGGACGGTCTTCGTGCCCCTGCCGGTGGATGGCGGCAGTCCGCTGGAGCGCCTTTACCGGATCAAACATGAAACCCGCCGCCTCAAGCGCAGCTGGCAACCGGGCATTTCCTGGGCCCTTGCCGGCGCGGCTGCCTTGCTGCCTGACCATCTCCGCCAGGCGGTTGCCGAACTGTTCTGCCGCAAGGCCAGTACCGTGGTGTCCAATGTACCGGGTACCCGCGAGCCGCGATACCTGGCCGGATGCCGGATTACCGAGCAGATGTACTGGGTTCCCCGTGCCGGTGACATTGGTCTCGGTGTCAGCGTGGTCAGCTATGCCGGCCAGGTCCAGTTCGGCGTCGTGGCAGACGAGGCCGTAGTGGCCGACCCGCAGCAGTTCCTGGCCTGCTGCCTGGCGGAGCTGGAGGAGCTGGCCGGCAAGGCCGGGTCGTAATCCCAAAGTCCTGATCCGGGGGCCTCCTAAATAAGCAGTGAACCGGCTCCCTTGGCGAATATCCCCTGTTGTTCCCTTCACCGACCATGAGGCTCAGGCGAATCATGCCGCCTCGGGAAGCCGGTCGGAACCGGTTTTCCTGGTCCCAGAATTCAACAAAAACCGGGGGAACTATGAACAACAACAACTTCAGGAAGTCAGGAATCGCGCTGGCGCTGGCCACCATGGCCGGGTTCAGTGCGGGCAGCCACGCTGCGGTGGAGGTGTACAACCAGGATGGAACGGTGTTTTCGGTGGACGGCTATTTCAACGCCTTCTATGTCAACCGTGACGACAAGCTGGCGGATACCCGTGATTCACGTATCAAGATGGGTTTCCTGCCCAACACCATCGGCTTCAATTTCAGCAAGGAGATGGGCGACCTGACGCTGGGTGGCCGTTCCTCGTTCTGGACCACCATCAACGACAGTCTGGATACGCCCACCGACACTGCAATCGACGTGCGGCAGTTCTACGCCACGGTGGACGGCAGTTTCGGCCAGGTGCTGATTGGTAAGGACTTCGGCCTCTACGCCCGTTCCAACATCTTCCTGGATGAAATCCTCATGGGCTTTGGTTCCCCGGGCCTGCCCGGCGGCGTGTCCTTCGGCAATATCCGCGCCGGCTATCCGTACCCCACGCCGTCTGCCCAGATCACCTACCGTTCGCCGGACATGGGTGGCCTCAAGATCGCTGCCGGTGTCCTCGATCCGGCTGACACGGTCTCCGGAACCGCAGCGGATGAGAATGCCGCTCCGCGGTTCGAATCGGAGCTCACCTACAGTGCCAACCTGAACCAGGTTGCGCTCACCGGCTGGGTGAATGGCCGCTACCAGTCTGCCGAGAATGGTGCAACGACGGTAGACAGCACCGGCCTGGGGTATGGCGTGAAGGCGTCGGTAGCCGGGCTCACGCTCGCCGCATCCGGGTTCACTTCCTCTGGCGATAACCCGGTACTGATCGGCAATGGCGCGGTCACCGAGGACGACGCCGATGGTTTCCTGGTGCAGGCCTCCTACGCCTTCGCGGCTAACCGGGTTGTGCTTTCCTACGGCGAAACCGATGCCGAGATCCTCGACCTGGAAACCGAGAGCACCACCGTGGGCTTCTTCCACGATGTGAACAGCAACTTCAAACTGGTTGCCGAGTACAACATGTACGAAGACCGCAATCGCACCAACGGCAACACGACCACCGAGGCGGACACCATCGCCCTGGGTGCCATCGTTACCTTCTGAGTGGTTTGACGCTGAGTGGTTTGACGCAAAGGTGCGGCACGGAAGCCCGCCTGATGCGCTGTTGACTTGAGACTAAAGTGCCGGTTTGTCGTACCGGCAATCGGCCACGCCACCGGGCATTGATTCGAGGAGTATTTTAATCAATGGCTTACGATCATTTTGGCGCGCCTATTAAAAGCACTGAAGTCGCATTGGCCCGGGCTCCGGATGCCGTAGAATCGTGGTGTCGTCATCCGTATTCCGAGCCAGTCGCCATGAAACCAGCCACTACCTTGCCTGCCGTGCGGGTGGCCAATTCCAGTATCCGGGATCCGCAGTTGGCGGCGAGCACGCTGGCCAGCCAGCTTCGCCACGAACATCTGGGCTGTGTGCTGTTTTTCTGTTCGGCCGAGTACGACCTGGTCCGTCTCGGGCCGGCACTTGAGCAGGCCTTTCCGGGGGTGCGGGTCAGTGGCTGCACCTCCGCCGGTGAAATCACCGCCGAGGGTTACGATCGCGGGTGTATCACTGCAATTGGCTTCGATGCCCGCTACTTTGCCATCGATTGCGCGTTGATCCGCGAGCTCGACCAGTTCAGCCTGCAGGATGCCCAGCAGGTCATTGACGGCCTGCTGGCCACCTGCCGCGACGCCGACCTCGCCCCGGTCCGGGGCAATACGTTTGCCATCACCCTGCTGGACGGTCTTTCCAGCCGCGAGGAGCTGGTGCTGGCCACGCTCAATGCGGCCCTGGGTACGATACCCCAGTTCGGTGGGTCGGCCGGCGACGACGAGCGCCTGGCGAACACCCATGTGTTTTTTGACGGCCGCTTCCATACCGGTGCGGCAACCGTGATGCTGGTGAACACGCCGCTGGATTTCCGGGTGTTCTCTACCCACCACATGGTCGAACGTAGCGAAAAGCTCGTGGTCACCGGCGCCTGTGCCGAAACCCGTACGGTCTATGAGCTCAATGCCGAACCCGCTGCCGAGGCCTACGCCCGAGCGGTGGGGGTGGAGGTGGCCGCGCTCGATCGTAAAATCTTTGCCTTGCGGCCCCTCGGGGTGAAGATCGGCGGGCACTATTTTGTCCGCTCGATCCAGCGGGTCAATCCGGACGGCAGCCTGACGTTCTATTGCGCCGTGGAGACCGGGATCGTGATGACGGCTATGAAGCCGGATTCGCTGCTGGACAGCGTGCGGACCCAGATCGAGGCGTCCGAGCGGGTGGTAGGGTCGCCCCTCGTCACCATCGGCTGTGACTGTTTCCTGCGGCGCCTGGAAGCCGAGCTTACCGGGCAGGCTGCAGCAGTATCGGATTTCCTGCAACACCACAAGGTGATTGGCTTCAACACCTACGGCGAGCAGTTCAACGGCATGCACATCAACCAGACATTTACGGGGGTGGTGATTGGCCAGCCTGCTGCCAGCTCAGGAACGGCCTGAGATACTCACGGATGAGGCAAAAGACCGGCGGATTGCAGAGCTCGAAGCCGACAACCGGCGCCTGTGCCGCATCCGCGATGCGCTGATTGTGCGGGTGGAGTCCGGAGCCGCCCACAAGCCGGAACCCTATGCCGCCTTCGAGCACTCGGTCATTCTCGCCGAGCAGGTCCGCGAGCGCACCGAGGCGCTGAACCTCACCATGGACGAACTCAAGGCCAGCAACCTGGCCCTGGAGCGTGCGCGGCAGGAGGCAGAAACCACCCGTCAGCGGCTTAGCGACGCCATTGAAAGCATTGCCGACGGTTTTGTCCTGTTTGATCATCGCCACTGCCTGATCCAGAGTAACAGCCGTTTCCGCAGCTACTGGCGTCATGCTGGTGTCGAGGTGCCGGCGCCAGGCACCCCCATTGCCGAGGTGAAACGCCAGGCGGTGGTGTCGGGGTTGATTGTCGAGGAACAGGACAATCCCGCGTCCGAGGGCACGGTATTCCTGCTGTCGAACGGGCGCTGGGTGCAGATGACCGAAAGGCCCACCCGCGAGGGCGGGCTGGTGGTACTGTATTCCGACATCACCGACGTCAAGAACAGTGAAATGGCGCGGCGCATCAAGGCGCTGGAAGAAAGTGAACGCTGGATCCGGGTGGTCACCGACCACGTTCCGGCCCTCATTGCCTACGTCGGGGCGGACCTCACCGTGCAGTTCTGCAACAAGGTGTACGAGGCCTGGTACGGTGGTAGCGACGAGCCGCTGCTGGGCAAACCGCTGAAAGATGTCCACGACCCGGTGCTGTACCAGCGCCTGCTGCCCCACGTCCGCGAGGCCCTGAACGGCACCAGCGTCAATTTCGAGTTTGAGGAAACCGGCGCCCGCGGTGAGTGCCGCTACATGTTGCGCTCCTATGTGCCCAACATCAGCAGCGAGGGCCGGGTGCTCGGCTTCTTCGTACTGATCCGCGACATCACGGATCGCCGCAAGACGGCCCTGGCACTGGAGCAGGCCTACGACAACCTCGAGCGCCGGGTCAAGGAGCGCACGGCAGCCCTGACCGGACTTAACAACCAGCTGCGCCAGGAAATCAGTGAACGGGCGGCGGTCGAGGCGCGCCTGCGGGATGCCAAGCTGGAGGCGGAGCGCGCCAACCTGTCAAAAACCAAGTTTCTCGCAGCGGTCAGCCACGACCTGCTGCAGCCGCTGAATGCGGCGCGGCTGTTTACCGGCGCCCTGCTGGAACACTCATTCGGGCCGCGGGCCGAGGCCCTTGTGCGGTCCGTCAGTACCTCGCTGGACGACGTCGAAAGCCTGCTCGGCACGCTGGTGGATATTTCCAAGCTCGATGCCGGGGTGATCCGGCCGGATGTCACCGCCTTTGACCTGCGGGACCTGCTCAACAACATCGCCCGTGAATTCCGCCAGATGGCCCTGGCAGAGGGGCTGCAACTGGATTTCGTGCCCTCCTCGGCGGTGGTGCAATCGGACTCCCAGTTGCTGGCCCGCATTCTCCGCAACTTCCTCACCAATGCCATCCGCTACACCGGCAAAGGGCGCATCCTGCTGGGCTGCCGCCGCTGTGGTGACGACATCCTAATCCAGGTCTGGGACACCGGTCCCGGCATCCCCGAGGACAAACTCAGCGAAATCTTCCAGGAGTTCAAGCGCATCCGGCCGGCGGGTGCCCAGCCTGACAAGGGCCTGGGCCTTGGACTGGCCATCGTCGACAAGATCTCCGGTATCCTGGGGCATGACGTCACCGTGGACTCGGTGGAGGGCAAGGGATCGGTGTTCAGCGTTCGGGTGCCGTGCGGTACCTTGTCACCCCGGCGGGAGCAGGGCGAGACCACCGATGTGGTGCCGGCCGATCACAGCCTGGGGGGAGCGCGGATCTGGGTGATTGATAACGACCACGCCATCTGCCGCGGCATGCAGACCCTGCTCGAGGGCTGGGGTTGCCAGGTGCTGACCGCCGTGTCGCTGGAACATCTGCAACAGCAGCTGGATCCGCTGACGGCCGATGCCGACCTGATCCTGGCGGACTATCACCTGGATAACGAGCAGAACGGTGTCGATGTGGTGGCGGCGATCAACGACGCCCGCAGCCACCCGATTCCGGTGGTCATGATCACCGCCAACTATTCCAACGAGCTGAAACAGCACATCCGGGAGCTGGGTTACCTGCTGATGAACAAGCCGGTGCGGCCACTGAAACTGCGCAGTGCCCTCAACCACCTGTTGCGGGCACACTGATCAGCGCTTGAGGTACTGGCTGAAATCCACGTCGCTGGCGGACAGAATGGCCTGGACCCGGTTGTGGACCCCGAGTTTGCGCAGAATCGCCGAAACATGGGCTTTCACCGTGGTTTCGGCAATGTTGAGGTTGTAGGCAATCTGTTTGTTGGATTCCCCCTTCGACATCCGTTCCAGCACCAGCAACTGGCGGCGGGTGAGGGAGTTCAGCAGTTCCGGCGAGATCGGGTTATCCTCGTGGCGGCTGCGTCGCTGGCTGCTCTCCTTGCCGGTGCGAATGATGTCGGAGGGCAGGTAGACGTTGCCGTTGAGGATCTGCTGGATGGCCTCAGTCATCTGGGTGCGGGGCGAAGACTTCGTAATGAAGCCCACGGCGCCATAGGTGATCGCCTGCAGGACTATCTGCTTGTCTTCCTCCGCCGAGACAATCACCACCGGAATGGTGGGTGCCTCATTGCGCAATGAAATCAGGCCGTTCAGGCCGTGCATCCCCGGCATATTGAGGTCCAGCAGAATCAGGTCCAGGTCATCATGTTCCCGGGTCAGCTCAAGGGCGCTGTCGAGGTCCTGGGTTTCAATCACTTCGCTGCCGGCAAAGCCGGAGGCAATCACGCTGCTGATGGCTTCCCGGAACAGCGGGTGGTCGTCGGCAATAAGGATCTTGTAGGTGGCTTCCATTAAGGGGTCCGGCTGGCTGGGTGACTCGGCGGAACAGGGCTGTTGTTTATCATAGCGGTTTTCCGCGGCAGGTGCGGCAGTGTCGGTTGCATTCAGCATGGTCGCCTGCTCCTCAGTTGTTGTCGTGGGTAAATTGCGGGGGGACCGGCTCGATAATGACGCTGGGATGGCCGGCATTCTGCCAGCTGTCAATGCCGTCCCGTAGCCAATAGAGCTGACTGTAGCCGGCTTCCGCCAGCCTGCGGGTGGCATTCCAGGACAGCCAGCAGTCGGATTTGCAGAGCACCACCACCGGGTGATCCCGGCGGCCGGCAGTCCGCGCCCGGACGTTGTCGAGCAGATAGTCCCGCCACGATTCATCCAGGTCGCCCTTGCCAGTGTTGGGTAGCCAGATGGCACCCGGAACCGAGGCATGGGGTTCGGTCAGCAGAAAGCGACCGGCACGGAACTCAAGATTGATGACATCAATCACCAGCGGCGCGGGTGCGGACCGGCGCAGCGCCTGCAGTTCCTGCGGGCCGATGGTACGGGCACTGGCAGCGGTTTGCGGCGTGGGGCTGCGGTAGCGGTCGATGCGGTAGCCGTCGGCCGAAAACAGCGCCGCGTCAGCGCTTGCCGGTGCTGCTGTCAGCTGGCCGGGCCATCCGCCGGTCAGCAGGACCAGCCACGCAGTGGTGATGAGCAGGGGCCGGATCATTGTGCGGCAACCTCTGATTATTCTTGTGATGACTCCATTACACGCCAACCGGTTCCGAGGTTGAATGCGACCATCGCACCAAAAAACAGGCACCAAAGTACTATTCTTGCACCGGGGCAGGCTTCGTATCGTGGTTTTATGAACCGACCCCATGTCCTCTCGTTGCCCGTGACCCCGCGTGCCAGTCTGCCCCGGCACTGGCTGGTGAGCCTGTTGCTGATCCTGGCGCTGCCCGTTATGGCCGCCGCCGAAAGCCTGCCGGTCGTGTCCGTCAGTGTCCTGCAATACGGTACCGCGCACTGGGAGCTGGACCATATCCAGCACCGGGGGCTGGATCGGGAACAGGGTTACCGCCTTGAGCTGAGGCTGGTTGCCAACCTGCCGGCCTCCCGCCTCGCCGTCACCAGCGGAGCGGTCCATGGTGCGGTGGCTGACCTGCTGTGGGTCCAGTCGCGGTTTCGGGACGGTACGCCCTATACCTACCTGCCGTTTTCCACGCAGATCGGTGATATCCTCGTGGCCGAGAACTCCACTATCCGGACGGTGGCGGACCTGGCGGGCAAACGCATCGGGGTGGCCGGCGGACCCGACAGCAAAGGCTGGATCCTGTTACAGCAGGTTGCATCGCAGCAGGGCCTCGATCTTGCAGCCTCGGCGGAGGTCCAGTACGCAGCCCCTCCCTTGTTAAGCCAGGCCCTGAAGCGGGGGCAGCTGGATGTGATCGTCACCTATTGGCACTTCGCTGCCCGCCTGCGGGGCGAGGGCGGTTGGCGCTCGGCCTTTGGCATGGCCGACCTGCTGACGGCACTGGGGCTGAAAGCGAAACTGCCGGTTCTGGGCTATGTGTTTCCCGCCGGCTGGGCGAGCGGCCATCGCCCGCTGCTTGACCGCTTTGCCGCCTCGGTGCGCCGGGTCAAAGCCGAACTGGCCGAGGATCCCGCGCACTGGCAACGCCTCCGGCCATTGATGCGCAGCCCCGACGACGGCGCATTTACTGCCCTGCGCGCAGGCTTCCTGGATGGCACGCCGGAACCGCTGACCGGCCAACGGATTGCCGACCTGCACCGGTTGCTGGTACTGACCGGTGCTGATCCGGACAAACTCATGGCCGACGCCCTGTTCTTCCGGGAGGAACCATGACCGCCAGGGCTGGCCAGCCAGCGGCCTGGAGCTACTGGGTGGTACTGCCGGCCTGCATCCTGCTATGGGCCGTCATTGCAGCAACCTTGCAGACCCCTCTGTTGCCATCACCCGGCGAGGTGATTGTGGCGCTCCGGTCCGAGGCCACCAACGGGCAGCTCTGGTTCCATCTCGCCGCCACCCTCGCCCGGGTGACCGTCGCCTTTGTCCTGGCGATGGCCATCGGCACCGCCATCGGCCTCGCCATGGGCCGTTCAACCCGGACCAACGCCCTGTTTGATCCTTTGCTGGTGGTGCTGCTCAACCTGCCGGCCCTGGTCACCATCATCCTCATGTACGTCTGGTTCGGCCTGGTGGAAGTGGCAGCTGTACTGGCGGTAGTGGTCAACAAAGTCCCCAACGTTGCCGTCACCGTCCGCGAGGGCGCCAGGAGCCTCGATCCGAAACTGGAAAGCATGGCCACCGTGTACCGCTTCACCCGCTGGCAGCGGTTCCGGGAAGTCTGGCTACCCCAACTGTTTCCCTACCTGATGGCCGCCACCCGCGGCGGCCTGGCCCTGATCTGGAAAATCGTCCTGGTGGTCGAGCTGCTCGGCCGCTCCAGCGGCGTCGGCTTCAAACTCCACCTGGCCTTCCAGGTCTTCGACGTGGCCACCATCCTGGCCTACAGCCTGGCGTTCATCGCCATCGTCCAGCTCATCGAACTGGCCCTGCTCCAGCCCCTGGAGCGCCGCGCAACCCGATGGCGGCAACCGGAGACGGCCCATGCTTGAATTGAGAATCGAAGGTCGCAGCTTCGGCCTGCCTGTGCTGGGGGAAATCTTCACCACCATTTGTCAGGGTGACCGAATCTGTCTGCTTGGCCCATCCGGCATCGGCAAAACCACCCTGCTAAATGCCATCGCCGGCCTAGACGGGGCAATGCCTGACGCGGCCGTGCCGGGCCGGAACAAAATGCGGGTAGGGTACCTGTTCCAGGAACACCGACTGCTACCCTGGCGTACCCTGCGCCAGAACCTGGCTATCGTTGGTGCCGGAGATGCCGACATTGAACGTCTATTGGCCAGTGTCGGACTTGCCGGCTACGCCGATCATCTGCCCGACCAACTCTCTCTGGGCATGGCACGCCGCGCCGCACTGGCCCGTTGCCTGGCGATCCAGCCGGATCTGTTGTTGCTGGATGAGCCGTTCGCCTCCCTCGACCCGGTTCGTGCCACCGAACTCAAACAGCTTATCCTCGACCTACTGGGCCGGTACCCGACAATGGCCATGATCTGCGTCACTCACGATGCCCGGGACGCCACTGAGCTGGCGAACCGTCTGTGGTACCTCGATGGCCAGCCGGCGTGTTTGCAATGGGATGGCACAATTGCAGCGCAATCTGGAGTGGAAAGCCTGGTCCAACGGTTACGCACTTTGGACCAAGTGGTCTGAATTACCTTGAAATCGTTATCTGAGAAGCCTTCACTTAAGTTGATTGAAGGCGCTGGGTGGGGCTGTCCAAAACTGTGCGGAGCCATGGATGGCGGAGCTCAAGCGTCACAGGGGTGAGGCCGAGCGCTTATGAAGCGAAGCTTCATGCGACAGCCGAACGACTGCAATCTATGATTGCAGGCCGGACCCCGGAGGGGTGCCGAAGGAGCGGGTTTTGGAAAGACATCCCAATGCCTTCCTGCCGCAGGCTGATCGGGCTCTCATGCTTGGTTCACCAGGACTGGAGGTTTCAGGCAGGCTTGGTCCCCAGAATTTTAGTCCGCTGAGGCCGAAATCCCGCCGTGGCAAGCAGGGCCAAAACAACGGTCACCCCGGCAGTAATCCCATAAGCCACCGGATTCCACTCCAGATACAGCGAAAACCTGATCGCCTCCACCGCATAGGTGAACGGATTGAACTGGCAAACCCAATACAACCACGGACTCGCCTCATTCATTTTCCACAGCGGATACAACGCCGAAGACATGAAAAACATCGGGAAAATGACAAAGTTCATCACCCCGGCAAAATTCTCCAACTGCTTGATCCAGGTCGCAATCAGCAGCCCCAGCGCCCCCAGCATCAGACTGGTCAGCACCAGCGCCGGCAGCACCGCCAGATAACCCCAAAGCGGCGGCTCCACATCCACCAGCAACGCCAACAGCAGAAAGACATACACCTGCCCGATCGACACCACCCCCATCGCCAGCAATTTGGTCACCAGCAGAAACGGCCGCGGCAGCGGACTCATCAACAGCACCCGCATACTGCCCAGCTCCCGGTCATACACCATGGACAGGGCCCCCTGCATGCTGTTGAACAGGATGATCATCCCGCACAGCCCCGGAGCAATGTACGTCTCGTAGGTAATGTAGGTCTGATAGGGCGGGATAATGGAAATCCCCAGTACCGCCCGGAAACCGGCGGCGAACACCACCAGCCACAGCAGCGGCCGAACCAGCGCGCTGGCGAAGCGGGTGCGTTGCTGCCAGAACCTCAGCCATTCCCGGGTCTGGATGCCGACAAAACAGTGCCAGTAATGAGCTGCTTTCATGTTATCCGGCTCCGGTCAGGGCGTGGAAAGTGTCCGCCAGGGTTTGGGTACCCTCGGCCTCACAGATGGCCGACCCGGTGCCGTCGGCCAGCAACTGGCCCTGGTGCAGGATCAGCACCCGGTCGCTCTCCCGGACCTCTTCGATCAGATGGGTGGCCCAGAGCACCGTCAGGCCGTCCTGCTCACAGAGCGTCCGTACGTGTTCATTGAGTGCCTTGCGGCTGGCCACATCCAGGCCAACCGTCGGCTCGTCCAGCAGTAACAGGGAAGGTTCATGGAGCAGGGCCCGGGCAATCTCCACCCGCCGGCGATGGCCGCCATTGAGCTGGCGGACCGCATCGTTGGCCCGGTCCAGCAATTCGAAACGCGCCAGTTCCCGGTCGCCCCGCTTGCGAGCCTCCTTACGGGACAGTCCGTGCAAGGCCGCGTGGTACTGCAGGTTTTGGCGTACCGTCAGATCCAGGTCCAGGGCGTTCTGCTGGAATACGACACCGATCCGGCGCATGGCCTCGGCCGGCTGTTTCTTCAGGGATTGCCCGGCCAGCAGAATATCCCCCTGTTGCAGGGCCAGAAGCCGGGTCAGCAGTCCGAACAGGGTGGACTTGCCGGCGCCATTGGGCCCCAGCAGAGCATGGAAACGGCCAGAGGTCAGCGCAAAGCTGACCTCACGGAGCACCGGCTTGTCACCGTAGCGAAAACCGAGGTTGCGCGCTTCAATGGTCATGAAGTCGGATCGATGACCACACCCCAGGGGTAGCGGCCTACCTTGATGGATTTGATCACCTTCAGGTCCTCCACATCGATCACCGAAACATCCCCGGACACCCCGTTGGTGGTGTAGAGGTGCTTCTCGTTCTTGTCCAGGTCCAGCTGCCACACCCGGCTGCCCACCAACAGGTAGTCCAGCACCTCATAGGTCTTGGCATCCACCACGGCGACATGGTTGGAAGGGCCCAGGGCGACGAAGGCGTATTTGCCGTCAGAAGTCAGTTCGATGCCCACCGGCTGCACCCGGTCCTGATTCACGCCGGGCACCTTGAAGGACATCTCGTGGATCTGCTCCAGGTTATCGACATCAATGATGTGCACGGTGCCGCCAATCTCGGCAGACGCCCAGGCAATCTTGCTGTCCTTGCTGAACTCCACATGGCGCGGACGCTGGCCGACTACAATATTTTTCTCAATCTCGAAGGTCTCGGTGTTGATCCAGTGCAGCATGCTGGTGGTTTCGGAGGTGTTCACCGCCCACTTGCCATCCGGGCTCACCGCCATGCCTTCGGGCTCGATGCCGACGTCGATTTGTGCCAGCACATCCTTGGTTTCCACATCCACCACGGTCACGATGGCATCGTCCTCGTTGGCGATGTACAGGTGCCTGTTGTTCGGATGCAGGGAGAACTGCTCCGGATCTTCACCGGAGGGCAGGGTGTCCACAATCTTGCGGGTGGCCAGATCCAGCACCTGCACGGTGTCGTCGTCACTGGCACAGATGTACAGCTTGGTGTAGTCCTTGGACAGCAGAATGCCCCGAGGGCGTGCACCCACATCAATGGTCTCGACCACAGCCTGTGTCTCGGTGTCGATGATCGAAAGGGTGTTGTCTTTCTCGTTGGACACATAGGCCAGGCTGGCCAGGGCTTGGGTGGACATGGCCTGGGTGGACATGGCCTGGGTGGACAGGCCGATCATGGCGGCCAGGGCGGTGTGTTTGAACAGGGTTTTCATGATTTGACTCCTTCTTGTTTTAAAAAACGTACCGCCAGGGCGGTCAGTCGTTAATCCGACACTCGCTCTCGGGGCGGTCGAAGCCGAGGGTGTCCATTTCGGTATTGGGATGCAGGAAGCCCTCGAACGGCGCTCGCGCCACCAGGCCTCTGGGATGGACCAGGGGAATTGGCTGCCTCAGCTGGCCATTCCAGTCCCGGAAACTCAGTTTGCGACCCTTGAATGCGGCCAGCTGGAATTTGTCGCTGAACAGGAAATTGCGGATCTCACCGGGGCTCGCGGAACCCAGGTCGGCCACTGCCGTGCCAATGGCGCGAACGGCGGCCCAGGCGGCGTAGTCCTCGCTGTTCATGTCCCGGCCCGCCAACTCCCGGAAGCGGTTCTGCAGCTGCGCCGCGCCCCAGCTTTCCACCACCCGATGCCAGGTCACCGGCGACATGCCCTGGGTGCCAACCACCGGGCGCGGCAGCCAGGTATTGAACGGCACGTACTCGCCGAAATCACCCCGTACATCAGCCACCACCACGGCGTCGTAGCCACGGGCTTGGGTAAACAGCGGCAGCTCCTTCGAGGCGGTGCGGCGCAAGTCGGCGTCAAAGGTCCAGGGTTTGTCTTCCACGATTTCCAGCCCGAAACGTTTGGCCGAGCGACGGAAGGCCTCGGCCCAACCCTTATCGGCCTCGGTGGGGCCCGTGATCAGGAACACTTCATCCCAGCGCCGCTGGTTCAGCCACTGGCCGAGGGCATCGGTGAGCATGGCGTAGCTGGGCATGGTGTGCAGCAGGTTGGCGTGGCACTGACCGGTGCGCAGGGCATCGTCCCTGGCACCGGCGTTGAAGACCAGGGTGTTTGTTCCGGCTTTCTCCATGATGGTCTTCAGCGTCTTCGCCGGTGCGTTCACCACAAACAGCTCGATGCCGCTCTGGCGCATGGCGTCATAGGCGGCAAGAGTGGCTTCTTCGGAGTCCGCAACTTCGCCTTGAAAGGAATAGCTATGGCCCAGGAACTTGCCGGTGGTGCTGTTATCAGCGATGGCCAGCTCCGCGCCCCGCAGGCCGGCGTCGTCGGGCTCCGGAATCACGTTGGACAGTACCGGCCCCTGGTCCGGGACCCACTGCAGGTAGCCGATGCGCACCTCAAGCGACTCGGCCGACGAGGCCGAAAGGGGCGCTGCGGCCATCAGGGAAAACAGTGCTGCGGCCACGACCCGGGCTGGAACAGACATGACATTCTCCGGAGTTGTTGTTGTGCTTCCAGATTAGAGAAGGTCAAAAGCCCCGGGAATATTCAGAAAGTAGGAAAGTGGCGGTACTAAAGAACTAGACGGACCCCCGGGGGTCGCTGCGTCTACTACCAAGGAACTAAGTCAAAAACCCCAAAGTGGCATTCGGCTTGACCCTGAGGATTCCTAGACTGGAAACCAGCAAGTTGGCATCTGATAAATCCAATAGCCAATGCACGGGGAATCAACACAGAGGTAACAACAATGGCAACGTCCTTCTCACTCAACGGGGTCCTGGCCGCCACTCTGCTTGGCGTCACCGGCCTGGCCCTGGCTCACGGCAACGTCACACCCCAGGAAGTGGATACCGGCAATCTGCCTGAACTGGGAGAAGAAATTCGCATCGAGAATCCCTTCCGGGAGGGCAATGAGCATGGCGATTTCAATGCCCAGGCCATCCAGGTCGGCGAAAGCGCCTATGCCGGAAACTGTGCGGGCTGCCATGGCATTCGTGCCATGTCCGGTGGCCTGACGCCGGACCTGCGGGAACTGTCCGAATGGGATGATGAATACTTCATTACCCGTGTTCGCAACGGCACCGACCGCGGTATGCCGTCCTGGAAGAAGACGCTCGACCAGAATGCCATGTGGGCGATCCGGAGCTACGTGGAATCACTGCCCAAGCCGGAATGAGGGCTGCGGCGGAGTTTTATTGGTCAGGGGCAATCCGGGCGGGCTGCGGGCTCGCCCGAGGTCGCCGGGGGGAAGCAATGAACGTGGTATCGCGCATTCTCGCACTGTTACTGGTCTGCCAGTTCGCGCTGGCTCAGGAAGTGGACGACGGCGACCCGCTGTTGAACCGGCCTGCCGACCGCACCTATGACCTCATCCTGGCGTCGGGTTACCTCAAGGTGGGCCTGTATGAAAACTTCCCGCCCTATTCCTGGCAGGAAGAAGGTGAACCCCGCGGTATTGATGTGGATATCGGGCGCCGGATTGCCGACGGGATGGGGGTCGAATTTCGTGTGCACTGGATCACTCCGGACGAAACCCTCGACGACGACCTGCGCAACAACGTCTGGAAGGGGCATTACCTGGCCAAACGGCGCATCGCCGACGTCATGTTGCGGGTACCCTATGACAAGAAATACGCCTACATGCGGGATTCCACCGGTGAGGTGATCAACGACCAGGTCGTGCTGTTCGGCCCCTACCAGCAGGAGCAATGGCAGATTGCCTTCGACGCGGACGAGCTGGAGGGGGTGGAAACCCTTGGTATCTTCCAGTACCACCCCATCGGTGTGGAAATCGACACTCTGCCCGCCACCTACCTGACCTCCGCGTTCGGCGGCCGACTGCGCAACCAGACCCGGCATTTTCCCAACATGGCGGCGGCATTCCAGGCGATGGCCAGAGGTGAGGTGAGGGCAGTGATGGGCATGCGGGCGGAGATCGACCACCAGCTTGTACTGCACCGTGGCAACAACTTCCGGCCTGCGATCAACGGCTTTCCCGGGATGGGCAAGCAGGTCTGGGATGTGGGGATGGCGGTCAAGCATACCCATCGACAGCTCGGTTACGCCATCGAAGCGCTTGTCGACCAGATGGTCCGTAGCGGCGACATGGCGGAGATCTTTGAAAACCACGGCTTGCGATACAGCATGCCCGGGTTCTATCAGGAAATCCTCAACACTGCGGCGACGGATTGACCCGGCCGAACCGGGGCTGCGGGCACACAGGGAGCGGGAGGCGAATGAACATTCTGATCAACATACTGGTGTTTGTCCTTGGCTGCCTGCTGTCGGTGGGTGTTCGGGCGGCATGGCCTGATGACCCTTTCGGCTCGCCGATGTGGGCCTACAACATCGAGCGCTATCTGGGCAGTGATGCCCGGGTAGTCCATGATGACCGGGTCAACCTTCGGGTGCCGGAGTTTGCCGAGGATTCCGCCCAGGTACCGTTGACGGTGGATTTGAGTGCCTTTCCCGAAGCCCCCGGCCAGATAGTGGCCTGGGTGGACCTCAACCCCGTACCTCACCTGTTTTCCGCCAGCCCGGGTCCGCAGCCGCTGACCCTGCTGGCGCTCAACTTCCGTGTCCAGCAGGCGACGACCGTAAGGGTTGCGGTGCAGGACCGGGAGGGCGTTTGGCATATTGGCAGCCGTTACGTGGACGCCGCGGGCGGCGGCTGTACGGCGCCGAGCCAGACCATGTCCAATCCGGACTGGGAGCGCCATTTCGGAACTATCCGCGGAGGCGCTTTTTCACGGGCAGAGGGCATGCGATACAAGGTCAATGTCATGCACCCGATGGACTCCGGCATGGTGGGCAATATCCCGGCATTCTTTATTGGTGAGGTCGAGCTGCGCCAGGGCAACGGCCAGCCCCTGCTGCTGAGTATGGCGCTGTCCGAGTCCGCCGCCGAGAATCCGATGTTTGTTTTCGAGTTCGGTCAGCGGCCGCCCCGGGCCACCCTGTGGTTGCGGGACAACAACGGTAACCAGTTCGAGCGCCGGCTGGGAGGTGACTTGTGATTTCTGCACGGGTCCCCCGAATCCTGGCACTGCTGGTCGCCTGGCTGGCAGGCACCGCCGCGGCGCAAGCCCCGGAGTATGACCTGGCTGCGCGGGCGATCGCCCCGGGGATCTGGGTCGTGGAAGGCAGCACGGAAAATTTCTCCCGGGGCAATGGCGGCAACATCGTCAACACCGCGTTCATGACGACCGGGGCCGGGGTGGTGGTGATCGATACCGGGCCGTCCCGGCGCTACGGCGAGGCTTTGCGGGCACTGATCGAGGAAACCACTGCCGAAGCGATCAGCCATGTGCTGATAACCCACCATCACCCGGATCACGCCTTCGGCAGCCAGGCGTTCGAGCCCGCCACCCTGTATATGCTGGACGACGCCCGGGCAGCGTTGGCGAGGGACGGCGAGGCGTTCGCAGACAACATGTACCGGATGATCGGTGACTGGATGCGCGGCACCGAGGTAGTCGTGCCGGACAACGTCCTTGCACCCGGCGTACTGGAGGTTGGACGACGGCGGTTGCAGATCATCGCGATGACGGGCCACACCGGCGCCGACCTGGTAGTGTTTGAGCCGTTGTCCGGCGTGTTGTTTGCCTCCGACATGGTGTTCCATAACCGCGCGCTGACCACGCCGCAGAGCCCGGGGCTGCTGGGCTGGCGGGCCGAACTGGAACAGCTCGCTGAACTGCCGGTGACGGTGCTGGTGCCGGGCCATGGTCCGGTCAGCACCGATCTGTCCCCGCTGCGCCAGATGGCCGATTACCTGACCTGGCTCGACACCTTGCTGGCGGACTCCGCCAGGGCCGGCCTCAGCCCTGCGGAAGTAATGAATGCGCCCATTCCCGCACGCTTTGACGGCATCAGCGAACGCCGTTACGAGCTGGTCCGCACCACCACCCATTTGTATCCCGATTATGAAAAACGGGCGCTGAGCCTGTTGCCGGAATGACGATCTGAACCCTGTTGTTCAGTGCTTCTTTGCCCGCACCTGCTGCGGGCTTTTTTTGAAGTCTTACTACCAAGTGATGAGAAAACCTGTTCCGGGGAGCAATTGTTGCCCGGCGGCCCAGATTCAATGATGGGTGCCAGAGGCGGGAAAAGTTCCCGGTTCGCTGCTGAAACCGACAACAAGAGAATTGGAGAGCGCAACCATGAGATCGAAGCCGATCGTTAAACAGTTTGCTGCCAGTGCCCTGGCGCTGGCGGTGTCCTTTGGTGCCCAGGCGGTTACCGACAAGGACCTGATGAGTGACCACGAGACCACCGGCGATGTGCTGACCTACGGCATGGGTCATCAGGGCCAGCGTTTCAGCCCACTCAAGAGCCTCAACAGCAGCAACGTCAAGAGCCTGCAGCCGGTATGGGCATTTTCGTTTGGTGGCGAAAAACAGCGCGGCCAGGAGTCGCAGCCGCTGATTGCCGACGGTGTCATGTACGTTACCGGCTCCTATTCCCGGATGTGGGCGATTGATGCCCGCACCGGCGAGGAACTCTGGCAGTATGATGCCCGTCTGCCGGATGGCATCATGCCCTGCTGTGACGTCGTCAACCGCGGCGCCGCCATCTACGGCGACAAGGTCATTTTCGGCACCCTCGATGCCAAGCTGGTTGCCCTCAACAAGGACACCGGTAAGGTGGTCTGGATCAAGAAGGTCGAGGACTACCAGGCCGGTTATTCCATTACGGCGGCGCCCATCATCGTCAAGGGCAAGCTGATTACCGGCGTGTCCGGCGGCGAGTTCGGCATTGTCGGCAAGATTGAGGCTTACGATCCGGACACCGGTGAAAAGCTGTGGAGTCGGCCCACTGTTGAGGGCCATATGGGGTATGTCTACAAGGACGGCAAGGCCATCGAAAACGGTATCTCCGGCGGCGAAGCCGGCAAGACCTGGCCGGGTGACATGTGGAAAACCGGGGGCGCGGCGACCTGGCTCGGGGGAACCTACGACGCCGATACCGACAGCCTGTTCTTTGGAACCGGTAACCCGGCGCCCTGGAACTCCCATCTGCGCCCTGGCGACAACCTGTTTTCATCCTCGCGGCTGGCGATTGATCCCGACGACGGCAGCATCAAGTGGCATTTCCAGACCACGCCCAACGATGGCTGGGACTACGATGGTGTCAACGAGCTGATTTCCTTCGACTACAAGGACGGCGGTAAAACCGTCAAGGCGGCGGCCACCGCTGATCGTAACGGCTTCTTCTACGTGCTCAACCGCGAAAACGGCGACTTCATCCGTGGCTTCCCGTTTGTTGACAAGATTACCTGGGCCGAAGGGCTGGATGACAAGGGGCGCCCGATCTACAACACCAAGAACGGCCGCCCGGGTAACCCCGCGGATACCAAGGGCGACAAGGGCGAGCCGGTGGTAGCCCAGCCGGCGTTCCTGGGTGGCAAGAACTGGATGCCGATGTCGTTCAGCCAGGAGACCGGGCTGTTCTACGTGCCCTCCAATGAATGGTCCATGGACATCTGGAACGAGCCGGTTTCCTACAAGAAAGGTGCTGCCTACCTGGGGGCCGGGTTCACCATCAAGCCGGCCAACGATGAGTACATCGGCGTGCTGCGGGCCATGGACCCGAAGACCGGCAAGGAAGTCTGGCGCTATGAAAACCCGGCTCCGCTGTGGGGTGGCGTAATGACAACGGCGGGCAACCTGGTGTTTACCGGTACCCCGGAAGGTTACCTCAAGGCCTTTGATGCTAAGACCGGCGCGGAGCTCTACCGCTTCAATACCGGTTCCGGCGTGGTGGGTACGCCGGTGACCTGGGAAATGGACGGCGAACAGTACGTGTCCGTGGCCTCCGGCTGGGGTGGCGCAGTACCGCTGTGGGGTGGTGAAGTGGCCAAGGTGGTCAAGAACTTCAACCAGGGCGGCACGGTGTGGACCTTCAAGTTGCCGAAGGACCGGGTTGCCAGCAAGTAAGCAGGCCAGCGCGGGCGGACCGGCATAACCGCCGCCCGCCGCCAGGGGCCGCCTCCGGGTGGCCCTTTTTTGTGCCCCCGGCACTGGCCGGGCGGCACCGTCTACTACCAAGGAACGAGTTTTTCGCCCCCATCGCATCATTCACGAACCGGCATTCGGGGTCTACATTGAAACAGTAAACGCGAAAGGCCGCGTTGCCATGCGACAAACACAACAAGAGGTTGAGACCATGATCTACGCACAACCAGGAAAGGACGGCGCTGTTGTCTCCTTCAAATCCCGTTACGAGAACTACATCGGTGGCGAGTGGGTGGCCCCGGTCAAAGGCCAGTATTTCGAGAACATCACGCCGGTAACCGGCGAGGTGATTTGTGAGATCCCCCGGTCCACTGCCGAGGATATCGAACTGGCGCTGGACGCCGCCCACAAGGCAGCACCGGGCTGGGGCAAGACTTCCGTCCAGGAGCGCTCGAACATCCTGCTGAAGATTGCCGACCGAATCGAAGCCAACCTGGAAAAGCTGGCGGTTGCGGAAACCTGGGACAATGGCAAGGCGGTTCGTGAAACCCTCAATGCGGACATTCCGCTGGCGGCGGACCATTTCCGTTACTTTGCCGGCTGCCTGCGGGCCCAGGAAGGTCATCTGGGCGAAATCGACGCCAACACCGTGGCTTACCATTTCCACGAGCCGCTGGGTGTTGTTGGCCAGATTATCCCCTGGAACTTCCCCCTGCTGATGGCCGCCTGGAAACTGGGCCCCTGCCTGGCCGCCGGTAACTGCACCGTGCTCAAGCCGGCCGAACAGACGCCGGCCAGCATTCTGGTGCTGATGGAGATCATCGGCGACCTGCTGCCGCCGGGTGTTCTCAACATCGTTAACGGCTACGGCATCGAGGCCGGCCAGGCCCTGGCGACCAGCAAGCGCATCGCCAAGATCGCCTTTACCGGCTCGACCCCGGTGGGCTCCCATATCCTCAAGTGCGCGGCCGAGAATATCATTCCGTCCACCGTGGAGCTGGGTGGCAAGTCCCCCAACATCTACTTCTCCGACGTGATGCAGGCCGAGCCGGAGTTCATCGACAAGTGCGTCGAAGGCCTGGTGCTGGCGTTCTTCAACCAGGGTGAAGTCTGTACCTGTCCGTCCCGCGCCCTGGTGCAGGAAGACATGTACGACGAGTTCATGGCCAAAGTGGTCGAGCGTACCAAGGCCATCAAGCGCGGTAATCCGCTGGATACCGATGTCCAGGTGGGCGCCCAGGCCAGCAAGGAACAGTTCGACAAGATCATGTCCTACCTGGCCATCGGCAAGGAAGAAGGCGCCCAGGTGCTCACCGGTGGTGACCGCGAAGACCTTGGTGCCGAGTTCAACAATGGCTTCTACATCCAGCCGACCCTGTTCAAGGGCGACAACAAGATGCGGGTGTTCCAGGAAGAAATCTTCGGCCCGGTGGTGGGTGTGACTACCTTCAAGACCGAGGAAGAAGCCCTGGCCATCGCCAACGATACCGAGTTTGGTCTGGGTGCCGGCGTCTGGACCCGCGACACCAACCGTGCCTACCGCATGGGCCGTGCCATCCAGGCCGGTCGGGTGTGGATGAACTGCTACCACGCCTACCCGGCACACGCGGCCTTCGGCGGTTACAAGAAGTCCGGTGTCGGTCGTGAAACCCACAAGATGGCACTGGAGCATTACCAGCAGACCAAGAACCTGCTGATCAGCTACGACACCAACCCGCTGGGCTTCTTCTGAGCCTGGCAGTCACCTGCGTCGTTGTCCCCCGGGGCGGCCTGCTGCGGCCCCGGGGTGAGTCCGCACAGGGACGTGCACCATACCTCCCCGGTGACTGGCCGGGGCTCCCTCCGGGGAGAGCTGGGTCACTTCATGCTTCGGTCCTTCCCAGGGCCGTTTTTTCGTTGTTGTGCCGGGCCGTGGCATGCTTCCAAAGAACGAATTCCAGCCTGCCTCGCATCGCAAAATCAGTCCCAAAGTACCATATTTAGGTAACCTCCCTGTGGGTAGGATTGAGGAGAGTTACCGGCAAGGCCGTTAACGGATCCTGAATGCGACAACAATCATCACAAGAGGTAAGCATCATGTGGACCAAACCAGCCTACGAAGACCTGCGGATCGGTTTTGAAGTCACCATGTACTTCGCCAACCGCTGAGAACCGGATGGCCAGCTGAATGGCTGGCCATTTCCGTTCCGGAGTCTTGCCCATGCAGATCCATATCCTCGGTTCCGCAGCTGGCGGTGGCTTTCCCCAGTGGAACTGTAACTGTGCCAATTGCGCCGGCTACCGCAAGGGTACCCTGAACGCCGTCGCCCGCACCCAGTCGTCCATCGCAGTCAGTGAGGATGGCGAGCACTGGATCCTGTTCAACGCCTCACCGGATATCCGTGCCCAGCTCGCGGCCTTTCCGGCCATGCAGCCGGCCCGGGCGGTCCGTGACAGTGGCATCAATGCGATCGTGCTGATGGACAGCCAGGTGGACCACACCACCGGCCTGTTGTCATTGCGGGAGGGCCTGCCGCTGGACGTATGGTGTACCCGGCAGGTGCATGATGACCTGAGCAGCGGTTTCCCCCTGTTTACCATGCTGCAACACTGGAATGGTGGCCTGACCTGGCGGGAGATCCAGGCCTCCGAACAGCTGGAATTCAGCATTCCCTGTGCCCCGTCCATCCGCCTGACGGCCATTCCGCTGCTGAGCAACGCGCCGCCCTATTCGCCACGGCGGGACAATCCCCATCCGGGGGATAACATCGGTATCTTCCTGCGGGATACCCGCACCGGCCGGACCCTGCTATATGCGCCGGGGCTGGGTCAGCCGGACGAGCGCGTTCTGGGCTGGATGCGCAAAGCGGACATCCTGCTGGTGGATGGCACCGTCTGGCATGATGATGAAATGATCCGCCAGGAGGTGGGCACCAAGACCGGTCAGGCCATGGGGCATCTGGCCCAGAGCGGCCCGGGCGGGATGATCGAGGTGCTGGATGCCATGCCGGCCCGGCGCAAGATCCTCATTCATATCAACAACACCAACCCGATCCTGGACGAGGATTCCGCCGAGCGCGCCGAGCTGGTGAGGCACGGTATCGAGGTCTCCCGGGACGGTATGCACATCGACTTGTCGGGGCAGCCATGAACGCAATCGCCAACACCAACACCAACACCGCCACCGCCATGAACCGAACGGATTTTGAGCAGGCGCTCAGGGATAAGGGCCAGTATTACCACATCCACCACCCCTACCATAAGGCCATGTACGGCGGGCAAAGCACCCCGGAGCAGATCCGTGGTTGGGTCGCCAACCGGTATTACTATCAGATCCGGATTCCCCAGAAGGATGCCGCGATTATGGCCAACTGCCCGGACGCCGAGGTGCGCCGCTTGTGGCTGCAACGGATTCTTGACCACGACGGGCATGACGGCGATGTCGGCGGTATCGAAGCCTGGCTCGCTCTCGCCGAGGCGGTGGGCCTGAGCCGCGAGGAGGTGATTGACCAGCGCCACGTGTTGCCGGGGGTTCGCTTTGCCGTGGATGCCTACCTGAATTTCGCGCGGCGGGCGAGCTGGCAGGAAGCCGCCTGTTCATCGCTGACCGAACTGTTCGCCCCGGAGATCCACCAGTCCCGGCTGGACAGCTGGCCACAACACTATCCCTGGATCGAGCCGCAGGGCTACCGCTACTTCCGTAAACGGCTGTCCGAGGCGCGCCGGGATGTTGAGCATGGCCTGGGCATTACCCTTGATCACTTTGTGACCGCCGCCCAGCAGAGCCGGGCGCTGGACATCCTGCAATTCAAACTGGATATCTTATGGACCATGCTGGATGCAATGACTATGGCCTACAGCCACCGGACGCCACCGTATCACACCGTAACCGGGCAGGCGGTATGGCATCGGGGCCTGTGACGGAGGCCGGGATGAAACAGATTCCCCGTTTCCGCAGAGGGTTCCGCTTCCAGTGGGAGCCGGCACAGAACGGTTACGTGCTGCTATATCCCGAGGGGATGGTGAAGCTCAACGAAAGTGCCGGTGCCATCCTGAACGAAGTGGACGGCGAGCGCGATGTCGAAGCCATTATTGCCGCGTTGCAGCGCCGGTTCCCCGAAGCCGGGGATCTGGGGCCGGATGTCCGCGAGTTTCTGCGGGATGCAGGACAGCAGCACTGGATTGAGTGGCTATGAACGGGGCGTCGGCAACACCGCAGGTCGGGCCGCCCCTGTGGCTGCTGGCCGAGCTGACCTATCGCTGTCCGCTGCAATGCCCCTATTGCTCGAACCCCTTGGATTTTGCCCATTCCGGGCAGGAGCTGACCACGGAGCAGTGGGTGAGTGTCCTGCGACAGGGCCGGGAAATGGGCGCGGCCCAGCTTGGTTTCTCCGGTGGTGAGCCGCTGGTACGGCAGGATTTGCCGGAGCTGATTGCCGAGGCCCGGGCCCTGGGTTACTACACCAACCTGATTACCTCCGGCCTGGGCCTGACCGAAGCCAAGGTGGATGCCTTCGCCGAAGCCGGCCTGGACCATATCCAGGTCAGTTTCCAGGCGTCCGATCCGGAGCTCAACAACGCTGTTGCCGGCTCTCGCAAGGCGTTCGAGCAGAAGCTGGCGATGGCCCGTGCGGTCAAGGATGCCGGTTACCCGATGGTGCTCAACTTTGTCATTCATCGCCATAACATCCACCAGATGAACGACATCATCACCCTGTGCGAGCGGCTGGGCGCCGACTACGTGGAGCTGGCGACCTGCCAGTACTACGGTTGGGCGTTCATAAATCGCGAGGGGCTGATGCCGTCCAGGGCCCAGCTGGAACTGGCGGAGCGGCAGGTCAATGACCAGCGGCAGCGACTGGCCGACGCCGGATCGGCAATGAAACTGATTTTCGTGACGCCGGATTACTACGAGGAACGGCCAAAAGCCTGCATGAACGGCTGGGGCAGTCTGTTCCTCACGGTGGCTCCGGACGGCACCGCGTTACCGTGCCACAGTGCCCGCCTGCTGCCGATCGACTTTCCCGATGTCCGGTCCATGAGCCTCCGGGAGATCTGGTACGACAGCCCCGGCTTCAACCACTACCGGGGCGACAGTTGGATGCCGGAGCCCTGCCGATCCTGCGAGGAGAAGACCCGGGACTTCGGCGGCTGCCGTTGCCAGGCCTATCTGCTGACCGGCAATGCCGATAATGCCGACCCGGTGTGTGACAAGTCTCCCCATCATGAGCGGATCCTCGCCGCCCGCCGGGCGGCGGACCACGCCACCGCGGGCCTCGGCGAGCTGGTCTACCGCAATGCCGGCAATTCGCGCCTGTTGTTCCGGGGGTGAGCGGCCGGGGCGTAGACGCCGTGGCTAGCCCGGATCCGCTGCGCCAATCCGCGCCGCTGCCTGCGGCCGCGGCCGCCGCCGGGTTACGCCAGCGGGCGGGCCTGACGGTTTCGGCGGCTGGTCTGTTCTGGCTGGATTTCAACCCCGACACCGGCGATACCGAGCTGTGGCAGTACGCCGGGAAAGGCCCCCGCCGGTTGTCCGCTTCCGGGACCAGTATCCGCAGTGCGGTCAATGGCTATGGCGGCGGCGCGGCTTGCGCCATGGCTGATGGTGTGCTGGTGGTGGAGGCGACGAGCCAGCAGATCCTCCGGATCGATTCCGCCAGCGGTCAGACCCGGCCCATGACCGCTTGCGCCGGTGCCTGTTTCGGCGGCCTGGTTGCCGATCCCGTTCGTCAGCGGGCCCTGGCGGTGCGGGAAACCGCGGACGGCCAGCAACTGGTGGCTGTTGATGGTTCCGGCGCGGTAACGGTGTTGCACCAGGGGCTGGATTTTTACAGTGCGCCGGCGGTATCGGACAGCGGCCGACGGCTGGCATGGGTGTCCTGGCGTCTGCCGGATATGCCTTGGGTTGCGTCGCAGTTGTGGGTTGCCGACCTGGATGACCGGGGCCGGCTGGCGCAGGTGCGTTCCTGTGTGGCGCCGGGGCCGGCCGCGGTCCAGCAGCCGGTCTTCAACGGCGAACAGCTGGTGGTGCTGGCCGATCATCTGGGCTGGTGGCAGCCGTTTGCCGTTACGCACTCTGCGGATTCCTCAGCCTGGCAAGCGCTGCCATGTCCGGCACTCGATCATGCCAGCGCCCCCTGGCAACTGGCGGAGAGCCACAGCCAGCCGCTGCCCGGTGGTGGCTGGGCTCGGGTGTGTTACCGCGAGGGCAGGGGGGAGCTGTGGCTCTGGCCTGCGGACGGCGGGCAGGCGGTGCGGTTGGCTCCCGAGTATGGTGACTTCCGCAGTCTGCAGTGCTATGGCGACGGGCTGTACTGCATCGCCCGTTCCGCGTCCCGGTTGGATGCGGTGTTGCGACTGACACCGTCCACCGGGGAGCTGGCAGTACTGGCGGGTGGCGAGCGGCCGTTGGCAGGCCGGAGCATTGTGCCGCCGGAGCCGTTCGTCGTTCCGCCGGCGCCGGCGCAACCCCTGGCGGTGCACGGCTTCCTGTATCGTCCGTGGCAATCCGGGGCGACCGCTCCGCCGCCGTTGATCCTGCTGGCCCATGGTGGCCCGACGTCAGCGGTCTACCCGGTGTTCAACCCGCAGATCCAGTTCTGGTGCAGCCACGGTTTCGCGGTGGCCGAGGTGAATTATCGTGGCAGTACCGGTTTCGGTCGTGACTTCCGCATGGCGCTGGCGGAGCAGTGGGGCGATGCCGAGGTGGAGGACATGGGGCGGGCCCTGGAGTACCTGGCCTCGGCAGGCCTTGGGGACCGTCGTCGCAGTTTCATCCAGGGCCGCAGTTCCGGTGGTTATACCGCGCTCATGGCGATGGTTCGCGGCCTCGGTTTCCGTGCCGGTGCCAGCCTGTTCGGTGTCAGTGATCCGCGACGTTTGCGGGCGCAGACCCATCGTTTCGAATCCGGTTACCTGGACTGGCTGCTGGGCGACCCGGGGCAGCAGGCAGCGCGTTGGCAGCAGCGCACACCTGCGCTGCACGCCAGCCGGATTGGTCAGCCGATGATTTTCTTTCAGGGCGAACAGGACAAGGTGGTGGTGCCTGAACAGACCCGGTCGATGGCGGCCGCCATGGCAGAGGCCGGCAATCCGCCCGAGGTCCACTGGTTTGCCAGCGAGGGTCATGGTTTCCGCCAGCCGGAGACCCAGGCGGCGATGATGGAGGCCTTGCTGGCCTTCTACCAGCGCCAGTCCCATTTGGCCGATGCTGCGGCCGGCAACTTG
Organism: Marinobacter profundi; assembly: GCF_002744715.1. Lineage (GTDB taxonomy): Bacteria > Pseudomonadota > Gammaproteobacteria > Pseudomonadales > Oleiphilaceae > Marinobacter > Marinobacter profundi. The sequence goes on from NZ_KZ319374.1 coordinate 209,805, forward strand.
AGGTAAACTGCGGGCTATACATAACAATAAAATGATCCGTGCAGGATCATTGAGAGCGGTCATGAGCCACGATATATCCTCCCTTCGCAAATTTGTTTCGCCGGAAATTGTCTTTGGTGCGGGCTCGCGCAAGGCCGTTGCCAACTTTGCCAGCAATTACGGTGCCCGCCACGTTTTCCTGGTATCTGATCCGGGTGTCGAGAGGGCGGGCTGGGTAGCCGAGATCCGCGACCTGATTGCAGCCGCCGGACTGCGTTGCACGGTGTTCACCGGCGTATCGCCCAACCCGCGGGTTGACGAGGTGATGGCGGGTGCGGAGCTCTACCGTTCCAGCGAATGCGACGTCATCGTGGCCATCGGTGGCGGCAGCCCGATGGACTGTGCCAAGGGCATCGGCATTGTGGCCACCGACGGCCGCAACATCCTCGAGTTCGAGGGCGTCGACACCATCATCAATCCGCCACCGCCGCTGATTCTGATTCCCACCACCGCCGGCACCTCGGCCGACGTGTCCCAGTTCGCGATCATTTCCGACCCCGATCGCCGCTTCAAGTTTTCGATTATCAGCAAGGCGGTGGTGCCGGATGTGTCGCTGATCGATCCGGAAGTCACCGAAACCATGGATGGCTATCTTACGGCTTGCACCGGGGTGGATGCCCTGGTGCATGCCATCGAAGCCTATGTCTCCACCGGCAGCGGGCCGCTGACGGACAGCCATGCCCTTGAAGCCATCCGGCTGATCAATGCCAACCTGGAACCCCTGGTGCGCAATGTGGGCGATGCCCGTTTGCGGGAGCAGATCATGCTGGCCTCGATGCAGGCGGGCCTGGCGTTCTCCAACGCGATTCTGGGTGCCGTGCACGCCATGTCCCATAGCCTGGGGGGCTTCCTCGACCTGCCTCATGGCCTCTGCAATGCACTGCTGCTGGAGCATGTGGTGGCGTTCAACTTTCCGTCCGCGGAAGACCGCTTCCGCCGGGTTGCCGACGCCATGGGCATCGATACCCGGGGTATGAGCGCCCCCCTTATCAAGCAGCGCCTGATGGCGCGGATTATCGAGCTCAAGCGCGCTGTGGGCCTGGAGGCGAAACTGGCAGAGCTGGGGGTGACCAACTCCGATATTCCCTACCTGTCCGGCTTTGCCCTGCAGGATCCCTGTATCCTGACCAATCCGCGCAAATCCTCCCTGCGGGATGTCCAGGTTGTTTATGAAGAAGCACTCTGAGGCGCCGGATACTGCCGGTTACGGGGTTGGCGATCTGCTGGGTCTGGGCAGCCAGTCGGTGCGCAAGAATTACTATCCCGCGCTGCAGGAGCGCATTGAGGAGCTGGAGCAGGAGCGGAATCGCTACAAGTGGCTGTTCGAGAACGCCCTGCACGGGATCTTCCAGGCCAACCTGCGGGGTGGCTTTGTGGCAGTCAATCCCGCCATGGCGAGGATCTGCGGCTATGACAGCGGCGAGCACCTCAAACAACGGGTGATCCGGCTGCGGGAGCAGTTTTTCTGCAGCGTGGCTGAATTTGACTCGATCCGCCAGCAACTGCTTGATGAGGGTAAGGTGCTGGCCCGGGAAACCCGCTTGCGCCGTGCCGACAACACCCCGGTTCATGTTGCGCTGACCCTGCTGCGACGGCCGGACCTCGGCCCGGAGGTGGTGGAAGCCTTCGTTGCCGATATAACCGAGCGCTACCTGGCCCGCCAGAAGCTGGAGCAGCTGAATGTCGACCTGGAGCGGCGGGTTGATGAACGTACCGAGGCCCTGCAGAACGCCAACGTCAGCTTGCGGCACCAGATTGAAGTGCGCGAAAAGGTGGAGCGTGAACTGGTGGTGGCCATCGATGCGGCCCGGGAAGCCAACCTCAGCAAGGACAAGTACCTGGCTGCCGCGAGCCATGACCTGCTGCAGCCGCTCAATGCTGCCCGGCTGATGGTATCGGCGCTGCAGGAAGGCAGCCTGCCGGTGGCCGAGGCGCGCATGGTGCAGCAGGTTCACCGCGCACTGGAGGGCGCGGAGGAGCTGCTGGCCGACCTGCTCGATATCTCCAAGCTGGACCAGCAGGCCATCCAGCCGGACCTGGTGTATACCGAGGTCGCGGATCTGGTGACCAGCCTGGGCGAGGAGTTCGGCGCAGTGGCGGCCAATGCCGGCCTCCGCTTCCGGGTGCGGCCCCGTGCCGCGGTGGTGCGCACCGACCCGCGGATGCTGGCGCGGATTATCCGCAACCTGCTCAGCAACGCATTCCGTTATACCCGCGAGGGCAGTGTCATGCTGGCGTCGAGGGTGCGCGGCGGCCGCCTGTGTATCGAGATCTGGGACACCGGGGTAGGCATCGAGCAGGACAAGCTGCAGGACATCTTTACCGAATTCCACCAGTTGCTGCCCCATGGCGATGGCGGGCGCCAGGGGGTTGGGCTCGGGCTGGCGATTGTCGAGCGCATGGCGCGGATGCTGGATTGCGAAATCGGGGTATCGTCGGTGGTGGGGCGGGGTTCCCGTTTTACCGTTGCCATGCCCCTGGCGGAGGCAGCGGGGGCGTCCCGGCCGCCGGGACGGTTGTCGGCTCCTCCCCAGGCCGTGGCCGTTGACGGCTTCGCGGGTGCCAGGGTGCTGGTGATCGACAACGAACCGGCGGTACTGGCGAGTATGAAGGCCCTGCTGGAACGCTGGCATTGCGACGTCATCACCGCGGCCAATGACAGCGCCGCCCTGGCGGCGTGTCAGCCGCGGGGGCGGGCACCGGACGCGATCCTCGCGGACTTCCACCTGGATGGCGGCAGGACTGGCTGCGAGGCCATCTACCGCCTGCGGCGTGAGTTGGGCCGCGATATCCCGGCGGCGGTCATTACCGCTGACCGCAGTGATGAAACCCGCCGGTTGATGCGGGCCCAATACCTGCCCATTCTCAACAAGCCCGTCAAGCCGAACCGGCTGCGGGCCCTGCTGGTCAGCCTGCTGCCGCTGGCAGCGCGTCAATAGCATCGCGTCACGAAGCGGCTACACTTACCTCTGACACTGACGGTTTTGTGAGGAGGGGCAGCATGTCCGTTTCAGAATCCGGATTAACCAACCACGAAGTAACTATCTGCCTGGCCGGAGGCGCCGTGCTGGGGCCGTTCAACGCGACCTGGAGCAAGAACGAGGGTGGCGATGTACGGGAGCTGGTGCGGGAGTACGATGGCTTTCTGCAGGGCGAAAAACAGCAGCGGTTCAAGTTCCACCTTCACGATACCTACACCAACACTGTCCACACCCTGATCCTTGATTTTCGCCAGGTCACCGGTATTTGCGACCATGTCCGGTTGAGGTCCCAGGGCGGTGGCTAGCGAGGGCGGGCGGCACCGCCAGAGCTGCCGCCCGATCGCCTGACAGGACGCCGGGATACGACCAGCAAAGGAGGTAGCGATGAGCGAACACAGGACGGAACGGGACAGTCTGGGCGAGGTGCTGGTTCCGGCAGCGGCACTGTGGGGTGCGCAAACCCAGCGTGCGATCGATAATTTTCCGGTCAGTGGCCAGCCCATGCCAGCGGAGTTTATTCACGCTGTAGTGCAGATCAAGGCTGCAGCTGCAGAAGCCAACTGCAGCCTCGGTCAGCTGGATGCCGGCCGGCGTGATGCCATCGTGGAGGCCTGCGAACGCATCCTCGATGGCGAGTTTGCCGATCAATTTCCGGTCGACCGTTACCAGACCGGGTCGGGCACCAGCACCAACATGAACGTCAACGAAGTGATCGCGGCGCTGGCACGGCAACCGGGGGAGGCCATTCATCCCAACGATCATGTCAATATGGGCCAGAGCTCCAATGATGTGATCCCCACCGCCATCCATGTCAGTGCCGTCTGCCAGATCCATGGCCAGCTGCTGCCGGCGCTGTCGCACCTGCGAGGTGTGATCTACGAGCGCGAGGCAATGTTCCGCGACCAGGTCAAAACCGGACGGACCCACCTGATGGATGCAATGCCGGTCACCCTGGGCCAGGAGTTGCGGACCTGGCGGGAACAGCTGCATGCTGCCGAGCGGCGGGTTGAACTGGTGGCGGAAGAGCTGCTGGCGGTGCCCCAGGGCGGAACTGCCGTAGGCAGCGGTATCAATGCGCTGCCGGAGTTTGCCGAGCAGTTTGTAAAGTACCTGCGCAACCGGACCGGCTATCACTTCGGCACCATGGAGCACAAGTTTGTGGCGCAGAGCGCGGTGGACGTGCCGGTAGCGCTGTCGGCCCAGCTCCGGGGCGTTGCCATTGTACTTACCAAGATTGCCAATGATTTGCGCTGGATGAACAGCGGTCCGATTCATGGCCTGGCCGAAATCAGCCTGCCTGCGTTGCAGCCGGGCAGCAGCATCATGCCCGGCAAGGTGAATCCGGTGATTCCGGAAGCGGTGGCCATGGTATCGGCCCAGGTGATGGGGCTGGACAACGCCGTGGCCATCGCCGGACAGTCCGGTAACTTCCAGCTCAATGTCATGCTTCCGCTGGTCGGCGCCAACCTGCTGGACATGATTCGCCTGCTCAGCCATGGCGCCACCGTGCTGGCCAACAAGGCCATTCGGGATTTTTCCGTCAATGAGGATAACCTCAATGCCGGCGTTGGCCGGAACCCGGTACTGGTGACAGCGCTGAATCCGGAGATCGGCTATAGTCTGGCCGCGGAGATTGCCAAGGAGGCCTACCGCACGGGACGCCCGGTGATCGACGTGGCGGAAGAGCGCAGTGGCCTGAGCCGGGTCCGCCTCAAGGAACTGCTGGACCCGCTGAAACTGACCCGGGGAGGGATCGCCGGATAACTTACCTGACTCCGGAGCCGATACGCCCATGCTGGCAGTTGTGCTGTTTGTGATGCTGGTACTGGCCAATGGCGCGCCGGTGATTGCCCACCTGGTGCTGGGGGAGCGCTGGTCAGCGCCGGTAGATGGCGGCCGCCGCTGGCGGGATGGTCGCCCGCTGCTGGGCTACAGCAAGACCTGGCGCGGGCTGGTGAGCGGTGCGCTGGCGTGCGGAGCGTTTTCAGTGTGGGCAGGACCGGGGCTGTGGTTCGGGCTGGCGTTCGGCTTGCTGGCGCTGGCCGGGGACCTGCTCAGCAGCTTTATCAAACGCCGGCTGGGGCTGGTGTCCAGTGCGCGGGCATTGGGTCTGGACCAATTGCCGGAGGCGGCGCTTCCGATGGTCTGGGCCGGTTACGTCCTGGCCCCGGGCTGGGGGCAGGTGTTGGCAGTCGTGGCGGTGTTTGTGGTTGCCAACATTGTATTTTCGCCCCTGCTGTATCGTCTCGGCATTCGCCGCCATCCTCACTGAGGGCCGCGGCCGAGGGTATGCACCGTCACTTCCGGCGGGCAGTTCAGCCGCACATTGACCACCGAGGTACCGGCACCCGGCGAGGTGTAGCCCTGCATGCCGTTGCGCTGCCAGTAGCCCCGGCCGAGTTGTCGTGGACAGTCAGCGTCCAGGGTGACCGGGAAGCCGCCAGGCAGGCAAATCTGTCCGCCATGGGTATGGCCACAGAGAAAAACGTCGTAGCCGGCGTGGGCCGCTTCCCGCCAGATCTCCGGCGTATGGCTGAGCAGGATGCTGGTGGCACCCGGCGGAATCTCGTCGCCGGCCCGCTGCAGGTTATGGACCTTGTAGAAGTGGGCATCGTCCACCCCGGCCACGTAAAGCCGGTCGTCGCCCCGCTGCAGTTCGGTGTGTTCATTGAGCAGCAGGCGGTACCCCATGTCCTCCAGGGCCGGTACCATGCGGATGCTGTCGTGGTTGCCCAGTACCGCCAGGGCCTCGCCGCGGATCGCCTGGCGCAGGCTGGCCATGCCGGCGAGCGCGCCGTCAACCGGTCCCCAGGTCAGCCGCCGGTAGTCCCCGGTGAGCACACAGAGGTCGTAGTCCAGGGGCTCGATGGTGGCAATGACGGCCGCCAGGTTGGCGGGGTCCATATCCACGTGCAGGTCGGTCAGGTGGAGAATCCGGAAGCCCTCGAAAGCCTCCGGCAGATGGGGCAGCTGAAACCGGTGATGGATTACCCGTAGTTTGCGACTGTTGGCCTGTCCCCGTTGGTGCAGGCCGCACAGCTTCAGGCACAAGCGGATGAAGCGGGCGGCGCTTGACCAGTTTTCCAGGTGAAAGGAGTGATGGTCGCGGCCGAAGATCAGCGCTTCGGCTTCTCGTTCGATACCCAAACGCTGGCGGGCGTGAACCGGTCCGAGACGGAGGTTCAGGCGATATTCCAGCAGTTCGTCCTGATTCTCTGGAGTGTGTGCGCGGGCAGTCATGGTGAGTCCTGCGTCGTAACCCTGTCACTTAAGTATGGTTGGCTGGAGGCTTCCCGCAACCGGAAAAACGCGAATGTTCATCTTTGGTAAGGTTTTTGATCCATGGCCCCAGGTGTTATGAATGATTCGGAAGCAACTCCGTCGATTACCCCGATGCGGATTTTCTGGCTGTTTCTCCGCCTCGGGCTGACCTCGTTCGGCGGTCCGGCCGCCCATATCGGCTTTTTCCATGACGAGTTCGTCAAGCGGCGGCGCTGGTTGTCGGCTGCCGACTATGCCGAGGTCGTCGCGCTGTGCCAGCTGTTGCCAGGCCCGGCTTCCAGCCAGGTGGGGTTGAGCATCGGCTTTCTCAAAGCACGCTATGTCGGGGCAGCGGCGGCCTGGCTTGGTTTTACCCTGCCGTCCGCCCTGGCGCTGACCGCGCTGTCGCTTGGTTTGTCAGCGTGGCCGGACGCCGCCAGCGGGGGCTGGGTGGCGGGGCTCAAGCTGTTCGTGGTGGCGGTGGTGGCCCACGCTGTCTGGCAGATGGGGGTGACCCTATGCCCGGACCGCACCCGGCTTACCCTGGCGGTGCTGGTGGCGGCCAGCCTGCTGGTCGTTGGCTCGGCCTGGATGCAACTGCTGGTACTGGTGCTGGCCGGAGGATTCGGCGCCTGGCGAGGCTTGCCGGCCGGCGCTGCAGCCGACAGCCTGCATCTGCCGCTCCGGGGCCGGTGGCCATCCGGGTTTGCGGTGGTCTTCGCGCTGTTGCTGGGGTTGTCGTTTATCCCGCTGCCCGCGGGCTCTGACGGCTGGCTGGCAGCCGAACTCTACCGCGCCGGCGCCCTGGTATTCGGAGGCGGGCACGTGGTTCTGCCCTGGCTGCAGGAGGGCTTTGTGGCGTCCGGGGTCATGCCCGCCGATACTTTTCTTGCCGGTTATGGGGCGGCCCAGGCGGTGCCGGGGCCGTTGTTTACCTTTGCCGCCTTCCTCGGTGGCAGCGAGGGGGGGATAGGTGGCGCAGTGGTGGCGTTGCTGGCGGTGTTCCTGCCGGGAGCCCTGCTGGTATTTGCCGGCCTGCCGCTGTGGTCCTGGATTCGCCGCCACCCGCGGGCCCGCGCGGCCCTGGCGGGGGTCAATGCCGGCGTGGTCGGCCTGCTGCTGGCAGCACTGTATGATCCGGTCTGGACGTCGGCCGTACACACTCCTGCGGGGCTGGCGCTGGTGCTGCTGTGCTGGTCCGGCCTGGCATTGTGGCGGGTACCGGTATGGTTGCTGGCACCGCTGAGTGCAGTGGCCGGAGCGTTGTTGTGGTGAGACTGGCAATTCCGCCGCCCGGGCCCCAGACTGATGGATGAATCCTGATAAGGTGAGGTTTGTATGTCGACGTCCTGCACTATTCCCGGACTGAATGTTCCTCGCAGCCGTTTCCCCGACCCCGATGAAGATCTCCGGGAAACCGGGGCGGCGCAGCGCGTCGTGCTGGCGGGCGGTTGTTTCTGGTGCGTGGAGGCGGTGTTCCTGGCGATGGACGGGGTGCTTGGGGTGAGCTCCGGATATGCCGGGGGCAGCCCGGAAACGGCCAGTTACGAGGCGGTCTGCAGTGGTCGCACCGGTCATGCCGAAGTGGTGGAGGTTACCTACGACCCGTCCACGGTCAGCCTGGGCGGCTTACTCAAGGTTTTCTTCTCGGTGGCCCATGATCCGACCCAGCTCAACCGCCAGGGCAATGATATCGGTACCCAGTACCGCTCTGCCGTGTTCTACGCCAGCGAGGATCAGCAGCGGGTGGCGCAGGCCTACATCCACCAATTGGATGAGGCCGGTGTCTATGATGCTCCGATTGTCACCACCTTGGAGCCACTGGCGGCGTTCTATCCTGCCGAGGCCTACCACCAGAATTTCGTGGCCCGCAATCCCCACCAACCCTATGTGATGGCCGTGGCTGCCCCGAAAGTGGCCAAGTTCCATGAGGTCTGGGGTGATCACACCAAGCCGGACCCGTCCGGTGACCGTACAGCCTGAGGAGTATGTAATGACAGATTCTGCATCCGGTTATGACCTGACTCCGCTGACTCCGGAAAAAGTCAGTGAACTCGCCGCCGGCCTGACTGCCGAAGAGCGGTCGGTGTTACTGGATCACGGCACCGAGCGGCCGTTCTGCGGCACCCTGCTGGATAACAAGAAATCCGGTACCTATCACTGCCGGTTGTGTGACCTGCCGCTGTTCAGTTCGGCTGCCAAGTTTGATTCCGGTACCGGCTGGCCAAGTTTTTTCCAGCCGTTTGATCCGGCGCATATCCGTTACCTGGAAGACAGCAGCCTGGGCATGGTGCGGACCGAAATCCGCTGTCCGCGCTGTGACAGCCACCTGGGCCATGTGTTTCCGGATGGACCCGCCCCCACCGGCCAACGTTATTGCCTGAACTCCATTGCCATGGTGTTTCGCGAGCAGGGGTGATGTGGGTTGATGGGGAGTGATGGAGGACTTGCCGGTCGGCCCGGGCCGCCGGCAAGTACACAGGGCTGACCGGTTATTTGCCGCCGGTGACAGTGGAGACGTAGTGGGCGACGGCCGCAATCTGCTCCTCGGACAGGCTTTCCTCAAAGGCCGGCATGATGCCGACGCCGCCGGTGACCGCGTTGCGGACCCGCTCCTCAGTGGGTTTGAGTTCGTCCAGATTGGGGCCTACCGCGCCGGCCGAGCCGGCATCCGCCAGGGTGTGGCAGATGGTACAGGATGGTTGCGCTTCGGCGGTGAAAACCGCCTTGCCTTTGGCTAGCAGGTCGCCGGCGAAGGCGGGTGAAGAGGTCAACAGAACACTGGCAAACGCCAGGACAGCAAGTTGCTTCATGAAATTTCCTCGGGATAGACAGAACGCGGAAGCCAGCCGGCAGGGCCCGCTGGCTTCCGTACAGCATGGCCGGGTCAGCTCACGGTGACGGTTACACCGTGATCACTCCAGCCGTTATGGCCGTAGCCCCTTTCGTTCTCCATGCGTCCCTCGGGCTGGGCATTACCTTCTGAATCCGTTGCGCGGCTGACAATGCGGTATTCACCGGGCGCCAGGTCGGCGGCCATGACAAACGGCCGCCAGGCATAGGGGCCAAGGTCCGGGCCGAGGAATTGCGCCTGGCTCCAGCTCTTGCCACCGTCGGTGGATACCTCCACTTTATCGAGGGCCTTGGTTCCGCCAAAAGCCACTCCGTAGATCATGTTGCGGCCCTTGCGGCCAGTTTCCAGGGGCGCGGTCACCCAGGACTTCACGTTCATTTCCCACATGGATGGCTGGTCCGGGGAACCTTTCTTGCCGACTTCGCGGATCCGATAGCCGGAGGCCTGGATCTTGGCATCGGTCTGGGCCTCGGTGAACGCGACGTTCTTCACATACTTGACGTTGTTAACCCCGTAATAACCCGGTACGACCATCCGCAGCGGACCGCCATGGGTGTGGGGCAGGGGTTCGTCGTTGAGTTCCCACGCCAGCAGCGCGCTGTCCAGGGCGGCCAGTGGCACGGACCGTTCGACCATGATGGACTTGGGGTCCACGCCCGCCGGCAGGTCTTCACCACCGGTGCTGGTGATGTACTTCATCCCGGCTGCCGGGCCGCCGAGGGCCTCGACCACGGTCTTCAGGGGCACACCGGTCCAGATTACGCAGCCAGCCGCACCGACCGACCACTGGGTGCCGCTGGCGCCGTGGGGGAAGAAGGCGCGACCGTTACCTGAGCATTGCAGCACCGAGGCAACGGTGGTTACGCCCATCTGCTTGAGGTCGCCCAGGGTCAGGGTTTTCGGGTTCTTCACGCCGTCGATCCGGACCTCCCAGGCGTCCGGGTTGGCGGTGATGCCGACGTCCGGCGCCGGCAGGTTATTACGGACGAAAAGTCGGTCGCTGGGAGTGACCACGCCGGCGCCGATGGCACCGCGCTGGGTTTCCATGGTGTTGGCGCTGTGGACAATCAGTGCGCTGCGTTCTTTCCAGGCAGCATAGTCGGGCAGGGATTTCGGCTCTTCGGCTCTGGCCAGCGGGACGAACCCCAGCAGGCTCACTGCCGCCATTGCGCCGGCGCTTCCCACCAGAAGGCTCCGTCGTCCGGGGCTGGCAAGGCCCTGGGCCTCGCGGCCCTGCAGGGTTTCAATTTCGGTGTTCATGGTCCATCTCCATTGTTTTGTTATTTGCGGACACTACCCAGTTTCCACCTTTATGGCGAAAATTGCATATAGGGAGACTCTGAATAAGTCTCGAAATCAGAGATAATACGGCCATCGCCAAC
>NZ_KZ319375.1 GCF_002744715.1 Marinobacter profundi
AGAACTTTCAAACTCAATTTCTTCAATACTTTCAAACGGTTGTCTTTCGATTTTTGGCCCGCCCTAGTGGCTTGCCCCTCGAAAGAGATGCGCATTCTACAGACCCCAGCCGGGGTGTCAACGGGGTTTATCAACAATCTTCAACTTATCTCGGATTCCCCCTACGCCATTGTTCAGAATGCACCCAATGCGTTCAGAAAACAACCTATGCAGAGGGTGCTCCGCGCCTCCCTGCCCTAAGCAGGCGCGACCATCGCACTCTTACCACCAACAGAACCAGAACAACCACCCCATAAGCCAGCATTTCGCCAATGTCACTGCGCGCCTGCCAGAAAAAATGCACCCACGCCAACAGGACAATCACATAAACGGATCGGTGAAGGGTTTTCCAGCGCCGACCCAAGCGTCGCATCATGCTATTCGTCGACGTGACGGCCAACGGGATCAGCAACACGAACGCCAGAAAACCAGCAATGATGTATGGCCGCTTGGTAAAGGTCGCCCACACATCACCCCAGCCAAGAATAAACTGGAGAAATGCCAGCAGGTGCAGAACAGCATAGAAAAACGTGAACAATCCCAGCATTCGGCGAACTCTGAGCCACCCCACCCAACCAGTCCAGCGCTTCAGCGGCGTTAATGCCAGGGTCGCCAGTAGCAACTGGAAGGCAGCAATCCCCAAGCTTTCGGTAATCTGCTGCCCCGGGTCCGGGCCCAGACCACTGCCAACCAGCCGAGACAACAGAATTGCCAAGGGCAGAAACGCCATGAACGCCACCAACACTTTGAATGCCCGCACCGCTCGAGGACGATTCAGCACAGCACCTGCCATCCCCATCAATAGAACTTCTCCAGATCCATCCCTTTGTAGAGGTGGCTAACCTGCTCCCCATACCCGTTAAATTTCACCGTCTCCCGCCAGTTAGGGCTCAGCAAGCCAGAAGGTAACCGACGCTCTCGCTTCTGACTCCAGCGGGGATGATCTACCTCCGGATTAACATTGGCATAGAAACCATACTCCTGGGGCGCGATAAGCTCCCAGGTTGTTTTCGGCCGCTCTTCCTGAAAACGGATCCGCACAATCGACTTGATGCTCTTGAAGCCGTACTTCCAGGGTACCACCAGACGCAACGGAGCACCGTTCTGGTTTGGCAACTCCCTGCCATAAAGACCCACCGCCAAAAATGCCAATTCATTCATGGCTTCGTCCACACGCAAACCTTCCCGGTAGGGCCAGTCAATGGTACTGAACAGCGACCGTTGTCCTCGCATCTGCTCCGGATCGTGCAGTGTCTCGAAGTACACGTACCTGGCCGAGGATGCCGGCTCAAAGCGCTTGAGAAGCCCGGCCAGGGGGACGCCGACCCACGGAATCACCATGGACCAGGCCTCCACACACCGCAGACGATAAATCCGCTCTTCGTACTGCGACGGCTGCAACAGGTCTTCAAGGTTATAGGTTCCGGGCCGGCCACAGGCGCCGTCGACTTTCACCGTCCATGGACTGACCGACATTTCCCCCGCATAGCGGGCCGGATCATCCTTGCCGGTGCCGAACTCATAGAAATTGTTGTACCGGACAACGTCTTCGTATGGCGTAAGCTTCTCGGAAGTCGACATTTCCGGGCGAGACATCGACGGAAGCTCCTTGCCCGGCACCGACGCTGCCGCGAGCAGCCCGGGCAAAGCTACCCCGGCTGACGCAGCAAGCGCACTCACCATAAAGGAACGGCGGTTCAGGTAGATCGCTTCCGGGGTAACGTCATTCTCGGGCAAGGCCCAGGCAGGACTGTTCTTGATAAGCATGCAGCATCTCCACTAACCGCCGAATGGACACTACGGTTGACCGGAGAAATGCCTGGAAATTCCCCCCGACGGCGACACCGCCAGGGGAATATCTTCGTGTTTCCGGCCCACTGATTCCGCGCCGGACAACAGCGGAGGGGATAACTACTGGCGGCGGGGCTTTCTTACCAGGGCACGGAACGGGCCGGACAACGCATAGATCAGGAAACCACTGAACAATACGGTTGCCGGGTCCAGGGCGATCACTACAAAAATCAGCACCACCAGCAAAATTGCAGCAAACGGTACCCGACCACGCATATCCAGATCTTTGAAACTGCGGTAAAGGATGTTGCTCACCATCAACACCCCACAGCCACCGACCACCACGATCGTCATGGCCGTCAGCCATCCGGCAGGCTCGAAGGTGTGGAAACACCAAACCAGCCCGGCGACACAGGCAGCAGCGGCCGGACTCGGCAATCCGACAAAGAACTTCTTGTCGACCGAGCCGATCTGGGTGTTGAAACGCGCCAGCCGCAAGGCCGCACCGGCAACATAGATAAAGGTGATAGCCCAGCCAAACTGGTCCAGGTTATTCAGGGACCAGAAAAATGCCACCAGCCCCGGTGCCACCCCAAAGGCCACCATATCGGCAAGACTGTCGTACTCTTCGCCAAACTTGCTTTGGGTATTGGTAAGGCGTGCCACCCGCCCGTCCAGGCCATCCAGAATCATGGACACAAAGATCGCGATGGCGGCATTATCGAACACGCCATTGGCCGCAGACACGATGGCGTAGAATCCGGAAAACAGGGACGCCGTGGTCAGTGCGTTAGGCAGCAGGTAAATCCCCTTGCGTCGAACAGGCGCTCCCTCAACCAACTCCTCCTCGACCACTTCGCCGGAATCCGGATCAACCACGGACTCCTCTGGCGGGTTAACGGCAGATACTTCGACCGGATCACTTTCCGGGTGTTTTTTTTCGTCAGTCATTCCAATCATTCCGGACAACGTGTGAGTGGAGTATATACAAAAAACGCGGCCTCTTGGGCCGCGCTTTTCAGATCTGGCCGGAGGCTCAGTTCTTGCTCTTGTCCACGATCTTGTTCGCGGAGATCCACGGCATCATACCGCGCAGCTTCTCACCCACCTGCTCAATCGGGTGGGCAGCGTTGTTGCGACGGGCGGCCGTCATGGACGGATAGTTGTGTGCGCCTTCGGAAATGAACATCTTGGCGTACTCACCGCTCTGGATGCGCTTGAGTGCGTTGCGCATGGCTTCGCGGGACTGCTCGTTGATGACTTCCGGACCAGTCACATACTCACCATACTCCGCATTGTTGGAGATGGAGTAGTTCATGTTCGCAATGCCGCCTTCGTACATCAGGTCAACAATCAGCTTGAGCTCGTGCAGACACTCGAAGTAAGCCATTTCCGGCGCATAACCGGCTTCAGTCAGGGTATCAAAACCGGCCTTGACCAACTCAACCGCACCACCACACAGAACCGCCTGCTCACCGAACAGATCAGTTTCAGTCTCGTCTTTGAAGGTTGTTTCGATAATACCGGTACGACCACCACCCACACCGCTGGCGTAGGACAGCGCGACGTTCTTGGCGTTACCGGAAGCGTCCTGGAAGATCGCGATCAGGTCAGGAATACCGCCACCCTTGACGAACTCGGTGCGCACAGTGTGGCCCGGAGCCTTCGGAGCGATCATGATGACATCCAGATCCTTGCGCGGCACGATCTGGTTGTAGTGGATAGCAAAACCGTGGGCAAATGCCAGGGTGGCGCCCTGCTTCAGGTTCGGCTCGATTTCGGCCTTGTAAAGCTGAGCCTGGAACTCGTCCGGAGTCAGAACCATAACCACGTCGGCTGCCGCAACGGCGGTCGGTACGTCAGTTACCTTCAGGCCATGGGCCTCAGCCTTGGCGATGGAGGATGAACCCGGACGCAGGGCGACCGTCACGTCAACACCGGAATCCTTCAGGTTGCACGCGTGGGCGTGACCCTGGGAGCCGTAGCCGATGATGGCAACTTTCTTGCCCTGGATGATGGAAAGGTCACAATCCTTATCGTAATAAACCTGCATGAGAAACCTCTTCTTTGTGATGGCTCCCCGGGGAGCCATGTTTGTGCAATTGATTGGCGAGCTGCTTAAAGGCTCAGTACTTTTTCACCGCGGGCAATGCCGGAAACACCGCTACGCACGACTTCAAGCACACCGGCAGTACCGACGGCCTGGATAAAACCATCGAGTTTGTCACTGTCACCGGCCAGCTGAACAGTGTAAACCGAGCTGGTCACGTCGACGATCTGGCCGCGGAAGATATCCACCGTGCGCTTGATTTCGGCGCGCTGGGAGCCGGTGGCCTTCAGCTTGACCAGCATCAGCTCCCGTTCGATGTGGGCGCCTTCCGTCAGGTCCACCAGCTTGACCACCTCAATCAGCTTGTTGAGCTGCTTGGTAATCTGCTCGATAACCTTGTCGGAGCCGGTCGTGGTTACGGTCAGCCGTGACAGGGTCGAATCCTCGGTGGGCGCCACCGTCAGGGTTTCGATATTGTAGTTGCGCTGGGAGAACAGCCCAACCACCCGCGACAGGGCACCCGGTTCGTTCTCAAGCAAAACAGAAATGATTCGACGCATGATCACACCCTCTCCGTCTTGCTGAGCCACATGTCTTTCATCGAGCCGCGAGCGACCTGCATCGGGTACACGTGCTCGAACCGATCGACATAGATATCAACAAACACCAGCTTGTCCTTCATTGCCAGGACTTCTTTCAGCTTCGGCTCAAGATCTTCCTTGCGATCGATCCGCACGCCAACATGACCGTAGGCTTCCGCCAGCTTGATGAAATCCGGCAGGGACTCCATGTACGACTGGGAGTGGCGGGACTCGTAGTTCATGTCCTGCCACTGCTTGACCATGCCCAGGGCCTGGTTATTCAGGTTGATGATCTTCACCGGCAGGTTGTACTGCTTGCAGGTGGACAGCTCCTGGATATTCATCTGGATGCTGCCTTCGCCCGTGACACACAGCACTTCGTCGTCCGGATGTGTCAGCTTCACACCCATGGCCGCCGGCAGACCGAAGCCCATGGTGCCGAGGCCACCGGAATTGATCCAGCGATTGGGCTTGTCGAACTTGTAGTACTGGGCGGCAAACATCTGGTGCTGCCCCACGTCGGAAGCCACGAAGGCGTCGCCATTCGTCAGCCGCCACAGCGTCTCGATCACCTCCTGGGGCTTGATCACCTCAGGGTTGTTCTCATAACGCATACCGTGAAATGCACGCCATTCCTCGATCTGTTTCCACCAGGCCGACAGCGCCTCGGCGTCCGGCCGGGCCTTGCTCTCCCGGACCAGGGCGATCATTTCCTTCAGCACGGCGTCCACCGGCCCAACAATGGGCACGTCGGCATCAATGGTCTTGGAAATGGAGGCCGGGTCGATGTCGATGTGGACAATACGGGCCCCCGGGCAGAACTTCTCGGTGGCGTTGGTGACCCGGTCATCGAACCGCGCACCTACGCAGAGGATCAGGTCCGAATGGTGCATCGCCATGTTGGACTCATAGGTACCGTGCATACCGAGCCAACCCAGGTGCTGTTTGTCGGTCGCCGGATAGCAGCCAATCCCCATCAGCGTGTTGGTGATCGGATAGCCCAGCATCCGCACGAGTTCCGTCAACTGATCGGAAGCCTTACCCAGAATGACACCACCACCGGCATAGATGATCGGACGCCGGGCGGCGAGCAGCATGTCCACAGCCTTCTTGATCTGGCCGGCATGGCCACGGATCGCCGGGTTGTAGGAGCGCAGTTTGACCTTCTTGGGGAAGGCATACTCAAAACGCTCGTTCGGCGTGGTCATATCCTTCGGGATGTCCACGACCACCGGGCCGGGGCGGCCGGTTGAGGCGATATAGTAGGCTTTACGGATCACTTCCGGGATCTCTTCCGGATGACGCACGCTGAGGTTGTGCTTCACCACCGGCCGGGAAACGCCGATCATATCGGTTTCCTGGAAGGCGTCTTCACCGATCAGGGTGGACGCGACCTGACCGCACAGAACCACCATGGGGATGGAATCCATAAATGCGGTGGCGATGCCGGTAATAGTGTTGGTGGCTCCAGGACCCGAGGTCACCAGTACGGTACCTGGTTTTCCGGTCGCACGGGCATAGCCGTCGGCCATATGGACCGCAGCCTGTTCGTGACGAACCAGGATATGCTTGACTTTGTCCTGCCTGAACAGCGCATCATAAATATGAAGGGCTGCACCACCCGGATAGCCGTAAATGTATTCGATCCCTTCATCCTGCAAGGACCGGATCAGCATGTCGGCGCCAGACAATAACTCCACGATTTTCTACCCTCTGCTACGAGTGAATGAGCCGGGAATTCTCCCGGTTGCCTGGATACCCGGGCTCAGGCTTCTTGTGGAAGCAGGGCCGGACGTTCCGCCACACCAGTATAAAAAGAGGTTGTCTCCTGGCCGGCCGTACTCCTGAGGGTTGCGGAAAACGGCCAATCAACGGGTTGCACGTAAGCAACAACCATTCCACGAAAAGACTCGCGGACGTTCAGTGTGGTAATTAACGGGGGATACTTGCTCGGGATTGCCTGCCGTATTGACCCCTGTCTTCAGGCAATCGGTAATTCTGACAGGGCGAAACTCCCTGTCAATAGCGGTGTATGCATTCTCTCCTTATACTTTCTTCCAGATTTTGAACTAAGCTTGGAAAAAACCGCCTGATCAGTGGCATTATGGGGAAAATAAAGGAGGCCCGGCTGACGCTGACCTCTGCCAATGACTAACCATCGCGAGTAAAGGCATGAATTCCAGAACCTTCATCCTGGCCCTGGCTATTGCTGTAACACCAGGCATTGCCACCGCGGCCTCCGTTTATAAATGGACCGACGAAAACGGTATCACCCACTTCGGAGACCGCCAGCCTACCGGCAAGAATGCCGAAACGGTGAACGTCCGCACGGGCTCGCCCGCCGGAGCCGTCAAACGCCAAAGCCCACAGGACCGGGTAGAAAGCATGGCGCAAGAGCAGGAACAGACTGCCGAGCAGGAACGCCTGTCCGCCCAGGAAGAAGCCCGACAAAAGCAGCGCAAGGCCAATTGCGAGACCGCCCGCAGCAACCTGAGCATCCTGCGTACCAGCAGTCGTATCCGGATCGAGGAGGATGGCCAGCAGCGCTACCTCAGCGCCGAGGAAATCGAAGAACAACGGGTGAAGTTCCAGGAAATCGCCGACCAGAACTGCGATCCGGAACCCACGGAAGACTGAGCGTGCGGCCAGCATGGGCCGCTGCAAAACAAAAATGGCCGGGCAAATGCCCGGCCATTTTTGTTGCAACTCGCTTTAAATTCAGGCCTTGCTGAACACCAGCTTGTGATCATCCACCGAAACGCGGATGGTGTCGCCTGAAACAAAGGCACCTTTCAGCAGCTGCTGCGCCAGCGGGTTTTCAATCATCCGCTGGATTGCCCGCTTCAACGGTCGCGCACCATATACCGGGTCATAACCCACAGCGGCCAGCAGCTCCATGGCCGCCTCGTCCAGCACCAGCGACATGCCCTGCTCGCCAAGGCGCTTGCCGAGCATACCGATCTGGATCTTCGCGATGCCCTGGATCTGATCGCTGGCAAGGGGATGGAAGACCACCACTTCGTCCACCCGGTTGATGAATTCCGGCCGGAAATGGGTACCGACCACTTCCATGACGGCTGCCTTCATATCCTCGTAGTTTTCCTCACCCGCTTTTTGCTGAATAACGTCAGAACCCAGGTTTGACGTCATCACAATCACGGTGTTGCGGAAGTCCACGGTGCGGCCCTGGCCATCGGTCAGGCGGCCGTCGTCCAGCACCTGAAGCAGGATGTTGAAGACATCCGGGTGGGCTTTCTCCACCTCATCCAGCAACAGCACGGAATACGGCCGGCGGCGCACCGCCTCGGTCAGGTAACCGCCTTCCTCGTAGCCCACGTATCCGGGAGGGGCACCAATCAGCCGTGCCACCGAGTGCTTCTCCATGAATTCGGACATATCAATTCGAACCATGGCTTCCTCTGTGTCGAAGAGGAACGACGCCAGCGATTTGCACAGCTCGGTCTTACCCACCCCGGTCGGCCCGAGGAACAGGAACGAGCCGTTGGGCCGGTTCGGATCAGACAACCCGGCACGGGACCGGCGCACGGCATTGGCCACCGCCTCGACTGCTTCATCCTGACCGATCACCCGGTCGTGCAGAGCCTCTTCCATCCGCATCAGCTTGTCGCGCTCGCCCTCCAGCATCTTGGACACCGGAATACCGGTCCATTTGGACACCACCTCGGCAATTTCTTCATCGGTCACCCGATTACGCAACAGTTCCATCTTTTGCATCTCGGCCTGCCCCGCCATTTCGAGCTGCCGTTCAAGCTCGGGGATTCTGCCGTACTGGAGCTCGGACATCTTGCCCAGGTCACTCGCGCGACGGGCATTCTCCAGGTCGATGCGAGCCTGCTCCAGGTCGCTCTTGATCTTCTGGGAGCCGTGCAGGGCTGCCTTTTCGGAATTCCACACCTCCTCCAGGTCCGAGTATTCCCGCTCAACCTTGGCGATGACCTCGGACAGCTCCTCGAGACGTTTCTTTGATGCGGCGTCGGTTTCCTTTTTCAGCGCCTCACGCTCGATCTTCAGCTGGATCAGCCGCCGCTCGAGACGGTCCAGCGCCTCCGGCTTGGAGTCCATTTCCATGCGGATCTGGCTGGCAGCTTCGTCTACCAGATCAATCGCCTTGTCCGGCAACTGCCGGTCGGTGATGTAGCGATGGGACAGCTTGGCGGCTGCGATGATGGCGCCGTCGGTTACCTCGACACCATGGTGTACCTCGTAGCGCTCCTTCAGGCCGCGGAGAATGGCAATGGTGTCTTCCTCGCTGGGCTCGCTGACCAGAACCTTCTGGAATCGACGCTCCAGGGCCGCGTCCTTCTCGATGTTCTCACGGTATTCGTTAAGAGTCGTCGCACCTACGCAGTGCAGCTCACCGCGGGCCAGGGCAGGCTTGAGCATATTGCCGGCATCCATCGAGCCCTCGGCCTTACCGGCACCGACCATGGTGTGAATCTCATCGATAAACAGGATGATCTGGCCTTCCTGCTTGGACAGCTCGTTCAGCACTGCCTTCAGGCGCTCCTCGAATTCACCGCGGAACTTGGCACCGGCAATCAACGAGCCCATGTCGAGGGACAACACCTTCTTGTCCTTCAGGCCGTCGGGCACTTCGCCGTTCACAATACGCTGGGCCAACCCCTCAACAATGGCGGTCTTGCCCACCCCGGGCTCACCAATCAGCACCGGGTTGTTCTTGCGGCGACGCTGCAACACCTGAATGGTGCGGCGGATTTCATCATCACGTCCGATAACCGGATCAAGCTTGCCGGCGGCGGCACGCTCGGTCAGGTCAATCGTGTACTTGGACAGAGCTTGACGGTTCTCTTCAGCACTGGCATCACTCACCGGTTCGCCTCCACGGATATCATCAATCGCTTTTTCCAGGGCCGCTCTATCGACGCCCTGCTCTTTCAGCACCCGACCGAGGGTACCGCGGTCTTCCAGCGCCGCCAGCAGCATCAGCTCACTGGAAATAAACTGGTCCTGACGCTTCTGGGCCAGCTTGTCGGCAATATTGAACAGCCGCCCCATGTCATTGGAAATCCCGACATCCCCCGCAGACCCCTGGACGACGGGGAGGCTGTCAATTTCCCGGGCAACCGCCTGGCGCAAACGGCCCGGATCTGCGCCGACCTGTTTCAACAGCGGTTTTACGGAGCTGCTGTCCTGGTCCAGCAAGGCCTGCATCAGATGCACAGGCTCAATAAAGTTATGGTCCTTGCCCACCGCAAGGGACTGGGCATCCGCAAGGGCGGTCTGCAACCGGCTGGTAAGCTTGTCGATTCGCATAGTGTGTCGATCCCTAATCTCTGTCGTTCGGTGCCACCGGCCCGGTAAATCGGCGGGCAACACCAGATTGCTTTGACATTTAATGTAGGGGCTCGCGGGCCGACTTCAAGCTGGGGGGCACGCTAATGGCCCGGAACTTGACCGGTATCAGGTAAGCCAGATGATGCTCGCCATGCGACCGGTCTGGCCGTCACGACGATAGGAGAAGAAGCGGGCCGGGTCACTGACAGTGCATAAACCTCCGCCATAGATCTCGGCCAGGCCAATGCCGGACAGGCGCTGACGGGCAAGCATATAGATGTCGGCCATGAAATGACCGGGGCGGGCACCGGTCGGCGTAAAAGCCGTCGCAGCTTGAGGATCGCAACCGACAAAAGCCTGCCGGACCTCCGGCCCCACCTCAAAACAGGCCGGACCAATCGCGGGCCCCAGCCAGGCCATCAGCCCGGATGGATGGCCAAGCGACTTTGCTGTGCGCTCCAGCACGCCATCGCACAAACCGCGCCAGCCGGCGTGGGCCGCGGCAACCCGGGTGCCGGCCCGATCGCAGAAAAGCACCGGCAGGCAGTCGGCAGTGAGGATCGCGCACACCGTGTCCGGCACGGTCGTGAAACTGGCATCGGCCGGTGGCACGCCACTGACCGGCAACTCGACTATCGAGTTGCCGTGAACCTGATCAAGCCAGCCAAAGCGCTGGCCTGCGATACCACAGTAGCGCGCCAGGCGCTCCCGATTCTCCCGGACTGCCGCAACGTCATCTCCCACATGGCTGCCGAGATTCAGACTCGCCCAGGGTGCCGGGCTGACTCCACCCAACCGGGTCGTACACAGCGCCCGGACATTCGCGGGCGCCGGCCACTCCGGTATCAGGAGGGTTTGCTCAGAAATCATCACGCTCGAGATCCTGGACGTGCTTGCGCAGGGCGGCCAGCAACCGCTCCATATCCTCCGGCAAGGGCACTTCCCAGCTCATCTCCGCTCCGGTTGCCGGGTGCTCAAGGGTCAGCTTGCGGGCATGGAGAGCCTGCCGGTGGAAGGCGGACAACACTTCCCGCAGCTCATCGGTAGTGCCTTTGGGGAGGCGAATCCGGCCGCCATACAACTGGTCACCCACCAGTGGATGTCGAACGTGGGCCATGTGGACCCGGATCTGGTGGGTACGGCCGCTTTCGAGTTTGCAGCGGACGTGGGTATGGGCGGCAAAGCGCTCGATCAGGCGATAATGGGTAACCGCCGGTTTGCCAGTACCGACCACCGCCATCTTCTTGCGCTCACGGGGGTGGCGGCCGATAGGTGCATCCACCGTCGCACCGCCGGTCAGTGTCCCGACAACGACCGCTTCGTATTCGCGCCCCATGGTACGGGTCTGCAACTGGTCCACCAGAGAGGTATGCGCGATCAGACTGCGGGCCACCACCATGATTCCGGACGTATCCTTATCAAGACGGTGGACGATGCCGGCACGGGGCAGGTTTTCAACCTCCGGGGCATAATGCAGCAACGCATTCACCAGGGTACCGGCAGCATGACCTGCGGCCGGGTGGACCACCAGGCCGGCGGGTTTGTTGATCACCAGCAGGTGTTCGTCCTCGTAGACGATATCCAGGGTGATGGACTCCGCCTCCCAGCTCACCTGGGCTTCGGGCTCGGCATCCAGCTCGATCCGGTCATCCAGCATTACCCGGTCCCGGGGCTTGCAGGTCTTGCCATTTACCGTCAGGGCACCGCTTTTGATCCAGCCCTGCAGGCGAGACCGGGAGTGTTCCGGCATCAGCTCCGCAGCCGCCTGATCGAGGCGCTTGTCGCTCAGTGACGAGGGTACGGTAAAGGTTGCAGTAATACGATTTTCAGCAGTCATTCATGCCCCAGGGCCAGTTTGGGTGTTACGCTTGGTCCGGATTGGCAGCTCAGGGTACCGGGACACTGCACAAGGGCAGACAACCCCGCTACAATGGCCAACCAATCCGACGCTTCATCATTATACGGGAATCCGGCATGAGATCGTTTGTTCGTTTTACAGCAGTGTTCGCCATGGCGTTACTGATCAGCGCCTGCGCCTCCAACAAACAGGAGGAAGTGCTGCCGGAGGAGAGCTACTACGAGAAAGCCCGCGAGGCCATGAACTCGGGCAACTTCAACGAGGCGGAACAGAACCTCGATTTCCTTGAAACCTACTACCCGTTCGGCCGCTACGCCGAGCAGGCCCAGCTGGACCTTATCTACGCCCGCTACCAGAATCTCGACCTGGAAGGAGCCCGGGCTGCGGCAGACCGCTTCCTGCGCCTCAATCCGCAGAGCGAACACGCGGACTATGCACTCTATATGCGCGGAGTCGCCTCGTACAACCTCGATGTTGGCCTGGCTGCCCGTTACTTCCCCACCGACGTCAGCGCCCGCGATCCCGGTGAGCAGCGCCAGGCCTTCCGGGACTTTTCCGAACTGCTTAACCGTTATCCCGCCAGCGAGTATGCAGCGGACGCCCGCCAGCGCATGATTGCCATTCGCAACCGGTTGGCCGAACTGGAGGTGCATGCAGCCCGCTACTATATCAAGCGCGAAGCGTACGTGGCTGCCAATAACCGGGCCCGTTTTGTCGTGGAAAACTACTCGACGTCCCCCGCCGTGGAAGAGGCTCTGATTATTCTGGCGGAAACCTACCAGGCCATGGACCTGAGCAAAGCCGCCGACGATACCATTGCCATGCTGGCAGCCAACTTCCCGGACAGCGATGCCTTTGACGACAACAAGCAGTTCCAGCCCAGCAAGCTTAAGCGGGAAAACCGCTCGCTGACCAGCGTGATCACCTTCGGCCTGTTCGGCGACGAATAATAGGCCCGGGCGGGTGCCCTGCCAGCTACCCGCCCAAGGCCCTCACTTGCCGCTCTTCCAGCCGTTGGTGATCGGATAGCGGCGATCCTTGCCAAAGCCACGCTCGGTAATGCGCACCCCGATGGGTGCCTGGCGGCGCTTGTATTCGTTGATATCCACCAGCCGCACCACGCGATCCACGTCGGCACGCGCAAAGCCTTCCGCTACGATGGCATCGGCACTGAAATCCCGCTCAACGTACAGATTGAGTATCTGGTCCAGCACGTCGTAGCCCGGCAGACTGTCCTCGTCCTTCTGGTCCGGCGCCAGTTCCGCTGAAGGTGGCCGGGTAATCACCCGCTCGGGAATCACCGCAGACACCGTATTACGGTAACGGGCCAGGCGGAACACCAGGGTTTTCGGCACATCTTTCAGCACATCAAACCCGCCGGCCATGTCACCGTACAGGGTGGAATAGCCAACCGCCATTTCACTCTTGTTGCCGGTGGTCAGCACCAGCGAACCAAACTTGTTGGACAGCGACATCAGCAAGACGCCCCGCAGCCGTGCCTGCAGGTTCTCTTCGGTGGTATCCGGCCGGGTGCCGTTGAATGGCGCGGCCAGGGTGGCCATGAACGCATCGTACATCGGTTCTATAGAGAACACGTCGTACTGTACGCCGAGTGCTTTTGCCTCCGCCTCGGCATCTTCCAGGCTCATGCTGGAGGTGTAGCGGAATGGCATCATCACCGCCCTCACCCGCTCGGCACCGAGGGCATCCACCGCAATTGCGACGGTCAGCGCCGAATCGATGCCACCGGAGAGACCGAGTACCACCGAGCGGAAACCGTTCTTGTTGACGTAATCCCGTACCCCCAGCACCAGCGCCCGGTAGACATTCTCTTCCAGGGACGGCTCGGCCAGCGGCGGCTGCGACACCGGCTGGCAATGGTGCTCATTGAGAAACTCCACCGGGAACAGTCCTTCGGCAAACTGGGGCACCTCCACCGCCAGGGCACCAGAGTGATCGAACACCATGGAGCCGCCGTCAAACACCAGCTCGTCCTGCCCGCCCACCAGGTTGGTATAGACGATGCTGACCCGGTTCTCGCGGGATTTACGCTCCAGCAGCGACTTGCGACGGGCCTGCTTGTCGATGTCATAGGGTGAGGCATTCAGATTAAGGACCAGTTTTGCACCGGCGGCGGCCGCTTGTTCCACCGGACCATCGTGCCAGATATCCTCACACACGGTGATCCCCACCGGGATCCCGCGAATGTCCAGAACACAGGGTTGCGAACCGGCTGCGAAATACCGCTTCTCGTCAAACACCTGGTAGTTGGGAGGGAACTGCTTGAAGTAGCGGGCGCGCACCTGCCGGCCCTCGATCACCAGCGCCGCGTTGTACAACAGGCCGCCATGACGGACCGGTGCACCAATGACCACCACCGCCGCAAAATCCTCCTGCAGCAGGCTGTCCAGCGCCTCCTCGATGCGCAGGTCCAGACTGGGCCGCAACAACAGGTCCTCGGGAGGGTAGCCGGTCAGGCAGAGCTCCGGAAACACCACCACATCCGCCTGATGGTCCTGCTCGGCCTTGCGCACCGCTTCGATCACAGCACGGGTGTTACCCGGGATATCACCCACCAGGAAATCCGTTTGCGCCATCACCAGTCGCAGGCGGTGGGCGGAACTGGCGGCGCGCGCTGGCGCTTCGGCGGGACGGGACATAAAGCGGCTCCTGTAACTCATTGCCATGAAAAGGCTATTATAACCCCCTCAGGCACAGGAATTCTCCCGGGAAACCCGCAAACAATGGTCAATACTGCTCCACCCAGCACCGGCAACTGGCCACAGGCCCCCCTGCTGGCCCAGCGCGGCAAGCTGTTTCGCATCTACAACCACTACCGGGTAGTGATCAGCCTGCTGTTACTTGGCCTGCTGTTTGTCGACCCGGCCAATTTCGACAGCCGGTTCCGGATGCTGGACTACTACCAGGCCGGGGTGGTGACCTACCTGGCCATTAACGGCTTTATTTCCCTGATCATGTTCGCCGGCTTCCAGCCCCAGCAACGCCACATCACCCTGTCGATTCTGGCGGACATCCTGATGATGCACTGGCTGCTGCTGTTCAGCACCGGCATCACCAACGGGCTGGCCAACCTGGTGATTGTGTCCGTTGCCGCTGGCAACATTCTCACGCCAAGCCGCGTCGGCACCTTCTATGCCGCCCTCGCCGCCATCTGTTCGCTGGGCATTTCCCTGTGGGCGGTGATTGCACTGGACGCCCACGCCGACGACATCGTACGGGCCGGCTCGCTGGGCATCCTCTACTTTGCCGCCGCCTTTGTTCTGCAATACATTTCCCGGCGGATGATCCGCAGCGAAGCCCTTGCCTCCTCACGGGCCCAGAGCCTGGCGGAACTGGAACAGATTAACCGCCAGATTATCCAGCGCATGCGCACCGGCATCCTGGTCATGGACCACCTCGGACAGATCCGGCTGGCCAATGCCGCTGCCGAGGAAATGCTGTTCGAGCACACCGTCGAGGACGACAACCGGCTGCCGGCACGGGGCCGCGCCCTGCCCGTCACCTTGCGGGAAGGCCTGAACCACTGGCTACAGGACCCCAACCGGCGGGTAGAAACCTTTCAGCCAACCCCCGGCTCCCCTGTCCTGCAGGCCAGCTTCACCCGCCTCGACCAGGAACGGGGCGACCAGATCCTGGTGTTCATCGAAGACACCAGCAAAGTGACCCAGCAAGCCCAGCAGATGAAACTGGCTTCGCTGGGAAGGCTGACTGCAGGCATCGCCCATGAAATCCGCAATCCGCTTGGCGCCATTAGCCATGCCGCGCAACTGATGGCGGAGTCCGGTCACCTTGAGGCCAGCGATCGTAAAATGCTCGACATCATCCAGCGTCATTCCCGACGTGTTAACGGCATCATCGAAAACGTACTGGACCTGTCCCGCCGCCGGCCCGCCGATACCGACCTGATCGATGTCGGGCAATGGCTCAGTGAGTTCCGCGAAGACTACCTGCACACCGTCGGTGCCAATGGCAGTGCCAATCCCCCGGAGATCAGCCTCCACCTTGCCGAGGGCACGCCACCGGCACGCTTCGACCGCAGCCAGATCGAGCAAGTGCTGGTCAACTTGTGTGACAATGGCCTGCGCTACAGCGCGCAACACTGCGGCCACCCTAGCCTGGAGTTGTCGGCAGGGGCCACCGCCGATGGCCAGAAAGCCTACGTTGACGTGCGGGACTTTGGTCCGGGCATCTCCCCGGAGAACCGCACCTCGGTATTTGAGCCCTTCTTCACAACCGACAAAAGTGGCACCGGACTCGGTCTTTATCTGGCGCGGGAACTGTGCGAGGCTAATCAGGCCCATCTGTCTCTGCTGGACGATGGCCAGCCGGGGAGCTGCTTTCGCATTACCTTTGCCCACCACGGTCGGCTGATCTGAACAACAACCGGAAACTGACACCACCTGATGACCAATCACACCGCGCTCATTGTTGACGACGAACCGGATATCCGGGACCTGCTGGAGATTACCCTCACCCGGATGGGCATCAACACCCTCACCGCACCCGACATTTCCAGTGCCAGGGCGCTGCTGGCAGAGCACCAGCCCCAGTTGTGTCTCACCGACATGAACCTGCCCGACGGCAATGGTATCGACCTGGTAGGCTGGATTGGCCAGAACTGCCCCAACACCCCTGTCGCAGTCATTACCGCCTACGGCAACATGGATACTGCCATCGAAGCCCTGAAGGCGGGTGCCTTTGATTTCGTCTCCAAACCGGTGGAACTGCCACGGCTGCGGGAGCTGATCAACAGCGCCCTCAAACTGTCGGACGCTCCGGCCGACGCAGCTACCCTGGGTGATGATCCCGGGCTGTTACTGGGCAATTCGGCGGAGATCAAACGGCTACGCAGCCAGGTGAGAAAGCTCGCCCGCAGCCAGGCGCCGGTCTTTATCAGCGGCGAGTCCGGCAGCGGCAAGGAGCTGGTGGCGCGGATGATTCACCTGCAGGGGCCGCGGGCAGAAGGGCCGTTTATCGCCGTCAACTGCGGCGCCATCCCCTCCGAGCTGATGGAAAGCGAATTCTTTGGCCACAAAAAGGGCAGCTTCACCGGCGCGGTGGACAACAAGGACGGCCTGTTCCGCTCGGCCGATGGCGGCACCCTGTTTCTCGACGAGGTAGCGGATTTGCCGTTGGCGATGCAGGTCAAACTGCTGCGGGCCATCCAGGAAAAAGCCGTGCGACCGGTGGGTGACACCAAGGAAATCCCGGTGGATATCCGGGTACTGAGTGCCACCCACAAGAACCTGCCGGAACTGGTCCGTGAAGGCAGCTTCCGCCAGGACCTGTTCTACCGCATCAACGTCATTGAACTGGCGGTCCCCCCGCTGCGGGAACGACCGGACGACATTGCGCTGCTGGCCCGTCATATTCTCGAGCGCATTGCCCGGGAATACGAATGTGAGCCGGCTACCCTGGCGCCCGCCGCCCTGGAGCGACTGAAAGCCTATCGCTTCCCCGGCAACGTGCGGGAGCTGGAGAACATCCTCGAGCGGGCGTTCACGCTTTGCGACAACGATCAGATTGGCGCCGGGGACCTGCACCTGGGCAATGCTCCGCAACCGCTGGCAACCTCCGACGCCACAACCGACAGCCGCGACGATCTGGTGGCGCCGGAACTGCCCGACGGCGACATCGACCTGGAGGGCTTCCTTGAAACCATCGAGCGTCAGGCCATCGAGAAAGCCCTGGAAGCAACACGCTGGAACAAGACCGCCGCGGCCAAGAAGCTGGGCATCAGCTTCCGCGCATTGCGCTATCGGCTGAAGAAGCTCGGGATGGAGTAGGAAACCCGCCGCCAGCATGACTCGGGGCAGCCCCTGGCTGCCCCGAATACCACTCCCGCGAACCGAATCAGCGACTGATCAGCTCGCGCCAGCCCAGCCGGCCGCGGAGAGTCTGGTCGCCGAAATCCACCACGTTTTCGTTGGTGAAGTCCTGCAGATCGCCGATCCCGCCCGCGGTATTATCGAACATCACATTACCCAGAATGCGTGACATCGACAGGATTCCACCGGTGAAATAGAAACCCGAGGCCACCAGATCCTGGCTGTTTACCTGGCCGTCGCCGTTGGTATCAAACACCTGGCGCCCCGGATCCGTGCCGTCCAGATCCACAAACATGCGGAAGCTGGCACCGTTGGAGGCGCAGTCGTTGGTGGGCGGGATGGTGGTGTTGAACAGTATGGTGTTACCCCGCACCTGCGGCACCATCACCACCCGCTCCCCGGAGATAGTGTCAAAATCGATATACCAGCCGGAGTATTCACCGTTTTTGTCGCCCCAGGCCAGGCTGTCACTACTCAGGTTGCGCACCAGGCCGTCTGCCGTCACGGTTTCGCTGATATCCCGGGCCAGCAGGTCTGCCTTCGTCAGTGCCGAACTGCCCGAGTCCCAGACTGCGTAAAACGACTGCGTCGCCGGCGTGACCAGCACGTCATCCTGGCTCAGGTACTGCCCGGTTCCGAACAGCACCAGCAGGTTAGGGGCGTTCTGGCTGGTGGATTGCACATAGGGGTTGCGCACCACCATTGGCGCCGAAGTTACCGGTTGCCCTGAAGGTGCTGTGAACAACGGTACCGGCACGTCAGTGCCACTGACCTTCTGGTTGTAGGCGCTACTCCACGCATCCGTGGCGGCATCGTAGGCAAACGCCCAGATCCGGCCATCCAGGTCACTGGCGAAGATCCGGTCCACGAGTTTGTCCGCGTCAAGATCGATCAGGCGCAGGTCGGCGTTCATCCCGCCGGATTCCGGCCCTGCATCAACTTCATAAAACCAGTAATCGCTGTTCTCCGTCCAGGTACCGTCCAGACCACCTTCGAGGCGCAGCATGAAAAGTCCGGTACGCCCGCTCGGCGCATCCAGTCCGTTGCCGAACACCGCCACCCACTCATAGCCGGAACCCAGGTCCGTCAACATGACGTTGACCGGCTCGATTACATAACCGAGGTCATCACTGACAAACTCCCAGAGTGCGAGATCACCCGCATCGAACTCACTGACCGCATCCGGATCAGTGATATCCAGCGCAAACAGCCCACGCCCGCCAGCCCTCAGGCCACCGATCAGGAGCGTCCGCCACTGGTCGCCGCTACCAACATCAATAAAGGCATCGGCCACCGTTGGCGTCAGGTCGACATAGTAACGGTGCAGATAGGCCGGATCCGTCAGGTAATTGAGCCCCTGCCCCGGCTGGTCACTGAACACGAGGTTGGGTACATAGGCGAACAGCTCGGTACCGCCGGTAGCTTCCCGGGTCGCGTCGAAGGCGTGGAGCATGCCGTCGTTGGCGCCGACGTAGACTACCGGTGTGCGCGCCGAAATTGCGTCGGAATTGCGGAAATCGGAATAGCGGGCGCCTTCCGCGCCATAGGGCGGCACATCTGGCCAGCCCATCCCGGGACGATCAACAAACACTGGCGCGCTGTGCACGATATCCCCGAGACGACTGTCACGGATCCGGAACGGCCCTGCCGGCACTTCGCTGCCACGATCGCCACGGAGATAAGCCAGCCGGTCCTTGGCGAGGTCCTCGGCCGCCGCGGCGTCCAGCGCGTCGGTGCCCACCAACAGATCCGCCCTCTGAGCGGTCGTCAGTGCATCCCAGCTGAATGCCACGCCGGTTCCCGAATCCGGGTTGTAGGTGATGATGTCCCGCGGGCTGGCACTCAGGTTACGGTCATCCAGCCGGGCACCGGCTTCCCACACCACCTCCCCGATGTAGGACCCTGACTCATCCTGCACCAGACGGCCATTGTTGCTGTTAAGGCCGCGCGCCGCCAGCTGGCCACTCCAGCGCCGGCTGTTGAAAATCGCACTGAAGATCAGTGAATCGGATTCCACCGTGGCGCTGCTGAAGGTCACGGCGGCCGCCGCACCTGACTGGTTGTCGATATCCTCCAGCGCCCGGTTGAGCCCTTCGCTGATTTCCGACGGCAGGCGGGCATTGTAGATCTCACCTTTGCCGTTAACCGTGGCCCGGTAAAGGTCATCAATCTGGTAGGTCAGGATATTCGCACTGACGGTGTTGGCATCCGGCCAGACGGGCGGGTTGTCATAGGCTGCATCCACAGAGTTGTAGAGCGTGCCGTCAATCTGCTGGCCGTAGACGCTTCCTTTGGCGCCGAGCAAAACCCCGTAAGTATTCATGTGCAGGTTGGTATTGCAGTCCAGCCGTGGGTCGGGATCGTCGTCCAGACACTGGCCGGGCACGCGCACCTGCCCCGCCGGCAGATCACTGCGCAGGTTATCGCTGTAATACCGGGAGGCGATCTCCGCCAGGGTGGACGATTCGGACTCGTAGTCGGTGGCAAAGCCGTCGGTGTACATCAAGGTGTAATTGCGCTGGCACTCATACTGAATCGGTGCGCCGTCTCCCGTACGTTTGTACTGGGCACCCACGAAGTCCAGCGCACCGCGTAACGGCGCCTCGTTGGTGGCGGGAACACCGTCGTATGCGTGGTAGACCTTTGTCAACAGGCTCTCGAAATCGCCACCGGTGCTGCGGTCGCTGGTATCAAGCATAGCGACATCAGTGGCCTGATCGTTCACCGTGACCAGATCGGCGCGGACGCCACTGATGGACTGCAGCGATTTGCCGAGCCCGTATCGCACGGACTGGTGACGGCGGCGGTGGTACTGGAACCAGTTGGAAAAGTTCTGCAACTCCTGGTGGTAGGTGCGCTCGTATTCAGTGCCGGCGTTGTAGATTCGGTCTTCGTTCACCCGGACCTTTTCGAGGCAGCGGCCATCCGGCGCAAGAGTACCTTCAAATTCGCCGCCGCCTGGTCGTTCAAAAACCAGGGAATTTTCCAGTGACCAGTCCTGGATCACCGATTGGTACAACGCAGGATCCGGCGCCGCACAGCTGCCATCAAGGAACAGTGCGAGCGGGTCCGCTTTGAAGCGGAAGCTTCCTTCGGCAACCGGGACGAAGTAGGTTGCCGGTGTGTAGGCGACACACTGGTAAAACACATCCTGAACACCGTCGCCCACGAAATCCTGGAAGTTCAGGGTCAGTTGCTCGGCCGTGCACCCCAGCCCCATGCTGGTCACACTGGAAAGGCTGGTTTTGCCGTCGAGCCCTTCCGTCACGACCGTGCTGATGTTTTCCAGTGACTGGTTGCCAATTTTCAGTTGCTCGCCAATACCACCCGAGAACGCGAACGGCATGATCCGGGTTTCTGCCAGCGGATACGTTGCCAGGCAGAATTCCGGCACCTCGCCGATGCCCCACTGGGCCCACCATTCGGCAACCGCACACCAGCCATCTTCAAACACACTGGTAAAACCATCCAGCAACTCGGCGCCAGCCGTGGTAGCCGCGTCATCGAAGGTCAGCGAATAGTTGGGATCCAGCAGCGGATTACCGAGTTCCGCCGCGGCGTAGGCTGCGCCCGGCCAGGGCTCATAGGTCGCAGAGGGGTCGTAGTACTGCGGGTTGTATGCGCTGGAGCGCATGAAGCCAAACGCATTGATTGGCGGCACAACAAGGTAGTCTTCGTTCAGGCGCTGGCCGTTATAGCGGCGCACGCCTGAGCTCTCCGGAGCCAGCGAGGTCTCAAACAGATAACCGTAGGCGGCATCGCCGATCAACTGGCTGGTGACTTGTGCCTTGAACGCCGCCAACTCGTCACTGCCAAACGTTGGTGCGGTCTGTTCAATCAGATTACCCAACCAGGTCGTCAGGGTCTCGTCGTCAACACGGCCATAGGCCGCGCCATCGAAGAGAACCTCCAGATCCATATGGCGGGAGTCATCCATCGTGAAGACGACGTTATGTTTGACCCCCTGACTGATGAACAGCGGCGTTTGCGACGGGGTCAGTTGCGCGGCAAAGCCTGCCGCCGGGAACACCAGTCCGCAGGCAATCAACAGATTCCGGACAAACACAATCAAGCGGCCACTCATAGTTCACCTGCGTAATAGACTTCGACGATACGGCGGGCGTTGCCGCTGAACCCCTGGGACATAGCGACAATACGGAATCCCTGTGGCCGCGCAGCGCCGGTGGTCATATCCTGGCGACCGGCCATCACCACATCGGTCACCTGACTCATACCGGCCACATCACCGACCAGTTCAATGAAATAACGGGGCACCGGAAACGTCCTGCCGTCAAAGGCGCCCTGCCAGGCGGTGTAGGTTTCGGTGGCCTCGAAACTGGCACCGTCGGCCCAGGTAGCGGCCTGTTCCGGATCGGGAGCAGAGCCCGCCACGTAGAGAGGACCGCCTTCGTCAAAATCCGAAAGCACGACCAGGCCATTATCGATACGGCGCTCGGCCTCCCGCAGCACATCTTCGGTAAGCTCAAGGGTGACGTCGCCATCGCGCTGGGCGTTGACCATCAGCTCCTGCATAGTCACCCGCTCCATGTTGCTGGCGGCGAGCAGGGTCAATACCAGCAGGATCAGCAGCGTCATCACCAGCGCAGCACCGTGCTGGCGCCTCAGATTCGTTGTCACCATCGCTCACCCCTCCCCGATAATCCGGTTGCGAATACTGGACGTGAAGGTATAGGCCCGATACAGAGCGCTGTCCGCCGGTGTCTGCAATCCGGTAGCCGCACTGGTGCAATCCAGCCAGCCCGGGAAGCAGACCGCCACCGGGTCATCACTCACACTCTCATCGCGGGACCGCACAAGGAGGCTGACCCTGACCGCCAGCGTGGTCGCCAACACATCCTCGGCACCGGCATCGGTGGCTGCGGGCGGATCCCGCCATTCATTCACCGCGCCATCGCCATCCGTGTCGACACCGATGAGCGTGCGCATGTCACGGACTTCCGCAACCAGCTCCACGGCAGCTCCCAGACTGCTGGCATCGCCACTGTTGCTCTCCACCAGGGCTCGTTCAACCACCAGCGAACGCCGGCCGCTGGCGTCTGCCTGTACCGAGTAACGGGTCACGGAGGGCCGATACACCTTGGCGTTGTCGCTGTACTTCTTGGGCATGGTTTTAATGGCATTGCCGGGCGTCATGGTTCCACCGGTGTTGTGAACCACCAGATCGTTGCCATTCTCGTTTGCCTTGCTGACCTGGAAAATATTGGCGTTCTCGCAATCGCTAACCAGCAGGATGTCACCCACATCAAACATCGATGCATCACTGACGTGCAGGGACGCTGAATCCGCCGCCGGCACCTTGTCCACGGTAACCTCCGGGCCGCCACCAATGCCGCGGAGGACAATCACGTGGGAGCCATCAACGATGGCATTGGTGGAATAGCTGTCAGCGTAAATTTCCAGGCCCCGGGTGAAGTCCAGCACGTCATCCGTGCCCCCCGGATTCAGGTTGTTCTGCACCGATGTTGCCTCGGTAATGCAGCCCCAGTAATCGGCATTACGAACTTCCCGCGCCAGGATCATCGCGCCTTCACGGCCGGACTCCTGAACGTTCGCCAGCGCCTGGCTAAGGACAAACGATTGCTTGTTGGCGACAAAGATCTGCACCAGCCCGGCCATCAGGATCAGCCCGAGGGTCATGGAAATCATCAATTCGATCAGTGACAGGCCGGTTTGCCCACCGTGTACTGGCTTGCTGGAGTTACGCATTGATCAGCCTCGCCCTGAGAACGAATTCATTGCTGCTGCGCTCGGACCCTGTGCTGTTGCCATCCCCGTCGACCAGTTCCCGGCCCTCGCGCTCCTCCCAGCGGATGGTTATGGTGGCCACGCCATTCGCCATATCGACTGCCGCCTGCGCATCCGGCAACTCCCGGCTGACGTTCATACACCACTGGCGACGATCCAGCGCGGCCACATCCGTCGATGCAGGGGTGTCCGCGACCGCCGCGGTACACTGGGCGAAAGTCATGTTGTACGCGTTCCACTGGCCAGGATTGGCCCGCATCCGCTCCACCATATCCGTGGCCAGCAGGGTTGCCCGGGTACGGGTTTCGGCATTACTGTTCATCTTGAGGGTGAAAACCTGCATGCTGGCCACCCCCAGTAACCCGATGGCAAAGATGAGTACCGCCACCAGCACCTCAATCATTCCCACACCACGCTGATGCCCCGTCATCCGCCACCTCCACAGTTTGCTGCACTGGTCCGAATCTGGCCGCCACCGTTGATCTCGATCAGCTGGCCGTTCGAAAGACCATCGGCACACAGGGTCAGGCTGTAGGCCTGCTCTTCGATCGCAAAGCCTGCACCGTCAAATCCGAAAGGAGCTGTAGCAAGGGATGAGGCAGATCCACTAACAGATACCAGCCCGCTGTTGCCTTCCATCATGCGGATGATCTCCGCGTCGGAGCGGGCGCCATCGCCATTGGCATCCCGCCAGACAACCGCGCCGGAAGACCAGGCGGTGCCGGTCAATGGCGATACCCAAACCCGATCCGCACGGCGCAGCGCCTCGCTGCGTGCCTGGTTAAGTAACCCGAGCATCTGATTGGAGGTGGCCGTCAGCCGGTTCTGGTTGATCATGGTGACCATGGAAGGTACGGCCCAGCCAACAACAATGGCCAGCACCGCGATGGTTACGATCAGCTCAATTAACGTGAACCCTTTTGCGGGTTTGAGCGTCATATAAAAAAACTCCCGATACAGCGCGCTGTGCAGGAAGAAAAAACCCTCCCTATCATCGCGACATTACAGCATCTCGCGAGGCTTGTACGTGGCATAAACGGACAGATTCGGGCAATTTTTCAACAATTGACAATCCTGAAACATTGCGACGTGCGTCACAAATCTCCAGATACATTCCACAACCAACGGAAGCACTGCTAGTCTTGGCGATTCCCGGGCAGGATGCCCGATCAAGTGCATGGATGACGACAAATGAAGAACCTCCTGAGGCTCAGGCCCACGAGTGGCTTTACACTTGTGGAGCTGCTTATCGTATTGGCAATTGTTGCAATCGTTGCTTCCCAGGTAGTGCCCGCCATGGGCGGCGTAATAGCTAACTCCCGCAAACACTCTGCAATCAGCGACCTGATTACCTTGATCAATCTTGCCCGTAACTCAGCGGTTCAGGAGCAGGGAGCCGTAACACTCTGCCCTCTTGATGCCACGAATAGCTGTATTGCTGACTGGTCTCATCCCATTGCCGTTTTCCGGGA
Organism: Marinobacter profundi; assembly: GCF_002744715.1. Lineage (GTDB taxonomy): Bacteria > Pseudomonadota > Gammaproteobacteria > Pseudomonadales > Oleiphilaceae > Marinobacter > Marinobacter profundi. Next base: position 24,723 of record NZ_KZ319375.1, read on the forward strand.
CCCGGCACGAACAAAGACCTTGAGTGACCCAAGCCAGTTGATTCGGTTAAGTAGTGGACTTGCAGGGGGCAGGTTAATTGTTAAGTCCGGCAACAGACCCTACTTCCGCTTCCGGCCAACCGGTATGGCATTGGAGGCAATTGGCAATCTGGTCTGGTGCCCGCCAGACAATGACGTAACACGGGCTGCGCAGATCCGGATCAATATGGGAGGACGGCCCCAGTTAGCCCGGGATACGAACGGTGACGGGATTGTTGAGGACGCCTACGGGCAAGCGATTTCCTGCGGAAAATAAGCAAAAACGCCCCGAAATCGGGGCGTTTTTTCGTTTACTGCCAGTTTATTCGTTGACCATTCGACAACAGGACAATTGTACCCAAGCCCTGTCCGTTTTTGGGGCGAGCTTCCAGGCGATAGGAGTTTGCTGCGGTATTCGCCTTTGTAGGGTCCGCCACGTCAACGATCACCAGGTCATAAAACTTGGTGTTGCCATCAATAGGCGCTTCATCCGGAAAAACACCTCCAGCACCGAGAGTCGCACCGAGATAGGTGTTGTTCTGGGTGTAATACCGTTCCAGCGCATTGGCAGCGGACATCAATGCTCCCTGAGCGTCCGTTGCCCGGGTTCGCTCTATGTAACGGTTGTAGCTGGGAAGAGCGATTGCCGCGATGATTCCGATGATAGCAACGACAATCATCAGCTCAATCAGCGTAAAGCCCCTTTCGCGGCCTTGGCGGCCTGGTATCCGGCTCATACTTCGAGTCATCCTGCATTACTCCTGATAGATTTCACGCCAGCCCGACCGACCCAGCGTCTTACCGCCACCCAATGCAATCTTCCCCTGATCCACTTCACCATCCGATGCCTGACGATAAAGGTTATCACCCAACAGGTTCATGTTCAGAATCAGAGCGTCGCCATAGCGCACACCCGCGACCAGGCCGTCCGTACTATTCACTGAACCGTCATTATTTACATCAAAGACAGCTCTGTCAGGGGTCGTGCCATCGAAGCGCACCGCCATTGTCCAGCTGGAACCACCACTTTCACACAGCCCCTGCTTGGGGGTAATGGTGTTGAACAACACGTATTCGCCCCGCACCAGAGGGCTTGAGATAACCCGCTCACCCAGCGGCTCGCCTGTTACGGCAGAATCGAAGTCCATGACCCAGCCGTGGGCAGTATCTGCGGTCCAGTCGATGCTTTCCCCGGACACTGTGCGGATCTCAAAACCCTGGTCTGTTGTCTGGGTAATGGTGCGAGGTTCAAGTTCAGACCGAAGCACGGTCGTTCCCGTATCCCAAACGCCGTAGAAGCTCTGCGTTGCTGTACTGGTGGGGTCCGTGTCGGAAAGATACTGCCCTGTGCCAAAAAACACAAAGAGATTGGCACCCGCTCCCGCAGTGTTATACAGGTTTCGCCCCATTACCGGCGCGGACGTAATTGGCTGCCGGTTGCCAGACGCATCGGTCGCGACAAAGAACGGCACAGGTGTAGCATTATTGCCATTGCCATCGGCATAGACCGTCCCCCAGTTTGCACTGCCGCCGGTCATATCAATGGCCCAGAGGTTACCTTGCAAGTCCCCCGCATAGACCCGGTCAATGATGCCGTCGCGCACCATCACGCCATCCTCATCCATGAAATCGACAGCCCGCAGGGGCGACAAACCTCCGGTATCCGCCAAATCAACAAATATCACTTCGCCCGAATCCCAGCCATCCTGGCCAGCCTCAATGTCCAGTACGAAGAGTCCGGTTTCGCCAGTATCCGAGTTATAGCCACTGGAGATCAGGGCACTCCAGCGATAGTCACTGTTACCCCACTTCACCATACCAACGACCGGCGCCTCAAGGTTGTATCCCAAGCGACTGTCAGCGAACTCCCACAACACCAGATCAGCCGCAGCCGCATCGGTGTTGGCAAACTGGGAAGGGTCGGTCACATCCAGGGCAAATACACCTCGACCACCAGCCCGCATGCCTCCCACCAATACCGTTTTCCACTCAGGATCCAGCCCGGCAGCGGAACCTATGAAGACATCCGAAACTGCCGGCGTAAGGTCGACATAGAAGCGATGCTCATACAGCGGGTCGGTAAGGTACTTCAGCCCCTCATTACTTAAACTTGAATAAACACCGGAGGGGATATAGGCCAACAGCTCTTCCCCGGTGTTGGCGTTAAATCCGTGCAACATGCCATCGTTGGCTCCGGCATACACAATCGGCGTCCTCTCGGACTGATTCTGCTTGAAGCCCGAGTACCGTCCGGTGTTGGTATATGTACCGTCACCCGTCAAAGTGTCCGGCACGCCAAAGGGATCCCGATCGGGCCAACCACTGGCAGGTTTTCCCGCATATATTGGCGAGGAGTTGACCACATCACCAAGTACGGTGGATCTGGTGCGGAAAATGGAACCTTCGTTACTCCGGTCCCCGCGCAAATACGCGAGGCGAGCCAGACCAAGACTGTCGGTTCCATTCAGATCGAGTTGCTGATCCGCACTGAGATTATCCCAGTTGAAAAGCACGCCATCGATAACATCACTGGCAACGGCGGGCACACCCGTGACAATAAACCGACTGGATGGCGCTTGCGTGTTCAACACATCAGCCGCATCCCAAACAATCTCGCCGATGCCGCCGGTTACTGTGTTCAACGCCCGAGCCGCAACCGACCCACTCCAGTCCCCGCTGTTGAACGAAGCGGTGTAGACATTACTGCCTTCTTCCAGGGTCGCAGTGTTGAAGGTTACGTTGGTCGCACTTCCGGTGGTCTTGATAATATCCCGCAACGCTGCGGACATGGACTTACGTAAATCCGCAATGTTTGTCGCGTTATAGAATTCGCCACGACCATTGACCGCAGCATGGTAGAGGTCGTCGATCTGGTTCGCGTCTGCAGCGTTGTAGTCAACCAACGACCAGTCGGGGTACGTCGCCCAGTCAGGATAGCCGTCATAAGCATCCGCAACCGTGTCATAACCCTGACCGGCAATATGGGCACCCTTGGAACCAAAGCCGATGGTAAAGGTATTCATGTGCAGATTGACATTACAGTCGGCCGAGGGATCGTAACTTGGATCGGTGGTTTCAACCGGGATATCGGTGTAGGGCGAGTATCCAGGGTCTCCCTCTTTCTTGAAGCAAGCTTCCCCAAGGGGCACTTGCCCGGCCGCCAACGAAGCGTCCGTCGATCTCAACTGCCGCTTGTAATAGGTCATAGCGACGTCGGCAAGGGTATCCGAAGCCTCATCTGCGTATGGCTTGCCTTCCGTGCCATCCGCATTGTTAACCGTCCCGGCGATAAACTCGTTATTGAATCCGTCGGTAAATAGAAGCGTGTAATTCCTTTGACACTCAGCTTCAATAACATTGGTATTGCTGTCAAATTGCTCGCCCGCGTGCTGCAGGGCCTTCCTTAACGGAGTCCCTCCGCCCGTCCAGGTTGAATTGAAATGGTTGTACGAATCCGACAGGAAAGCGCCCCCCTGAGTATCCAGATCCATCATCGCCAGTTCATCCAGCTGATTGATCCAGAAAATATCCAGGTTCATGCCGGATAAACCACGCAACGCCTCACCAATTGCCGCACGGGTCGTGTGGTGCAGGCGCCGATAATACGAGAACCAGTTCGCGAAGTTCTGCATTTCGGGCGTCCCGGCTGTAATTTCCACTTCCTGCAGGCAGGCATTATCCGGCCCAAACCCGTCAATACCATCCGGGAAATTAAAGGTTCCTGGCTGATCCACCCACTCCTTATAGGCGCCGTCGGTGCCGCAGGATTTGCTTACACCGCTTTGCGAGTAGTTACCCTCGGTTAAACGGACATAGTAGGTTGCAGGATAGAACGTGTTGCCGGCGGTATCTTTGGTATCGGAGGTCAAATCCAGCTTCAGGCTACCGGCTAGCGTCGGCTCGTAGGGTGCGGCTGTCGGACTTACATCACCATAGGTTTCGTCAACAGATGCGTCTTTCCAAGGCGTATAAAGGTCGCCGGGATCAAAATAAGCCGCATTATAATCTGGCGAACGGAGATACTTGAACCGGTTAATGAACGGCAGTTGGCCTCCACGTCCTGTGGTTGTCAGCCAACCGCCCCCGAAATCGGGTGAGGCGCCACTGTTGAACAGATATCGAGCCTTATACGAGATATCCTTGCAGTTCGCGCCATCATTGTCACAAACGGTCTGGAAAAACGGCTCAGTGAAAGTGGTGACCACTTCATAATCCATGCTCCCCGAATCATCTACCGCAAAGACAATATTCGGCTTGGCATTACCGTCAACAAATAACGGCCGGTCCGAGATTGAAACGTTACTGTAACCGGCTGCAGGCAACACAAGCCCCAGCCCTGCGACAACATGAGCCAGCTTTTTCAGTTTATTCATAAATTTATCCTCCGGGCTGGCGTCAGAAGTCGCGCCGGTAATATTCTTCAAGCATCCGCTCACTGTCCCCGGTTGCACCGGTTCCGCGAGCCACAATTCGAAACGCTTTTGCCACCGCCGCACCCGTTTCATGGGTGTAGTTGGTTACATTCACGTCTGCGGCCTGGTTACCCACACTGACCGACGCGTCACCAACATATTCCACGATGTAACGCGGTGCCTCCGGAAACAGAGTACTGCCATTAACCGTTGGAACCGTCACGGCAACCGATAATGTGTTATCGGACCACAAATTGTCGTCAAACAGGGACGTCCCCCTCGGAGCGGTTCCCGACTCATAGAAGCCCGGCAGGTTACCCAGGTTGGCGGGACTTGCCAGGCTATCAATCGCCTGCTCGGCCTCACGTAGCGCCAGTTCCGCGCCTTCCATAGCCATGTAGCCCTCACGCTGGGCTTGCACCATACGTTCCTGCATTGCGGTATTCTGCATGCTGGAAATTGCCAGCAGAGTCAGGACCAGAAGAATCAGGAGACTGGTCAGCAATACCGCGCCACGCTGGCGATTCATCGAAATTCCGCAATCAGCTTTCATTCTGCTCCACCTTCAGAACCCGGTTACGAATGGTTGAAGTAGCGGTATAGACCCGGTAAAGGTGCCGTGAGTCAGCATCGATTTGTGTCGCAACGTTGAAGTTCGGGCCACCACTGCAATCACTCCAGGACGGATAGCAAACCGCCATGGCCGCATCAGCTACCCGGTCCTGGGGCGAACGAACCAGCATCGAGATCTGCACGGCCACCACCTCAGACGCTGCGGCCGACGACAGTGCTGTTGTGCTGTTGATATCAACCCACTGGGAGGCCTCACCGGTGGTTAGGCCAGGATCAATACCAACCCTCATCTGGAAATCCCACACGCCATCCATGATTTCTACCGGGGCCTTCAATCCGTCCTTTCGATACAGTGCACGGCGGCCGTCAACAATATCGAGGTAATATTGGTAAAAATAGGGTTTAAAAATCTGGGCGTCACCGTCATATTGCTTGGAAAGGCAGTTGGCGGCATCTCCCGGGCAATTGTTATCGACTACCACAAGCACGCCATCGCGGGTCTTGGCGTTGCCTGGCTCCTGCTTGTTACCGCCGTTATGCTGAATCTTGTTTGAGGTAGTCGGCTCAGCCGTAACCTGAAAGATATCACCGGCGATGCAGTCACTGATCAGCAGAATGTCTCCTTCATGAATTCCCTCCGTCGTGTTCACATCGAGGTTTGCGGAGGAATTGGGCATCTCATCTTCAATCGAGACATCACCCGCCCCCCCAACGCCTCGGAGAACCATCACGTCGGTACCTGCAATACCGACCGTCCCATCACTCTGATAGGCCTGGAAGCCATCTTCGAATTCATGAAGGTCGGTACTGTAGCCGGTACCCGTCGGGTCAAGCTTGTTGCCGACATTGTCCCGGGGAATACAACCCCAGTAATCGGCATTGCGGACGGCGCGATTCAGGAACTCGACCGTCATCCGTCCGGTTTCCTGCACGCGCATGTTGGCTTCTGCCACTGTGAAACTGCGCTGGTTGCCACTGAAAATCTGAACCAGACCGGCGGTGAGAATGAGCCCAAGGGTAATGGCCACCATAAGCTCTATGATTGAGAGGCCTGTTTGCCTGATGATTCCCCTCATTATCGTAACCTCACAAACAATGTATAACTTTGAGCCGCAGCGTCGTTGTAGAGATCCCGCTCAGCCCAGCTGATGGTAATTTCTGCAGTCGTCAGGTTGGCATTGGTTGTTACATCAACCGCCGTTGTTGCTGTGGGGATATCAGTGACAACTGCAGTGTGCCAACTGGCAAGATCATCCGCGCAGTTATTACAGGTGGCAGCTGCCGCTTTTTCATAATCCGCGAAATGACCTGGCTCTGCCCTCATCCGCTCGGAAAGGTCGTAGGCATACATGGTGACCAGTGATCGGATATTGGAGTTTGCCGTCTGCTTGAGCGACAGCGCCTGAACGCCAGCCACGCCCAATAGCCCAATTGCGAGGATAATCAGTGCCACCAGCACTTCGATCATGGTGAAGCCTTGCTGTTTTCTGTTCCGCCCCACCCGAGATGAACCCATCACGTACATGTTATGTCCTCCGCACGAATCCTGCCGCCAGCGGTTATTGTGACTTCGCGACCGCGCTCGCCACTGCGATCGTCGCAGATAGTCAGGGTTGGCGTGGTTGACGAGAATCCGCCTCCGGTAAACGCAACGTTGGCGGTTGCCGTCAATGTCACGGCGCCCGGTACTGCACTGGTCTGACGAAGAATTTCAGTGGCCTGGCGGGCACCGTCATCGTTTTCATCAACCCAGGCCACCGCGCCGGACGTCCAGTCAGCGCCGCTGACCGGCGAGACCCGCACAATCCGCCCCCGCTTCACCGCCTCGGCACGCGCATAGTTGAGTACACCCACGACATCATTCGAGGACGAAGCGATCCGGCCGTTGGCGATAATGGTGCTGAATGATGGCACGGCGAATGACGCAACAATTGCGACCAACGCCAAAACAACCATTAACTCAATCAACGTAAACCCCGAACTCCGGACCTTTTTATGCAGTTCACACAGTTCACGCAGCTCACGCATTGCAGATATTTCGGATATTCCAGACATAGTCCACTTCCATTCTGACGTATCGGAAGATTAAACAACGTCCATCAAGGGGGCTACTGTCTGTCGATAAACGGTTTTTTTGCGGGGATGAGCGGTAAGTCGGGACGGGAGGACGTGATGCGGGTCACAAGCGGCCGAGGTCAGGAGACCTCGACCGTATTGATGCGAAGCTCGCGGGGCATGGAGAAGACGATGTTCTCCTCACGGCCGGCGATTTCCTGGGGGGCGTCACCACCGAGTTCCTGCAGGCGGCGGATGACTTCGTTCACCAGCACTTCCGGGGCGGATGCGCCGGCGGTGACGCCGACCGCCTTGCAGCCTTCCAGCCATTGCGGGTCGATCTGCGAAGCCTCGTCAATCAGGTAAGCCGGGGTGCCCATGCGCTCGGCCAGCTCCCGCAGGCGGTTGGAGTTGGAGCTGTTCGGCGAGCCCACCACCAGCATCAGGTCGCAGTCTCCGGCCAGCTGCTTGACGGCATCCTGGCGGTTCTGGGTGGCGTAGCAGATGTCGTCCTTGCGGGGGCCCTGGATCTCGGGGAAGCGGGCCCGCAGGGCATCGATGACCCGGGCGGTGTCGTCCATCGACAGCGTGGTCTGGGTCACAAAGGACAGCCGGGCCGGATCTTTCACCACCAGCCGGGCCACGTCGTCTTCATTTTCCACCAGGTAGATATCACCACCGTTACTGTGGTCGTACTGTCCCATAGTGCCTTCCACTTCCGGGTGGCCGTGGTGACCGATCAGGATGCACTCGTGGCCGTCACGGCTGTAGCGCATCACTTCCATGTGGACCTTGGTCACCAGCGGGCAAGTGGCATCAAACACTTTCAGGCCACGGCGCGCCGCTTCGTTCTGTACGGCCTGGGAAACGCCGTGGGCGCTGAAGATCACCAGCTTGTCGTCCGGCACTTCGTCCAGTTCGTCCACGAAGATGGCGCCGCGGTTACGCAGGTTGTCCACCACAAATTTGTTATGGACGACTTCGTGACGCACGTAGATGGGGGCACCGAACACATCCAGTGCCCGGTTTACAATCTCGATGGCCCGGTCAACGCCGGCACAGAAGCCGCGGGGGTTGGCGAGTCGGATCTGCATGGTGATGTCCCGATGGTTCAGTCCGGGGCCGCCAGCAGGCCGCCACCGGTCAGTGGTCGTGGGTGATCAGTGGGCCGGACCTGCCGGCTCCACATCGATGATTTCCACTTCAAAGGTCAGTGTACGCCCCGCCAGCGGATGGTTGAAGTCCACCTCAACTTCATCGCCCTCGACACGGCGAACCACCCCGGGCAGCTCCTGCTGGCGCGCGTCCGCGAAGGAGATCATGACGCCTGGCTCCAGCACCATGTCCGCACTGAACTCGTGACGCTTGAAGGTCTGCACGTTGTTCGGGTTGTGCTGGCCAAAGCCCTTCTCCGGTGGCACTTCAAAGCTGTTGCGCTGACCGGCGGTCATGCCCATCAGGTACGCCTCGAAGTTTTCCGGCAGGTTGTCGTCACCGATTTCCAGGGTCGCCGGCTCCTTCTCGAAGGTAGAGTCGATCACCTCACCGTCGGAAAACTTGAGGGCAAAGTGCAGGGTTACCCGGGTCCCTTTATCTACAGGCAGTTCGTTCATCAGCGTTACTTACTCCCGTCCGCCGCCTCGTCAGAGGGTTTGCGGAACATATCGAGAATCATCATGCCGGCACCCACGGTAATCGCGATGTCGGCCACATTGAAGGCGGGGAAGTGCCAGTCCTGCCAGTAAAAATGCAGGAAATCCACCACATAGCCGTGAACCACCCGGTCATACACGTTACCGAGAGCCCCGCCCAGAATCAGTACGATGGCAATGGCGGTCCAGGTTTCACTGCGCTTCAGGGAGCGCAGCCAGTACACCAGCACCACACTGACCACCAGCGCCAGGGTGACGAAGAACCAGCGCTGCCAGCCATCAGCCCCCGCCAGGAAGCTGAATGCGGCGCCGGTATTGTGTAGCAGCGTGAGGTTGAACATCGGCACCACCGGTACCGGGTTGGCGTAGGTCAGCAAGGCGGTGGCCAGGGCCTTGGTGCCCAGGTCCACCACGATGACCAGAACGGCGAGCCACAGCCACTTCAGCTTGGACCCGGTATCTTCATCCGTCATAACCGCTTCCATCAGGCAAACGAGCGGGCTTCACCCTGCCCGTCCACGTTGGTCACGCAGCGGCCACACAGGTCGCTGTGCAGGGCGTTCTGGCCAACATCCTCGCGGTGGTGCCAGCAGCGCTCGCACTTGGCGTGGCTGGTCGGCGTTACCTTCACCAGCAGACCTTCGAAGGAGGTCTGTTCGGCGCCATCGGCTTCCGCGACCGGCTTGACGGTGGCTTCCGAGGTAATCAGTACGAAACGCAGCTCCTCGCCCAGATGCTTGAGCTTGCCCGCCAGTTCGCCCTCGCAGTACAGGGTCACCTCGGCACTCAGCGAGCCTTTGATCTCACCGCGGGCGCGGGCCTCTTCCAGGCACTTGTTGACGGCTTCTTTCACGCCGTAGATTTCGCGCCAGTAGTCACGACCCAACTCGGCGTCTTCCGGCAACGCCGTCAGACCTTCGTACCAGGTCTCATAGAATACCGTTTCGCCCCGCTTGCCCGGCAGGTGTTGCCAGATTTCATCGGCGGTAAAGCTGAGGATCGGAGCAACCCAGCGCACCAGGGCTTCGGCGACATGGTAGAGCGCGGTCTGGCAGGAGCGCCGCGGCAAGCTGTCCGCCTGGGTGGTGTACTGACGGTCCTTGATGATATCGAGGTAGAAGCCGCCCAGGGTGGCTTCGCAGAAGTTGTACACCTTCTGATAGATCCGCAGGAAGGCGTAGTTCTGGTAATCCTCGTTGAGCTCGTTCTGCAGTTGCAGGGCGCGGTCTACCATCCAGCGATCAAGGGCAATCATGTCCTCCGGCGCCACCATGTGCTGCTCCGGCTCGAACCCGGTGAGGTTACTGAGCAGGAAACGGGCGGTGTTACGGATCCGGCGGTAGCCGTCGGCGGTCTGGCGCAGGATATCCTTGGATACGGTCATCTCGCCACTGTAGTCCGTCGCGGAAACCCACAGTCGCAGAATATCGGCACCCAGCTCGTTCATCACCTCCTGGGGCGCAATCACGTTGCCCAGGGACTTGGACATCTTGCGGCCGTTGCCGTCCACTGTGAAACCGTGGGTCAGCACCTGGCGGTATGGCGCCACGCCGTTCATCGCGATGGAGGTCTTCAGGGATGACTGGAACCAGCCGCGATGCTGGTCGGAACCTTCCAGGTACATGTCGGCCGGGAACTGGCCCAGCTCGTCGCGTACACGCAACACGGAGTCGTGGGTTACCCCGGAATCAAACCACACGTCCAGGGTGTCCAGCACTTTTTCGTAGTGCTCGGCATCGTCGCCGATCAGCTCGGCAGTGTCGATCTCATACCAAGCATCAATGCCACCAGTTTCCACCGCCCGGGCGACTTTCTCGATGATGCCCTGGGTGTCCGGGTGCAGCTCCTGGGTTTCCTTGTGAATCAGCAAGGTGATCGGCACACCCCAGGTACGCTGACGGGAGATACACCAGTCCGGAGACTGCTGGAACATCGCCTCGATGCGATTCTGGCCCCAGGCCGGCACCCAGCGCACGCCCTTGATGGCCTCCAGGGCATCGGCACGCAGGTTGAGTTTGTCCATGCTGATGAACCACTGCGGGGTGGCCCGATAGATCAGCGGAGTCTTGGTTCGCCAGCAGTGGGGGTAGCTGTGGCGGAACTTTTCAGCGCGGACCAGCTTGCCTTCCCGCTCCAGTGCCGCGCACACCGGCTCATCTGCCTTGTAGACATGGACGCCGGCAAACTCGCCGGCGGCACTGGTGTAGGTGCCGTCCGCCTGCACCAGGTTGATGGTGCCGATGCCGTAGGCGCGGCCCACCTCAAAGTCTTCCATACCGTGATCAGGGGCAGTGTGAACCGCGCCGGTACCGGCGTCGGTGGACACATGGTCACCGAGAATCACCGGTACCTGCTTGTCGTAGATCGGGTGGTGTAGCGGCAGCCTTTCCAGTGACGCGCCGGAAACCGTGGCCAGCACCTCGTACTGTGTCACACCCCAGCGGGCCATGATGCCGTCGACCATCTCAGCGGCCAGGATGAGCCGCTCCGCGCCCTGGCCGGCATCCACCTGCACCAGGGCATAGTCCAGATCCGCCCCCAGGGATACCGCCTGGTTGGCCGGAATGGTCCAGGGGGTGGTGGTCCAGATCACCACCGATACATCGCCCTCTCCCTGATCGGTGCCGAACAGGTTCAGGGCCTTGTCCTGGTCAACCACGGTGAAGCGCACGTCAATCTGGGTAGAGGTCTTGTCCTGGTATTCCACCTCGGCCTCAGCCAGGGCGGACTGCCCCACCACGCTCCAGTAAACCGGCTTGTAACCCCGCACCAGGTGCCCCTTGGCAACAATCTTGCCGAGTGCCCGAACGATGCCCGCCTCTACCTTCGGATCCATGGTGAGGTACGGCTTGTCCCAGTCCCCCATTACCCCGAGACGGATAAAGTCGGCCTTCTGACCGGCGATCTGCCTGGTGGCGTAGTCACGGCAGGCCTGGCGGAACGTCTTGTAGTCGACCTTTACCCCGGCCTTGCCGATTTCCTGCTCGACCTTGTGTTCGATGGGCAATCCGTGACAGTCCCAGCCGGGCACATAGGGGGCGTCATACCCCATGAAGCTGCGGGACTTGACGATCATGTCCTTGAGGATCTTGTTGACCGCGTGACCGATGTGAATGCTGCCGTTGGCGTAGGGAGGGCCATCGTGAAGGATGAACTTGTCGCGGCCGTCACGCTGCTTGCGCAGGTTGCCGTAGACATCCATATCCTGCCAGCGCTGGAGCATTTCCGGCTCGCGCTTGGCCAGGTTACCGCGCATGGGGAAGGCGGTTTCAGGCAGATTCAGAGTGTGCTTGTAGTCGCTCATATGCTCGTTCGTCGGTCAGTGTTTGGTGGCTACGGAGCCATGTTCAGCAATCCATCCGCGGGCATTCTCGAAATCCCGGGCGATCTGGTGTTTCAGGGCCGTCACAGACTCGAAACGGATCTCATCCCGCAGCCCGTGCCGAAATACTACATCTATATGCTGGCCATAGAGTTTGCCAGTAAAGTCGAACAGGTGCACTTCCAGGGCCGGCTGCTTGCCGTCCACCGTCGGCCGCAGGCCAATGTTGGCAACACCGTCGAGCTCCCGGCCATCGGCCAGCGTCGCGCTGACCACATACACCCCCTGCAGCGCCGGCATCTGGCGCAACAGGATATTGGCGGTTGGCGCACCGAGCTCCCGGCCCAGCTGGCGACCATAGACCACCCGGCCACGAATACGGTACGGATGACCCAGCAAGGCTTCGGCTTGCTCGAGATGATTCACGTCGAGCAGCCCGCGAATCCGGGTACTGCTTACCCGCTCACCGGCTACCGTCACGGTGCGGGTATTCTCCACGGTGAAACCGCAGTCCGGGCCCACCTTCTCCAGCAGGGCAAATTCGCCGGCCCGGTCGCACCCGAAGCGGAAATCATCGCCGACCACCAGATGACGGACCTTCAGCCCCTTGACCAGAATGTCCTCCACAAACCCCATCGCGGAATAACTGCGGAAGCGCTCGTTAAAACGCAGGCAAAGCACCATATCGATACCGGCAGCAAGCAGGGCTTCAAATTTCTGGCGAAAGGCGGTCAGCCGCGGTGGCGCTTCGGCACCCCGGAAAAACTCCTGCGGCTGGGGCTCAAAAATCATCACCACCGAAGGCACACCCAGCTCCCGGGCCTTGCCGGTCACCTGGCGGATGATGGCCTGATGGCCGAGATGAACCCCATCAAAGTTACCAATGGTGGCAACACACCCGCTGGCGAGGGGTGAATCGTTACGTTGAGACAGTATGTTCAGGTTGGTCAGACCCCGGATCAGACGCATGCAATGCGAACCTTTTTTGCCAGCGTTGCTTTCAGCGTATTCCGCCGCTGTGTCGTTGCGGCCGCAGCATCCTGGATCGCTGCTGGAGGATACACTGGTGAGAAAACGCGCGATTATAACCTACCTCTGGCGGAAATGTCTTACCCGGACGCCCGCGAGGGCCAGCGCGACGAAGTAACCACCGACCCCGGCTGCCACCAGCAGGGCCATGTCTGCCGACCGTTGCAGGCCGCCGGCAGTCAGCCACTGGCCAACGGGAGGTTGCAGATAAAGGATGATCGCCACCAGGGTTGCATTCGCAAACACCAGCTGCGCCAAAAATCGCGGCCAGCCGCTCTGACTCTGCCAGGCGCCTTCTTTACGTAGGCCACGCCACAACAGCCAGGCGTTCAGCCAGGCCGATAACGAGGTCGCCAGCGCCAGCCCGGCGTGGGCCAGCGGGAAGATCAGCGCCAGGTTAAAGACCATGTTGGCTATCATCGCGATAATGCCGATCTTTACCGGAGTTGAGGTATCCTCACGGGCGAAGAAGCCCGGTGCCAGCACCTTGATCAGCATGAACGCCAGCAGACCCGCCGAGTACGCCCGCAGACTCTGGGCCGACATGGCAACGTCCCGGTCTGTCACCTCGCCGTAATGGAACAGGGTTGCAATCAGCGGCTCTGCCAGCAACCCCAGCGCAATAGCCGCCGGCACCCCGATCAGCAGCACCGCCCTGACGGCCCAGTCCAGGGTTGCCGCGAACTGGTCTGCGGACGCTGCCGCATGTTTGCGGGACAGGCTGGGCAGAATCACTGTGGCAATGGCAATACCGAAGACGCCAAGTGGCAACTCCGACAACCGGTCGGAATAATACAGCCATGACACGCTGCCGGTTTGCAGAAACGATGCCAGCACGGTATCCAGCAACAGGTTGATCTGGCTTACCGAGACGCCAAACAACGCCGGCACCATCAGCTTGAGGATGCGGCGCACCCCCTCGTGGCGATAATCCACCCGCGGTCGCGGCAACAGCCCCAGGCGCATAAGGAACGGTAACTGGAAGAACAGCTGCAGGGCACCGGCAATAAACACCCCCCAGGCAAGCGCCATGACCGGCGTGTCCATCAGCGGTGTAAGGAAAATCGCCGCACCGATCATCGCCAGGTTAAGCAGCACCGGGGTAAATGCCGGAATTGCGAACCGGTCATAACTGTTGAGAATGCCGCCGGCAAAGGCGGTCAGGGAAATCAGCAGCAGATACGGAAAGGTAATCCGCAGCATATCGCTGGCCAGCGCAAACTTGAGGTCATCCCCCAGGAAGCCCGGCGCAAACACCGCCGTCAGCAAGGGAGCTCCCAGCATGGCCACCAGGGTAACGCCCAGCAGCACCAGCCCCAGCGACCCGGCAACCGCATTGACCAGGCCGCGGACCTCGTCCACGGATTGCTGTTCCCGGTACGACGACAGCACCGGCACGAAAGCCTGGGAGAAGGCACCTTCGGCAAACAACCGGCGCAGGAAGTTGGGTATCTTGAACGCGACAAAGAAGGCATCGGCACCGGCACCCGCGCCGAAATAACGGGCGATGACCATGTCCCGGACCAGCCCCAGCACCCGCGACAACATGGTCATGACCCCGACCACACCGGACGACCTGAGGAGGCCTGGCGCCTTGGGAAGTTCGCTGTTTCCGCTGGTTTTTTCCGGTTCCGCTGACATGCCTGGCCTGGTCGGTTATTCGGGTGGCGGCGAGTTTACCACAGCCCTTTGCCAATGCGGGATGAAATGGCATTCGCCCTTGACATTTTGAGCCGTTGGCGGCATAGTTCCGCGTCATTTATTTCGACGCGCTGGTTTTGGCGCGCCCGCGATTTTAACGAATCGATTCAGCAACGAATTTTGTTTTCAGGAGTTTTACGGTGGCAAATTCCCCACAAGCCAAGAAGCGCGCACGTCAGAACGAGAAGAACCGCAAGCACAATGCCAGCCTGCGTTCCATGGCTCGTACTTACATGAAGAAGGTCCAGGCCAAGATCGAAGCCGGCAACTACGAAGAAGCACAGGCTGCCCTGCAGACTGCCCAGCCGATTCTGGACAGCATGGTCAACAAAGGCATCTTCTCCAAGAACAAGATTGCTCGTCACAAGAGCCGTCTGAATGCCAAGATCAAGGCCCTGAAGAGCGCGTAAGCGGCTTTCCTTCAGCGTTGAAAAAACCGGCTTCGAGCCGGTTTTTTTATGTCTCAAATTGGTGCAGGAATTCAGGTCCGGGAACTGCGACAACACCCCGACCATCAGGGCCCGGAAAACAACCCGCAGGCCCTGCAATGCAACCGCACGCCCCCATCCCTTCGGAGGCCCGGCGGTCAGACAATAACCAGGTTATCGCGGTGGATCATCTCCTCGCCGGAGATATAGCCAAGCAGCTCGGCAATGCGATTGCTGGGCCGGCCGGCAATGGCGCGCGCCTCGTCCGCATCGTAGTTGACCAGCCCCCGGGCGACTTCCTTGCCGTGCTGGTCGACACAGGACACCATCTCGCCCCGGCGGAACTGGCCGGAGACGCTTTTGATCCCCACCGGCAGCAGGCTGCGGCCACCGAGGCAAAGCACCCGCACCGCACCGTCGTCGATGATGAGCTGGCCACGGGTCTGCAGATGACTGGCCAGCCACTGCTTGCGGGCGGCCGTACGGCCCTGTTCGGGCAGCAACAGGGTGCCGATCTGATCACCTTCGCGCAGGCGGGTAATAACCCCTTCAATGCGCCCACCCACGATCACCGTGAAGGCGCCAGACCGGGCAGCCAGGCGAGCTGCACGGAGCTTGGTCTGCATACCACCACGCCCGAGGGCTCCCGCGCCGCCGCCAGCCATGGCGTCAAGCTCATGATCACCGGCCTTGCGCTCGGTGACCAAGCGAGCATCGTCATGCTTGCGCGGGTCCTTGTCGAACAGGCCGAGCTGGTCGGTGAGAATGATCAGGCCATCGGCCTCGATCAGATTGGCCACCAGGGCGCCAAGGGTGTCGTTGTCACCGAAACGGATCTCATCGGTAACCACGGTGTCGTTTTCATTGACGATGGGAACCACGCCAAAATCCAGCAACGCCCGCAGGGTGCTTCGGCCGTTGAGGTAGCGCTTACGGTCAGACAGGTCATCGTGGGTCAGCAAGATCTGGGCAGTATGAATCCGGTGGCGCTTGAATTGCGCCTCCCAGGTCTGCACCAGCCCCATCTGGCCAACGGCTGCGGCAGCCTGCAACTCGTGGAGTTGCTCCGGCCGACTGGTCCAGCCGAGCCGACTCATACCTTCGGCCACCGACCCGGATGACACGATTACCACCTCAACGCCGTTCTCGATAAGCTCGGCAATCTGGTCAACCCAGAGCCCGAGGGCAGCGACATCCAGGCCCTTGCCATCGTTGGTCAGCAGGGCACTACCGATTTTTACCACCAGGCGACGGGCCTGGCGCAGCTGGGAGCGTTCACTCATGATGATTCAGGGTGCTCTTGATTATCACTCGGGCGCGTAAACTACCTCGACGTCGTAATCGTCGTCGTCAAAATCGTCATCATCGTCGTCGTCCGCAGCGCGGGCGGCACGGCGAGCCTGGCGCTCAGCCTCGATACGGGCGCGGGCCTCTTCATCCATACGCCGGCGACGGGCCGCCTCACGCTCGGCCACCTCGGGATTCTGGGCCTCTTCTTCGGCCTGCTCCTCGATCCACCGCATCACCGCCTGCACCAACGGCTTGGCACCTTCGCCGCTGAGCGCGGAGATCCGGAACACCGGGCCCTGCCAGCCCAGCTCGTCAACGATGGCCTGACAATGGGCGTCCCGATCGGGCTCGGGCACCATATCCACCTTGTTCAGCACCAGCCAGCGCTCACGATCGGCCAGGGTTTCGCTGAATTTTTCCAGCTCGTGTTCGATAGCTCGTACATTCTGGGCCGGAGAGGAACCGTCAAAAGGCGCCACATCCACCAGATGCAATAACAGGCGGGTTCGCACCAGGTGCTTGAGGAAACGAATTCCCAAGCCGGCACCTTCGGCAGCGCCTTCGATCAGCCCCGGAATATCGGCAATCACAAAGCTCTGATGCGCCTGCACACTGACCACCCCGAGGTTCGGAACCAGCGTGGTAAAGGGGTAGTCTGCGACTTTCGGGCGCGCTGCCGAAACCGCGCGAATGAAGGTGGACTTGCCGGCGTTGGGCATACCCAGCAGACCTACATCCGCCAGCACCTTGAGCTCAAGGCGCAGGTTGCGCAGCTCGCCATCGGACCCCTTACTGGTCTGCCGTGGCGCCCGGTTTATCGAAGATTTGAAGCGGGTGTTTCCAAGACCATGGAAGCCGGCCTGGGCCACCTTGAGGCGATCACCGGCGTGGGTCAGGTCACCGAGCACTTCATGGGTGTCCATGTCGACCACGGTCGTACCCACCGGCACCGGCAACACCAGGTCTTCGCCCTTGTTGCCGGTACAGTTACGACCGGCACCGGGCTCACCGTTCTGGGCCTTGAAACGACGCTGGAAGCGGTAATCGATCAGCGTATTGAGCGCGCTGTCGGCCTCCAGGTATACCGACCCGCCGTCCCCGCCGTCACCGCCATCGGGACCGCCTTTGGGGACATATTTTTCCCGCCGGAAACTCAGGCAGCCGTGGCCGCCCTTTCCGGCTTCCACGATGATGGTGGCTTCGTCTACGAATTTCATATTCCGGAATGCCTTTGGTAACGCAAATATCGGGTAATTTTTGACTCACCCCAAACTAAAAAAGCCCCGCAGCCTCATGGAAGCTTTGCGGGGCTCCGGATGGCTCTGATACCTGATCATATCAGGGCCACCCCCGGTTCGACAGAACCTGAGATCGCCGCTGCTTACGCAGCTGGAACGATGCTCACAAACTTGCGGTTCTGCGGACCCTTGGTCTCGAACTTGACCTGGCCGTTTGCGGTTGCAAACAGCGTGTGGTCCTTGCCCAGACCGACGTTTTCACCAGGGTGGAAACGGGTACCGCGCTGACGGATGATGATGCTGCCTGCAGTGACAGTTTCACCGCCGTAGCGCTTCACACCAAGTCGTTTCGACTCTGAATCGCGACCGTTACGGGTACTACCTGCTGCCTTTTTATGAGCCATTGCTAGCCTCCTGTGTTGCGGGGGTTAACCGAGGGACTTAGCCCTTGATACCCGTGATCTTGACTTCAGTGAACCACTGACGGTGGCCCTGACGCTTCATGTGGTGCTTACGACGACGGAACTTGATGATCTGAACCTTGTCGTGACGACCGTGGCTGACCACTTCCGCAGTCACTGTGGCACCTTCAACAACCGGTGCACCAACCTGAACCTTGTCGCCGTCAGCAACCAGCAGAACACGATCGAACTCGATCTTGCCACCGGTTTCCACTTCCAGCTTTTCCAGCTTCAGGGTTTCGCCTTCTTTCACACGGTGCTGCTTACCACCGCTTACGATAACTGCGTACATTCATGCTCTCCGCGATTGACCCATCCCTGCTCTTATCCACCTGGTTCTAAGGGAAGCGCTTCGGCAACCCTATAGCAGGGAGCGCAGGTTGGGATGAGTTGGGCGCGTGATTGTACGAAAACCGGCCATGCAATACAAGTCTGTTGCCGGCAAGTTGACACTGTCTGCGGCAATACCTAGCATTGCCGCGACCTGCCAGTATTATCTACGAACGTATCGACAAAAGTACCGACAAAGTTCCAACAAAAGTACCGACAAGGCATCAACGCAATCACCAGCAAGGGACCAGACCAGCCCCATGACAGCCCAGCGTATCTACGACACCGTGGCCGATGACTTCAGCCGCGTTAACGACCTGATCATCAAGCGGCTCGCCTCCGACGTCCCCCTGGTGGAAAAGATTGCCCACTACATTATTGAAAGCGGTGGCAAGCGACTCAGACCCTTGTTGGTTTTGCTGTCCAGCCGGGCCGCAGGCTTCACCGGCGACGATCACCTCAAGCTGGCCGCCGTCATCGAGTTCCTGCATACCGCCACTCTGCTCCATGACGACGTGGTCGACACCTCGGACATGCGCCGGGGTCGCAGTACGGCGAACGCACGCTGGGGCAATGCGCCGAGCGTCCTGGTAGGTGATTTCCTCTACGCCCGCGCCTTCGAGATGATGGTGGAGCTGAAAAGCCTGCCGATCATGGAGGTGCTGTCCCGCGCCACCGCGGTAATTGCGGAGGGCGAGGTGATGCAGCTGATGAACATAAAAAACCCGGATCTGACCGAAGATCAGTACATGACGGTCATCCACAACAAGACCGCGATGCTGTTCGAGGCCGCCTCCCACACCGGTGCACTGCTGGCAGGCGCCGATAAGGCCCGGGAACGGGCGCTCAGGGACTACGGCAAACATCTGGGGCTGGCGTTCCAGCTGGTGGACGATGTGCTCGATTACCAGGGTGATGCCGAGGCCATGGGCAAGAATGTCGGTGACGACCTGGCAGAAGGCAAGACGACACTGCCACTGATCCACGCAATGGCCTACGGCAGCGACGAAGAACGCCAGCTGATCCGTCAAGCGATCCGCAAAGGCGGGCTGGATGAGCTGCCGAAGGTCCTGGAGATTGTCGAACGGTCTGGCGCGATCGAATATACCATGGCAAAGGCCCGGCAACAGGCCGATCTGGCCCGTGCCTGCCTCGACACTCTGGCACCGTCAGCCCAGAAGGATTCCCTGGAGCTGCTGACCGAGGTTGCCGTAGCCCGGGTCAGCTAACCGGCCCAGCCACACCAGGTCCGGGGCGCCATGCCCCGGCGCGTCGCCACCTTATTGCAGGCGCTCACGACCGTGGGGCGTGCGGAAGTCCAGTTGCGGTCCCACCGGCACAATCTGGGTCGGGTTGATGGTGCGCTGGCTGACATAGTAATGCCGCTTGATCTGGCCGATATCCACCGTCTCTGCCACGCCGGGCACCTGGTACAAGTCACGCAGGTAGGCCGACAGAACCGGGTAGTCACTGATGCGCTGCCGGTTACACTTGAAGTGGCTGAAATACACGGCATCAAAGCGAATCAGGGTAGTAAACAGCCGCCAGTCCGCTTCGGTGAGCTGCGCCCCCACCAGGTATCGCTGCCGCGAGAGCCGCTCTTCCAGCCAGTCCAGCGAATCGAACAGGGCACCAAAGGCCTGCTCGTACACCTCCTGATCGGTGGCAAAACCGGCCTTATAGACACCGTTGTTGACGGTGTCGTAAACCCGCTGGTTTACCTCGTCAATCTCGCCCCGCAGTGACTCCGGATAGAAATCCAGCTCCGCCCTCACCCCCTCGAGGCCATCGAACGCCGAGTTGAACATGCGGATAATGTCGGCGGATTCGTTACTGGCAATGGTCTGCTTTGCCGTGTCCCAAAGCACCGGCACGGTGACCCGCCCGGTGTACCCGGGCGCCGCCCGGGTATATAGCTGATGCAGAAAGCGGAAGTCATGCAGCCGGTCCTGATGCTGTTGGTCATCGGGACGGAACTCCCAACCGTGTTCCACCATGTCCGGGTGCACCACCGATACCGGAATATGCGGCCCCAGCCCTTTCAGCTGACGCACGATCAGCGTGCGATGCGCCCAGGGGCACGCCATGGAAACATAGAGGTGATAGCGACCGGATTCCGCGGCGAAACCACCTTCACCAGCCGGCCCCGGCGCACCGTCGGCCGTCACCCAGTTGCGAAAGCGGGCCGCTTCCCGCTCGAATTTGCCACCGGTCTTATCCGTGTCGTACCACTTGTCGTGCCATTTGCCGTCAATTAACAGGCCCATCGTGTTGCCTCCGCTATCTTTAGAGGGGAAGAATACCCGCCATCCTGCTACCCTCTCAAACAAGCATTTCTGGCCAACAACCTCAGATAATTCGAACATGCATAACGCCATCACTATTGATGCCCTGAAAGTACTGGATGCCATTGATCGCAAAGGTAGCTTTGCCGGCGCTGCCGGCGAGCTGTTCCGGGTACCGTCGGCCATCAGCTATACGGTTCAGAAGCTCGAGGAAGACCTTGATGTGGAAGTCTTCGACCGCAGCGGTCACCGTGCTGTGCTTACGCCCGCCGGCCGCTACCTGCTGGAGGAAGGCCGGGCCCTGCTGCAGGCTGCCGAAGCACTCGCCCACACTACGCGCCAGGTGGCCCAAGGCTGGGAAACACGGCTGAGGATCGGGTTTAACTCCCTGCTTCCGGCGGAGGCGCTGTTTCCCGCTGTCCGCGAGTTCTATGCCCTGGGGGTTCCGGTGGAGGTCCAACTGGTGGAAGAGGTGTTCGCCGGCGCGTGGGACGCACTGCAGAGCCGCCGCGTCGACCTTGTGGTCGGCGCCGACCAGTTCAGCAAGCCCGCCGGCGCCTTTGCCACCCAGGCCTTGGGGGAGATGAACTTTGTCTATGCCGTGGCCCCCGGGCATCCGCTGGCCGACCTGACACAACCGCTGACCGAAGACGATATCGCACGTTACCCGGCCGCCGTCGCCGCCGATACCTCCCGCTCCCTGCCTCCGGGCAGCGCCGGTATTTTCCAGCGCCAGCGGGCACTGACCGTCTCCAATATCGACCAGAAGATTGCGGTCCAGGAGGCAGGCCTGGGCGTCGGCTGGCTGCCCGAAGCCCGCATCCGCCAGCAACTGGCGGATGGCCGGCTGATCGCCAAGGAGGTCCATGACCGGCGGCAGCCCATCATGTTGCACCTGGCCCGTCATTCCGAAGACCAGGGCAAAGCCCTGATGTGGTTCTGGGAACGCCTCGGCCAGTCACCGGAGATCGCCCGCTGGCTGCGCTGCTGAAGCATTACCTTCCCGGACCGGCCGGCACGGGCATCACAGCCAACCGAAGGCCGGAGTGCTTCGTCTATACTGCGGCAGCACGGCACTATTTCAAACGCAAGGGAGTTCATTAATGCGGCAGTTATCGGAACTGGATGCGTCGTTTCTGTACCTGGAGTCAGAAACCGCTCCCATGCACATCGGCGGCGTCTACCTGTTCGATGCCCGCGGCAGCAAGCCGCTGCCCTTCAGCACCTTTGTCGCCTATCTGCGTAGCCGCCTCCACGTCATTCCCCTGTTTCGCCAGCGCCTGAAAGAAATCCCCCTGCGGCTGGGCCGTCCCTACTGGATTGATGACGCCAACTTCAGTATCGAACGCCACCTCGCCTACGTGAACCTGGGTGAGCACGGCAAGATTGATCAGCTGTCCCGGCTCGCGTCGCGGATTCTGGAGGAGCCCCTCAAGCGGGACCGGCCGTTGTGGCACATTACCTTTGTGGACGGCTTTCACCACGACGACGACCCGGACAGCCCGGGTTTTGCACTGATCGTGAAACTGCACCACGCCGCGATCGACGCCTTCAGCGGTGAGGAGATCATCGGCAAGCTGCTGGAATATACGCCGGAGCCGCGGCCCATCCTGGCACCAAAACCCTGGCAACCGCGACCGGAACCGTCCGAGGAGCGGGTCATGCTGCAGGCCGGGGCCAATCTGATCCGCACCCCGGTGCAGGTCACGTCGCTTGCGATCAGCGCAGCCGAGGCCACCGCCCGCGGTCTGATCCACAAACAACTGCGGAAGCTGCCGCTGCCCTTCCCGCTGTTTTCGGCCCCCCACAGCCCCTTCAACCGGCAGATCACCGGCAACCGGCGCATCGTATCCGCCACCGTTGCGCTGTCACGCCTGAAGGCCATCAAGGCCAGCATAGGCGAGGTAACCCTCAACGATGTGGTACTGGGCCTGTGCGCCGAAACCCTGCGCCGCTACATGATGAATCACGACACCGACAGCAGCCGCTCGCTGGTCGCCATGACCCCGGTCTCGGTGCGCTCGAAAAGCCTGCGGCGGGCTACCGGTAACCAGATGTCGGCCATGCTGCTCGATCTTGCCACCGACGAACCGGATCCGGCCCGGCGGATCCGCAAGATCCACTGGAACGCGGTCGCGTCAGAGCCCTACCAGGAAGCGATTGCTGCGGACCGGCTGACCGAGCTGGTACCGTCAACCATGCTGGCACTGTCGGCACGGCTGTATTCCGAGTTGCAGATTGCCCAGCGCTACCAGCCCGTCTTTAATGTCCCGATCACCAATGTACCTGGCCCCCAGGTACCCCTGTACCTGCAGGGCGCAAAGCTGGTCCGCCAGTACAATACGGCACCGCTGTTCGACAGCATGGGACTGGTGATTGTGGCGGTCAGCTATCAGGGCCGTCTCACGGTCAACTTTACCCTGTGTCCTGACGTGGTACCGGATGGCGATAGCCTGGAAGAACTGGTTGGCGACAGCCTGGCGGCCATCGAAGCGGCGGTCACCCATTTGCCCGCGGGCCAGGACGACCCGGAAGCGGTTGAGCCCCACCCCACCACGCTGATGGACGATGCCCTCACGGTGATGGAAGGGATCCTGAAAAAGACCCTGAAACGCTTCCGGGCCTAGTGTAGTCGGGAATATGAGGACGGCCGGGAATGATACCCCGGCCGCCTGGGGTCAGCTTACTCGAACGCCCAGCGCAGGAACTCGCGCTTCTCGTCCGCAGTGGCCCGCTGCCAAAGCAGCTTCATGGTCTCCAGGGTATCGACATCTCCTGCGGCTGCCGACGTGGCAGTGCCCGAAGCCGGCCCTGCCAGCAACTCATCGCTACGCTCAGGTCCCGTATAAACACTCGACGTTGCCACAACCGCCCCACTGGCACTGACGATACTGGCACTGAAGTCTGCCATCATGGCCTCGGCCTCGGCGCGGGACGCCGGTTTGTCGAAGCGGAAGCGGTAGGTCTCGCCGGCACGGGCAACCAGATCAACCACCCGGGGCTCCGAGGTTACGGTCGCAACCTTGGACTCACCGTTTTTGACCACGGTAGACTTGGCCCAGATGGTTTTATAGCTGAACACAATCCGGTTGTTGCCCGGCAGCAATTCATAATCCAGTGCCAGGTCATCCATCAGGAAGTTGGTAACCGACCGGCCATTGACTTCGGCCACCTGAATCTCACCCGGGGCCTCCAGCACTGCAACGCCGGAGGCGTCCATCGGCTTGCCCTCCCAGGTCTGGACCCGCGTCATGGAGGAACTGCAGCCGGCCATGCCGGTGGCAACCACGAGCAGCATCAGCAGCCCGGTCAGCGAACACATTTGTTTCCCGAAAGATTTTCCTGTCATCTCACTCTCCTGTAGTCCCCAGCAAAGATGCTTCCATTACCCAAGAGCCGCATTCTGACGAGTGGTGACGGCAATCGCAACAATGGCCTGCCAGCCTGTTCACCCCCCAACCGGTGATCCAACTCACCAGCTGGCGCCTAAAATGTAAAAAAATGTTGATTTAAACCCGGATTGATTTAATTTTAATCAGATGGGTCTGCAATGATGCAGCACCTACTCAACATCCATGGGACAACCGCACACAAGGAGGCCTGATGGATATCGAACAGCGTGTCGGTGAGAACGGGCGCGTTCCGTTCCGGAGCAACCGGTTCTTCTGTGTGGGGAGCAAGTGGTACTTTACCACCCGGGAAGGCTTTGACAGTGGTCCGTTTGCCTCGAGAGAGCGGGCCGAAATCGGTCTGCGCCGGTTCCTGAATGTCGTCCGCCTGCTACCGGAAGACCAGAAACTGCACTAGCCGCACCTCCCGTCGGCGGCTAGCCTGATGCCGGGTCAGAGCATCACCGGCATACCCCAGAGCTCCAGCAGGTAAAGACAGCCCAGCGCCATAAAGCCCGCGACGACGTCATCTACCATGATCCCCAGCCCGCCCGGCATACGTTTGTCCAGCCAGCTGATTGGCCAGGGCTTGATGACATCAAAAAACCGGAACAGGATAAAGGCCATGAGCACTTCCTGAACGTGGTCCGGAAAGATCCCGAGGGCAATCCACATGCCCACGAACTCGTCCCAGACAATACCACCGTGGTCATGAACCTTGAGGGCATTTGCCGTTTGCCCGCAGAGCCAGATACCGACCAGGAATGCCAGCAACACTACCAGCCAGTACGCTACCGGCGGCAACCAGAAAAACGTCAACCAGACCGGAATGGCCGCCAGGCTGCCCCAGGTTCCCGGGGCCCGGGCGGCCGCGCCGCTGCCAAACCCGAACGCCAGCAGGTGGACCGGGTTACGCAGAAAGCCCGGCGGCAGGATTACGTGGGGTGTACTTGGCTCCGGAGGAGGTACGGCATCGGTCATTCGGTGGCTCCAAAGTGATCGTATCCCCTGGCAGCCTGGTGCAGCTCCGCCCCATGACTGAAGAGCCGAAGTCCGCTTTCCTCGGTAATCCGCCCAACAACCGTCAGCTGGTTCCGGCACGCTTGCGGCAGGATCTGCCAGGTTTCCGGCGCCATGGTAACACAGAGCTCATAATCGTCTCCGGCCACCACCGCGCGCATTGCCGCACTCTCACCCGCCAGCCGCATCAGCGCGTCCGACAGCGGCACCTGCTCCAGCTCCAGCCGGGCGCCAACCCCGGAGGCATCGAGGATATGACCAAGGTCCGCCAGCAGGCCGTCGGATATGTCGATCGCGGCACTGGCGTAGCCTCGCAACGCCCGCCCCAGCTCCAGCCGGGGCTGGGGGCGATGGTAGCGGGCAAGGACGAACGCCTCGTCCGGCCCCGGGTGGTTCACATCCAGCCAGCGTAGCGCTTCGCCGGCATCGCCCAGGGTCCCGGACACGCACACCAGGTCGCCGGGGCAGGCACCGGAACGCCGGATTGCCGTGCCGGAGGGTACCGTGCCATGCACTTGCAGGCTGAGGGTAAGCGGGCCGCGGGTGGTATCGCCACCGGCAAGCAACAAGCCGAAACGATCTGCTGCCCGGGACAGGCCGCGGGCGAAACCGGTCAACCATGCTTCGTCAATATCCGGCAGGGTAAGTGCGAGGGTGAAGCAGACGGGATCAGCGCCCATGGCCGCCAGGTCACTGGCCGCGACGGCAAGACTGCGCCAACCAAGGTTTTCGGGATCGTAACTGGCGGGGAAATGTACCCCGGCAACCAGGGTATCGACGGAAAAAACCAGCTCGGCGCCGGGATCGACGCGCTGGATCGCACAATCATCCCCCGGCCCAAGCACCAGGTACGACGATGGACGCCCCCGGGACAGGGGCTCGAAGTACCTGGCAATCAGCTCGAACTCGCCCATGCCTCAGCGCGGGCGGGTTTCCGCCAGTCGTAACCGGCGGCTGAGCTTGTCGAGAATGCTGTTGACGAACTTGTGACCTTCGGTGCCGCCAAATTTCTTGGCCATCTCGATGCCCTCATTGATGACCACCTTGTAGGGCACATCAATGCGGTTCTTCAACTCGTAGGCACCCAGTCGCACGATGGCCAGCTCGATGGCGTCCACTTCATTGATCGGACGGTCAAGGAACGGCTCCAGCAGCTTGTCCAGCTCGCCCTGTTCGCGGTGAACGCCACGCAGCAGATCGCGGAAATAGGCGATGTCCACCTTGCTCATGTCATTATCAACCATGAACTCGGCTTCGATATCGCTGATCGCACTCTTGCTGAAATGGCGCTGGTACAGCCCCTGCATGGCCAGTGCCCGCGCGCGGCGACGGTCACCGGCTTTCGGCTGGCCCGTCGGACGGCTGCTCTCCGGTTGCCCGGCGTTGTCTTCAGGTCCTGTCATCACTCACCCAGCTTCCTGAAAAGGCTAACCATTTCAAGTGCGGTGATGGCCGCTTCGGCCCCTTTGTTGCCGGCCTTGGTGCCGGAGCGCTCGATTGCCTGCTCAATGGAATCCACAGTCAGCACGCCAAAGGTAACCGGTACGTCGGTTTCGAGACTGACGGCACCCAGACCACTGGAAGCTTCACCCGCCACATAATCGAAGTGCGGAGTGCCGCCGCGAATCACCGCGCCCAGCGCGATAATGGCGTCGTAGTTTCCGCTTTCCGCCACCCGCTTGACCGCCAGCGGCATTTCGTAGGCGCCCGGAACCCGTACGATGGTAATGTCAGCGTCGGCAATGCCATGACGACGCAGGGTATCGATGGCGCCTTCCAGCAGGCTTTCCACCACGAATCCGTTAAACCGGCCAACCACCACGGCATAGTTGCCACGGCACTCGGTAAAGTCACCTTCAATTACTCGGATATCTGCCATGCTTGGCTCCTTTGCGGGTACGACGGCAATAAACGGCGCCGTACCGGATTGTCATTCAGGGGTATAGGGTTCGTATTCCACCACTTCCAGGTCAAAGCCGGAAATGGCGGAGAATTTGATCGGCGGGCTCAGCAGGCGCATTTTACCCACGCCCAGGTCACGCAGAATCTGGGAGCCGGTACCCACGGTGAAATAGACACCGGAGCTGCCCTTGGCAGCAGGTGCCTGGTGCTCACCGAAGAATTCGTGGATACGGTCGTCCAGGTTGTAGCTGTCCTCGGCGCTGTTCAGCAGCACCACCACGCCCCGCCCTTCCTGCGCCACTCGCGCCAGGGCATGGTGCAGCGGCCAGCTGCGGGAGTCCGCACGCCGGGCACCGAGCAGGTCGCGCAGGGTGTCCGTGATGTGCACCCGCACCAGCGTCGGCTCATCGGGGCTGATATCGCCCATGACCATCGCCAGGTGGGTCGCACCCTGGACGTTGTCACGGTAGGTGCGCAGATTGAACACTCCGTGCTCGGTGTCCAGATCGTACTGTTCCACACACTCGATGGTGCGCTCGTTGAGGATCCGGTAGTGGATCAGGTCGGCAATGGTGCCGATCTTCAGATCGTGCAGCTCGGCAAACTTCTCGAGGTCTTCCCGACGCGCCATGGATCCGTCGTCGTTCATGATCTCGCAGATCACCCCGGCCGGCTCGCAACCAGCGAGAGCTGCGAGGTCACAGGAAGCTTCGGTGTGGCCGGCACGACTGAGAACACCGCCCGGGTCAGACATCAGCGGGAAGATATGCCCCGGCTGGACCAGATCGGATGCCTTGGCATCCCTGGCCACGGCCGCCTGTACGGTGCGGGCCCGGTCCGCCGCCGAAATCCCGGTGGTGACCCCTTCCGCTGCCTCGATCGACAGGGTGAACTTGGTACCGAACCCTGACGCATTGCGCTGTACCATCAGCGGCAGGCCCAGCTGCTCACACCGATCGCGGGTCATTGGCATGCAGATCAGGCCGCGACCGAACCGCGCCATGAAATTGATCGCCTCGGCGGTGCAATGTTCTGCCGCCATGACCAGGTCACCTTCGTTCTCCCGGTCCTCATCATCCATCAGGATAACCATCTTGCCCTGACGGATGTCTTCGATGATCTCTTCAATACTGTTCAGTGCCATATGGTTTGCACCCTTGCAGCCCCGGCGGCCAGGTTCCTGGCCCGAAATACCCGATGGGCGTGAATGTTGAAAATTTAGCTGGGAACAAGGATCAGCCGTTCATCCTCACCCACCTGACGCCGGTCGCGGACCGCCCACCGTACTTTCTCGGCCATGGTCGCCAGCGGCAGCCTGGCCGTTGGCCGGGCATCACTCCCCAGAAACACCGGTGCCTGGTAGAGCCACAACTCATCCAGTAACCGCTCGGCAATGAACGCCCCGGCCAGGGTAGGCCCGGCCTCGACCAGCAGTTCGTTAATTCCGAGCTCGCCCAGGAAATCCAGCAACTCCCCGAGATCGACGCCGTCGGTCTTCCAGGATACGCCACTCAGGCTGACCCCGAGTGCCGACAGATCCTGTGCCGGTGCCGTCGCCAGGGCCTCGGAGGAACAGAACAGCCGGACATTGCCGCCATGAAGGATTCTCGCGGTCACCGGTGTACGGGCATCCCGATCGGCAATCACTCGCAGTGGCTGGCGGGCCGGCTCGGTCGCCAATCCGATATCCCCCAGCTCGGCACGGCGCACCGTCAGCGACGGGTCATCGGCCAGCACCGTACCGACACCGGTAAGGATGGCGTCGCTGATGGCCCGCAGGCGCTGTACATCGCGACGTGAATCGGCGCCGGTAATCCACTGGCTCTCGCCGGACGCCATCGCGGTACGGCCATCCAGGCTGGCAGCAATTTTGACCCGTACGTACGGCCGCCCGGTTTCCATCCGCTTCATGAAGCCGGGATTGAGCTTCCGCGCATCCTCCGCCAGCACGCCTTCGGTAACGCGGATGCCGGCGTCCCGCAGCATATCCAGTCCGCGACCGGAAACTGCCGGATTGGGGTCCTTGGTGGCGGCAAAGACATGGGCGATGCCGGCATCAATCAGCGCCCTGGCACAGGGTGGTGTGCGACCAAAGTGGCTGCACGGTTCCAGAGTCACATACGCGGTCGCCCCCCGGGCGGCAGGACCGGCCTGGCTCAGCGCGCGGGTCTCCGCGTGGCCTTCGCCGGCACGCTCATGCCAGCCCTCACCCAGAATGCGACCACGCTTGGCAATGATGCAGCCAACACGCGGATTGGGATGGGTGGAGTAACGGCCGCGCCAGGCGAGCTGGATCGCCCGGGCCATGAATGCGGTATCCTGGGCGTCGATCATGTCTTCTCTTCGGCTGCCTTGTCTCCGGACGAAGATTCGCCGGCGAGGGCCTTGGCCACTCCCACCGGGTCGGAACCCTCCCCATTGGCGGACAGCCGCTCGATCTCTTCCTTGAACTCGTTGAGATCCTGGAAACTGCGGTAAACCGAGGCAAAACGCACATACGCCACTTTGTCCAGCTGGCGCAATTCCGTCATGACTTCCTCACCCAGCTGCATCGATTTCACTTCCCGCTCGCCGGTGGCGCGCAGGCGGAACCGGATACGGTTCAGTGCAGCCTCGATTTCCTCGATGCTGACGGGGCGTTTCTCCAGTGCCTTCATAATGCCGGCGCGGAGCTTGTCCTCATCGAAAGGCTGTCGGGTACCGTCCTGCTTGACTACCCGGGGCATCACCAGCTCGGCAGTCTCAAAGGTGGTAAAACGCTCCCGGCACGACAGGCACTCCCGTCTGCGGCGCACCTGGTCGCCTTCGGCAACGAGGCGCGAATCGATCACCTTGGTGTCGGCTTCACCGCAGAACGGACAATGCATAATTCAAAACTCCCAGCAGCAGCCACCCGGCCCCCAACGGGTCGGGCGGCATGGTTCACAAACCTCAGCCATAGACCGGGAAGCGTGCGCAGAGGGCTTCGACCTGCTGGCGAACCCGGCTGTTGACGCTTTCGTCTTCGAGGTTATCGAGAATATCGCACATCCAGCCAGCCAGATCACGGCACTCGGACTCACCAAAACCGCGGGTAGTCACTGCCGGAGTACCGATCCGCAGGCCGGAGGTCACAAACGGGGAGCGCGGGTCATTGGGCACTGCGTTCTTGTTCACGGTAATGTGGGCACGGCCCAGGGCAGCATCCGCATCCTTGCCGGTAATGTCCTGCTTGATCAGGCTGACCAGGAACAGGTGGTTTTTGGTACCACCGGATACCACATCAAAGCCGCGCTCGATGAACACCTCGGCCATCGCCGCCGCGTTTTTCACAACCTGCTTCTGGTAAGCCTTGAACTCATCGCTCATGGCTTCCTTGAAGCACACCGCCTTGGCAGCGATGACGTGCATCAGCGGGCCGCCCTGGCCACCCGGGAACACCGCAGAGTTCAGTTTCTTCTGCAGGTCTTCATCAGCGCAGGCCAGAATCAGGCCGCCACGGGGACCACGCAGGGTCTTGTGGGTTGTGGTCGCCACCACGTGCGCGTGGGGTACCGGATCCGGATAGACCCCGGCGGCCACCAGGCCTGCCACGTGGGCCATGTCGACAAACAGGTAGGCACCGACCTTGTCGGCGATTTCACGGAAGCGTGCGAAGTCCAGCTCCTGGGAGTAGGCAGAGAAACCGGCAATGATCATCTTCGGCTTGTGCTCGACGGCCAGGGCTTCCACTTCGTCATAGTCAATCAGGCCGGTTTCCGGATTCAGGCCGTACTGCACGGCGTGGTAGATCTTACCGGAGAAGTTGACGCTGGCACCGTGGGTCAGGTGACCACCGTGAGCCAGGCTCATGCCCAGCACGGTATCGCCGGGCTTCAGCAGCGCCATGAAAACCGCGGAGTTGGCCTGGGAGCCAGAGTGCGGCTGCACGTTGGCATAGGCTGCACCGAACAGTTCCTTGGCGCGGTCGATGGCCAGCTGCTCGGCCACATCGACAAATTCACAGCCACCGTAGTAACGCTTGCCGGGGTAACCCTCGGCATACTTGTTGGTCAGCACGCTGCCCTGGGCTTCCATTACCCGCGGGCTGGTGTAGTTCTCGGACGCGATCAGCTCGATATGAGCTTCCTGACGCTTGGCCTCAGCCTGCATGGCGGTCCAGAGCTCGTCGTCATAGCCGGCGATTTTCATATCACGATTAAACATGGATGTGCTGCCCCTGTGTGCTGCGTCTGCCCTGCAGACCTTCTGAAAAAGCGGTTCCGGGCGCCGCCGCTGCCACAATTCCCCGGCGGCCGGCGCTTCCCTGTAAAAATGGGCGCTTATTCTAGCGCATTACGGCCGTCAAAATCACCTTTTACCCCTTCCGTATAAACCGATGGAACAGCGCACCTCCGGTCACTGCGGATTGCTATGGCACGGTGGTTTCGCTACCTTACGGGGTTGATTTCCGTTTCGTTGCAGACCGGTCACATCGCACTTGCTGCCCGCCGGCTGCACACCAGACCCAGAGGACATTGCCAGACATGGCCCAGTACGTATACACCATGAATCGCGTCGGCAAGGTGGTTCCACCCAAGCGCGAGATTCTGAAGGACATTTCCCTGAGCTTCTTCCCGGGCGCAAAGATTGGCGTACTCGGCCTCAACGGCTCCGGTAAATCCACCCTGCTGCGGATCATGGCGGGGGTCGACCAGGACTACATCGGTGAGGCCCGTCCCCAGCCCGGCATCAAGGTAGGCTACCTGCCCCAGGAGCCGGAGCTGGACGAGGAAAAGACGGTAAAGGAAATTGTCGACGAGTCCGTCGCCCACGTTCACAACGCACTGGCCGAACTGGACCAGGTATACGCCGCGTACGCGGAACCGGACGCAGACTTCGACGCCCTCGCCAAGAAACAGGGCGAGCTGGAAGCGATCATCCAGGCCACCGACGGTCACGACATCGAACGCAAGATGGAAGTTGCCGCCGACGCCCTGCGTCTGCCAGCCTGGGACCAGAAGGTAAAAGTGCTGTCTGGTGGTGAGCGCCGCCGGGTGGCCCTGTGCCGCCTGTTGCTGTCCGGCCCCGACATGCTGCTGTTGGACGAGCCCACCAACCACCTGGATGCGGAATCCGTGGCCTGGCTCGAGCGCTTCCTGCACGATTACGATGGCACCGTGGTAGCTATCACCCACGACCGCTACTTCCTCGACAACGTGGCCGGCTGGATCCTCGAACTGGACCGGGGCCACGGCATCCCGTTCGAGGGCAATTACAGCCAGTGGCTGGAAAACAAGGAAAAACGCCTGGAAATGGAATCCAAGCAGGAAGCTGCCCACCAGAAAGCGATCAAGCAGGAGCTTGAGTGGGTGCGCTCCAACGCCAAGGGCCGCCAATCCAAGAGCAAGGCCCGCCTGGCCCGCTTCGAGGAAATGAGCTCCCAGGAATTCCAGAAGCGCAACGAAACCAACGAACTTTACATCCCGCCCGGGCCACGCCTTGGCGACAAGGTGATCGAGGTCGACGGTATCAGCAAGGCCTTCGGCGACCGCCTGCTTTATGAGAACGTATCCTTCAACGTACCGGCGGGCGCCATTGTCGGCATCATCGGTGGTAACGGCGCCGGCAAGTCCACCCTGTTCAAGATGATTGCAGGGATGGACCAGCCGAGCGCCGGCACCATCACCGTGGGTGAAACCGTGGAACTGGCCTACGTTGACCAGATGCGCGACCTGGACGGCAGCAAGACCGTGTGGGAAGAGCTGTCTGGCGGCCAGGACATGATCAAGGTCGGCAACTACGAAACCCCGTCCCGCGCTTATGTCGGCCGCTTCAATTTCAAGGGCACCGACCAGCAGAAGCGCGTCGGCGACCTTTCCGGCGGCGAGCGTAACCGCCTGCATCTGGCCAAGCTGCTGAAGCAGGGCGGCAACGTGCTGCTGCTGGACGAGCCCACCAACGACCTGGACGTGGAGACCCTGCGCGCCCTGGAAGAAGCCCTGCTGAACTTCCCCGGCTCCGCCCTGGTGATCTCCCACGACCGCTGGTTCCTGGACCGGGTGGCCACCCACATCCTGGCATTCGAGGACGACGGCGAAGTGGTGTACTTCGAAGGCAACTTCACCGACTACGACGCGGACTTCAAGAAGCGCAAAGGCGACTCTGCCATGCAGCCCAAGCGCATGAAGTACAAGAAGCTCGCCTGACCATCGACTAGCCAGACCATCGACAGGGCCGGCCAACAGGCCGGCTCGCTTTCTTTTTCCTGTACGGACCCCGGCCATGGCCAAAGCCAGAACAGCCTTTGTCTGCACCGAATGCGGCGCCGATTACTCGAAATGGCAGGGCCAGTGCACTGCCTGCCAGAGCTGGAACACCATCAGCGAGGTGCGCGGCGTCAGCAGCAACGCCAAGGGCGCCCGTGGCGCCCGCTTCGAGGGCTTCGCCGGTAGCCTGGCGGAGGTCCAGAGCCTGGACTCCGTCAGCCTGGCCGAACAGACCCGCATCAGCACCGGCATGCAGGAGTTTGACCGGGTTCTGGGCGGCGGCCTGGTCGAAGGCTCGGCGGTGCTGATGGGCGGCCACCCCGGCGCCGGCAAAAGCACGCTGTTACTGCAGGCGGTCTGTCATCTGGCCGGCCAGGTGCCCGCACTCTACGTAACCGGCGAGGAATCCCTGCAACAGGTTGCGATGCGCGCCAAGCGCCTCGGACTGCCCACCAGCGACCTGAAGATGTTGTCGGAAACCAGCGTTGAGCGGGTCATCCAGGTAGCCGAACACGAAAAACCCCGCATTCTGGTGGTGGACAGTATCCAGGTGATGCACGTCGCCGACATCGAGTCCGCCCCCGGCAGCGTGTCCCAGGTGCGCGAGAGCGCCGCCTTTCTGACCCGTTTCGCCAAGCAGACCGGCACCATCCTGTTCCTGGTGGGCCACGTCACCAAGGACGGCAGCCTGGCCGGCCCCAAAGTCCTGGAGCACATGATCGACTGCTCCATTTTGCTGGAAGGCTCCAGCGACAGCCGCTACCGCACCCTGCGGGGCATCAAGAACCGCTTCGGCGCAGTCAATGAACTCGGGGTGTTCGCAATGCTCGAGCAGGGGCTCAAAGAGGTCAAAAACCCCAGCGCCATCTTCCTGAATCGCGGCGAAGATGCGGCTCCGGGGAGCGTCGTGATGGTGGTCTGGGAGGGCACCCGACCGATGCTGGTGGAGATCCAGGCCCTGGTGGACATGGCCCAGGGCGGCTATCCCCGCCGGGTTGCCGTAGGCCTCGACCAGAACCGCCTGGCGATGCTGCTGGCAGTGCTGCACCGCCATGGCGGCATGCACGTGTCCGACCAGGATGTCTTCGTCAACGTGGTCGGCGGTGTGAAGGTCAACGAAACCAGTGCCGACCTGGCCCTGTTAGCGGCCATCGTGTCATCGTTCCGGGACCGCGCCTTGCCGCAGGATCTGGTGATATTCGGGGAAGTCGGTTTATCCGGAGAGATCCGCCCGGTGCCCAGCGGCCAGGAACGGATCTACGAGGCTGCCAAGCACGGCTTTACCCGCGCCCTGGTGCCCAAGGGCAATGCGCCAAGGAAAGCGATCGACGGAATGAAAGTCATGCCGGTAACCCGGCTGGCCGACGCGCTCGCGGCACTGGACGAGCTCTGAGCAGCGGCCTCAGTCAATCAGGTGGCGGAATTCCCGCTCCAGCAACACCGGATCGCCCAGGTTGAGTTCCACCAGCCGCTTCAGGTGCGCCGCGCTGTCGAGATCGATGTATTCAGACTGGAAGCCGAGGCGGTGATCCTCAATGTGCCGCAACTCCACCGCCATCACGATCGCGGCTGACCTTGAGTCAAGGTGGATCACCACCTCGCAGGGTTGCCGCGACGGCACATTCCAGCCTTCAGGGCGCCTGACCAGCACCCCGCGCAGCGAAATATCAAGCACTTCGCTGGACCACACCTGGTCTTGCCAGTGGAGCTCACAGGGAGCATCAAAACGAATGCGGTGAAAGCGCCGCTTCTCCGGGGTCCTGGGCTGCAATCGATGACTCCTATCAGTCGGTTACTCGTGTCACTGACTATAGCCCCGACCCGGCGGCGCATCCAGAATTAGCGGTGGTACTCGGAGCTGAGCTCGACCACCGCTTCAATGAAGGCCCCGGCATTGGCTGGATCCACATCCGGAGTGATGCCGTGCCCCAGGTTGAAAATGTGGCCACTGCCGGTGCCATAACGGCGCAGGATATCGGCCACTTCCTGACGGATCCGCGCCGGCGGCGCGTACAGCATGGCCGGATCCATATTACCCTGAAGCGCGACCCGGTCACCGACCCGGGCCCGGGCATTGCCGATATCCGTGGTCCAGTCCAGACCCAAGGCATCGGCACCGCTGTCCGCCATGGATTCCAGCCATTGCCCGCCGTTCTTGGTGAACAGGATTACCGGAACCCGGCGACCGTCGTGTTCACGGATCAGCCCGGCAACAATCTTGTTCATGTAAGCGAGAGAGAACTCCTCATAGGCCCAGCTGCTCAGCACTCCACCCCAGGTATCAAATATCTGTACTGCCTGGGCGCCGGCCTTGATCTGACCGTTCAGGTAATCAATGACCGAGTCGGCCAGATGATCCAGCAGGCGGTGCATGACTTCCGGCTGGCCGTACATCAGCTTCTTGGCCTCACGAAAATCCTTGGAAGAGCCGCCTTCGACCATGTAGGTCGCCAGTGTCCAGGGGCTGCCGGAGAAGCCGATCAGTGGCACCCGGCCATTCAGCGCTCGGCGGATAGTGGAGACCGCATTCATCACGTAATCCAGATCCACCTCGGCATTCATCTTCGGCAGCGCCGCCACGTCCGCCTCGGAGCGAATGGTGTGACGGAATTTGGGACCTTCGCCGGTTTCAAAGTACAGCCCGAGGCCAAGGGCGTCCGGGATGGTGAGGATGTCCGAGAACAGGATCGCCGCATCCAGCGGATAGCGCTCCAGCGGCTGCAGGGTAACCTCGCAGGCCAGCTCGGTATTCTTGCAGAGACTGAGGAAATCGCCGGCCTTGGCCCGGGTGGCACGGTACTCCGGCAGGTAACGGCCCGCCTGGCGCATCATCCATACCGGCGTGCGGTCAACAGGCTGACGCATCAGCGCCCGGAGGAAACGATCATTTTTCAGCTCGGTCATAGGAATCCCAATCGGCTCTCGAAGTGCAAAAGTATGGGGAGCAATGATACCCCGTTTGGCGCAATAAAAAAGGGCGCGGTACCGATTGGTACAACGCCCTTGCCAGGATAAAACAGGATGATGCCGGGGACGGGCTTGAGCCAGCACCCTTCCCCACCCCGGGGACAGGCTTGAGCCTGCCCCCCCCTTGGTTTTCCTACAGGTCGAGGTAGTCCATGATCCCTTCTGCGGCCTGACGACCCTCCCAGATTGCCGTGACCACCAGATCGGAGCCGCGCACCATGTCACCGCCGGCAAAGATCTTCGGGTTGCTGGTCTGAAAGCGGAACTGTGCATCTTCCGGCGCCGTTACCCGGCCGGAGTCATCGGTGGTAACACTCAGGTCATCAAACCAGTCAGCGGGGCTGGGACGGAAGCCAAAGGCGACCAGCACCGCATCCGCGGGAATGACTTCCTCACTGCCTGGCACCACCTCCGGGCGGCGACGGCCATTCTCGTCCGGCTCGCCCAGACGGGTCTGGACCACCTTGACGCCCTCAACCTGGTCTTCACCGATAATGGCGATAGGCTGACGGTTGAACAGGAACTTGACGCCCTCCTCCTTGGCGTTGGCCACTTCCCGGCGGGAGCCTGGCATGTTGGCCTCATCCCGGCGATAGGCACAGGTCACGCTGGTTGCCTGCTGCCGGATGGAGGTCCGGTTACAGTCCATGGCGGTATCACCACCGCCAAGAACCACTACCCGCTTGCCCTTCATGTCGATGAAGTCATCGGCGCTCTTTTCGAAACCAAGACGACGATTGACGTTAGAGATCAGGAATGGCAGCGCATCATAGACCCCTGGCAGATTCTCGCCGGGGAACCCGCCCTTCATGTAGCTGTAGGTACCCATGCCCATGAACACGGCATCGAATTCGTCGATGATGTCCTGCAGCATGACGTCCTTACCCACTTCGGTCGACAGGCGGAATTCCACGCCCATCTCCTCAAACACCTTACGGCGGCGGGCCATGACCGACTTTTCCAGCTTGAACTCGGGAATACCGAAGGTCAGCAAACCACCGATTTCCGGGTAGAGATCAAAGACCACCGGCTTGACGCCGTTACGCACCAGCACGTCGGCGCAACCCAGGCCGGCAGGGCCGGCACCGATTACCGCCACTTTCCGGTCGGTCCACTTCACCTTTGACATGTCCGGCTTCCAGCCGAGGGCAAAGGCGGTATCGGTAATGTACTTTTCTACCGAACCGATAGTCACCGCGCCGTAGCCGTCATTGAGGGTACAGGCGCCCTCACACAGGCGGTCCTGCGGGCAGACCCTGCCGCACACTTCCGGCAACGAGTTGGTCTGGTGACACAACTCCACTGCTTTCATGATGTTGCCTTCCGAAACCAGCTTCAGCCAGTTCGGAATGTAGTTGTGCACCGGGCACTTCCACTCACAGTAGGGGTTGCCGCAGGCCAGACAGCGGTGCGCCTGGGGGGCAGCCTGCTCCTGGGAGAATGGATGGTAGATTTCACCAAACTCTTTCTTGCGCTTCTTGGCCGGGACTTTCTTCGGGTCGACCCGCCCCACTTCCACAAACTGGAAGTCGTTGTTCAGACGTTCTTTCATGTTGACGCTCTCATCAGCTCGATTTCGACAGGGGCGGCGTCAGCGACGCCAGCCCCGAACCCATCACGTGCGGCCCTTACTCCGGACGCGCCCGGGTACTCGCCAGCAGGCTGCGCAGGTTCGCCGCCTTGGGTTTGACCAGCCAGAAGCGGCCGATGTAGTCGTCGAAATCTTCAAGGATATGCTCCGCCCAGGTACTGCCGGTTTCCGAGATGTGCTCACGGATGACGCCGCGCAGGTGGTTTCGGTAGGCCTCCATTTCCTCGCGGGAAATGCGCTGGATTTCCACCAGTTCGTGGTTGTACTTGTCCACGAAGGTGTTATCCAGATCCAGCACATAGGCAAAGCCCCCGGTCATGCCGGCACCGAAGTTATAGCCGGTGCTGCCCAGCACGGTTACCAGACCACCGGTCATGTATTCGCAGCAGTGATCGCCGGCACCTTCAACCACGGCATGGGCACCGGAGTTGCGCACCGCAAAACGCTCGCCTGCCGTGCCGGCCGCAAACAACTTGCCGCCAGTAGCGCCGTAGAGGCAGGTATTACCGATGATGGATGTTTCCTGGGTATTGAAGTTGCTGCCGCGGGGCGGCTTGACCACCAGCTTGCCGCCGGTCATCCCCTTGCCCACGTAGTCGTTGGCGTCGCCTTCCAGGATCAGGTTGAGACCACCCACGTTCCACACACCGAAGCTCTGGCCGGCGGTGCCCACCAGATCCAAAGTGATCGGCGCATCCGCCATACCCTGGTTACCGTGCCGGGCGGCGATTTCGCCGGACAGCCGGGCACCGATGGAACGGTCGCAGTTGGTCACTTTATAGCTCCAGGCGCCGCCGGTCTTGTCGGCAATCGCAGCCGCCACATCCTTCACCATCCGCTCGGCCAGGGTACCCTGGTCAAACGGCTGGTTGCGCTCGACCTGACAGGTCTGCGGCTTGTCTGCCGGAATGTGGTCATTGGACAGCAGCCGGCTCAGGTCCAGCTTCTGCTGCCGCTCGGTATCTCCCGGCAGGCGCTCCAGCAGGTCGACACGCCCCACCAGCTCTTCCAGGTTACGAACACCCAGACGGGCCATCCATTCACGGGTTTCTTCCGCCACAAAACGGAAGAAATTCATCGCCATCTCCACCGTACCCTTGAAGTGCTCTTCCCGCAGGTAGTCATTCTGGGTCGCAACCCCGGTTGCGCAGTTGTTCAGGTGACAGATACGCAGGTATTTGCAACCCAGGGCAACCATCGGCGTGGTGCCGAAACCAAAACTCTCGGCGCCGAGAATGGCGGCCTTGACCACATCAAGACCCGTCTTGATACCGCCGTCAGTCTGCAGGCGGATCTTGCCCCGCAGATCGTTGGCACGCAGCGCCTGCTGGGTTTCCGTCAGCCCCAGTTCCCAGGGAGAACCGGCGTAACGGATGGACGTCAGCGGACTGGCGGCGGTGCCACCGTCATACCCGGACACAGTGATCAGGTCGGCATAGGCCTTGGCCACACCGGCCGCAATGGTGCCGACGCCGGGCTCGGATACCAGCTTGACGGACACCAGGGCCTCCGGGTTGACCTGCTTGAGGTCAAAGATCAGCTGCGCCAGGTCCTCGATGGAATAGATATCGTGGTGCGGTGGCGGCGAGATCAGCGTCACGCCGGGCACCGAGTAGCGCAGGCGGGCGATCAGGTCGTTGACCTTGCCGCCGGGCAACTGCCCCCCTTCGCCGGGCTTGGCACCCTGTGCGACCTTGATCTGCATGACATCGGCGCTGCGCAGGTACTCGGCGGTAACACCGAACCGACCGGACGCCACCTGCTTGATCTTGGAGCGCTTCTCGGTACCATAGCGGACCGGGTCTTCACCGCCCTCACCGGAGTTGGAGCGGCCGCCGAGGGTGTTCATGGCAACCGCCAGCGCCTCATGGGCTTCGGGAGACAATGCTCCAAGCGACATGGCAGCAGAGTCAAAGCGGGGGAAAATGCTCTCCACCGGCTCAACCTCGGACAGGTCGATCCCCTGGATATCCTTGCGGAACGTCAACAGGTCACGGATAGTCGCCACCGGGCGTTCGTTGACCAGCCCGGCGTATTCCTTGTAGTGGCCGTAGTCCCCGCTGATGACCGCATCCTGCAACTTACCCACCACGTCGGGATTGAAGGCGTGGTATTCCTGGCCATGGACATACTTCAACAGGCCACCCGGCGAAATCGGCTTACGGGGCTTCCAGGCCACATCGGCCAACAGTTGCTGGTCCTGCTGGAAGTCGAAGAAACCGGCACCCTGAATGCGACTGGCGACACCGCGGAAGCAGAGATCGACCACTTCGTCGGCCAGACCAATCGCCTCGAACAACTGGGCACCGCGATACGAGGTGATGGTTGAGATCCCCATCTTGGACAGGATCTTCAGCAGGCCCTTGTTGATACCCTTGCGGTAATTGTTCTTGGCCTCGACCGGATCCATCAGCATTTCACCGGTGCGGATCAGGTCATTCAGGATCTGGTACGCCAGGTACGGATAGACCGCCGTCGCACCGAAGCCGAACAGTACGGCGAACTGGTGCGGATCACGAGCCCAGCCGGTTTCCACAATGATGTTGGAATCGCATCGCAGGCCACACTTCACCAAGTGGTGATGCACGGCGCCGGTCGCCATCAGCGCATTGACCGGCAACTCACCCTGCCGGAGATCCTTGTCGCTGAGGATCAACAGGACCTTGCCACTGCGCACCGCCTGTTCGGCCTGCTCACACACGCGGCGAACAGCCTGCTCCAGCCCCATTTCCGGGCTGTGGCTCAGGGCGATCCGGGCAACCTCAAAGCCGGGGCGCTCGTTGTTCTCGATCCGCAGGAACTTGGCCGGCGACAACACCGGCGTGGTCAGGATGACCCGGTCGGCGTGCTCCGGACCTTCCTCGAACACGTTTCGTTCCGCACCGAGACAGGTTTCCAGGGACATCACGATCGCTTCCCGCAGCGGGTCGATCGGCGGATTGGTAACCTGGGCAAACTTCTGGCGGAAGTAATCGCCAACATGACGGACCTTGCTGGACAGCACCGCCATCGGGGTGTCATCGCCCATGGAGCCCACGGCTTCCTGGGCACTCTCACCCAGCGGCCGCAACACCTGGTCCCGCTCTTCATAGGAGACGTTGAACATCTTCTGGTGAACCAGCAGATCCTCGCTTTCCATCAGGCGGAACTCGGGGGTGTCCTGGTTCAGCGTCGTCTCGACCCGCAGGGCATTTTCGCGCAGCCACTTCTTGTAGGGGTGCGCCGCCTTGAGGCGGTTATCGATGTCCCGGGTATGCAGCACCTCACCGGTCTCGGTGTCCACCGCCAGCATCTGGCCCGGGCCGACGCGGCCCTTGGCAACCACGTCATCCGGGGTATAGCCGTAGGTGCCGATCTCGGACGCCAGGGTAATGAAGTCATCTTTGGTGACCACCCAGCGGGCCGGACGCAGGCCGTTACGGTCCAGCATGCAGACCGCATAACGACCATCTGAGAACACCAGTCCGGCCGGGCCGTCCCAAGGCTCCATGTGCATGGAGTTGTACTCGTAGAAGGCCCGCAGATCGGAATCCATGGTATCCACATTCTGCCACGCCGGCGGGATCATCATCCGCACCGCACGGAACAGGTCCACACCACCGGCCAGCAGCACTTCGAGCATGTTGTCCATGCTGGATGAGTCCGATCCGGTGAGATTGACCAGCGGTTGCAGGGTCTGCAGATCCGGGAGGTCCGGCGAGCTGAACTTGGCGGCCCGGGCCAGTGCCCAGTTGCGGTTACCGTCAATGGTGTTGATTTCGCCATTGTGGGCGAGGAACCGGAACGGCTGAGCCAGCGGCCAGCGCGGCATGGTATTGGTCGAGAAGCGCTGGTGGAAGACACAGATGGCGGTCTGCAGATCCGGATCACCCAGATCCTTGTAGAAGTTGGCCAGGTCCGCCGGCATCATCAGGCCCTTATAGGCCAGTGTGCGGTGGGACAGGCTGCAGATATAAAACTCGGAGTCTTCCGCTTCGGCCATGTCGCGCTCAGCGTGACGACGACCGACAAACAAAGCGATAGAAAAATCTTTTTCGGATTTGCCGGCCGGCGCCACGAAAACCTGCTCGATGCGTGGCAGGCAGTCCAGGGCCATGGGGCCAAGGCAGCTGTTATCGGTGGGGACGTCACGCCAACCCAGAATGTCGAGCCCCTGCTCGGTCAGACGCTTTTCCAACGCTGCCTTGGCGGCAGCTGCCCTGGAGTCGTCCTGAGCAAGAAAGACCTGGCCGACTGCAAACATATCGCCGGGCTCTTTGCCAAAAGCGGCTTTCGCAGCCTTGCGAAGGAAGGCGTCAGGGCTCTGAATGAGCAGGCCACAACCATCGCCGGTCTTACCGTCCGCTGCAATACCACCACGGTGGGTCATGCAGGTCAGCGACTCGATGGCAGTTTGCAATAACTTGTGGCTTGGCTCGCCCTTCATGTGGGCGATAAGACCGAATCCACAGTTATCCCTGAACTCGTCGGGATGATACAAACCTGACATCATAAGCGTACTCTCACATAAGAAGTGCTTTTCAATCAAAGAGTTATAATCTAATTCCGTATAAAGTGACCCTTTGACACTGAAAATGGGGGCTGGACATTCTACACACGTAGAACTACGTACTCAAACCGAAATTGATTTACGGTAGGCGGAAAGCGCGGAAAGTTCGCAAACAAATTGTTTAAAATCAGGAAGCTGGAGAGCCATCCGGGGGCTTGACAAAAATCCGGAACGGCCCTCCAAAAACTGCAGAATGGTGGCTTAACGCGACGTGGAGGCTCCACAAAACGCCTCAAGAGTGGCTTGCAGGCTGTCACTTTTCACGTCAGAGGTTACCAGAGCATCACCCAGGGCTCGCAGCAGCACCAGCCGCAGATTACCGTCGACATTCTTCTTGTCGACGGCCATCAGCGTGAGGAAATCCTCCGGCGTCATACCCGCGGGCGCCTTCTCCGGCAGCCGCGCCCGACCGATCAGCACGCCTGCGCGCTCCGCATCGGCCGGCGCAATCAGCCCCAGCCGCACCGAAAGATCGGCCGCCATTAACATACCGGTGCCGACGGCCTCGCCGTGGAGCCAGTTACCGTAGCCGGCAAACGTCTCGATCGCATGGCCAAAGGTGTGGCCAAGATTCAAAATGGCCCGCAGGCCACCTTCCCGCTCATCCAGCGCGACCACTTCGGCCTTGCAGGCACAGGAACGGTGAATCGCCTCGGCTAACGCCTCTGGCTGGAGGCCGACCAGATCGGTGATGGCGCCTTCAAGCCAGCTGAGAAACGGCTCATCACGAATCAGGCCGTACTTGATCACTTCCGCCAGACCCGCCGATACCTCGCGGGGCGGCAACGTCTGCAGGGTCGCGGTATCAATCAGCACAGCTTCAGGCTGATGGAAGGCGCCAATCATGTTCTTGCCAAGGGGGTGATTGATCCCGGTCTTGCCCCCTACCGACGAATCCACCTGGGACAGCAGCGTCGTGGGAATCTGGATAAACGGCACACCGCGCTGGTAACAGGCTGCCGCAAAGCCGGTCATGTCGCCAACGACTCCGCCACCGAGCGCGACCAGGGTGGTCTTGCGGGTGTGGCGGCGCTCCAGCAGCGCATCGAAAATCCGGTTGAGGGTCTGCCAGTCCTTGTACTTTTCCCCGTCCGGCAGAACGACCGTATCCACCTGCTTACCCGGGAAACAGGCCTTCGCGGCCTCCAGGTAAAGCGGCGCAACGGTTTCGTTAGACACGACCATCACCTGATTGCCTGCCACATAGGGTGTCAGGTCCTGGCTTCCGAGCAGGCCCTGCCCGATCAGGATCGGATAACTCCGGTCACCCAGATCAACTTTCAGCTCGAGGACAGATTCACGCATGGTTTCGGCCTTCCTTTCGAATCTGGCGCTTATGGCGCGCCGTTTTCGGATTGATCCGGTTAATCAGCTGGCGCACCACCAGGCGGGGGCTTTTGCGGTCGGTGTACATCACGATATCCGCCAACCGGGTATAGATGGGGTCCCGCAGTTCGAACAAGTGGCGCAAAACCCCTTCCGGGTCGTCATTTTGCAACAATGGCCGGTTACGATCCCGACGTGTTCTTTCTACCTGCTGTTCGAGGGATGTCCGCAGATACACGATCAATGCGTCCTTACGCAGCACCGGGTGGTTCTCCGCCCTCATCACCGCACCACCGCCGGTGGCCAGAACGGTCTGGGGCTGCTCGGCGAGCTCGGCCAGCATGGCCGACTCCCGCTGACGGAACCCGTCCTCGCCCTCGACATCAAAAATCCAAGGGATATTTGCGCCGCAACGTTCCTCAATGATCCTGTCGGAGTCCAGGAAGCGATAGCCGAGTTCTCGTGCCAGCATCCGGCCGATGGTACTTTT
Organism: Marinobacter profundi; assembly: GCF_002744715.1. Lineage (GTDB taxonomy): Bacteria > Pseudomonadota > Gammaproteobacteria > Pseudomonadales > Oleiphilaceae > Marinobacter > Marinobacter profundi. Next base: position 68,978 of record NZ_KZ319375.1, read on the forward strand.
ACCGGCCCCCATCGGGCCGACCAGGACTATACGTTTGGGCAAAGACATAACTTCCGCTCATTGTTATTCAGGCGGCTGAGAATATCACAGAGCACCCGTTTCCCTAAGTTTCCTCCCTCACCCAAGCGGCAAAAATACGTCAGCCATAAAAAAACCGCCGGAGGTCCGGCGGTTTTCAAAGTCTTCAATCCGGTGATCAGTTCACCAGGTCACCCTTGAGAATCTTCGGAGTGATGAAGATCAGCAGCTCGCTGCGCTCATCAATCTTGGTCTTCTTGGTGAACAGGCGGCCCAGTACCGGGATATCCCCAAGTACCGGCGTCTTCACGGTGGTGGTAGAGGTTTCGGACTGGAAGATACCGCCGAGCACCACTGTTTCACCGTTGCGCACCAGCACCTGGGTAGTCACTTCGTTGGTGTTGATGCTCGGCACACCGGCAGTTTCCTGGCCACGGGAATCCTGATTCACCGTCAGGTCCATGATGATACGGTCATCCGGAGTAATCTGCGGGGTGACCTCCAGCGACAGGGCGGCCTCCTTGAAGGAAACCGAGGTCGCACCGCTTGAAGAGGCTTCCTGATAGGGAATCTCCTCACCGGATTTGATCTTCGCTGTCTGACGGTCAGCAGTCACTACTTTCGGCTGCGCCACAATTTCCGCCTGGCCATCGCTTTCGAAGGCGGACAGTTCCATGTCGAGGAGGAAGTCAGTGCCGATGTAACCGAAGGCAATGGACGACGTGTTGGTACGGGTTACGCCGAGATCCACGTTGAGGTCCGCCGGCAGGTTCAGCCCGGTGTTGGCAATACCGGCAACACCGCCCTGGCTGCCACCGACGATGATCTGGTCGGTGCCGCCATCCGCAGTGGCCCGACCCGCGGCGCCCCACTTGATGCCGATTTCTTCGGCCAGATCAGTCTGGGCACGAACAATACGGGCTTCGATCAGCACCTGACGCACCGGTACGTCCCAGGTGGACACCAGGCGACGGATTTCCTCCAGCTTTTCGGCAGTTTCGCGGACACTGATGGTGTTGGTGCGAACATCGGAGGAAATGAAGCCACGGGAAGAGATCAGCTCCTTATCTGCCTGGATCAATGCAACCACATCGGCGGCCTTGGCATAGTTAACCTGAATGATATCGAGGCGCACCGGTGCCAGCTCGGCGATCTGCTTGTTGGTTTCCAGCTCCAGCTTTTCGCGGGCGGCAATTTCGTCCGCCGGCGCAACCAGCAGAACGTTACCGATCTGCCGCTTGTCGAGGCCCTTGGTTTTCAGGATCAGGTCCAGAGCCTGGTCCCAGGGGACATTCTGCAGGCGCAGGGTAATGCTGCCGCTAACGGTGTCACTGGCAACCAGGTTCAGCCCGGTGAAATCAGCAATCAGCTGAAGTACCGAACGCACCTCGATGTCCTGGAAGTTGAGCGACAGCTTGTCACCGGTATAGGGGAATTTGTCTTCACGACGGGACTCCGCCTCTTCCTCGGTCAGCTTTTCCACGCTCACGGTGAACTGGGAACCCGATTGGTAGGCAATGTAGTCATAGTTGCCCTGGGGCCGGATTTCGACCACGGCATCGCCATCCATCATGAAGGTGTCGATGCGGGTAACCGGTGTGGCGAAATCGGTGACGTCCAGACGCCGACGGAGGTTCTCGGGCACACTGGTACCATCCATCACCAGGCGGATGCGACCGGCCGCTTCAGACAGGTCGACCGGCACATTGGCAGAGCCGAGATCTACAATGACCCGCCCTTCGCCATTTTCGCCGCGCCGGAAATCAACACCAGCCAGGCCACTGACCGCTGGTCGGGAACTGGTTGCCGGAGCGGCAGTGGCGGATGACGTCGGGGTAGCAACTGCCGGGGCACCTTCAGCAGCGCCGATGGTCAGCACCAGCGAATCACCATCGCGACGGGTTTCGTAAGGCGACAGCTCCACCAGATTAAAGATCAGGCGGGTGCGGTCCTTGGTTTCGACGACTGTCATGCTCTGGGCATTTCCGGAACCCAGGGAGATATTGCGACTGCTGAGTCCGCTCTGGGTATCCTTCAGGTCGACCGCGATCCGTGCCGGACGCTCAATGGTATAGCCGGAAGGTTCCGGCGGTGTGCCATCAAATTTCAGCGTCACTTCGGTGCGATCACCGGATAGCGACGAAAATGACACGTCTTCCAGCGTGACCGCATTGGCCAGGCCGGACAACAACCCAAAAGCAATCACGCCGACGTATACATTTAGTTTTCTGAACATCGCTAGCCTCGACCCCAAACTATTTTGTTCGTGCATGTTTCTTTCGTTATTCATTGTGCCGCTCCTTAGCCTTCTTCTTCGTCCAGTGCCAGGGTACGGGGACGCTCGACCCACCCGCCCCTGCCGTTGGGAACGATTTCGATAAGCTCGATGCGGTTCTCGCCCACACCGACGATGCGGCCGTAATTCTGGCCCATGTAGTTTCCGGTTCTGACCCGGTGAATCCCGCCATCGCTGTCTTTTACCAACGCCTGCAGCGTGCCGCCGACACCACTGAGAGTCCCCACCATATCCAGGCTCTTCAGGTCGTAGTTTTCCAGCACTTCCCGCGGCCTATCCAGATCGGGCTCGACATCACTGGCCGGCTCGTCATCCATCATGGTCAGCTGAACGTCAATAGGCGGCTCGAATGGCGCCCGCCGGTCCGCAGCGGAATAGCTGAATGCCTCATAGGCCTTGAACTCCGGCAACGGTTCCACGTAGCCGCGGGGCTTGGCCCGGGTTTCAGCCATGAACTGATCAATATCGGCAAAGCCATTACCCTGGGAACAGGCTGTCAGCAGGGATACCACACACACACCCAGCCAGGCCTTTCCTGCATGCTTCACTGCCATGCTTATTCTCCTGCCCGGTAACGGTAGGTGCGCGCCACGACCTGCATGTCGAGAATCTCGCCCTCACCGCCAGTTGGTTTAATGGTAAAGTCGTGCAAGGTCACGATCCGGGGCAGGCTGGCCACGCTGCTCACAAAAGACGCGAGCTCGTGATAGGAACCCGATACCCGGATGTTGATCGGCAGTTCGGCATAGAAATCCCGCTTCTGCTCTGGCTGCAGTTTGACCTCCTGCAGCGCCAGACCGTTACCCAACGCCGTATTGGTGATGTCCTCGAGCAGACCCGGCACCTCGGTCTCACTGGGCAGCTGGCGAACCAGGGCACCAAAGGTCTCCTCCATTTCTTCCATCTGCGCCTTGAACACCTCGAGGTTAGCCACCTGATAGGCCTTTTCCTCGTATTGCTTGCGCAGGTCAAGCTCGGTCTTTTCGACCCGCTCCAGCTGGGCATACTGGTCTTTGACAAAGAACCAGTAACCACCGCCAAGGATTGCGCCGAAAATGATCAGGATCACAATCGCCTTGACCGGCGCCGGCCAGATGCCGGCGTTATTGACATCAAGATCATTGATGTCGAACTCGTTCAGACTTTTCAGGGAATCCGCGAGGCTCATTTGCTCTCCTCCCCTTCGGCTTCCGGTGTCTTTTGCTGCACCGACAGGTTGAACTGGCTGTACCCGGCACGACGCTTATCGGCTGCGGCTACGTTGGTGAGGTTGGGGTCGGTGAACCAGTCTGACTCGTCAAACTTTCTCATCAGCGACGAGATCCGGCTGTTGGACTCCGCCATCCCGACCACATCGATGCGGTCGCCCACTTTCTTCAGGTCGGTATAGAACAGACCGTCCGGCAGGGTGCGCACCATCTCGTCAAACACTCTCACGATGACCGGGCGCTTGCCCTGCAAGTCCTGGATGACCTTCATCCGGGCCAGCAACTCATCACGCTTGCGCTTGAGGCTCTCGATTTCCTTGATCTGGGCATCGAGCTGCTTCATTGCGGTCTGGATGTAGGCGTTGCGGGACTGCTGGTAGGCAATCCGGCTATCCATGTCGGTTTTCCACAGGAAAGCCAGACCGGCGGCCAAGATTGCCGCCCCCAGGATCATCACCACGAACTGTTTCTGTTTTTCCGCCCGGAGTTCTTCACGCCACGGCCTGAGGTTGATCTTTGCCATCAGTCAAAGCTCCTCATCGCAAGCCCGCAGGCGATCATCAGGGAAGGCGCATCATTGCCAAGTGCCGATGCGTTAACCCGCGAACCCACTGCCATATCTGCAAACGGATTGGCAATCAGGGTCGGGGTGCCGGTTTTTTCTTCGACCATTTCCGTCAGCCCCGCAATGGACGCCGTACCTCCGGCCAACACAACGTAATCCACCGCGTTGTACTGACTGGCACCAAAGAAGAACTGCAGAGCACGGGCAACCTGCTGCACCACTGCCTCCCGGAACGGGTTCAGCACCTCGGCCTCGTAGTCATCGGGCAGACCGCCCTGCTTCTTCGCGAGCCCGGCCTCCTCAAGGGAGAGGCCATACCGGCGCTGAATTTCTTCGGTGAGCTGCTTGCCACCGAACACCTGCTCCCGGGTATAGACCGTCTTGCCGTCGGCCAGCACGCTGAGTGTGGTCATGGTGGCGCCGATATCGACGATCGCAATCACCAGCTCTTCACCCTGGGATTCCAGCTGGGATTCGATAAGTTCGTAGGCGCGTTCGAGGGCGTAGGCCTCGACGTCGACAATCTTGGCGGTCAACGAGGCAATTTCGAGGGCATCCTCACGGATATCGACATTCTCCTTGCGGCAGGCCGCAAGCAGGACATCAACCCGGTCCGGATTGGTTTCCGATGGACCGAGGACCTCGAAGTCGATGGCAACTTCGTCGAGGGGATAAGGAATGTACTGATCTGCCTCCAGGGCGATCTGGTCTTCCATCTCGAACTCGTTGAGGCCACCATCCATCTGGATGACCTTGGTGATGACGGCAGAGCCGGATACGGCCACAGCCACCTGTTTCAGGCTGGTGCGGGACTTCGAGGCAACCCGTTTGAGCACCTCACCCACCGCCTCAACGTCGGTGATATTTTTTTCGACAACCGCGTTGGCCGGCAGCGGCTCGACAGCATAGCTCTCGACCTTGTAGCGGTTACCTTGTTTTGATAATTCCAGCAATTTCACCGAGCTGGAACTGACGTCCACGCCCAGCACTGCACTGGATTTCTTTCCGAACAATCCGAACACGCGCTCACCCTATACCTGGTTACATGCACCCGGTTATGTGTTTTTTATTTAAGAGAATTTCTTCAGTTTTCCGTCTACAATGCCAGTTCTCATATCGCGAGAGGCATTGTAGTGGTGAAGTGACCCAGTCCTTCCTAAAGCAATTTCTCAAATGATAGACCTATATCCAACAGTTGTCAGAAAAAAATGTCCAGATTGCTACGCTCTTCCCGCATCCTTGCCTGGTTTTTTCTCACCGGACTCAGTCTCGCCGCTCTCGTGTCCTCAGGCTTCTATCTGTACCTGCGACCCGGGCTTCCCCCGGTCGAGCAACTTATGGACATCAAGCTGCAAACCCCGCTCCGGGTCTACAGCGCGGACAACAGATTAATAGCAGAATTCGGTGAAAAGAGAAGGGCACCGATCACAATCGAACAGATACCAACAATTCAGTTACAAGCCTTCATGGCCGCCGAAGACGCCCGGTTTTACGAGCACATCGGAGTGGACTTCAAAGGCCTGCTGCGGGCTGCAGTCGAGTTGGTCACCACCGGCGAGATCCAGTCCGGGGGCAGCACCATCACCATGCAGGTTGCAAAAAATTACTTTTTGTCACGCGACCGGACCTTCATCCGCAAGTTCAACGAGATACTTCTGGCAATTCAGATCGAGCGTGAACTCGACAAAAACCGGATCTTCGAGCTGTACCTGAACAAAATTTACCTTGGCAACCGGGCGTACGGTATCCAGGCCGCCTCCCTGGTTTATTACAACAAGCCGGTCCATGAACTGGACCTCGCCCAGATGGCAATGCTGGCGGGCCTGCCCAAGGCCCCGTCAGCTTATAACCCGCTTGCCAATCCGCAGCGGGCGCTGATTCGTCGCAACTGGATCCTGGGCCGCATGCAGGAGCTGGGCTATATCACCCCGGACGCCTACCAGCTCGCGGTTGAGGCACCGCTGACCGCCAGCTACAACGCCACTGCCACCGAAGTCGACGCCGATTACGTCGCCGAAATGGCCCGTAGCGAACTGGTCGAGCGCTTCGGCGAAGCGGCCTACACCGACGGCTACAAAGTCACCCTGACCGTAGACAGCAGCAAACAGCAGGCCGCCACCATGGCGCTCCGCAACGGGCTGGAAGCTTACGATCGGCGCCACGGCTATCGGGGACCCATTGGCAAGGTTGCCGCGGAAGAACTGGGCAACGGAGCCCCGGACGAGCTGCTGGCTGGTTACCCCCGGATCGAAGAGCTCCGACCGGCACTGGTTACCAACGTCCGGGACAAGGACGGCGAGGTGGACGTTCATGTCCGCCATCTCGGGCCAGCAACCATGGCCTTCGAATCGATGACCTGGGCCAAGCGCTTCAAGACCGAGAGCTACACCGGCGCCGAGCCCAAACAGGCCTCGGAGGTCGTCAATCCGGGCGACATCGTCTATGTCAAGGCACTCAGCGCTTCTGCACCGGACGGCGGCGAAACCGATACCGCAGCAGAACAGGGTGAGAGCGTCACCTCGTCACCACTGCAGGTCGCACTGTACCAATTGCCCAACGTTCAGGGCGCACTGATCTCCCTTGATGCCAAGAGCGGCGCCATTGAAGCACTCGTTGGTGGCTACAGCTTCAGCCAGAACAAGTACAACCGGGCAGCCCAGGCCAGGCGTCAGCCCGGCTCGACTTTCAAGCCGTTTGTCTACCTGACCGCCCTCGAAAGCGGAATGACACCGGCCACCATCTATAACGACGCGCCGATTGTCTTTAACGATGCCGAGCTGGAAAACACCTGGCGCCCGGAAAACTCGTCCGGAGAATTCGACGGCCCCACCCGGCTGCGCGAAGCCCTTTACCGCTCCCGCAACCTGGTTTCCATCCGGTTGCTGCGGGATCTCGGCATCCAGAATACCCTCAATTACCTGCAACAGCTCGGCCTGCCGACCGATGACATGCAGAAGGATCTGTCCCTGGCGCTCGGCAGCGGACTCCTGACCCCGATGGAACTGGCCCGGGGTTTTGCCGTCATCGCCAACGGCGGCTACGATGTGCAGCCCTGGCTCATCAAGGAGATCCGCGACGTCAACAACGACGTGGTATACGAGGCGCCGGAGGTTGTGCTCTGCGACCGTAACTGCGAGGAGATGGCCCAGACGGTCACACTGCCTGCCCCGCAGGATCCCGGTACCGGCGAGCGCACTGCAGACACCCCGGACCCCGAATTGCGGATCGCCCACCGACTGGCCGATGAACGGGCAGTGTATATCCTGCACTCCATGATGCGCGACGTTATCAAGCGCGGCACCGGTCGCCGGGCCCTTGCCCTGGGACGGGATGACATTGCCGGCAAGACCGGCACCACCAACGACCAGCGGGACGCCTGGTTTGGCGGCTTCAACTACGACCTCGCCACCACCGTCTGGGTGGGCTTCGACCAGCCCTCCCCCATGGGCCGCGGCGAGTACGGTGCGGTAGCAGCACTCCCGGTGTGGGTTGACTACATGAAGGTCGCCCTTGCCGACACCCCGGCTGCGTTCATGCCCCAGCCCAACGGGATTATCAGTGTGCGCATCGACCCAGCAACGGGACGGCGCGCCCGCGCCGGGCAGGAAGGCGCGGTCTTCGAGCTGTTCCGCGAAGAGAATGCACCGGAGGCACTGCCCGCAGATATCGGAAACGGCGGCCAGATCAGCGGCGGCAGCGCCGGCGGCCTGCCACAGAGCCTGTTCTGACGCAGCAGCGGGGCCTCCCGCCCCGCTGCGGAACCGGGCGACGCACACCCGGACCGCCAAACTGCAGACACAAAAAAACCGGTGGTTAACCACCGGTTTTTTTGTGCTCAAACGGATGCTATCAGATGATGTCGTCCATGGACTTCAGCGGATAGTGAGCCGGGTAAGGCAGGCCAGCTACGCCGGAATCTACCGCAGCGCGGGCTACAGCAGCAGGAACCACCTCCAGCAGACGAACGTCCATCGGCTTCGGAATGATATATTCCTTGCCGAATTCAAGGCTGTCTACACCGTAAGCCGCACAGATTTCCTGCGGCACCGGCTCCTTGGCCAATTCACGGATAGCGTGAACAGCAGCCACTTTCATTTCCTCGTTAATCGCGGTTGCACGAACGTCCAGCGCGCCACGGAAAATGAACGGGAAGCCCAGCACGTTGTTCACCTGGTTCGGATAGTCGGAACGGCCGGTTGCCATAATCAGGTCATTACGGGTAGCCATAGCTATTGCCGGGCTGATTTCAGGGTCCGGGTTGGAACAGGCAAACACGATCGGGTTCGGAGCCATCTTGGCCAGCTGATCGCCGCTCAGCAGATCCGGGCCGGACAGGCCCAGGAATACGTCGGCACCGTCAATGGCATCATCCAGAGTGCGCTTGTCGGTTTCGTTTGCGAACATCGCCTTGTACTGGTTCAGGTCATCGCGACCGGCGTGAATCACACCCTTACGGTCGAGCATGTAGATATTTTCAGACCGGATACCACAGCTTACCAGCAGCTTCATGCAGGCGATGGCGGCCGCACCGGCGCCCAGGCATACCACCTTGGCTTCTTCGATTTTCTTGCCCTGCAACTCAAGCGCGTTCAGCATGCCAGCGGCAGTCACAATGGCAGTACCGTGCTGGTCATCGTGGAAGATGGGTACATTGCACTTTTCGATCAGAGCACGCTCAATCTCGAAGCACTCGGGCGCCTTGATGTCTTCCAGGTTGATGCCGCCGAAGGTATCTGCGATGCGCTCGACAGTTTCAATGAACGCTTGCGGGCTTTCGGAATTGACTTCAATGTCGAACACGTCGATTCCGGCAAAGCGCTTGAACAGTACGCCCTTGCCTTCCATTACCGGCTTGCTCGCCAGAGGGCCGAGATTACCCAGACCCAGGATGGCAGTTCCGTCAGAAATAACGGCTACCAGGTTGCCCTTGGCTGTGTATTTGTATGCATTCTCGGGGTCCTTCGCGATCTCGCGGACCGGCTCGGCAACCCCGGGGCTGTACGCCAGGGAAAGATCGCGGGCAGTTTCGGTAGGCTTGGTGATTTCAACACTCAGCTTACCAGGCCGCGGCTTGGCGTGATATTCAAGGGCTGCTGCTTTCAGATCTTGAGACATTGCCACTGTTCCGTTTGTCACGTTTAAAGGGACGGAGATACGTTGTTGCTGACCGACTCCGGGCGCCCGGCAGTGCCGTGTGCGACTCCGGCTTTGGATTCTGGGTATACGGCCAGCCTGAATCTCTTTAACCATTCCCCAGGTACTCACCTGAAGGAGCGCGCCATTATGGCGCGAAGCCCACAACCAGACAAGGGCTCCTGAATATTCTGTAACCAGTCAATCCGGCAAAGTGCTAATAGACGCTTTAAACTGCAGGCACAAAAAAAGCGCCCCGCAGGACGCTTTTTCGTGCAATCGGGACCTGAATCAGTCCTTCTTGCCACCGATACGGCCACCGAAACGCTTCTGGAAACGGTCGATACGGCCGCCGGTATCCATCACCTTCTGCTTGCCGGTGTAGAACGGGTGACACTGGGAGCATACGTCCAGCTGCAGGTCGTGACCAACAGTGGAGCGGGTCTTGATCACGTTGCCGCAGGAACAGGTGGCAGTGATCTCTTCGTACTTCGGGTGGATACCTTCTTTCATGGCGAACCTCTGTAGGTCATGCCGCTACCCGATCACGGAAACCCGGAGGTTCCAGGTGTCAGGCACCGCATGTTTGAATCAAATGAAAAGACGGGGCACAATCAGGCCCGGCCTCAAACAGACCGCGAATATTACTTGCAATCCGGGTGCTACGCAAGCATCCGACCGGTTCCCGGCTCCATATGCAACGCCGGACCGATACGCAATTTCCACAGCATTCACCGAGGCCGGAGCCGCCAGTGACCCGAACCGCCCGCATTGCCCTCAATCGCCCGTTGCGCCGGTTGTTCGATTACCTGATCCCGGACGACCAAGAGCTCCGGAACGGGCAACGGGTTACCGTGCCGTTTGGCCGCCAGTCTGCCACCGGCATCGTCGTCGACAACAACAGCGAACCACCAGAGGGCGTCACCCTGAAGCCGGTCACCGGCGCCCTGGAACCCTGGCCGGTACTGCCCGAAGAAACATTCCAGCTGCTCAACTGGGCGGCGAGCTATTACCAGCACCCGCTGGGTGAATGCCTGTTCATGGCACTGCCGCCAGCCCTGCGTCGCGGCCGTCCGGCAGAACAGAAGCGGGAAAGCGCGTGGCAGGTCGCCGGAACGCCGGCAGACCTGCCCGCCAACGCCCATCGCCAGCAGGCATTGCTGGACTGGCTCGGGAGCCAGCCCACCGCCCGCGAAACCAGCGCCATCGTAAAAGCAGGATTCACCCGCGCCCAGCTCAGCGCCCTGGCCGACAAGGGACTGGTTGTCGAGACCCGGGTGGATGCCGAGCCCGTGGCAACGGCACAGCTGCCAGAGCTGTCTGCGGCGCAGCAACACGCCCTGGATCAGCTGCCGCTGCCCGCTGACGGCTTTGCCACCGCCCTGCTCTATGGCATCACCGGCAGCGGCAAGACCGAGATCTATCTCCATTACCTCAGGGAGTTTCTTGACGCCGCCCGCCAGGCCCTGGTGCTGGTGCCCGAAATCAACCTGACACCGCAGACCGTTGCCAGATTCCGGCGCTACTTCGGCGATCGCGTGGTGGTCTGGCACTCCTCCCTCAACGATGGCGAACGGCTGGCTACCTGGCTCCGTGTCCGCAACGGCGAACCGGTCATTCTCATCGGCACCCGGTCAGCAGTACTGCTGCCGTTCACCGGCCTGCAAACCATCATCGTGGACGAGGAACACGACAGCTCGTACAAGCAGGGCGACGGCTTCCGCTATTCCGGCCGCGACATTGCGGTCTATCGCGGCCATCTTAACCAGTGTCCGGTGATTCTCGGGTCCGCCACCCCCTCCCTTGAGTCGATCCACAACAGCCGCAACGGCAAGTACCGGCTGGTCTGCCTTGAAGAGCGGGCGGGCAACGCCCGGCTACCGGAAATCAGCCTGCTGGACATCCGCAGCCGACCCCTGGAAGGCGGACTGTCACGGCCGGCACTGCAAGCCCTTCGCCAATGCCTCGACCGGGGCCAGCAAGCCCTGGTTTACGTCAATCGGCGGGGCTATGCCCCGGTGATGATGTGTTTTGACTGCGGCCATATAGAAGAGTGCCCCCGTTGCGACACCCGGCTCACCTACCACCGTCGTGACCGCGCCATGCGCTGTCATCACTGCGACTTCCAGGCTGCCGCCAGCGATCATTGCCCGAAATGCCAGAGCGCGGCATTTAAACCGGTTGGCCAGGGTACCGAAAGGGCTGAAGACGTGTTGGGCGCGGAGTTTCCCGCCACGCCGGTGGTCCGGGTGGATCGTGACAGCACCCAGCGCAAAGGCAGCATCCAGGGCATCCTCGACCGGGTGAACAGCGGACAGCCCTGCATCCTGGTGGGCACCCAGATGCTGGCCAAGGGCCACGACTTCCCCAATGTCACCCTGGTGGTGGTGGTCAATGCCGATGGCGGCCTGTTCAGTGTGGACTTCCGGGCCCCGGAACAACTGGTCCAGACCCTGCTTCAGGTCAGCGGAAGGGCCGGTCGCGGTAACTTGCCGGGGCGGGTCCTGGTGCAGACCTGTCACAGCGACCATCCCTTACTGCAGGCCCTGTGCCGCGGCAAATACCTGCCCATGGCCGAACGCCTGCTGGCAGAACGGGAAGCCGGCCAGTTCCCGCCATTTCGCGCCATGGCCCTGTTGCGGGCCGAGGCCGACACCATGGAGAACAGCCTGGGCTTCCTCGATGGCGCGCGCCGGCAACTGGATGGCAGTGATCACGACATCGAGCTCTGGGGACCGCTTCCTGCCGTTATTGCGCGCCGTGCCGACCGCTTCCGAGCGCAACTGGTGCTGCTCGCCCACAGTCGGGGCCGCCTCAACCAGGTGCTCAGCAACCTGTGCCAGCAACTGGATAACCAGCGCCAGCCCAAGGGGCTGCGCTGGCAGGTCGACGTCGATCCACAGGAAACCGCCTGATGCGCTATGGTTTTTGCTTGCGCAGGCAGTTTCCGCGATAATAGCGCCCTTTGATTCCCTGACGGCACCGCCGTCTCCGCCCAATTTCCCGTAAAGCCGAGTCACCTGACAGCATGAAAGAAACCGTTACCCAACTGCTCGAGTCTGCACTGGCCAACCTTCAAGCCCAGGGCATCCTGCCGGCTGACCAGCAATTCTCCCCCCAGGTGGGCAACACCAAGGACAAGGCCCACGGTGATTACGCCTGTAATATTGCGCTGATCGCCGCCAAGGCCGCCGGCTGTCCGCCACGCCAGCTGGCGGAGACCCTGATCGCCAACCTGCCTGCCAGCACCGCCGTGGACAAGGTGGAGATTGCCGGACCGGGATTCATCAACTTCTTCATGAGTACCGCCAGCGCCTTTGAGATTGTGGAAACGGCGTTAGCCCAGGGCAGCGAATTCGGCCGCAACAACTCCGGCAACGGCGAAGCGGTCCAGGTGGAATTTGTGTCCGCCAACCCGACCGGCCCGCTGCATGTCGGTCACGGTCGTGGCGCGGCCATCGGCGACTGCCTGTGCCGGCTGCTGGAAGCCAACGGTTACAACGTGACCCGCGAGTTCTACTACAACGATGCCGGCGCCCAGATCAACAACCTGGCACTGTCAGTCCAGGCACGGGTCAAAGGCCTCACCCCGGACGACGGCAGCTGGCCGGCCGACGGTTACCGCGGTGATTACATTATTGATGTTGCCCGCGCCTACACTGCCGGCGAAACCATTACCGCCGATGACCGCGAAGTGACCGGCAACGGCGACGAGGATGACCTGGACGCTATCCGCGAATTCGCCGTCGCGTACCTGCGCCGGGAACAGGACCTGGACCTGCGCGCCTTCGGTGTCGAGTTTGACGTCTTCTTCCTGGAGTCTTCCCTGTACGAGGACGGCAAGGTCGAGGCCACCGTTAACCGCCTGAAAGACAACGGCTACACCTACGAACAGGATGGCGCCCTGTGGCTGCGCACTACCGAATTCGGTGACGACAAGGACCGGGTAATGCGCAAAAAAGACGGCGGCTACACTTACTTCGTGCCGGATGTGGCGTACCACCTGGACAAGTGGCAGCGCGGCTTCACCACGGTTATCAATGAGCAGGGCGCCGACCACCATTCCACGGTGACCCGCGTACGCGCCGGCCTGCAGGCGCTCAACGCCGGCATCCCCAAGGGCTGGCCGGATTACGTACTGCACCAGATGGTGATGGTGACCCGCTCCGGCCAGGAAGTAAAAATCTCCAAGCGCGCCGGCAGCTACGTCACCGTACGGGACCTGATCGACGAAGTCGGCCGTGACGCCACCAGGTTCTTCCTGGCGGCCCGCCGCGTCGACTCCCAGTTGACCTTCGATATCGACCTGGCGCGCTCCCAGACCAATGAAAACCCGGTGTACTACATCCAGTATGCCCATGCCCGGATCTGCTCGGTACTGCGCAAGCTGGCCGAAGAAGGCGTGGTGCGCGGGCGCCAGGAATGCGCGGGCGACCTCACCCTGCTGACCCTGGACGAAGAGAAGGAACTGGCAAACCAGCTGGCCCGATACCCCGAACTGGTCGCCAATGCCGCCGCCCAGCGGGAACCGCACCATGTCTCCCACTACCTCCGGGAGCTGGCGGGACAGTTCCACACCTATTACAACGCCCACAAGGTGTTGATTGACAACACCGAACTGCGGGATGCCCGGGTCAGCCTGTACCTCGCCGTGCGTCAGGTCATTGCCAATGGCCTGGACCTGCTGGGCGTCAGCGCGCCGGAAGAAATGTAGGCCTCGGAAGCGACGACAGGATAACCACGGTACATGTCACGAGATTACGCCAGGAAGACTCCGCCACGCCGGGCAGCTGCCCGGCCCGAGCGGTCGGCCCACAAGCCCCGCAAACGGGAACCGGCCCGCATGCCGTCGGCCAACAGCCAGGCGGGCGGGCTATCCCTGCGCTGGATTTTCTCGCTGGCCGCCGTGGGGGCGTTCATCGGATTTATCGTCTACCTGAACTCGCTGCCCACCGGTAGCAGCCCTGCCCGACAGACCACGCCTGCAACGCCGCCACCAGAATCGCAGCCCGCCACCCCGGCAGTCAGCGAGCAGAAACCGCAGAACTTCCGCTTCTACGAGATGCTGCCGGATTCCGAGGTGATCCCGCCCAAAGTGGAAGAGTATACCCCGGGCCCCAGCCAGCAGAACTTCCGCTACCTGGTACAGACCGGTTCATTCCGCCAGCAAGCTGATGCGGAACGCCAGCGCGCCCAGATCGCCTTCCAGGGCCTGCGCGCTTCGGTCAGCCGCATCGACCTCAACAACGGCTCCACCTGGTACCGGGTCAATGTCGGCCCGTTTGATTCCCGCAGCCAGATGAACGCCGCCATCGACAAGCTGGTGGCGATCAACATCCAGCCGCTGGCGCGGAAAATTCCCAAGGAAGACTGAATCCCCTCTCCCTCCCTTGAAAACGGCTCCACCGCCACCATAACGTCTCAATACCGTTTCTGATCAGGCAAGTGGAGCCAACATGACAACCATACTTTCTGTGCGGCGGGACGACGAAGTCGCCATGGGCGGCGACGGCCAGGTTTCCCTCGGCAACACCGTTATGAAAGGCAATGCCCGCAAAGTTCGCCGGCTGTACAACGGCAAGGTGCTGGCCGGTTTTGCCGGCGGTACCGCCGATGCCTTTACCTTGTTCGAGCGTTTCGAGGCACAGCTGGAAAAGCACCAGGGCAACCTGACCCGGGCGGCGGTTGAGCTGGCCAAGGACTGGCGAACGGATCGCGCCCTGCGGCGGCTGGAAGCGCTGCTTGCGGTGGCCGACAAGACTGCGTCCCTGATCATCACCGGCAATGGTGACGTGATCGAGCCGGAACAGGGCCTGATCGCCATTGGCTCCGGCGGCCCCTTTGCGCAGTCCGCAGCCCGCGCCCTGCTGGAGAACACCTCACTGGGCGCGCAGGACATTGTGGAGAAAGGTCTGGATATCGCAGCCGATATCTGTATCTACACCAACCACAACCGCACCATTGAAGTGCTGCCTGTTAACGACTGACCCGGAGTTCCCATGTCTTCGATGACCCCGAGAGAAATCGTCCACGAGCTCAACAAGCACATCGTGGGCCAGGAAGAAGCCAAGCGCGCCGTTGCCATTGCCCTGCGCAACCGCTGGCGCCGCATGCAGCTCGACAGTGAGCTGCGTGAGGAAATTACCCCGAAGAACATCCTGATGATCGGCCCGACCGGTGTCGGCAAGACCGAAATTGCCCGCCGCCTGGCCAAACTGGCGGACGCCCCCTTCCTCAAGGTGGAAGCCACCAAGTTTACCGAAGTGGGTTACGTGGGGCGGGATGTGGAATCCATTATCCGCGACCTGGCGGACATGGCGGTAAAGATGCTGCGCGAGCAGGAAATGAAGCGGCATGAATACCGCGCCCTCGATGCTGCTGAGGACCGCATTCTCGATGCCCTGCTGCCGCCCGCCCGGGATTTTTCCGAAGACAGCAAACCCGCGGCCGACTCTTCCACCCGCCAGCTGTTCCGTAAGAAATTGCGGGAAGGTGAACTCGACGACAAGGAAATCGAGATCGACCTGCGCGCCAGCAGCGCCGGCGTGGAGATCATGGCACCTCCCGGCATGGAAGAGATGACCAACCAGCTGCAGAGCATGTTCTCCAACCTGTCGTCCGACAAGCGAAAAACCCGCAAGATGAAAGTCGCCGACGCCCTGAAACGGGTCAAGGACGAGGAAGCCGCCAAGCTGGTGAACGAGGAAGAGATCAAGCAGAAAGCTCTGCAGGCGGTGGAACAGAACGGCATCGTGTTTATTGACGAAATCGACAAGGTCGCCAAGCGTTCCGAGGGAGCCTCCGCCGATGTCTCGCGGGAAGGCGTCCAGCGCGATCTGCTGCCGCTGATCGAAGGCAGCACCGTCAGTACCAAGTATGGCGCCGTGCGCACCGATCATATCCTGTTCATTGCGTCCGGGGCCTTTCACCTGTCCAAGCCGTCGGATCTCATTCCGGAGCTGCAGGGGCGGCTGCCGATCCGGGTCGAGCTCAAGGCCCTGACCCCGGATGACTTCAAACGCATCCTGACCGAGCCGGACGCCTCCCTGGTCCAGCAGTACGAAGCCCTGATGCAGACCGAAGGCGTCACCCTCAGCTTCCGTGAAGACGCCATTGCGCGCCTCGCAGAGGTGGCCTGGAAGGTGAATGAGACCACCGAGAACATCGGCGCCCGCCGCCTCCACACGGTGCTTGAGCGACTGCTGGAGAGCCTGTCGTTCGATGCGGGCGACAAGGTCACCGACAGCTTCGAGGTGACCGCGGCCTACGTGGACGAAAAGCTGGGCGAACTGGCCGAAGACGAAGACCTCAGCCGGTATATCCTGTGAACAACCTGCGCCCCACGGACATCCGCATCCGCACACAAAGCCGCGTACTGCGGCTGGAGTATGTCGATGGCCAGGTGTTCGAGTTGCCCTTCGAACTGCTGAGGGTGTATTCACCCTCAGCAGAGGTGCGAGGCCATGGCATGGGCCCGGGCACATTGCAGACCGGCAAGCGCAAGGTGGCGCTGACCGGGGCAGACATGGTGGGCAACTACGCCCTCAAGCTGTCCTTCAGTGACGGCCATGATTCCGGGCTCTACACCTGGGAGTACCTGCGGGAGCTGGGCGAGCAACAGGACACCTACTGGCAGCGCTACCTGGCAAGACTGGAAAAGGAAGGCGGCTCGCGGGACGAGCCGGATACTTACAGCGCTTTGTGAAGCAGCCCGGTGACGTTATCGAGCCCGGAGGCGAGTCTGCCCTTCCGGGCTTTTTTGTTCCTGCCTTTCGCCACATACAGTGGCAGCATCTCACCGTACAGGCTGGTACTGATGGTACGCTGTTCGTCCTCCAGGCGGTCCCGGCGCAAGCGAATGCCGTACTTCGCCAGCCGCGGCTCCAGCTCATCAGCCCGGGCCAGCAGATCGCGCCGGGTCATCTGGTAGGCGTGCTCACAGACCATCCGGCGGGACTGGAAACTGAACACATTGGAGAAAAACAGTTTGGCATCGTCCCGGGTGGGCTCAAAAAGCAGGATGTCCTTGTCGGGATAATCCCGGGCATATTGCGCAATACCTGACTGCATCCGCGAATACACCATGGTGCGATAGGCCTGGGAGAGCAGATTGGGCATTCCGGAACGGGTCAGCGTTCCCGGCCCCATGGTTCCGGCCCGCACGGCGGCACTGGCATCAATGGGCACCTGGGGGTTGACCGCAAACACCAGGTCCGCGCCGTCCTCGAAGGCCACCGAGGCATGCAGCCCCTTTCTCAAGGTACCGTCCACATAGTAACGACCATCAATGGTAACCGGCACATAGATGCCCGGCGACGCAGTGCTGGCCTGGATGGCCCGGGATATGGGGACATGATCAAAGCCCGGCGCTCCGAAACACACCGCCTCGGTGCTTTCCACATCCGCGGCGACGATATACAGGCTGCGCCTGAGCTGGCGGAAGTCGTTGGTCCGCCCCAGCATGGTGAACGACCGCTGCAGGTAATCGTGCAAGCCCTCGTTGTCGAACAGGCCGGCGGGAGCGGCCTGGGCGAGGATGGTCAGTGCTTCGAGCAGGCTCTGGTCGTAGGGGTTGTTAACAAATCGGGTGACCGCGCTGGCGACCAGCCCGGGCACCGCCATCAGGCGACTGCCGATTTCCCGGAATGCCGGGCGATAGAAGACTTCAGGGTGGAACGGGTGAACTTCAGCCTCGTTGCGGACAAAGATCCGGCACAGCTGGGCTGTCGTTACCTGGTTCGCCAGGTTAGCCGCCACAAAGGAGCCGGCATTCACACCGACATAGACGTCGATATTATTGAAGTCGAGACCGTCGAGCGCCTCGTCCAGCGCCCTCAGGGCGCCAATTTCATAGATACCGCCGAGCGGACCACCACCACCAAGTGCAAGACCGATACGGGGCCTGGGCTTGATCTCTGTGCTCGTTGCCGCCATGACACTGTATCCCCGCTGTCGCCATCAATGTGTTGAACCTGCATCGACGTTATCAGCAACTTTTAGAGTTTTCACCCTATAATCTGCACAAAATACGCAAAAATACAACAATTTACATTAAACGGCCTGTTCGGCAATTGCGGCAGCCGAGCGCCCAGGACGCAGGTAGCGACCAAAACCGGCATTGCGCAGGGACAGGTCCACGCAACTCTTGATCACGTGGGGGGAATCCAGCAGCAAGACATCCTCCAACAACTGGATCGCCCAGCTGCGGCTGATGCTGCGGATCACCGACTTGACCTTGGGCAGGCTGGCCGCATTCATCGACAACGCGTCATAACCCATGGCCATCAGCAGCGCCGCTCCGCCCGGGTCGCCGGCCAGTTCACCGCAGATGCTGACCGGCTTGCCGACGGCATGGGCATCATGGGCAATCCGCACCAGCGCCTGCAGCACGGCGGGGTGGTAGGAATGGTAGAGCTGGGCGACCCGCGGGTTGTTACGATCCACCGCCAGCAGGTACTGGGTCAGGTCATTGGAGCCGACCGACAGGAAATCGACCCGGTCCGCCAGTTCCCGCACCTGGTAAACCGCCGCGGGCACTTCCACCATCACCCCTACCTTGGGCATGTGGATCTCATAGCCCTCTTCACGAACCTCGTGATAGACCCGATAGATCAGGTGGAGCGACTCCTCAACCTCGGATATGTTGCTGATCATCGGCAGCATGATCTGCAGGTTGTTCAACCCTTCACTGGCCTTGAGCATGGCCCGCACCTGCACCAGGAAGATCTCGGGGTGGTCAAGGGTCACCCGGATGCCCCGCCAGCCCAGGAAGGGGTTTTCCTCCTGGATCGGAAAATAGGTCAGCGCCTTGTCACCGCCGATGTCGAGTGTCCGCATGGTGACCGGGTTCGGCGCAAAGGCTTCAAGCTGTTCGCGGTAGTATTCCCGCTGCTCCTGCTCGGAGGGGAAACGGTCCTTGATCATGAACGGCACTTCCGTGCGGTACAGGCCGATCCCCTCGGCCCCATGACTCAGGGAACGCACCACATCCGTCATCAGCCCGGTATTGACCAGCAATGACACCCGGTGGCCGTCGGTGGTCTCGCAGGGTTTGTCCCGCAGCGCCTCCAGCCCCTTGACCAGCTCGTCTTCCTCGTCACAGATTTCCTGGTAGACCGCCCGCAGATCGGCCGACGGCGAGGCAAAGATCTGGCCGTCAAAACCATCAACCACCAACTCTTTGCCATCAAGTTGGTTGACCGGAATGTCCACCAGGCCCATGACCGTCGGCACACCCATGGCACGGGCCAGGATGGCAACGTGGGAGTTACTGGAGCCGCGCACCGACACCAGCCCCACCAACTGCCCTTTGGGCACCTCCCCCAGCATGGCGGGTGTCAGTTCTTCGCTGACCAGGACGGTACGCTCCGGGTAGTTCACATCTTTCTGCTCGCCTTCCTGAAGGTGCGCCAGCAGGCGGCGGCCCAGATCGCGGATATCGACCGCGCGCTCCCGCAGATAGTGGTCGTCCATCATTTCGAAATGGCGGATATACTGCTGAACCACTTGCTTGAGGGCGCCAGGCGCCCACAGGCCCTCGCGGATTCGGTTGACCACCTCGCCCGGAAGCGCGTTGTCACCCAGCATCCGCAGGTACACTTCGAACAACGCCTGCTCTTCCGGCCGTAACTGGGCGGCCAGCCGGCTGGCCACCCGCTCTATATCCTCGCGGACGGCGGTCACCGCCTTACCGAACTGGGCAAGCTCATAATCAATGTCGTCGGTCTGCTTCTCGGGCACAACATCCAGATCCGCCGAAGGATACACCACCACACCCTGACCGATCGCGACACCCGGCGCCCCGGGCACCCCGCTGAAGCAGACATCCTTCGCCTCCTCCCCGGTCAGCGACAGGCCACTGATCGCCCCGGTTGCCTCGCTGTGGGCGATCACTCCGGCCAGCTGGGCCGACACGGTGACCAGGAAGGCTTCCTCGCCTTCATCAAAGCAGCGCGAGCTTTCCCGCTGTTGCACCACAAGAACGCCCAGCACCCTCCGGTGGTGGATGATGGGCACCCCGAGAAAGGAGCGAAAACGCTCTTCACCGGTCTCGGGGAAATAACGGTAACGGGGGTGCGACGGGGCATCTTCCAGATTGATGGGCTCCTCCCGGGACCCCACAAGACCAATCAGGCCCTCGGAATACGCCAGGCTGACCTGGCCCACCGCCTCGCGATAGAGGCCTTCGGTCGCCATCAGGATGTAGCGGTTACTGGCGGGGTCAAGCAGGTATACCGAACAGACTTCCGTACCCATGGCGTTCTGCACCCGCGAAACGATGATATCCAGCGCCTCCTGCAGATCCCGGGCGCCGTTTACCTCTTGTACAAGACTTCGCAGTATGCTCAGCATGGCGGGTCAATCCGTCATTTCTGGTGATCCTTGATGCGCCTGGACGACTCCCCCCTCGCCACCTGCTCCATATTGTGGAACAACCGCGGGGCAAGTTCGCGCAGCGCACGTCTGTATACCTCTCGCTTGAAGGAGACGACCTGTCCCAGCGGGTACCAGTAACTCACCCACTGCCAGCCATCAAACTCCGGCGAATCTGTACCGTCCACGCGTACCTGCGCATCCGGTGAAAGCATCCTCAACAGGAACCATTTCTGTTTCTGCCCCACACACACGGGGTGCGAGTTATGACGCACCATGCGGCGGGGAAGGCGGTATCTGAGCCACCCCCGGGTACAGCTGATGATCTCCACATCCGCCGCCCCGAGACCGATTTCCTCGCCCAGCTCCCTGTACAGTGCCTCTTCCGGTGATTCGTTCTGTTTGATACCACCCTGGGGAAACTGCCAGGAATCCTGGCCTATACGCCTTGCCCACAGAACCTCGCCCCTGTGGTTGGACAGAATGATTCCGACGTTGGGTCTGAAGCCGTCCGAGTCAATCACGGCACAGTCCTCTTAAAGTCGGTGAACCGGACGAACTTTATCCGGTCGAATTTTTCCAAGTTGCTCTCATTCTTACAGAAACCCCAGGGTTCGGCAAACGCAGCCTGAGCATGAGTGTCATGGTAGACTGTGACGCTTTGATTTACTGAGCCTGCTGCGGAGGACGCACCGTTGACACTTGCCATATTTGACCTCGACAACACCCTGCTTGCCGGGGACAGTGACCACGCCTGGGGCCAGTTTCTGGTAGAAGAGGACATTGTAGATGCCGAGCTTTACCGCCAGGCCAACGATCGTTTCTACCAGGATTACCTGAACGGTGAGCTGGATATCATGCGATACCTGGGGTTTGCGCTCGAACCGCTGGCCCGCCACGACCTGGACCAGTTGCTGGCATTGCGGGAACGTTTCATCGAGCACAAGATCCGGCCGATGCTGCAACCCAAAGCTTTTGAACTGCTCGACCGGCACCGCAGTCAGGGGCACACCCTGATGATCATCACCGCAACCAACCGGTTCGTGACCGAGCCGGTGGCCGGCCTGCTGGGCATTGGGCACCTGATTGCCACCGATCCCGAGATGGTCAATGGCCAGTACACCGGCCGGGTGGCAGGCACACCGAGCTTCCGGGACGGCAAGGTTTCCCGGCTACAGGAGTGGCTGCAGAGCTCTGGCGAATCCCTCGACGGCGCATGGTTTTACAGCGACTCCCACAATGATGCGCCACTCCTGCGCCAGGTCACCCACCCGGTAGCGGTCGACCCGGACCCGACCCTCGCGGCACTGGCCGCGGCAGAGGGCTGGGATATCATCTCGCTACGGGACTGAGGAACTCCGGATGACCAAGCCTGCTACCGGGCGCCGGGGCCACTTGCGGATGCACCGGCTTCCGGCCCTGCTCATCGCAGTGGCCTCCGCAATCCTGGCCGCCTGCAACGACGCTGGCCCGGCCCCAGAAGCCCCGACTACAGCACCGACCACAACCCCGGCCCCCGCCCTGCCTACGGTAACGGTCAGCGAAGCACTTGCCGGAGCGGTCAACGAACGTGCCACGGCGACCTGCGAGGCGACCGCACGGCTCCATGAAAACGTGACTCGCTTTCTCGACGCGCCGTCGGCCAGCACCCTCACCGCCGCCCGCCAGAACTGGCAGGACGCCCACCAGCGCTATCGGGAACTGGTTTCGCTCTACCTGCTTGCCGGTATCGGACTGCCACAGATCGGTGATGACCGGGATCCGATCGACGCCTGGCCGATATTGCCCGGCTACCTGGATGAAGTGGCCGGCTATCCCCGCAGCGGTATGGTTTTCTCGGAAGTCCCACTGACGCCGGAATTCCTCCGTGAAGAGCACCAGTCCACCGACTTTCTCTACCTGACCCGCGGATTCCATCCGCTGGCGGTGATGCTTGACGGTGACGGCGATGGCGCCCCGCGGCACGAGGCCTTTGCACAAGCTGACGATGACGAGCAAGGCATCAATGCCCCGCAGCGGCGGGCCGACCTGACAAGGCTGATGTCAAACCAGCTGACGAAGGATATCCGGGTGCTGTGCAGCCAGACCGAGCAACAGCAACTGGCCGAAGCCCTGGCGAGAGTCGTAGAAACGCTGCCGGAACCCGTTCCGGCAGCTCATGAGCCGGCGTCAGAAGAACCCGGTCAGTGAACGGACAAAGCAGGACTTGATGTAGTCCGTCTCCGGAATACCCGGCACCACCGGGTGGTCCGGAGCCTGGTGGCCCTGCTCCAGCAGCTGCACGAAGCGGTCGATCTTGCGGCCGCTGCTGCGAATGATGTCGATCAGCCGCTCCTGGGACAGGTGCATGGAACAGGATGCCGACACCAGCAGGCCGTCACGCTCCAGCAGCCGAAGGCCAAGCTGGTTGAGTCGCGCGTAGGCCTGTTCGCCGGCCTTCTGGTCGCGCCGGCGGGGAATCAGTGCCGGCGGGTCCAGTACCACGATGTCGAATTTTTCCTTTTCGTCGCACAGTGCCTTGAGCGCATCAAAGGCATCGCCCTCAATGGTGTCGACATTCTGCAGTCCATTGAGGCGCGCATTGTGGTGCACCGAGTCAACGGCCTGGGCCGAACTGTCGATACAGGTCACCTGGCTGGCCCCGGCACACGCCGCCTGGATACCCCAGCCACCGACATAACTGAACACGTCCAGCACCTTTTTACCGGGCGCGTAGGCCTGCAGGCGCTGACGGTTCATCCGGTGGTCATAGAACCAGCCGGTTTTCTGGCCACCTGCCAGCGGCACCTCGAAGCGGACACCGTTTTCCACCACCCGGAGAAGCTCGGTCTGCGGACCATGGACCTGCTCGACATAACTGGGCAGCCCCTCCACCTGACGCATCTTGCCGTCGTTCTTGAGGATAATCGCGGCGGGATGAACCAGCCGCTGCACCGCCCGCACGATGGCATCCCGCAGCGACTCCATACCCGCGGTGGAAATCTGCACCACCACGGTGTCGCCAAACCGGTCGATGACCAGCCCCGACAGGCCGTCACTGTCGCCGAACACCCAGCGGTAGAAGGGTTGCGGAAACAGCCGGTCGCGGATCGCCAGGGCGGCTTCCATACGCTGGGTCAGGCGCTGGGGGGTCATACCGTGGGAGGCATCCCGACTGATCAGACGCCCGCAGATCAGCGCATGGGGATTGACAAAAATCGTACCCAGCGGCTTGTCCGAGGCTGCCCGCAGCTCGGCCTGGGCCCCCGGCTCAAAGCCGGTCAGCGGTGACCGGTGGGTATCCACCTCGTTGCTGTACACCCAGAGATGGCCGGCTTTCAGCCTGCGTTCCGCACCCTTGCGCAAATATATTACCGGGAAATTCGTCAAAGGGATCGTCACTCCTCGGCTGCCACGTGCTCGCCATAGGCAGCTGCATCCATCAGCCCGTCCAGCTCACCGGCATCCGCCAGACGTACCCGGAACATCCAGCCGTCGCCGTAGGGATCTTCGTTGACGATTTCGGGCTCGTCTTCCAGACGCTCGTTAACCGCGATGACTTCGCCGGTCACCGGGCTGAAAACATCGGAGGCCGATTTGACCGACTCGGCCACACCGGCCTCCTCGCCACCATTGACTGTGACACCCACATCCGGCACCCCGATGTAGACCACATCGCCGAGCTGCTCCTGGGCGAAGTCGGTGATTCCCACGGTGGCAGTACCGTCGTCCGACACCCGCACCCACTGATGGGTCTCGATGTATTTGAGATCGACTGGGATTTCGCTCATTGTCTTGTTCCTTGGCGTTAATTTCGGGCAGTTTAACCGAAGTGTGCCTGCTGAAAACAGCTCTCAGAGGCCGGAATGCGGGATGCCGAAGAAGCTCAGGATAGCCGGCACCACCCGTTCGAAATGCTGAAAGCGATGATCCCCGCCCGGCTGGATCCATGCCGGCGAGTCGGGATACCGGACCAGGGCCTCGCGGTAATCCAGGGTCTCATCCCCGGTCTGCAGCAACAGGAACAGTCGCTCGGGGTGAGCGACCTGCCCTGCATCCATGCTCTCCAGCACCGCCATGTGAGACTCCGTCAGCAGGTAGTCTTCGCCGGTGTAGGGGTTATGCTGCGGCCCGAGGTAGTCTGCGAGCAACCGGTAGGGGTAGACCGCCGGGTTGATCAGGGCAGCCCGGATTCCGGACGCCTGGCTCAGCGCAGCGGCATAAAAGCCACCCAGAGAGCTGCCGATAATGCCGGCCGGGCGGCCTGCGATGCCTTCAAGCGCAAGACGCGCCCGCTCCAGGGCAAGCGCGGGATCAAAGCCCAGTTCCGGCACCACCAGCTCGACCTCCGGATTGAGCCGCGGCAGCATGGTCCGCAGCTCCGAGACCTTTTGGGATTTCGGGGAACTGTTGAAGCCGTGCAGGTAAAGCAGCGCCGGTCGCACGTCTAGTAACCCGTGCTGTTGTGATCGAGCCGGAACGTAAAGCTGTCCGCCCGGCGAATGCCGGTGTCAAACGTCCCCCCGGGATACAACTCAAACCAGCGATAACCTGGTGGAAGTGCTTCCACCGCAAAGCCGTCGGAATCCGGGGCGAACTGGATGCACGTCGAGGGCGAGGCCAACAACCGGACCCCGTTGCGCACCCGGTCCAGCTCCTGATGAACGTGCCCCCACAGCACCACACGAACCTGGGGAAAACGGTCGATGATATGCCAGAAAGCGTCTCGATTCCGTAAACCGATTTCCGCCATCCAGCGTGCACTGACATCCACCGGATGGTGATGGAGCACTACCATGGCAGGCAATCCCGGGTTTCTGGCCAGCGTGTCCGCCAGGAAATCGAGCTCAGCGTCCGCCAGCTCGCCATGGACCTTGCCGGGTACCGACGAATCCAGCATCAGGAATTGCCAGCCGCCGAGAACGACGTGCCGGCAGGCAACATCGGAGCCGACAACCACACCGGCCATGACTGTGCGGTCATCATGGTTGCCCGGGATCCACAGCGAACGGCACGGCAGGCACGCCAGTTTGTCCCGGAACACCTGGTAGGCGGCTGCCGAGCCGTCCTGGGCGAGATCCCCGGTGGCCAGCACCAGGTCGGGCTCCGGATGACAGCGCAGCACCTCACCGATCACGGCATCCAGGCTTTCACGGGTATTTACGCCCAGCAGGGCACCGGCTGGGTCAGCCATCAGGTGCGGATCGGTGATCTGGAGCACCCTCAGGGCTCGTCGGTTATCTGTCTGGCTCATCGCGGTTTGTTGGTCAACCCGTGGGCACGCCCGTGACGGCGGTACCTGAAAAAACTGAAACTATAGATATTCTCGCAAGCGTGTCCGGTGTATCCGTCACATTCCTGAGCCTAGCCCATTTCGCTGCCGGTTGACCACTGCGACAGCTCGATAGGCAAATGGCCAAAATGCAGGCAGAAATCCAGCCAGTCGGCGAGGAAGCCGTTGACCTGAACCTTTTCGTCAGGATGATGCATAAACCGGTTGGGGTAGTCATTGACGGGAGCAATTTGCCGGTCCCGATAACAGCTGACGACCTCTGCCATTCCGGCATCGTGGTACACCCGCACTGTAAGCTGCGGATTGTTCAGCCACTTGCCGGCATTGTGAATCTGCTCCAGCAGCAGGGTTTCGGTGAACCGGGCCGTCTGCAGCACCTGGATACGCACCCGGCCCAGATACAGATTTTCCCGGTGCAATTCAAACTCGCTCACCGGCTCGCCCCCGGCCTCCAGTTGACGAAGCCGGCGTAGCCGCAGGTAATTGCCTTCACACAACGCGCCCAGACGGCGCAGGTCCGGCACGTAGCGCTTCGGCTTCATGGCCCATTCGGTCATGGCTGCCCCCGCCCGGCGCGCAATCGCGACCGGTTAAGCTGCAGCCACTGCAAGGCAATAATGGCCGCCGCGTTGTTGATGCGACCGTCGCTGATCATGGCAATGGCCTCATCCGCAGCGACCACATGGGCCCGGATGTCCTCGTGCTCATGCTCCATGCCGAAAATTCCCCCGGCAGACTCGGTGCTGACCTCTCCCCAGAACAGGTGGATCATTTCCGTCGAACCACCCGGAGAGACCAGGTAATCACAGATTTTTTCCAGACAGGAGAAGCTCAGCCCTGCTTCTTCCTGTCCTTCGCGCTGGGCGACGTCCTCCGGCGACTCACCCTCTTCGTTCATCCCGGCAACCAGCTCCAGCAGCCAGGGCGACTGGGTGCGACCCAGCGCACCGAGGCGGAACTGTTCCAGCAACACGACCTCGTCCCTGACCGGATCATACGGCAGTACACAGGTGGCGTCGCCGCGGATGAAAAGCTCGCGGGTGAACACTGGCATCTGACGGCCATCAAAACGCGGGTGGGTCAGCCAGAGTTTATCCATGCGGAAAAAGCCATGAAATACGGTTTCGCGCTTCTCGACGTTGACATCACTGGCGGTGAACTGGAACGGTCTGGTCATCGGTTATCCCGGTTATCTGCTGGCCTTGAACGATAGCGTCTGGTCTTGCTGTTGTGCAAGTGTCTCGCTGGTGGCGCAGGGCTGTAGCCCGGCTCCTGCACCACAGCTATCAGGCCAACCAGACAGGTCGGCACTCACACCTTGTCGTAAAGCTTACCCCCGGATGCCACAAACTCCCGGGACTTCTCCTGCATGCCCGCATCAATCGCCGAGACTTCATCAATGCCATGCTCTGCCGCGTAGTCCCGGACTTCCTGGGAGATCTTCATGGAACAGAACTTCGGCCCACACATGGAGCAGAAGTGGGCCACCTTGGCAGACTCCTTCGGCAATGTCTCGTCGTGATAGGCCCGCGCGGTGTCCGGATCCAGCCCCAGGTTGAACTGGTCTTCCCAACGGAACTCGAAACGGGCCTTGGACAGCGCGTTGTCGCGGATCTGGGCACCCGGATGACCTTTGGCCAGATCGGCAGCATGCGCGGCAATCTTGTAGGTGATGATGCCGGTTTTGACATCGTCCTTGTTGGGCAGGCCCAGGTGTTCCTTCGGCGTGACATAGCACAGCATGGCACAACCGTACCAGCCGATCATGGCGGCGCCGATACCCGAGGTGATGTGGTCGTAACCGGGAGCAATATCGGTGATCAGCGGACCCAGGGTGTAGAACGGCGCTTCATCGCAGCACTCCAGCTGCTTGTCCATATTCTCCTTGATCAGGTGCATGGGCACATGACCCGGACCTTCGATCATCACCTGCACATCGTGCTTCCAGGCAATTTTGGTGAGCTCACCCAGGGTTTCCAGCTCACCGAACTGGGCGGCGTCGTTGGCATCGGCAATGGAGCCAGGCCGCAGGCCGTCACCGAGACTAAAGGAGACGTCGTACGCTTTCATGATTTCGCAGATGTCTTCGAAGTGCTCGTACAGGAAGCTCTCCGTGTGATGCGCCAGGCACCACTTGGCCATGATGGAGCCACCGCGGGAAACGATGCCGGTGGTGCGTTTGGCGGTCAGCGGCACGTGATGCAGCCGGACACCGGCATGAATAGTAAAGTAGTCCACCCCCTGCTCCGCCTGCTCGATCAGGGTGTCGCGGAAGATTTCCCAGGTCAGGTCTTCGGCGACGCCGCCCACCTTCTCCAGCGCCTGGTAGATCGGCACGGTACCGATCGGGACCGGGGAGTTGCGGATGATCCATTCCCGGGTTTCATGGATGTTCTTGCCGGTAGACAGGTCCATGATGGTATCGGCACCCCAGCGGATACCCCAGGTCAGCTTCTCCACCTCTTCTTCGATGGACGACGTAACCGCAGAGTTACCGATGTTGCCATTGATTTTCACCAGGAAGTTACGGCCGATGATCATCGGCTCGACTTCCGGGTGATTGATGTTGGCAGGAATGATGGCACGGCCGCGGGCCACTTCGTCGCGAACGAATTCCGGGGTGATCTCCGCCGGCAGGCTGGCACCGAACGACTGGCCGGGATGCTGCTGGTCCAACAGACCTTTGTTGCGGGCCTCCTGCAGCTTCAGGTTCTCGCGGATGGCGATGTATTCCATTTCCGGGGTGATGATGCCCTGGCGGGCGTAGTGCATCTGGCTGACGTTCCTGCCCGGCTTCGCCCGCAGGGGTTTACGCTCGTCCATGAACCTGAGCGGATCAAGTTGCGGGTCTTTCATGCGGCGGCGGGTGAATTCCGAGGTGTAATCCGCCAGCGGCTCCACATCGCCACGCTCGGCAATCCAGCCTGCGCGAACCGGTGCCAGCCCTTTGCGCAGATCAATGGTGGCCTCGGGATCCGAGTATGGGCCGGAGGTGTCGTACACCAGCACCGGAGGATTCTGTTCTCCGCCCATTGCCGTGGGGGTATCACCCACGGTAATTTCCCGCATGGGCACCTTCATGTCTGGTCGGCTACCCTTGACGTAGATTTTTCGCGATCCGGGTAGTGGCTGGATGGCCGCGCGGTCAACCTGTGCGGCATCACTGAGGTATTGCGGTACTTTGGTCATGTTGCGCCCCTGCTTGTTGTTGGCTCGACGGGTCGCGTATGACGGAGTCCGGCTGTTGTCCGGATTCTGGCTGCGCTCTGGCCCGCAAATGGCTGCCGGAACGCTGCTGACTGGCCTTGGATCCCTACGCCGGTATTATCCGGATCAGGTGGCGGGTTCTGCCGAAGCAATCTCAGCCAGCACCTCCAAAGCTCGAAAGCAGGAGAGTGCCAGCACCCCGTCAAGACGCGATAACTTGATGAACTTGTCACTAAATGAGTGCGATTTGCAAGTGTAGAGATGAACGGGATTATTGTCCATAATGGCGTGCGAAAGACACCTGACGGCTGACCGTTACGCGAAGTAATTGTCTGCGCCGGTTCCCGCATCCACGCCCGATGTTAATTCAGGAGAACACATGAAGAAGACACTGCTTTCAGGACTGATCGGCCTGTTTGCCGCCCAGCCCGTATTTGCCATGGATCTGGTCGAGACCTACGAGAAAGCACTCTCCTATGACTCCGGCATTGCAGCGGCGAAAGCCAGTTACGAAGCCCAGGTTGCCGGCAGCGACGTAAGCCGCAGCGCCCTGCTGCCCCAGGTCGGTGCCTTCGGGGAAGCCAACCATACTGACGTGGACGGCCCGAACCAGGACAACTCCTACCGCACCCTGAGCTACGGCGTACAACTGACCCAACCCCTGTTCCGAGCCGATAGCTGGTTCCGCTACGACGCCAGCAAGTTCCAGACCGAGGCGGCACAAGCCCGTTACAACCTGGCTCAGCAGCAGCTGATTCTCGATGTGGCAACCGCATACTTCAACGTACTGCGCGCCGCCGACACCCTGACAACAGCCCGTGCCACCGAAGCGGCGATCCAGCGCCAGTACGAGCAAGCCCAGGAGCGCTTTGATGTTGGCCTGATTGCCATCACCGAGGTGTATGAAGCCCGCGCCAGCTACGATGACAGCAAGAGCCAGCGCATTGCCGCCGAAAGCCAGCTCGACATTGCCCGCGAGCAACTGGCCCGCCTCACCGGCGAATACACCGAGGAGCTGGCTAACCTGCGGCGCAACTTCCCGCTGGGACGACCACAACCGATGGACCCCTCGGCCTGGGAAACCACCGCCCTGGAACAGAACTGGACCATCCAGTCTGCCATCTATGAGCTCAACACCAGTGAAGCCAATCTGAAAACCGCCAAGGCGGGCCACCTGCCGACCCTGGACCTGGGGGCTTCCTATGGCAAATCCGACGTCACCGGCATCGAGGGCCAGAACTCCCTGCAACAGGACGGCACCACCACCCAGGGCGTCATCGGCCTGACGCTTAATGTACCGCTGTACAGTGGTGGCGGGACCCAGGCGGGCGTCCGCCAGCAACGTTCGCTGGTTACCGTGGCCGAACAGACCCTGGAAACCACCCGCCGGGATGTCCGGGTGACCACCCGCAGCCTGTTCCGCACCGTCAATACCAACATTGAATCGGCCTCGGCCCTGGAACAGACCATCATTTCCCGCCGCAGTGCCCTGGATGCGACCCGCGCGGGTTACGAAGTGGGTACCCGGAATATTGTTGAAGTGCTGGATGCCGAGCGTGCCTACTATGTCGCGCTGCGTGACTATGCCAATGCCCGCTACGACTATGTAATCAACACCCTGCAACTGAAACAGGCCGCCGGTACGCTGAGCCCCCAGGACCTGATTGACCTGAACAACTGGCTGAGTGAAACGGCGCCCGGCATCGAGGCCCTGGCGGAAGAAAACCGAACCATGGCTGATCCTGCCCGGTAACTGCCGGGCTGGCCCCCGGGCCACCACGTGGTGGCCCGGGGGCCAGCCATCGGTCAAACCCTGGCGCTAATTCCATCGATAACGCGCTCCAGGGCGCCCCGGTTGGCATTGACCACCGCAAGGGCGTTGTTTCCCAGCGTCCCGGCAGCTGAGCGGTCGCGGAACAGGTCCGTCACTACCCTGGCCAGCTCCGTGCAGCTGGCCACCAGGGTCACCCCCCCGCCCTCGCCCAGCTGGCGATAGATCGTTTCAAAGTTGAAGATGTGCGGCCCGGACACCACGGGCATGCCCCAGGCGGCCGGCTCCAGCGGATTATGGCCGCCACGCTCGATCAGCGAGCCACCGACAAACGCCACGTCAGCCGCGCCATACAGCATCAGCAATTCGCCCATTGTGTCACCCAGGTAAACCTGGCTCTTACCGATCCGTTCCGACTGCTGTTGCCGCGAGCGCCGCGCCAGCGTAAAACCCTGCTCTGCGACCATCCCGGCCACCTGTTCAAAGCGTTCTGGATGCCGGGGTACCAGCACCAGCAGGCTGTCCGGAAACTGTTCCAGTACCGCCGCGTGCGCGTTGAGTATCTGCAGGTCTTCACCGATATGGGTACTGGCGGCAATCCACACCGGACGCGCAGCGCCCAGATCGCCACGAACGTTTCGCGCCGCCTGTCTGAGCTCATCCGAAATGTCGACATCGAACTTGATGCTGCCGGTGACCGTCACGGTATCTTCACGGGCGCCGATCCGCAGAAAGCGGCCGGCGTCTTCCTCCGCCTGGGCGGCAATCCAGCTGATCGACGCCAGCAACGGACGCGCCAGCGAGCGGACCCGCTGGTAACCCCGCGCCGAGCGCTCGGAAAGCCGGGCGTTAATAAGAAAAATGGGGACGCCGCTGTGGTGGCTGATCGAAACCATGTTCGGCCACAACTCGGTTTCCATAATCACCAGCACACGGGGCCGGAGACGGCGAACGAACCGGCGCACCGAACCCGGCGTGTCGTAGGGGGAGTAGGCATAGCGAACCTGATCACCAAAGATCGCCCGGGCCCGGGCGGACCCGGTGGCGGTCATCGCGGTCATGACAATGGGGATGCCTGGGTGACGCCGCAACAATCCCCTCACCAGGGGCGCGGCGGCAATGGTTTCGCCCACAGATACGGCGTGGACCCAGATGACCGGCTCCGGCGAGCGCGCCACAAACCCCAGCCGCTCCTGCCAGCGGTCCCAGGCCTCGGGCTTGCTGCGGCCACTCCACCACAGGCGCAGCAGGACAAAGGGCAATGCAATCCTGAAGCAAAGAGAATATAGAAAATGCAGCATGCGGCCTCCGGCTGGTCCGTCCGGCGCCATTCTACATAAATGCCCCCGCTTTGGCCCGAAACCGCCATGACTTTGATTGCCCCGGACAAATGCCGGTCGATTCATACTTTAGTCTGCGACAGCGAGCCTGTTAAACTTCCCGCCACAGTTTACCCATACTATTGATCCCAACCGGAAAGGGACGGCGGCAGTCAGCGTGAGCAAACACAAGTCGAGAACCCGAGAAACCCGTTACACCCGCTTCCTGCATCCCCGCTGGTGGCCCAGCTGGCTTGGCATCGGATTCATGTGGCTGATGGCGCAACTACCCATCCGCGTGCAGTGGTGGCTGGGTAAGCTGATCGGTGAACTGGCCTACCGGCTGGTCGCGCGCCGAAGGCACATTACCGAGGTCAATATCCGGCTCTGTTTTCCGGAATTGTCCGCTGCCGAGCAGCAGGCCCTGGTGCGTAAAGCCTTTCATTCCAACGGTATCGGTATCATGGAACTGGGGCTCGCCTGGTTCCGCAATCCCCGGCAGTTTGCCTCGATCACCCAGGTGCACGGACTGGAACACGTTGATGCTGCACTGGCCCGGGGCAAGGGTATCCTCCTGCTGGGCGGTCACTACAGCACGCTCGACCTGGGGGGCTCGCTGGTCACCGAACACATTGACGCGGATGTAATGCAGCGGGACCACAACAACCCGCTGATCAACGCCGTGATGACCCGGGCCCGCGAGCGCCGCTACGGCATGGCCCTTGGCAGCCGTGATTTGCGGGGCCTGCTAAGGCAACTCAAGCAGAACCGCATCGTGTGGTACGCAACCGACCAGGATTATGGCCGCAAGGGCATTGTGTTTGCTCCGTTCTTCAACATTCCTACCGGCAGCATTACTGCCACGTCAAGGATTGCCGAGCGCAGCGGCTGTGCGGTGGTCCCGTTCAGTCATTTCCGCCGCGAAGACAAGCCGGGGTATGACATCTACTTCCAGGCGCCACTGGAAAATTTCCCTTCTGGTGACGACCTGGCAGACGCCACCCTCGTCAACCAGACCATCGAGCGGGAAATCCGCCGCCATCCGGATCAGTACCTGTGGATGCACCGGCGCTTCAAAACCCGTCCCGGCCCCGCTGATCCCGACTTCTACCGGAAGCAGGACTGATGGTGCCGGCGGCAACCGGGTCAGCCCGTGCACCGGTACTCTGGCTGCTGACGGATAACAAACCAGGGCACCGCAACCAGTTGCGCGGACTGGGCGCCCGCCTGAAGGCGCTCGCCGGTGCCAGTGTCTACTGGCTGGATGCCACCGAATACCGGATACCCCTCTGGCGCGCCCTGCTCGGCCTCGCACCAAGGCTGGAACCGAACCTGCCGGTGCCCGACCTGATCATTGCCGCCGGCTCCGGCACCCATCGCCTGCTGCTGTCCCTGCGCCGGATCGGCAACGCCCGCACCGTAGTCCTGATGAAGCCCGGTTTCCCGCTGAACTGGATTGACGCTGCCATCGTTCCCGAGCACGACGGCATTACGGATAACACAGCAGGCAACACCAGGTTGCTGCTTACCGAAGGCATGATCAACACCCTCACTCCGCTCGCCCGCCTGACTACAAAGCAGGAAGCGCTGGCACTGATCGGCGGCCCTTCGTCGCACTATGAGTGGGACGACGACGTGGTTTTCGATCAGCTGCTGCACCTGATGCGCAGCTACCCGGACTGGCACTGGACCCTCAGCGGGTCACGGCGAACACCGGACACCCTGCGGCAACGGCTGCGCGACCTGGCGGGTGCAAGGGTCACCGTGGCAGAGCCGGAACAGACCCATGAAGACTGGCTTGCCCATCGACTGGCGGCTTCCCGTGCGGTATGGGTAACCCCCGACAGCGCCTCGATGGTGTACGAGGCGGTTACTTCCGGCATTCCGACCGGACTGTTTGAACTGAGCGCGAATACGGGTAGCCGGGTTGCCAGGGGGAATGCTCTGCTGCACCAGCGCGGCCGGGTCGCCCGCTGGAGCGATCACACGTCGGTGATGTCCGCAGCCACCGTGCCATCCCGCTCGCTGTGGGAAGCCGACCGCGCTGCGCGCTGGCTGCTGCAACGGTTACCGGGGCGTACCGCGCCATGAGGATTCTCCAGGTGCTGCCCGCGTTGTTCAGCGGCGGTGTCGAGCGGGGCACCGTGGAATTTGCCGCCGAACTGGTCAAACGAGGCCACGACTCGTTTGTGCTGTCCCGCGGCGGCCCTATGGTGGAGCAACTGGAACGCCAGGGCAGTGTTCACGTTGCCTTGCCGGTGCATCGCAAGTCACTGACCTCGCTTACCCAGATCCGCCCGGTGCGTCGACTGATCCGCCAGCTGCGCCCGGATATCATCCACGTGCGCTCCCGCATGCCGGCCTGGATTGTCTGGCTTGCCCTGCGCGGGCTTCCGGAAGCGGAGCGCCCGGTGGTGGTATCGACGTTCCACGGCATGTACTCAGTCAACCGCTACAGTGCCATCATGGCCAGGGCCAACCAGGTCATCGCCGTCTCCGAATGTGTGCGGGATTACGTGCTGAAGAATTACCAGGTTCCGCGGGAACAGCTGACGGTCATCCAGCGGGGCGTCGACGTCGATCACTTCCGCCAGCGCAAACCGGCCCCGGCCTGGAGCCGGTCCCTGCTGCAGCAATATCCGGAACTGGCCGGCAAGACCCTGATCATGATGCCGGGCCGCATCTCCCGCTGGAAAGGCCATCTGGCGTTTCTCGAAGTCATGGCGAATATCACCCGATCCCGACCGGACTGTCATGGCATCATCGTTGGCAATGTCGAGCCCGGCAAAACCCATTTCCTCAGGGAACTGATCCGCCGTCGCAACAAACTCGGCCTGCAGAAACATGTAACCTTCCTCGGCCAGCGCAATGACATCGCGGACCTGTACCGGTTGTCCGGCGTGGTCTGCCACCTGTCCAACAAGCCGGAGCCGTTTGGCCGTACCGTCACCGAGGCGCTGGCCTCCGGCACGCCGGTAGCTGCCTTTAACCGGGGCGGCGCCGCGGAAACCCTGCGCGCCTGCTTCCCTGCCGGGCTGGTGCCGCCGGATGACATCGAGGCATTCACCGCCACCGTACTAAAGCTGCTGGCCGTTCCGGCTCACCACATTGAAATTCCCCCGCACTTCCGCCTCGAGGCCCAGACGGAAGCCACCCTCGCGGTTTACCGTAAAGTCCTGCGACAGGATTAAGCGATGGGCGGCAACGGTATTCGGGTCGTGCTCCTGGTCGCCACTCCCGGTACCACCTGGGGCGGGATGGAGAAACACACCGCCGAGCTGGCTACCGGTCTGGCCCGGCGCGGTCACGACGTTCACGTTCTCGGGCACCCGGCTTACCGCAACCACTTCGGCCCCGACATCCACTATCATCCATTGCCGGTGCAACGAAGCCGCCATCACCCGCTGCTGCGCCGGCAATTGCAGCGCCTGCTGCGCTCACTGCGCCCCGATATCTGCCATGCCCAGGGCAACAAGGCTATCCGCCTGTTACGGCGACCAGCTCCAGGCACCGGGCTGGTCGGTACCGTGCACGGTATCAAACGCCGCCACCCGGGCCTGACACGACTGGATCGGGTGATTGCCATAAGCAAGCCCGTGCTGGACAGCCTCTCCCACCCCCATAAAACCCTGATCCATAACGGTTGCATGGTCGCCGAGCCGTCGGGTGCCGCCCACGCCAATCCGCAGGCGCGGGGAATCCACGCCATCGCCGTTGGCAGGCTGGAGCCGGTCAAGGGCTTTGACCGGCTGATCACGGCCTGGTCGCACCTGCCTGCAGACCGGCGGCTGACCATTCTCGGCGAAGGTAGCGAGAGGCCCCGTCTCGAAGCTCTGATCAGCCGCCTCGAACTCGGCGACCGGGTGCGGCTGGCCGGACTGCAGCATAATGTCGCAGACTGGCTCCAGGGCGCCGATGTCTGCGTGATCAGCTCGCTGCGGGAAGGTTTTTCCTATGTGCTGATCGAGGCACTGCAGGCCGGCTGCCCGGTATTGGCTACACCGATTGCCGGTGCGCGGGAACTGCTGCCACCCGAGGCCATTGCCAGTGCGGTAGACGGCGAGGGGTTACGGAATTTGCTGAGCCGGCAACTTGGAGCCCTCGAGGCACTGCGGCAGCTCGAACAACCCGCGATGATCCGGGCACGGACCGAATTCACCATCGACCGGATGGTGGAGCGTACTGAGCAGGTTTACCGCCAGAGCCTCGCTGAGCGCCGGGCCGGCGTCCAGCCAGGAAAGGCCGCGATGATTGATCTGACAGCTCTGACACCCTTCGCATCCGGCGCCAACCGCCATTGCTTTGTCCACCCGGACGATCCGGCACGATGCCTGAAAGTCATCCGTCCCGAGAACATTGAAGCGCGCTTCCGCCGCCAGCCGGCGTTCAAGCGGTTGCTGGGTCGGCAGCGCCTCAACGATAACCTTCAGGAACAGCGGGCCTACCGTCAAACCGCCATTCAACAACTGATAGCCGCAGGCAAGGAAGAAATCCCGTGGCAGCATCTGCCCCGGTTCTTTGGCAGCCGGGCAACCAGTGCAGGTGCCGCCAATGAGAGCGAACTGATTCGCACCGCCGCCGGGGACATTGCCCCGACCCTGGAGCGCTATCTGGCCCGCAATGGCTTCGATCCCGACTGCCGCGCCGCCGTTGAGCGCTTCTGCCAATGGCTCGGCTCAACCGGTATCCTCACCCGTAACCTGTTACCCCATAACCTGGTCCTCAGTGACCGTACCGGCCGCCCGGAACTTCACCTGGTTGACGGGCTTGGCGCCCCTGCCATTCCGGACTGGCTGGCGGCGGTGCCAGGCTATCGGCAGCGCTACATTGACCGCAAGATCCGTCGTTTTCGCAAGCGCATTGACTGGGAACTCAGCGGCCGCCACGGTGACTGGCAGGACGCATCCAGGCTTTGACCTGTGGCCATCCCGACTTGCCGGACTTCGACGTTGGTGGTAGTTTCCCGCGCAGTTACCCATTTGGATAAAGCGTCTGACATGGCATCGCCCAAAGCTTCCGCTCTGCTGTTCCTGCTCAAGCTGGCAGGGAAACTCTCGCTCCAGTCAGCCCAGCGAATTGGCCGGGTTCTGGGCACGCTGTTGTGGTTCATCCCCGGCAAGCCGCGGCAGGTCACCAACATCAACCTGGAAATCTGCCTGCCCGAACTGTCCGCCAACCAACGCAAGCAGCTTGCCCGTTCCAGCCTGCGCCATACCGGCCAGACCATGATGGAAATTCCGCTGATGTGGGAGTGGCCGGTGGAACGCTGCCTCGACCTGATCCGGGAGGTCGACGGCGAGGAATTGCTGACGCAGGCCCGTGCCGACGGCAAGGGCCTGATCCTGCTGGCACCGCATCTGGGCAACTGGGAACTGGCCGGTCTCTACTTTTCGTCACGTTACAAGATGGCTGCGCTGTACAGCCCTCCTCACATGCCCGAGTTTGAAGACTATATGATCCGGGTACGGGGCCGCATGGGATCGGAACTGGTCCGCGGCGACCGGCGCGGCCTGGCACGCCTCATTGGCTTGCTGCGGGAAGGCGAAGTCGCGGGCATCCTGCCGGACCAGAGCCCGCGGGGCAAAGGTAACGCCTATGCACCGTTCTTTGGTATGGAAGTCCGCACCATGACCCTGGTGGCGAAATTGATGCAGAAATCCGGAGCCACTGCCCTGATGACCTATGCCGAACGGCTGAAAGACAGCCAGGGTTTCCGCCTGGTCATCCGCCCCTGCGAACCGGGCATGGCGGATGACGACCCGGTGGTGGCAACCACCGCGCTCAACAAGTCGGTGGAAAACTGCGTGCGGGAGATTCCAGAACAGTACCAGTGGGAATACAAACGGATGCGCCACCGCCCGCCCGGCCAGCCCAACCCGTACAAACCCGGACGGGTTTGCCAGTAGGATCAAACCGGTCAAAACTGAAGTGGATCAGTATTCCTGACCAAGCGACCGCACTCTATGTCACCATCCTGTACACCGGACAGCTCGGCAATATCCGCAAGGTGACTTCGAGCGACAACATCCACTGGCCCGGCATGACGCCAGCACAGATACACAAAAAGACAGTACACTTTGATATTGCCCCAAGCCTTTTAAAACACGCACTTGGGTGCGAAGATACGCCCCCGGAAAACGTCGCCTCCGACTTTGGCCTCTTCACGGACAGAAGCAAAAACTGGACAATAGCGCACAGCTATATGAGCCATGCGCTGATTCTTGATGACGCCATGGTCGTAACGGGTCCCACGGGCCACGTTGATGTGCTGGACCCGCACCTGAAGCCCAAGGCCTCCTTTACTGCAACTGCGGGGCTGGTGAGCGACGTCCTGCACGAGCTTTCCCGATTCAACACCAACTGACGGAAACCATGAACATGACCGCGCCCACCCGCATGCTTCTTCCTGCCCTGCTTATGGTCGGGCTGGGAGGCGCCCTGTTGTCCTCGAGTATTCTTGCGGGTGCAACCTTGCTGCTGGCGGTGGCCGGTATGGTATTCATCCTGAAGAAGTCGCTCCCCGGGACCGGCTGGGATACCCCGAAAGAACTGCGCCTGATGCACTTTGCCTTCTGGTTTTTTGTCCTGGTGAGCGGTTATTCGTGGCTGATGGAGGGGTTCGCCTATGAGGGTGGCAAAACCCTGGGCACCCATGCCCGCCTGATCCTGTTCTGGCCCCTGGTGGTGGCCCTGACCTGTTCCGGGGTGAGAGCCCGGGGTGCATTCATCGCGCTGGGGCTGATCTCCCTGTCGGTAATTGTTGCCCTGGTCAGCGCCCTGGCTGCCCGTCACGGCTCCCTGGACAAGATCCTGAGCATCCGTTTTGGTGGCGGTATCAACCCCATCAGTTTCGGCAACCTGGCCCTGCTCGGCGGTATGCTGACCCTGGTCGGAGGCTTTTTCTTCGGGCGCAGCAAGCGGCCGGTGCTGGCGGGGCTGTTTTGCGTTGCCGGTGTCACTGCCGTGGTCATCTCCATGCTGTCAGAGACCCGCAGCAACCTGGTCGCATTGCCCTTCCTGCTCTTGTTGCTGCTTCCGCTGCTGGGCCGAAAGCTGCGGGTTGGCGGCGTGATTGTGGTGGCCGTCATTGCGATCAGTGCGGTGGCCAGCAGTGACCGGATGTTCAATTCACTGGAGGGGCTGCTGCATGACCGCAGCCTCGATACCGGAATGGATGCGCGGATTGAGGTCTGGGGCCTGGCCTGGAACATGTTCCTCGCCAACCCGCTGACCGGCATCGGCCTCGGAGGTTATACCGCGTCGGTCGAAGCCGCGGTAGCGGCCGGCGAAGTCTCTGCCAAGCTGGGCCTGTGCTGTACCGGCCACGCCCACAACGACCTGCTGAACAATGCCGCTACCAGCGGTATTCCGGGCATCCTGAGCTGGGCCCTGCTGATCTTCATTCCCCTGGCCATTTTCGCCCGGCACCTGTTCAGCAAACACCGGCCAACCGCCCACCTCGCGGTCGCCGGCACCATGGTGGCCACCGGCTACCTGATGTTCGGGCTGACCGAAGCAACCTTCGACCGCAGCCTGTTCCTGACATTTTACCTGCTCATCATGGCCGGACTGGCGTCGGCCCTGTTTACCGAACTCAACGCTTCCTGCTATCGGGACCGCAAGGTGCGGGTGTCCGCCACCA
Organism: Marinobacter profundi; assembly: GCF_002744715.1. Classification (GTDB taxonomy): domain Bacteria; phylum Pseudomonadota; class Gammaproteobacteria; order Pseudomonadales; family Oleiphilaceae; genus Marinobacter; species Marinobacter profundi. Next base: position 108,782 of record NZ_KZ319375.1, read on the forward strand.
TCATTACCAAAAACGAAGAAGATCACATTGCCGACTGCCTGCAGTCTGCCCGCCTGGTCGCCGATGAGATCATCGTCCTGGACAGCGGCAGCACCGACCGGACCGTAGACATCGCCCGCCAGTACGCTGATATTGTTGAGGTGACCGACTGGCCGGGCTTTGGCATCCAGAAACAGCGGGCGCTGGAAAAGGCCACCGGTGACTGGGTACTGTCACTGGACGCCGATGAGCGCATCACGCCCGAACTGGCCCGCGAGATCAACCATCACCTGGCAGAACCGGATGCAGACGCCTACAAGCTGCCGTGGGCGGTGACCATCTACGGCAAACGTCTCGATTTCGGCCGCAGCGGGCGGGCGCCCCTGCGACTGTTCCGCCGCGAAGGTGTGAGCTTTTCCGATGCCCTGGTACACGAACGCATCCTTATCCCGAGTGGCCGCCGAATCAGGACCCTCCGCGGGCGCCTGACCCATTACACCCATCGGGATTTTGGCCATTCCCTGGAAAAAAGTGCCAAGTACGCCTGGCTGGGCTCCCTGGAGAAGCACCGCAAGGGCAAGAAAACCCGCACCATGATCTACCCCACCCTGCGGGGATTGCTGACCTTCGTGCAGGTTTACTTTATCCGCTTCGGATTTCTGGATGGGGCAGTGGGCTATCTGACGGCGGTGACTTATGCTCAGGTGACGTTTAACAAGTACGCGGGACTGTGGACGCTGGACAGGAACGGACGGAAGAACTGAGCCAATGCGGACGACCCCGGCTACCCCGGGCCCTCAAAGCCGGGTGGATTCGACGCCCGCCCCCCTGAACATCGCCAGGATCTCCTCATAGTAAGGCAGGGCTGCCGCCATGGCCCGGTCATCGATCTGAAAGACCGCCGTGTCCGGGAAGATTTTCTTGAGGGTAAATAATGCGGTCGAAGCAAAGCTGTAGAACGCTTCATAAGGCACCCCGGACAGGGCAACTTCGACCTCGATAGGATGCCCGACCTGCCGGAACTCTACTGGCAGCGCCCCCAGCGCCTTCTCAAGCTCCTGCCTTCGTTCTTTCCGGTGCATGAAATAGACAACCTTTGCCCCGGGATGCCGCTCGATGACGTGTTCAAGCTGGACCCGCAACTGCATCAGCCGGTGCTCTCCCCCGAAAGGCTGACCAAGAAAACCCACCAGCGGCATGGCGTCCCTGCTAATCCCGGAGCTGCAGAATATGCGCCGGAATACCGGGAAATCATGAACTTCCACCGAAAGATGGTCTGTGCTGGCCAACGGAAAGCAGGTAAAGAAGGTTACGCTATCGGGCAAATTCCGGTGCAGCCGGATCCGGAAAAACTCAAGCAGACGCCGCTTGCCCGGTGAGATTCGCGAGACCAGCCCCTCGCCATGGATCGCGTGGTAATACCGGACGGTTGCGAGGCCATCGTCCACAAAAACCAGTGTTGCCCAATCCAGGCCGCGATAAAAGATTTCGTGGATCCAGCTCGATTTATTGCCGATAAACAACCGGTTGACCTGACGCCTCGCCAGGCGCCGGAAGACGTGCCCCAACTTGAGATAGAAGGTGTCTTTGCTCAGGTATACGGTCTCGATGCCCTGCCAGCCAAGGTGATCCACCAGAAACGCCATCTGCGATTCGGTCATCTTGTTATCAGGCCGGGCAATGATCAACAAGCTCTCGCGCCCCTCACACTGATAGTGCTCCCGGGCCTCGGTGCAACTGATCAGTTGCAGTGGCGTACTTGCAACAAAGACGTCAATTCGGCGTTCAGGCTCTAACAATTCGGGCAATTCCTTTCAGAAGCATAGGTGATCCTGGACCATGAAGGTCACCGGGGGGCGTCCTTGACGACTGAAGCCGGCGTTCCTGCAAGCTCTGGCCCCCCTTACATCTTGCGCAACTCCCTGCGAAGCCTGCGTCTCACCTTGAGTTTTCTCAGCAAATTCAGCGGCTTTTTCCGCAGGCCTGCCTGTCGGTTAACCAGGAAATCCTCAACCGCATCGAGTACCCGCTGACTGGACTGGCCATCGTGGTAACTGTGCAGGTCACGACACAGTGCCCGTGTTGCATCCATCAGTTCTTGCGGGTATTCCAGGGCCCGCTGCAGTGCCGGTTCAACCTCGTCCACCCGCTCCACGTCAATCAGATAAGGCCCCGGCATCCGGGTTTTAAAGGTGACCACCGGGCGATCCAGGAACATGAATTCGAACATGATCGAGGAGGTGTCGCACAGCATAACATCCGCCTCGGGAAGAACCGGGAGCAAGTCCACATCACTTTCAATAAAGCGCAGGTTTTCGCCTGCCAGGCCGCGATATCGTTCGACGACGGCAGGATCCATCTTCGGATGCAGGGTAACAATGAACTTCCAGCGGCCACTGGCGGCCAGCTCACCAATCTTGTCGACCAGATCCGGCGCCGAAGTCACCGAGCGGCTGAACGTAGATGCGTAAAAGACGACGGGCAACTCACCGGCTTCTCGGGGCCGTTTACCCGCAACACCTTGCGACAACAACGGGTCCAGCTTCGGCCATCCGGTATGGGCTACGGCGAAATGTCCGTGTTCCCTGGCAAGCTCGCTGAACTTGGCAGTGTCTTTCTCAGCATGGGTGCAGTACAGGTCAAACCACCCCCGAATCCGGTAATGGTCACTCTCGTCCTCACTGTTATGGCCACGCTTGTTCCGCGCCATGCCATGGAAGACCTCAACCTTGATGCCGGGAAAGAAGTAAGGTACCCAGTCGCCGGGCACAAAGGTGGCATCGGCCTTGTATTCCATGACCTCCCCGACGGTCTTCAGGCGCCGCTCATCCGGGCGAAGGGGCGCGGTGCTGCAACCGGCAACGAACCAGGCTGCCTCGTCACCGCGGCGGCGAATCTCGTCCTGCAGCGGACGAAGAATCGAATAGGAATACGGCTGATTGACAAAAAACAGGTAGCGACGCATTCAGTTCCTGCCCGTCAGTGATTTGTACAGTTCACCGGTTTCGCGCACGGTTCTCGATGTATGGAAGTCACCGGCGATGCGCTCCCGGGCGGCGTTCGACAGGCGGGCCAGCAGTTCGCGGTCCCGGTATAGACGCTCGATGGCGGACGCCAGGGCGTCCGGGCTTTTCTGTTGCACCACCAGTCCACTCACTTCGTTCTCCACCAACTCGGGCATACCGCCAACGTTGGTCACCACCGGGGCGACACCGTACGCCATCGCCTCGATAACCGCCCTGGGCAGGCCCTCCCGCTCGGTTGACGGCAACACGAACACGTCGCTGGCGCGGGCAATCGCGGGTGCATCCTGGCGGTAACCGGTGAAGTGGACCCGCTCGGGGTGCCTGATCCCGGCGATCTGCGCTTTCAGCTCCTGGTTGTCGATCACATCGCCCACCAGCACCAGGTGGACCTCAACATCCGCTGGCAGCTTGTCGATTGCACTGACCAGAACATCAAACCCCTTGCGTGGCCGGTCGCGACCGGTGCAGCACACCACAAACGCGCCCTCCGGCACCCCGAATTCCGCCAGATCGGCCGCCGGATCCTGGTACCAGCCCAGGTCATGACCTTTATAGATCCGCTGCAATTTGCTGTCCGGAATGTGCATCCAGAGCAGGCGGACACTGGCCAGGTAATCCCGGATCGCGTCCGCGACGCACACGATCTTGCTCACCCGCGGGTGCAGGAACGTAATCCACGATTCAGGGTTGAGAAAACTGATGTTCCCGATCACGCCCCGATAGGCAACAATCCTGATATCCGTCCCTCGGGACGCCCGCAGTCCACAGGCGAGCGACCTGGGATTATAGGCATGGATGATGTCGTATTTCTTACGACTCAACTGTTTCCGGATAGCCGCCGTGCCCTCCTTGTCGAAGCGATTCTTCAGGGCAATCGGCTGGGCAACCATGCCTTCATCCACCAGGCGCTGGTAGTTACGCCCCTTCGGATTGCACATGACATCCACGTCAAACCCGGCCTTCTTCAGACCGATAAAAAGTTCGGTCTCAGGGCGATCGCAGGCGTCCGTCAGGCAGAGTACGGCCGGCAGTGAGTGGCCTTGGTGTTGGTCGGTCAAGCGATATGACTCCCGTTATATCCGTTCATAAATGAATCCCACACCCTGCTCTGCGCAGCCTCTCCGGCCACTTTCCTGAGGGAACGGGCGAGACGCTCCAGATTGGCGGCCTTCCAGCTTGCCTCAGCCGGTGCGGCCAGAATGCGCCCCTTGTCAAAATCAATCAGAAAAAACGTGTCCCCGCGTACCAGCACATTGAAGCAGTTCAGGTCGGCATGGTGGACACCGGCATCGTGAAAGCGACGGATGGTCTGGCCGAGCAGTGTCCAGTGCCGGTCGTCCAGGTCCGGGACCAGGTCCGCCAGGGGGGTGGTATCTTCCAGCTGCTCGATAATAATCGCCGCCTGGTAACGCAGGGCCGAGGTTTTCCGATAGAGCGCAGCTACCGGCCGGGGCACGGGCAGCGCCAGGGCGACCAGTTCGTTGAGCAGCCGGAATTCGGCAAAGGAGCGGACGTCCCGTTCGCGGGTAAAGATGTAACCTTTCTCCGACAGCCGCGCCATCAGGCCGCCACGGCGATACTCCCGCAACACCAGCTTGCTGCCATCGGCGTTGATAAACCAGGCACCACCACGGCCCCCGCTGCTCACCGGGCGCGCCTGCCCGGCCCAGTAGTCCGGCCGGAACCAGTCCGCAGTCACCCGGCCATCATAATCCGGATGCACCAACAGTGCCGAGCCGTTTTCCCGCAGACAGATTTCAGACTCAACCATGGGCACCTGAACACCAAAAATTTGAACGACCGCAAGCCGACCGGGGCGCCCATCAGGACGTACGCCGGCGAGTACGATAGAATGGCGGCCAGTTTACCAATGATTGCCGGCAAAGCTCTAGCAACCCGCTTTCCGAACCTGTAACGGATTATTACCCGATGAAGTCCATCTGCATTCTCCGCCTTTCCGCGATCGGCGATGTCACCCATGTCATACCCGTGGTACTGAGCCTCCAGGAACAGGTTCCCGGCATCCGAATTACCTGGGTGATCGGCAAGATCGAGGCGAAACTGATCGGCGACCTGCCCGGTGTCGAGTTCATTCTTTTCGACAAGAAGGCCGGGCGTAAGGGCTATGCCCAGCTGCGCCAACAGATGAAAGGCCGCCGGTTTGACGCCCTGCTGCACATGCAGGTCGCCTTTCGCGCCAACCTGGCTGCTGCCTGTATCCCGGCAAAGATCCGGGTAGGTTATGACAAGGCCCGCAGCAAGGATCTGCACAGCCTGTTTATCAATCGCCGCATTGCGGCAGCACCGCAACAGCATGTTCGCGACTGCCTGGCGAGTTTCCTGGTGCCTCTGGGGCTGGAAGCTGCCCCGCCACGCTGGCAGATTCCGCTCAGCGAGGACGACCACGCCTTCGCACACCAGCACCTCGCCACCGACCGCAGGAACCTGGTCATCAGCCCCTGCGCCAGCCACACCCTGCGGAACTGGCCGGCTGAGCGCTATGCCCAGCTGGCCGACTATGCCATCCGCCAGCATGGCATGAAGGTCATCCTGGTAGGCAGTCCGGCACCGTTTGAAGCCGAATATTGTGCCGCCATCGAGTCCGCCATGACGGAAAAAGCCCACAACATCTGCGGCCGCGACACCCTCAAGCAGCTTACCGCGCTGATGACCCATGCCGACCTGGTGGTCGCGCCGGATACCGGGCCGGCCCACATCGCCAGCGCCGTGGGCACCGACGTGCTCGGGCTGTTCGCGGCCAGCAATCCCAATCGTTCGGGGCCGTACAACTCCCTGCAGTGGTGTGTAAACCGCTACCCGGAAGCACTGCAAAAGTTCACCGGGAAAACGGTGGCGGAGGCCCGCTGGGGAGCCAAGGCCGAGTTCGAAGGGGCTATGGAACTGGTGACGGTCGCCGACACCACCGCCATGCTGGATCGATGGGTGGCGTCACATTGCGATGACCGGGACTGACACAGCGACGGGCGGGCGTGGCGCACGACAGCAATCGTGTCACCACGCCACGGAAGGCGCCGCCATTATTTCCTGGCGGTATAGTCCTGGTAGGATTTTTCTTCCACAAACCGCGAACCCAGCGCCAGGTTGATTTCTTTCTTGATCGCGGCGCGCTTGTCGTTGGTCACATACACGGCGCGGGCCAGTTCAATGAACTTCGGCCCGAAATCCTGTGCGGCTTCCTGGTCACGGATGTCATCTTCGATGACCCACAACTCCTCGTTCACCGCCTTGAGCTGCTTGCGCAGATCAGCAATATCTGCAGCCCGGTCCGACACCGCCTCATCCCAGGTTACGCTGAGCTCCTCAAGCTCCAGGCGCACGTTTTTCACTTTCTCCTGATCCTTGATGCGTTCGGACTTGATTTCCAGGATGGTGATCTTGTCGAGGACTTCGCCGAAGGAAACCGGAACTTTGATTACGTCTGCCATTGTCTCGTCCTGCTTTTTTCCGTGAATTCTATACAACGAAGCCGCCGGGGCTGGGAGCACCGGCGGCTATCTTTAAATAAAAGGCGTTTCTCAGCCCTTGACCGGCGTCAGCCACTCAGAATGCTGAGCCAGCTTACCTTTCACCGCATCGAAATACATTTGCTGAAGCTTCTCGGTAATCGGCCCGCGCTTGCCCTCGCCAATCTGACGGCCATCGAGCTCGCGGATCGGCAGCACTTCGGCGGCGGTGCCGGTGAAGAACGCTTCTTCGGCAATGTAGACTTCGTCGCGGGTGATGCGACGCTCTTTCACCACCAGCCCCAGGTCCTTGGCGAAGTCGATAATGGTGGCACGGGTGATGCCGGCCAGGCACGAGGTCAGTTCCGGGGTATGCAGCTCACCGTTGCGAACGATGAAGATGTTTTCACCGGAGCCTTCCGCCACGTAACCTTCGTTATCCAGCAGCAGAGCTTCCTCGGCACCACCGGAAATGGCTTCATTCAACGCCAGCATGGAGTTGATGTAGTTACCGTTGGCCTTGGCCTTGCACATGGTGATGTTGACATGGTGCCGGGTGTAGGATGAGGTCCGCACCTTGATGCCCAGTTCTTTGGCTTCCGGAGACATGTACGACGGCCAGCTCCAGGCCGCAACCATCACGTGAACCTTCAGGTTCTCGGCACGCAGGCCCATACCTTCGGAGCCCAGGAACACCATCGGACGCAGGTAGGCTTCTTCCAGATTGTTCTCACGAACAGCCGCACGCTGAGCTTCGTTGATCTCATCCTTGGTGAACGGCATTTTCATGTTCAGGATGTGCGCGGAATTGAACAGCCGGTCGGTGTGCTCTTTCAGGCGGAAAATCGATGTGCCGTTTTCGGCGTTGTAGGCACGGACACCTTCAAAACAGCCCAGGCCGTAATGCAGGGTGTGAGTGAGGACGTGGGTTTTGGCTTCACGCCAGGGAACCATTTCACCATCCAGCCAGATAACGCCATCACGGTCAGCCATCGACATTTCTATTCTGCTCCTAAAAAAGCGGGATTTCGGGGAACCGGCATTCTAGCAGGATTTTTCTGCGGAACGAAAGTGTAGCTTGCTAATTAAGCATCACTTTTTGCCACATCGCCTGTATGTACTTTCTCTCATCCGGGAAGGATCCGGCGGCCACCTGGCTGTTCAGGTTCTGCAATGCCCGGCGATGGATGGTGGAGCGCAGGGTAATGTAGGTTTCCCGAAGCCTTTCCGTGTCTTCCACCGGCAAAATCCCTGCCCTGCCCAGCTCCTCCATCTGGCGGATGTTATCCGACCACTGGGTCAGCTCCGGATGTTCCGCGCAATGGGCCAGCATCAGGTACTGCACCATGAACTCAATGTCGATAATGCCACCGCGGTCGTGCTTGATATGGAACACTTCGGGCTCCCTGCCTTCCACAACCGGGGTGCCGAGGCTGGTACGCATCTTTTCCCGCATCTCTACAACGTCCTGGCGCAGCTTGCCCTTATCCCGGCCAAGGCAAAGAATGCTGCGCCTCAGCGCCTCAAAGGCCTCCAGAGTCGCCGGACAACCGGCTACGCCCCGGGCACGGGCCAGGGCCTGGTGCTCCCAGGTCCAGGCATCGTTGCGCTGATACTTCTCGAAAGCTGCCAGGGTGGATACCAGCAGGCCGGAGTTACCGGACGGACGCAGCCGCATATCCACTTCGTAAAGCTGGCCCGACGGTGTCTGGGTACTGAGGATGTGGACAATGCGCTGCCCGAGGCGGGTATAGAACACGGCGTTATCGATGGGCTTGTCGCCATCGGTCGCCAGCCCGGGATCGGCATCGTGGATGAACACCAGGTCGAGATCCGAGGTATAACCCAGCTCGATACCGCCCAGCTTGCCATAACCGATGATGGCAAAATCGGTGTTACAGGCCGTGCCATCAGCCCGCAACGGATAGCCATGGCGGCTGACGAGGTTGGCGAAGGCCACGTCCACCACGTGGTCCAGCACCACCTCGGCAATCCAGGTGAGGTAATCACTCACTTTCATCAGCGGTAAGGTACCACGCAACTCAGACGCGGCCACCCGCAGAATATGGGCTTTCTTGAAGTGGCGCAGGGACTCCATCTGCTCTTCCAGGTCTTCGTAGGGAATGCGCAGCATCTGCTGTCGCAGGTCGTCCTGCAGCTCACTTCGGGCGGGCGGATGATAAAGACTTTCGGCGTTGAGCAATTCGTCGAGCAACAACGGGGTTTCCGCCAGCTGACGGGCAATCCAGGGGCTCTGGCTGCACAGCCTGACCAGCTGGGCGCGGGCGCCGGGGTTCTCCAGCAGCAGGACCAGGTAGGCGGTACGCCGCAATACCGCCTCGACCAGGTGCAGCACTCTGCCGAGGGTTTCCGAAGGCTGCTCGACGGCGGTCAGTGCCTCCAGCAGCACTGGCATGAACTGGTTGAGCCGTCGCCGACCCTGGGTTTGCATGGTTTGCACGGCGCGACCGGAGCGCAGGTCCGCAAGCAACTTCACACTCTGCTCCGGCGCCTCGAAACCATGGTCGGCCAGCCATTTGACGGCGCTCTCGTCATCAATCTCACCAAACCAGATTTCCTGCCAGCCCTCATCCAGGCCGCCCTGTTCCTGTTCTTCATCCTCGAGCGCAATGATATCGGCAAAATGCCGGGCGACCCGCTCCCGGTGGCCATCCAGCGCTGCCATGAAGTCCGCCCAACTGGCAAAGCCCAGAATCAACGCTACCCGCGCCCGACTCAGCGCATCCTCCGGGAGTAACTGGGTCTGCTTGTCTTCCATGCCCTGCAAGGCGTGCTCCAGATTGCGCAGGAAGATATAGGCATCACGCAGCTCACTGACTACCCGGGGCGGCAGCAGCTCAAGAGCTTCCAGTTCCACCAGGATGTTGAGCAGTTCGCGCTGCTGCAATTCACGGTCTCGGCCACCCCGGATGAGCTGGAACGCCTGGACCACGAACTCGATTTCGCGAATCCCGCCACTGCCAAGCTTGATGTTGTTTTCGAGGCCCTTGCGCCGAACCTCGCGACTGATCATGGCTTTCATGTTGCGCAGGGATTCGAAGGCGCTGAAATCGATATATTTGCGGTAGACAAAGGGCTTGAGCATGGCGGTCAGCACATCGCCCGCACCCTGGTCACCGGCTACGACACGGGCCTTGACCATGGCATAACGCTCCCAGTCCCGCCCCTGGTCCTGGTAATAGGTTTCCAGGGCGGCAAAACTCAGGGCCAGCGCACCACTCTGGCCGTACGGCCGCAGGCGCATGTCGACCCGGAACACGAAGCCGTCGGCGGTTATCTGATCCAGCGCCTGGATCAGCCGCTGGCCGAGACGGATAAAGAACTGCTGGTTGTCGAGGGTGCGGGGCCCGTCCCGGGTCTCGCCCTTGCCGGGAAACGCAAAGATCAGGTCGATGTCGGAAGACACATTGAGCTCCCGCCCGCCGAGTTTGCCCATACCCAGCACAACCATGCGCTGGGGGCCGTCCTTTCCGGTTACCGGATCCATACCCCAGGGCGTCCCGAACAGCCGGCAACTGTCGGTGTAGAGCCACGCCAGGGCGCCGTCGATGCAAACGTCGGCAAAAGCGCTGGTCGCCGCCATGGTCTCCTGGAGGTCAGCCCAGCGCAGCAGGTCGCGCCAGATGATGCGGAACTGGGTCTCCCGACGGAACCTGCGCAATGCCCGGTGCAGGGAGGCTTCGTCGGTGACAGCGGCGAGAAAATCCTGCCAGCGTCGCTGCAGGAACGCCGGGGTGGTGGGTTCCGCCAGAGGCTGCGCCTGGTTCAGCTCGGCAACCAGGTCAGGCTGGCGCTGCAGGGTTTCCCGCAGAAACAGGCTGCGGGCGAGCGCCTGTGCCATGTCATGCGGTGAAACTCCGGTGTCACCGGATGTCCAGCCCGGCAACCCTTCGGGAAAAACCGACGTCCAGACTCCCGACACATCGGCCGCCAGCTCTGCCGGCAACTGCCCCCACGGCTCAGACATGATGCAAACCCCTGTTGCTCTGTTATATTTCCGGTACTGTATACCGAACCGTCCATCGACTGAACCGCCAGAAGGCTCCTGATGCAAAGAAACCGCCGGCCGCTCAATCCGGAACACAGCATGCCCCACCTGCCCATGTCGGGGATTATCCGGGAGCGGATGAAACGGCTGTTCCTCATCCTCGCAGGGCTGATGAGCCTGCAGATTCTGGTGATCTGGACGGTGGAGGACCTCACCCTGTTCGAATCCGTGTGGATCACCATGACCACGGTGTCGACGGTTGGCTACGGCGACTTTGCCCCGAAGACGTACATCGGACGGATCAGCACTATCCTCATCATGTTTGTGGGTGCCATCACCCTGCTGACGCTGATTGTCAGTGATTTCATCGAGTACCGCTTTTACCGGCGGGAACGCATAGTGACCGGACGCTGGATCTATAAAATGAAAGACCACATCATCATCATCAACACCCCGAAACAGGGTGGTGAACAGTACTTCCTGCGGTTCGCTACCCAGGTTCGTGCCGTACCGGGTTACGAGCGCATTCCCATCCAGATCCTGACCCGCCAGTACCCCATGGGGCTGCCGTCGGAACTGGCGGACATGGGGCTGGTACATTATCACGGCTCGGGCAGCGACATGGAGGCGCTCAAAGCTGTCCATGCCGGCGACGCCCGGCACATCCTGCTGCTGTCACCGGACGAAAGTGACCCCACCTCAGACAGTCTGATCTTTGACATTGCCCACCGCCTGAGTGAGTCCAACCTGGCCAGCAAGGTGGTGGCGGAATGCGTGCGGGACGAGAACCGGCCGCGTTTCAAGACCCTGGGCATCCGCTCGGTCATCCGGCCGGTACGCACCTATCCTGAAATCATGGTGCGCGCCGTGGTGGCACCAGGCTCGGAAAAGGTCCTGGAAGACATGTTCGACTACGAGCAGGATCACCCCCACCGTTACGACCTGAAGCTGGATGACCTGAACTGGGCGGACATCGTCAGTGCCCTGATCCGCCACGGTATCGGAACCGCACTGGCCTACATCGATCACGACGGTGAAGTCATCTGCCACCCGGACACGGCAGACGAAATCAAGGGCAAGGGGTTGATCGTACTGGTAAAAAGCAAGGACACCCCCAGCCTCGAAACCGTAGAGGAAGCCCTCGAGCGCTACCGCGCCTTTGTCGAGAAATGGCACAGCCTGCAGGAAAAGGCCGGTTCGGGCGTCGCATAGGCGCCCGCACCCTCAACGACCGGCAATGGCCAGCTGCAGCCTGCCCAGATCGCGAGCTGCGAGCAGTTGCCGGACCGGCTGGCCAGCCCCCAGCGCCCGGGCTACATCGCCAAACAGTTCGGCCTCACCGGCCTGCCCGGCCTTCGCCGCAACCTCACGCAGCTGGCTGGCGCTGACAGTGAGCGATTTACCGGTCAGCCAGGCGACACTCAGCAGATAAAGAAACCGGTTTACATCCAGCGTTTCAGCCTGACCGACCACGGTGTCCTGCCCGGGGGCATGGACCCCCGCCAGGAAATAACCCTGCTCCGCCTTGCTGACCAGATTCAGGAACACCGGGACCTGTTCCGCCAAGGCCCTCGCCCAGTGCAGCAAGCGACCGCCATCGCCCGATTTCAGCTCAAACTCCACCTCGTTCAACGGGCAGCGTCGGTCACCGGCGACGATCTCGCCGCAATCGATCGCGCACTCGATCACCGTCTCGCCATCGTCAATCATCACCACCCGCCGCTCGAAGTTGGTCTCGAACACCGGCTGCAGCGCTGCCAGGTCCACTCCCTGCCCTACGGGAGTGTCCGCCAGCAGGGCGACATCCAGCGCCGCCCCCGGCACCGGCCACTCCCACTCCTGGCGCAGGTGGGCGCCGTCGACAAACTCACCGCGGGTTTTCAGGGTCTGGATGAACCGGTCCCCGGCGTCACGCACCCGCAGCGCTATTTGCTGCCGGTTCAGATCCGCCGACGCGGTATCGTAGTAACAGTTGATCAGCTGGCGGCGCTTGCCCTCGCGGGTCCCTGGCTGCTTCAGCAACCACGCCAAAGCCTGCTCGAGATCCGCCGGTTCAAGACTGAGCTTGATTTCCAGTTCTGCGGCCATAACGTCCTCCCGGACAAACATTCTGAACGCCAATAAAAAACCGGCGACCCTGAGGTCGCCGGTTCTCACACTGCTTCGATTAGCCGGAAGGCTGATCAGAAGTAGTAGGTAGCACCAACAGCCAGATCGGTGGTGTCAAAATCGTTGGCACCGTCGTCGGCATTGTTCAGGTAGCCTTCAACATAAACGTACATGTTGTCGGACAGGTTGTGCAGGGCCTGAGCTGTGATGGTAGAAGTCTCGGCATCGGAGTTGTCTTCATCGCCAAACTCGTAAGCTACTGCGAAGACGTTCTTGCCCATGGTGTAGCCGGCAAACACGCCCCACAGGTCACCAACGTCCTTGCGGGTCTGGTACTGGGCAGTCAGGCGCAGGTCGCCGGCTGCGTAGCTACCGCGCACACCGTAGGTGTTTTCATTGTTTACGCTGGTACCGGCAGTGCCGTTGGAGTAGGCGAAATCGCCGTCGTTGGAGTCCATGGCGACAGCCAGTTCAAAGGCATCAACTGCGTAAGTGGCGGCCAGCTGGTACGGGTAGGACTTCTCACCCTTGTCGTCGTCACCGTTGAACTGAACAGCACCGTGCAGCTTCAGGCCACCAAAGTTCGGAGTGCTGTACTGGATCAGGTCGCCTTCGCCGGTGTCATAGGGTCCACGGAAGTTCTGGGAAGCCACTTCGAAGTAGTTGGAGATTTCATCAATGGCAGACTCGTAGGTGGAATCGTCGGAACCCACCCAGATCTTACCGAACTGGTCGCCTTCCACACCGATGTAGGCTTCGTCAAATGCGTTCAGACCGCCGTTGTCAGCCTTGTCGTCCGCGTCGAATTCCAGCTCGGCCTTGAAGAAACCCTTGATGCCAGGCGCGATTTCGTGGTCGTGCTTCACACCGATGGTGGAGCCGTTGTCGTAGTGACCGATACCGGAGCTGCCATCTTCAACGTCGCTGTGAACAACAGCCAGCTGGATGTTACCGTAAACAGTCGGCAGGTTGCTTTCCTGGGCCAGCGCTGCGCCGGAGAAAGTGGCCGCTGCAATTGCAGATGCGATGAGCGTCTTTTTCATGTTGCGTCTTCCTTTTTGAGTTAACTCAGGTTTTAGCGACGGGTTGGACCCGCTCTTCTAGACTTCTTCTTTCGGGCTTGATCGCGCCCCATTCTCTTTCACAAAGATGTCATTTATGTGACATCGTTTGGACATCATTCGGCGCTACAGCACGGAACTTCCGGCTCCGCTTGCTGCTGCCACCCGGTCGAATACCCCTTAAATTACCAGCGCTTACTGACCAAAAGATTGAGATGAATCAAGTACACCTTTTCCCTCAATCACTTACGGAGATAACTTAAAGCGCGACCTGATGAACCTGTTTTAATACAATGACTGCATTTTTGCAAATTTTCATTGCCGGTTTTTTAGGCCATTTCGTGCAACCTGCACCCGCCCTTATGCCCTTGTCTCTGCACGCTGACCTGTCAATTTTGAGGCCAGATTTAAAATTATTCTTTAAAAACAATAACAAAAACTAAAACTCCACCCAAAAGCCGGGGAAAACCTCGCGACAGTCCGCCACCCACCGCCCCAAAACGGCGCCGGTAACCAGCCCACGCCCTGCTATGGTGCGCCACCGGCCTCCAACATAAAGGTGACAGGCCCGTCATTCAGCAGCGCCACTTTCATATCCGCACCGAATTCCCCGGCCTGCACCCTGCTCTCACCAAGCCCCTGGCGTCTGGCCTGCTCAACAAAATAACGAAACAGGTCGCAGGCTTCTGCCGGCGCGGCAGCGCGGGAGAAGCCCGGACGGGTCCCCGAGGTGGTATCAGCGGCAAGGGTAAACTGGGGAACGACCAGAAGGTGGCCTTCGATATCGAGCAGGCTGCGATTCATCCGCCCCTGCTCATCGGGAAACACCCGGTAGGTGAGGATCTTGCGGCACAATTGATCGGCGACAGCAGCACTGTCTCCGCGCTCAACGCCGAGTAGCAGGAGCAATCCGCGCGGAATTTCGGCAATCAGCCGGTTATCCACGGTGACACTCGCCTGTGAGACACGCTGGATCAGCCCCTTCATTACACTCCCGGTCAGAAGGCGGTCATTAAAATCGCGAAAGATTCTATCGACCCCATGACCGGGCTGCAACCCCGCTCAAGACGAATGGTTCTCAATTATTGCAGCAACCCCTTCAACTCCATGGATCAGCGCGTCCACAATTGCCGGCTCGGAGGCGGAATGACCGGCGTCGCGAATAATCCGCAACTCCGCATCGGGCCAGCGCTCACTCAATGCCAACGCATTATCGAGCGGGCACACCATGTCATAGCGGCCATGCACGATGACCCCGGGAATACCCGCCAGCCGCCCCGCATCCCGCAGAATCTGCCCCGGCTCGAGGAACGCCTGGTTCATGAAGTAGTGACATTCGATCCGGGCCAGGGCAATGGCCACATGGGGGTGACCAAAGTGCTCGACCACCCGGGGGTTGGGATGCAGGGTGGCACAGCGGCCTTCCCATACCGACCACGCCTTGGCCGCCTGGATCTGCTCCAGCTCGTTGCTGCTGGTCAGGCGGCGGTAATAGGCGCCGACCAGGTCATCCCGTTCCGTCGCGGGAATCGGGGCAAGGAACTCCTGCCAATAGTCGGGGAAAATCCGGCTGGCGCCCTGCTGATAAAACCAGTGGATATCCTCCGGGCGGCACAGGAAGATGCCCCGCAATACCAGCCCCAGCACTCGTGCCGGGTGCGTCTGGGCGTACACCAGGGCCAGCGTGGACCCCCAACTGCCACCAAACAGCAGCCACCGGCGGATGCCAAGAAGCCCGCGAATACGCTCGATGTCGTCCACCAGCCCCGCAGTGGTGTTGCCACCCAGTTCTGCCAGCGGCGTCGAACGGCCGGCACCGCGCTGGTCAAACAGGATAATGCGGAATCGCTCGGCATCAAAAAACCGCCGGTAATACTCCTCACAGCCGCCGCCGGGGCCGCCATGCACGACGAGCACTGGCAGCCCGTCCGGATTTCCGCATTCTTCAATATAGAGTTCGTGGGGAGGATCAACTGCCAGCCTGTGCTGGGCGTAGGGTTTTATTTCTGGAAAGAGGGTTCGCATAGCTTGTAGCCCGACCGGGGGAGTTACCGGAAGTTTAGCGCATCTGACCATAAAAAAACGGGACCGGAACTGAGTTCCGATCCCGTTTCGGGCATCCTGCGGCCAGCGTTACTTCTTGTTGGCGCGCTTCCGCTCGTTTTCGGTCAGCAGCTTCTTGCGCAGCCGGATCGACTTTGGCGTCACTTCAACCAGCTCGTCGTCATCAATGAACTCCAGCGCCTGCTCAAGGGTGAACTTGATGGGCGGCACCAGGGCGATCACCTCGTCCTTGCCGGAAGCCCGCATGTTATCGAGCTTCTTGCCCTTGGTGGGATTCACTACCAGGTCGTTCTCACGGCTGTGGATACCACACAGCTGACCTTCATAGATGTCCTGGCCCGGCTCAAGGAACAGCTTGCCGCGGCTCTGCAGGGTCTCCAGGGAATAGGTCAGCGCAGTACCTGTCGCCATGGAAACCAGCACACCGTTCTGGCGGTTGGTCACATCACCGGCCTTGATCGGGCCATAGTGGCTGAAGGTAGAGGTCAGGATACCGGTACCTGAGGTCATGGTCAGGAAGCTGTTACGGAAACCAATCAGACCGCGGGCCGGAATAGTATATTCCAGGCGCATACGGCCCTTGCCGTCCGGTGCCATGTTGGTCAGTTCGCCTTTGCGAAGACCCATCTGCTCCATCAGCGGGCCCTGATGCTGCTCTTCGATATCGACGATAACGTTCTCGTACGGCTCCTGCTTCTCACCGTCGACAACCCGGATAACCACTTCCGGTCGACCGACAGCCAGCTCAAAGTTTTCCCGGCGCATGTTCTCGATCAATACCGACAGGTGCAACTCACCACGACCTGATACCTTGAACTTGTCGGCGGAATCACCGTCCTCGACACGCAGCGCCACATTGTGCAGCAACTCTTTCTCCAGACGCTCCTTGATGTTGCGGCTGGTGACGTACTTGCCTTCTTTACCGGCGAACGGCGAATCGTTGACCTGGAAGGTCATGGATACCGTCGGCTCGTCGACGGTCAGCGCCGGCAGCGCCTCAACGGAGGTCGGATCGCACAGGGTATCGGAGATGTACAGCTCGTCCAGACCGCTGACGCACACGATATCGCCGGCCTGGGCTTCTTCAACCTCGATACGCTGGAGACCTGAGTGACCCATGATCTTGAGAATACGGCCCTGACGTTTTTTGCCGTCGGCGCCGATGGCCACGACCGGAGTATTGGTCTTGACCTTGCCACGCATGATACGGCCGATACCGATCACACCCAGGAAGCTGTTGTAATCCAGCTGGGAGATCTGCATCTGGAAGGGGCCGTCAAGGTCCACTGAAGGTGCAGGCACGTGATCGACAATGGCCTGGAACACGGCGTCCATATTGTCGCCCATGTTCTCGTGATCCAGTCCGGCAATTCCGTTCAGGGCGCTGGCATAGACAATCGGGAAGTCCAGCTGCTCATCGGTAGCCCCCAGGTTGTCGAACAGGTCGAATACCTGGTCCACAACCCAGTCCGGCCGGGCGCCGGGCCGGTCAATCTTGTTAACCACCACAATCGGCCGCAGGCCAGCGGCAAAGGCCTTCTGGGTCACAAAGCGGGTTTGCGGCATCGGGCCGTCGATGGAGTCCACCACCAGCAGCACACTGTCCACCATGCTCATCACCCGCTCAACCTCGCCACCGAAATCGGCGTGGCCCGGGGTGTCCACAATGTTGATGTCGTAGCCGTTCCATTTCAGTGCCGTGTTCTTGGCCAGAATGGTAATGCCGCGCTCTTTTTCCTGATCGTTGGAGTCCATAACCCGCTCGTTCTCGAGCTCTTTACGGTCCAGCGTTCCGGACAAACGCAGCAGTTTGTCTACGAGAGTGGTTTTGCCATGGTCGACGTGGGCGATGATGGCGACGTTTCTAAGCTTATCAATCACAACTGGTATCCTGCAGAATTTGGCGGGGCGCAGTATATCGAAAAGTCCATGTCGATAATATGAAGAATAGTGCTTAATATGTAACCAGCCGCCTGATGCACTGTTATCAGGCAACAGACTGCAAGACGCACCATTTCGGTGCGCTTACTGAGTGCATCGACCCATGAATTGCAACCAGGCTGTGCGCCAGAATGGCCCCAAAGCCCCGTGGCTGCGCTGTTCTGGCGCAAAACCTGAAAACTGGCAAGGCCCTTGCTTAGCTGAGAGCAGCCGTAATTGAAAGGTAAGCGCGGGACGCTTCTGGTAAGCTGCCGTCACCTGTAAAAACGATCGGGCCTCAGCACTCTGAACGATCCGGCACAACGAACATGTATAACTCACGGAGCATGCACCATGTCCAAGACTGTTGATTTGATCAAAGAACACGAAGTCAAGTGGGTCGATCTGCGCTTTACCGACAGCCGCGGTAAAGAACAGCACGTAACCCTGCCAGCCACCGAAGTGAACGACGACTTCTTCACCGAAGGCAAGATGTTCGACGGTTCCTCCATTGCCGGCTGGAAAGGCATCAACGAATCCGACATGATCCTGATGCCGGATGACAGCAGCTCCGTACTGGATCCGTTTACCGAAGAAACCACCGTCAACATCACCTGTGACATCGTGGAGCCTTCCACCATGCAGGGTTATGAGCGGGATCCGCGTTCCGTTGCCCGCCGTGCCGAGGAATACCTGAAGTCCACCGGCATTGCCGATGGCGCCCTGTTCGGCCCGGAGCCCGAGTTCTTCATCTTCGATTCCGTAAAATGGAAGACCGACATGCAGGGCTCCATGTACGAGCTCTACTCCGAAGAAGCTGCCTGGGTATCCGGTGAAGACTTCGACCGCAACAACATCGGTCACCGTCCTGGCGTTAAAGGTGGCTACTTCCCGGTTCCGCCGGTCGACAGCCTGCACGACCTGCGTGGCGCGATGTGTGCCGCCATGGAATCCATGGGCCTGGTGATCGAGGTTCACCACCACGAAGTTGGTACCGCCGGCCAGTGTGAAATCGGTGTGGGTCCGAATACCCTGACCAAGAAAGCGGACGAGGTTCAGATCCTCAAGTACTGCGTCCACAACGTTGCCCACGCCTACGGCAAGACTGCCACCTTCATGCCGAAGCCGGTGGTCGGTGACAACGGTTCCGGCATGCACGTTCACATGTCCCTGAACAAGGACGGCAAGAACCTGTTTGCCGGTGACAGCTATGCCGGTCTGAGCGAAATGGCGCTGTACTACATTGGCGGTATCATCAAGCACTCCAAGGCCATCAACGCCTTCACCAACCCGGCCACCAACAGCTACAAGCGCCTGGTTCCGGGCTACGAAGCTCCGGTCATGCTGGCCTACTCTGCCCGTAACCGCTCGGCCTCTATCCGGATTCCTTACGTGAGCAGCCCGAAGGCGCGCCGTATCGAAGTTCGCTTCCCGGATCCGGCCGCCAACCCGTACCTGGCCTTCGCTGCCCTGATGATGGCTGGTCTGGACGGTATCCAGAACAAGATCCACCCTGGCGATGCCATGGACAAGGACCTGTATGATCTGCCGAAGGAAGAAGCGCTGAACATTCCGAAGGTTGCCGAAACCCTGTCTGAAGCACTGGACTGCCTGAAAGAAGACCACGAGTTCCTGACCCGTGGCGGCGTGTTCACCGAGGACATGATTGCCGGCTACATCGACCTGAAGCGTGGCGAAGTTGAGCGTATCAACATGACCACCCACCCGGTTGAGTTCGAACTGTACTACTCTTGCTGATCGCAGCCTGCTGATGGCCCCGTGCCGTGGCAACACGGCCGGTGCATCATGCAAGGCCGGTCCCTTTGACCGGCCAGGGAAGCCCCGCTACGGCGGGGCTTTTTCATGGGCATGTCGTCATTAACGGACTGTAACGCAAAGCCAATCGGGCAGCGTTGCATTGTTGCGGTGCGCTACCGATAATCGGCCTTATAACAACCACACAGAGGCCTGATATGACATTCCGATTCCTCGTTCTTGGCAGCTTGCTCGCTGCGGTGACTTTGCCCGCCGGCGCCGAGGTTTACCGCCATGTGGACAAGCAGGGCAACGTGACCTTTTCGGACGAGCCGACCGAGGGTGCCGAAGCCATTCAGGTCAAGCCTGTCACTACGGTCACCCTGCCCAAACTTCAGGACGTGAGCCGCCCGGAACGCCGTGACCAGGCGCCCGACGGTAAAGTCCGTTACGACCAGGCTTCCTTTGCTGCCCCGCAAGATGGCGAGGCGTTCCACAGCGGCAGTGGCGACATCGAGTTCCGCGTCAGCAGTTCGCCCGCCCTTGGCCAAGGCCACAAATATGAAATAACCCTGGACGGCCAGCCCGTGGCACAAAGTGCCTCCGGATCTCTCGTGGTGCGCAATGTCTATCGCGGTACCCACCAGGCCGCTGTCCATGTCATTGATGAAAACGGCCTGCGCGTGTTTACCGGAGACAGCATCAGCTTCACCGTGCATCGCCCCTCCGCCCGGAACTGACGCCGGCACCGCACCATTTCGGTGCGTAAGCACCAAAAAAGAGCCATACTCTGAGCAAACGCAGGGCGTTAACCCGGCCACAGGGGCCGGGTGGCGATTTGCTTGCACCATTCCGCGGCGCAGATAGCGCCAACTTCCGGCACGTTGCCCGCCACTTGCGCTATTTTGCATCGCGACCAGCAAAACTGGTTCACTTCTTGCAAAGTTGCTGACACGTACAAGGGGAGCAACGATGGCAACCACTGCAGGCTACAAGAACATACTGGACAACCTGACGACAGCCGTCGTGGTGCTCAGTGCAGACCTGCGCGTCGAATACCTCAATCCGGCGGCCGAGAACCTCTTTGAGACCAGTATCACCCGCACCCTTGACCTTCCCGTGGACGAACTGCTGCTCGAATCCGCCGCCGCCCTGGACACGCTCCACGCCGCTGCGCTGAATGGCCAGTCCTACACCAAGCGCGAGGCCGAGTTCCTGCTCCCGAGCGGTACCCGGCTGACGGTGGATTATTCCGTATCCCCGATTGGCAGTGCGCCCCTGGAACTGCTGATGGAAGTTCAGCCCCGGGACCGCCTGCTGCGGATAAGCAGGGAAGAAGACATTATTTCCCAGCAGGAAACCACCCGCATTCTGGTGCGGGGCATGGCCCACGAGATCAAGAACCCGCTGGGCGGTATCCGCGGCGCGGCACAGCTGCTGGACCGGGAGCTTGCCGATGAAAGCCAGCGCGAATACACCCGGGTAATTATTGATGAGGCTGACCGGCTCCGCACGCTGGTGGACCGGATGCTCGGGCCCAACAAGGCCCTCAAGATCGCCCCCACCAACATCCACGAAGTGCTTGAGCGGGTCAAAACGCTGCTGGAAGCGGAGAGCCGTGGCCGGCTCACCTTTGTGCGGGACTACGACCCGAGCCTGCCGGAATTTCCGGGCGACAAGGAGCAGCTGATTCAGGCCTTCCTGAACATTGCCCGCAATGCCATGGAAGCGGCCTTCGAGAACCAGCCCGCCGGCGGCGGCAGCCAGTCACCAACCATTACCTTCCGCACCCGCGCGCTGCGCCAGTTCACCATCGGTCACAAACGCCACCGGCTGGTGTGCCGGATAGATGTTATCGACAACGGGCCGGGCATCCCCCCGGAGCTCCTGCAGAACATCTTCTACCCGATGATCAGTGGCCGGGCCAGCGGTACCGGTCTGGGCCTGTCCATCACGCAAAGCATCATTGGCCAGCATCGCGGGCTGGTGGAGTGCGAAAGTGAACCCGGTAAAACCGACTTCATTATCTTCCTGCCTCTGGAGGAGACAGCATGAGCCAACCGGCAAACGTATGGATAATCGATGACGATCGCAGCATTCGCTGGGTGCTGGAGCGCGCCCTGAGTCAGGCCGGTATGCTGCCACGGGTATTCGAGAGCGGTGACACCATTCTGATGCGCCTCGAACACGAACAGCCCGACGCCATCATCAGCGACATTCGCATGCCCGGGGTCGACGGCATCACCCTGCTGGCCAGCATTGTCGACGCCCACCCGGACATCCCGGTCATCATCATGACCGCCCACTCGGACCTGGAAAGCGCGGTGACCAGCTACCAGACCGGCGCTTTCGAATACCTGCCCAAACCCTTTGATGTGGACGACGCAGTCGCCCTGGTAAAGCGGGCGGTGGCCCACAGCCGCGAGCGGCGCGCCACCACCGAGCCGCAGCCTGACAGCGCCCAGCGCAACACCGAGATTATCGGCGAGGCGCCGGCGATGCAGGAGGTATTCCGGGCGATTGGCCGGCTGTCCCATTCCAACATCACGGTACTGATCAACGGCGAAAGCGGCACCGGCAAAGAGCTGGTCGCCCAGGCCCTGCACAATCACAGCCCCCGGGCCGGGCACCCGTTCATCGCCCTGAACATGGCCGCCATCCCCAAAGACCTGATCGAATCGGAGCTGTTCGGCCACGAAAAGGGTGCTTTCACCGGAGCGGGCGCTGCACGCCAGGGCCGCTTCGAACAGGCCAACGGCGGCACCCTGTTCCTTGATGAGATCGGAGACATGCCGGCGGACACCCAGACCCGACTGCTGCGGGTGCTGGCGGATGGCGAATTCTACCGGGTGGGCGGCACCACCCCGATCAAGGTGGATGTGCGGATCATCGCCGCCACTCACCAGGACCTGGAGAAACTGGTGCTGGCCGGTACCTTCCGGGAAGACCTGTTCCATCGCCTTAACGTGATCCGGGTCCATCTGCCGAAACTGGCCGAGCGCCGGGAAGATATTCCCCGTCTCATGCAGCACTTCCTCAAGCGGGCGGCCCGGGAGCTGGCGGTGGAGCCGAAGATTCTGCGTCCGGACGCCGAGGAATACCTCACCACCCTGCCCTGGCCAGGCAACGTCCGCCAGCTGGAGAATACCTGTCGCTGGCTGACCGTGATGGCCAGCGGCCGCGAGATCCATGTGGATGACCTGCCTCCGGAGCTGCTGCAGCAGGCCGAGGCGCCCGCTACCGGACTGACCTGGCAGGACGCCCTGAAGAACTGGGCAGACCAGGAACTGAAACGCGGTCACAAGGGCATCCTGGACACCGCCGTGCCCGAATTCGAGAAGATCATGATCGAGACCGCCCTCAGGCACACCGGTGGCCGGCGGCGGGATGCCTCCATTTTGCTGGGCTGGGGTCGTAATACCCTCACCCGCAAGATCAACGAACTCGGGCTGGATCACCCGGAGGACGACGAAGACTGACAGACAACTGCGGCAGGCCCTCAGCTCTGCCCCCGGTCCTGAGACGTTTATCCGGCCTTACCGCCGGGTCATAAATGGGGGAAACTTCGGGATCGGGGGCAGAGCTGAGGGCCTGCCGCAACAGGGCCACTACGATCACCGCTCCCGCCAGTAGATCACCCGGTCATGGCCGCGGAAGACTCCGAAGGTGGCCGTCGCCGCCGGATCCTCCAGAACACCATCCTGGTTCCAGTCACCTTCAAGCCATACCGGCACATCCCAGACCAGCCGATCAGTGCCACGGTCTCCGTTGGGTTGCAGCAACAGCGGACCCGCCATTCCACCTGCGAGCACGCCGGAACCGGCAACCAGCGAGTGATAGACCTGCGGATCGCTGATATCGCCGGTCGTCCACCCGCTGCAGCTGTCGTCGCTGTTGGTCACAAATCCGGATCCGTCCCAGTAGGAGGCGGCGAACGGCATGGCCAGCGCCGTCACTGTCTCCGGGCCGTAGACGTTGTCCAGCTGCAGGCGGCCGTAGCGCAGCGGGAACGACGCCGCCGGCCGGATAGCGGGCAACACCGTCGCGGTCACGCCATCACTGTCCGCCACGCGCTCGAGCATGATACGCAGATCCGGCTCAAACGGGCTTACCCGGCTGGCCGCGCTCTTGCCATAGGTGATCTGGTCCTCACCGGCAAACTGATAGACCATTTCCCCCGAACCCGATGCGGTACTCGTAAGCACCCCGGGTTCCAGGGAAACAGCAACGGGATACGGCTGAGCTCCGCGGGTGGTTGCGGTTGCATCTGTCACCGGTGCCTGCCGAACCACATCCGGCGCGGCCAGTTTGCGAAAGCCACCGAGGGTGTAGTTGCGGGTCTCGACAGTCTGCAAGTTATAGGGCGTGATAAACACCGCGGGGGTCAGGGACCAAGTTAGTGGCTGGCCGCTGTAGGCGAAGGGTGACGCCGTGCTGCAGGCCGCACCAAGCCGGCCGGAATCAATCTCCAGACCGAAATGGTCCGGAATAAACCGGCCAACACTGGCGGACTCGCCGCGCACCGCCGGAGCAATCCCCAGATAAGCCAGGTTGTCCGCCAGCAGCCTGATGATACCGACCTCGCTCCAGGTGAGGTCCGCCAGGGCGGCTACCCCACTGTCAAAGCTCGTCCCCGCAACCGTCAACGTACCCGATAGTACTCCGTCATTGCCGCCCAAAGGCGCTTCCAGAGCATGGGTTATCAAGACCCCCTGGGGCCACCCCTCCTTGCCATAACTGACGGTAGGATTGCCAGCCGCGCCAAGTGCTGTGACCCTGGCTTCGAAGGGCGAGCCGCTGACGGCAAACACCGGGCCGGCAGCATCCCCGGCCGCAGGATTGCCGGTCACCACCACGTCGAACCGGGCGGGCCTTACCGTCCACAGATCACTCATCCCCACCACAGGAATTGGCTGCCCGCCAGGATCGACAACGAAACCGGAACTGTCGTCCACCAGGTTCAGGCGGTACTGCCCGACATCGGTGGTACGCCACACAAGCCCTGCTTCCCCCTGAGAAAAGGACAGGGTCAGATTAGCGGCCCCGGGCGCGGTGTCCGGTAACGAGACCGGCATCGTGGCAGGCAGGGCGCCCTCAGCGACGGGTGGCTGCCCCGCCGGATCATCCGCACTGCGGGTCAGCCAGGCCTTGAGGGCAACCTCGCCTTCGTAGTCCGGAATCAGGCCACACTGGCCGTTATCCGGATCCTGACGAACCGCCTGCACCACCAGGCTGTGGTCGCGCTGAGCGATGAAATCCACACCGGTCGGATCAATACTGGTGATGGCCAGCGCGTTTTCCAGAAACCGGATCGCGCCCGAGACAATGGATGGGCTGCCCGAACTGTCAGTGACCGTGACCGTCAGCTCATCGGCGGTCGCACTGGCCAGACTGAGCGCCACCACGCCATTATCCGCCGCAGCGAACCGGTAGCTCGCAACACCCTCATTGGCCGGGCCCGGGCCAAGACTGCCGGACCCCGTTACCAGGCCCCAATTTCCCCGCCCCGAGCTGGTTTGCAGGAGGACCGTACCGTCATACCCTGACAGCACATCGCCAACAGCATTTACTGCCCGCACGGTGATCACCGCAGCCCCACAGACGCTGGCAACCGCCGGGGTATCGACAACGAATCCACCCAAAGGCGGCGCCGGGAGAATGTTGCCGATCCCCAGCTGGCTGGCAATCTGGCCATAGGGCGAGCCGGTTGCATCCCTGGCATTACTGAGGTTAACGCTGAAGCGGGTTTCTGCCGCCTGCCCCGTAACCAGGGTCGGTACGGTCACCGTCGCACTGGTTGCCCCGGCCGGTATCGTGAGGGTGCCACTGGTCGCAGTAAAGTCGATGCCGGCAACGGCGGTATCGCTGAGGGTGGCATAATCCAGCCGCAGCTCGGCCACCGCAGGTGTCAGCAGGGACACCGTAAAAACCGCGGGCTGGCCCTGGGCGACGGTGACGTTATCGATCGTGATCCCGGGGCCGCTGTCCCCGCCATCATTGGTGGTGCCTTCGGTGGTACCCGCCGCGTTGCCGGAGCGGAACCCCCAATCCCCGGCACCGTCCGGGGTACGCGCCAGCGTTTTGGTATTGGAGGACGGCGCCTGCCAGTCATAGGCGGGCGTGCAGGTGTTATCCTGCTGATGGTCATAGCTGCCCACCTGAAGGTAATCAATGGTCTGGCCATTGGCGGCCTTGAGGATAAGGTCCATCTGGTCAAAGTTGATGTAGTCCTCGGAGCTAATCAGGGATGCATCCGCGACCGCCCAGGGATAGGTCGAATCATCAAACGAAGCTAGGCTGATTTCACCGCTGCAGCGGTTTTCGACCAGATTGCCCTTGTTGTCATACAAGGGGCTGCAGACCTGAAGGGTCCAATCCTGGTAATCATCGCGGGTGATCATTGAGGAAAGGAATTTCACCTCAACCAGGCGGGTGTTGGTACCGCCCTGGGACAACTGGTGAACCTCGTTTATCGTCGCCAACCCCTTGTACTGGGGGGAACAGGCCGCCCGGAGGCCCTGGCTGAACAACAGGCCGCAGGCGAACACCAGGCAAAAACGAAGAATTGCCCTGGCACATCGGCCGTAAGGCGGCAAAGCAGGCAGCTGGAACCTCATCTGACCCCGACCTCCACGACCCGACTGGCCAATTCGTTACCCGTACCACACTGCCCCCTGCTGACCAGCGTGAAAACCTGGTTGCCGCCGCTGCCACCCAGGGGAACCGGTGCGGTGGCGGCGCAGCTGAGTGCAGCCTGACAGCCCCTGAGCCCGCCAACGCTAAACACCTGAACAGCCGGCACACCGGTGCAGCTGGCGGCATCCAGCACCTCCGCCACCGCCAGCTGCGCACCGCTTTCCGCGGCATGGAGCGCCCGCTGGGACTGGACCTGCAGGCTCACGGCCTGGCCGGTGCCCTGCTGCAGCTGTGCCATGCCGGCCACCAGCAGGGCCAGCACGGTGATGACAAACAGGGCAATGGGCAGGCCGATGCCCTGTTGCCGCCCGAAGGCGGGGGCAGAATGAGAACGGGGGTCAGGGCACATTGCGAATCTGTACCTCTTGGCTCACCGGCGTGGTTTCCCCGCTGCGGGGATCTTCCAGGACAAAGGCGAAACGGACCAGAGCGCCGCGCTGAAGGGTGGCTGGACTGAAGGCGAAATCGACGCTGCCGGCCAGGTTTGCCGCCACTACTTCCCGATTGCCTGTCAGCGGCGGTGCGGACTGGACCGGACTGACACCGTAACCGCTGTAGCGGAAAAGAAACCGGCCACTCTGGCACAGGCTGACCGGTGAACCGACAACGAACAGCCGCCGCTCGGGGGAGCGCTGGCTGAATCGGTGCGCCCCATCAAGCGTAATGACCGACGGTGACACGTCGTTGTCGATCGCGCTGATCGGGGTACTGACCGGGCCCGGATTAGCAGTGTTGTACAGGTCATTGGTGGCGGAGCCATACCCGTAGACCAGCGCCCGGGTGTTGCCCACCGGCGGAACCGTAGCAAAAGGCACCACTGTGATGTCGTCGAACCCCGGCCCCTGGCTGAGGCGGACATAGGTTGTAACTCCCTCTATCGGCAGCCACTCGATACAGGCGCCGGCGGTTCTTATGGAAAGCGGGAACGCGCTGCGCAGCTCCCGCGAGACCTGCTCACTGACCACTACGCTCTGCAACG
Source organism: Marinobacter profundi (assembly GCF_002744715.1). Lineage (GTDB taxonomy): Bacteria > Pseudomonadota > Gammaproteobacteria > Pseudomonadales > Oleiphilaceae > Marinobacter > Marinobacter profundi. The sequence continues at coordinate 135,844 of NZ_KZ319375.1, forward strand.
CCCGCTGCTGCCGGGTACCGACATCCAGCGCGCCCCGGGTGGCCAGAGTGACAAACTGCACCGAAATGGCGGCGACGATCGCCAGCATCACGATCACCATCACCAGCTCAACGAGAGTAAAACCTGTCGACCGCCGCATCAGAAATTGGCCCGGTAAGCGGTAAAGCGCCAGTGTTGGCCGGAAGGATCGGTGATAGTGATATCCACACGCTTGGCGTCTTCCTCGGCCACACCGACCTCGGAACCGGCACAGGTCACCATGACGGCAACGGAAAAACCCCCATAACCCGGCAACGCACTATCTTCGCTGTCCTTCGGTGGGTTGTCCGTCAGGCCCGTGTAATCATCGGCGTCATCAAAGAACGGGCGGGCCTCACCATCGGGACCGGCGGTGATACAGTCCACTTCCGCCGCCGCGACTTTGCCGCCACCCACCGGGGTGGCCTCGTCATAATGGCGGGACAGAATCTCATCCATATACAGCTGGGACAATGCCACCGCACGGGTCTGGTTCAGCGGATCGGCACTGCGCCCGGTGATCACGGCAAAAGCGCCAACCACCCCGGCAATGGCCACGCCCAGTACCACGATGGTGATGATGAGTTCGACCAGGGTAACGCCGGACTGCCGCCTCACTGGCAGACTCCCGGATAGACCGCGCCGAGGGAGCTGAGGCACAGTTCAAACTGGCTGGCGCCGGAGATCCGGAACTCAAGGTTCTCGCGGGCAGCTGGCGCGGCGACCCGCCCCATATCGTCAAACGACACCGTCAGGCCCACGGCCGGAACAGCAGAAAAGACGCCGCCACTCACCCGGTAACTCAGGGAAGCCCCTTCCCGGGCCAGGGCGAAGGTATTGCCCCCGGCATCGAACTGAAGCTCGCCTGGCAACTGGCGAATGACCACGCGATTGGAAGTATTCCCCGCCAGCGCTGCCTGTTGGGCAAGCAGCGTGGCGGAGGAAAGCTGCTGGGTGGCCAGCAGTGGAGAGAAGGCGGAGCGGGTGGTGAACAGCCCGATGCCGAGTGCCGAGAGCACTCCGATCAGGATGATGACGATCACCAGCTCTACCAACGTGAAGCCTTTTATGCTCGCCGGATCACCACTACTTGCGCCATTCGTTATTAGCAATTGAGCCACACTTTGCGATGATGTCTAGGTCACGTATGGTCCCGCACACACATTGAAGCAGGCGATCTTTATTTCTGCCGATCCTGAATTAATTGCGGGCGCCGGTTCCACTAGACCGCTGCATATAGCCTACTAACAGCCAGTGATTGTGGCAGTAACGCTAGTCGGGGCTTCACTTCCGCTCGTGTCATTCGCCGCAGCATATTGAACTCTGCAAAGGCTAGATGAAGCGGCAGTACCATCGTCTGGCGAAATATAGTAAGTGATAGTCGCACTTTCGGCAGTACCACCGCCGTCAGCAGCTGAGACTTTGAATTCAGCACTAATCTGTGCGGCGTCACCAATTCCCGCCGCATTGGCAGTTGGGTACCCAGCAACCATCGTCACCGTCTTACCTTCCAAAACCACACTCGCATCAGGCCCTGCATTGTCCGCAGCCTGGCGCGCATGCGCAATTGCTGATGCCGAACGCATTGCCCCCGCGAGACCGTTTATTGAAGACACTCTTGCCTCGCCACCAAAATCCGCAAACCGCGGCAACGCAAACGCCGCCAGAATGCCCAGAATCACAATGACCATCACCAGCTCGATGAGGGTAAAGCCCTTTTCCTTTCTTGCGGCAATCACATGCATGGCTTTCATATCACTACTCCGAGGTTGAGTTACTATCTCTGATATCACTTTGTTTTAGTTGATATTTACACTGATCTCGCCAGTACTGGCATCGTACTGGATGTTGTCGCTACCACCGTTCAGGTTGTAGGCGAAGGTACACACGGAGGTCGCTGCCGAGGCGGTGTAATCGGTGGCGGTACCGGAGGCGGCAATGGTCGGCGCATTGGACTGCAGCAGCTCTTCCCACACCTGGACGCAACGGTCTGCGGTCATTACCGCGGAGCCGTCGGCTTCACCGGTGTAAGTTCCGGTGGAGGCGACCGCCCAGCCGCGACTGGAGACATTGATAATGCCGTTGCCAAAGCCCGCCACATTATCCACCGCCACAGTGCTGCCATTGGTGAGCCACTGCGCCTTCGCCAGGGCCACACCCGCACTCAGTGCACCGGACGTCGCCTTGATGCTTGAGACATGGGCTTCTTCCGACAACTGCGCAAAGCGTGGCAGGGCAAACGCCGCCAGGATGGCCAGGATGGCAATCACTACCACCAGTTCGATCAGGGTGAACCCCCGGTTTTGTTGCTTGTTGCTCATCACAACTCCTTGGTTGATTTATCAGTCAATTGTCTCACAACGCGCCTAATGCCCTAGATTTACCAGGGTTATTTCACCAGATTTAACAGAGGCCGGAGGCCAGTGCCCAGCGAACATCGCCGAAAGTCACCCACTCAGCCCCGCCCCATCGCCGCGGAGCCCAGGTCCCAGATCGGCAGGAATACGCCCAGCGCCAGTATCAGGACCAGAACGCCCATCGCCACAATCAGGATCGGCTCGATGGATTCCGCCAGCCGCTTGAGACCGTAATCGACGTCTTCATCGTAGAAATCCGCCACTTTCACCAGCATGTCGTCCACCGCACCGGTCTCTTCGCCGACTGCAATCATCTGCAGGATCAGCGGGGTGAACATGCCGCTGTTGCGGGCCGTACGCAGCAGGCTTTCACCCCGTTCGATGCCGGCCCGCATCCCCTTGATATGGGACGCCATCCAGGCATTGTCGGTGGCCTCCGCGCCGATGCTGAGGGCGTGGGTCACCGGCATCCCCGCAGCCAGCATGGCAGCGAAGTTACGGGCAAACCGGCTCAGGGTGATCAGCTCCAGCAACGGACCGATAATGGGGACCCGCAACTTGTAACGGTCCCAGGTCTGCCGGCCATCGTCGGTTGCTTTCCACTGCCGTACCAGGACGGCCACAGCGGCCACGGCAAACAGTGCAACGTGCCAGTACCCCAGCAAGGCGTTGGACGTACCGACCAGCACCTGGGTCAACAACGGCAAGTCCGCACCCAGCTTGGCGAACACCGTGGCAAACTTGGGAATAACCAGAAAGTTCACCACCAGCAATGCCGCCAGCAGAGCAATGACCACAAACGTCGGGTAACGCAGGGCCTGCTTCAGCCGACGGCGGGTATCCCGCTCCAGCTCCAGCATTTCTGCCAGCCGCTGGAAGGCGTCATCCAGCAACCCGGTGTTTTCGCCCACGTGGATCATCGCCACGAACAGTTCCGGAAAAACATCCGGGTGAGCCTGCATTGCGGTTGCCATGGTAGAGCCACCTTCCAGCCGGCTGGTGACATCCTCCAGCACCTCTGCCAGCACCGGCGACCGGGAGCTTTCCGCCAGCCCCCGCATGGTACGGATCAGCGGGATACCCGCCCGGGTCAACGCATGCATCTGGCGACAGAAAACAATCAGCTCGTCCAGGCCTACCTTGCGCCGGAACAGCGCCAGGCCGGCAGACTGCTCCAGGGTCGACGCCGGCTCCGCCTGCGGACGGATGCTCAGGGGCGTAATGCCCTGACGCAACAGTTCACTGGCTGCCGCTTCGGCACTGGCCGCGGCCAGATTGCCCTGACGGACTTCGCCTTTCGCTGTTTTGCCCCGGTAGCTGAACTGCATCGGCCTCAACCTTCCAACAGGCTTGCACGGTGATCCGGCGAATCCTCAACGCCTGCCCGAGCTTCATCAGGCGACAGTCCCGCATCCGCCGAAGCCGTCACCCTGGCCACTTCCTCCAGGGTTGTTACGCCCTGCAGGGCGTAATCCATCGCGCACTGGCCCAGGGGGCGGTAGAGCGGGCTCCGGCGGGCAGCGCGGGTGAATCCGGCGACATCCTGGCGCCGCAGGGCATCCAGCATGGCCTCGTTCATTTCCAGCATTTCATAGACCCCGATGCGCCCGCGATAACCGGTATGGCTGCAGTGATAACAGCCACTGCCCTGCACGAAGCCCGCTTGCCGGTCCGCCGGTGCCAGGTCAAAACTCGCCAGCCAGACCTTTTCCTGCTCCGTCGGCGTGTAGCTTTCGCTGCAGTTATCGCAAACCCGGCGCACCAGGCGCTGGGCCACCACCCCCAGCAGGGAACTGGCAACCAGGAATGGCTCAGCCCCCATATCGATCATCCGCAAGGCACTGCCCAGAGAGTCGTTGGTATGCAGGGTCGACAGTACCAGGTGGCCGGTCATGGCCGCCCGCAGGCCGATCTCCACGGTTTCCCGGTCCCGCATTTCGCCCACCAGAATAACGTCCGGGTCCTGACGCAGGCTGGCCCGCAACACACTGGCAAATTCCAGGCCGATGCGTGGGTTGACCTGGACCTGGGTGATCCGGGGCAGGCGGTATTCCACCGGGTCCTCGGCGGTAATGATCTTCACTTCGGGCCGGTTGAGCTCGGTCAGCGCGCCATACAATGTGGTGGTCTTGCCGCTGCCGGTGGGGCCGGTCACCAGGATCATGCCGTGGGGTTTGCGGATCATCCGGCGAAACCGCTCCAGCAGATGCGGCGGCATGCCGCCATTGTCCAGCCCCAGGCTGGCCTGGGAGTGATCAAGCAGGCGCATGACCACCGATTCACCGTACTGCACCGGCATGGTGGACACCCGGACGTCGATACTGCGCCCTTTCACCCGGACGTTGAACCGACCGTCCTGAGGCAGGCGTTTTTCGGAAATATTCAGCCCCGCCATCAGTTTGAGCCGCAGGACCACCGCCGAGTGGACCCGCTTTTCTTTCATCACCTGTTCCTGCAGCACCCCGTCAACCCGCTGACGAATGCGAATCACACTCTCATCCGGTTCGATGTGAATGTCCGAACTGCGGGCCTGGATGGCATCCTCGAACAGGGTCTGTAACAGCTTGACCACCGGCGCATCTTCGCTGGCGGAGGACGCTGACATCGTGGCCAGGTCAAACACATCATCGCTGAGCTCGTCTTCCAGCTCTTCCGCCAGCGAGGCGATCTCTTCAGTGCGGCGATAGACCATATCGAGGGTGCTGAGCAGCTCGCTCTCCCGGACCACCGCCTGACGCACCGGCTGTTTCAGCACCCGCACCAGCTCGTCGTAGGCGAAGATGTCCAGCGGGTCCGCCATGCCCACCAGCAGCTCCCCGGCCTGTTCGGCCAGCACGATGGCACGGAAACGACGGGCCAGGGCCTCCGGCAGCCGCTTCACCAGGGCACCGTCAAAGCGGTACTGGTTCAGCCGGACAAACGGTACATCCAGCTGGCGCGCCAGCAGGTTCATCAGCTCGATCTCGCCCACATAGCCGAGTTCCACCAGGGTGCGGCCGAGCTTTCGTCCGGTACGCTTCTGCTCTCCCAGGGCGGTGGCCAGTTGCGGCTCGGTAATCACCCCTTCCTGGATCAGCAGGTCACCAATCCGTAGCTTGCGTCTGGGTTCGTTCATCGTCATTCTTCAAGCCGGGGCTTGCGGGTAGCGGCAGCGTCGAGCGAGTCACGCAGCGCCTGCATCCGCTCGCGGCTCGCGGTGATGTCTGCTGCCACCGGCTCAACACCCGCCACCACCGGTCGCAACAGGATGACCAACTCGCTCTTGCGGGCAGTAAAGCGGCGCTGTTTGAACAGCTCTCCAAGCAGCGGAATGTCACTGAAGAAGGGCACCCCCGCGTTCTCATCCTCGCTGGTGTTCTGGATCAGGCCCCCGATCACCACGATCTGGCCGCTTTCGGCACGGATGATGCTATCGGTCTCGCGCACGGTACTGCGGGCCAGTGGCAGAGTGACATCCCGCTCGCCTACGGTGATGACTTTCTCCTGGTCACTGACTTCACTGACCGATGGATGGACGTGGAGCGTAATGGCACCGTCTTCCGAAATCTGCGGGGTTACATCCAGCGAGATCCCGGAGAAGAACGGGGTCAGCTCCACGGAGGTGGAGGTACGGTCGGTGGCGGTTATGGCCGAATTGTTTTCGTCAAAGTCGATGTCGGTGACAAAAAACTCGTCCGTCCCCACCTTGATCACCGCCTTCTGGTTATTCACCGTCGCAATTCGCGGGCTGGAAAGAATCTGCACGTTACCCTGCTTGCCGAGCAACTGGATCAGGCCGCTGAAATCCCCCGCCCTGACGCTGGCCGAGAACAGCCCACCAATGTCGGAGGCGGTGATCGTCTGGCCCGCGAGAGACTGGGCGGTAAAGTAATCGGCGCGGCCAGCGGCACTCTGCACATCGGACCAGTTGATGCCCTGCTGGTAGCCCTCATTGAGGGTGATTTCGAGGATCTTGGCTTCCAGCACCACCTGTCGCTGCATGATCAACTCGGTCCGGCGCAGGTACTCCTCGACCTGACGGAGGCGGTCAGCGGGCGCACGAACCATTACCAGGCCGGCCGCCGCATTGACGATCACCTGGTTATTATCGCCGTCACCAACAATCAGGCTCACCGCACGACTGATATCGCTCCAGAAATCCGATTCGGTGAGGGTCGCAATCTGGGTACCAACGGCATGGGCAGCACCGGGACCTGCGTCCCCGGCGCCATCGGTGCCATTGCCCCGGGCAGAGCTCACCTGACCTGAACTGACGCGTGTCTCAGAGCCGCCCTGGCGCTTCAGGTGCAGATAATCGACGGGAAACAGACGCGTCTGTGACTGGTTACTGCCAACTCTGAACAGCCGCCCGCGGCGCTGGATATCCAGGTTGTAGAGTTCACCGGCAATCTCCATCACTTCAGGCACAGTGACGTCCTGCAGCCGCAGCCGGATAGTGGCACTGACATCCGGATGAACCACCACGTTGTAACCGGTACCTTCCACGAGTGCCTGAAAGAACGCCTCAGCGCCCACATTACTGGCATTCACATCAAACCGCTCTTCAATCCCGGTCTCGCCGGCGACCGGCGGCAACAAAGTCTCGGCCTGCGCATCGGGAAGGGCAACCGGCGCCGCGCCCGCAGACGGCCCGGCAGGCGCGGCCTGTTCGGCCTGTGCCAGGGCCTGGTCAATGGCGGCCGCGGCATCGCTGGACATCGTCTGCGATGAACGCATCGACGGGTGGGTACTGCAGGCCGAGACCAGCACGACCAGGGCCAGAGAAGTCAGTAGTCGGAACGTTGTCATGGATACCCTAATTTGTTATTCGTCTGAGCCTTCGCGGTGCGGTCAGTTCGACTGCCTAATCTGCGGAAGCGCTTCCAACCGAATTACCCGGACACGTCCCTGATCCAGTAACTCCACATTATCGGGATGAACCCGCAGCAGGCGGACCCCGTCAAATCGCTGTCCCTCCTGCCGAACCTGGCCGTCGATGATCGCAAACCGGCGTTGTTTGCCCAGCATCACCGAGCCGAGCGTGAAATTTCGCTGCGGCGTGGCGGCACGCTGCTGAACTTCGCCCGCCGGTGGCCGGGTGGGGTCGGTCAGCGGCCGGGCCGAAGCAGGGGCAGTCGCCAGCCCGAACAGGGTCGAGACGACTATTACAACCCGGCAGATCAGCCTCATCTCACACTCCCAGCCAGGCCCGTTGCAGGCTCAGGGTACGAACCCGGATCCGCGCCTCGCCCTGTGGGAACCGCTCGACCCGGTAATCCAGCCGTGCCCAGCCCAGCCGCTGGTCCAGCGCCTCCAGCTCCTGCAGGTAACCCAGCACGCCCAGGTAACCACCGGATACCGTCAGTTCCACTTCATGGGCATACAGCAAAGGTTCTGCCGCCTGCCCTTCCGCCCCCTCGCCATATACGGGAAGAGGGGCAAGCAGCTCCACACCCGTCAACTCCAGATCAGCCCGTGCCACCAGCATGTCCTGCAGCAATGCCACCATGGCGCGAGGTGCAATCAACCGATCCGTTGCATCCGCAAGGTCACTGTCCAGCCCGGCCAACCGCTGTTTTCGTAACGCCAGCGTCTGTCGCAGTTCGGCGGACGGATCCGCCGCATACTGTCGCTGCATTTCTGTCAGCTGGCTTTGCAAATCCCGAACCTGGCGGCGGGAATTCTCGACGGACATTTCCAGCACCCGGTTTTGCTGCCAGACCGGAGCGACGACCAGCTCCCAGCCAACAAACACGATCACGACCAGGATGGTAATCAGCAACAGCACCCGCTCCCGCAGCGCTCGCCCATTGAACCACTCTGCCCCCTGACGGAACGCGTTCATGAATTGTCTCCGGCTGTGCCCCGGGCGCCGACACGAAACTCGATCCAGTCCCCTGACGGGTCACGGGCCAGCCGGAAGCTCTCGAAGGTTCGCCCCTCAAACACAGATTCGTTACCCAGTTTTTCGAGGTACAGCGGGACCAGGTTGCCATGCCGGGAACGGCCTTCCAGGAGTACCTGGTCCGACAACAAGTCGAGTTCAACACGGGTCAGCCAGAGTTCAGGGGGCACCTGACGCGCCAGTGCGGCCAGGTAGGCGGAAAAGTTACCGCCCTCGCGGGCAACCAGGGTCTCCACTTCAGCCAGCAAACGCCTGCGCTGCTCGAGGCTGCGATCGAGGCGGGTCAGTTCCTGCTCCAGTCGCGGATCATCCCGGCGGGCGGCCAGCTCGGTGGCCAGCTTCTCAACGTCAGATCCCAGGGAAGCCACTTGCTGCGTCAGGCCGGCCAGAACCGATTCGTTGCCGGTGACGGCCCGCTGTTGCAGCACCGCAACCAGCACCGGCAACAGCACCGCCAGCAGCACCAGCGCCAATGCTGCGCCCGCCTGCAGCGGCTCCCGCTGCGGCCTGAGGTCATCACGATAGAGATTGACCTGTTGCCTCATGCTGCCTGCTCTCCGGGGAGGCTGGCGGCGGTGTCCGGCTCGCCAAGAGCGGCACTCCACGGCAGCACACAGTGGCTGCCCGGCACCGGATCCACCCCCAGCCGGGCCCAGTCCGGCGCCACAACGGCAAGGGTCATGTTGGCGGACAACCTGTCCGCCAACGACAGCCCGGCATCTTCAGCCAGCAACTGGATACTCGCCGGCGGCACCTGGCCAAGCTGGCTTTCGTAGTAATCCATAGAACGTTGAATCTCCAGCGCCAGGCCCTGGACTGCCTGGCCCTGAAGGGTCTCATCGCGCAAGGCTGCGGACGAGACCTCCAACCGACGGGACAGGTAAAGACTGCCACCGCGGCAAATCACCAACTGGCCATAGTGTTCCCGCAGGTGAACCAGGGCAACGCCGCGACCACCATCGTCCAGTGCCGCAGCGAGGTTGCGCAGGGCAAGTTCGGCAACCTCAATGGCGCGCATCCGCAAACCACAACGGTCAATCAGGGCAATCGGGTTCTGGAGCCTCGCTTTATGCGCGGCGACGACATTGATCTGGCGGCCCTGCCCCCGCGACGCGTTGGCGGGAAGCGGGAAAACATCGCAGACCGCTTCCGAAGGTGGGTAGTCGAGAAAGTCCCGCAACCGCCATTTGACCCCGTCCGCCAGTTCACCATCCTCAAGGCCATCCGGGCGATCAAGCTGGAACACCTGGTATTGGTCCATCGGCAGCACCAGGGTTGCGGGCGCACCTTTCCAACCCTGACGATCGACCAGGTCCCGCAAGGTTTCTGCAGGGTTATCTGGCGGCATGGCACAGCTGCCGCACCGGGGCCACGCTCCGTTGCCTGTGACCGCCCAGGCAATGTGGTCAGCCCCGAGTTCAAGAAAAACCTGCGCATCAGGGTTTCCGCGGTTGAACAACCTTCGCATCAGGGAGAGAGCCACACGTCAACCTATGATTTGGGAATGGCAGAAGAGGCCGCATCATAGATTAAAAAATGTACTCAACTCCATGCATTTGTGAAGGATTTCACGAGTTTTTGCAGGTCAGATACAAAAAACCCTCCACAAAGGAGGGTTTTTTCAATTCCGCCAACAAGTTGGCACCCTGGCGGACCGGGGCACCAATTCACCTTTATCAGAACGGAATATCGTCGTCAAAATCATCAACCGGTTCAGGCATGCCACCCTGGGCGGGCGGCTGGTTGTAACCACCGGACTGCTGGCCGCCCTGATTGCTGGCCGGCGCGTTGTAATTGCTTTGTTGCTGGGGACGCCCTGCCGGTGCCCCCTGGTTCATGCCGCCTTCGCCACCACGACTGTCCAGCATCTGCATCTGGCCATTGATGTCCACCACCACCTCGGTGGTGTAGCGGTCCTGACCATCCTGCCCCTGCCATTTGCGGGTCTGCAACTTGCCTTCGATGTAGACCTTGGACCCTTTCCGCAGGTATTGCCCGGCCACCTCGGCGATCTTGCCGAACAGCACAATACGGTGCCATTCGGTTTTCGGAACCATCTGCCCGGTCTGACGGTCCTTGTAACTCTCGTCGGTAGCCAGGTTAAGGTTGACGACCGCGTTCCCATTCGGGGTATAGCGGGTTTCCGGGTCCTGCCCCAGATTGCCGATCAGAATAACCTTGTTTACGCCTCGTGCCATGTTCTGCTCCTGACTCTGTTTCATCTCGACACCGGCATCCCTGCCGGTCTTTTAGGAATTCAAGAAGCGTTACCCTGACTGACAAACGGAAAGTCTGCAAGTAACCCTTCATCAAAATACAGGCGATCGACCTTGAGGTACGCCGTCCGGGCATCCTCAAGAATCACCACATCATGTACACCGGGAAGACCTCTCAGTGCTTCATCAATGGCATCCGCCTGATCGCCCGCTGCTGCCCGCAACTGTACCACGAAACTGGTAGCATGGCGCGGCGTTGGCATGGTAACGGCGACAACCAGCCAAAGCAGCAGAATCCCGGTCATCAGCCAGAGTACACCGGCTAGCCCGACCTCCTGCAGCAGCAGTCCACCAAGAGATCCGCCAAGGAATGCACCGAGGAACTGGGACGTTGAATACACGCCCATTGCAGTACCCTTACTGGCCGCCGGCGCCTCCTTGCTGATCAGCGATGGCAGGCTTGCCTCAAGCAGATTGAAGGCCATGAAAAAAAAGAAAAACACCAGCCACGCCACCACCAGCCCACCGGGTACCAGCCGGATCGCCGCCGTCGCCAGCGTCAGCATGGCTATGGCACCGCACAGCACCAACTTCATGCGGCGCTGCTTTTCCGCAATGATGATGAATGGCACCATCGCGAAAAAGGACGTCACCATCACCGTCAGGTAAAACCACCAGTGGGAGCTTGCCGCCAGTTGCAAGCGGTCCTGCAACAATGTCGGCACCAGCAGAAAAACAGCCGTCAGGACCAGGTGCAGCGCAAAGATACCGAAATCCAGCCTCAGCAGGCGGGGGTTACGAAGTACCTGTGACAGCATTTCCCGCGCCGGGTGAGTATCCGGGCTCCTGCGCTGCAGGTGGGGGTTCGGCACCACTCGATTGACGACCACCAGGGCCGCCACCGCCAGTACCGCGGTGGTATAGAAGATTCCCGCCAGCCCGAACATCGAACCCAGCAGGGGCCCCAGAACCAGGGAGACCGAGAATGACAGCCCGATCGAGATACCGACGCTCGCCATCGCCTTGGTGCGTTCTTCCTCCCGCGTCAGATCGCTGAGCAAGGCCATCAGCACACTGGCGATGGCACCACTGCCCTGAAGGATCCGTCCGGCAATCACACCGTATATCGACTCCGAAGCTGCCGCCAGCAGACTACCCGCGGCAAACAGGATGAGACCGATGTAGATCAGCCGCTTGCGGCCGAAGCGATCGGACAGCAGCCCGAATGGTACCTGCAGCAGTGCCTGACTGAGTCCGTAGGCACCGATGGCAAGACCGATCAGTGCGGGAGTGGCGCCGGCAAGGTCATCACCCAGTAACACAAATACCGGCATGACCATGAACAGGCCGAGCATACGCATGGCGTAGATCGATGCCAGTGCTGCTACCGAGCGCCTTTCAAGTGCATTCATACCGCAGAGGAACCTCTTCGTCTCGGACCGGGAGGCAGGAAACCGCGGGGCTCGCTGCCGGAGAGCGCGCATTGTAACAGAAGGTCACGAACCGGGCATTGCCCGTTCCGGCCAGCTCATTTTCCCCGTGACGGGGTATACACGGTATAATGGCCGTTTTTGTCTTCGAGGCGTTTTATGGACCATATCCAGATCAAAGGGGCACGCACCCACAACCTGAAGAACATCGACCTGGATATGCCACGGGACAAGCTGATCGTGATTACCGGCCTGTCCGGGTCCGGCAAATCCTCCCTGGCTTTTGATACCCTGTATGCCGAAGGACAGCGCCGTTACGTGGAGTCGCTGTCCACCTACGCACGCCAGTTCCTGTCGATGATGGAAAAGCCTGACGTGGACCATATCGAGGGGCTGTCCCCGGCCATATCCATCGAGCAGAAGTCCACCTCCCACAACCCCCGCTCCACGGTTGGCACCATTACCGAGATCTACGACTACCTGCGCCTGATGTTCGCGCGCGCCGGCGAGCCCCGTTGCCCCGAACACGGCCAGCCTCTGGAAGCACAGACCGTGAGCCAGATGGTCGATCAGGTCCTGGCGATGCCGGAGGACAGCAAACTGATGATCCTCGCCCCGGTGATCCGTGACCGCAAAGGTGAACACCTGCAGGTGATCGACACTATGCGAAGCCAGGGTTTTATCCGGCTGCGGATTGATGGCGTGGTGTATGACATTGACGACGTGCCCGCCCTGGATAAAAAGCGGAAACACCAGATCGACGTGGTCGTCGATCGCTTCAAGGTCAAACCCGGCCTCGAACAGCGTCTGGCGGAGAGTTTCGAAACCGCCCTCGAGCTGGCTGACGGCATCGCCCTGGTTGCTCCGATGGACGGCGAAGGCGAGGAGCACACTCTGTCCGCCCGTTACGCCTGTACCCAATGCGGCTATGCCCTCAGTGAGCTGGAACCACGACTGTTCTCCTTCAACAACCCCGCCGGTGCCTGCCCGACCTGTGACGGCCTCGGAGTCAAACAGTTCTTTGACCCGGAAAAAATTGTCCAGCACCCGGAGGCTACGCTGGCCGAAGGTGCCATCAAAGGCTGGGACCGGCGCGCGGTATACTATTTCCAGATGCTGGTGAGTGTTGCCGAACACTATGGCGTCGATATGGACACGCCCTGGGACGACCTGCCACAGAACTTCCGTGAAACCCTGCTGTACGGTTCCGGCAAGGAAGACATCCCGTTCCGCTATGTAAATTCCCGCGGCCACATCATGGAGAAGGCCCATCCATTCGAGGGCATCCTGCCCAATCTCGAACGCCGCTACCGCGAGACCGATTCCCAGAGCATGCGGGAGGAGCTGGCACGCAACCTCAGCACCCAGCCCTGCAAAGACTGCGGTGGCTCCCGGCTGCGCATCGGAGCCCGCCACGTATTCATTGAGGAGAACAACCTGCCGGCGATTACCCGTCTGCCGGTGGGTGAAGCACACCGCTATTTCGAAACCCTCAACCTGCCCGGACGGCGGGGCGAGATCGCCGAAAAGATCCTCAAGGAAGTCCGCCAGCGGCTGCAGTTCCTGGTCAATGTCGGCCTCGAGTACCTCACCCTCGAGCGCAGCGCTGACACCCTGTCCGGCGGTGAAGCCCAGCGTATCCGCCTGGCCAGCCAGATTGGCGCCGGCCTGGTCGGCGTCATGTACATCCTGGACGAGCCCTCCATTGGCCTGCACCAGCGTGACAACGACCGCCTGCTGGCCACGCTTACCCACCTGCGGGATCTCGGCAACACAGTGATTGTGGTGGAACACGACGAAGACGCCATCCGCGCGGCCGACTTTGTCATCGACATCGGCCCCGGCGCCGGCGTCCACGGCGGCCAGGTGGTGGCACAAGGCACACCGGAGCAGATTATCAGCAACCCTGACTCGCTCACCGGTCAGTATCTATGTGGCACCCGGGAAATCGCCGTGCCCGGAGAACGGCAGCCCGGCAACGGCCAGTTGCTCACACTGAAAGGCGCCACCGGCAACAACCTCCGGGATGTTACCCTCAATATCCCGCTTGGCGTGATGACCTGCGTGACCGGAGTTTCCGGCTCAGGGAAGTCCACCCTGATCAATGGGACCCTGTATCCGGTGGCAGCCGCCAAGCTCAACAAGGCTACCAGCCTCAGCCATGCCCCCTACGGGCAACTCGATGGCCTCGAGCACCTGGACAAGGTGATCGATATCGATCAGAGCCCGATCGGCCGGACACCGCGGTCGAACCCGGCCACCTATACCGGCCTGTTCACCCCGATCCGGGAATTGTTCTCCGGCACCCAGGAAGCCCGTTCGCGGGGCTACAAACCGGGCCGGTTCAGCTTCAACGTGAAGGGCGGACGTTGCGAAGCCTGCCAGGGCGACGGCGTCATTAAAGTGGAAATGCACTTTTTGCCGGACATTTACGTTCCCTGCGACGTTTGCAAGGGCAAGCGCTACAACCGGGAAACCCTGGAGGTCCGCTACAAGGGCAAGAACATTCACGAGGTGCTGGAAATGACTGTCGAGGAAGGCCGCGAGTTCTTCGATGCGGTCCCCTTCCTGGCGCGCAAACTACAAACGCTGATTGACGTGGGGCTATCTTATATCCGCCTTGGCCAGAGCGCCGTGACCCTGTCAGGGGGCGAAGCCCAGCGCGTGAAGCTTGCCAAGGAACTGTCCAAACGGGATACCGGTAAGACGCTCTACATCCTCGATGAACCAACCACCGGGCTGCACTTCTACGATATCCAGCAGCTGCTCAACGTCTTGCAGCGACTGCGCGACCATGGCAACACCATCGTCGTGATCGAACACAACCTGGATGTCATCAAGACCGCCGACTGGATCGTCGATCTGGGGCCGGAAGGCGGCTCCGGCGGTGGCCAGATCATTGCCGAGGGTACACCGGAGGCGGTCGCCGATAACCCGGCATCCCATACCGGCCGCTACCTGAAGAAACTGCTGCCGGCGTCTTGACCATCTAACCACCGTCTCGCCGGCAAACCGCACGGGCGCCCACCGGGGGCCCAGGGGATCCTTTCCCTGCCCCCGCCGCGAGTACCAATCACAGACACAAAAAAACCGGAGGCCCTGAGGCTTCCGGTTTTTTTGTGATCTGAACGACCGCGAAGAACTTACTCTTCGTCGTCCATCTCTTCTGCTTCGACGTCCAGCGGACGGCCGACCAGCTCAACAAATGCCATAGGGGCATTGTCGCCGGCACGGAAGCCACACTTGAGGATACGCAGGTATCCACCAGGACGCTCGCTGTAACGGGGGCCCAGCTCATCAAACAGCTTGGCAACCGCTGCATCGTTACGCAGGCGCGCAAACGCCAGACGACGATTCGCGACCGAATCATTTTTAGACAGCGTGATCAACGGCTCAGCCACCCGGCGAAGTTCCTTCGCTTTCGGGAGAGTCGTTTTGATCAGCTCGTGCTCAACCAGTGACGCAGTCATGTTACGGAACATGGCCTTGCGATGCGCACTGGTCCTGTTGAACTTACGACCACTCTTACGATGACGCATTGCTCTGATTCCTTACCTTAAACTAATCGGCAATTTAACCGCCCAGAACCCGGTCATCGCCACGAAGGCTAGCCGGCGGCCAGTTATCAAGACGCATACCCAGAGACAGACCGCGGGACGCAAGTACGTCCTTGATCTCGGTAAGCGACTTTTTACCCAGGTTAGGCGTCTTCAGCAGCTCAACTTCTGTGCGCTGAATAAGATCGCCGATGTAGTAAATATTTTCCGCTTTCAAGCAGTTAGCTGAACGAACAGTCAGCTCCAGATCATCAACCGGACGCAGCAGGATCGGATCGATTTCTTCCTCTTCCTCTACGCGCTCCGGCTCTTTCTCATGATCGAAGTCGACAAACACGGCCAGTTGCTGCTGGAGAATGGTCGCGGCCCGACGAATTGCTTCCTCAGGGTCGATCGTACCATTGGTCTCCAGATCGATTACCAGCTTGTCCAGGTCTGTGCGCTGCTCTACACGGGCACTTTCAACCGCGTAGGCGACACGACGGACCGGACTGTATGTTGCATCCAGCTGCAGGCGTCCGATGGCACGGGTTTCGTCTTCGTCATGACCGCGCTGATCCGCTGCCTCGTAACCACGACCGCGAGCCACCTTCACGCGCATGTTCAGCTCACCGTTTTCACTCAGGTGACAGATAACATGCTCGGGATTGGCAATCTCGACATCATGATCCAGCTTGATATCTCCGGCAGTGACAACGCCCGGCCCTTTCTTGCTGAGGCTGAGTTCCGCTTCATCACGACCGTGCATTTTGACAGCCACGCCCTTGAGATTCAGCAGAATCTCGATGACATCTTCCTGGACACCCTCAATTGCGCTGTACTCGTGCAGAACACCGTCGATCTGCGCCTCGGTAACGGCGCAGCCCGGCATTGAGGACAAGAGTATACGACGCAATGCGCTACCCAAAGTATGACCGAAACCTCTTTCCAGAGGCTCCAGAGTCACCTTGGCACGCGTGGCGCTCGATTCCTTCACGTCAATGGTACGAGGTGTCAATAACTCATGTACTGAACGCTGCATAGACGCCCCTATCTGCTCTCGTTGCTAACTGGGCTTTACTTCGAGTAAAGCTCGACGATGAGGTTCTCGTTGATGTCGGCCGGCAGTTCAATACGCTCGGGTACTGACTTGTAAACGCCTGACATCTTGCTGGCGTCGACCTCTACCCAGCTCACCGCAGCACGGCCAGAGGAGAGTTCCAGAGCGCCTTTGACACGCAACTGGTTCTTCGCCTTTTCGCGCACGCTCACAACGTCACCCGGCTTGACCTGGTAGGAAGGGATATTCACTACCTTGTCGTTTACCAGGATCGCTTTGTGAGAAACGAGCTGACGGGATTCTGCACGGGTAGAACCAAAGCCCATGCGGTATACAACGTTATCCAGACGGCCTTCCAGAAGTTGCAGCAGGTTCTCACCGGTTGCACCCTTCAGACGGGCAGCCTCTTTGTAGTAATTACGGAACTGCTTCTCCAGCACACCGTAAATACGACGAACTTTCTGTTTTTCACGAAGCTGTACGCCGTACTCGGACAGACGACCGCGACGCGCGCCGTGCATACCCGGCGGAGTCTCGATGTTGCACTTCGAATCGAGCGCGCGAACACCGCTCTTCAGAAAAAGATCTGTCCCTTCACGACGAGACAGCTTGCACTTCGGGCCTATATAACGAGCCATATTTCACTGTCTCCTGTGTTAGACGCGGCGCTTTTTGGGCGGACGACAGCCGTTATGGGGAATCGGCGTCACATCAGTGATGTTGGTGATCTTGTAGCCGCACGCGTTCAGCGCACGAACTGCAGACTCACGTCCGGGCCCAGGACCCTTAACCTCTACGTCCAGGTTTTTAAGGCCGTATTCAGCAGCCGCGTTACCGGCTCTTTCAGCTGCTACCTGCGCAGCAAAAGGTGTACTCTTACGTGACCCACGGAAACCGGAACCACCGGAGGTGGCCCAGGACAGGACGTTGCCCTGACGGTCGGAAATGGTCACGATAGTGTTGTTGAAGGACGCGTGAATGTGCGCGACGCCATCAACAACCGTCTTTTTCACCTTTTTACGGGTACGTGTACCTGGCTTTGCCATGATTGCCTACCTGTTACTTACGAATCGGTTTGCGAGGACCTTTACGGGTGCGCGCGTTGGTCTTGGTGCGCTGGCCACGGACCGGAAGGCCATGACGATGACGCAGACCACGGAAGCAGCCGAGATCCTTCAAACGCTTGATGTTCATCTGTACTTCACGACGCAGATCGCCTTCAACGGTCACCTTGCCCACTTCTGAACGAAGTGCTTCAAGTTGATCGTCGCTCAGGTCTTTGACCTTGACGTCCGGCTTGATGCCGGTTGCATCGCAAAGCTTCTGGGCTGTTGTCTTGCCAACACCAAAGATGTAGGTGAGCGAGATAACAGCATGTTTGTTATCGGGTATATTGACACCGGCTATACGTGCCATCCAAATTACTCCGCGTTCAAAGCTTTGCTGTGTGAATTTTCCGCCACAAAAAGGGCGCGAAATAATAGCGCCTGACCCGATGAAGAGTCAAGCGCTACTATTCCGACCCCTTGCATTGTCAGGATTGGTTCCCGAAGGAATCAGCCCTGGCGCTGCTTATGACGAGGCTCCGAGCAAATGACTCGTACTGAGCCATTGCGACGAATTACTTTGCAGTTACGGCAAATTTTCTTTACCGAAGCGCGTACTTTCATTGTCGACTCCAGTTTTCAAGGGGAACGGCATCAGCCGTTCCGACCATAGCCCTTGAGATTGGACTTCTTCATCAGTGATTCATACTGATGTGACATCAGGT
This sequence comes from Marinobacter profundi, assembly GCF_002744715.1. GTDB lineage: Bacteria > Pseudomonadota > Gammaproteobacteria > Pseudomonadales > Oleiphilaceae > Marinobacter > Marinobacter profundi. The sequence goes on from NZ_KZ319375.1 coordinate 154,116, forward strand.
GCGACTGAACCTGAGCCATGAAATCCATCACCACGACTACAACAATCAGCAGTGAGGTACCGCCCAGATAGAACGGAACATTCCCGGCCACCATCAGGAACTGAGGGAACAGGGACACTGCTGCAATGTACATTGCACCGAACAGGGTCAGACGAGTCAGCACACCGTCAATGTACTTGGCGGTTTGATCGCCCGGACGAATGCCCGGAATAAACGCGCCGGAGCGCTTGAGGTTATCCGCAACTTCTTTCGGGTTGTACATCAGCGCTGTATAGAAGAAGCAGAAGAAGACCACTGCTGCTGCAAACAGAATGATATACAACGGCTGACTGGGAGCCAGCGCCTGGGAGACATCGCTCAGCCACTCCATCCCTTCGCCCTGACCAAACCACTGACCCAGCGACGCCGGGAACAGCAGGATTGATGACGCGAAAATGGGCGGGATAACCCCGGCCATGTTCACCTTCAGGGGCAAGTGGCTGGACTGCTGGGCGAACACCCGGCGTCCTTGCTGTCGCTTGGCATAGTTGATGGTCAGGCGACGCTGTCCGCGCTCCATAAACACCACGAAGCCAACGACGGCAATGGCCAGCACCGCAATACCCAACAGCACCAGGAGACTCATCTCGCCATTCCGGGCCTGTTCGAGCGTCTGACCAATCGCGCCGGGCAAGCCCGCCACGATACCGGCGAAAATCAGCAACGAAATGCCGTTACCAACGCCCCGCTCGGTGATCTGCTCGCCCAGCCACATCATGAAGACTGCACCACTAACGAAAGATACCACTGCCACAAAGTGGAAGCTGAAGCTGTCGTTGAAGGTAACACCCTGGGATGCCAGGCCTACCGAAATACCAAGACCCTGAACCAGGGCCAGAATAACCGTACCGTACCGCGTGTATTGGCTGATCTTGCGACGACCCGCCTCACCTTCCTTCTTCAGCTGCTCAAGCTGCGGACTGACCGCAGTCATGAGCTGCATGATAATGGAAGCCGAAATATACGGCATGATACCAAGTGCGAAGATACTCATGCGCTCAAGCGCACCACCGGAAAACATGTTGAACAGACTCAGGATCGTGCCCTGGTTCTGATCAAACAATGCTGCCAGGCGGTCAGGGTTAATGCCCGGAACCGGAATGTGTGCACCGATCCGGTACACCAACAGTGCCAGGAAGACAAACCAGAGCCGCGAACGCAGCTCTGCCAGTCCTTTTCCCGCGCCCGCAGGCAATGATGATGTCTTGGCCATTTAGTCCTCGACTCGCCTTAGTCTTCGACTTTTCCACCCGCGGCAGCGATTGCCTCGCGCGCGCCTTTGGTTACCCGCAGACCCTTCACGGTTACCGCACGGTCCAGTTCACCAGACAGGATAACCTTGGCCTCACGAATTTCTTCGCGAATGATGTCCGCTTTTTTCAGGGCATCCAGGTCAACCACGTCGCCTTCTACCTTCGCCAGTTCGTTCAGGCGAATCTCGGCAACGTAACGCTGCTGACGGGAAGTGAAACCGAACTTCGGCAGACGACGCGCCAGAGGCTGCTGACCGCCTTCGAAGCCCGGAGCCACACTGCCACCAGAGCGGGATTTCAGACCTTTGTGACCACGGCCGGCAGTCTTGCCGAGGCCGCTACCGATACCACGACCGACGCGCTTGGCGGACGGACGTGAACCGGGTTCCGGAGCAAGTTCGTTCAGACGCATCTCAGTTCTCCTCAACCCGAACCAGGTAATTGACCCGGTTGATCATACCGCGGATGGAAGGAGTATCTTCCAGCTCAACGGTATGGCCGATTTTACGAAGACCCAGGCCCTTGACGCACAGTTTGTGCTTGGGCTGGCAGCTGATTGGGCTGCGGGTCAGTGTAACCTTGATCGTTTTTGCATTCGCCATGACTTCAACCCAGAATTTCGTCCACGGATTTACCGCGCTTGGCTGCAACATCTTCAGGCGCTTTCATTGCCTGCAGACCCTTGATGGTAGAACGGACCACGTTCACCGGGTTGGTAGACCCGTAGCACTTGGACAGTACGTTCTGCACACCTGCAACTTCCAGCACCGCACGCATCGCGCCACCGGCGATGATACCAGTACCCTCAGAAGCCGGCTGCATGTAGACCTTGGAGCCGCCGTGCTGTGCCCGGACCGGGTACTGCAGGGTGGTGCCATCAAGGGCAACGTCTACCATGTTCTTGCGTGCAGCTTCCATGGCCTTCTGGATAGCAACCGGCACTTCGCGCGCCTTGCCACGACCAAAACCCACGCGACCCTTGCCATCACCCACTACGGTCAGTGCGGTGAAGGCAAAGATACGGCCACCTTTTACTACCTTGGCGACGCGATTGACCTGAACCAGCTTTTCCTGGAGCTCAGGCGCCTTCTGTTCGTTAACGCTCATCTTCTCCACCTCTTAGAATTGCAAGCCAGCTTCACGGGCTGCGTCGGCCAGAGCCTGGACACGACCGTGATAACGGTAACCGGAACGGTCGAACGCGACACGCTCCACTCCCGCCGCCTTGGCACGCTCAGCGATCAGCTGACCAACCTTCTTGGCGGCATCCACGTTACCGGTTGCACCCTGGCGCAGTTCCTTATCCAACGTGGAGGCAGAGGCCAGCACCTTGCTGCCATCTGCAGTCGTAACCTGGGCGTACATGTGACGCGGTGTGCGGTGAACGCACAGGCGGTCAGTACCCAGCTTACGGATCTTCATGCGCACTTTGCGTGCGCGACGCAATCTTTCAATATTCGCGCTCATAGTCCCGCCTTATTTCTTCTTGGCTTCTTTGCGTCGTACCTGCTCTTCCGCATAACGAACACCCTTGCCCTTATAAGGCTCGGGCGGACGGTAGGCGCGGATTTCCGCAGCGACCTGGCCAACCTGTTGCTTGTCGATACCGCGAATAACCACTTCCGTCTGGGACGGAGTTTCAGCGGTAACACCCTCGGGCAGCTCATACTCAACCGGGTGAGAAAAACCCAGTGTCAGGTTGAGCTTCTTACCTTGCGCCTGGGCACGGTAACCTACGCCCACAAGCTGGAGCTTACGCTCGAAGCCTGCCGACACACCGGTAACCATGTTGTTGACCAGTGCACGGGTAGTACCAGCAAGAGCGCGGGACTGCTTGGCACCATCGCGGGCCGCAAAGCGAAGAGTGTTCTCTTCCTGCTTTACTTCTACCGCCTGGTGAATGGTGAACTGAAGCGTTCCTTTGGAACCCTTCACGTTAATTTCCTGTCCGTTCAGCTTAACCTCAACACCGGAAGGCAGCACGACAGGATTATTGGCAACCCTGGACATGTGTATCTCCTAGAATACGGTGCAGATGACTTCGCCACCCACGCCAGCAGCACGTGCAGCGCGGTCTGTCATAACGCCCTTGGACGTTGAGACAATAGCGACCCCCAAACCACCGGAAACCTTCGGCAGCTCCCCAGCGCCTTTATACTGGCGCAGACTCGGACGACTGACCCGCTTGATTTCCTCGATAACCGGCTTACCACCAAAGTACTTCAGGGTAATGGTCAGCTCAGGCTTGGCGTCAGCTGAAACGGAAAAGTCCGCCACGTAACCTTCGTCCTTGAGGACCTGGGCTACGGAGACCTTCATTTTGGAAGACGGCATCGTAACGTCTGCTTTTGATGCCATCTGTGCATTACGAATACGAGTAATCATATCCGCAAGCGTATCTTGCATACTCATTGGTATGAGACTCCTGATCTTTTTAGTTGTGCAGCGGCGTGCCGCACCGCTTACCAACAGGCTCCTGACCGAAGTCAGGAAGCCTATCTTACCAGCTTGCCTTGGTCAGGCCCGGAACGTCACCGCGCATGCCGTATTCACGGAGTTTGATCCGTGACAGCTCGAACTTGCGCAGAACGCCGTGGGGACGACCAGTCACCTGGCAACGATTACGAAGACGCGAAGGAGAGGCATCGCGAGGAAGCTGCTGGAGCTTCATCTGTGCATCCCAGCGCTCTTCATCGCTGGTATTCGGGTTCTTGATAATCGCCTTGAGCTCAGCGCGCTTCGCTGCAAACTTCGCAACGGTCTGTTCGCGCTTCAGCTCACGGTTCTTCATGGAAACCTTAGCCATTACACTCGTTCCTTATTTCTTGAACGGAAAGCCAAAAGCTTTCAGCAGTTCGCGACCTTCATCGTCGGTACCGGCTGTAGTGGTAATGGTGATGTCCAGACCACGGATCTTGTCTACCTTGTCGTAGTCAACTTCCGGGAAAATGATCTGCTCACGCACACCCATGCTGTAGTTACCACGGCCGTCGAACGACTTGGGATTCAGACCACGGAAGTCACGAATGCGGGGAACCGCAATGTGAACCAGGCGATCAAAGAAATCCCACATACGCTCGCCGCGCAGGGTAACTTTGCAACCGATCGGCCAGCCTTCACGGATCTTGAAACCCGCAACGGACTTACGCGCCGTAGTAACAACCACTTTCTGACCTGCCAGGCGCTCAAGATCCGCCACGGCATTCTCAATCAGCTTCTTGTCACCAACCGCTTCACCGACACCCATGTTCAGGGTGATCTTTTCGATACGCGGCACCTGCATGATGTTCTTGTAGCCGAACTCCTTCTGCAGGGCGGGTACCACTTCCTTACTGTACTGCTCTTTCATGTTAAGCATCGTAACCACCACCGCTTACTGGTTATCGACAGCTTCGTTCGTGGACTTGAAGATCCGCACTTTAGCGCCGTCTTCCTTGATCTGGAAGCCTACGCGATCGGCTTTGCCGGTCTGCGGATTAAAAATAGCCACGTTGGAAGCCTGGATAGGTGCTTCTTTTTCGACGATGCCACCGGGGGTGCCCAGCATCGGGTTCGGCTTGGTGTGCTTCTTCATCATATTGATGCCAGAAACAATCACACGGCCATCGTCCTGAACTTTCAGAACTTTACCACGTTTGCCTTTGTCTTTCCCCGTGGTGACGATAACTTCGTCATCTCGTTTGATCTTTTTCATAACCGGCCTCTGGTCCTTTAAAGTACTTCGGGTGCCAGTGAGATAATTTTCATGAACTTCTCATTACGCAGTTCACGGGTAACCGGTCCGAAAATCCGGGTACCGATAGGTGCGTCCTGATTGTTCAGAAGTACTGCCGCGTTACCGTCGAAACGGATCAGCGACCCGTCCGGACGACGCACACCCTTGCGGGTACGTACTACCACAGCCTTCAGGACCTGGCCTTTTTTCACTTTACCGCGGGGAATGGCTTCCTTGACGGTTACCTTGATGATATCCCCAACGCTGGCGTAACGCCGGTGTGAACCGCCCAGGACCTTGATGCACATCACCTGACGTGCACCACTGTTGTCCGCGACTTCAAGCATTGTTTGAGTCTGAATCATGGTTGATCTCCGGGCGAATTACACCTTGGAAGCGCGTTCGGTAACTTCCACCAGGGCCCAGCTCTTGGTCTTGGAGACCGGACGGGTTTCCTGGATGGTTACGGTGTCACCGATGTTGCACTGGTTGCTTTCGTCGTGCGCATGGATCTTGGTCGAGCGCTTCATGTACTTGCCGTACAGCGGGTGCTTCACCTGACGCTCGACAAGAACCACGATGGACTTGTCCATCTTGTTGCTCACGACCTTTCCGCTCAGAGTTCTGGCAGTTTGGGTAGCTTCGGTCATGTCACTGTCCTGCCTTTTCATTCATTACCGTTTTCACGCGAGCAATGTCACGCTTCACCTTGCCGAGAAGGTGAGACTGATTCAGCTGACCTGTCGCCTTACGCATGCGCAGGTTGAACTGCTCCTTCAGGAGGTCGATCAGCTCTTTGTTCAGCTCCTCGACTGACTTTTCACGCAGCTCTGTTGCTTTCATCACATCACCGTCCTCGTTACAAAGGTGGTCTGTACCGGCAGCTTTGCGGCAGCGAGAGTGAAGGCTTCACGAGCGATTTCCTCGGACACCCCTTCCATCTCATACAGCATGCGGCCAGGCTGGATCTCAGCCACCCAATACTCGACAGAACCCTTACCTTTACCCATCCGAACTTCCAGCGGCTTACCGGTGATCGGCTTGTCCGGGAACACCCGGATCCAGATCTTACCGCCCCGCTTGATGCGACGAGTCATGGTACGACGCGCTGCTTCAATCTGGCGCGCAGTTATACGCCCACGGGTAACCGCCTTCAATCCGTATTCACCGAAGCTCACCTTGTTAGCGCGCTGAGCAAGACCGGTGTTACGGCCCTTCATTACCTTGCGAAATTTGGTGCGTTTTGGTTGCAGCATAAGATTGCCCCTTTACTTAGAACCTTTCTTCCCAGAGGCTTTCTTGTCAGCACGGACCTGCTCCATACCACCAAGAATCTCACCTTTGAAGATCCATACCTTGACGCCGATTACGCCGTAAGTGGTATGCGCTTCGTAGGTTGCGTAATCAATATCTGCACGCAGAGTGTGCAGTGGAACACGACCTTCGCGATACCACTCGGAACGCGCAATCTCAGCACCCCCGAGACGACCGCCAACCTGGATCTTGATACCCTTGGCTCCCTGACGCATGGCGTTCTGTACGGCGCGCTTCATGGCACGACGGAACATAACGCGACGCTCCAGCTGGCCGGCAACGTTTTGCGCTACCAGGCGGGCATCCAGGTCCGGCTTGCGGACTTCTTCGATGTTGATGTGCACAGGCACACCCATCATGTCGCTGACTTCGCGACGCAGACGATCAACATCTTCACCCTTCTTACCGATAACAATACCGGGACGGGCAGTATGGATCGTGATGCGGGCGTTCTGAGCAGGGCGCTCGATCACAATCTTGCTGACAGACGCCTTCACCAGACGCTTGTCGAGGAATTCGCGAACCTGAATATCATTCAGCAGGTTTTTCGCGTAGTCCTTTTTGTCGGCATACCAGACTGAGTTGTGCTCTTTGATCACACCCAGGCGAATGCCGGTCGGATTTACTTTATGACCCATCTGAGCATCTCCTACTTGTCGGCGACCTTGACGGTGATATGGCAGGTGCGCTTGAAAATGCGGTCAGCGCGCCCCTTTGCTCGAGCCTTGATACGCTTGAGCGTCGGACCTTCATCCACCATCACGGTGGAGACCCGCAGATCATCTACGTCCAGACCTTCGTTATGCTCAGCATTGGCAATGGCGGACTCAAGAGCTTTCTTGATCACGACCGCTGCCTTTTTCGGGCTGAAAGTCAGAATGTTCAGGGCGTCCTCAACAGCCTTGCCGCGTACTTGGTCAGCGACAAGACGCGCTTTCTGAGCTGAGAGGCGAGCGCCCTTGTACTTGGCTGCTACTTCCATTTCTATTACCTCACAATCAGCGTTTAGCTTTCTTGTCGGCCGCATGACCACGATAAGTACGCGTTGCCGCGAACTCACCCAGCTTATGACCCACCATATCTTCGGTGACATAAACCGGCACGTGCTGCTTGCCGTTGTGGACTGCAATGGTCAGGCCTACCATCTCCGGGAAGATTGTTGACCGGCGGGACCAGGTTTTGATCGGCCGCTTGTCATTAGCTTCCAGAGCTGCCTCGACCTTCTTCAACAGATGCAGGTCTATAAAAGGACCTTTCTTCAAAGAACGTGGCACAGCAATTACCTCTATGTAGTCGTTTACTTGGCCGAACGACGACGTACTATCATCTTGTCAGTACGCTTGTTCTTACGAGTCTTATGCCCTTTGGTCGGAACACCCCACGGAGTAACCGGGTGACGTCCGCCAGAGGTACGCCCTTCACCACCACCATGCGGGTGGTCAACTGGGTTCATAGCAACACCACGTACTGTTGGCCGTTTGCCGCGCCAACGTGATGCACCCGCTTTACCAAGCTGCTTGAGGCTGTGTTCGCTGTTGGACACTTCGCCCAACGTCGCACGGCAGTCAACAAGCACCTTACGCATTTCACCTGAACGCAGGCGGATAGTGGCGTAAGCCCCTTCCCGAGCAACCAGCTGTACGGATGCGCCCGCAGAGCGAGCCAGCTGAGCACCTTTGCCAGGCTTGAGTTCGACGCAGTGGATCACGGAACCGACCGGAATATTCCGGAGCGGCAGCGTGCTGCCCACCTTGATCGGCGCGTCGACGCCGGAACGCACAGGATCACCTGCCTGCATGCCTTTGGGAGCGATGATGTAGCGACGCTCGCCATCAGCATACTTCAGGAGCGCGATGTGCGCGGAGCGGTTAGGATCGTATTCCAGGCGCTCAATGACCGCCGGAATACCATCTTTGATCCGCTTGAAATCGATAACACGGTAGTGCTGCTTGTGGCCACCACCGATATGACGAGTGGTGATGCGGCCCGCATTGTTACGGCCACCCGACTTGCTCTTTGTTTCTACCAACGGCTCGTAAGGGCGCCCTTTGTGCAGATCCGGGTTGTAAAGCTTTACAACGTGACGGCGGCCGGCAGATGTTGGTTTGGTTTTGACGATCGGCATATTACGACCCCTTTACCTTATTCCACATCCAGAAAATCGATATCCTGACCTTCTGCAAGCTTTACATAAGCCTTACGAATGTCAGAACGCTTGCCGAAGCCGCGAACGGTACGCTTGAGCTTACCCTTACGGTTCAGAACCTGAACACCTTCGACGGTGACGTTGAACAGTTGCTCAACGGCTTTCTTGATCTCGGGCTTGGTGGCATCGGGTGCTACACGGAACACCACCTGACCACGCTCTGCTGCCAGAGACGCTTTCTCTGAAATATGCGGCCCCAGCAGGACCTTATAAATACGTTCCTGATTCATCCCAGCATCTCCTCGATCTTCTTCAGAGCGGGAACAGTCACAACGACCTTCTCGAAGGCAACCAGGCTAACCGGGTCCAGACCAGCGACGTCGCGAACATCCACGTGGGGAATGTTGCGGGAAGCCAGGTGCAGGTTCTGCTCGACGGTATCGGACAGAATCAGGGCGTTTGTTACGCCGATGTCGTTCAGCTTGGCAGTGAAAGCCTTGGTCTTGGGAGTGTCGACAACCATGTCATCAACAACAACCAGACGCTCCTGGCGAACCAGCTCGGAAAAAATGGAGCGCATTGCTGCGCGGTACATTTTGCGGTTTACCTTCTGCTCGAAGCCACGAGGCTTGGCTGCAAAGGTAACACCACCGGAACGCCAGATCGGGCTACGAATGGTGCCCGCACGAGCACGACCGGTACCCTTCTGACGCCACGGCTTTTTGCCACCGCCGCTAACTTCAGAACGCGTTTTCTGAGCCTTGGTACCCTGACGACCAGCTGCCATGTATGCAGTGACCACCTGGTGAACCAGCGCCTCATTAAAATCTTTGGCAAATGCAGCGTCGGAAACAGAGATTCCTTTGCCGCTACCTGTAATTGTCAATTCCATCGCACCGCTCCTCAGGCTTTAACTGCAGGCTTGATGACAACGTTACCGCCGGTTGCACCGGGAACGGCACCACTCACCAGCAGCAGGTTGCGCTCGGCGTCGACGCGGACGACCTTCAGGTTCTGCACAGTAACCTGCGCGTTACCCATCTGGCCCGCCATCTTCTTGCCCTTGAATACCCGACCGGGAGTCTGGTTCTGACCAATCGAACCCGGGGCACGATGAGACAGTGAGTTACCGTGGGTAGCGTCCTGGGTGGCAAAGTTCCAGCGCTTTACACCGCCCTGGAAGCCCTTACCCTTGGACTGACCGATGGCATCAACCACCTGACCGTCTTCGAAGATAGAAGCAGTAATCTCGCCACCGGCAACCAGGTCTTCACCTTCACCTTCGGCCAGACGGAATTCCCACATGCCACGACCAGCTTCGACGCCGGCTTTGGCAAAGTGACCTGCCTCACTCTTGGTTACGCGAGAGGAACGGCGCGCACCCACAGTTACCTGAACTGCACGGTAGCCGTCATTTTCAAGAGTTTTCAGTTGGGTAATGCGGTTGGGCTCAACCTCAATTACCGTTACGGGCAGCGCCTGCCCATCTTCCGTAAAAATACGGGTCATACCGGCCTTACGACCGACAACACCAATCGCCATGTTTCACCTCTTAAGTGTACGGGGCTCTCACCCTCTATGGCCTTATGACAGTTACACAGACTAATACCGGACGGTATTAGCCGAGGCTGATCTGAACGTCTACACCTGCTGCCAGGTCCAGTTTCATCAGAGCATCCACTGTCTTCTCCGTCGGCTCAACAATGTCGAGCAGACGCTTGTGGGTACGAATTTCGTACTGATCGCGCGCGTCTTTGTTGACATGCGGAGAAATCAGAACGGTGTACTTTTCCTTCCGCGTCGGCAGAGGAATAGGACCACGCACCTGAGCGCCGGTCCGCTTAGCGGTATCGACGATCTCCTGCGTGGACTGGTCGATCAGGCGGTAATCAAACGCCTTCAACCGGATTCGAATCTTTTGGCTTTGCATGATGCACCAAACTCCACTCGTAGCAGCTAACGGTTAGCCGACCTTCAAAAAAAGGAGCCGCATTGTATGCATAATACCCAACCATGTCAACTGCCCAGCAGTTTGACCGGGTCGGGTCGATTGATGCGACCTAAACGGAAAAAGGGGCTGACGATCCAGCCCCTTCTTCCTGATCATTCGAGAGTGATTACTCGATGATCTTGGATACCACGCCGGCACCAACGGTACGGCCACCTTCGC
>NZ_KZ319376.1 GCF_002744715.1 Marinobacter profundi
CGGAGAGGAGAGGCAGGGAGATAGTTCGACTACGCCCTGCCTCTTACTCTACTGCCGACACATCAGGGCTCGGCCTATCTCAGCCTGATTACGGATGCCTTCTCACGCAAAATCGTGGGCCATCACGTCCATGACTCGCTCCATACGGAGTCCGTGATACAAGCCTTACAGAAGGCATTGAAAGGAAGGCAATACTCTGGAGGGCTTGTTCATCACTCGGATCGGGGAGTCCAGTACTGCTCCAAGCAATACCAACAACTCCATGCCAAACACGGCATTCGTTGTTCAATGACAGATGGCTACGACTGCTACCAGAATGCGCTGGCCGAGAGGGTGAACGGGATACTAAAAACAGAATTCTTACTAGTGCTTCCCAAAGACTTGGCTGAAGCTCAAAAGATGGTCGATCAGTCTGTGCAGATCTATAACACAAGGCGGCCACATCTGGCCCTAAAATACGAAACGCCCGATGCGGTGCACCGGGCGTTCCGATAGAAAAAGGTGTAAACCTATTTCAGGACTAGACATCTGCCTGTTATTTACAGGGGAACAACATTTTCCGCCTGAGGACCTTTCTGGCCCTGGGTAACGGTGAACTCAACCTGCTGGCCTTCTGCCAGGGTCTTGAAACCGCTGCCCTGAATTGCGCTGTAGTGAACGAAAACGTCCGGGCCGTTCTCACGAGTGATGAAACCAAAGCCCTTGGCTTCGTTGAAGAACTTAACGGTACCGGTAGTAGTAGACATACTTAAACTTCCTGAAATCAATCATTTAATCTACCGCCAGACACCCATCTGATATCTGGTCAGCGTTTACGGAAAAACAGAACTCGCGGAATCAAAAACAGGACGGTCACTACTAACTGCGGAGGTACGTCTCATTGATGAAGTGCTTTGCTGAATCTTTCCTACGAGCTCAACTCTACTACTGATTCCGGGGCTTGCCAAGGCCAATTTCAACAATTTGCCTAGGTACTGTTACCCATCAACCCCGCAACAAACTGAAGGTGTAAAAGCCCGCTGCAGTCATCAGCAGGGACCCCACAACATGGGCCAGAATGCCGGTGATGGCGACGGCCAGCTTGCCCTCCTGAAGGGCGGCGAACATCTCCAGCGAAAAGGTAGAAAAAGTGGTCAGCGCGCCGCACAACCCGGTAATGGCAAACAACCGCCATTCCGGCGCAAGGCTGGAGCCCTGGGTAAAGTAGCCGATCAGCAGGCCAACCAGCCAGCCACCGGCAAGATTGGCCGCCAGCGTGCCATACGGAATCGCGTGATAGGTGCTGTTGAGCCACAACCCCAGAGCCCAGCGGAGGTTGGCGCCGATTACTGCTCCCGCGCTTACTGCCAGTACTGACCACCACATGCGCTAATCGTACCTCGTTACCTGTCCGTCATCCCACGCCTGGCTGCAGGCCCGGACCGCCGGGCCACCTGCTATCTGCTCTAGCCGCTCAGGCGGGATTATGGTCAATCACCGTGTCCTTATTGCGGGCGAACTCGTCGAACGGGAAGTCATCGACGGTCAGCATGTCCAGCACGCCGGCTTCATACTCGGCCATGAACTCCGCTTCTTCCTTGCTGAACACACCAGCCGCCAGTGCCGCCTCGAAGCGTTCTTCCGGATGCAGCGCAGTCAACGGCAGCTCACCCCTGGCATAGGCCTTGGTCACCTTGCGATAGAGCTGCTCCGCCTTGTCATAGTCTTTCAGCAAGGCATTATAACGGGCCACGGGATTTTCCACCGGTCCGTCGCTGTCGGTATGCCAGATCCCGGCAAGCAGCTTGTCACGAACCGGGGTCGCGGTAGAGATCGTGCGGGCCAGGGTACGGGCGAGACCGTCCGCCGGCTTGTTCCAGCGCCGGCCCAGCGGCAGGGTAACCGCTCGCAGCGTCAGCGCCACCGGGCGGTTGGGCTGATTCTGGAGAAACTCATGCAACGCGGTCTCGGTGCGATTAAGCAGCAGACACAGACTGTACTGCATCAGTTCGCGCTCGCCTTCCACCGGTCGGGTTTCATGCCAGTGTTTCAGCACCATGGAGGCCAGGTAAAGGTTTGACAGCATATCCCCGAGCCGCGCCGAAATCAGCTCACGCATTTTCAGCTCGGAGCCCAGGGTGGTCATCGCCGCATCGGCGCACAGGCCGAACGCCGCACTGAAGCGGGCAACGGCCTGGGCGAACTTGCGGCTTTCGCTGTCAAAAGGCACCTCGGGACGGCCCAGACCCAGTGCCTGGGTCAGCGCGCGGGCCGCATTGCCAAAAATCAGCCCGGCATGGCCGAAGAAGGCCTCGTCAAATGCCTCGATATCGTCGTTGTCCTTGGCCGCGAGTTCCTGCAGCACGTAGGGATGACAACGGATCGCACCCTGGCCGAAGATCATCAGGCTGCGGGTCATGATATTGGCACCCTCCACGGTGATCGACACCGCCGCACCGCTATAGCCGATGCCGAGATAGTTACGGGGCCCCAGGGTAACCGTCTTGCCACCATGGACATCCATGGCATCGGTCAGCACGCTGCGCTGGAATTCAGTGAGATGGTACTTGAGGATTGCAGACGGTACCGCCGGCTTTTCACCCTTGTCGATCATGTTAGCGGTGTGGTTAACCGCCGCCTGCGCGATATAGGTGCTCGCCGCGATCCGCGCCAACGGTTCCTGCACCCCTTCCATTTCAGCGACCGGGGTATTGAACTGGCGCCGGATGCGGGTAAAGCCACCGGCCGTGCCCACCGCATAGGCTGCGGCACCGGCCGCGCCGGAAGGCAAGGTGATACAGCGCCCGACCGACAGGCACTCCACCAGCATCCGCCAGCCCTGGCCGGCCATGTCCAGCCCACCGATAATGTAATCCAGCGGGATGAAGACATCCTTGCCCCGGATCGGGCCATTGAGGAACGGACTGCCAATCGGGCAGTGACGGCGTCCGATTTCCATGCCCCTGGTGTCGCGGGGGATCAGCGCACAGGTAATCCCGTAATCTTTCTGCTCCCCCAGCAGGCCATCGGGGTCGAACATGCGAAACGCCAGCCCGACTACGGTGGCGATCGGGGCCAGCGTGATCCAGCGTTTATCGAAATTGAGTTTCAGGCCGATCACTTCCTTGCCGTCGAACTCGCCTTTGCACACGATGCCGGTATCCGGCAGCGAGGTGGCATCCGAGCCCGCACGGGGACCGGTCAGGCCGAAACAGGGAATCTCGCGACCGTCCGCCAGCCGCGGCAGATAATGATTTTTCTGCTCTTCGGTACCGTATTTCAGCAGCAGTTCACCGGGCCCCAGGGAGTTGGGCACGCCCACCGATACCATCAGCGACTCGTTGGCAGCGAGTTTCTGCAGGACCGCTGACTGGGCCCGCGCGGAGAACTCCAGGCCGCCGTAGGCCTTCGGAATAATCATCCCGAGGAACTTCTCGGTCTTGATGAACTCCCACAACTCGGCGGGCAGGTCGGCCCGTTCCACCGCAATATCCCAGGCGTTGCACATGGCAATGGCCTGGGTGCACTGGTTGTCGAGAAACGATTGTTCCTCGTCCGTCAGCCCGGTGTTGCGGTTGATCAGCAGGTTGTGCCAGTCCGGTCGCCCGGTGAACAGTTCGCCGTCCCAGCCCACCGTGCCAGCTTCCAGCGCCACTTTTTCGGTATCCGAAACCTTGGGCGCCACTTTCTTGAACATCGTGAACACCCGCGGAGTCAGCCAGCCCTGCCGGAACCCCGGCAGACCGGCGGCCGCGGTCACCGCGGCGGCAATGAACAGCACCAGCGCCAGGGTGCCGGAGCCAAACAGCAGGGATGCAACTCCAACCCCCACCATCACGCCAATGGCGGCCTTTGCCCCGGCCTCGCGTGTCATCACCATCAGCAGCCCGGCAATGGCAATCACCAGCAGTACGAATGTCATCATAAGCACCCTTTTTCATCCATGGTTGCGGAATGTCGAAGATTACAAGTCGTTACGCCCAAGGTACCTGAACGGATGGTTACCCGCCAGATAAACAGCGATGTCAGGCAGTTACAATCACCCGGATACCCTCCAGCGCCAGACTGGCGCGGCGGATTGCCGCTTCGCCGGCCGCCAGCTGATCACGGAAAAAGTCGAGTTCTTCCTCGCGAATTGCCGGGTTGAGCCGGCGCAAGGCCTCCAGGCGCCGGAGTTCCGGACCCAGCAGCGCCTGCAACTGCTCCAGGGCCCTGGCTTTCAGCGGCTCGAGGTTCGGCGCCGCCAGGCGCTCGGCATGATCCACCATGGTTTCCACCTGGGGGCGGATCTGCGGCACGATGGCCTGGGCCGTGCGGCGGCGGATGTTGGAGCACAGGTCGTTGAGACGATCGTGGTCCAGTACCGCCGACAGATCCCGGCCATTCACATCCACCAGCAGGCGCAGCGGCGACACCGGCAGATAACGGGACAGCTGCAACGCCTCCGGCGCCGGACAGTGAACGGTAAACAATGCCTCCAGCATCAGCGTGCCGGGTGGCAATCCCTTGACCGAGAGGCTCGCCAGGGCCGCCTTGCCGAGCCCGGAACTGGTGACCGAATCCATCACACCGGTCACCAGCGGGTGCTCCCAGCTCATGAAGGCCAGGTCTTCCCGTTCCAGCGCCTGCTGCCGGCTCCAGGTCACCGTAAGACCATCCTCCGGCAGTCCGGCAACGTGGCCGGCATGATAGTGCTCGCCGGGTCGCAACACATCGGAGTGCTCGGAATGGTCCTCCATATCAACGCCGAGGATATCGAAGGCCTCCACCATATAGTCCCGTACCTGCGCCGAACCCTCCTCCTGCTCAATGCCCGCGATCAGCGCGTCGGCCACGTCGCGGCGGCAGGAGTTCAGCTCAATCAGGGCGTCACGGCCATGCTGCAGCAGGGTGCGCAGTCGTGACGCTTCGTCCGCCGAGGCAGCAAGCAGCCCGGCGGTCACGGCGCCATCACCGGCAATGGCGCGCTGCCATTGCTCGCGGACCTTGTCCTGCACCGCCACCCCCACCGCACAGCTTTCGGCAAACGCATTCAGCCCGTCCTGGAACCAGCGGTACTGCACTTCCTGGGCGGTGCCGAGGAGATAGGGTATATGGATGTCGATGGCCTCGGTCTGGCCAATCCGGTCGAGTCGGCCGATCCGCTGCTCCAGCAGGTCGGGATTGGCCGGCAGGTCGAACAGCACCAGATGGTGGGCAAACTGGAAGTTACGGCCCTCGCTGCCGATTTCGGAGCAGATCAGCGCCTGGGCACCCTGCTCGGTATCGGCAAAATAGGCAGCCGCCCGGTCACGCTCCACCAGACTGAGGTGTTCGTGGAACGCGGCACTGCGGATACCAGCCCGTAACTGCAGGTAATTCTCCAGTGCCATCGCGGTCTCGGCGGCGGCGCAGATCACCACCACCTTGGCCGGACGCAGGCTCACCAGGGTTTTCTCCAGCCAGGCCACCCGCGGATCGTCCGCCAGCCAGCGCTCTTCGGCGACGTCGAGCTCGGGAGTCAGGCCCTGCTCGCCGGCGCCCAGCCCCTCATAGAGCGACGGGCATGCCAGCGGCACCGGCCGGGGCCGGCGCTCCGGGAAGCCCTGGATGGCAGCCCTGGTATTGCGAAACAGCACCCGCCCGGTACCATGGCGGTCCAACAGGGCGTCAATCACCGCTCGGGCCGGATCCTCTCCGGCCAGCAACTGCGCCAGCTCGTCGCCGAGCCAACCCGCCAGTGCCTGGCGGTCGGCGGCGTCAATGGCCGGGCTGCCCGCATGCAGGCGCCGGACCACGGCATTGATCGCTTCGTACTGCTGCTCTTCCTCGCGGAATGCCTCAAGGTCGTGGAAGCGGGCCGGATCCAGCAGCCGCAATCGGGCAAAGTGACTGGCCACACCGACCTGCTCCGGCGTGGCGGTCAGCAACAGCAAGCCACGGCTGGCGCGGGACAGCTCCTCCACCAACTGATATTCAGGGCTGACCGTCTCCGGAGTCCAGGCCAGGTGGTGGGCCTCATCGACCACCAGCAGATCCCAGCCGGCGCGGCGGGCATCCCGCGCCGCCGTCTCGCTGCGGCGCAGGAAATCCAAGCTGCACAGCACCAGCTGATCGGTTTCAAAGGGGTTTTCCGCGGTGTCGTCACCAAAGATCTTGTTGACCAGGGCATCCACCTCATCCTCGCTGTCCTGCAGCGCATCGTAGCGACTCTGGTCAACGATGGAGAAACGCAGGTTGAAGCGCCGCAGCATTTCCACCAGCCATTGATGGATGAGGGAGTCCGGCACCACCACCAGGGCGCGCCGGGCACGGCCGGTGTGCAACTGGTAATGGAGGATCAGCCCCGCTTCGATGGTTTTGCCAAGGCCCACTTCGTCCGCCAGCAACACCCGAGGGGCGTGACGTTTCGCCACTTCATGGGCGATGTAGATCTGATGGGCGAGGTGCTGGGTGCGGGCACCAATCAGGCCCTGGGCCGGCGAGGCCCGCAGCCGGTCCTGGTGCTGCAACGTGGCTACCCGCAGCCGGAACGCCCCGTTACGGTCGAACTGGCCGGCAAACAGCCGCTGATGGGGCGCCGAAAAATTCACCGCACCACTGAGCTTCACTTCGGAAATCTGGCGCAGGTCCGCACCACCGTCATCGGCATGGTAAAGCAGCACGCCACCGAGGTCCTCCACTGCGCGGACAATAAACCGCTCGCCGTCAAAGGTTTCGATCTCTTCACCGATCTGATAGACGATCCGTGACAGCGGCGCATTATCGATGGCGTAGGTACGCTCCTCGTCTGCCGCGGGGAACCCCAAGGTAACCCGGCGACCGGCCACTTCGGTGACGATACCAAGCCCGAGGCCGGTATCGCTGTGGCTGACCCAACGCTGGCCGATTACAAAATCCGATGTATCCAAAAAACCTCCGAGAGATCACTTTTCAGCAATGTGTGCTTCCCTGACCCAATAAGCGGTTGCTCCGCATACCGCCGCAGGCACAACGAACAGGTTAACCACCGGCACCATGGCCAGCAGGGCGACGGGCAGACCAAAGCCGAACGCCGACAGCCGGCGCGCGCCCAGGCCACGCCTCAGGGCGGGGAAACTGACGCGGTGGTTGTCGGCTGGATAATCGACGTATTGCAGTGCCATCATCCAGCAGTTGAACGCAAACCAGAGCAGGGCCGCCAACAGGTTGACCACCGGGATGAAGCCCAGAATCAGCAACCCCAGCGCCCGTGGCAGGTAATAGAGAATCTTCTGCACCTCGCGCCAGAGCGCGCGGGGAATGTCGCGCAGGATCTGCATCCAGCCGCCGCCAGTATCCAGCGCCTGGCCGGTCAGCTCCTTTTCGGTCAGTTCCGCGAGATAACCGTAGAATGGCGAGCCGATCAGGTTGGCCAGGATGACAAAACCATAGGCCAGCATCAGCAGAATCACCGCGCCGTATAACAGCCAGAACAGCCAGTCGAGGCTCTGCAACCAGGCCCAGTCGGGTAACCAGCCCATCGCCATGGCGATCAGCCCGGCGAACAGTTCCGCCATAAAGTAGAACAGCACACCGAACAGCAGAATATTCAGGACCAGGGGAATGATCACGAACAACCGCAAACCGGGCCGGCGAATCAGCCCGAAGCCCTCCCCCAGATAGCCCAGGCCCTGAAAGAAATTCCC
This sequence comes from Marinobacter profundi, assembly GCF_002744715.1. GTDB lineage: Bacteria > Pseudomonadota > Gammaproteobacteria > Pseudomonadales > Oleiphilaceae > Marinobacter > Marinobacter profundi. Next base: position 7,626 of record NZ_KZ319376.1, read on the forward strand.
CTTGAGCATGGCGTGCAGACCTCCGCTGGCGATTACTTCGATGACAGTGACGGGGCGCAAAGCATATCATGTTGCCGTCACCTCCACAGCCCGAAGGCCCTATGCAGACACTCAGGCAACGGATCCACACACTGCTGGACCAGCAAACCCTCTGGCGCTTCCTCCTTGCCGTCTCGATCCTGGCAATTCTGTTCCTCGCCACCACCAGCGACGACTACCCGGTGCCCGCATCCAGCAGCGACAAGGTCAACCACCTGATCGCGTTTGTCGAGCTCACCATCCTGGCCCGGCTCAGCTGGCCCGGGTTACGGCTGGGCTGGCTGGCATTACCGCTGCTCGCCTTCGGCCTGGCCATCGAAATGATCCAGTCCCAGTTGCCTTACCGGGACTTTGCCCTTGGTGACCTGATTGCCGATGCCAGTGGCATTGCTCTGGGGCTCTTGCCGTGGCCAGGACTGAACCGCAGATACCGGGGCCGACCCGACCAACCTTTCTCTGACTAATGGATTAGAGAGATCGACCATTTTTGTTGTGCGAAATATCTCACAAGCGTGTGAGAGTTTTCGGTGACAACATGTACGAACTCGTAAAATATCCCCGCACTAAATCCTCAACTGATTGTTTTAAAAGACAACCCCGCAGAAACGCGCGGTTACATAAAGAAACTCTTGCCGGACTGTCACGGGAAATTCATCTGCGGATTGCTATAGTGAAGGTGTCAGGGATGGCAAGGAAAGGAAGACGCAACGGATGCACCTCCGCAACAGGACGCGGGGAGAAGCAAGGATCACAGGGAGATCAGGCTTAAGGGAAACCTAATTTGGACAACCGGCCCGGAAGCCGGTGCCACGGAGCTGGCCAGAGCCCTGCGGGATTGCAGGTCAGAGAGGCGAAAGGATGTTCGCCAGATACCCAGGGAAGCGGTAGTCTGTTCCGACGCAAGGGCAACCAGGATGGTTGCCCTTTTTTATTGGCCAGCTCTAGTGGCCCGCCTGATAAATCCGCACCCGATTAAACTCCTCGAATTCGCCCAGATCCGGCCAGGTCCTGCCTTCGAGGACGGTAAGCCGGCGATAAGCCTCATCCCCCAGGTCACGGACACGCGAATCCGCCAGCAACACCTTGGCTGCCGCGTTGCGGAAGGTTGCCAATAACGGCCGGTTGTCCGGATCGTAGAGCACATCTGCGGCGGTAATCACATCGATTCCCTCCGGCCGCTGCTGCCAGTCTTCGCAGCAGCTCACCGTAACTCCGTTGAGGCGAGCATTGGCACGGGCTGCGGCCAGAGCCGCGGGATCGATATCGCAGGCCGTCACCTCGGCGGCACCGGCCATCGCAGCAGCCACCGCCACCACCCCGGACCCACTGCCGAAATCCAGTACCCGCTTACCGGCGACCGCCTCCGGATGGGCCAGCAGCCACGCCGCCAGGGCCTGGCCACTGGCCCAGCAAAACGACCAGTAGGCCGGCTCGGCAACCACCGCCTGGGCCTCGTCATGGCTGAGGGGGCCTTCCAGTACCGCCGGATCAAACAGCCACAATTCAATTTCCGGACAGGCGGCCGGACGGGAGCGGGCGACACGGCCGCGACTGAGTGTGGTCTGTAAGTGCCGGTCAAGAATCTCTGGGGTCATGGCGTCACCCGATGGCTGCAAAAGGCCCGCCATTGTAGCCGGAGCGTCAGCTCCAGGCACCCGGTGGCGCGCAAAAAATGCCCGCTTCCGGTATACTGCGCGCTCATTTTACCAGTCCCCGCAGAGCCGAAATGACGTCACGACCCGATACCGACGACTACCTGTCACTGTTTCTCAACGACATCCCGCTGATGGACGTGCGGGCCCCGGTGGAATTCAGCAAGGGCAGCTTCCCGACCGCGGTGAACGCGCCGCTGATGAACGACGAGGAACGCCACCGGGTCGGTATCCGCTACAAGGAGCAGGGCCAGGACAGCGCAATCGTCCTCGGACACCAGCTGGTCGCCGGAGATATCAAGGCGCAGCGGATCGAGGCCTGGAAGCGCTTTACCCTGGCCAACCCCGACGGCTACCTGTTCTGCTTCCGCGGCGGCCTCCGCTCCCGGCTGACCCAGCAATGGCTGCGCGACGCCGGCATTGACTATCCGCTGGTCAAGGGAGGTTACAAGGCCCTGCGCCGGTTCCTGATCGATGCCCTCGACGCAGCGATTGCCAGTGCCGACTTCCGCATCCTCAGCGGCCGGACCGGCACCGGCAAAACCCGGGTTCTCAACCAGCTGCCCAACCCGGTGGATCTCGAAGGCCTTGCCAATCACCGGGGCTCCAGTTTCGGGCGCCAGGTCACCGGCCAGCCCACCCAGATCGACTTCGAAAACCGGCTGGCAGTCGCCATGCTGAAAGCCACCCATCACCACCAGGGTCCGGTTTACCTGGAGGATGAGAGCCGGCTGGTCGGCCGCTGTGCCCTGCCCGAGACCTTGCGGGCCCGGATGGCAGAAGCCCCGCTGCTGATTCTGGAGCGCCCACTGGAAGAGCGGATCGCAATCATTCGCGAGGACTATGTCGAAAGCATGCTGGCCGACTATATCGCCCGCGACGGTGACACTGCCGGCTGGCATAACTTCTGTGATTACCTGCTGAGCGCACTCGACCGCATTCGCAAGCGCCTCGGCGGCGACCGTCACCAGCACCTGCGCGCGATGATGACCGCGGCACTCGACCGCCAGCACAGCTACGGCGACCTGAGCCTTCACCATGACTGGATTCGCGGTCTGCTCGAGGACTACTACGACCCGATGTACGACTACCAGCTGAGCCAGAAACAGGGTCGCATCATCCTGCGGGGAGGCCCCGAGCAGCTGCTGGATGCGGCCCGGACCTGACCGGATTTTCAATCTTTTCTGGTATTTAGCGGCTGCTGGGCTAAACTCACCAAAAATCAGAAACAGGCACAAGGAGTCTTTGAATGGAAGAGCTGTTTGGCAAGAACGGTAATCCCTCGGAACTGCTTGATCAGGCTATAGCCATGATCATGACATACGCCCCCAAGGTGATCCTGGCCATTGTCACCCTGATCATTGGTCTCTGGCTGATCAACCGCTTCGTTGGCGTGCTGGACAAGAAACTGGGCGCCAAGGATCCGACCCTCAACAAGTTCCTGTGCGGACTGATTGGTGCGGTCCTGAAGATTCTGCTGTTGATCTCGGTGGCTTCCATGGTGGGCATCGCAACCACCTCCTTCGTCGCCATTATCGGTGCCGCCGGCCTGGCCATCGGCCTGGCCCTGCAGGGCAGCCTGGGGAACTTCGCCGGTGGTGTACTGATCCTGATTTTCAAGCCGTTCAAGGTGGGTGATGCGATCGAGGCCCAGGGCTACCTGGGCACCGTGGCAGAGATCTCGATTCTCTACACCATCGTCAATACCTTCGATAACCGCCGCATCGTCATTCCCAACGGTGACCTGTCCAACTCCAGCCTGACCAACCTCAGCGCTTACCCTACCCGCCGTTGCGACATGACCTTTGGCATCGGCTATGGCGATGACATCGACAAGGCCAAGGCCGTCTGCAAGCGCCTGATCGAGGAAGACGAGCGCGCCCTGAAAGATCCCGAGCCACTGGTGGTGGTCGGCGCCCTGGGCGAGAGCTCGGTTGACCTGACCGTGCGGGTCTGGACCAAGTCTGCCGATCTCTGGCCGTTCTACTGGGACATGCAGGAGCGGGTCAAGAAAGCCTTTGATGCCGAAGGCATTTCCATCCCTTTCCCACAACGGGACGTGCATATGTATAAGGCCGACTGATCGCCGGCCTGCTGCCTCCGTGGAGCCGGATTCGCCGGCTCCACGCCCTGCCCTTCTTCGCTATGACTTCCACCGATTTCGGGACAAATGTCTCAGATTCCAATCGGAGGTTTCGCTTTTAGCCCATCCTCGTCTAAGCTGACGCTTAGGGATAACCGGCAAGCCGCAGGTTCTCCCGCTCCCGTCGGAGGCCGCTTCAATCCCGATCAACCGAGCCTCCGGGCAAGCTGTCATTGCTGGTAGGAGGTTGTTGCTATGCCGGTACAGCAGTTAAAAGAATACCTTGACCAGGCGGGCGTCGATTACATGTGCCTGTCCCACCCTCCGGCTTTCACCGCCCAGGAACTGGCCCATCATGTCAGGATTGCCGGCGACCGGGTGGTCAAAACGGTTATCGTCGAACTCGACGGCAAGATGGCCATGCTGGTGATGCCGGCAACCTGGCGGGTACGCTGGGATCGCCTGAGCCGGGTGCTGGAAACCGACTTTGTCGACCTGGCCGATGAGCAGGCCTTTCAGGACCGCTTCCCGGACTGTGAGGTTGGCGCCATGCCGCCGTTCGGCAACCTCTTTGGCATGACGGTTTACTGCAGCGAAGCGCTCAGCGAACAACCCGAACTGGCTTTCGCCGCCGGCAGTCACACCGAATCCATCCACATGAAGACGGCCGATTTCCTCAACCTGGTCAAACCGATGGTGATCAACGCCGGGTTCACCCGTCCCGGCAACCAGAAGCCCGCCTGGCTGGCCCGCAATCGCAACCGCAAGCCGGCCACCCTGGCAACCGACCGTCAGGCCACGGGAGCTGCAGGTTACTGAGGTGGCGGCCGCTTGTCTGAAATCCCCCATCGCGTAAACTGGGGGCTTCAGACAGGAATCTGCTATGACCCAAGAGTTTGACGTTGTTGTTGCAGGCGCCGGTATGGTCGGCGCCGCCCTTGCCACCGGGTTAGGCCAGAACGGCTTCCGGGTCGCGCTGGTCGACCGGGAAACCGCACCGGACGTTGCCTCAGGCAGCGCTCCCGATATCCGGGTATCGGCCCTCAGTGCCGGCAGTGAACGTTACCTGAGGTCCCTGGGAGCCTGGCCCGAAATGGCGGCGATGGGCATTACCCCGTATCGCCGTCTCGCGGTCTGGGACCAGACCAGTCACCCCCTGGGTGCCCTGTTGCCCCGCCGCCTTGGTGAAGTAGTGTTTGATGCGGCTGACCTGGGCGCCAGCCATCTCGGCCACATCGTGGAAAACCGGATCACCCAGCGCGCTCTCTGGCAGAGTGCCGCACAACAGCCATCGGTTACCCTGTTGTCCGGTAACGGCGTCACGGCCGTGGAACAGGGCAGCGAGCAGGCCGTCGTAGTGTTGGAGGACAACACCCGGCTGGCGTGCCAGCTGGTGATTGCGGCCGATGGCGCCACGTCCCGGCTGCGCGACATGGCCGGCATCGGGGTCAGCCGGGATCAGTACGGTCAACAGGCCCTGGTCGCCTCCGTGCGTTACCGCGGCCCGGTCGAGGACATCACCTGGCAAGCGTTCCACCCCAGCGGGCCACGCGCCTTCCTGCCGCTGCACAGCGCCGGCCCGTCGCATCCCGGCGAAAGCTGGGCGTCGCTGGTCTGGTACGACGCGCCGGCCACCCTGGCCCGGCTCAAGGCCCTGGATGCGCCGAGCTTCCTCGCGGAGGTTCAGCGGGCCTTCCCGGCCGATTTGCCAGCGCTGACCCACGTCGACGCCCGCGCCAGCTTTCCCATTGCCCGCCAGCATGCCCGGGACTACGCCCGCGGCCGCATCGTACTGGTGGGCGATGCCGCGCACACCATCAATCCCCTCGCCGGCCAGGGCGTCAACCTCGGTTTCCAGGACGCCCAGTGCCTGCAGGCCATTATCCGCGAGGCACGTCGGGCGGGGGAGGATCTCGCCGTCCCGCAGCGGCTCGCCGCCTATGAACAGCAACGGCGCCCGGCCAACCGCCGGATGATGCTGGCAATGGACCTGTTCTACCACCTGTTCAGTAACCGCATTCCGCCGCTGCACCTGCTGCGCAATCTCGGCCTCGGCGCCGCCCGCGCGCTGCCCTTTGCCCGCAACCAGGTCGCCCGCTACGCCATGGGTATCGAGGAAGATTTGCCACCGCTGATCCGCCAGCTCGCGGCGCGGATCCCCGGGGCCAGCCACCTTTAATTCCCCCTGCCAGAAGCGAGACGGGGGTAACCGCTAACCAGAAGGAAACATCATGTCGGAGACTATTTTCACCAAGATCATCAACCGCGAGATCCCGGCAGACATCGTCTACGAAGACGATCTCAGCCTGGCGTTCAGCGACATCAACCCGCAAGCGCCGGTTCACCTGCTGGTCATCCCGAAGAAGGCCATCGCAACCATCAATGACATTGAAGAAGACGACCGCCAACTGGTGGGCCACCTGTACTGGGTGGCCGCCAAGCTGGCGAAAGAAATGGGCTTTGCCGAGAGCGGCTACCGGGTGGTAATGAACTGCGGTGAGAACGCAGGGCAAACGGTCTTCCACATCCACCTGCATCTGCTGGCAGGCAAGCCCTTTGGCTGGCCACCCTATACCGACAAGATGAAGCAGGCCTGAGGCTCGGTAAGACAGCCAAAAAAAACGGGGTCAGAACTCTCGCTCTGACCCCGTTGTCCCCGGCCCGCTGGCGACAGCGGGCATCCAGGCCTAGCGCCCGACCACCTTCTCGGCTTCTTCGACCGGGGTGTGACGGACATCCTCGCCCTTCACCATGAAGATTACGTTTTCCGCGATGTTGCAGGCGTGATCGCCGACGCGCTCAAGGGCACGCAGCACCCACATTACGGACATGCAGCGGGAAATATTCCGGGTATCCTCCATCATGAACGTCAGCAGGGTCCGGGCGGCCGCCTGATACTCCTCGTCCACCCGCTTGTCTTCCTTCATGATACGCAGGGCCTGCTCGGAATCGAGACGGGCGAAGGCATCCAGGGCATCGTGCAGCATGCTCAGTACGTGGTTGCCGATGTGACGCACTTCGACGTAGCCCCGTGGTGCCTGGCCTTCTTCCGACAGCTTGATGGCAAGCTTGGCAATCTTCTTCGCCTCGTCACCCACCCGCTCCAGGTCCGCCACCATCTTGATCACCGAAATCACCAGGCGCAGGTCCCGGGCGGTGGGTTGACGGCGGGCGATGATCAGGGTGGCCTCCTCATCAATGTCGACTTCCATCCTGTCGACCGCCTTATCACCGGCACGTACTTCCTCCGCCAGGTGGCCATCGTTGTCGACCAGCGCAATCAGCGCCTTGTCGACCTGGGACTCCACCATCCCACCCATCTTCAGGAACTGGGTCTTCAGTTCCGCCAGCTCATCGTTGAACTTGTGCGAAATGTGATCGCCGTAAACATCATCCTTTCTGGTTGGCATATGCCTGTTCTCCCCTGTTCAGCAAAGGCCCGGATTAACCGAAACGGCCGGTAATGTAGGACTCGGTCAACTCATGCTCTGGCGAAGTGAACACTTTGGTGGTGTCGTTCACTTCGACCAGGTGGCCGAGGTGGAAATAGGCGGTGCGGTTGGATACCCGGGCGGCCTGTTGCATGGAATGGGTGACGATCACAATGGTGTAGCTCGCTGACAGCTCGGCAATCAGTTCCTCCACCTTGGCCGTGGCGATCGGATCGAGCGCCGAACAGGGCTCATCCATCAACACCACCTCCGGACTGACCGCAATCGCACGGGCGATACACAGGCGCTGCTGCTGGCCACCGGACATACCCGTCGCCGAGGCGTCCAGCCGGTCTTTGACCTCGTCCCACAGACCCGCCTTGCGCAGGCTACTCTCGACAATATCGTCCAGGTCCGACTTGCGGTTGGCCAGGCCATGGATGCGGGGGCCGTAGGCCACGTTGTCATAGATCGACTTGGGGAACGGGTTCGGCTTCTGGAACACCATGCCTACCCGGGCGCGCAGCTCCACCACATCCCGCTTGGGATCGTAGATATCCTGATCGTCCAGCTGCAGCGAGCCCTTGACGCGGCAGATATCAATGCTGTCGTTCATCCGGTTCAGGCACCGCAGGAACGTGGATTTACCGCAGCCCGACGGGCCAATGAACGCGATCACCTCGTTGCGGCCGATATCCAGGCTGATGTTCTTGATGGCTCGCGCTTCACCATAGAACACTTCGACATTGCGAAGCTTGAACTTGGGGTCACTGGCAAGGGGCTTGCCAACGGTCCGGCCCTCTTCGATAACCGTTTCGGCCGGCTTGTCATCATATTTCTGCGCCCTGGTCTCTTCAGGCAGGTTCGCTTCACTGGTAATGGTTGAATTCAGGGTATTCATCGTATTTCTCCTTACCACCGGCGCTCAAGACGTTTACGGAGCCAGATGGCGAGTGCATTCATACTGATCAGGAAAGTGAGCAGGACCATAATGCCGGCAGAGGCCAGTTCGACAAATCCCTGCTCCGCACTGCCCGCCCAAAGATAAATCTGCACCGGCAGGACCGTTGCCGAGCTGAAGAAGCCATCCGGCACTTCAACAATAAAGGCCACCATGCCGATCAGCAGCAGAGGCGCGGTTTCGCCCAGGGCCTGGGCCATACCGATGATCGAACCGGTCAACATGCCCGGCATCGCCAGCGGCAGCACATGGTGCAGGACCACCTGCATCTTGGAGGCACCAATACCCTCTGCCGCTTCCCGGATCGATGGCGGCACACTCTTGATGGCGGCACGGCTGGAAATAATGATGGTAGGCAAGGTCATCAGGGCCAGCACCAGGCCTCCGACTACCGGCACGGAACGCGGCATACCGAACAATCCGATAAAGACCGCCAGACCCAGCAGGCCGAAGATGATGGAGGGAACCGCCGCGAGGTTATTGATATTGACCTCGATAAAATCAGTGATCCGGTTCTGCGGCGCAAATTCCTCCAGGTAGATGGCCGCTGCCACCCCCACCGGAAAGGCAATCACCAGGGTAACCACCATGGTCAGCAAGGAGCCGACAATGGCGCCGAGAATACCGGCATTGGACGGCTCCCGGGAGTCACCACGACTGAACAGCACGTCATTGAAGGCCGTGTCGATTACACCGTCTGCCACCAGCTGGTCGACCCAGCGCTGCTGCTGTTCCGACAGGCGGATCGAATAGCTGGGATTGTCGGCGTGCTTCACATATACCGATACCGAGTCGTGGGCCAGAAACTCCAGGGTCTGGGTGGTACCCAGCAGTTCCGGTTGCGCCTTCAGCAGGTCGCGGACCTGATTGCTGGCATAACTGCCTGCCAGCCGGCTCAGCTCACGAACATCACGGCGGTCCTGGGCTTCCGGGAAATACTGCTGCAGTGCCCGGATAATCGGCGCCTGGAAATCCGCCATATCCAGCTGCTCGGGATCGGCGGCATCCTGCAGATACATGACCTCACCATCCAGCACGACGTCCAGGGTGATGGTGGTCTTGATAAACCCGGTATAGCCCTTGCCAATGATGTCGGTGAACAGGATCACCAGTGACAACAGGGCGACACCGATGGCGGCGATGCCATAGAACCGGAAGCGGCGCTCCTTGCGGTAACGGCGCTTCAGTGACTGGCGGACGATCTCCGCCTGGGAGCGTTGGTCAGTCATACTGTTCCCTATATTTGCGGACAATCTTCAGTGCAAAGACGTTGAGGATCAGGGTCACGATGAACAGCAGCATACCGAGGGCGAAGGCCGCCAGGGTCTTGGCGCTGTCGAATTCCTGGTCGCCGGTCAGCAGGGTAACGATCTGCACCGTAACCGTGGTGACAGAATCCAGCGGATTGCCGGTGAGGTTGGCGGCCAGTCCGGCGGCCATCACCACAATCATGGTTTCGCCAATGGCGCGTGAAGCGGCCAGCAGGATACCGCCCATGATCCCGGGCAGGGCAGCCGGAAAAATCACGTTCTTCATGGTTTCCGACTGGGTGGCGCCCAGCGCCAGTGAACCGTCCCGCAGGGCTCGTGGCACCGCGTTGATCACATCATCGGACAACGACGACACAAACGGAATAATCATGATGCCCATCACCAGACCGGCGGCCAGCGCACTCTGGGACGACGCTTCCAGGCCGATCAACTCGGCCACATCACGAATGAACGGAGCCACCGTCAGTGCGGCGAAGAAGCCGTAGACCACGGTGGGAACCCCCGCCAGCATTTCCAGCAGCGGCTTGACCACTGCGCGTACCGGCCTGGTGGCGTACTCGGAAAGATAAACCGCTGACAACAGGCCTATCGGCACCGCCACCAGCAGGGCAATGGCGGAGATCATCAGGGTGCCGGTAAACAGCGGAATCACCCCGAAGGCACCGTCTGAGCCCACCTGGTCGGCCCGCAGAGCCGTCTGCGGGCTCCAGCTGGTTCCAAACAGGAATTCACTGATGGGGACCTTGCCAAAGAACCGGACGGTTTCGAAGATCACCGAAAAAACGATACCAATGGTGGTGAGAATGGCAACGGCGGCGCAAAAGAAGAAAATGCCACGCAGGGTGCGCTCGACATTTTCCCGGGCGTTGATATGGGGCATCACCCGGGTCCAGGCAAACGCCGCACCCAGCACCGTAATCAGCAACACCAGGATGGCTTTGAACTGGCTGCTCTGGGCACGTAGGGAATCCAGCAGTCCCGCGGCTCCGGCAATGCCCTCCGGCACCAGGGCGGGATCAAGCTTGCCCGCAGCCACGTTACTGATCTGGGACAGGGTCAGGCTGGCCTGGCCTTCAGACTGGGGCGCCAGGTCGGCGGGCAAGGACCCCATGACGACATTCTGGATCACCTTGCCTTCGAAGCTGGCCCAGAGCGCCAGCACAATCAGCGCAGGGATCGCCGACCATAGCGCTGCCCGGGCGGCGTAATAGAAAGGAAGGGACTTGAGATTGCGGATACCGCCAAGGGGTTCGGCAACAGCCCGGGAGCGCATATAGGCTAGCCCGTAAGCCACAACTGCGAGAACCAGAACCAGGGGCAATAGATTGGCCGTCTGCATAACCGTCTCTGTTTTGATTACATGTTCGTTGGCAAGGGCTGCTAGTTTGCCAGCTTGCCAACTGAAAATATTCACAAAAATGTAACAAAAGAACGCGGACCAGCCCGGCCCGCGTTCTTCACATCATCCCTGACGATCCAGCTGTAGTGCTTAGAGTTCCTGGCCAGTCATGGCCTTGAGCTCTTTCACGTTCTTGGCAGTCTGCATGCGCACGTCACGCGGGTTCGGGATCAGGCCCACATCCACCAGGTAACCGTTATCACCCCAGGCACCTTCGGTGGTGAACTCCTGCACGTATTCCTGGATTCCCGGAACCACACCTACGTGTGCCTTCTTGACGTAGAAGAACAGTGAGCGGGCAACCGGGTACTCTTCGGCAGCGATGGTATCAGGAGTCGGTTCGACACCATTCACCGTTGAAGCCTGGATCTGACCTTCGTTTTCCATCAGGAAGCTGTAGCCGAAGATGCCAAGCGTATCGGTGTCCTGGGCCAGGCGCTGAACGATCAGGTTGTCGTTCTCGCCCGCTTCGATGAACGGACCGTCTTCACGCATGCTGTGGCAGATGGACTTGTACTTGGACTTGTCCTCGCCCTTGATCTTGGCGATGAAGTCGTACTTCTTGCAGCCGCCTTCCATCGCGATTTCAACAAACGCATCGCGGGTACCGGAAGTCGGGGGCGGCCCCATTACACTGATCGGCTTGTTAGGCAGACCTGCGTCAATATCGCTCCAGTTCTTGTACGGGTTGGCGACGAGCTTGTCACCACCCTTCGGATCCGGCACTTCCTTCGCCAGGGCCAGGAAGATCTGCTCGAGGGTCAGATCCATCTTCTCGGCCTTCTTGGAATTGGCAATCACGATACCGTCGGAACCGATCTTGACCTCGGTGATTTCCTTGACGCCGTTGCTCTGGCACAGCTCGAACTCACTCTTCTTCATGCGACGGGAAGCGTTGGTGATGTCCGGGTGCTGGGTACCGATACCGGCACAGAACAGCTTCAGGCCGCCGCCGGAGCCGGTGGACTCAAGCTTGGGTGTCGGGAAGTCGGTGTTGCGACCGAAGCGCTCGGCAACCACGGTGGCGAACGGGTAAACAGTGGAGGAACCCACGATGTTAACGGTATCACGGGCCATGGCCGGAGCAGACACAGCAGCGATGCTGCCAGCCAGCGCCAAGGTAGCAAGAGCAGATTTCAGTTTGATCACGTTGAGTCTCCATACGTCCAGAGGACTTTGTTAGCGGATTTGCTTTACCGATGAATGCAAGATAAAGCGACTCTGTGACAGCTTTGTTACAACCTTCGAAATATAGCCCAGGGACTGCAAATTTGCTTGCAGCACAGCCAAAGGCCGTTAACATGCGGGGTAAAACAATTTCAGGCTAATAATAAGGTAGGCTCCATGACTGCGTATGATGATGACAAACCCAAACCCCGCGGCGAACTGACTATTCAGGTAGTACCCCTGCCCTCTGACACCAATGCCAACGGTGATGTCTTCGCAGGCTGGCTGGTGAAGCAGATGGATATTGCCGCTGCCACCATGGCCGGACGTATTTCCCGGGGCCGTAATGCGACGGTCGCGATGGACCGGATGGAATTCCTGTCACCGCTGCGAGTCGGCTCCCAGGTGGGTTGTTATTGCGAACTGGTGGATATCGGCCGCAGTTCCATGAAGATCAGCGTGGAAGTGTGGACCCTGGACCGTGGCGCCCGCAATCCCCGTAAAGTGACCGAAGGCCTGTTTGTGTACGTCGCCATTGATGAGCATGGCCGTATCCGGGAAGTGCCCGAGCAGACTGCCTGAGGTCTGCAAACCCGAAGGGTATCGCCTTCCCCGGAATGCCTTCCCGGAGCATTCGATGCCTTTGCCGTTAGGTGATTGTCACTCATTGCTCCCGCCGGGAAGACTGCCAGCCTCGCAGCAGGCGGGCGTAATGTAACGGCTCCCAGGCCTGGGCATCAGGTGCGTTATCCAGAGACAGGGCGCCCCTAACAGCCGCAAGCGGTGGGACAGTTTGCCGCATAGGATTCGCTTTCCGGCTGCAACACCGCATGGAGAATGTCGAAACGGTCATGCAACATCTCCGTTGCCACTGCCAACAACTGATCACGGTCAATGTCCTGCGCGGCCAACACGAGATGGGCGGTGATGGCGTTTTCCCGGGTGCTCATGGCCCAGACGTGGAGGTCGTGAACGGATGTCACCCCCGGCAACTCCAGCAGGGCCGCCTGCACTTCGGCCAGGTCAATCTCCTCCGGAACACCATCAAACAACAGGTGCAGCGAACGCCGGAACAAGGACCAGGTACCCACTACGACCACCAGCGCAATCACCAGGCTCATGACCGGGTCAATCCAGCCCCATCCCTGCCACAGGTACACGGCCCCCGCGAGCACCACCCCCAGGGATACCAGGGCATCGGCGGCCATGTGCAGGAAGGCACCGCGGATGTTGAGATCGCCCTTGCTGCCGGCCAGAAACAACCAGGCGGTGATCGAGTTGATCACTACGCCAATGCCGGCTACAACCATGACGGTTACCGCCGCCACCGGCGACGGGGTTTGCAGCCGTTCAATTGCCTCCCAGGCCAGATACCCCATTGCCGCCAGCAGCACCACCGCATTCACAAAGCTGGCCAGGATCGAGCCTTTACGCCAGCCATAGCTGTGCCGCAGATTCGGATGTAATTGCGCGGCACCGAAGGCCGCCCATGCCAGGAGCAATCCACCCACATCACTGAGGTTGTGGGCGGCATCCGCCAGCAATGCCAGCGATCCGGTTTGCCAGCCGTACAGGGCTTCGATCACCACAAATGCCAGATTCAGCGTGACACCAATCGCAAAGGCCCGGCCAAAGTTATGCGGGGCGTGGTCATGCCCGTGATCATGAGCCATCAGTTCCTGCTCCTTGAACGTGAATCTGTGCGACCGACAATCCTGCCTTGCCCAAGGGCCCGCAATTCACACATCGGCGAGGCTCCTGCGGTCGGGATAGCCATAGACCGGTGCGAAACCGCCACCGGGGGTTCGGAAATTGGTGGTCTGTCCCTGGTAAAGGCGGGCCGCCAGCCACTGCACATGGCGGTTATACACGTAATTGCGCACATCAAATTTCAGCGCACTGCCTTCAATATCCGGATCTACCCGACGCTCACCGGGCACCACCAGCGCCTGGGCCACATAGTCTCCGGCCAGAATCTCACCCCAGACCCGTTTGGTCAGCTTGTCGCCCCGGTAGGCCGCCTTGCTGCCATAGCCGGCGGCCGGCTTGAAGAACAGCCGGCGGCGCTCGTTCCACAACCGGTCTGCATTGTCCGCACCGACCAGCTCGGTCCGGGGAATTCCGTCCAGCAGTATCTCCCGAACCTCGGCAGGCACGCCCAGAGCGTCCAATTCAGTGTCGTCGGTCAGGATGGTAAGGTTCCGTTTATCGGCGTAAAGGGCGTGGGCGCGGGGGCTTGGCGTCAGGACCACGGCATCTTGCAGAAGGGCGGATCGCAATACCCTGTGCTCCGGCTGCTCCAGCAGAAAATCCGTCAGCCGGTTGTAGACCAGATCGATAGCCAGCTCACCATGCCATAACCGGCCGTCCCGCAATACTAACTGCTCCGGGCCAACGATGACCGCGGTAATGCCGTGGCGCTCGAACAGTCGGCGAAGCAGGACAAATTCGGGGTACAGATACTGGTTTTCCGGGGCTTCATCGACAATGGCGATGGACAATAAAGGGCATTGCTGACCGGCCAACGCCCACTCTTGCCGGAACATCCCGACAATGTCCTGTTCAAGTTGCAGCGCCGAGGCCAGCGTCGGCACCAGGCTCTCCATCTCCGGGCAGCAGGCCCGCTGGGCACGGGCCAGAGCCGCATTGAGCATGGCACCGCCGGCGTTGGTGTTGATCTCGATCAGCCCCAGAGTGTGGCCACGAACGTGGAAATCAAAACCCAGAAATGCCCCCCTGGACGAGCCCTGAGCATGCCGACTGGCGTCGGAACACCCTGCCAGCACCCGATCCTGCCAGGCCGGCAGGGCAACCACTTCTTCAACCGCCTCGACCACCTCGTTCATGCGCCGGATCTGGCCTTGCGCCAGAAACACCGGCCGGGCGGAAAAAACATAGGGGCAGCGCTCGCGAACCCGCTCGGCCAGGCCCGCATCGCCCAGTTCACTCTCCAGTGCCGCCGCCAGAGCCTGTTCATCCAGGCTCAGGCAGAAACAATCTTCGTTCAGGTGCTCCAGTCCCATTTCCTGACATTCTCACAAAGCTGCTCGAGATGGCGACCACTATACATCCGTGTCGACGATAATGGGGTCAATCAGATCCAGATTGACCGCGGCCCAAAGACCAGAGCCCGAATATGGGGCCAGGAACCAGCAGTAGCACCACCCAGACACCCAGTTCGCCCCACAGCCCGCTGGTTAGCCAGATCGCCGGTAAGGTCAGTCCGAAGCCGACCGCATTCATCACCGCCAGGGATGAACCCACCGTTGCCTTGGGTGCCGTCGCCGCGGCCAGCGCCGAAAACTGTGGCGAATCCGCAACCACCGCAACCCCCCAGACCAGCAGCAACGAAATCAGCACAACCGGGGGTAAACCACTCAGCCAGGGGTAGAGCAGGCAAATTGCGCCTGATACCATCAGTGCCCGCCGGGCCACCCATTCGCTCCCCAGGGTACGACTGAGCCTGCCGCCACCGACACAGCCGGCGGCGCCGATACCAATCACCGCAAAAGCCAGCCAGGGAATCAGTGCCTCACCCATATCCAGGCGCTGCAACTCCCGACCGATCAGCAAGGGCGTAAGCGTCCAGAAAGCATAGAGTTCCCACATGTGGCCGAAGTAGCCGCCGGCAACGGCGCGGAAACGGGGGATGCGCAGTGCAGCCAGCCCCTGGCTGAGCGGAAGTCGGCCACTGGTTTTTGGCAGGTGCGGACCGTCCCCCAGCAGGAATACCAGAAGCCCTCCCGCCAGCGCCAGGCCTGAAGCGGCAAGTAGTGGCCACTCCCAGGGCAGGCCCAGCGTCGCGCCCCGCATCAGGTGGGGCAACGCGGTACCCAGCGTGAGCATACCCACCAGCCAGGCCAGGGCCGCACCGGCGTATTTGGGTGTCCAGGCAATCACCATTTTCATGCCAAGGGGATAAATGCCGGCCAGGCAGAGGCCGGTGGAGAACCGCAGCAAGCTGTCCACCGGGAACACCCCGGCCACGAGGACAAAACCGGCATTAACGAGAGCACCCAGCAGACTTGAGACCAGGAAAATCCGGCTGGCGCCAAAGCGGTCCGCCAGCCCGGTAACGGCGAGTGCAAGCGTACCGGCAATAAACCCGGCCTGAACGGATAGCGTGAGCCGTCCCAGATCAGACTCCGCCAAATCGAGCTCACCGGCCAGGGACAGCCAGACCCCATTGATGCTGAACCAGAGGGAAGTGCCGAACAGTTGCGCCAGTACGATTACTGGCAGGGGATAACGTTGCAGTAGGCCGGTCATCTTGTTGTCTTTGTTGCTGACGGATATCCAAGCCTAGCCCGAAAACCCGCCATTTACCCATGCGACTTTGGTGCCCGGTCAGGGCTTTAACAACCGCTCCAGACGCAGGCGTTCCCGTTCATCAAACAGCCGGCGACCACCCCAGCTGACAGCCATCACCGCGCCGAAGCCGGTACCCACCGTGATAATCAGCATCACCAGAATCTGGTACTTCACGGCCACCGCCGGCGGACTGCCCGCCAGGATCTGGCCGGTCATCATGCCAGGCAGGCTGACAATTCCGGCGGCGGCCATGGCGTTGATGGACGGCATCATGCCACTGCGCATGGCGTCACGGCGGATATCCTCCAGTGCCTGTTGCCAGGTCTGGCCCAGCATCAGCCGGTTCTCGATCACCGCCCGCTGGCGCCAGACCGCGTCATTCAGCCGATCCAGCGCGAGACTGACGCCGGTCAAGGTGTTACCCAGCATCATGCCCAGCAAGGGAATCGCATACTGCGGGGTGTACCAGGGCTCCGGCCCGATCACCACCGTCAGGGCCAGCACAGTGACCGTGAAAGACGACACAAACATCGCCCCGGTGCCAATGCCGAAGGCCCACCAGCCTTTCAGTCGCCGGCCCTGACGGGCCACCACTTCCCTGCCCGCCACCAGCAACATGACCAGCGCCAGCAGTGCAATCCAGTAAAACGCCGAGGAAGCAAACAGCGCTTCCAGTACCAGGCCGATCAACGCCAGCTGGATTACTGTTCGCACGGTCGCAATCAACAGGCTACGGCTGATGCCCAAACGGCTCCGATAGCCGGTGGCGGCCAGCGCCAGAACCAACAGCGCCGCCAGCCCCAACTTCCACCAGGCCAGATCAATCACTTCCATGGACAAGCTCCAGGGCAGCCCCTTGAATCCGGTAGTGAGCATTTGCTACCCGGTGAATCTGGGCCGGGTCATGGGCAACCCACAGGGTGGCGATCTGTCGCCGGCGGATTTCCCCTGATAACCAGTGCTCCATGGACTCGGTAGAGTCGCTATCCAGATTGGCGGTGGGCTCATCCAGCAACAGCACTTCAGGCTCCAGAACCAGCGCCCGCCAGAGTGCCAGCCGCTGCCGCTCTCCCGAAGACAGCCGGCTGACCGACCAGCCCATGACCTCCGACGGGAAGCCCAACGCTGCAGGAAACTGGCCGCCCGCAGTGTCGGGAAAGTGGGCGCCCACCTCATCAAACCACCACTGGCTGTCTGCCGGCACCATCACCACCTGCCGTCGCCACTGGTGAGCCGGCACATCCTGCTGGTCAGTACCATTCAGGGAAACCCGGCCGCCATGAGGCTCCAGATCCGCCACTGCCCGCAGCAGCCGGCTCTTGCCACTGCCGGAGGGGCCAGACAGGCACACCACCTGCCCGCCCGGCACCGCCAGGGATACTTCGCGCAGCCCGCCAATGCTGACATCTTCCAGTAACAGGCCCGTCAAAGCCGGCTCACCGGGGCAGTTGCTTGCCGTTGCCGTGCCGGAACACCCCGCTGTTCTCCAGCGCCAGATTCAGACATAACCACTCCATAGACTGTGTTTTCACGATACCCACTGGCCGTTACCCGAAGGGCTAGAATCTGCGCACACTATATCGCGGAAACCTGACCCGCGGGGCACCCGACCGCTCATCAGGTGGGCGCCTTGCCGTCAGGCAATCGCCGGCCGTCGCTCCGGCAGCATCAGCGATAGCAGTGCCGCAGTCGCCACCAGTCCCGCGGATATCCACAGACAGGCCTCGAGGCCGTAGGCCTGATAGACCCAGCCAGAGAGGACGGTGCCAAGCAGCCGGCCGGCGGCATTGGACATGTAGTAGAAACCCACGTCCAGCGACACCCCGTCGCCCCGGGCATAGCTGACAATCAGGTAGCTGTGCAGGGAGGAGTTGACGGCAAACAGGACGCCGAACAGCAACAGGCCGCCGACGACCACGGTTTGCGCCGGCCAGCCTGCCACCAGGGCAACGGCGATGGCGGCTGGAATCAGTGCCAGGCCTGCCGCCCAGAGCACGGCACCGGATTTGCCATTGGAATGGCCGGTAAGTTTCGGGGCGATGGTCTGGATAAAGCCATAGCCGATAATCCAGCTGGCCATGAAGCCCCCCACTTGCCAGAAGTCCCAGCCGAACACCGTGTGCAGGTAGACCGGCAAGGCAACCACAAACCACACGTCCCGGGCACCGAACAGAAACATCCGCGCGGCCGAGAGTACATTGATGGCCCGGCTTTTGGACAGAATCTCGCTGAATTTCGGCTTGGCCTTGCTCTTGCCCAGGTCCTGCCCCAGCAGAAACAGGCTGGCGAGCCAGACAGCACCCAGACCCACTGCCATGATGATCACCGCACCGGTAAAACCGGCCGCCATCAGCAGTACACCGCCGAGGAAGAAGCCCACACCCTTGAGCGTGTTCTTGGAACCAGTGAGAATCGCCACCCACTTGTACAGGGTGCCCTGCTGCTCATCCGGCACCAGCAGCTTGATGCCACTCTTGGCGGACATCTTGTTGAGATCCTTGGCGATGCCGGACAGCGCCTGGGCCGCCATCACCCAGGGTACCGTCAGCATCGCCGCCGGTACCGCCAGCATGGCCAGGGCGACAATCTGCAGGAACAGCCCGATGTTCATGGTGCGGTTCAGGCCCATGCGGGCGCCCAGGTAACCGCCGACCAGGTTGGTCACCACCCCGAAGAACTCGTAAAAGATGAACAACAGGGCAATTTCCAGCGGCGAATAGCCCAGCTGGTGGAAGTGCAGCACCACCAGCATCCGCAGGGCGCCATCCGTCAGGGTGAAGGCCCAGTAGTTGCCGGTGATGACCAGGTACTGGCGGATGGCAGCGGTCATATCAGGCAGAACCTACCTTTCGCGCCAGCTCGACGGTGCGGTTGGCGTAACCCCACTCGTTGTCGTACCAGGCGTAGATTTTCACCTGGGTACCGTTGACCACCAGGGTGGACAGGGCATCGACAATGGACGAGCGCGGGTCGGTCTTGTAGTCAATGGACACCAGCGGGCGCTCTTCATAGCCCAGGATGTCTTTCAGTTCCTCCTCGGATGCTTCCTTGAGCAATTTGTTCACGGTCTCACGATCGGTGGCCTTCTCCACTTCAAAGACACAATCGGTCAACGAAGCATTGGTCAGCGGGATACGCACCGCGTGGCCGTCGAGCCGACCCTTGAGCTCGGGGAAAATCTCGACAATCGCCGTCGCCGAGCCCGTACTGGTGGGGATCAGCGAGCTGCCACAGGCCCGGGCCCGGCGCAGATCCTTGTGGGGCGCGTCCAGAATGGTCTGGGTGTTGGTGAGGCTGTGGATGGTGGTGATGGAGCCGTGCTTGATGCCCAGGTTCTCGTGGATCACCTTCACCACCGGCGCCAGACAGTTGGTGGTGCAGGAGGCAGCGGTCACAATACGGTCGTTGGCGGGGTCGAAGATGTCTTCGTTCACGCCCATTACGATGTTTTTGGCGCCGGCTTCCTTGACCGGGGCGGTGACCACCACGCGCTTCACGCCCTGGTCCAGATAGCCCTGCAGCACTTCCACGGTCTTCATCTTGCCACTGGCTTCGATCACCAGATCGCAACCGGACCAGTCGGTATCGCTAATGGTCTTGTTGCGGGTGACACGAATCCGCTGGCTCCCGATCACCATATCCTCGCCGTCCGCAGCGGCCTCATGGCTCCAGCGACCGTGCACGCTGTCAAAGTTCAGCAGGTGTGCCAGAGTTGCGGCATCGGCACCCGGGTCGTTGATGGCAACAAACTCCATGTCCGGCCATTCCCAGGCTGCACGCAGGGCCAGCCGCCCGATGCGGCCAAACCCGTTAATACCTACTTTGATCTTGCTCATGATGGTCTCCTTGCGCGTTCGCTAATCTGTATGTGGCTCGTCAGGGGCATTGCGCAACCGGGCGGTCCGCCATGGCTTGAAGTCTGGCCAGTGGCGGCCCGATCAGTTCTGCATTGTTGTGGGCGGTTTCATCCAGCACCCTCAGTACCCAGTCCGGCAGGTGCGGGTCAAGGGAATAATAGACCCACTGGCCCCGGCGCTCGGTTTCCAGCAGGCCGGCATCCCGCAGCGAGGCCAGATGACGGCTGACTTTCGGTTGCGATACGTCGAAAGCCTCGGTCAGCTCGCATACGCACAGCTTTTCCTGGTCCCTGATTAGCAACAGGGCGGCCAGGCGAAGCTCCTCTGCCATCGCCTTGAACACGGTCACCGGGTGGTAGCGGGCCGGTGTCAGGCCGGTCTCTTTCTGGTGAACCAGGGTGAACAGGCCGATGCGTTCTTTCAGCTCCTTGAGGGTCAAAGCAAAAGTGGCGTGACGGTTACCCTCGGCGGGGTCCGGAAAATCCCAGGCGATCTGCTGGGCCCCCGAGGCCACCAGCGTGCACTCCCGGGCGGCCTTTTCACACAGGGTGATCACGTAATCCCAGTACTGACCCTGCAGCTCCGCCACCGACTTGCTGTACAGCCCTACGGTGGAAATGCCGGCCTCCTGTAACACCTGTAGTGCCAGAGGGTGGGGCCGCGAAGGCTCGGTACCGGCACTGGCCACCTCAAAACGGTCACCGGCCATGTGCCGGAGCAGGGCTTCCGCCATCAGCGAGCGGGCGCTGTTGGCGGTGCAGACAAACAGGACTCTTCTTTTCATACGAATTTCCGAATATTCGAATTGCCATATATTCAGTTTTTGCGATAATAGCCTTCAACTGTGACAGAGTAAAGACAGTAACCCACGCTGCGGCCTGTAAAAGGCCAGCGCTGGATAACCCGTCAAAGGACATCGGAAAGGGCCATGACAGAAAAACTGCTGGAGATCTATCGGAACAATCAGCGGGAAGGCAACCTGCTGTTTGCCATGATCCTCGCCTTCCTGGCCATCTTCTTCATGCCCGCCGGTACCGAACGTTTTGACAACGCCGTGCTGGAAGCGTTCCGGCTGACCAACTGGTATGCCCGCGAGCATGTGATCCTGTGCCTGTTGCCCGCCTTCCTGATTGCCGGGGCGATGGCGGTCTATATCAGCCAGGGTTCGGTGATGCGTTATCTTGGTCCCTCCGCTTCCAAGCCGGTGGCGTTCAGTGTGGCGTCGGTATCCGGCACCTTGCTGGCCGTGTGCTCCTGCACCGTACTGCCGCTGTTTGGCGGCATTTACCGTCGGGGGGCAGGCCTGGGTGCCGCCGTGGCCTTTCTCTATTCCGGCCCGGCCATCAACATCATGGCCATTGTGGTCACCGCCAAGGTGCTGGGTGCGGAAATCGGCCTGGCTCGGGCGATTGGTGCCATCGTGTTCGCGGTCGTGATCGGGGCCATCATGCACCTGATCTACCGCAAGGAAGAAGCCGAACGGTCGGTGAGCAGCGCCCGGGGCTTCGGCGGCGACGACTCAGACCAACCCGTAAGGATCATTACCCTGTTCTTTGCCCTGATGGTGGGCATTCTGGTGTTTGCCAACTGGACCGCCGCCGATAACAGCGCCTGGATGGCCGTCTACGATCTGAAATGGCCAATCACTGCCGTCCTGGCTGCGGCCTTGGGCGTGCTACTGGTCTGGCGTTGGCACTGGCCACCCCGTCAACTGCTGATTCTGGCAGCGGTGATTGCCATCGTGGCCACCCTGGCTCCGGCCATGCCGGAACTGCCTTTCGTGATCGGTATTGGCGGCCTGATGCTGATCGCCAGCTTGCGGGATGAAGACCGGGAGTGGCCGTTGCAGAGCTGGGATTTCGCCAAACAGATCCTGCCGCTGCTGCTGGCCGGGGTGTTTGTGGCGGGCTTCGCCCTCGGCCGCCCCGGCCATGAAGGCATGATTCCCTCGGCATGGGTGGCCGCTGCCGTGGGTGACAACTCGCTGCTCTCTACTATTCTGGCCTCGGTACTGGGCGCCCTGATGTATTTCTCCACCCTGACCGAGGTCCCCATTGTCGAAGCCCTGATGGGCTCCGGCATGGGCAAGGGGCCGGCCCTGGCGCTGCTGCTGGCGGGCCCGGCCCTGTCGTTGCCCAATATGCTGGTGATCCGCACCATTCTGGGCACCCGGAAAACCCTGGTGTACTGTGGTCTGGTGGTGGTGATGGCCACCATCACCGGCTTTATCTACGGAAACTGGCAGGTATAAACCTGCCGCACATACGCGAAGGAGAGGACGATGAAATTCACCATTTATGGCAGTGGCTGCGCCAAGTGCAAACAACTGACCACCAACGCCGAGGAAGCGGCCAAGGCGCTCGGGCTGGACTACGAAGTGGAAAAGGTGACCGACGTGAACGACATCATTGATGCCGGCATCATGCGCACCCCCGCCCTGGCCGTCGACGGCGAGGTTGCGGTGGAAGGCAAGGTGGCCAGTGCCGACGACATCAAGAAACTTCTGGGCTGAATCCGTTTACAGGAAACCTGACGCTGACCATGAATCCATCTGATCTGCCGAACATTGATACCGAGCTGTTCCGGGCCCCCACCAACGAGGAGTTGTTTGCCGCAGCGCCTTCAAACCACCGGCCGAGAATTCTGCTGCTCTACGGCTCACTGCGGGAGCGCTCCTTCAGCCGCCTGGCGGTGGAGGAAGCCGCCCGCCTGCTGGAGGCCATGGGCGCCGAAACCCGCATTTTCAATCCGCGCGGCCTGCCCCTGGCCGATGCCGAGGATGCATCCCACCCCAAGGTTCAGGAGTTGCGCGACCTGGTGCAGTGGAGTGAAGGGATGGTGTGGTGCTCCCCGGAACGCCACGGCGCCATGACCGGCGTCATGAAAACCCAGATTGACTGGATTCCACTGGCCATGGGTGCCGTTCGCCCGACTCAGGGCAAGACCCTGGCGGTGATGCAGGTATGTGGTGGCTCCCAGACGTTCAATGTGGTGAACCAGTTGCGGGTACTGGGCCGCTGGATGCGCATGGTGACCATCCCCAACCAGTCCTCGGTGCCCAAGGCGTTCATGGAGTTCGACGACAACGACCGCATGAAGCCCTCGCCCTTTTACAACCGGATTGTGGATGTGATGGAGGAGCTGGTGAAGTTCACCCTGCTGGTGCGTGACCGCAGTGAGTACCTGACCGACCGCTATTCCGAGCGCAAGGAAAGCGCGGAGCAACTGTCGAAGCGTGTGAACCAACGTTCCATTTAAGGATGTTCAATGAGCAGTAACGAACTGACCGCTGACGCCTCATCCGGCGGCATGGGAATTTTCGAACGCTACCTGTCGGTCTGGGTGGCACTGGCGATTGTTACCGGCGTGGCCCTGGGACAACTGGCTCCGGCGGTGCCGGAAACCCTGTCCCGCTTCGAATACGCCCAGGTGTCCATCCCCATCGCCCTCCTGATCTGGGCGATGATCTTCCCGATGATGGCGCAGATTGATTTCAGTGCGGTGGTGGGGGTACGCAGGGAACCGAAAGGGCTGGCCATCACCACGACCGTGAACTGGCTGATCAAGCCCTTCACCATGTTTGCCATTGCCTGGTTTTTCCTCACCGTGGTGTTCGAGCCGCTGATCTCACCTCAGCTGGCAAGCGAATACCTGGCCGGTGCGATTCTGCTGGGCGCGGCACCCTGCACCGCCATGGTCTTTGTCTGGAGTTACCTGACCAAAGGCGATGCCGCCTACACTCTGGTGCAGGTATCCCTGAACGACCTCATCATGCTGTTTGCCTTCGCACCGATCGTGGTGTTCCTGCTGGGCATTTCCGACATCCAGGTGCCCTGGGATACCGTGCTGCTGTCGGTGGTGCTGTACATCGTCATTCCGCTTGCCGCCGGCTACCTGACCCGCCGCATCCTGATTGCCCGCCACGGCCAGCGCTGGTATGACGAGGTGTTCATGAAACGGCTGGGGCCGGTCACGCCAGCGGCACTGATCGTCACCCTGGTGCTGCTGTTCGCCTTCCAGGGTGAGGTGATCCTGAACAACCCCCTGCACATTGCGCTGATTGCGGTACCGCTGATCGTGCAGACCTTCCTGATCTTCTTCCTGGCCTACGGCTGGGCCCGGTTGTGGAAAGTGCGCCATTGCATTGCCGCACCCGGCGCCATGATCGGTGCCAGCAATTTCTTCGAACTCGCCGTGGCCGCGGCTATCGCCCTGTTCGGACTGCAATCCGGGGCTGCGCTGGCCACGGTGGTCGGGGTGCTGGTGGAGGTGCCGCTGATGCTGGTACTGGTGCGGATTGCCAACAAAACCCGGGACCGGTTTCCGGATTAGGCTCCGGCTTGCGCCCGGAGCCTGCACTCGCAACAGCCACCCCGACGGCCCCAGGATTACATGAACAGGATCTTGAGGCCGATCAGCACAATCACCACGCCACCGACAAATTCCGCCTTGCCCTCGAGGAAAGTGCCACTGCGGGTACCGATATAAACCCCGGCGGCACTGAACAGCAGGGTCGTCACCCCGATGATCAGACAAGCGAGCAAGGGCGCGACATCCAGCAGGGTGAGGGCAAATCCGGCGGCCATGGCATCAATGCTGGTGGCGATGGCCAGCATCAGCATGACCCGGTGGGTGATGATGGCGATGTCCTCCTCGACCCCCTCGGCAAACGCCTCGTAGATCATCTTGCCGCCAATGAGCGCCAGCAGGACAAATGCGATCCACGGGGCGTAGGCCTCGACCCAGCCCAGCACCCCCTTGCCGCCAAGGTAACCGATCAGCGGCATCAGCCCCTGAAACAGGCCGAAATATAATGCCGCCATTACCGCGAGGGACGACGCTTTCTTCTTGTGCTTCGAACCCAGGCCAATCGACACGGCAAACGCGTCCATGCTGAGGGCAACCGCCAGAACCAGTACTTCAATCACGGACTAAACTCTCTGGTTACGTTGATGACGAAAATCGGGAACTAACAGGCTTCCAGCGGTGCATAGGCCAGCACCAGCCACTTCGCGCCGTCGTCAAAATTGACCTGCACCCGGGTATGGTGCCCGCTGCCCTCGCAGTTCATCACAATACCCTCACCGAACTTGGGGTGACGCACCCGCTGACCGAGACTGAAGCCCGCCTGGCTGGCGGCCTCCTGGCTGAACAGGCTTTCGTTGGGGCGCTGGACCAGGGCCGGACGGGTCACGGTGTTACGCAACCGCACCTCCTGGATACAGTCCGCCGGAATCTCGCGGACAAACCGCGACAGTGCGTTGAACTTTTCCTGGCCGTACATGCGGCGGGATTCGGCGTAAGTAAGCACCAGCTTCTTCATTGCCCGGGTGATACCGACGTAGGCCAGCCGGCGCTCCTCCTCCATCCGCCCCGGCTCCTCCAGTGACATGCTGTGGGGGAACAGCCCTTCCTCCACCCCGGCCAGGAACACCAGCGGGAATTCCAGGCCCTTGGCAGCATGCAGGGTCATCAGCTGGACGCCATCCTCATGGGCTTCGGCCTGGGCTTCGCCGGCATCGAGCGCCGCATTGGCGAGAAACTCCGCCAGCGGATCAACACCGTCCTCCACCTCGAAGTCGGCCAGCGCATTGACCAGCTCCTCCAGGTTCTCCAGCCGCGCCTGGCCCTTCTCGCCCTTCTCACTGGCGTGGTAATCCTTCAGCCCGCTGGCCTCGATGGTTTCCTTCATCAGGCCGTGCAGGGTGGCATGGTCCACCATCTCGGTCAGCGACCGGATGATCCCCATAAACGACTGCAGACCGGTCTTCGCCCGGCCCTTGACGTGGCCCGCCTCCAGCAGGCGCTCGGCGGATTCCCACAGGGAAATCCCCTGTTCGGTGGCATACTCCCGCAACTCCGCCAGGCTCTTGGCACCGATACCCCGGGTCGGAATGTTGACGACCCGCTCGAACGCTGCGTCATCGCGGCGATAATGCACCAGCCGCAGGTAGGCCAGCGCGTTGCGGATTTCCTGGCGATCGTAAAAGCGCAGGCCGCCGTAGACCCGGTATGGAATCCCCTGGCGTACCAGCGCCTCCTCCAGCACCCGGGACTGGGCGTTGGAACGGTACAGAATCGCCGACTCGCTGCGCAGGTTCCCTTCCTGCACCCAGCTGGTGATGGAGTCGGCGATGTAGTTGGCTTCATCCTGCTCGTTGAACGCCGCGTACAGGCTGATTGGCTCCCCCTCGGGACCATCCGTCCACAACTCCTTGCCCAGGCGGCCCTGGTTGTTGGCAATCACCGAGTTGGCCGCCTTCAGGATCAGCCGGGTGGAGCGGTAATTCTGCTCCAGCCGCACCAGCCGCGAGTTCGGGAAGTCCCGCTGGAACTGCTGGATGTTCTCGATCTTCGCACCACGCCAGCCGTAGATGGACTGATCGTCGTCCCCCACCACCGTCAGCGGCACCCGGTTACTGGCCAGCACCTGCAACCACGCGTACTGGATGGTGTTGGTATCCTGGAACTCATCCACCAGAATGTGCCGGAACCGGCTCTGGTAATGACTCAGCAGCTCCGGCCGGTGCAGCCATAATTCATGGGACCGCAGCAACAGCTCGCCGAAATCCACCAGCCCGCCCTGGTTGCACAGCGCCTCGTACTGGCGGTAGATCTTCAGCATGGTCGAGGTGAAGTGATCCCCCGGATTCTCCTGGATATGCTCCGCCCGCAGCCCCTCATCCTTCTGGCTGTTGATAAACCACTGCGCCTGTTTCGGCGGCCAGCGGCTCTCGTCAATCTGGTTCTCCCGCATCACCCGCTTGACCAGCCGCAACTGGTCATCGCTGTCCAGGACCTGGAAATTTTCCGGCAAGCCGGCATCCTTCCAGTGCGAGCGCAGCAAGCGGTGAGCAATACCGTGGAAAGTACCAAACCACATGCCGCGGGTCGGCAGGTTCATCATCTGCTCGATCCGGTAGCGCATCTCCTTGGCCGCCTTGTTGGTAAAGGTCACCGCCAGGATGCTCGTCGGCGGTACCTGATCCACCTGCATCAGCCACGCCATCCGGTGCACCAGCACCCGGGTCTTGCCACTGCCGGCCCCGGCCAGCACCAGTAAATGATCGTTCTGTGCCGTCACCGCTTCACGCTGGGCATCGTTGAGGGGATCGATGATCGAGGAGACATCCATAGACAGTCGTTCGCTACTGGTTAAATGAACAGGTGGGAGAGTATAACAGGACAAAGTGCCGGTTGTCGGGCCGTGGATAGCCCTCTTTCGTCACCGGAAACGCACGCTGAAGGATCAGCAGATAAGCCCTCTGAACAGTCGCAGAGGTCGGGTGAGACGGCGGATCAGGACCGTCGGCGGCCAGGGATGGCCGCCGCCGAGCCCACATGGATGTACTTGTAGCGTGTCCTGAGCCGCCGTCTCACCCGAGCTCAGGCACCAGGGTCACGGGCTGTATGAGCGTGATAGTGCACAGAGTCAGAAGCCCCGCGGCACAGTCTGCGGTTCGACAAACTCGAACAGACCTTCCAGCCCCCCCTCACGGCCAATCCCGGACGCCTTCATGCCGCCGAAAGGCGCTTCCGGAGTCGGCCCGGTGCCGGTGTTCCAGCCCACATGACCAAAGCGCAGGCCCGCAGCAACCCGCTGGGCGCGGTCGACGTCGGCAGTGAACACATAGGACGCCAGACCAAACTCGGTATCGTTGCCGGCTTCGATGACCTCCTCCTCGGTGCGGAACAGGGCCATGGGCACCAGCGGGCCGAACGTTTCCTCCTGGTAGCAGCACATATCGCGATTCACCCCCTGGACCACCGTGGGCGGGAAAAACAACCCGTCACCCAGTTCAGCCGGCGGCTTGCCGGCCACCAGCTGCGCGCCTTTGTCCAGGGCATCCTGCAGGTGACGCCTGACCTTGTCGAAGCCCTGTTGATTAACCAGCGGACCGATATCAACGCCCTCGGTCATGCCATCACCAACCGTCATCCGGTTGACCCGCTGCGCCAGTTTCTCGCCGAAGGCATCCGCCACCTTCTCGTGGACAAAGATGCGGTTGGCGCATACGCAAGTCTGGCCACCGCCGCGGAACTTGTTGGCAATGAGGTTATCAGCGGCAGCGTCCAGGTCGGCATCGTCAAAAACGATAAACGGCGCGTTGCCCCCCAGTTCGAGGGCCAGCTTCTTGACCTGGTCAGCAGTGTCCCGAATCAGCATGCGCCCGACTTCGGTGGAGCCGGTAAACGACAACATCGGTACGTCCGGGTGCTCGCACAGCACCTTGCCAATCACACTGGCCTTGCCCATCACCAGGTTCACCATGCCATCCGGCAGCTCCACCTGCTCATCCAGCAGGGTGAACAGGGCGATCATCGTCAGCGGGGTCTCACTGGCCGGCTTGATCACCGACGGACAGCCGGCCGCCAGTGCGGCCGACAGCTTCTTGGCAATCATGCCGATCGGGAAGTTCCACGGTGTAATCAGGCCGGCCACACCCACCGGCCGATAATGGACCGTCCAGCTGCAGTTCCGCGGCTGCTCGCTCAGGGTATGAGGCTCCAGTGCCTGGATGTTGCGGGCACAGTAATCGAAGAATCCTGCGGCATAATCCACCTCACCACAGGCTTCCGGCAGCGGTTTGCCGTGTTCCAGACAGAGAATCCGCCCGATCTCCTCCCGGTTGGCCTGCAGGGCGTCACGAATCTGTTCCAGCCACCTGCGGCGGGTTTCAAGCGGATAGGGGCGGGTCAGCTGCAGGGCACCCTTGCCGGCGTCGACCGCAGCGCGGATTTCGTCTTCCGCCATCGACGCCACCTTTGCAATCACCTCGCCGGTGGCCGGATTGTAGATATCAAAGGTATTTCCGGCCGGTGACACTGACCACCGACCGCCAATGTAGCCAGTCATGCTCTTCAACAGGGGGGACTCGATCATCTCGGCTCCTTCTGGTTCGCTGTGACAACATGGGATCACAACCATAGTGGCCTCTGATACCAACCCTGTAAAGCGAACGGCAGGGTTGCAGGTACCTGCCCGGCCCGCGGTTTTGACCCCCCGGCCATGGCGCCTATACTCGGAGAACAACCGATTCAGGAGGCCGGACCATGAAAGCGTTTTTTCATCCCTTGCAGGACCAGCACATCCCGAAGACCTACTTTACCCGGGGCCAGATGCGCCAGCCCCAGGAGGTGCCGGACCGCACCGGACAGATGCTGGAAGGACTCAAGGCCATGGACATCCCGGTGTTACAGCCGTCCGACCAGGGAGCCGGACCGATATCCAGGGTGCATGACCTGGGTTATCTCCGCTTCCTCGAGTCAGCCCACCGGCGCTGGATGGAAATCCCCGAAGACTGGGGCGATGAAGTAATGTCGAACATCTTCGTCCGCTCCCCCAATCCGATGCGGGGCATTCTCGCCGAAGCAGCAAACTACCTGGCCGACGGCAGCTGTCCGGTTGGCGCCAATACCTGGGAGGCCGCCTACTGGTCGGCCCAGACCGCCCTGGGGGCCGCCGACGCCCTGATGGCCGGCGAGCGTGTTGCCTACGCGGTGTGCCGGCCACCGGGCCACCACGCCCGACGCGATGCCGCGGGCGGGTTCTGCTATCTCAACAACGCCGCCATCGCGGCAGAGAAACTGACGGCACGGTTTCCGAAAGTCGCCATTCTGGATACCGACATGCACCACGGCCAGGGCATCCAGGAAATTTTCTATTCACGCCGGGACGTGCTGTATGTGTCCATTCACGGCGATCCCACCAATTTCTATCCGGTGGTCAGCGGGTTCGAGGATGAGCGGGGCGAGGGCGAGGGCTACGGCTATAACATCAATCTGCCCATGCCCCACGGCTCTTCCGAGGAGCATTTCTTCGCCAGGCTGGACGAAGCGCTGGCCGCAATCCGGCTGTTCCAGCCCGATGCCCTGGTACTGCCACTGGGCTTTGATATCTACCACAACGACCCCCAGGCCAAGGTTGCGGTAACCTCGGAAGGTTTCTGCCGGCTCGGCAACCACATTCGCCGCACCGGCCTGCCCACCCTGGTGGTTCAGGAAGGCGGTTACGACCTTGAAGCCCTCAGCGCCAACGTCCAGCAGTTCTTCAAGGGACTCAATGGCTGACCCGGTCAGGCGGGGGCGTACACCTTGATATTGGTGTGGCCCTCGGCCCTCAGGTGACCGGCATGCATCCGGCTCATGGTGCCGCGATCGCAGTACAACAGGTACTGACGGTCGTCCGGCAGTGCGCCGATCTGCTGGTTCAGTTCGTAGAACGGAATATGAATGATCCGGTTATTGGTCAGCGTCAGCGGCGAGCGCTCACCCTCGTCCGGATGACGGACGTCGATGATGATGTCATCGACGTCCGGCGTGCGCACCAGCTCCACTTCCTCCGGGGTCAGTGTCGAGTCCAGTAACGCCTGCACCTGGGTTTCTTCGCGCTGGTCGATAGCCTGCTGGAGCACGGCGAGGTCCATCAGGGCCTCGTCCGCTTCGACCCGTTCCAGCCTGGCGCGGGTCGCCGGCTTCTGGGAAATCACACCACAGTATTCCGGCATGTTGCGGGAGAAGGATTCGGTACCGATGTCCCGCGCGATCCGGATGATTTCCTGCTTGTCCATCGCAATCAGCGGGCGCAACACCACTTGCTCGCTGGCCCGGTCCACCACGTTCAGGTTGGTCAGGGTCTGGCTCGACACCTGGGCGACCGCATCTCCGGTCACCAGACCATGGGCGTTGTTTTTGGCGGCAATCTGCGACGCCGCCTTCAGCATCATCCGCTTGAGCACCACGCCCCAGTGGCGATGATTCACCGAGCGCATGATCTCTGCCACCACACCGTCGAAGGGCACCGAAATGAATTTGGCATTGTGGGAAGAGCCATAACGCTGCCAGATGTAATGCACCACCTGGCGGACGCCCACCTCGTGGGCCGCACCGCCCAGGTTAAAGAACAGGAAGTGGTTGCGCAGGCCGCGCCGCAGCAGCATGTACGACGCCACCGAGGAATCATAACCACCGGAGATCAGGGTCATCACCGACTCGACGCTGCCAAGGGGATACCCCCCCAGGCCGCGGTGACGGCGGTGGGCAATATGGAAAACGTCGTCGCGGATCTCGATACGCACTTCCACCTCAGGGTTACGCAGGTCGACACCGCGACACTCCGAGCCCTGGAACAGCGCAGCCCCCACATGACGCTCCAGGTCCAGCGAACGGAACCCGTGATCGCCCTGACGGCGCACCCGCACCGCAAAGGAGCGACCCTTCAGGCGCGCGGCAAACGCCACCAGTGCCTTCTCCGCGACATCATCCATCGACACCAGCGGGAACACGCCAATCTCCTGGATGGTGGAAATTCCCGGTACCCGCATCAGCTCATCGATGACCTGCCCCATCAGGGCGCGCCCGTCGGGGACATCGACATCGACCCGGTCCCAGGAGCCGTCGACCCGGATGTCCGGATCGAGACGGGCAAGGATTTTACGGATGTTCTGCCGCAGGTGGCGCATCTGCTGGCGGCGTACCGGCTTGCTTTTGATGGCAACTTCCGGAGCGGGACGAATCAGGAGTTTCATAGGGAATGGTCGGAATTCAGCTGGGTGGCGTAATGACTGGAAAGCGCTTAGTGTAACGGTTTAGCCTGTTGCCTCAAAATCCGGCGTTTCCGAAACAGGCCGACAACACCACCAGGAGTTTTTTCGTCAATGACCCGACCTGCCACCATCAACGCACTGGTCTCGCCCGAAGGCAGCCTTGAAATCCTTTCCAGCCAGGAAGTCCGACGCCTCAAGGACAAAAGCGAAGGCGGCCTGTACCGGTTATTCAGGCAGTGTGCACTCGCCGTCCTCAACACCGGCGTTGAAACCGACGACTGCAAGCAATTGATGGAAGCGCATTCTGACTTTGATGTACGGCTGGTGCCCCAGCCCCGGGGCCTCAAGCTGGAGCTCCTCAACGCCCCGGCCAGCGCTTTCGTGGATGGCCAGATGATGCACGGTATCCGGGAGCACCTGTTTTCGGCGCTGCGCGACCTGCTGTACTCGAACGTGCGGGCCGCCTCCATTGCGAAATTCAGTCCGGACGACATCACCAACATTATTTTCTATATCCTGCGCAATGCGGGCGTGCTGGAAGCCGGCCGTGCGCCCGACCTCGTGGTGTGCTGGGGTGGTCACTCCATCAACCGCGAAGAATACGAGTACAGCAAGGAGGTCGGCCATCAGCTCGGCCTGCGCGCCATGAACATCTGTACCGGCTGCGGACCGGGCGCGATGAAGGGTCCGATGAAGGGCGCCACCATCGGGCACGCCAAGCAAAGGGTCAAAAACGGTCGCTATATCGGCATCACCGAGCCGGCAATCATCGGCGCCGAGGCGCCCAACCCCATTGTCAACGAACTGGTGATCATGCCGGACATCGAGAAACGGCTGGAAGCCTTCGTCCGTGCCGGTCATGGCGTGGTGGTGTTTCCCGGCGGGGTCGGAACGGCGGAGGAAATTCTCTACCTGCTGGGCATTCTGCTGCACCCGGACAACCGGGACCTGCCGTTCCCGGTGGTCTTCACCGGGCTGCGGGAAAACGGTGCGTATTTTGAAATGATTGACCGCTTTATCCGCAATGCGCTCGGTGAGGAAGCGGCCGAAAAATACCGGATCATTCTTGAAGACCCGGCCGAGGTCGCCCGCACCATGAAGCAGGGGATGGTCGACGTGGAAACCTTCCGGCGCGCCATGCAGGACGCCTACCATTACAACTGGATGCTGAAGATTGACCCGGTATTCCAGCTGCCCTTCGAGCCGACCCACCAGAGCATGCGCGCCCTTGAGCTGCATCGCGAGCAGCCGCCCCACCTGATTGCGGCCAATTTGCGCAAGGCGTTCAGCGGTATTGTTGCGGGTAACGTGAAGGAGCAGGGAATCCGGCAGATTGCCGAGAAGGGGCCGTTCGAGATTGCCGGCGATCCCAGCCTGCTGGCGCCGCTGGAACAGATGCTGCAGTCGTTTGTGGCGCAGAACCGGATGAAGTTACCGGGCGCCTCCGCCTATCAGCCCAGCTACCGGATTGTCAGCGGAGCGGCGTAACGCCGGCTCCGCTGTCGGTTACCGGTTACTTGCCGCCAGCAGGGAGGCTGGCGTAGTAAGCGGCCAGGTTGGCAATGTCGTCATCACTCAGCGCAGCAGCCTGGCCCTGCATGACCGCTGCCTGACCACCGTTACGCTGCTTGGCGCGGTAGGCCTTCAGGGCCGACGCCAGGTAGGCTTCGTTCTGGCCCGCGAGGTTGGGATAACCCGGGATCTGGGCAATGCCATTCGCGCCATGGCAAGCGGCGCATACAGCCGCCTTGGCCTTACCGGCCTCGGCGTCGGCAGCAGTGGCGAGTGCCGGCAGCGCCGCACTCAGAGCAAAGATGCCGGCAACGGCATAGCTTTTCATTTTCATAGATTCTACCCTCTCATCTTTTGGGAATACCCGGCCCGATCCGAGGCCATGCGGTACTTTGGAACACCCTTATAACATAGCGTCCGGGAACGCCAAATGCGATAAATCAAGTCGCCTTCCCGGGCCAATACTTGATAATCGTAATGAAATACGTCGCTTTTCGACGTTTGTCCTCTTCCAATTATTCGCCGTTGGCGACAAAGTGCCATCAGCAAAACAACCTAGCGCTGGTCGATACACGGAGACGCCACCATGTCCATCCTGGTCCAGGAACTTGACTGCCGAGAAGGCGTGGTCGGAGTGATCACTCTCGACTCACCCGCTACCCTGAACGCACTGACCCTCGACATGGTGGACGGCATCCAGGCCGCGCTTGACTCCTGGGCCGCTGACAGCCGGGTCTGTCTGGTACTGTTGCAGGGTAATGGCGAACGGGGGTTCTGTGCCGGGGGCAATCTGCGCGAGCTGTACAACGCAATGGCCGCGACCGGCGACGGACGGGGGGCCACCGACTTTTTCAGCCGCGAATACCGGCTTGATTTTACCCTTCATCGCTACCCCAAGCCGGTGATCGGCTGGGCCCACGGCATCATCATGGGGGGCGGGCTGGGCTTGCTGTCCGGTTGTCGCTACCGGCTGATCACGCCGGATGCCGTGGTGGCCATGCCGGAAACCCGCATCGGACTGTTCCCGGATACCGGCGCCAGCTGGTTTCTCAATCGCCTGCCCGAAGGCATCGGACTGTTTCTCGGCCTGACCGGGGCTCGCCTCAATGCCACCGACACCTTGCGAATCGGTCTCGCTGACCTGGCCGTCCACCAGGACGGCCGCGACACGCTGCTGGCGCAACTGCAGGAGCAACGCTGGAGCGGTGATGTTGCCGCAGATGACAACCGGCTGTACCGCCTGCTGAACCAGCTGGACACCCCCGCAGCCCGTTCACTGCCGGCCAGCGAACTGGCCGGCTGCGAGCAGGCAATCGGCCGCACCTGTCATGGCGGTGACCTGCCGGAACTGGTTGCCAGCCTGCTGGCGGAAGCGGACCCGTCGCCCTGGTGGCAGGCCTGCATGACCGGTCTGAGGGAGGCCTGCCCGACCAGCCTGTGGCTGGTTCACGAGCAACTGGAGCGGGCCCGGCAGATGTCACTGAAAGACATTTTTGAAATGGAGATGGTGGTGGCCGCAAACTGCGTCCGCAACCCGGACTTCCGCGAGGGCATCCGGGCCCGGCTGATTGAGCGGGATAACAGGCCCGCCTGGCGCTTCGACTCGCTGTCCGGGGTCACCCCGGACGTGGTTGCCGATCACTTTATTGCGCCCTGGCCGGCACACGGCTCTCCCCTGGACCTGCCCTGAGCAGACTCTGCCCGGGCTGGTGCGACGCCGGCGTCAGAGCTCTGCCCCGGCCTGGACCAGCAGCATTTCCAGATCCGGATTGCGACGGGCGCGGGCCACATCCAGGGCGGTCTGGCCATCCGGGGAACGGTAATTCACCTCCGCGCCGGCGGCCAGCAACATTTCCGCGGTCAGCAAATCGCCGCCGCCCACCACCATCATCAACAGCGACTGTCCGCCCTGACTGACATTGACGTTCGCCCCGGCGGACAGCAATGCCTTGACCACCGAAAGGTGGCCATTGCGGGCCGCCAGAATGACCGGGGTAGCGCCCTCCGCACTGACCACATTGACGTTCGCGCCCGCCGACAGCAGCAACCGCACCAGTCGGCCAGCGCCGGCTTCTGCCGCCACCATCAGTGGCGTGGGTTGCCCCGCCACCGCCAGGTCCGGCGCAGCGCCCTGGCTTAACAGGTACCAGGCAATACGCTCCTCACCCCGGCGTACCGCTTCGGCCAGCGGGGTGCCGCTTTCGGTCAGGGTATTGAGTGCCGCGCCGCTTTCCGCCAGGCTGCGCACATCATCGATATGGCCGCCACTGACCGCCGCCATCAGCGGGGTCTCGGCCCGGGTTGCCGATGCCGGGTTCAGGTTGGCCGGCAACGGCACCGCGGAACAGGCCGCAAGACCTAATGAGACGGCAAGAAGAACGAACATTGGGGCGCGGGCGCCGGATCCTTGGGCCATAACGGTATCTCGATCATTTTGTGCGGTTATTCTGCGCAGGAAGCGCCGCCATTTACAGCGAGCGGATCACAAGTCTGGCCGACACGGTAAAAAACCGTTACAAAAAGTTCCGTGCCAGTTCCCGCAGCTGCGCCTCACCATCCCGCCGCCCCCGGCACAGACCGGCGTCCTGCAGTTGCCGCCAGGACCACCCCTGCATCACCCCGCGGACCCAGAGCTCATTTCCCTTACGACGTTGCAGCGCAGCCGCCACGCCCGGGCGCAGGCTCAGCTGGCGTAACACCGGGAGCACCAGCTCGAAGCCGCGACTGCCGGTGGCAAAGCTGTGCAGGTCACGCTGATCGTCGGCCGACCATGGCGCCGACGCAGGCAGCCGGGCAGAGAGCAGCAGCAACAGTTCCGGATCAAGCGCGGGCCAGACGGTCGGCACCAGCACCGGCCAGTGACCGGCCAGCCGGCAGGCCATCCGGTCCGTCAACGCGCTGGCCTGCGGGCGGAGCCCCGCCAGCATCTGCACCGCGTACTCGCCGCTGCTGGCTTCCCGCTGGATGCCCAGCCGCACCAGCGCCAGACCACAGCCTTGCCAGAACCGCACCAGCGGTGGACTGCCACCGAAGCTGGTACCGATCCCATCCAGCCCCCCGGCGCGGGCGTAATCACGGGCCGCCGCCACCAGTTGCCGGCCCAGCCCGCGGTTCCGTGCCGCAGCGTGCACGGCAACGCGTACCACCCGCAGCACCCGCAGGGTCGCGGCCTCGGCAAAACCACTGTGGCTGGCCAGCGATTGCGGCAGCAACTGCCCCCGCAGGCGGCGACGGCCCAGCATCACCTGCTCGGCAAGTGCGGGATCAAGCCCGCCTTCCACAGTCCCCCACAGCACCCCGGCCAACTGGCCGTCGCAGCACACCTTCCAGCTGACACTGTGGGGGTCGTCCAGCCATTGCCGCAGATCGCCGGGCGACGTCCGGTAATGGGCATCCACCAGCAATCCGAAGGCTTCCGCCCGCTCCCGTTCACTGGCCTCGGCGGGATGCCAGCGGCTCACTGTAATTCTGCTACCCACCGGCTCCACCGGGACTGATTCGGCATCCAGCAGGAACAGCTTGCGGACCACCGCCTCCAGCGGATCCCCCGCAGCCCAGCGCACCGGCTCATCCAGGGTCACCCCGCGCCAGTGGGGGGTGTGATGGTCCAGAATGCCGCGAAAGCGGATAGCAAAACCACGCCCGGAACCTTCATAGCCATGCACTGTGGTAGCAAAGGCCAGCCGTGGCCAGCCCAGCAGGACCGACTTCAGCAACGGGGCAGGTATCGCGGCCGCCTCATCGACAATCACCAGTTCAGCCTCGGGCCGTTCCGCCAGCAGCACATCAATCGGCAGAAATTCCAGCACGGCGCCGTCGGGCAGCCGGACCGGTGCGACCGGATCGGACGGCCGCTGCGGCTGCGGCTGCGCGGCCGCAATCCGGGCATGGTGAAACAGCGTCGCGACTGCCTCCGGCGATGGCGCCGTCACCACAATCCGCCTGCGGCCCTCCTGCAGCAGCCGCACTGCCGCCATTCCCAGTGCAGCCGACTTGCCCCGGCCACGATCGGCAGTAATCACCAGCGGGCGACGCCGCCGGCCATGCCCGAGACGGACGATGTCATCAATCAGCTGTCGCTGCCCGGCTGTCGGACCGACGGCGAAGGGAGTCTCCGGTAACCCGGGGAACGATAGCGAGGTGGTGGCACCCACACCCAGCTCAACCCGGATCACCTGTGGATCGTTCGCCAGGATACCGGCCAGCCGGGCGGCAAAAGGATGGGTGGCAGCATTAGCCAGGCCGGTGCGGTGGTAATCCGGGTCTTCGAAACGGTCCCAGGCAGGCAGCGGCGGCATCAGCCAGAACAGCAGGCCGCCGGCTTTCAGGGTACCGCTGAACG
This sequence comes from Marinobacter profundi, assembly GCF_002744715.1. GTDB lineage: Bacteria > Pseudomonadota > Gammaproteobacteria > Pseudomonadales > Oleiphilaceae > Marinobacter > Marinobacter profundi. The sequence goes on from NZ_KZ319376.1 coordinate 45,197, forward strand.
CCGCAAGACTGTCCGGCGGATTGCCCTGCCAGCCATCCCACACCAGCAGATCAATCTCCCGGCCCAGCCACTGCCGCCCGTCACCGGGCCGCACCGGTTGCAGCCCCGGCAACGGGCAATCCGCCTGCGGCCCCGTCCACAGGCCATTGGTCAACGCCAACGCGGGCAACAAGGCCTGCAGCCAGGCCAGGGCCAGGCTCCGCTCCCCCGCGACCACCACCAACCGGCGCTGGCCGGCGGCCGTCAGCTGGCGCTGCAACCGGCACCAGTGGGCGGAATCCGGCGGCGTGAACTGCCTCTCCGTCGTGCGCACTCCCATCTGCCAGCCCCTGTTTTCCCGGTTATTTCCCATCAGCCCGACATTATGGTGGACGGGTTACCCCGGTGCCAGTTGCCGATTACAATAGCGCGATGATAAACGACCAGACCTCCCGGGCGGCCAGCCAGCTCCCCGATTACCTCACCGACGAGCAACGGGCAATTGTCACTGCCGGCTTCGAACATGCCCTGATCACTGCGGTGGCCGGCAGCGGCAAGACCTCGACCCTGGCCTGGCGCATTCGCTACCTGCTGGAGCAGGGCCACGACCCGCAACGCATCCTGGTGTTGATGTTCAACCGCAGTGCACGGCTGGATTTCGAGCGCAAACTGCGGGAGGTCACCCGCGACAGCGGGCTGGCGCTGCCGGAAATCCGCACGTACCACGCCATGGGACTGCGGCTCTACAAGCGGTTTATCCGCGAAGGCTACCTGCCGCCCTTCTCCGACAGCATCCTCAGCGAGCAGGAAATCAGCTACCAGGCCTGGCAGCTGACCCGGCGCCTTGCCCCCGAGGACCTGGCCGACGAAATCCGCCGCAACAAGAAGGATTTTGTGGAAACTGCCGTAAGCTTCATCGATCTGGTCAAGACCAGTCTGTCGCCGGTGGATGTGGTCTTCGAGGAGCTCGGCTATTCCGACAAGCACCGCTACCTGATCGATCTGTTCCACAGCTTCGAACAGTGGCGCAAATCCCAGAGCCGGATCAGCTATGCCGACATGCTGTACGAGCCGGTGATGGCCATTCACCAGAATCCGCCGCTGCAGCGACTGATTGCCAACAAGATGGACCTGGTGCTGGTGGACGAGTATCAGGATACCAACGAGATCCAGCACCTGCTGTTGCGCTACGTCGCCGGCGAGCGGGCACGGGTTACCGTGGTGGGTGATCCGGACCAGACCATCTACGAGTTCCGCGGGGCCCGCCCGGAGTTCATTCTCAGCCGTTTCAGCGCCGAGTTCGACAGCCCGCTGGAGCAGACTCTCAGCTACAGCTTTCGCTATGGCCATCGGGTCGCCCTGCTGGCCGATCACCTGATCTGTCACAACACCGGCCGCAAAGACGTCCTCTGCCATGCCCATAGTTCCACGCCTGCCACTTCGATCACCCTGCACGAACAGGATAACGACGCCGATGTCATCCTCGGCCTGCTGCGGGATGAGCCCGGGGAAACGCTGGCCCAAACCGCCATTCTGTTCCGGGTGTGGAGCCAGAGTGTGCCGATCGAGCTGAAACTGCTGGCACGGCAGATTCCCTATCGCATCGACGCCGGCAAGGGCGCCCTGTTCAGTCGTGAGGTCCAGGCCATTACCGGCCTGTTACAGGTCGTGTCCGGCCAGCTGCAGCAGGTGCCGGAGACCGACCGCCTGGCGCTGGCCCGCCAGTTGTTGCGCTTTCCCCATGTTGGTCTGAAGGAGCCCGAGCTGGATAACCTGGCCCGTTTCCTCGCCAACTTTGACCGCGACTGGGGCGCCAGGCTGCTGGCCATGGATTTTGACGCCCTGGCACCAATGGCGGCCCGCAAATTGCGGAAACTCGGCGAGATCCTCGAAACACTGGACGGTTACCATGGCCCGGTGGCAGGGCTGATCCGGCTCTACGCCGAACACACCGAACTGTACGAAGGCATTCGCAGCCTTGCACTGACACATGAAAGCGCCGATGAGCGTATCGATACCATTGCCGGCTTCCGGCAATACCTGGCCAGTCTCGACGTGGATGCCGCCGGTGCCCTCAGCCACCTGAAAGCCCTCCGCCAGCAGGCCAGCCAGGACCGGCAGGACGGTGTCCTGCTGTCCACTATCCACCGCACCAAAGGGCTGGAGTGGCCCCGGGTCATCATTCCGGGGCTGCTGGAGAAGTACCTGCCCTACCGCCCGCGCCAGAGTGATGACCTCAGAGCCCTGGTGGAAAGTGAGCGGCGCCTGCTCTATGTCGCCATCACCCGCACCCGCAATGAGCTGCACCTGATCACCCGGCCCGCGGGCGACCGGCCGCACCTGGAGGGTGACCAGGGCCAGAGCCGGTTTGTGTCCGAGCTGTGCTTTCCGCTGTCTGACGCCCTCGGACGCTGGCTCGATGAACGCCGCTCGCCCGAGGACGCCAGCCTGACCCTGGACGAGCAGCTGACACCGGTGAGCCTGCGCTACGCGGCCCGTGAACAGGTTACCCTCAGTGGCGGCAACACCATGCCCGCCAACGGTGGACCGCTCTGGGCCCGCCCCCGCCTCAAACATGTGATCTTCGGTGCCGGCTCGGTGACCAGCGAAGACGAGAGTTCGTTCGAAGTCCGTTTCGACAACGGCGACCAGCTCAATTTCAGCAAGAAGAGCGCACACCTGTACTTCTCGCCAATTAACTGAAAATTAATGAATCTTTTTTCCTTTTTTGATCGTTCATCTACACTTAACCGTATAGCCTTACCCCAACAACAATAGTGTGCAGCCGTTCAGGCAAGACACAGCCACCCTAAAAAACGAATGAACAGGAGGTTCTGCATGAGCGTCATGCGTCCTATTACTCTGGCAGCACTCGCTGCCGCTGTCGCAACACCGGCACTGGCCGAAGAACGCCAGGAGCATATCTATCTCAATCCGTTCGCCGCCTATTCCTATTTTGATGACAAGCGGGATCTCAGCGAAAGCGACCTTTACGGCGTGGGCGTAGAGTACCGCTTCCTGCCCCGCTGGGCGGTGGAGGCGGTGTATACCCGCGGCGACATTGACCGCAAGAACAACGTGCCCGGCAGCAGCGAGTTCGAGGAACTGCGACTCGACGGGCTGTACTACTTCGGCACCCCGGATGAAACCTGGAATCCCTACCTGGCTCTGGGCGCAGGCCATGCGGATTTCGGCCCCGGCCCGGTCAACACCTCCGGCACCAACCATGACGAAACCCGCGTCAACGTGGGCGCCGGTGTGCGTTACAACCTCTCCGACCTGATTTCCCTGCGTGCGGATCTGCGCGAGTTCCACGGCATCGACGAGAGCACCTTCGATACCCAGGCCTCACTGGGACTGAGTTTTGCCTTCGGTCGCACCGTGGGCACCAAGGACGCGCCGGCCGATGCCGACAACGACGGCGTTCCGGATAACAACGACCAGTGTCCGGGCACCCCGGCGGGCGCAACGGTCGACAGCAGTGGCTGTGAACTGGACGGTGACAGCGACGGTGTCGTTGACCGTCTTGACCAGTGCCCCGCAACACCCGCGGGTGCCCGGGTCGACAGTCAGGGCTGCGAACTCGACAGTGACAATGATGGCGTTGTCGACAGCCGTGATCAGTGCCCGAATACCCGCGCTGGCGCTACCGTGGATGACACCGGCTGTGAAGGGGTCGCCGAAACCATCGAAACCATTGAGCTGAAAGTGAACTTCCCCACCAACAGCTCTGTGATCGATGACCGCTACGACGACGAAATCCGCCGGGTGGCCGATTTCATGGAAGAGTATCCGGAAACTTCCGTGGAGATCGCCGGTCACACCGACAGCCTGGGCGCCGCTGATTACAACCAGATGCTGTCCCAGCGCCGCGCCGAAGCCGTGGCCGCGAGGCTGACCGATGCCCTCGGTGTCGCCAGCGATCGTGTCACCGCGGTGGGTTACGGTGAAGCCGAGCCGGTCGCCGATAACGGCACCGCCGACGGTCGTGCCGAAAACCGCCGCGTGGAAGCGCGGATCCAGGTTCGCCGGTAACCGCGGCAACCGGATCAAGGGAAAGGCGCCTGCGGGCGCCTTTTTTCATGTTTCAGGGCTTGCTCTTACGCTCTTGCGGGAACCGTCACCATGATCAGACAAGCATTGCCAGTCGTTGCCCTGATGCTGGTAGCATTACCCGGACCGGCGAACGCCGAAATCTACCGTTGCCAGACCGCCAGCGGCGTGGTGTTCGCCGACCAGCCCTGTGGCGCTGATGCCGAAACGGTAACCGTGCGGGACAACCGGGTGGGTGGCAGCCTGGCGGATAACTTGCCGGCCCCTGATACGCCGCCGGCGGACGACTCCGACCGCCGCAAACCCGCTGCAGAACGTCCGGCCACCTGCCGGTTCATCAATTCCACCAACCTGCGCACCTACCTTGCCCGCAACCAGGTGGTCAGGGGCATGACCCGCGACCACGTGCTCAACGCCTTCGGCCGGCCACCGGAAACCCATACCGTGCCCCAGGAAACCTGGGTCTACCAGACCCGTTACTACGACAAACTGTATGAACTTACCTACGTGTATTTTCGCGACGGCTGTGTCGAGAGCGTAGAATACCGCAAGCCCTGAACAGACCCAGCCGGGGTCTGCCGCCGGGCGGCATCAGCCGGCACTGGCGGTACGGTGATCCAGGGTGGCATCGAGCAGAATGTTGCGGGGAGTCAGCTTGCGGTCACAGAAGGTACCCAGGCGAACCCGATAGCCCTGCTCCTCGAGAAACAGCGCATAATCCAGTACCAGCCAGAGCTCCAGCGGTCGACGAAACAGGTGGCGGACCAGTTGATGGCGCCGGACCTGGTGCCACCGGCGGCGGCCATAGTCCTCCCAGCCGTCAAACATCAGTGATTCCGGCAGGGTCAGGCCCTTGCGTTGCGCGGCCCAGCGACAGAAATCCGCGAAACTGCCGGCATTGAGTGCCGGCGGGTGGGAGGGCACCGGCAAATACTCGTCAACGCCACGCAACTGACGCTGCAACCCATCGAAGCCGAGCCGCCGGCTGCTGACCTTGAGGGTCTGTTGCCGCACTCGCGCCGGCGCGGTGACCGTCTCCTGCACCGCCAGCCGCAACTCCTCCCGACCGGGACAACAACGCCCGGACCGCTGCCGGACCCGGGCTGACATGGGCTGGTGAGTACCGCTCGCGGTCAGGTGGTAACAGCAAGGTGACAGACTCAGCCTGGGCAGAGCGGCTGCGGCTGCCCGGGTCATCAGCCGGCGATGCAGGTCGCCGCAGGCGTGCAGGGCCACCCCGTGGACAGCTGCAGGCAGCGGGCAGTCCTCCGCCAGCACATCCTGGGCATGCAGGGTGACGGACGCACCCGTGGCACGGGCGAGCCGGTTGCCGTCGGCCACCAGATCGGGATCCCACTCAAACCCATCCAGCCGGCCGGGAGTCCAGGGTGCCAGGGTCCGTGCCAGATGCCCTTTGCCACAACACCAGTCGAGCAGGTCATGGCGCAGCGGGCGCACGGCGCCGGCAAACGCGCCCGCCTGCAGCCGTTTCCGCCCGGGCATGTCCCTTGCGTCAACCTCCGCCAGGGCGAGGTGCGGGCCGTCCAGCGCCGGCAGGCGGATCAGTTCCTCCCGCGCTCGCAAGGAGGGCAGTCGTTCTGCGGCCAGCATGGCAAACCGCTCAGGATCATCCTCGAACTGCTGGCAGTCGCTGTCACTCAGGCCCTCGACCCAGCGCCCCAGCTGCACCGCTTCGCCCAGCCACGCCGGGGCGGGCGTGGTGAACGGTGCCTGCTGCCAGAACACCCGGTGCGCCCGCAACCAGCCATCGAGCTCACACCAATGGCTGTGAAACGAACGGGCAGTGTCGTGTACACTCTGCGGCGGAGGTAATGTCATGCAACTGGCCTTTGTCCTGATCGAACCCAAGGTACCCGAAAACGTCGGCGCCGCTGCCCGTGCCCTGTGCACCATGGGCTTCGCCGAATTGTGGCTGGTCAACAGTGACCAGCACACCCGGCCGGAAGCCGGCTGGCTGGCGCACGGCAGTCAGCACCTGCTGGATAACGCGCGCATTTTCCCTGATCTGGCGGCGGTAAGAAACTCCGTAGACTTGCTGATCGGCACCTCGGCCAAACCCCGTCACAGTCGCACCGACTGGCACCCTCCGGGGGAGCTGCGTAAGGTCCTGGTCAGCAAGGGCGAGGCGGTGGCGACAGCCGCGCTGGTCTTCGGCCGGGAAGATCGCGGCCTGTCCAACGACGAACTGGCCCTGTGTGACCTGCTCACGGGCATTCCCATGAAAGTGAGCTACCCTTCCCTCAACCTGGCCCAGGCAGTGATGCTCTATGCCTGGGAGATGTCCGGTCTGACGGACCGGCCAGAAACAGTGGCGACCGATGACACCGCGGCCGAGGTTCAGGACGGAGCCCGGCTGGGCGCCTTACGGACCCGCCTGGAAACCCTGCTGCCCCAGCTGGATACCCCGGCAGATGGCAAACTGTCCCAGTGGTTGTTTGAACGCCTGCCCCTGCTCAATGGCCGCGATGTCGGCTTTGTCCACACCCTGTGCCAGAACATTGAGCGGGTGCTGCAGCGGGGCCGCTCAGACTGACGGCGCCGGGTGCCGTTGCAACGAGGGCGACAGCCTGAGCATATCCAGCAAGGCTTCCAGATAGTCCGGCCCCACCTCCGCCAGGCTGTAATCCCGGGGCTGGAGCACCCAGTCTTCCAGGATACCGATCAGCGAACTGTGCAGCAGTGGCGCCGCAATGGCGACATTCAGCTGTTGCGGTAACTGGCCCAGCTCGACCGCACGGTTCAGCAGGCGGGCAATGTGCTCGTCCCCCTCCCCACGGGACAGCAGGATACGTTCACGGATTTCCCCGCTTTCGGTAACCAGCTCGCAGCGATGGAACACAATCTCCATGATCTGCCGCCACTGGTGGTTGTCATTGAGGGTACGGAACACGAACGCCCAGCGCTCCCGCAACAGTGCCAGCGGGTCTTCCTCGTACAGTCGGTCGAGCCCCTCGCAGAGCGTCTCGGCCGGCAGCCGGATTCGGTCGCAGAGTGCATTGAACAGGTCCGCCTTGTTGCGAAAGTGACCGTACACCGCGCCGCGGGTAACCCCCGCCAAGCGGGCCACCTCGGTCAGCGAGGGGCGGGCAACGCCGTGCTGGTGGAACACTTCGATGGCTGCATCCAGGATGGTTTCCCGGGTTTCCAGAGCCTCTGCCTTACTGCGCCTGGCCATACCTTCTCCTGCCAACGCCCCGCCGGGAGCTAACCGCGGACGGGTGTCCTGACGGGTTATGAAACAATTCGTAGTTGTGCTGATCTAAAAAGCATTTTACATACATTCATGCATGAATGTAAACTACCCGATCTGCTTTTGCTAACCGAGCATCAATCTGCCACCGTTTCGCTCAAAGGGATTGCCATGACCATTCCGTTTCGTCCTGTTCTGTTCCCCCTCGTACTCGGCGCCACGTTACTGGCGGCCTGCAGCGAAGCCCCCGGCACCGCACCGGCCCAGCCGGTGCCGCAAGTTGCGGTGGTGACCCTGACCAGCGAACCGGTCACCCTGCGCCGGGAACTGCCGGGTCGCACCACCCCCTACCTGGTAGCGGAAGTGCGACCGCAGGTCAGCGGTCTGATCGAGGAGCGGTTGTTTACCGAAGGCGGCAGGGTCGAGGCGGGTGCGGCCCTCTACCAGCTGGATGATGCGTCCTACCGGGCCGAGGTCAACAGCGCCCGGGCGTCCCTCGAGCGTGCCCGGGCCAGCCTGGAATCGGCCCGACTGACCAAGGAGCGGGCCGACCGGCTGAAGCAAACCGGCGCCATCAGCCAGCAGGACCACGACGAGCTTACCGCGACCTATCTTGAGGCCAAAGCCAGCGTCGCGGTGGCCCAGGCCACCCTGGAAGGCGCCCAGGTCACCCTGGACGACGCCCGCATCACCGCGCCGATCAGTGGCCGTATCGGCAAGTCCGCGGTAACCCGCGGCGCCCTGGTCACCGCCAACCAGGCCAGCCCGCTGGCCACGATCCAGCAGCTCGACCCGATGTACGTCGACCTCACCCGGTCGGCCACCGAATGGCTCAGCCTGCGCCAGCAGCTGGCCTCCGGCGAACTGACGGCAGCCGATGACGTGCCGGTGACGCTTCTGCTGGAAGACGGCAGCGAATACAGCTACCAGGGCACCCTGGCCTTTGCCGATGTCACCGTCAATCCGACCACCGGCAGTTTCGCGCTGCGGGCCGAGGTGCCAAACCCGGACGACCTGCTGCTGCCGGGCATGTACGTGCGTGCAGTCATCAGCCTCGGTGAACGTACAGACGGCGTCCTGGTACCCCAGCGCGGGGTAATGCGGGATCCGACCGGCCAGACCTACGTCATGGTGGTCAACCGTGACAACGTGATCGAGCAGAAATCCATCCGGGTGAGCCAGACCATCGGCGATGACTGGCTGGTGGAGTCCGGCATTGGCGCCGGCGACCGGGTAGTCATCGAGGGTTTGCAGAAGATCCGCCCCGGCGCTCAGGTCACCGTCGTGGCTTCCACTCCGTCAGACACCAACTCCTGAGGTTACCGGCATGGCCCGTTTCTTTATCGACCGCCCGGTATTCGCCTGGGTAATCGCCATTATCATCATGCTGGCCGGTGGCCTCGCCATCTTCACCCTGCCGGTGTCCATGTATCCCACCATTGCACCGCCCACCGTGGAGATCCGCGCCACCTATCCCGGCGCCTCCGCCAAGGTGGTGGAAGACTCGGTGACCCAGGTGATCGAGCAGAACATGACCGGACTGGATGGGCTGATCTATTTCTCCTCAAACAGCTCCGGGACCGGACAGTCGAGGATCACCCTGACCTTCGAGAGCGGCACCGATCCGGACATCGCCCAGGTCCAGGTCCAGAACAAACTGCAGTTGGCCATGCCCCTGCTGCCCCAGACCGTCCAGCAGCAGGGCATAAAGGTCAGCAAGTCCTCCAGTGGCTTCCTGCAGGTGGTCGGCTTCGTCTCTGCTGATGGCAGCATGACCCGGGCCGACATCTCCGATTACGTCGGCGCCAACCTTGCCGAGCCGCTGAGCCGGGTGCCCGGGGTGGGCACGGTGCAGGTGTTCGGCGCCAAGTACGCCATGCGCATCTGGCTGAATCCGCTCAAGCTGGACACCTTCAGCCTGTCCACCTCCGAAGTCATCAGCGCCATTCAGGCGCAGAATGCCCAGGTAGCGGTAGGCCAGTTGGGCGGCACGCCGCAGATCGAGGATCAGCAACTCAACGCCACCATCACCGCCCAGGACCGGCTGCAAACCCCGGAACAGTTCCGCAACATCGTCATCCGTGCCAACACCGACGGCTCAACCCTCAAGCTCGGCGACATCGCCCGGGTGGAACTGGGCGCGGAGAACTACGATTACATCACCCGCTTCAACGGCCAGCCGGCCAGCGGCGTCGCCATCTCTCTCGCCACCGGCGCCAACGCCCTGGAAACCGCTGCGGCCGTCGCCGAGCTGCTGGAAGACCGCAAACCCTATTTCCCGGAGGGTCTGGAGGCCGTGGTGCCGTTTGACACCACACCATTCGTCAAGGTCTCCATCAAGGGAGTGATCAAGACCCTGGCCGAGGCCATCGTGCTGGTGTTCCTGGTGATGTTCCTGTTCCTGCAGAACTTCCGCGCCACGCTGATCCCCACCATTGCGGTGCCGGTTGTCCTGCTGGGGACGTTCGGCGTGCTGGCGGCGCTCGGTTTCTCCATCAACATGCTCACCATGTTTGCCATGGTACTGGCCATTGGCCTGCTGGTGGATGACGCCATTGTGGTGGTGGAAAACGTCGAACGGATCATGTCCGAAGAGGGCCTGTCACCCCTGGAAGCCACCCGTAAATCCATGGACCAGATTACCGGCGCGCTGGTGGGCATCGGCCTGGTGCTGTCAGCCGTTTTCGTCCCGATGGCCTTTCTCAGCGGCTCCACCGGCATTATCTACCGCCAGTTCTCGGCCACCATCGTGTCCGCCATGGCCCTGTCGGTGCTGGTTGCCATCGTGCTGACCCCGGCCCTGTGCGCCACCATGCTCAAGCCCCTGCACAAGGGCGAACACCACGGCACCCGCGGCTTTTTCGGCTGGTTCAACCGCACCTTCGAGCGTACCAGCAGCACCTACCAGCGGGGCGTGCAGGGCATCCTGGCCCGGCGCGGCCGTTTCATGCTGCTGTTTGCCCTGCTGTGCGGCGTCATGGTGTATATGTTCCTGCGCCTCCCCGGCTCCTTCCTGCCCCAGGAGGACCAGGGGGTGCTGTTTACCCAGGTGACCGCTCCGGTCGGTGCCACCCAGGGCCGTACCATGGAAACCATCTACCAGATTGAAGACCACTTCCTCACCAACGAACCGGAAACCGTGGAATCCATTTTTTCCGTGCAGGGCTTCAGCTTCAGCGGCTCGGGACAAAATGCCGGTATTGCCTTCATCAAGCTCAAGGACTGGGCCGAGCGCACCGAGGACAGCGAGGGCGTAATGGCGGTTGCCGGCCGTGCCATGGGTGCCTGGGGCGGACTCCGGGATGCCATGGTGTTCAGCTTTGCGCCGCCGGCCATGCCGGAACTGGGCACCGCCTCGGGCTACACCTTCTTCCTGCAGGATAATGGCAACCAGGGTCACGATGCCCTGGTGGCGGCCCGTAACCAGCTGCTGGGCGCCGCCAACCAGAGCCCGCTGCTGGCCAAGGTCCGCCCCAATGGTCAGGAAGATACCCCGCAGTTCCGCATCAGCGTAGACGTCGAGCGGGCAGCGACCCTCGGGCTTTCCATTGCCCAGATCAATGCCACCCTGTCGACGGCCTGGGGCGGTCAGTACATCGATGATTTTATGGACCGGGGCCGGGTCAAGCGGGTCTACCTGCAGTCTGACAGCCGCTTCCGGATGAACCCCGATGACTTCCTGCAGTGGTCGGTGAAGAACGCCACCGGCGAGATGGTGCCGTTCTCCGCCTTCGCCACCACCTATTGGGACTATGGCTCACCACGGCTGGAACGCTACAACGGCATTGCCGCCATGGAGATCCAGGGCGAAGCCGCGCCGGGGACAAGTACCGGCGAAGCCATGGCCGAAATCGAACGGCTGGCCGCCACACTGCCGGGCAACTACGGGGTGTCCTGGACCGGCTTGTCCTACCAGGAGCGCCAGGCCGGTGACCAGACGCCAATGCTGTACACCCTTTCGTTGCTGATCGTGTTCCTGTGCCTGGCCGCCCTCTACGAGAGCTGGACGGTACCGACGGCGGTGCTGATGGTGGCTCCGCTGGGCATTCTCGGCGCCGTGCTGGCCAACACCCTGCGCGGTATGGAACAGGATGTCTACTTCCAGGTTGCGATGCTGACCACCGTGGGACTGACCAGCAAGAACGCGATCCTGATTGTGGAGTTCGCCAAGGCCAACCTGGAGAGCGGCATGGAACTGGTAGCCGCCACCATGCGGGCGGTCCGCGACCGGCTGCGCCCCATTATCATGACGTCGCTGGCCTTTGGTCTCGGTGTGTTGCCCTTGGCCATCGCCTCCGGAGCCGGCTCCGGTGCGCAGCAGGCCATCGGTACCGGGGTACTCGGCGGCATGCTGGTGGGCACCTTCCTCGGCATCTTTTTTATTCCGCTGTTCTTTGTGGTCATCCAGAAGCTGTTCGGCAGCCAGCGACGCGCCAGCCCCGACGCCTGACCGACCAGGCCCGGCCATACGCCGGGCCTGGCTGTTGAAGATGCCGGATCAGTCCCGGAAACGCCCCGGCCGGAAGGCATCCAGGTTCAGCGCCGGAGGTTCGCCATCAACAAGCTGGCCAACCAGCGCAGCGCTGCCGGCTGACAGGGTCCAGCCAAAGGTGCCATGGCCGGTATTGAGATAGAGGTTCTCCCGCGGTCCGCGACCGATAATGGCCGGGCCGTCGGGAGTCATCGGCCGAAATCCGGTCCAGCATTCGGCGGCGTCCAGGTCAGCACAGCCGGGAAAGCGCGACGCCACCGACTTGCGGATGGTGGCCAACCGGCTGTCCGGAATGTCCCGGCGGAAATCCGCCAGTTCCACGAATCCGGTGGCCCGCAACCGGTCTCCAAGCCGGGTGGATACCACCTTGTAGTTGTCATCATGGACGGTAGACACCGGTGCCCGTGCCGGATCAGTCAACGGTGCGGTCAGCGAGTATCCTTTCACCGGGTAGACCGGCAACGACAGGCCCAGCGGCGCCAGCAGTGAGCCCGACCAGCAACCGGCCGCCAATACAACCGCATCGACCGCCAGCTGTTCTGCCCCGCCATCAGGATTGCGCAACGCCACCGCGTATACCTGACGCTCATCGGCCAGCAGCCGCTCCACTTCGACACCGTAACGGACAGCCGCCCCTCCCGCCTCGCACGCCGCTGCCAGCGCCCGGCAATACCGGTGGCAGTCACCGGTACCGTCGGTGTCATAACGCAGCGCGCCATAGAGCGGCCCCTCGCCGGTCATCCCCGGCTCCACTTCCCGCACCTGGGCCGGCGTCAGCAAACTGCAGGGAATGTCCAGTTCGGTGAGCAGCGCTGCCGTATCGTGGTACTCCGTCATTGCCTGCGGGGTGCTGGCAAGGTGCAACAAACCACCATGGCCACCGTCGAACGCCGGGGCAAGCTCCTCTTCGATGGCCAGGAAGCACTGCCGGCTGAACATCCCGAGCCGCAGCATGGCACGCTTGTTGAGGCCATAGACGCCGGGCGCAAAGGCGTAGCGCAGTGTTGCCAGCAGGAAGCGAACAGTCGCGGGAGACGGCGGCACCCGCAGTTTGACGGGGCCGTCGGTACGGATCAGCCAGGGCAGTGCCTTGCGCACCATCGCCGCCGAGGCCCAGGGATACACCACCCCATAGGAACGCTGGCCGGCATTGCCCTTGCTGGTCTCTTCCCCGGGTCCGTCATGGCGCTCCAGCACGGTGACCTGATGACCCCGGCGCTGCAGTTCATAGGCGGTGGATATCCCCACCACACCGGCGCCGACAACTGCAATGTGCATGACTCAATCCTTCTCCGTAGTTCCTGGTACCTTGCGGGATCCGGCGGGATCCCGCGCTGCGCCGGGACCCCGTTCAGCCTGCTCTCGTTCACCCTGCTCTCGTTCACCCTGCTCTCGTTTATCCTGCTCTCGTTTATCCTACCCCGCGCTCTGCCAGCAGCTGACGGTAATGGGCCAGCACCTGCGCATCCTCGGCGGGGTACTCCGGGGCCAGCTGCTGCAACCGGTCAGCCAGCATCCGGGCCACAATGGCCCGGGCCCGGGGCTTGTGATCACCCGGCACCACCAGCCAGGGTGCGCTCTCGGTATGGGTCCTCGCCAGGGCCTGTTCGGCATACCGGTTGTATTGCGACCGCTGCTCCCAGCCGTCAATGTCCGCCACCGTGAATTTCCAGCGCTTGCGGGGCTTGTCCAGCCGTCGCAGCAGACGCTCCCGGTGTTCGTCTTCCGACAGGTTCAGCCAGACCTTGAGAATGGTGGTGCCCTCCGCCACCAGGTGCTGCTCAAAGTGCCGGATAGCCGCATAGCGGGCGTCCCAGTCATAGCTCTGCGGATCCCGCACCGGCCACACCCGCTCCGCCATCACCGCTTCGTGATGACTACGGTTGAACGCCACCATCTCGCCGTAGGCGGGCAGGTAAGGCACCACCCGCCACAGGAAGTCATGGCGTTCCTCCGCTCCCTGGGGACGGGAAAATGACCAGGCATGAAAGCCGGCGGGGTCGACATAGGTCGCCAGGGTCCGGATCAGGCTGTCCTTGCCACTGGTATCCGGGCCGTGAACCACCAGCAGGACAGCCCTGTTGCGATTAGCCCAGAGCCGGCGCTGGTATTCACCGATCTGTTCCAGGGCCGTTTCCAGCACCGGCAGCCCATGGTCGCCGGTCTCGGTGGGGTAATCCGCCAGCCGCGGCCGGGCCGGGTCGTACAGCCAGCGCCGGGTGAACCCGTTATCCGTCATCCGTTGAAATCCTTACCATTGCAGTATGGGGTTGGCCCGGCGGCAAGTGTTAAACTGCCGGCAAGCCATTCATTCCCAGATTAGCACCCGAAGGACCCCGATGAGCCGAAAGAAACGCGAGATTCCGGTTTTCGACCATCCGATCATTGAAACCCACTGTCACCTGGACTATCTCAAGGACCAGCCGCTGGCAGACATCCTGGCGGAAACCCGGCGGGTCAATATCGAGAAGGTCATTACCATTGCCGTGTCTCCCGACAACCTGGCGCGGGTCCGGGAACTGAGCCAGTCCGCGGACTGGCTGTACGGCACCCAGGGCATCCATCCCCACGATGCGGAGCTGTACAACGACGACGTTGAGGCGGAGATCCGCAGCCATGCCGGCGACGACAAGATTGTCGCAGTGGGCGAGATCGGCCTCGATTACTACTACGACAATGCCGACCGCGGTATCCAGCGCGAGGTGTTCCGCCGCCAGCTGCAGATTGCCTGTGACCATGACCGGCCAGTGGTGATCCACAGCCGTGATGCCGACGACGACACCATCACGATCCTGCAGGAGTTCGAAGGCCCTCTGCAGCGCCGCGGCGTGATCCACAGCTTCACCTCCGGACCGGGCCTGGCCCGCTATGCCCTGGACCAGGGCTGGTGCCTCGGCTTTAACGGCATCACCACGTTCAACAAGGCGGAGAATGTCCGCGACATCGTCCGGATGGCCCCGATCGGGCAGATCCTGCTGGAAACCGACGCGCCCTTTCTGACGCCGGTACCCTATCGCGGCAGGGAAAATGCACCATTCTATATCCCGTTTGTCGCGGAAAAGATTGCCGAGATCAAGGAACTGCCGGTGGAAGAGGTCGTCGCCACGACCTACCGTAACAGTATCCGTACCTTCTTCAGCAACTGACCACTGCCCATGCCGCCGGCTTCGTTGCGACCGGGAAAGGGAAACGCCGAATGACCACAGCACTGGTCTTCCAGGGACTGGGTGGACTCGCCCTGTTCCTGCTTGCCATGCAAATGATGACCAACGGCCTGAAGGCCTTTGCCGGCCCGCAGCTGCGCAACCTGCTCGGCAACTGGACCCGCACGCCGTTGCGGGGCCTGGCAGCCGGGGCACTGATCACTGCGGTGGTGCAGTCCTCCGGCGCGGTTACCGTCGCCACCATCGGCTTTGTCAACGCCGGCCTGTTGTCACTCAAGCATGCCCTCAGCGTGGTGTTCGGCTCCAATGTCGGTACCACCATGACCGGCTGGCTGGTCAGCCTGGTGGGCTTCGGTTTCAACGTCGAGCGGGTCGCACTGCCGATCCTCACCGCAGGTGTGGCAATGAAGCTGATGGCCGGCAGCCACCGGTTGCAGTCTCTGGGAGAGTCGCTGGCCGGTTTTGGCCTGTTTTTCCTCGGGCTGGGACTGCTGCAGTCCACCTTCGGCAGCGCCGCCCAGGGCAGTGAAGCCCAGGCCCTGCTGGCCAATTCGTATCATCCCCTGGTGTTTCTGGGCATCGGCTTTGGCCTCACCGTCGTGACCCAGTCCTCCAGCGCTGCGCTCGCCATGGTGCTGACCGCCGCCGCGGGTGGCCTGCTGCAACTGGAGTCCGCCGCCGCTGCTGTCATCGGCGCCAACCTGGGCTCCACCTCAACCGCCGCGTTCGCCACCATCGGCGCCACCGCCAACGCCCGGCGCCTGGCGGTGGGTCATATCGGCTTCAACGCGGTCACCGGACTGATCGCACTGGTCATGCTGCCGGCCATGTTGTGGCTGGTAAACGCCCTGGCCCGGTGGCTGACGCTGGAGGCCAGCCCGGCGATCTCGCTCGCGCTGTTCCATACCCTGTTCAATATTTTCGGGGCCGCCATGATGCTGCCTTTCGCCCCGCGCATCGCCCACTATCTCGGGCGGCTGTTCCGCAGTGCCGAAGAAGACAACGCCCGTCCGCGGCATCTCGACGACACCCTGGTCAGCACCCCGGAGCTCGCGGTGTCGGCGCTGGGTCAGGAAATGAAGCGTTTGTACGGTCTGGTGAACGGTGTGCTACGGGCCGCATTGCATCGGGAAGACCTGAAGCCCGCCCTGCTGACGCCCCAGATCGAATCCTGTCAGCAACTCAATCAGGCCATTACCGATTACGTCGCGAAAGTCCGTGCCGAGAAGCTGCCGGACGATCTGGTGGAACAACTGACATGGGTGGTACGGACATGTCGCTACCTCAGCGACGCGGTCACCCTGGCCGGCCACTTGCTGGCCGTGCGCAGTGCCGGACAGGAGCTGGCCGGTGGCCCGCTGGCCGCGGACATGAAGCACTTCATTGATCTGCTGGCAGCCGCCATGGACCCGCACACCGTTCCCGAACAACTGCTCGACGAGGCGGAACCGGTGTATCAGGCGCTCAAGGCTGGCCTGCTCAACCTGATGGTACGGCGCGCCGTCTCCATTCCGCAGGGCGAAGCGGTGCTGGATGACCTGAGCGCCAGCCGCCGGCTGCTGCACCAGTGGCTGAAGGCGACCCGGCTGCGGCCACAAGTCACCCGCTGACGCTCAGGGGGACCAGGCGTCACCGCCCTGGTCCGACGCCGTGATCCAGTAGCGGTTCCGACCCAGCTGTTTGGCGTGGTACATGGCCTGGTCAGCCTCCCGCAGGAGCTGGTCACCGTCCAGCTCCTGCCGGCCCGGATACAGCGCCACGCCGATACTGGCCGACACTTGTACACTGTGACCCGCCACCCACACCGGCTCGCCAATCACCGTCAGCAAACGCTGCAACAGCGTTTCGCCCAGCGCCCGGTCCGGAATGTCCACAAGCAGCGCGACGAATTCGTCCCCGCCCAGGCGCGCCACGGTGTCCTGTTCCCGCAATGCCGTGCGCATCCGCCCGGCCAGGGTCACCAGCAACTCGTCGCCCGCCTCATGGCCAAAGGCGTCGTTAACCGGTTTGAACTTGTCCAGGTCGATGTAAGCCACCGCCAGCCGGTAACCCTGGCGCCGGGCCTGGGCCATGGCCTGTTGCATCCGGTCGGCCAGCAATACCCGGTTAGGCAGGCCGGTCAGCGCATCGTAATGGGCCATGCGGGTCAGGCGGTTTTCCTGTTCCCGCAGCCGGGTAATGTCGCTGAAGATACCCACGAAGTGGGTCAAGCGCTGCCGGTCGTCCCGCACCGCGGTGATGGTCAGCGCCTTGATATAGGCTTCGCCATCCTGCCGCCGGCTGCGGAATTCGCCGACCCAGCGGCCATGGGTACGGGCATACATCAACACGCTGACGCCCTCGTCGGGCAGTTCAACCAGCGAGCCGATGGACTGGTTACGGTTGTAGCCGGTGATGACCTGGTAGGCATCGTTGATGTCGATCACCCGACCCTCGACATCGGTGATGAAAATCCCTTCCCGGGCATGGGAAAACACACTTGCGGCCAGCCGTTGCTGGGCCTCCGCACGTTTACGCCGGGTGATGTCGTGGAGAGCGCAGAGGATGGCCGGTTCACCATCGTCATGCTGGCCGATCCGCGCCAGCGTCAGGTCAACATATAGCTCGCTGGCGTCGTTGCGCAGGCAGCGCCACTCACAGGCCTGTACCCCCTGGTCCATCACTGCCTGCAGCAGGGCCCGGCTTTTCTCCAGCGAGGGCTCGCCATCCGGCTGGAACGGTGGCGATACGCCCGCGAGGCCCTGCACGGCCAGCGACTCCCGACGGTGGTAACCCAGCAGCTGCAAGGCAGCGGAATTGGCCTCGACAAACAGCCCGCGGCGAATGATCAGCATGGGCTCGGGCCAGGTTTCGACCATCGCCGACAGCCTGCGCTGTTCCCGCACCAGGCGCTTGCGCTGGCGCCAGAGCCAGATTGCCGTCAGGGCCAGTAAACTGATCAGAAGTACCACAGCGAAGATCCAGTAGCGGTACTGCTGCAGGACATCCAGCCAGGTGACAGCGGGCACCCGGTCATAGGGCGGCACCCGCAAGGAGCGGGCCAGCAACTCCACCGACTGGTAATCGGCGGGCGGTGCGAAGCCCGCAATGTCACCGGCCCGGGCAGCGGGATGATCCTCGGCCAGCGCGAACAGCGAGGATGCAAGCCGGCGCACCAGTTTCTGGTCGACGTGAGGCAAGGCGACAAACGGCCATTCCGGGTAGAGCCGGGTGGAGACAACAAAGGGAAACTCGCCCAGTTCCTGGGGGTGCAGAACGCGGACATCATCCCGCTGCAAGCGCCCCTCCTCCACCAGTTGCTCGATGATGCCGGTGCGGACAAAGCCCGCGTTGACGTCCCCCTCAAGCACCGCCCGCACCACCCGGTCGTGACTGCCCAGCACCCGCAGCCGCGCGGTGCGCTGCAGGTCGATACCAATCTCCCGGAATTCAAACAGCTGGGTCTGGAAGCCGCCGAGAAAATACGGCCCCGGTACCGCGATCGTGGCATTGCGGAGGTCACTGAGCGAGTCATAGCGACTGTCACCACCACGCACCAGAATAACCCCGCCAAGACTGGAGGTGTTTGCCGTCGGCCCCCGCCGGATGAGCGTCGCAATGGCACCGCCCAGGCTGCGTTCACTGCGGATCATCAGGAAATGACTGGGATTGGTAAAAAACAGGTCCAGCTGATTGCGGGCCAGCGCCTCGTTCATCTGCTCCTGGGTCAGGATGTGGAGGCGCACTTCCACCCCCAGCTGGGCCCCCAGATAATCCGCCAGCGGCTGGAACCGGCTTTCAAGTACCTGGGTTGGGCGATAGGCGAAGATACCCAGGTTCAGGGCCTGGGCAGCCAACGCTTCCGTCGCCAGCAATCCGAACAGCAATGCCAGGGCCAGGCAACGGAACCGGGCGGTCCTCGGGGTCATGGCAACCTCCGCGGCAGCCAGCGGGCCGAATAGAATTCACCGACCTTCGCGTCCGAAGTGTCAGAATCACTCGCCAACCCGATCATCTGGCTGGCCGCCCGTTCGATCCGGGAATCGCCGGCAAGGTAGCGGTGGTTCGCAGCGAGGTCCGGCAGCATGATGCCCGCCAGCGACCGGCGGACCACCGCCACACTGACCTGTTGACGGCTCGCCACCCGATACAGCGCATCGTGAGGATTACGCACCAGATGATCCAGGCCGCGAAAGTGCGCCAAGATCAGCTCGGTGACGTCCTGCGAGCGGTTGGCCCCCCGCTCGGCATTGACCGCCAGCACATCGAAAATGGTGTCGGGCAATTGCCGGCTGTCAAACAACCGCTCACCGCCGGCTGCCGCCAGCAACGACGCCACCGGCTCGTAACAGACCGATGCATCGATAGCACCTTGCTGCCAGGCCTCAAGATGCCGGTTGACCGGCAGGTCGACCCGCTGGATATCAGAGGCCGCCAGGCCTGCCCGCTCCAGCGCACGCTGCAGCATCAGTTCCCCGAGGGCAGACGGTTCGACTGCGATCCGCTTGCCGGCCAGTTCAGGCAAGCGGCTGATAGCCGGATGCACCATCAGCACATCGGCGCCGGCAGACACATCCATGATCAGCGCGGCCACCAGCGGAAGGCCCCCGTTGCGGGCTCGAAGCATTTCATCCAGGGTCAGCGCCGCTGCATCCAACTGGCCGTCCGCCAGTCCCTGCAGGGAGTCGGTGGCCGAGGCACCATGCAGCAGGCGAACCCGCTGCGGAAGCCAGCCAAATTCCTCAGCCAGGTAGAGGGATTCGTAGCCGATCCAGGGATGCAGCCCCATTCGCAGGGGCTGTGACGAAGAACAGCCGGGAAGCCCGGCGCCGAGCAGGCCTGTCGCTATCATGATTTCCAGAAAACTGCGCCGATCCATCAAGTAACGCTCTTGTCTGCCTGCACTGCCCGAATGCGTACATAATTACGGCATTTTTTACCACATCTGTCCGGCTTCTGCAGTCCTAACCGGCGGCCAGGAACATTCCCATCAGCACCGGCGAGATAAACGACAGCAGGAAGCCCGAGGCGATGGCGACCGGCACACAGCTTAGTCCCCCACTGCTGCGGATGACCGGCAGGGTGAAATCCATGGCAGTAGCACCGCCATAGCCGATCGCCATGGCCGGGCTTCGGCCAATGATGAGCGGGATGATGGCAAGGGCGATGATCTCGCGCAGCACGTCATTGAGAAAAGCTACCCCACCCCAGGCCGGGCCAAGGGCATCGCCAATCACAATACCGGACAGCGAGTACCAGCCAAAGCCTGACGCCAGCGCCAGGCTGTCGTGCCAGGGCAGCCCCAGCAGAGGCGCCACCACCAGGCCGGCGACCAATGAACTGCCAACCAGGGCAGCCGCCACCCCGACCCCCTGCCGGTTCATCAACAACCGGCGCAGTGACAGACCGGCGTTGCGCAACTGCAGGCCAATGAGGAACAACAACAGCATCAGCGCCCCGGTGGCGAGCTGATCCACCAGGGCAATGGCGGGCAACAGGAAATAGCCCGCCAGCACCCCGGCCACCACCGCCAACAACGGTTTGATTGCAGCCAGGAACAGCCGCTGGTAACTGGCCGGCGCAGTGGCGGCCTCCCTGGTGACCACCATCGGTTGCCAGCGATGCCAAAGCCACAATCCTGCCATGTTGGCGACCAACAGCGTGGACACCAGGATGGCGACCTGCCCGGCCATGGCCCCGAGTTGCTCCCACAACCGCTCCATCTGGCCCAGGCCGAGGCCCAGCAGCGCCAGGATGAAATAGACCAGGCCCTCGACACTGTGATGGATCACCGACATCAGCCGGCGGTTGTCCAGGGCGAGGGCGAAGCCCAGGAACAGGGGAACCAGAATCAGCAATGCGCCGGCCAGCATGGAGTCCTCAGTCAGCAATATGGGTCAGGGGTTAGCGGTCAGGGGAAAAGGCGAGGTATGTCAGCCGATGGGCTCGTACCGGTCGGGATCAAAATGTCCGTCGCCGCGGCTCATGGCCCCATCTGTACGGACCATGCGGGCGAGGCGCTGGGCAATAACCGGCCATACTACATGTTCCCCGGGGCAGGGTTCAAAACCTTCGCCCATCAGGGACCCGGCCAGCCGGCGCATGGCGGATTCAGCGCCGGCAACCGAGCCATAAGGTCCCTGGCAGCGGTGTTTTTCCGGCTGACCGACAGTGCTGCCATGGATGCCACTAAGCGCAACCACCATCCAGGCTTCATCGCCCACTGCCTTGATATGCAGCTCGACCCGCCGTTGCTGGCGGATCATCACCAGGGCACGAAGCGGGCTGCGGCCATGGAAATAGTGCAGCTTCATCGCGGGCCCCGGCCGCGACCAGCCGGCTCAGTGCAGGCCACGGGCATCCCGGTCCTGGACCAGAACCCAGGGTGCAATCACGACCGCCCACAACTCGGCGTTGCGATCGTACCAGGCCTGCGCCAGTTCCGGCGCCACCTCACCGACCTGGTCGGCCGCCATCCATGCCTCGAACTGCGACTTGTTGTCCGCCGCCAGTTCGGCACCCACATCCAGCAGGTCCAGGCCGGGAGCCACCCGCACCACATGGCCGCGGGCATAGTAGGTCTGCAGGTCACGCCAGCAGATCTGTGAGGTTTCCAGGTTCAGCCTGGTTTTCAGTTCGTCCCGGGACAGCGGGGATGTCATGGCGTGTAGACCTCCAAAAAAAGCTCGACGTGTCCACAAGCTTACCTGAAAGGCGGTCTGCGATAGAAGCCGGGGCGCGTATCGGGCGCGACCCCCACGCCGCGCCCTTCGCTCGCCGCGGGCTGGCCTCAGGCAGCCCCGATCATCTCGCGGATAACGTAGTGCAGGATGCCACCATGACGGAAGTAGGTGGCCTCATTGGCCGTGTCGATGCGGGAAAGCAACTCGCAACGGGTGGTCGTGCCGTCGGCATAGGTCACGGTCATTTCCAGCGTCTGCCCCGGCCTGATATCACCGGACAACCCGCTGATGGAGATGGTTTCCGCTCCGGTCAGGCGCAGGCTGTGGCGGTCCGTGCCTGCCGCAAACTGCAGCGGCATCACCCCCATACCGATCAGGTTGGAACGGTGGATCCGTTCGTAGGATTCCGCCACCACGGCTTTCACCCCCAACAGCCGGGTACCCTTGGCGGCCCAGTCCCGGCTGGAGCCAGTGCCATACTCCTTGCCGGCAATCACCACCAGCGGTATGCCCTGCGCCTGATACTCCATGGCGGCATCGTAGATGGTCATCTGCTTACCGGTGGGGACGAATCGGGTGAAACCGCCTTCCACGCCGTCAAGCATCTCGTTTCGGATACGGACATTGGCAAAGGTGCCCCGCATCATCACTTCGTGATTGCCCCGGCGGGAGCCGTAGGAGTTGAAGTCTTGCGGCGCCACCCCGTGTTCCTGCAGGTACTTGCCGGCAGGGGTGTCGGCCCGGAACGAGCCGGCCGGGGAGATGTGGTCGGTGGTCACCGAGTCGCCCAGCAGGGCCAGGATGTTGGCATCCTTGATATCGTCGATGGGCTCAGGGTGCTCGCCCATGCCCTCGAAGAACGGTGGGTGCTGGATGTAGGTGGATTGCTCGCTCCACTCGTACACCTTGCTTTCCGGCACCTTGATGGACTTCCAGATGTCGTCGCCGTCGAACACCTCGCCGTATTCCTTGCGGAACATGTCGGTTTTCACCTTTTCGACCGCTTCGGCAATCTCCGCCTGGCTGGGCCAGAGGTCGTTCAGGTACACCGGTTTGCCGTCTTTGGCGGTCCCCAACGGGTCTTTGGTCAGATCCAGCCGCACGTTGCCGGCCAGGGCATAAGCCACCACCAACGGTGGTGAGGCCAGCCAGTTGGTTTTAACCAGCGGGTGTACCCGGCCTTCAAAGTTGCGGTTTCCGGAGAGCACCGACGCCACGGTGAGGTCGCCGTCGGTAATGGCTTTTTCCACTGCATCCGGCAGCGGGCCGGAGTTGCCGATACAGGTAGTACAGCCGTAACCCACCAGGTTGAAACCCAGCTTGTCCAGGTCATCCTGCAGGCCGGCCACTTTCAGGTAGTCGGTCACCACCTTGGAGCCCGGCGCCAACGAGGTTTTCACCCAGGGTTTGGTGGCCAGGCCCTTTTCAACGGCTTTGCGGGCGATCAACCCGGCGGCCATCATCACGCTGGGATTGGAGGTATTGGTACAGGATGTAATCGCCGCAATCACTACCGCACCGGGGTCCAGGCGGGTTTTCTCGCCGTTCATTTCCAGGGGCTGGCTGGCTGCGTGCTGGTAGCTGTTATCAACACCTACGGCGGTCTGGCCGCCTTCGGATTCCAGCTTGCTTTCCTGGCTTTGCGCCGGACCTTCGGCAGTTTCCATCAGCAGCTCGAAGGCGGCCTTCATGTTCTTCAAGGCGACCCGGTCCTGGGGCCGTTTCGGGCCGGCCAGGCTGGCTTCCACCTCACCCAGATCCAGCTCCAGGGTGGCGGTGTAGACCGGCTCATGGCCCGGCTCACGCCACAGGCCCTGGGCCCTGGCGTAGGCTTCCACCAGCTCAAGCTGGGCCTCGTCACGGCCGGTCAGTCGCAGGTAATTAATGGTCTGCTCGTCCACCGGGAAGAAGCCACAGGTAGCGCCATACTCCGGCGCCATATTGGCAATGGTGGCGCGGTCCGCCACCGGCATCTCTTGCAGGCCATCGCCGTAGAACTCCACGAACTTGCCCACCACGCCTTTCTTGCGCAGCATTTCCACCACGGTCAGTACCAGATCGGTGGCGGTGATGCCTTCCCGCAGCTTGCCGGTCATTTTGAAGCCGACCACCTCCGGAATCAGCATCGACACTGGCTGCCCCAGCATGGCGGCCTCCGCCTCGATACCGCCGACGCCCCAGCCCAGAATGCCCAGACCATTGATCATGGTGGTGTGGGAATCCGTGCCCACCAGAGTGTCCGGATAGGCGATGGTGTTGCCGTCCACCTCCTTCTGCCAGACGGTCTTGCCCAGGTACTCCAGGTTGACCTGGTGGCAAATGCCGGTACCCGGCGGCACCACGCGGAAGTTGTCAAAGGCCTGCTGGCCCCAGCGCAGGAATTCGTAGCGTTCCCGGTTACGCTCCATCTCGATGGCCACGTTGTCCCGGAATGCGGCCGGATTGCCGTACTTGTCCACCATCACCGAATGGTCGATCACCAGGTCCACCGGCGACAGCGGATTGATCAACGCGGGATCCTTGCCCGCCTTTTGCACCGCTTCGCGCATGGCCGCCAGGTCCACCACGCCGGGCACCCCGGTAAAATCCTGCATCAGCACCCGCGCCGGCCGAAACTGGATCTCGGTGTCGGAACAGCGCTTGTCCAGCCACTGCGCCATGGCATCGATGTGGCTGCGATCAACGGTGATGCCATCTTCGTTGCGCAGCAGGTTTTCCAGCAATACCTTGAGGGAAAACGGCATGCGGCTGATATCGCCAAGGGTATCGGCGGCCTGCGGCAGACTGTAGTAGTGGTAGGTGCTGCCACCGGCTTGCAGGCTGGAAAGCGTAGTCAAACTGTCGTGCGACATGGAGTGCCTCCTTCATCTGGATGGTCCGTCGAAAGGTCAGGCCGGGTAGTGCAGCCTTTGGATCAGTCCGCGCCCGCTGCCGGACTGCAGGCAGGCGACCGACGGACAACAGACGGATGCAAAGGCAAACTGAGCTGAAACCAGTATTAACTATTGCACTGTTTGGCCGGAGTTCAACCGCGGGCGCGGCTATATTCGTTATTCAGCCGCTGAATGATCAGCTCTGGCGCTCGCCATACAGCTGGGCATACAGGCCGTCGCGGGCAATGAGCTCGTCATGGGCGCCCTCTTCGATAATCCGCCCGTCTTCGAACACCACGGCACGGTCTGCCTGCTTAACCGCGCTCAACCGGTGCGCAATGATCAGGGTGGTGCGCTGCTTGAGAAAGGCTTCCAGTGCCCGGTGCAGCTGGTACTCGGTTTCCGCATCCAGTGCCGAGGTGGCCTCATCGAGAATCACCACCGACGGCTCCGCCAGGATCATCCGGGCAATCGCCAGGCGCTGGCGCTGACCTCCGGACAGCCGCACTCCCTGCCGGCCGATCAGGGTATCCAGTTGCCGGGGCAGCTCCGCCACCGTGCGGTCAAGCTGGGCAATCCGTAGCGCCTCCCACAGCGCGGTGTCCGGCTTGTCCCGCCCCAGGGTGAGGTTCTGCCGGATGGTGTCATTGAACAGCGCCGGATGCTGCAGCACCGTGGCGACGTGCTCCCGCAGGCAGGGCAGCCCGATGCGCTGCAACGGCACCCCGTCAATCAGCACCTCGCCCCGCTGCGGGGTGTACATGCCCAGGATCACCTGCACCAGGGTGGACTTGCCGCCGCCACTGGCCCCTACCACAGCGACCTTTTCCCCGGGCCGGACGTCGAGGTTGATACCCTGCAGCACCGGTTCGTCGCGGTCATAGCAGAAGTGGATATCCCGCAGGGTCAGGCGCACCGTATGGCGGCCACGGAAGGGATTCTCCAGTGCCGGGTAGCGTGGTTCCTCGCGCAGCGACAACAGGCGGTTGATCCGTCCCAGCGCGGCATTGGCGGCATAGAAGGCGTACTGCATGTTGAGCATCTCCTGCACCGGCGTCAGCATGAACCACAGGTAGCCGAAGATCGCGAACATCATGCCGATACTGAGATCACTCAGCAGAACCGTCATCATCGCGGCGGCACGGAACACATCCACCCCGAACTGGAACAGCGCGAAGCTGGCACGGGTGGCGGCATCGCTGCGCCACTGGAAGCGGATGGCGTGATCCCGCACATCGCGGGCCCGTCCGATCAGCTGGCGCAGATAGTGGTCTTCGCGATTGGCCGCGCGCAGCTGGTGAATGGCATCGAGGGTTTCGGTCAGTGCGCCCTGGAAGACCTCGTAGGCGCTGTTTTCCCGCCGTTTCAGCTCCTTGACCCGCTTGCCGATCAGCATGGTGGTGTAGATCACCAGGGGGTTGAATAACAGGATCAGCAGCGCCAGCTGCCAGTGCACCCAGAGCAGCACCCCGGCGGTGCCGACCACCGTCAGGCTGGCTACCAGGAACCGGCTGATGGTGGTGCCGAGGAACTGGTCCATGGTGTCCATGTCGGTCACCAGGTGGCTGCCCACCGCACCGGACCCCAGGGTTTCATACTCCACCATGGACACCCGCTGCAGGCGTCCCAGCAGGCGGGCGCGGATACGGAAGATGACGTCCTTGGAGATCTTCGCAAATTCCCGCGACTGCAACACGTTGAAGGCCAGCGCCAGGAGTCGCAGCAGCAGGGCGGCCAGCACCATCAGCGCGATGTAGACCACCGGCTGCTGCCAGGCGGCCGGTAGCAACCGGTCCATCGCCGGTAATACGGGGCCGGGCGCCGCCAGCAGGACTTCGTCCACCAGCACGGGCAACAGCAGCGGGATGGGCACGCTGGCCACGGTGGCACAGATGGCCAGCAGGTTCGCCCGCACCAAGCGCGGCCGGTGCCTCAGCGCCAGGGCAAAAATGTCCCGCCACCGATACTCCCGCGGGCGGTTTGCTGGCTCCGCCGGGGCCGGAGCTGTGTCTGCAGATGGGTCCAAGAATCCTCCGAACTCGCTGACCTGAAGGGAAATTACGGAGCCGGTCACAGATTAGTCTACCCTTTTCCGTGCCGGCTGCGATTACCACGTACTTCTGTCATCATTGTGCCCTGACTGCTGACGGACCAGGACACCGACAACCTTGAAACACGATTGCCATTACCACCCCGCCGAGCCAGCCCGCTGGCATTGCAGCCAGTGCCAGATCGACTACTGTGCCCGCTGCATGCCCGATGCCGATACCCGCAAGCGCCATGGTCTCTGTCCCCGTTGCAACCGGGCCATGCGCTACCTGGGTGCCGCCACCGACGTAGTGCCGTTCTGGAACCGGCTGGGCGCCTTCTTCCGCTACCCGTTCCACCTGGATCCGCTGGCGGTGATTGCCATTTGCACCCTGGTGCCGCTGCTGCTGCAGCCGGACCTCGTTGGCCTGGCGGTGACGCTGTTGCTGGCGGTCGCCCTGCTGAAGTACACCTACGCGGTAATCAGTCGCACCGCCGAGGGGCACATGACTCCGCCCCCGCTAGCCACCGCCTTCAGCGGGGGCGGCTTCGAAATCGTGTTCCTGCAGATTCTGGTGTTTGTGCTGATGGGCGGACTGGTATTCAGTGCGGCGATGATCGGCGGTCCGATTCTGACCATGCTGGCCGTCGCTTTCCTGATGCTGGCACTGCCTGCCAGCATCATGATTCTGGCCATGGAGCACTCGGTGATGGCAGCGGTCAACCCGATGCAGCTGGCCCTGCTGATCTCGCGGATCGGCTGGCCCTACTTCCTGCTGTATGGCTACCTGATCCTGCTGACCGTGGCCTCCGGTGCCGCCCAGGAATTTGCGGTCAACCATTTCTCGCCCTGGCTGGCACAGCCGCTGGCCGGCTTTCTCAACAGTACCTTCACCCTGATTCTGTTCCACATGCTGGGTTACCTGCTGTTCCAGTATCAGGAGGAGCTGGGGTTCGCCAGCGACCTGCAGGACGGTGATCAGGGACCGGCCAGCCAGCGCCAGCCTGACCGCAGCCTGCGTCTGGACGCCGATATTGACATGAACCTCAAGGACGGCAACTACCACCGGGTGCTGGTCTTGCTGAAAGATGCGCTCGCCCGGGACCCGGATAACGGCCAGCGTCTCGAACAACTGTACCGGCTGTGTGCCGCCCGCAATGACACCGCCGAGCTGACCCGCTACCACAAGGACCTGTTGGGCTGGCTGTCCAGCCGTAACGACGCCGATGGCATTGCCACTGTGCTGCAGGCCGCCGCGGCCGAACATACCGGCTTTCGTCTTGACGATCCCGGCCTGGCGGTGAGTTGCGCCCGGGTGCTCTATCACCGCGGCCGCTTTGCGCAGGTCATCAACCTGCTGCGGGACTTTCACAAGCACTTTCCGGACAGCGACCAGCTGGCTCCTGCCTACCTGCTGATGGCACAAACCCTGGCCAATGGCCTGAGCCAGTGGGAGAAAGCGACCGCCTTCCTCACCTTCATCCAGAAACGCTGTACCGGTCACCCGCTGCACAGCCAGATCGAGAGTTACCTGGCCCAGGCCGGTAACCGGGAACCACTGAAAGGTCCGCGGGCAACCTTCGCGGTTGACTAGATCCCGGGAAAACAGGTGCCGGGGAAACCGGCTCAGGCCTGCATGAGCTGTTGGTAATAGCGGGCCCGGCCTGACATCTGGCGCTTGTCGAACTCACTGGCCAGCAGCCGGCAGGCTTCGCTGGTCAGCACGTCGTTACCAAGCTGGCGCAGCCGCTCAAAGGCTTTCTCCGCTGCCTTGAGGTCATTATGACGGAGGCTGGCAAACAGCACCCGGTTATGATCTTCGGCCTCCAACGGCGTAAAGGATTCCCCCTCAGCGAGATATTCCTGCCAGACCGCTACCATCCGTTCAGGCTGGTGATGATTTGCTGCCTCGGCCATCAGCTCGCGGGCCAGTTCGCGGAACCGCGGCAGGTCCGGCCGCAACCGGGCCAGTTGATAGAGATGCTCAAGCACGATGAGACGCCCGGGGTAATGCTGTCTGAGGGCCTCAAACTGGTGCCGGGCCAGTTCGAACTCCATCCGTTCCAAGCTGCCCATGGCCTGGGCATAGCCGGTAGTGAAGCGGTCATCCAATGCGCTCTCGTCAGGCTCGAAAAAGGACTCGCGGACCTGGAACCAGCTCTTGCCCAACAACCACACCAGGCCGGCACCGGCCAGTAGCCCGCCGGCATGGGCCATGTAGGCAATACCGGTGGCACCGGCAAACCAGTAATCGTAGATTTCCTTACCCAGCCAGACCGGCAACAGCGCCAGCGCGGGCGCGCGGAAGTAATTGAAGTAGAAGCCGATAAAGTAGAAGAAGCGGATCTTGCGCAGGCCGTAGATGGCCACGTACATCCCCATCAGCCCCGAAATCGAGCCGGAGGCACCTACCAACGGCACCTGGCTACCCAGGGAAAACCCGGTATACACCAGGCCGGAGAGCACCCCGCACACCAGGTACGCCAACAGGAACCGCCCTGGCCCGAGGGCCTTCTCCACGGTATATCCCAGCAAAAAGAGAAACAGCAGGTTACCGATGATGTGGCCCCAGCCACCGTGCAGGAACTGGTAGGTCACCAGGGTGTACACGTCCAGCCGGGCGGGCACCAGACCAAAACGGAATGCACTGAGCCGGCCGATCAACTCCTCCTGGATCGGCACCCGCCGGGCCAGCCAGTCTGCCCGCTGCGCCGGCGCCAGCAGCAAGTCACGGTTGTCGGTCATGTACTGGTAGAACTCCGGGTCGGACAGCAAACTGACCGCCAGCCAGAAGGGCTCGCCGCCTTCCCGCGCCTGCTGGAAGGCCTGCAGGTCATAAACCCGGTCGCTCCGGCCCTGCAGGCGGATTTCGCGGCTCAGGTAGTCTTCATAGACCGGGGCCTCCAGCTCCAGCAGCCCGTCGTCGAGGTACTGCTCCACCGCCCGGTCCAGCAACCGGCTGTCACCACCCTGGTAAAACAGGAAAACCAGCAGGCAGGTCATGATCAAGCCGAGGGTTACCCAGGGCGGGCGCTTCCAGTTAACGGCATTCTCGGCGGGGATAATCAGCATGGGCGGTCACAATTCATCATAATCTGTCCCTGAAACTCCGTTTTTTACCACAGCGCGGCCAGCTTTTCGCGTTCAAATAGGAATTGAGCTTCACTGACGTGAGGTAACTCGCAAACCGGAAGGCGCCGCCTTGTCACATGCTGTTCACATAGATGACATTCAATCTGTGCGAGAGGCTGGAGCCACCCGTTATCGACTTTTAGCCAATTGTCGTTGTCCCGAGGACCACCAATAGTGGAGGGGACAACAACAAGAACCGGACACGTGAGCAAGGAAACCGACATGACGACACTCGTACTGGACAATCCGGACCTACTGGCACAGTCTGCCGCCCTGGAAACCGCCCCGCTGATTGCTGCTGTTACCGCTAACACCCCCCGCAAGCCGCATCGACAGCGATTCCACTATGGTTTCAACAAACACCGGTTGAACCCGGAAGACGAGAGCATTCTGCGGGAACACGCCGCTTACCTGCGGGCCAACCCCCATGTGTCGGTGCACATTCATGGCCATGCCGACAATTTTGGCGCCGAGGAATACAACGCGTTCCTGTCGCGGTTGCGGGCCAGTGCCGCAGCCAGACTGCTGCAGGCCGAAGGGGTGCGGGAGTCGCGGATAGTGGTGACCGGCTGGGGCAGCACCCGCCCACTGGCACGTCCGGAAGATCATGCAGCGAACCGCCGGCTGGAAATCGAATACCTGGCCCGGCAGATGGCCCGGGCCCAGTAAGCCAGAACCCTCCGGCCCCGACCGGAGATGCGGTTACAGAGTGGCCGGAGCCGCTCTGTAACCACGTGTCAGCCGTTCACCTGGAACACGTTCCACAATACCAGGCCAATCATCACCAGGATGGTCAGCCAGGTCAGCAGGATTCCTGCCATACGGGCCTTGTGTGGCCCACCACGACCACTGATCATGCCCCAGGCATGCAGCACCCGCCCGGCAATGAACGCCACGCCAACCCAGTACACCAACTGGCTGGCAACCCCGTTCAATTCACCCAGCGCCAGCAGAATGAGCGCAAACGGCGCATACTCCACCAGGTTCGCCTGGGCGCGGTCCGCCGCCTGGAAATCCAGGTCGTCGGTGATGCCCATCCCCTTGCGGTACTTGAGACGGAACATAACCACGCGAAACGACAATGCCAGAAACAGCAGTGCCGTCAGGCTGGCAAACACCGCCGACATCGGAACAATCATTGATTACGCCTTCTTGATCTTGCTGACGATGGCCAGTAATACCACGGCCCCTACCGTTGCGGTGACCAGTTCACCCACCGCACCCTGTGACGCCAGCCCCAGCAGACGGAACAGGAAACCACCGATGATGGAGCCGACAATACCGATACCCACATTGGCCAGCACACCGAAGCCGCGGCCTTTCATGATCAGACCGGCCAGCCAGCCGGCAACACCACCGATAATGAGGAACAGAATCAGATTCATGATATGCATCTCCCTGCACAGTCCGGATTAGAGGCGGGACATCCCGCAACGCCCAAAGACTGCCCTGTTTCCGCAGTTGCTTCAAGCACCTGGCGGACAGTCAGCGATGCTGGTCCGTCAAATCGGCAATGGTCTCTGCCATTTGCTGGCGACATTGCTCCATCAGTCGGGGAATATCGGCATTGGTCAGGCCACGGGTTTCGACCGGCGGCAGGATGCGGACCGCAACCGGCCGGCGTGCGCCCAGCAAGCCGCGGCGGCGGTTGTCGTAGACACCGGCACAGACCATGGTGATTGGTGCCTGGGCAGCAACCGCGGCGTGAAACGCGCCTTTCTTGAGTTTCTGCAAACCACGTCCCTTGCTGCGGGTGCCTTCGGGAAATACCCACAGGCTCTTGTGATCGCGGGCGATCGCCTCGGTGGTCACCTGCATCATTGCAATCGCCCGGTGGGACTGGGCGCGGTTGATCATCACGTTGCCACCCAGCCAGAACACCTGGCCGAAAAACGGCAGCCAGGCCAGTGCCGACTTGCCCACAGTGACGGTACGGGGCGGCAGCAGATCACCCAGGACGAACAGGTCATCATTGTACTGGTGATTGGCGATCACCACGGTGGGGCGGTCCCGCGGCATGTTTTCCGCCCCCTCCAGGGGACGCTTCATGCCCAGGACACCACGGCCGGCCCGGGCAAGGTACCAGCCCAGAATCCGGTTATTATCCGGGTTAAATGGCCGCACCAGGTAAAAAAACAGTGCAACCAGGCAGATGACCGGTACCAGCAACCAGGCCAGAAGTTCTCTTACTACACCCATCGGGACAACCCTGCTTAATCAATTTGGCGCACAAGTGTATGCCAAAATCACTGCCCGGCAACAGTCACCAGGGGTGTCGAGCCTGCCGGAATGTGTGGCAGTTCCCGTGCTTCAACCACATAGCGCAGGGGGCCATTGCTGTCGACACTGTCAAACGGGTAACAGGTCACCAGCAACAGCACGTCTTCGGCAAGGTCCGCGGTACTGATCATCTCGTAGCGGCTGTCGACCACCCGCGTACCCACCACCTGAAATCCCTGCCAGCGGCCGCCGGGGTGCTGCAGCCTTACCTGCGCGCCCCGGCTCAGCTCTTTCAGGGCGCGGAAGTGGGTATCACGGTGCCCGGCAATCACTACCGGGCCGCGGCCACGCTCACCGGCCACCACCAGGCCCGGCCCGAATGCCAGGCTTTCGCCATGGGCGCCTGCCAACACAACCATCGGCCGTTCCTCGGCAGGCAGGGCCAGCCGGGCCGCCGGCCAGGTATCCGCCCACGGCCAGGGCCGGATCTGCGCCTGACGGGCCTCACTCTCCGCCCAGGCCAGCGTCAGCAATTCCTGGGCGACCAGCGCTTTCAAGGGTATCCAGAGCCCGGCGCCGAGTACCCCGGCCGACACGACCAGCAACAACAGGATCAACCGGCTCATTGAAACACCCTCCGCCGCAACATCGTAGCGGCCAGGGCAAACATCAGCCCGGTCAGGCCCAGGCCGATCAACAGGGGTGCGGCAGTCGCGGTTGCCGGATAGCGAAGCATTCCGGTTGTGCTGCCCGCCGGTAACAGGGTGGGCACCGACTCGGCAACCAGATCCTCCTCCAACGGCCGCGCCGGGCTCTTGTCCACCGCCACCAGGCTGGTATAGCGGGTCATCAGCTGGTGACGTACGGCAATTCCGGTGATTTCCCGCCGTACTGCGTCACTGACCTGGCCATCGAAGTTCTGGTCCTGCAGGCTGTCGACCTTGTGCCGTGCCCACAACCGGTGCAAGCCACTGCCCGGCGCAGCCTGGTCCAGATCAAGGGGTTGCTGCCACTGGCTGCCATCGGGCAGGCGACCGCTGACAATGAGCTCGCCGCTCGCGCCCTTATCCTTCGCCAGCTGGAGCAGAGGCTCGCCGGCAAACAGGTCGCCGGGGCGCCGCGGAAAGACCGCCTCACCGCTGTCAGCGCCGGGCCACTGAACCTGCAGGTCAGTCAGCACCGGCGCTTTCATTTTGCCGAACAGTCCGGCCAATGGCTCCGCCAGGGTGGCCAGATCGGAAATCGCGGTGTAGGTGCCGCGACCGTAACGTGCCGCCTCGCGCATGAAGTGCATATTGGGGGCACTGCCGATACCGACGGTGAACAGGCGACTGTTGCCCAGCTGGTTGCGGATGCGGGCAAACAGCGCTGCCTCGTTACCCACCGCGCCATCGGTGATGAACACCACCTGGCGCACCAGGCCCGGGGTGCCTTCGCTGCCAAGCGCCGCATCCAGCGCCGGCGCCATCTCGGTACCACCGTCCGCCTCGAGGGCCATGACATAGCGACGGGCCCGGGCCAGGTTGTTGGCACTGGCCGCTACGCTGTCGATGAACAGGGAGCGGGTTTCACTGTCGAAGCGGATCACGTTAAAGCGGTCATCGGGTGTCAGGGTGGCCAGCCCCTCCAGCAGCGCGGCGCGGGCCTGACGGATCGATTCGCCGGCCATCGAGCCGGAGGTATCAATCACAAACACCAGCTCCCGAGCCAGCCACTGGCCGTTATCCAGCCCCGGCACCAGCATGGCCAGCAGGTACTCCTCGCCCTGCCAGGTTTCCCGGAACACTGCGGCAGCCGGTTCCGCACTGCGCACCGGCTGCCAGCGGAGGACAAAATCCCGGTCCATGGTGACCAGCTCTTCGGTCGGGGTGACGGTAACGGCGGAGCCGTTCCAGGTCGTGGTCAGGGCGTGGCTGGGGCTGGTCACCCGGGCAACCGGCAGGCCGGCGTTGACCGTCACCGCTACCCGGGCACGATGGCTGGCGTCGGCGACATCGGCGGTCGCCACGGTAAACGGGCTGATCCGCTCGGCATCCGCTACTTCGGTGGTGGCAACCGCCCAGCCCTCCTGCCACTGGCGCGATGGATTACTGGCCGGGCGGCCCGGCATATAGCGGGGGGTGAGCGTGGTCGGCAGCCTGAGTTCGAACTCACCGGACTGGTAGCGGACCAACTGCTGATACTGCAACTCCACAGTCACCGACTCCCCCGGCGGTATGTTCGCCAGCCGGGTGGTGAACAGGTTCGGCCGCTGTTGATCGACCCGGGCAGCCTGCTGGCCATGGTCCCGCGCCGCCTCGTAGGCCCGTTGCGCCATTTCCCTGGGCTGGATCTCGCCAACAATCCGCCGTTCGCCGGCCACCATGGTCAGACCATGGACACTGGCATCCGCCGGCAACGGGAAGACGAAGACGCCTTCGCGCCACTCCCGACCGGTATTGGCAAACTCCTGGCGCAGGCGGGTCTGCGCCACCATGCCCGTGACTGTCACCCGGTAGTCCGTGGTCAGCACCATGGCCGGTGCCTGCCAGCGCCCGTCAGCACTGAGAAAATGAAAGCTGGCGCCGGTTTCCGGGCGCGGCTCATCGGCCGCTTCCGCATAGAGCGGGTGCACGAACAACAGCAACAGCATCACCAGCCAGACACTGACACCTTCCACCCAGCGCAACGAGCGCCGGGGACGGCGGGACAACGGACGGGCGGCAGGTGCCGGACGAACATCAGGAGCGGGGAGCAGGACGGATAGCAACATGGTTGGATTCCCTGAAAGACGGATGGGGGCGTGAGCCTTCACATGCCGTATTTCAGCCTGCCCAAGCGGCCAACCGGTGGCACAATCGGGCAAACTGGCCACAACAAAATGATCAATTGTGGCAATTGCCCGTCCCCGACTTGTGCTGGTAGGCCAGCGTGCTTAAATAGGACCCCATGAAACGACACATCACCCTCATTGAAGACGAGCCGGCCATCCGCGAAAACTATCGCGATGCCCTGGAACGACGCGGGTACCGGGTATCCGCCTACAGCGACCGTCACAGCGCCTTCCAGGCCCTGCGTACGGGATTGCCGGACCTTGCCATTATCGATGTGGGGCTCGGCGATGAACCGGACGGCGGTTTTACCCTGTGCCGGGATCTGCGCCAGTTGTCCGCAACCCTGCCGATGATTTTCCTCACCGCGCGGGACAGTGATGTGGACACCGTGCATGGCCTGCGGCTGGGAGCCGATGACTATGTCACCAAGGATATGAGTCTGGATCACCTGCTGGCCCGGATTACCGCGCTGTTGCGACGGGCCGATGCCTGGGCTGAAACCCTGCAGCAACCGGATGAAATCCTGCGCCGCGGCCGGCTGACCCTGAACCTGGACCGGATGACCGTAGCCTGGGACGACCGGCCGGTGGAGCTGACGGTCACCGAATTCTGGATGCTGCACTCGCTGATCCAGCATCCCGGCCATGTGCGCAACCGTGATCAACTGATGGAAGCCGCCCGCACCTATCTCGAAGCCAACACGGTCACCTCCCATATCAAACGGATCCGGCGCAAATTCCAGCAGCTCGATGACAACTTTGACGCCATCCAGACCGCCTACGGCATGGGTTACCGCTGGAATGCCCGTGAGGCCTGAGTCTTGACCCTGAAACGCCAGCTGCTCATTGCCAGCCTGCTGATGCTGCTGATCCCCTGGGCGGGCCTGCAGTTTGTGCTCGATCTGGACAATGCGCTGCGGGAACAGGCCATCCACCAGCTGAACAACCAGGTGGCACGAATGGCCACGGAGGCCAGGCCGGCACTGGCGGGCATTCCGACGGTTCCGGGCGGGCATCCGGTGCTCTATGCCCAACCGGTGACCTACCCGATGCGGATGGATGGCTATGCCGATGAGTGGCCGGGCTACGAGGAGGAGGAATCAACCTCACTCAGCGGCCGCACAGCCGAATGGCACGCCCTGACCGACGGTCGCCACCTGTTCCTGCTGATTCGTGTGCCTCACGGACAACCCCGCTACTACGATCCCGGCGCGCCGGCACGGCCGTACGAACACCTGGTGCTCCAACAGCAGCGGAATGACCAGCTCGAGGAATGGGCAATCCGTACCTCGGGTCCAGGCGCGGTAACCGGCCTCAATCCCGGGCAGGACTGGCGCGACGATTACCGGGTAACCGGCGGCTGGCAGGGCGTTGCCGGTGGCTACCAGGTGGAACTCCGACTCCCCATGCCGCCAGCGGGAAGCCAACTGGGGCTCCGGATCTTCTCACCCCGGGCCGGGGAGCTGACAGCAAACCCGCCGGCGCACGGTGCCTATCAGGTAAGCGAGCCTTTACCCACCGGCCAGCCCTTGCTGGTGTCGCGGATCACCGGGCTCGAACGCCAACTGGCCGGCCAGCTCACCGGGGGACAGCAAGCCACCGTCATCGAATCATCGGGCTGGGTGCGCGGCCGTGCGGCTCGGGCTGCAGAGGAACCGGTTCCGGAGTTTGATCTGCTCAGTCCGCTGCAGATCGTCGAGCAGATTGCGCTCAATGGCTTGCGGCAACTGGTGCGCTGGCACCAGCCCGAACCTGCGGTCATGCCGGACCGGGCCACCCGCATGGCCGCCGCTGACCTGCCACGGGAAGGCTTGGTCCGGCATGCCGGCGGTGGTGATTTCCTGCTGGTCAGTCAACCTCTGGCGGAGGGCCGCCTGCTGGTGCTGGAGCAATCCCTCGACCAGTTGCTGACCCTGTCCGGTAACACCCTGGGCCGGGTAATCAGCCGCAGTACGCTGCTGGTCATCGGCCTGATGCTGGTCCTGCTCGGTTACGCCAGCTGGTTGTCCTGGCGCATCACCCGATTGCAGCGGGCGGTGAACGCCAGTGTCGATGACGATGGCCGGATCATCGCCGCAATGCCGAAGGTGCGCGGGCGGGACGAGCTGGCAGACCTGGGCCGCCACTTCGCCCAGATGGTGGATCGCGTGCAGGGTTATAACCGCTACCTGGAGAGTTTCTCCCGCCGGCTCTCCCACGAGCTGAAAACCCCCGTGGCGGTGGTCCGGTCGTCACTGGAAAACCTGGGGCATGCCACCTCCGAGGTCGACCGCAACAACTACATCAACCGGGCCAGCCGTGCCACCGACCGACTCAGCCAGATTCTCCAGGGCATGAGCGAGGCCGCCCGGCTGGAGCAGAGCTTCGACCACGCCGAGAAGGAAACCTTCGATCTGGCCGAGGTGATCGCACAGGCGACCGCTGCCTACCAGCAACTGGATCCCGGCCATCGCATCCGCTACCAGGGCCCGGACCATGGCTGCCCCTGTCACGGCTCGCCGGAGCTGATCGTCCAGTTGCTGGACAAGCTGGTGGATAACGCGCGGGACTTCACCCCCGCCGGCGCCCGGATCGAAACCCGGCTGAGTGCCGCCGCAGGCCGGGGCGCGCCGACCTGGGAACTGGCGGTGTTCAATGAGGGCTCCAGCCTGCCGGAGCACCTGGCCAGTGAAATCTTCAGCCCGTTCGTGTCGATCCGTGATACCGGGGCCGACGGCCACCTCGGCCAGGGCCTGCTGATTGTGCGGCTGATTGCCGAACACCACGGCGGCCAGGTCAGCGCCAGCAATGTTGCCGGCGGCGTGGTGTTCCGCGTCACCCTGCCCGGGACAATCTGACGCAGCCGCTTGCCGCGCCTGCGGCAATCTTTCAGAATGCCTGCTCCTGCAATGGTCGTAAGTCGATTGTCGTCTGGCGGCGGAGGTGTCGCGCCGTTTAAGGTGGCATTGATACCACCGGGTGTCGCCGGGCCGGGATTACAGAGGAACCCCAGTTGAACCAGTCATCATCGCAACTCGCCTTCCACCCGCTGCGGGACCAGCTCTATAACGAGCTGCACTCGCGGCCATTCCAGGTTCTGCCCTGCCCGGCCCAGGTCACCCATATCGCCCTGCTGACCACCGATGAGCAGCGGGCGGCGCAGTTCCGCCACCTGCAGGAACTCCACGAACGGCTGGGGGTGCCGGCACCGGAGCAGGAAGTCAGCTGCTTCGAGGATAACTTTGGCACCCTGCGGGTTCGCCGGGAAATCCACATGGAGTTCACCGCCTACACCTTCATCAACCTGGGCGCGCCGGACCACCACCAGCCCTTCCGTGAAACCGGCATCAGCCCGCTACCGGATGGCTGGCTGGAAGGCCTGCAGGGTACGGTGGTTGCCGCTTTTCACCTCGACCTGCAAAACACCGCCAACGGCCCGGCCACGGACCTCGCCAAGGTCCGCCCCTACTTCGAGGGCCTGCGCCTGGTGGGCAGCAACCCGCAGGACGGCAAGGCGCGGGTATGGGGCAGCTTCCGCTTGCACAGCGACCAGTTCGGCCGTTTCATGGTGCTCAACCACAGCCTGTCCGACAGCCAGCTTGGCCGGCTGACCCAGCGGCTGATGGAAATCGAGACTTACCGGCTGATGTCGCTGCTGGCCCTGCCACTGGCGCGGCAGATTACCCCGGCGCTGAACGAGATGGACCAGCAGATGGCCGTCATCACCCAGACCCTGGCGGACAATCACGACATCGACGAACAACAGATCCTCGCCGAGCTGACCAACATCGCGGCACGCATTGAAGCCTTCCGTGCCCATTCGACCTTCCGCTTCTCCGCGACCCGGGCCTATCACCAGCTGGTGCTGACCCGTCTGGACGAATTACGGGAGGACGAACTGTCCGGCCACCTGACCATCACCGAATTCATGACCCGGCGGCTGACGCCGGCGGTGAAAACCTGCGAATCCGTCAGTGACCGGCTCGAAGACCTGTCCCGCCGCGTCGACCGGGCCTCGGACATGATGCGGACCCGGGTAGAACTGGCCATCCAGAGCCAGAACCAGCAACTGCTCACTTCAATGGACCGGCGTTCCAAGATCCAGCTGATGATGCAACACACTGTGGAAGGCTTCTCGGTGGTGGCCATCAGTTACTACCTGGTAGGCCTGATCAAACTGGCGCTCGATGCGCTTTACGACAGCGGTGTCAGCTTCGACAAGTCGCTGGTGACCGGACTGTCGATCCCGGTGGTGCTGCTGCTGGTATTCCTGGGCGTTCGGGCCGTACATCACCGCTTCATCCGTATGGCCAGGCACCAGTAGCACGCCGGCAGCACCGGCGGCTCAGGCTCAGGCGCCGAATGCCGACCCGGCATACTGCCGGTAGAACTGTTGTGCGGTACGTCCGTTACGGACCCCACGACTGGTCGCAAACCGCAGTGCCTGCCGGTGCAGCTCGTCCCGGTCCGCCACCTGCGGGAACAACGCGTCGATGGCCTGCAGGTAAACGTCCTGCGGGAAGGCGTAGAACGACAGCTGCAGACCGAAGCGGTCCGCCAGCGACACCTGCTCTTCCACCGCCTCGCCCGGATGAATCTCACCACCACGCAATTCGTTCTTGAGGTTGTCTTCCATGAACTCCGGCATCAGGTGGCGGCGGTTGGAGGTGGCATAGACCCGGACGTTCTCCGGCGGCAGCTCCAGGGACCCTTCCAATACGCTCTTCAGCGCCTTGTAGCCGGACTCACCCACCTCGAAGGACAGATCGTCGCAGAAGATCACGAAACGGAACGGTTGCTCGGCAATGTCATCAACGATTTCCGGCAGGTTGACCAGGTCGTCCTTGTCAACCTCGATCATCCGCAGCCCACTGGCCCGGTAGCGGTTCAGCAGTGCCTTGATCAGCGAAGACTTGCCAGTGCCCCGGGCACCCCAGAGCAAAGCATTATTGGACGGTTCACCGGCCAGGAAACGCTCGGTATTGCGGGCCAGCTCCAGCTGCTGCCGCTCGATACCGGTCAGGTCGCCCCAACCGATGGGATCGAGCCGGCGGATAGCCCGCAGGCCCTGGCGATGGCGGCGCCAGACGGCGGCCGGTGTGGCGGTCCAGTCGATAGACGGGTTGCGATTCATAACACCTCTTTTGTGTTCCGAGCTTGATATCCCGGCATTGCGACACTATTCAGGAAGAAAGACCTGCCCAGGAATAAAGACCTTCAGCGGAGCGCCGTCCATGTCCGAGCTTGTCCATATTGTCTGCCCTCATTGCCAGAAAGCCAACCGGGTACCGGCCTCACGGCTTCAGGACCGCCCCAACTGCGGCGCCTGCAAAAAGCCACTGGCCAGCGGCGATATTGCCGAGCTGTCCGATGCCGGCATGGCGGGCTTCCTCGCCAAATCAGACTTGCCGGTACTGGTGGACTTCTGGGCGAGCTGGTGCGGCCCCTGCAAGGCCATGGCACCGGAGTTCCAGAGTGCAGCCCGGGACTGGGCCGGCACCGTGGCCTTCGCCAAGCTCAATACCGAACAGGCTCAGCAGGCGGCCGCACAATATGGCATTCGCAGCATTCCGACGCTGATCCTGTTCCGTGGCGGTCGCGAAGTAGCCCGGCAGAGCGGCGCCATGTCCGCGTCCCAGCTCAGTGCCTGGCTCCGCGGCCAGCTCGGCTGAGGCCCCACAGACCGTAAATTCGCCGTCTTGGAAGGCGGCTGTGCGTGTTATGATGATGCGAAAAACCTCAGGAGAATCATCATGGCACGGATTTACGACGACAATTCCCTGTCCATCGGCAACACCCCGCTGGTGCGACTGAATCGGGTCAGTGACGGGGCGACCATCTGGGCAAAGATTGAAGGCCGCAACCCTGCCTACTCGGTCAAATGCCGCATCGGTGCGGCGATGATCTGGGATGCCGAGAAGCGTGGCCTGCTCAAGCCGGGCATGACCATCGTCGAGCCCACCAGCGGCAACACCGGCATCGCACTGGCCTTCGTGGCCGCCGCACGGGGCTACAAGCTTGTGCTTACCATGCCCGCCTCCATGAGCCTGGAGCGCCGCAAGGTCCTCAAGGCACTCGGTGCCGAGCTGGTACTGACCGAACCGGCCAAGGGGATGCCCGGCGCCATTGCCAAAGCCGAGGAACTGGTGGCGGCAGACCCGGACAACCACTTCCTGCCCCAGCAATTCGAGAACCCGGCCAACCCGCGGATCCACGAAGACACCACCGGCCCGGAGATCTGGAACGATACCGACGGTAATGTGGACATTTTCGTGGCCGGCGTTGGCACCGGTGGCACGCTGACCGGTGTCTCACGCTATCTCAAACAGACCCGCGGCAAGGCCGTCACCACGGTAGCGGTCGAACCCACCGACTCGCCGATCATCACCCAGGTGCTCAACGGTGAGCAGCCCAAGCCCGCTCCTCACAAGATCCAGGGCATTGGTGCCGGTTTCGTGCCGAAGAACCTCGACCTGGACCTGGTGGACCAGGTGGAAACCATCAGCAACGACGAGGCCATGGCAATGGCCCACCGGCTGATGCAGGAAGAAGGCATCCTGTGTGGTATTTCCTGCGGTGCAGCG
Organism: Marinobacter profundi; assembly: GCF_002744715.1. Classification (GTDB taxonomy): domain Bacteria; phylum Pseudomonadota; class Gammaproteobacteria; order Pseudomonadales; family Oleiphilaceae; genus Marinobacter; species Marinobacter profundi. The sequence continues at coordinate 86,387 of NZ_KZ319376.1, forward strand.
GTTGCCGCGGCGGTGCGGGTGAGCAAGCAGCCCGAGCATAAAGGCCGGAACATCGTAGTGATTCTGCCCGACTCCGCCGAGCGGTATCTGTCCACGGCACTGTTTGACGGCATGTTCAGCGACCAGGAAATGGTGCAGTAACGCGGGTCCGCCCTGCAGGCACCATGCGCCGCAGGCTTAACTGCCTGCGGCGCATGGTCATCCAGAGTTCAGCGATTGGTGAGAGCTCCCTGATTATTGAGAGCTCCATGATTATTGAGAGCTCCGTGATTAACGGGGTTCAGTAATGGTCGCAGCTTCAGAACTGGAAGCGGACCCCCACCCGGGCGGTATCGAATGCGGGCCCATCGTTGGTCACCTGGCCGTTAAAATCACTCTCGTCGATATCCACGTTATAGCGGTCGTACTCGGCAAACGCGGTCAGTTGCGGAGCCACCAGGAAATCCACCCCGGCACCGACGTAAGGATTGACCTCATCGTAGGTTTCGCTCTCATCGAAGGCATCCACATCAAACGACGACGCGAACGCACCGGCCTTGGCATAGACGCCGAACGTCTCGGTCAATGGCAAGCGACCGCGAACCCCCAGGGCCACCCCCTTCAGCTCACCGGCAATCTCATCCTTGTCCCGGCCAAACTCGCCGAAATCCAGATACTCTGCCTCCAGGGCGAAAAAGGGATTGAACTGGTAACCCGCGGACAGGCCCAGCAAATCGTTTTCATCCCTGAACTCGCCATCGTGGGACTTGTAACCCCCATAACTGCCGCCGATGAAGAATCCGGATTCATCCCCGGCCGACCGCCCCTGCGCCCAGGCACCCGGGGCCGCCAGTACCGCGGCGGACAGAACGGTGGCACATGCAAGACTGACTTTATGGTTCATAACCTGTCATCCTCCTGAGTTCCTTCGAATCCATTCGCAAATCCATTCACAAATCCATTCTCTTGGACGTGACCGGCGCAAAACACGCCGATCACTGAAACCCAGCCTAACGGTTATGAGCCCCCCGGGGGGTTAAACAAGAACTACAATCATTTCATCTGCCGGAAAGGGCCGCCATCCGCGTCAGGGGCTGACCTCAAAGACCCCGTGAATAACCTCCTCACCGCTGTCGCCACTGACCACCGCGGTGACCACGTGCTGGCCTACCAGGCCCTGCAAGCTGAAGGGGTAGGCATACCGTGGTGGCTTGGTGATCGTCCCCGCAAAATCCCACGGGCCATTGTTCTCCACTTTCAGCGGGCTGTTCAGGCGGTCGGGATCGTCGAGGAAGAACAGGACTTTCTTGATGCCCGCTATTTCCGGCACGAAGATATAGACATCCCCTGCCAGCAGTGCGCCGCTGAGTGCCACCGGCGCACTGCGGTCCGGCCACTGGCTCACCATCAGGCTGTACGGCGACGGCAGGTCATATATCAGCGTCACCGGTACGGTGGTCTGCTCACCAGAGCCTGCCGTCAGCATAATGCTGCCCTGGTACTGCCCCGGTGTCAGATTACCGGCATCCACCGCAACGGTGAGGATCTCCGGTGTTAGCGATGTTTCCGGCACCGCCGTCAGCCAGGCGGCAGTGGTCTGGCTGGCAACGGCCACCGCACCACCGTCCGACATCTGCACCTGCAGACTGGCTTCCGCCAGGATCTGCGGTGGCGTCAGCTCGAACAACAGGCTGTCCGGTGATACCGCGAGCTGTGGTCCATCGTTGGCAACCACGAAACCGGCACCGACCAGAATCTCCAGTCCACCCGCCAGGGTGAGCCGGGCCCCCAGCTCATGATTGCCGTCGGCCAGCGCCGCGGTATCGTAGGGGTACGCGGTGTCATCAGGCGCCGTTCCCGCCAGGTCAAACGGTGCGAGGTTCTCGGTTTTGGTCACCGTTCCGGTGCCGCTGACATCATCCAGGTAGAAGCGGACCCGGGTGACGTCGGTGTCCGGGCTGGTGAATACATACTGCTCACCCTGCAACTGGGCGCTTTCCAGCGGCCGCGCTCCGGTGCGTTGCGGGTTGTCGGATACCCAAAGGCCGTAGCCGGTGCCCCCCACCCGCAGGTTAACCGGCAGCCAGGTGGCATTGTCCTCGCCGGCGGCAATCTCGAGGATACCGCGATAGTCCCCGGGTGCCAGCCCGGTGCTGTCCGCTACCAGCTCGACGCTGGCCGGGGTCAGCCCGCCCAGGACTGACAGTGACAGCCAGTCCGGCACCTGGGAAACCTCGAAGAGCTGTGCCGCACCGTCCCGACTTGCCACCTGCAGCAGCTGGCTCGCGACCTCACCGGGCTCGACGCTGAAGGAGACTTGCGCTGGCAGGGCGGCAAGTTCCGGTTCGCAGCCGTTGACCGAGTACCTGACCCGGTCGATGCGCAGGGGGGGCGAACCGTCCCCCGCAACACCGAACACCTCCACATCCAGCGTACCCGTGGCAGATACGGCAAGGTGGGCGAAATGATGGAGCGAGTTATCACGGAACACCGTCCAGTATGGCGGTTCCGGCGTTTTCCATGGCGAGAAGTCCTTGGAAATGTTGCTCAGCTTGCCGCCGGGCGCGATCTTCAACCAGCTGACCCCGTCCCCCGGGCCGTAGCAGTGGCGCAGGTCCGAGGTTGGCGTGTTGCCGGCTGGCACGTTGACCAGTGGAAAGGTCCGCTCATAGGACTGGTCATGGGCGGTAAGCACCACCTGAACGCCGGCGGCTTCGAAGATCGGGCCCAACTGGCCGCGCAGCGGTAACGCGGACGAATGGTTGGTGCCTTCGGAGAACGGCGCCGCATGGAAGTAGGGCACCAGCCAGCGCTGACCACGGCTGGTCGCCTCGGCCAGGTCGCCGGTCAGCCAGTCCAGGGCATCCTGGGGCAGGGTCTCGTATTCGTTCAGTCCGAAAATGGCAACAAAGTGGATGTCACCCGCATCGAAGCTGTACATGCGACGGTTGTTCCAGCCCTCGGGTGTCGGAAAATAGCGCACCCAGGTGTCATAGCCCTCCCCCAGCAGCACCTCATGGTTACCATAGACCGGCATCAGCGGGCTCTGCCCTGCCACCGCCGCCATCTGGTCAAACCAGGCGGCAATGGTCCGCTCCAGGGTGACGTAGCGCTTGTCCGTGTCGAAATAGGCATAGTCACCGCCCAGCAGCACGACGTCTGGCGAACGGGCGGCGACCGCCGCGATGACGTCGGCCGTGCCGGTCGCCAAACCATCCAGCCTGCCGACCAGCCCGGTATCGGCAACAAAAACGGCATCAAAATCCGCCGCGCCCGCTGCCGGCGCAGTGCGGCCCTGGTAGACCCGACTCCAGACCTCCGGCGCCAGCGCAACGCGGAACTCATATCCGGTCTCCGCCAACAGGTTACCGAGACTGACCTTGAGGTAACGACCATCCGCCGTGACATGATTCACCGCACCACTGGCCTCCAGCCAGGCCGTGGTCCCCGCGCGACGGTAGCTTACCGCAGCCGGTGTTGTGGCCAGAGGGCTGAACCAGACGATCGCCAGCGAACTGGCCGGATCATCCTGCCAGCCCATATGGAGCTGGGCGGCGTCACCACCAGGCGCGGGCGGCGGCTGGTTGGCCACCTGCATCAGCCCCTGCAAGGTCTCGACCAGCACCCCGCCCTGATACAGCCGGGCGCGGACCTGGTAGTTGCCATCCACCAGGTTGCGGGTGTCATAGCCGATCGCCAGATCATCCGGAGTGGTACCAGCAAAATCCCAGGGCGGCTGATTCTCGGTTTTAACCTCGCTGCCATCGAGATCGAAACGCACCTGGTCAAGGTTATCCGCACCGGCAACAAAGATGTACGCCAGATCCGTCAGCGGGGCCGCGTCCAGACTCTGGGGGGCGCTGCGATCAGGCGCCAGCGAAACCAGCAACTCGGCAGCCGGCAGACGTGCCGGAAGCAGCAGGATGGCAGTCGTCCATAACAGCAGGAGCGGAAAACTGCAGACAGACCAACGGAATCGGAACAGAAAAGACGAGGCAAGCGGACCCATGACAGTGATCTCCCTGAACAAGGGCGGGGACTGTCATGGAGGCAGCATATTCAGTGCCAGATCGGTATCTGCCTGAAAGGGTTCCCAAAAGGCTGACGGGTATTAAAGAGCCTGTAAAGAAATCTGACAGAAGCTCAGGATTAGTCCCTGTGCCGTGGTGAACCATCCGGACAACATCTCTCCTCGGCAGGTGCCGGGAAGCGCCAAATTCGCGCTCAGAACGTTCGAATCTGGAGCTTCCGGCAACGCTTAGCTCAGCGACTGCTCACCAACCCCATGCAGTTGGCATAGAACGTGGTGGTCGCCGGCCAGTCGGAGAAAATGCCGATCACCCCGACCTCCCGGGCCAGCACGTCGATCACCGTCAACATGTCACCGTCGTTGTTAATGGCATCGCTGACACTCTGGTAGTACCAGCCGCCACCGTTGGCCAGCGGGCCACTGCGCTCCATCGACCAGGCGATCAGGTCGAGGCCGGCGGCGCGGGCGTTCAGGGCATAGTCGGAGGGCACGATCTGCTGGTGACCATCCAGGGTCAGCATCTTCCAGATGGCCGGCGCCAGGATATTTACCCCCTGAGCTTTCAGGCTCTCCATAAAGGCCAGGGAACTGTTCTCCGGGGTATGGGCGGATTCGTCGAGGAACACCGCCTGACGGCCAAACCGGGGCATCTCGTTCACCCAGAACAGCACGTCCGCCAGGTTAAAGGATTGTGGCCAGACATCCTCCGGCTTCACCCCGGCGTCGATGTAATCCTGGATCATCTGTCGGGCATAGTCCTGTTGACTGTAGTCGCCTTCGTACGGCATCTCTTCAACCGGGGTTTTCAGCTCCGGTGTGAACTTCACGCCCAGCGTGCGCATCAGCTCGATGCTCTCGCGATGAGTGAGCAGGGTGCCGCGACTGGCGTACAGATCCGTGCGCCAATCGGCGGTGCCGCCAATGTAGGCTTCCGGCGTGGTGGCCATCGGGTTGAAGGCATCCATCTTGCCCTGCAGCGATTTGAACTCGGCCAGGGTGATATCGCTGGTGCGACACTCCGCCTGCGCCGGCGTACCACTGGCCGGATCCGCCGGGACAAAGGGCTGGGTGCATTTCGCGTTGAGTTCGGGAATGGTGACGATGTTGGTGGTGGTGTGCAGATCGTTCTGGGCATGGCGGCAGACCAGCTGCCGGTCCTTGGTGAATGCCACATCGCACTCGACAATACCGGCTCCCATGCCGGCCGCGGCCACATAGGACTCCAGGGTATGCTCCGGGAACTGGAGCGGAGCACCGCGGTGACCAATGGAGAATTCCGTCGGCTTCAGGTTCTGGGTGCGGCAGGCCTGCAGCTGCGCCTTCAGTGCCCCCTCATCCATATCGTCGACCAGCCACTGTGGCCGCGGCCCGAGATCCACCTGCCGGGCGCCGTCACCCGCGCCCTGTTTTACTTCCTGCCACTGGGCAAGTCCCCGGGGCACCCAGTCCGCATCCGCCTTGGCCACCGGTGCGGCGGCCACAATCGATCCCAGCGAACACCCCAGCACTAACCCGATCCAGCTGCGTAACTTCATAACAAGCTCCTTGTGAAATGAATGATACTGCCGCTGCAGTGTTCACCATCCGGGTTACGCGGTCATGACTGTTTTTTGACCACCCTCTCTTTTACCGCGGAACCGGGTCGGACGCAGCCACACCTCCGCCAAACATGGTATTTTGACGGTCTTCCACTGCCAGAACCTGAGGACGGAGATACCATGTACATCAATGGTCAATGGCTAACCGACCGCGCCGTATTCCCGGTGACCAACCCGGCCACCGGCGAGACCATCGGCGAAGTGCCGGACTGTACCGACAGCGACATCGAAGCCGCCATCGCCGGGGCCGAAGCGGCTTTTGCCGAGTGGCGCAAAACCACGGCCTACCACCGTGCCCAACTGCTGTACCGGGCCTGGGAACTGATGATCCGTCGCAAGCGGGAACTGGCCGAGCTGATGACCCGCGAGCAGGGCAAACCCCTGAAGGCGTCCCTCAATGAGGTCCAGTATGGCGCCGACTTCCTGCTGTGGTTTGCCGAGGAAGCCAAACGGGTTTACGGCCACAGCATTCCCTCTGCGCGGGACAATCAGCGCTTCATGGTACAGAAAGTACCGGTGGGTGTAGTGGGTGCCATCACGCCCTGGAACTACCCGGTCTCGATGATTACCCGCAAGCTGGCACCGGCCCTGGCCGCCGGTTGCACGGTAATTCTCAAGCCGGCGGAGAGCACCCCCCTGTGCGCCCGGGCCATGGTGGAGATCTTCGAGGAAGCGGGCTTTCCGCCCGGGGTGGTGAACCTGCTGACCGTCAGCGACCCGGCACCGGTGGGTGAGGCATTCTGCCGCGACCCCCGGGTCCGCAAACTCACCTTTACCGGCTCCACCGCCGTCGGCCGGCAACTCAATGCCCTTGCCGCCGCGAACATGAAGCGGGTCTCCATGGAGCTCGGCGGCCATGCGCCGGCGATCGTGTTCCCCGATGCTGACCCCGTCCACGCCGCCAAGGGGCTGGCGCTGGTCAAGTTTCTAAATACCGGCCAGGCCTGCATCAGCCCGAACCGGATCTTTGTCCATGAAGATCAGCTCGAACCTTTCCTCACGGAACTGACCAGCCGGGTCAATCGTCTGGTTGTCGGCAATGGCCTGGCCGACGGGACCGGCATCGGCCCACTGATCAATGAACGGGCCATTCAGAAGGTGGATAATCAGGTGCAGGATGCCGTCAGCAAAGGTGCCCGGATTGCCAGCGGTGGCAAACGCCTGTCGGAAGGTGAGCTGGCAAACGGCTGCTTTTACGCCCCCACCGTGCTGGCCGGCGTCACCGCCGACATGCGGATCTACCGGGAAGAAACCTTCGGTCCGGTCGCCCCGGTGATCAGCTACCGCTCGGAGGACGATGTGCTGGCGATGGCCAACGACACCGAGTATGGCCTGGCGGCGTATGTATACAGCAACAACCTGGCCACCGCCATGCGTGCCTTTGAGGCGCTCGATTTCGGCATCATCGGCATCAATGACATCAACCCGACCAGCGCTGCGGCGCCTTTTGGTGGCATGAAGAACAGTGGCCTCGGGCGGGAAGGTGCTGCCGAGGGGATCGAAGAGTACCTGGAAACCAAACTCGGCGGCTTTGCAATCTGAGCCGTATCCACGAGCGATCCAGTCAATCGTGAACGATTCGGGAATGACCCATTCAGGAGTTAACGATGCGCAAGAACCTGCTGATTACCGGCGCCAGCTCCGGCCTTGGCGAGGGCATGGCCCGCGAGTTCGCCAAACGCGGCTGCAACCTCGCCCTGTGCGCCCGCCGTACTGACCAGCTCGATGCCCTCAAGGCAGAACTGGAAAACCGCTATCCCCAGATCCGGGTATGCGTCCGCCCGCTGGACGTGTGCGACCATGAGCAGGTGTTCGAGGTATTCCGCGCCTTTCGCGATGACCTGGGGGGGCTCGACCGGGTCATCGTCAACGCCGGTATTGGCAAAGGCGCCCCGATTGGTACGGGTAATTTTGACGCCAACCGCCAGACCGCAGAGACCAACTTTGTGGCGGCCCTGGCCCAGTGCGAAGCCGCCATGGAGATCTTCCGCCAACAAAACAGCGGCCATCTGGTCGCCATCTCGTCGGTGAGCGCGGTGCGGGGATTTCGGGGCGCCATGTCGGTCTATGCCGCCAGCAAGGCCGGCCTCGCCAACCTGGCGGAGGGTATCCGCATGGACGTGATGAACACCCCCATCAAGGTGTCCACCCTGTTCCCGGGTTATATCCTCACCGACATCAACCGGGAGGTTCGCAACGCACCGTTCCGGGTGGACCTGGAAACCGGCTGCCGGGCGTTGGTGGCCGCCATCGAGAAAGAGCCCGCCGAAGCCTTTGTACCGGGCTGGCCCTGGACTCCCCTGGGTTTCCTGCTCAAGCGACTGCCGGTCGGGATGGTCGCCCGGCTTTCCTGAAACAGCCCGGGCACGGGGGCTTTGGGTATGCCAGTACCCCTAAGCCCCCGGCCTGGTGCCAGCGTATTAGCTAGCCATCGCCGCCTCGTATTCACGAATCATCGCGTACAGCTGATCCTTGAGGTTCAGCCGCGCTTTCTTGCGTGTCTCCAGGTACTCGTCAGAGGTGGACTCGACTCCCGTTTCGATGCGATGAATTTCATGATCCAGCTCGTGATACTCATCGAACAGCCGGGCAAAGTGCTCACTGCCGGTCTTCAGTGCGTGGATCGCCTCGCGGGACTCGGGAATCTCGTGCAACAGATCGTGTTTTTCAAGGGTCATTGGTTTGCTCCTGATTGGAAATTAGAACCTTGGAGTCAGTCTAGAACACGGCACTGGAGGCGTCTTGATGCCAGTCAAAATCCCGGCGATGTGATTTGCTGGACTGAGGTAAGTCCATAGCAGATGTTGACCCCAAATCCTGACTCATCAGCTGCGCTGTTGAAACCCCAAAAACTTTAGCAATAGCTTCCACAGTTGATATTTGGGTGGAGGCAGATTCATCGCGATTGGATACGATATTGTTCACGGTTTTTTGGCCCACGCCTGATCTTCTAGCGAGTTCGGATTGGCTCCAACCGTTTTTTCTAGGAAAGACCGAATATTCTCAACAAGAATCTCAAATGTATTCATTCCGCTTCCTTGGCGTTCTTCTAAAAACTTGGCTTTGCCGCGTGCCGGAGCGCCAGCGCACCCACGGCCGACAACAGCAATTGGTTAAAGGCTTGCATGCGCATTACCATGCGCATAACATCAAACTGTGCATTAAACATCTACCTGGGGGCCCTCATGGCCGAACTCTATAATTCAGCCGCCCCCAAAAAAGCAACAAACCTCTCAATCAATAGCGATCTTCTGCGTAGAACCCGGGAACTGAACATTAACTTGTCTGCCACCCTGGAACGAGCTCTGAAAGAAGAGCTTTCGAAACACGAAGCCGCACAATGGGTTGAAGAAAATCGCGCTGCGATAAAAAGCTACAACGATTTCGTCGAACAACATGGATGCTTCGGCGACGAATTCAGAGAGTTCTGATGGCACAGTTCGATGTGTACCCCAACCCGAGCAAAATCAGCAAGGCTCACTACCCTTACCTTGTGGATATTCAAAGCAGCCTTCTGAGCGATTTGGCAACTCGCATTGTTATCCCTTTGGGCAACCGTTATGCCTTCGGTGGCGAAGCCATGCAAGGGCTCACTCCGGAAATCAGCTTTGCCGATCAGGAGCTGCTGCTGTTAACTCCACAAATTTCCTCCGTGCCTGAAAAACATCTCAAGAGCCCTGTTGGCTCCCTCTCACATTTCAGAGACCAGATTGTTGGAGCTTTGAAACTGGCTATCACCGGCATTTAACGCGAAGCTTTGCGGCAATTTTGAAGCCGCGAAGCGGCGGAAAAATTGTCCGGCAACAGCGGTTTGTTATGCCATAGCTTATTTACCAACACCCAGCTCTGCGCGCATCTGAGCAATAATTTTTTCTTTTAACTCTGCGGCATCCCGGCCTTTACGCTGCATCTCCTTCGCCACAGGCCCCTCCATATCGGGGTTGGATAGTGTTTCCTGGAGTTCCGCTAGCCACTTTGAACTCATCTTAAGAATTTCGTGATTGAGTTCCTCGAATTCCTGGGTCAGCTTTAGAAGCTCGGTAGATCCCAGAATTTTCACTACGGTTGTCTCTTCGGTTGCGCGCCTATGAGCATCTTGAATCTTGTGAGGGAATTCTCCGACAGCAGACTGGAAAGCCACGACAGCTTCCGGCGAATTACCGGCTTGCAGAAGCTTATAGAACTCTTGCTTCAACGTGACCTGTGAAAATTCTTCATAATCATTGCCAACGGCAACAGCGGCCTCTTCATACTTCTTGAAGTACTGACTGTAAACTTCACGCCTCACCTCAAACACGCGAGCTGCTTGCTCACGGCGGCCCCTAAGCCAGTGCAGCAACAAGGGCACAATTACGGAGGCCACAAGCACTGATACAGCGGGCACAACTACTGAGGGGGTAAGCCACTGGACTTCATCAGCCAATTTTCAGTCAACTCCTTAGTCTAAGTTGGTCCGGCATAACGCCGCGCTCTGCGGCAAATTTGGAGCGCAGCGGAAAATTTGTCCGACAGCAGCGCTTTGTTAGGCTTGAGCATCATACACTCTCCGAATTTTTGTTTTCATTGATTCACTTATCGTGAACCCCTCTGAAGTTATATGATTCAATGCCACATAAGGCTTGCTGCTTCCCCCATTTGGAAGCCCTAACTCTTCTTCAATATCATTAATCAACACAATTGAAGATCCCGTATTCGCGTTGATTTCAGATTCAATCTTTTGAGTAGACGTATCCGCCGAGGCAATCGCGTCTGCACTTTTATGCGCTTGATGGTCACGGTCATAAACGGCCACATATGGAATCTGGAACTTATTCAACAGCTTGATATATAGTGGAATATTATCCTTTGAGCCGCAATCGATGAGGGTGTAATCATATCTAAACGCTCCTAGCTCTCTGGCTAAAAGAGGAAAAATTGTTTTTTCTGTAGCGCCTTCAAGCAGGACAACCTTGCTAGCAAAAAAAAGCTCACCTCGATCCGGATTTATCCAATACGACAAATTGAAATCCTTCTTGGAGTCGCCCTCGAACAAATCATCGGTACATTGCTTTACTTTAGTTTCGTCGGAGCCATTTTCTTTCGTTGCAATGTAGATGGATTTGTATCTTTCAACATCGATCAATCCGCTTGAATGAGTACATAGAATTACTTGACTGCCAGATTCAGACAAGCCAGCAAATGAGTCGAAAAGTGATCTTTGTGCTTGGGGGTGCAAATACAATTCAGGCTCTTCAAAGATAAAGAATCTTGAGTTAGAAACTTTTCTTGCGCGATTATTTTCATCAACATCATTCGCGGCGGCGGCAATTGCTCTTTTTGCTACTACTTGTATAAGTGCAACGGTTAACGCTCGCTGCAAGCCATGACCTTTTCTTTTAATGTCTGTTCTTACGCCATCATCAATCCAGACTTGTGTATTCGCTTTAAAAACGCTTTCAATATCAGGAGGGCTTACTTCAACTTCGACCCTAGCTCCCCATGAAATCAGTTCGACAGCTAATTCTTCTTCAAATTCTGAAAGTTGTTGTGGGCGATCTAGATTGTCATTTCCATCGACATCTTTTTTGTTCAACGTTGCAAAAAGTTTACCGAGATTTTCTTTCGTTATTTTCCAGTCATCATTGTGCTCTGACATCAAAGCTACAACATCGGCATACATTTTTCCAAAAACACTTGAATCCTTCGATGTGAAGTCATCAGACGCCTCTTTTACCGCCGGAATAAAATACACTTCACCAAAAATACCCGTAGCTACTGACTTAAGCCCTAGAAAGTTTGTATGTTCTAGCTCGAAACTAAAATTGATGTCATCTCTGTTTTGAGCAATATAAGCGGCTTGCGCGTCGATGATATTTTGCTTTGTAAGTCTACCAGCGTCAGGGAGAAACGGATGAAAAGGTAGGCTATTTGCTAACTCTCTCTTCGTATATGCGTTGGCATTCGCCTCTTGCAGCCACTCTTCGGAAGGATTTTCTATGTAGCCTCGATATTCAAAGCTACCTCCTAGGAAAGCGGTTTTCCTGACTAGAATCTTTCCTTCGGAAGTAAGGTATTTTTTGAATGTTGTTTTGTCCGTATCATCAAGATTCCCGAATTGCAGCTCCACATATAGTTCTGTAGAGCCACGGTGAAAATCTAGATCATGATGTTTTATCTCTCCGAAGAAAAATAGTATCGAAGACAATAAATTGGATTTGCCGTGGTTGTTTTGCCCAATAATCACCATTAGATCTTGTGCTTGGAGTTCCTGCGCCTTTAATGATCTCCAATTTTTTATCCTAATTTTCTCAATTTTCACGGTTCATCCTTATTTATGCCTAACGCCCGCCTTTGGGGCGGGCTTGTAGCCGCGAAGCGGCGGAAAGGCCGTCCCAGCCCCGCAGGGGCGACAACAGCCGATTGTTAGGACTTCGACTTTGCTGAGCCATGGCCAAAGTGTTTGGAGAGCGGCTCTTCACAACGGTGAATAATCTCTCCGGTTTTTGGATCCGTCACAATTTCTTGGTACGTATCGTTGTCACGGTCGATAGTTCTCGTTTTATGAACCATGCTTTGTAATTTATGGCTCCGTTGCCACCCAACGAACGTTTCCCACCGAACTTTTCTTTTTCCGGGATACTTGGGATCTTTGGACTGAGCACCCCATGAGTCGTAGAGATTAACTCCTTCAAAAATCGACATATTTATATATCTTTCCGTTGAACCACAGCTCGGACATGAATAATTTTTGTTAGCTGCTAACGCTTCATCAAGCTGAAAGTGACAGTCTTTGCAGAAAGTTCGGTCTTCATTTCGCATGTATCTGTCCTAACGCCAGCGCACAACGGCGCCCTTGGAATGGAGGCGCGGCCGCAGGCCGCGTATTGATGCGCCTTGTTAAATTTGGTTGCGGCCGACGACACGGATTACCCCTGCAGCAATGAGCGCCACGATGGCGATAATGTCTGCGATGACGACCTTGCGAACGGACTCATTGTACCCGCCAACTGACCACGCAATCGCGNTGCTGCATACACCAGGAACAGACCGAGAAGCCCGAATAGGATGGCCCGGTGGCGCATCAGGATTTCAATATTGGGCTCACCCAGGGAAACGCCATACAAAGCGGCCAGCCGCTCCACGCCCAGAACCCCAGAAACGGGCAAGAGATGAATAATGCCTACGAGCACCAGCAGGCCTGTGACAACTTTCTCCATGTTTGCGTTTCCTCCCTGAATTTAACGCCAGCCAGCATGCGCGGCTACGGAATGGAGGCGAAGCCGCAATGTAGTAGACGTCGCGTGCCTGGCCTTGTTAATTGCCAATGGTCACCCCAGCATCAAGAACCCAGCAGCGATCATTGTGCGTGTAACCAATGTGACCATAGTACGAATTGGCTGCAGGTGCTGCGATGAGTATCAATTTGCAGAGCGGCCCCAGTTGCTCCTGGGTCAGTGACTGTAATCGTTTGCCTATTCCTGATCTTTGATAGTTCTGATGAACCGCCAAATCTGACAGGTAGCAGGCATAGTGAAAATCCGTGACACTGCGAGCGATGCCGACCAACAAATCATCATCCCAGGCGCTTACGACGAGATTGGAGTTGGATATCATCCCTTCCATACAGTCTCGATCGTGAATTGGCCGACGCTCCCCAAGGGTCGAACTCTCCAACAAACCGATGAACTGGTCAGTGGTAATGGGATGATTCACCTGAAAGCTGATAGCCATACCTCTCCTTGGCAATTAACGCCTTGGGTAAGCTGCCGGTGCGAAGCGCAGCGTAGTACCGGTCAGCTTCACCCACTTGTTAGAGGTTGCCGGGTTCACCGTGTATCCACCAAGAATCAGGATCTGTTAACGGCACACTCGGTAAGCCGTCTGCAAATACGGCTGCCTGATGGGCAATATTCGCAAGCCACTCAACATGAAAATGTATTTCACGCGGTCTATTTAATACGTTCACGTAGCTAGCTGGAGATGTCTTTCGGGAAGACATTGGCCAAGGGTTTGCCCGATTACCAGGATCATACTGGTGAACGTATGAGGACCGAATTTCATCGTATAGAAGGTTCGCGTAACTACAAGAACGCACCGCTTTCAAGGAAAGGTTCGGTACCGAGGCGAATACCTCTTCTTCTTTTAAATCAATATCTTCACTAGTTAAAACCCGAGTTTCTTGGAACCGCCCAAGTTGATCGTTCAACAACTGAATTTCCTGAGTACGCCCTTCACCTTTCAAAATTTCAAGCAGAAGTGGAACACTGACCAGACGGCCTGAGCTTGGTGTGCTATGCACTATTAATTCAATGAATCTTGCTCTGTCCTTTCTTTTACCTGGCCAAAGCTCAGCGGCAACAGCGCTGATAGCGGAACATAGAATAATTACTGACTCAGCATACCCGGCGCCACAGTCTCCCTGCGCTAGTTTCAGCGCAATATTCGATTTTGTAGCCATCCATTCTGTGCGCCAATGTTTCATGAAAACCTCTAACGCCAACAGCACGCGCGGCTGCGGAATGGAGGCGAAGCCGCAATGTAGTAGACGTCGCCGTGCCTGTGATTGTTAGCTGAAAAGCTCATTGGCCGACTTTTGGCTCCCTTTCAGCTTTCATCAGTTTCCGGAACTCTGCGACGAGAAGATCTCGCAATTGCTTGAATTCTTCCTGTGAGGTGCTTGCTAGAGATCTTCGTTCTTGCTCAATCATAGGAAAGAGCACGTTGTAATCAGGATCTTTAGACATATCTACCTTGCCAAAGGTGTTGTCGTAGAACTCGCAGCTAAGATCCATTGCTGCCATACCAAAATTGGCTATCACGGCGTAACTGTCTTGCTGAAAGAAAATTGCCGAATCTCTGGACTCAACGGAGATATCTTCAGCAGCTTTAACGAGATTCGTAGACCAATTGTAGTATTTTTGCAGCTTCATCTCTGCCGTCGGAAAGCTTGGCTCATCGGGTTGGCATATCTCCATATAAACATCGTGCCACCTCATGGCCAACCCGTATATTTTTTGTATTGCTTTGGAGCGTTGCTCGTCTAGGCGAGATAGGCCAACGTTTTGTTCATGGGCGTAAATTGAGAGCTCGGTCTTTAACGTTGCCGATTTCTGTTCCAGTTCAGATCGATAGCGTTCTATGGCTTTCGATATTTGCAGCCTAATGAACTCCCGGCCTAGGGAAGGTCTGAATAAGCGCTGATTTTTGCCGATCTTGGTTTTAACCGGCAAAT
>NZ_KZ319377.1 GCF_002744715.1 Marinobacter profundi
GTTGGCGATGGCCGTATTATCTCTGATTTCGAGACTTATTCAGAGTCTCCCTAGATAGGCTGCTAGCGCCAGAGCAGCTGCGGTTCCACCGAATGCTGTAAAGAAGATTTCAAGCATTATTCATATGATCCTATGCAGCTAACGCTTGCAGCATGCGCACCCACGGAATGGAGCCGAAGGCGCAATGTAGTGGGCGTCGCCGTGCCTGCACTAGTTAGGCATCAGACTACCCCTTGTTCGATAGCCCACATCCAAACTTGAGACACGATCCCTGCTACACCCACAAAGACGATTGCCCAGGTTAATCGATTACCTACCTTTGCCGTTTTTATCTGATCTTGGTGGCGCTGAACGTTCAACTCAAATTCCGAGAGGGTAACCAGGGCTTTACCGGTCACGACATAGTTCGTACCTTTCTTAGTCAACTCTCCGGAATCCACAAATGAATCAAGTACAAGTTCTAGGTGAGCTTTGTGCTTATCCTTATCTGGATGATAGAGCCACTTACGTGAATATTTCTGAACTGCCAGCATAAGCGGATATATCTCATCTCGTGGGTTGTCGATTTTACGTTCTACGAGATGACGAAGAAGTTCCATTCTCTCTTCACGAACCAAGCGCTTTTTGTTGTATAAGGATTGGCTTACCCGGTCTCGGAATTTAACAATTTTGTGCCAACGGGCAAGATCCATCAGCAGAAATTTACCGGGGTCGGTATAGTCAAACTGGTACCCTTGGTAATAGTGCTCTATTCTCAGATCAAATTTTGCTGGGTCGATATCCTCTTCTGAAAGGATTTTCTCCCTCCCGGACTGCTCACCTTTCCAAACCAACGCCTCGTACCCGGCCTTTTTACGTTTCCGGATCAATATGCGTGTGTTTGAATCAGTATCCTCCAGTTTGACTGAGTAGAAGTCGTTATCCATTGCCCCGGGCGAGCTGAGCGTAATACCCTCAGGGGCCGGCTTCTCCAAAGCCTTATTCAGAGCACGAAAGAACAACTTAATCTCCTTGCCTAACGCCAGTGGTAATGGGCGGCAACGGAGCGCAGCGTAGTTGGCGTCCCGTTGACCACCTTGTTAGAGAGGAAAGAGCTCACTCCGAATAAAGTGCAACAACCGCAATCAGCAGCGAAACCAGAGAAACAATAACTGCGAGGACACTTAGGCGATTTGCGGTTCTACTTATTGCATTGGCGTCCGCAGCGAGCTGAATCTTGGTCTGGCTATGTGCATTCTCTGTTTCTTTCTGGCTATCCAATTCTTCCTGCTCAATTTGGTCAAGCCTGGATTTCAGATAAGCAAACTTCTCTCGCTGGAACCTAGATTGATTACCCAAGTTCACTTCGTTCTGTAGTTCAGCTCGAGACAGAGAATCAATCTTTGCTTTCGCCTCTGGGCTTAAAGTTGCCATTCGTCTCTCGCTAACATTTATATATGAGTCCCAACGATCACTTTTCCACTGACTCATATCTCAAATCAACAATCCTCCAAAACTAG
Organism: Marinobacter profundi; assembly: GCF_002744715.1. GTDB lineage: Bacteria > Pseudomonadota > Gammaproteobacteria > Pseudomonadales > Oleiphilaceae > Marinobacter > Marinobacter profundi. Next base: position 1,500 of record NZ_KZ319377.1, read on the forward strand.
GCGGGAAACTTAATCACGTCAATCAGTTCCGTTTCGGAAGTTGTTAAAACGGTGATGGAAAAACAATCGTTTTAACCACTATCCCGAATTATTCGGACATCTGTAAGCACATGAATCAACTGATTAATTTACCCATCATTGAATTCGTGTCCAGATCATGGTCGAAATGACCGTTTTTCCACCCAATTTGTCAAACCGTCCGGATTTACCTTTACCACTCCAGCCGGGGGCCGATCCGGTATTCGTAACTCAGACCTAGTACTAGTCCAGCCACTACATTTTCTTACGTCAGCGCCGTTTCGGCGTCCACGCCCAGACCATCTCGATCTCAATCGGCTCCTGGTTCTCACTGTCGTGGATGGTCACTGCCACCGACGTCTCGCCCTTGTCTTCGGTGCGCATGCGCGCCTGCTGCTCGGGGGTCAGCCGGGCCTCCACGGTCATGTCGCCCTTGGCACGGCGTGTGTATTCCGCGTGGGCGATTTTAATCACCGGTACTTTGTCATCGGGTACGTTCAGGCCCACCAGGAAACCGGTGGCGGACTCCGCCAGCAGCAGCGAGGCCACCGCGTGAACACCGCCGATGTGGTTCTGTACCCGGCGCTTGTTGGCCAGGCTGATGACACAACGGCCCTGGTCAAGGGACTCGACACGAATGCCTGTGGTGCCGGTAAACGGTACGGCCTTGCCGAAGAACAGGCTGAGGGCCCGGGGGCGGGCAAAGGCGGGCAGCTGGTTGATTCTGGCGACAATACCGGCCAGGCGATTGAGAGAGGCCACGGGTTTCTCCACTTAGCTGAATTATGGGAGCAGGACAATAACCCATTCGTCGAAGTATTGAAACGGCCGGCCAATGACGGCCGCCGGCCCGCGGGCTATACTCCGCGCTACCGTATCTGACGGAACTCTCTGACAGCAAACAAGGATCTGATCATGAGCGACCTGAAAGCCAAGTTTGACGAAGCGGTCAATTACATCCAGACCGCCGAAGGTGACTTCAAGCCTTCCAACGAGATGAAGCTGGAATTCTATGCCCTGTTCAAGCAGGCCACCGCCGGTGATGTCAGCGGCAAGCGACCGGGCATGATGGATTTCGTCGGCCGCGCCAAGTACGACGCCTGGGAAAAGCTCAAGGGCACTTCCGCGGACGACGCCATGCAGAAGTACATTGACCGCCTGGAGCAGTTAAAGGGCTGAAAACGCCTTTCAGGCCGGCACCCTCTGACCGCAGGGGCTGCCGGCGTTCCGGTTACCGGGGATAACCACAGGTCACAACCGGTAACCAATGAAAACTTTGCGACCGTCAACCGATTGTCATAAGATGCGGCCAATATAAAAACAACAACCGCAGTGGAAGGCTCACCATGCACATCACCGAGGCGCTGGAACAGACCCAGCCCGGCCTTGTTGGCCGAATAACTTCAGCGATTCACAAGCACCAGCTCAGTCAGCGGACCGAGCAGAATTATCTGCACTGGATCAGTCGTTTCGTGCTGTTTCACGACCAGAAAAACCCGGAAAGCCTGGAATCCGACGATTGCCAGCTGTTCCTTGCCTACCTGCGGGACCGTATCCAGGTCTCCCGGGCACGGCTGAACCAGGCCAGCCAGGCCCTCACGTTCTTCTTTCAGGATGTGCTTGGCAAACAGGAAGCGGCCGCCACGGCGGCCTGAAATAGCGTCACTCGCAACCGCCAGCCTTAACGGCCGGTCAGCGTCGTGTTGAGCGTTTCGTAGTTGCGGTTCTCCGGCGGCCGGATCAGGTAGTTGTTGCTGTGGGTCTGGCCGGGGATGGAGGGCGGATTGCGGAAGCGGATGTCCACCGGGATCTCGGAACGGCCAAGGTCGGTTCGACTGTCTCTTGGCTGCAATGCCAGCGGGTCGAGATAGAAGTCATCATCACCCTTGGCGCGAATTGCAACCCCCTCCGCCGGCGCCACCAGGCCGCCCTCGATGGCGGTATTGGCCAGCGACTCTTCGTGCATGGACACAAAGGGAATGGTCTCCATGGTGGAGCGCTCCCGGAAGTCAAACGCTGCCGCGTCGTCCAGCGCGTCGCCGCCCGGGTCGGTGCCCGCCACGGCGACAACCGGCACGCAAAGCACCATCAGCCACGCCCGGACCACACCGCATCCCTTGCCGGAAATCCTGTTCGACCTGCCCATTATGCCAACCCCTATCCTGCTCGGCGTCAGCCACCGGCGTTGCCGATGGCGGATCCATGTCATTTTTTGAACAGTTTATAGTCAATCCAGGGCGAGTGGACTCCGGCACGTCAGATTTGTGACGGCTTTCACTACGCATTCCGGGCCAACCGGAGCGATACCGCCCTGCTCAGCTCTGGTACACTCGGCCTTTCACCTGACAAGGCCCGGACCGGACAAGCCATGAGAACCCGACTGATTACCCGCGAGGGCTTCAACGCCCTGCAAAAAGAACTCGATTACCTGTGGCGGGAACAGCGACCGGAAGTCACCAGGAAGGTGCAGTGGGCCGCCAGCCTGGGCGATCGCAGTGAAAACGCCGACTACCAGTACAACAAGAAGCTGCTGCGGGAAATCGACCGGCGGGTCCGTTATCTGCGCCGCTGCCTCAGCGAACTGAGTATTGTCGACTACTCGCCACAACAGGAGGGCCGGGTTTTCTTCGGCGCGTGGGTGGCGGTGGAGAACGAGGACGGTAAAACGCTGCGCTTCCGGATAGTCGGCTACGACGAGATTTTCGATCGCAAGGACTATATCTCCATCGATACCCCGATGGCCCGTGCGCTGTTGAAAAAACAAGTGGATGACGAGGCAACGGTGCAAACACCGTCCGGTCCGGCGACCTGGTTCATCACCGCCATTGATTACGACAAGCCATAAAAAAACCCCGTGAAAACGGGGCAAGGCTAGCGCTGTGCTGGAGGCAGAAGCAGACACGGAGTGGGTCGCCTGCTTCTGTTTCTACTCTGCCCAGTATCCATGTCCAGGATTACCTGGCCGTGGCCGGTGAATTACCATTTTGTCAGCCTGCCCGGGCCTGGCGCCTGACCCCCGCACGAGCGCTACCTCTCCTATACCGGGCATTCGTCATGCCGGGAATTAGGTTGAGTACTCTAGAGTTTGTCGGTAGCGTGCCCGATAACGCGACGTTCACCAGCGTCTTAACTTGTTACGGAACCCGCCATGAATACACAGAAGCTGATCAACACTGCCCTGAACGGGCTTGACGCCCTCGGTTACCGCCTGGACCAGTTCGGCATTACCGGCCGCCTCAACCGCCACAACGTGGCTGCGTTCATCATGCTGGAACAGAAACATCTGGAAGGCGAGTGGGACAGCATTCAGGCCCGGATCGACCGTCGTCGTTCCCAGCTTGACGGACTGCGCCATACCGTTGAGGACAGGGCGAGCGCCGTGCTCGGCCCCATCTCCGAGCGTTTTGGCAAGCTGAGCCGCTGATCAGACCCGCGTGCTGTCCGCCGGTGAATCCTGTTCGCCGGCGGACGAGGCAACCGGTTTGGCGGGAATGGTTTTGATTTTCCGCTTTTCTTCCCGGTGCTGCGGCATCGCAACCTGCACCGTCAGTCCGGGTAACGCGGCGCCGGGATAATGGTCGCTCAGGGTGATTACGCCCTTGTGGATCTCCGCCACCGCACTGACCAGGCTCAGCCCCAGACCGTTACCCGGCAGTGAACGGCTCTTGCCGACCCGGTAGAAACGCTGGAACACCGATTCCTTCTCGTCATCGGGCACCCCGATACCGCTGTCGCTCACCTCGAAAATCGCCTTGCCGTCCTCGGCGCGGACCGACACGCTGATCTCGCCCTTCTCGGGGGTGTACTTGATGGCATTATCAATCAGGTTACTGATCATCTGGAACAACAGGTCCCGATCGCCATCCACCATCACCTGTTCATCCACGGCCTGGCGAAACACCTGCTCCTTGTCTTCCGCCAGGGCTTCGTACAATTCGCAGGCATCGCTGACCAGCAGCCCCAGCGACACCGGATGCATGTCGGCGGTACTGCCACGGGTTTCCAGCCGGGCGATCCGCAGCAGCGCATTGAAGGTAGCCAGCAGCTGGTCTGCTTCTGCCACCGCACGGCCAGCCTGCTCCCGGGCGTCATCGTTATCCACCAGCATGAGGGTGGTTTCCAGCTGGTTGCGCAGCCGGGTAAGCGGCGTTCTCAGGTCGTGGGCGATGCTGTCGGAGACATGCCGTATGCCCTCCATCAGGTAGACGATACGGTCGAGCATCTGGTTAAGGTTGTCCGCCAGCTGGTCAAAATCGTCGTCGGTGCCGCGGGTCGGGATCCGTAACGACAGATGACCGTTCATGATCTTGCGGGAAGTGGCGTTGATAACTTCGATCCGGCGGGTAGTGCTGCGGCTCATCATGAAGCCGCCAAGCAGGGCCAGGGCAAGGGTGATGCCCATCCCCCAGTTGATGGCGGTTTCGATGACGCGCTTGAGGGTGGCCAGGTCGTCCACATCGCGCCCTACCAGCAGCCGCAGACCGCCCTGCACTTCGAACACCCGGGCGCGGGCAAGCCGCTCAGCCCCCTGCCAGCCCACACTTTCATTGAGCGTAAAGTTGATCCAGCCACTCTGGGCCCGGGCACCATCCGGCCAGGCGCCGATGTTGCCGGCCAGCTTGAGGAAGTCTTCCGTGGTCAGCAGGTAGATGGATTTCGCGTTGGGATCCCGCGCTACCCGCTCGCGGATGATGGTAATCAGGCCGTTTACCCCACGGCCACGGTACTGCTCCGCCAGACCGGCAATTTCTGCCTCGATGGTCTCATCGGTCTGGGCCGCCATGAACCCTGCTGTACGCCAGTAAATGAATGCCAGCAACAGAAATACGGAAGTGGCAAACACCACCATGTACAGCAGGGCAAGCTGAAACGACGACGTTTTAAGTTGACTGAGCAGTTTCACGCAACATGTATCCTGCACCCCTGATGGTCTGCAGCAGTGGTGTATCGAATTCCTTGTCGATCTTCGCCCGCAGGCGACTGATATGAACATCAATCACGTTGGTCTGCGGATCGAAGTGATAATCCCACACCTTTTCGAGCAACATGGTGCGGGTAACCACCTGACCGGCATTGCGCATCAGGTACTCCAGCAAGCGGAATTCCCGCGGCTGGACATCGATGTTCTGCCCTGCCCGCTTGACGGTGCGGGCCAGCAAATCCATTTCCAGGTCCGCCACACGCAGGACCGTCTCGGTCTCGGCGGCCTGGCGGTTACGGCGAATCAGCGATTCAATCCGCGCCAGCAATTCGGTAAACGAAAACGGCTTGGTGAGGTAGTCGTCACCGCCGCCGCGCAGCCCCTCCACCCGGTCATCGACATCGCCCAGGGCGCTGAGAATCAGCACCGGCACCTGATTGCCGGTCGCCCGCACGGTCTTGATGATGGACAAGCCATCCATCCCCGGCAGCATGCGATCCACAATCATGATGTCATACTCTTCGCTGGCGGCCATCATCATGCCCTGTTTGCCATCGGCCGCATGGTCCACGACAAAATCGGACTCTTTAAGCCCCTTGATAAGGTAGTTTGCAACGTCCTGATCATCTTCAATTACCAGCGCTTTCACCGGTGAGCCTCCAGATTATCGGATTACATGATTAACAGGGTACGAAGAAGTCCGGGTGCCGGCCAGTTACGATCTTGTAAGAGGGTGTCGCCTATGGCGACGGTCACCGCTTGCCCTCAAACCACTGCAGGCTGTCTGCCGTGGCGGCACTGGGCCGGTACTCGGCGCTGACCCAGCCCTGGTAACCCATCCGGTCGATGGCAGCAAAAACATTCGAAAAGTTAATTTCTCCGGTGCCCGGCTCATGCCGCCCCGGATTATCGGCAAACTGGATATGACCAATCCAGGGTAGCAGGCACTCCATGGAGCGGATCAGGTCACCCTCCATGATCTGCATGTGGTAAAGGTCGTACTGCAGCCGCACGTTATCGCCATCGACTTCCTCGATCAGGGCCAGCACCTTGCCCGAGGTATCCAGCACAAAGCCGGGCATGTCGACCCGGGAATTGATTGCTTCCAGGCACAGGGTCAGGCCGGCCTCTTCCAGGCGGGCCGCCGCCCAGCTGACATTGCTGACCAGCGTCTGCCAGGCCAGGTCCTCATTGAGGTCCACCGGCTTCAGACCCGCCAGGCAGTTCAACCGGGGACAGTCCAGCACCCGGGCGTACTCGATGGCGGTCGCCACGCCGGCGCGGAACTCCTCGACCCGGTCGGGCAGACAGGCGATGCCCCGCTCGCCCGCATCCCAGTCACCCGGAGGCAGGTTGAACAGGACCTGGGTCAGCCCGTGTTCATCCAGCCGGGCCTTCAGTTCCGCGGCCGGCCAGGCGTACGGGAACAGGTATTCCACGCCACGAAATCCGGCATCGGCGGCACGGGCAAAACGCTCGGTAAACGGCACTTCGGTGAACAGCATGGTCAGATTGGCGGCAAAGCTCGGCATGGCTTACTCCTTGCGGGCAGGACCGACGGAACCCAGCAGGGCTCCGTTCAGGTGTTCAAGTTCCAGCAACAGGCCGCTGTGGTCCACATCACTGTGGCCGTTGGCGACCAGCGCCAGGTATTCATTATGAACCTGTTGCGCCAGCGGCAGGGTCAGGCCTTCGGCGCGGGCCTCGTCGAGAATCATCCGCATATCCTTGAGCTGGATGCGGGCGGGCGCGCCCGGCGCAAAGTCCCGGTCGATCATCCGCTGGCCATGGAGTTCAAGAATTCGACTGCCGGCAAAGCCGCCCAGCAAGGCCTCGCGGACCGCCACCGGGTCGGCCCCGCCACGGGCCGCCAGCAACAGAGCTTCGGACACGGCACCGATGGTGATGCCGACAATGGCCTGGTTTGCCAGTTTGGCCAGCTGCCCCGCCCCTACCGGACCAATGCGGGTAACCCGGCCCAGCACATCGAACACCGGCCGCGCTCGCACAATGTCGGCCTCGGACCCTCCGGCCATGATGCTCAAGCGCGCCTCGGCGGCACCCAGGGTACCGCCGGACACCGGCGCGTCGATGTAACCGGCCCCCTGCTCGCCAGCCAGCTCCGCGTGGCGGCGCGCCAGTGAGGGCTGAACCGAGCTCATGTCAATCAACAGGGCACCGGCCCTCAGGGCCTGCAATCCGCCCTGCGCCATCAGCACCTGCTCCACGACATCACCGTTTTCCAGCATGGTGATCACGATGTCGGCATCGGCCACTGCCTCGGCCGGTGACGCGGCCAGAGTGGCCTCGCGGGCAAACAGTTCGCATTTGCTGGCGGTCCGGTTCCACAGGGTCATGGGGTAACCGGCATCCAGCAGGTTACGGGTCATGGGCGCGCCCATCAGGCCAATACCCAGAAAGGCAATCCGCGGAAGCTTGTTTGTCATGGTCGTTGATCCAACTCCAAAAACTGGAAAAGCGGTTAGGTGGCAGGATGACTAACGGTCAGTTTCATCGATTATACAAACAAAAACGCCACCAGCCCGAAAGCATGGTGGCGTAATCAGAATCTGTCGCCGCTGACCGGATCAGGCGGCGTCGGCCATCTGCAGGCGAATCTTCTTCATGGCATTCTTCTCAAGCTGGCGGATGCGCTCGGCAGAGACGCCGTATTTGTCGGCCAGCTCATGCAGCGTCGCCTTGCTCTCGGACAACCAGCGCGCGCGCAGGATGTCCTGGCTGCGCTCGTCCAGTTCTTCCAGCGCGTGCATCAGGCGCCCGTTGGAATCCTCCGTCCAGTCGGATTGCTCCAGCTGCAGCGCCGGATCACTGCGACGGTCTTCCAGGTAATGGGCAGGCGCCTGGTAGACACTCTCATCGTCATCATCCATCGGCCCATCAAACGCGGTATCCTGGGAGGCCATCCGCCCCTCCATCTCCCGCACCACACGAGGCTCGACACCCAGGTCTTCCGCCACCGCATGAAGCTCGTCATGGCTCAGCCACGCCAGACGCTTCTTCTGGCTGCGCAGGTTGAAGAACAGCTTGCGCTGGGCCTTGGTGGTGGCCACTTTGACGATCCGCCAGTTGCGCAGAATGAACTCGTGAATCTCGGCCTTGATCCAGTGCACCGCAAAGGACACCAGCCGCACCCCGTATTCCGGGTTGAATCTCTTGACGGCCTTCATCAGTCCGACGTTACCTTCCTGGATCAGGTCCGCCTGCGCCAGACCGTAACCGGAATAGCTACGGGCAATATGAATGACAAAACGCAGGTGTGAGAGCACCAGCTGACGGGCAGCCTCCACGTCACCCTCGTAGTGCAGGCGCTCGGCAAGGTGCCGCTCTTCTTCCGCGGTGAGTACAGGAATCCGGCTCGCAGCCTGAATATAGGACTCGAGATTGCCCCCCGGAATCAGCCTGTCAACCAACTGTAAACTCGTACCCATGCAGTTCCTCCGTGCTTGGCAGCCCTGAAATATAACAACAAACAATTAGACCGCCAAGACCTTGAATAGTTCCCGAAACCTCAATTAAAACCTTAAAAAACAAACAATTGAAGATTTTCGGGTGTTTTCCACCTGCCCAGAAACTACGGGCAGACGGCATGCTTCTACAATACGGTGTTCCCGCAATAAGCGATCAACCACCAGCCACCTCACCGGGCTCGATGGCATCCAGATGGCGCTTGACCGCCAGCCAGGCACCGAGCCAGCCTAACAGCATTGCTACAACAATCAATGCCAGACTGCCGTCAAAGCTTAGACCATTGAGGGAAAATTCGCTGCGATAGAGCCCCGCCAGGCGTTCCACCGGGCCGCTCAGCCACCACAGCGACAGCTCCAGCAACAGCCAGGCTACCACCCCGCCACCCAGCCCGAACCAGGCGCCGGTATAAAGAAACGGCCGCCGGACGAAGGCATCGGTGCCCCCCACCAGCTTGGCCACCAGAATCTCATCGCGGCGACTCTCGATGGCCAGCCGGATGGTATTGCCGATCACCAGCACCACCGCCACCGCCAACAACAACGCCAGGGTCCACACTGCCCGCCCCAGCAGTTCGGTCATCGCATTGAGGCGCTGCAGCCAGCCCAGGTCCACCTGGACCCGGGCGACCCCGGCAAAGCCCTCAATGCCGGCCACCAGGGCCTCAACGCCGGCGGCTGTTCGCGAACCTTCCTGCGGGGTGATCAGCAGGGTGTGAGGCAAGGGGTTCTCATCAAGGTAATCCAGCGCATCAGCCAGCCCCGACGAGGCCCGGAATTCCGCCAGCGCGGCATCCCGGTCGATCAGCTCCACGCCGGCAACGTCACCCCGGCTGGCGACCCGCTCCCGCAGCTCCGCCGCCTTGTCCAGGCTCAGCCCGTCCGCCAGGTAGGCGGTGACCCGGGCACTACTCTCCCAGCCGGCGCTCACCCCCTGCAGGCTGGTCAGCAACAACAACAGCGCCACCGGCAGCGCCAGCGCCACCCCCATCACTGCCCAGGTCATCAGGCTCGCCAACGGCGTGCGCCACAGCCGGCCCGCACTGTCGACCGCCACCGTACGGTGGTTGGTCAGATAGGTTTCCGCCAGGGTACGCCACGGTGCCCGGGACCGCTCGGCACCACGCCGGGCGTCCGGCCGCTGACGATTCTGCGGGCTGCTCATACCGGCACCCCCACCGACAACGGCTTGCCACCCGCCACCAGGCGGCCCTGGTCCAGGGTCAGGGTGCGGCGGCCCATGTTAGTGATCAGGGCAATGTCGTGGCTGGCAATCAGTACCGTCACACCCACCTGACTGAATTGTTCGAACAGGTGCATGATGTCCGCCGACAGCTCAGGGTCCAGGTTACCGGTCGGCTCATCCGCCAGCAGCACCGGAGGTTTGTTCACCACGGCGCGGGCGATGCCCACCCGCTGCTGCTCCCCGCCGGAGAGCTGGATCGGATTCATCTTCTCCTTGTCCAGCAGCCCCACCTTGTCCAACGCCGCCCGCACCCGCCGACCAATGTCCCGCGCCGGCACGCCGGTTACCTGCAACGGCATGGCCACGTTGTCGAACACGGTGCGGTCAAACAGTAACTGGTGATTCTGGAAGACCACGCCGATGTGGCGGCGCAGGTAGGGAATCTGCCGGCGCGGCAGGGTATTGAGCACCTGGCCGCCGACAATCACCCGACCGGCACTGGGCCGCTCCATCAACATGATGAGTTTCAGCAGGGTGCTCTTGCCAGCGCCGGAATGGCCGGTCAGGAAGGCCATCTCCCCCCGCGCCAGGTCGAAATTCACCTGGCGCAGCGCAGTGTGGTCATTGTCGTAGCGCTTGGTAACCTGCTGGAACTCGATCATTGGCCGGGATTACTCATCAAACAGCGCGTCGATAAAGGTTTCGGCGTCGAAACTGCGCAGGTCGTCCACCTGCTCGCCCACCCCGATGAAACGGATCGGCAGCTTGAGCTGGCGGGCAATGGCAAACACGATACCGCCCTTGGCGGTGCCGTCGAGTTTGGTCAGGGTAATACCACTGACTCCGACTGCCTGCTGGAACACCTGGGCCTGGCTGAGAGCGTTCTGCCCGGTACCGGCATCCAGCACCAGCATCACTTCGTGGGGGGCGTGCTCGTCCAGTTTCTTCATCACCCGGACCACTTTTTCGAGCTCACCCATCAGGTTGTCCTTGTTCTGCAACCGGCCGGCGGTATCGGCAATCACCACATCAATACCGCGAGACTGGGCCGATTGTACCGCGTCGAAGATCACCGAGGCGCTGTCGGCACCGGTATGCTGCGCCACCACCGGGACCTGGTTGCGCTCTCCCCACACCTGCAGCTGCTCCACCGCTGCCGCCCGGAAGGTATCACCGGCAGCCAGCATCACTGATTTGCCATCTGCCTGGAACAGCTTGGCCAGCTTGCCAATGGTGGTGGTTTTGCCGACGCCGTTAACACCAACCATCAGTATCACGTAGGGCTTTTTGGCACTGGCCACTTCCAGCGGGTGGGAAACGCCGGCCAGCAGGCCACGCAACTCTTCCCGCAGGGCTGCCTTAAGGGCGGCACCGTCCTTGAGCTGGTTGCGCTCCAGCCGGGCAGTGAGGGACTCGATAATTTCCGAGGTTGCCGTCACCCCGACATCGGCCATCAGCAACGTGGTTTCAATCTCTTCCAGCAGATCCGCATCGATTTTCTTACTCACCGAGAACAGATCGACCAGGCCACCGGTCAGGCTGGCGCGGGTCTTGCCCAGGCCATTGCGGATACGCTCGAACACGCTGATTGACGGCTGTTCCGGCTCAGCTTGCGGTGCCGGCGCAACTTCGACCCGAACTTCAGCCTCGGCGGTCGCCGGGGCTTCGGCAACAGGTTCTGAGGCTGCCGGAGCTTTGGCAACCGGTTCAGCGGCGGCCGGGGCTTCTGCCGGCACCGCAGCTTCCCCGGCACCAGCCACCGGCGCGGCCCCTGGCTGGGGTTCGGGCTTGCGCTGGGGTACCGGTTTCGGTCGGGGCAGGCGGCGGCGATTACCCGCCAGGTCCGCAACAAAAATCAGCACCAACAGGGCCAGGAGGCCTAAGGAAATCCACTCTGCCGTCATAGCGATACCATCAAGTCTTTAAATGGGCGGGATAATAAAGGCGATCATTCTAGCGGCAGCGGGGAGCAGCGTCCAAACCTGTACGGTTTGCGGGCGCGGAATTCCCGCTGCATTTCCGCTACCATAGTGATCCACCCCGCCAACCGGGGAGGAATCTGACGTTCCTGACCGGAGTGACCTGACAACATGAGTCGACGCCCAGCCCGCAAACGCGGAACCGCCCCGACAGCGCCCGCAGGCGAGTTGCGGATCATCGGCGGGGAATGGCGCAGCCGCAAGCTGCGTTTCCCCGACGCCGGCGGCGTGCGCCCGTCCCCGGCCCGCACCCGCGAGACCCTGTTCAACTGGCTCAACTACCATCTGGCCGGCAGCCGCTGCCTCGACCTGTTCGCCGGCTCCGGTGCCCTCGGCCTCGAAGCCCTGTCCCGCGGCGCCAGCGCCGCAACCCTGGTAGACCACACCGCTGCGCTGGCCCAGGCCCTGCGGGAGAATTTGCGGCTGCTGCACTGTGATCGCGGCGATGTGGTGTGTCAGCCGGTGGACCATTACCTGGCGCAGCCTCCGGCACAACCCTTCGACATCGTATTCATGGATCCGCCGTTCCGCCAGGGCTGGCTGGAAAAGCTGTGGCCGGTAATTTTCACCCCGGCCTGGGTCCGCCCCGGCGGCTGGGTGTATGTGGAGCACGAAAGCGACCGTGCCACCCCGCCAGCCCCCGAGGGCTGGGAACTGTACCGCCAGAAGACCGCCGGGCAGGTCACGTATTGCCTGTTCCATGCCAGCCCGCAGGCCCCGGACCAGCCCTCCGGATAACCCCGCCCCAGAGACAAAAATCCCCGCTTCAGGAGCGGGGATTTCAAAGCCACGGGGGCTGACCGGAGATCAGGCAACCGGCCGCAACGAGTAGGCTCGCAGGTGCGCCGCAAACTCTTCGAGATGGCGGATACCACTGGCCTCTGCCTCGCGACACCACTCGACCAGCGCCTGCAGTTTCTCCTGGGGCTTCACGCCGCGGGCGCGCCACAGGGCCTGCAATTCGTGGCTCTTGTCGTAAATCTGGCGCAGCACCGGGTTGGTCTCCAGCAGGCTTTCCAGCTGCATCTGCTCTTTCGGTTTGATCAGCGAAACGTCCCGCGACAGCAGGCCCTTGAGCTTGCGATAACGGTTGCGGATCGCGGTATCGAGCATTTCTCTCTGCTGGCGCAGGGTCGGCTCCATCACCCGCTTGCGATACTGGCGCATGATGTCGAAACGGTTATTGGCGATGGCCTGCACGGTTTCGACATCCACCTCACGCTTGCCGGGCACATAGTGGGCAATCGGGCGGTACCCCTTGGGCTTGGCCAGACCGAACAGCTGGAACAGGCGGATATAACCCCAGCCGATATCCACTTCAAACCAGCGGCGGGACAGCTTGGAGGAGTTCGGGTAGGTGTGGTGGTTATTGTGCAGTTCCTCACCACCGATCAGGATGCCCAGCGGCGAGATATTGCGGGCATTGTCGGCACACTCGAAATTGCGATAGCCGATGAAATGGCCAATGCCATTGACCACCCCGGCCGCCCAGACCGGAATCCACATCATCTGAACCGCCCAGATCCAGATCCCGTTCACCCCGAACAACAGCAGGTTGATCGCGGCCATCAGGACGATACCGGCCATTTTATAGCGGCTGTAAAGGTTACGTTCGATCCAGTCTTTCGGCGTACGCTGGCCATAACGCTCCAGGGTTTCCGGCGTCGCCGCCTCGGCGTAGAGCTCGGCACCTTCCAGCAGTACCTTGCGGATGCCCAGTACCACCGGGCTGTGGGGGTCGTCCTCGGTTTCGCACTTGGCGTGGTGCTTGCGGTGGATGGCAGTCCACTCTTTGGTGTTCTGGGCCGTGGTCAGCCACAACCAGAAGCGGAAAAAGTGTGCCAGGACCGGATGCAGGTCCAGGGAGTTGTGCGCAGAATGGCGGTGCAGATAAAGCGTCACGCTGACAATCGTGACGTGGGTAATTCCCAGGGTGACCAGGATAAGCTGCATCACCGACAGGTCCAGAAGACCGTTGTACCACATATCGTTTTCCTCAAAATCATCATACACAGGTGGCTGCCTGTTCAGCCGCCGACCTGCTTCATGCCTACCTTTGTCACTTTAGCGTACAGCTGTTCGCTAGAACAAGCGCATTAAGGCAGGAATTTGTTACCCGGTGACTACCGTCCGGCACGTTTTTTTGCCGTATATTGGCCGTTGACAACCCTCACCCGCCCGCCACAATGGCAGACAGATTTGCCAGGAGAACCGTCATGCCCGAATTGCCGGAGGTGGAAACCACCCGCCGCGGAATTGCCCCTTTTTGTGAGCAGGAAACCGTCCGGCGGGTCACTGTCCGCAATCCCGCCCTGCGCTGGCCGGTACCTGCCGAGCTGGCGGCACGGATGGAGGGCCGGGTCATCCGTGCGGTCGAGCGCCGGGCCAAGTACCTGCTGATCCGCTTCGATGACGGCAGCGCCATCGTCCACCTGGGCATGTCTGGCAGTCTGCGGGTGATTACCGATGACAGCCCGCTGATGACCCACGATCACATCGAGGTGGAGCTCGCCAGCGGCACCCGTCTGCGCTTCAATGATCCACGCCGCTTCGGCTGCTGGTTGTGGAGCGAGGATCCCGACCACCACGCCCTGCTGGCCAGCCTGGGGCCGGAGCCCCTGGCGCCGGAGTTCAACGGGCCTTATCTGTACCGCCTGTCCCGTGGCCGCAAGACGCCGATCAAATCCTTTATCATGGACAATCATACCGTGGTGGGGGTCGGCAACATCTACGCCAATGAGGCGCTGTTCAAGACCGGGATTCACCCCAAACGGCTTGCCGGCCGGATCAGCCTGGACCGCTACCACCGGCTGGCAGAGGCCATCAAGGAGACCCTGAGCGCGGCCATCCTGATGGGCGGCACCACGCTGCGGGACTTCGTCAACAGTGACGGCAAGCCCGGCTACTTTGCCCAGTCCCTGCTGGTGTATGGCCGGGGCGGCGAACCCTGCCGGGAATGTGGCGAGCCACTGCGCGAGATCCGCATGAACCAGCGCACCACCGTGTACTGCGGACGTTGCCAGCGCTGACACGGCGAGGCCCGAAGGTCCGTAAAAGCCACGCTTGCCGCCAACGGTGATCTGCGGCAGTCTGGCAATCCTGCATTCCCGAATTGTGATCTGTTTATGGTTGACTGGTTATCCCTCGACACGGTGTTCCTCGATATGGACGGAACCCTGCTGGACCTGCACTTCGACAATCATTTCTGGCTTGAGCACCTGCCCAGGCGCTACGCCGAACATAATGAAATGACCGCCGGGGAGGCCCGCGACTACCTCATCCCGCTGATCATGGCGGAACGCGGTTCGCTGAACTGGTACTGCACCGACTACTGGAGCGAACGGCTGGCACTGGACATCACCGGCCTCAAGGCCGAAGTGGGCGACCGGATCGGCTACCGCCCCCATGTCCGCGAATTCCTTGGCGCGTTGCAGGACAGCGGCCTGCGCCCGGTCATCGTTACCAACTGCCACCCGGATCCATTGCGCCTGAAACTGGAGCGTACAGGCCTGGACCGGCTGGTGGACGGAGTGATTTCCAGCCACCAGCTGGGCAAACCGAAAGAAGCCGGCGAATTCTGGGACGAGCTGAACAGGCTGCACCGCTACAACCCGGCCCGCACCCTGATGGTGGACGACAGCTTCCCGGTGCTGGAAAGCGCCCGCCAGGCCGGTATTGGTCAATGCCTGGCTATTCTGGCCCCCGACAGTCGCCAGCCGGCGCGGGAGCGCCACCCGGAGATTCCCTCCATTCATCACTTTGATGAGATCCTGCCTGATCTGCAGCGCCGCGCGACCGTACAATCGCGGGACTGAAGCCGTTATAATGGCGACATACGATCACCAGGTGAGGAGATATGACCACGTCCACCACTGACGACCACAAGGTCCGCCTCGACAAATGGCTGTGGGCCGCCCGCTTCTACAAGACCCGGTCGCTGGCCAAGGAAGCGATTGAAGGCGGCAAGGTGCACTACAACAATCAGCGCTGCAAACCGGGGCGAGTGGTGGAACCTGGTGCCAGGCTGACGATCAGGCTGGGCTGGCAGGAGAAAGTGGTCATGGTGGACGACATCAGCGACCGTCGCCGCAGCGCGCCGGATGCCCAGAAGCTCTATCACGAAACCGAAGACAGCATTAAACACCGCGAGGACCTGGCCTGGCAGCGCAAGACCATGCAGGCTGCCCAGCTGCCGCCGGCGCGGCGGCCGTCCAAGAAGGACCGGCGCGACATCCAGCGGTTCCGGGAACACAACGGCATCTGACGGCCCCCGGGCGATTTGCCGGGTGCCATCGCCCCAATTATTCTCAGGAGAACGACCATGGCGTCTGACGACCAGTTCCAGCGCTTTATTTTTGAAAACAGCCAGGTCCGTGGCGCGTGGGTGCGGCTGGGCGACAGTTACACCCGCATCGGCAGCCAGGCCCCTTACCCGGACTCGGTGCGCCAGCTGCTGGGCGAATCCCTGGCCGCCAGCGTACTGATGAGCGGCACGCTCAAATTCAGCGGCACCCTGTCGCTGCAGGCCAACGGCGAAGGTCCGCTGCGCACGCTGATGGCCGAGTGCAGCCACGACCGTCACATCCGTGGTCTCGCCCGCTTCGATGAACACGCCGTCGCCGAGGATACCCTCAATGCACTGCTCGGCCAGGGCCGGATGGCCATCACCATCACCCCGGATCAGGGCCAGCGCTATCAGGGCGTGGTGCCGCGGGAGGCGGATACCCTCGCCGGCTGTCTGCAGGAGTACTTTGACCGTTCCGAGCAGATTCCCACCTCGCTGTTCCTGTTTGCCAATGAAAGCCACTGCGCCGGCCTGTTGCTGCAACGCCTGCCCGGTGATACCGAGCAGGACGACGATCTCTGGGACCGGGTGAACCACCTGGCGGCCACCGTCGAGGCGGACGAGCTGCTGACCCTGGACAGCCAGACCCTGCTGCACCGCCTGTTCCATGAAGAAACGGTCAGGGTGTTTGACGCGGAACCGGTCGTGTTCCGCTGCAGCTGCTCCCGTGACCGCACCCTCGGCGCCCTCGAAGCGATCGGCCGGGACGAGTGCTACAGTATTCTCGAGGAACAGGGCGCCATCGAGATGGATTGCCAGTTCTGCCATGCTCACTATCGCTTCGATAGAAATGATATTGATCACCTTTTCACCGGTCACACGCTACACTAAGCAACTTCGGCATAATGGCCCGGAAGCCAGCAACCACGCGGCTTCCGGGGCAGTCGTTTTTTAGCGGCGTCTCTGGCATAATAGCGCGCCTGAATTGACCCGATTGCTCAGTTTTCCGCCAGTTTTCCGGCGACCTGAGCAGTCTTGTAAATACCCTGAGGGCGAGGTCGAAGTGAGTAACACTTATATTGATCTGAGTTCAGCACGACTGGTCGAGCTGGCACTGGAAAGACGCGAAGGCCAACTGGCGTCTAATGGTTCGCTGGTAGTCAAGACCGGCAAGCGCACTGGCCGTTCTCCCATGGACCGCTTCATCGTTGAGGAACCCAGCACCGCAGATGCGATCCACTGGGGTCCGATCAACCGCCCGTTCGATGCTGAAAAGTTCGACGCTCTCTGGGACCGGGTTGAAGCCTACATCGCCGAGAAAACCTCCTTTGTTGCCCACGTTCACGTTGGCTCAGATCCCGAACACTACCTGCCGGTGAAAATGACCACCGAGACCGCCTGGCAGAACCTGTTCGGCCAGAACCTGTTTATCCGCCCGGAAAGCTACAATCCGGCCGACAAGCAGGAGTGGCAAATTCTCAACGCTGCCAACTTCGAGTGCGTGCCCGAGCGTGACGGCACCAACTCCGACGGCTGCGTGATCCTGAACTTCGCCAAGCGCAAGGTCCTGCTGGCTGGCATGCACTACGCCGGCGAAATGAAAAAGGCCATGTTCTCGGTACAGAACTTCCTGCTGCCGGAGAAAGACGTCCTGCCGATGCACTGCTCCGCCAACGTTGGCGAAGATGGCCAGACCTGCCTGTTCTTCGGCCTGTCCGGCACCGGCAAGACCACCCTGTCTGCCGATCCGCACCGTTTCCTGATCGGTGACGACGAGCATGGCTGGGGCCCGGGCACGGTGTTCAATATCGAAGGTGGCTGCTACGCCAAGTGTATTGACCTGAGCCAGAAGAACGAGCCGATCATCTGGGACGCTATCCGTTTCGGCGCCATCGTCGAGAACGTGATGATCGACGAGGAAACCCGCGAACCGGACTATACCGACGTCTCCCTCACCGAAAACTCCCGTTGCGCCTACCCGCTGGAGCACGTTGAGAAGCGGGTGATCGAGAACCGCGCCGGTGAGCCGTCACACATCGTTTTCCTGACCTGCGACATGACCGGCGTGTTGCCACCGGTATCCATCCTCAGCAAGGAAGCGGCCGCTTACCACTTCCTCAGTGGCTATACGGCGCTGGTAGGTTCCACCGAGATGGGCTCTTCCTCCAAGCTGAAGTCCACCTTCTCCACCTGCTTCGGCGCTCCGTTCTTCCCGCGTCCGGCCGGCGTTTACGCCGAGCTGCTGATGAAGCGTATGGAAGAGTTCGGCAGCAAGGTGTTCCTGGTCAATACCGGCTGGACTGGCGGCCCCTACGGTGAAGGCAAGCGTTTCAGCATCCCGACCACCCGCGCCATCATTGCCGGTATCCAGAACGGTGACCTGGACGACGTGGAAACCGAGCACCTCGACAAGCTGAACCTGGACGTGCCCAAGCACGTACCTGGCGTGGACACCGAGCTGCTGAACCCGCGCAACACCTGGGTCAGCCCGGACTACTACGACGGCAAGGCGGAAGAGCTGATCGCCCAGTTCGTGGAAAACTTCAAGAAGTTCGACGTCTCCGACGCGATCGTCAACGCGGGTCCGCAGCTGTAAGCGTTCCCCGTTGCACAAGAAAAGCGCCTGCTGCAAAGCATGGCGCTTTTTTTGTGGCGAGATCCGGAGCCCCGGAAGCTAGGTCCGGCAAGGCTCAGGCATAGAACAGCAACGGTACGAACGCCACCAGCAACAACGACAATCCCATGGCAACCAGCGGCATGATGATACGCTCATGGCGCTGGTAGAACGTACCGCCTTCCCGTTGCGCCGCCGCAACCTCCGCTTCGCCCACCACCTGGCGGGTCAGCAGGTGGTTGAGCGCCACCGGTGGGCTGAGGTAACCCAACTCGAAGGCCACCAGGGTTACCATCCAGAAATGCACCGGGTGAATACCACTGCCATAGGCAATGGTTGCGACCGTCGCGGTCACCAGGATCACCGCACCAAAGGCATCCATGATCATGCCGAGGACCACCAGGATCACCACCATCAACAGCATCGCGGACCAGGCCGAATCAAAGGACTGGGGAAAAGCCGCCATGACGTGGGAACGCTCAATGACCCCGCCAATGCTCACCGATAGCCCCAGCAACAGCAACAGGGCGCCGATCTCCGCCGTGGTATCGTTGGTAGCACTGCGCACGCTGCGCTCCAGACCCTGATGGTTGAGCTCGCCGCATGAGCCATCCTCTTTACGCCTGAGACTGAAGTGCTCATAGAGCAGAATCGCCAGCATGATCACCGGCAACAGTCGCGGCGCCGAGAACTCGTCCATGGTCACATCGAGGGCGAAGCGGTAGAACACCACCACCGCGGTGATCACCAGCGCATACGGCAGCAGCGAGCCGAGCGCACGGATCGTGGCGGGTAATGCAGTGCTGGCTGGCGCCAGCTCAAAGCGACCCTGACGGTTCACCGACAACGCCACCAGGCTGAACATCGCCGCGGTGAGCACGAATACCCAGATCCCCCAGCCAAACAGCTCGTCGGTGGTGACTTCGCGATTCAGATAGGCAATCACCACCACCAGCAGGCAGGGCCGCAGCACCACCCCCAGCGAGCCGGACATGGCGGTCGCCGCCAGCGCCAGCTGGCGACGAGCGCCGGCGGCCCGCAGTTCACTGTAGATAACCGCACCGGCGGCAATCACAAAGATACCCGAGGCCCCGGTGTAGGCGGTCGGCACGGCGGCCACCAGCACCGCCACCACCGCCAGCATTTCAGGCGGTAACCGCCAGGGGCGGAACACGTTGAACACCAGCGTGGCGAGGCGGGTCTGCTTGAGCATCATCCCGACCCAGACGTACAGCCCGACATTGAGAAACATGTCGGCCAGCTCCATCATCTTGCCGAGATAGATGCCGATCCCCGACGCGTGTCCGATCAGGGCAAAATAGCTGCCGGAGATCAGACACATCACGGTATAAAGCGGGACCGCGAGCAAGGCCTGGTTTAGCTGGCCGCCGGCCGCCAGGTCATCGGGGATTCGCATCAGACGATAGAGGCTGGCGAGGGTCAGGGCCGCAAAACCGGCCACCCACAGGTTATGCAGCAGCAGGGCATCGCTCGCCATGGTCACCTCGGCGGCGAGACTGGATTGCCGGAAAATGACACTCGACCCGAGCAACATGGCATTGGCCAGGGCCTGCAGACCAAACGACACCCGGTAATCGAGGCGTGTTTCCATGGCCCGCATGGCAATGTGATGACGGGTCAGGGTCGCCGACACTGCACACAGCATCACCAGGATAACGAGTATGTAGCGCTGGGACTCGAGGCCAAAGGCAATGACGTCCGCAACGAACAGCTCAACGGCCCGATAAGCCCGCAACGCCGGCGTCAGCTGACCCTGCAGGCTGACGTAGCTGGCATGGCTGCGCTGGCAATCGGCCACCGAACGCTCGACGGAACGGCGGACTTCGGCAGGATCCTTGTCCACTGAACCCAGCAGGTCCGCCAGCGGGTCATCGGCGTCGGCTTCCGCCGCCAACTCGGCGGCCACGGCGGCGTCGATATCACGGGTCGGATCACATTCCGGCCGCACCGGATCGGTGCGCAGTTTGTAATAGCCGCCAAACAGCTGTTCACCGCCCCGCAGCATCTGGTTGTGAATGTCACTGCTGGTGGAGAACAGCACCACCGCCAATAACAACAGGCAGGCCGGCAACGAGGAAAACCACTCGCGACCACTGCGGTTCAGGCCCTTCAAGAACATAGTGCGCTATCCCGCGGCAGGTGACTTACAGCAGATCGTCCAGGTTCATGGTCTCAACCTGTTCCGGCTGATCGTCCCAGAAGCGGCCAAACCGGCCCATGGGGGTCCGGTGCCCGGTATTCTCCATCCACATCCGGTCCGAGATCGCCACCATCAGCTGGGTCGACATCTTGTCGACCATCCGCCACTGCGGATCGGAGGGACGATTACCGAGCGAGTCGGCGTGGGCACGGATGACGGCGCGCAGGCCTTGCTCATCCCCCTTGTTCATGGCGGCGATGGCGTGAAACACATGGCTCAGCCGCACACCGGCCTGCTCACCCTGCTCATCAGCGATCGCCAGCCGCTCAAAGGCATCCTCACCCTCCGGCTGGGCGCCGGGAAGCATCGCCCACACCGTGGCCCGCAGCGCCAGCGGCGCGCCCCACCATTTGTCATTCTCCAGGCAGCTGGTCGCCCTCGCCACGGTCGAGCCGATGTTCATCGGCACCCCGATTGACGACGTTGACTGGATCTGGGCGTTGAGGGCCTGCAAGCCGCTCAGCAGACCGGCGAAATAGATGAATTCGTCGATCTCATCGTCAAAGTCCGGGCATTCGCCCTGCCCCGGCGCGCCATAAAATGCCGTGTGATGCTGCCAGCCACGGAGGTAGCGCGCGCCGGCCAGGCCACTGGCTCGCTTCTGCCGGATCATCGCATCCTCGGCTTCCTCGGCCTTCATCGCCCGCAGCGCCGCCAACGCCTCCAGCTCGTGCTGCCGGGCCTGCTCGTCGGCGCACCCACCGGCAGACAGGTAGAGCATCACGGCCAGCTGGTCCGGCTCCGACGTCACCCGGCCGAACGACATCAGCAGCGGCGCAGTGGCTTCACTCATTGCACAGCCCATGGCCAGATCTTCCGATTCCAGCAGGTAGGGCACGGTATGCCCGCGGGAGAAACCCTGCATCACGTCGCCGGTGGTTTTGTAAACCATATGGTTAACCACTCCACAGCCACTCAGGGTGACACTGACAGCAACGCCTGCGACCAGGCCGCGAATCCGGGACAGGCCGGCGCGGGCCTTGTGGGGGTGACTGATGATAGGAGTCATGACTGCTTTACCTTCTGGATTATTTTTATCGGCTGCGCCACCGCTCGGGGTGACCGTTTGGCTCGCCTTCGGCCAGCCAGTTACATTTCGTAACAAAACGGCATTATGACGAAGATGCCGGAATGTTTGTGAGACCGGTGCCACAAAGCCGCACCGGGACCACCGACCTGCTGCGACAGCGGTTTGACAACCCCCACCGACAGGCTATACCTGATTCGTCAGGGACCCGCAGGGAACGGCAGTCTGGCTGCCCGCGCCCGCCACCCTGGCCAACAACCACAACAACAAAGCCATGCAAGGAGTAGTTTATGCGCAAGCCAGAACTCGCCGCGGCCATTGCCGACCAGACCGGCCTGAGCCGTGATAAGGCCAGCGAAATCATCACCGCATTCACCAGCCATGTTTCCAGCGCGGTCGCACAAGGCCAGGATGTCAGCCTGATCGGTTTCGGCACCTTCAACGTGCGCGCCCGCGAGGCACGCACCGGCCGCAATCCGCAAACCGGGGCCAGCATCCGCATTCCCGCCGGCAAGACTGTCGGCTTCCGGGCCGGCAAGTCCCTCAAGGATGCCGTCAGCTAACGCTCAGCCAGGCGCGGGAGTGGCGGTCACCGCCACTCCCCTGCACCCACCGCGCCCTTCGGTCAGGAAGAGCACTCCGCACGGCTGCCATCCACCCGGCAGCGAATCGCCTTCATCAGCTTGATCGCGCGTTCGTCGTAGACGCCGTCGGCCAGCAGTGACAGACGTACCTTACGCAGCATCTTGTCGTACTCGGCGACGTCTTCCGCTGGCGGGTACATCCAGACCTCGTCGGGAATTCCGGCTTCCGCCTCGGCGATGATCTCGTAGGCCTCGTCGATCCGTTTCGCCGCCTCATCGCGAACCATTTGCCCGGCATCCTCCGGGAAGCGGTCACGGTGAATCACCACCTGGAAGTTCATGTAGGCAAGGGCGTAGCGGAATACCCCTCCGTTGGGTGTCACGCCCTTGTACAGTTCCAGCGGGGTGTAGGCAACGGCCGGGGCATAGGCCAGGTCGACGCTGCCGTTGTTGAACTTGCCGGCAAAGTTGGCCGAGTTTGACCCCACCACCGAGGCGCCCACATGGCGCACCATGCGTACCGATGCCGTGTCGAAATCCAGGGTGGCAATGCGCTTGCCCTGGAGTTTTTCCACCGAATCAATGGCCCGATCCCGGGTGTGCAAGTACACCGCCCCACCGGGGAACACGCCGGCCACTTCGTAGTTACCGTCAACCAGGAAGGGCCGCGCCTTGGGCTGGGCGAGAGTGTTGTACAACAGGCGCATTTCCTCCTCGCCGGGCACCGCACCCATTGCCTCCAGGCTGCCGGTGAACTTGTTGAACTCGCGGGCCCGGGTGCCGGTCAGCAGAACCGCATCACACTGCCCGGCCTTGAAGTCCTCGGCCGCCACTTTCTCGTCGGTATAGGCGCGCAGCTCCAGGCGAATGCCCTTTTTCAAGGCAACCGGCTGAAAGGTCTTGGTGATGGCAAACAGCGGTCCGTTGGCGCCGACGGGGTCGAACACGCAAAAACTGCGATCAAGAATGTCCGGGGTGCCGTTGGCCTGGGCAAGGCCCGGCAGGGCAAGACCGGTGAGCAGGGCGAGCGACGCGGCCAGCCGGGACAGGTTGGATGATTTCACGGGGATAGCTCCTGAATTATTGTTGTCGAACGGCGACCGCAGGGGGACCAGCCGGTGACGTTCTCCTTGTCATGGGTTCCGAGCCTAGGCCGGAGACGGGAAGAATACGTTGGCACAGGTGCCTGTACTCAAGGGCGTTTGAGCAAAAATGAGGATTTTGTGAAGTACTGGGCAGGGGGAGCGGAACCCCTGCCCGTTTGCAGGACCTGCGGCAGTGCTCAGCCGGCCGGTTGTTCCCAGGCGATCCGGCCATCACATAGTGTCAGCCGCACTACCCCGGGCAGGGCGCGCCCCGGCAGCGGCACGTGACGCCCGGCTGAGAGCAGACTGGCGTCATCCGGCTGCCAGGTCGCCTGCGGGTCGAAAACGCAGAGATCCGCCACCGCACCTTCCGCCAGACGGCTGTCACCACCGATGACCGTGGCTGGCCCGTGGCTAAGGGCGCCGACCAGCTGGGCCAGCGTCAGTTCACCACGCTCCACCAGGATAAGGCCCATCGACAACACACTCTCCACCGTCGACAACCCTGGTTCGGTATGGCCGATCGGTGCCTGTTTGGCGGCGGAATCGTGGGGCTGGTGCTGGCTCACAATCGCGCTGATCACTCCGTCACGAACTCCGGCCAACAGGCCCTGGCGGTCTGCCTCGGTCCGCAGGGGCGGCCGGACATGGTAGCGGCTGTCAAAGCCAGCGAGCGCGTCTTCGGTGAACAGCAGCTGATGCATTGCCACGTCAGCGGTCACCGCCACACCGCGGGCACGGGCATCGGCTACCATGGCAACACTGCGTGCCGAGGACAACTGGGACAGGTGCAGCCGGACACCGGTTTCTTCCGCCAGCAGCAGCATTTCCATGACCGCCGAGGTTTCCGCGACCTCCGGAATGCCAAGCAGGCCCAGCCGGGCCGCCACCACACCATCATGGGCGTAGCCGTCGGCGGCCAGCGCCTGGTTCTCAGGGCTGAACATCAGGGTGATGTCAAAGGTGCGGGCATAGGCCATACAGCGGCGCAGGATCCGCGCATTGCGCACCGGCAGCGAGCCGTTGCCCAGGGCCACACAGCCGGCCGCCCGCAGACCCGCCATGTCGCTGAGCATGTCCCCTTCGAGGCCGCGGGTGACGGCACCCACCGGCAGTACCCGGATGGCGGACCGCGCCGCCGCCACATCCCGGATCAGGTGCGTCACCGCACCGGAATCATTGACCGGCGAGGTCTGCGGGGAAGCACACACCGTGGTGAAGCCGCCACGGGCAGCCGCGCGGGTTTCCGACGCAATGTTGCCCTTCTGGCCGTTACCCGGCTCCCGCAGGTTGCAGGACAAGTCGACAAAGCCCGGCGTTACGACACAACCGGTGGCATTCACTACCCGGTCTGCCGTGGCCGCTTCCGCAGCCTCGCCGAGGGCGGCGACTCGCCCGTCACGAACCAGCACCGCCGTGGTACGGGGTGCGCCGTCCGTGCCGTCCATCAGCTGGCCGCCGATGATCAGGATACTGTTGGTTGGACTCGCCATCATGCCCGCTCCCCTTCTGCCTGACGCTGGCTACGCTCTGCCATCTGGCCTCCCATTGCCATCGACATGACCGCCATGCGCACCGCGATACCGTTGGTGACCTGGTTGAGAATTACTGACTGCGGGCCATCGGCCACCGCCGATTCAATCTCGACGCCGCGGTTAATTGGCCCCGGGTGCATCACAATGCAGTCCGGCCGTGCCAGCGCCAGCTTGTCCTGGCTCAGGCCGTACAGGCGGTAGAACTCGCGCTCGCTGGGCAACAGCGCACCTTCCATCCGCTCCCGCTGCAGCCGCAGCATGATGACCACGTCCAGATCTTTCATGCCCCGCGCCATGTCGTACTCCACCTTACAGCCCAGACTTTCGGCATCCTGGGGCAGCAGGGTTGCCGGGGCGATCACCCGCACCTCCGCAGCGCCGAGGGTGTTGAGGGCACAGATCTGGGAACGGGCCACCCGGGAATGCAGGATGTCGCCAACAATACCGACCCGCAAACCTTCGAAGCTGCCTTTACGCTGACGGATGGTGAGCATGTCGAGCATGGCCTGGGTCGGGTGGGCATGGCGGCCGTCGCCGGCGTTGATGATGGCCACCCCGGGTGTCACGCTCTCGGCAATGAAATGGGGCGCCCCACTCTGGGCATGACGCACTACAAACATGTCGCTGGCCATGGCTTCGAGATTGAGCAGGGTGTCGGACAGGGACTCACCCTTGGACGTCGCCGAGGTACTGATATCCAGGTTGAGAACGTCTGCGGACAACCGTTTGGCGGCAAGTTCGAAGGTGCTGCGGGTGCGGGTGCTGGACTCGAAGAACAGGTTTACCACGGTGCGGCCGCGCAGCAGCGGTACTTTCTTGATGCTGCGCTCGCCCACCTCGATAAAGGAGTCCGCAGTATCGAGGATGTCAGTCAGCAGGGAACGGTCAAGGCCATCAAGGGTAAGGAAGTGTTTCAGCTGACCGTCCCGGGTCAGCTGCAGGGATCGCGAGGGAGAATCTTGTGCGGTCATGGTATCGCCTGTGTGCAGTGGCCAGTATGCGTTGGTAAAGGGGTTACTCCTGGCTGTCGGTTTCCCGCAGCTCAATGCGCAGCGGGTCCGGCCCGCGCAGTTTGACCCGCTGATGGGACTGCAGCTCCAGCACACGCCCGGTCACATCCGGCTGGATGGGCAGCTCGCGGGCGCCGAGGTCAATCAGGGTGGCCAGAATGATACTCGCCGGACGGCCGTAATCGAAGATTTCATTCATCGCGGCGCGAATGGTGCGCCCGCTCATGATGACGTCGTCGATCAGCACAATGTCCCGTCCTTCGGTTTCGAAGGGCAACATCGAGGGCGTGACTTTCGGATTCAGCCCGATACGGCTGAAATCATCCCGGTAGAACGAGATATCCAGCTCGCCGAAAGGCTCGTCCAGCCCGAGCCGCTTGCGCAGCGCATCGGCCAGCCAGACGCCTCCGGTACGAATGCCGATCAGCGCCGGCGACTCGATGCCGCGCTCCGCCAGGGTCCGGCGCAGGCCGGCCTCCAGCTGGTCCAGCAACTGGTCCATATCAAGCAATGCGGTCATGGATTCCTCACTTACTGCGGGTATGTGTCAGGGTCCGCCCGGGTCAACCCTGCAGGCGGAACCAGGTCTCGAGAATCAGTACTGCGGCCAGGTCATCGATGCCATGACGGCCAAAGTCGCGGCTGCCACCGGCAGCCATCACATCACCCTTGGCCTCGTAACTGGTCAGTCGCTCATCCACCATCTCGACCGGCACGTTGAAGCGGCCGTGGATCCGTTTGCCAAACTTGCGTGCGCGCGCGCACATGTCGTTCTCAGTATCGTCCATATTGAGCGGCAGGCCCACTACCACAAGGTCGGGCTGCCATTCGGCCAGTAACGCGGCAATGGTGTTCCAGTCGGGTATGCCGTCCCGGGCCGGCAGCATTTGCAGTGGTTTGCCACTGCCGATCAGCTCCTGGCCAACGGCCACGCCAATCCGGCGGGTACCGAAGTCAAACGCCAGGACACGGCGCTTGCCGGCCTCAGGCATGCCCCACCGATTCGCTCAGCTGGTTGAGGTCAATGCCCATCAGGGCCAGCACCGCGCCGTAGCAGTCCTGCCAGGGGGTGCGGAACAGAATGTCGGTGGTTGCCGGGCAGGTCAGCCAGGCGTTGCTGGCCAGTTCATCCTCCAGCTGCCCCTCACCCCAGCCGGAATAGCCCAGGGCAACCCGGAATTCCTCCGGCCCGTTGTCTGCACCGATGGCAGCCAGGATGTCCCGCGAGGTGGTCAGCATCACCTCGCTGCTGACCGGCGCGGTATTCTGCCAGCTGGTCTGCGGACCATGGAGGACAAAGCCGCGCTCCGGCTGGACCGGTCCGCCACTGAAAACCGGCATGTCCAGTTCACCGCCGTCCAGGTCCAGCTGCTCCAGGATCTCGCCCAGGTGAATGTCCAGCGGACGGTTGATCAGCAGGCCCAGCGCGCCCTCCTCGGTATGTTCGCAGAGGTAGATCACCCCACCGTGGAAACGCGGGTCATCCAGGTAGGGCGAGGCAACCAGAAAGTGGTCCCGCAGACTGTTGGGTGAATGTCTTGATGCTGTCATCCTGAACTGAGCCCCCGTCTCTGAAACGACCAGGTCCGTATGATTTCCAGTTCGTCCGCTTCGTCCCGCATTTCCTCCGGGAAGGGCGCGAACGGTGCCGCCATCCGGACAATCCGGATGGCTGCGTCATCCAGCACCGTGCTACCTGACGATTCCAGGATGGCGACTTCCTTGATTGTGCCATCCTTGCGCAGAGATACCAGCATTCTCAGGTCACCGTAGATACCGGCGCGGCGGGCTTCGGTGGGGTAGTTGATGTTGCCAACCCGGGTCACCTTGCTGACCCAGTTCTGCACATACCAGGCATTGCTGGACCGCAGCGTGGAGGCCGCGGTAACCCGCAGCACCCGGGGCTTCTTGGCGTAGGCCCGTTGCTGGGCGTCGAAGCGGGCTTCCAGGCTGGCGATCTCCAGACTGCGCTCCATCAGGCTTTTCTTCTCCCGTACCGGCAGGGTTTCCTCCGGCGGCTGCTCGGCATTCTCCGCAACCGCTACCTGACGCCGGCTCGCCGCTTCGGTCTGCACCACCTGGCGCTCGGCCCGCGGTTGCGGAGCCACCGTCGCCGGCGGCTCGGGCTGAACCGGGCGAACCTCGCTGTGATTCAGCGGCGCCGGGTCCGGCGTGGTCAGTTCTTGCGCCTGCTCCTCGGTGCCGCTGCCCTGCTGGCTGGTCTGGGCCAGAAAGTCAGCCTGTTCCGGCGCCACCTCGTCGTCAAACTGGGACAAGGTGATCTCCATGGTCTGGGCCACCGAACGTGGCGCCTCGGGGGCAAACGTCACCCCCAGCACCAGCACCGCGTGCAGCGCCACCGCCATGAAAAGGGTAAACGAGAAACGATCGAAGTCGCTGACCTGTACTGCCATGCCCGCTATCTATCCTGCTGTTATCCGGCCGCCCTGTAGCAGCGGCCACTGGTCACGGTTACAGGGCCAGCCGACGCTCGATGGCGTCCATCAACTGGCCTGCAATGTCAATTCCGTACGCCGCATCCAGTTCACGGATGCAGGTGGGACTGGTTACGTTGATTTCGGTCAGATAGTCACCGATTACATCGATACCCACGAAAATCAGCCCCTTCTCCTTCAGCACCGGCGCCACCCGCGCACAGATTTCCCGGTCCCGACGGGTCAGCTCGCGGCCTTCACCGCGGCCACCGGCAGCCAGGTTGCCCCGGTTCTCGCCCTGGGAAGGAATCCGCGCGAGGGCGTAAGGCACCGGCTCGCCTTCAATCAGCAGGATCCGCTTGTCGCCGTCGGTGATCTCGGGAATGTATTTCTGCGCCATCGCCTGGTGGGCACCATGCTGGGTCAGGGTCTCGATAATGACCCCGAGGTTGGCATCGTTTTCCCGCACCCGGAAAATCGACCGCCCGCCCATGCCGTCCACCGGTTTCATGATGACATCACCGTGCTCGGCATAGAACTCCCGTAGCCGGGAGCCGGACCGCGTCACGATCAGCGGCGGTGTCAGATCATCGAACTGGGCGGCGAACAGTTTCTCGTTGCAGTCCCGCAACGCGGCCGGCGGGTTGACCACCAGCGCGCCCTGTTCTTCGGCGGCACTGAGGATGTAGGTGGCCATCAGGAACTCGCGGTCCACCGGCGGATCCTTGCGCATCAGGATCACGTCCAGCTCACCCAGCGCACGGTCCCTGGCGGCTCCAAAGGTATACCAACCCTCGGGATTCATGTGCACCGTGAGATCACGGGTATGGGCGCGGGCCTGGGCCCCGGCCAGGTAAAGGTCGGACTGCTCCATATAAACCAGCTCCCAGCCCCTCTGCTGGGCGGCCCAGAGCATGGCGAGCGAGCTGTCTTTCTTGTACTGGATGTCCTCGATGGGGTCCATCACGATACCGAGTCGGACTGTCATAGGGCCTCTTCACACCTGTGATTGGAAAAACACGAACGGGTCAGCAGAGCGATACCGTCGTTCGGTGCTATGCTGTCCGCAAATGGTATTGTACCCGAGACCTGAATGCACCTGCTGTAATCCCTGACCATAACCGTGACAGCCACGGCAGTGGTACATTTGGTCACAAAGTTGTGCTTTTTCTCAGGCCACCAATACTCTATAAATAAGCGTGGTTTATAGAACACCCTTGACGGGTGTGTTAAAAAGCCCCGGTCAAAATAACGATATTCGCTGAGCGCAAGGCAGCTGGACAATGGATGACAACTTCGAAAATCTGAAGATTATGGTGATTGACGACAGCAAGACCATTCGTCGCACCGCGGAAACCCTTCTGAAGAAAGTTGGCTGCGAGGTCATCACCGCAACCGACGGCTTCGATGCTCTTGCCAAGATTGCCGATTCCCAGCCAGACATCATCTTTGTCGACATCATGATGCCGCGCCTTGACGGCTATCAGACTTGCGCCCTGATCAAGAACAATGCTGCCTTCAAGAAAACCCCTGTTATCATGCTTTCCAGCAAGGACGGGCTTTTCGACAAGGCCAAAGGCCGGATCGTCGGGTCAGACCAGTACCTGACCAAGCCCTTCAGCAAGGACGAGCTGCTAAATACCATTCGCCAGTACGTTCCGCAGGCGCATCAGTAATCCCTGCCCCAGCACAGATCTATCGAGGAAATCATGGCCCGCATTCTGATTGTTGACGACTCTCCCACCGAGGTGAAGAAAATCTCAAGCATCCTTGAGAAGCACAAGCACGAAGTCCTGACCGCCGACAACGGCGCCGACGGCGTTGCACGGGCCCGCGCCGAGACTCCCGACCTCGTTCTGATGGACGTGGTCATGCCTGGGCTGAACGGTTTCCAGGCGACCCGCCAACTGACCCGCGCTCCTGAAACCGCGTCCATTCCGGTAGTAATCGTGACCACCAAGGATCAGGAGACCGACCGCGTCTGGGGAACCCGCCAGGGCGCCAAGGGTTATCTGGTCAAGCCCGTCAACGAAGATGACCTGATCAAAACGATCAATAGTCTGATTGCCTGACCCGAACCACGGAGTAAGCATGTCCGCCCAGACCGCCCCCTTTGCAGTTCTGACGGATATCGCCCAACGCAGCCGGGCCATGGCAGCGGGCCTGCCGGAACAGGAGGAAGCCGTTCAGCTCTGGAACGGTATCGGTTTTGTTCTGGCGGGCGAGCGCTATGTCGCGCCGATGGGTGAAGTCACTGAAATTCTCCATGTCCCCCGTTTCACCCACATCCCGGGGGTGCGGCCCTTTATGCTGGGGGCCGCCAACGTCCGTGGCCGCCTGCTTCCGCTGGTCGACCTTGCCCATTATTTCGAACTGCCACGCAGTACCCGCGGTTTCCGTGACCGCCGCGTGCTGGTAGTTGAGCAAGGCGACGTTTTCAGCGGTCTGGTAGTCGACAGTGTCGCCGGGATGCAGTACTTCACAGTGGACAGCTTCGTGGCCGAGCCCGGCGCTGTCCCTGCCAGCGTCCAGCCGTTCGTTCACGGAGGGTATGTGCGCAATGAAGAAACCTGGAAGGTGTTTTCCACCGTCGAGTTGCTTGACGACGAACGCTTTCTTGATGTTGCCCAGTGGTGATGGCAATGGCAGGAACATCACCATCCATTTTTAACTTTCGCAGAACCTAACTTGCCGCAGAAAAGGCCGGGAGCCAGAAAATGAAAAATAGAGCCGGAAGACTCAGCATGGGACAGGGAGGCAACAAACTGATTGCCGGCCTGATCGCAGGGCTGATCGCATTGACCGTCCTGCTCGTTGTGGTCCTGTTTATCATCAACAGGGACAGCCAGAACGACCAGGCCTACATCGCCCACTCCGCCGAGCTGAGGGTACTGTCACAGGAAATCGCGAAAAACGCTACGGAGGCCGCCGGTGGTACCGCGGAAGCCTTCGACCAGTTGCGCCGTTCCCGTGACGAGTTCGCCCGGCTGTGGGGCTACGTGGTTGATGGCAATCCGGAAACCGGCCTGCCGGCCAGTGACTTGGCTGCCAGCAGCCCGGTACAGGCCAACTGGGACGCGGTACGGGAAAACGCCGACAGCATCCTGTCGACCCGTGATGCGGTTCTCGGCCTGCACGAAGTGGCCCGGACTCTGAACGAAACCATTCCCCAGCTCCAGGTGGAGTACGATGACATCGTACAGATCCTGCTGGATAACCGCGCACCGGCCGAGCAGATCGCCCTCGCCCAGCGCCAGTCACTGCTGGCGGAGCGGATTGTCCGCTCGGTCAACAACGTACTGTCCGGTGACGAAGATGCGGTTATTGCCGCCGACCGCTTTGGCCGTGACGCCAGCCTGTTCGGCCGCGTTCTGCAGGGCCAGATGGAAGGCAACGCCGCCATGGGCATCCCGAAGGTTAATGACGAGGATGCCGTCTACGGCCTGGAAGCCGTCGATGAACTGTTCGAGTTCGTTTCCCAGAACGTAGATGCGATCCTTGAGGCCTCTCCCGACCTCTTCAAGGTTCGCTCCGCTGCCAGCAATATCTTCCAGGACTCCCAGGTTCTGCTGGATAACCTGTCCACCCTGGCAGACCAGTTCCGCAACCAGGCCGGCTCGCGACTGATCAGCCCGACCCTGGTCTACATCATCCTGGCCATCATGGTCGGCCTCGTTGTGCTGATCGGTGTGTCGCTCTACCGGGAAGCCCAGGAGCGCCTGAACACCACCCAGGAACAGAACGAACAGAACCAGAACGCGATCCTGCGACTGCTGGACGAACTGGCCGACCTGGCGGACGGTGACCTGACCACCGAGGCCACGGTAACCGAGGACTTCACCGGTGCCATCGCGGACTCCATCAACTACGCGATCGACCAGATGCGCGGCCTGGTACAGGCCATCCGGGGCACGGCGGTAAGGGTTGCGTCCGCCGCCCAGGAGACCCAGTCCACCGCAATGCACCTGGCCGATGCCTCCGAGCACCAGGCCCAGGAAATTGCCGGCGCCTCTGCCGCGGTTAACGAGATGGCGGTGTCCATCGACCAGGTATCTTCCAACGCCGCCGAATCCTCCGCGGTTGCGGAGCGGTCGGTTGCGATCGCGAAGAAAGGCGCGGAAGTGGTACAGAACACCATTCGCGGCATGGACAACATCCGTGAGCAGATCCAGGAAACCTCCAAGCGGATCAAGCGTCTGGGTGAATCGTCCCAGGAAATCGGTGACATCGTATCGTTGATCAACGACATTGCCGACCAGACCAACATCCTGTCCCTCAACGCTGCGATCCAGGCCTCCATGGCCGGTGACGCGGGCCGGGGCTTCGCGGTGGTTGCGGACGAAGTCCAGCGCCTTGCGGAACGCTCCTCTGCGGCAACCAAGCAGATTGAGGCGCTGGTTAAGACGATCCAGTCGGATACCAACGAAGCGGTTATCTCCATGGAACACACCACCGCCGAGGTGGTACGTGGTGCACGTCTGGCCCAGGACGCGGGTATCGCGCTCGAGGAAATCGAGAACGTATCCATGAACCTCGCGGAACTGATCCAGAACATCTCCAACGCGGCCCGCCAGCAGTCTTCGTCGGCGGCCCACATTTCCAACACCATGAACGTTATCCAGGAAATCACCTCGCAGACCTCCTCGGGTACCAACGCCACCGCGAAGTCTATCGGTAACCTGGCGGAAATGGCGTCCGAGCTGCGGTCTTCGGTAGCGGGCTTCACCCTGCCGGAAGAGGACGAGGCCGAGACCACCGAACAGGAGTACGGCGACGTTCCGGTGGTGAGCTGATCCTCACCGGAATGGTTGACAGTTTATGGCTGAAACCCGCAACCAACTGTCTCCTGCCGCTGGACTCTGGACCATGCGCCGCCTTCCTGACATGGATGAGGCGCAGTTCAGCCAGTGGCAGGCCCTGCTGGAGCACCGGACGGGCATAACACTGTCGAAAGAGCGCAGGTCGTTTCTCGAAACCAATCTCGGGATCCGCATGCGGGAAGTGGGCTGCAACAGCTACCAGGCCTACTACGAACGCGTGGTCTCTGGCCCGGAAGCGATCGTCGAGTGGTCCACCCTGGTGGATCGGCTCACAGTACAGGAAACCCGGTTCTTCCGGGATCCGGATGCCTTCCGCCTGGTCTCGGATTACATCCTGACACGGCCAAGGGAAGTCCTGAAGCGCCGGCCACTGGAAGTCTGGAGCGTTGGCTGCTCGACCGGGGAAGAACCCTATACCCTGGCGATGCTGCTCAACGAGGCCATGACCCAGCTGGCACTGCCCCCCCTGTTCGGGGTAACCGGCTCGGACATCAGCAAACCGGCCATTGAAAAGGCCTCGCGGGGCCAGTTCAGTGCCCGCAAGCTGACAGGGATGGACGACGTCATGCAGTCCCGCTACTTCCGGCCTGTCGAGCGGAACAGCGTGGAAATCCTGCCGGGCATTCGTGAGCGGGTGTGTTTTACCCGGCTCAATGTGCTGGACCTGAAGCAGGCACCCATGCACGGCATGAACATCATTTTCTGCCAGAACCTGCTGATTTATTTCCGTCGCTGGCGGCGGCGGGAAATCGTCAAGCACCTTGCAGAGAGACTGGCACCCGGGGGCCTCCTGGTCCTGGGCCAGGGTGAGCTGACCGACTGGCAGCCACCGGGCTTGCAGAGGGTACCCTCGGAACATGTGCTGGCGTGGATACGACGCCAGCCCGACGAAGAATAACCGGAGTGGTTATGGGCAATCACCATGACAGTATCGCCCTCGACTGGGTTCGGGGAGAAATACAGGACACGCTGACTCAGGGCCAGCAGGCACTCGAAGCGTTCGTGGAGAACCGCGAGGATACCGCGCGCCTGCGCTTTTGCCTGAATTACCTCCATCAGGTCCACGGCACCTTGCAGATGGTGGAGCTGTACGGCGCCGCCTTGCTGACCGAGGAGATGGAAAAGCTCACCCAGGCAATCCTGAACGACTCCGTAGCCAGCATCGACGAAGCCGTCGAAGTGCTGATGGAATCCATACTCCAGCTGCCCCAGTACCTGGAACACCTGTCCAGCAGCCGGGATGACTTCCCCCTGGTGCTGCTGCCGCTGCTCAATAACCTGCGCGCCGCGCGGGGCGAATCGTTGCTGTCAGACACCGCGCTGTTCAAACCGGATCTGACCCGCGCCCGGATTGCCTCCAACCCCGTGGCGGTCCAGCACCTGCAGGACCCCAAGGTACTCGCCAATGTCCGCAAGCTGCGCCAGATGTTCCAGTTTGCCCTCGCCGGTATCATCCGCGAGGCAGATCTGCGCGCGCATTACGACTATCTGCAGAAGGTCATCCAGCGGCTGGTCAAACTCTGCCAGCAAAGCCCCCGGGGCGAACTCTGGCGAGCCGCCGGCGGCTTTGTCGAGACCCTGCAAAGCGGCGATAACCCGCTCAATTCAGCCACCAAGTCGCTGCTGCGCAATCTTGACAGCGAGCTGCGCCGACTGATCGACGAGCGCGTCGACATCCTGCAGCAACCGGTTCCCGAGGCCCTGTTCAAGCACTTGCTGTACTACGTGGCACGGGCCCGCGAACTCGACACCCCGTGGGTCCGCGCGCTGCGCGAAGACTACCGGCTGGCGGAAGCCCTGCCCACCGACGATGACGTGGACGCCGCCCGCAGCCGGGTGGCCGGTCCGGGCCGTGAAGCGATCCACTCCGTGGTCAGCGCCCTCAACGAAGAGCTCGCCAAGCTGAAGGACCAGCTGGACCTGTTTGTCAGGGCCGCGATGCGTCAGAACGACGAGCTGGAAGAACTGCTGCCGGGCCTGCGCCAGATTGCCAATACCCTTGCGGTCATCGGCCTGGGGATACCCCGCCGGGTGATCCTGGAGCAGATCGAGATTCTCGAACGCCTGGTCAATCAGGTGGAAAAAGTCGATGACGGCACGCTACTGGATATTGCCGGCGCACTGCTTTACGTCGAAGCCAGCCTGTCCGGCCTGGACAAGGACCGCCAGCAGGAAATTACCGACAAGGATTACGGCAATACGCCCAACCTCGGTGGCCAGGAACTCAGCGACGCCCATAGCGCGCTGCTGAGGGAATCCCGCAATTCCCTCGAGCAGGTCAAGACCGCGGTGGTGAACTTTATCGCCTCGCAATGGGACCTGCGCGAGATTGAACACGTTCCGGAGCTCCTCCACAGCATCCGCGGTGGCCTGCAGCTGATCCCTCTGGAACGGGTTGCCGACATGCTGCAGTGTGCCGAGCGCTATGTCTCCGACGCCCTGCTGAGTGGCCGCCAGATCCCGGACTGGAAACAGCTCGACACCCTGGCCGACACCATTACCAGCATCGAGTATTACCTCGAGCGGCTGAGCGATGGCATCGCCGATAACGACGCCATCCTCCACATTGCCGAAGACAGCCTGGCGATTCTCGGCTTTCCGGTCGGCGCCGAGCCGACCTGGCAGGCAGCAGTGGAAGCGGAAGAAACCGTTGCCGCTCAGGCCGAGCCAGAGACCGACACCACGGCGGCATCCCACCATGAACTGGTGGATGACGAGATCCTCGAGATTTTTGTCGAGGAAGCCGGTGAGGTTCTCACCAGTATTCATGACTATTATCCCAGGCTGCGCCAGAACCACGACGATCGCGAGGCTTTGACCGAAGTCCGCCGCGCCTTCCACACCCTCAAGGGCAGTGGCCGCATGGTGGGTGCCAGCAGTATCGGCGAACTGGCATGGTCGGTGGAAAACCTGCTGAATCGGGTGATCGACCAGACCATTCGCCCCAACGATGAACTGTTCGCCCTGATTGATGACGTCAACCAGCGAATTCCCGGGCTGATCGAGGAATTCCGGAACGGCCATACCGAGGGTGATGTCGCGGCACTGATCGAGCGTGCCGAAGCCATGTCGACCACCCGCAAGGTTACCGACGTCGAAGCGGCACCGGAAACACCGGCGCTGGCCGAGGCTCCGGTCAGCGCGGCGGTCCCTGGTGGCAAGCCCGAACCGGTGGCTGCCGCGGACGACACCGACGACCTGATTGATGACGAAATTCTCGATATCTTTATCGAGGAAGCCGGCGAAGTTCTCGACACCATCCGTGAATTCCTGCCGATGCTGGTGCGCCAGTTCGATGATCGCTCGGCGCTGGCCGAAGTCCGTCGCGCCTTCCACACCCTCAAGGGCAGTGGCCGCATGGTGGGTGCATCCACCATTGGCGAACTGGCGTGGGCGGTGGAGAACATGCTCAACCGGGTCATCGACGGCAGTGTCTTCATGAATGACGACATCGCCGGCCTGCTGCAGGATGTCACCGGCGTATTGCCGGCGCTGGTGGAGGACTTCCGCGCCCGCCGCAACGCCTCGGTATCGACGGCGGAACTCGAAGCCCGTGCCACCAGCCTTGCCAACGGCGAAATACCGGACAGCGGCGAGCTGGCAGCGGCCGAGCTGGACGAGGCGGAGGACACCGAAAGTACCGCAGATGCCGCCAACGAAGAGCTGATTGACCAGGTGCTGCTCGACATTTTCGAGAGCGAAACCGAGACCCACCTGGAGACCCTGCGCGCGTTTCTCGGCAACGCCGCCGACAAGACCGCGGTGGCGTATACCGACCAGGTTTCCCGCGCACTGCATACCCTCAAGGGCAGTGCCCATACCGCAGGTATCGAACCCATTGCGCGGGTTATCACGCCGCTGGAACGACTGGTCAAGGACAGCCGTGCGGCCAATCGCAAGGCCGACCGGGATGCCCTCGACCTGCTTGCCGACGGTTGCGACTTTATTGTCCGTGGCCTCGGCCAGATTCGCGAAAACCCGCAGGCTACCCTGGCGGGTACCGAAGAATACCTCGAGCGCCTCGACACAGTCTCGACGCGCACCCTGGGCAGCCAGGATGCCCTGGGTTCGGAAGAAGCCGCCGTTCAGGCGCAACCGCAGCTGGTTGCCCTGTTCCTCAATGAGGGACTGGACATCCTGCTGGATGCCGACAGCATTCTCGATACCTGGATCCGCGAACCGGACCAGACTGCAGCGGTCGAAACCCTCGGTCGCGAACTGCAGCAACTCTCCGGCGGGGCCCGCCAGGCCGGCCTGACGGACGTTGCCGAGCTGGCGGAGCTGCTCAGCGAGATCTATGGCTATACCCGGACCTCGGCGATCACTCCCGGCGCGGACTTTTTCCGGGTGGCGCGGGCAGCGCACGAGCTCCTGATCAACATGATGGATCAGGTCGCGGCCGGGCTGGCCACCGTTACCGACGAGGACCTGCTGGAAGAGTTACGGCAGCTGCGCGACCTGCGCGATCTCATCGACGATCCTGCCAGTGAGGCACCGCAAGCCACTGAGGCAGCCGCCGAACCGGTCGCGGCCGTGCACACGGAGCCGGCAGACGAAGCCCTGCCACCGCTGCCACAAACCGACGAGGAAGCGGAACAGGAGCTGGCCGATATTTTCCTGGAGGAAGCCCGGGATCTGATCGACAGCACTGCAGAGACCCTCCACCAGTGGGCGACCGACAACGGCAACACCGAGTTACTGCGCCTGCTGCAGCGCGACCTGCACACCCTCAAGGGTGGTGCACGCCTGGCCGCCATCGAGCCGGTGGGTGATCTGGCCCACGAACTGGAAACCCTGTTTGAAGGCGTTACCGAGCAACAACTGGCCATCAACGACCAGCTCGCCGATCTGCTGTTCCGTTGTCACGACCGGCTTGCCAGCATGGTTGACGCCCTGGGGCAGGCCGAGTCACCGCGCCCCGCGCCCGACCTGATCAGCGAGATCCGCGGATACGTCGACCAAGCCAGTGCCGCGCGCCAGGTGACCAGCGTCAGCGAACCGGACACCCCGGCTGAGACGGCCCCACAAGTGGCGGCCGGCACCGAGCAGCCATCCGTCAGCAGCGAGGAGTTTTCCGACCTGGACCCGGAACTGGCGGAGATTTTCCTCGAAGAGGCCGGCGAGATCATCAACACCACCGCCGAACAGCTCCACCGCTGGCAGGCCCAACCGGCCCAGCCGGAGCTGGTCAAGGAGCTGCAGCGGGAACTGCACACCCTCAAAGGGGGTGCGCGGATGGCAGCCATTGCGCCGATCGCCGATATCGCCCACGAAATGGAAACCCTGTTCGAGCGGATTGCCGAGGGTCGCATCGCCGCGACCCGGGCGCGAACCGAACTGGCGTTGAAAGCCCACGACCAGCTAGCCTCGCTGGTGGAAGCCATCGCTGAGCAGGGTACCTGCGAGGCCGCCCCGCAACTGGTGGCGGAACTGCAGGCCGCCGGCAGCGACACCGAGACTGCCGAGGCAACACCGGTGGCAGCTCACCAGCCCGCGGAGCAAGACACCACCGCCGAGGAAACCATCGAGCTGAGCCTGCCGGAAGACGCCGCCGTGGCGGCGGAATCCGACGCCGGGGTCAATGCCTTTGCCGGACTGGATCCGGAGCTGGTGGGCATCTTCCTCGAAGAAGCCTATGACCTGATCAACTCCACTGCCAGTGCACTGCACACCTGGAGTGAAGATCCCGATAACCGCCAGGTGGCCGCCGAATTGCAGCGGGATGTCCACACCCTCAAGGGCGGTGCCCGGATGGCCGGGGTTGCCCCCATCGGCGACCTGACCCACGTGCTGGAAGACCTGTTCGAGAAAGTGGCCGAAGGCCAGCTGCAGGCCACACCGGAAATGAACGACCTGCTGTTTGCCTGTCACGACCGGCTGGCGCTGATGGTGGAACAGGTGGCCACCCAGAAGCCCTGCCCTGACGCGCATGAACTGATCGGCCGCGTCCAGGCCATCCTCGCTGGCCACCCCGCAGGCCAGGACCAACCGGCTGAGGAAAGCCCCCACGACGCCGGGTTGATCACGCTGTTCGAACCCGAGGAGCAAGGCGAGGATTGGCTAAGCCCTGAGCTGCCGCAGACCAGCGATGACGACCTGGCCGGCATCTTCCTGGACGAAGGCCGGGAGATCCATGCCGCGCTGACCGAGGCCCTTGCGCAGTGGCGGGATGATCCCGCCGAGCTGATTGGCGTTACCCAGTTACAGCAGGAGCTGCACACCCTGCGGGGCGGCGCCCTGCTGGCGGATATCGACCCGGTGGCGGAACTTGCCGAAGCCTGGTCCGATGCCCTGGAGCCGCTGGTCGCCGGAGGCAATAACCAGCAAGCCGCGCTCGCCCTCAGCGAACGGGCACTGGGCGCCCTCGACCAGATGCTGAACACCCTGGAAGACGGCGGCAAGGCCGCACCGGACCAGGAGCTGATCGACGCACTGCGGAGCCTGCCGGTCACCGTTACTTCGCAAACCGATGCTGACACCGGAGACAGCGGCGCAACCGCTGGCGCCGAACCGGTCGATGCTGAAGTCATCGAGATCTTCCTGGAAGAAGCCGGCGAAATTCTCGACCAGCTGGAGCAGCTGTTCGCCGACTGGCGCAAAGAGCCGGGTAACGCCCATTTCAACCGGGAGGCCCAGCGTGCCCTGCATACCCTGAAGGGTGGTGCGCGACTGGCCCAGCAGCGTGACCTGGGCGATGCCGCCCACGGCCTCGAGACCCGATTGATCGACCTGGGGGGTAATAGCCCGCAGGAAAGCGACTGGCAGGCCATTACTGCGGATCATGACAGTATTGTCGCCCTGGTGGCCGAACTGCGCCATCGACTTACCGGTAACGGGACCCCCGTCCCCCAGCCAGCCTCCGAGGCGGAGCTCCCGGACGCCCTCCGGGCAGAACCCGACGAGCCAGCCACGGAAGCCCCGGTAAACGAACCCGCACCGGCGGAACCGGCCCCGCTTGCCCGGGCCGCCGAACCGGCCACCCCGGCCCCAGCCAAGGCGCCGGCCAAAACACCGCGGCGGAAGCCTGCCGACGCCGGACGCGCAGCTCAGGAGACCATCCGGGTATCAGCGCCGCTGCTGGATGAACTGGTCAACCTGGCGGGTGAAACCAGTATTACCCGGGGCCGCCTCGAACAGCAGACCAGCGACTTCACCCGCACCCTCGACGAGATGGCTGCGACCATCGAGCGTCTGCGTGAGCAGCTGCGGCGGATGGACATCGAGACCGAAACCCAGATCCTGTTCCGTACCGAGAAGGAGCACGGACCGGATTACGGCGAAGACTTCGACCCGCTGGAGATGGACCGCTACTCATCAATCCAGCAGCTGTCACGGGCACTGACCGAATCCTCCTCGGACCTTGCCGACCTGCGGGAAACCATGGCCGACCGGCTAAGGGATACCGAGACCCTGCTGGTGCAGCAGTCGCGGATCAATACCGAATTGCAGGAAGGTCTGATGAAGACCCGGATGATCCCCTTTGCCTCGATGGTACCGAGGCTGCGGCGGATCGTGCGGCAGATCAGTGGCGAGCTGGCCAAAAAGGTGGAGTTCGACGTCCGTAACCCGGAAGGGGAGATGGACCGCAACATCCTCGAGCGGATGGTCGCGCCCCTTGAGCACATGCTGCGTAACGCCCTCGACCACGGCATCGAAACCCCCGCAGAGCGGACCCGGGTCGGCAAACCCGAGACCGGGGAAATCACCCTGTCACTGACCCGTGAGGGCGGTGACGTGGTGCTGCGCATGATCGATGACGGTGCCGGCATTCCGATCCGGGTCATTCGTGACAAGGCCATTCGTCAGGGCATGATGCGTGCCGATGAAACCCTGAGTGACCGTGAGATCCTCCAGTTTATCCTGCAACCGGGCTTCTCCACCGCACAGCAGGTGACCCAGATTTCCGGACGCGGCGTGGGCATGGATGTGGTCGCCAGCGAGATCAAGCAACTTGGCGGCAGCCTCGACATCGACTCACGCCTCGGGGAAGGCACCACCTTCACGGTACGCCTGCCCTTCACCGTGTCGGTCAACCGGGCCCTGATGGTGACCTCCGGCGAGGATTTCTATGCCATCCCGCTGAACACCATCGAAGGTATCGTGCGGGTCAGTACCTGGGAACTCGAGGAGTATTACAAGCCGGACGCGCCGCTCTATGAGTACGCCGGCCAGCAATACCGCCTGCAGTATCTCGGCAGCCTGCTGCACAGCGAACACCAGCCCAAGCTGCAGGGCCAGGCGCTGCCCTTGCCGGTTATCCTGGTCCGCGGTGCCGAACAGCCCATGGCGCTGCAGGTGGACAGCCTGATCGGCAGTCGGGAAATCGTGGTGAAATCCCTCGGCCCGCAGTTCAGTTCGGTGCGGGGCGTTTCCGGTGCCACCATTCTCGGTGACGGCAACGTGGTGGTCATCCTTGACCTGCCGGCGATGATCCGCTCCGACATCCTGTCGGAACGCCAGCGTATCGCCGCCATGAACAAGGCGCAGGAAGCGTACCGCCGCGAGGAACGGCCGACCATCGTGATGGTGGTGGACGACTCGGTGACGGTGCGCAAGGTTACCTCCCGCCTGCTGGAGCGCAATGGCATGGAGGTGGTGACTGCGAAGGACGGCCTCGATGCGGTTGCCCAGCTGCAGGACCACAAGCCGGACATTATCCTGCTGGATATCGAGATGCCGCGCATGGACGGCTTCGAGGTCGCAAGCTTTGTGCGGCACGACGACAGCCTGCGCAATACTCCTATCTGTATGATCACCTCGCGGACCGGCCAGAAACACCGCGACCGGGCCCTCGCCCTGGGCGTCAACGAGTACCTCGGCAAACCCTTCCAGGAAACCGAGCTGCTTGAGACGATTACACGGTTGACCGGTAACGACTGATGGCCGCCCCGGCAGGCCGGCCCGCAGTCGGGATAGTGTCAGACAACGTCCTGCAGCGGCACCGGCTGCAGGAGGCGGCGACACGATTCGGCCTCGCCGCCTGCTTTTGCGGCGACCCGCAGCGCCTGCTGGATTATCCGCGAATTCCCGAGGCCAGCCTGTGGCTGGTCACCCTGGAAGACGAAGCGGATCATCCGACGCTGTTCGATTACCTGCTGGAGCAGTCTGCCGCGCCGGTGCTGTTTGGGGTCGATACCGCACCACGGAGCGGCAGCACCGACTACTCCCGCTGGGAGCGGCGGTTGCTGAACAAGCTGGAACAGCAACTGGGGCCGTTGGAGCAGCTCGACTCCGCGGACACTCTGGAGCAGCTTGCCGGAGTCACTGACGACACCCCTGCAACCGATCCCCGGTTGCCCGCCTGGGTGACGCCCGCTGACCCGGACAAGCCCGCGAAAGAGGTGTGGATACTGGGAGCCTCGCTGGGCGGCCCCGCCGCCGTCAAGGCGTTTCTCGATCACCTCCCGGCCGGATTGCCGGTCGGTTTTATCTATGCCCAGCACATCGACGGCAACTTCACCGAGGTACTGACCCGGGTGCTGGGGCGGCATGCCCATTACCGGCTGCGTCAGGCCGAAGCCGGCCACAAGGTCCACCACGGTGAAGTGGTCCTGATGCCGGTGGAGCACGAGTGGATTCTTGATCACAACGGTCGGCTGCAGGAAAAGCAGACGCCCTGGCCGGGACCCTATGGCCCGTCCATTGACCAGGTGCTGCTGAATGTGGCGGACCATTATGGTCATCACTGTCATGCTATCCTGTTCTCCGGCATGGGCAACGACGGTGCCATTGCCGCACCGCTGCTGAAGGCCTACGGCAGCCGGATCTGGGTACAGGAAAGCACCAGCTGTGGTAACAGCTCCATGCCGGATTCGGTGGCCGAAACCGGCTGTACCAGTTTTACCGGTACGCCAGAACAGCTGGCCCGGGAACTTGTCAAAACGATTGAGGCGTCCTGTCTGCTGCAACGGCGCAGCCAGCGGGATTCTGTCTGAGGAACGCAAGATGAATGACAACCGCCAAGTACTTCCCTGTGTGCTGATCCCCATGGCGGGCCGGCAACTGCTGCTGCCCAACGTGTCGATTGCCGAGATTGTCGACTATGGCGCAACCACCCCCAAGGACAACGGGCCGGCCTGGTTGCTGGGCGAGCTCAACTGGCGCGGCCTCAATCTGCCGGTGGTGTCCTACGACGCGGCTAACGGCGGTGAACGCTCGGACGCCGGTGACGGCCGCGGCCGCATTGCAGTCCTCAACACCATTGGCAGTCATCACAACCAGCTGCCATTCCTCGCACTTGTCACCCGGGGCATCCCAAGCCAGACCCGCGTCGAGCAGTCCCAGCTTCACCCGCTGGAAGGTGACACCGGGCCCGCCGACCTGATGAAAGTGGACCTCAATGGTGAGGAAGCCTTCATTCCGAACCTGGAATACCTCGAGGACCTCGCCAGCAGCCACCACGGCTAACCGGTCAGCCCGATGAATGGCAGCAGGCGGGACCGGTGACGGTCACCAAGGTGAATGTTATAATGTTTCAAATTTTCACCGGATGTCGCTGCCATGGCCAATGCCGCGCTGCCTTATCGCCCCCACAACCACGCGACCTGTGTCAGCCAGGCGCTGGATGACGCCAGGGTTATCTGCAAGGCAAACAATGCCCGTCTGACACCGGTCCGGGAACGGGTGCTGGAACTGATCTGGCAATCCCACAAGCCACTGGGTGCCTACGATGTCCTTGCCGCGCTGGCCGAGGACGGTCACAACGCGGCACCGCCGACCGTTTACCGGGCCCTCGACTTCCTGCTCGCTAACGGCCTGGTCCACCGCATCGCATCGCTGAACGCCTTTGTCGGCTGCGCCCATGCTGGCCAGCACCATAACGGCATGTTCCTGATCTGCCGTCATTGCCACAATGTCCTCGAACTGACCGCACCCACGGTTGCCAGCGCGGTGGCGGCGGCGGCCGCCGCCGAGCACTTTGTTCCGGAAGACACCACCATCGAGATTGCCGGCCGCTGCCCCAATTGTCGCCAGGATGCCGACAATGACTGACCCCCTGGTAACCCTGGACAATGCCACCGTCCGCTTCGATGGCGTGATCGCGGTCGACCATATCAATCTCAAGGTCAGCCGCGGCGACATCATTACCATCATCGGCCCGAACGGTGCCGGCAAGACCACGCTGATCAAGGCGGTACTGGGCATCCAGCCACTCAGCGAAGGTGCAATCCACCGTCAGGCCGGCCTGACCATCGGCTATGTCCCCCAACACCTGCACCTGCAACCGACCCTGCCACTCACCGTGAAACGGTTCATGGCGCTGAGTGGCGTCCCGGCCGCGGCCTGCCGCGAAGCCCTGGAGCAGACCGGTGTCGGGCACCTGCTGGCGGCCTCGGTACATCATCTTTCCGGAGGCGAACGCCAGCGCCTGCTGCTGGCCCGTGCCCTGGCCCGGAAGCCGGACCTGCTGGTGCTCGATGAGCCGGCCCAGGGCGTCGATATCAATGGCCAGGCGGCGCTCTATGACCTGATCCGCCAGCTGCGGGACCGGCTCCACTGCGGGGTGATCATGATTTCCCACGACCTCCATCTGGTGATGGCCGCAACCGACAAAGTCCTCTGCCTGAACCAGCATGTCTGCTGCAGTGGCCATCCGGAAGACATTTC
This sequence comes from Marinobacter profundi, assembly GCF_002744715.1. Lineage (GTDB taxonomy): Bacteria > Pseudomonadota > Gammaproteobacteria > Pseudomonadales > Oleiphilaceae > Marinobacter > Marinobacter profundi. The sequence goes on from NZ_KZ319377.1 coordinate 46,312, forward strand.
CCGGGACCCGGCGTTCATCGAAACCTTCGGCCAGTCGGTGGCTGAAAGTCTGGCGGTCTACCATCATCGCCACAACCATCAGCACAATCTCCATGGCGACGTGGTTGCCGCGGGCGACAGTGACTCTGAACACAGGGAATGCTCCGGCCATGGCCATCATTGATACCGTTCTGGATGACTTTTTCTGGCGGGCACTGCTGGGCGGCCTGGGAGTGGCCCTGGTGGCCGGCCCCCTGGGCTGTTTTGTGGTCTGGCGCCGCATGGCCTATTTCGGCGATACCCTGGCCCACTCGGCCTTGCTTGGTATTGCCCTGGGGTTCCTGTTCCAGCTCCCGCTCAACCTGAGTATTGCGCTCACCTGTGTCGGCCTCGCCATGGTGCTGGTGGTGCTCGGCCGCAGTCGTGGCCTTGCCACCGACACCCTGCTGGGCATTCTCGCCCACAGTGCGCTCGCCATTGGCCTGGTGGTGCTGAGTTTCCTGCCCGATGTGCGGGTCGATCTGACCGGCTATCTGTTTGGCGACCTGCTGGCCATGACCCGCGCCGACCTGGCCTGGATCTACGGTGGTGCCGTGGCTATCCTGGTGCTGCTGTTCTGGTTGTGGGACGGCTTGCTGATGAGCACCATCCACGAGGAACTGGCCGGGGTCGAAGGGGTACCGGTGGAGCGGCTGCGGGTGCTGCTGATGCTGATGTTCTCACTGGTCATCGCCGTCGCCATGAAGATCGTTGGCGTACTGCTGATCACTGCCATGCTGATCATTCCGGCGGCGACGGCGCGGCGGCTGGCGCGGACCCCGGAACACATGGTATTCCTCGCGATGGGCTTCGGCATGCTGGCGGTCGCCGGCGGATTGATGCTGTCCTGGCAGGCGGACAGCCCGGCGGGGCCATCGGTGGTAGTGACCGCATTCAGCCTGTTCGTACTGGTCTACAGCGTGGTCCGTCGGCCCCAACACTGAACGAGGGTGCGGTTCGCACGCGCTTGCGCCCGGATCAGGCTTCCGGCACGGGACAAAACTGGACTAAAGTGTGGGGACAGACATCAACGGGTGACCGGGACTTGCCGCCCGGCCCTACGGGGGAGCAACCATGGACGCTTCGACCCTGCTGCGGCGCCTGCCCTGGCATTACTGGCCGGCGATACTGGTACTGCTGGCCGGACTGGTGGTGACTGCGGTTATCGGTACGGGCTACCGGGACAGGCTGCAGTCCATCGGCGAGGACCTGGCCACCAGTCGTCACCTCACCCTGGCGACGCTGCTCGAGGAGCGCATCCAGAACCTGCTGGATTCCGGCCATCAACTGGCGGCCACCGCCACCAGCAGTGAGCCGGGATTCCGCCAGCAAGCCAATGCCCTGCTGGCCTACCGCAAAGGCATCCTGGGCATCGCCCTGGTGGAAACCGATCCCGACTGGCCCGGCGAACTGGCCCGTGCCCGGGACAACGGCCAGGTCATAGCGACCCCGGCGGTGGTGTTCCGGCCACCCCCCCAGCCCCCGGCCGAGCAGCCCGCCCCCGACGCAGTAACGCCCGGAGCGACCGGAACAGCCGGCACCTCCCCTGCCGGCACTGACCCGGAACAGGGCCAGCGAATGTCCATGCTGTTCTTCCCGATGGCAGATAACCGCCTGGTGCGGATGACCCTGGTGCCGGAACTCTGGCTCGAAGCCACCTTTGCAGATCACCCCCTGCCCGCCGGGGCTGCCTTGCAGGTCCACGACCTCTCCCAGCATTCGAAACGGCCACTGTTCCGCAGCTCGGGAGCCCCGGATATCAGCCATGAGCGCACGCTGCGCTCGGAACTGGCCTTTGCCAGCCGCCAATGGCTGCTTGCTACAATCAGCCCGCCCCCGGACGCGGGCCCGGCCCACACCCGGCTCTGGCTGGCAGGCGGCGGTTTGAGTCTGCTGGCCGCCTTCCTGAGCTTCTGGCTCTGTCGTCGTCAGCAGGGCCTGCAACAGGCACTGCAGGGACGCGACGTCTCCCTGGGCCTCAGCGCCCAGCAACTCGATAATGCACAGGTGGAAAAAACCATTCTGCGACAGGCGCTTAATGACAGCGAACAGCGCAGTCGGGACCTGGTAGAGCTGGCGGGCGGGGTCGTTGCGGAACTGGATGAACAGGGCCGGATCGGCTTCGTTTCGACACAGGTGACCGAGCTCCTGGACCGGCCCGCGGCGGCACTGGCCGGGCAACCGTGGGCCAGCCTTGTCAGCCAGCCTGAGCAGCGACATTTCCTGGCCTTGTTGGATGCCGCCCGCCAGGACCGCCAGGTCGAGCGGATGGACCTCAATCTGCTGGCCGCCGACGGCACCGCCGTGGCCGCCACCCTGCGGGTAAAAGTACTGAGCAATCCGGTCGATGGCGTTACCGGTTACCGGCTCTGCGCCCTGCGCCGGCCGCTGTAGCGCGGCTCAGAGGGTCTTGTGGGTACCATCACAAAGCGGCGGGGTTCCAGTGTGCTTGCAGCCACAGAACCACAGCCACTCCTGTTTTTCGGCGGTGTACTTGACCGGGGTGAAGCCGCTGCCTTTATGGGAGCCATCGCAAAAGGGCTGTGACTGGCTGCGGCCACAAGCGCACCAGAAATAATTGCGCCCGCCCTCAACCAGTACCGCATACGGCGATTTTTGCGGAATCTCAGGTTGTTGATCGCTCATGGTTTCTCCTTCACACCTGCACCTGCGGATTGTGAGCCAATGCCCGGAAGTATAGACGCTCTGCAGCTGGCTGCCCTCACAGCGGCTTGAGAACCTCCGCCAGCCGACCACGGTCAACCAGCTCCATGAACTCGTCCCCGAGACGGTCGCTCTCCGCCACTGCCCGTCGCCAGGCGCGCTCACGGCCGGCGTCATCGCCCAGGTACCTCTCGAAATCCTTGCGATCCGGCAGCTTGCGATCCGGCAGCGTTTCCAGGTATGCCGGGGAAGGCGCTACCAGCAGTACATCCTGCAGCCGGGTGGCATCGCCGCGGCGCCAGGGCAGGGACTTGTCGAACCAGCCCGGAACAACCCTGTCGGTGAAATGCGGATAGAGAATCACCCCCGGCTGTTCATAGGGCAGATCGAGATGGTAATCCAGCAGCCCACCGTCACGGTAGACGCCCTCCGGCGCACCCGGGATATTCCGCACACCGGACATCACCAGCGGGATCGACGCCGACGCCAGCAGCGCCGGCAGCAGGTTGTCGCGGGTCAGGGCCACCCGGTGACTGGGAAAGTCCACCAGGCTGGCCACCGGCGTCGGATACCGGGCATCGTGAATGATCCCCCGCTCCATGAACCGGCCCAGGTGGCGGCGGCTTACCATGTTGGCGCTGATGGCATTCATCAGGCCCAGACCGAGACGGCCCCGGCTGTCATGCTCCAGCAGGCCGCGACTGCGTACCACCACGATGCTGAGACGATAAAACGGGTGGTTCAGCAGGTAATCCTCGCGGCCTCCCAGCAGGGTTTCCAGGAACTGCACACTCTTGCGGGTCACTTCCGCCGGGCTCACCCCCCTGGCAAAACGCTGCGTGGTATACAGTTCGGCCAGCCGGGCCAACTGGGCTGCGGGATCATCGCTGGAGGCGATCGCGGCAAACCGCCAGCTCCCGATAGACGACCCGATCAGCGCCCGCTGCTGGGGCGCCCGGGGCAGCCAGTGACCGAAAATGGCCTTGTCCAGACCGGACAGCCCGAGGGCCTTGGGGCCTCCGGCGGCGCCGGGGATCACATGGACATCCTGTGGCGTCAGTGGCTGCTCGTGGAGGCGCTCCAGGGCACGGCGCCCGGCCCGGACGATAAGTGCAGGTTTACGAACCTGGATAGCTGTCATGGTGTTCCCCTCTGGTGGGCGGCCGCGCGTTAACGACGGGTGACAGGTTTCGGCGACACTGCATTCAGACCGGCGGGAGTTTAGCGGACTGCCCGGCAGGCGGCCAGTTACCGGACAACGCCGCACCCTGGTATGGCCGCCGGATCATCCGCTGACGCCTGAACTATCGTTCATCATCAACAGAGCATGCTAGACTCTTGCCAAACGCCTCAAGCGGATGAAGGCATGAACAAAAAGCAGCAGGAGCATGCTGTGCAACCAGAAACCACTCCACCGACAACACCGTCGAATCCGACCCTGGCCGTCCTTGGCTTTCGCCGCCAGATCGTCTATCACCTGCATTTCTGGTCACTGGTCGCCGTTGCCCCCCTGGTGATGATTCAGTGGAACCAGGGTCACCGACTGCTGGCGGGCCTGTTGCTGTTGTTCTGCGTCAACGCCGTGACGGTCATCGCGCTGTTACGCTGGCGTCGTACCTATTTTCTCCAGGGCCGGCTGTTTCCCCTGCTGGCGGTAACCTGCGCGGTCTATTCCACGGCGATCAACGGCCACGCCGGCCTCTACTGGGCCTATCCGGCCATCGCAGGCGGCTTCTTCCTGCTGCCATTGCGGGAGGCCACCATCAGCAACATCGTGTTCGTCATGGCCATGGCAGTAATCTCGTTCCTCAAGTTTCCCGAGGCTGACTTCTGGCGCATCACCTTTTCTCTCGGGCTGACCGGCGTCTTTGTCATGGTCTTCGCCTGGCTGGTGGGGCGACTGCAACGGGAACTGACCCTGCTGGCCACCACCGATCCGCTGACCGGTTGCCTGAACCGTTCCCAGCTCTCGGACATCCTCAATCGCCATATCCAGATGCGGGAACGCTATGAACGGGTCTCCAGCCTGGTGCTGCTGGACCTGGATTATTTCAAGTCCATCAATGACCGCTGGGGCCATAGCACCGGTGACCAGGTGCTGCAGCAGGTGGCGGGGCGCCTCCGCAAACGGCTCCGGGAAAGCGACCGGCTGTTCCGGATCGGTGGCGAGGAGTTCATGCTGGTACTGCCGGAAACCCGCCTCAGGGATGCCGATGAGCTGGCACGACAACTGCTGGCCACCATCAGCGCGACGCCTTTCGGGGACGGCATCACGGTGACCGCCAGTGCAGGGATTGCCGAAGTCCAGCAGGGGGAAACCTGGTCCGTGTGGCTGAACCGGGCCGACCAGGCGTTGTACAGTGCGAAGAACCAGGGCCGCAACCGTCTGGTCGTTGCCGGCCGGACCGGTGTTGAGCCGATCGCCGGCGACGTGGCCGGTGACTCCGCCGGTAAACCTGCCGGTAACTCTGCCAGCGACTCTGTCAGCAACTCCCTCAGCGGCCCGTGCTGAAATTCCGGAAAGCGCGATAAACCTCACCGGGACTTTCATAGTGGGGGTAGTGCCCGACTCCGCGCAGACTCACCACATCGGCTGCCGGTACCAGCTCCCGGTAACGCATGGCCATGGCCACCCCGGACACCGGGTCGGCCATCCCGGAGATCAGCCGCAACGGCTGCCGGGCCTGTTGCAACGCGCCGACCCAGCGGTTGCGATGGCAGCGGCGCTCCTCCATGTAATGCACCAGGCGATGCAGGATGCCGCGTCCGTTATTGTAGGTCAGCAACTGCCAGAAATTGTCCAGCTCGGCGGCCGTCAGCCCGTGGCGGTCGCCGAACAGGCGGGAGAAATTGCGGTTGAAGGTGCCACGGGTCAGCCCGCGACTGACCAGGCCGCCCAATGGACTGCACAGCAGCTTCTGGATCAGCAGGGGCCGATGGACCTCGGGAAACAGGGCGCCATTGAGAAAACAGACGCGGCTAATGGCAAAGGGCAGGGTACCTTCCTGGTCCCGTGCCAGCAGTTCCTGGACCACACTACAACCGTAATCGTGGGCCAGCAGGCTGATCTGTGGCAATCCTAGCCCCTCGATCCAGCCCTGCAGCAGGTCCGCCTGGTCTTCAATGCTGTAGTGATAATCCACCGGCTTGTCAGAAAACCCGAAGCCCAGCAGGTCTACCGCCAGCACCCGGTAATGCTGCGCCAGCATCGGCCAGAGCCGGCTCCAGTCCCAGCTCGCCGTCGGGAAGCCGTGCACCAGCACCAGTGGCTCACCCTCACCCGCCATGCGGCTGAAGATCGCGTGCCCTTCATAACTGAACCAGGTACCGGCCTGTTGCCAGCATTCCAGTGTTGCCGCACCGCCGGCCAACGGCGCATCTCCGGCCCGGGGTATCACCTGCTCCATGCTCGTTCCCTGGCAAAATTTGACAGCTGAAACTCTAAATCAATCAGTGCGGCCACGCCATCTCCAGGGACCGGAAATGGCGACCGGTGCCCGCGGCGCTGGTCTCTTTGGCCCGAATCACCGTATACCGTGGAGTCGCAACGCCGTTTGGCCTAAGCTCAGTCCTGGACTCCGTGACAAAAGAAGCGAATCAACGATGACAGACAAACTTGCAGAACTGGCTGGCCACTACCGGGAAATTCTCAGCGGGCTGGGCGAGGACCCGACCCGGGAGGGACTGGCAGACACCCCGCTGCGGGCCGCCAAGGCCATGCAGTTCCTCACCCGGGGCTACCAGCAGAGCCTGGATGAACTGGTCAACAAGGCGGTGTTCGAGTCCGCCATGGACGAAATGGTGGTGGTCCAGGACATCGAGCTGTACAGCATGTGCGAACATCACATCCTGCCGTTTATCGGCAAATGTCATATCGCCTACCTGCCCCAGGGCAAGGTGCTCGGGCTGTCCAAATTTGCCCGCATTGTGGATATGTATGCCCGCCGGCTGCAGATCCAGGAGAACCTGACTCGACAGATTGCCGAAGCCATCGAATCGGTGACCAATGCCCGCGGCGTGGCAGTGGTCATCGAAGCCCAGCACATGTGCATGATGATGCGGGGCGTCGAAAAACAGAACTCGCTGATGAAAACCTCGATGATGTTGGGTGCGTTCCGCAAATCCCAGGCCACCCGCTCCGAATTCCTCAACCTGATCCAGAAACGCTGACCCCGGGAGACACCATGACGGCACCCTCAGGCGGCCACCAGGCGACCGTCCGTATCAAGAACCTGCTGCTGCGGACCTACATCGGCATCAAGGAAGAAGAAATCAACAATCAGCAGGACGTGCTGATCAATGTGCGGCTGACCTATGATGCCAGCGAGGCAGTCAACAATAACGAGATCGAATCCGCCCTCAATTACCGCACCATCACCAAGCAAATCATCCGTCATGTCGATGGCAACCGTTTTGCCTTGCTGGAACGGCTGACCCATGAGGTGCTCAGTATCGTCATGGAGCATGAAGCGGTGCAGTGGGCCGAGGTGGAAATCGACAAGCCACACGCGCTACGCTACGCGGAATCGGTGTCTGTTACACTGCAGGCACACCGCAACCACTGACGAGCGAAACCATGCCAGTAAACCACCCCGAGCAACTGCGTCTACTCCTTGAATCAGTCAATACCATCGCCCTGGTCGGGGCGAGCGACAAGCCCCACCGGCCCAGCCATGAGGTCATGGCTTACCTGCAGGGTCGCGGCTACCGGGTAATCCCGGTGAATCCGAAACTGGCGGGCCAGACACTGCTCGGGGAAACCGTCTGTGCCAGCCTGTCGGCCCTGCCCGAGCCGGTGGATATGGTGGAACTGTTCCTGGCCCCCGAACGGACCGATCCGGTAATCGACGAAGCCATCCGCCTCAACATCCCCACCATCTGGATGCAGATTGGCGTAATCAATGAAGCCGGTGCGGCACGGGCCGAAGCTGCCGGACTGACCGTGGTGATGGACCGCTGTCCGAAACAGGACATTCCCCGCCTGGGCGTGACCATCCGCTCCCGCGCCGGGGCCTGACCTTGCGCAACAGCGCCTGAAGTCACCAGGTGAACGCGATTCCGGCCCGATCGGGTGTGTGTTACCCGCAAGTTCTGACATAATCTCGGCAACTTGCGAGCAAACTGGCGGGGGCGTTCCGGCCCCTGTCGGCACCCAGTAACAGCACATCCGGATACAGCACGCTGCCGTCCGGGCCGGAGTAGGTTTTGGACCAATCAACCAGCACGACCAGCACCCTCACCAGACTGCTCCTGAGCACTCTGGTGCCCGCGCTGATCATGCTGGTCTTCCTGGCCACCGCGACCGGCCTCAAGTTCGGCATCGAGCGTCAGGAAGACTCCCAGATCCAAGCCAGCCTCGCCACCGAAGCGGCCGCCCTGACCCGCGGTCTGGAGCAGGAGTTCCTCGCTCATGTCCAGGCCCTGCGGCGCATGGCGGAACGGACCGCCGCCGCGCCCGATATTTCCGAAGCCGTCTGGCGTCATGATGCCCGCAACTACCTGACGGATTACGGCGTCTACCAGGCCATCGAGTGGATTGACCGTGACTTCATTGTCCGCTGGGTGGAGCCGATCGACGGTAACCAGGACGTCGTCGGCTACAACGTGGCGTTCTCTGACAGCCGGCTCAGCGCGCTGATCGCCGCCCGGGAAACCGGCCGGCTGGACGTGTCCGGGGTGATCGAACTGAAACAGGGAGGCAGCGGACTGGTCATCTATGTGCCCATCCTCGCCGGTGCCGACAACCGCGGGTTCATCGCCGGCGTTTTTCGTATGGAGAACCTGGCACGGGCAATCCTGACCGAACGGGTGTTGGCGCTCTTCCGGGTTGACATCTTCCAGGGGGGCGAACCGGCCTACCAGCTCAATGCGGACCTGCCGATAGCCCCGGAATTCCGTCACCTGACACGGGTCGAGTTGCCCAGAATCAATTGGACACTGGCCATAACCCCCTCCGAATCCTGGGTGGCCGGCAAGCGCAGTATCTGGCCCTGGCTCACCTTCAGCGCGCTGGTGGTGATGGGCCTGCTGACCAGTCTGTCCACCCTGCTGGTCCAACTCATTCTCAAGCGCAACCGGGCGCTGCTGAAAACCCGCCACGAACTGGAACGGCAAGTCAGCGAACGGGAAGCCGTCCAGCAGGACCTCGCCCGCCTGGCATCGACCGATGCCCTGACCGGACTGGCCAACCGCCGCTTTTTCATGGAAGACCTGGCCCATACCCTGAAAACGGCCTGGCGCCAGCAGCGCCAGGTGGCACTGGTGATGATCGACCTGGACCGCTTCCAGACCCTCAACGATTCCCTCGGCCACCAGTTCGGTGACGATCTGCTGGTGCTGGTGGCCGAGCGGCTCAACCTGCTCAGTGACGAGCGGGTGATGATCGCTTACTCCGGTGGCGACGAATTCATGATCTGCCAGCAACATGTGGATGACCTGGATGAGGTGATTCACCTGCTGGGGCAGATCAAGCAGTGCTTTGCCGAACCTTTCCTGGTCCACGGTGAACACCACAGCATCACCGCCACCATGGGCGTAGCAATCTACCCCCAGAGCGGCGTGGATGCGGATGTGTTGCTGCGCAACGCCGACATTGCGCTCTACCGGGCCAAAGAGAGTGGCCGTAATACCTACCAGTTCTACACCGAGGGCATGCAGGACCGTGAAGTGCTGCGACTGGAACTCGACAAGGATCTCAGCAAGGCACTGGCAGATAACGAATTTGTGCTGCACTACCAGCCCCAGCTGGATCTTGCCCGGGGCCGGATGGAGAGTGTCGAGGCGCTGATCCGCTGGCAGCACCCGCAACGGGGCCTGCTGCCACCGGGCGAGTTCATCCCGCTGGCGGAGGAAAGCGGGCGAATTGGCGAAATCGGCCGCTGGGTGGTGCTGGCCGCCTGCCGGCAGCTGGCCGACTGGGCCGGCACGCCCCTCGGGCAGCTGCGGGTTGCGGTCAATCTGTCTGGCCGGGAACTGGACGATGAACACCTGGTGGACCATATCCAGCGGGCGCTGGCGCTGAGCGGCGTTGCGCCTGACCGGCTGGAGATCGAGCTGACCGAAGAGATCTTTATCCAGAACATCGAGCGCAACCTCCGGCAACTGTCGCGCCTGCATCAGCTGGGGGTTCACCTGTCGATCGATGATTTCGGGGTGGGCTACTCGTCGCTGGCCTACCTGCGGGATTTCCCGGTGGATCTGCTGAAGATCGACCGCTCGTTTGTCCGCAACATGACCGAGCGCCAGGACGATGCGGTGATTACCCGGGCGGTGATCAGTCTTGCCCACAGCCTGGGAATCCGGGTGGTTGCCGAAGGCGTCGAGACCGAAGCCCAGCTTGCACTGCTGCGCCGGCAGGCCTGCGATCTGATCCAGGGCTATCTGGTCAGCCGACCGGTGCCGGCGGGGGAGCTGCCGGCGGTGCTGGCCCGCGGCTTTGCCCTGGATGACCTTTCCGTCGACCGCTGATTGCAATTCGTGCCCGGCCGCACCAGTATTCGGCCATCACCCTTTTGCGACAGGATGCTATGAGCCAGACCTATCTAACCCCCGAACAGGACCGGACCCTGCGCCGCTGGGAGCGCTGGAACCGGAATTATTTTATCTTTGCATTTATCGCCCTCACCCTCGTCCTGGTGTTCGGCAGTCAACTGGGATTATCCAGCGGTGACAGCTGGGGGCCACTGGGCGTGCTGCTGGTACTGCTGATCATTCCCATCATCGTGCTGCAATTGCGGCTGGCCTGTCCGGCCTGCGGCCACCGGATTGGCTGGCAGGCAAAGCTGATGGCGCCGGATCAGTGCCACCACTGCGGGGTTTTCCTGCGCGCCCGGGAGCGCTGATTCTTTCCGCACTTTCCTTTCTGCAAAAAAGCTTCCTTCAAAAAACCTTTGACCTGTGAGTTGCTCACAGGTTTTAGGCTAATCTTATGGACCAGCTGTGGTGACCGCCGTGTCAGGCTCTGACACTCCTCGAATCCTGCATGGTGGCCAATTTTCTTCATGTCACCTCTTCATGTCACCAAAGGAGTGAGCGATACATGAAAGTCAAAGAGATTGCCCAGGCCGCCGGTGTGAATCCCGATACCGTGCGGTTCTACACCCGGGAGGGCCTGCTCAGCCCGGCCAGAAACCCCGACAACAACTATCAGCAGTACGACGCGGACGACCTGCGCCGGCTGCGGTTTGCCCGCAAGGCCCGCCAGCTGGGATTTTCGTTACCGGAGATCCGCGCCATTCTGGATCAGGCGGACGATCACCACTCGCCCTGCCCGATGGTGCGGGAAGTGTTCGAGCAACGCCTGGCCGAGGTGGAGCGGGAGATTGCCGAGCTACAGCAGTTGCGCGAGCGGATGACCACGGCGCTGTCAGCCTGGCGTGAAATGCCCGATGGCACGCCGGATGGCCATACCATCTGCCGGCTGATCGAACATTGGGACGAAACCGCTGCCGCCACTTGCCACGAGGAGTAAATGCGGATGACCGATACCATCGAGTTGCAGCCAGCCCTGAACATCTCCGGCGCATCCTGTCAGGGCTGTGCCCGGAAAATCCGTACCGCCCTGGCGCCGCTGACCGGTGACACCAAGCGGGTCCAGGTAAACCTGGACGACCAGACCGTCGCCCTGCCAGCCGGTAGCGACCTTGCAGAGGCCGCCCGCCGGGTAACCGAGGCGGGCTATCCTGCCACGCCGATAAGCCCGGCGGCAGCGGCACCGGCCGGTTGCTGCGCCGGCAAGAAGGACGGCGCAGCAACCGGCGACGGGGACGGCAATAACCGCGAGCAGACGATGGCCGGGAGCACTGGCCGGGCCGCGGCAGAGGATCAGGTTGCCTTGTCGGTCACCGGCGCCACCTGTGCATCCTGTGTCAGTACCATCGAGAAGGCGCTGCTGTCAGTCCCGGGGGTTAGCCATGCCCACATGAACCTCGCCGACAATACCGCCACCGCCAGTGGCCATGCCGACCCCCTGGCCCTGGTAGAGGCGGTGGCGAGCGCCGGTTACGGCGCCCGGGTGATCGAAAATGCCGATGAGGCGGACGAACGCAAGCAGGAACAGGACCGCCAGCACTACCGGGTGTCACTGATCCGGATGGCGGTCAGCCTGACACTCGGGGTAGGCCTGATGATCTGGGGGATGGGTTTCGGCTCCATGATGGTGACCGAAGCGAACCAGACCAGCTGGCTGGCCCTCGGCGCCCTGACCCTGGTGGTGATGGCGGCCACCGGCGGCCATTTCTTCACCGGGGCGTGGAAGGCCTTCCGCCACCACAACGCCAACATGGACACCCTGATTGCCCTGGGCACTGGCACCGCGTGGCTTTATTCCATGGTGGTCGCCAGCATCCCCGAGGCACTGCCGGAGATGGCCCGCCACGTGTATTTCGAAGCCTCGGCGATGATCATCGGCCTGATCAACCTGGGCCAGGCACTGGAGCTTCGTGCCAAGGGCAAAACCTCGGAGGCCGTGCGCCGGTTGCTGGATTTGCGGGCTAAAACCGCCCGGGTCATCCGCGACGGCGAGGAACGGGATATCCCGGTGGCGGAGGTCCGCCAGGGTGACCGCATCCGGGTCCGCCCCGGTGAAAAGCTGCCCGTGGACGGGGTGATTGTCGAGGGTGCCACCCGCATCGATGAAAGCATGCTTACCGGAGAACCCATGCCGGTCAGCAAAGCCACCGGTGACGAGGTGGCTGCCGGAACGCTCAACACCCACGGCGCAATCATCTACCAGGCCACCCGGGTGGGCAGCGAAACAGCGCTGGCGCAGATCATCAAGCTGGTAAAGAAAGCCCAGGGCTCCAAGCCCGCCATCGGCCGGCTCGCCGACCGCATTTCTGCGGTGTTCGTGCCCAGTGTGATGCTGGTCGCCGTGGTATCGGCGCTGGCCTGGTACAACCTGGGCCCCGAGCCGGCGGTAGTTCACATGATGGTGGCCGCCACCACGGTACTGATCATCGCTTGCCCCTGCGCGCTCGGTCTGGCCACCCCCATGTCGGTGATGGTGGGCGTCGGAAAGGCGGCGGAATACGGGGCGCTGATCCGCCAGGGCGATGCCCTGCAGACGGCCGGCAAGATTGACCTGGTGATCCTGGACAAGACCGGCACCATCACCGAAGGTCATCCGGCAGTCACCCGCGTACACGCCCGCGATGGCAACAGCCAGCGCCTGCTGGCGCTGGCCGCGGGACTCGAACAGCATTCCGAGCACCCGCTGGCGGAAGCCATCCTGGGCAAGGCGCAGCAGGATGGCGTCGAGGCCGCGGCCGTTACCGGATTTGAAGCCCTCAACGGCAAAGGGGTAACCGGCGAATTTGACGGCCGCCCCCTGCGGCTGGGTAACCGCCGCTGGCTGGAAGGCCAGGGCCTGGCATTCGACGACCTGGACGAGGCAGCCGCAACCATTACCGCAGAGGCCGGCACCCCGCTGTTCCTCTCCCACGGTGACGCCGTACTGGGCGTAATCGGTGTCGCCGATGCCATCAAGCCGGACTCCAGGGCCGCCATCCAGCGTCTGCACGACGCCGGCATCCGGGTAATGATGGTTACCGGCGATGTCAATGCCACTGCCAAAGCCATCGCCGCTAACGCCGGCATCGACGACTATCGGGCCGAAGTGCTGCCCGAGGACAAGGCCAACGTGGTCAGTGAAATGCGCGGCAAGGGCTACACCGTGGCCATGGTTGGCGACGGCATCAACGACGCCCCGGCCCTGGCGGCAGCGGATGTCGGCTTCGCCATTGGCACCGGTACCGACGTGGCCATCGAGAGCGCCGCCATCACCCTGATGCGGGGCTCACTGCACGGTGTGCCGGATGCCATTGAAATATCCCGGGCCACGGTGAGAAACATCCACCAGAACCTGTTCGGCGCCTTCATATACAACACAATGGGTATTCCGGTCGCCGCCGGCCTGCTCTACCCTCTGTGGGGAATCCTGATGAGCCCGATCCTGGCCGGCGCAGCGATGTCGCTGTCATCCGTCACCGTGGTTTCCAACGCCAACCGGTTACGGCTGTTCCGAACCAGCCACCAGCCGGCGCGAAATGCATCCGGCCCTGATCCGAAACCGCAAAAGGAGCGGAACTGATGGAAACACTCCTGGTCAACGCTGGAGGACTTGCACTGATGGCCGCCATCGTCTGGTGGTTCTGGCTCTCCGGCTCCGGCACTAAAAGCTCCGGCGATCATCAACATCACCACTGAGGTAGCTAACATGAAGCGACACACCCTGGCACTTGGCCTGACGGCCGCCCTGGGATTCAGTGCCACCGCCCTCGCCGGCGGTGCCGCCCAGAGTATCCATGTCTACAAATCCCCCACCTGCGGTTGCTGCGGTGACTGGATTGAACACCTGGAGGAGAATGGCTTCGAGGTGACCGCCACTAACACCAATGACATGGGCAAGATCAAGGCTGACGCCGGACTCATCCCCGGGCTCGGCAGCTGCCATACCGCCTTTGTCGGTGATTACGTCATCGAAGGCCATGTGCCGGCCGACGATATCAAACGTCTGCTTGCCGAAGCCCCCCGGGCCACCGGCCTGAGCGTACCGGGCATGCCCGCCGGCTCACCCGGCATGGAAATGGGCGACCGCAAGGACCCTTACAAGGTCATTCTGTTCAACGGGGCCGGTCAAACCCGGGTGTTTGCCGAACATAATTAAGCACCGACGGACAACTGCGAACAGCCTCGGGACCTGGTGCCGGCAACGGCGCCAGGGGGACTCCGGCATTAAGCCCGTGTAACGGGTCTGACTCATTCAGTCATAACCGGTATACTCCGCTCCAACATTTACTTTTCCCCCAGCCAGGTCCTGTTCATGCTCAATGCCGACGCCCTCAGCCAGTTGCGCCAGCTGAAAACCGATATCAAGGAAAGCAAGGTAGTCCTCTCCGGTACCGTGAAAGCCACCACCGGCCGCTTCGGCTTTGTTGCCCTTGACGAGGGGCGGGATGTGTTTCTGCCGCCCGAAGAGATGCAGAAGGTGTTGCCCGGTGACCGGGTCAATATCACCGAGCAGGAAGTGGAAAAAGGCAAGACCCAGGGCGTGGTGGACGAACTGCTGGAAAGCTCCCTGACCACATTTGTGGGTCGCTACCTGGTCAAGGGCAAGGGCCACTTTGTGGTGCCGGAAACCCCGGGGGTAAACCGCTGGATCTTTATCCCGCCCAAGGAACGGATGAATGCCCGGCCAGACGACTTTGTTTACTGCCAGATTCACCGCCACCCGATCAGGGATGGCAAGGGCCAGGCCCGTATCGTGCGCGTTATCGGCAAAGCCGGCGAACCGGGGATCGAACGCGCCTTCACCCTCGCCACCTTCGACCTGCCGGATACCTGGCCGGAGCCGGTGCAACAGCATGCCAGTACGCTGGGCGAAGAATCCATCGCCGCCCTGGGCGGCAGCCGCGAGGACCTGACCGAGGTGCCCTATGTCACCATCGACAGCCCGGGCACCCAGGATATGGACGACGCGCTGTTTGCCGAGCCCAACGCCACCGGCTGGAAGCTGTCTATTGCCATTGCCGACCCGACGGCGGTCATCGAGCCGGGCAGCGCTGCCGAAGCCGAAGCCCTCAGCCGTGCCACCGCGATCTATTTTCCCGGTGAACCGCTGCCGATGCTGCCGGACACCCTGAGCACCCGGCTGTGCTCACTGATGCCGGACGTCGACCGCCTGGCACTGGTGTGCAACCTGCAAGTGAATAACGATGGCAGTCTGGGGGACTACAGTTTCCACCGCGCCACGATCCGCTCCCGCGGCAAGCTCAGCTACGAGCTGGTCAACAACGTCATCGAAGGCCGTGAAGACGACGACGTGCGGGCGTTGCCGGAAACCGTCAGCAACAGCCTTGACCAGCTCCACCAGGTAGCGACCGCACTGCGCAAGTGGCGCCGGGAACATGCCCTGCTCAGTAATGACCGGCCGGAGTTCCGCCTGCGGCTGGATGAGAACAAGCGCATCCGCCAGATCGAGCCGGCGGTTCCGAACGAAGCCCACCGCCTGGTGGAGGAGTGCATGGTGGCGGCTAACCGTTGCGCCGCCGATTTCCTGCGCCAGCAGGAGCATGGCCTGTTCATCCAGCATCCGGGCCTGCGGGACGACCGGCTGGACAACATCCGCGCACTGTTGGAGGCGCACGCTCCGGCGCTGGCCAGCCTGGATGCGGCCAGCGCCGCAGGCTTCCGCGAACTGATGAAGCAGGCCGAACAGGTCGAAGCCGAAGTGCCGCTGAAGGCCATCCTGTCACGCCAGCTGGCGCGGGCAGAGCTGTCGTTCAGTGCGGCCCCCCACCAGGGTATGGGGCTGGAGGCTTACACCACATTCACCTCACCACTGCGCAAATTCAGTGACTTCTACGTTCATCGGCTGATCAAGTCACGGCTGTGGCAGGAAGGCCACCAGGCCCTGAGCGAGCAGGCACTGGCAGCCCTGCAGGCGGCCCAGCTCCGCGCCCGGCAGGCCGCGAACAGTCTGGAAAACTGGCTGAAATGCGAGTTTGCCAAAGGACTGGGGGAGGAACCGATGACCGGGGTAATCAGCCGGACCACACCTGCTGGCTTTTTCGTCCGGTTGGACGACAACGGTCTGGAAGGCTTTGTCAGTTGCAAGACCCTGGATGGCAAGTACAGCTTCGACCCGGTCACCCTGCGGCTGATTCACAACAAGAACGGTCGCATCTTCCAGCTGGAGCAACCGGTCACCGTGACGTTCGCCGACGTGGACGACGAGCGCAAGCAGATCAACTTCCGCCTGGTGGCGGACGCCGTGGATGCCCCCGCATCGTAACAGCCGGCGGGGCCGTGCCTGGCGGGCAACCGGCAGGCACGGTCTGTTCTCAGGCTTGCGGCTCCCCCAGCATGGTCGCCAGCCGGTCATCCTTGGCCTGCCACTGAACGGCCAGCCAGTCCTTCACATTGCGGCGATGCTCGGCATCCGTTGAGTAATCCCGGCCCTTGAGATGCTCCGGGATGGCCACGGTGTGGATCTCCATCCTGATTTCTTTCACCCGACCACACATGAAGTCCCAGAACGTCGGGGCGCCGCCAGGATAGGCAATGGTGACGTCCACCAGGGTCTGAATGGCATCGCCCATGGCGTCCAGCACAAAGGCCACGCCACCGGCTTTCGGCACCAGCAGGCGGGTGTAGGGCGATTTCTGCCTGGCGTGCTTCGCCGGGGTGAAGCGGGTACCTTCGACGAAGTTCATGACGCTCACCGGGGTGTAGCGGAACTTCTCGCAGGCAATGCGGGTGGCTGTCAGGTCCTCACCGCGTTTTTCCGGGTGCTTGATCAGGTACTCGCGGCTGTAGCGCTTCATGAACGGGAAATCCAGCCCCCACCAGGCCAGGCCGATGACGGGCACCCAGATCAGCTGTTGCTTGAGGAAAAACTTGAGGAACGGCGCCTTGCGGTTGAACACCCGCTGCATGGCCATGATATCAACCCAGCTCTGGTGGTTGGCCAGGACCAGGTACCAGCTTTCCCGTTGCAGCTCATCGGCCCCCTGCACCTGCCAGCGGGTACCCTGGGTAAGCGTCATCCAGCCGGTATTGCAGGCCACCCAGGACTCCGAAATCCAGATGATGACGCGGGTGCAAAGGACGCGGAAGCCCTTGTGGGGAACGATCAGCTTCAGCACCGCGGGGATGTACAGCAGGAGACACCAGAACAGGGTATTGATGCCAAGCAGGATGGCATTGAGGACGCCGATAACGGGGGCGGGCAGGAAGCTGAGCATGGTGGTCCTGTTCTGGTTGTTGTGTGTAATGGGCTGCAATCATAACAACCGGAGGCAGGATTGGGCAGTGCCCGGGTGACCGGTTTGCCATCCGCCGGTGACAGTTATGCCATGGCGTCCATGCCGTTGCGGCGGTAGGCTTTATGGCCAGACTGCAAGATCCGGAATCCGGCAATCAGCGGGCAGGACTCTCCTCCCGCCTTGCCGGGAATGCCGGGGTTTCCACTCTTTCGACGTGAGTTTCAGAGCACCATGGACCTGCCCATGCCCAACTTTTTCAGAGCTGCCGCCGACAAGGCCGCAGAGCTAACCCGGCAATCCGCGCTGTACGCTGGCAATGCCTTTGACCGGGTGTTCCGTGCCGCCAGTCTGGTGCAGGCGGGGCAGACGCCGTTCGAGACGCTCCATACCGACGGCCTGGTGAGCCTGCGCTATTACCCGCCGCTGGCCGAGGACGCCATCGAACTGGATGGTGAAACCATCGCCGTCGAGCGCACGGCCCACCGGACCCCGGTAGTGATTGTGCCACCGCTGGCGGTTAACATGCTGATCTACGACCTGTTTCCCCAGCGCAGCCTGGTGCGTTTCCTGCGGGCGAAGGGCTTCGAGGTGTATCTGATCGACTGGGGCGTGCCAACCCGGGCCCACAGTCACTACAACCTGCACACCTATGTGGCGGAGTTGCTGCCGGCGTATCTGAACCGGGTGCGGCAACACAGCGGCGAGCAGGAGCTGTCGCTGCACGGCTGGAGCATGGGAGGCATGTTCACGCTGTTCTATTCTGCACTCAGCAATGATCAGCACGTCCGCAACGCCATCGTGCTGGGGTCGCCCATCGACAGCCATGCTTCGGGACTGATGGGGCTGATGTACCAGCGCATTGCCGAGGTGGCCGAAATGGTGCGCAAGCACACCGGGTTCCGGCTGCACGACGTCAGACCCCAGTGGTTTCACACCCCCGGCTGGGCCAATACCATTGGCTTCAAACTGACCAATCCGATTGGCAGCGTGATGGGTTACTGGGAGCTGCTGGTGCGGCTGGGTGACCGGGAGTTCGTCACCAACCACGCCACCACCTCGGCCTTTCTGGATCGCATGGTGGCCTACCCTGGCGGAATTATCCAGGACACCGTAGTGCGGGTGTGGATCGATAACCAGCTGTCCCGCGGCGAGATCCAGATTGGCGATGACGTTGCCCGACTGGAGAATGTAAGTGCCAACCTGCTGGCGATCGCCGGCCAGCAGGACACCATGGTCACTCCGGGCGCGGCCAAACGGGTCATGGACCACGTCAGCTCTACCGACAAGACCTTCCGGGTGATTCCTGGCGGCCACATGGGCATTCTGGCGGGCAGCAAGGCACCAAAGGCAAGCTGGCTGGAGCTGGCGGAGTGGCTGGCACAGCGCTCGGACTGAAGCGCGGGATACACTGGCGGGGCAGGCCATACCTGGCTTACACTGCCATTCATGAATCCTGTTGATACATTCAATCTCGACATTCGCGCCCTGGGCACCTTCCTTGCAGTCCTGGACGAAGGCAGCGTGTCCCGCGCCGCAGTGAAACTCGGTGTCAGCCAGTCGGCGGTCAGCCACACCCTGGAACGGCTCCGCCAGACCTTGGGTGATCCGCTGTTCGTCAAGTCAGGCCGCGGCATTACCCCCACCCGCTATGCCCTTAATGCCGGCCCGCACATTCGTCAGATTCTCGACGACCTCAGATCGCTGTCCGCCGGGCCGCCCTTCACCCCGGCCACCGCGGAATTTACCTTTACCATTGCGGCCAATGATTACCAGCGCGACCTGTTGCTGCCGGGACTGGTGCGGACCCTGCGGCGAGAAGCGCCCGGCATCAGCCTGCAGGTAATTCCTTCCGGGATGCCGCGGGCTGAGATGTTGCGCAAGGACCTCTGCGATCTAATCATTTCGCCCCATCCACCGGCCGCGGGCGATATCATGCAACGGGGCCTGCTCGGCGATCGCATGGTGGTGTTCTACGACCCAACTCGGCGCGACCCGCCGCAAGACCTGGCCGGCTATCTCCAGGCCGATCACGTGGCACTGATGTTTGCTGCCGGTGAAAAACCGTCACTGGAAACTGCCCTGGAAGTGCGCGGGCTCAGCCGCCGTAATGTGGTTACCGTCGCCAACTTCTCCGGCCTGGCGGAATTTCTCCGGGACAGCGACATGCTCGCCACTGCCCCGGAACGGATGGGCAAGCACCTGCTGCGGGACTTCGCCTCGGTACCCCTGCCCTTCGATTTCAAGCCCTTCACCCTGCTGATGCTGTGGCACCAGCGGAACCAGAACGATCCCGCCCACCGCTGGCTGCGCAACCAGGTCAATGCGGTGGCCGCCACGATCAACGGCCTCAACGATTAATCAATCTGTTTTGTTCATAGGTTGTATGAGCAAGCCCTCCGTTTTCTTTGTCCCCAATATCCCTAGACTTACCTCCATATTCTGACGGCGGGGTTATGGCAACCCCTTGCCGGTCCGGCCGTCCCCGAAGGTAAGAAACCCGATGCTCGCACTCACCAGTACCTGGACCACCATTTTGCTTGCCGCCGCTGTCGCCCTCGGGCCACTGGCGACCGATATGTATTTGCCCGCCCTGCCGCAAATTGGCAGCGACTTTGGCAGCGGAGCCGACGCGGTCCAGCTCACCCTGAGCCTCTACATGGCCGGCTTCGCCCTGGCCCAGCTGGTCTGTGGCCCGATTGCCGACCGTTTCGGTCGCAAGCCGGTGATGATTGCCGGCTTTTTGCTCTTTGCCATCGCCAGCGTGGGCTGTGCGCTGGCTACCGACATCGAGACGCTGATCCTGTGCCGCTTCCTGCAGGCCCTCGGCGGATCCGCCGGCCCCGTCCTCGGCCGCGCCGCCATCCGGGATATCTACACCCCCCGGGAAGCGGCGAAAATTCTCGCGATTCTGGCCAGCATCATGGCGCTGGCACCGGCCATTGCCCCAACTCTGGGCGGACTGCTGGTGACCGGGTTCGGCTGGCCGGCGATCTTCCTCGCCCTCGGCGGTTATGCCGCGGTCATGGCGGTGGTGGTGGCCATTGGTATTCCCGAATCCCTGCGCCCGGAACACCGCCAGCCACTGCGCCCGAGCAGCCTGCTGGGCAACTATCGCCGTATTGCGACCGACGTCAGCTTTCTCGGCTACACCCTGACCAACGCGCTGATCTTTTCCGGCCTGTTTGCCTTCCTGTCCGGCTCGTCGTTTGTGCTGATAGATTTCCTCGGCGTGAAACCCGAACACTTCGGACTGTTCTTTGCCTGCATGGTCGCCGGCTATGTCACCGGCAACCTGGCGTCGGTGCGCCTGGGCAACCGTCTGGAGCCCGATCAGGTACTGCTGCGGGGGTTGGTGATTGCGGTGGCCGGAGGCTCACTGATGGCCGGCCTCGCCATGGCGGAAGTCTACAACGTCTGGGCGGTGATCCTGCCCCAGGCGCTGTTCATGATCGGTGTCGGCATGGTAATGCCGCAGACCATGGCCGGTGCCATGGCCAACTTCCCCACCATGGCCGGTTCGGCGTCCGCCCTGTTCGGCTTCACCCAGATGGCCGTTGCCGCCTGTGGCGGGGCCCTGGTGGGTTACCTCCACGACGGTACGTCGCTGGTGATGGCCTCAGTCATTGCCATCTTCGCCGTGGCGGCGCTGGCCAGCTACCTGTTGCTGGTCCAGCGCCATCCGGCCCCCAGCTTGAAACCGGTGTCCTTCACCGAGTGAGGAGCGGCCCCTGGCCGCACTCCGGGATTGTGAAGCTCATTTGCACCCCGGACTTGTAACGGTAAAAATTTGCATCCAAAGTGGAGAGTCCGGAGTAAGTTGTAATTCACCACAACCCGAGTCTTCAGCCTCAAAGGAGCATTTCATGAGCAAGGTATCACTGGACGGCAATCCCATCGAAATCGGCGGCAATTTCCCGCAGAACGGCGCCACCGCGCCCGGTTTCACCCTCACCAACCAGGGGCTGGAAGAGATCAGCCTCAACAGCTTTGCCGGCAAGCGCAAGATTCTCAACATCATCCCGAGCATTGATACCGGAGTTTGCGCCGCCTCCACCCGCAAGTTCAACGAGAAGGCGGGCAGTCTCGACAACACCGTGGTACTGGTCATTTCTGCGGACCTGCCGTTTGCTGCCGGCCGCTTTTGCGGTGCCGAAGGCCTGAAAGACGTCATCACCCTGTCGACCTTCCGTAACGGCGGCTTTCTGCAGGATTATGGTGTCGCTATCCAGAGTGGTCCGCTGGCCGGCCTTTGCGCCCGCGCGGTGGTGGTGCTGGATGAGAACAACCAGGTCCTGCACGGCGAGCTGGTCAGCGAGATCAAGAACGAGCCGGACTATGAGGCCGCATTGAACGCCCTCTAAGCAACCCGTGGTACCACCTTCCGCCAGGGCCAGTCTCCCCCGTCAGCTCTTCACCATGACCTGGCCGATGCTGTTCGGGGTGCTCTCGCTGATGACCTTCCAGCTGGCCGACAGTGCCTTTATCGGCCAGCTGGGCCGCGACCCCCTGGCTGCGCTCGGCTTCACTCTGCCCATGCAGCAGCTCATCATCGGCCTGCAGGTGGGCCTGGGCATCGCCACCACCGCCATCATTTCCCGCACCCTTGGTGCCGGGGATGAGCGCCGCGCGGAAAGACTTGGTGGACTGGTCATCACCGTCGGAGCCGGCCTGGTCCTCGGCCTGTGTGTTGTTCTCTGGTTGCTGCGAACTCCGGTCATGATCCTGCTCGGTGCCGAGCAGACCCTGCTGCCGCTGATCCGCAGCTACTGGATTCCCTGGCTGGTGGCAGCCTGGGTTGGCGCCATGCTGTATTTCGGCTATAGCGTGTGCCGCTCCCATGGCGATATCCGATTGCCCGGCTACCTGATGGTGGTGACCAGCCTGCTCAATATCGCCCTCGACCCGCTTTATATCTTTGTCTTCGGCTGGGGCCTGCCAGGGGCGGCCCTCGCCACCATTACCGCCTTCGCCTTCGGCTGTCTGGTAATCTATCCCAAGCTGCTCCGGCGTCAGTGGATCCGTTTCGACCTGCGCCAGCTTGCCCTTGGCCAGGCTCTGCGGCAGCTCAACGGCATCATGGCGCCGGCCATGGTGAGTCAACTGATGCCGCCGGCCTCGGCCATGCTGGCGACCGCCCTGGTGGCAGGCTTCGGCTCCGCCGCAGTGGCGGCCTGGGGGCTGGGCACACGGCTGGAATTCTTCTCCATCGTGGTGGTGCTGGCACTGACCATGTCGCTGCCGCCGATGATCGGCCGCCTGCTGGGCGCCGGCGACATCCCACAGATTCGCCAGCTGGTGCGGCTGGCAGTGCGCTTCGTGGTGGTCTGGCAACTCGCCATCGGCCTGCTCTGGCTGGGAGCCTCGGGGCTGGTCGCCGCGCTGTTTACGACGGACGGTAATGTGCAGGACATCCTCACCAGTTACCTGGTGCGGGTACCGCTCAGTTACAGCGGGCTGGGCGTCTGCATGCTGATGGTTTCGGTGTGCAACGCCCTCGGGCTGGCCTTGCGGGCAATGCTGGTGGCTACCCTGCGGCTGTTTGTCTGCTTTTTGCCGCTGCTCTGGCTGGGCGCCCAGCTCGGTGGCATCACCGGGCTGATGAGCGGAGCGCTGGTGGGCAACTTGCTGGCAGGCGCCATGGCTTACAGTTTTTACCGGGCGGGGATACGCCGGCTCAGTTGAAGCGGGCGCGGAAGCTTTCCGGTAACGGCATCACCTGGCGCTTGCGGAAGTCAAAGAACACAAAGCCGTACTTGGCCAGTGCTACCGGCTGCCCACTGTCGGCCTTGGTGACCCGGAACACAAAGTCACCGCCGTACTTGTTGAAGTCCATCACCCCGACCTCAAAACGCAGCATCTCCGGGAAGAACGATTCCGACTGGTACATGGTCGCCAGGTCCGTCACGATGATGCCGCCGCCGGCCGCAGCGGTCTCTTCTACCCCGTAGGTGAGCATGAACTGGGCGCGGGCCTCGGACAGCATGGAAATCAGCGCGTCATTACCCAGGTGATTGGCGCCATTGATATCCGTGCTCCGCACAGGCATCGACGTTTCGAAACAGAACACATCATCGGGAAAGGAAAGCTTGATTCGGGCCACCGGAACACACCTGCTGCAGCTGGGTCAGGAAAACGAGGCGCCATCATACTCTGCCACTCCGGCGCTTTCACCTGAGCCAAATCAATTACAGACAGGCCCGGGGTATTTCAGTTATGTTTAGGAAAAACATCGTTAGCTAATGAGTTGTTCAGAGGCTTGCCAATCAACACGGCCCCATCGCCGGCACAAACATAACAATGGTGACTTATGGAGATTCGCCCTGCCGCCACCCTGGTGCTAACCCGGGATTCCGACCACGGTCTTGAAGTCCTCCTGCTGCAACGCACCTGGGATGCCGTCTTCCTGCCCGGCTACCATGTGTTTCCGGGCGGTGCGGTAGACAACGGGGACGTTAGCTGCCGGGACCGGATGACCGGCGCCGACGACCAGGCGATCAGCCAGACCATGAGCCTGGACGAAGGCGGAGCAGACTACATGATTGCCGCCGTGCGTGAGTGTTTCGAGGAAGCCGGCATCCTGCTGGCGATGGACCGTGACGGTCAGCTGCCATCGCCGGAACACCCGGTCTTTGACTTCGAGTGGGCGGCCCTGAACCAGGGCGAGGTGACCATGGCAGAATTGCTGCAGCGCCATGACCTGACCCTGCCCCTGGACCGGCTGGGTTACCTCAGCCACTGGATTACCCCGCCCGGACCGCCGCGGCGCTTTGATACCCGTTTCTTCGTGGCGGTGGCCCCTGCCGGCCAGCAGGCCCGTCATGATGGCGTGGAAACCATTGACCACCGCTGGATTTGCCCGCAACAGGCCCTGGCGCAGCATCGCCAGGGACAGCTGCTGCTCGGGCTGCCGACTATCCGCACCCTGCGCCTGCTGGCAGATTTCAACGACACCCGGGCACTGATGACCTACGCCCACGCCAACCCGCCAGAGCCTTATCCCACCCGGTCCTGGCCGGCATACAAGGACGGGCGCCGGATCGAGATCGAACCGGGCGCTCCGGCCTACGATGAAGTCCGCAAACTGGATCCAACCCGTGACAGCACCGCCAGTGCAGCCATTGTGCCGGGCGAGCCGGTCACCCTCGGACCGGGCGTGCAGCGACTCACCGCACCCAACCCCGGCATGATGACCGGCCCGGGTACCAACTGCTACCTGCTCGGCACCGCTGACCGCTTCATGGTAATTGACCCCGGCCCCGCCGACGACGGCCATATCGAACGTATCCTGGAACTCACCGGCGGGCGCATCAGCCATGTCCTGGTGACCCACACCCATCGCGACCACTCACCCGCCGCCAGGGTACTCAGGGAGCGCACCGGGGCCCGGCTGGTGGGCATTCCGGCTCCCGAGGGCGCCTCCCAGGACACATCGTTCGAACCGGATCTGATTCCCCGGGACGGCGAACCCTTTGGCAGCGATGCGGGTCCGTTGCGGGCCATCCTCACTCCCGGCCACGCCTCGAATCATGTCTGCTACCTGCTGGAGAACCAGCATATCCTGTTCTCCGGCGATCACATCATGCAGGGCTCCACCGTGGTGATAAACCCACCGGACGGCGACATGGGTGCCTATCTACGCTCGCTGGGACGACTGCTGGAGGAGACCATCCGCTTTATTGCACCGGGGCACGGCTTCCTGATGGGCAACCCCCACGCGGCCATCGACCACCTCACCACCCATCGGCTGGCCCGTGAGCACAAAGTGGTGAAAGCGCTTCAGCTGCATGGCCCCGGCACCCTCAAGGAACTGACCCCCCATATCTATGACGACGTACCGCCGGCCCTGCATGGACTGGCATCGCGCTCGGCACTGGCGCACCTGCTCAAACTGGCGGAGGAACGGATCGCGCACTGCGCGGGCGAGCAGTGGCAGTGGTTGGGGCGAAAATAACGAAAAAGCCCGGGAATCCGGGCTTTTTTTAGCAAATTTCGATCAAATTCCTATTTTTTGGCGATCACCCATACGGCGTGGACGATGCCCGGAATGTACCCCAGCAACGTCAGCACGATATTGATCCAGAAATGCTTGCCAATCCCCACCTGTAAAAAAACCCCCAATGGCGGTAACAAAATCGCAATCAGAATACGCAAAAGGTCCATACACTCTTCTCCTTGAACAACGTATAACAGACACAGGATCGATGCGTGCCCCCTGTAACCTGGCTCTGAGTATAGCGCACGGCTGACCGCACTTTTTGTGAAGCACTGCGATATCCCATGGTTGCAGGTGTCCACGCAGAGTTCATGAAAGTGGCATTAAACCTCTGTCACAGCCGTATTCATGACCCGAAAGGACAATTATCCTTGGGAGCGTCAGATGAACTCCCTTGGTTCCCGGCGCACGACCTGTGAGGATTTATGCGAGCTGCAAGGCCCTTCAAAGCACTTTCCCTGAACCTGCTGGTTGCCCTGGCCGCTGCCGGCGTGGCCGGACCCTGTGCCCTTGCCGCAACCCCCCCGCAAACCCTGCTGATCGCCGAGCTCGCGGAAGACGAGAATGTCGAGGATATTGAACACTCCGAACCCCGCCAGGCCAAGCCGGCCCAGCCCGCCTCGGCAGCGCCCGAGCAGGCTCTCCCCACGGTGTCGCCGATAGCGGATCCGGCGGATACCGCTCCGGACACCGCCCGGCAGGGAGACGGCGTGAGTGATGGCGTAGGTGGTGGAGCAGGTGGTGGAATTGATGGCGGAGTGCAAGATGGGACCGCCGCGGGCGAAGCCGTGGAGCAGCCTGCCGCGACGGCGGACGCACCGATCGAGCCGGCACCCGCCACCGCCCTCCAGCTGCTGGGTGCCGAGGTGCCTCCGGGCACCTCCACCCGCCTGGCGTGGTCGCCGGCAATCCAGATTGCCGGCCTGTCCCAGCCCACCCCGGTGCTGGTTATCAACGGCGCCAACCCGGGACCCACCCTGTGCCTGACCGGTGCCGTTCACGGCGATGAGCTGAACGGTATCGAAATCATCCGCCGCACGGTCTATGACGTAGTTCCGGAAAAACTGGCCGGCCGTGTGGTGGGCATTCCCATTGTCAATTTACCGGGCTTCCAGCAGGGTACCCGTTACCTGCCGGATCGCCGGGACCTTAACCGGCATTTCCCCGGCTCCGCCGATGGCAGCCTGGCGGACCGTATCGCCCACTCGCTGTTCGAGAGCGTCATTCGCCATTGCGACATGCTGGTGGATATCCACACCGGTTCGCTCAAGCGCACCAACCTGCCACAGCTGCGGGCAGACATGAACGTGCCGGCGGTGGCCGACTTTACCCGCGGCTTCGACCGGATTGCCGTGGTTCACAGCACCGGCACGCCCGGCATGCTACGCACCGCTGCGGTGGACGCTGGCATCCGCGCAGTCACCCTGGAAGCCGGCGAATCGCACCGCATCCAGGAGCACCAGATCGAGGCGGGCGTTAACAGCCTGACCAGCCTGATGGAAAAACAGGGCATGATTTCGCGGATGTTCGTCTGGGGCGACCCCGAGCCGGTCTACTACGATTCCAACTGGATCCGTGCCGAACAGGGCGGCATCCTGTTCAGCGAAGTCGAGCTGGGCGACCGGGTAACGGCAGGCCAGATCATGGGCTACGTGGCGGACCCCATCACCAATGCCCAGCACCCGATCCGGGCGACCAGCAAAGGCCGGGTCATTGGCATGGCGGTGGACCAGGTGGTGATGGCAGGCTTTGCCGCCTACCACGTTGGTACGGAGGCAGAAGTTCCCGGCGAGTAGTATGCTAACGGGCCGGGAGCCTGACTGCGGATATCACCGAATCCGGCTCCCGCCTTGAGCAACCACAGGAGCCGGTGTGCCTTTCAGACTGCAGCAATCCTCTGGCCTGGCCTACCTGGGCCTGACACTGACGACTCTGTTCTGGGCCGGCAACGCCGTGGTGGCCCGCAGCGTGGTCGATACCATTCCGCCGGTGTCCCTTGCCTTCTGGCGCTGGGTGCTGGCGCTTGTCATCCTGCTGCCCATCGGCCTGCCCGGCATCCGGCGGCACTGGACCGTGATCCTGGCAAACTGGCGACCACTGCTGGTGCTGGCGGTGTTCAGTGTCAGCTGCTTCAACACCCTGCTCTACCAGGCGGCGATTACCACCACGGTACTGAACATTACCCTGGTGAACTCCACCGTGCCGGTAGTCGTCGCGTTGATGGCCTGGCTATTGCTGGGAGACCGGATGCGGTCCCCCCAGGTCCTCGGCATCGCCCTCGCACTGCTGGGAATGCTGGTAATTATCGGTCGCGGTGAGCTGGCGACCTTTCGCCGCCTGGATTTCCAGCCCGGCGACCTGTGGATGGTTGCCGCCGTGCTCTGTTGGGCGCTGTTCTCGGTTTTACTGCGCCGTCACCAGATACCACTGCCGGCGTTTACCTTTCTGACCGTCCAGGTCGCCATGGGCACGCTGGTGCTGCTGCCACTGTACCTGGTGGACGCCCTGATGCTGTCCGGAGGATTTTCGCTGACCCCGGCGGTGGTGCCACCCCTGCTGTATGTCGCGATCTTCCCCGGCATACTGGCGTATGCGTTCTGGAATCACGGTGTCCACCAGGTGGGGCCGTCCCGCTCGGCGATGTTCATGTATCTGAACCCGGTGTTTGCGGCGGTCCTCGCCGGGCTGTTCCTCGACGAGCGGCTCAGCCTGTTCCATCTGGCCGGCGGCCTGCTGATCCTCGCCGGGCTGTTCCTTGCCACCCGCAGCAGGCCGGCGCCCCGGCCTACCCCCTGACCGAGACGCCACCGCACGTTCAACTCCCGGCGCGCCCGCCAACCGCCGATTCAATCTGCTCCAGGGCCTGTTGCAGGATCGGTCGGGGGCAGCCGATGTTCATCCGCATGAAGCCGCTGCCCTGATCGCCGAAACTGCTCCCCGGGTTCATCCCCACGCCTGCCCGGTTGACAAAAAAATCCTTCAGGCCGCGATCGTCCAGCCCCAGTTCACGGCAATCCAGCCACAACAGGTAGGTCCCTTCCGGATTGACCAGGCGGATCTGCGGCAGCCGCTGGCGCAGGAACTCCGCCACGTAATCCCGGTTGGCCTGCAGGCAGCCGCGCAAAGCCTCCAGCCAGCCCGCACCACCCCGATAGCCCGCCTCAAATGCAACGCTGCTGAATGGATTGCAGTGCAGCATGTGCAGGGTGTCGAAGGTCTGTTTCAGGGCCTGGCGACGGCGGGCATCCGGCACTACCAGCGCCGACAGGCCAAGCCCCGGCATGTTGAAGGTCTTGCTCGGCGCGACCGCGGTAACCAGCGCATCCTCAGGCCCGGCCAGCGTTGCCAGCATGCGGTGACGGGGCCGGTCCGGATAGGTCAGGTCGGCGTGGATTTCATCCGACAGCACCACCAGCCCGTGACGGCGGGCAATATCCAGCACCGCTTCCAGCTCCTGCCGGCTCCAGATCCGGCCGACCGGATTGTGGGGCGAGCACAGCAACAGCAACCGGGCGCCCGGTTGTGCCGCGCACTGCTCCAGGTGCTGCAGGTCCATGGTGTAGCGGCCATCGGCCAGGCGTAGCGGATTTTCAATCACGGTACGGCCGGTCTGGCGGATCGCACTGAAAAATGGCGGATACACCGGGGGCTGGATAATGACGCCCTCACCGGCTGCGGCGAAGGCCAGGCAGGCGGCATGGAGTGACGGCACCACGCCGGGCACCAGCAGGATCCATTCCCGCTCGATGGTCCAGTCATGACGATCGTGGAACCAGTCCGTCATGGCCTGGTAGAGGCTGTCCGGAAACAGGCTGTAACCATAGACCGGATGGCGGGCGCGCTGCAGCAGAGCCTCGGTGACCGCGGGGGGTGCCGGGAAATCCATATCCGCAACCCACAACGGGATGACATCCTCGCGGCCAAACACCGCCTTACGGGCATCAAACTTGACGGCCTGGGTGTTGGCGCGGGACAGGATCTGATCAAAGCAATCGGACAACAGGGGCCTCCGCCGGGCAACCGGGAAATGTTGACCGTCCATTCTGCGGCAGCAGCATCTCAGGAACAACCCGCCGGCGCAGCCCCGCTGTCAGGAGGTTGGGCGCAGGTGGCGGCGGAACCAGTCAACAGCGAGCTCGCAGACCTGGTCAAGCGTGCCCGGTTCCTCAAACAGGTGGGTGGCGCCCGGCACGATACTCAACTCGGTTTCACAGGTCATTTGCGCGGCAGCCGCCCGGTTCAGCGCGATCACCTCGGTGTCGTGGCCGCCAACAATCAGCAGGGTCGGAGCCTGCACGCCGGGCAGGGCAGCGCCGGCCAGGTCCGGCCGGCCACCGCGGGATACCACCGCCGCCACGTATTGCGGGCGCTCCGCAGCGGCGATCAGGGCGGCGGCGGCACCGGTGCTGGCCCCAAAGAAGCCGATGGGCAGGTCCTCCAGGGGCGGGTATTCCAGCACCCAGTCGGTGGCACTGACCAGACGCTCAGCCAGCAGTGGTATGTCAAACCGGTATTCCCGGGTAAAGCGGTCCAGTTTCTCCTCTTCTTCGGTCAACAGGTCCAGCAACACGGTGACCAGGCCATGCCGCACCAGCACCCCGGCAACCCCCCGGTTACGAGGGCTCAGCCGACTGCTGCCACTGCCATGGGCAAACAACACCACCCCCTGGATCTCGCCCCCGGGGAAAGTCACATCCGCACATAACCTCACCGTACCGGTTTCGATGGTAACGGCATCCGTCCCCCGCGCCCTGTTCATGACCTGTGCACTCCTGCCAACCGCCAGCAACCTCAGCAACCGAAGAAACGACGGACTTCCTCGATGACCTCCTCGTCGGCCATTGCCATCGCCGGACGGTCCTCCCGGATGGTGCCGCGGAAATGCTGCTTGTCCTCAAGGTAATGACGGAACTCCTTGTGGGCCTGGCCGGAACCCAGGATCAGCAGTTCATCGACACTGGCAAGCTCTGCCGCAACCGCCTGGTAATAGTGTCCGAGCTCCCGCTGATAGTCATGTTTACGGTGGTCTTCCGCTACCACATCCTGATGCCCCCAGGGCTCTTTCTGATGGGATCCCCCCGAGGTTTTGGTAGGCTTTTCGGTATGGGATTCAACGGTTTTCACCCGCGGCTCGCCATCTTCAAGAACCACTACCACTGCCTTACGATGGTCAATCCAAACACCCGCCTGACGCTGCATAACCGGTCTCCTTGTCGTCCAGACATCGCTCATGGCCGGTGCCGCAGCTGCAGCCACCGCACTGACCTGTCTTGAGCCAGACTACGCCTGCCGCTTGCGGCAAATGTTGATACGCATCAAGCTTGCTGCGCAAAAAATACACAACCCGACAAAGACCACTTGCAACTTAGGTCGCAAGGCCGATCAGAACACTTGCTCCGACCAGCCTGTAATTGCGAAGCTAACGGATTAATACGCAGCCTGCCGTCCCGATGCGGAGCCCGTTCTGATGATTGCCCAGATTCTGTCCACGATGCTGCCGGTGTTTCTGATTACCGGCTGCGGGTCTCTTTATGGCCGCTATCGCACGCCCGATATCCAGGGGCTGAACACCCTGAACATGGAACTGTTCGTGCCCATGCTGGTGTTTGCCGTGCTTGCCGATCAGCAGGCACCGCTGCAGGAGTATGCCCGCCTCGCGCTGGCCGCGACCGTGGTGGTACTGGGCTCCGGCCTGCTGCTGTGGCCGCTGGCGAAGGTGTTGAAACTCAACATGAAGACCTTCCTGCCGCCGATGATGTTCAATAATTCCGGCAACATGGGTATTCCGCTGCTGGTACTGGCCTTTGGCGACGCCGCACTGCCGGCGGCCATTGTGCTGTTCATCGTGGAAATGCTGCTGCATTTCTCCATCGGGCTCTACATGCTGGATCCCCATACCCCGATCTGGCGCCTGCTGCGGCTGCCCATCGTGATTGCCAGTATTGCCGGCCTCGCGGTGAACCTCAGCGGTGTCGAGCTGCCCCAGTGGATGCTGGAGGCGCTCAATATGCTCGGTGGCGTGTGCATCCCGCTGATGCTGTTCGCCCTCGGGGTGCGCATGCTGGATGTGGATTTCAGTGACTGGAAGCTGGGCCTGCTGGGGGCCATCGCCTGCCCTGCCAGCGGCCTGTTGCTGGCCTGGCCAATGATTGCCCTGCTCGACCTGCCGGGACTGCAGATTGCTGCGCTGTGGGTGTTCGCCGCGCTGCCACCGGCGGTGCTGAACTATATTGTCGCCGAACAGTATCGCCAGGAGCCCCACAAGGTGGCGTCGCTGGTGCTGATTGGTAATATGGGCAGCCTGGTGGTGATGCCACTGGTGCTCGGCCTGGTGTTTGCCGCGGGCTACGTCTGACGCCACCGCCTCACCAAACGGACCTCAGGCTCGCAAGGCAGACCTGCCCCACAACAAACCTCAAGGGATCGAGATGACCACAAGCGTGGCGGTATTAAGGGCATCCCGCCCCAATTTCCTGTTGCTGGCGCCGTTGTGTGCCGGCCTTGGGCTGGCGCTGGTTTGGCGCCAGGGCGTGGTACCGTCCCTGCTGGACACACTGCTGGTGTTTGCCGGTGCCCTGCTGGCCCACGCCGCGGTCAATTTACTCAACGAATACGAAGACTTTGCCTCCGGCCTGGATCTGATCACCCGTCGGACCCCCTTTTCCGGCGGCAGCGGCAGCCTGCCGCAACAGCCGGAAGCCGCGCCGCCGGTGCTGATGGCGACCGCCGTGACCCTCACACTGGTGGGCCTGATCGGGCTCTGGTTCCTCTGGCAGCGGGGCTGGCCAATGCTGGTGCTGGGCGGTGCCGGGGTGGTGCTGGTGGTGACCTACACCCGCTGGATTACCCGCTCGCCCCTGCTGTGCCTGCTAGCTCCCGGGATCGGATTCGGCCCGGTCATGGTGCTGGGCAGCGTCATCGCCCTTGGTGGTCGCCTGGACAGCACCGCCCTGGTGACCGCGCTGGTCGCCCTGTTGCTGGTCAGCGAACTGCTCCTGCTTAACCAGTTGCCGGATACCGAGGCCGACCGTCAGATCGGTCGCCGCCACCTGCCGATAACCCTGGGACGGCGGCGAGCCGCCGGGCTGGTGTCGCTGCTGCTGATGGCCGCCTTTATGGTGATCGCGCTGGGCGTCGGCGCCGCCGTCTTGCCCGCCCTGTGCCTGGTTGCGCTGATTCCCGCGCCGGTGGCGCTGTGGCGGATTATTGCCCGCCTGCCCGCAGCCACCATTGACGACCAGCGGCTGATGCCGGTGCTGGCCGCCAACGTCGCGGTTATCCTGACCTGCCTGGCCCTGCTGCTGGTCGCCCTGCTGCTCGCAACGCCGGCGGGATGATTCCGGCCCCGGCTTGCACTTGGTCCGGGTTTGTCCGATGGTGAACGGGTATTCGGGTAGATGACATTTCACGATAGGGAGGTCTGTCCATGAGCGTCCTGTTACTGCTGATCAGTGCACTGGTACTGATTTATCTGGGAATCGGCGGCAGTACCGCCGCGGCGGTGCTGGTCATCGCCACCATCATTGGCCTGTTTCAGGACGGCTGGCATATCTTCAGCATCCTCTGCGGCGGCGCCCTGCTGGCGCTGGGCCTGATCCTGGTGCTGCCCGGCAACGTCAGGCGGGAAAAACTCAGCCGGCCGCTGCTGGGCTGGGTACGGGGCCGGCTGCCGAAACTGTCTGCTACCGAGGCCGAAGCCCTCAAATCCGGCAGTGTTGACTGGGATGGCGAACTGTTTTCCGGCCAGCCGGACTGGCAGAAGCTGCTGGATGCACGGCCTGCCCACCTCACCAGCGAGGAACAGGCCTTTCTGGACGGCCCGGTCGAAACGCTGTGCGGGATGCTGGATGACTGGCAGATTACCCACGAGCACTACGACCTGCCGCCGGAAGCCTGGAGCTTTATCCGTGACAACGGCTTCTTTGGCCTGGTAATTCCGAAGGAGGACGGCGGCCTCGGCTTTTCCAACACCGCCCATTCGGAAATCGTGATGAAGATTTCCACCCGCAGTGTATCGGCAGCGGTGACCGTGATGGTGCCCAACTCCCTGGGCCCCGGCGAACTGCTGATGCACTACGGCACTGACGCCCAGAAACAGCACTACCTGCCGCGCCTGGCCAGTGGCAAGGACATTCCCTGCTTTGCGCTGACGTCACCGGTTGCCGGGTCCGACGCCGGTGCCATTCCCGACAAGGGCATCGTCTGCAAGGGGCAGTGGCAGGGTGAGGAAGTACTCGGCCTCAAGGTCACCTGGAACAAGCGCTACATCACCCTAGCGCCGGTCGCTACGCTGATTGGCCTGGCCATCAAGGTCTACGACCCGGACCGGTTGCTGGGCGGCGAAGACGACATCGGCGTCACCTGTGTGCTGGTGCCGCGGGATACCGACGGTGTCCATGCCGGCCCCCGCCACCTGCCGATGAACACCGTGTTCATGAACGGGCCGACCTGGGGGCATGAGGTCTTCATCCCCATGGACCAGGTGATCGGTGGTCAGGACATGCTCGGCAAAGGCTGGACCATGCTGCTGGAATGCCTGTCCATTGGCCGCTCCATTTCGCTGCCGGCCCTGGGTACCGGCGCCGGCAAGGTCGCCAGCCTCGCCACCGGTTCCTACGCGCTGGTGCGTGAACAGTTTGGCCGCTCCATCAGCCAGTTCGAAGGGGTTCAGGAAGCACTGGAGCCCATCGCCGGCTACACCTACATGATGGACGCCGCCCGCTTGCTCACTGCCGGCATGCTTGACCGCGGGGTACGGCCATCGGTGCCCTCCGCCGTGCTGAAATACCGCAATACCGATCTGATGCGGGAAGTCATCAACCACGCCATGGATGTGGTGGCCGGCCGCGGGGTAATCACCGGGCCCCGCAACTTCCTCGCCCGCGCCTACCAGGCGGTTCCCATCGGGATCACCGTGGAAGGCGCCAATATCCTGACCCGCAGCCTGATGGTATTCGGCCAGGGTGCCATTCGCTGCCATCCGTTCATTGTGGAAGAGATCGAGGCCGCCGGCATGGCCGACCAGGAAGCCGCCATCGACCGGTTCGACGGCATCTTCTACCGTCACCTTGCCCACACCACCCGCAACGCCCTGCGCGCCCTTGTGCTGGGGCTCACCCGGGGCTGGCTGGAACCGGTGCCGCGGCAAGGGGATATCCGCCCCTGTTACCGGCAGCTGGCCCGCTTCTCGGCGGCCTTTGCGTTGCTGACGGACGTCACCCTGCTGACCGTCGGCGGTGGCCTGAAAGCCCGCCAGCGGCTGTCCGGACGGATGGCCGACTGCCTGGTGCAGCTCTACTACGCCTCGGCCATCATCAAGCAGTGGCATGAGGAGGGTTACCCGCAGGATCAGCGGATACTGGTGGAGTGGGGCCTGAAAACCTGCCTGCGGGACCTGCAGGCCGCGATGCGGGCACTGATCATCAACTTCCCGGTGCCGGCATTACGCTGGCCGTTACGGCTGCTGGTGTTCCCGCTGGGCGCAACCGGGCTCAACGGCCCGGATGACCGGCTCGGTCGCAAGGTCGCCGAATCCATCGTGAAGGACGCCCCGCTGCGGGACCGCATCGCCCGTGGCTGCTACCGCAACGATCAACCGGACGACCCTCTCGGCCGGGTGCTCAACGCCTATCGGCTGGCCAACGAAACCACCGACATGCGGGCCCGGCTACACGACGCCGTGCGTAACCGCAACGAAGACGAGCTGGACGCCATCGCTCTGTTGATGGGCCATGAGCGCAAGGAACTGGTGGAATGGGCCTGCACCGAAGGCATCGTCCGCCGCGAAGAATGCGACAAACTGCTCGAGGCGCTGACGGCCCTGTATGATGTGATCCGGGTGGACGCGTTCGACGGCGACGGGCTGAAAGAACTGGCCAACTGCGCCACCGGCAAGCGTAAGGTGGTGGAACGGCCGGCCCGGGAGTAACGGGCCGGCCCGGCAACGCAGGGCTCAGTGCTTGAGAATGTCCACGATTTCTCGGGTACCCCGGACGATGGTGTACACCTTGTCCTCGATTTCTACCCGCTGATGGCGATGGTCGATGTCCCGCACCCGACCATAGCGCAGCAGGTCGTGGTCGAAATAGTCACCGCGCCGGTAATCCAGTTTCTTCTGCCAGCCCGGCGGCAACTCACCACCCCGCGCAACCTTTTTGTGCAGCCCCGGCGGCAGGCCCTGGCTGTGAGGTGGCTGGGCCATGGCCGCGAGGGGCCCGGCCAGCAGAGCGCCGGCCAGCAGTACGCTCAGAACTCGATTCATGCCTTGTATCCTTATCTGACAACAGCGATTTGCTGACAGTAACACGCCCCCCACGCAAATAACGTTACCGGTTATTCAGTGTTGTGGAAGCGGTCGCAAACCCGGCCGTTGCGCCCCGCAGTTATCAGGTTATGCAGCATCGGTTTTAACAGCTGCCACCCGGCCCTTTCATTCGCCCGCTCACAAGTTATAAAATAAATGACATCTATTACTTTTGAGAATATATACATATTCTGGGACGTTATATGGAACTCAGGTTTGACGGTATCACCAAAACCTTTGGTGAGCTGGAGGTCATCAGGCAGTTCGAGACCACCATCCGCCAAGGGGAAATTGTCGCCCTCGTCGGTCCGTCCGGCTGTGGCAAGTCCACCCTGCTGCACATGGTGGCCGGTTTGCAGCACCCCTCCTCCGGCAGCCTGACGGCGGATGGCAAAGACGTTTCCCGGCCATCCCCGGAACGGACCCTGGTGTTCCAGGAACACGCGCTCTATCCGTGGATGACGCTGATCGAGAACGTGGCCCTGGCCCTGGAATTCCAGAACCGGGACAAAACCTATGCCCGCGAGCAGGCCCGCAAATGGCTCGGCCGCGTCAAGCTTGCCGGCTTTGAAGACTACTACCCCCATCAGGTTTCCGGCGGCATGCGGCAGCGCTGTGCACTGGCCCGGGCGTTCATTGCCCGCCCGGAGGTATTGTTGCTGGACGAGCCCTTCGGTGCCCTCGACGCGCTGACCCGGATGACCCTGCAAAGCGTGCTCAAGGACCTGATCGAAGAAGAGCGCCCCACCGTGGTACTGGTCACCCACGATGTGGACGAAGCGCTCTACCTGGCCGACCGTGTGCTGGTGTTCAGCAACCGGCCGGCCACCGTTCTGCAGGAAATCGAACTGGGGCACATCCCGAAAACCCACGATCTCTCGGCGTTTGCCCATATCCGCAGGGACGTCCTTCAACTGCTCGGCATCGACACGGATTCCGAAGAGACCATTACCGAAACCCTACAAGCCACCCCACAAGCCACCCCATCCAGGCAAGGAGAAATTGCATGATACGCTGGATTTTCGCTCCCCTGCTGGCCCTGATCCTGGCCAGCCCGGTCACTGCCAATGAACCCTTCCGCGTCGGCTATGTAAGGGTCATGGACGACGCCCAGGCGATGCTCGCCTACGAAGCCGGCCTGTACGAGAAGTATGGCCTGGATGCCCAGTTGATCGAATTCAGCTCGGGTACCGACCTGATCAAGGGCATCGTCGGTGGCCAGCTGGACATCGGCGTTCTCGGCTTCTCCAATGCCTTTACCTGGGCCTCCCGCGGTGCCGACCTGAAAATTGTCGGTGGTGCCCAGCGTGGCTACCACTCCCTGGTGGTCCGCGAGGACGCCGGCATTGAATCGGTGGCGGACCTCAAGGGCAAGAACCTCGCCTCTCAGAAACAGGGCAGCACCGCGGATATCGTGCTCAAGGGGGTAATGCTCGACAATGCCGGCCTGCAGCCGGGCGATCTCAACATCATGGGCGTGGCACCGGCCGTGGCGATCCAGTCGCTGGTCGGCGGCCGGGTGGATGCGGCCTTCCTGTTCGAGCCTTACGACCGCATCGCCCAGCTGGTGGCGCCGGTCCGGCAGATCTATGAGATCGGCGAAGTGTGGCCCTTCCCCTGCATGGTGGTGATCACCTCGGCAGAAACCCTGGAGAAGCGCAAGGACGTGCTGTGGGCCGCGCTGGACGCCCAGCGTGAGGCCATTGCCATGCTGGAGAACGAGCCGGCAAAGGCGGCGCCGCTGATTACCGGGTATTTCATCAAGGAGCCGGTGGTCAAGTCACTGAACCAGGGCGACATTCCCAGCGAACAGGTGATCGAGCAGGCCATCCAGACCAACGACTTCAGCGCCAAGCTGACGGACGCCGACATCAGCCGGATGAAGGAGCTGGCCGCCATCATGCAGGCCCAGGGCATCCTGCCCGCCGGTGAGGCGTTCGACGTGGACAGCCTGCTGGACCTGTCCTGGCAGCAGGCTCGTGAGCTCTGACCATGGCTGACAGCAACGCCAGCGGGGTCGCCAGCAAGCGCGCCTACGTGGTGGCCATCGCCGTTATCCTGCTGATGTGGCAGGTCGCCGCCTGGTTCCTGCCCGATTTCCTGATGCCGGATGTGCCGGTTGCCCTGCAGCGGCTCTGGCAGGAATTGCAGAGCCCGGCCTTCTATGAGGGTCTGGGCAACAGCATGAGCCGGCTGGGTGCCGGTTACGGCGCGGCACTGGTGTCCGGGATCATTCTCGGCCTGGTGGGCGGCACCCTCAATGCGGTGCGCTCCACCCTGAAGGCCGGCATCATCATCCTGCAGTCGATACCGTCCATTGCCTGGGTGCCGCTGTTCCTCATCCTGATGGGTTTCGGCAACCTGCCCATCATCGTGGTGGTGGCCATCGGCGCCTTTTTCCCCACCGCGCTGAGTGTGATGAACGCCACCGAGAGCGTCGAGAAGGTCCATATCTCGGCGGCACGGGTCATGGGCGCTTCGAAGCTGCAGATGCTGCGCCGGGTCTATTTCCCGGCGGTCACCCCTGAGCTGATTACCGGTGCCCAGCTGGCCTTTGGCAATGCCTGGCGGGCACTGATCTCGGCCGAGATGATCGTGGGGTTCAGTGCCGGCCTCGGCAAATCCCTGGCCTATTCCGGAGAGATTGCCGACATGACCGGGGTGATGACCAACATCCTGGTGATTGCGGTGCTGGCAGCGGTGATTGACCAGGTCATCCTGGAGCGGATCAAACACCGTTTGCTGCGCTACCAGTACCTCTGATCCATACGGAAGCGAGCGGCCCGGTAAGGCCGCCCGCGCCCGGCTAGCCGCTGCCTGCGGCTCCGCCCCGCAAGCCACCGGCAATCGCCTCGTCCACCAGCCAGCGCCGCAGCAGCTGAATGCCCCGTTCCCGCCGCCGGCTGGTTTTCCAGGCAAAATAGAATCGATCCCCGGTCACCACCGCATGGCACGGCAGGCGGACAAAATCCGCCGAATCCGTCCGGGTACTGAGCATGTAATCGTTGGTCAGCGCAATGCCCTGATGAAAACGGGCCGCTTCCAGGGCCAGCAGCATGTGGCTGAAATGCTGGATGCGGGTGCCTTCCGGAATCTTCCGCTCCACCGTGCGGTACCAGGCCTCCCAGTCCCCGGCGGACTTGTCGAAAATACTGTGGGTAGACAGCAGCGGAAAACCGGCCACCTCATCCGGCGTCATCGCCGGGTCTGCCGCCGCCACGGTCTCCGTATCCCGGCCCAGCTCACGGCGGATTTTCTGCCAGTAGTCCTGGCTGCACACCGGAAACAGCCGCTCGACATACAGCAGTTCGTAACTGTAGGCCGGCGAATCCCGGTGAATGGTGATGAAACAATCCGCCACCCGGTCCGACAGCACCGGGTTCTCGCTGGACATTTCCAGGGCCAGGTCAATTCCGGGATGCAGCCGCTGCAGGCCGGGTAACCGCGGCACCAGCCAGCGTACCGCGAACGAACTGAACACCGACAACCGCAACCGGGACTCCTCGCGGCCCAGCAACTGCTCGCTGGCCCGTTCAATCTGCAACAGGGCGGAACCGACGGCCTCCAGATACTGACGGCCTTCGTCAGTGAGGCGCAGCGTCCGGCCACTGCGCCAGAACAGCTTTTCCCCCAGATAGGTTTCCAGCTGTTTGATCTGATGACTGACCGCACTCTGGCTGACGGCAAGCTCTTCCGCCGCCAGCGAAAAACTGTTGAGCCGGGCAACCGCTTCGAATACCGGCAAGGCCTTGAGGGGTGGCAGTTTCATTATCTATTTTTCTCATAGGTAGAGAACAAAGATCATTTTATCAAATATTAGCACCTGCCCAGACTACCACCTCACCGGCAACGAACAGGTTAGCCACGCACCTGCGCTTGCCGTCTGATCAGAAAACCGCCGCAACGGAGTCATGGAATGTCAGGGAAAACCGTCAACAGCGCCATCTTCCTGCTGGTCATCGGCAACGCCATGGCGCTGATCTCCGACGTCTTCATCAAACTGCTGGAACCGGGTGCACCGGTCTTCCAGTTCGTCTTCCTGCGCTGCCTGCTCACCCTGCTGTTCCTGCTGCCCCTGGCCAGCCAGCTTGACCTGCGCCGGCTGTTTAGCGGCGCTGCCGTGCATGCCGTCCGCGCCCACATCCACCTCGCAGGTATGGCCTGTATGGTGGTTGCCCTCAGCAATCTGCCGCTGGCCACCGCCAATGCCATCTTCTATGCCGCCCCCATTCTGGTCATGGTGCTGTCGGTCATCCTGTTCCGCGAGCAACTCACCGCGCTCAGCCTGTTTGCGGTCGGCAGCGGCTTTGCCGGCATCATCGTCATCCTGCGTCCGGTAGAGTTCAACTGGGCCGCCATTGCCGCCCTCGGCTCCGCCCTGGCGCTGGCCATCAATGCGGTCATGGTCCGCCAGTTACCCCGCCAGCAAAGCACCGTCCACAAACTGTTTCTCAACTATCTGCTGATCCTGCCGGTGGCGGCATTGCTCGCCATCTGGGAAGGTGCCAGCTGGCACACCGGCATTCTGCTCAGTGCCTTCGGTTCGTCAGCCTTCATTCTCGGTTACAACATCACGGTTCTGCTGGCCTATCGCCACGTCGATGCCAACCAGGTCACCAGCGCGGAATACACCGGGCTGATCTGGGCGGTACTGATTGGCTGGATCGGTTTCAATGAGGTTCCAGACCTTTGGTTCGCCGTGGGCAGCGCCATGATTGTGGTGCCGCTTATGATGGTGGGTTTGCGCTCGCGTCATCGGAGTCGCCGGGTGTTGCAGCCTCAGCCAATGAATGGTTGACGCCCTCTGGCCTGCTTCCATCTGGCAGGGCCTAATTGTGGGGTTAGGGTCACTCCTCAGAGTAGCACGCCACACGAAACTGAATGCGGCGTTCCAAAGGTTGATTGGCAGAGGTATGGAACTGGAGCTACG
Organism: Marinobacter profundi; assembly: GCF_002744715.1. Lineage (GTDB taxonomy): Bacteria > Pseudomonadota > Gammaproteobacteria > Pseudomonadales > Oleiphilaceae > Marinobacter > Marinobacter profundi. The sequence goes on from NZ_KZ319377.1 coordinate 86,985, forward strand.
GTCGCAAAGCGAATATTCGCGTAACGCAATGGAATGGCCTCTGCTTGGGGTTATGGGAAGTCAGTAGTTGCGGGGTAAGTCCACCACCGTTTTAGAAATTCCATGGAAACGGGGTGGCCCCGTGTGCGTCCAATTTCATGAGCTTTTCGAATCGAGCGCTGGCATTCACCAATAGTCACTCGTCGATGTTTTAGTGAGAAATGACTCCTCAAGATAATCAAGAAACAATGAGATTCGTGTTGCGAGCCGCGCTTTCTGTAGGTAGACAGCGTAAATGTCGGCAGCAGGCGTTTCATACTCTGGAAGCACCAATTCCAGCTCACCGCTTCTCAAATGCTTAGCAAGGTCCCACTGGGCTCGCATCAACAAGCCATGTCCCTCAATTGCCCATTGAAGAGCGACATGCCCGTCATTTGTGCTTAACTTCACCGGCACTCGAATCGCTTGAGTTTGATCATCTTTCGTTAAACGCCAGAGGCTGGCCGTTTCATCATTTTGACGTAGCGCAATCGCCTGATGGTTACTCAGATCCTGAGGCACGACTGGACGCCCAACTCTATCGAGATATTTTGGACTTGCACTAATAAAACGTCTGTTCGGAGCTATCTTCCGAGCAATTAACCGTGAGTCTGGAACGTCGCCAAAGCGAATTGCTATATCAGTTGCGTCGTCAGGTGGTGATACATGCTTGTCGCTTAAAGTTAGCCGAACTGCCAAATTCGGATATGTGGTGACAAACTCAGATACAAGCGGGGCGATGTATTTTCTACCAAAACCAAGCGGTGCATGGATATTCAACTGGCCGGCCGGTGCTCCTGACTGGTTTCGTATGACATCCTGCATTTCCTCTATCTTGGAAAGGATGCTTTGGGCATATTCAAGATAAATCTCACCTTCTGGTGTCAATGAAATGCGCCTGGTTGTCCGATTAACCAGCTTCACTCCTATCTGATCTTCTATCTGAGCCAAGCGTTTGGTAGCCGCTGGAGGAGATAGATCCAGCTCCTGAGCCGCCCCGGATATGGAGCGTTTCTGTGCAAGGCTTACAAAAAACCGCATCGAATCGTCAGCCGTCATTATTAACCTTTAGGAACAAGTGTTTTTACTTTTTGTGAACCTTAAGCCAGTTTCCACATTCTATGATCACCTTACAACCCATCCGGTTACTCCATAAGGCGAAATCGGAACACTGTAAGAAGAGGATAGAAGCGTGGAGAAAGAAGCTGAAGTTCAGTCTTTAACCGACATTCTTGCGAAATTCACGGCCTACATCGGAAAACGTCTGCCAACCGACGTGAAAGATAAACAGGCCGAGTTGCGCGCCAAAGAAACCAATCCCATGGCAATTGAGATTTTCGACGTGATGGCCGAAAACCAAGATGCCGCAGACAAGCTTGATCGGCCAAGCTGCCAGGACACTGGTGTAATTCAGTATTTTATCCAGGCCGGATCGTCTTTCCCTTTGCTTGGTGAGCTCGAATCCATTCTGGAAGGAGCAACCATAGGTGCAACTGAAATTGGTCCTCTTCGCCACAACGCGGTCGAGGCATTTGTTGAGAAAAACACGGGTACAAATACAGGTTCGAAAATTCCATGGCTCGATTGGGAAATTCTTCCGGGAAAAGACCATGTGATTATTGATGTTTACATGGCCGGCGGTGGATGCACGCTACCCGGAGCATCGACGGTATTGATGCCAGGTCAAGGCTACGAAGGTGTGGCCGAGTTCGTTCTTGATGTAATGACCTCCCGAGGCTTGAACGCTTGCCCCCCTCTCCTAGTTGGCGTTGGTGTGTCGACATCCGCTGAGACGGCTGCTCGATTGTCCAAAAAGGCGATTCTCAAACCAGTTACCGCTCGCAATACAAACGAACAGGCAGCGCTCCTTGAGGAGCTTCTGGCAGAGGGCATCAATGATTTGGGCATTGGTCCGCAAGGTCTAACCGGCGACAACACCGTGATGGGAGTAAATATTGAGTGGTCTGCTCGTCACCCCTCAACAATTGGCGTTGCCGTTTCAACTGGTTGCTGGGCTCACCGCCGCGGCCAAATCAAGATCAACGCAGACCTTTCCTACGAAATCATCTCTCATCAGGACGTCAAGCTATGAAAAAGGTATTAAAAACCCCTATTTCCATCGAAGACCTAGAAGCGCTGAAGGTAGGTGACATTGTTTACCTCGATGGAACCCTTGTCACCTGCAGGGATGTGGCTCACCGGCGTCTAATTGAATATGGACAGGAACTCCCGGTTGATCTTGCCGGTGGCGCAATTTTTCACGCAGGCCCAATCGTTCGAGAAAAAGATGACGGTAGCTACGAAATGGTCTCAATTGGACCAACTACCAGTATGCGAATGGAGAAGTTTGAGCGCGAGTTCATAAAAAAGACTGGCGTCAGGCTGATTATCGGTAAAGGAGGAATGGGTCCGGAAACAGCCGCTGGATGCTTAGAAAACAAGGCTGTTCATGCGGTCTTTCCAGGCGGCTGTGCAGTTGTCGCCGCAACGAAGGTTGAAGCGATAGAAGGTGCTGAATGGAAGGACTTAGGTATGCCAGAGACACTCTGGATAAACCGAGTAAAAGGCTTTGGCCCTCTGATTATTTCGATTGATACCCACGGCAACAACCTATTCGAAACAAACAAAAAAACATACAACGAGCGAAAGTCCTCAGTACTAGAACGAATCAGCGAGCAGGTTAAGTTCATAAAATAAGCTACCTCGTTAATCGATCTAGATATCAAGGTTAATTCCTAACGAAGCAATATCTAAAAACAAATAAGTATTGGAGATTGTCATGAAAACAATTAAAACCTTTGTTCTTTCTGTGGCTCTAGTAGCCGCATCATCTTCCCTGTTTGCGGAAGACAAATCCGCGTGGCCGGAGAGCTTTACAGTAGGCACTGGGTCACAAGGTGGCGCATATTTTGGGTACGGCACCGCTTGGGCAAACATTGTATCTGAACAAACAGGCGTAACGGGTGGTGCTGAAGTAACCGGAGGCCCCATGCAAAACATGGCCTTAGTTCATACAGGCGATAACCATTTCGGCATGACAACCATGGGCCCTGCAAGAGAATCGCTTGAGGGGAATAATGCCATAGCACCAGGAATACAATTGGACAATGCCTGTGCAATGTTTCCCATGTACCAGACGCCGTTCTCTATCACTGCATTGACGTCATCTGGCATTACTTCCATCTCAGACATTCCCGATGGCGCCGTCATTGGGTTTGGTCCAGCAGGATCTACCTCTGATACCTATTTCCCACGTATGTTGGCAGCACTAGGCCTTAAATTTGAGCGCCGAAACGGAGGGTGGTCAGATCTTGGCGGGCAACTTCAGGACGGACTGCTTGACGTGGTTGCATTTGCAGCTGGTGTGCCAGTTCCAGCAGTCAGTCAGCTTGAGGTACAAACTGATATCAACATTATTGAGTTTACCGAAGAAGAACAAGCAAAAATTATCGACGCCCTTCCTGTGAGTGACTACGAAATCCCAGCTAGCGTATACAAGAGCCTTGAAACTCCAGCTCGCTCTGTCGCTATGTGGAACTTTGCAATAGCAAATTGCGATCTCCCAGAGTCGTTTGTATACGAAGCTGTAAAAGCAGTGATGGGTGACAATGAGCGCATGGTTCAAGCCCACAAAGGAGCTCGCACCACACTGGCAAAGCACTGGGATAAGAATACCTTCCTGCCATGGCACCCTGGAGCTGCGCGCTGGTTTAATGAAAATGGGGGCAGCATTTCTCCGAATTTAATTCATAACTAATTAGATTTTTGCGTGGCATCTTGGCTTTTTTGGGTGCCACGCGTTTTAAACATTAATGTGGCGCTAAATCAAGCAAAGGTCTAGTCATGAATAACGACAAGAATTTGGCTCAGAAGCCAGACCACCTTATCGCCCAAGGGGTGGATGATGAACCAGTAGAGTCGAATCTACGACTCTTTAAAGGGCGCTCCTATCAAATCGTAACGCTCATTGCGGTGGTGTATGCAGCATTTCATATGCTCGCCTTAAACGGAATAGGTATTAAGGCAATGACGGGCGGCTTGGTCGACATTCCATTTCTACCCGACTTCCCCATTGAAACCTGGAACTTCCGTATTGCACACGTCGCAGGCGCATTGATACTCGGCTTCTTAATGTTCTCGGCGACGGGATTCGCTGACGGTCAGAAGCCCAGTTCGAGAGCAATTCGTGTCGCGGCCTATCCATTGTTGATTTGCGGGCTATTTTCGCTCGGCATGGCTTTTTATTTTGCATGGGAGATCGCTTCTGGATCTAACTGGAATGGAATAAACAAAAACATCAGATTCAATGAAATATGGCTGTATGGCGCCCCATTATGGGGAGCAACAGGAGGCTCTATCATCCTCTCATGGTTTGATAAACAAAGCCGTGGTAGGTTCGCTCCACACGATTTTGTCCTCGTAGTATCTACGCTTGCCGTTGCAGTCTATTTAATTACGATTTATGGCACACAGATGAGAAATTCAACTGGAACTGCCTTTGCTCCAGTTGGTATCTCTATGGCGGCCGTTGCCGGAACAGCGTTGATAATGGAACTCACGCGACGCGTGGCAGGTATGGCCTTGGTTGTGATTGCCACCGTGTTCTTGATTTACGTGTTTATCGGTGAATTTCTACCCAGCTTTCTTAACTCACCCGCTATTACTTGGGAGCGCTTTTTCAGCCAGGTATACACTGACGCCGGCGTATTGGGCCCAACCACTGCTGTATCTTCAACCTACATCATTCTATTCATAATTTTTGCGGCATTTTTGCAAGCATCCAAAGTTGGCGATTATTTCGTGAACTTCGCCTTTGCGATAGCAGGTAAGGCCCGGGGGGGGCCAGCGAAGGTCGCCATTTTTGCATCGGGCCTCATGGGCATGATCAATGGCACGTCTGCCGGCAATGTTGTTGCGACCGGCTCATTAACGATTCCGTTGATGAAAAAGGTCGGGTACGAGAAGAACACAGCCGGTGCGATCGAAGCTGCTGCATCGACAGGTGGTCAAATTATGCCGCCAATTATGGGTGCCGGTGCATTCATTATGGCTGAAGTGACGGGAATTCCGTATTCGGATATTGCCATCGCAGCGATCATTCCGGCCATTCTCTACTTTGTCTCGATTTTCTTTATGGTTGACTTTGAAGCGGCCAAATTAGGCATGAAGGGAATGCGAAAAGAAGAGTTACCCCGCGTTTCCAACATGGTGCGTCAAGTGTACCTGTTTGTTCCAATCTTGATCTTGATTGTGGCACTTTTTATGGGATATTCGGTAATCCGTGCGGGCACCCTGGCTACAATATCGGCAGCTGTCGTTAGTTGGTTTACTCCTTACAAAATGAATTTGAGAAGAGTCTACGGTGCGTTTGAAATCGCGGGGCACATGTCGATTCAAATTATTGCAGTCTGTGCATGCGCAGGCATTATAGTTGGTGTGATTTCGCTCACAGGTGTCGGCGCTCGTTTCTCCAATCTGCTCCTGAGCTTGGCTGATACGTCACAATTGCTGGCGCTTTTCTTTGCCATGTGTATCGCGATTCTTTTGGGTATGGGGATGCCAACTACAGCAGCCTACGCCGTAGCCGCATCAGTTGTAGCCCCGGGGTTGGTCGATTTAGGCATTCCATTGCTGACAGCGCATTTTTTCGTTTTCTATTTCGCGGTCGTGTCAGCGATCACACCTCCTGTGGCTCTGGCATCCTTCGCGGCGGCCGGGATTTCGGGAGCTAACCCTCTAAAAACGTCCCTAGCATCATTCAAAATTGGCATCGCGGCCTTTGTTGTACCGTTCATGTTTTTCTACAACGCTACACTACTAATGGAAGGTGAATGGTTACATGTACTTCGTTCAGGATTCACCGCTGTATTCGGTATTTTCTTGCTCGCATGTGCTGTTCAGGGGTGGTTTGTAGGAAATTGCGCAAGTTTCATTGTTCGCCTGACTTTGGCAGCCGCAGCTTTCCTAATGATTTCAGGTGGATTGATTACAGACTTGGTGGGTCTTGGAGTTGCAGGTGCAGTATTCATACTTCAGAAGATAGTGAACCGAGAATCTATTGTGGCTAGCGCCTGATCAGCAGTCCCTCTAATAGTCTAGTTGAGCTGATCTGTGCCGGAATATCTGTTTTACAGATCTTCGGCACAGATCAGCCACATCCAACCACTCAAGAGGTTAGCAGGTTCGCTTTATCCTCAGAAGGTATTCCATGACAGCATTTTCCAACCTTCTTAATGAAACTCAGAGCTACGAAATCTTAGCTTCAGTCCATTACCCAATCGCTGCCCGGATGGCAGTTGACCTCGGCTTCAAATATGGAATGGTAGGGGGATCCGTGGCTTCTTTGAGCATGTTGGGAACACCTGACCTTATGTTGCTCACCTCCACAGAGCTCTGCGACCTGGTAAAACGCACGAGCCAGTCATCGAGCTTGAAAATCATAGTGGACGGAGATGCGGGCTATGGAAATGCCCTCAATACGATGCGCACTGTCGTGGAGCTGGAAATGGCGGGAGCCACTGCCGTCACAATCGAGGATACGAATTTACCCATTGCGTACAGACAAACAAAGACCAAACTAATTTCGCAGCAGGAGCAAATTGATAAACTGTCCGCTGCGCTCGATGCCAGACGTTCTGATAGTTTCGGCATAATCGCGAGAACGCAGATCGTTTCTGGTGAAGACATTGGGGCGGTGGCAGAAAGAGTCTTTCAGTATTCTGAGGTTGGTGTCGATGGTATATGTCTCGCTGGCGTGAATGATCCCGAGCAGTTGGAGTTGATATCAACAGCCAGCAGTAAGCCAAAGATGCTAATTAACTACGGTAGAAAAAATACACTCACGGAAGAGATGTACTCAAGGTTCAATATCAAGCTCCTCTTGAATGGTCATTCACCTTTTGAGTCATCAATTGTTGCCACCTATCACGCGTTGTCGGAATTGTCTGGCCGTACGCCTTCAGATAATGAACTTCATTATAAATCATTAATTGGACGGTACACAGAAGAAAGATGGTTTGATAGTTCACTGAAACGGTACTTGCGGATATTCGGATAGAATTAAGTAAAAGATTTTGAATCCCTATCTTTTCTAGTTCATGAACGTTCTTCCAAATCTCAAATATGAACTAAGTCATGGAATTGAACAATTGAAATATAATTGTTATTTAGCGATGGTAATTTTGCTGAACTTTAAACTGCGCATGAGGAAATAGGCCAGGAGTTTATAGTGGACCGATGTAAGTCCAGTTCGCTTCAATTTAGGATTGGAGGAGCCTGATCGAAACCCGAGGGTAATCATCGACTGGAGCTGGCAGCGTCTGCAGCACCCAGGGACGAAGGAGAAAAGTTACGCACTTAGATCTCAATGCTCTCAGCGATCTCCAGAGCATCCTCCACCTCGACACCAAGGTATCTCACGGTACTGGACATATTTGTGTGTCCCAGTAGCAACTGTACAGCTCGAAGGTTTTTTGTCTTCTTGTAGATCAATGTCGCTTTGCTCCGTCTCATTGAGTGGGTGGCATAGACAGAAGGATCCAGTCCAATGCTGGTTATCCACTTCTTGACGATACGGGCGTATTGATGAGTAGTGATGTGGTCAAACTTTCTGATTCGGCTCGGCCACAGATAATCCATACCCGAAAGGTGGCGAGACTCAATCCATGCTTCGACCGATTCACGCGTTTTTTTGGTTATCTCAAACTGAACAGGCTGACTGGTTTTCTGCTGAATGACTTGCGCCCGATCCAAAACCTCTCCGTTTCTGGAAATATCTCGAACCAGGAGCTTCACCATATCGCAAGACCGGAGTTTGCAATCAATCGCCATGTTGAACATCGCCAGCTCGCGGATGTTATTTGCAATCTCCAACCGAATGCGGATAGCCCATATTTGTTCGAGTTTGAGCGGTAGTTTCTGGCCTACGAGCTTTCCCTTATTCCAGGGAGTTTTGCTGATGGGAAATGTCATGATGCAGCCCTCTTTGGAGGGGAAGGGCCTATAAGTATGGTCCAGAAGAGTGTTTTCTGCTGCTGCGACTGTCGTGAGGCTAACCGTGGTCTTGAATAGCGAGCCCGGAGAAGCCCGCCCCGAAGGACGGACTCCGGCGATCGCGACTTACGTGCAGACAGACTAGAACGGTGATGAGCGAAGCTCAGGCAGCCTCATGATCAGGCTTGCGAGGCGTAATCAGTTTATTGATTTGATCGGATTTCTCCGCACGGGCTCGGCGCAGATCGTAATCGGTCTGCAGATTGAGCCAAAACTGCTCAGTAGTCCCAAAGTAACGAGCCAAACGCATGGCCGTATCCGCGGTCACACCACGACGCTCGCGAACAATTTCGTTCAGGCGCTGTGCAGGAACATAAAGTTCTTTTGAAAGCGCATTCACACTCATGCCAAGAGGCTTAAGGTAATCCTCAAGTAAAATCTCTCCTGGATGGATAGGGCGCATACCTACAGTAACCATTGCGCGACCTCCTCAGTGATAATCAACAATCTCGACATCTTCCGCCCCTTCGTCTGTCCAGCGGAAACACACTCGCCACTGGTCATTGATCCGGATACTGTATTGCCCCTCTCTGTCTCCAGAAAGCTGCTCTAGTCTGTTCCCGGGCGGCGACTTCAGATCCTTGAGAGCTTCAGCACTTAGAAGCTGTTGCAGTTTCCGCTCTGCCGGTCTTTGAATCGCACTGAAACGTCGAGTCCGACCGGTTTCAACCAGCTTCTGAGTGTGCTTGCACTTAAAGCTCTTGATCATAGCTGCTCACTTTATCACGTTACACGTTAAACGTGAAATTCGTTTTCACTTTTCATGAGTACTGAATCGGTGATTCGCTCACCGAAAGCACTACAGCGTACCAAGAATATGCATCAGTTGATCGCGGTAAGGATGCAGCTAGACTTTCGCCGTCCGGTCGCAAAGCGAACATTAACACTGCGAGATTAACCCAGCTGTTCTCGTTCTTTTTCAAATCTAGAAAAATCTCTCTAAATTTTCGGTAAAGGATTCGTGACTCTTCATGCCTACCTACGACTGCACCTTTTTGGATCTCAAGGTTTATCTATATCGGCTGGTGGGATGATCGAGTTGAATTGCTCATGAGCGTTATTAAACATTCGACTTAGAATACTTAAAAATCGATGGACATCCTCCCGAGTTTCACGCAATTCTTGACCAATTCGAACATTGGTGTCACCAGAATCGTTGATATATTTTTGATCCACAATACTTCCTTTGTGTTCGTGAAGATGTCTGCGATGGAACATCTTTTCAGCATAGGTGATATCAGTTGCGCTCATGTCACGGCATAGCGTGATGTCTAGACAATCCTGGAAGGATTCCCTTACAAACTTCAGATCATGAAAGGCCTGCTTGCCTAGTTGATTGCGACGTCGAGGAGTCATTGGAACGAGGTGTAAGATCTGTTCAACAAACTGTCGAATAAACGAATCGAATAACGCTACGCCGCTTCTCAAAGCTGTGGATAGACTTCCTCCATTGTTAATGCTGTTCCTGATTTCTTCGATCTCTTCACTAGCGATCTGCGAATCATTTCTGACTCCACACGTCGAGCAGTATGCGTATCGACCGAGAACATCATTAAAATGGCCACACCGATAGCAATGAAATTTCTTTTGCTGAGATTCTTCTGAAAGGTAGAAATCAGGCTTTTCAGGGCTGGCTACCGCGTCAGCGACTGAGTCAAGATCGATTTCAACTTCTTTCTGTTCATTAGGTGCCAAACCACTAAGAGCTGACTCCGTAGCATCGTTCAAAGTCTTAACGTAATGGCCAACGTAGGTTTTCTGTGCGTCGGAAAGGCATGAGCTAATTTGCAGCGCGACACCGCAGTAGGGGCAAAAGTTAGGGTAAGGGTTACTCCTCCAGTATCTGTCGCAGTTTGAGCATTTGTGCCCAAAATGACCTTCGCTGTCTGACCCTATTATTACGGGGACGCATCCCTGGAAGGGTGGTGGACTCCATGGTTGCCCCAAACCAGCAAAAAAGAGTGGGCATACGGCCAAACCATTGTCTAGGGCATATACACCAGCAAGTGCGGCGGGGTTAGGGCGTTGGCTAGCCCACTTTATGCTTGAGAGAAGTTGCCCGTTCCCATCCTTCCTGAAAATGAAGGTTATTTTTCCCCCGCAATGGCCTACTTCTTTAAAATCTATGTTTTGCCCTGCGTTCATTTGATCAAACCGATTTATAGAAAATGGAGGGTTTTAGCGCTGCATAGCAACACGCAAGTTTGGTGTTAGCGGCGCTTGCAAGGGTTCTTCGCTTACGATGCTACCTCAATCCGGTTACTCGATTCGTCCAGTCTAGGGTCGCGTTTTGATCTTTCAGCTCGATATCCCATCGTCTTCTTGAAATTCCATGCGCTCCTTTGGTAACCCTTGGTAGTTTCAATCATTGCGTTTGCTGCTTTTATCTACTCTTTGTGAAGGCTTCGTGGGTCAAAAAGCGAATACTTAAACACCGTGCGTAACGGGCCGGTGTGTGGGGCGCAGAAGATCAAACGGGGCACGTTGACGCTTATTTTATGCCATCCCCTCACTAGGCAGGTCAAATCTTGATCAACTGGATGTCATCGTATGTTTCAATTTCGTCCTTCCATTCGCTGAATCCTGGAAGAGGAATTAAGCTCCGCCAATGAGAAGCTGAGCCTTCTGCAACATTCTTATAGTTGGTTACAGTCGCCATGGATGAGCCAGGTCGCTTCTCTCCATCCAAATATCTGATGATCAACTGTTTGTCATACTCGTGCCCCTTCAGAGTAGCAATTAAAGAAAGTAAACCGGAAACAGCGATGAGCGCTGACTTTGCCGCGTCGCGCGAAGGTGTTTTCCCGGTATGTTGAAATTCGTTTCGCTCGGATCTCGCAGAATTTAGATGGCGATACAAATCGTCATCGAGGACTCCAAGGCTAAACAATAACTCAACCCGATGCGCCAGATTCCACTGTTGGGACTCCAAGAATTTCCTTCGTTTTGGAATGGAACCGCCTTTGGCATTCTCCACTATCTTTTCCTGCCAAAGATGCTCGACCGTTTGTTCGATTGAAATCCACGCGTGGGTTAATGACTCTCGCAACTGCCCAGTTAGGTAGTAGGTAAATGCGGTGGTAAACAGAGTAGGTGACAACGTTGGAACCAAAGCCAATACTTCATTGCCTACCCTATAGGAAGACTCAAAATCATCCGCCAATATTTGAGGTGGATTATAAAGTTTAATGGTGAAGAAGCTTCCAGCTCCCTGCTCACCGATAGCACGGTGCAGTTCAGCATTGTCCCCCAAGGGATGCTCATGACGGTAATAGCCACAATTTGCTAGATGCCCAAATGACAAATCAGAAGGTGAAACTGCCTCAATGTATAGGCCTCCGATAAAACAAGCAGCAATCACACGATTGAATTCATCAAGAGCCTTATCAGGATCGGCATAATCCTTTATGAGAGGAAGTATAAGGCTGCCGTCATACCCTAGTCCCAGCGTAAACGGTTCTGTCAGATTAACGTCGATGAAACGAGTTGCTCGATGCAGCTTGACGTAGTTGTAAGTCGAGCGATTGACCTGTTCCGTCGTGCATTCCCATGTGTCGCTTTCATCTCGAAGAATCAACCTGAAGGGCTTCGGATTGGCAATGATCACCGCTTGCCTCTCACCCATCCCGGACCTCCTCAATTTCGTTGTCAACGATTAGAATACCGCTGGCGTAACGAGCCTATTTGTGGACGTCAGCGGAACAAAAGGGTCCCGTTGACGTATTTATTACGCATTTTGGCAGCTTCGCTCGATACCCTCTGAAAGCTTCCGTAAAGCTGCCATCAGAAACTCGATATCATGTTCTCGTATTACTATCCTCTGGCCGGTTTTGTAAGTGGAATCCCCTGACTTTTCGATATATCGCTCATCGACAATCCCTTCATTGTGCGCGAGCAAGTGTCTCTTCTGATACAAAATCGATAGCTTTGCGAGTTCTTCATCGGTGAGCCAATATTGAAAGCTTTTCTGTATGGCTCGCTCCCATAGAGAGCTGGCCTGATCTAGCCGCTGGAAGGCATTGAAAGGAGCATCGCCGAATTGAGAATACAGCCCCTCACAGTATTTTTGAAACGCGACAACGCCATCAGATATGCAGGTTTCAAGCATTGATCTGCACGTAAGCTCCGCTTCATCAGCTCCAACTGAGTCAGATAGCGTTGTTCTTACCAAATCAACGTTATCTTTTTTCGCTTTGATTTTGCGAAGCGAATCTGAAAATGTTCTTGTTACGGAATTGTGACCGCATCCAGGGCAGAAATAGGCACTACCAACAACCGCGAACCTCGAACTACATTCTTCGCATTGAATTTCGAGCTGCATTAGCTCTGCTGCTTTTGCCGGTATGGTATGCGTACGGTATGAACCGCCACTCACTTTCATCGACATCGAGACAAAGCTATTTTTTGGTTGTTGCCGATTGAACTTACGCGCCCCAGAACGCAAAGCATTGTTTATTTTCCCTTGGACTACCGCCAACGCCTCTGTTTGAGCGTGCTCAACTTGGGCCTTAGTGAACCACTGATCTGCTGGAGCTTCGTGTCTACACATCGGGCACCAAACAGCTTCATCCTTAAAAATATCCCCCCAATCCTGTTCATTCACTTTAAAGATGAATTCACATTCCTCCGAGGGACACTGCTTATCAATGTAACCCTTCTCGTCTGCTTGAATTTCGGTGGAGACTCCTTGGCCATTCAAACGTTCCATCTCTTTAATTAGATCTTCGAACATAGTGCCACCTCGAAAATGATGCGTAACAGCTATTAAGCAGCGCCTTTATCATTGCAGAAATTTGACTACGCCATTGTCACTGACTTTGAACCATCAATAACGCTGCACATCAACCCATAAAACAATAGCTTAGCCGAGCACGGACACGTCTGCCATGTAATCATTCAGCCTCTGCAAGTTGCTCGGACAGTCATAATGGATAAAAGGGCTGTGATTAGCTTGGAGTCCCTGGAGAAAAGCCCTGACTCGAATGTTCGCTTTTGTTTAGCGACTGGAGGAACCTGATCGAAACCCGAGGGTGATCATCGACCGGGGCTGGCAGCATCTGCGGCATCCACAGGGACCAAGGACACAAGTTACGCAACTAGATTTCAATACTCTCAGCTATCTCCAGAGCATCCTCGACCTCGACACCAAGGTACCGCACGGTGCTCGACATATTTGTGTGTCCCAACAGCAACTGGACGGNATCAAGTCCAATGCTGGTAATCCACTTTTTGACAAGGCGGGCGTATTGATGAGTCGTGATATGGTCAGACTTTCGCATCCAGCTCGGCCACAAATAATCCATACCTGAGAGTCCGCGCAACTCGATCCATGCTTCGACCGATTCGCGCGTCTTTTTGGTTATCTCAAACTGAACAGGCTGACTGGTCTTCTGCTGGATGACTTGCGCCCGATCCAGAACCTCACCGTTTCTCGAAATATCGCGAACCAATAGCTTTACCAGATCGCAGGATCGGAGTTTGCAGTCAATTGCCATGTTGAACATCGCCAGTTCGCGGATGTTCTTTGCTATCTCTAACCGAATACGGATAACCCATATTTGTTCGAGTTTGAGCGGTATCTGCTGACCAACCGGTCGCAAAGCGGCGGAAAATCGATAGCTGTGAAGCCGTTGGTTATGCCTTGTGTCTGATTTCAGATACCGCAGTCCACGGACGAATAGTCTTTAACTGATCCTCCAGGG
>NZ_KZ319378.1 GCF_002744715.1 Marinobacter profundi
GAGATGGTCATCAACCTGATAGCCCACCCGGGGGCGCAGGTACGCGTCCCGGTCCGAGGGCGAGTAGAACAGGAACAACGACCACTCCAGATTCTGGCTGTGTGTCAGCCATGTCAGCCGCTGGGTGAGGACGTGGCGATTCTCGTCCCGCACCGGGGCACCCGGGGGCAAGGCCCGCCGGTAGGCCTCAAACTCGCCCATGCGCTCAAGGTAGTATTGCAGGCCCAGGGTCAGGTTACGGGCAATTTCCTGCTCATAGCCGAGCAGCAGGCGCAGCTCGCTGTTGCGTACTGTGGGATCGTCGCCATCGCGGTCTGCGCGGGAATCGTAATAGCCCAGCTCGACGTTGCCGATGCCGGCCCCCACCGGCCCGCGCAGGCTGGCGCCGAGCACCGACAGCGGAGGAAACCTGGCCCGACCGCTGGCCGGATCAGCCCCGGCCGGGCTCTTCCAGAAGCCGTCGTAGCCGTAGAGCGCGACCTCGTAGGCGCCAAGGTTACGGTACAGCCGGGCGGCCCACTCGTCGTCTTCGAACGCGTCCGCCGGGCGGCCCGCCAGTACAACCGCATTGCGCCCGGTCAGCCGCCCTTGCCCTGTGTTGAAGAAAGAGAGACGGCGACCGTCGATGAAGCGATCCGCGTCAAACCGGGGGGTGTAGACAAGGTCAAGATTGGCCCAGCTGGAAAAAGCCGAAACCTTCAGCGCGTCCGAGGGCGCCTTGAGGTACTCCACATCGCGGCCGATAAAAAACGAGACCCAGTCCTTGGGAAACAGATCGTTGATGAACACCAGGTCGCCGGTTCCCCAGGTTAGTATCTGGCGCCCCAGCTTGACATCGGTATCCGCGCTCGGCGAGAACACCAGGCTGGCCTCGCGCAGGTCGAAGGCACCCTCGCCCGATTCCAGGTCCACCGCCCGATCATCGTCCAGGTCGTCATAGAGAAAATCGCCGGTAAGACGCACGGTTGCTCCCTGGAAATACTTCTCCGCCTCGAGCTGCAACCGGGTTTCGGCGATGGATAGATCGCGCTGGTGAGGATCATCGTTCAGCCGGGATCCTCCCCGCGCCTCCCAGAAGCCGCGCAACCAAAATGGCAGGGCCGCCGAAGCCGGTTTTTCAGTGGTTTGTTCTGGCTCGATTTTCCCCCCGAGACCCGCTGGCAAGGACGGTTCCGCTGTATCGCTGGCCGGCGCGCCCAGTCCCTCTGGCAGGTCGGGCGCGGCCGGCGCTCCCGGCGCCACACCGAGAACGCTGCCCGCCAGCAATATAACTCCGACAACGCTGCTGGCGTTCATTCACGTCCTCCCACCCTCAGTGCACGAATGGTCACCGCAAATACTCCCTCGGTGCCCGGCGCAGATACCGCTCCGAAAACACGTCTTCCGGCAGGCTCAGGTCATAGTCAATGCCGCTGTAGGTCAGCTCCGTAGTGCCACCGTTACGCAGATTCTCCATCCTCGCCTTGACGACCGTGGGGTAACCCTGAATGTTCTCCACCGCCAGCGCGGTGTAACGCCGGTAGAGGTTGTCACTGTCGTCGATATACTCGGTGCGAACCGGCAGGAACGACTGCTTGTGGATATAGACATCGTAGTAGGCGAACTCAACCTCCCCGGGCCTCTTGGGTTTGTTGCGCACTACGTAGTAGTTATCCGTGGTTTCAATCAGCTCATGGCTGTCGGCATCAATACTGCGCCCGGAGATGTCCTCGTAGAAGAAATCCGAGCCGACGAAGCTGGTGCGTTTGTCGGAAGCGGCAATTCGCTTAACCAGATCCAGCGCCGGCAGGTACAGCCAGCGGTCGTCGTCCCGGTCCTGGTGTTTCCAAACCAGCAACGTCATCTGGCTCACATCCGCCGGTCGTCGGAAATAGACATAGTACTTCTGCTCGCCGAGATAGGCGCCCCCTCAACGGCATCTGTCTCCGGACCGTCTCTCCGCAAAATGGTGAGTTCGCGACTACGGGTACGCCCCTGGCTATCCGTGATGGTCATAGCGACCCTGGCGCGGCCATCACGCCCCTGAAAGTAGGAGACCATATTGGCACGGTTGACAATGCGCTCCACCTCGGGCGCAGCGCCGGCATCCTGGGCCAGGGCAATGGGCGTGATGCCCAACGCCATTGCAATCAGGGCCAGCTTTTGGAACAGGGTAACAAGCCAGTATCTACTCATTGCACGCCTTCCTCTTGCTTTTGCGAATTCGGGACGGCCCTGCGGGCACCGGGAAACAGCCACCGTTGCAGCAGGGTTATCAGCGCCGGCAGGATCAGCAGTGTGCTCAGGCCGGCGGTCAACAGAATGGCCGCGATAAACACCCCCACCGTCTGGTAGGGCACGAGCGGCGCCGCCAGCAGCGGCAGGAAACCAACGCCAAGCACGATGGCGTTGCGGGTTATTGCTCGTGCAGGCTCACCGAACATCGGTGCCACCGAGCGACGCCAGGAGCCGGTCTCGGCCTGAGTGGCGCGGGTACGGGCCAGGAAGTGGATGGCGTAGTCCACGGCGAGCCCCAGACTCAGGGCGCTCAGCACGGCGACCGGCATATCGTAATTCTTGCCGACAATGCCGATCAGACCGTAGATGGCCCCGATGGTCACGGTCAGGGGGATCATGCACAGCAGGCCCCAGAGCAGAGAGCGGAACAATAGGGCCATCAACAGGAGCACAACAACGAAACTGCCGAACAGGGCCATGGCCATGCCGCTGACCATTTTTTCCTGCCAGACGACATTGATATAGTTCAGACCGAACCAGCGTGCCTGGAGCGATGCAGACTTTGCTGAGAAGGTTTTCGATGTCGTTGGCCTGTACCTGAATCCGCCGGATAACGCGCTGGTGCTGTCGGTTGACGAAAAAACGCAGATCCAGGCACTGGATCGCACTCAACCAAAGCTGCAACTGAAACCCGGCCAGATCGAGCGCCGTACCCACGATTACAAGAGGCACGGGACGACCAGCTTATACGCGGCCCTGAATATCCTGAACGGCGAAGTGATTGGGCGCATTACACAACGCCACCGCGCCAAAGAGTTTCTCGATTTTCTGCGACAAATTGATCGAGAAACACCGAAAGAGCAGGACCTTCATCTGATTCTGGACAACAGCTCGACTCACAAAACACCAGAAGTGAAGGCCTGGCTGGAAAAGCATCCCCGGTTCAAGCTTCACTTCACACCAACCAGCGCCTCTTGGCTGAATGCCGTGGAGGGCTGGTTTGGTCAACTGGAACGCCGCGCTTTGTACCGTGGCATTTTTACCAGTGTCGGCGAACTTAAGAAGGCGATTCGTCGCTTTATCCAAACTCATAATGAGAAACTGGCAAAGCCGTTCCGCTGGCACAAGAGTGCAGAATCGATTATGACTTCAGTGACGCGAGCAAAGCTGAGTGTTATTGATAATAAATAAACGGATTACCCAGACGGGACACTAGCTGAATCGGTTGCCGCCCGGATTGTTTTAGTGTGAGAATCAGCACGGTGATCACCAACGCTTTACTTTTTTTGCGTTGGCCCGAACATTGTCGTCTGTAAACCGACACCACGCCAGTTTCCGCTGGGTCCACCACCCGGCCTGCAACCCGCCTCCGTGGGTTTTGATCAGTTCCATTAACTCGTCAAGAGACCAATGGGTTCCATCGTAGACGACATGCAGCTGGTTGTTCGGTTTGCGCTCGGCAAAATCAACACAGGGATGATGGTTGAGTTCATGGATGAAATCGCCCCACTGACTCTCGCCAAATCACTCACCATTTTGGCACGTAGATGCCGGTGAGGTGAGGAGGAGTCCATCCCATTGATTCAGGTTACTGATGAAAATGAATAATCACGGTAATCCTGATGCCTATGCGCCGTATCCTCTTGGCCGTGTAGCGACAAACGTCAGGCACTCACCCAACCGATCTCATTGTACCCGGCGTCGAAAGACCCAAAGGGAGAAAATAAACAGCGTGACACCGATTACCAGCAAGGCGAGAGCCTCATCCCAGAGAACCGCCAGGCCGGCGCCTTTGAGGAAAATACCGACGATGATATCCATGTAATAACGCAGTGGACTCAGCAGGGAGAGGCTTTGCAGGAAAGGCGGCATGGCTTCTACCGGCGTCAAACTGCCCGACAGGAACATCAGCGGGAAAAGTCCGAAAAAGGAGAGCAGCAACGCCTGCTGAAGGGTCCGGCTGTAGGCGGCAATCAGTACGCCCAGCGCAATCGCACTGAGCAAAAAGATGGCGGTCAGCACCAGAAATAAAAGCAGACTGCCCTGAAGGGGCACATCAAAGACTCTGACAATCACCAAACTCGGAAAGATGGACAGTACGCCCATGATCAGCGTGGGTGTGACCTTGGCCAGGAACAGTTCCAGGGTGGAAATGGGCGTCACCAGCAGCTGCTCGATAGTGCCTCGCTCCTTTTCCCGGACAATAGAGGCGGCCGGGTGAATAACGCCCACCATCATACCGGCCAGAGCAATCATCGATAACACGATAAAACCCGATGTTGTCAGATCGGGGTTATACCAGATACGGATCAGGGGTACCGCGACCCCCTTCTTCCCGGCAGCAGGGAGCGCTTCGCGCTCCTGGCGCTGGACGATCTGCAGAGCATCATTGACGGCATTGGCGGCAATGTTGGAATTGGTGCCGTCCTGGAGCAACTGGAGCTGAGCACTCTTGCCAGCGAGAAGAGCACCTTCGAACCCGGCGGGAACGACCAACACCATGGTGGCATCGCCTTTCTCCAGGAGGTCAGTGGCGGTTGCCACACGGGTTTCCTGAAATTTCAGGTCGAAGGTTTCGCTCACCGCAAATTTCTGGATCAACGAGCGACTCAAGGCGCTGCGATCCTCGTCCACCACCGCCAGGGGCAGGTGGCTTACATCAAAACTGAGCGCAACGGCACAAATGACGACTTCAATGGTGTAAAGCCAAAGTATCAGGGTCAGTATCAACCGGTCACGAAAGAACTGCACGAGCTCCTTGCGCAACAAACCAAATAAGGCAATTCCCATCAGGCCACCTTCTGCTTCATTCGCCAGGCCGCGAAGACAAATACCAGGACCGTATAGACGATCAACATCATCAGATTTGGCAGAACGGCTTCAAGGCCGGCTGATTTCAGTACGATGCCCCGGGAGATTTCCATAAAATAACCGGCAGGGAAAAGCCAGCTATACAGTTGCAGGGCAAGAGGCATGGTGAACAGAGGGAACAGAAAACCGGAAAACAAAAACGACGGCATCAAGGTGACAATCAGCGTTATCAACATGGCCGCCAACTGGGTACGGACCAGGGATGAGACCAACAGGCCGATACCCACCGTGGTCAGCACATAAACGAAAGCGGACGTCAGCAGCAGTATCGGGCTGCCGGCAATGGGGACCTGAAACCAGGCAAACCCCACCACCATGACCATAAGAATCTCCAGGAAAGCCACCAGACCGTAGGGCACCAGCTTGCCGACAACAAACTCGGTTGAGGTGACCGGCGATGCATAGATCTGCTCAATCGTACCGGTCTCTTTCTCACGCACGATCGCTAGGGCGGTCAGCAGGGGTGGGAACGCCATCAGGATCACGGCAAATAACCCGGGGATGACGAAATTGACGCTGCGCAGGGAGGGATTGAACCAGACCCTGGCCTGGACCCGGACGGCGCTCTGACGCGGGGCGGGGAAATTTGCGATTACCGCCTCGGCATAGGCCGATGCCAATCGACCCAGAACAGGATAGCCGCCGTCCACGATCACCTGGACAGGCGCCTCGTCGCCTCTGAGCAGTTGCCGGGCCAAGCCGGCTGGAATCACCACGCCCATGCTGATGGTCGAGCTTTGCAGTGCCGACTCCAGATCGCGGAGATCGGTCGTTTTCTGCTCTAATTGAAAATACCGCGAGCTGTCGAAACGGGCTGACAGGTCGCGGCTTGCCGGC
Source organism: Marinobacter profundi (assembly GCF_002744715.1). Lineage (GTDB taxonomy): Bacteria > Pseudomonadota > Gammaproteobacteria > Pseudomonadales > Oleiphilaceae > Marinobacter > Marinobacter profundi. The sequence continues at coordinate 5,926 of NZ_KZ319378.1, forward strand.
GTGTTGTCCAGATCGTAAATGCCCACGGCAACCTGTTCCACATCCAGATTGACCGCATAGCCGAACAGAAAAAGCATGATCAGCGGCATGATCACGGCCAACGCAATGGTAACCGGGTCGCGAATCAGCTCGCGACTTTCCTTGACGATGAGGGCTCCAAGCCGATGAGCCTTCATGGTCCCAACGCCCGGGAATTGGCCGTTCCCGCCTGTTCTATGGCCGCCGTGAAGAGCATCTCCACCGTGGCGTCGGCTTCGAGGCCGAGCGAATGATTCAGCGATGATCGGCTACCGTGTGCAAGCAGCCGCCCGTCCAGCATTAACGCCAAACGATCACAATAGGCCGCTTCCTCCAGGTAGTGGGTAGTGACCAGCACGGTCATACCGCTGGCGGCCAGCTCACGGATAACCCGCCAGAAACGGTACCGGGCGACGGGATCGACACCCGAGGTGGGCTCATCAAGGAACAAGACCCGGGGCCGGTGAAGCAGGCTGCAGGCCAGCGCCAGACGCTGGCGCAAGGCACTTGAAAGATCACCGGTGAGCTTGTCGGGAATATCTGTCAGCCCCGTTACTTCCCTGGCCCAGTCGATCGCAGCCCGCGCCGCGCCTCCGGCCAGGCCGTAGGCATTGGCAAAGAAGCGGAGATTCTCCCAGGGGGTCAGTTCCAGATAGAGTGAAAACCGTTGTGACATATAACCAATTTGCCGGCGCAATGCGGTGCTACCCCCGCCGGAGCTCACCCCGGCCACCCGGGCGTTGCCCTCATCGATGGCCACCAGCCCGCACAAGGCCCTGATCAGGGTTGTCTTGCCCGCCCCGTTGGGCCCCAGCAACGCAAGCAGTTCGCCAGATGGCGCCTCGAAACTCACCCGGTCAACGGCCTTGAAATGTCCGAAGCGGACGCTCAGGCCGGTGGCCACCAGCCCTTCCTCTTTTCCCCTGTCTTGCCGGGCCAATTCCGGAAACTGCTGCTCGCCGGCCCTCCTGTCCGTCCGCAGCACAAACAGATCCTCGAGCCGGGGCTCGGCCGCCGCCAGGTGGGTTCCCTCGGGCAATAACTCGGCGAGCTGGTTTTCAGCGATGTCCGCGTTCATCACCAGTCGCAGGTGATCCGGCAACCACTGCACTGAATGGACGCTGTCAATTTGAGCCAGGATGCCGGACAACTCCCGCAAGCCTCGTCCGGTATCTCCAGCATTTACAGTGAACACCCTTCCGGCGGCGGGCCTCAGCAGCTCTTCCAGCGACCCATCCGCAAGAACGCGGCCCTGTTCCAGCAGCAGTATCCTGTCGCAGCGCTCCGCCTCGTCCATGTAGGAGGTAGCCACAACCATGGTCAGGCCCTGCGACCGGAAGCGGTCGAGCATGGTCCAGAGATGGCGCCGGGACAGGGGGTCGACGCCGAGCCCCGGTTCGTCAAGGATCAGCAGCTCCGGTTCATGGACCAGATTGGTACATAGCGACAACTTTTTCTGCATGCCACCGGACAGTTTGGCGGCGGGCCTGTCAGTAAAGCGGCCAAGCCCCGACATGGATAGCAACCTTTCTGAACGCTCCCGATAGAGTTCGTCGGGCACATCCCGGATGCGAGCGGCAAAGCTCAGGTTTTCCTTGACGCTGAGTCGATCGTAAAGCGTAAATCCCTGGGACATATAGCCAATCTGGGCAGCAACCTGCTTGGCCTCACGACGGGTATCGAAGCCCAGGACCCGGCATTCCCCCACAGTGGGGTCCAGGATGCCAGCCAACATCTGTAACAGCGTCGTCTTGCCAGCGCCATCAGCACCGACAATGCCCACTCGTTGGCCGCGATCAACGGAAACATCCAGTGGCTCGATGACAACATTGTCTCCGAATTGGCGGCCAAGGCCTTTGGCGACGATGGGTTCCGGGGAAGACATGACGGCTCAGCGCGCCGGAACCGAGAGGGTCGCTGGCCACTCGGCGTCCGGATCCCAGCGAATCCAGGCATCTGCCGGCATACCCGGTTTCAGAGCATCGGCCGGATTATCCAGCACCAGGGTAACGCCATAGACCATCCGAACTCTCTCGTCGGGCATGTGGACATCGCGGGGGGTGAACTGGGCGAAATCGTCAATCCTGCCGACTTTGGCGGAAAAGTCCCCGGGCAAACCGTCCACGCGGATTCTGGCGGGATCCCCCAAGCTGATCCGGTTGAGGATATCACCGGGGACATAGACCTTGAGTTCGAGCTGCTGCAGATTCACCATCGTGGCCAGCGGCTGGCCGGTATCGACAACCTCTCCCGTCTCCACCGCCCGGATCAGGATGGTTCCGGAGAGCGGCGCGGCAACCTCCGCTTTGTCCAGTTGCGATTCAGCCAGTGCCACCTGCGCCGCCCTTGCAGCCACCTGTTCTTCGGCGGCATCCTTCTGCCGCTGGAGAGACTCAAGTCGGCCCCGGGCCTCACTGACGGCATTTTCCGCCTGATCCAGATCACTCGAGCTGGCCAGATTGCGGGACCGCAAGTCCCGGATCCGCTGCCGTTGTTTCTCGGCATTCTTGAGATGATGACGCCAGGTGGTGATTTGGCTGTCGAAGCCGTCACGGACTTCCCGCGCCGAGGCCAGCTCGGCCTGTGCCGAGCGCAGGCGGTCTCTGGCATCGGCGGGGTCGATCACGGCTACCGTGTCGCCAGCCGAAACCTTGCTGCCTTCCGCGAGATGGTGCTCGATGACCCGACCGGCCACTTCGGCCGCGATCCGCACTTCCCGCCCCTCGATATGGCCATTGCCATAGACGATTCCCTGCGGCAAGGGCTCTTCCCCAAACAGAACAAAAACCCCATAAGAACCGCCGGCGAGCACCAACACCGCTATCAGAGACCAGAGCCAGGATTGGGATTTCACCAAACACTCCTTATGACATTACTGTTCAGGTTGGAGCCGGGATCAGGGCCACTGCCTCTCACTCCAGCCAATGAGATCGCCCACTCTAGCACTCGGCAGCCGCCGCGACCAAGGTCGTTGCCGGATCTTAAGCGGCTCATTCAGGTCGCCCTCGAAGATGGCCGTCAGGGCATCGTCAAAGACGCAAAATGGATTGGTAGCCTGCCACATCCACCTCAAACCGGGTGTTCTGACGCAAGTGATCCCTCAGCGCCTCCAGCGCCTCCGGATCACCGTGGATCAGGTTGATCGGCGTTTCGGGGGCCAGGTCACTCTGAGCAAGCCACTGTTCAATCTCTGCGAAATCCCCGTGCCCGGAAAGCCCACTCAACACCTCCAGCCGGGCCTTGACCGGAATCCAGTCGCCGTGGATCTTGATCCTTTCCGCTCCATCAACCATTTTGGCGCCTCGTGTCCCCCCTGCCTGTAACGGTAAAAGAATCAGGACACCAGAACGATAACGATCAGTGTGATGCCCCAGGCCCCAGGCCCCAGCGTGATTGAACGATTCATTCATAGCATGATTTACCTATATGTCGGGCGGCTAGCTGAATCGGTTGCCGCCCGGATTGTTTTAGTGTGAGAATCAGCACGGTGATCACCAACGCTTTACTTTTCCCCGTAAAGACTGTTGTAAATCGATCCTCGCGCTCCATCGCTACAATGTCGCCTTATCAGCGCCTGAGGAGCCAGTTTTTGACAGGATCACCTGCACTATTGAATGTGAATCACATTTATTGGCCTGCAGCAGCCCCGATGTGTCCAGGGTGCCACCATGGTTTTCGTAGCCAAACGCCAGCGTCCGATCAGGCCCGAGATCAAGAGGACGGCAGATTCCCAGCAAGGCTTCTGGGCGCATATGGCACACGAACACCCTGAGTTTTGTATCGTGGGGAAACAGCTCGGAACTGTAAGAACTACCACACTGATGCCCTGACTCCATTGGATCCCGGGGACTCCGGAATCGACCAGGTTCGAGAAGGCAGACCACACCGCACGAAAGCCCCCGCTGAGCCAGCGCTTCAGCGACCTCCTGGCAAACACGGAGTTGATAGGCGCCGACAGCAATCAACTGCACATCACCGGCTTCACCAAGAGCGATGGCACCATCCCGAACCAATTGCACAGCCTGACGGCCGTCAAAAACGGCAGGCAGTTTTGCCTTGGGAACCGTCATGGCCCAGAACTGCCCCTGGGTTCGAAAACACTCGTTAAGGCACGCCACAGCACTATTGCAGTCGGGAGGATAGACAACGCGGGCAGTGTCACTCATTTCTCCCATCAGGACTTCGCCGAAGGCAGGGTCCTGATGAGACTGCTCGTTCTTGCCGTTTTCCCAGAGGTGCGACGTCGCAATGACCGGCACGGATAACCATCGTGCGGGCCGACCGAGACTTTTCTGGTGTCGCGCAAAAATAATTTCCTGCCGAAGAGCGCCAATCATTTTCATGGCGAACGCTTCGTAGGACACCACCAGATTCATGCCTCCCTTATTACCCAGAGCGGCGCTGACAACGGCCTCCTCATTCAGGGCTGTGATTACCGAGCCGTGAAGGGATTCCGCAAGGCCGGGCTCGGGCGTCAGGGTGCGATGCTTCAGAAGGTCAAGCGACTGGTTCATCTGATTACTACGCAATTCATCCGGGTTTCCCAGGCGAATACGAAGCGCCGGGTTGGCCTTTACAAGGGCAACAAACTGCCGATCAATCGCAACCATGGGCGACTCTAATACCGCCGTTTGCAACCAGACCGGTTCGGGTACAGTTTGCAGCTTGACGTCACGACAACTCAGCGGATGATCCTTTTCCGCAGGCCGATCGTCTGCCCGGTGAGTTGCCAGCACGTCGCGGGCGCCGTGAATCTCGATCTCGGGCACAAACAAACGGGCAATGGATTCGTTAAAGTGCCTGCGCGAGACCTCATCAAATCTCGGTATTGCCGGAAGCGGGGTACCATGCGCCGCGTTTGAGCCAGCACCATAGAAACCATAGCCTTTGACCGTCTCGGCAATCAGATAGGGGAGCTTTACAGGGTACCTCATGTGGCCGGCGCTGACCTGTTCGCTGCACGCCTGAAGCCTCGATTCGGCCTCGAAGATGCCCCAGATAAAGGCCGCAGGATCGCGGCCATCAATGAGTATGGGGTAAAAGCCATTGAGCTCCAGGTGCTGCCGGAACCAGTCCGCCCCCCCTTGCAGAAAAATGGTTGACCGTTGATCAATGCGGCGCCCGTTAGCAATCATCACCGGGGTCACCAGGCCACAGTCCTCGGCTCGCCACCAGCGGCTTGCCCAGTCGCTGCCCCGCTGCTCCTCAAATGCCCCATCACTGAGAAACGCGACCAGACGCTCCCCCGGCAGCGGCATGTGGGTGTATTGCAGTTCAGCGAAGCCCAGATATCCGCCCTCGATCAGCCCGCCGGCAGTGTGGGGGTTGACGTGACTGCCCAGGGGAACCCCCGGTGTGCCATCCGGAGTGACGGCGTAGCTGTAAAAGTCACTCACCAGCCGGGACAGCCCCACCTCGTCGAGCGTGTACCGAGCCTGCTGTTCTGGATGCAGATTGCCGAGCAGTATGTTGACGCTTTCGATAGCCGCCACACAGTGCCCCTGCCCCATCAGCCAGCTACGGGTCAGCCCCGCCAACGCGTTGGCGGCCTTGTAGCCAAGATAGGCAGGCACCATGTTCAGCGAACCACCGGTATGCCCCTGAGGATTTTCCTTGAAGTCATCCGCCGCCAGCGGCTGTCCGGACAGGTCCACTCTGCTGGCATAAGTCATGTGGGCTACCAGCCACATGGCCGCGTTGGTGAGGGTGTCTGCAGCCTCGAAAATAATCAGGGCATCGTCGAGCGAGTCATAACGCCCGGCACAAACGAGTTCCTGGCACAGGTCGAACACGCGCACCTGGGTCAAATCGGTATGTTCGATCACCCCGCGCCCTTTTGCCCAGTTGGCAAACTGGGGGTAACGCTGCCGGTATTGGGCAGCACGCTGCTGGATTCGATGTGAATCCTCAATGGAATAGCCGTTCATGATCTCTCCCTGATAACTCTACTGACGTTAATGGTGGCCTACTAGAAATCCTCGCCGTAAATATCCGGATTACCCCGGGTATTTGCCCGGTCTCACATCAAAGACGCAAAATGGATTGGTAGCTTGCCACCTCCACCTCAAACCGGGTGTTCTGACGCAAGTGATCCTTCATGGCCTCCAGCGCCTCCGGATCACCGTGGATCAGGTTGATCGGCGTTTCGGGGGCTAAGTCACTTTGAGCCAGCCACTGTTCAATCTCTGTGAAATCTCCATGTCCGGAAAGCCCACTCAACACCTCCAGCCGGGCCTTGACCGGAATCCAGTCGCCGTGGATCTTGATCCTTTCCGCTCCATCAACCATTTTGGCGCCTCGTGTCCCCCCTGCCTGATAACCGGCAAAGATAACGGTTGTGCGGTGCTGGCCGAGGAGACGCTTGAAGTGATGAAGAATGCGACCGCCCGTTGCCATACCGCTGCCTGCAATAATTACGTGCGGGTAGGCCTGATCAGCCAGCGCCTTGGAGTCTTGGACGCTGCGGCTATAGTGAACGGTGCTGCACATTTCATGGCATTCTGAACTGCTCAACCGATGCTGATCTTCGTAGCGGCAGTAAATCTCAGAAACATCAATCGCCATGGGGCTATCCAGATAAACTGGCAACCTTGGAATTCGTCCCGCCTTCATCAGGTCGGTGAGCATATGCTGCAAGACCTGCGCCCTGCCCACAGCAAAGGCCGGAATCAATATATTGCCCCCTTTGTCGACGGTTTCATTAACGATGTCTGCCAACTGCGACAACGGGTCCGCATCGTCGTGGCGACGATTGCCATACGTTGACTCCAGCATCAGCATGTCCAGAGCTGGCAGAGGCGCCGGTGGCCTCATGAAAATATCATTGAGGCGGCCCACATCGCCGGAAAAACCGACGCATTTACCTTCCGCCTCGATGATGACACAGGCCGCCCCGAGAATGTGCCCGACCGGTCGCAGATGAAAGCGTATATCACCGAGCTGGATCACTTGGTGAAAGTCCACCGACTGAAACAGCTCCATGCAGGCTTCTGCATCCTCCTGATCATACAGGGGCTCCGGATTCTCATGCCTGCTCAGCTTATGGCGGCCGAGGTAATGTGCCTCCTCTTCCTGAAGATGGCCGCTATCGGCCAGCAATATGCTGCATAGCTCTCGGGTGGCATGATGGGTATAAACCGCCCCCCGGAAGCCCTGCTTGTACAACACGGGGATGTAGCCTGAATGATCCAGATGGGCATGGGTCAGAAGCACGGCATCCAGCGAGGCAATATCGAGCGGCAACGGTTGCCGGTTGCGCTTTCTCAGCCACTTGTACCCCTGAAACAGGCCGCAATCGACCAATACACGTGTCTGGCCGGTTTCAACCAGGAACTTGGAGCCGGTCACGGTTTCCGTGCCACCCAGAAATGTAATGTTCATCGGCGCTCACCCTCCACCTGATTGAGAAAATGCCTGACCGGCGGCACCAGCAACTCGCTGACATCGATCTCATTGCTGCTGTGTGGAACCGTGTTGGTGGTCACCAGCGTCTGCAGGCCGGTACCCAGAAGGTAGGTGTCCGAGGCCTCCGCAAAAATGCCATGCACCGCCGCACACAGGATGGCCTCCGTGCCTTGCGCCTTAAGTGCCCTGACACACTCGCCAATGGTGCGTCCGCTGGAAATAACGTCATCAATGATGACGGCTTTCCGGCCGTTATACGCCGAGATATCCGGCAAGGTGACTTCAACGCGCCGGTCACCCAGACGCTGCTTGGTGCCAATGACATAAGGATGGTTACTGGCCTGCGCGATACTTGATACCCATTGCTCACTTTCCGCGTCCGGACCTACCAGCAACAGACCGTTTTGCCCCCGTAGCCAATCCGCCAGCGCCGGTGCTCCCTGAACAACTTGCGTGGGTATGCTGTAGATTTCGTCAAGAGACTGGTACCTGTGCAAATGTGGATCAACGGTGATCAGCCAGTCGATATGTAAAGACAAAGACTGGGCAAACACCCTGGAAGTGACCGCCTCCCCTTCTTCGAAGCGTCGATCCTGGCGCATATAGCAAAGATAGGGCGCCACCAACCCAATCGACCTGGCACCGAGTTCCCGGAGAGTTTCAAAGAGAAACAGGAGAGCAAGGTATTTGGTGTCTGGATGCGTTAGGTCGGCCAATATTACGCAGTTCGCACCTTTGACTGATGTGAGCACACGTAAGTAGGACTCACCATCAGGGAACCTCCGCACCTCCAAACTTCCCGGCTCCAAGTTAAGCTGATCACAAAGCTTCTCCTGTAATGGGTGCGGGGTGAGGCTAAACAGCACATTTTTTTCAATAATGTCCACAATCATTCCTCTCGCTTTACAGTGAAGATTGCCGGCCCCATATCGTTAAACGCCAGCGCATAATCCTGCTGCCCCGGACTGTCACTGAGTAACTCATAGAGAGGCTCTCCCTTAATGACGATATCGCCGACGTTCACCAGCAGCCGTAGTCCTGCGGTAGAACTGGCAGGCGCTCCTGCCAGCTTGGCGACACGGGCAAGCCGACGGTTGTCGATAGACACGATTGTTCCGGATTCCGAGGACAGAACTGGACGCCGAAAACGGGCTTCACCTAAGCTCTTCAGTCCCCCCTGAGCCTTTGTTATGCGCTTGAACTGCTCCCAGGCAGAGCCGTTTTGAAGTAATCGCTCTGCTTTGATCATCCCCTCTTTCACGCCAAGACCATCGGCCAGATCGAATAAATGGCCAGCCAGCAAGATGGCGCGGCCCCGTAGATCCCTCGGCGCGCCTTGCTTTCCCTGCAGCACGGCCAAAACATCCCGGGCTTCCTCTGTCGGCCCGATCCCTGCCCCAACGGGCTTACTACCGTCTGTAACGATGCAGCGCACCTGAAGCCCACAGGCTGCCCCAACGCTTGTAAAAAGAGACGCCAGCCGATCAGCATCGGCTGGCGTTCGAACCTTGGCCGTCTCCCCCACCGGAATATCAATCACCGCATGGGTGGAACCGGCCGCAATCTTCTTGGACAGAACCGAGGCCACGAGCTGGCCCTCACCATCAAGGTCCAGCGCTCTCTCGATGCGAATCAACAGGTCATCAGCCGGGCTGAGGTTCATCGCCCCACCCCAGGCGAGACAGGCACCGGTTTCTCTGACCACACGGCGAATCTCGTTCAGCCCAAGCCTCACATTGGTCAGCGCTTCCATGGTGTCCGCTGTTCCCGCCGGTGAGGTGATGGCACGGGAGGAGGTTTTAGGCATTACTAAGCCTGCTGCGCTGACGATCGACACAACCAGCGGCGTGGTCCGGTTGCCCGGCAGGCCTCCAACACAGTGTTTGTCGAACACACGATCCACGCCTGGCCAATCGAGCTGTTGTCCGCAATTCACCATCGCCTGGGTCAAAGCAACAATCTCATCGAAACCTAATCTGCCACCCGCACAAGCGCTCAGGAAACAGGCTATTTCGACATCGCTGTATTTGTGTGCGGAGATATCGGAGACAATGCGAGCCATCTCAGCCGGAAGCAAGCTGTGTCCGAATACTTTCCGACGAACCAGACTCAAGGATTCGATATAGGGCGCATGATGTACTGAAACCAGGTCAGACTGAGCCACCCCGAGCCGCTCTATGGCGATATCTGAAAGCCCCGCATACCCTTTGGGAACCGTTTCATCAGACGAAATATTGAGAGTTGCGATGATGGAACGTCCCTGCGAGGAAATTCCCACCCTGGAACTGGCGGAGAATCCTTCTGAAAGGCACACATCACAATCATCACGCATGTAGACGACAGGCTCCTGATGAGTATTGATACCCATCTTGAAAACCCGTAACTGACTGGAAGACGCCACCATGTATCAACATCCTTTTCTGCGTCGAAGAATAATTTCAGTGTTCTGATCAGAGGTCGTTCATACGTCCTATCTGCCTGGCCAATCGCATAGCTTCGTTCTCTTCCATGGTTAGCAACGACTGCAGTAATTCTTTCGCCTCGGGAATTTCGGCTTTGTCGGCCATGGTGCGATAAAGGTCCTCTATCTGATCATGGAAATCGAATACTTCTCTGCATATGCCCTCAAAATCCAGCTGTGCGTATGGCTCATCGCAGGTTCTGTGGGTCTTAATGGGATGGTGAGACAGGTAGTCGTAGACCCTTGTCTCCAACACTTTGGAATCGCCCTGCGACTTGAACTCGTTCACAATACGTTCCATTTCCGATTCATGGGTCGCCAAATAGTCCAGCAACGCTTGTGCTCGCTCTTCTTCATTCTTAGTGGCGCAGTGGGACAGGCATCTTGCAAGATGAGCATGCAGGTCCCGTGTCCAGTTAATAAGTTCTCCGAAGGTTTTAATATCCATCTTCCCGTTCCCTTGTGTTGTTTCGTTGTTGACAATTACGTCAGCAGACAGCAATTACCTACCACTTAAACTCATAAGCCTGAATTCATGCTGAAAACCTCCAAAAAAAGATGCAAAAAGAGTCCGTCTATACTGAGGATTTGATGCGCATCAAGTTTTCCACTTTGGCAGGAAAGGACTAAACTGCACGAAGGATTCGCGTGCCTGCACCACCCTCCAAAATGGCAAGCGCATCCTCCAGCTGACCAATACCGCTGACGCTACCGCTTTCTGCGAAGCTTGCCGCTGCCGCCATTTTGGGCCCCATGGAACCTGCGGGAAGATCCAGCTTGCGGGCCTCATCGAGCGTCAGTTCATGAATTGGGGCGGCGGTGTCTTTGCCGAAGTCACGGTAGATGGCATCCACATCGGTGAGGAGCAGCAAAGCGTCTGCACCCAATTGGCTGGCCAGTAGTGCGCTGGCGGCGTCTTTGTCGATCACCGCTTCCACGCCGATCATGCTGCCGTCGTCCCGGCGCAGAATGGGGATGCCACCGCCTCCGGCACAGATCACCACAACACCCTGCTCCAGCAGCAGTTTGAGCACCCGCATGTCGGGTATTTCCAGGGGCTTGGGCGAGGGCACTACCCGCCGCCACTTGTCGCCATCCTGGGCTATGTGCCAGCCGGCGGCTTCGGCTCTGGTCTCGGCTTCTTCCTTGTCGTACACCGGCCCGACAAATTTTGTCGGTTTTTTGAAGGCGGGGTCGTCTTTATCCACCAGAACCTGGGTCAGCAGAGTCGCTACTGGCCGGTCGTGATCCAGGGCATTTTCAAGCTCCTGTTCGATGATATAGCCGATCATGCCTTCGGTCTCCGCACCCAGCACGTCCAGTGGATAGGCTTCGTCCGGCTTATAGGCGGCGCCCTGAAGCGCCAGCAGGCCTACCTGCGGACCATTACCGTGAGTGACCACCAGCTGGTGGCCTGCGCGGACGATGTCGGCCAGAGATTGGGCTGCAATCTTCACGTTGGCCCGCTGCGCCGCGGCGGTCAGGGGTTCCCCTCGCCGCAACAGGGCATTGCCTCCAAGTGCTGCTACCACAAGCATGTCGATCTCCTTGTCTCAGCTTCCAAGAGTGGCAACGAGCACGGCCTTGATGGTGTGCATCCGGTTCTCCGCCTGATCAAACACGATGGAGGCGGGGCTTTCAAAGACGTCTTCAGTGACTTCCATCGCATTAATGCCAAACTCAGACTGTATTTCCTTGCCCACGGTAGTCTCGGTGTTATGGAAGGCCGGCAGGCAGTGCATGAACCTTGCGCGGGGGTTGCCGGTTTTCTCCATCAGGGCAGCATTGACCTGGTAGGGCTGCAAGAGTTTGATCCGCTCTGCCCACTTTTCCTTGGCCTCGCCCATGGACACCCACACGTCGGTGTAGACAAAATCAACCCCGGCAACCGCGGCATCAATGTCCTCCGTGATCATGATCCGGGCGCCGGTTCCAGTGGCAATGGTCTGCGCTTCCTTCTGAATCGCTTCGCTGGGCCAGCAGGCTTTGGGAGCGCACAGACGTACGTCCATTCCCATCTTGGCGCCACCAATCAGCAGGCTGTCGCCCATGTTATTGGCGGCGTCGCCAATGAACACAAACGCCACGTCCCGCAGTGGCTTTTCCACGTTTTCCTGCATGGTCAGGAAGTCTGCCAGTATCTGGGTGGGGTGGAATTCATTGGTCAAGCCGTTGTATACGGGCACGCCGGCGTACTTCGCCAGCTCCTCGACAACCGCCTGGCCGAAGCCCCGGTATTCGATGGCGTCGTATACGCGCCCCAGCACCCGTGCCGTGTCCTTCACTGATTCCTTGTGTCCGATATGGGTGCCCGTCGGGCCTAGATAGGTGACCCGGGCGCCCTGATCAAACGCTGCGACCTCAAACCCGACCCGGGTCCGGGTGGAGTTCTTCTCGAAGATCAGCGCTATGTCCTTGCCCTGCAGCATTGGCACTTCGGTGCCGGCGTACTTGGCGGTTTTCAGGTCGGCGGAAAGCTTGAGCAAAAAACTGATTTCCCGGGGCGTAAAGTCCCTCAGGGTCAGGAAATGTCGGTTCTTGAGATTAAAAGCCATGGTTCTGCTCCTTCCTTGTCAGACTGCATCTCGTATTGTCGGGCAGCTCATGCAGCGCCCACCACCCCGGCCCCGGCCCAGTTCCGCGCCGGGTATGGCCAGTACCTCTATGCCGGCCGCTTCCAGGGCGGCATTGGTATCGTCGTTGCGGTCGTAACCGATAACGACGCCCGGGCTCAGTGCCAACACGTTATTGCCATCGTTCCACTGTTCCCGCTCCCGTTCGGCAGGGGTCTCGCCACCAGTGGCGACCACTTCCAGCGACGGGTAACCAAGGACCTCCGCAACAACATCAAACAGCGGGCGACTGTCCTGGAAAAACGACAGGTGCTTGTCGCCTTCTCCCGGACGCAGGTCGTAGCAAACCATTTCATCGGCGACTTCCTTGAACGTGGTGACTACGTTGCCGCCACAGAAGGTAAACACCGTATCCAGGTGCATGGCTGAACGGGTCTTGGGAATCTGGCAGGCGATCACCCTGTCTGCCGTGCCGTTGGCAAACAGCGCCCTGGCCAGCTGGCCGATGGCTTGCGGGGAGGATCGTTCCCCCATCCCCACCAGCACGGCGCCATTACCCACCGGCATGATGTCGCCCCCTTCCAGGGTCGCCAGCGCATGATCTGCAAGCGGGTCGCCCCAATGCACGTTCACCTTGCCGGCGAACTTCGGGTGGAACCGGTAGATTGCGCTCATCAGTAGCGTCTCCGGTTTGCGCGCAGCCCAGTACATCGGGTTGAGGGTGACACCGCCATAGATCCAGGCGCTGTTGTCACGGGTGAACAGGAAGTTCGGCAGCGGCGGCAGCACAAACCCGTGAGGCCCCAGGTGATTGCCAAACAGTCCGGCGGGATCGAAAGGCAGGTCGCCCACTTCCAGTCCGCCGATGAGGAACTCTGCCAGGGGCTGGCCAGGTAGCTCATCCATCCAGGCGCGGAGATCAGACACCATACCCACCCCGATATGGTTCCAGGTGATCCGGTTATCCAGAATCCAGGCCCGCGCCTCCGGGATATCGAGGGTGTCCGCCAGCAGTTCGTTAACGTCCAGCACCTCCACGCCCCGGGCGCGCATGATCCCGGCGAAGACGTCGTGGTCCTTCTGGGCCTGCTTGACCCAGAAGACATCATCAAACAGCAGTGCATCGCAGTTCGACGGGGTCAGTCTCCGGTGGGCAAGCCCTGGGCGGCAGACGATGACCTGCCGCAGGGTACCGGTTTCAGAGTGAACACCAAGTGTGTACTCAGCCATGTCGCATGCTCCTTTGCATGGGGTTATAGAAAGGGTTACAGAAACGCGCCAATACTGATCACCACACTGATAAAAATTGTGAGAATCAGTAGCAATGGCCAGATAAACGCCAGCCATCGATCGTAGGAAACACGGCCGATGGCCAGGCCGCCCACCACCACGGCAAAGGTCGGGTTGATCAGGTTGACCAGGCCGTTGGCTGACTGATAGGCGGTGACCACCAGATCACGCCCCACGTTGGCAAAGTCCGCCGGCGGCGCAAGGATCGGCATGGAGAGTACCGCCAGGCCGGATGAGGAAGGCACGAAGAAGCTCATGCCCACTTCGATCCAGAACATCAGGTTGATAAAGGCCAGTTCCGGCAAGCCTCCCAGCGTGGTCTCCGCACTGTGCAGGATGGTGTCGGCAATCATGCCCTGCTCCATAATCACCACAATGCCACGGGCCAGCCCGACGACCAGCGCCACGCCCAGCAAATCGCGGGCACCGTCAACAAAACTGCTGGTCAGCTTTTTCTCACCCAGCCGGGCGATGATGCCGATCACGATGGCCGAACCAAAGAAGAGCGCGCCCATTCTGGCCATCCACCAGCCCTGGGAGGAAACACCCCAGATCATCACGATGAACGTCAGTGTGAAGATGATCAGGGCAATTTTCTGCGTACCGGTGAGCTCGAAATCTTCCAGTTCATCGTGGCCCTGAAGGAACAGTTTGCGGTGAGCATCCCTCTGTTTGGCAACCACGGAGCGGGATGGATCGGCCTTGACCCGTTGGGCATAGCGCATAACGTACGCCGCGCAAATGAGAAGGCCACCTACAAGCAGCACAAACCGAAGCACAATGCCGTCTGTAAAGGGAATATCCGCAGCGTTGGAGGCAATGACTGTTGCAAAGGGGTTGATCGTTGACCCCAGCACACCAATACCGGCCCCCACCAGAATGATGGCAACTCCGGTGACTGCGTCGTACCCCGCCGAGATAATGACCGGAATCAGAATGGCATAGAAAGCCAGGGTCTCCTCAGCCATGCCGTAGGTTGTACCCCCCAGTGCAAACAGCGTCATCAGTATCGGGATCATCCATATTTCGCGCCCTTCCAGTCTGTGCATGGCACTGCGGATGCCTGTGTCGATGGCCCCGGTGGCGTTCATTACTCCGAGAAAGCCACCGAGAAACAGCACGAACAGGGCCACGTCAATCGCGTTGGCCGCGTAACTGTCCGGGTCGTAAAAGCCTGCCGTGGGTGCCAGCATCACATCAACGAAGCCCTGGGGGTTGGGGTCCACGGTTTGATAGGTGCCAGGCACCGCAACTTCCCGCCCCACCCCTTCGTTCATGGAGCGCTCGTACTGACCTGCAGGGATAATCCAGGTTAGCGCTGAAACCAGAATGATCAGCAGAAACAGAATGGTGTAGGCGGTTGGAAATCGTGTTGCGAGATCCTGCTCCTCAGAGTCCAGAGATCTGTTTTCTTTGGTCATGTCAGTCTTCCTTTTGCGTGCCAGCAACTATGTTTCGGCTATCTCGTTTGGTGCTCACAATTTAATGTTCGGAGGATGTTTTATCCGTGTTCTGCGGTCGTCTACCCTAAGCCGTCCAGTCGGGTTCGCTTTAGCAGGAGTGCATTTACCGCAACAAGAGCGGAGCTTCCAGACATTGCGAGCGCCGCTACTTCTGGGCTTATCACCAACGGATAGAACACGCCTGCCGCCGCGGGAAAGGCGATGACGTTATAGCCCACCGCCCAGAACAGGTTCTGGTGCATCTTGCGCAGGGTAGCGCGCGACAGCTCGATGGCTCCCAGCACATCGTAGGGGTCGCTCTTCATCAGCACCACGTCAGCGCTCTCAATGGCCACATCAGTGCCGGCACCGATGGCGAAACCCACCTCCGCCTGGGTCAGTGCCGGGGCGTCATTGACACCGTCGCCCACCATGCCAACCTTCTTGCCCTGAGCCTGGAGCTCCTTGATCTTGTCTGCTTTCTGCCCCGGAAGGACATCGGCGATCACCATCTCAATGCCGAGTTCCCGGGCGATGCGCTCGGCGGTGGCCTGGTTGTCGCCGGTGAGCATCGCCACCTCCACCCCGCGTTCACGCATCTTTTTGACCATTGCAGTAGCGGTGGGGCGCGGCGCATCGGCAATGGCGATAAGGCCGACCAGCTTCCCGTCCTGGGCGACGTGCACCACGGTCTGACCCGCACTCTGCAGACGCGCGGCCTCGTCCTTCAGGCTCGCCATGTCGACCTTCTCTTCGTCCATCAGCCGGCGGTTGCCGAGCAGCACGGTCTTGCTGCCAATCTCCGCCCGCGCGCCCTTGCCCTCGATGTTGGTGAAGCCGGTCAGCGGATCGAGCTGCAAGCCTTCGGCCTTACTTTGTATCGCCTGGGCCAGAGGATGGTCCGAGCCCTGCTCCACCGTCCCCGCCAGTGCGAGGACCGCCTCCTCGGTGCTGCCCGCCACCACGACCACCTCGACCACCTGCGGCTCGCCCATGGTCAGGGTGCCGGTCTTGTCGAAGACCACAATATCCAGCCGGGTGGCATCCTCAAGTGCAGAGGCATTCTTGAACAAGATGCCGTTCCTGGCACCGAGGCCGGTGCCCACCATCACCGCCATGGGCGTGGCAAGGCCGAGGGCATCCGGACAGGCGATCACGAACACGGTGATAGTCAGGGTCACGGCAAGCAGCAGGCTTTGGCCGATCCACCAGAACCAGACGGCGAAGGTTAGCAGGCCGATCACGATGGCAATCACCACCAGCCACTGTGACGCTTTGTCCGCCAGCAGCTGCGCCGGGGCCTTGGAGTTCTGCGCCTCCTGCACCAGCTTGACGATCTGCGCTAACGCGGTGTCGGAACCCACCTTGGTGGCGCGATACCTGAAGCTGCCGCTCTTGTTAATGGTGGCCCCGATCACCTTATCGCCGGGCTTTTTTTCCACCGGCATGGACTCGCCAGTGAGCATGGACTCATCCACCAGGGACTCGCCCTCCAAGACCTCACCGTCCACCGGAATCTTATTGCCGGGGCGGATCACGACGATGTCGTCCTTCAGAACCTCAGCGGTGGGTACCTCCCGTTCCTGGCCATCACGCAACACAGTGGCCTTGGGCGGCGCGAGATCCATCAGCGAGCGGATGGCGTCCGAGGCACCGGCACGGGCGCGCATCTCCAGCCAATGGCCGAGCAGGATGAACACCAGCAACACCGCCACCGCCTCGAAAAACTGCACCCCCGGGAAAAAGAGCGTGGAACCGACGCTGAACAGGTAGCCAGTACCCACCGAGAGAACGACCAGCACAGCCATGTTGAGCACGCCGTTTTTCAGCGCGCGCCAGGCGGCAACAAAGAACGGCCAGCTTGGCCAGAGCACCGCGATGCTTGCCAGTAATAGCAACCACAGGTCTAGCCGCAGCCCGAAGGGCGGTGCTGGCGGTTCGAACAGCCCACCCATGGGCGAATAAATGAAAATCGGGAGGCTGAAGATCAGGCAGACCCAGAAACGGTTGCGCATGTCGCGCACCATTGCCTGCATGTCCATGCTGCCGCCGTGGCCCATCTCGTGAGCCATCTCGTCCTTTGCGCCAGCATGTTCGGCGTGCTCAGCAGGAGCGACCGCATCGTTGCGGTCGGTATGAAAGGAGTGGCCATCGTGTGCGGACCGGGACACAATTCCTACTTTGCCCTGTGGGCCTTCCTGGTCGCAAACGTGCCTTGGTAACCATTCTCCAGAACAGTGGTAGCCGCACTCGTGTATCCTGGCATCGATAGCATCAATATCCACCGTCGCTTCGTCATAGGTGACGGTCGCGCTGCCGGTCACATAATTGACCTCGGCTTTCTTGATGCCGGGCAACCTCAATAACTGTTTCTCTACGCCCCGAGCACTCAGTGCCGATAGCAAGCCGCGGATCTCCACAACGGTATTTTTCATTCCTTGCATCCCTTTGCATATTGGCCGACCGGGGCTTTTACCAGGTAGCCAGGCGCCCAGAATAGACGCCGCTCATTCCATTAAAGCATATCTACCTGAATCCAAACTGAATCAGCGGCTTAGGCCGAATCATAATGTGATCTCGGTCAAGCAAATCCCAATGTTGACCAGATGGAAAGACAATGCGCCATAAAGGAATACAAGACGACTGGCACGCAGAAATGAAAATACTGAATTCGAGTGTCATTGTTCGCCTGATTCATCACAGCGGGGCAGGAGGGTAAACGCATCGCCTATTTTCCGATACGCTTCAGCGGGGCCTTGAAAACGCTCATCAGTACTAAAGACGAGAGAGCACTTTGGATCCGTTACTTCTGATAACGGCCCGATGGTGGGCGATCTAATTCAAGTCTTATTATGCGTTTGCATAGGACAAATAGCTGGGAAAGGTCGATGAACAGGAATGAGCCATACGAACGCTGAAGTACGGAAAAACGTTCAGAGGCAACTGGCGGTTTTACATAGCCAATTGCGCCGGCATATTTCGCGCCGGCGCTATGGGCAATATGCAAGCGAAGCAAAGACGGAGGTATAGAACTTGTATTTCAGGAATCTATGTTAACGAGCTTTCACTTATAAGTAACGCCGTGTCGATCGAAGATCTCATAAACTTCCCCGGCCTCCTCCTGCGGCAACATCACCCGGATCGTCTGCTCTTCCTTATCAATAAAGATCACATCCTGTGGGATTTCACTGCCAATAAGATCGTCTCGCGTGTTGCGTGCCTGATCCATGTTCTCGAACTTACCATTAATAGCTTTACCCATCGTGTTTCTCCTTGTTGTTTAGGTTCTTGGCAAAGCATAGCTAACACATCAATTTCTGTAAATTTATGGCGCTGACAAGGGCCGAACGCTGCCTGAGACCTTCTCAGCCGCAGCGTTCGCCAGCGACCCTTGCTATGCGGATTATCTACTCCTCAGTCGGGTCAGCCTTCTTTCAAAAGAATGTCAGCTCACCGCAACAGAGATAAGTTCAAAACTTGACCTCCCCCCACAACCAAGCCTTGTCAGTATCCACGCCGCGACCATCCTCGGCATAACTGGCGAACTTGGCCCCCACCGTGTAGTGTTTGTTGATCGGGTAGACAGCCAGCAGCCCTAACTCTGAGCCATAGCTCAGACTATTTATGTCGCTACTGTAGTCATGATAAACGGCTAGCCACTTGACTCCCTTTACTAAGGCACCCGCAGATACGTATAGATCCTGCAGGCCATCGTCCGGGGTGACCAGGAACTGGTCGGCCCAACCGTTCATCGCGTGAAGCGTCGCCAGAGGCGTTTGGAATGACCGACCGTCGTCCGACTCCAGGGTCTCCATGCCCACCTTAAAGGTCAGGCCGTAGGCCGCGAGACCCACTTCCGCCAGCCAATAAGCTGCCTCAAAGCTTTGCGGGTTGTCTGCATAGTCCTTCTGGATTGCGTACTCCAGGGTGTACAGGACCTTGGCGTCTTCCGCTACATCGGTGCCACCTGCGAACCGCAAACCAAAATTCTGGGTTGAGTTGACGTCTGCGTTGGTAAAGTCGAAAAGATAACCATAGGTTGTCAAGGTTCCGGCAGCCAAGCCATAATACTGTGCGTTGAAAACGGGCGACTGCATTCGGAAATTGCCATTCGGGCTGGCATCCGAGAATACCCGGTTAGCATTGTGAAGATAGCCCGCTGTAATCTTCGTATCCGGAAGCGACTCGTTGGTGCCGACAAAGGCATCGAAGGTTTGTTCATTCTGGCGCCAGCCAACCGTACCTATAAACCGGTGATTGTCCATAGCAAAGCGCTGACGGCCGTAGGTCAGGCTCGTATCCGAAAAACCTTTGTAACGCACGTAAATTTGGTTGACTTCGGTCTCCGTCGGATCAGCGACTACTGAGTGATCGGTTATGCCATTAATGGTGCTATTGTAGTTCTCATTCCCTACAGCGGAGACATCTTCCGCCTCGGTAAACACCTCAAACCCCTTAAAATCACCAGTCCGGTACCCCAGTCGGGTTCGAACGGTGGAAGCATGGGCTTGATCAAGAGGGTTGTCCTGATCCACAAATTCGTAACGGTAACGAACATCAAGCGAAACCTTCCCTCCGGTTAAGGCTTCGGTAAAGGTCATGGACAGGACAGGCGTTGCGGCAGAGGCCAGAACCGAACCAATGGCAAAGGCAAGCAACGACTTCTGATTTTTTTGGCCATTCCTGGCAGTGAGCGGAGTTAGCATCATTTTCATCCTAGCGGTACCTTCTATGGTCGTATAAGCGGTTGAATGGATTCAATATTTCATTGATAGGTAATTAATTCAGTTTAGGGCGCTTATGACAGGGACAACCTTGATATCGGTCAGATTGAATCTGACTCTCAAGAGGTACTTCCAAAAGCTCACAGCCAAAAAGAGCTGGACAAGGCGACATCACCTCATCCGTCATACAGAGCAGTCCCTACGGGCCTCGTTTGCGGCTCATAAAATTGTGAGACTTCTGGGTTTGAAGGGCTGTGTTAGTAGAACCGCGACCTGATAGTGGCTGATTGTGCGTCGCCAGATACTGAGTGGATAAAAACTCTTAACGGGATAACGTACATGACTGCTCAGGAGTTTATTACCTGACCAGCTTCTTTTCCCTGCTGTTGATTATGTCCGAGAAAAAGCCTTCACGGCCCGTGTGTTAGAGACAGATAAGATGAGGCTCGCTCCCTCGCGGGCGGGTTTCCGGCAATAAAGAGGAATATCAAAAAGATAGTTCTAGTTAATGCCATTAATCAGTTGCAGCGTCCGTAGCGCCCATCGTCTTGAATCTGGACCAACCGATCAGGGCGAATCCGCCTATTGGCAGAGCTAACAACTGCCCCATAGTCAATCAGTCAAAGGCAATGAAACACAGCTGCGGGATCAGGAGGCGGACAAACACTACAGGAAAGCGCACCCGGAGAACAACAGGAACAACAATGACGTCCGGTGCCCAAACCGATCGGAGCCAGGGGTGCAATGAAATTCGCTGGCAGAAAAAAACCTGGACGGCCTTTCCACATTCTGAGTAGCCAAAACGGATTGTTCGTTAATTTATCAAAGCCGCGAAACTGCGTGGACCCGAACCATCCGCCAAACATCACGCCAATGGCACAATGACAAACGGCCGGGCTAAAGCCCGGCCGTTGAACTGATTATGCGATTAGACGTTCATCAGTAACTGATATTGACCATAGCTACGACCTTATAGGTATCCTCCGGGTCATCTCCGTAGAAATCCCCCATAAAACCATAAGAGCCTCGGAGACTAATGTCATACAAGCCGGCAAACTTTTTACCAACCTGGGCAGCGACTTCAGTACCAAGGCTTGAACCGTTGGCTTGGACTGCGCTGTCGGGCGCGTCGTCGGCAGCGCGGAAGTATCCGGTGCCATACTTCAGGTAGTAGTCATTGGACAGTTCCTGATCACCCGAGACCATCAGCCCCATCAGACCGTATCCCTGGTAAGCTGCGTCATAAACTGACTTTGCCCCCTGGGAACCATTGTTGTAGTAGTAGTCTGTTCCAAATATTTGCAGATTATCGCTGTTCAGCTCCCAGCCTGACTGGTTTGCTGCAAAGCGATCGGCACCGTTGCTGCTGTCGTCAGCCGGGATATAGATGCCGTGAACCGTGAGAGCACCGCCGTTCCAGTGCTTTTTGGCGTAAAGGTTCAGCATGTACGTGTCACCATCGGTCGCACTTGAGTCGACCCCGGACGCGTTTTTGTACAGTACCGAGCCACTATAGGCGAGACTCTGAGCCGTATAGTCGGCGTAGACGCCAACATAATTATCATCTGTTCGAGCCGCCGTGCCATTCAGAGCAACTTGACTCCTGTTTTTGATCTGGGCACCGGTGAGACCGTAGTGGAACATTTCGCTGGGATGAAGCTCGGCGTTCAACATGTAGAAGTCTACGTCGTCCGCGGAATCCCTATCGTTTTCTTCCCACTTGAACCAGCCACCTGTCAGCGTGGCCATACCAACATTGCCCGCAAAGGAGACGCCATTCATGTCGTCGTTGGTAACAAAGCTCTCGTACTTGCCGAAGCCATACCCCTGGATGCCCGCTCGCACCTTCCAGTCGCTGTTCGGCACCTTCAGTTCAGCGTAGGCATTTTTGGTCTCAACGCCAACGCCGTCGGCGCTGAGTTTGCCGCAATTGTCACCCTGGCAGCTTCCCTTCTCACCCCAGGGAGAATCGACCTCACCGTACCAAACCAGGCTCACGTTATCGTTGAGGTCGCCGGTGATCTTTGCACGCAGGCGCTGGTCAACAAAAGCAGTACTGTTATCGTCGGCCGTATCTAGGCTTTCTGAGGTCGCCTGCAGGCGGTAATAACCGTTCACGCTGAATGGCGAGTCGCTTTTCTTAAGCTTCTCAACCTCCGCTGTGAGTTGGTTGATTTCGGCCTTCAATTCGCCCACCTCCGGTGACGCGCTACCGACCGGCTCTGCAGCCAATGCCGGAGTTGTTACTAAAGCTATCGCCAGTGGAGCACCTATTGATTTGAAGATTTTGCTCACCTGAAACTCCTTGTTTTATTTTTCGTATCGACAACGGTTTGTTGCCTCAGAATGGATGTGCCAGTTAAACGCAGTTCATCTTGACGCACAAACCTGAAACGAACATGAAATTTCAGCTAAAATTCATTTCTCCCACTTTTTATGTAGACGCCCTGCCAATAAGATCTGACGACATATCACATAGGCGATTTAGGCCCTTAGTGCTGGGTGCGATGGCTTTAACCGGCCAGATAATTCAATTAGCTTTGTGGAGGCTAGCAACATTCCCAGGGTTGGGAAGACTTGGCTAGTATTCAATTGGAAATGGCGATTTCAACTTCGGCTGCCTGAAATTAATAGATTAGTTGGATAGATTATGCATTGTTCAAGTCGACTATCCCGTAGAGGCTGGTTCCTGTTTTTTTTAATTTGGTCTGTCAGCTTTTTGCTGCATTTTTTTTGGGAAATGATCCAGGTGCCTTTCTTTACAGGGATGATGGAGGCATCCCATGGTGCGGTAGTCTGGCTGTGCACGCGGGCGGCAATCGGTGATGCCAATATTGCACTATTTGCCTATGGCATTGCCGCCGCGGCAACTAAAGATGGCTTTTGGATACAGGGACGGTGGCGCCGCCATGTTTTAGGAGTGTATTTTGCTACCGGTCTGCTTATAACGATAGTCTTTGAAGCATGGGCCACAGGCGCAGGCCAGCGCTGGAGCTACAATGATTCTATGCCCCTGTTACCCTTTATTGGCACAGGTATTGCGCCTCTAGTGCAGTGGATTATCGTTCCAACAGTCTCGCTCTTTGGTCTGCGTTGGCTCTATAGAGGCTGGCTTGATCTCAGACGTCAGGGCGGTGATTACTCTCGGCAATAAATAATGGGCTTCGGCCATCATGCAAACGGCCCTACAAACACTTGCGCAAATACACCCAAAAGGAGTGTGACAGTCAGCGCTATTATCAGTACGGCTTTCAACCAGATATCAGTTCTAGCCACCACGACATTCCCTTGCCTGTACATCGGCACAACGAGGCGCAGATAAACTGCCAGCGAGAGTACGCTATTGATGATCGCAACCACTGCCACCCAGGTGTACTGCACGTCGATGGCTGCGGCAAACAAAAGGAACTTGCCGACAAAACCCGCCAATGGGGGAATCCCAACCAGCGACAGCAAAAAGATCACCATAGCGATGCCAATAAGCGGTTGAGATCGACCCAATCCGTCAAAATCGCTCAGAGTCCGTCCGGCATTGGCGGCAACTGCGAAAGCGCCCAGGTTCATGGCCGCGTATGCGGCGGCGAACAGAATGATGGATGGTAGCGCAAGTTCACTGGCGCCGACTGCCAAGATGCCCAGAAGGAAATAGCCGGATTGGGCAATCGACGAATAGGCAAGTAGCCGAATCACGTTAGTCTGGACCAGCGCGGCCAGGTAGCCATAGGTCATACTCAGAACCGCCAGTATGGCGATAACAACCGCCCAACTGCTGTCAGGCGCCAGGTCGCTGACCACCTGCGTTAACGCAAACAGCGCACCCACTTTTGGGACGACGGACAAATAGGCGGCAATAGACAGCGGGCCACCCTCATAGGCATCCGGTGCCCAGAAATGGAATGGAACCAGCGAGGCCTTGTAACCCAGACCAACAACCACCGCCACGAACCCAAGAAGAACCGCCGTTGGCATGGTATCTATACCAGGAAGATCCGCAAGTAACGTGGATCCCGCAGCGCCGAACCAGTAGCTCAGGCCGAAAATCATGATTGCACCTGTGACCGAGGCGAACACGAAAAACTTCATGGCGGCCTCAGTGGCAGGGTCGGTATCCGGGTAGGCAACCAAGGCAAAGGTGGCCAGGCCCGTTAATAATGTGCCCAGTATAAGGAACATCGTATCACCCGCACCTGCCAGAACGAGCGCGCCAATGGTGGCAAAGCACAGCAGACTGTAAACCGTGCCCTCTCGCACGGTGCCTCTCACATCCACTCTCGCCAAAAATATGGCGAGGATGGTGGCCGGCAGCAGAATGAGTTTGGCCCACACACTGAGTTCGTCAACCCGGAAACTGCCACCAAACACCGTTGTGTCTTCACCGATCAGACCGACGGTCAGAGCCGTGGCGACGATCAGACCGCTAACGGCGACCAGCAGCGCAATGTGTGGCCTACGCAGCATTTCCGCAATCAACGCACCGACAGCCGTCAACAGTACGGCAATTTCAGGAATCAACAGTGCAAGATCACGAGCCATCACAGTGCCAGCGCCGATGTAGTGCGGTGGATGATGCCCAGCACCCAAGAGGGTGCCACGCCAGTGCCAACAGTGAGCACCAGCAATGGCCCCACAGCAAGCCACTCTCGCGCACTCAAATCAGGCATGGCCTGCCAGCGCTGCCGGGGCTCGCCCAGAAAGGTTTCCCGCAGTGCTTTGAGAAACGTACCGGCAATAATGGCAATACCCAGAATTACAACAACCGCAGCAGGCGAAGCGCTTAAAGTGGCAAGAAATATCTGAAACTCGGCCGGAAAGTGAGCCAGCCCGGGCAAGCCCAGAGATGCAAAGGCCACCAACACAAAGGTCCAGCCGAGCATCGGGACCGTCTTGAGCAACCCACCCAATTCGCCCATTTCGCGGGTGTGGGCGCGATCCTGGATCATACCCACCAGCAAGAACAAGGCACCGGTAACCAGTCCGTGGCTGAACATCTGCAATACCGCACCATCCAAAGCAACAGTTCGCACCGAGGGATCCAGAGTTATTGCCGCCACGGCCACACCGACAATGACATACCCCATGTGGTTAACCGACGTATAGGCGACCAAGCGTTTCAGATCACTCTGGGCCAAAGCGGCAAAAGCCCCGTAGAGCGCGCTGACAACACCGAGAACCAGAACAACAACACCCGCTTCACGGAACGCATCGGGGGTCATTTGCAGGGCAAATCGGACCAGCCCGTAAGTGCCAAATTTCAGCATGACGCCGGCTAGAATGACGCTACCGACGGTCGGCGCCTGCACGTGGGCGGCGGGCAACCAGGTATGCAGCGGCACCGCGGGGATCTTCACCGCAAAGGTGATCAGCATAGCTACCAAAGCCCACATGGCCGCCGCGCCCTCCAAGGGGGGATTCTCAATCCAGGCTCGCATGTCGAAGGTCGGTTCGGGACTGCCCAGATAAAGCCCGAGGATAGCAAGCAGAAGCGGCAGACTTCCCAGCAAGGTGTATATAAAAAACATCAACGCTGCCCGTTGCCTGTCTTCGTGGCCCCACCCGGCGATCATGAAATACATGGAGACAAGGGAAACCTCGAAGAAGACGTAAAACAGGATACCGTCGAGGGCTGTAAAGGTACCAATAGACGCAGTTTCCAGTAGAAGTACCAGGGCCATATAGGTGCGCGGACGTTCACGAAGCGACGATGTATAGATCACAGCAACCAGGAAAAGAACGGCGCTCAACAACACCAAAGGCAGACTGATCCCATCAACTCCCACCCGGTAGGCGGCGCCGATGGCCGGTATCCATTGCAGCGCTTCGACCTGGGAAAAGCCTGCACCGCTCGCACCCTGCAACCACATGGAAAGGGCACCGATCAGTGTAAGGGCGGTGGTAATAATCGCTATGCCGTGTACCGTACGCGTTGCGGGCTTCGGAAGACACAGAATCAGCACCGCGCCGACCAACGGCAAAAACACGGTGAGCGAGACAAGTGGTAGCATGAATACGGGTTTCCTCTAAAAGCTCGTCGATGATGCAAAAAGCAGAACAGCCAATGTGACGGCGATTGCGACCGCACTGATCGCCAGGCTTTGGTGGATGAGGCCGCTTTGGAGGTTTCGGGCTCGTGCACCCAGTGCACGCACAGCCGCCACCAGGGCGAAAATCAGGCCGTTGATACGGCGTTCATCTCCAAACCGCACATAGGTCGCGACCCTCAGGCTCACCCTGCCCACGCAAAGCACAATCTTGAACAAGCCCCGCTCCGCTCGCTCGCTCGCAGAGGCAAGGAAGAGACCGGCGCGCCCAAGAGAAAGCACAGCTTCATACAGACGCCCTTCCAAACGCTCACATCCTCGGGCCACAGCCATTGCGGGCCTACCGACCCAGACCGTAAGCCCACCGCCAACGGAAAGTCCGCGTCGCGCCCACGGATAAACCGGCCCTAGCAGGCGGGGAGCCGGCACGAGCCAGCCCAGGCCGAGGCCGCACGCGGCAGCAAGAAGCCCAAGGAGCACGGCCAATGTGCCTGCGGTGACGGCGGGCAGATCAAGAACGGCCTCGATGGGGCCGAAGGCCAGGCCGAGAATCGTGGCAGGGACCGCCAACCCCCAAACGCCCAAAGTCATCCAGGCACTACCGGCAACCGGGCGGGTTTCTCCGGAGCCTCGCCATAGCAGGCACAAGGCCCGGGCCATATAGCCGCCGGTCAGCAGGGCACCGGCCAGCGCCAGGGGGCCGAGCCAGGCGGTGCCCTGCGCAGACAGGGCGGCGGCGATTACCGCGTCCTTGGAAAAGAACCCACTCAGTGGCGGGATACCGGCCAGTGCCAGCGCTGCCAGCACAAAGCCGGCAAAAGTCCAGGGTCTGTCACGACCAACACCCTCCAACTGATCGAACCCGGTACCCCCGCGGGCATGCTGGAAGTCTCCGGCGGCAAGAAACAGGGTGCTCTTGATGGCGGCGTGGGCGAGCAAATGCAGGAGGGCCGCCAGCGGAACGCCGGCTCCAACCGCAACCAGCATCAAGCCATATTGACTGGCAGTGGAAGCGGCAAGCAGGCGTTTGAGATCACGCTCGGCAAGTGCAATAACTCCGGCCGCCACCGTGGTAACGCCGCCGACAAGTCCGACGACGAGCAACACCTCCGGTGTCAGCAGCGGGGCCGAACGGATCAGCAGGATGGCACCCGCCGCCACCAGGGTGGCCGAGTGCAGCAGCGCCGAAACCGGTGTCGGCCCCGCCATCGCGCGCATAAGCCAGTCCTGCAAGGGGACTTGGGCCGACTTACCCATGGCGGCCAGCAGCAACAAAAGCCCCGCGGCAGTCGAGGCACTGCCGCCGGCCTCCAGGGAGGCGGCAATCTCGCTGGTACCGGCCGACCCAATCAGCATAAATACCGCCACGTACAAACCCAGATCGGCGCTACGAGTGTAGAGGAAGGCGCGACCGGCGGCATCCGCGGCCTCGGGCCGCTGGAACCAAAAGCCAATCAGCAGGTAACTGCACAAACCGATCAACTCCCAGACCGCCAGCAACAGAACCCAGTCGCCGGCCAGCACCAGCGACTGCATAGCGGCCAGGAACAGGGACATTACTGCGTAGAAGCGGCACAGGCCGGACTCCCGCTTCATATATCCGACTGCATAAATCAGCACGAACGTGCCCACGGTGGCCACCGCCACCGCCAGCAGTGCTGTCATAGGTCCGGCGACCAATCGAAGTGGCATTTCCGGCAGACCGGGCAGAAGCAGGGTTTCGGTCTGCCCGCCGGCGACCCGGGCCAGTAGCCAGAGGCTGCCGCCCAGACTTAACGTCGCCCCGCCGAGGGCCATCGTCGCGAGGCCCCGGCGCAGAACCAGCAACGCCAGGGCGGCGATCAGTGGTGGCAATATCGGTAGAAGCACTGCACTCATCCTTTCAGGTCCCCGGCTTCTTCCATTTCAACCGAGCCCTTGGCCCGGAAACGCGCAATCGCGACACCGAAGCCAACCGCCATTTCGACCGCCATGACGGTCATCACCACCAGCACGAACATCTGGCCGGAGTAGCTTTCGGGGTGCAGAAAACGCCAGAAGGCGACCAAGTTCACCAACGCGCCTGCAAGAATCAGCTCCACCCCCATCATGATCATAACCAGATTGGTCTGGGACAACGCGCCATAAACACCAATACCGCACAGGATTGCACCGGTTACAAGCGCCACGATCAGGACGAGAGTCATTCCGTATCCTCCTTGTCAGCACTATTGGCCGTCGTTTGCACCGGTATCGCCACCGCCGTGGCCGCAATCATCGCGGTCAGAATAGTGATACCGGCGGTTTCGAAGATCAGCATGGAGCGACCCAGCAATTCCATGCCCAGCGCCCGTGTCTGCATCGCCGCATCCGGCGCCTCGGCCGTTACAGGTCCCCAATCGGCCCAAAACGCGACCACTATCGCAACACCGGCAGCGACCACGCCAGCGCCAATTGAAAAGCGCTTCTGGTGGGTCATATCCATGCCCCCCATCCCGCCCGGGTCCATCATGAACATCACCATGAAAATGGCCATGATGCTCATCTCCGTCG
Source organism: Marinobacter profundi (assembly GCF_002744715.1). Classification (GTDB taxonomy): domain Bacteria; phylum Pseudomonadota; class Gammaproteobacteria; order Pseudomonadales; family Oleiphilaceae; genus Marinobacter; species Marinobacter profundi. Next base: position 34,408 of record NZ_KZ319378.1, read on the forward strand.
CCATCATCATGATCTGCAGCACTCCCAGGAATTCGGTCTGCATCGCCAGGAACATGCAGCCGACGGCCGTCTGTGAAAACAGCAGAGCCAGCGCGGAACGAACCATGGACGAGGTGCGAAACACCACCACGCCGAAGCCGATGGCAGCCAGCCCGAAAACAGCAACGAAAAAAGCCTGAGCGTACATTAGGGAACCACCAGAACCAGTAAACCGACAACAATGATATTGAGCAGGGCCAGGGGTATCCCCAGGATCCAGCACCACCTCATCAGATCCGCCTCGCGAATGCGCGGCAGATACCGACCCGCCAGGAGCATCGACACGGCCACGGCCAGGGTCTTGATCAGGCTCCAGGCCCAGGGCGGCAGCAGCGGCCCGTGCCAACCGCCGAGGTAGAACACCGTGGTCGCGGAAGCCAGCGTGATCACCAGCGTCAGCCTGGCCAGGCGCAACACCGCCAGGCGCACGCCGGTGTATTCCGCGTCCACACCCCCGCCCAGTTCCCCGGGTGCGGTTGGCAGATCAAAAGGCGCACGAAACGCCAGCGCCATGGCGGCAATGAAAAACAGCACGAAACCAAGCGGCTGATAGACAATGTTCCACAAGCCGTCTTGGGAGACAACGATCACCGTGGTCACCAGGGATTCGGCGCGCATCGCCACCGCAGTGATGGGCATGACAATAAGCATGGCGTAGGCGATGAGCTGGCCAAGGAATCGCCAGCCGCCGATCATGGCGTAGGCGCCATTCGGGCCCCAGCCGGCCATGATCAGCGCCACCAGCACATAGGCAAGCGCCGCGTTGATGAACAGCGCACCGGTAGCCAGATCCGCGATCACCAAGGTCGGCGCCAGCGGCAGAACCGCCGCGCCAAGCACCGCGACGATCAGCAGTAGCACCGGCGCCGTCTCGAAAAAGATCCGGTCCGGCGTACGCGGCACAATGGATTCACGACCGAGGTATGCCAAGCCGCTGAGCAGAGTCGCGGTCAGACGCAGGCGGCCGGTTGTCGTCCAGCCTTCGATCACGGCGAGCAGCCAGACACTACCAAGCAACGCAACCAACACGACGGCTAAGTTCACACGAGCACCTCCCAGGGCGATAGGTCAAGTGATCCGACCGCCACCAGTGCGTCACCCAGCTCCCGGCCCTCCACAAGCGTTGCCACCAGACCGATATGGTGATTGCAGGCGGTGTCCAACCTGTAGGATTTCACCTGGCCGTGTTCCAGAATCAGGCTCAGTTGAGCCTCGCCGCGCGGGGTTTCCACGGTGGCCTCACCGGTGCCTGATCCACGCCCGATGTTTCGCAAAACAGGTAGCCCCGGCTCCCCGGTTGCCTTGATGTAGTCGAGGCTCGTGATGATTTCGTCCAGGCGCTGCCACAGGCGCGCCCAGGCATCTCCGGCGTCGTCAGCAGCGCGCGCCACGGGGCCACTCAGGCCCGCAGTGCCCGATGGCAGTATGCCGATCCCCTTCAATCGCGATTTGAGCAAAGGCGTTCGCCCAAGACGAGCCGCCAATGCATGCAGAGCGGGCGTCAGTTCCAAAAGCCGTTTTCCACTGGCGCGGCGGATCTCCAGTTGCAGGGTTGCGGCACGATCCGTCAACCAGGCGAAGCCGAGCTGGCGCCCCGTTTGCGCCAGCCAACCCAGGTGACTGGCGATGCGCTCACATTCAAGCGCCACGGCCCGGGCCTGATCGGTTGCCGAATCGTTCTCAAGACCAGCCGCCCGCTCGATTGCCAGGCAGGCCAGCAGTCGGTAGCTCACGCTGGCCAGTGGCATGGCCGACGCCAGGCGCTCGATAAAGGTCTCGGCGTCGATCTCCTTGCCTTTTTCACTCTCATTGATCATGCCCACCAAGGATGTGGCCTGTCCTTCTGTTACGCCGTCACCGTCAAGAGTCAGCGTCAACTTGAGCCCACCAGGCAGACCGGGGAAAACCGGACCGAACGGCACCTCCATCCAGTCCATCGCCAACCCGTCGGCACTACGAGGCAGGTCCTTGGTCACTTCAATCATGGACATGAATCCCGAGGCGCCGTGGTCATGCCCACCATGATCATGACCACTATGACCGTGACCTACATGATCATGGCCACCATGTTCGTGGCTATCATGACCGTGCTCACTGTGATCATGCCCCGAATTTTTCTCCTCCGCGTCGCCGTCGGACTCATCGTGCTGGTGCTTGTGTCCGTGATCATGATGGTTTTCGTGCGAGTGCTGATGACCCTCGTGCTGCTCATGATCGTGCTCATGCGAATCATGATGTTCATGGCAGTGACCATGATGACGTTCTTGTTCATGGTGTTCGTGCTGCTGCGCATGATCATGATGCTGGTGTTCGTGCTCATGGTGCCGGTGCTCGCGATGATCGTGCCCATGGTCATGGTCATGCTCGGGGGCCGGCTCCCCTGCCTCCCGGGCGACCAGGTCCATGCCACACTTGGGGCAACTACCCGGCTCGTTCTGGACAACATCCGGGTGCATGGGGCAGACATACTCGATCCTGGCGTGCAGAACAGCGGCGTCGAAATCCTCGGGAGAGGAGGCAAAAGCGCCTTCCGCCAGCGCCCGTCTCAGCCGGTCAACCGCGTCGGTCAGTGCCTCTTGCGAGATACCTGAGGAAACATCGGCGCCCCGGTAAAGATGACGGTACCGGTCCGCCCAGCACAAGGATGGCGCGCGGCCGGGGCATCTGCGCGTAGAGCACCGCCACGGCCTCGCTCATTTTTTCTGAAAGCCCTCCAATGACCAGAAGCACACCTGAATCGCGAGGTGTGGAGGTGATGCGCATACCTGTCGCAGCAACGTCCAAGCCGCACGCCAACGCTACTTCCGGCCCCAGGATGATCAGACAACTCAGGTCGTGCGCCAAGGCACGAGAGACCCACTTCTGAAGCACAGAGACTCGTTTCAGCCACTGACGTGAGCCCGTATTGCGGATTTCTGGATTAAAAGTCATTGCCGCCCAAGAGCCCCTTGGCTCCAGCCGTAGAGCAAACCAAGAAAGAGAATGGCAAGAAACACGCCCATGTCATACAAAGCGACTAACCCTACTTCCCTGTATACAACAGCCCACGGGTACATGAACGCCATCTCCATGTCGAAGGCCAGAAACAGCAACGCGTAGCCGTAGTACCGTGCATGGTAGCGTCCCCAGACCGGGTCTCGAGACAAGGCTCCGGAACTCGCCGGCACATCCTTGCCCAGTTCCCGGTGTGCCGGGCCAATGGCACGGGCAAGCCCATACAGAGCCAGAACGGTAGCTGCAATGCTGAGCACCAGGGCAAGCAGCAGACTGTACTGCTCCAAAACACTCATCATCTAACCCTCAAGTCGCTCAACCGAATATGTCCTCCGATTATTTTCTCCAGAGACAAGATCAATATGGACTTAACTCGCTTCCTGGTTCCGCATGGGCGAAACGTACTTCCTGAGTGAATAGAGGCTGAATCACTCGCCCCCAGATATCCCTACTCCAGACCATGATGCTTCCCTTCGTATAACTTAACGTTCCTGATCTTGCCTCCTTCATTGACCAATTCGTAAGCGTTGCCGGACAAAGGCTTTATTTGATTGCAAGAATAATCGCGACCGTACACTGATGTGCAAAACCTACCGTCTTTCACCTCCCACGTTCCGATATAGTGGGTAAGGTTTCCCTGCTGTTCGCGATATTTGGTCATTCCATAGATCGAACCATCAGGATCATAGTACTCATGAAAAGTCCGAGTGCGGAAAGTGTCCTGAGCATCTCGGAATTCCATTTGCACCGTGTTTCCGACGACAACACTAGCAACATCTTCGCCCGAAAGAGCCTCTTCAGCGTGCAAAAATGGCACTTGCAAAAACATCAAACATACGAACAATTTTAGATTTCTTGCTTTCATCTCGTTGTCTCCCGGTTTCATTCAATAATTGTCGTCACATGGACGACAGCATTAAGTCGTATCGTAGGATTGTGAAAAAGAGCTCAACGCATCAGTTGAATTGCAACACCCCATTTATTTCCCACTACGTTCAACAGGCCAGTCACTAAAAGCGATGAAGTAGAGAAGAACCAGATTGACGATGGGGATAAGTATCAAGACGCCCATCCACCCCGGATATCCCGTGCGCTGGCAAATACGCCAGGCCGGTATCACTACCACAATGCCAATCACCAGCATCCAGAGCCAGTGGCCTGCCCACATTGTGTTGCCAAACATATCGCCTTCCATCATGGTACGGTCCTTCCGGTTAACTGCTAATTAGTGGTGATCATGCACATGAGATTCATCACGTCCCGACTGTCCGGTTTCCTGGAACCTTTTCAGAAAAATCTGCTCCGCAGCGGCAATAACAACCATCGTGACAACCGCAACGCCAATCACAAACGGGTCAGAGTTCAGTTTGACCCAGACAAAACCTCCAAGTACGAGCAAATCCAGGAGGATAGCAACCGCTGGCACCCACGCCTTTGCCTTCACATCGCCGCGTAAATAACGAAGGACTCCCCAGTGAATGGCAATATCCATTACCAAATAGAACACGATACCTAGTGCTGCAATCCGGGAGAGATCAAAGAAAGCCGTCAGAACCAGTCCCAGAACCACGGTGTAAACCAGCGTGTGCTTTTGGATACTGCCCGGCATACCGAAATGACGATGGGGAACCAGCCTCATTTCGGTTAACATCGCAAGCATCCGTGAGACCGCAAAAATACTGGCCAGAATGCCGCCGGCGGTGGCCATCATGGCAATGGCAACCGTGAACCAGACCGCGTACTCTCCCAGAGCTGGGCGCGCTGCGGCAGCAAGCGAATAGTCCTGCGTTTCGATGATTTCAGCCAGCGACAGGTTACTGGCCACAGCAAAACCAACCAGGGTGTAAATTACCACGCAGGCCGCGATGGAAATAATGATGGCTCGCCCTACATTCCGCTTGGGATCTATCACTTCGGAACCGCTGTTAGTGATCGTAGTGAAGCCCTTGAAGGCGAGTATTCCAAGTGCCGTTGCACCCAGGAAATTACCCGTTGCTCCGGCTTCGCCCGTGCTTGAAAAGTCGACCAACAGACTGTCGGCAACCCATACACCCACGACCCCGAAAATCAGTATGCCTCCGATCTTCAGGATGCCTATGAAGGAGGCCACCCCCTGAATCATTCGGTTACCGAGCAGGTTGATCAGAAACGCTGCCAGGATCAGGGACACGCCGAGAATGGGCACCATGCGACCGCTTTCATCGCCACCGAACAGCTGCATGGTGTAGGAACCAAAGGTGCGCGCAAGAAAGCTCTGGGCGATCACCATCGAGAAATACATCAGCAGGGCGTTAAACGCCGTCGGCAGCCGGTTTCCATAAGCCTTGTGAAGGTACATGCCAATCCCACCAGCTGACGGGTAGGCATCGGAAATTTTAATGTAGGAATAGGCACTGAAGCTGACGATTACCGCCGCAGCCAGAAACGCCAGCGGAAAAAGCACGCCGGTCATCTGTGCCATCTGCCCGGTCAACGCAAAGATACCGGCGCCAATCATGACGCCGGTACCCAACATAACCGTTCCTGCAAGTGTGAGACTGCCTTCCTTGTAGCGAGTAGTTCTGTCCTGCTCCCTGCTCATCTAACCTCCAGCTATTTTCGTTTCATGGGCGGGATCTTTGAACAGCAAAACGGATCAAGTTTGGCATTGGCACGTACGTTATCATCTGTAAACCGGTACCACGCCAGTTTCCGTTTAGTCCACCACCCCCCCTTCAACCGACCGCCATGTGCTTCAATCGCCTCCAGCAACTCATCGGTGGACCAATGGGTTCCATCGAAGGTGACTTGCAGTTGGTTATTTGCCTTGCGTTCGGCAAAATCTACACAGGGATGATGGTTGAGTTCGTGAATAAAATCAGACCATTCGCCCTCTTCAATACCTTCAACGGCAAGTTTTCGGCGCAGCAGAAACTGCTCTTGGTTCGATGCTTTGTGTGCTTTAGTCATGGGAGAAACCTCTTAGCCTTATCATCTCCCCTCTATGACAACATGCGGACCTGAACTGCGACTGAAAATCAGTGAGGGCTTTCGATGAAATTGATGTACATCAAAAAGAGAGCCAGGACAAAACCTGGCTCGTTATCCCAATCAGAACGCGATGCGGGCACCGATGACGGCAAACCAGTCTTCTGTACCGCCGCCTTCGGCTTTAGCGAGATCTGCGGTATCGCCGTACTTGCGCTCATGCACCACGCCCACGTAAGGCGAGAACGCACGATCGATCAAGTCATAGCTTAACCGGAGGCCAGTTTCGGTGGAAACCAAGCCTTTACCCACGCCAATTTCCTCGTCCTCGCTGAATGCTACCGTTGCATCCAGCGTCGCAGACAGGATCCAGTAGTTGGTGAACAGCAATTCGTACTCAGCGTCCAGTTCAGCTGACGTATCGCCATCCTTGCTGACATACAGATTTGCATCGATCTCAAACCATTGGGGCGCCAGCCCGGCCACACCGAGAACCGCATACGTACGGTCCGGCCCCTCGGGCGTATCGAAACGCACGCCCGCTTTGGCGTCGAAGAACTTGGAGATAGGGATCTGGCCGACCAGCTGGTTTTCCAGCGTTTCGTAGGCCTGCTCCTCTATCTCGTACTCCCCGGTTGTGAGCAGCCGGACTTTAAAGTCGTCGGTGCCATAGAAGGCATCCGCATTCCAAACGCCCAGCTCCTCGTCATCGTCGCTGTAGCGGTACTCAAATTCCTCGAATTGAACGCCCCAGGTTGTGAGCGGCTGTTTTCGAGCGGTCGTGTCGGAGATCATTTCCTGAGCTGTCACCGCCGTTGAGACACCAATAGAGGCAAGGAAGCTGACTGCGACAATTGATCGAATACAGCTCATACCTCACCTCCATCTTTGGCAATCACGTCTGTTTTGGCCTGCGTCGACTCTGGCCCACCTTCAACAATGACCTTGCGGAACATACCAGCGGCCGCGTGATAGGACAGGTGACAGTGGAACGCCCACTGACCGGGCGCGTCGACCTCGGTTTCCATGTAAACCGTGGTGCCTGGCTGCACACTGACCGTGTGCTTGATCGGGTTCCATTGGTCTGCACCAACATCGAGAATGGACCACATACCGTGCAGGTGCATAGGGTGAGTCATCATGGTCTCGTTCACGAATTTGAAGCGAACTCGCTCACCGTATTTGAGACGAATTGGGTCTGCGTCTTCGTACTTGACGCCATTAATGCTCCAGGTATAGCGCTCCATATTGCCGGTCAAACGAAGCTCAATTTCCCGGGTCGGTTCGCGGTCTTCATACAGTGGATCTTGGGCCTTCAGGTCAGCATAGGACAGGAACTTGCCGCCATTGGCTGCCGTGGGTACAAGGCCACTTCCCTTGGCGTAAAAGGGGTCGCTTTGGCCGCCTTTTCCCATCGCCATGGAACCATGATCCATGCCTTCCATGTTGGAATGATCCATTCCGGACATCCCTTCTGAGCTATTCATATCCATGTCGCCATGATCCATACCGGCCATGTTGCCATGGTCCATGCCGGGCATACCGCTCATGTCTGCCATAGTCAGGCGCGCCGGATCACGCAGTTGCGGAACAGCCGCTTCCATACCTTCTTCGGGGGCCAACGTTGCCCTGGCATAGCCGGAACGCCCCATGGATTCAGCGAAAATGGTGTAGGCCTGCTCATCTTTCGGGTGGACGATCACATCATAGGTTTCCGCCACACCGATCCGGAACTCGTCCACGTTAACGGGCTGAACGTTGTTGCCATCGGCCTGTACAACCGTCATGTCCAGACCGGGAATCCGTATGTCGAAGTAGGTCATGGCCGAGGAGTTGATGAACCGCAGCCGGATGCGTTCTCCGGGCTCAAAAAGGCCAGTCCAGTTCTGCTCGGGACCTTTGCCGTTGATCAGGCCCGTAAAGCCCTGCAAGTCCTCAACGTCCGCTTTCATCATGCGCATATCGCCCCATGCCATCCGATCTCGGACAGTATTCATCAGACCGTTTTCGGACACGTCCGAGAAAAACTCGCCCACGGTTTGCTGCTCACGGTTGTAATAGTCCGGCATCATTTTCAGGTTGCGCATGATGCGGTCACCGGAATGGGGGTGCTTGTCAGTCAGCTGCACCACGTATTCACGATCGTAGCGGAATGGCTCACGGCCCTCGGGCTCGATGACAATGGCACCATAGGCGCCGTCCGGCTCCTGAAAACCAGAGTGGCTGTGGAACCAGTAGGTGCCTGCCTGCTGGATAGGAAACTCATAGGTAAAGGTTTCACCCGGCTTGATGCCCGGGAAACTGATACCAGGCACACCGTCCTGGTTAAAAGGAAGGATCAGGCCGTGCCAGTGAATGGACGTCATCTCATCCAGGTTGTTGGTCACGTTGATCCGGACGTTCTCGCCTTCCTTGAAACGCATTACCGGTCCCGGAGATGCGCCGTTGTATCCAATGCCTTCCTTCACAAAATCGCCGGTATCAATTTTTACCCGGTCGACCGTAAGGTCGTATTCGCCGGCCAGAACCATGGCTGGCATCAGCAGGCTCAAAAGCCCTGTCAAAAAGCGCGGTTTCATCTGTTTTGCTCCGAACTACACGTCATTGAAGCCGGGCCGAGAAACGTGTCTCAGCCCCGCGCTCGCGGACCTCAGTTAAGCGAGTTACTCGAAATTGACCTCACCGTACATCCCGGCCTGATAGTGGCCCGGCACGTTGCAGGCAAATTCGATATTGCCTTTATCAGAGAACTTCCATACCACTTCTTTACTTTGGCCCGGTTCCAGCAACACGCTGTTCGGGTCGTCATGCTTCATGGAATGGCCATTCCCCATATCCATATTCATCATGTCGTGGTTCAGCTTGCCGCCCTGGATGACGCCATGCTCAACCATCATCATCATTTCCTTCTGATGGGCTTCGTGCATATCCGGGGTGCCGATGTTGAATTCATGCACGAGGTTGCCCTTGTTCTCTACCACAAAACGCACCGTTTCACCGGGTTTCACTTCGATCGCTTCCGGCTCATAGTAGTTGTCGTACATTTCAACCGTGATCGTGCGGGCAGCTTCGGACGCTTTAGCAGGTTCTCCGCTGCTGGCTCCGTGCCCACCACCGTGGGCTCCTGCTGCAAAAGCACCCGCTGACATAGAAAGTGCCAAACCCGCCACCACAAACTTAGATGTATTCATATCAACTTCTCCCAAGGAATCAATTAGTAACAATCAGCTGCGTATCAAGCCAACTTGATCGATGTCTAAAATCACTATACACCATCGCCTACCAACCTGAATTCTTACTGAAAATTCGAAAAAAAAATTTATTCAGGCTGAGTTCAGGATAATTGGAGAAACTACTGCGAAATTACAGTCGCAGCTAAAAAGGAAAAACAATGCGTTTACTACTGGTTGAAGACGATCAATTACTCTCACGTAGCCTTCTGCAACAACTTGAGAAGTCGGGGTTTAGTGTGGACGCGGCTTATACAGCAAAGGAAGCAATGGCTCTGGGTGAACAGGAGGAATACCGGGTTAGCATATTGGATCTAGGACTACCCGACGGCAATGGTCTAGATATCTTGAGAAAGTGGCGCGCCAAACACATTGGTTTTCCAGTATTAATCCTGACAGCACGCGATGACTGGCACGATAAAGTGGCTGGATTGAAGGCCGGGGCAGACGACTACCTTGCGAAACCCTTTCAGACCGAAGAGCTAATAGCGAGGCTGAATGCTATTGTTCGCAGAAGTGAAGGGAGAACACATTCATTGGTTAAGGCAGGTCGCTTTGTTCTGGATGAGAATCGTCAATATTTATCGGTGGACGATGGAACTGAACATCCACTTACCGGCACAGAGTTTCGTCTCCTGCGCTGTCTGATGAGTAAGCCGGGCCATGTCTTTTCAAAAGACCAATTGCTGGAGCAGCTTTACAGCCTCGAAGATAGCCCGAGCGCGAACGTTATCGAGGCATATATTCGGAGGCTGCGAAAACTGGTGGGAAATTCCACAATATCAACCCGACGCGGACAAGGCTATATGTTCAATGATCAAGTTTAAGAAACCTGCTTCTGTAAAAGGCGCCCTGCTTGCACTGCTGCTGCCCGCAGGTGTTGCCTTGATGGGAATTGCCTGGTTCACACATGGTGTTTTACTCGAGAGATTGTCCCGTGAATTTATCACGGACAGGCTAAGAGAGGAGGTTTCGTTTTTAGAGCACCAGATCCGGGACAGTGACGGAGCCTTCGACGAACTCAAGACGGGCGATTACTTTCAGCGCGTCTTCCACCATGCTTTTGTGCAACACTCCGATTCCAAGACCATCATTTCGCCGGAATCGTGGAAGCCGCTCCTGGCGCCGCTAATCAAATCGGAAAAAGAAGGCACTATTCGGGTCGAGAATTCTGAAATAACAGAGGGTCCAGCCGACATTTTGGCGTATCGAAGTTCCTTCGTCGCAAACGAAAAATCGTTTGTGGTTATCGTTGCAGAAGATCTCGGCGCATTGAAGAATAGCCAGGCAGAGCTACATGCATGGACAGCAATCGCATCTCTTTTACTTATCTCGTTACTAGTTTGTGCAATCTGGTTCGGAATCAATCTATCCATGCATTCTGTCACACGACTCAAGGCGTCGCTGAAAAGACTTCAGGATGGGAGAGTCTCACGTATAAATATGACTGTCCCCGAGGAGTTCCACCCTCTCGTCGAACAGTTGAACCAGCTGCTTGACTCACTTGATCAACGATTGGAGCGCTCGAGGAATGCGCTGGCAAACCTATCCCACAGCGTTAAAACTCCGATTGCGTCTGTCCAACAAATTCTCAGCGACACTTCTACGCCGCTAGATAGCGAGTTAAGGCAGCAAATAGCTGCGCGTCTCGGAGATATTGACAAACAACTTGAAGCTGAAATGCGCCGCAGCCGGTTTGCTGGGCCGCAGGTAGGAAAAAGCTGCTATCCAGTAGAAAAAGCACGGGACCTTCTGTGGATGATGGGAAGACTATACCCGGCAAAATCATTTGAGTTATCAAGTTCTCTCCCAGAGAATAGCCGTTGGCCAATTGAAGAATACGACCTATCTGAAATACTGGGGATCGTGCTGGACAATGCGGGGAAGTGGTCACATAGAGAGGTGGAGCTAATATTGGAACAACGCGGCCCCTCAAAACGAATTGTCGTGACAGACGATGGTCCCGGCGTTGAGGAAGCTGAATTGAGCAAGCTTGGTCAACGAGGATTAAGGCTGGACGAGCAGACTCCGGGCCACGGGCTCGGCCTTGCAATCGTTCAAGACATTGTTAGCCGGTATGGTGGGAAGATCGTCTTTTCAAATCGCCCACGGGGTGGATTAAAGGTCACGATTGAATTTTGAATTCACGGAAGTTAACGAGTGGGTTATCGCGCCTGAAAAACTCTGACAACTCTACCCTTAGCAAGAACCAACGCAGTCAAACAAGTACGATTTGCCACATAACCGCACTGGCCTGACGGTGGCAACCATTCAGCGGGACCACATGCTCGATGTCGATCTCATTGCTGTTCTGGATGACTTTGCCTGTGAACGGACTGATTCAGCGGCCCGAAACCACTCTGCAACGACGTTCATCTGCAAGCCGGACCTTGGTCGTGGATTGTGCAATCAATGCCTCAGTACGGCTGTCTTGACAATTGCCATCGGCGTCTTCCCAACCTTGCCCGAACGCAGACCGTTCGTAGCTTTGTAACTTGCCTTTCTGCTCTTGGACCTGTTGAACCGAGGCCAAAGAGACACCATCCGGAAGTTTACCGCCTGAATCCAGGCAGGCATCAACAGAGTCGTAGGGTTGATATTTCTTGATTCGCTCATACCAACTTCCTTGCGGTGGATGGCAAAGGCCGCTGCTCGACTTTTTATATTGGAAGCATGAGCCGGAGCACTGATAAGACCTGCTACCACAAAAACGAAGAGGGGAAGGATTCTTAAAGCGCAAACCATGATGTGTAAAGGCTCTCTCAAGTGTAAACTTACGGAAGGCTGCACACGTATGGTCCCTCGCAGCCTTACACTCCATGGACGATGCTTCACTCCTAGGAAGCGACAACGATTGACCGAAGGTCGGTGTTTCCAGTTTGCAGCCCAAAGAGGCTGAGAAGTTTATTGACCATTTTCGATTGCAGCAAGCTGACGTAGGCCTCAGAGTAGAGCAGGCGACGCCTGCTTGGCTGCGTACTATCTTTAACGTGATTTGGACGGGAAAGATCGACTATCCATGGCTATTAGCTTTTATGAAAAAGGGGAGCTGACCTCTGGCTTCCACGGTTGGCGAGTTGTTGCCACCATCCGAGGCAAACGCTATCAGAAGTATTTCTCTCTTAAGAGGCCGAACAACAGAATTACTCAAGAACTCTGGTACCAGTATCAAGAGACCAGGGCCAAGTACTATGAGGCCCGTTACATGGCCCGCTCCGCAGCACTTCAATATCTGGATTTCATTGGAAAAGACCATCCCTCAACCCTCCCCTGTCGCGGTGTTGGCTTCCAGGGCATCACGCTTGGCATCGGAAGCGGGAAAAGTGCTGCACAGGAAACCTGCTATTTCTCCGTAAACAAACGAGGAGCTGCTAACAAATTCTACATAGATGAGCGGGCATCTCTATCTCAGGCCTGGGAGCATGCCGTAAAACATTGGGGAGAAGTCTTCAATATCCGACCCAAAGACGTAGCTAAAAAGCTCGAACAGGTTCCCAGTCCTGATCAGTTCAAATCGCTTCGAAAACAACTGAACAATCATGAGGGCTGCGACTATCAAGCCAGCGTCCTCCATCATGTTTACGCCGAACAACGTAGCCAGCTGGAAAAACATAAGGCTAAGGCAACCACCAGAGGAAAGCTCAACGAGGATGATCTTCTGGCAATGTACGCGAACCTAGAGCGCCAGGTGTCAGAGTTTCGGAATTAGATCTATTCAGTGTCTTGGCCGAAGGACCGGCCCAGCGCGTCCGGTTTAGACGAAAAAACCCTGACCATTGGCTGTCGTCCTTCCACGACGCCAACAATTCTGTCATATCCGATGAAAGCCCCTACCATGTAGACACCGGGGCCAAGCCGTTTGTAGGGCTCAAGAATCATCGTTCGCCAAGCTTCGATATCCAATAGAACCGACTTTAACTCTGGAACTAATCGTAGAATCCTGCGGTCCGCCACGCCGAGCCAATGAGAAAGCTCAATATTATCTTCTGTAACGATGCCGACGGTTTCCATTGACGCAAACGCTTGAAGGGTGGCGTAGTCATATTGTGTCGGCGACGAAACTCCGTCCTCAGCTCGCTAATCCCGTTCACGTGGATTTCCAACTAGTAAGGTCAGATGGCAAATACCGTAACCTTTCCAAAGGCAATGCGGACAGTAACCGATGCTCATTGAGAGTGATGGAACACCTCTGACCCAAAACTGTATACTCGAACATTATTCTGATAATCCTGATTGACTAGGTCAAGATTGGGTCGATCAAAGGGTGCGAATTGTCACAAGCGGGGGTGGTGCCAAGTCTCTCCTTGGCGCGTCACACCACTGGGCAGATGTCGCGTTTGCCTAGCATCCGTGCCGGCGTTGAGTCCCGGTCGTCCTGACCAGCTGACTCGGCCCCAACCCTATCATTGTCAATGCAGGATTCGTGTGAGATATATCTTAAAGCTGCGTAGGATCCTGAATTGGGCGTGGCGGCGACTGTCCGACCAGGGATGAGGAGGATTAACAATCAACCTGTTTCGCAAGGTAGGCTCTACCGACCTTCTTTGCATATCGAGTCTAATCTACCGACATATGCCTGAAGTCGTTAATTGAGAAAGACTCAGAAACAAGTTTAAACAATGAATCAGCCAACTGGTCATGCCGCTATAGCGTGGTCGGAAATTGACACAACAAATTATCCTGTGGTCGCAAAGCGAACGTTCAGATGGTGCGATAACGCCGGCGCACACTAAGCGTTCGGTGATCCCAAATTGATTCGATGACCACCATCGGGCCAATTAAACCCAGTCAGTAACTTGTAGGTACTCCTCGCACCTTTTGACTGAGAGCGGCTTAGCATATAGATAGCCTTGTCCCGCATCACAGCCAAGGATTCGGAGATGGTTTTCTTGCTCTTTGGTCTCAATTCCCTCGGCCAGTACATCGAGTCCTAGGCTATGTCCCATCTGAATAATCGCTTTGGCAATTGCTCCACTTTCCTGGTCGTTAGGTAAGCCCCGGGTGAATGACTGGTCACTGTGGCCATCACAGCTGGGCTGGGCGATTCTGTATCTCCTGCTCTACAGCAGAGCTTGTGGGAGGGCCAGAATCCCCCTGCAGCTGGATATGCTCAGTCACGAGGCTCGACACATAGAAATCTCAGAGATGAGAATGAGTTGCATCCCATCTCGCTTACACTTACCCGGAGAGAGCTTTAGATAGCTTGGCTTGCCGGGTGGGAAGATTGACCGTTTCAGCTGCGATCATCCGGTCTCCGGAAAAGAGCCAGAATTCACAGGCATTGTCACTCTCTGTGGGACGCCGCTGAATTCGGTCGTATCCAGTGGCGATTCCAATACACTGGACTTTCATGCCGTTGAGATCTGACCAAAAACGAGGAGGAGAGGCAGGCGGAGACGGTTTACCACAAATATGAGCCGCCGCAATTTGTGCTTGAAGCATGGCATTGTGAATAGTTTCTATTCGGATGGGTGTATTGGTGGAAACGTTGACGGCTTTAGCGCAATCTCCGATCGCAAATATGTCAGGGTCAGAGCTACGCATGCCGCTGTCTACTATAATACCACCGTCGCAATCCAGGTTTGCGTCTTGCGCAAGTTCAGCATTGGGGATGGCTCCTATACCGATAACAACGACGTCTGCGGGTTTCGTAGTGCCGTCGGACAAACGGATACCGGAAACTCGGTCTCCCTCAGTGAGAATCTGGTTGACGCTAGCATTGAAGTAGAACATTACGCCGGCGGAGGCCATGCGGTTTCTGACAAAATTACTTGTTAATGGTGACGCTACTCGACACATCGCTCGGCTGTTGGCCTCAAACACAGAGACTTGTTTTCCCTGTAGATTGGCAGCGGAGGCGACTTCAAGCCCGATAACACCCGCGCCGAGAATGGCCACCTTCTCGCATTCCGGGGCTAACAGGGCATTACGTAATGCGGCGGAGTGGTCAAGATTCCTGAGATAGAAAACATTTTTTGCGCTCTCACCAGGTAAATCAATAGGACGTGGCCTCGCTCCTGTTGCCAAAATCAGCGTGTCGTATTTAATTTTCCTGCCGCCTTGAATCACTACTTGCTTTGCCGATCGTTCAAGCGCTATTACTTTACCGCCTTGTTCAAATTCAACTTTGTTGTCCCGAAAGAAATTAGGAGAACGGATCGGAGTTGGCGAGGGCAACTCATCTGAGGTCAAATAGGCTTTGGACAACGGGGGACGCTGGTAAGGCAGCGTGTTTTCCTCGCCCAAAATGGTAATCGTTCCGTCGAATCCATTCTGGCGGAGAGCCTCTGCGGCGGTCAGGCTGGCTATTCCAGCGCCAATGATAACTATTTTTTGCATATTCGCTCGATTCCTCTTTTGTTTTTGTAGCACTATAAAAGTCCGCGCAGTCGAGCTTCAGTGACTGCCTGAACCCGGTTGGTTACTTTAAGTTCGCTGAAAATCTTCTTCATATGCCATTTGACGGTATCCTCCGTCACGAGAAGCCGTTCAGCGATCTCTCTGTTGGTCATTCCGTTGCTTACGCATTTCAACAGAGAAATCTGCTTTATCGTGATAGTTGAGTGGGCATTGCCGGGCACAGGTGGCACGCTGGAGTCTTCTATTCTGACATCGGGATCCTTCGTAGCTTTAGCTTCAGAGTCGTCTGGCAGATCGTTAAAAAGATCCTGAGCAAGGGGGCTAAGAGAAAGTAGCGCTTCTTTGATCCAGAGCCGTGTGAAGTGACAGTTCAAATGTTCCGAAAGTAGGTTTGCATCAAGAATCATGCGCTTCGCCGATTTTGATGAGCCGAGGGCAAACGCTGCCAGGGCCTGACAATAGTGGGCGGCGATCCTGGTTCTAGCGTCTGAAATTGCGCTGGCGCTTTGTAGTGCTTGTTTGGCATATTTTTCGGCGACACCAAACTGTTTCCCAAGCCGTAGTCTATACATTGAGGTTACCAGGGCCATACGTGCTTGAATGGCCTGGTTTTGATTTGGCAGGAACGTCAGCTCACATTCATCGGGGAGTATGGGTGGACCCAATTCCTCGTTGTTCAGGAGAGTAAACTCAGCTAACTGAACTTTAGTCAGGATATTTAGACGAGAGAGCTCTCGCTCGCAGGAGGCTAAGCGGGATTGTTCCAACAAGGCCATGGCTCTATCTCGGAACCCTTGGTGGTACAGAAAACGGCTGTAGGCCTGTGTACACCCCCACAGAATATCTGTAACGCCATAGTTCAAAGCGAAATCGAACGAAGCCTGTGCAGATTCCTGGGTAACCAGGTGATGGTTCTGTTCGTGCAGGATTTGTAACTCAAGGGTGCCAAACATTTTATTTAAAAAAGTTTTTGGCACCTGAATCTTTTCTGCTGTTTTATTCGCCTGGATCAACACACTCATTGCTCGGGCGATGTCACCCTTGAACAGTTCAGCCTGAATTTCTGCAGTTTTAAGCCAGATAAAAGCGTAATGTTGATTGGATGACTGGATGGCCACAGCCGCTCGATGGGACAATCGCTCCAACTCTTCAAAATGGCGTCCACTGGAGGCAATGAATGCCTGGCAAGTAAGTGCTGCGCCTTTGCCAACCATGTTACGGTCGCCAAAGGAGTCTATCCATTTTTGACAGAGAACCTGACTCTCCAGTAATTCATCCTGTGTAGCTTTGCCTATCGCATTAACCAATTCCCGCCATCCTTCCTCATCAAGATTGCCCACCCCCCTGGAGCTCGGATGAAGCGAACTAACCAGTATTTCCTCTGCTTGACGAGCTTGTTGGCTGAAATACAAAATCCACGCGTAACCTATGCTCAAGGCAGCGATTTTTTTTATCGTACGAGCCGGTACTTTTCCAAACCAGGTGCGAAGTACTTCGATTTCACCCTGCCTCAGAGCCACGTCCAGAATAATGCTGTCACTTACGACGCGAGCCCAACGATGGTCACTGGCTTCCAGAGCTGCATTGATTGAATGGAGGTACTCTCCCCTACGCCAATGCCAGAACGCGACCCGTTTCAGTACATACGAGCGACGTTCTCGTTGGGTGGTGTTAAATAAACTACGCAAATACTCTCGCAGCACAGGGTGCATATCCATACGATCACCAGAAGTTCCGGTGGGAGCTAAAAGAGCATAATGTTCGTTAAGAAACGTAATTTCCCGGTCGGCCTCTTCTGTCTTATAGACATAGCCATAGCATTCAGCGCTGATTACTTCGAGCATCGCTGCATTGCAAAGAAAGGTCCTCGTACTATCGGGTAATGCAGTTAAGAGGTTGTCCCTGAAATACGAGCGAGTTTCCGGCCAAGTCGCTGCGGGGAGATTTGGGTTTGGGGTTTGGCACATAAGCCTGACAAGTGCTGGCCATCCACCGGTGGCTTTTATGATGTTGCTGGCTTCGGGGCCACCCATACCCGATAATTCACTAACCTCCTCTTCTGTAAATACAAGTTCATCAGCACCATACGTTACAACACCCGTCATCATAGACAAACGCGCCAACGCCCCGACGCGACTCGGTGCAATGAAAAATTTCACATTGCTCGGTGTTTCACAGATTAAATCCTCAATCAAATCCGCGGTATGTTTAGCCTCGCCAATCCCATCAAGGCAAATTCTTATCGTCTTTTTTGCATTACACAGTGCGTTTCGAAGAGCTTCGATGGTGTCGATGTCACTTTTTATCGTGCGCCAAGATTCAACTCCTTCGATTTGATATAAAACTAACGCTGCAAACAAACTGTCATTAACGCCATATGAGTCAGGGAAAGATCGGGTATTGATGTAAACGACGCTCTCAAGTTCCAGTTCGCGAGTGTTTGCTGCAAAGGCCACTTGTACAGATTTTCCATAGCCTGGCGGGGCCCGATACAGAACTACCTTTGATTCAGGCGTAGCAGAAGCGCTCAGGCAATAGCGGTCTAAACACCCTTGAGTAATGAAACACTGACGAGCCCACATCCTTTCAGACATCCTCCGACACCAGTCTTCCAAGCTATGGCGGGTCATGACAATCCGATCTCCTGCTTCGTCTCCCCGAAACGCGAGGGCGCTATGGGGTGAAAGCATATTGATAGATGTCTAGTGCGAAAACTACCCCTTAGGGTAGTTGTTTGATATCCGGTTCTGGCCAAACCTGTTCATGCCTACAACTTGTCAGTTCACCTGAGGGACTCGGTGTTCGCACAATGTAGAAAAATGATCAAGCTGAAAAACAATAAGGTGATCCTAATGTCAATGTCAGAAAATGTCTTAACAACAGAGTCTCTTCAGAGAGACCCTGATGCCGAAGGTTATGTCGACAGAAAACGCCACCTCTGGGTCCTTTCTGTGCTGTGGCCAGCGACGCCTCTTATTGGCCTTTATTTGGTATCCCAGACTGGATGGAGCATTTGGTACGGATTGGTGTTGATCCTTTGGTATGGCGCAGTTCCCTTGATTGATGCCATGTTTGGAGAGGATTTTTCAAACCCCCCCGAGTCGGCTGTGCCTCGGCTTGAACAGGATCGTTACTATCGGGTACTGACCTACTTGACGGTTCCTATTCACTATGCCGCCTTGATTGTCAGTGCCTGGTGGGTATCCACGCAACCAATGAGTGTTTTCGAGTTTCTGGCATTGGCCCTTTCCCTGGGAATCGTGAATGGCCTGGCTCTGAACACAGGCCACGAACTTGGCCATAAAAAAGAAACGTTTGACCGTTGGATGGCGAAGCTTGTCCTCGCCGTGGTCGGATATGGTCATTTCTTCATTGAGCACAATAAGGGGCATCACCGTGATGTGGCTACGCCGATGGACCCGGCGACATCCCGCATGGGTGAGTCCATTTACTCATTCTCACTGCGTGAAATTCCCGGTGCTTTCAAGCGGGCATGGGATTTAGAGGAACAGCGCCTCAGTCGTTGTGGAAAAAGTGTCTGGAGCCTGGAGAACGAAGTTCTTCAGCCTATGATTTTGACCGCTGTGCTTTATGCGGGATTGCTGGCGTTTTTTGGTCCCTTAATGCTGATCTTTTTGCCCATTCAAATGGCCTTTGGCTGGTGGCAGCTGACCAGCGCCAACTACATTGAGCATTACGGATTGCTGCGCGAGAAGATGTCGGATGGACGTTATGAGCGTCAACAACCGCACCACTCATGGAACTCAAACCATATTATGTCGAACCTGATTCTGTTTCATTTGCAACGACATTCCGACCATCACGCCCATCCTACAAGGTCCTATCAATCGCTTCGCGATTTCAAAGACCTGCCTTCCTTACCTTCGGGATATCCCGGAATGTTCCTGGCCGCAATGTTTCCCTCATGGTTTCGTTCGATAATGGACCACCGGGTGCTGGATTGGGCTAAAGGAGATCTCGACAAGATTCAGATTCAACCCGGCAAGCGTGAATTCTATGAGCGTAAATTTGGTGGGACTGATTCTGAATCAGTCGATACCGCCGCGGCTAAATGATCGGCTAATCGGAACTTATATACCTCGTTTACTTTATTTACGTTGCAGAAAAAGAGCCTCTGACGTGCACCTGAAAGAGGGTGCGCGTCGGGCGCTACCAAAACAAAGACAATAATATCGTTTGAAAGGTGCTCTAAATGGCTAAATATCAATGCCCTGATTGTGGTTATGTATACGACGAAGTGGTTGGTGATCCGCACGAAGGCTTTCCTGCAGGAACGACATGGGAAAAAATTCCTGAAGACTGGTCCTGTCCAGACTGTGCCGTCAGGGATAAGGTTGACTTCGTTGCGCTTCAAGAAGCGAACCCGGAACTTTCGGTGTCCGCAACCAATACAGCGGTCCGCCCTGCCAGCCAAGCTAAGACCGAGGGAGCATCGCAGAAAGCAACGGACGCATCTACTCCTTCAGCTAAAAATAAAACAAAGCCCAAAGCGAAACCGAAGCCCACCTCTTCAAAATCGCCCAAAGACTCGACTCAAAAAGATACCTATCGGAAGTGGGTCTGCATCACTTGCGGCCATATCTACGATGAAGCTCTCGGAGATGAAGCCGAAGGCTTCCCTGCGGGCACTCGTTTTGAAGATATTCCAGACGATTGGTGCTGTCCGGACTGTGGTGCCACAAAAGAGGACTATGTCCTCTATGAAGACTAGTAATCCGATTGAAAATAACAACAGTCTCGTTCAGCAAGAGGTGATTTTATAATGCAGATTGCTAGTCTGGCGGAGGTTGGGGTGACCAATGTGTCAACCAGCGATACGATTGATTCAACGTTCGCGGCCCTACAGCGGGCACAACTTGCGCGTCGCGGAAGCTTTACCTTGGAGGCTCGAATAGCGCAGCTCGACCAGCTGCGGGATTCAATTAAACGCCACGAATCAAACATCATTGCGGCGTGCGCGGCGGACTTTCGAAAACCCGCTCCAGAAGTCAAATTAACTGAACTCCTGCCGGTGCTTCAGGAAATTCGACACACTAAAAAACACTTGCGTAAATGGATGCGTCCGAAGCGAGTGGCTGCATCCGTTGGTGTTCTGGGCACGAAATCTTATGTTCGGCCAGAACCAAAGGGAGTGTGCCTGATTATTGCACCGTGGAATTATCCGCTCAATCTTGCGCTCGGACCTCTCGTCTCAGCGTTAGCTGCAGGGAACGGAGCCATCATTAAACCCTCGGAAATGACACCCCATACCTCAAAGGTGATTGCCAACATTGTCGCCGAAACCTTCCCTCCCGATCTGGTTTCCGTGATTGAGGGTGATGCCGCGGTAGCGCAGAAACTGTTGGCCTTGCCCTTCGACCATATATTCTTCACGGGCAGTCCTGCGGTCGGCAAGCTGGTCATGGAGGCTGCCGCCAAGAATCTTTCCTCAGTGACACTGGAATTGGGGGGTAAGTCCCCGACCATTGTCGGTCCAGATGCCAACATAAAGAGGGCTGCAAGAAACATTGTCTGGGGTAAGTTTGCCAATAATGGACAGACCTGTATCGCCCCAGATCATGTTTTTGTGCACGTTAATATCGCAGATCAATTCAATGAAGCACTTAAAACGGAAATTGGGCGAGTCTATGGAAAAACACCAGAAGCCCAGAAATCGACCGCCGACTATTGCCGGATTGTAAATCGACGTCATTTCCAGCGAGTTTCAAACCTGATAGATGATGCCAAAAGCAAAGGTGCAAGAGTCTTTGAAGGCGGTGTTACAGATGCTGAAGAGAATTTTATTGCTCCGACGTTAATTTCAAATGTATCCAGTGACATGGATATTTCACGTGAGGAGTTATTCGGCCCGATCTTACCCGTTATTGAATTCGACGATATTGATCTGGTTATCAAGAAAATCAACGATAACCCTAAACCGCTTGCGCTTTACATATTCGACAAAAAAGAGTCTTTTGCCACGGATATTATCGAGCGAACGAGCTCCGGCGCTGTAGGAGTCAACCTTACAGTTGTGCATTTTCTACATCCGGGTCTGCCGTTTGGTGGAGTTAATAATTCCGGGATAGGGGCGGCACACGGTGAATACGGCTTCCGCGCTTTTTCGCATGAAAAGGCGTTGATGGAGGATAAACATTCTCTTATGCATCTTCTTTTCCCACCCTATACAGCCTGGGTCCGGCGTCTTATAGAGGCAGCTGTTCGAATTCTGGGCTGAGCATAATCAAATAATAAGAGAGTTATTATGTACGATTACATTATTGTCGGTGCGGGATCGGCGGGCTGTGTATTGGCCAATCGGCTTACGGCGGACTCTTCAAAGCGAGTAGTGTTGCTAGAAGCGGGCCCAAAGGATAAAAATCCACTCATACATATGCCTATAGGTATAGCACTCCTTTCCAATAGTAAAAAGCTGAATTGGGCTCTTGAAACCGAACCTCAAGAACATCTGAAGGAGCGCCGCCTGTTTTGGCCTCGTGGTAAAACGCTTGGCGGGTCCTCTTCTATCAACGCCATGGTCTATATCAGAGGTCACAAAGCCGATTATGACCACTGGGGTCAAGTTGCCGGGACCGACCTCTGGGGATGGGATCGCGCTTTAAAATTGTTTCGTCGACTGGAAGATAATAAACGTTTTGGCGCAGATTCTTACCATGGGGAGGGCGGTGAGCTCACCGTAAGTGAACTCAAATCAGTCAATCCGTTGAGTCGAGATTTTGTTCGAGCGGCACCTCATGTAGAGCTCCCGGTAAACACGGACTTTAATGGAGAGACGCAAGAGGGATTGGGACTCTACCAGGTGACACAAAAAAATGGTCGGCGTTGGAGTTCAGCGCAGGCATTTCTGCGTGTCGCGGAGAACCGGCCTAATCTTGATGTGCTAACGGACGCGCGGGTAACCCGGGTGGTAATGGACGGTAAGCGGGCAGTCGGTGTGACACTGAACCAGGGGGGCGAATATCGCCAGCTTAGACTCAATAACGGCGGTGAAATCATATTGTCTGGTGGTGCGGTTCATTCACCACAACTGCTGATGCTTTCGGGAATCGGTGATAGCCAAGAGCTTGGAAAACACGGGATCCCCCTTGTGCATCATCTTCCTGAGGTCGGCCAGAATCTGGTTGATCATTTGGATATTACGATCATGCACGCGGCGAACTCACGTTTGCCCATTGGCGTTGCTCCCAGTTTCCTGTTTCGGGGCGTGAGCGCATTATTCTCATATATCTTTGCGCGACGTGGATTTCTTACCAGTAATGTTGCCGAGTCCGGAGGCTTTGTTAAATCCGAGCGCTCGTGCGAACGGCCAAATGTGCAATTCCACTTTTTGCCAACTTACCTGAAGGATCATGGACGAAAAGTGATGGCCGGGTATGGGTACACCTTGCATATTTGCGATCTAATGCCCAGAAGCCGCGGTTTTATTGGCCTCAAAAGCCCTGACCCATTGGCCGACCCGTTGATTCAACCCAATTATCTCAGTAACCCCGAAGACATCAAAACAATGATCTCGGCCGTTAAATTTGGACGACGGATACTCGGGGCACCAACAATGGCTTTACATAGTGAACGAGAAATTAAGCCCGGAAACTTGGTGTCTTCGGACGGTCAGATTGCGGACTTTATCCGGGAAAATGCAGAGACTATTTACCACCCCGTTGGCACTTGTCGTATGGGCGCGGATCCGGATTCAGTCGTTGATCCGGAATTGAAAGTCAGAGGGATTGAAGGGCTAAGAGTTGTCGATGCCTCGATAATGCCCAGTTTGGTTGCCGGTAACACCAACGCACCCACCATGATGATTGCCGAAAATGCAGCCGACATCCTCTTGGGAAATGTTTAGGTTCAAACCCGGATTATGCCTTCTACATTGGACCTTAATGACGCCAGATACTCGCGTCAACCAACTACAAAAACGACAGGAGATAAACGTGCTTGGCCAAATGATGAACATGGAGCTCACCGTGAATTCCTTGATCGACCATGCTGCTCGCTACCATGGAGACGCTGAGATTGTGTCGATAGGAACGGATGGAAATCCCAGTCGATCTGACTGGGCAACTGTTTCGGAGCGGTCGCGACAACTTGCGTCAGCGCTTCGAACGGCAGGCTATGTCCAGGGGGATCGGTGCGCGACCATTTGTTGGAATAACGTGGGGCACCTGGAATGTTATCTTGGCATCTCTGGTGGCGGGATGGTGTGTCACACTATTAACCCGCGACTGTTTCCAGAACAACTCGTTTACGTTATCAACAATGCTCAAGACAAAGTCATATTCTTTGACAAAACGTTCCTTCCCATTGTTTCAAATATCCGAGACCGACTGGAGACGGTTGAGGAATTTGTATTGATGTCCGAACCGGACGAAGAAATTGCAGCGCAATTTCCAGGATTGTTGTTTTATGAAGAGTTTCTCCAGCGAGGAACGCCTAACGCGAATTGGCCTGAAATCGCCGAAAACCAGGCTTCAAGCCTCTGCTATACATCGGGCACCACTGGAAATCCCAAAGGGGTGCTCTATTCACACCGCTCCACCGTTCTGCACGCGCTGGTAGCTGCTCAACCCGACGCACTGAATTTATCGGCACGGGATGTGGTGATGCCGGTTGTTCCTATGTTTCACGTAAATGCGTGGGGGGTACCCTACATTACGGCGATGGTTGGAGCCAAACTGGTGTTGCCTGGTCCTGGCCTGGATGGGCAAAGTTTGGTCAAGCTGATCGATTCAGAAAGCGTAACGATTGCGCTGGGTGTGCCTACGATTTGGCAGGGACTTCTCTCGGCTTTGGACGAGCTTGGCTCCTCGGCACAGTCGCTTAAACGGACGGTGATAGGGGGTAGCGCTTGTCCGCCCTCAATGATGTCGGAGTTTCGTGGTAAGTATGGCGTAGAAGTTGTCCATGCATGGGGAATGACAGAAACATCACCGATCGGAACCGTCAATGCACTGCTGTCGAAACACAATACTCTTTCGGAGGAAGGAAGAAACAAAATCCGTGAAAGCCAGGGACGGCCTCCCTACGGGGTGCAGCTCAAAATTGTGGGTGAAGACGGCCATCAACTGCCCGAAGATGGCATTGCTCAGGGAAATCTCCGCATCCGTGGTCATTGGGTGGTAGCCGATTACTTCGGTGTTGAACCAAATCAGACTCTTGAGGAAGACGGTTGGTTCGAGACAGGTGATGTTGCTTCGATCAATGATGATGGATTTATGACAATACGTGACCGCTCAAAAGATATTATTAAATCTGGTGGTGAATGGATATCTACAGTCGAATTGGAGGGAATCGCAATGGGCCATTCTGCCATCAATGAAGCTGCCGTAGTGGCGGCCTCCCATGATAAATGGGACGAACGACCGATCCTGTTGGCAGTAAAAATACCCGACGCAAATATTACTGAGGAGGAACTTCTTGCTCATTATCAAGGGAAAGTCGCCAAGTGGCAGATCCCGGATCGCGCGATCTTTGTGGAAGGATTGCCACGCAATGCCACTGGGAAAGTATTAAAAAACAAGCTGCGTTCTGAGTATGGGGAAGTATTAGTCAATAAACCGGCAAGCTAGCTTCAATGAGTGGCATTTGTGTTACGAAAAATTGCAGTTTTACCTAAAGCCAATTTGTTTTAATACCAAAAAGGATAATAAAAAATGAAACCTAAAATAATTAGTAAAGTCTCGTTAGTGGCGTTCCTTTTACTTTCACTTGCTGCGAGCCTGGCCAACGCTCAATCTGAGCCGGTTTACAGTAGAGGCGACTGGGTGGTTGGGCTGAATGCCACTAGAGTTCTAACCGATGAAGATTTGCGATCAGCCTCTGCGGGGAGTGCCCCCGTTCCAAATTCCAACCTGTCTATTAACAACGATACGACCGTATCATTCGACGTGTCGTATTTTCTGAGTAATCAGCTGGCATTTAACATTTTTGGCGGCATTCCCGCTAGTGCGGACCTCCAGGGCGAAGAGTCTCTCTCCGGTCTTTTTCTTGGTCAAACAGATTATGGTCCGGTAATTCTTTCGCTTCAGTATCATGTTTTGACGGGTAGCAACTTCTCTCCGTACTTTGGAGCGGGTGTAGGACGGATTCTCTTTTTAGATGAGAAGGATCGCGCACTAACCGACTTCGACGTCGAAGATACATGGGCCCCTGCGGTTCAGGCTGGTTTTCGCTGGAGGATACACAATAACTGGTCGGCAAATTTTGACGTTAGATATGCACCCTTCGAGGCGGATATCACCGGTAACCTGGGCCCGGCCCCTGTTCAGGCAAAAGTGGAAGTGGACCCCACTATCGTGAGCATCGGTGTTGCATATCGCTTTTAAATGCCAAGTATACCAACCGTCTGCATTTGCTGGTCGCTTTCAGCAACCTGCTGATTGATAAAAACCTGCAGCGTAAGACCAATGCGCCCCTTTTCCGCCAAGATTGCG
Organism: Marinobacter profundi; assembly: GCF_002744715.1. Lineage (GTDB taxonomy): Bacteria > Pseudomonadota > Gammaproteobacteria > Pseudomonadales > Oleiphilaceae > Marinobacter > Marinobacter profundi. The sequence continues at coordinate 60,449 of NZ_KZ319378.1, forward strand.
GAAAAGGGGCAAAAACCAGCGGTTATTCAGATCTTCCTTAGGTATATAGCCCCAGCCTTATGCATCATTTAAAGGTCTCGTATCGTTTAGTCGAGTAGTATATAGCCATCAGGACCGGCACGTCCTTACTATAGAAAACCTTTTCAGTAGTCCCGCAAGTTTCATTTAATCGAGCAAGTGTCTTAACATTAATACCGCTCGTAACTATCGGTTCTTGATGTCCACCATCAATAAGCCGGAATCTTACTGTGTTTGATTTACACACCGCTTGAAGCTTGCAGTCTGAAAAGCCCTGTCTTGGCTGCCACCACCCATCCGCATGAAAAAGCATATGCTCAGATGAACCAAAACAAGAGGTCGACACCGAATGGGCGATGTTGCTTATGAAGGATTGAGTGATCGGAACCTCTACCCATAATGGCCGATAGAGACTTCGCTTTTTCTTTGTGGGTAAAATCAAGTTCATATTTTCGTCGGTAATTGCAAGGTGAGGTTATTAGTGGGACATATAGAGAATTATTTCACCTACATGGACTCCCCCTGCGGTCAAGCAACGCCATTTGAATCCGAAGCGGTTTGAGACTGCGGCTCTACATTCGGCCTCTTTGTGGGCGTTTTTGCCCGGGCCAGGATGATGATGCGTGTGAGCGGGGACCTTATTCGTTAGTCGGCTTCGCTGAGCCGCAGAAATAAACAGGTTCTCCCACTCTCGGTCTGACCGTTCCGTCATCGCTTGCCGTTGCAAGACTCTTCTGGCAGGCTTGTTCTGCCTGTCGTTGGTGCTCGGTTTTAGCCCTCCACAGGCTGTGTCTTAAACTCGGTTTGATTCATGAGTAGTGCCCATATAATCCGGGCGTTCTTGGCCGCCATCGCAACGGCGGCCCGCTTGTATCCACGTCGTTCCACCAGGTCTTTGGCCCAGTCACTGAGTCGATCATTCTTATCCGGTAATTTTGCAATCACTGCCCGGGTGCCATGGATCAGCAGCGTTCGCAGGTATTTGTCCCCGCGCTTGGTGATTCGGCCAAGTCGCACCTTGCCACCGGTCGAGTATTGTCGGGGCACCAGACCCAACCATGCGGCAAAGTGTCGCCCACTTTTGAACTGTCTGGGGTCAGGCGCACTGGCCAGCAGGGCTGTTGCGGTCTGTGGTCCGATACCCGGTATGGCCATAAGGCGCTTGGCCTGCTCATCGCTCCGGGCCATCGCTTCGACCTCCCGATCGTAAGCCAGGATTTCTTCATCGAGCTGTCGAATGCGTTGGTTGATGTTGTTGATTAAGCGGCGAGCGAGCATGGGTAAGTCGTTTTCGGCATCCTCCAGGATTTCGGGAACCCGGCGCCGTGCGGCGTAACGGCCCTGGGGAATGATCAGTCCGAACTCGGCCAGCAGCCCACGAATCTGATTGATCTGCGCGGTGCGTTCTTTGGTCAGTCCACGGCGAATACGATGCAGGCACAGTACGGCTTGCTGGTCTTCGGTCTTGATTGGAACAAACCGCATATTCGGCCGACCTACTGCCTCACAGATGGCCTCGGCATCGTTGTCGTCGTTCTTGCTGCTCTTGCGATAGGGCGCGACAAACCGGGGTGCAATGATTCGGACATCGTGGCCGAGTTTGGTCATTTCCCGAGCCCAATGGTGGGCACCCGAGCAGGCTTCCATGCCAATCAGGCAGGGTGGGAGCTGAGCGATATAAGGCAACAGCTTGGGCCGGTTCAGTCGTTTGCGAACCACGACCTTGCCGTGTTGATCGGTGCCATGAATACTGAACACAGTTTTCGCCAGATCGATGCCAATGGTTGTAACATTCATGATGACTCCTCCTGCTTTTGATTGAAGATGTCAGACACCTTCAATGTGGCACATCGATGCCGTGGGAGCAGGGGGAGTCCATATCATTCGCTATGGTGCTCTCGGTTTACCAGAGCAACAGTAATGTGTCTGGCTACGGGAAATTCCGCCGGTTGTGGCTCACGCATCCTTTGCGCTCACTGAAAGCTGTCGGTCGTAGGATATGATATCCATAGGCCGTATGAGTTGTGCATTGCTTTCGCAATTTTGGGCAAACTAAGGGCACAGCTCTACTCGGTCGTCAATTTCAATTTATGGACTGACCGCTCACCAAGGACTTCAGTTCAATATCCGGATCCTTCAACATTTCAGGATTGACCTGCCTGCGTTGTTGAACGAGGGTCTTGCCGACCATAAAAGCGATGGGCAGGTTGACCGCATCAACAGCAATGACACAGCCATCGCGGAGATAGAACACCGCAAATCCCTTGTCTTCCGGGCTTCCGCGCAGCACACGCTGATCATGATATTGCGACAACCCCACCATCTGCAGACGCACGTCATACTGGTTCGACCAGAACCATGGAGCGCTATTATAGGGTTTCTTCTCGCCCATCAGGGTTGCCGCCACTGTCCGGGCCTGATCAACCGCGTTGGCGACAGATTCAAGGCGCTGCATCTTCTCGAAGAAAAGATTCCGGTGGCGGGTACAGTCGCCGATCGCCAGGATGGCTGGATCTTCTGTGCGGGTAAACTCGTCAACAATAATGCCGTCATCACAGGGCAGGCCGGCGGCCTCAGCCAGCGCGGTTTCCGGCACAACACCCACTGAAACGAGCACGATGTCGGCCGGTACAGTGCCGCCGCTCGCCAATGTCACGCCAGCCACATGCCCCTGATCGCTAGCTTCGAAACCGGTTACCGCCGTGTTCAGGCGTAGATCCACGCCAGCGTTACTGTGTTTGGTGTAAAAAAACTCCGACATTTCCGGGCCTGTTACACGCTGCATAAGACGCTCGGCCGCTTCCAGTACCGTGACATCAACGCTTTTTTTGGTAGCGCTGGCTGCCACTTCAAGGCCAATGTAACCACCACCCACGATGACCAAGCGTTTCCCCGGAACCAGTTGTTCACGCAGGGCATCCGAGTCAGCTATGTCATGTAGGTAATGAATGCCCTTCAAGTCAGCCCCGGGTGCGTTCAGGCGTCGAACGTGTGACCCCGTGGCCAGGACCAGTCGATCGTATTTCAATGTGCTCTGGTCCGACAAACTGATGGTCTTGTTGTCCCGATCAATTTGTTCGGCACGTACACCGAGCCGCAACTGATGGCCGGCGTTCTCGTACACCGAGCGCGGCTTGAGGTACAGCGACTCCTGATCCACCTCGCCTGCCAGGTAGTTCTTGGACAGGGGCGGCCGCTGATAGGGTGGATGTGGCTCTTCGCCCACCAGGACCACCTCATGTTGATATTTCTTTTGCAGCAAGGTTGTCAGGAGCGCACCTGCTGCGTGCCCGCCGCCAACGATGACTGTCGTCTCTTTCTGTTGGTTTGCCATAGCCTGTCTCTTTCTACTGTTCTTTGGAATCAGATTGATCAGAAGTCCAGATGCCAACTGAGCCCTGTGACGCCCGCGCGCGCGGAGCTCAGCCGACCATCTCCCCGGCATCCTCAAGTATCATCGCGGCACCTTTCTCGCCGATCATGGTTGCCGGCTGATTGGTGTTTCCGCCGACCAGCGTCGGCATGATGGAGGCATCGACCACCCGCAGGCATTGCAGGCCATGCACGCGCAGGCGCGGATCGACCACCGCCATCGGATCAACACCCATCTTGCAGGTGCCAACCGGGTGGTACGCTGATTCACCGCTGCGCCGTACCCATGCGGCGAGATCGTCGTCATTCTGCAGCGCCGGCCCGGGCAAGACCTCAACCTCGTGGTGCGGGGCAAACGCCGCCTGCGCCAGGATCTTGCGCACCAGGTGGACACCGCGCACCAGTCGCTCGACATCGGCGGACTCGGCCATGTAGTTGGGGTCGATCAGCGGCGCGGCAAACGGGTCGGCACTGTGCAGACCGACGCGCCCGCGCGACGACGGCCTAAGCCCGTAGATCATCACCGCGTAGCCATAACCGCTCATCGCGGTCTTCAGGTCTCGCCCGTGATCGTCGTACAGCATTGGCGCGAAGTGCAGCTGCAGGTCGGGTACCGGCTCCTCGGGCCGGGAGCGGATGAACCCGCCGGCCTCGGCGCCGTTGCTCGACAGCACGCCCCGCCGACCGCTCAGATACGTCAAAGCGCCCCACAGCCCCTTGAGCCAGTAGCTCGGATGCATCGAGATGCTTTGGCGGCTGCGGGCGCTGACGCGCACGAACACGTCGATATGATCCTGGAGATTCTGCCCGACGCCCTCCAACGCATGGCGCAGTTCTATGCCATGCCGGGACAGCTCCTCCCGCGGACCGATCCCGGACAGCATCAGCAGTTGCGGCGAGTTGAACGCGCCGCCGCAGAGCACAACTTCGCGCCCGGCACGAACCTGCGTCAGCCCCTTTGTATCGCGGTATTCGACACCGGTGGCGCGGGTGTCTTCGAGTAGCACCCGGGTGACATACGCGCCGCTGCAAACCGTCAGGTTGGAACGCGCCGTGGCGGGTTCGAGATAGGCCCGCGCGTTGCTACAGCGTGTGCCGTCTTTCTGGTAGGCGTAGTAGAAGCCCACGCCCTCCTGCTCACTGCCGTTGAAATCTGTATTGAGCCGGTACTTTGCCTGGGTCGCCGCCTCGACAAACGCCGTGCTCAGCGGATTGGTATAGCGGCGCTCGGCAACGTTCAGCGGACCACCCTGACCATGAAATTCTGCCTCATTCGGCGTAAGTTTGGGCTCGAAATGTTCCGATCGGCGGAAGTAGGGCAACACCTCGGCGTATGACCACCCTTTGCACCCCAGCCGTGCCCACTCGTCGTAGTCCCGGGCATGCCCGCGAATATAGACCTGCGCGTTCATGCCGCTGGAACCGCCAAGCATCTTGCCCCGCGGCTGAAAAAGCGCCCGGTCGTGCATGTGACGCTGCGGTTCGGTATTGAACTGCCAGTTGTAGCGGCGGCTGAACATTAGCTGCAGGAAACCCAGCGGCATGTTCACGAAAGGGTTGCGGCGGCTCTCCGGACCGGCTTCAAGCAGCAGCACAGAATGGCGACCGCTCTCCGACAGGCGGCTGGCGACAGCACATCCGGCCGAGCCCGCGCCAACCACGACATAGTCAAATTGTTCGGTCGTCATCCTGGTTAGCCTGTTCATTAACTTTTTGGTGTCAGCTGGACCATCAGCTCCGAATAGCCCCGCACGAAGTTGGACTGCACGCGCTCCGGCTCGCCGACGACTTCGATCTTGTCAAAGCGTTTGAGAATCTCTTCCCATAGGATACGCAGTTGCAATTCGGCCAGGCGGTTGCCCATGCAACGGTGAACACCGTAGCCAAATGACATATGGTTTCGTGCGTCCTTGCGATCGATAATGAAGTGATCGGGGTCTTCGAACTTGCGCTCGTCACGGTTGCCCGAGGCGTACCACATCACAACGCGATCGCCCTTTTTGATGGTCTGGCCGCCCAGCTCAACATCTTGCTTGGCGACTCGGCGCATATAGGCCAGCGGCGTTTGCCAGCGGATGATTTCCGACACCATGTTCGGAATCAGTTCCGGTTTTGCCTTCAGTTTTTCGAGCTCCTTTGGGAATTCGTTCATGGCCACCAGGCCACCACTCATTGAGTTGCGAGTGGTATCATTGCCGCCAACGATAAGCAGCGTCAGATTGCCGATAAACTCCATCGGGCGATTGATCAGATCTTTGGTGTCGTCGTTGCTCTGTAGCAGGCTGATCAAATCGAAACCGGGCTCTTCGCCCGCCGCGCGGCGCGCTTCCTTATCCCTCCAGAGCCTGGAGAAGGACCAGGCCATGTCAGCCGCGTCGTCAAACATGATCTCTTCATCGGCATACTCGCCGCCGGTTGCCGATGCTGCCCCGGCCATCCGATCCGACCACTCAACCAGCTTGTGACGTTCCTCGTAAGGAAAATCCAGAAGGGTTGCGAGCATGCGACCGGTGAGTTCCTTCGATACAGTGGGCACCCAGTTGAAGGGCTGGCCCAGAGGCAGGCTGTCAAGCACATCGCCGGTACGCGATCGGATCAGCTCCTCCATTTCCTTCAGGTTCTTTGGTGCCACCACGCCTTGAACCGAGCTGCGCTGCACATCGTGTTTTGGCGGATCCATGGCTATGAACATTTCCACCGACAGCCCCTCTGGAGGGTCACCCAGAATGATTTGCGGCTCGGCGGAAAACAGGTCGTGACTCTTATCCACGAACATGATGTCTTCAAAGCGAGTCACCGACCAGAAGGGGCCGAAGGGGCTGTTCTTCTGGTAATGGACCGGAGCCTCATCACGCAACCGTTTGAAATAGGCGCGCCACTGATCCTGCCGATATAAAAACGGATTGCTGACATCGATGTCCTCAAGGGCCAGCGTGTTAACGTCCGGGATGGCTGATTCAACAAATTCGGGCACGGGCCGGCGTGGGCCGAAGGCCTTCTTCTTGGCGCCCATTAACAGTTTCAGCCCCTGGATCTGCCTGTGCATCGGCACCACCCTGGAGGTAGCATTAATCACTCGGGACTGAATGTCGTCAAATGTTTTGGACAGTGTTGGCATGCGTCCTCCTATGTTCACATCTGGAACTCGGGTAAATGCACGGTCATGCCGTCCATTTCATCAGTAATGACCACCTGGCAGCCCAGGCGCGAAGTGCTTGCCCGCTCCGGGGTCATTGACAGCATTTGCTCTTCCTCACCACCAGGCGTACCTGTCTTTCTGAACCAATCGTCCGAGACGATCACGTGGCAGGTACCACAGGCACACTCTCCCCCACAATCCCCGTCAATACCGGGAATCAGATTGTCAACGGCGATTTGCATTACCGAGGAACCAGCTTTGAATTCAGCAACATGTTCAGTTTGATCATGTTCTATAAAAGTAATCTTGCCCATTATTGTTCTCCTGCCAGTAGTGTTCAGTAATAGATATTGTCTGTCTGACGACACTCCTGTCAGGTCATTTCTTGACAAGCTGAGGTCATTTAAAGACAAAATGACGATCATTTAGGACGGGGAAGATCGATGATGACGACGCAGAAGACGGGTGATTTGCAAAAATCCGGTCCCGGTATTCCATCGAATTACTCACGGCTCATTGCACGTGAGCTCGATTTAACAGCCAAACAACTGCCACGTCTGCTGCTCGGCACCGGGCTTGGTGTGACGCAATTCCTGAGCGAGGAAAGCCTGCTTACCGCAGCGCAGCAGGTGCGGATTCTGCGCAACGCACTGGATTTGTCCGGCCAGCCGGAATTAGGGTTATGGCTAGGCAAGCGACTGACCCCGGCAACCCATGGTGCGATGGGATTCGTGGCCTACAGCAGCCCCGACTTTCTCACTGCGCTGCAAGCGATTCATACTTTTCTGCCCACGCGCGCGAGCTTCATCCAACTGCATTTGCGGCAAGTCAACGAGCGCCTGGAATGTATTCTGGACTACCAGGAGTCGCTGGACGATGACATACAGCGGTGCCTGTCGGATGCGATGGTTAAGGCCCTTTTTGAATTTGGCGAGTTTATAATTGGTCGCCCTTTGCATGAGGCTGAAATATGCTTCGCTCATCCTGAACCCCCGTATCAGGCAATGTATGCCGATTTTTTGCCCGGGCAGATTCGCTTTGATTGCGACCAGTTAAAACTTACGTTGCCGATGTCGTTGTGTCAGGAACCGAATGCCTCCGCCAATCACGAAAACTATCGTCTGGCCTTGCAACAGTGTGAATCGATGCTTGCGCAACTTCAGTCGGATAAACCGAGCTATCAGACCCAGCTGAAGATGATGATGTTGTCCCGACCGCCCGGAACGCTCAGTGAAGACGAAGCAGCAGCCTCGTTGTTCATGAGCAAACGCACCCTGGCACGCAAACTCAAACAGGAACGCAGCGGTTTTCGGAAAGTTCGCGACGAGATTCTGTCCCAGCAGACAGCGACCTACTTGCGTGACAGCCAGCTGTCAATCGAGGCCATTGCCGCGTTGATGAACTATCACGACAGTGCCAATTTCAGACGCGCCTTCAAGCGCTGGTTTGACCAGTCGCCTGAGCAGTTCAGGCAAAATGTCAGATCACAAACCGTGCATCCGCATGATTAGCGATCATAAACAGAGGCTACTTGCTTGCGTTTGTGAAGCCAGAACCTATGCCTGCCCCCCTTTATTGATCACACCGTCCATAGCGATCTGCCAGATCAAGTCGCCAATGGTGTCGAGTGAATGAGCCCCGTTCGGGTCGAACCAGGTTGCAACCCAGTTGAGCGCCCCAAGGCCGATCAGGCGAAGCAGGCGGCCATCAATATTCTTGCGGACCACGCCCTGCGCAATCATTGTTTCGAGGATACCGGCCCACAGGGACTCGTACTGGTCACGCAGTTCGATGATTTCCTCGCGAGCCTCCGGGCCCAGCGCCCGCCATTCAAACAGCAGCACGTAAACCGCGTCCGAATCGACCAACAGGGCTCGCAGATGCGCGTTGATACAAAGACGTAAACGCTCAACCGGGTCATCCGAACTGGCGTAAGCCGACTCGACCTCTGCGGTAACCAGGTCCACCCCCCGGCGCATCAGCTCGACAAGCAGCGCTTCCTTGCTGTTGTAACGATAATACAGACTTCCGGGCAGCATATTGCAGGCCTCGGCAATCTCCTTGAGCGACGTCCTTTCAAAGCCTTTCTCACGAAAAAGCCTGGCTGCGTTAGACAAAACGTCGCCCTGGTCGCCCAGTTTGCTTGGAGGAGCCATCTGTCTGTTAACCATCGCTTAAGTATCTCCTCAGCAAGCCAGTTCGTTATTCATCAGAGCGGCCACCACCTGACTTGTTACACTGATCGTACGCCATTGCACGGGTGGCGTGCCATTTGCCTCAACAGATTCTTGACTTTTGGTTGGTTAACCAACCAAAATCCAGCAACAATGTTATTCGGAAGAAACTGACATGGCAATGACATATGACAATCAGCTGTTTCCCGCCACTTCCGCCCCTGTGCGAAATGCAAACCGGGGTGGGCAGATCTGATGACGGAGTCGAACAGAGCTCAGCACAGTGACGCTGTGACGACGGCGTGGCAGTTCACCGAACAGGTTCCCCACGGCAGGGATCTGGGTATGCAGGTTGTCTCTGTGAACGGAAACCAGGTCTGCATGCGCCTGACCCCACAGCCGTGGATGTTCGCCGAAGAGGATACAAAAGAAATCTGCACCAGCGTGCTCTACTCGCTGGCCGACTCCGCCGGAGGCTTGGCGGTATTCGCGGGGGCCCTGGAGTTGATGCCCATTGCCACGCTGGATCTGCGCATGGATTATCTGCGGCCCGCCATCGGCGACCGTGCCCTCTTGGCGGTGGCCACCTGTCGTCATTTAACGGACGAGGTCGCGTTCATCCATTGCGACATCCTCAGCGAGAGCGATAGTGCACTGTTAGCGACGGCAAACGCCACCTTCATGCGCAACACCCAGGGCCAGCGATTCCAGGCCGGTGGACGAAAAAAGGAGGGCGCATGAGCACGACTGGCGATTCGGCACAACCCATCTCAGGCCCTACCGAAAGCGGGAAAGAATGTTCCGACTGGCAGGCTCTGCTGGAGCGCATTCCCTACGCACGGCACCTTGGGCTTGAGGTTCAACGCGACGATGTAGGTCTAGTGGTTCATATGCCGTGTCGTGAAGCGCTCATTGGCAACTTTATGCTACCCGCCCTCCATGGCGGCGTGCTTGGCGCCCTGATCGAACTCACCGCGCGGGTCGCTGCGCAAAGCCAGGATACCGACAAACGTTGCCCACGCATTCTCGACAGCCACATTAACTACCTCCGTTCCGCGCAGGCCCGATCGACGTTCGCCAGCGCCGAAATTGTTCGACAAGGCAGGCGGAGCAGCCTGGTCCGGGTGACCTGCTGGCAGGGCGATAAGCGCAAACCGATCGCCAGCGGTCAGGTTCAGTTGTTGCTCCCGACAGTGGCGGCCAAAGAAGCAGATCTTCATGAACAATAAGCACAACAACCCTGAACGCGACCAATTCCAGGCGCCGGATGGCGCGGAGATCGCACTGTGGCGCTGGCCGCAATCCAAAGCGCGCCCCACGGTGCACTGGGCGCATGCAACGGGTTTCCATGGCCGCCTGTACCGCCCCCTCCTTGATGGGCTTGCCACGGACGTCAATGTCCTGGCCTGGGACATGCGGGGGCACGGGGCCAGCGCCGGTGCGGCGAACTTTTCGACATTCCGGGGCTGGGAAACCTACTATCGCGACATGACCGCTCTGCTGGGTAGCCTGGACGAGCCGGTCTGGCTCGCCGGCCATTCTATCGGTGCCACCACCAGCATCATGGCCGCTGCCCGACGGCCAGACAAAGTGCTGGGCCTGATTCTGGCGGAACCGGTGATCATGGATCCGGGGCAGGGCCTGAAGTTGTGGCTGGCCAAGCTGCTACGCCAGTCACATCGGTTGTCACTGGCCGCCGGAGCCGNTCATATAGGTCCAGCACCACAGCGGCTGGCCAAGCTGCTACGCCAGTCACATCGGTTGTCACTGGCCGCCGGAGCCGCCCGTCGGCGCCGGGTATTCGACTCGCACGCTGCTGCGCTGGACAACTATCGGGGCCGCGGTGGCTTCAAGACCTGGCCCGATGCATGGCTGGAGGCCTACATCCAACACGCTTTTCTGCCGCAGGACGATCAAGTTCGCCTGGCGTGTGCGCCGGAGTGGGAGAGCACCACCTTTGCCCATACCGAACACAACCCCTGGCCCGGTATTCGTCAGTTGCGGTGCCCGGTTATCGCGCTGGCGGCGGAACGCGGGTCAACCTTCTCGCCGGCGGCGCAAAAACGTCTGCAGACCTTGTTGCCCTCGGCTGACGTGAGGGTTCTTGAGGGTACGACTCATTTTCTGCCCATGGAACAGAAGGAAGCCGTTCGCGATGCCATCCTGCAACTTGCTTTGTCCAGACACCGCGAGAACTGATACCCACACCTTGATTTTGCCAATCGGGACACCTGCCATGCGCTGTATGCTGACACTGTTTATCTCGCTGCTCATTCTGTCTGGTTGTCAGCAGTCTTCGGAACCGCCCCCAGAGGCCCGCGCCCCTATCCCCTGGGTAAAAACAGTTGAACTAAAGGACGCCGGCCCAACAGCGCACAGATTTTCAGGAACCCTGCGAGGCCGCCACGAAGTTCCTCAGGCCTTTCAGATCGCCGGTCGGATTCAACATCGTTACATTGATGCCGGTCAACGCGTGGAAAAAGGCGACTTACTGTTCAAACTCGATACACGAGACCTTGTAGCAACGGCGGAGGGAGCCGCCGCGGATCTGAAGCGTGCAGAAGCGGCCCTGGCAATTACCACCAATGAGCTCCAGCGCCAACAGCAACTTGTGGGGCGTCAGTTTGTCAGCGAACAAACCCTGCAACGCCTTGAATTGGCAGAGCGTGAGGCGCGCAGCCAGGTGCAAACGGCTTCTGCACGCAATCAGCAGGCTCAGAATGCCCTGGGGTATGCGGAACTGAAAGCCGCCCATGCAGGCGTGGTCACTGAGGTCAACGTTGAACCCGGTCAGGTTGTGGGTGTCGGACAAACCCTTGCCGTTCTGGCCGAAGATCAATCGCTGGAAGTGGAAGTTTTTTTACCAGAGGGCAGTAACCCGGCCAGGCGTGGTTATGTTCCTTTGCCCAATGGCGAACAGCTAGCTGTAAGCCTGAGAGAAATTGCCGGGGCTGCCGACCGCGCAAGCCGGAGCTGGCGTGCCCGATACAGCCTGGAGGGGCCCTACCCCTCGTCTTTAACCCTGGGGTCGGTGGTGAGTGTGCGGTTAGCGCAGAAGCAAACCGCCCCCAGCCATCGCGTACCGCTGGGTGCCCTGGATGAGAGAGGGCAAACGCCGCAGATCTGGTTGGTTTCCGACGGCACGGTAACGCCCCTGGCGGTCGATGTTATCGATCTGGGTGAGGAGTATGCGAAGATCAAGGTCGACATCAAGGCGGGAACGCCCATCGTCGCGCTGGGGACACACCTACTCACGCCTGGCATGGCGGTGCGGGAGCTGGCTCAATGAGCTTACCGAATCTTTCCGCGCTGGCAGTGCGCGAGCGTTCGGTCACCCTCTTTTTTCTTTTGCTGTCCGTTGTTACCGGTTTCTACGCGTTCTCGTCCCTGGGTCGGGCGGAAGACCCTGCGTTCACCGTCCGGGCGATGGTGGTCTCGGTAGCCTGGCCAGGAGCAACCCCCGAGGTGCTGCAGAATCAGGTCGTGGATCGTCTGGAAAAGCAAATTCAGGAGGTGGCGTATACCGATACCATTGAAACAACCATTCGGCCCGGGCAGGCCGCCATGCTTATCCGATTCCAGGATTCGACGCCCAGCGAAAAAGTGCCGGACCTCTTTTATCAAGTCCGCAAACGCATGCTCGATGAGAAGCCCAATCTGCCCCGGGGTGTGATCGGCCCCATCGTCAACGATGATTTCGCGGATGTGTATTTCTCCCTGCTGGCGCTGACGGCACCCGGGATGCCAATGCGTGAACTGACCCGAGAGGCAGAATCGATACGGGATCGCTTGCAACGGCTGCCCGGCTTGCAAAAAGCACAGCTCCTGGCGGAGCGTCCTGAGCGGGTGTATCTCGAATTTGATCAGGACCGGCTCAACAACCTCGGTTTGTCGGCAGAAGAGGTGTTGCAGGCGATAGAGGCCAACAACCGTCTTCAGCCTCTTGGCTTTGTTGATCTTGCCGGCCCGCGGGTTTATGTCCGCAGCAACATCGACCTGTCTGACCTTGAGCGCCTCACCTCAGTACCTCTGCGTATCGGAGACCAGCTTATCACCGTGTCTGATCTGGCCGAGGTGCGTTTAGGTTATGAAGATCCTTTGAGCTACATCGTCCGCTCCAACGGTGAGGATGCGATCCTGTTAGGTGTCGTCATGCGCGCGGGTGAAAATGGCCTGGAGTTTGGTGAGCGGCTGCGCGAGTTTGTCAGTGCCGAACAGGGCAGGCTGCCGCTGGGAATGTCAATACAGACCCTGACCGATCAGGCGGAAGCCATCACTCAGGCGGTTGATCTTTTTCAGGTCAAGTTTCTGGTTGCGTTGGTCGTGGTGATGGGGGTCAGCATACTGGCGATCGGTCTGCGCGCGGGTTTGGTGGTGGGTATTGCGATTCCCGTGACTCTCGGCCTGACTTTCTTATTGATGAAAATGGCAGGCATTAACCTTGATCGCATCACCCTGGGTGCGTTGATTATCGCACTAGGCCTGTTAGTGGACGATGCGATCATCGCCATTGAAATGATGATTGTGAAGATGGAGAGCGGCTGGGACCGGGTACGGGCAGCCAGTCATGCCTGGAGCGTAACCGCCGCGCCCATGCTGTTTGGAACGCTGGTGACGGTGGCCGGATTTGTTCCCATCGGATTTGCCCAGTCCGGGGTGGGAGAATACACCGGCAACATCTTCTGGGTGCTGGCTTTTTCGTTGTTGATTTCCTGGGTGGTGGCGGTAACCTTTACGCCTTATCTGGGCGTCAAGCTCTTGCCCGATTACACCGGGCATACGGGCCAGGACCTATACCAAAGCGCGTTTTATCAGCGGTTGCGCGGGGTGATCACAGCGTGTGTACAGTACCGGAAAACCGTTGTTTTGATAACAGTGGGTTTGCTGGCGATCAGTGCTTTCGGTATGGCAACCCAGGTGCAGAAGCAATTTTTTCCCAGTTCTGATCGCCCCGAAGTTCTGATCAGTGTCTATGCTCCGCAGGGGAGCGCTATTGCCACCACGGATCAAAGTGTCAGACGCCTGGAAGCGATTCTGATGGACATGCCGGAGGTGAAAAGCCTTTCTGCTTACATCGGTGCCGGTGCGCCCCGATTCTTCGTATCGGCCAACCCCGAGCAGCCGGACCCGGCATTTGCCAAGTTGATTGCCATTGGGCAGGACGTTGAAGGGCGCGATCGCATCATCTCGGCGCTGGAAACCAGAATCGCGGCGGGTGAATTTCCGGAGGCACGAGTGCGGGTGACGCGTTTGCTGTACGGTCCCCCGGTGGTCTGGCCGGTCAGTTTTCGTGTGCTGGGTCCGGAATCCGATCAACTCAGAGAGATCGCGCACCAGATCCGCACTCTCATGACCGGGCATCCGAATATCGTCATGCCGCATCTCGAATGGGATGAGCGCGTGCCCACTCTCTATCTTGATATGGACCCGCAAAACCTGGGTTGGATGGGCCTGACCCCGGCGGAAGTTGCCCGGCAACTGCAGTTCCAACTCCGCGGAGTGGCCGTCACCGAACTACGTCAGGGCATAAGGAGTGTTCAACTGGTGGCGCGTAATGCCCGTGGCGAAGTGATCATGCCGGAAGATCTTGAAATCAAAACCCGCGACGACCGCAAACTTTCCGTACAGCAACTGGGCAAGTGGCAGGTTCGTTACGAGGACCCCGTCATAAAGCGTTACAACCGTGACCCCTTCCTGGCCGTTCAGGCCGATGTAGAAGGTGCCCAGCCACCGGATGTTACCAAGGAGATATGGAGTGCGATGACGGGCCTGCGCGAACAGTTGACGGAGGGTTACCGTATTGAAATCGGCGGTACGGTGGAACAATCAGCCAAAGCCAATGCTTCAATCCAGACATTACAACCGGTGATGTTGGCGTTGATGCTGATCTTTATCATGCTTCAGATGCGTTCCTTTATCGGCACATTGACTGTTCTTGCCACCGCGCCACTGGGGCTGATTGGGGCTGTGCTGGCTCTGCTGCTGTTTAATCAACCCTTTGGCTTTACCGCGCTGCTGGGGCTGATTGGCCTGGGCGGCATCCTGATGCGAAACACCATGATTCTGACGCAGCAGGTGCAGGACAACTTCAAAGCGGGGATGGCTGCGAGAGAAGCCGTTGTCGAGGCGGCAGTGCAACGTTCCCGCCCCGTGGTGCTCACCGCTCTGGCGGCCGTTCTGGCGTTTGTTCCTCTGACCTTTGACCTGTTCTGGGGGCCGCTGGCTTATGTGCTTATAGGTGGCGTAGCAGTGGGCACTCTGATCACGCTATTGTTTGTCCCGGCGCTTTATGCCCTTTGGTTTCGCTTACAGATAAAAGATTGAGGTAGGTTTGAATGAGCGCCAATTTTGTTAGCAATTACAACTCACTTAAGTCTTCCAGGAAGGTGATTGAGTTCTGAAATAACCCTTACACACGACCTGTTTTGCCGACAACACCAGAACCGGTAAAGTCAGGTGTTGAAGCAGCCAGGAGAGTCGTCGAAGTGGCCAGTAGGCACGGACGTCTACGTTTTGACAGCATTAACGGTTTTTCCAGCATAGCGGCTGCGCCGTCGGGGCGCAGCACGATGTGAAGGTTGGGTTGGGTTGGGTCGGTTTTGGAATCAGGACTCGGTAGAGTTTCGGTACCCGGCCATCATTGCCATCATCCAGCCCGGGTACTCCTCGGGCAGGCGGCTGACTTCATCCAGGGCTACCAGTTCATCGTCGGACAAGCGGATTTGGGCCGCGCGGATATTGTCCCTGAGCTGCTCGGGCCGCTTGGCGCCAACGATGATGCTGGTCACAGGCTTCTGGTGTAGCAGCCATGACAGGGCAATCTGTGCCACATTGACCGGTTCGCCGTCGATCTGTTTGCCATCGGCAATCTCCCGCATAACCTTGATGACTTCGCTGCCCCGCTCGCGGTTGACGGGTGGAAAGTCAAACTTGGCGCGCCGGTTTTCTTCGGAAACGTCCGGCCCCTCGTATTTACCGGACAGGTAACCCCCGGCCAGTGGGCTCCACACCATCAGACCAACGTTCTCAGATTTCAGCATCGGAATAATATCCCGCTCCAGATCGCGACCTACGAGGGTGTAGTAGGCTTGCATGGATATGATCGGGCACAGGTTGCGGGCCCGGGTGATGCCGATGGCTTTCATCACTTGCCAGGCGGCCCAGTTGGACAGGCCCACGTAACGCACATGGCCTTGCTGCACCAGGGTGTTCAGTGCCTCCAGAGTTTCCTCGATCGGCGTGGCCGGGTCAAAACCGTGGATCTGGTACAGGTCAATATAATCCGTTTGCAGGCGCGCCAGGCTCGCCTTGCATTCGCTCATTATATGGCCGCGGGAAGCACCACGGGCATTGGGGCTTGCGCCCATGGGGCCGAGCACCTTGGTCGCCAGCACCACATCTTCGCGGCGAACGCCGAGATTCTTCAGGGACTGGCCGACGATGCGCTCACTGGCGCCGAAACCATAGATGTTGGCGGTATCGATAAAGTTGACCCCCGCCTCCAGGGCGATCTTCACGAGTTCGTCGGCCTGTTCCTGCTGCAACTGGCCGATCAGGCCCCAGATGTCCTCATCGCCGCCGAAGGTCATGGTGCCCAGGCACAGTTCGGATACGAACAGCCCCGAGTTGCCCAGCGACTTGTAGCCTGGACGATTGTCTCCATCGAACAGTGGTAAACTCTCAGTTGCCATGTTGCACCTCATCATGCTTTTCGGTTGGTGTTCCAGAATTCACTGTAAATACTGCCGGTTTCGGTTTGTTTGCACTCGCTTGTGTTACTGGGTGAAGATGGCCTTGTAGAAACGCATGGTGCCATCCCAGGAACGGCTGGCAGCCTCTTCATCATAACCAACCGGCATGCCGAACTCCTCGGCGATCTTGTCGGCGCCTGGGTTGGTGAATGAGTGCAGTACTCCGGGAAAGCTCACCAGTGTCAGGTCGACTTCGGCATCCTGCATCTCCTTGACCAGGCCCGCGACCTGATCCGAGGGGACCAGCTTGTCGGCACCGCCGGTGTACACCTGGATCCTGGCTTTCACGGACTCGGGTTCAGCCGTGAGGGGGCTGCCGAGCGCGCCGTGGAAGCTGACAACGCCGTCCAGATCGACGCCCATGCGCGCCATGTTGAGAACCACGGCGCCGCCAAAACAATAACCCTGTGCCGCAATTCGGGACGCATCAACACTTTCGTGGTTCTTCAGGATGTCCATCGCCTTCATGAAGCGCGCCTTGACCTGACTCATGTCCCGAGTGGCTTCCTGCATGAACTTCTGGGCGGTATCGGGATGGTCGGCTTGTTTGCCAGAGCCATACATATCCAGCGCAAACGCCGTATAGCCGGCCGAGGCAAGTCGTTCTGCCTGATTCCGGGCAAATTCATTGTGCCCCCACCATTCATGGACCACCAGAACCCCCGGACGCTTTTGCCCGAATTCATCATCCCAGGCCATGTAGCCGGTGAAGGTCTCGTCGCCGACTTGATACTCGATGGTTCTGGTTTGCGTTTCTGCCAGTACCTGCGTACTTGCAACAGTGAGTGACAGCGTGGCTGCTGCCAGTGCTGTTTTCAGGGTGCTCATCATCTGTTTGCTCCTTTTCGCTCGTTATGAGTCAATTTGCGTAGCGATTCTGTACATCAAAGCGCGATTCCTGTCCCGTCGTTACTGGCAGCGGGCGCGCAGCAGTCGCGTTGCGGCATCAAACACGGCGAGGTCTTCTTCGGTGCGCGCGGCAAGGTGGGCCCCTTCCAGCATCGCCAGGGTCGCCTGCGCTTCATCGGCGGCACCCAGGATGGCCGAGACGGATCCATCCCTTTGTCCCAGTTCAAACGTTGCCGTAATCCACTGCAGAACCATTGCGCGAACGGCGCCGACTCTGGCAATAACGGTGTCGGACAGGCTTTCGCGGCAGGTCGAAAAGGCAACGCACAGACACACGGTCTGGCCATCATGCAACGCCCCGCGGTACAGGGCAATGAGTGCCTTGAGGCGCGCGCCAGCGCTGGCATGGGCTGCGTCTATCTCGGTCAGACCCTGCTGCAGACTGGTCTGATAGCGCTCGATCAAGGCTTCGGAGAGCTTCGCCTTGGTGGGGAAATGATAATGGATCGAGGCCTTTCGAATGCCGATGGCCTCGGCCAGATCCGCGTAGCTGAACCCGTCAAAGCCCCGTGACCGGACGGTGTGCTCGGCAAGATCCATCAGGGCTGTTCTGGTATCACGGTTCATGGTTGTTCACCTGTCTGCCTTTTCAATCCCGCTATTGCCGGGCTTATACCCTCGGTGCCCCGGCAAATCGCAGGTGCCCCGTTTTCATCCAGATCTTGGCGCCGTCGTCCCCGGCCGTCACGGACAACCTGTGTCCTTCAGGGAGGCGCAGCCAGTCATGCCTGGCCAGCACCTCGCCATCCCTGATAGCCGAACCTTCGACCACCAGCAGTTCGATTCCGCCGGGCGCCTCAGAGGTCAGTGTCGCCCCCGCATCGAGCTGGCTGTAGGTCACGATCTCACGATCGTCCTCATGCAGCTTTGCGGTGGCAACGCCGCCCACTGGGGCGCCCAGCTCGGCCTCCATATTCTTGCTGAACTGGGTGCGGTCGGCCAGGTCGAACTGCCACAGTTTCACAAATATCGTACAGCCCGTTTCAGAGCCCGGAATATGTGACGTGGTTGGGGGGTTGCGCACGTAGGTGCCAGCAGGGAAGTCACCGTGCTCGTCCTGGAACACGCCATCGAGTACGATGAATTCTTCTCCACCGGTATGGGTATGCGCCGAGAAATGACTGCCCGGCGCATAACGCACGATGGTCGTGGCGCGGGCAACTTCGTCCCCGATCCGGTCCAGCATGCGCCGCTCCACCCCTTTCATGGGCGAGGGCTGCCATTCAATCTGGTCGGAATGCATAACCACCGGTTTGGAGAAATCTGCATTAATCTCCATGATATTCCTCCCTTTTGTGCCCTTCATGTTTTCAGCGCTTGCATTAAATCCGAAGGTTTCGGATTACCCGGCAATTGAAGGACGGGCTGCGACTTTTGCGCGCCAGGCCTGGAGATTGGTCAGAGACTCGGGAATGTCAACCTTCGCGAAATCCGCAAACCCCAGGCCGGCAAAGGCGGTGATGTCTGCGACCGAGAAGCTGTCGCCTGCGAGAAACTCGTTGTCCGCCAGAACGCTGTCAAGGTAGGCCATGGTTGCGCTGGCAATTTCTTTCTGTTTATTACCCCACTCAGCGCATTGCCAGGTTTCCAGATCCGGACCAAGCCCCGGGGTCGCGTGGTGGAAATAGGCACCCACGGCGTTCATCAGACCGTTTTCTGCCCGCAGATTCATCATTGCGATACGGGCACGCTCCGCTGGGGTTGTACCCATAAGGGACGGACCATCAAAGACGCCGTCGATATATTCGGTGATGGCATTGCACTGGGCGATGCAGGTGCCGTCGTCAAGTTCCAGCATGGGCACGGTGGCATCCGGGTTTTTCGTCTTGAACGCCTCGGAACGGTGCTCGCCGCCCATGACATCGACCGGGACGAATTCCACCTGGTTTGTTGCGCCTTTTTCTGCCAGAGCGATGCGAACGCGGAGCGGGTTCGGGAAGCCTTCGATATCGTAGATTTTCATTGATTGCCTCTGTTGGTCATTAAACATGCGCCAATTAATCTACCTATTAGTAGGTAGATGTGCAAGAGGCAATTTGATTGTTCTGCTTTTCTTTGCGCTGTTGACAAGACATTCCAAACGCCAAGAACAGCCCGGACCTTCTTGCAGTACATAGCCAAACCAAAAAGCCAGCTTCTCAGTTAGACGATTTGATAAATATCGAAGTGTTTTTGTTGAAAGAAGCGTGTGCGAAAGAGCAGCCGTGAATGTTCGCTTATGTTTAGGAAGTCGGGGAGCCCGGCCTAGTCGCAAAGCAGGCATTCTAATAATATGTCTGACAAGCTGCTTGAATGTTTGGCGTATGGACAATCGACCGCCAATCTCTTCAACGGTCCGGCTGCGGCAGTTTGGGTAGCATGGCTGCCACGTCAATCGTGTAGTTAGCGAAAAAGGCTTCCGCCGCTTCTATAAGATCCGCCTCTGTTTTGAGTATTCCGAGATAGACCGGCCATTCGGCGTCAATCAGTTCCGTGCTGTAAACGTCTGGATCGACATCCCAAAGCAGGGCCAGAAACCGGAACTCCGTTTCGTTCATGACAATGTAATCGCACCGTTTGTTCAGAAACATGAGCAGCATCTGCCGGGCATTGTAGGCGTCATGGCGCACCAGATGGCTCCCGATCCCCCGCTCGAGCTGATCACTGTATACAAACCATTTGCGAAGACAGATGCCTCCCTCGAGATCATTGAAGGAATCCGTTTGTTGACCAGGCTGCGCGAACACGCGGTCACGCCAAGTTAACACCGGCCCTACGGCGTGCATGCGGTCCGGCAACGGCATCCACAGCGGGCTGGCGAAAACAGCGTTGGCCAGTCCTCGTTGCAGGGCCCAGGCCTGGCGTTTGCGCGCCATCGGGCGGAACTCGGCTTCGATACCAGTCTCCAGGGTGAAGTCATTGATCACCTCAATCAGAATTCCCATGCTGAGGTTGTTACCGTAATAAAATGGGAGAAAGCCATCGTCCGAACCCATAATCCGGAGCGTTTGGGCAGAAACTGGAAAGAACCAGAATGCTGTGATGATAAACAGGCCTATTCTCATTCGGTCCTCATTCGAGTGGTCAATAGGATTAGACCGGCGCTTGCCCGACTCTGCCTTGCTGGTTAAAGACAGTGTGGCCCGGATTCTGGCCACATGCCATGAGAAAGTCGAGACCGCTGCGAATCATACCGGCGCTAATGTCCGCTTCTGTTTAGCGACGGGAGGAGCATGATCGAAACCCGAGGGTGATCATCGACTGGAGCTGGCAGCGTTTGCGGCATCCAAAGGGACCAAAGACACAAGTTACGCACCTAGATCTCAATACTCTCAGCTATCTCCAGAGCATCCTCGACCTCCACACCAAGGTACCGCACGGTGCTCGACATATTCGTGTGTCCCAACAGCAACTG
>NZ_KZ319379.1 GCF_002744715.1 Marinobacter profundi
AACATTAACGTCAAGCGTTATTAACCGGAAGATGAATCTCGAATATTCGCTTTTTTTAAACGCACTCGCTAGAGTCCCGAAAAAAAACGATGAGTTCACGAGAATGCTGAAAACCGCCCTTTTTCAAACATTTGATGAACTAACTCAAGCCAGCTGTTCGCTACGCTCATACTTCATAGGTTTTTTGACGCTACCCTGCTCCATGAACCTGAATAGTGCGCATAAGTTAAAGCGACCATTTCATCGAAGTCGGACTCACTGCAGGATTGGGTTCATTTGCAAATGCACTGCCCCCAAACTACCCGACTGGCTCCTACGGCAGCCATTTATCCGGGCCTTTGGCCCCCTTACTCCTATTAGTGCCTCACCTGGCAACAGGCTCACCGGATCGTTAGCAAACCGCTCCCGCTCCTCCCGAGTCCACTCCATTGCCCCTAGCTCCCGGTGTCGGGCTCCTACTGCTATTCATGGATTTGGAGCGGAAAAATTTCGGTATCAAAAGCCGGACAAACTACGCCAAGAAAAAATTTTTTTGACAAGTCTCTGGGATGTGTTCGGAAAACTGCCGAGGTGACCCTTGGTGGCGTCGACACCCGCCAGCTTTCCTCCAAGACCATGGCGGTGCTGGACCGCCCCAACCTGTACTTTATCGGTGAAGTGGTGGATGTCACCGGCCACCTGGGTGGCCACAACTTCCAGTGGGCCTGGGCATCGGGTGTGGCGGCGGGGAATGAGGCCTGAGCCCGACAGATCCCCAATCTGTAACGTTACCGGGCCACAGTTCAAATCAGCCCCAGCTCCAGCTGTGCTTCCTCATCCAGGTTGTCGTAACTCCAGGGCGGGTCAAAGACAACATCCACCCGGCAATCCGTTACAAAGGGCACCTGAAGCAGGTTGGCTTTGACATCGTCGGCAATCACATCGCCCATGCCGCAGGTCGGTGAGGTCAGGGTCATTTCCACTCGGACAGATCGCGTATCCTGGTCAATTTCCAGACCGTAGATCAGCCCCAGGCTGAGCACATTGACGGGAATCTCCGGGTCGTACACCTGTCGCAGGGCATCCCGGCACTGGTCTTCACTGATCAGGCCGTCTTCCGGCTCGGCAAAAACCGGTACATCACTGTGCAACCCCAGGGTTCGGGCCACCTCCGGTGCCAGCCGATACAGGTTGCCCTGGTAGTTCACGGTAAAACTGCCGCCAAGTGCCTGGGTGATGTTTACCACGGCCCCGGCCGGCAGGGTTACCGGATTGCCGTGGGGAACATGCAATCCGACGCCGGCCACCGGCAGTTCGAAGGTTGTGGGCGGTTTTGCCGGTTTTTTGGCATTGGGTGCCTTGATGGCTAGCATCTGGCCGGAACCGTGCCGGTCAACGTCGATTTTCATATCCTGCAAGTACGGCAGGCTGAGGGCATCGAAGTACAGCGTCAGCTCGTCAAACTCCGCCCTGGTGTCGCTGGCGCGCTCCTCGCCGGGTGGACAGAATGCCAGGCAGGTCTCTGCTTGCGGTGTGCCCCCGTGCTCAACAAATACCCGCGCCGCCATACCCGGCTCGCCCCTCTGGGCTAATACGTTGCGCAGGTAGTGCTGCGCTTCCGGTGTTACTTCTGCATTAACATTCATCATAGCCCCACCACATGATCAATATTCTCATTGATGCATACTTAAACATGGATTCACTATACATCTTAAAGGGCGGCAGAGGAAACCCGTCATGAGATACCAATCGACCGAGCGACCAGCTAGCTTCAGAGATACTTCTCAATCGGCAACAGCGCCAGCAGGCTGGACGTAAACCGGCGCCACCAGCCTACTGCCGGCTCGCTGGAATGGTCGCCGTCAACCCCCTGCCAGCTCAGTTCACCGTCATCATCGAGCCGGACCTGCCAGCTGTTGGCAGGGGCCATGGCGATGTCGATATCCTGCGCCAGACGCCCTGCCAGTTCCCGGCTGTGGATGATCAGCAGGGTTTCGCCATTGAGGAAGATGGAGCGTAAGTTGAGGTTGAAAGAGCCGATCACCACGATCTTTCGGTCGAAAACAGCGGATTTTGAGTGCAATCCTACAGCGCCCCCGGTGCAGAAATCCCCGCGGGCAAGCCAGACCGGACAGTTGGCGGGGTCTGGCCTGAGCTCGTGAATGACCAGGCCCTGGCGGAGCATTTCCCGGCGCCAGCGGGCGTAACCGGAGTGGTTGGTAACCAGGTCATTGGAGGCCAGTGAATTGGTGAGTGCCGCCACGCGCACATCCCGGCGCTGCAGGTCGTCAAACTGTGCCAGCTGCTCGTGGGTCAGGATGAGATAGGCGGACTCGATCAGCACCTCTTCCTGCGCCCCTTGCGCCAGCCTGCCCAGGGCGACGGCGGTATTACCGGGCGCATCGGCGGCCTGGTCAGCGTCACCGAAGGGCAGATCAAACACCAGCTGGCCCCGGGCGCTCACCGCCCCCCCGGAAAATCTCGCCAGTTCCCGGGTAACCGCTGCGCTCGTGGCCGGCGGCGTGAGCCCAAGCCCTGCGGGCTTGCGGGCATGCTGGCGCAGGCGCTGCGCGACAGCCGCCAGATCCTGCCCGGAGCGGTCCTCCGGATACAGCTGGGTGAGCGGGTAGGCCCAGCGGCTGTGCCACCAGGCCTCGAAATTATTCGCCATGCTCCCGACCACAGGACCAATGGCGAGGACATCCCGGTCAAGAAAGTTGAGCTCCGGGTGGAAATCGAAGTATTCGTCACCGATATTGCGACCACCGACAATCCCGGCTGCGCCGTCCACCACAAACGTCTTGTTGTGCATGCGACGGTTCAGGCGCTCGAAATCGGAGAGAAAGGACAGCCAGCGCCCGGCGCCGTCTCGTGCCGGTGCCGGATTGAAGATCCGGACCTGAATGTTCGGGTGCTGTTGCAGGGCCGCAAACAACGGCTCGTCCCCGGCCACGTTGATGTCATCCAGCAGCAGCCGTACCCGGACACCGCGCTCGGCAGCCAGCAACAAGCGAGCCGCCAGGTAGCGCCCGGACGGGTCATCATTCCAAATGTAATACTGGGCATCGATACGGGTGCCGGCTGCCTCGATCAGTGCCGCCCGGGCCAGGAAGGCATCCCGGCCAGAATCGAGAACATGAAAGGCGGATTCACCGGGGCCGGTCGGAGCGGCACCGGCTGCCCACTCGGTCAGCGGTGTTTTGGCCTGACCGATGATCACCGGTCCGGAATCCCGATCCGCCGGGGCCAACCCGGCCACACAGCCTGTCAGGGTGACGAGTAGCACCGGAATCACCCACCGGCTCAGGACTCCAACTGGCGCTTTTCCTGATGGCTGACCGGTATCCGCTGGCATGTCACTCCCCAGGTTTCAGGCGGTGGTCATCAACGGAGGATGACCAGGGGTTTCTCGGCGGTTTTCAGCATGGTTGTGGTGGTGCTGCCCACCAGGAACTGACGAATCCGGGAGTGGCCGTAGGCCCCCATCACCAGCAGATCGATGTCGTGCTCATCCTGGTATTCATGCAGTGCAGGCTCCACATCGCCGGCACGGATGGCCAGCTGGATATCCACGCCCAGACCCGACAGCATGGTTTCCGCTTTTTTCAGCTGCTCCCGGCGGTCACTGGTGTCCGGACCGATCATCACCAGATGCAGGGGCATATCCCGGAAAACCGGACTTCCGGCCATGAGCTCGACACTGCGGAAGGCGGTGGCGCTGCCATCAAAGGCCAGCATGGCACTCCTCGGCGGCGTGAACTGATCCGGCACCAGCATGATTGGCCGGTGCAGACTGCGGATTACGGTTTCCAGCTGGCTGCCAATATGGATATCCCGATCAGAACTGCTCTCACCATGAAGCCCCATCACCAGCAGCCGGGTCTGGTTCTCCAGCGCCATCAGGGATTCGGTGAGGTCGCCATGACGCTGTCGCTTGACCACATCCTCGACGCCTGCCGCTTTGACCAGCCGTTCCGCCTCATCCAGCATGTGATGGCCATGTTCCAGAGCCAGCTTGGAACGCTTGCGATCGAGATCGGCCAGCTCCTCCAGCAGTTGTTCGCGGCTTCCCAGGCCAATACTCCCCGCCAGGTCCGGTTCCGCCGGGTAGCGCTCCTCATCCAGCACATGCAGCAGCGTCACCGGCGTATTCATGTGATTGCTGGCCCAGGCTGCGAATTCACATACCGCCGGGGCTGCACGGGAACCATCGATACAGGCAACTACTCGTAACATCTCACCCTCGCCTTCATGGTCTGATTGATTGTTATTGTGACTGCGATCGTTGCGGAGTTCATTGGTCTGTGTCATTTCAGTGCCCCATCAACTGGTCAACGGCGTCCGGCTTGTCATGTACCCCGAAGCGGTCAACGATGGTAGCGCTCGCCTCGTTGAGCCCGATAACGTCCACGTCGGCACCCTCGCGGCGGAACTTGATCACTGCCTTGTCCAGCGCACCAACGGCGGTGATGTCCCAGAAGTGCGCACGACTCAGATCAATCACCACATTATCCACTGCTTCCTTGAAGTCAAAGGATTCGAGGAATTTTTCCGAAGAACTGAAAAACACCTGTCCGATGACCGTGTAGGTACGGGTAGCAGACGCTTCATCAAAGTCCGACGTCACCACCATGTAATGGCCAACCTTGTTGGCGAAGAACAGGGCCGCCAGCAGGACCCCTGCGAGAACGCCGAATGCCAGGTTGTGGGTAGCCACAACCACGACAACGGTCACCAGCATCACAACATTGGTTGACAACGGATGCTTGCGCAGATTTCGAATGGAGTCCCAGGAGAAGGTACCGATGGACACCATGATCATGACGGCCACCAGTGCCGCCATGGGGATCTGCACCAGCAAACTGTCGAGCACCAGCACCATCACCAGCAGGAACAAACCGGCGGTCAGGGTAGACAAGCGGGTACGGCCACCGGATTTCACATTTATGATTGACTGACCAATCATCGCGCAACCCGCCATACCACCGATCAGACCGGCGCCAATGTTGGCAACACCCTGCCCCTTGCACTCCCGGTTCTTGTCACTCGTCGTATCGGTGAGATCATCAACAATGGTTGCCGTCATCATCGACTCGAGAAGTCCGACCACTGCCATGGCCACTGAGTACGGCAGAATGATCATCAGGGTTTCCAGGGTCAGCGGCACGTCCGGCCAGAGGAACACCGGCAAAGTATCCGGCAGCGCGCCCATGTCGCCCACCGTACGGATATCAAGCCCGACAGCCACGGCAAACGCCGTCAGGGTGACGATACAAACCAGGGGCGAGGGAATGACCTTGCCCACCACGGGCAACAGCGGAAACAGGTAAATGATGGCAAGTCCGGCAGCGGTCATGGCGTAGACATGCCAGGTCACATTGGTCAGCTCTGGCAACTGCGCCATGAAGATAAGAATGGCCAGGGCGTTGACGAAACCGGTCACCACCGAGCGGGACACAAAGCGCATCAGGCTTCCCAGCCTGAGATAGCCGGCCACAACCTGCAGCACGCCGGTCAGCAGGGTGGCCGCCAGCAGGTACTGCAGGCCGTGTTCCTTGACCAGGGTCACCATCAGCACGGCCATGGCAGCAGTGGCGGCAGAAATCATTCCGGGGCGGCCGCCCACAAAGGCAATCACCACCGCAATACAGAACGACGCATACAGCCCCACTTTCGGGTCCACACCGGCGATGATCGAAAATGCGATGGCTTCAGGAATCAGCGCCAGGGCGACAACAATACCTGCCAGGACATCGCCGCGTATGTTGGAGAGCCATTGGTTTTTAAGGGTATTAACCATAAGTCGGGATCCGGGTTATCAGTATGGAATACACAGACAGTTCAGGCAGACATGCCAGCCCGCAGTACCCGTCGGGTTTGCGCGGTACGGAATGGTTGTCGCCCGGGAGAACAGGAACTTGTGGGGCGCGAAAGCTCCGGTGGAGGGCCCGCTCCGGTAGAAGGGAACGCTACGGTGGAGTGATCGTCACGGTCATTTCCGGCTGTGCCGTTGATGTTTGTCATGAATAGAGAAAACAAGGGTCGCGAAGCTTAGCAAAACCGCAAAATTAAAGTAAGGCAAGGCGAAGGAATTTCTTCGACCTGTAAAAAAGTCCTATACTGGCGGCAATCATTTCAGAGACTTGTGACCGCTCCATGGACGACGTAGCCGCCCACTTCCTGCAATCCAACCAGACCACCATCAATCTCGCCATTGCCCTGTTGCTCGGCGGCATCATCGGCCTTGAGCGAGGCTGGGAAGCCCGCGAGCAGAAAGCCGGCGAACGCATCGCAGGCATCCGCACCTTCGCCCTGATTGGCCTGCTGGGCGGTATCGCGGCCGTGCTGGCCCAAGAGATCACTGAATGGGCGTTCCCGGTGTTACTGGTCAGCGTAGTAGCCATTGCCCTGGTCGCCTACAGTGAGCGGCTGGAGCACATCCGCAATTTCAGCATCACCGGCACCATCGGCATGGTGCTCACCTTTTGCTACGGCGCGGTGGCGGTCGCGGTGGACCCGGCCATTGCCACGGCTGCCGCGGTGGTTACCGCCATCATTCTGGACAACAAACCGGAGATCCACGGTTTCATCCACCAGCTCAAGGAACATGAACTGGATGCGGCACTGAAGCTGCTGGTGATTTCTGCAGTGATGCTGCCGCTGCTGCCGAACACCGATATGGGCCCCGGTGGCGCCCTCAATCCCTACGAAATCTGGTGGATGGTGGTGCTGATTGCTTCGGTCTCTTTCGTAGGCTACTTCGCCATCCGGGTGGCAGGGACCGAAAAAGGCATCCTGTTCACCAGCCTGTTTGCCGGCCTGAGTTCCTCCACCGCCCTTACCCTGCACTTTTCGAGGCAGTCGCGGCAGGCCCCGGCGCTGGCCCCGCAGCTGGCGTCCGGCATCCTGATCGCCTGCGGCACCATGTTCCCCAGAATCCTGATCTATTGCGCGGTCATCAACCGTGACCTGCTGGCCCAGCTGATGCTGCCGGTCATCGTGATGACGGTATTGCTGTATGTACCGGCCATCCTGATCTGGATGCGCAACCGTGACGGGCTGGAGATTAACCGCCCGGAACTGACCCAGAATCCTCTGGACCTCAAATCCGCCCTGATGTTCGGCGCACTGCTGACCGCGATCCTGGTACTGGCCGAAGTGCTCAAGAACTGGCTGGGTGACACCGGTGTCTATGTGCTGGCCGCCACCTCGGGAATTGCCGACGTGGACGCCATTACCCTGTCCCTGACCCGGATGTCCCAGACCAGTCTCACGCCGGCTACGGCCGTGATCGGGATAATCATCGCCGCCGCGTCCAACAATCTGGTCAAGGCAGCCATGGCAGGTGTTATCGGCAGCCGCGCCCTGGGAATGCGGGTGGCAGTGCCTATGGTCATATCACTGTCCGCCGGCCTCGCGACAGCCTGGCTGCTCTAGGCGGACACGCACCGCCCGATTCAGAGGGCACGGCGGAAAGTCAGGTTATAGCGGTATTCACCGGTGAGTGGGTGCCAGCCCTGCTTCAGCCGCAGCACCCCGTGGTAGCGGAGCCTGGCGGGACCACCCCACACCACGACGTCGCCATGGCTCAGCGGCACATTCACCGGCCGCACGCGACGGGTCTCTCCACCAAACTGGAAGGTTGC
The DNA here is from genome assembly GCF_002744715.1 of Marinobacter profundi. GTDB lineage: Bacteria > Pseudomonadota > Gammaproteobacteria > Pseudomonadales > Oleiphilaceae > Marinobacter > Marinobacter profundi. The sequence continues at coordinate 7,626 of NZ_KZ319379.1, forward strand.
AGGCAGCCCCAGTGACACCGACACGATGGGCTGGTCGAAGTCGCGCTCATCCCGGTCCTGGTGCAGGGACATCCGGCTGCCCGGGCAGTAACGGTTAATCAGGCAGGCATCGGGGATAAAATCACGGTAGCCCGCCGCCGCGGCAGCCTCACCGGCTAGTCGCAGAAACGGCTCCGGCATGGCGGGCCACGGCTGACCGCTCAGCGGATCCCCGGCCTGGTAACGGTAGCCTGTCTGATCCGTCACCCAGCAGACCTCACCACACCCCGTCATTGCCACCGACATGGTGTAACCGCCCGGGGTTTTCATCTGCCGGAAGGGCGCCCCGGCGGCAACCTCGGTGATGGCAGCCAGCAACGCTCCGGCCACGCCAGCGGCATAGCCCCGCAGCACTACTGCGCCGGGGGCCAGGGGCTCCGGCGCAAACGCCCCGGGAGTGTCCCCGAACAGGTCAGGGGTCATCGCTGTGCTCCTCCCGGCCAGCAATGGCCGGACTGTTCGATAATCAACAACCTTTCTCCTGACAATTCATCGATTTACGTCTAATCTCCAGGGAGATGCAGGTTACTTTTTTTGTTACGTTCCCTGTTACTTTGCATATTGCTTTGCAAATTGCCTGGCAAAATACTGCGCATCTTCTGCGAACCACCGGCCTCCAGCACAAGGATGACTCAATGCATTTTCACCGGCAATCCGCCCAGGTGTCCCTTGCCCTGCTCATTGCGTCCACCATTACCTTCGGAATGCTGGTACTGACCCTGGTACTGGTTGGCCAGAGCTTTCGCGGTATGGAGAACGCCAAAGCCACCGCTGCCGCCGATGCCACCCATCAGCTCACGGTCAGCGTCAACGACCGCATTCGTGCCATCATCGAGCCAACCTCGGTCACCCTTACCCTGCTCAGCCACGACCCGCTGACCCGTGCCAGCTCCCTGGATGCCCGGCTGCAGAGACTGCCGGTGATTGCCGATGCCCTGCGCCAGAATGATATCGTGAGTGCCGTCTATACCGGTTACGACAACGGCGAGTCCTTTTTGCTGCGCAAGGTTCGCAGCTCCGGCATTCTCCACTTCCCCGATGCTCCGCAACAGGCCTGGTTCCTGCTGCAGACCATGACCCTCGACGACACCGGGACCAGAATCGGTGAATGGCGCTTTTACGACCGTAACCTGCAACTGCTCCGCCAGGAGCGCCGACCGGATTACAACTACGATCCCCGGGAACGCGGCTGGTTCAAGGCTGCCCGCACCACAGCTGCGACTCACGTGAGCGAGCCGTACGTGTTCTACACCACCCGGGAACTGGGGCTGACCCTGTCACGGCAGGCTGCCGGCGCAGCTGACAACATAAACAGCAACGGCAGCGTGTCCGGTATTGACGTCACCGTGTCGGACCTCAGTCGCCAGATTGCTGACTTGCGCCAGACACCGGGCTCAAGGATTGCGATTATTAACCGGGAACAGACCGTACTGGCCTACTCCCATCCGGACCGCCTGCCCGCCAGAACGGACCAGGAAGACCCGCTTTACCACCTGGAGGAGATTCCCGACAGTCCGCTGCCGATGGCGTCCGGACTTGCCGACAGCGAACGGGCCGAGCGGTTCACCCTGGCCGGCGAGGACTGGTACGGCATGACCGCACCACTGACCACCCTGGGGCCGGAGGAACTGACCATTGTTATCGCAATTCCGGCCGATGAACTGCTGGCGGAGGTGTGGTCCGCCCTTGCCCGCCAGACCGGCATTGCCAGCCTGATCGCGCTGGTCTTGCTGGCCGCTGGCTGGATGCTCGGGCGCCGGGTGGGCCGGCCGCTGGAGCAGCTGACCGACCGGGTCAGCTCCCTGTCCCGTTTCCGCTTCGACACTCCCATCCGGGTGGACTCGCGCATTCGCGAAGCCAGCAAGCTCAGTATCGCCCTGGACGATATGGCCGGCACCATCCACAGCTTCCAGAACATCGCCACCACCCTCAACCGCGGCCAGGACCTGCACACCCTGCTGGGAGACATTCTCGACCAGATTATCCATATCCTGGGCCAGCACCGCGGCGCTATCTACCTGTTCAACCGCGGCAACGGCGAGCTCGGCCTGGCCACGACCCACAACCTGGAGGGGCCAAAGACAATTCCGGATATCCGCCCGGACAGTGATGACAGTGACATTATCCGCAGCCTGCGCGGGCCGTTTTCCGGGCACCCGGTGTTCGCGATCCTGCGTAACCGCAAGAAGCAGCTGGTTGGTACGCTGATCGTCGAAATGGAAGACGGCGACCTCTCCAACATCAGCGACGACCTCGCGGTATTTGTCGACGAGATCGCCGGCTCGGCAGCGGTCGCCATCGAAACCCGGGAACTGATCGAAAGCCAGCAGGCCTTGCTGGAGGGCATCATCCGCCTGGTGGCCAATGCCATTGACGCCAAGTCACCCTACACCAGCGGACACTGCGAACGTGTGCCCAAGCTCGCCCAGATGCTGGTTGCCGAAGCCACCCAGGCCCGTGACGGCGTGTTCCGGGATTTTCAGCTGTCTGAGACGGAAACCTACGAATTCCACCTGGCCGCCTGGCTTCACGACTGCGGCAAGATCACCAGCCCGGAATATGTCGTGGATAAAGCCACCAAACTGGAGACCCTGTGCAACCGTATCCACGAGGTCCGAACCCGCTTCGAGGTGCTGCACCGGGATGCCGAGATCCGCTATCTGCAAGACTGCCTGGCTGGCGGTGACCAAGCTGGCGCACGAACCCGGCGGGATCAGGAGCAGCGCCAGTTGCAGGAGGACTTTGCCTTCATCGCCGCCGCCAACATTGGCGGTGAAAGCATGGATGACGACGCCGTTGCCCGGGTGCACCAGATCAGCAGCCGAACCTGGCAGCGCCACTTCAGCAACCGTCTGGGGCTTTCTGCGGAGGAACGCCGCGCCTTCGCGGCCGCTCCGGAGGCACGCCTGCCAGTAACCGAGCCTTTGCTGGCCGACCGCCCGGAGCATATCGAGCACTGGGGTGAGCGGGTACCGCCGGTAACCCGGGACGACCCCCGCAACCGCTGGGGCTTCGACATGGACTTGCCGGAGCACGCCTACAACCGGGGGGAGATCCATAACCTCACCATCCGTCGCGGCACCCTGACACCGGAAGAACGCTTCAAGATCAACGAACACATCGTGCAGACCATCTGCATGCTCGACGCCCTGCCCCTGCCCGACTGGCTGTCCAATGTGCCGAGACTGGCGGGTACCCATCACGAGCGGATGGACGGCCGGGGCTACCCTTGTCGCCTGAGCGGCGACCAGATGGGCATTCCCGAGCGCATCATGGCGGTGGCTGATGTGTTCGAGGCACTGACGGCGGTGGACCGTCCCTACAAGGAAGGCAAAACGCTGACCGAAGCCCTCGGCATCATGGCCACAATGGTGCGGGAGCACCATCTGGACGGCGATGTCTTCAACCTGTTTATCCGCTCGGGGGTTTATCGGGAGTACGCCCGTGAACACATGAAGCCGGAGCAGATCGACGAGGTGGACGAGGCCAGGTTCCTGAGCTGACGAAAGGCCGGCTGAACTGTCGGCTGATGCGCCGGAAATCCGTATACTGGGCAACATTCACCAAGATCACGATTCATTCCAGAAGGAAACCCTATGTCATTTGCCATGATCATCGGCGCGCTGATCGGCTACCAGATGGGCAAGTTCCCCGGCCTGTTGATTGGCGCCTTTGCCGGTTACATGATTGCCCGCGCCCTGAAAAAGAAAGTCCGCCAGAGCATCGGCAAACTGCAGTCCGGCTTTACCGAGCCGATGTTTGCGGTGATGGGTGCGCTCTGCAAGGCTGATGGCGTAGTAACCCAGGACGAAATCCGCATGGCGGAGACACTGTTTGACCGCTTCCGGCTGACCGGGGTCCAGCGGGAGCAGGCCAAGAATGCCTTCAATCGCGGCAAGGCGGCCGACTTTGATCTGGACGCCGAACTGGCAGCGTTTCTGCGGATCAGCCGCAACCAGCCCGCCCTGCTTCAGTTGTTCCTGCAGGTACAGGTGTCCGCGGTTGCCGCCGACGGCAAGGTGCACCCGGCGGAGCACGAGATGCTGGTGCGAATCGCCCGCCGCCTCGGCCTGCCGGAAGCCCAGGTCGACCAGCTGGAAGCCATGCTCGGCGGGCGCCAGGCCGGGGGTGCCGGCCCGGGTGCCCGGGCTGACAACCTGAGCCAGGCCTACCGGGTGCTTGGAGTTGCCCCGGAGGTCAGCGACAGTGAGTTAAAGCGTGCCTATCGCAAGCTGATGAGCGAGAACCATCCCGACAAGCTGGCGGGGCGCGGCCTGCCGGAGAGCATGCGGGAAATGGCCGAAGAACGTACCCGGGAGATCAGTCACGCCTACGACGTGATCAAGGAGGCCCGCAAACGGGCCGGCTGAGTCAGGGGGGACAGATCGCAGGTATTCCTTAAATGACATATCGTCACGTTTTGGAATGCGCTAAAGTCTGCTCCACTTGCTGAGGAGCTCCGCCATGACCGTCCCCCACTTGCACCGCCCGGTTCACGCCTTCACCAACGACGTGCTTGCCAGCCACGACGGTACCGCACTTGCGCAGCTGATTCGCACGGGCGAACTCTCGGTCGCCGAAGTAACCGAAGCCGCCATCAACCGCGCCAGGCAGGTAGAGCCGGCTGTCCATGGCCTGGCCACCGAAGCATTCGGGCCGGCGCTGGCTGCCGCAAAGAAAGCGATAGGCAGCGGTGCGTTTGCCGGGGTCCCCACCCTGATCAAGGACAACACCGATGTCGCCGGGCTGCCCACCGGTCATGGTTCTGCCGCGGTACCGCCGACGCCGGCCGGCAAAACCAGTCCCTTCGCCCGGCAGATGCTGGCGCAAGGCTTTGTCTGCCTCGGTAAAAGCACTCTGCCGGAGTTCGGTTTCAACGCCACCACCGAACCTGCGGGAGGGCCGGCTACCCGTAACCCGTGGAACCTCGCCTATTCGACCGGGGCATCGTCAGGGGGCTCAGCCGCACTGGTCGCCGCCGGTGTGGTCCCGATTGCCCACGCCAACGACGGCGGCGGATCCATCCGCATACCGGCTGCCTGCTGCGGCCTGGTGGGCCTGAAACCGAGCCGGGGCCGGCTGGTGGATAACGAGGCGGCGCGGGCACTGCCGGTCAATATCGTGAGCGAAGGTATCGTCTCTCGCAGTGTTCGCGATACCGCCAATTTTTTTGCTGCTGCCGAGTCGTTCTATCGCAATCCGAAACTGCCACCCGTCGGCCAGCACATCCGGCCGGCAGACCGATCCATGCGCATCGGCCTGGTCGTCGACTCGATCAACGGTCACCGCACTGACGCGGTGACCCGAGCAGCAGTCGAGGAAACTGCCCGGCGCCTCGAAAGTCTGGGGCACCGGATTGAGCCAATCGATGTGCCGGTTAAGCCATCGTTTGCGGACGATTTCGCACTTTATTGGGGGATGCTGGCGTTTGCCCTCAAAACCGGCGGCCGCAAGCTGCTTCACCCGCAGTTCGACAAGCACCGGGTGGATGGCCTGACCCACGGCCTCGACCGGATGTTCCGCAGCCGGCTGGTCCATGTCCCGGCCGCCATCTGGCGCCTGAAGCGGTCCTGTCACGATTACGCCCACGCCATGGCCGGCTTCGACGCGGCGCTGACCCCGGTCCTCGGTCACACCACGCCCGAACTCGGCTACCTGAGCCCTGAACTGCCCTTTGACACCCTGTTTGACCGGCTGACCCGTTATGTCAGCTTTACGCCATTGGCCAATGCCACCGGGGCACCGGCAATTGCCCTGCCCGCCAGCCACACCGGGCACGGCTTGCCGGTCTCGGTTCAGCTGATGGGGCGCCATGGTGGTGAGCGAACCTTGCTGGAGCTGGCCTTCAGTCTCGAACAGAACTGGCCGTGGCCAACCGTAGCCAGCTATACCAGCGAAGGTCAGGAGCCGGCCGTCAGGGCTTCCTGATCCGGATCGTGACAAACGACCCGATTACGGCCCTGCGCCTTGGCAGCATATAGTGCCTCATCGGCGCGACGGAACAGCTCGCGGGTGGCATCGGCCTGATCCGGGGTGAGCGAACAGACGCCAATACTGATGGTCAGCCGCACCGTGGTATCGGAAACCCGGAAATCGGTTCCCTCAATCTCCCTGCGGATCTTCTCGGCCACCTGCACCGCGCCCTCCTCCGGCGTATCCGGCAGGATCACGACAAACTCCTCACCACCGTAGCGGGCCGCCAGGTCCTGGGGACGGGTCACATACTGGCGGATGCCCTGTGCCACCATCCGCAGGCAATCATCGCCCACCAGGTGGCCGTAGGTATCGTTAAACTGCTTGAAACGATCAATATCGATAATCAGCAACGATAACGGCTGGCCAAACCGGAAGGCCCCGACGGACAGCGTCTGGAAGGCCCGGTCGAAATAGCCCCGATTTTTCAATCCGGTGAGTGCGTCGGTGGCATTGAGTTCCCGCAACCGCTCGTTAAGGGTTGCCAGGTCCCGGGTGCGCTCCTCAACCCGCTGCTCCAGCAGGGTATTGGCGTCTTGCTGGATCTGCAGGGATTTTTCCTGGGCGAGACGTACCTTACGCTCTTCTACCAGCAATTGGCGCTGGGCCTCGAAATTGCGTTTTTTCTCCCGGTTCAGCCGGTCCGCGAGGGCAAGGGACAACAGGATGACCCCTATTGCCGAACCGACCTGGGTGGCATTCTCGGTCACCAGGTTGCGGGGCAGCACGGTGAATTTACTGAGCGCCAGGACGATGCCACCAAACAGCATGAAAACCCAGGCCACACCGTAGTATCGGGCCGCCGGATCTCCCTTCATCCAGCGCACGATGCTGAGTAACAGCATCCCCGTACAACCGATAAACGCCAGGCCGATGGTGGGCAGAATCATATAGCGGTACGGCACCAGCAAGCCGGCCAGGGCAAGCAAGCCGGCGACCGAGACCACCAGGATGGTCACCCGGCTGAGCACCGGGTGCGTCGACGGCAGCACACTGATGAAACGCATACTGAAAATACCGCCAAACACCACCACCAGGTTCAGAAACACGATGATGGCCTGATCGTTCCACCAGGTGGCATCGGGCCAGAGGTACTGGAACGCGACCCCATGGAGGCTGGCCAGGAACAGCGGCATCGCAGTGATGTAACCGATGTAGTACAGGAAGCTCCGCTCCCCGACCGCCAGGTACACAAACAGGTTGTACAGGACCATGACCAGGACGATGCCGTAGTAAAGCCCCTCGAACAGGCTGCGGGCCTGTTCCTCGGCATGGAAGGTATCCGGCGACCACAGGGTCATTGGCACCTGCATGGAACTGGTGCTCCGGACCCGGAGCAGCACCGTCACCAGCTGGTCCGGCGGCAAATCAAGAGGTATGACAAAGTTGCGATGGTAAACCGGCCGCTCGCGGAACGGGTATTTGTCCCCCATCACCAGACGGGAAACCGGATTGCCGCCGACGAAACTGTAGACCTCGATGTGATCGAGGACCGGATAGGCGATTTCCAGAAGGGCCGTGGTCTGTGAACCGGCTATGTTATCGATGTCGAGGCGGAACCAGTAGGCAGTATCGCTATAGCCCAGACTGACGTTCTCACCCCGGACTCGTGTCCAGGCCGCCGCGGGCAGCCCCCGGGCTTCCTCCACCGACCAGCCTTGTTGAGGTTCGGCAGCGAAGGCAACGTGATTGGTCAGTTCCAGCTGTGGGCTGCGGCCATCCCACTGCACTGTTGACGATTGCACTATCGACGATTGCACTATCGACGAATACGCAGAGGCGGAGGCTGCCAACAGAACCAGCAGTGCGATGAACCGCGTCACGATCACGAACACCGTCCCCTCCCACCAGGGATTTTTGCTTCTATGGTTATACCGGAGAGTATGAATCACATTTGCAACCGATTCGCTATCTGGTCATAAAATGACTCAAAGACCCAACAAAAATACTACAAATCCAATGGAACCGTTCTTTCGTTTACAATGGACAGGGTCTCTGGTCGTTGCCATGATGAGCATAACCGGCGCGGCAATCCTGCAACATCAGGGACGCCCCCGAATCCCATTGGCCTCGCAGCTTTTACCCGGGGCGGAGGACAGGCACCGCCATGGCAGATGTCACAGGTGACAACGGAACGTTTACCGACTTTCATGCGGAACTGATGAAACTCAGTCATAGCACCGAGTTCATTGGTTCGTCTCGTGATTTCAAGCTGGCGGCGCTCACCCACTTGTGCGCCACCAAACTGGCGGTAGAGCGGGCCAGCGTGTGGGAGCTGAGTCACGGTGGCGACCACCTGACCTGCGAATGGCTGTCGGACCGCAGCGAAACCTTTGCTACCCGCGGACCGATCCGGACAAGCCTGTTCCGCGACGATAATCCGGCCTATTTCAGCGCCCTGAGTGACGGCCGGATTCTTCAGGCAGACGACGCCCGCAGCGACCCCCGCACCCGCGACTTTACCGACAGCTACCTCGCCCCACTGGGTATCCACTCCATGCTGGACGCCCCGGTCTTCAATGGCGCGCGGCTCAGTGGCGTTGTTTGTCTGGAATCATGCCAGCCCCGCACCTGGAGCCTGCCCGAACTGTCTTTTGTCGTCGCGATTGCCGACACGGTTAGCCTGGTCAATACCCATGAAGCCTGGCTTCATTCCAAGGAAAAACTTGATTACCTGACCCGCTTCGATTCATTGACCGGATTGCCCAACCTCGATTCCCTGCGCGAGCGCATGCGCTACCTCATCAGCAAGACCCGGCGCCACCGCCTGTCCGGCTTTGCCCTGTTGTGGATCGATCTCGACCGGCTGAAAGCCATCAATGACGGACTCGGCCCGACCATCGGGGACGAAGTGATCTCAAGAATCGGACAACGCCTGGGCAACCTGCCGGTTGAAGGCAAGGACAAGCTGGCGCGGATTGGCGGAGACGAATACGCGATGCTCATCCGTAACCCGGGCGAAGAGCGGGTGCTGGAGTACACCATTACACGGATCCTGGAGGAGATGACCCGCCCGGTGAATGCCGGGGGTCACATGCTGAACATCAGCGCCAGTATCGGGATCAGCCAGTTCCCGGGCGACGGCGAGGATGCCGAGACTCTGTTGCGCAGCGCCGAAGCCGCAATGTATACCGCCAAAGACCAGGGCAAGGGCCGGGCCTGTCACTTTGACACGTCAATCCAGACCACTGCCCGGTCCCGCTTCGAGCTGGAGCGGGAACTGCGCTCGGCCATTCACAACAACGAACTGGACGTGTTCTATCAGCCGATCTTTGACAAGGGTGGCACCGCCATTATCGGCGCCGAAGCCCTGGTACGCTGGAATAATGCGCAACGGGGTTGGCTGTCGCCGTTTGAATTCCTCGACATCGCCCGCGGTGCCGGACTGATGGTTGCCTTGGGCGAGAGTGTGCTACGGGTGGTCTGCCGTGACATCGCGAAGGCCCGTACCAATGGCCGGTTGTTGCCGGTGGTGTCGGTCAACCTGGCAGCAGAGCAGGTCCTGGCGGCGGACCTGCCAGCCCGGGTGGCCGCCATCTGCCGGGAGTTCGGGGTGCCGCAGTCGGCCTTGCACTTTGAAGTGACCGAGGATGCCATCCAGGGCGATTCCGCCACTCTGCGCCAGACCCTCAACCAACTGGTAAAGGCCGGATCCGCGCTGGCCATTGATGACTTTGGCACCGGTTTTTCATCGCTGTCACGCCTCAAATCCCTGCCGTTCACCAAACTGAAGATCGACCGCTCCTTCATCCACGACATCCCCGACGACGAGGACGACTGCGCCATCACCCTCTCCATTCTCGGCCTGGCCCGGGGGCTGGACCTGTCGGTGGTCGCCGAAGGCGTGGAGACCCTCAGCCACCAGCGCTGGCTGCAGCGCCAGGGCTGTGACCTGTTGCAGGGTTTCCTCTACAGCAAGCCCGTGCCCTTTCACACCCTGCTTGACCGCCTCGCCCTGCTTGACGGTCTGACCACGCACCACCCCACGCCAGGGCACTGACCGTCAGAGATTAAAAATAGCCATGACGTCGCGGAAGCTGGGCTCCGGTTCCGCCTCGATGAGAATCCGGCGACCGTCAGCAGGATGCTCAAACTCCAGGGCGGTAGCGGCCAGCAGTAACCGCCCCTGACCGAACCGTTCGGCAAAATAGCGGTTGTGGCGCCCCCGGCCATGGTTTGCATCGCCGATTATGGGATGACTGATGTGCTTGAGGTGACGCCGCAACTGATGCTTACGACCCGTTTCCGGAGAGAGCTCCAGCAGCGCATAGCGGCTGGTGGGGTAGCGTTCGATCGCCACCGGAAGCTCGGTGGTGGCCAGGGTACGGTAGCGGGTAACGGCCTCGCGGACCGGTTGTTCCCGCCCTTTCAGGCGGCGGTCTTCCGGCTCGTCCCGCAACGGGTAATCGATGACACCTTCTGCGGGCGGCCAGCCCCGCACAATGGCAAGGTAGGTTTTGCGTACCGCCCCGGCCATCATCTTCTGACCGAGGACGCTCGCGGTGCCCGGGTCACGGGCAAACACCAGCACGCCGGACGTCGGTCGGTCGAGACGGTGGATCGGGTAGACATGGCGGCCGTTGTTAAGGGCACGGGCGTACTGCAGGGCGAACCGGGTCTCGTGACGATCGATGGGGCTGCGATGGACCAGCAACCCCGCCGGCTTGTGAACCGCCAGCAACCAGTCGTCCCGGTACAGCACCCGCAACGGATTTTCCCCGGCCGGCGCGATCTCCGGCGAACAGGACGGATCAGTCATTGATGACTCCGGACTTTCCGGTAATCGCCCTGCCCAGGCGGGCCACCTTGTCCCCCGCCCTGTCCCCCAACACCAGCATCGCCGGCGTCAGCAGCAAGGTGAGTGCCGTGGCAAAGGTCAGCCCGCCGGCGATGGCGCTGGACAATTGCGTCCACCATTGGGTGGAGGGTGCGCCGAGCCCCAGTGACGGTGTCAACAGGTCGATGTTCACCCCCAGCACCATGGGCAACAGGCCCAGTACCGTGGTAATTGCCGTCAGCAATACCGGCCGCAGGCGCAGGCACCCGGTCTCCAGTGCCGCCTCATACGCCCCCAGCCCCTCCTTGCGCATCTGGTTGTAGGTGTCGATCAGAATGATGTTGTTGTTCACTACGATACCGGCCAGCGCAATGGTCCCCATGCCCACCATGACGATTCCGAACGACTGGCCGTTTAACAGCAGGCCGAGCAGAACACCGGCGGTCGACAGTACGATGGCCGAGAGAATCAGGAAAGTCTGATAGAGGGAATTGAACTGGGTAACCAGAATCAGCAGCATCAGTCCGACCGCCACCAGGAACGCCGAGACCAGAAAACTGGAAGCCTGCTGCTGATCCTCGTTCTCCCCGGCAAAGGTCACGGTAATGCCCTCCGGTGGCTCCGGCATCTCGGCCCGCAGGGCGCGCAGCAGTTCGTCAACCCGCCGTCCCGGGGCCAGGTCCGATTTGATCGTGACGGTGCGCTGACCATCGACCCGGACAATACTCCCGGTCTTGTCCCCCGGCTGCAGGTCCACAAATTCCGAAAGCGGCACCTGGCCCCGGGAAGTATGAATAGTCTGCCGCTGAAGGTGGTCGAGCTCGCGCCAGTTGTTGGGCACCCGCACCACGATGTCCACTTCATCCCGGACATCCTCGGGGCGATAGGTGGCCAGCACCAAGCCATTGGTCACCAGCCGCACGGCGCTGCCGATGCCCAGCACATCGGTACCGAAGCGGGCGGCAGCTTCACGGTCGACCTGCAGCCGCCATTCGATACCGGGCAGGCTGCGATCGTCTTCAATGTCGACAAAGCCGCCAAGGGCCCGCATACGATCCTCGATCCGGTCCACATAGCCGTTCAGACTGTTGGCAGTGCGGCTGCTCACCTGCAACTCGATGGGCTTACCTTCCGCCGGCCCGCCTTCCTGTTTGCGAAACTCCAGCTCAATGCCGGGGATATCGCCGGTCAATTCCCGGAAATCTTCCAGGATCGCGCTGGCCGGGCGCCGGGTAAACCAGTCGGTAAACTGGAACTGCAGCACGCCGATCACGTCTGGTGCCATCCGGGTACTGGCGGTGACCATTGAGCGCGCATACAGTGCTTTCACCTCGGGCATACCCTGCAGGCGCTGCTCAACCTCCCGCACAATGGCATCCCGCTCCCGGATCGAGAGGTCACCTCTCGCCCTGATCTGTACCTGGGCGGAGTCCGGCTCTACGCTGGGAAAGAATTCCACGCCGTGGTTAAAGCGGGCGTACGCCAGGTAAATGACGGCGATCACACACAACACGCCGATCAAGGTCAGCCCGGGAAATTTCAGCAGCAGCGACAGCGACTGGCGATAGTGCTGCATCATCCGTCCGGCAGCGTGACTCTGGCGGGCACGCCGGCCACCACTGGTACTGCCCAGTACCGGCAGAAAAACCAGTGCCATGGCCAGCGACGCCACCAGACAGATGATGACGGTCAGCGGCAGGAATTTCATAAACTCCCCCACCACCCCCGGCCAGAACAACAGTGGCACAAACACCGCCAGGGTGGTGGCGGTGGACGCAATGATCGGCCACGCCATGCGACTGGCCGCCTCGGCCCAGGCGTTCCTGACCGTCTGGCCATCCGAGAGGTTACGATCCGCCAGCTCCGACACCACGATGGCGCCGTCCACCAGCATGCCCGCCACCAGGATCAGGCTGAACAGCACCACGATGTTGAGGGTGAGCCCCATACCCCAGATCACCAGGATCCCGGTCAGGAACGCTCCGGGAATGGTCAGTCCCACGAGCAGCGCTGACCGCGGCCCCATCGCTGCAATTACCACGATTATGACCAGCACGATGGCGGTAAGGACGTTGTTCAGCAGGTCGCTGAGGATATCCCGCACTTCCTCGGACTGGTCCATGATGTAGCGGATTTCCAGGCTGTCCGGCAGCCGCGGCCGGACCTGCTCGATCAGTTCGCGCACCTGGGCAATGGTTTCGATGATGTTGGCGCCGGAGCGCTTGGAGACTTCCAGCACCAGCGCCGGCTCACCGTTGATGCGGGCAAACCCGGTGGGGTCCTTGAACGTACGCTGGAGCATGGCCACATCACCGAAGGTCACCACGGTATCGCCGTCCACCTTGACCGGCATTGCCATTACGTCCTCGATGGTTTCGATGACCCCGGGCACTTTCAGCGCCATACGGCCGTTGCCGGTATCCAGCGAGCCGGCCGCCACCAGCTGATTGTTACGGGTAACCAGCGCTGCCAGCTGGTCAAAATCGATGCCGTAGCTCTCCAGCACCTGGGGGTCTACCACGATTTCCAGCAGGTCTTCGCGGTCGCCGCCGATCTCGACTTCCAGCACTTCCGGGATGGATTCGATGGCGTCCTGGAACTGGCGGGCAATGGTAATCAGCTCGCGCTCGGACAGGGGTCCGGACAGCCCCACCGACAGCACCGGAAACAGTGACACATTGATCTCGTTGACCCTGGGCTCATCCGCCTCGCCGGGCAGTTTACTGCGCGCTGTGTCGACTTTTTCCCGGACGTCCTGCAAGGCCTTGTCCGGATCAAAACCGGCATCGAACTCCAGCATCACCGAAGCGTGGCCCTCGGAGGCCGTGCCCTGCATTTCCTTGATGCCTTCCAGGGAGCGCAGCTCCTGTTCCATGGGGCGTACCAGCAACCTTTCAGCATCCTCCGGGCTGATGCCGTCCAGCGTCATCGACACGTAGATCATCGGGATGGTGACGTCCGGATTTGCCTCCTTGGGAATCGCCTGGAACGCGGCAACTCCGCCGAGAATCAGGAACAGCAGGGTCAGCAGTGTGGTCCGGCTGCGGTCAATGGCTGCAAAGATCAGTGCGCGCATGGCAGCTACCCCCGGTCTTCGGAGGAATCGAACGGCACCACCTGCTCGCCGGTGCTGACAAATCCGCCACCCCGGGTAATGAGGCGGATTTCATCCGGCAGCCCGGTGACCCAGGCGCCATCGGTGGATACGCTAAGCAACCGGACTTCGCCGAACACCACGCGATTCTGGTCATCAACATATTTCACCCCCGGGCGACCATCATCCCCGAGGGACAGATAGGCCGGCGATACAAAAATCGCTTTCACCTCCGGCAAGGCGACCCGCAGGCTGGCACTGCCTCCGGCCACCCGCTTCAGGTCCGGATTCTCCACGGCGATTTCCACCGCAAAGCTCCGGGTTTCCGGTGCCGCGGCACTGGCAACAAAGGTCACCACACCGGAAAGCCGGGTGCCATCGAGCAAATCCACCCGCACCGCCTGGCCAGGCGCAACGTCGCTGACCGCCTGCTGCGGGATCTGCGCCTTCGCCTTGAGCCGGTCGATTCTTACCAGCTGGAACAGCGGTGCGCCAATCTGGACGAGATCTCCCGCATCCACGGCCTTGCTGTTGATGACACCGGCAAAGGGCGCTACCGGTTGCAGGTGGCTGACCTCCAGCCGGGCACTGGTCAGCTCTGCATTGGCCGCAGCCAGTTCACTTTCCAGGGCCAGGATTTCCGACTGGGCCGCAAGGTTGCCGGCCCGCAACCGGCGAACCGCAGCCAGGTCGGCCTCGAGCTTGCGAACCCGGGCCTGCCAGCGCAACACGGCCGCACTGCGGCCCTCATCCGACAGGGTAAGCAACGTTTGTCCGGCCTTCACCGACTCCCCCAGGTCAACCGCCAGCGACTCCACCCGGCCGGAAACCTGGGCACTCAGCATGACCGAATGCCACGGCTCCAACTGGCCCTGTAACAACAACCCCGGTTCGTGAACCCGGGCCGTCAGGGTCTGCACCTGAACGGACGTCAGCTGGCCATCACCGATGTCCTGCTGCGGTGGCGCCTCCGTACCGGCGACCTTGACCTCCCCGGTGGCCATCCAGACAACCAGAATAATCACAACCAGGAACGACAGTCCGAGGGAGCTCCATTTTGCTTTCGTCATCCAATACTCGCTGTGCCTGATACCGATGAATAGATACGCTGACCGTAAAAACCTGATCCCAGTCCGACGACAAAACCGGAAATTAACTGTTGCATCCGGCCAAAAACGTGGGGTAGATTCTACACAGAATCCTTTTACGAATTCAGAGCAGACTGTCGATTTTATGAATCTCAACGCAGTGATTGTCCTTGTGAAGCTTATCCTGGTGGTCGTGGTACCGTCCGGGGGCTTTTGCGTGGACAAGCGGGTGAGATAGCGACAAACCTGACAAGACACCAGAAGCCCCCGGCACCGCAAGGTCCCGGGGGCTTCTTTTTTGCGGCAAAGAAAAAGGAAAAAACGACCATGAACGGCGCACAGCACATTCTTGAAGCGTTCCACCGCCACAACATCAGCACAGTCTTCGGCTATCCCGGCGGCTGCATCATGCCGCTATACGACGCGCTGGTGGACGATGTCGGTGTGGAGCACGTGCTGTGCCGACACGAGCAGGCCTGCGCCCTGGCCGCCGACGGCTTTGCCCGCGCCAGTGGCAAGCTCGGAGTCTGCATCGCCACCTCGGGGCCCGGCGCCACCAACCTGATCACCGGCGTTGCCAATGCGCACCGGGACTCCATCCCCATGCTGGTGATCACCGGCCAGGTGCCCTCCGGTCTGATCGGGACCGATGCTTTCCAGGAGACCGATGTCCTGGGCATGACCCTGGGCATCGTCAAGCACAGTTACCTGGTGGATGACGCAGACACCCTGCCGGCGATCATGGAAGAAGCCATCGCACTGGCCCAGAGTGGCCGCCCCGGGCCGGTGTGGATCGATATCCCCAAAGATCTGTTGCTGAGCCAGGTTGCCGAGGCTCCCCTCCCTCAGCCTGAATTCCGTGAACCGGCCTGCCCGGATCTCACCGATGCCCTGGCTATGCTGCGTTCTGCCCGCAAGCCCCTGCTCTACAGCGGCGGCGGCATCAGCCTGGCCCACGCCGAGGACCGTTTCCGCGCCTTTGCCGAAACCTCCGCCCTGCCGGCGGTGGTAACGTTGAAGGGCATTGGCAATCCGGGCAAACACAACCCGTACAACCTCGGCATGCTGGGCATGCACGGCTCCCGCGCCGCCAACCGGGCGGTGGACGAGTGCGATCTGTTACTGGTGATCGGTGCCCGCCTGGACGACCGGGCTACCGGCAAACTGGACGGTTTTGCCCCCAACGCAAAGACAATCCACATCGATGCGGACGCTGCCGAGTTCAACAAGCTGCGCCCGGCCGACCTGGCCATTCGGGGAGACCTGAATGCCATTCTCGCTGAGTTAACCGGCGCCCTGACGAGCAAACCGCTGGCCATCCGTAACTGGCAGCAACAATGTCGCACCTGGCACACCACGGGCGGTTTCCAAGCCGCCGACAACGAAGAAGCGCTGGCACCGATCACCGGCCCGGCCTTCATCCGCCAGCTTTCCCGCATCGCACCGGACGACACCATCGTGGCCTGCGACGTCGGCCAGCACCAGATGTGGGTTGCCCAGCACTACGAGTTCGACCACCCCCGTCATCATCTGACCAGTGGCGGCCTGGGCACCATGGGCTTCGGGTTGCCGGCTGCCATCGGCGCCCAGTTCGCCGACCGCAATCGCATGGTGATCAACGTGACCGGCGATGGCTCGTTCATGATGAATGCCCAGGAGCTGGCCACTATCCGCCGCTACAACCTGCCGGTGAAACTGATCGTGCTGGACAACCAGTGCCTGGGTATGGTCCGCCAGCAGCAGGAGCTGTTCTATAACAACCGGGAAAGCCACATCAACCTGGACGACAACCCCGACTTCGTGGCCATGGCCCGGGCCTTCGACATCCCGGCCCTGCACATCGAGCGCACCGACCAGATCCGCCGCGGCATCGAAACCATCATCGCCTACAACGGCCCGATGCTGCTGCACGTGGCCATCAGCCGGCAGGACAATGTCTGGCCCATCGTCAAACCCGGCGCCAGCAACCGTGAAATGATCGACGAAACCCGACGCACCAGTACTGCAAACAAGGAGCAGGTAGCATGACCCCGCAAACGGAAATCCCGACGCCCCGTTACACCCTCAACTGCCGCATGTCACAGGAAGCCGCCGCCCTGGAGCGGTTGTGTCAGGTGGTGCGTATCCGTGGGTTCCGGATTGCCAGGATGGCGGTGGAAACCGCCGGGGAACATCTGGATATCGCGCTTACCCTGGAGGGCACGCGCCCCATAGCGATGCTGCAGTCACAACTGGAGAAACTTCATACGGTGGCTGAGGTCGCCCTTGGGGCGCCTGCTGTTGCACGGTCTCGCAGTGCCTGAGCGGAGGGTTAGGCTCTGGTAGCCTGAAGACCCTGAAAAAACACCGCACAAACAGAAAAGCCCCTGGATCCCGCCCGGGACCCAGGGGCCTCCGCCACGCACCAATCAGAGCAGTTCGATGGCCACTGCCGTGGCTTCGCCGCCACCGATGCAGAGCGAGGCAACACCACGTTTGAGCCCGCGCTGCCTGAGCGCATTCATCAGGGTGACGATGATGCGGGAGCCGGACGAACCGATCGGGTGGCCGAGGGCGCAGGCGCCGCCGAAGACATTCACTTTGTCAGCGGGCAGCTTGAGTTCGTTGATCGCCAGCAGGCTGACCACCGCGAATGCCTCGTTAATTTCAAACAGGTCCACCTCATCGGCCGACCAGCCGGCTTTTCCGAGCACTTTCTCAATGGCGCCAATGGGCGCCAGGGTGAACTCGGACGGCAACCTGGCGTGGGTGGCATGGGCCACAATCCGGGCCTGGGGGGCGAGGCCGCGGGCCGCGGCTTCGGCGGCGGAGGTCACCACAAGCGCCGATCCGCCATCGCTGATCGAGCTGGAGTTGGCTGCGGTCACGCTGCCGTCTTTGGCGAACGCCGGCTTGAGGGTCGGGATTTTCTCCGGGCGGGCATTGCCCGGCTGCTCGTCGGTATCCACGATGGTTTCGCCGCCGCGGCCGGCAACCGGTACCGCTACGATCTCTGCCGTGAACCAGCCGCTCTCAATGGCCGCCAGCGACTTGCTCAGGGAACCCAGGGCAAAGTCGTCCATGGCTTGCCGGGTAATGCCGTACTGATCGGCGGTGCGCTGGGCGAACACCCCCATCAGGCCGCCTTCGTAGGCGTCTTCCAGGCCATCGAGAAACATGCTGTCCATCACCTGGCCGTGGCCCATACGCATACCCGCGCGGGCCTTGGGCAGCAGGTAAGGCGCCTGGCTCATGTTCTCCATGCCTCCGGCGACCATGATGCTGTTAGTGCCGGCCTTGATCTGGTCGTGGGCCAGTATCAGCGCCTGCATACCGGAGCCGCACATCTTGTTCACCGTGGTGCAACCGGAGGTGTCCGGAATTCCGGCCGAACGGGAGGCCTGACGGGCCGGCGCCTGCCCCAGGCCCGCCGGCAGTACGCAGCCCATGATTACTTCCTGGACATCCGTCGGCTGGAGACCGGACCGCTCGATGGCCGCCCGGATAGCAACCGCGCCCAGCTCCGGGGACCGCACGGAACTCAGGGCGCCCATCATGCCGCCCATCGGGGTGCGGGCCGAACCAACAATAACCACATCGTTGTTACTCATAATCCACCCTCATTCGAATCGTTATGCCCGCCCAAGAACCGAGCGTGCAATGATTTCTTTCATCACCTCGGAGGTACCGCCGTAAATCCGCTGCACCCGCGCATCAATAAAGTTGCGGGAAATCGGATACTCCGTGGTGTAGCCGTAGCCACCGAACAACTGCAGGCAGCCATCTGCCACCCGACACTGCATTTCGGTGGCGCTGTACTTGGCCATGGACGCGGTAGGTGCATCGAGCTCACCCGCTTCGTACTGGCGGATGCACTGGTCCACAAACGCCTTGTTTACCCGATAGTCGGTTTCCATCCGGGCAATTTCAAAGCGGGTGTTCTGCAGCTGGGCCAGCTTCTGGCCAAACAGTTCCCGCTCCTGGGTGTAGGCGATGGTCATGTCCAGGGAGCCGCGGGCGGCTGCAACGCCGAGAGCGCCGATCACCAGGCGTTCCCGGGGCAACTCACGCATCAGGTAAACGAAGCCCTGCCCTTCCTCGCCCAGCAGTGCCGAAGCAGGAACGCGCATGTCGGAGAAGAACAGCTCAGAGGTATCACCGGAGTGCTGGCCGATCTTGTCCAGGTTGCGGCCCCGGCTGAAGCCCGGCAGCGAGGTGTCCACCAGGAACAGGCTGATGCCCCTGGCCCCGGCATTCGGGTCGGTCTTGGCCGCCACAATCACCATATCGGCGTGCTGGCCATTGGTGATAAAGGTCTTGGAGCCGTTAAGGATGTAGTCGCTGCCACCCTTCACAGCGCTGGTGCGGATTGCCTGCAGATCACTGCCGGCACCCGGCTCGGTCATGGCTATCGCGCCCACCGCGTCACCGGAAACCATCTTCGGCAACCAGGCCTGCTTCTGTTCGTCATTTCCGAGATGGCTCAGGTAAGGCGCCACAATGTCTGAATGCACCATCACATTGGTGGACAGGGCCCCGAAGCCCAGGCGCGCGAGCTCCTCTCCGACCACCACGGAATACTGGAAGGGAGCGCCACAACCACCGCACTCCTCGGGCACATCCACACACAACATGCCGGCATTGCCGAGTGTGTTCCAGAGCTCCCGGGGAACGATGCCGGACTTTTCCCAGGCCTCATAATGGGGCGCAACTTCGGTTTCCAGGGCCTTGATGACGGAGTCCCGGAACAGCGCCAGTTCTTGTTGGTCGACCGCGTTGGTCATGTCGCTCACCTGTGGTTATCAGATCGCTTGTGGCAGATCAGGTAGTTATTGAGGCTCCGCTTGTGGCAGGCCCCGCGCATCGAATCATCTGGGCGCCATGCGCAGGGCGCAGTCAAGGCGGATGACCTCGCCATTGAGGATCGGATTGCGCACCATCTGGTCCACCATCATGCCGAATTCCTCCGGCTTGCCGAGACGTTGGGGGAACGGCAAGGTTGCCGCCAGGCTGTCCTGCACTTCCTGGGGCATACCGGCCATCATCGGCGTCATGAACAGGCCGGGCGCAATGGTATTCACCCGGATACCTTCGCGGGCGAGTTCCCGGGCCGCCTGCAGGGTAAGCGCTACCACGCCGCCCTTGGAGGCACTGTACGCAGCCTGGCCAATCTGGCCCTCGTAGGCCGCCACCGAGGCGGTGTTGATAATCACGCCGCGCTCGCCATCGGCATTGGGTTCCCGCTGAGCCATGTCGGCCGCGGCCAGCCGCAGAATGTTGAAGGTGCCGATCAGGTTGACCTGGATCACCTTGCTGAAGTTATCCAGCGGCATCACCCCGTCCCGCCCCAGAATCCGCGACGCCGTGGCGATGCCGGCGCAGTTCACTGCGATTCCGCAGGGGCCATGGGCCTCGCGGGCCGCTGTGATGGCGGCCTCGGCGCTGGCGGCCGAGCTCACGTCACATTCCACGAAAATACCGCCGATGTCCGCCGCAACCTGCTCACCGCGCTCTTTCTGCAGATCCAGAATGGCGACCTTGCAGCCGGCACTGGCCAACGCACGGGCGGCGCCCTCACCCAGACCGGAAGCACCGCCGGTGACAATGGCTGCTACGTTATTGAAATCCATTGCATTCTCTCCTGCTCGTTAGGCTTGTTAGTGAAATAGGGCCCGAATATTCTTTACGTTTACGTAAACTTTAACCAATTCGAGCCCAAAAAGGAAACAGACCAGGGCCTCAGCCCAGGCGCTCGATAATCAGGGCAATGCCCTGACCACCACCAATACACATGGTAATCAGCCCGTACTGCCCCCCGGTGCGCTCCAGCTCGGCCAGTGTCTTGATAATGAGGATCGAACCGGTTGCTCCCACCGGATGGCCCAGAGCAACCGCGCCACCATTGGGGTTGACCTTGTCGTCCGGCAGCCCGAGCTCGCGGCTCACCGCCAGCGCCTGGGCCGCGAACGCTTCGTTGGACTCGATAACGTCCAGGTCGGCGACGGCCAGGCCGGTCTGCTGCAGCACCTGACGGACCGCAGGGATCGGTCCCAGACCCATCACCTCCGGATTGACCCCGGAGAAAGCATAGCCGACCAGGCGGGCCCGAGCCTTCAGACCGCGCTTCGCCGCTTCTGCGGCGCTGGTCAATACCATGGCGGCAGCGCCATCGTTGATCCCCGAGGCGTTGCCGGGAGTAACGATTCCATCCTGCCGGAACGCCGGTTTCAGACCGGCCAGGCTTTCCACCGTGGTGCCGGCACGCACGTGTTCATCCTGCGCAAAGAGGATCTCCTTGCGGCCCTGCTTCACCGTCACCGGCACAATCTGCCCGGCAAAATACCCGTTCTCGATGGCCCGGGCGGCCCGCCGGTGACTCTCCGCCGAGAAGGCATCCAGATCCTCACGACTCAGGTCGTACTGTTGTGCGATCCGTTCGGCGGTCAGCCCCATGTGGCCGCTGCCGAACGGGTCGCTGAGAATGCCCACGGTCATGTCCACCGCCCGACCGTCGCCCATCCGCAGACCTTTGCGAACATTGGGCAACAGGTAAGCGCCCTGGCTCATGGATTCGGTACCGCCGGCCAGGGCAATGCGGCTGTCGCCCATCACGATCATCTGGGCCGCGCTGACCACCGACTGAACCGCTGAACCACACAGGCGATTGACGTTGAAGGCAGCCGAGCTGGCCGGCATTCCGGTATTCAGGGCAATGTGGCGTGCCACATAGGCATCCTGCGGCCCGGTGATAATGATGTGGCCGAACACGGCATGGTCGATGTCATCGGCTGCCACGCCAGAGCGGCTGACGGCCTCCTTTGCGGCACAGGTTCCCAACTCGGCGGGCGTCAGGGCGCTGAGGCTGCCGCCAAAGCTGCCAATGGCGGTACGGGCGCCATCAAGAATTACAACGTCTGTCAGTTTCATAGCGAATTCCTTTGCAAGTTTCGGGGCTAACGGTGAGGCGCTTCTTTGCCCAGCATGGAACGGGCAATCACCTCTTTCATGATTTCGGAGGTCCCGGCGTAAATGGTCTGCACGCGGGCATCCACAAAGAAGCGGGAAATGGGGTATTCCACGGTGTAGCCATAGCCTCCGAACAGTTGCAGGCACTCATTGGCAATGTCGCACTGCATTTCAGTCAGCATCAGCTTGAGAATGGCCGCATCGGTCGGAGTCATGTTGCCCTGGTGATACCTGGCGATGCACTGGTCGAGATAGGCCCGGGCCATTTCCAGCCGGGCCCGGGCTTCGGCGAGTTTGAAGCGGGTGTTCTGGAAGTCGGCAATCCGCTGGCCGAACGCCTGGCGCTGCTGCACGTAGTCGAGTGTCAGGGCCAGCGCGCCTTCGGAGGCACCAATGGCCTGGGCGCCAACCCCCAGCCGCTCCCGCGGCAACTCCTGCATCAGATAGGCAAAACCCTTCCCGGCCTCGCCAAGCAGGGCCTCTTCGGGCACCACCAGGTCGGAGAAGAACAGTTCCGCGGTGTCGCTGGCATGCTGGCCGATTTTGCGGATGCCCTTACCGCGGGAAAAGCCGGGCAAGGCAGTATCCACCAGAAACAGCGACACCCCCCGGGCGCCGGCAGCGGGATCGGTCTTGGCACAGACAATCACCAGTTCGGCCTGCAACCCATTGGTAATGAACACCTTGGCACCGTTGATTCGCCAGCCCTCAGGGATGCGCTCGGCGGTCGTGCGCATGGCGGCCAGGTCACTGCCCGCACCCGGTTCGGTCATGGCAATGGCCCCCAGCACCTCGCCACTGATCATTGCCGGCAGATAGCGCTGCTTCTGCTCGTCAGACCCCAGATGGAGGATGTAGGGCATCACGATGTTGGCGTGAATGTTGTAGCCGGAGGCCAGGCCACCGAAACCCATCCGGGCGATCTCTTCAATGGCCAGCTGGGAAATCTCGAAACTGGCCGCCGCACCGCCATATGCCTCCGGCATATCGATGCCCAACATGCCGGCCCGGCCCAGGGTGTGCCAGACCGAGCGGGGGATACCGGCCGCGTCTTCCCACTGGTCGTAATAGGGGGCAATCTCCTGATCAAGGACGCGGGAGATCATGGAGTGGAACAGTTCGATATCTTCTTGTTTTGCAGACATACACGCCTCTGGCATTGAATTCGGCAGATGAGTTAACGCATCATTTAACCCATAATCCCGCAGGCCGAGAATGGCCCGACTGGCCGAAATTATTGACCTTTTACGCAGCAGCCCGACAACCCCATGGCCAAAGCCCACATCGCAAATCATTACCTGCAGGCCGCCATCCGGGGCGCCGAGCGCCAGGGACATCCCGCCGAAACCTTACTGAATCAGGCCGGCATGGCCGCCGATTGGCTGAACAAACCGGAGCGGTTGCTCACCGAGCAACAACTTACCCTGCTGATCAAGGCGGTATGGCGAACAACCCGGGATGAGTTTCTGGCGATGTCGTCCTCCCGCTGTAAGAACGGCACCTTTGCCCTGATGGCCGATTACTGCCTGGGATCCTCCACCCTGGGAGCCGTCCTGCGAAAAAGTGCACGCTTCTACCGGATTGCCTGTGACAACCTGGATATCAGCCTCGAAGAAAACGACGACAACGACAGACTGATCTTCTTTCGTCTCAGCCTGCAGGATGCCCGCAACGATACCGATCACATGCTGCAGGAGTTCCTGCTGCTGATGTGGGAACGCTTCTGCTGCTGGCTGGTAGATCAGCAAATTCCCTTCGCTACGACCCAGTTCAACTACCCGCCGCCCCCGCACGCCGCCGAATACCTGGCGATGTATCCCGGTGAACTGTCGTTCAACCAGGACGCCTGCGGTTTTTACCTGCACGAAAAATACCTGCAACTGCCAATCATCCGGAGCGAAGAGGAGCTGATGGAGTTTCTCCGGGTAGCGCCCGCGAACATTCTGCACCGGCCCAACCAGGACGAAAGCCTGCGCACCCGCATCCGTGCCCTGCTGGGCCAGTACAGCTACCACGACATGCCGGGCCTGGAGATGCTCGGCCGGCAGCTGCATATGACGCCGCGTAGCATTGGCCGCAAGCTGCAGGAAGAAGGCACGTCGCTGCGCAAGATCAAGGAGTCGCTGCGCCGGGAGCACGCCATCCGGTTACTGACCACAGAAAACCTCAGCATTGCCGACGTCAGCGAGAAGGTCGGCTTCTCCGAAACCGCCTCGTTCTGCCGCGCCTTCAAACGCTGGACCGGCCAGTCTCCCTCCAACTGGACAAGCCACCGCGCGGGATAACCCTGACCACCCGCAGCCAGCCAGCCTGTCCGATCGGGTCAATTTTTTCGACCTCTGCGGTCATTCCCGTTCCGGCCGGCCCTCTGCGTTAATGACGCCGGTAAAGGTAATAACAACAAGCACCCGAGGTGAACCATGTCCGTTTCCAGCACGCCCCATCGCTACGAACCTGCTGCCACGACCCGCCGCGCCCTGCGCAACACCATCGGTGACGCCTTGGCCCGCTCTGCCGCAACCCACGGCGAGCGGCTTGCACTGGCCTTTGCTGAGCGCAACTGGACCTTCGCCGCCATCGAAACTGCCAGTAACCGCCTTGCCCATCGCCTGTTGGCACTGGGGCTTACGCCCGGTGACCGGGTAGCGGCCTACGGCAAGAATTCTGATGCCTACATCCTGCTCTGGCTGGCCTGCACCAAAGCCGGGCTGATCCACGTGCCAGTCAACTATGCCCTCGTTGAGCATGAGCTGATCTATGTCCTCAGGCAGTCCGGCGCCAGGGCGCTGTTCTTCGACCAGGACCTACAGCCCCAGGTCGATGCCGTGGCGTCACAGGTAAGCATCGGGATCCAGGGCGGCCTGTATGGCGGTGACAGCGACCGCGATATCCTGGAGCTGGCCCGGGCTGCCGGCGACGACACACCACCTGAACTGGAACTGGCGGAAACCGATGTAGTACAGATTCTGTATACCTCGGGCACCACGTCGGACCCCAAGGGAGCGATGCACACCCACCGTTCACTGATGACCGAGTACAGCGCGTGCCAGTACCACCTGAACATTCGCGGCAGCGACCGCGCGCTGGCCGCCCTGCCGCTGTACCATTCGGCGCAGATGCATGTTTTCACCATGCCCATGCTGCTGACCGGGGGCTACAGCCGGCTGATCAACACACCGACTCCGGACGCCATCCTGCAATGGCTGGCCGGCGAGCAACTCAATACCTTCTTTGCCCCGCCCACCGTGTGGATTGCCCTGCTGCGGCACCCCGGCTTTGATGCCAGCCGGCTGCAGCACATGGACAAGCTGTACTATGGCGCGTCGATCATGCCCGGCCAGGTGGTCCGGGAGCTGAGTGAACAATTGCCGGCGGCGGGACTTTACAACTGTTACGGACAAAGCGAGATTGCCCCGCTCGCGACTGTGCTGCTGCCCGAGGAACACGCCGATCGCCCGGCCTCCGCCGGCCGGCCGCTGCAAACGGTGATGACCCGCATCGTCAATCCCGTCACCGGAGCAGACTGCCAGCCAGGGGAACAGGGCGAACTGGTTCACCGCTCCGCCCAATTGATGGTGGGCTACTGGGACAAACCCGAAGCCACCGCCGAAGCCTTCAAGGACAGCTGGTTCCATTCCGGCGATCTCGGTTACCGGGACGAACAGGGCTACATTTTCATCGTCGACCGGATCAAGGACGTGGTAAACACCGGCGGTGTGCTGGTGGCCAGTCGCGACGTGGAGGAAGCCCTCTATCAGCATGAGTCCATAGCCGAAGTTGCGGTCATCGGGGTGCCGGACGAGAAATGGATCGAGGCGATCTGCGCGGTGGTGGTGGTCAAGGACGGTTACCCGCAGGATGCC
This sequence comes from Marinobacter profundi, assembly GCF_002744715.1. GTDB lineage: Bacteria > Pseudomonadota > Gammaproteobacteria > Pseudomonadales > Oleiphilaceae > Marinobacter > Marinobacter profundi. The sequence goes on from NZ_KZ319379.1 coordinate 33,405, forward strand.
GCCGCCTTGCTGGCCCATGCCCGTGCCCGGCTCGCCCCTTTCAAGGTGCCGAAACACCTTCACTTTGTTGACCAACTGCCGAAGAATACCGCCGGCAAGTTGCTGAAGCGCACGCTGCGGGAGACCTTCGCCGCCGCCACGACGGTTGCCTGACACCGGCATCGCTCTGGCCGGCCCTGATCCGGGCTGGCCAGCACGATGCAACCCGCGCCGACTTCCGGCAATACTGCCACCATTACGGCTACCGCAGCTGCTGCGGTCAGCCAATTTTCCCGTCCTGCCCTGCTGCTAACCCCCGCCCGCTCTGCCGTCCAGGCCTGTTACAATCACCGTCACCTTTTTGGATTGCATGGGCCAGATCTGTTCCGAGTTCGAAATTTCACCACTTCTGGCCCTCAAACTACTTTACGTTTACGTAAACTTTATCTAACCTTAGTCGAAACAAGAAAGGACATCACGATGGCCGAAAAACGAACCTTCAGCATTAGCGAGCTTTCCCAGGAGTTCGATGTAACCACCCGGAGCATTCGCTTCTATGAGGACCAGGGGCTGCTGAAACCCGCGCGGCGCGGGCAGACGCGAATCTTCAGCTCCAAGGATCGGGTTCGCCTGAAGCTTATCCTGCGCGGCAAGCGCATGGGCTTTTCCCTGTCGGAAACCAAAGAACTGTTCGACCTGTGGGACGAGACCCTGAGCGGTAATGAAAAACAGCTGCTGAAGATGCTCGAGATCCTCAACAACCGACGCGCCCATCTGGAGCAGCAGAAAAACGACATCGCCATGGCGGAGATGGAAATGGATACCGCCGAGGCACGGTGCCGCGAAGCGCTGGCCGAACTGCAGAAGACCAAAGAGCAGAGCTTGGCGACAAACAAATAGCACCTCACGCACCGTCGGCCCGCCCGGACGGTCACCAAACAACACGATTGCAGAACAAAAAGGTAGCCAATCATGAAATCACAGTACTCAGAGCTCAACTTCGGCCTCGGCGAAACCCTGGACATGCTCCGGGAGCAGGTGAACAGTTTCGCTGCAACCGAAATCGCCCCCCGCGCCGCGGAAATCGATCGTGACAACCAGTTCCCCATGGACCTGTGGCGGAAGTTTGGCGATATGGGCCTGCTGGGTATTACCGTGAAAGAAGAATACGGCGGATCCGGGATGGGCTACCTGGCACACGTGATTGCCATGGAGGAAATCAGCCGCGCCTCCGCCTCGGTTGGTCTGTCCTACGGCGCCCACTCCAACCTGTGCGTCAACCAGATTCACCGCAACGGCACCGAAGAGCAAAAGCGCAAGTACCTGCCCAAGCTGGTGAGCGGCGAGCACATTGGTGCGCTGGCAATGTCCGAGCCGAACGCCGGCTCTGACGTCATCTCCATGAAACTCTCCGCCCGGGATGAAGGTGACCACTTTGTACTGAACGGCAACAAGATGTGGATCACCAACGGCCCGGACGCCCACACCTACGTGATCTACGCCAAAACCGACACCCAGGCCGGCTCCCGCGGCGTCACCGCCTTCATTGTCGAGCGTGACTATCCCGGCTTCAGCCGCCATCAGAAACTCGACAAGCTGGGCATGCGTGGCTCCAACACCTGCGAACTGGTGTTCGAAAACTGCAAGGTTCCGCGGGAAAACATTCTCGGCGAACTCGGCGGCGGTGCCCGCGTGCTCATGAGCGGCCTCGACTACGAACGCCTGGTGCTGTCCGGCGGTCCGCTGGGCCTCATGCAGGCGGCAATGGACGTGGTAGTGCCCTACATCCGTGAGCGCAAACAGTTCGGCCAGGCCATCGGCGAATTCGAGCTGGTGCAGGGCAAGGTGGCCGACATGTATACCTTCATGAACACCGCCAAGTCCTACGTTTACATGGTGGCCATGTCTGCCGACCGCGGCGAAACCACCCGCAAGGATGCCGCCGGCGCCATCCTCTACTCCGCCGAAATGGCCACCAAGCTGGCCCTCGACGCCATCCAGCTGCTCGGCGGTAACGGCTACATCAACGAATACCCCACCGGCCGCCTGCTGCGGGATGCCAAGCTGTATGAAATCGGAGCCGGCACCTCGGAAATTCGCCGGATGCTGATCGGTCGCGAACTGTTCCAGAACAAATAAGGGCCTGCTTCCAAAATGACCATACTGCAAAGCAAGATCAACACGCGGTCTGACGAGTTTCAGGCCAACCGCGAGTCCATGGCTGCCGCCGTGGCCGATCTGCAGGACAAGGTGGCAACCATCCAGCAAGGTGGCGGCCCGTCCTACCAGGAGCGCCATGTTGCACGGGGCAAACTGCTGCCACGGGAGCGGATCAACCGGCTGCTGGACGAGGGCTCACCGTTCCTGGAAATCGGCCAGCTGGCCGCCTACAACGTCTACGATGAAGAAGTCCCTGCCGCCGGTGTAATCGCCGGCGTCGGCCGGGTATCCGGCACCGAGTGCATGATCATCGCCAACGATGCCACCGTTAAAGGCGGCAGCTACTACCCGTTGACGGTGAAGAAGCACCTGCGGGCGCAGGAAATCGCCCTGGAAAACCGCCTGCCCTGTATCTACCTGGTGGATTCCGGCGGTGCCAACCTGCCCCGCCAGGATGAAGTCTTCCCGGACCGGGACCACTTCGGCCGCATCTTCTACAACCAGGCCCGCATGTCTGCCGACGACATTCCGCAGATCGCGGTAGTCATGGGCCTGTGCACCGCCGGCGGCGCCTATGTGCCGGCCATGGCCGACGAATCCATCATCGTGCGCAACCAGGGCACCATCTTCCTGGCCGGCCCGCCGCTGGTGAAGGCCGCGACCGGTGAAGTGGTCAGTGCCGAGGATCTGGGCGGTGCCGATGTGCACTGCAAGATCTCCGGCGTGGCGGACCACTACGCGGAGAATGACGCCCATGCCCTCGATATCGCCCGCCGTTGCGTGGCCAACCTGAACCGCCGCAAGCCGGTTCCGGTGGAAGTGCGCAAACCGGCAGCACCGCTGTATGACCCGGACGAAATCTACGGCATCGTCGGCACCGACCTGCGCAAACAGTTCGATGTGCGCGATGTGATCGCCCGCATTGTGGACGGCTCCGAGTTCGACGAATTCAAACGCTATTACGGTCAGACCCTGGTTACCGGCTTTGCCCATATCCACGGCTACCCCGTCGGCATCATCGCCAACAACGGCATCCTGTTCAGCGAGTCCGCCCAGAAAGGCGCACACTTCATTGAACTGTGCTGCCAGCGCAACATTCCGCTGCTGTTCCTGCAGAACATCACCGGTTTCATGGTGGGCCAGAAGTACGAATCCGAAGGCATCGCCAAGCACGGCGCCAAGATGGTGATGGCCGTGGCCTGTGCCAACGTACCCAAGATCACGGTGCTGATTGGCGGCAGCTACGGCGCCGGCAACTACGGCATGTGTGGCCGCGCCTACAGCCCGGACTTCCTGTGGATGTGGCCCAACGCCCGCATCTCGGTGATGGGTGGCGAACAGGCCGCCGGGGTACTGGCCACCGTTCGCCGGGAAGGCCTCGAACGCAAGGGCCAGTCCTGGAGCGCCGAAGACGAAGCGGCGTTCAAGAAGCCGGTGATCGACACCTACGAACACCAGGGCCACCCCTACTACGCCAGTGCCCGGCTGTGGGACGACGGCGTCATCGACCCCGCACAGACCCGGGAAGTGGTTGCCCTGAGCCTCTCTGCCACCCTTAACCGGCCGGCGAAGCCCACGCGCTTCGGCGTGTTCCGGATGTGACCGGGGAGACTGACATGACAGACACCGAATCCGCAGTTCTGCTCAATCACCGCGCCGACGGCATTGCCGAGGTGGTGCTCAACCGCCCGGACAAACGTAACGCCTTTGACGACGTGATCATCCAGCAGCTGATCAGCACCCTTGCCGAAGTCAACGCCGACAACCGCGTGAAGGTGGTCATCCTGCGTTCCGAAGGCAAGCATTTCTCCGCCGGTGCGGACCTCGCCTGGATGCGGCGGATGGCCGACAACAGCCACCAGGAAAACCTGGACGACGCCCGCCAGCTGGCGCGGCTGATGGAAGTGCTCAACACCCTGCAAAAGCCGGTGATCGGCCTGGTCCAGGGGGCCGCCTACGGTGGTGCGGTGGGGCTCGCCGCCTGCTGCGACATTGTCATTGCCACCGCAACCGCCAGCTTCTGCCTGAGCGAAGTGAAACTCGGGCTGATTCCGGCGGTAATCAGTCCGTATGTGGTAAGGGCCATCGGCGAACGCCAGGCCCGCCGGTATTTCATTTCCGCCGAAGTATTCACCGCTGCGCAGGCCCGGGAATACGGCCTGGTACACATCGTCTGTGACGACGTCGAGGCCATGGAAGCCCACTGCAACGACCTGCTTCGGCAACTGGCCATGAACGGGCCGGAGGCCATGAAAGCCGCCAAGGACCTGGTCTTTGCCGTCAGCCACAAGGCCATAGACGGCGAGGTCATTGAAGACACCGCCCGGCGCATTGCCGACATTCGCGTGGGCGCCGAAGGCCAGGAGGGCCTCAGTGCCTTTCTCAACAAACGTCGCGCCAACTGGATTCCGGGGAACGAATAGCCATGTTCAGCAAAATCCTGATTGCCAACCGGGGCGAAATTGCCTGCCGGATCATTCAGACAGCCCATCGCATGGGGATCCGCTGTGTCGCGGTCTACTCCGATGCCGATGCCAGTGCCCGCCATGTCGCAATGGCAGATGAAGCCTTTCACATCGGCCCGGCCGCAAGTTCGGAAAGCTACCTGCGGGCTGACAAGATCATTGAAGTCGCCAAACAAAGTGGCGCCCAGGCCATCCACCCGGGCTATGGCTTCCTTTCCGAGAACACCGGCTTTGCCGAGGCTTGCGAAGCCAACGGCCTGGTGTTTATCGGGCCGCCCTCGTCCGCCATCGCGGCCATGGGCTCGAAGTCAGCCGCCAAGACCATCATGGAGCAGGCCGGCGTTCCCCTGGTGCCGGGGTACCACGGTAACGACCAGGCCGCCGAAACGCTCCGCGCCGAGGCCGAGAAGTGTGGCTTCCCCCTGTTGCTCAAGGCCGTCGCCGGTGGTGGTGGCAAAGGCATGCGGGTAGTCGAGAGTATGGCCGAGTTTGACGACGCCCTGGCCGCGGCCCAACGCGAAGCCCGCAACGCCTTCGGCAACCCCGACATGCTCATCGAACGTTACCTGACCCAGCCGCGCCACGTGGAGATCCAGGTATTCTGCGACCAGCAGGGCAACGGTGTGTACCTGGCCGAGCGGGACTGCTCGGTGCAGCGCCGCCACCAGAAAGTCCTCGAAGAAGCACCGGCGCCGGGCCTCGCGGATGATACCCGCAAGGCGATGGGCGAGGCCGCGGTACGCGCTGCCCAGGCCATCAACTATGTTGGCGCCGGCACCGTTGAATTCCTGTACGACGTGGACGGCTCTTTCTTCTTCATGGAAATGAATACCCGTCTGCAGGTGGAACACCCGGTCACCGAAATGGTCACCGGCCAGGACCTGGTGGAGTGGCAACTGAAAGTCGCCTGGGGTGAGCCGCTGCCGCTGACGCAGGCCCAGGTGAAAACCCGCGGCCATGCCCTGGAAGCGCGGATTTACGCCGAAGACCCGGACCAGGACTTCCTGCCGGCAACCGGCACCCTGCGCTACCTGAGCACACCGGACGAGAACGCCCACGTGCGGGTGGATACCGGGGTCACCGAAGGCGACGAAATCAGCATCCACTACGACCCGATGATTGCCAAGCTGATCGTCTGGGACGAAACCCGTGACCAGGCCATCAATCGCATGGTACAGGCGCTGGAGCACTACCGCATTGCCGGGGTGAGAACCAATATCCGCTTCCTCCACGCCCTGGCGGATGCCCAGCCGTTCCGCGAAGCTGACCTCACCACCGGGTTCATCGACAGCCACCGCGAGTTGCTGTTCCCGAAATCAAAACTGGATCCCCACAAGGCGCTGGTGCTGGCTGCCGGCTTCCTGCTGGAACAACGCAAGTCCCGCGAACCGGCGTCGGCCGATCCCTGGTCGCCGTTCGCGCGCCAGAACGGCTGGCGGATGAACTCCGAATTTGCCCAGCCGATGCATTTGCTGGTGGGCGATGAAGTGCACGAACTGAAGGTGCTGGAACGGGACGACCGCTACCAGGTATTCGTCGGTGGCAGTGTCTACAACCTCAATTGCCGCCTCGATGACGATTACCTGCAGGCAGTGATCAACGGCCACCGCCTCAGCGTCCACGGTAACCTGGACCATCATCAGCTGGTGCTGTTCTATGAGGGCGACACCTTCCAGTGCAGCGTGTTCCGCGAGACTTTCGATCCGCAGGACCTGGCCGGCGAAGGCAGCCTCACCGCCCCGATGAACGGCGCCGTTGTGGCCATCCAGGCCAACGTCGGCGACACGGTAACGGCCGGTCAGACCCTGGTGATCATGGAAGCAATGAAGATGGAACATGTCATCAAGGCACCTGCCGACGGCGTGGTCACCGAGATCTACTTCGCCGAGGGCGACCAGGTTGCAGAAGGTGCCGAGCTGATCGCCATTGAAACCAGCAGTGACGAGGAGGCCGCGTAATGGGGTTTCCCAGGCAGGTACGGCTGGTGGAAATGAGCCCCCGGGACGGCCTCCAGAACGAGCCCGGCCCGGTGATTGCCACCGCCATCAAAACCGGACTGATTGACCGGCTGGCAGACTGCGGCCTGCGCCACATCGAATCGGCCAGTTTTGTCTCACCCAAATGGGTGCCACAGATGGGCGATGCCGCCGAGGTGATGGCGGGAATCAACCGGCAGGCCGGCGTGCGCTATTCCGTGCTCACCCCCAATCTCCGGGGGTTCGAGGGTGCCCAGGCCGCCGGGGTGGACGAAGTGGCGGTTTTCGCAGCGGCCTCCGAGTCCTTCAGCCAGAAGAACATCAACTGCTCTATTGCCGAGAGCCTGGAACGGTTCCTGCCGGTAATGGAAGCCGCCGGCAAGCATCGCATCCCGGTGCGGGGCTATGTTTCCACTGTCATGGGCTGCCCCTACGAAGGCGATATCGACCCGCAACAGGTAGCGACCGTGGCCAAGGCCCTGTACGACATGGGCTGCCACGAAATATCACTGGGCGACACCATCGGCGTCGGCACGCCGCTGAAAGCCAAGCGCATGCTGGAAGCCGTGGCCGCCCACGTGCCGATGGCGAACCTCGCCGCCCACTTCCACGACACCTACGGCCAGGCCCTGGCCAACCTTTATGCGGTGCTGGAAGAAGGCGTTGCGGTGATCGATGCCTCCGTCGCCGGCCTCGGCGGCTGCCCGTACGCCAAGGGCGCCTCCGGCAACGTCGCCACCGAAGACGTGCTATATCTGCTCAACGGCCTCGGCATCGAGACCGGTGTTGATCTGGACCAGTTGGTCGCTACCGGCCACTGGATCTGCGGCCAGCTGAATCGCCACAACGGCTCCAAAGTGGGCCAGGCCCTCGGCGGCAACTGCTGAATTACGCTCGATAACAGCAAGGAGAAGTCATGAGCAATAACAACGTCGTCGCCCTGGACCTGCCGATCCCCGAGATCAGCGACATGCCGGACGACACCCGCAAGTACTTCGAGATCTGCCAGGAAAAACTCGGCATGGTCCCGAACGTACTGACCGCCTACAGCCAGAACCTCAAGCAGCTGGAAGGCTTCACCCGCCTTTACAACGAGCTCATGCTTGGCGAAGGCGAACTCTCCAAGCTGGAGCGGGAAATGGTGGCCGTGGTGGTCTCCTCCGAGAACAAGTGCTTCTACTGCCTGGTCGCCCACGGTGCCGCCGTGCGGGTGCTGAGCGGCGACCCGCAGCTGGGCGAGCACATGGTAATGAACTACCGCAGCGCCAAACTCGACAAGCGCCAGCGGGCGATGCTGGATTTTGCATCGCATCTCACCCGCTCACCGGCCACCGTCACCGAAGACGACATCCAGGCCCTGCGGGATGCCGGCCTCAGCGACCGTGGCATCTGGGACCTGAGCAACCTGGTCGGCTTTTACAACATGTCCAACCGCGTGGCGATTGCCAGCGATATGCAACCCAACCCCGAGTATCACAGCCAGAGTCGCTAGCAGGTTCGCAACCCGCTCGCCCTCGAATACAAAAACAATGGAGGCAGAGATATGAGCAAGACTCTTCCAAGCTATACCAGTGGAACCGCAGAAGTGCCCCTGCTGGGCATGACCATCGGTGAAATGCTCGACCGTACCGCCGAACAGTTCCCGGACACCGAAGCCCTGGTGTGCCTGCACCAGGACATTCGCTGGACCTACAAGGAGTTTGTCGAAAAGGTCGACGAGGCCGCCCGCGCCTTCATGGCCATCGGCGTCAAGCGCGGCGATCGGGTGGGCATCTGGTCACCGAACCGCTATGAGTGGACCGTTACCCAGTTTGCCACTGCGAAAGTGGGCGCCATCCTGGTCAACATCAACCCGGCCTACGGCGTACACGAGCTGCAATACGCCCTCAACCTCGCGGGCATCACCGTGCTGGTGACGGCAGACACCTTCAAGGCCTCCAATTACCGGGAAATGATCTACGAGCTGGCACCGGAACTGAAGCGCAGCGCGCCGGGCAAGCTCAAGGCAGACCACGTTCCCGATCTTCGTGCCGTCATCAACGTACATGAAGACAAGCACGACGGCATGTGGTCCTGGAAGGAGTTCCTCGGCTTCGCCAGTGAGGTTTCCGCAGACGACCTGGCCCAACGCCAGGCCGGGCTGCAGTTTGATGACCCCATCAACATCCAGTTCACCTCCGGTACCACCGGCAACCCCAAGGGCGCCACCCTCACCCACCACAACATCCTCAACAACGGCTACTTTGTGGCGGAGAGCCAGCGCTTTACCGCGAACGACCGCCTGGTGATCCCGGTGCCGCTGTACCACTGCTTCGGCATGGTCATGGGCAACCTGGGCTGCATTACCCACGGCGCCACCATGATCTATCCTGGCGAAGGGTTTGACCCCAAGTCAGTGTTGCAGGCGGTGCATCAGGAGAAGGCCACCGCCCTGTATGGCGTGCCCACCATGTTCATCGCCGAACTGGCCGAGCCGGAGTTTGAGGCCTACGACCTTTCCAGCCTGCGTACTGGCATCATGGCCGGCTCCATCTGCCCTGCAGAGGTGATGAAAAAGGTCAACGGCCGGATGAACATGAAAGAGGTCCAGATCGCCTACGGCATGACCGAGACCAGCCCGGTCTCCACCCAGACCAGCTCCCTCGACCCGTTCGAGAAGCAGGTTACCACCGTGGGCCGCACCCAGCCTCACCTAGAGACCAAGATTGTTGACCCCGGCACCGGCAACGTACTGCCCCGTGGCGAGATCGGCGAACTCTGCACCCGGGGCTACAGCGTGATGCTGAAGTACTGGAATAACGAAGAGAAGACCCGCGAGGCGATCGACGATGCCGGCTGGATGCACACCGGCGACCTGGCCACCATGGACGAAGACGGCTACATCCAGATCGTCGGCCGCATCAAGGACATGGTGATCCGCGGCGGTGAGAACATCTACCCGAAGGAGATTGAGGAGTTCCTCTACACCCACCCGGCGATTGAAGAAGTCCAGGTGACCGGAATCCCCGACGAGAAGTACGGCGAAGAGCTCATCGCCTGGGTAAAACTGCGCCCGGATACCGACCCGGTTGATGCCGATGACCTGATGGCCTACTGCAAGGGCAAGATTGCCCACTACAAGATTCCCCGTAACTACAAGTTCGTGGATGCCTTCCCGATGACCGTCACCGGCAAGATCCAGAAGTTCAAGATGCGGGAGATTTCGATTGAGGAGCTCGGGCTAAAGAACTAATCCGCCCACGAACCTTGCTGACCTACAGACCCCGACGCCTTGTTGGGGTCTGTCGTTTAACGAGGTCCTGGCGTCCCCCGTTTGTCCGCGTACATCCTGGCGTCGGCCTTGCTCAGTAGTTGCCTGGCGGTGTCTCCGTCTTGCGGATACAGAGCCGTACCGATGCTGCAGGAAACCCGAACTGCCTGGCCGCCAAGGTCGAAGGAAAGTGCCATAATTTCACGGATTTTGGCGACGGTTGTACCGAGTGACGCGTGATCGCGGATATCCGTCAGAAGCACGGTGAATTCGTCGCCCCCCATGCGGGCCACGGTGTCGGTTTCCCGCGTGCAGCCTTCCAGCCTGCGGGCCATTTCGACAAGTAACTGATCCCCCGCCCCGTGCCCCTTGGTGTCGTTAATCGCCTTAAAGTCATTCAGGTCCAGGTACAGCAGGGCCAGCCCGCTCTCGTTGCGGCTGGCCGAACGCAGTGCAGTATCCATCCGATCGTAAAACAATGAGCGGTTGGTCAGGCCGGTGAGCGGGTCATGGTGGGCCAGGAATCGCAGATGTTCTTCCGCCCGTTTACGCTCCACCACCGTCGCCACCTGGGTCGCGACGAACTGCAACAGCTCCTGGTCCGCCTCCCGATAACAGGTGTCTGGTGACCGGCTTTCGATCACCAGCGCACCGCGCACCGCGTTGTTCGAGATCAAAGGCACACCTAGCCAGTTGGCCAGTTCAGGTGTTGTTGACCCGGCCGCTCTTCCCAACCCCAACCCCAATCCCAACCCCAGCCCCGGACGATCGGGGTCGCGGGAGGCCAGTACAGGTTCGCCGGAGCCGACTACTCCGGCAAGGGCTGTTCCGGCTTGCATGGGCCCTTCTACCCAGCCACTGGGCTGGTCCGCAGACCAATCGGGAACACGGAGCAGGCCGCCAGCCACGTCGTGGAACGCCAGGTAGAAGTCATCCCGCGGGAACAGCTCGCCAATCACCCGACGCACACCGTCGCAGAGCCCGCGGAGGGTGTCAGCCCCATGGGCGGCTTCGGAGATCCGGTACAGCGCGTCACGGATCTGGTTGGCCCGCCGCAGTGCGGTGACATCCCTGGCCACTGCGATCCGTAGCCGGTCTTCCTCCGACCAGCGTGCAGACCACAGAATGTGTACCACACTGCCGTCTTTGTGCAGGTAACGATTTTCAAAATCGGTGTGGGACTGGCCACTCATCACCCGGCGTGCTGCCGCAAGGGTACGTTCCAGGTCATCCGGATGAATGTAATTCAGGATCGAGGTGCCGGTCATTTCACTTGCGGTGTACCCCAGCAGCTGCTCGCATGCCTCACTGATGAACACAATGCTGCCATGCTCATCCACTACGAATACCGGGTCCAGCAGCAGGTTGACCAGTTTGGGGTACAGGGCTTTCAAATCGACAGGCATAGGTGCAGCCATTCATGGCATCGGTCTACTTGGATGCTCACCAGCATAAATGGGAATGGCAGCAACTCCTAGCCAGAATTTCACCCCGGCACATCCTTGCAGTGCCCCTCGCCTGCGCCATCACAAGGCAGATCGGGCCAACAACCGTAAAAAATCCGCTGACCTGCATCTTTCTGAAAGCACACACGTATCAGTCGATAACCCCGTCTGAAAAACAACTGCACGGACGGGCCAAACCGATAGTGAGGAGAACGCAATGAAAAAGCACTTCAAGACAAGCGCATTTCTGGCTGCCGCCCTGGTTTCCACTGCTTTGACGTCAGGCACTGCCCTGGCAGACGATCATGCCAAAACAGGAGTGTGGGGCGATGACCAGTCCGTGTCCGAAGGCACTGTGACCGCCAAGAAAGTCATCACCGAGAAGAACGGCTGGCTGGTGGTACACCGCACGGATGAAGCGATGAAGCCAGGCCCCGTTGTTGGTCATGCACCGCTCAAGAAAGGCAAGAACATGGACGTAGCTGCCATCCTGACGGAAGAGGTTGCGGCTGGCGACATGCTGATGTTGATGATCCATAGTGAGGACGGCGGCATGAAAACCGGTGTGTTCGAATACACCCTTGGCGCCAAGGAAGACGGCCCCATCCGCATGGATGGCAAGCTGGTCATGGCCACCATTACCGCCAAATAAACACCGCCGGGAGACTGCCAGCCGGGCCACCGGACAAGGTGGCCTGACTGACCGGACCGGGATGCCTGGGCGTCAGCCCAGGTTTTTCTTCATGAACTTCTGGATCTCACCGACAATCCCGCTGCGGAATGCAAGCACCGTGAGGATGAAGATACCACCCAGGATGAAATCCACCCAGTCCCGCAGTGGCCCCTGGGACAACTGATACTCGATATTCACCACAAAGGTCGCCCCTACGACAGGCCCCAGCAAAGTGCCCATCCCGCCAACCAGCGTCATCAGTATGACTTCGCCGGACATGTGCCAGTGGGCATCGTTCAGGGACGCCAGCTGGAACACCACAGACTTCATGGACCCGGCCAGCCCCGCCAGCGCGGCCGAGATGACAAACGCCAGCATCTTGTAGCGATTGACGTTGTAGCCCAGGGAAACCGCACGGGCTTCGTTTTGCTTGATCGAGCGCAGAACCTGGCCATAGGGGCTGCTGACAATACGCTGAACCAGGATGTAGCAGGCGATGAACACCGCAAGCACAAAGTAATACATGTTCAGGTTGCTTTCGAGGTTAACCACGCCGAACAACTGGCCTCGCGGGATGCCGTGCATGCCGTCTTCACCCCCGGTGAACTCGGACTGCACGAAGAAGAAAAACACCAGTTGCGACAAAGCCAGGGTAACCATGGCAAAGTAAATGCCCTGACGCCGGATCGACAGTACCGCAAAGGCGAGCCCCAGCAGGGTGGCAACGAGGGTTCCGGCAACGATGCCCATCTCGGTCGTCAGACCCGGGAAGTTGCTCAGCAGGTAACCGGTGGTATAGCCACCCGCCGCCAGGAACGCGGCATGGCCGAAGGACAACAGCCCGGTAAAGCCGAAAAGCAGGTTGAAGGCGACGGCGAACAGCGCGAAGCAGAGGATCTTCATCAGGAACACCGGATACATGACAAACGGTGCCACCAGAAGAATCGCCAGCAGCACACCGTTCAGTATCATTTTCTTCCGGGCATCGGCGGTCTGCTGTTCCAGTATGGCTCTTTTGATCTCGGTCTGGTTGACAGGCTGATTCATGGTTATGCCTCCTTACCGAACAGGCCGGTGGGTCGGAACATCAAGACCACCACCATGACCAGGAAGATCACAGCAGATGACGCAGGCGGATAGAAGGTTTTGGTGAGGCCTTCAATAATGCCCATCAGGATGCCGGTGACAATCGCGCCGGCAATGGAACCCATGCCGCCGATGACCACCACGGCAAATACCACAATGAGAATATGAGACCCCATCACCGGTGTAACGGAATAGATCGGTGCCGCCAGAACACCGGCAAACGCCGCCAGCATAACGCCGAAACCGTAGGTCAGGCTGACCAGCAGCGGGACGTTGATTCCGAAGCCCTGCATCAGCTGGGCATCCTCGGTGCCGGCTCGCAGGTAGGCGCCGAGCTTGGTTTTCTCGATCATGAACCAGGTACCGAAACACACGACCAGGGCAATGGCGATCACCCAGGCCCGGTAGTACGGCAGGAACATGAAGCCAAGGTTCATCCCCCCCTTGAACGCATCAGGCATGGCGTAACGCAGGCCGGACACGCCGTAGATGTTGGTCAGCACGCCCTGAATCATCAACGCGGCGCCGAAGGTGAGCAATAAGCTGTAGATATGATCCTGGCCGGAAATCCGGCGTAACAGGAAGTATTCGATCAGCATCCCGAACACACCGACCAGAACCGGCGCCACGAACAGGGCAACCCAGTAGTTCAGGCCCAGCATATCGAACATGATCACGGTGGCCATTGCCCCGAGCATGTACATGGCGCCATGGGCAAAGTTGATAATCTTGAGCAGGCCGAAGATGACCGCGAGGCCCAGGCTCAGCAGGGCGTAAAAGGCACCATTAATAATCCCGATCAACAGCTGGCCGGACAGCACGGCGACGGGGACGCCAAGAATCATGGACATGTTGCTAACTCCAGAAGCAGCACAAACGTTACGACGGTTGCCGTCTTTGCAGGTTGGCCCGGGCTCCCCGCCTGGCGACGGGGAGCCCTGTTGCCCGCAGCCTTACTTGCCGGCTACCAGCTTGCACTTGCTCTCGGAGAGCGGACGGAAGGCTTCGTCGGCCGGAATGGTGCGGACGATCTTGTACAGGTCCCACTCATCCTTGGACTCTTCCGGAGTCTTGACCTGGGCCAGATACATGTCATGCACCATGCGTCCGTCTTCGCGGATACGACCGTTCTTCGCGAACATGTCGTTGATCGGATTTTCCATCATGTACTTGCGTACAGTCTGGGCGTCATCGGAGTTGGTGGCTTCCACCGCCTTGAAGTACTGCATGGCGCTGGAGTAGATGCCGGCATGGACCATGGTCGGGCGGGCACCGGTTTCCTTCAGGAAGCGATCAGACCATTCGCGGGTCTCGTCGTTCATATCCCAGTACCAGCCGGTGGTCAGCTGGAGGCCCTGAGCGGCCTGGGTACCCAGCGCATGAACGTCACTCAGGAACACCACCAGACCGGCAATGGTCTGGCCAGCCTGGGTCACCCCGAACTCACTGGCGGTGGTAATGGCGTTGGTGGTATCGGCACCGGCGTTGGCCAGGGCGATAACATCAGCACCTGACGCTTGAGCCTGCAGGATAAACGAGGAGAAATCCGGAGTCGGGAACGGATGGCGGATGCTGCCCACAATCTCGCCACCGTTGGCTTCCACCACGCGGGTAACGTCGGCTTCCATGGCATGGCCGAACGCGTAGTCCGCGGTCAGGATATACCAGCTCTTGCCCCCTTCCTGGACGATCGCGGTCGGTGTGCCAATGGACAGCGCGTAGGTGTCATAAACGTAGTGGATGTGATTAGGCGTACAGTGCTCATTGGTGATGCTGGAGGCGGCAGAGCCCGAAACCAGGCCGAGCTTGTCGTTTTCTTCCAGGATCTTGGTGGCTGCAATGGTGACGGAAGAGGCAACCAGACCGCTGACCATGTCCACCTTGTCGTTCTCCAGCCAGCGACGGACGGTGCTGGACGCGACATCCGGGCTGTTTCGGTCATCCGCACTGACGACTTCAATCTTGGCGCCTTTTACCTTGCCACCGAAATCCGCAATCGCCATTTCCAGGGCTTTCAGACCGTTCGGTCCTGCCAGGTCACGGTAAGTTCCGGACATATCGGCCAGATAACCGATTTTCACGGTGTTGTCGGTAATTTCCGCCTGGGCGCCACCCACCATCAGGGCTGATGCAACGGCTGAGGTCAGAAGCTTTTTCATCATTGTCATTATTGTATCTCCGCTACTGTCTTGCGTCGGTTGTTCGGGTTGTTGGTTCTATTGTTGTTGTTGCACTCTATCCGGTGTCACACACCCAAATAGTCGTTGAGCATCGACTGCTTGGCATCAAGCTCGTCGGCGCTGATCTCTTCCACGATCTGACCGTGTTCCATAACGTAATGGCGGTCGGCCAGCGGCGCGGCAAAATGGAAATTCTGTTCCACCAGTACGATGGTCAAACCTTTCTCTTTGAGTTTGATCAATACCTCGCCCAGCTTCTCGACAATCACCGGTGCCAGGCCCTCGGTGATCTCATCCAGCAACAGCATGTTGGCGCCGGTACGCAGAATCCGCGCCATGGCCAGCATCTGCTGCTCGCCGCCAGACAATTTGGTGCCCTGGCTGAAGCGACGTTCGTAAAGGTTGGGGAACATGGTGTAGATCTCTTCCAGGCTCATGCCGCCACTGCGCACTACCGGAGGCAGGGTGAGATTTTCCTGGACGTTGAGCGCGGAAAAAATGCCCCGATGCTCGGGGCAATACCCGACACCCAACCTGGCAATATGGTGTGGCGCACAGGCCATGGTCTCTTCGCCGTTGATCATGATGGAGCCGGTGCGGCGACCTACCATGTTCATGATGGCCTTGAGGGTGGTGCTGCGTCCGGCCCCGTTACGGCCCAGCAGGGTAATCAGCTCCCCCCGGTGTACCACAAGGTCAATACCATGAAGAATGTGGGACTCCCCGTAAAAGGCGTGCAGCCCGGAAACCCGCAGTTGTTCGTATTCTTTGTCCGGACCGCGACTCATTCAACTGTCTCCTGCGTGGCCGTCGTCTGCGCCTTGGCTGCCTTGTCATTGGCGGTGCCCATGTAAACCTCGCGTACCCGCGGATCGGCAGACACCGACTGGTAATCGCCTTCGGTGAGCACCGATCCCTGGGCCAGCACCGTAATCCGGTCACACAACCGGCTGACGACACTGAGGTTGTGCTCCACCATCAGTACGGTTCGGCCCTCGGCGGCCTTTTTCACCAGCTCCACTACCCGGTCGACGTCTTCGCCGCCCATACCCTGGGTCGGCTCGTCAAGCAGCAGCAGCTTCGGCTCCATCGCGAGGGTGGTTGCCAGCTCCAGCGCACGCTTGCGGCCATAAGCCAGCTCCACGGTGGTGGTATTGGCAAACTCAGCCAGCCCTACCGAATCCAGCAACTCCATGCAGCGGTCGTTCAACTTGTTCAGGGAGGTGCCGGACTTCCAGAAGCTGAAGGAGGTGCCCTCGAAGCTCTGCAGGGCCACACGGATATTCTCCAATGCGGTCATGTGGGGGAAAACGGCGGAAATCTGAAAGGAGCGCACCACGCCCTTGCGGGCGATGGCGGCCGATTTCATGGCGGTGATGTCGTCACCCCGGAACAGAATCTGACCACGGGTCGGCGTCAGGAACTTGGTCAGGAGGTTAAAGACCGTCGTCTTGCCGGCACCGTTCGGTCCGATAAGAGCATGGATGTGGCCGTCCTGAATCTTCAGGTTAACGTCATCGACCGCAACAAAGCCTTTGAACTCTTTGACGAGGCCCCGGGTCTCCAGTACGAACTGGTCACTCATGTGCCTTTCTACCTTTTGTTATTGTTGTAAATCTGAAGTACAGGACAGATTAGGTTAACGTATACGTAAACGTCAAACTAAAAATCCACATTTTCACCGTGGTTTTGTCAGGCCCCGACTTCATCCTTTGCGCGATTGCGCAGCACAAAGCGCTGGATCTTTCCGCTCGGTGTCTTCGGCAATTCGTCGACGAACTCGATCTCTCGCGGGTAAGCGTGAGTGGACAGCCGCCGCCGCACCAGTTCCTGCAGTTCGGTCCTGAGGGCGTCGTCATCGCCCGGCTCCTGACCGGCCTTGATCACCACATAGGCCTTGATGATGGAGCCACGCTTGTCGTCGGGCTTGGCCACCACCCCGGACTCGGCCACGGCGGCGTGTTCCAGCAGCGTGCTTTCCACATCCGCTGGCCCCACCCGATATCCGGCGGTGGTGATGATGTCGTCATCCCGGCCGCTGAAGGAGAAACTGCCGTCACCGTGACAGATCACCATGTCGCCGGTGAGGTAGTAGCCTTTGACGAACGGGTCTTTCTCGCCCCAGGTGTAGCCGTCGAAATGGAATAGCGGCGACGCGTTCACATCCACCGCCAGCTGGCCGGTCTCACCCTCGCCCACTTCCTCGTTGTTCTCGTTGAGTGCAACTACCTTGTGGCCCGGAGAGGAGTACCCCATGGAGCCCTGGCGTACCGGATGGCTGAGGCCGTGGAAGTTACAACAGGTCATGCCGGTTTCGGTCTGGCCGTAGTGGTCTTTCACCGGGCAGTAATGGCGGTTCCTGATCCAGTTGACCACCTCCGGATTCAATGGTTCGCCAGCACTGCTGGCCACCCGCAGGCCAAGGTTTTCGCCTTCCGGCAGTATGTGATCGTTGGCTTTGAGCAGGCGATAAGCGGTGGGCGCTGCCGCCAGGTTGGTGATCTTGTACTTGCGGATCATGTCATAGGTGGATTCCGGGGTGAATGCGCCCGGATTGAAGTGGGTGGCGTGGCCCATCAGCAGCGGCCCCACGACCGCGTAATATAGACCATAGGCCCAACCGGGATCTGCCACGTTCCAGTAGCGGTCACTCTCACGCAGATCGATGGCGTATTTCATGTACACGTAGAACGCCATCAGGGCGCGGGCCGGCACGGCAACACCCTTGGCCTTGCCTACCGTTCCGGAGGTAAACATCTGCAGGAAAGGATCGGTGCCCTTGATCATCACCGGCTCAAAACCGGCGTCCTGCTCGGCCAGCTTGCTGGCAAAGTCAGGGATGGCAGCCCCGGCTTCGCTGGCGTTGACACAGATAACGGGCGGCGCATTGTTCACCTCCGTCATCTTGGGGTAGTTGGCAGGATCCGTCACCACCAGCCTGGTACCAGCGCGCTCCAGCCGGTATTCGATGGCACCGGAACCGAAAGCGGTAAATAACGGCTGATACACGGCACCGGCGCGCAGCGCACCGGCAATTACAATCAACAGCTCAGGGCTTCTTGGCAACAGGCCCGCGACACGGTCGCCTTTGCCGATGCCGCAGGTGCTCAGGTAATTGGCAAAACGCGCCGACTGCTCTTTCAGCTCGGCGAAGGTCAGAACGCCCTCCCCGCCGCCGTCTTTTTCGTAATACAGGGCGACTCGCTGCGGGTCATCGGCCCACTTGTCGCAGATTTCGTGGCAGACATTGAGCCCGCTGTCCAGACGCCCATCCAGGATGGCCGCTTCCAGAGCAGCAGGATCGAAGTTGTTATAAACGTCGGTGTATTCCGGAAGGCTCATTATCAACTCCTGTTGTTTTTATCATTGAGTGCACGGATCAAGGTTTAGCATAGCCTTCACTTTACGTAAAGGTAAACATTAGATCAAAAAAAGAGAATTCAGGGGTCGCTGGCGGACAGAATGTGGTGCAGCGAGCCGCAATCCACCAGCGGGTCATCGCAGTTCACCACGATGTCCGAACGGGCAATCACGTAACCCCTGCCGGTGATGTTGTTCCCGATAACCTGGTACTCGCCCTTCCGCTCAACCGAGGTGAACTGGCCGATAAACCCGGTTTCCCGCAGAGAAACGGTTTCCAGCTTGTCACCGGGTTTTAGTCGGCCTTCATGGTGCATCAGTGCCAGCCGCGCCGACGTGCCGGTGCCTGTCGTGCTCCGGCAAATCACCCCCGGATGCACGTAAGTGGCCGAGCGGGAGCGGTAATATCCGTCGGTGACCAGTTCCAGCGGCCCCATGAAGTGCAGAAATGGCAGGGGGCCGATATCTCCCAAGGTGTAATGGGAGAAGCCCCGCTCGGCCTGGATGGCTTCAACAATGGCATGGGCGGTTGTTGCCAGAGTGCGCTCTTCATCCAGGGTCAGATCAAAACCCAGGCTGGCCGCATCCACCAACGCGTAGAAACCGCCACTGTAGGCAACGCTGTAGGTAACCCTGCCCAGCCCCGGCACATCAATGGTCGCCTGGTAACTGTGAATATAACTGGGCAGGCCTTCGCAGGTGATGGCCTCCACCACACCCTCGTGTACGGTTGCCTCGATCTGCACCAGACCGGCCGGGGATTCCAGCAGGAACTGCTGCCGGCCTTCCTGCTTGGGCACAATGCCCGCCTCGAGTACCGCGGTGGCGGTGCAGATGGTGTTGGACCCGGAATAGATGGGATAACCCATTACCTCCATGATGATATAACCGGCAGCCGCCCTGGCGTCGGTTGCCGGCACCAGCAGATCCACCGACATTTCCGGTATCCCGTAGGGTTCCTCCAGCAGGAGCCGGCGCAAACCGTCGGCGTTATCCCTCAAGTATTCCATCTGTGCCCGCACGCTAGCACCGGGCAACCGGTCAATGCCTCTGGTCACGATGCGGCTGACGTCTCCGCCGGCGTGGGTATCCATTAACTGAAGGGTCAGTTCCGGCTTCATCAGGCATGCTCCAGTGACCAGGGTTTGCCGTGTTCCTCCCACTGGGAATCGGGAACGATCACGATCTTGCCGAAAAACTGGCTGCTCCGGTTCACAAAATACTGCTCGGCCCGATGCAACCCGGACAGCCTGAAGGCGCCATGGAGTACCGGTTTCAGTTGACCGCCACGGATCCAGGTGATCAGCTGTTCTGCCTCCGCCCGGGTACCATGGGATACGCCGTAAATCTGCACCTGATAGAGGTAGATCCGGGTCCACAGGATCTCACTGATATTGCCGCCACTGGCTCCGGCAATACTCAGGCGCGGGTAGGTATCCCGGGCGTTCATGTCGAAAATCATGGTGTCGATCAGGCGGTCCGTCATCTCGCCACCCACCAGATCCATAACCGCATCAATGGGCTTGCCAAAGGTGTCTGCCTTCACCCGGTTGGTAAAGTTGCCCATATTTGACCGGTCCAGCACCGCCTCCGCGCCGAGCGCCAGCAGCGCCGCCTCTTTATCCTGCCGGCTCAGCGCATAGGGTATGGCACCCAGCAGACGGCAAAGCTGAATCAGCGCCGTTCCCACGCCGCCACTGGCGCCCGTCACCAATACCCGCTCGCCGGCCCGGATTTCGGCGGATGTCAGCATGTGCATGGCGGTCTGGTAGGAGCACATGCCCATGGCCGCCAGTTCGGCATCCGTTAATTCCGGGTTGGGAATGTGATGGAACTGCGCGGAGGGAACAGCAACGTATTCGGCAAAACCACCGTCGGCACCGTGACCGTAATAATCCGGGGTCAGGTTGATGTCACTCCGGCCATCGGCGTAGATATTGAAATCCAGCAGACCCCGCTCGCCAATCCTGCGGTCACTGACCCCCTCGCCAACCGCGACGACCCGCCCGACGATGTCCGCCCCCTGAATTCTCGGAAATGTCAGCGTGGCTTTACCGCCCATGCGGAACGAGGCTATCTCACCTTTTTTCGTGGGATACAGGCCCTCGCGGGCCTTGCGATCAGTGTTGTTCTTTGCCGTCGCCGTAACCCGGACCAGCACCTGGCCGGGACCGGCACTCGGCGTGGGCACGTCCTGATACTCAAGCTTGTCGATATCACCGTGACCGGTGAGAACCATGGCCTTCATGGTATTCGGGATCATGGCTGGGTGAACCTCCCTGCCTGCTGAATGGTGGTCTATCCAACAGAATAGAAAAGATCACCCGGAGTGTCAGGGACAGGGCTGGATATCGATCCGGCTAACGGACAATCACTCGGCAGACCGGCTGCAATCCGGGGGTCTGCTTCGGTTCTGCCTGAATCACCATCATCAGGCATGCCGCCAGCAGAACCGCCAGCAACACGGCTCGTATAACTATGAGAAACTCGATAACCGGAAGCTGCATGAACCCAACATTCGACACACTGTTTTACGATGGCCGGTGCCCGTTGTGCACAAAAGAAATCCGCACCCTGCGCCGGCTACAGCGTGGGCAACTCATCTTCGCGAACATCCACGAACAACCGGAAGGCAACCGGAATCTGCCTTCCCACGAAAACCTGCTCCGCCGCCTGCACTTGATGACCAGCAACGGCGAATGGGTAACCGGATTGCACGCCAATGTGCGCGCCTGGGGGCACACGGGATTTGGCTGGCTGTTCAAGCCACTGTTGTGGCCGGTTATCTACCCGATTGCCAGGCGGGTGTATGAGAGATGGGCTGACTGGCGGTATGAACGGAAGTATGCTTGTGCTTTTGGAGTGGAGAAAACCTAATTTCCGGGACCGGCGAGATGCTCCTTAACTAACAAACAATGCGGAACGGGTTATTGCGGGCAAAGCTATCCGGCGCGGCCTCGGTGACTTCATTAAACTGCCGCTAGCCATCGCCCGGCCAATTGCGAAGCGCGACCACCAACATACTGGACGTCGCCAGCAGCTCTGTCAGAATGCAGAGCGCCCATTCCGCGACTGTGGGCGGAAGGTGCATCCACACCGCAGACACCAGCACCAGATCGAAACGGTAACTGAGTGGCAAGTCCCGAGACACTCCACCCCGCACATCACAAACTCCGTCTAGGCCTGACTGGGCGCGATGAGGCAATAAGAGGGTAGGTGTCTAGCATGCGCTCGAGTCTCTCCCTCAGCTCAGCTGACCGACAAACCTCGCACTCCCAGATAACTGCTACGTGCCACCCCAATCGCCTCAGTCCCTCTTGACTTCGAACGTCCCTCTTCCTGGTTGCTTCAAACTTTGCCTGCCAAAACTCCACGTTTTTCCTAGGACTTGACGACAGAGGACAATTTTCATGTTGATGCCAAAAGCAACCATGAACAAAGATGCACAACCTCCTTCCCGGCATCACAATATCAGGCTTACCCGGGAGGTCTTTCCGATGAAGCCGGTATCGTGCACCTAAACTATGCAGCACCTTTCTTACCTTAAGTTCAGGCCGGGTATTCTTACCCTTGTTACCCTGCATAATCTTCCGCCTCGAAGCTTTTTCGTCTATCGCGCCCATGATCTACACCTCTCAGTTCCTCTGAGGCACCTATCCAATCGAAACAGTTATGGTCTGCCTAGACTAGGCCTCCTTGTCGACTTTTCCGAGTAGTTAACGGTCATCGTGACCTGCTCCCCTCTGGCTTAACCGTTTTCAGCTTAGTAATGTTCATCACAGCAGAGGACGATGAACATGAAAAAGCGATTTTCAGACGAGTAGATCATCAGCATTTTGAAGGAAGCCGAAGCCGGCCTGCCGGTGAAGGAGTTGTGCCGCAAACACAACATTTCTGACGCCACTTTCTACACCTGGCGCAAGAAGTTCGGCGGCATGGAGGTCTCAGAAGCCCGCCGGTTGAAGGCTGTCGAGGACGAGAACGCCAGACTCAAAAAACTACTGGCTGAATCGCTTCTGGACAACGAAGCCCTGAAGGCAGCCCTCAACCGAAAGTACTGACCCTCGAGAACAAGCGCGAGGCCGTGCGGGCGATGCAGGAGCAGACGCCGATTTCACAACGCAGGGCCTGTTTTCTCGTCGGGTTATCCCGCGCTTCATTTCACTATCGATCCACCGTCGCAGCTGCAGACAGTGCGCTCAGCAAGCGCATTACGGAACTGGCCCATGAGCGCCGTCGGTTTGGTTATCGACGGGTTCACCAACTGTTGCGACGGGAAGGCATCGACGTGAATCATAAAAAGGTTTACCGGCTGTATCGGGAGGCCGGTCTGGCCGTGCCGAAACGCAAGCGCCGCAAGGGTATCGCCATGGAGCGTCAGCCTCTGGTGCTGCCAGAAGCTGCGAATCAGACCTGGTCCATGGATTTCGTGATGGACTCATTGGCGTGCGGCCGGCGGATCAAGTGCCTGACCATTGTCGATGACTTCACAAAGGAGTGTCTCGACATCCCTGTGGCCAACGGCATCTCTGGTGATCAGGTGGCCCGCACCCTCGACGCCATAGCCGCCTTCAGAGGCTATCCTCAAGCTATCAGGACAGACCAAGGGCCGGAGTTCACCAGTAAAGCGCTGGATCAGTGGGCTTATGACAACCGGGTGGAGCTGAAGCTGATCCAGCCGGGGAAGCCTACTCAGAACGGCTTTAGCGAAAGCTTCAATGGGCGCTTTCGAGATGAGTGTCTGAACGAGCACTGGTTCCGAGATCTGGCCCATGCCAGGGAGATCATCGGTAACTGGCGGCGGGACTACAATGAAAACCGGCCGCATTCAGCTTTGAACTACCAGACGCCACTGGAGTTTGCCGCTGGCTACCGGACTATGGGAAATGGGTCGAAATTAACCGACTTTACTAAGCAGTGAGCGGTTCAGTGATCGGGGGCAGGTCAATCGCATGACATCCTGGACAGAAACCCCAAGGTCCCGTACAATCGCACCCATTCAGCAATCTGCGGGTACTAAACAGTGAACCATATTGAGCTCTTTGCTGGCTGTGGCGGCCTGGGACTCGGATTAGAGTCTGCCAACTTTAGACTTGTCATGGCTAACGAGCTGTCTCCAATGGCGGCAGAAACCTTTGCCTATAACTTTTTCGGAGAGAATCTTCGCGCAATTTCTGCAGGGGACTACCCTCCTGAATCCAGAAAACAAACAAAGTGGTTAAGCAGCCAATATGCAGGCTCAGACCTTTCCAATCGACTGAAGGAAAACCCCCACGAGTACCCTCCGCTAGGCAGGGGTGAAACAGATATAGCTACCACTGATGACCTAAACGGCTCTCTCGTAATCGGTAGTATTATTGAACTAAACAACCTTCTTGAAGCTCAGCCTCCATATGCAAAAGAGCTAAGAGAAAGCTTCGGTCGCGGCGAGTTAGACTTGGTTTCCGGCGGCCCGCCATGTCAAAGCTTTAGCCTTGCGGGCCTCCGACAGCGCAACAACCAACGAAACTCCCTTCCTTGGGAAATGGCAAAATTCGTCAAACTTACTCAGCCCAAATTTGCACTACTCGAGAATGTGACCGGAATACTGCGCGCCTTTCGGGACAACGGGGAAGAATTCCATGCATGGTTTGAAGTCGCTAAGGCATTTGCCTCAGTGGACTATGTCCCACTGTGCTTACATGTTAACGCCAAGTTCGCTGGGGTTGCCCAGAACCGTCCACGTTTCATCATGATCGCAGTTCGCTCAGATATCCTCAGGCAGCTAGAGCCAACACTCAACCAGACAGAAAAAGATCTATTTGAACCGTCGGTCAAGCTACATCAGCGCATATTGGAAGGGATTGAGCCTAACTTTTCCGACCTCCGCTATTTTGACGCGGCAAAGCAAAGCGACTTCTGCCAGTTTGCACATTCGTTTCTCAGCCCTCTGATTAGTTACCATCAAAATATCAGGACTGTGAGCGATGCAATCGATGACTTAAAACTACGGTCATCAGGATCGAAGTCCGAATACGTCAAAGAAATTAACAGCGTCTTCGGCCCCCTTGTGCAGAAACGGAAGATAGAACCGAAACATGATCTTGAAAATCATGAGATGCGCAAAAATGGCGACCGCGTAAAGCGTCGTTTTCGCATCTATCAAATGCTTAGACAGTTATCAACTGCAGATGAAAAGGTAGTCAAAAAGCTTCTAAAGGGAGAAATCATATCTTTGCCAAGCGATGTTGCAAAGAAAGTAATGAAGTTTGACTTCCTCACAGAGTCGGGAAATTTTGACTGTTTTAGACAGCAATCAGATTTGGAATATCATCTAATAACGCACGGCACAAAAAAACAGACACAAAAAGCCCTTTTAGCCTCACAACCGGCACCAGCGGCACTCTCTATTCCAGACGATGCCTGCCACTATGATCATGACGAACTTAGAACGCTATCAGTGCGGGAGATGGCACGAATCCAGTCCTTCCCTGATAACTTTGTATTTCGCTCAAAGGTGACCACTGGGGGTCATATGAGGCGATACGAGGTACCTCAGTACACTCAGGTTGGAAACGCCGTCCCCCCCCTTTTGGGGAGGGCTCTTGGACTGGCTATATCAGACCTGCTTAGACGGTTATGACGTACACTCGCGCCCCGCAAAAAATCTCGCCTGATTATTTAAAATAGTCAGCTACAGATTGATTTGAAGTGAGGATAGCAAGTCTAGTTGTGGCGCGAGTGGTAGCAACATATAAATCCTCTCGCGAAAACGCTAAATGATCATCAGGAATCAAGGCATCGACAAGTATAATTGCAGATGCCTCAATTCCTTTGAATGACTTGATAGTGGAGAAAACAACCGTATCTTTCTCGCCCAGATCACTAATATCAGTGCTCAAAATCAAGCCGTGTCCTTTCTTCTCCCCAGCCATTGAAGAGTTTTCGTACTTAAATGGGCTAAGGATTACAACGGAACCCTCCCCACTCCATTGTCGCGCAAGCTCCCACACCCTCACCGACTGATTCTTGACAACTTCAACTAACGGGCGGACCCCATCGGGCATACCCGGCATTGAATCAATGCTAGTGCCCAGATAACGATTGCATGCATCATTTATTTTAATTGCATTCCGGCAATTGTGATGTAGATGAAATATGACCTCAGCACCTATTGGTGTAGAAGACCCTGACTTATAAAGATCCTGATTCCAATCTGCAAAGAACGCCCACAATCCATCTTCTGATAATAGATCCAAAAGAGCTATCACTTGCAACTCTGATAGATCTTGCCCCTCATCTACAATGATGGAATCATATTTTCTAAATGCTCCGGACTCCGCTAAATCAATAATCAAAGACGGGAGTGTTTCTCTATGGAACTCTGGCTGACCAATATCCGGGTGTGAATTTTTATGTAGCGCCAAGAAAAGCCTGTCCACATTCCAAATATGGTCTGCATAATCCGGGTGGCGAAGCCTAAGGGCATCCGCGAGGCTTCGGTTATAGCAGACATATACAGCAGTCTGCCCTTGATTAATAAGCGCCTGAAGTCGCCAAATTGCTAGCACAGTCTTTCCAGACCCAGCCGGCCCTATCACAGCTACACTTGGCAATTGAAACAGGCCTTTAAGACTAGCAAACTGTTGACGTGTTAATTGCTCGATCTGCCCAACGTCACTAGAGACATCCTCTTCAGTGTCAACCTTCTGAATAACGAAGGCTCTATTCTTGAGCTGATCAATTATTGTCTCAATAATATGTGAACTGAACTTCTCAGCTTGGGTTGTATGACCACGCATCTCAAGAGACTTCCGAATACGGGACCTCAATGAGTTCATATGGCGTCTCGTAGCGATTGTTGATGCGTCGAACATCGCTGGTAGCTCAGAACTCTCCCCCTGCGGATATACAACCATATAGGAGTATCGCCCTGGAAAATCTGACCATCCCTGCCTTTCTTTTAGCACACTGGTGAGATCATACATGTTTCTCGTAGCCTGCTCTGGTGGGGCCTCCTTCAGGCTAAACCAGCTACCGTCATTCTGTTTTCGTTGCCAAACCCCATCCGCTCCCACTTTAAATTCTTTTGATCCTTTGACCTCCAGAATCACAAGGCCGGACTCAGGAATCAGTACAACAAAATCGGCCTCGCCATCACGAACATAACCATTTTTTTTCAAAGTCCATTTAACGCTAGGCATTACAACCCAGTCATCCGGGAGTTGGTTTCTCAACCCTTTCAACACCTCATTCTCCCAGCGATCCGCAGGGAGATTACCAATTATTCTAGGCATAAGATTTCTCCCCGCTTAATCAACTGGCTTTGCCACAAATTTTAGATAAGAGGCCTCATCTGCAGAGAGAAACCCTGAACCATCCGTTTTTCGCAGGCGAGGTGCGCTCATCCCTCGTTTAAGAGAGACCTTCACTGGCATCAAGTTACCGCCGGGGAATTCCGCCAGCCACTCCTCACCATCTCGAAGTTGGCTCAGTGTTACAGTAGATGTTTTCTCCCAGACTCGCCCATGCGCGTACATTTCTCCGGTCTCTCTAAGGTCGTGTGGAACTACCACTTCCGTTTGATAATGTTCGCTAGGCACATCGACTGCCGTAAGGGTCTCATCGTCTAAATGAGAATCCACATCCTCGACCACAAACAATTCTGAGCTCAATAGATTTGCTCGAACCCAAACCATTCGACGAGATAAGTTAAACGAATCTATCCGTCTAATTTGTTTGAAGCCCCGCTCTGCTGCTAAACGGTGAGCATTTCCGATGGCATTTTGAGATGTTGGATAGCCGTCCCATAATGGATGCACTATCACGTTAAACACGCCGTCATGAACCCAACCGTGGATGGGTCCTTCATTAATTATCGTATCGACGGGGAAACGATTTTGGCTCCACATACGAGTTAAAGACTCGGCTCGTGAGCTCCAAGAACCGTCTTGGCCCATTGGTATCAACTTCCCAGCAACGCATGAATCCAAGCCCGGCCTATAGTTTTTATCCAGCATCGATGCCAACATCTCAATGCCGAGTTCCCAATCTAAAAGCCCGTGTAGTTGCCGGTTGCGAAAACCGCGCAGCAAAAGATCCGGGGTACGCCATTCATTTCCCGGCCTCGCGGCATATTCCAACTCTTCACGTATCATTCGCCCCATTTTCGGAGAGTCTCCCTCCCCAAACAAACATCCTTCCAATAGTGAAACCCAACGATCTTTTGCGGAATCCACAAGCCCGGCACCATTTGGGTGCGCATCGGCCAGGTACAGCTCACCACCACTTAAACCAAGCGCCCCACTGACCGAATTTACTGCGTGGACAGATGCGATTTCGATGTCCATTGAATCTACATCAAGCTCTAATGCAATTGCTCTCTGGAGTATCGTTGCTGCCGAATACCATGCCGCTCGCCTGCGGGTTAGCCTAGACTCGTTGGGGCCCTCAAAGTACTTCAGTCCATTTCCGTCAAGCATTCGAATAGCAAGGATATCTGTCGTCTTTGCAGACGTCAGGGCAACCCTTAGATCAGGGTCATTCTCACTCGATAACCAAACCGAGTCTCCCGAAGCACGCTCCCACCCTTCAAAAATTGAGCCCACTTGCTGGAACCCGAAATACTCACCACGATTAACGTTGGTCCGGAATACAGGTGCCTGCCGCTCAAGCTTAATCTCAGAGTTACCATTACTTTGATACCCCTCTGCGTTAAGCCTTGGACTGGTAATGTCCGTTGAACCAGAGCGCCCTCTTCTCTCACCGCCTCCAGTGGCGGGTTTCCGAGTATCCAAGTCGGTCACAAATGCTCTCGGTGACACCGCCATATAAGGTTTAGCATGACTTGATTTACAACTAGGGTTCGGACAATCAACGAAATTAGGGGGCGTTTGAATCCAAGATGGATCCCAAAGTCCATTGGGGCTTTTATAGCTATACAACTCGGCTACAGGGACTTGCTCAATGTGCAACTGTCTACACGCACTGCATCGAACATGCACATATGCCGCACCTATCGGCGCCCCCATTGCACGCCACTTGTTACTCCGCAGATCAGTAACTAATGGGCCTGAAACATACTTAGGCGTTAATCGGCGCTTATCCCATGTTCGCTCAGACCCTGGAGCGAAATCTGCTATAGCCTGATCGGCGGGCCTATCTAAAGTCTTAGCATCCAACTCATAGTTTTGTCTTCCAGACGGCAAATCAAAATAAAGCTGACGCACACTGGTCGGCATGCCAAACATCGGGAGTATTCCCGCCTCTGCCAATCGATGAGCCAAAGTGCTTGCCACAAACTCGGTCTTGCTAATTGCCTGGCCAACTTTTTGTGGAAGGGTTTCTACAAACGCCAGCAGAACTTCAGCCGAGACATCAGAACCTTTAGCAATTATTCCGGCTATTTTGGAAACTGCTTCACTGTTGCTATCTACCCAAGTCTTCACGATGGCTACGGTAGCCTCAGGATTACATAGCAGCCCCATTTCTCCATGAGTATCTGGCGCGTCATGCGTATCCGTCCATGACACTCCACCCGCCAAAAACGCCCTTCTCAAAACCTCCTTGGCAATTAGTCGCTCTGCCAAGATTTTTTGATCATCCCCCATTGCGAGCCGAGGCTGAGGAGGAACACCGCCAGTCATTTCATCGGGATGCTCAAAGTGAATTCGATCATGGGTTTGGCCACGACAAAAAGTAAAGGCCACGGAGAATGCTTGCCCCTTTCGCCCTGCTCGCCCCACCCTTTGTTGGTAGTTGAAGCGTTCGGGCGGCATGTTCGCCTGCATGACAGCCTGCAAAGAGCCAATATCGACCCCGACTTCCATGGTTGTCGTCACCGACAAGAAATCTATAGCATCTACATTTCTTATGGCTGGTCGAGTGACAACATCATCAATCATCTCTCTATCAAAAAAGATATCTCTAAAGTGGCGCTGCCGTTGCGCTTGGTCATGGGTCTGTCCAGTTAACTCCTCGGAGTGAATCCGGAACAATGACGAGTCCTGCTGGGCTTCATACGCGTAGTAATGGGTACCTTCTAACTCGCGGGCTGTCAGAGTTCCATTTGGCGTATCCTCAAGTTTACCAAAGCATCGTGAACATACCTTCGCAGAGGGTTGCCAGTGCAATCGCCCACAGCCCTCACATTCCCATGGGCGACTATCTGGCCCAACCACTTTCACCCACAATTTTTCCAGCCTTACAACAGCCCACAATTCATCGCTTTGCTTATGCCCCACTGCGACGAAAGCGCTAACCACCGCATCGCGTAAAACTTCTATGCTCAGCCCATAACGGTCTGCAACGGTGGATAAAAATGACCAGATGCGCTTTTTGGCGCTGCCCTCATTCTGAGCCCCCGTTGGCTGATTAGTGCGCCAACCATCAGTCACGCTATCCCATGGGTTGGGATCTAGCCGGTTTTCCTCTGCAAGAATACGCAAAGCGCTATCACAAACTTGACGGAACTGCTCAGCCGTCAGCCCTGTAGGCGCATCAAGGGGAGGGACTGGAGGCATTGCAAGATGGCCAATACCTTGTGCTTCAAGGTCATAGAGCAGCCGTCCAGTTAATGCTCTCCAAGCGTTTTTTCGAAGTGATGTAGCAATCGTTTGTACTTCGTAAGGAGCTGCATCGGGATTTAACTCAGGAAGCAACTCTCCTTCACTAATTCGAAAGATTGAAGTCCAGTCTTTATCCTTTGAAAGTCGCTTTCTGTCTATTGACGCTCCTCCAGGGTTAACTCCCCTATCCAAAAAGTCCTTCCACAATGGGCTAACTACTCCATCAACGCCGGGCGGGGCAAGAATATCATCAACTTTTACGTAACCAGGTAGATGTGACTTTGCACTGTTGATGCTTTCAATATCCCGCGAAGTTAAGCCCTCGGGATCGTCCTTCATGTCACGTACCGCCCTCACAAAAGAAGTGAATCTTTCAAGAACTTCCGGCGATTCACCTATCTGTTCTTTCAATCTTTTCCTTAGGGCGGGAACCTGATCCTCTCGACCTTCTTCAAATAGCGAGAGAACTTCCGCCTTCACGGCATCCAGCCCACCCAAAGCCCACTTTTTAAGCTCTCTGTTTATCAGAGACCGGAGGAGAAGCATCCACTGGGACTCTTCCACACCAACTGCTAGGTTAGCGGCTGCTTCACGGCTATCAGAAAATCCAACGAGCTTTCTTGAACCCCCTTCTGGCAGAACGCTCATCAGGTGCTTAGAAAACAAGTGCGACAACATTGCCAAACCAGTCACGAACGACCGAATAGGGTACCTACGCCCGTACCGTTCTGAATAATCAATTAGGCACGACGGACAACGCTGGGGCATTGCCGAGTACTTATCGGCACCATCTCCAGGCAATTCATTCGCATCGATATGAAACCAGTAACAAGGCAATTCGCCATCTTGCGTTTGCGAACCCAGACGAACCAACCCTGTAACCGGGTTTATGGATGCTGGTACCCAACTAGCGGGCCTTCTATCGACAGGTCTACCGGGTCGGCCCTCATTCGAGTGCGTCTCTATTGTTCCTTGCAACCACGTTAGATCAGAGTTTTCGATTTTTGATTCGTCTGACGGATGCTTCAACCACACGACGCCAACATCTTGGTACGTCTGCGCATCGGTTCGGGTTTCAACAGTGGACTCAGGCAAACCCTCAATCTGAGTTTCGAGAGAGGTGAGTTCAAAACTAGTCTCAGATACGATTCCTAGACCATTTTTCTGTTTCCAAGGAATCTTATTTCCACATAACAACTGCGTACCACAGCACTCACAATAAAGGACCTCTAGTACACGACGCCCCTCAATCGACAACTTACGTTCTGGAATGAGCTTTCCCGTGCGTCGGTTCTTGTCGTCGGCACTTGTCCCAATGGTGGCCCACAACCCATCCACGTTTTTCGCCATCCAATGGAATCGGAGCCTCGGAAACGAAGCTCCACTCTTCTTGGCTGAGTCAGAGCCAAGAGCCCTAAAGAGCCCTTTTACCGCAACCTCTCGTTTGAAGGGCTCTAGGTCGCCAAACCAATGGTTAGAGATTGTTTCTAGTGGCCGTGCAACTGACCTTCCTCCCGAGTTAAATGCACCAAGGATTGCTTTATTCGACTCAACGACATTCTCACACAGTTGGTCTACTGCACGCTTAATCTCAGGGGACTCCTCCTCACCCCAGCTACACTCCCCGGCTTCGGCCAACACCTGATATATGTCTGAACTAAAAGAGGGCACACCATGATCTAACGGATACTGCAGCTCCCCGGCCTCTATATGGAAACGCCGTTTTGCTTCATCTAGGGAGAAACCAAAAAAACCACCCAAATATTTATAAGTTTCGTCATCATTTCCATCTAAAGAAGCACTCGACGCAAGAATTCGAAGCTGTGGGCTATCAGGAGTGAGCCCAAGTCTCTCAAGAAGTAATCGTATGAGGTAAGCTACTTCCGTACCTGCGGAGCTACGATGGAGATGGAGTTCATCGACAATAAGTTGGAAAACGTGGTTTTCGCGATCCTCAGCAAGCCATCTACGTGTACGCTCAAAGATCTCCGAATCAGCCCTATCTCCAGCTATCTCAGGCGAGGCATGTCTCATCATCATGATGGACAGCATACTGACGTTAGTAACCAGAATATCTGGTGGCGTAACCTGCATTTCCCAGCGGTGAAACAGTTCCGCAGCATCCGGCGCCATTCTCCTAATGAAATTGGCTGCCTCTAATGCCTGATCCAATTCATCTTTTGCTGCTTTTAAGGCAACACCGTCAACACCGCATTCCGCCACTGCGTTTTTACATTTTTCGATCTTATCTCGCATCGCCGAATACTCAGCAATTGCAGATTTCATTTCCTTGGTTAGTTGAGTCCTTTTGCTGCCATTTGCCTTACCATCCGGTTTGAATGGGTGGCCTGCGACTGGCGTAGCCCCGTTATATCGGCCAAATCGAATTCTATTTCCGGAAAGGCAGTTATCAAGCTCACTGAGCACTGGATCAGAGTCTAAAGCCTGCCTCAAACGGGAGATCTGGTCCTCCACGAGGGCGTTCATGGGATAGAGGATCAATGCTCTCACTGCGGCTGGGCGCGCCTCTCCTCGCAAATCCTTGCGCGTAGCATCCCATTTTGGACTGTTTTCGCTATCCCAAGCTCCTGGTGTCTTGGTAGGTGCCGGCCACCTCGTTTTGGGGTGCGTTGCTTCACGAACAATATTCGCTATTGCAGGCAGCAGGAATGACTCAGTTTTACCTGACCCCGTGCCAGTGACTACTACGCTATGCTTCCCCTGCAACGACTCTTTCAGCATGCGTTGCTGGTGCTGATAAAGCGGAAAGCCACCATTAAACAGGCCCGCACCCACAATTTTTTTAAAAGCCCCTCGCCCCTCGTCACTCAAAGAAGGTAAGTCGTCTTCAGCTAAATCATCAAGCTTAGCGCCAGACTTATACGTCGGAATCGGCTCAATATATGGCTCTTGAAATAAAACCCCAGGCTGGTCTAGTAGCTTCTTTCGCTCCACTTCAAAGGAGTCTGAGTTCGTAGAAAACGCTGACGTTATATATCTCTTTATACCATCCTGAAAAATCTGATACGCGCCAACTGGGTCTTTCATTACAACTCCTTAAATTTAAAACCCTGATTAAATCTTATCTAAAACAGCACCAATTTTTTCCGCAAACAAACGGGCAACTGGCTCTGGAACAGTTCTGTATCCCAGCCATCGGCCATTAGCCATATCGCTATAGAATCTATTGGCGCTAAATAGGGGCTGTCCAGAGAACTTCTCACACAAGCAAATGCGGTCCAGGTCTGTAGCAGACTCGCACGCCATCAACGAAACAACATGCGGAGCGCAACCACTGCAATAATAAAGGGCTCGTTCAAGTATGTGTGGTGGGCTTATTCTTGCTGGCAGCCAAAGGGTTCCGCTACTCACTTGATAGGTTACAGGTATAGGATGGACCCCCTCCATCCCATGACGCTCACTAATCCATTTTGCGAACTCATTCAACGCGAGCCACACCCCCCAACGAGAGTCTCGCACAAATGCAAACCGCATCTGATCAACAAGTACGTAGACGTTATCTATGCCTGTATCAAGGTCTTGAACTTTCCAGAGCTCGCAGTACTCGCCAGATGGTGTTGCCGTGAATAGGCCTTTTGATGGATTAAATCTAAGCGCGGAATCTTGGGCCCTCCCAATAGACTCCATGGTAGTTCGGAAGGTTTCATCCCGGAATTTCCCCAAATCAGCGGCCCACTCGATGATGGCTTGGCATGGCATCTTCGAGAATTGAAACTCGAGGACTTCAGCACCGATGAAGGCCTCATCCTCGCTTTCAATGACCAGAATAACGTCACGAACTGCCAGAGCTTCCGCTCTATGACAGTAAACTGACCAAACTCCAGTCTCGTTGGTCAAAGCCTCCCAATGGCTTAGCCGCAAGGTTCCCGTCACAGCCCAGACGGGACGACAGGAAGTGCTTTGAGGCAGGCTATAGAACGTAGGTCTTACCGCATGTATCCTTGCGATATGCCCTTTGTGGGTCTTGGAGATCTCCAGATACCCCGCACGACGGAGCTCCAGGAGCATTAGAGTAGCGTCACCAGCCTGCCCGCTTGATGAAAGCAAGCGTCGCATCAAGTCCCTCGCAACCCCATAATTCATCGAACCTGCCTGAGCCAATGCATCGAGAAAGAGCTCAGAAACACTTGGAGCCCATTCTTCACTCGAGTAATAAGACCCTAAATATTTCTCTTCGATTCGAAACTTAGGGAGCTCGTCTCGACGATCAAAAAGCTCCTGCTCATCCAGGCTAAGTAATGCTCCAGATAGGCCCTCATCACTGGGCATTGCTCGCCCAATTCTATCGAGACTTAACGGCTGCCCAACATCGACCACTTCGCCCCCGATGCCGGAAATTCTGAGCTTTGACTGGTTTAACGTTTCACCATTTGGATTTACGGCACGAAATTCGTAAGAAGCACTCCGCGAGCTAGATAGGCGTATTTTGTACCTCTTCATCGGCTTAAAATGCAGGCGTTCTGCGCCCTCAGCTGGGGTGTAAGGTACTTCCTCAAGCTCTATTCCATGGGGGCGCTCAATCTGAGTTCCTTCGGGAGCATCCAGTTCAATCGTAGGTAAGTCGTAGGGTAGGTACATACGGCTGTATCCACGCCGAATAGATCTCCCACCAACGAAGCGAATAACCCTCGGCTTCGGTCGAGGCCGCCCATGACCATCGGGTAGTTTTCTTTGCCCTTCCGTAAGTGATTCGCAGCTATCGACGCGGACGAAGATCCAGCCTTCAGGTAATCCCAATGCCTTGATCTTCTCATGTATGGGATTTTCACGCCGGAGGTAGCCCATAAGATGAGCGGCATTAACTGGTGGCGCAAGGAGAAAAACTGAGCCGCTTCCGGGCAGGTCGCCCTCTCGTAATTCGTAACGGCCACTGTCCAGGTCATAGGCAGGAACAAATACCCATAACAACTTTTTCTCTAAGGTCAATTGTCGAGTAGAAGGATCGGTATCATCAGTACCAAAATGCTTAAACCTAAATGTAATATCTTCTCTGGATGCCCTCTCAGCTATTGTCCAGAGCGACGGTTGATTCTCATCAGATAGCTCAGTACTCGCCCCTTCCGTCCCTGAGAATTGTCCTGCCCAAGTAATGGCGCCACAGCTAATTTCAAACCTACCTTCATGGGCAATGGAATGCAGCCTCCAAACCGCGGCTAGCGTCAAAGGTTCATCGGCAACAACAGACAATCCGATACCAGGCCCCGTAGATCGTCCACCAACATTCTCCGAATCGTTGCCAAGAGTTCCGTTATCCTTGGCCGGTAACCCCCCGTCCCAGTCCGAATATGCCGTCCTGATCGTTGCACGAATAGGCTGTTCGAAATCAGGTATTCTAAGGGCACTTTCAAAACTAGCGGAAAACAGCGACTCGTTCGCCCTTAATTCATCTATAACGCGTGTGACAGCTTTTTCGCTCAACTCTTGACCTGCTTTCACCTGAGCTTGAACAAACGCCAGAGGCAAATTTTCAATATCACTGGGTTTAAGAATACATTGAGAGCGAGGCACACCAATTAGCCGATACCCACCTAACCGCCTTAACCTAAAATATCCAAATCTCCCTTCGTTAGCTTCTGTCCAATTCTGGAGATCCTCCCATGCCAACTCCACCCGCGTCATTTCTTGCGACCCGAAGCTGTGCATGAGAGCCAACTCGTCTTCCAGTCTCGAATAATAGGAGTGTGCCGTAATAGAATCGTTTCTCACCAATGCTGCTAGATATGGAAGGTACACTGGAGCACCAACCCCGCGATATGCTGGATCAAACTTCCCGGGATCTTTGTAACTACGCGACGGCTTTTCTCGCTGTTCCACAAGATCAATCACGTGTCGAGTGAAACTAAGGCTTCGATCTAGCCATGAGGGACCGGCTCTGACAGCCTCAATAAAACCAGCATCGCCGCCAATGTCTTGCCCGATCTGATCGAGAAAGTCCCTATCGACACGGAGAAAGACCTCTTCACCTGACGACGCCTCTGAGAAAAAGCTCCGAAGTAGACGAAGATTCCACTCAGCAAACTTATCGTCCAGCGGGTCACTCTTCGCGCCTGTCAGTATATCTAATACGTAACTAAGTGGACTTGAAGGATCGTCTGCAGAGTGCAGAACACCTTGATGGCTGGTGTTAACGACAAATAACTCGTCACCATGAGCAAATAAGGCGAGCAAATTCCAAGGCTCCGCATATTTCCCTAAGTTATAAATCCATATTCTTGGATCTCCTAGCTTAGTTTCCGGGCGATAAACGGACGTCTTCGTTTCAATCAGGTCATCTTTAGTCACAAACCATGTCGTTATTAGACGCTTCGCCTGGCGGCCTTTGCTCTGGCCTGAGAAATCATGAATACCGGTTTTTTTAAAGTAGTTCACCAACTGAGAATGAGCATCCATGATAGATTTTTCTAGTCCAGTGACTGTCGGAACTAGATACGCAGTCTCCAGCCCTCGGCTCGAAAAAACTCTCCCTACCTCTGATATATCTCTATCTGCCCTATCAAGCATGATATCCCTACTTAATTATCTTCCGATTTAAAAACTAAGGAAGGTCTGAATAAGCGCTGATTTTTGCCGATCTTGGTTTTAACCGGC
>NZ_KZ319380.1 GCF_002744715.1 Marinobacter profundi
GTGGTGTTTGTGGTGGTGGCGGCCGGTATCGTTAACACCATTCTGATGTCGGTACTGGAGCGTGGCCGCGAATTCGGTGTAATGATGGCGTTGGGTACGCCCAGCAGCCGTATTGTCTGGCTGGTGCTTCTGGAAACAGCGATTCTGGCGGGGCTGGGCTACCTGCTGGGGCTGGCATTGGGGCTGTCACTGACGGGCTATTTCGGTACCCATGGGCTGGACTTCAGTGCCTATATCAAGGCCATGGATACCATGCCGGGGCTGAGCGGTATCGTCTATCCCACCATCGAGTTCCAGCGTCTGGTGGTGATTGGCATCGTGGTCATATCGGTGGCTCTGTTGGCAGCGGCCATCCCGGCCTGGAAAGCCAGCCGAAACAGCCCGCTGGAGGCGATGGGCGCACGGCGAACTATGATCAACCGTATCCGCCGGATCCACTGGCAGGTGACGTCTGATCATCGGCTGCTGATTTTTGCACAAATGGCACTCCGTTCGGTATTTCGAAACCCGCGACGGTCGATGATTACCGCCTCGGCCACTGCATTCGGGCTGGCGGCCTATCTATTCCTGTACGCCTTCGCCGATGGTTTCTTCGAGCAGATGATCCAGAACTCGACCCAGCAGCTCAGCGGGCATGTGCAGGTGATGGCAAAGGGTCACGACGTGGATCTGTCGCCAGATTTACGTATTGCCGACAATCGAACCTTGCAACAGCGATTGCAGGAGCATCCTGAGGTTGAGGCGGCCGCTCCCAGGG
The DNA here is from genome assembly GCF_002744715.1 of Marinobacter profundi. Classification (GTDB taxonomy): domain Bacteria; phylum Pseudomonadota; class Gammaproteobacteria; order Pseudomonadales; family Oleiphilaceae; genus Marinobacter; species Marinobacter profundi. Next base: position 758 of record NZ_KZ319380.1, read on the forward strand.
TATTGCTGCGTGCCATGGTGGCAAACCCCGGGAAGAGTCTGCCGGTGGAATTGGTGGGTATTGCACCGGAGCAGGAGAGGGCGGTTACGGAACTTTCAGGGTACATGGAGCAGGGCGCTTACGTTCAATCCGGGGAGACGGGAATAGTGATTGGCCAGAAACTGGCCGAGGAACTGGGTGCCCGGCTGGGGGACAAGCTGGTCATTACGGTCCAGCAGGCTGGCGGAGATCTTGCCTCCAGTGCCCAGGCCATCCGCGGTATCTATCGCACTGGCAGTGACCTGTTCGACACCGAGTATGTCTTCACCGATATCAACGCCGCGCGCCGCCTGGGTGGCCTGCTGGAAGGTGAAGTTTCACGGATCGTATTGAGGCTTTCAGATCGGGCGAAGAGTGCCGGCCTGGCGCGAATCCTGAATCAGTCGCCGCTTCTGACCAACGACGGACTGGTGGCCCAGGGCTGGGAAAGCCTGCTTCCGGTGGTGGTGCAGATGGTGGAAATGAGTCAGGTGGATTTCTATCTCATCTTGTCGGTGGTTTTTGTGGTGGTCGCCATCGGTGTCATGAACACCATGGTTATGTCAGTGATGGAGCGTACCCCGGAACTGGGCGTAATGCTGGCACTGGGCACCAGAGGGTTGCAGCTGCAACTGACTATTCTGTTTGAGGCGTTCTTCCTGGCAATACTGGGAATGCTGGTAGGAACCGTGGTTGGCGGACTGCTTGTTGTCTGGCTTGGCACTACCGGCATTGATCTGTCCTCGATCAGCGGCGCTCTGGAAGCCATCCCCGGTATCACTGACCGTATCTATCCGGTGCTGATTTTCGATCATGTCTGGCTTCCCAGCGTGCTGTTGTTCTTGTGTTCGGTGCTGGTGGCTCTGTATCCGGCCTGGCGGGCCTCGCGACTGGATCCGGTGGAGGCCATCCGCCATGGTTAGGCGATCTCCATTGATGCTGGTCGCGATGGCCTGGCTGGTGCTGTCTTCAAACGCTGAGGCGGAGTTCAGCCACTCGGGGTCGCTCAAGAATCTGAGCGTTGGCTCGCGCTCATTGATTGACGACAATCGCTACTTATCGAACCTTACCCGCCTGCGTATTGAGCCCCGTTACCGCTATCGGGATTGGGTTGTGGATGCGGCCTACGACCTGGAACTGGTGACAGGCAGTTTTCTGGACAGCCCGGAGTTTGCCCTGCTCAGGGATGCTCCCGATCCACGCTACTGGGATCTTCAGGGCAATGTGCATGAATCAGGGGATTTGTTGGCGCGCCATCAACTGTACCGTGGCACGATCCAGTGGCGCTCGCCGGCCGGTGATTTCCGGTTCGGCCGCCAACAGGTGAATTGGTCCACGGCGCTCATCTGGAACCCCATGGACATTCTCAATCCTGTCAGCCCACTGCAACTGGAGCCGGATGAACGCATTGGCGTGGACGCGCTGTTATGGGACAGAGCCTGGGGTGCAACGGGCCGGATCAGCGCCGTGCATGCGCCGCAACACGGGGACCAGAATGCCAGCACGGCGGCACGGGCCAAGCGCTTCGTTGCCGGGGTCGATGCCGGCGTGATGATGGGCGAGTTCGCCGACGTCACCAAAGCGGGTGTCAGCGGCGGTGGCTCCGTGGCTGGCACCGGTTGGCGCACAGAACTCGTCTGGAGCAAGCCAGACGCGGGAGACAGTTACTGGCAGGGAGTCGCGGATCTGAACTGGGCGTTTCGCAACGGGCTCAATCTGGCCGTTGAATATTTCTATAACGGTAAGCCGGTATCGCCGGGAACGACAGGCCTGGCCAATCTTGTGTCCGCACGGCCCTTGTATGCCGGTCGTCATTATGCCGGACTACTGGTATGGCAGGATATCAACCCGTTCTGGCAGTACCGGGTGGTGACCATCCGTAATGCCGATGATGCAAGTTGGGTATTTTACCCGAGATCCACATGGATGCTGCCACTGAGCCAGGAGATGTACTTCACAGCCGGAGCCCAATGGTTCGGGGGTGATGAGGATAGCGAGTATGGGAGACTGAAATCGCTCGGGCTAATGGAGATTGAATGGTTTTTCTAAAGAATTTGTCGAAAGTGTCATGGGTCTACGAATAACTGAGTTGGGGTCCATTCATCTGAAAGGCGCAACGCCTTCGATGGACGAACTTTTGTTTAATTAAGTGTCGTTTCTGAGTGGAAGTTTAGTCTTTCATATATGCTGTGAGAGAAATTCTGAAAATTCAGGTTCAGTTCAGGGAGACGTGATTTAATTAGGAATACATTAAGGTTGCGTCGTGAATTTGCGTTGGCTTCCTTTGTGTTATCTCAGGTTTGTCCTCGCCGCAGAAGTATCTGCGGCTTTTTTCTTCCCTAATTTAGGCCACCCATTTAGTGGTGGTTATCTTTCCGAAGCGTAGCTCTCTCACACTTGGATTGACACTCCATCCAAGTGATGAAAAAAAGCCGCAATACCTCGCGATATTGCGGCGAATGCGAATGGTGGAGACCATTCATGATGCAAGCCACTAGAGGCTCCGACAGAAGCCCATTGAGCAGCACGACTATTAACTCATAATTTCCTGAAATGAACCTGAAAAATGAATAATAGTTTCTCGTTTTCATGGCTTTTGAGTGATTATTTGATCTCTGTCACTTGAAGTCTTTTTGGATGCTGTGCAGGTGGATCTAAATGTAATTTTCAGGCTCATTTCACGCTTCTCTGGTAGAGGTCGAATTGACTAAATTTATGTGGATGACATAAATAAAATCTCGTGGCAGGGATGATTGAGGATCAATACAAATAATACGAAAGCGAGTCAGTCAGGGCGGCTGCGAACAATGATATTGGAAAGGAAGTGGTTGCCGTACTAGCGGTTGAAGTTTGCACAGTTTCAGGAGTTAATTCGCATAAACTTACCCTGGGTAAATTTCAACCAGCTCAATTTCCAATTTCGATTTAGCTAACCAACAGAATCGTCGTCAAGGCTCAAGTGAAACATACATATATTAACTCATGAGGCTTATTCTGCAGTAATGAATTTTGTATCAAGTTTCCGGCCAAAAATAGTATGGCCAGTCACGAAAACACGACTGGCCACGTTTTTTCCCGAGAAGCAAGCTTCGCTTATAGCCCTACCTGCCTTGAGCGTACTAGGACTCACTTGAGTCTGCTATTCCCGCTTCCTTCATCTGCTCGTGTAGTTTTTGGTGTTTCAGGCAGAGTTCTTGTCTGTCCACCGTTTCCACGGTTTTGTTCGGATAGCTCCTTGCCTCATTAATCCTGTCTGCTAAGCCAGAATCGGCGTAGGCAAAGGAACTAAACAGTGCTGTCATTGCTATGGCTGTAATGATGCTCTTCATGACGAACTCCTTGATTTGTTGCTCCAGGCCCATGCAACTGGGCCTCTAGTAGATACCGCTGATGCCCACCAGCGGTATTTCTGTTATCATTTGCTGTACGTTACCTTCTGCTCCATTTGTTTCTTCTCTAAAGCACGATGGTAGGCTCGTCCTTCTTCACTTATCATCTGTCTTCGCGCCTCCATTCCAACTTCTGACAATCCATAGCGTGTCATTTCTTTGTGGAGTCGCTGCAGTTCTTTATCCTGAAGAATATTTTCATTTACTTGGTCATTGTTCATTTCATTGTGCAGTTTATTGTGAATCTCTTTCATGTCTTTGTGGTCCGGCATGCTGCCGGCAAGTGCTGACATTGAGAGAGTGGCTGCTGCTGCGAATACTATTAATGATTTCATAATTTCACCTCCTGTTTGGTTGATGGTTTCATTAGATCATTAGTTCCTGAAACCTGACTGAAAAAACAAAAAAAGTTTATTAACGATTTGATAACTTTTGTTAGTGATAAAAATAGTTGAGCCAGATCAATATAAAATTTGTGCGCACTTAATTTCAGCTTCGTTTCAGCTTTGAGATCTAATATAAGCGCTCTTATATGCTTTCCACGGAGATCTCAAGTTGTCCATCCGCACCTTTTTTACTAAGCAGACTATTTTGGGTGTGTTGCTGTTTAGCAGCATTTCTGCGTGGGCCCAGCCCAGACTGGAGCTCATGAGTGTCATCGAAGCAGCAACTGAAAACGATCCCTGGCTTGGCCAAAGCTCTTATAAACAAAATGCGTTGATGGAGGAGTCTGTTGCTGAGGGCGCGCTTCCCGATCCCCGGGTAACGATCGGCGCGGCAAATCTACCTCTAGACACATTTGATACCAGACAAGAGCCCATGACCCAGGGAACGATTGGCTTTACACAGCGAATTCCTCGTGGAGATAGCCGCCGCTTGGCTAGCGCAAAGAAAGAAGAGATGGCCGGTGTACAGCCTTACCTTCGTCAGAATCGCCGAGCGCAGGTCACCGAAACGGTGACCCACCTATGGCTCGATCTGTGGAAATCCCAGGAAAGCATCCGCCTCATTGAAGAGAACCGGGGACTTTTCGAGCAATTGGCGGATGTTGCGGAAGCTGGATATACCTCCGCGACAATGGGCTCCAGACAGCAGGATGTTATTCGTGCTTCGCTGGAGTTGACTCGTTTGGAAGACCGATTAACCGCCTTGCACACCCAGTTAGCCTACAGCAAGGAAGCTCTTGGGGAATGGATCGGTGCCAGTCAGGCCCAGCTCTCGGTCACTGAGAGCATTCCTCCTCTATTATTGGAAGATGTTTCCAGCGGCTGGTCGGAGACGACCTTTGAGTCTGTCATCCGTCACCCGTCGATCCGCGCCACAGACCAGTTGATTGACGTGCAGGCCATTGATGTAGACCTTGCCAGGCAGGCCTACAAACCAGAATGGTCAGTCTTCGCACAATATGGTTACCGTGACCGAGCTCCGAACGGCCAGGACAGGGCAGACCTGTTTTCTATTGGTATCGGTTTTGACCTGCCCATATTCACAGGAAGCCGGCAAGACCGACGGCTCAACGCGTCTGCAGCCAGACTGGAAGCCGAAAAAACGGATCGGGTTCTGAGAATCCGATCGCTCAAGGCGAAGGCGCGCTCGGCGTTGGCCCGCATTGAGCGATTGGATGATCGGATTGACTTGTATCAGCAAACTCTTCTTCCGCAGATGGAAGAGCAGGCCGATGCCTCGCTGACCGCCTATAACAATGACGACGGTGATTTTGCTGAGGCGGTACGCGCAAGGATCTCCGAACTCAATGCCGAGGTCGAATTGATCCAGATGATGGCCGAGCGGGCCAAAACTCTGGCAAGTTTCCGTTATTTGACCACGGAAGCCTCAAACATTCCCTCCTTTTCAATGACCGATTTGCAGGATTGATCATCATGGCTAATTTCATTCGTCCATTGGGCTTTATAGTGCTCGGCGGGATCGCTGGCGTCGGTGCCGCCTATTGGCTGGCACCGGGAATGGTTTCAGATCCAACCGTAGATGGGGTCGGTAACGAGGAAAAGGAGCCGCTCTACTGGGTGGCGCCCATGGACCCTAATTTTAAAAGCGACAAACCCGGGAAATCACCTATGGGGATGGACCTGATTCCAGTGTTTGAGGATGCCGGGTCAGCTGACGACCCGGCCGGTACCGTTCGTATTTCGCCTGCCGTGGTCAACAACCTGGGAGTTCGCACCGAGCCCGTCATCCAGGGACGCTTGCCGAACACCATCACTACTGTGGGCTACGTCCAATATAACGAAGATGAGATGGCCCACGTGCATCCCAGAGTAGAGGGCTGGATCGAAGCGCTCTACGTGAAAGCTGAGGGGGAACCAGTCGAAAAAGGCAAGCCTCTGTATACCCTCTATTCACCCACATTGGTCAATGCTCAGGAGGAGTTGCTCCTGGCACTGAACCGGGGGAATCAGCGACTGATCAATGCCGCTGAGGAACGGTTGGCTGCTCTGAATGTGCCGGCTAGCCTGATACGGCAGCTGCGCCAGACAAGAAACATACAGAGAACGATGACCGTATACGCCCCAAGCTCGGGCGTTATCGACAATCTGAACGTTCGCGAGGGCATGTTCATAAAGCCCGGAGACCGGGTTTTGTCGATTGCTGCACTGGATGAAGTCTGGGTGATTGGCGAGGTATTTGAAAGCCAGCTCTCGGCCGTGGAGGGCGATAGCCGGGTGATGATGACTCTGGATTACATGCCCGGGCGCCAGTGGCGCGGAAAAGTGGATTATGTGTATCCCGAGGTTAATCCGAAGACGCGGACGGCCCGGGTCCGGATGCGTTTTGACAATTCCGACGGAGCTTTGCTGCCCGGCATGTTTGCTCGCCTGGAGGTCCAGGGGGATCGGGGGCAAAGACACCTGTTGGTGCCGCGTGAATCGATTATCCGCACTGGACAAAGTGACCGGCTGGTGGTGGCGCTGGAACAGGGTGCCTTCAAGTCCGTCAACGTCACGGTAGGGCGGATTGGCGACAAGTACGCAGAAATACTGGAAGGCATTAAGCCTGGCGATACCGTGGTGACCTCTGCGCAATTCCTGATCGATTCCGAGTCCAGCAAGACTTCGGATTTCCAGCGAATGTCGGCATCAGGCAGCAACGCCATGGATTCACAGATGGATCATTCGGGGCACGTCATGGATCCGGAGAAAGCGGAGCCCAAGATCGAACCGGAGGCGATGGACCATAGTTCCATGAATCATGGCGGAGGCGAATCATGATCGCTGCCATCATTCACTGGTCTGTTCGTAATCGATTCCTGGTATTGCTGGCCACCTTGCTTATTACAGGGCTTGGCCTTTACTCACTGAACAAGACGCCGGTAGATGCGCTGCCGGATCTTTCGGATGTGCAGGTCATCATCAAAACCAGCTTTCCGGGCCAGGCGCCACAAGTGGTGGAAGACCAGGTGACCTATCCACTGACCACCGCCATGCTGTCGGTCCCGGGGGCCAAAACCGTCCGTGGCTACTCGTTCTTCGGTGACTCCTACGTTTATGTGATCTTCGATGAAGACACCGACATGTACTGGGCTCGCTCCAGGGTGCTGGAGTACCTGTCCCAGGTGGCCCCGAGCCTCCCGGACTCGGCCCGCCCGCAACTGGGGCCGGACGCAACCGGGGTTGGCTGGGTTTACCTTTATGCCCTGGTGGATCGCACCGGGAACAATGATCTGAGCCAACTGCGCAGCCTGCAGGACTGGTTTCTGAAATACGAACTGCAAACAGTTCCCGGTGTGTCCGAAGTGGCCGCGCTTGGTGGCATGGTGAAGCAGTATCAGGTCAAGGTCAGCCCGGAAAAGCTCAGGGCGTTGGGCATTCCTCTGGCTCACATCCAGAACGCTATCAAAAGAGGCAACCAGGAAGTAGGGGCCTCCGTCATCGAGATGGCCGAGGCGGAATACATGGTGCGCACGTCTGGCTACATCCAGTCCCGTGAGGATCTGTTGTCAATTCCACTGGGGCTCGATGACAACGGCACCCCTGTGCTCCTGAAAGACGTGGCCAGTGTTGAGGTCGGGCCGCAGATGCGGCGCGGGGTGGCCGAGCTGAACGGCGAAGGCGAAACCGTGGGTGGCGTTGTAGTGATGCGCTTCGGTGAGAATGCCCAGGCCACCATCAATGGCGTGAAGGCGAAACTGGAGGAGCTGAAATCCAGTTTGCCGGAAGGCGTGGAGGTGGTGACGGTTTACGATCGCTCCGGTCTGATTGAGCGGGCGGTGAATAATCTCGGGTTCAAGCTGCTTGAAGAGTTTCTGGTTGTGGGCCTGGTGTGCATCATCTTCCTGTTTCATATCCGTTCGTCGTTGGTGGCGATTCTCAGCCTGCCGGTTGGCATTCTGGCGGCCTTTATTGTCATGCACTGGCAGGGCATCAACGCCAACATCATGTCACTCGGGGGGATTGCCATTGCGATCGGGGCGATGATAGATGGCGCCATCGTCATGATCGAGAACATGCACAAACACATGGAGCGAACCCCGTTAACCCATGAGAACCGATGGGAGGTCGTGGCCAGGTCGGCCTCTGAGGTCGGACCAGCGCTGTTTTTCTCGCTTCTGATCATTACTGTTAGTTTTGTGCCGGTGTTTGCGCTGGAAGCGCAGGAAGGGCGGATGTTTGCGCCTCTGGCCTTCACCAAGACCTACGCCATGGCAGCCAGTGCGGCTCTGGCGGTGACGCTGGTTCCGGTGCTCATGGGCTATTTTATCCGTGGCAAGGTGCTGCCGGAACACAAGAATCCCGTGAACCGTCTGCTGGTCGGTGCGTATATGCCGGTCCTGAAGTTGGTCCTTCGATTCCCGAAAACCACTGTTATGGCTGCACTGCTGGCACTGGCTGTGGGGCTTTGGCCGGCGACCAAGATCGGGAGTGAGTTCATTCCACCGCTGGATGAAGGCGATCTGATGTACATGCCAACCACCTACCCCGGTATTTCAATTGGCAAGGCCCGGCAGCTGCTGCAGCAAACCGATAAGCTGATTGCCACCTTACCGGAAGTAGAAACGGTATTCGGCAAAGTAGGGCGGGCGGATACCGCAACCGATCCAGCACCCTTAACGATGATTGAAACGTTTATCCAGCTGAAACCCAGGGATCAATGGCGGGAAGGGATGACCACCGAAAAGCTTAAGGAGGAACTCAATACCCTGATCCGTTTCCCGGGGGTCACGAACGCCTGGGTGATGCCCATCATCACTCGCATCGATATGCTGGCAACGGGCATTAAAACACCCGTTGGCATAAAGGTAGCGGGCCCGGATCTTGCCATTATTCAGGACATCGGCAAACGCCTTGAGGAGATCATGGTCGACATCCCCGGCACCGCCTCTGTTTATTCTGAGCGGGTCGCCGGCGGCCGATACATCAAGGCGGATATCGATCGGGAACGTGCAGCCCGTTATGGACTGAACATAGCGGACGTTCAGCAAGTTGTTGCTTCGGCGATTGGCGGTATAAACGTATCGCGGACGATCGAAGGGCTTGAGCGCTACCCGATTAATCTGCGTTACCCCCAGGACTACCGGGATTCTCCAGAGAAGCTGGAGCAGTTGCCCATCGTTACGTCAACGGGGCAAAGGATTGCGCTTGCCGATGTCGCCGATATCCGGGTAGAAGATGGTCCTCCCGCCATCAAAAGTGAAAACGCCCGCCTCAATGGCTGGACCTTCGTGGATATTGAAGGGGTTGATGTCGGCACCTATGTGGAGCAGGCCATGGCTACCGTTAACGAGGAGCTCGATCTGCCTGCGGGCTATTCGGTTACCTGGTCTGGCCAGTATGAGTACATGCTGCGTGCCAAGGAAAAGCTGACCTACGTGGTGCCGCTGACGCTGGCTATCATTATCATTCTGCTGTTCCTGAACTTCCGTCGTTTTGCGGAAGTGGGCATCATCATGGGTACGCTGCCGTTTGCCATGATTGGTGCAATCTGGCTGATGTATCTGCTGGGCTATAACTTCTCCGTTGCGGTCGGTGTAGGTTTCATTGCGCTGGCCGGCGTTGCCGTGGAGATTGGTGTCATCATGCTGGTGTATTTGAACCAGTCCTACGACGCAATGCTGGAAACCTGTGAAGAGAAGGGGCTGGCTCCAAGACGCGAGACGCTACGCCACGCCGTGCTTCACGGTGCCGGATTGCGGGTGCGGCCTATAATGATGACCGCTGCTGCTATTATCGGAGGTCTGGTGCCCATCATGGTTGGCACCGGTACCGGCTCCGAAGTCATGGGGCGCATAGCTGCACCGATGGTCGGTGGGATGATCTCTGCTGTTATTTTGGCGCTGTTGGTGATACCGGTAGGTTACTATCTCTGGAAATGCAGGAGTATTTCCGAAGGGTAAAGAAAACTAGACCTCGCCACATTGCTTTCGAGAATCTGGCGAGGTCTGATGATGCAGCGGTGTCTGGGTAATGTTGTTATAAAGCAAGAGCCTGGGTATGGAGTCCCGGGCAGATACTCTGGCAACATATTTCCCGGGGGAGGTTTCCTGCCCTCTAAAAGGCCGAGAACAGCAGCGATGGGGTAGGCCCAAATTTGATGGGGTTCAATCATGTCTCGCATGGAGTCCTCGTGCCTTTGTGGTTCGCCATTCGTTTGGAATCTGCATGATGAGGTATGTCACATAGCGCGCCGGTTAACTATGTTTATAGGTATTTGCCCCCTCGTGCTTGTAGTCAGGGTGTTCAAATTCCAGTGTTGAATGAGTTACGCTGAACTCTTTCTCCAAAGCCTGTTTTATCCCGTCCTTGATTTTCTCAAGTTCATTCCACGCACTCATCTCGACAACCACACGGGCGTCGAGCGAGGCATCATGCTCACCCACCTGCCAAAAATGTACGGGGTGAAGTCGATAACTCCTTCTAAGTCTGATACTGCCCCAATGACGGAATCTGTGCCGATATCCTCGGGACTCCCCAGCATGAGTGTTCTGATGGTCCCGCCAATTTCTGTCAGGTCCAGGTAGAGAATATAGCTGGCCATGCCAATGGTGATTGCGGAATCAACCCAGCGCATGTCGTAGAGCAAGATAAGAGCTCCGCCTATAACACTGCTATTGACGCAAACGCATCAGACAAGTTGTGTAAAACAACGCATGAATATTAACGCTGCCCTTCTGCATTGAGTAGGTCAGCAGCGCGCTCAACGCGTCCATTATCAGTGCAACAATGTAAGTCAGACTACCCAACACCCCTTGAGTTCCAGCGGATCTGGGAACCGCATGACACCCTCGTATATCAGGTAGGGCCCTATCATGATCAAGGTGGTGTATTTAACAGCGCAACACCTACCTTTATTCGCCCGTAGCCGAAGGTCAGCTTTTATTCAGCCGGGCGACGCGCAATCTTACGGGCCGCGAACGCGATAATCAGCGATGCCATGTCCCAGAAGTTATGTATAGCATCGGCAATCAGCGCCAAGCTGCCGGCAAAGTCCTTTCCGCGATCTGGACGAGAGTCAGGATGCCGTTTGCCCAGATGGCTACTGCAACCCGTTTATGCTTGGTTTCAGGGGGAATGTGAAATAGCTGTATACTGAAAAAGTGTGCTTTCCCTCATATAGGTTTCGAAGTAATGCGGGAAGAAGCGTTAATTGGTTGCTTCCAATGTTCGCATTGCGACCAAGGCTGCTCCTGGGCGTCAGTAAACAGAAGCGAACATTCGATGCACGTCGATCGCCAGTGTAATGGGTGCATGTCCGGTTGTTCGGGTGAGGCACCACAGGAATACACCAATCGCATGTCCAGATAATTCCTGATTTGATGCACAGACAGGGTGCAGCGACGGAACGCTTTGGAAATGACATGGCCTAGCTCCTGGGTGCTGACCTACGTTCAAGATTGGTATCGAACATTCAGGTATTAAAGGTCATGTTGGTAACGCCTTGCTCTGTCGAGCATAAGGTGCGCAATCCGCTGTCCCAGTTCGAAACCTTCCTGCACAGTCACCAGCTGCGCGCTTGGTTTATCTCGCCCCCAGGCCTCCCCGGCCTGTCGAGAGGCAAAGAAAAGGACATCGCAACAAAACGCACTTCGAATGTCTCCCGATGCGGCCACCGACACTAAAGAGACGACCGCGTCCTCCGGCTCAAGCGAAACCACTCTCTGTGGCGTAATCGTCATGTTGATCGGGTTGTTCGTCTGCGGGCAACGCGATTGCACCTGCGCCCGTTCGCCAATAACGGTTGGAAACATCAAGGCATCCAGTGCACACCAGGTGTAAAGGGGCCGATCGTTGATGACAAATGCATGCGGGGTTTCTCGCAGTGTGATGCCGGAGCCGATCAGCCGTCCCTGGCCGTCGTACTCGATGGTCCCGCAGGGCAGTTTTTCCAGCACCAACTCTGCCTCATCAGTCGTCCAGTTGAGCGACTTCGCGAGCCGCTCAACAGTGACCGGTTGTCCCAGGGCAAGCTCGCGCAACAGCGTCACATGAAGCGCGGCTTCCCTTTCGCCGGTCAGACCCAGCCGTTCCACGATCTCATCCATGTTATACATTGGCGGCACCGTCTTATCCCGCACAGCACGACAATTGCTTCACGTCCTTGGTGAAGGTTTGGGCACAGAGCTTGAGCCCCTCCACCATGGTCAGGTACGGGAACAGCTCATCGGCAATGTCGTTCACGGTCATACGCGCACGCAGCGCCATGACGGCCGTCTGGATCAGCTCACCGGCTTCGCCCGCGACGGACTGGACACCCAGCAATCGTCCGCTGCCACGCTCAGCGACCATCTTGATGAAGCCCCCGGTATCGAAGTTAACCAGGGCCCGGGGCACGTTATCGAGGGTCAGGGTGCGGCTGTCGGTGTCGTATCCCTGAGCCTGGGCCTCCGCCTCGGACAGACCGACGGTGGCCACTTGTGGATCGGTAAAGATCACCTCGGGCATGGCGCTGAGGTCGAGGCTGGCGTCACCGCCGGTCATGTTAATGGCGGCCCGACTACCACCGGCGGCAGCCACGTAGACGAACTGGGGTTGATCGGTGCAGTCCCCGGCTGCATAAATGCCGGACGCGGTCGTTTGCAGGTGGTTGTCGATCCGGATCGCGCCGCGCTCGGTAGCCACGCCGACGGCCTCCAGGTTCAGGTTCTCGGTATTGGGTGTGCGGCCACTGGCCACCAGCAGTTGCTCCGCCTCCAGGGTGCCGGCGTTGGTTTGGAGGGTGAACACCCGGCCATTGTGGGTAATCTCACTGGCCTGGGTCTGCTTGAGCACCTCGATGCCCTCGCGACGGAAGGCCGCTTCCACGGCTTCACCCACCGCCGGGTCTTCCTGAGACAGCACCCGGCTGCGGGCCAGAATGGTGACCCGACTGCCAAGGCGGGCAAAGGCCTGAGCCAGCTCGATGGCCACCACCGAGGCACCAATCACAACGAGGCGCTCGGGAATGTGATCCAGCTCCAGCGCACTGGTGGACGTGAGATAGGGCGTCTCGGATAGCCCCGGAACAGGCGGTTCGGCGGGCCGGGCACCGGTGCCGATAAAGGCCCGGTCGAAGTGCACCGTCTGCTCGCCGCCGTCGTTGAGCGTAACCGTCAGTGTGCGCTCGTCCACGAACCGCGCCTCGCCCTTGAGGACGGTAATCGCGGCATTGTCATTGAGAATGCTCTGGTACTTGGACTCGCGCAGCTCCTCCACCCGGGCCTGTTGCTGAGCCAGAAGGGCTGAACGATCCACCACCGGTGCCTGGGCACTCAGTCCGTCGTCAAACGGGCTTTCCCGGCGAAGGTGGGCGATATGCGCCGACCGGATCATGATTTTGGACGGTACGCAACCAATGTTGACGCAGGTTCCGCCGATGGTGCCGCGCTCAATCAGCGTCACCCGGGCACCGCGCTCCGTCGCTTTCAGGGCCGCAGCCATGGCACTGCCACCGCTGCCAATCACCGCAATGTGCAGGTTGTTGTCACTCATAAACGTTACTCCTTGGTTGAAGGGCTATCGCAGCAGGCGTCGTGTTTCTTTTTACGCCAGACGGCATAGCAGGTCAGGCCAATAAAAAAGACCAGTGCGGGCAAAAGCACGTAGTCGAGATAGCCGGTGAGGGCTGCCAGGCCTAAGGTTCCCAGCAAAACCACCAGTATTGGGGTAAAGCAGCACAGGGCGACCAGCACCGTGCCGATGACGCTCACCCGCAACAGGGTTTTGGGGTTTGCCATGGTTACTCCTGTTTTGCCTGAGATTGTTTCAGCGTGGACGGATAGCCGGCGTTGGTGGTGGCTTGCGTCAGTGCCTCAACGGTCGTTTTCTCGTCGTCGAAGGTGACCGTCGCATCGCGTTCTTCATAACGAACATCCACAGAGGTCACGCCCTCCACCCGGTTGAGAGCGGCCTTGACGGTGATCGGGCAGGCCGAACAGGTCATGCCAGGGACTGACAGGGTGACGGTTTGTGGTGCTGCCAGGGCCGGCAGGCTAACGAACAGGAATAACGCTGTGGCGATCAGTGATTTTTTCATGGTGCTATGCCTCTCAGTAAAATAGGGGTAAAACATAAGGGAACGCCAGCGCAGTCAGAATGAGCAGCGCGACAATCCAGAAAACAACCTTGTAGGTTGTGCGTACTTGCGGCACCGCGCAAACATCGCCCGGCTGGCAATCCTGTGCAGGCCGGTATATCCGGCGCCAGGCAAACACCATGGCCACCAGTGCCGCACCGATGAACCAGGGCCGATAGGGTTCCAGGGCGGCCAGATTGCCGATCCAGGCGCCTGAAACTCCTAACGCGATTAAAACCAGGGGACCAAGACAGCAGGCGGATGCCAGGACGGCGGCAACGCCCCCTGCGATCAGCGAACCGCGACCGGATTTGGGCTCAGACATTACGTTGGCTCCTTTCATGAGATGGATGACTGAGATAAGGTTACTCCCGTAGTCAGCTACGGAATCAACCCCCTATGTCCAAGAAACCACGTTCAATGACCATTGGCGCCCTGGCCAAGGCCGCCAATATCGGAGTGGAAACCATCCGCTATTACCAGCGCCGGGGACTGGTGGCAGAGCCTGACAAACCCTATGGAAGCATCCGCCATTACGACGATCAGGCGTTGGCGCGTCTTCAGTTCATTCGAACGGCCCAATGGTTGGGCTTCAGCCTGGATGAAATCGGAGGACTGCTAACACTGCAAGACGGCACCCATTGCGATGAAGCACGGGTACTGGGCGGACAGAAGCTCGCCAAGGTGCGTGAGAAAATTTCAAGTCTGCGGCGTATCGAGCGAACGCTGGAGGGGCTGGTGCAGGCATGTTGCACTGAGCAGGGTGACGTGAAGTGCCCGCTCATTACGTCTCTTTATAAGGGCGTAGAGGAAAACACGTCGTGAGCTTATCTACGAGAGCCAACTTCTCTGCCGGGGTCGGTTATGGCAACCAGCAAGGGGGCCGATCCGGTCGGCATCATACGTCGCCGCTTATCCCCGAGCCTACGCCAAATCTAAACGTTCGCTTTGCGACCGCAGCCCTTACCAGGTTTAAACAAAGACGAACATTCAAGCCCCTCACTTTGAGGATGGCTTCTGGCTGTCCCAAATCAATGGATTTGCCAAAACCCAGGCAGGGCGATTGTTGCCAATCATAGGCAAGGAGTGCTTTGTGGGCCGGTGCAAGTCTCTTCCGTTCCGGTCGCACTGTCAGGGCCACGCTAAGTTTAAGCGGCATGTTTATTTATACAGACTGTATGCTTGAACAGTTTCTTGTCAGGGTGTAGGCTGGTTTGTGTACAAAATTCGTACACCAAGCGGTCTGGTTAATCCTGAAATTTCCTACCCTTTAGGAGGGTTAAAGATGGCTGTCAAGCACACACCAACAGGCGAAGTTCACAGCGGTAACAAAGGCGGTAAAACTGGTTGCGGTTTCGATACCCGCGACAACCCAAGCCACTGGGTTTCATCGCATGAAAGGATCACTTGCGGCAAAAACGGCTGCAAAAATTGATTCTTACATGGTTTGTTCCCGTTGCAGTTGGCTTGAGATGAAGTCAAACGGGGGCAAACCAGGTTAACCAGCAATTTAATTCAGGAGGTAATTTCCAGGGTCTTCTGGTTAATGGCAACGCCCATCGACAGGCGTGCGCTCACAGGTTCAAATGCTGAAAGTCTCTAGGAAGGTGCGGTATTCAAAAGCAGTCCGATCACTACATATGGGTGCGAAATCATTGACCACAACTACATATTGACCTAGCCTTTAAGATGCATAGTAAATAATGTAATAGCTAGCAAGGAGGAATTATGAGCGGTAAAGACGACGCACCTGGTCAAAATAAGCCACCCGGACGGCCAGAGAATCCGGGGAAGCCAGATAATCCCGGTGATCCGCAGGGGCCGAAAGATCCCCCTACGCCCGGCAAAGGAAGAAAGGTAGGTTAAGCATGAAGTGGTGGGAACGCTGGCCTGATCGCTTCGATCATGAAATGAGGTGTCTGAGCGACCATGGCCTTGGTCCTGTGGACACGTCCACGGCTGAAGAAATGGATGCTGGATATCGATCGATTGTGATTGAGTATCCGTTTGAGGACGGCCAGTCGATTCCCGTCTCGATCAAATTCCCTCCCGAGTATCCTTTCTTCATGGCGTTCGCCTTTCTTGATCCAAACACGATGCTTCTACGACGACATCAAAATCCGACAACTGGTGAACTTTGCCTATTGAACGCGGGCCAAAGTTGGCAGCCCAGTCATTTGATGGGCGATGAAATTATCACCATGTTGCCTAGAATCCTAAAAATTCATGAAGACCCGCATGGTCCATACGCGAGGGAACAGGAGGTAGAGCAGGGCGAACCTTTGACCGGCTACTTCACTAAAGACAATGGCTCGTTCCTTTTGATCGAGGACATGGAGATCCCTGAAGACTTCTCTCACGGTACATTCGAGGCAAACATCCTTGCCTCTGACCGCAATGGATCACGCTACGCCCTCACAAAAGTCATCAATGCCCCAGACGGTCAATCTGTCACGGCTTCTGAAAGACTAATCCAATCCCTTAAAGGCTGTTCAATACAGAGAGGGAAGTGGAGGCGTCTGGAGCTTGGGTTAGAAAATGCTCCTAAGAACGACCGGGATTTTTCCACTCTGGCGGCAAGAATTGACTGGCATACGTGGCATACATTCGAGAGGCAACAACGACCTTCGGAAGATCTTCTGCTTGCGTTATTTCAGGAGGAAGTACAGCAGGGGACTTTTGCGGATGCTTGGCTTGGAGTTCAGTTGAGAACGGTCTTTAATCGCAGTAGAGGTAAAGGCAAAAAGAAGGGCGGATCGTCTAACAAACAAGGTCAATTTGTATTTGGGGCCCGATACGACACGAAGACTAGATGGGCGAGATCACCCGAGCTACAAGCCTTGGAAGACAAGAATGTTTGCCTCGTGGGGGCGGGAATGCTCGGCAGCCCCATAGCACTTCAGCTTGCTAGGGCGGGTGTCGGCCGATTATCTATCGTGGATCCAGACTATGTGGAGCTGGCCACTATCATCCGTTATGGCCTCGGGGCCCAGTACGCAGGAAGAGCAAAAGTCGAAGCCCTGAAAGACTATATTCGTCAGAACTATGTATTTGTCCAGGTAAATCCGATCCAGTATCGGCTTGGTGTCCCGTTCCCCGGTGAATGCCATAATCACGAGAAGTTTCTTGCCGCTGTCGAGGCAGCCGATCTTGTCATTGATGCAGCGGCTGAAAAAAACGTCAGCTACTACTTGAATGACCTGTTGTCCTCGTTGCAGAAGCCCTGGATGACTGTTACTACCCGACCAGGGTCGTGGGGAGGGGAAACCTGGATCATGCAGCCCGGGGGGCCATGCTGGTCGTGTCTGGAGGCTCACAATAACGATGGGTCTCTGCCAATGCCGAATGGAGATGCGGATCGAGGCCTTCAAATCGGGGGATGTAGCCAGCTCACAACCACTGGGAACGGATTTGATTCCGATATTTATGCATTGAACACGGTGCGAGCGGCGATTGGCTTGCTGACACCAGATGGCAATGGCTACCCCTCGCCCAACTGGAACGCTATGGTCATGAATCTACGAGGTGAGACGGGCGACTACACTGGGCCAGAATTCACTCCGTATACTATGCCTTATCATCCGAGCTGTGACTGCAATTAGAGTGGCGGATAAATGACCGAAACGGTCTGGATCCAGGAGTCAGTTCGAGCAGACCTGCTACGGTATCGGACGGAAGTATTTCCCTTGGAAACCGGTGGAATTCTGTTGGGATACACTAGTGAAAACAATAATATACGTCATTGGGTGATAACCGCGGCAGCAGGCCCTGGTGAATTAGCGAAACACGGCCGGTACCGCTTCACGCCCGATGATGATCATCATATCAGCGAGGCCAAAAGGCATTACCACCAAACCGGTGGCCTTGAGTATTACATTGGTGATTGGCACACACACCCGAATGGCTCCTGTCTCCCAAGCGTCTTGGACAGAGTAACCCTCTATCGTAATGCCAGGCGGTCTGATCATCTCGGATTCCATTCTCTCATGCTGATCATTGGAGGAGAGTTTGAAGCAGCCGATTACGGTGCTTACATTCACGCCTGGAGTCCCAATGTCTTCAGGATCATGAGAAAAAGCAGGACGCTGAAACCTCGCTTCTTCAAGTGATTACTTACGCGAAACTATTTGACACACTAAGCCCGCAGTGATCGGAGCCGGAAGCGATAGCAATCACCGCCAATGCCAGCGCCAGAACGCCTGTATTCGGTGTAATCCAGTTCATAGGCGAGTCTTCTGTCAGTATTCGCACCCCGGCCAATCGGTTCGAGACGTAGAATGAGCACCACAGGGGAAGTCCAAGCCGCTAAATGTCGGCGCTATCGCACGGTGTGAATGTTCGCTTTGCGACCAAGGCTGCTCCTGGGCGTCAGTAAACAAAAGCGAACGTTCACCATCCTCCACTGCGAACCGGTTTTTAGTCCAGTCCTGAAGAACAATGAGCCGCTTCAATGGTTCGGCAATGCAAAACCATTAGTTAACGAAATGGCAGCCCCATTTGTTCATGAAACCTGTTTATACGCAGTATTTGAGTATGAAGCATGGACCGTTCTCTGTAGTTTGGCTGTAGGAAGCTCAACCAAGCCTTCCGAGAACCGGAAACGTCGACAACATCCACGACGCAAAGAGTGTCATCTGACCGGTGAGCACCATTACGCCCATTACAACGAGCACCAAGCCAGCAAGCGCTCTCAGTAGTCTACTCCAGCGACTGAGCCAGCGTACTCGTTGCCGAAAGTGTTCAATAAACAGGGCAGTTCCGAGAAAAGGGAGAGCTAACCCTAACGAATACGCCGCCAGATACAGCATGCCAACCTCAGCATTGGCATGGGTGGAGCTGAGCGCCAATATCGCCCCGAGTATGGGGCCTATACAGGGTGTCCAGCCGATGGCAAACGCGATGCCCAGGAGGAAGGCGGCAGTGGGGCGCCCGCCTTCAAGAGACTGCCCAATGCGCCAGTCCCGCTGTAACGCCGGCATGCTCCACCAACCCAACATAAACAGGCCCATTAACACGATGAGCACGCCAGCCACCAGGTTGGCCTCTTCGCGATAAGCCATCAGCCATTGTCCAAGAACACTGGCACTTGCACCCAGGGCGACGAATACGAGACTGAACCCCATCACGAAACAAAGACTCAGCCAGAACGCCTTCAACCGATTTGAAGCCTCAGTCAGAGCGCCTCCGGTAACAACCGACAGGTAGCCGGGCACCAAGGGTAAAGTACAGGGTGAGAAAAACGACACGAGACCTCCGGCAAACGCGGCGGCAATTCCCCAGGTTGCAAGATCAGGCATTCAGCCCCCTAAGTTTTGTTAGTTCGTTAAACCGCCCAGAAATCAAATTTGATGCCTTCCTTGGACGTGCCGTTGTCGATGATGGCCCGTGCGCGCCATAGCATTTTGCCGGTACCGCATTCCGGCAGGGTAATGGTTCCCTGGTAAACACCCTGGGTATGCGGTAACAGCTGGGAGCGGACCACGCCCATGTACATTTCAAGCCCTTCGAAATCCACGATCAGGGAGTCTGCTGTCATGTTGCCAAGATGCACACGGATGGGAATCTCTGTCATCGATTCGATGGCTTCATTACCTAAGCCGACTGTGATGGTTTGATCGCCCTTTCGCCCGATACACTGACCTTTGAACGGTGCGCATCCCTCGGTGGCGTAAAAGGTAACACCGGCATCCAGATCAGGCTTCAGGTACTGCGGCAGCACGAAGATTGCTATGACCATAATGCTGAAACCGATGAGGCCGAATAACCATGACCACTTCTTAAAAAGCTGTTTCAATGACATTTTCCAGTTACCCAAGACTTGAGGGAGGGTTGTTCGTTATTCCTGACTTTCGTTCTGTTGATAGCGGCGCTGGTCCTCGGTCCAGAGTGTTTTCAGGTAATTGATCACCGACTGAATTTCCTGGTCGGTGAGGGTGTCCTCAAATGCCGGCATAGTCAGCCGGTCTGTTTTGTTGAAGGGATGCCGCCATCCCTCGGCAATCATCCTGAACAGCATGGCATCGCTGTGGCGCCAGGTGTGGCCTGTCTCATCGTGAGGCGGTGGCGGCATTTCACCTTTCTCATCCGGTTTGTTCCAGTCGGTCGCACCTTCACCCTGCCATCCGTGGCACGCGGCGCAGTATTGCTCATAAATCTGGCGGCCCTCGGTTACTTCGGCCGGCACGCTGCCACTGTCTGTTGGCGCGCCCCCCGCCGTCACAAGGGCCGGGGCAACGAGCAAGACCAGCGGGAAAGACCACTTATTCATAAACAGGAACCCATTCGCCAGAGGCGTTCCGCGAAAGCAACTCTCCGCTTTCAGTGCCCACCACGAGTCTTTCCACGGCTGAGAACGTCAGAGCGGTCACCGCTTGGGGTATCTCAAGGCCAGCCCAGGTTTCGCCACCGTCAGAACTGTGGTGAAGTTGCCCCTCGATTACGGCGTAAACGTTTTCCGGGGCCGAAGGATCGTAATCAATGGCGGAAACAGTTCCTCGCAATTCGCCGGCGTCACCCCAGAAGCAGAAACAGTCCATGGAACGGGCAACACCGCGGGTGGTGCCGGCGAACAGCCAACCACTTTCCATGCTGCCTGGCATATCGGAGTGCAGGAACGCCTGCACCGGCTCTCGGGGGCCACTGTCTACCTTCACCCATTCGTTACCGCCGTCCCTGGATCGGAACATGCCACTTTCACCGAGATAGGCGTAAAGCGTTTTGGCTTGGGTGGCGTGGGCGGCAATCGCCGTGACACCCAGGTCCGGCAGGGTGTCATTGAGGGAGTGCCAACGCTTGCTGGCCTCGTCATAGCGCCAGATGCCAAGGCCAGGCCCTGCCAGGTACAGGCTTTCGTCTGCGCCCTTTGCCATGGACCGGGGCTGGGCGCCGGAATCGGACGGTGGCAGGGGGATCTCGGTAGTGTTTTGGCGATCCAGGGCAAACAGACCGCTCTGCTGAAGCACCAGCAAAGCGCCAGATGAGTCCGTCGTCAATGCTCTCACTGCTTGGCCCTCATTCACAGACTGTGCTTGAACCAGGGTCGGCATGACAGCCACGAACGCGAACAGAAAAAGTCCGGAGACTGCTGAATTCAGGCGGGAAACCATTGCTCTCATAGGGCTGACCTCAGTAATCCTTGTGCTCACGGAAAACCTGTTGCTGGCCATTGGCGTTGAACGCAATGACCTGGTAGTCATCCTTCCGGCCGGTTTCCATGCCAGGGGTACCATGGGGCATTCCGGGTACGGACAAGCCGATCGTGTTGAATTGCGGATCCTCAAGGTAGGCCAAGATGTCATTGGCCGGTACATGCCCCTCAATCACCAGATCATCAACCAGTGCGGTGTGGCAGGACGCCATATCGCGTGGCACGTCGTACTGCTGTTTAATTTCATTAAGGTTGTCGGTTTCAACGATGCGGGTGTCAAAACCATTGGCCGCAAGATGCTCGGCCCAGGACTGGCAGCAACCGCAATTGGGGCTCTTGTAAATGGTGATGGCCTGGCCTGCCTCTTCACTCTCGGTTAGAGAAGCCGACGGCTGGGCAGATTCGCCGGCCTGGAGGGCCAATGTGGTGGCGCCAGCGCCGATAACGATAGCGGCTACACCCGTATACAGAGCGAGTTTCTTGGTCTTCATGGAAAATCCTCGTTTGGAATTGCTTATGAGCAGAGCAGAGCTCGGGGATGCGCATGCATCCCCGAGCCAGAGCTTCAGTTCATGAGGGTGCCCAAATGGTTATTTGGCGCCGGTGTCTTTGTCTTTCATGCCACCAGGCATGGCATCGCCACCATGAGCCTGCATCATCTTCATGCAAGCCTCGGTCATGGCTTTACGGTCTTCCGGGGACATATCTGACATCATGTTCATCATCCCCATCATGCCGCCCATACCCTCCATACCGTGCGAGGACATCATGCCGCTATGTTCGGAATGACCAGCCATCATGCCGGCGCCTTCGCCATGGGCAAGGGCAGAGAAAAGGGCGACACTGCCGGCCAGAACGGCGGCGGTTACGGTGAGCTTGAGATTTGAATTACGCATTTGATTCACTCCAGTTAAAGCCTCGTTACGGATGAACGGAAGTACGAGGCTTTGTTGCAAGAATTAACGTCAAAGAGCTTGCCGCGATGGGCAAAAACCCGGGTTAAAACTCAGGAGTGATGTTCTGGAGGGGGTGTAATAGAGGCCAGGAACGGATCCTGGTAAAGGGCCGCTCGTGCGGTTAATACTGCTTGGGAGCCGGTGTCTTTAAAACCGATGAAGTTCTCTGGTAAAAGGGCAAGGCTGACGCTGACCCCGCATTTGATCGGCCCAGTGGCGCTTGGACAGGCCATTTCCGGAGCAGAAACGCAATCCGGTTCTGCCTCTGACGAGTAAGCGGCGTCTTCAGCCCGGTCCATCATCATAGAGCCGCAATCCGCCATCGCTGGCTTCGCCTGGCCGGCTGTTGCTTTTGACAAAGCAAACGCTGGCGCGCTGATCACCAGAAGCAGTGATAGCAATAGGGAGATAATTGGGCGGTTCTTTGCGGACATCCTGATTTCACGCACCTAGCTGTGAGGACATGAGCTCTGACATACAATCACTCTGTCAGTTCCGAAGATCCTAGCACTTTTCTACTCCCAAAATACACCTGCCGGTCGGAAAGGGAATGGACTTTTCGATGACTAGCTGAACGTTTTATTTTGCGCGGAGGAGAACTGGCAACGGTGGCGTTTGGCTAGTCGGGCGAATACGACAGAGTATTATCTCGCAGGCATTCAAAGGCTTGACGAAGGATTACGTGTGCTTGAAGGGGTGTGGAACAGAATGCTCGCTTTGCGACCTGGCTGGCCAGCAGAGGACAATATTCTGAACCATACTTAAAGGCCCTTACCCTCTAAAGAGGGCCACGTCATGACATTTCCTATCAGCAAAGTTCCCTGGAACAAAGGGAAGCTCGTCGGCCAGAAGCTACCGCTCAAACTCGAACAAATATGGGCTATCCG
>NZ_KZ319381.1 GCF_002744715.1 Marinobacter profundi
CGGAGAGGAGAGGCAGGGAGATAGTTCGACTACGCCCTGCCTCTTACTCTACTCTGGAGCGGCCAGCGATGGAGCTATCTGGCTGTGGTGCTGGACCTATATGCCCGGCGAGTTGTTGGCTGGGCAATGTCATCCAGTCCAGATGCGGACCTGGTTGTAAAAGCTCTGGATCACGCCTGGGAACAGCGTGGTCAGCCAGAGAAAGTCATGTTCCACTCGGATCAGGGCAGTCAGTACGCCAGTCGCAAGTTCCGTCAGAGGCTCTGGCGCTATCGAATGACACAAAGCATGAGCCGGCGTGGCAACTGCTGGGACAACGCACCGATGGAGCGACTGTTCCGAAGTCTGAAATCTGAGTGGATACCGGCCCTGGGTTATCGAAATCTGCCTGAGGCAAAAAGAGATGTTGGTGGCTATCTGATGGACTACTACAACCGGCAGCGGCCTCACGCATTCAACGGCGGCATTTCGCCTGTTGCAGCTGAGGAAAACCTTAAAATACTGTCCGGGATTAGTTGACCACTACAGGTCGAATCGACGAGACAATGGCAGGGATAGCGTCGTAAAAGGAGGAGAGGTGAAAGAGCCCCTGACGGCATCGCGTGTAAGTGAACAATAACGTACGACGGGCCTACTGAGGCCCGTCGTGGGGTCCAACTATGTGAAGCAATGTAATAGCGATTTAAAAGCTAAACTGTGCAGCCAACTGAAGACGGGTATTGTCAGCTGACTCACCGTTTGCAAGTTCTTTGTTGGCGTACGACAGCTCAACCCCTACAGTCACCGGATCCGCCACTTGGTAGAAGTTGCTGAAGTACGCGCTCTCTAGCGTTTGGAAAGAGTTTGGAAAGAGAGTCTCGTCCTGATCACCCTCTAAAAACCCATAGGCCACACTCGTGGTGAATTTTGGCGTCCACTTATGGCTCGCCGCAACGTTGAAGCCGTAAGCCTCGATAGTTTCGAGATCACCATCGGAAGTTATATATGCCTCACCGATGCCAGTCCGACTTGCAGTGCTGTCGTTGTTACTGTACGAGCTGTAAAGATAACGACCTACACCATCACCCAAAACAACTCCGGCCATGAGCGAGGTTTCTGAAGTGACGTTGAGTCGACCAGCCGCCATGACGCCATATCCAAACGTAGCGTCGTCACCTGTTGCACTGGCGTCGTCGGTCTTGAGAGAACGGGCCAAGCCAGCAACCTCAAATCCACCACCAGACCCTGCCCACTTGTAACGGGCGGTAAGGTCAGGAACGGTATCACGTGAACCTTCAAACCCACTGGTTTCAGGGTTTTCAGCTGACACCGAGAACTGTCCATCGCCCATTCCCATCGTGTAACGAATCTGTGCCTGACGAATAAAGCTCACACCTACCGGCCCATTAAAGTCCAGTATGGTCGGGTAAGCCGTAAAGTGCATAAAGTTACTCCACGTCTGACCCGCAAGCCAGCCGTTGAGCTCGCCATAGGCGTGACGAATACGAAGCCCCCGTGAATTGGAGAACAGTTCGTTGCCACCACCGCCGTAGAAGTCTGCCTCAACAACCGTCTTGGCTTCTCCAATATCGGTCGGGGTACTGGTTCCGAGACGCACTCGTGATTGACGGGCATGCGCTCTCAAAGAGCTATCACCATCCTCTACGGATGTATCGAGAACACTCGGGTCATGCAAGTCACCGACATCCTAGTCTGTGTCGTAAATCATATCCAATTTTACGTAACCACCAATCGTAACCGAAGTGTTAGTGCCGGGCAGCAGCCACCCCTTGGAATCATTGGTCGCCGACATCTGATCCACCTGACTGCGCAAGTCGTTGATCTGCTTCTGAAGTTCCGCAGTTGATTGCGCCAAAGCAGATGGGGCCGGAGTCTGTCAACGTAGATGTCGCGCTTAAGTCATCAGCTCTTTAACAATTGGCCGCCTTTTCCGGGTTCAGAGTGACTGATTCCGGCAAGCTGAAGTTTCGGATATCACCAGACCAGCGACGCGGGTTCTCGGCTTTCGCCGCTTCGATAATCTGTTTTCGCTGGGCCAGGATCTGATCAGCTTCGCCCGTATGGCGTTGCTGAGGTGTTACGTAGTTCAAGGCGCTGTGTCGGTGCTCGGTGTTGTACCAGCGCACGAACGCCAGTACCCATTTGCGGGCCTCCTCGATCGTTCTGAAGCCGTTTACCGGGAACCCCGGGCGGAACTTCAGGGTTTTGAACAATGACTCCGAGTAGGCATTGTCGTTACTGACCCGGGGGCGACTGTTCGAGGGCGTAATACCCAGATCGTACAGTTTCTCCAAGAAGGTCGAGGCCTTCATGGGGCTGCCATTGTCGGAGTGCAGCACTAGAGGCTTGTCCTTCGTCGCCAGGTGTTCACGCCAGTAGGCCTTCTCGATGAACTCGCTGGCAAGCTCGCCGGTCTCACTGTGATAGACCTCGTGACCGACGATCTTGCGGCTGTATACGTCCAGCATCAGATACAGGTAGAACCAGGTGCCTTTTGCTGGCCCCGGCAGCCATGAGATATCCCACGACCACAGCTGGTTCGGTTCTGTGGCCTTGTGTGTAGTTGCCCTGCGCTTGCTCTGGGGCGCTTTTTGCCGACCCCTGGGGTGTACTTGATCCTTCTCCCGCAGAACCCGATAGAAGGTGGATTCCGAGGCCAGGTAGCGACCCTGATCCAGTTGATCCGCAACGATGAAGGCCGGCGGACAGCTTCGATATTCCTTCTGGTTGCACAGTGAGACCACGGCCTGACGCTCCGCCTCCGAGAGTTTGTTGGTGGGTGCTGGTCTGGGCACCACCGGTCGTTGATCGGCGCTGACGGCCTTATTTGCCGTCCAGCGCTGATAAGTGCGTATACTCAGGTTCAGCAAGGCGCAGGCCTTGACCAGCCGGGCTCCGTTACCCTGAGCCTCTTGGATCAGGGTAACCGCCTGCTGGCGATCCGGGAGGCTGGTCATTCGTCCTCGTCTTTGGGGCCCCAGATCGCCTCGGCTTTTTTTGACAGCGTCAGCAGTGCAGCCGTTTCTGCCAGAGCTTTTTCCTTGCGTCGCAACTCGGCTTCGAGTTTTTTGACTCGTTTTTTCTCAGCCCTGGCCGCTTGCCGATTCTGCTTGGCCTGTTCGTCCGACAGGGCATTGGCTCCCATGCAGGCGGCTTTCCAGGTTTCGATTTGTTCCGGGTAAAGGCCGTTCCTACGGCAATATTCACTAAGTTCCACCTCCGTCATCGGGGCGGTTTCCAGAACAATGCGGAACTTCTCTTCGCTACTCCACTTGTCTGGATGAGCTGAATTCGATGGCAAAACGGCACCTCGTCCTCTGGCGGCTTTACGCCAATTGTACAAGGTTGCGGTACTGATGCCTTCCTGGCTGGCCAACTCGGCAACAGTCAGACTGTGAGGTGGGGCCATCTTCTGGAGAATGGCTTCTTTACGTTCCGGTGAATAATGGGGCATGGTTGTCCTCTGAAATATTCAGGCGACAACTACGCTGACACATAGGGGGGCCACCAGGCCCATGGTTGAAATCGCAAGTGTTGCTCTTATCGCTAACCTGAGTTTTTTAGTTTGCATTATAAATCAGTCTCCGTGAGCTTTCGTTATAAGATCCCCTACTGGCGATCGACACCTCACAAACCAAACGCGATGGCGGTTCGGTTAAGGCCACCGCCGGTAAGTTGCTGGTTATGCCGGCACTTTCAGCCAGAACAACGCACAGCCATTGATAGCAGATGAACTTGAAACGAAATTGAAAAAATACCCCCCCCTTAATACCTTTGTATTAACGACCCAATCGCAACCGTTCTTCCACCAGTGCCCTCTTTTCATCATTTAATTTTATTTTTTCAAGCTGAGTTAAAGTTCATCTGTTTCCATCAGGGTTCAGATCATTCAACTTAAAGGTGACTCTTATGAAAAAGCATCTCTTGCTCACATCTTTAGTATTAACCTTGGCGGCAGGAAACCTCCATGCCACTGAGGCCAAAAACGATAAGCTAGCACAAGGCATGCTCTCCAAAAGCAGCATTCAGGATATGAAGAGACAACATAGGGTAATGACACAGGCGGCGTTATCTGAAATGGGCATGGAGGCACGCCGAAAATTGATGTTATCGAATAAGGACGATATCTATCACGAGATGATCAAATCGGGAGATGTCAATCTATCTGAATTAGACCAATTTTCAAAAGATCAGTTTAGTCATTAGAAATAATGTCGCACCAATAGCTTTTTCGATTGAATAATAGAAACTTGTCGATACACGACATTCTAAAACCAGTTGCATCGTGAATGGTCTCCACCATTCCGTCTTGCCGCACTACTTTTGTAGTGCTGCTTTTTTAGGCCTAGATTTAGTCGATAACAAATTCTAACCACCTGCTTGGCAGACAACATGCCCAGAAAACAACAACGCCCTTCAATAAAACGGAAACTGCTTACTTTCCTGACGCTAACGGGTTTCGCGTGTACCGGGCTGATATTCTTCTCACACACCCTTTTAATCGACTATATCCATGACGAGCTTCACAGGCAGCAGCTAGAGGCTGCAGCTAACCGACTCTCAAAGATGCTAACAAATGATAAAGAAGAAATTACAAAATCCTCTCTCAGAAATTTTTCATTGTCTCAATATTCAGTTCACATCGAAGACAGTCAAGGTCGGAGTTTTACAAGCGAGAACATTAAACCGAAATTACAGGTGGTAGAATCGTTCAGAAAGCCTGGAATTTTTCACATATCGGATGATGATCGCTCAATCCTTGGCTACTACAGAATATTTAATAACAGACAAGATAAACTAAGCGTTACTATAATTGAAAAAAGCTCCTACTCACCAAACACGCTTGACAAAATCCACGTTCTTATATGGATAATATCTTTTACAATTCTCGTTACGATATCATTGATCATATTTATTGGGGTAACTATCGCACTAAAACCCTTAAAAATGATGAGTGCCCAATTAACGTCGCTTAAAAAGGGTCAGCGTAATAGACTGGATGAGAACGTACCTGAAGAATTCAATGAACTTGTCAAACATCTTAATCGTCTATTAGAGTCGTACGACAAAAAACTTACCCGTTCACGCCACCTAGCCGCAGATATTTCTCATAGCTTAAAAACCCCCCTTGCCGTCATAAACTCCATGATCAATGACGAAGCCATTCCCACCACAATCGCGAGTCAAATTAAGTCTCAACTGTCTGAAATGCACGAGCTGATCGACACTCAAATGAGAAAAACCGAAATGTCCGGTCAGTACATTGGAAAGGCGACACCGATCATTGAGAGAACTCTGGCACTGGTGGACGTAGTCAGTCGAATCTATCCTTACAAACAGATCCATCTTCAAGAAACATTACCCAGAGAGCTTGTCTGGCCAATTGATGAGCGTGATTTTAATGAGATCTTGGGTAATGTGCTTGATAACGCAAGCAAATGGTGCTCTCAGGAAGTTCATCTACACTTGAAACTTCACGATGACACTTTGACCATTCTTGTTGAAGATGACGGCCCCGGAGTAGCGTCACACCAACTCGCCGATCTTACCAAGCGCCAGAAAAGACTGGACGAAAAAACCCCTGGCTATGGCCTTGGCCTATCAATCGTTGAGGAAATCATCAATGACTACGGTGGTGCCATGCATTTTTCTTTATCACCCAAAGGTGGTCTTCGGGTTCTAATCGAGCTTCCCAGAAGCATTTGACGACTACAAGGGCAACTTATCCAGCTTTAGTCAGCGACCAGTAGGCATAGCAGCCCGATACACCAACGTCTCAACGTCAAAACTGTCACTTTGAACTGAGTTTTCATCCGGCGACATAAAGAATAACTCTGTATTGCCTGATACGGGGGACACCGGAACCGACGTTAGAAGACTTGTTGACTGCGTTTTGGGAGATTTCCCGGATCTCAGCGTCAACCAATCAACTCGAGTATCATAAACACCTATCATATCTTCGGCTGCACTGGATTCCTGTGGAATCCCGATATTAACTGCGTCCCCACCGGAGCGTACGAGCAGGTTCGGCAAAAATAGTGTTTGCCTCGGACTAAACACCAACTCAGGCGACACGTCGTAAGTCATACTCGTGCCTGCCACCCGGCTTCCAATCTCATAGTCCAGATGTGGGCCCTCGGTGCCAGCAGGGAAAAATGAAACCTTCCCTTGGGAGACGGTCACCATATTCAAAGGTCTCGGTTCGTTCTGAACAACGGCACCGATTACCCGGAACACTGGCGTGTACTGGCTTAATTCTTCATGAACGGCCTTCTCAAGATCAGGCCCGTTCGGTGAGATTGATATTTTATAGATCTCTGAACCAAACCCCTGCTCTGAGTAGAAAGACTGCCCGAGAATAGTTTCCCGGCGACCGTCAGCGTCCAAATCCTGCAATCCCAAGATTAAGGGAATGAAACCGATGGTTTCAGCCTTCCCCTCGGCCAACTGGATCAAAGAACTTGAAACACTACGGCCATTCCACTGATTCAAAATGAGGTAATATGAGTTCTCTGAAACGTACCAGTCCATTCGGATGACTTTCTCCCGACGGGGCACCTCAATGGACGCCAGGCTCTGAACAGCCCCGCTGGAATCAACAAGGAAAAAGCTGAGTTTGTTTCCATGCTCCGCCGCAAAATAGTAATCGCTGCCAGAACGAAACGCGGACAACGACTTTGCATTGATTGGCAGCTTCGCATATGGAGACGATGAAGCCTCCCCCTCAACTGAACCTACCCGATGTGCTTCAGCATCGGTCTGTACGATGCCGACCAACCAGGTGTTATTGTAGGTCGCAACGGCTTGACCTCTCCCGGTAACTTGAAAGCGCACCAATGGCACATCGTTTGACGCCTCTGGCTCGTCCCGCCACAAAAGATCAGGAAATCGGGCTTTCAACGCCGGCGTTACCGGCGTGGGATCGCCGACTCTGTCAGTAAACACCGCCGGAATACCGTAGAAGCGTTTCGATACAGCGCCAACGGAGGGCATCGTTCCAAACAGCACTTTCCCTACTGCTTGATCCTTTCCGATACTCTCGATACCGATGACTGCAAGGTTTTTCTCCGGGATGCCTGCATGATCAGGCTCCCGCAACACAACAAACAAATCACCTACCTCAACAGTGGCATCGTCGACTGTGAGGGAAAGCACTTTTTGATCACGATCTACCTGAATGACCTTTGCCTTTGCTGGATGCTCACGCTCAACCGCCTGTACCGCACCAGCTAGTAGTAGCATCAGGAACACAAATACTGCAGAACGAGTCATCATAGGAAAAAGTCACTTAATGCGGATTCATTTCGTATAACAAAAGCGGGGTGGCGCTCCCACCACCCCGTTCTTGTTAGAACTTGTACCTTACCCGACCGGCAACATGAACAATGTCCTGATCGCTTTTGCCGTCCTGTAAGGCAGTTTCCTCCAGCGCATCCATGGCATCGCCTGATGCCAGGTATGCAGCTTCTGCCGACAGCTCAAGCGAAGGGTATGGGAAGTACGAGACCTTGGAGCCAAATTCCAGTCCGAGATCTTTTGAGGACGATCCATCGGCAAGTGCAATGTCCTCAGCCAAGCGGTTGTAGACAATCATTCCGCTGACCGTAATATTGGCCGCTACTTTATGATCGAGCTGTAGCTTGTTCATGAAATACCCTTTGTCGAGGATATAGGGCGTTTCGGCGAAGTAGTCATCGCTCGTCATGTTTTCCTGAAAAATCATACTGTCGCTGAAGTCGACATCCGTGGCGATGAAGGCGTCGAAGTCCCCGTCTTGCTCATTGCCATCGCCCGATGCGTAGAGCACGGTGTACGTCAGTTGGTTTGGTCCAAATTGCAGCCCGAGCTCGCCGCGTCCCAGAACGGTCGAAAGGTCATAGTTCGTATTGGGATTCGTAGCACCATTCAATGGGACGAAATTTACACCTTCTATTGTTCCGCTTTGGCCAATCACCGTACCCTTCACGAACATGCGGCCTAGCGACGTCTCTTGACCATAATCCATCTCCACCCCAAAGCTGGAAACGGAATATTTGGAGTTATCAGCGATACTCTTCAGTTCATACTCCCTGCTATTTACCGTACCTACTCCCTCAGCAATTTGATCATTCATCTGATAGAGATAGAATAGGCCCGCGCTCAGGTTCGGTGAGTAACGCTTGTTCAGGTTGATCGCGAAGTTGTCCGCGCCATCCCAGCCTTCGTCCTGTTCTGAGTCGACGCCGCTCTCATTGGAAGAGTCACCTCGCCCCCATAACAACTGATAGTCAAATCCAGAGCCCAGTGAGCCTTTCCAAACAGCGGCTGTGGCGGTTTCAGTCCAGACATGTCGGTTCACTGACACTGGCTGCAAGCCCAGCGAGACGCGCTGGTCTAGCGTGTTGGGCACCAAGAAATCCACATAAGCCCACCGTGTTTCGATGTTCACACCATCACCGGAATAGTCGCCACCCGACCCCTCACCGTAGCGGATGCCACCAATCTCCGTCGCGAATACACCGGTAACTTTCTTGTCGTCGGAAGTTGCCTTCGCCCAGAAGCGATATTTGACCTCGCCGAAGCTCTCGGTCGGCTCGTCATCTTTCAGCGTACCGCCACCTGAGTTACCACCAGCAAACCAGTCTCTTTGATTGGTGTAGGCCTGAAAGCGGTTATCCATATCACCGTGGAATTCAACCTCCGCTGCCGTCGCGGCCCAACTTCCCGACAGTGTTGTCATCCCTGCAATCGCAGTGGCCAGAATGTTGCGCTTCAACGTATTCCCCTCCAGTTTCTTTCTTAATTGTTTGTGATATCCGATTCGTACGGATCGTGGCGCAAATCTTAAAACCAGCTAGAACAACGAACTAAAGGTCAAAAAAAAGGCGAGAATGAAGCATTCCCGCCATTAAATAACCTGAGTTAACTCACAAGTAGACTCTCACACGAACCTTAAATGAGCTTGAAATCCGGAAAAGATTTCAGATACGTCGGTCCCCCTGTATTCAGCGATCACGCTCGACTCTACATGGAAAACTTATGCTCGAAGCCCACACCAAATGTGGAGTCCTCAGAGTCGGCCAAGTCCGCCTCCACCTGAGACACATACGCATAGACCTTACTCTTGCTCGCCAGTTTATAATCGAGCCCCAAGGCCAGCAGGGTTAGCTCCTCGTTTGTTGTCTCGGCTTCGGTCAGTCCGTACTGTGCCTTGATCTTCCAACGCTCAAGATTAACGGCACCACCAACCAGATAAGACGTATCTTCTCCAGGGCCATCGCTTTCTTCTGCCAACTGGTAAACTGCGCCGATCTCGAAGTTGCTTAATCGGACCTTCCCTACGGTTCGCAGGATATTAAGACGACTATCGCCACTTGAATCGGCTTCCAGTGAATCTTCGATATCAGAATCGTAGGCAATACTTCCGTAAAAACGATCATTCTCAAACGTAAAAGAGCTGGAAACTGCATCCGCAGGTCCGTCGTTCTCTGCCCCAGCTGACTGCTCTTCACCCGGGATGACGGCAACACTAACGCCCACAGCATCAAACAGACGTGGAGAACTGTATTGAACAATGTTGCTGGTCCGATTTTCACCAGCCATGATATTTTTTATATCCGCCTGTAAGTCGTTGAACTGGTCAACCTTGCCCTGCGCTGACTTTAAAGGTGTGTCAAATTTTCCCGCAATCAGTGCACCGAGGTTCGCCTGCTTGAAGCCACCGTAAATATTACGCTGCGAGAAAGTCTGGCCAT
The DNA here is from genome assembly GCF_002744715.1 of Marinobacter profundi. Classification (GTDB taxonomy): domain Bacteria; phylum Pseudomonadota; class Gammaproteobacteria; order Pseudomonadales; family Oleiphilaceae; genus Marinobacter; species Marinobacter profundi. The sequence goes on from NZ_KZ319381.1 coordinate 9,735, forward strand.
CCTTATCTCCATCATCAATCGATATTTCAAATTCTGCCTTGTAGATCGCCTCCAAGCCTTCGAGGTCGGTATTGAGCGCCCCTTTTACCCCCAGACGGGACGCATTACTCTGGAGCTTCCAGGTATCGCTATTACCGTCGTCCTGGTTTTCATACGAAACATTGGCTTTGCCGTACAGGATAGGACCTTCCCCCGCTAGTGCATTCATTGAAGTTACTGCAACCCCACCAAACACCAACATTGATAGACACTTTTTCATGGACACCTCTTCAGATTAGATAGATTCAAAATGACACTTGAAGTCTTTCAAATGCTGAGTAGATGGTGCTTTGCACTTATTGCAGAGTTGTTACATTTTTAAATTTTTTCTTTGTATTTCAACAACCTAAAACCAAAACCTTTTATTATATCCTTTGACACTGAATTGAACTTGAATATAAGCGGCTGTCTTCGTACATCGCGTCGTGGGCACGGAAGCGCTTTCCGTCTGACGCCAGGTCATTCACTAAATTCTTCTGTTCGCTCCCTGTGGTGGCCCCCGCTAAACCGGACACCACCTTGTTAATTTGATGCCAGCTCTGCCCGGTATTCCCCGGGCGATCTAATTGTTCCGCCCGTTCACGCCCTTTTTCCAGCGACCGGCCTGCCAAGACAATGTCGCTGTCGATCCGTTGCCCAAGAGTGTTGCAATAGCCGCCCCTGCAGCTCCGTAGCTACCAAGGATTAGTACGCTCTTGTTGCCCTGCCTCATCGTTGCTCAAACTCCTTTTAATGTACTCCAGTTCAACTCTTTAGTTACTACAGGGTCATACCGCAAGTCGTCGAATCGCGGTGGGTTCACCAGTGTCGTCAAAAACTAACAACTTAACGTTGACCCTGTAGTGACTACAGGGTTTTAAATAACGGAACTTGTGTGAGAACCGGAGCCGCGAAAATGAGCAAACCCTGCGATGGACAGTGTGGCAGCGAAGATTCTGTCGTTAACAATGAGCTTCAGAGCCCCGTCACCGCCGAAACAGACAGCCAGCTCAGCACCTACAGCGTGCCGAAAATGGATTGCCCCTCAGAAGAGCGAATGATTCGAATGGCGCTCACGGGTTTTGACAACATTCAGTCACTCTCATTCGACCTATCGAATCGAAAGCTGGAAATTATCCATCAAGGCGAAGTCGGACCTATTACCAGCAAACTGGAAACCCTGGGTCTGGGCGCTTCCTTGCAGAGGACAGAAGACGCCAGCGCTGAATCCGTCAGAGCGGCTGAATCTTCTAAGGCCAACGAAAGCGAAGAGTCCGGCACTTTATGGATACTGCTGGCAATCAACGCACTGATGTTTCTGGTCGAGATGACGATGGGCCTGATCGCCCAGTCCGCTGGCCTGATTGCAGACTCGCTAGACATGCTTGCCGATGCCGCCGTCTACGGTCTCGCGCTTTACGCCGTTGGGCACGGCATCAAAATGCAGGTCAGAGCGGCGCATGTGGCTGGCATACTCCAGCTTATCCTTGCCGCTGGGGTACTGGTTGAAGTTGGCAGGCGCTTTCTGTTTGGCAGTGATCCCCAGTCGTCAATGATGATGGCCGTCGCATCTGTGGCCCTTATTGCCAACATCAGTTGCCTGCTCCTGATCGCCAAACACCGTGACGGCGGTGCTCACATGAAAGCCAGCTGGATATTTTCGGCCAATGATGTGGTTATCAATCTGGGAGTTATCCTTGCAGCCCTTCTTGTTGCCTGGACCGGCTCCAACTACCCGGATCTGGTTATTGGCGGTATTGTGGGAGGCATTGTACTCATTGGTGCCAAGCGCATCCTTGCGCTAAAAGGATAATTCGATGTCTGAAGACCGTTCTCGCTTTTTTACGCTCACTTTTCTCGGCTTTTCGGCACTTATAGCTCTGGCCGACCAACTTATTAAATGGCTCGTCCAGCAATCCATGGCTTACGGACAATCGGTTGAGATCACCCCTTTCTTTAATTGGGTGCACGTATGGAATAAAGGCGCTGCCTTCAGTCTCTTTGCCGATGGCGGTGGCTGGCAGCGATATTTTTTTATTGCGATAGCCATTGTCGTCTCGGCTGTTCTGGTCAAATTGATTCGGGACAGCCATAAGCGAACCGAAGCACTAGCCTATTCGATGGTACTTGGCGGTGCATTTGGAAATGTCATCGACCGAGTTTTTCGAGGCTATGTTGTCGATTACCTGGATTTTCATTGGCAATCCCGGCACTGGCCGGCGTTCAACCTTGCCGACGTGTTCATCGTCCTGGGCGTGGCCATGATTTTGGTCACGAGCTTCACAGCCGAGAAAGGTGCCGGGAATAACATGGAAAATCGCCAGAATGGCTAGTTTTCGCGCGGTCGCAACACTCGCTAAGCCCTCTGAGCCAGGCTTAGCGAGTGTTGCGACTACGTTTAATTGAACAGCAACGACCAAGGAGAAAACAATGGGCCACGAGCATGCTCACATGTCACCGGATACTAAGGATAAGAGAGTTGCAGTAGCTATCTGGGCGAACGGTATCCTAACCTTGGCTCAGATCGCTGGAGGGATCTTCGCTGGCAGCTTGGCGCTGATAGCCGACGCTATACACAACTTTTCGGATATGGCGTCACTATTTATCGCATTTGCGGCGCGGAAGATTGCACGCCGCCCGGCCGACTCGAAGATGACCTTTGGCTACGGGAGAATTGAGGTTGTTGCGGCACTCATAAATTACACCACTTTGATAATGATCGGGGCATATTTGATCTACGAAGGTGGCATGCGATTCATAGATCCCCCGGAAATCAAGGGGTGGTGGGTAGTTTGGCTTGGCATTATCGCATTGGTAGTGGATGGTTTGACCGCGCTGCTTACTTACTCCATGCAAAAGGACAGCGTCAACATCCGTGCGCTGTTTCTACACAACTTGTCTGATGCGTTTGCGTCAATTGCAGTCGTTGTAGGCGGCGCCCTGATTCTCCTGTACGACATGCGTTGGGTTGATCCCGCGATCACAATTGGTATCGCAAGCTATATTCTCTACCTGGGTCTAACGGAAATCGGCGGAACCATCCGGACACTCATGCTGGGTAGTCCATTGGATATCGACACAGATTCTGTCATCGAGGCTTTATCAAACGTAGAAGGCGTTTTAGACCTTCACCACGTACATTTCTGGCAGATGGGTGAGCATGATGCCTCCCTCGACGCCCATGTGGTGGTCGAAATAAGTGCCTGGAATGAACTTGAAAAAGTCAAGGGTGGGATAAAACGAACTTTGGAAAACGAGTTCGGCATCACTCATTCAACATTGGAGTTTGAACATCCTGATCACAGTCACAAAGATGCCCATACTTATGGCCATGGCTAGCAGGGCTGCTGAAAAGGGTACCGTGTGGCAGATATGCTGCGAATGGCCGACATTCCACTCGGTTACGAGCACGCCATGCGAGACGTAATTGAACGCCACCAGGTCTGGGCCTACCTCATCGCTGTTGTTTTCGGACTGTCTGTGGATTGGACATCGTCCCTCGGTGACAGTGTGCCGGATTACTTAATCTGGGGGTTGCTCGGAGTTCTGCTCTACGCCACATTTACTCAAACACCGTTGACCCACCTGTCTGATATGTTCCGGGACCGTCGGTTCATGGGTGCCTTGCTCACCGGAAATTTTCTGGTCATGCCGGCGATCACTGCCTTGCTGATATTGGCGCTGCCGGACAATGACGCGCTGAAGTTGGGAGTGCTTCTGGTATTGCTGATGCCCTGTACCGACTGGTTTGTCACCTTCACTCACCTAGGCAAGGGGGACAGCACCCGAGCCATTGCGGCAACACCGGTTCTGCTGATTGCTCAACTGGGTCTTCTTCCACTTTACCTCTGGCTTTTCATGGGTAATCAGTTCGACGTGAATCTTGAGCTTGGGCGGCACCTCCTGCCGGCCTTTGGCGGGCTGATTATTGTCCCGCTTATCCTGGCATTTCTGACTGAAAAATGGGCCGAAAACTCCAGAAAAGCCATCGGGTTCATTCGCTTCATGGGTCTGATGCCGGTCCCTCTGCTGACAGTCGTACTGTTCATCATCTCAATGACACAGGTCAGCCAGATCGACAGTACCGGCTCACTTATCTGGCCCTTGATGATTCTGTTTCCGGCCTATCTTCTAGCTGCGGCTCTGGTTGGAAAGGCTCTGCGCCGGGTCTTTCGATTACCGGTAGAAACCGGTCGCACCGTCATCTTCAGCCTAGGAACACGCAACTCCTTCGTGGTTTTACCTTTGGCACTGTCAATGCCAGAGGCCTGGGCTGTGGCCGTCGTGGTGATTGTCGTCCAGTCTTTGTTGGAACTGTTTGGAATGATGCTTTATCTGCGGTGGGTGCCTAGTCGGCTGCTACCGGACACCTGAATAATCTGAAACCCGTAAACTCATTTAAAATAGGAAGATCTCCCGTGCAAACCCGAACCCTGGTCATCAGTCTCCTTCTTTTTTGTCTGGTTGTCTTTGCTGGTGCTTTTGTTATTTACGATCGCTCCCAGGGCACTAATGAACCCGCCGTTGTTGAAAAAACGCCACTGGTGAGGGATTACTCTCCCGTTATTGGCCCTGAGGACGCGCCGGTAACCATTGTCGAGTTCTTCGACCCATCCTGCGAAGGTTGTCGCGCCATGCATCCCTATGTGAAACAGATTCAGGCTGCCTACCCGGACAACGTGCGTCTGGTACTGCGCTACGTATTGTTTCACAAAGGCTCGGAAGAGGCCGTCAGAATCCTGGAAACCGCCCGTGAACAGGGGGTCTATGAGCCGGTACTGGACGCTGTTATGGAAGCACAACCGAAATGGCACGATGATCCAAAGGTCGCCGCAGCATGGGATGCGGCGGAGTCAGCCGGACTTGATGTCGAAGCCGCTCGGGCCGGTATGAACTCACCCGAGATTGACGGCATTATTCAACAGGATGCTGCGGACGTTAAGGCGGTTGGAATTTCCGGAACCCCAACATTCTACGTTAACGGAGACACCTTGAGCCGCCTGGGGCCTCAGGAACTGTACGACCTGGTGACATCCAAGGTAGGGTCACTGAAATAACAACAAAACAACCGGCAACGCTATGTCACTGCTTGACTACCTTTTACCCTACGATTTCTCGCCGCTGACCATACTCAGCTACATGCTCGTGATGGGATTCTATGGCGTCGGGCTAATTCGGATGCCGGAACAGGACCGGCCAGGCTCACTGCGGATCTTTGCGTTCACCCTGGGGGTACTGATCTGTTATGCGGTGATGCAGACCCGCTTCGATTACTACGCACAATACATGTTCTTCGTCCATCGGGGTCAGCACCTGATTCTTCATCATATCGGTCCGATCCTGATCGCCCTGTCCAACCCTTTACCGGTCATGCGGTTCTGGTTCGCAAAAATCAGCCCGGGCTGGAGGCATACATTGAGGCCTCTGGGCTGGGTCTATAACGTTCTGCAACAGCCTTTTATCGCCCTTTTCCTGTTTGTCGGGCTTATCTATTTCTGGCTGTGGCCATCAATCCATTTTGACGCCATGCTCAGCCGGGATCTGTATTGGGTCATGAACTGGAGCATGTTGCTGGATGGCCTGCTGTTCTGGTGGTTGATCTTTGATCCAAGACCGCCGGCGATCACCTCATCGCTGGGGTATGGCAGACGCATGTTGGTTCTGGCCGCCGCAGGTGTGCTTCAGATGTTTCTTGGGGCGTGGATCGTGTTTTCACGTGACATGGTCTATGACGTTTACGAAGTCTGTGGCAGGGCCTGGCCGCTGGACCCGGAAGTCGACCAGCTACTGGGAGGCATGCTGACCTATATTCCTCCGGCCATGATGAGCATTCTTGGCATTCTTCTGATGCTCCGGCGAGCCATGCATCAGGACGGAAAATATACCAACCAATCCAAACAACTTGAGGAAACAGCGTCATGAGAACTCGCTTCTGGCGACAGCGCACCAACATCATATCGGCGACCTTAACGCTGATAGCAGCCCTATTGCTGACTGGTTGCTTTGGCAATGACGAGGAAGACTGGAACGGTAAAAACATCAGTGGCTTGATGCCTGAGCTGGAATTCGACCTGATCAATAGCCAGGGCAAGTCTGTATCTGGCGATGATTACAGTGGCCGCGTGAGAATGCTGTTTTTCGGGTTCACCTCGTGCCCCGATGTTTGCCCGACCGCCCTGCAAAAACTCAATCAGGCAACCAGTGGCCTGGACCCCGCGCTTCAGGATGAAGTACTCACTTTGTTCGTGAGTGTCGATCCGAAACGTGACACGCCTGAGCGTCTCGCAAAATACGTGGATTTCTTCGGCGACAATATTGTAGGACTCACTGGAAAAGAACCCCAGCTTCGTGAACTGGCAAAACGATATAGAACAACCTTCGGTTATGACGAACCTGCCGCTGATGGAAATTATGCGGTGTCACACAGCAGCGCGATTTATGTATTTGATCGCGAAGGTAACCCCCGCCTCTTAATGCGGCCCGATCTGAGTAGAGAAGAAATTCGGCATGACCTCGTTGCTCTTATTCAGGAGGATGCCTGACTGAATAGACTGTCCCAACTCGAATTGAGACAGTCCTGGTTGGCGGGCACATACAAAGTGGTTAAGCAGAGCCGGAGAGTGTCTCGATAATTCGGCAGTCCATAATAACTCCGCCGTCACAACACGCACTCAGTCTTTCCAACTCGTGTTCCATTGCATGTAGATCTTTCAGTCGAGAGCGCACTTGAACCAGTTGTTGTTCAACTTTGGCGTCCACACCCGCACAGGACTCCTGCTGACGATCCGCCAGTGAAAGCAGTTCACGAATATCGTCAAGGCTAAATCCGAGCCCGCGGCTTCGTCGAATAAACAGCAGCCGCGAATGATCCTCTTCGGAGTAGAGACGATAGCCCGACTCCGAGCGGGTCGCTTTCGGCAACAGTCCAATTTTTTCGTAATAACGGATGGTCACGGGCTTAACGCCCGTATCATCAGCTAGCCGACCGACCGTGTTCCTTTTTTCGCTCATCGCTATTGACCTTATAGTTACTATAACCACCAGTGTATCGATGTATTGCACGTTTTAGGAGGGTTCGTCGTGGACAGCTGCTGTGAAAACAAGGCCGGTGAACTGGCACAATTGCGAGCGAGCCAAAGCCGGGTGCTTTACATTGCGCTTGCCATCAACGCAGTGATGTTTGTGGTGGAATTCAGCGCCGGCTGGATTGCAAGCTCTACCGCGTTGCTGGGCGATTCGCTGGATATGTTTGGCGACGCGTCTGTCTATGCACTGACACTGTTCGTGCTGGACCGAAGCCGTCGCGCGCGTGCCGGAGCGGCTTTGTTCAAAGGCGGCTTTATGCTGTTGTTCGGGCTTGTTGTTGTCGCCGATGCCATCCGCAAGCTGGTGATACAGGAAGTGCCCGCCGCCGAGTGGATGGGCGCTGTCGGCGCTCTTGCCCTGTTTGCAAACGGCGTTTGTTTTGTGTTGCTCTACCGTCATCGTGCGGACGATCTCAATATGCGTTCCACCTGGATGTGTTCCAGGAACGATCTGTTCGCCAATAGCAGTGTAATCATTGCGGCAGGATTGGTCGCCCTCACCAATACCCTCTGGCCGGACATCATTGTGGGCCTCGCCATTGCTGCGCTATTCCTGCACTCCGCTTGGCAGGTCATCCGTGAGGGTATGGAGGAATGGCGTGCCGGTGGGGCTGAAACCGCCGATAAATCGAGCAAAGATGAAGGCGATACCGCTGGAAACAGCTGCTGCTCTTCTTCGCAAAGCACTTGTGCCAATGAATCCAGAGAGCCATCCCGGTGACCACCAATAACCGGGTGATTCCATGGGGGCTGCTGCTGTCAGCCTGGCTACTGGCGGCGGGGTCCTCGCTTTCAGCCATCTACATCGGGGAAGTTCTCGGGCAGGCTCCGTGCGTTCTGTGCTGGTTTCAGCGCGCCTTCATGTTTCCGTTGGCGGTGATTCTCGCAGTCGCCTGCTACTACTCGGATTTTAACGTTTGGCGCTACGCTATGCCGCTGTCTGTCATTGGCTCCCTGTTCGCTCTAGCCCACTCACTGCTTTATGTGGGGCTCATTCCACAACCCATTCAGCCCTGCACGGCCACTGGCCCGTCCTGCTCGGGTGACGGAATGACGATATTTGGTGGGCTGCCGCTTCCGTTTCTATCGCTGGCCATTTTTGTTGCCATCATCATTCTGCTCTTGCTTATCCGTCGGAGAGTTCATACATGAATCGTCGTGCCATCTTTGTTGTCGTGTGTCTCGTGCTGATCGCAGCCTTTTCAGCCGCCGTCCTATTCAAGCCACAGCCCCAGCAGCCTCAAAAAACGGCCACCACCGGCGAAAAGTCTGTTGCCGCTGCCGAACCGATCGCGAACCAACAAGCATTGGTACGCTTCCATTCGCCCACATTCGGGCCTGCCGACGCACCGGTGATCATCGTTGAGTTTTTCGACCCCTCCTGCGAAGCCTGCCGGGCGTTCTACCCGATCGTGAAACAGATACTTGCTGAGTATCCAGGCCAGGTGCGGCTTGTTTTGCGGTACACAATGTTCCATCAGGGTTCCGAGGAAGTCTCCAGAATTCTGGAAGCAGCTCGCCTGCAAGATGTCTATGAACCGGTGCTGGAAGCTGTGTTGGAGGTGCAGCCGGCCTGGCACGACGACCCGAAGGTTGCCAAGGCATGGGGAGCGGCCGAGGCAGCCGGTCTGGACCTGTCCCAAGCCCGTGAGGATATGCAATCCGAACGGATAAGCGCCATCCTTGATCAGGACATGCAGGACGTCAAAACCATCGGTGTTCGGGGCACCCCGACTTTTTTCGTGAATGGCCGCCAACTCACGGAGTTTGGTCCCAAACCGCTACTTCGTCTTGTTCAGGAGTCGCTCCCAGACGCACAGAAATAGTCGACCGGTGTCGAACAAAACACGGATGGGCTTGATGCCCTCCACCGTCAACTGAACTCAGAAAATTGAGGACTCACGGAAATGCCAGATCTTGCGACATGGGGAATGCTGGCTGCTTTTTTTGGCGGCCTGGTGTCATTTTTCTCACCCTGCACTCTGCCGCTGGTTCCGGGGTATCTATCGGTCGTTACGGGCGGCACTGTCACAGACCGTTCGAGTCGACTGCAATCTCTGTGGCTCAGTATCTGTTTTGTCCTTGGGTTCAGTGTAGTGTTCATCGCTTTTGGTGCCAGCGCTAGTCTGCTCGGTCAGTGGCTGATGGCCTACCGGCAGGAAGCCAATCTGGTGGCGGGCATTCTGATTGTGCTGATGGGGCTATTTATGCTGGGCTGGTGGAGCATGCCCGCGTTACAGCGCGACTGGCGCTTTGGGCAAACCCTTGAGGGTGGACGGCCCACGGCAGCGTTCCTTCTCGGCTTGGCCTTTGCCGTCGGGTGGACACCGTGTATTGGCCCGATATTGGGCGCTATCCTGGCTCTCAGTTCCACCCATGCGAATGCTGAAACCGGCATGCTGTACCTGGCCGTTTATTCGCTGGGGTTGGCAATTCCATTTTTGGCAACGGCTTTATTTATTAAGCACTTTCGGGCGCGAGTGCGCTGGATGAGCCGCTGGAGTCAGTCACTGAGAATCCTGGCAGGGCTGGTTCTGGTTGTTATGGGGGTAATGGTGCTGACGGGACAGATGACCCGGTTTGCATCATGGATGTTATCCGCATTTCCGGTACTCGGAAGACTCGGTTGATCCCGGGCAAATCTTTGCCCACAACTTAGCTGGCCGATAAGGCAGGAGAACTGAGCAGTGAACAGTGAACTCAAGACGTTCTATCTGACAGAACCGGCAGCAGCCGCTGATGCTGACAATCAGGGCGATGTCGCTACAGCGTTCAGACATCTTGAACGGGCTCATATTCTGAGCCAGAAGTTCGCGTTAGCGCACACGACAACACATTTGCGCATGCTCCGGCTTGGCTGGCACGCGCGCGATGCTCGCGAGGTTCTCGGTCAGCTGGCTCGGGCCTTCGCTGCGTTGCTGGTTTCACGAATCCGGGTTCCTGTCGGCAATACGGGACTTGCCAACGTCAGCGCATTTGAACCGATGGCGGTGCCGGAAGACTTGGCGATTGTTCTGGGACACCAGAATCCTTCCAACACGTAATTGAAGGACACCACTTGATGATCAAACCCTGCTTCCAACACCACGCAAAGCGCTTTGCATCCATTGCAATGATGATGCTGGCAATCCTCCTTGTTGGCTGCATGGGCGATGATCCGCCGGATTGGCACGGGACAGAAATCAGCGGCGTGATGCCCAAGCTTGAATTCGATTTGATCGACAGTCAGGGAACACGGGTTTCAGGCGATGATTACAGTGGTCAGGTACGAATGCTGTTTTTCGGATTTACCTCTTGCCCTGATGTTTGCCCCACTGCTCTGCAAAAACTCAGCCAGGCCGTCAGCGGGCTGAGCACGGAAAATCAGGAGGAAGTACTTACGTTGTTCGTCAGTGTCGATCCTCAGCGCGACACACCCGAACGCCTGGCGGAGTACGTCAATTTTTTTGGTGACAAAATCATCGGGCTGACCGGCAACGCCTCTGACCTCCGCACGCTTACCCAGCGATACCGGTAGACGTTCGGGCATGAAGAACCGGACGCAGAAGGTGACTATGCCGTTACTCACAGCGGTGCAGTCTATGTGTTTGATCGTGATGGTAATCCTCGCCTGCTTATCCGGCCGGAAGATTTAAGCGCTCAATCCATTCGGCAGGACCTTGTTGGCCTGCTTGAAGAGGATTACTGAATGACTGGAGGCTCTGGAGGAAAGCTCTGACTCGAATGTTCGCTTTTGTTTAGCGACTGGAGGAGCCTGATCGAAACCCGAGGGTGATCATCGACCGGGGCTGGCAGCATCTGCGGCA
>NZ_KZ319382.1 GCF_002744715.1 Marinobacter profundi
AACCCGGAACTGTTTGTTGATTCGAATGCTGTGCTGGCCTTGGCGGTCACCATACAATGGCTCCAACATATTTCCGGGCGGTACTTTCAAGTCATCCAACTGGCTTGCAGCTTGGAGTTGTCGAATCTTCCTTAACGCAACTCGCTCAAAATTGACGAAGCGCCTGACGCGGCGTCCGCTTGCCAACTTCTCGGTGTCCTTACACTTGAACGATATGATCATGGCTCAATAGTGACGCGATGCAACATTAACGTCAAGCGTTATTAACCGGAAGATGAATCTCGAATATTCGCTTTCTGTTTAGGTATTGCCTCGGATGCGGGATGGTCGCAAAACGAACGTTCAGGCGGATAGACCAACACGTCCCCCGGGGAGAAATTCCGCCTCTTTTTTGCAAGATCCGAAGTAACAGGGCAGAACCCGACTACCCTCCACTTGTCTGTGAGAGTTCGACTGCTTCGAGACATTGTTCAAATGGTAGCCAAAGAGCTAGAGAGTCACCCTCGACGCCATCAATAGCAACAAACCCAAACCTTTCGTAGAATCTTTTTGAGTCGTCGTCTTTGGCATCTACCGCACAACCGATACCTCCAACGGATATTGACGCATCAACAACTCGCCTCAGGCACTCGATCAGCAGGTATGCTCCTAATCCATATCCTTTCACAGAGTTATCAACCGCCAGCCGTGCCAGCCGGTAAACCGGCGGATCCGACGGAAACCGCTTTTGCAGGGGGTGTCCCTGGGGGAAGACAAGGGTGCTGGGAAGAAGAGTGTAATAACCCAGGATCTCCGTCGGGTCGTCGTCATCTTCAATCAGTACATAAGTCCGTGTCGCCATCTTCTGGCTGCTTTGCCGGGCAATTTTCTTCAAGAACTCGTTGAGTGCAGGTTTACCGCAGTCAAACTTTCGCCGATTGTGTTTTTTACTGATTTCTTCGGTTCTTAAAGTCACCAGCCAACTTCCTGTGATTGAGTGCAGCTTCCCGAAGCTTTGGGTTAATCGGCTCAGGGTTATCCAGTAGCTCCAGCATAAGATCAGCACTTTGCCGGGAAACCTGAATCTGTAGCGCCTGACGCTCGGCCTCTTGTGCTTCTTTCTTTGCAGCGTAGATCAGGAACTGACTCAAGCTGCGGCCCGTTAACTCTGCTGCATGAGCAATAAGTCTCTGCGTTTCTTCATCGACACGGGCGACCAGGCGAGTGTCTTTACCTTGTGTGTTCATCGTATTCTTCACCGATGGCGGGATAGGCTCGACTGGAGCCCAAGAAAACCCTCTTCCTTGATAAAAAGTGCTTCGACGGACTCAGTCTGTGTATGCCATGTTGGCACACTTAATTGCCTTAATCAATTTGGTGTGCCAATTTGGCACATGCAATTTATAAGATTCTCAGCTGCACATGTTTAAAAACCAACACCAGTTTTAGGAGTTCAATTTTTTGTCTTCAGCTGGATAATACGATTCCAGTTATACTCAAAACTCTCCGTCACTGGCAGGGTTTGCTGGCCGGACGCATCCTCATGAAAGCCCATGTCGAATCGATCATCAGACTACCGCTGGGTTGCCCCATTCTCTCCCTTGTTCTCCCTTAAATTTTGACCCGCCGCATCGGAGTCATGGAATGTCAGCGAAAATCGTCAACAGCGCCATCGTCCCGCTGCTGCTGATTGGCCTGAGGCATCGCCGACTGTCGCCGAAAATGGCCTGACTTGACAGAACCGGGGCCCGGCGTCTTTACTGAATGGGTCTTTCAACTGGCTGTCACGATTGCCTTTTTTGGCAGGGCCAATAATAAGAACGACCGGGCTACGAGCCCGGCAACGACACATGGTGACGTTCCGTGAGCGACAGTACCCAGACCCCGTCCATCATTCTGGAAACCCGAGGCCTTACCAAGGACTTCAAGGGCTTCACGGCCATCAAGGATGTCAATGTCCAGGTCCAGACCGGGCACATCCATGCCTTGATCGGGCCCAATGGTGCCGGCAAGACCACGTTTTTCAACCTGCTGACCAAGTTCCTGACCCCGACGGCGGGCCGAATCTTCTACGACGGCAACGACATTACCCGCCACCGACCGGCCGAGATTGCCCAGCATGGCCTGATCCGATCCTTCCAGATTTCCGCGGTATTCCCGCACCTGTCAGCGCGGGAGAATGTGCGTATCGCCCTGCAGCGCAAACTGGGCGTGTCCTACCACTTCTGGCGGCCCATCCGTGTGCTCGACCAGCTCAACGAGGAAGCCCAGCACCTGTTGGAGCAGGTAGGACTGGGCGAGTTCGCGGACACCAAGGCGGTCGAGCTGGCCTATGGCCGCAAGCGGGCACTGGAAATCGCCACCACCATCGCCCTCAAGCCACGACTGATGCTGCTGGACGAACCCACCCAGGGCATGAGCGCGGAGGATGTCAGCACAGTCACCGACCTGATCCGCCGGGTTGTCGAAGGCCGCACGGTGGTGATGGTGGAGCATAACCTGAACGTGGTCTCCACCCTTGCCGACCGCATCACCGTGCTGAGCCGGGGCGAGGTACTGGCGGAAGGTGACTACGACACCGTGTCGACCAACCCTGCCGTGATGGAAGCCTATATGGGGACCACCGATGCCGCCTGATAACAAACCGGAACTGCTGCGGATTGAGAACCTCCATACCTGGTATGGCGAATCCCACATTCTCCACGGACTTGACCTGGTGCTGCACGAAGGCGAAGTCATCACCCTGCTGGGCCGGAACGGCTCGGGACGCACCACGACACTTAAAGCCATCCTTGGCCTGGTGGGCAAGCGGACCGGTTCCATCCGGCTGCACGGCACCGAGGTCATCGATATGCCCACCCACCGCATTGCCCACATCGGCAAGCTGGGCTATTGCCCGGAGGAACGGGGCATCTTTGCCTCGCTGAATGTCGACGAAAACCTGGAGCTGCCCCCGGTGATTGCCCCCGGTGGCCTGTCCATCGCCGAAATCTACGAGATGTTTCCCAACCTCAAGGAGCGGCGCAAGAGCCAGGGCTCCAAACTGTCCGGCGGCGAACAGCAAATGCTGGCCATTGCCCGCATCCTGCGCACCGGCGCAACCCTGCTGCTGCTGGATGAAATCACCGAAGGCCTTGCACCGGTCATCCTCAAAAAGCTTGACGAGGTGATCCGCAAACTGCGGGAAAAAGGCTTCACCATCATTCTGGTAGAGCAGAACTTCCGGTTTGCTGCGCCACTGGCAGACCGCCACTACATCATTGAGCACGGCCGCGTTGTCGAACAGATCGAGGCGGCCGAGCTTGATAGCAAGCAGGAGCAGTTGAACAGGCACCTCAGTGTCTGATCCGGTTGCGGACCCGTCGGGCCGCACCAAGACAACAACAAGGGGAACAAGACTATGCTCAAGCACTGGATAAAAGGCATCGCAGGTGCCGTCACTCTGGCCGGACTGGCGGTACCGCTGGCCGCCAATGCCGCGCTGTCGGATGACAAGGTAAAGATCGGCGTGCTCAGTGACATGTCGGGGGTCTACAAGGCGCTGGAAGGGCCCGGTGCGGTGATCGCGGCCCAGATGGCCATCGAGGATTTCGGGGGCTCGGTGCTCGGCAAGCCCATCGAGATCATCTCGGCGGACCACCAGAACAAGCCGGATATCGGTGCCAGTACCGCGCGGGAGTGGATTGACGCCGAACAGGTCGACATGATCACCGCCCTCGACAACTCCTCGGTGGCGCTGTCGGTACAGGGCCTGGCCGCCGACAAGAAAATCATCACCCTGAACACCGGTGCCGGCACCACCGCGCTGACCGAGGATCAGTGCTCGCCCTACGGTATCCACTACGTCTACGACACCCATGCATTGCCGGTCGGCACCGCCACCGCGATGGTGCGCAACGGTGGCAAGAAGTGGTTCTTCATCACCGCCGACTATGCGTTTGGCCACTCCCTGCGCGATAACACCGGAGCCGTCGTGAAGAACCTTGGTGGCGAGGTGGTCGGCAACGTCAACGCGCCCCTGTCCACCAACGACTTCTCATCCTACCTGTTGCAGGCCCAGTCTTCCGGAGCGGATGTCATCGGCCTGGCCAACGCCGGCCAGGACACCGTCAATGCCATCAAGCAGGCCAATCAGTTCCGCATCGTGCAAAGTGGCCAGAAGCTGGCCGGTATGCTGGTGTTCATTTCCGATGTGCACAGCATGGGCCTGGACATCGCCCAGGGCCTGCAGTTCACCACTGCCTTCGTGTGGAACCAGGATGACGAAGCCGAGCAGTGGTCACGCCGGTTCTATGAGCGCCACAAGGCCATGCCGACCATGGTCCATGCGGGGGTTTACTCGGCGGTTACCCACTACCTCGAAGCCGTCAAGGCCACCGGTACTGACGACAGTGACACCGTCCGTAAACAGTTGGGTGAAATGGAGCTGAATGACTTCTTCGTGAAGGGTGGCAAGATTGCCCCGAACGGCTCGATGCTCCATGACATGTACCTGGTTGAGGTGAAGAAGCCGGACGAGGCCACCGAAGAGTGGGACCTGCTGAAGGTGGTGTCGAAGATTCCGGCGGACGACGCCTACATCTCCATGGCAGACACCAAGTGTTCACTGGTTAACCAGTAACCGCAACCCATTACCACGGCTTCAGGGGGATAACCAACGTGTCGATGCAGGTCATACTGGCCCAGGCGCTGCTTGGGCTGAATGTGGGTGTGTTTTACGCCATGTTGAGTCTCGGGCTGGCGGTGATCTTCGGCTTGCTGAACATCATCAACTTTGCCCATGGCGCGATGTACATGCTGGGCGCCTTCATCGCCCTGATCGGCTACTCCCTCCTGGAGCAGTGGTTCGGCATCAGCCTGCAGGTCGGCTTCTGGGGTTCGCTGCTGGTGGCGCCCCTGCTGGTCGGCCTGCTGGGCATCCTGATAGAACGGACCATGCTGAAACGACTGGCAGACCTCGACCATATCTACGGCCTGCTGCTGACCTTTGGCATCACCCTCATCCTGCAGGGACTGTTCGCCAACTATTTCAATGTCTCCGGTACGCCCTACCCGGGCCAGCCGGAAAGCCTCAGCGGGGTGGTCAATCTCGGCTTCATGTACTTCCCCACCTACCGTCTGTTCGCCATCGTGTTTTCCCTGGTGGTGTGCTTTGCCACCTGGTACTTCATCGAACATACCAAGCTCGGCTCCCGCCTGCGGGCCGGGGTGGAAAACCCCAACCTGACCCAGGCTTTCGGCCTCAACGTGCCGCTGATGGTCACCCTGACCTTCGGATTCGGCGCCGCCCTGGCCGGTCTGGCGGGCGTGCTTGCCGCACCGATCTACTCGGTGAGCCCGCTGATGGGGGCCGACCTGATCATCGTGGTGTTCGCAGTGGTGGTGATCGGAGGCATGGGCTCGATCATGGGGGCCATCCTGTCCGGCCTGGCACTGGGCCTGATCGAAGGCCTGACCAAAGTATTCTACCCGCCCGCCGCCAGTACGGTGATTTTCTTCCTGATGGTGCTGGTCCTGCTGTTCCGCCCCGCGGGACTGTTCGGTAAGGAGAAGTGAGCCCGCCATGATGAACCGTATCCTGCTTGTGATCATGATCGTCCTCGGGCTGACCGCGCCATTCTTTGCCTACCCAGTCTTCGTCATGGACCTGCTCTGCTTCGCGCTGTTTGCCTGTGCCTTCAACCTGCTGCTGGGCTATGCCGGATTGCTGTCCTTCGGCCACGCGGCATTTTTTGGCGGCGCCGCCTACGTTGCCGGTTACGCGCTCAAGGAATGGGGCTTCCCGCCGCTGCTCGGCATCCTGACCGGAACCGGCTTCGCGCTGCTGCTAGGTACGGTGTTCGGTTACCTCGCCATCCGTCGCCAGGGCATCTACTTCGCCATGGTCACCCTCGCGCTGGCGCAGATCATCTACTTTCTGGCCCTCCAGCTGCCCTTTACCGGCGGCGAGAACGGCCTGCAGCGGATTCCGCGGGGTGAGCTGTTCGGCTTCATCGACCTGAACAACGAACTCGCCATGTACTACCTGGTGCTTGCCATCTTCCTGATCGGCTTTGGCATCATTTACCGCACCATCCATTCGCCCTTCGGCGAGGTACTGCAGGCCATCCGGGAGAATGAGTCACGGGCGCTGTCGCTGGGCTATGACGTCGACCACTTCAAACTGATGGCCTTTGTGATCTCTGCCACCCTGGCCGGCCTCGCCGGCGCGACCAAAGCATTGATCTTCCAGTTCGCCGCGCTGACCAACGCCCACTGGCAGACCTCCGGCGAGGTCATCCTGATGACCCTGGTCGGTGGCCTGGGCACCGTGTTCGGCCCCGTGGTCGGTGCCATTACCGTGGCCTCGCTGAGTCATGAATTGAGTTCGTTCGGCTCCTGGGTGCAGGTAATCCTCGGGGTGATCTTCGTGTTCTGTGTGATGGTGTTCCGCCGCGGCATCATCGGCGAGCTGCAGCACCGGCTGAGTCGCCGCAAGGGCTGACCACATTTATCAGAGCCAAAAAAACCGGGCCCCTGAGGCCCGGTTTTTTATGGCTGCCCGCTCAGCGGCGGTTCATTTCGATCAGCTCCCGGGTGTTGTGAACAATATTGGCGACCCGGTGCTCGACACTGTGGCCGTCGTAATGGCCGTGGCGGTAGCGGTCATGGCGATAGCCGTCACGACGTCCGTACTTCCAGTCATCATGGTAATGCCGGTCCCGGTAGCCTTTGTGCTTGTGCTTGTGTTTATGCTTGTGACCGTGGCGGCGGTCATGGTACTTCGAGTAATGCCGCTCACGTTCCCAGCGGCCATGGTCATGATGATCACGGCCCATCTGCTTGTGGATGCCCGGCGGCAGATTACGGTGGTAAGAGTCCGCCATGGCGGGCCCTGCCATCATCAGAAAACCGGCAATCAGACTGCCAATCAGTATCCGTTTCATGGTTCTTCTCCTACTCTGTTCCTGATCGTTGATTCAGGCTGTTTGGCGTTCACCCGGTTCCCAGTGATTGACGAATCCGGGCGGTACCTGCTCCAAGGTTATCGAACCCGAGGCAAAAGTCAGGCGTCAGGAGGCGGTTTTGCAATTACTTTACGTTGACTGACTTTCTCCATGGATTTTTTGACACAATTCCATCTATTTGTTTTGAAAGTGGTTTATCTGGGAAGGCGATGGACAACTTGAACGAAGACAGCGGTCTGGGGTTACCAGATTGTAAAGGGCGGATCACCGCTTTTCCGGCACGTCGGAAGCTTCAGTCGACTGCCGGATTGCGCAGCAGGGTCTCGAGGGCAAAGACATGGGAGTCATGGTCACCGAGATCACGCAATGACTCGGCCAGCCGCAGCAGGTATTCGGCATTGGGGCCACTGGGGCCGCAGGCCCCGGCAATCTGACGGGCAATGTCAGCCTCATCGGCAGGCCCCAGGAACGCGTCGTTGTCAGGGGTTGCGATGTAAACCAGACCTTCTGCGTGGCCGCTGCCATCGGTGAAGGTCATGGTGGTGGTGAAGCGCAGGTAGCCGTTCTTCTCCCGCACATCCAGGTGCTGGAAGACTTCCGGTGACACCCGGTAGGCTATTCCGCGACAGCGGGCATCCGGCTGGTCGATCAGCGTGACTACGCGACCGGGCGCCTCCGCAGTCCCCCGGTGGTCATGGGAGCCCTGCCAGAACCGTCGGGCCCAGCCTTCAATCTGCGCCGGTCGTTGTTCCAGGAAGGGAAAATCCACCTTGTAGATCAGCGAGCCATAACCGAACAGCCAGACTGAAGACAAGCCTTCAAAGCTCTGGCGCGACCGGTTGTGCTCAATGGTGTTTGCAGACATAACTACCCGGAATGACAAACTCTGGAACTGAAAGTGCCGCCTGCTTCAGGTCGCGGCAATGAAACCTGCAATCCCCGTCAGCACGATTTCCGCCGCCATCGCCGACAGGATCAGACCGCTGATCTTGGACATGATGTTCAGCCCGGTCTTGCCCAGCGCTTTTTCCAGATAGCCGGACAAGCGCAGCAGTACCGCCAGGATCAGCAGGCCAGACACCAGCCCGAGCAGGCCGCCGGCGACGTCCGGTAACGCCTTGAGTTCGGCACCATAAACCATGATGGCACCGATGGTGGCCGGTCCGATCATCACCGGAATGGCCAGCGGAACCACCGCAATGTCGTCGCGGTCTTCCTCGGGCAGCCCGGTGGCGTGGTTGCGGGTGCCGCTGGTCACCAGACTGATGGCGGTGAGGAACAGCAGGCTGCCGGCGCCGATGCGGAACGAATTCAGCGTGATACCGATGGCATTGAACAACAGCGGGCCGGCAAAAAACAACACAACGCCGAGAATGAACGCCGACACGCAGGCCCGGCGAATGATCGATGCCTTCTCGCTGGCCGGCAGGCCACGGGTCAACGCCAGGAACATGGTCACCACAAAGAACGGCGCAAGCAGAAACAGAAAACGGATGGTACTGCTGATGTAGGTGGTGAAAAACGTCTCGAGCATTCAGGCAAAATCCGGCAAAGGGTTAAAGCCGGTAAGCATAGCCGCTCCCGGCTGGTTCTGCCGTAAGGAAGAGGACCTATTTGCCCCGAAAACAAGCGCCTGCAGCGAAGGCTAGCGCTTGCTGGAAGGCTTTCTCGGTTTGGCCGGACGGCCCTTCGGACCGGCACTGCGTCCGCCGGCTTTCGGGTTACCGGTAGGCTTACCCGCAGGCCGGCCCGGCCCCTTGCTCCCGCCCTTGCCAGGTCCCTTACCCGCTCCGTTACCCGATCCCCTGGCAGGTGCTTTCCCGGCGCCCTTGCCACCTCGTCCGGTCGCCGGTTTGCCGGCCGGCTTTGTCCCTGCCCGTGCCGGTTTAGCGGAAACACCCTGCCGCGGACCCTTTGGCTTTGCGGACTTGCGGGGCTCACTGCGGGCACCCGCCGCGGCCTCCGATGAGGAGTCACGGATAGCATCAAACAGCGTCGCCAATTCCTGCCCGGTCAGGTCACGCCACGCGCCAACCGGTAACCCGCGAAGACTGACATTCATGATCCGCACCCGCTCCAGCCTGGTCACCTCGTAGCCGAAATACTCGGCCATCCGCCTGATCTGACGGTTCA
Source organism: Marinobacter profundi (assembly GCF_002744715.1). GTDB lineage: Bacteria > Pseudomonadota > Gammaproteobacteria > Pseudomonadales > Oleiphilaceae > Marinobacter > Marinobacter profundi. The sequence continues at coordinate 9,060 of NZ_KZ319382.1, forward strand.
GCCCCTGCACCAGGGTGATGCGGAAAACAAAGCGGGACACCTGCTCCACCTTGCATGGCTTGGTGACGGTGCCGAGAATGGGCACCCCGCTACTCATCCCGTCGACAAACTCCCGCGTCACCGGTTTGTCCACGGTCACCAGATATTCCTTTTCATGGTTGTTACCGGCCCGCAGGATCTTGTTGACCAGGTCACCATTACTGGTGAGGAAGATCAGCCCCTGGGAATCCTTGTCGAGGCGACCGATGGGGAATATCCGCTCACTGTGGCCGACAAAACGGACAATGTTGTCCTTCTCCGCACTGTCGGTGGTACTCACCACACCCACCGGTTTGTTGAGGACAATGAAGATCAGATCCTCTTCATCCCGCGGCTCCACTACCTGGCCGTTCACCTTGACGGTATCGCCCGGCAACACCTGGTCGCCCACCTGAGCACGCCGGCCGTTGATGAAGACATTACCCTGCTCGATGTAGCGATCGGCCTCCCGCCGGGAACACATCCCGCTCTCGCTGATGTATTTGTTCAAACGGGTGGATGTCCTGGTGACCATGAAGCCCTGCCGGTTGCGGATGATGGGTGAATGACGAACAGCGAGTTCAGCGCAATCCGGGCATCATCCCATCGGGATGCAGTTACGGCAACCGCCGGCCACGGCAGTAAGCCCCGGGCTACCTGAGTAATATCTGGAATTTATACGACACCTAGACTAAAGGATTAGGTAGTTACACTACCCCAATTACGCATAACTTCTCATTTCGCTGCTAGAATACCGCCCCTTTCGACTCGCCCCGACAACAGCCATGCCACACAGGCCAGCCGTGCAGGGCAGCTAACCGCAAATCAAGAGGTGGATCATGTCGACCGCATCCCGCATTCGTTGCCCGCAACTCCGCAAACGCATCATGAGCGCCCACGACGCCGCCGCACTGATCCCCTCCGGCGTCAACGTAGGCATGAGTGGCTTCACCGGTGCGGGTTACCCGAAGGCGGTGCCCCAGGCCCTGGCGGACCACATCCGCGCCGCCCGGGCCCGGGATGAACGGTTCCGGATCAGCGTCTGGACCGGCGCATCCACCGCACCGGAACTGGACGGCGCACTGGCAGAAGTCGACGGTATCGAGCTGCGCCTGCCCTACCAGTCCGACCCCACCTGTCGCCAGCGGATCAACGATGGCCAGATGGAATACATCGACATTCATCTTTCCCACGTCGCCCAGTACGCCTGGTCCGGATTCTTCGGCAAGCTGGATATCGCGGTGGTGGAAGTGGCCGGCGTGCTGGAAGACGGCCGGCTGATCCCCTCGTCCTCCATCGGCAACAACAAAACCTGGATCGACCAGGCCGACAAGGTGATCCTGGAAGTGAACAGCGGCCAGAGTGCCGGCCTCGAAGGCATGCATGACATCTACTACGGCACCGCCCTGCCGCCCCGCCGCAAACCGATCCAGATGACCGCAGCGGACGACCGCATTGGTGAACAGTATCTGATCTGCCCTCCGGAGAAAGTGATTGCGGTGGTGGAAACCGACGCGCCGGACCGCAATTCCCGCTTCAGCGAGCCGGATGACACCTCCAAGCAGATTGCCCGGCACCTGCTGCACTTCTTCGAGATGGAAGTGGAGAAGAAGCGTCTACCTCAGAACCTGCTGCCGCTGCAGTCGGGCGTCGGCAACATTGCCAATGCGGTGATGGCCGGCCTCAACGAAGGCCCCTTCGAGAACCTCACCGCCTACACCGAGGTCCTGCAGGACGGCATGCTGGCGATGCTGAAATCCGGCAAACTCAGCAAGGCCTCCGCCACCGCCTTTTCCCTGAGCCCGGAGGCCAACCAGGAGCTCAGCGACAACATCGATTTCTACCGCGAGCGGATCATCCTGCGGACCCAGGAAATCAGCAACCACCCGGAAGTGATTCGTCGCCTCGGCATCATCGCGATGAACGGCATGATCGAGGCGGACATCTACGGCAACGTCAACTCCACCCACGTGATGGGCAGCCGCATCATGAATGGCATCGGTGGCTCCGGTGACTTTGCCCGCAACGGCTACCTGTCCGTGTTCATGACCCCGTCCACCGCCAAGAACGGTGCTATCTCCGCCATCGTCCCCATGGTGTCCCACGTCGATCATACCGAGCACGACGTACAGATCGTGGTGACCGAACAGGGCCTGGCCGACCTGCGCGGCCTGGCACCCCGCCAGCGCGCCCGCCGGATTATCGAAAACTGCGCCCACCCCGACTTCCGCCCGAAACTGCTGGATTACTTCGAGCGTGCCTGCGCCAGCGGCCGCGGCATGCACACCCCCCACCTGTTGGGCGAAGCCCTGAGCTGGCATCAGCGGTTTGAGGAAAGCGGGCAGATGTGACGGCTCAGTCGCGGCGGAATGGATAGAACAACTGGCCGAGATAGGAGCCTGGCAGCTTCTTCGTGGTGCCGTATTCCGCCGGCCATAACCCTTTCGGGAAGTGGTAAGTGCCGAAGAGCCGGTCAAAGAGCACCGTGTGGGCCGAGTAATTGGTGTCGATGGCCGGTTTTTCCGAGCTGTGGTGCCAGTGATGAAACTGCGGCGTCACCAGCAGGTACTTGAACGGCCCCCACGCGATGTTGAGATTGCTGTGGATGACAATGGCCTGCAACGCGGCGAAGGTCACGTAGAGATCCAGTGCCGCCTTGCTGGCGCCGATGAGGTAAAGAGCCAGCATCACCAGTCCCCGCTCCACGAAAATCTGCAGCACATGAGCCCGCGAACCCGCCAGCCAGTCCATGGTTTCCACCGAATGGTGAACGGCGTGGAACGGCCACAGCCGCCTTACCTCATGGAACACCCGGTGCTCCCAATAAAGCACAAGATCGGCCACCAGAATCAGCAACATCACCTGCAGCCACAAGGGCATGCCCTGGATGAAGGCCTGCAGGCTGCCACTGGCAACCCACTCAAACCGGGTCACCAGGAAGTTACCAAACAGCAGTACCGCCGAAATCAACAGATGATTCAGGCAGAAGTAAAAGAAGTCCAGCCCCCACTGATCACGCAGAATCACCTGTTCCCGGTACTTCGGAAACAGCTTTTCGAGCGTGGTGAACACAAGGGTAGAGCCGAGAAACGCAAGAATCAGCCAGTCCACCCCCAGTGACAGGGGCTTGGGCTCCACCGGGCCAACCGGCACAGTGTACCCACCCAGTGCAAACGCCAGCAGTGTCATCCCGATACCTGCCGCGCCCAACCGTTTGCGACGGTCAAGCACAAAAGTCGTGACCCCGAAAAACAGCGAAAACCACATGCCGTATTTCAGTATGTCCTGAAGGGCCCGCGCATCATAGACCGCCCGCAGGTCGGTGGTGGTCAGGTAGGAAGGAAACAGATACGCCAGCACCGCCGCAAGGCTCAAACCGCCCAGAAAGACGGAAAAATAACCGGGAATCCGCCCGTTGCGGAATCGCAACTCCTTATCAGGCCGCGGCTCAACGACTCGCTCGCGATATTGGTAACCTGTGTTGTTGTCTGTGTTCATGCGTTCCCTGCAAAAGTTCTGAGGTTATCGGTATGCGCTTGGCATCTAGAGGATGACCATTATCCCGCTTTCCGGGCCTGGGAATCGTGGTTGAAGTAATGTTTTTGAAAGTTTGGCGTTAAATATCGGATCAGAATACTAATCTAATGAAATCCCCTTTTTCCTTGCGACGTTGATTACTTAGTCATAATCTTCCGGTATGCAGTCTTCAACAAGGAAAACCGATTCGATACTGGCGACTTCAAATCTGTTTGTATCGTGCATGTACGCGTAGAGATCCCACCCCTCCATTTCAAGTTTCAAGCGCAAGCTATGCCGAAGCCCTCCGATAGCACCTAGCAATGCTGAGAAACCAGAATATGCTCGATAAGTATGAACATACTCAAATAATCCAGTGATTTTAAAACTACAACTCCACTCGCTGTAGCTTTTCTTCTGTTTGACGATTTTTGGAAAACCCAAAAAAATATGAGTTTCACTGGCTAATTCTTCGCTAATCCCGCACTTCACAATTTCTTCGACAAGCCAAGTATCTGACATACATTTTCACCTTTCTGGTATCCACGCAGAAACAGGTATGGACGGTGAGGCAATAACCAAGAATGCCTTTCTGTTCTCAAACTTGAAACTTCGATACAACCATTGAGAAAGCGCTCCCACAGAACGATTTTGGGATCTTGGAACCGGCCTTAATGATACGAATGGAGATACACTTCCGCCCTGATATGTTGAAAACATTGGATACTCATCACAATCCAAAAGCCGATGGTTTGAACCATAAATATTGGCCCACCGATTACGAGACGCGCGCGAACATTCAGGCCGGTTTCGATACCAATTTCGTTGTGATGGAGAAGCAAATCTAGCTGAAGCCTTGTAATTTAACGTCAGTGTTCCTCCGATAACATTCGAGCCACCCCCCGTCTGAGAGTCCAAAATATGCTGAGCTACTGCACCATTATCAGCACCGACAACCAGCATCGGTATGCCTAGTTTACATTTGTCTTCTTTTCGCAAGCATTGCCTTGCTGTTTTAATGGCTAATTTACCGGTGGAACGAACATGTTGAATAGCTCCACGGACCGCTTTTCTGACAGCAAACCGAAGCGCACTGCTACCCACGGCCCTCGACCCCAGCTGAACCGCTCCGTTCATTCCGACGCTAAGACTACTCAGTGAAAAAAACCCTGTTGGATCGGTGTTGGTTACCGGATCCGCGTTCGCATACAGGTATTTGTTCAGCGTTATAGGATCCTGACTTTTCCCCATCCAGGTATCCTGCTGGGTGAACCGCCCAACTCCCTGATCGTAATACCGCGCTCGCAGATAGTACTGATCCAGGCTTGAGTCCAACTGCTCCCCGGTATACCGATAGGCATTCTCGGTATCGCCGGAGCTGTTCAGCAATAACCCAAACGCATCGTAGTCGTAGCTGTCTGTTAAAGAGCCGCTCGCATCCGCCAGTGCCCGGGTGGAGCCGTGGCCGTCATAGAGGTAGTAAGACGGTGTTCCGGCAAGGGTCTGCGACACCCGGTCATCGCCGTAAGTGTAGCTCTCCTCGGTGGTGCCGTTCGTCACCTCCGCCAGCAGCTGGGTGTAGTCCCGGTTGCTGTCCACCACGTAGTGGGTGGTGATGCCGTTCTCCGTCTTCGGCCTCGGTCAGGGTGTTGCCGTTGGCGTCGTAGCTGCAGGCGGTGTGCACCCCGTTGAAAATGCTGTAGGTGCGGTTGCCCACCTTGTCGAACTGGTACTCGGCGCTGTGGTTGCCGTTAACCGGGTCGGTGATGGTCTCACTGGTCAGGTGGCACTGCGATAGAGAGCGCCAAACACTTGAGATTCTGTAAGGGCGACGCCTTAAGTTCAACCTATACTAGCGGTCCATGTATAGTCTAACCGTTTTCTCTAAGACTCCAGTACGGATCAACGAACTCACCCTCAGACATCTCTATATCCTGCTCAAACTCCGCAAGATTTATAGCTCTATGACTATCAATGATTTGTTGCAACAACACTTTTTCTAGTCCAAAGCAATATACGACCTTTGCCGCAATTTCTGGATCATGATTCTCGATTTCAATATACGTCTTAACCCAGTTCCTTGCTGCGAGTCTAATAGACTCTGACGGAAGATTAAATGCATGCCATTGTTTATCACAAAGTATATCCATCTTCTCGATGGTCGCTCGCGAAAATACCCCGGAGTCTTCCTTCAGAAATTTCAAGAATATCTCTTCAACCTCCTTGGCAGTCATTCCATCTGGCAAATCTTGATATTCTTGCAGGTTCACAATTCACTCCTAGAAAATATCAATCGGTATATGCGTCTCATTACTAGGCCTAGAATAGAGTTTTCCATCGGCACCTAGAAGCTTTCGACCTATCTTTATTTGAGCCGTCCAAATGCTACCCGAATTAGAGTCAGGAAACTTTTTGGCCGCCGCCAAGTCAGGCGCATGCCATTTAAACTCAACCGTCGTCTCTCCGATTTTGAACTGGTATTTATATCCAGAAGCAATGTTGGCACTTGGTTTAAATGAATTCTTTGATCCTCCGGGGATGAATCTTCTAAGCACAACCTCACTTGTTCGTCCAGAAGTGAGGATTAACTTACCAAGATTTCCAGACTTCGCCGCAGCTTCCAATGCTTTTCCTGCCCGAATCGCAGCGGCTCCTTTCAGCACTTTTCCTACGGCGGGACCCGATAGAAGTATAATTGCCGTCCAGCCCACATTTTCGGCACTGACTTCCTTGTTACCACTTGCATAACCATATAATTCGAACCCGGTTCCAACAACACTGGCCGTAGTCAGAACCGCATTAATACTCTGAGCAACTGATATCGAACCTAAACTGAACTTTCCAGTGGGATCGGTGTACGTAACCGGGTCCGCATTCCCATACAGATATTTATGCAAAGTAATGGGATTACTATTGTGCCCCATCCACGTATCAATCTGCGTAAACCGGCCACTGCTCTGGTCGTAATATCGCGCCCGCAGATAGTACTGATCCAGGCTCGGGTCCAACTGCTCCCCGGTATACCGATAAGCATTTTCGGTATCGCCAGAGCTGTTCAGCAACACCCAAAACGCGTCGTAGTCGTAGCTGTCCGTTAAAGAGCCGCTCGCATCCGCCAGGGCCCGGGTGGAGCCGTTGGGCGTCGCACAAATAGTACGACGGAGTCCAGTGCGGGGCAGCGATACCAAGTCATCGTTTTGCCGCTAGAGTGAAATTAGTGCTTCAAGTCCATACAATCCCTATAAATCCATCATGGTGACACTCAATACACCATTTATTTTCCTCACACACAATCCATGTATCAAAGTCTTGGTCAAACATTGCCTGGGCAATACCAGCAATATCATTTAAAAACATTACAATTGCTGGCCTCTCTTCATTACTCCAAATTACAGTAACCAAACAATTATCTAGGTCGGTATCATCAATCAACTTTTTTAACAATTTAGGCAATTGCTCTGATGAACTCCAACTGTATTTTTGTTTTTTTTCCACCTGCTCCCAATTTAGCCCACCCCAATTATTGACAGGAAATCTTTCACAAACCCAATCCCAAGCTCTGTTGGAATATACCACATCATAGTCTATTGATTTTGAATCCAAAATCTCAATAAAGTCAGAAATGAGTTCTAGACGAGAACGATCTTTAGCAAGAAATTTTAGCTTTTCTCGTTTTTTCTCTAACTGAATGCGGCGATTTTCATCCATAAGACTCACTTCCAAGCTAATTAATCAACTTAAGCAATTTCTCAAAATCTATCTCAGACCCTGGAAACTCTATAGAATGATTCACAATCATGTCGTTCCCTTTTCCAACCTTAACATTTATATGTGGCCCCTTTGTCGGGTCATAATCGAGCCGGAACTGCTTCCAGACGCCATCAACTTTCGTTTCAAAGCCCACAACCTTCCCATGTCCCTTACTGCCAGACAAACGACCCAAGATATTCCTACGGAACGCCTGATCTATAGGTCCTAGCAATTGAAGTGCTTTGTTTCTAGCAGCTTCATACGAATGCACAGGGACACGCACTTCTTTTAGTCGACATGATGAGTTATGACTAAGAACACCTGACCGACCTACATAATAGGTATGGTCAGCGATGACAGTTAAATTATATACAACTAAATTTTCAGTTTTACTCGACAGCGCCAAAATACTCAGGATTCCGCCATCTATGCCAAGTAGCGCTTGATTTTTAGTTAATTCACCAGCATTAACCCATTCACCCTGAGTGGGTATATAGAATGGATGACCTACTGTTGCCTTGATTACTTCACCGTTTGACAAAGTGATATCTACAATCTTTTTTTCGCCCTCACCGACGATTAGGTGCACCACCTCCTGCAACTTCGAGATTCCAGTTTCTTCATTGTAGGCCCACACCCTATCGCCTATCTTGACATCTGCTATGGGGACTAACCCATTTTCTGTGGAAACTAAGGTTTCTCCGTCAAAGCTATTCTTACCACATATTTTTGTGATTAACTTTGAGGACAGCTTCGTAGGGAGCCTGCTTAGAATTATTGATGTCCCTAAACTCATCGGATCGAAGGCTTCTTCCCCTGAAGAAATTCGGAACACTGAATCAACCAATGAATAGGCGTTATACGCCCTCATCGCCAGGTTACCCATCACATTAATACCTGACATCACAGATCCAAGACTAAAGTTCCCTGTAGGATCGATATGTGCCACTGGATCTGCATTTGCATAAAGGTATTTGTGCAATGTAACTGGATCATGGTTTAGTCCCATCCATGTATCCATCTGCGTAAACCGACCACTATTCTGATCGTAATACCGCGCCCGCAAATAATACTGGTCCAGGTTCTGGTCCAACTGCTCCCCGGTATACCGATAAGCATTCTCGGTATCGCCAGAGCTGTTCAGCAACACCCCAAACGCATCGTAGTCGTAGCTGTCTGTTAAAGAGCCGCTCGCATCCGCCAGTGCCCGCGTCGAGCCGTGGCCGTCATAGAGGTAGTAAGACGGTGTTCCGGCACGGGTCTGCGACACCAGGTCATCGCCGTAAGTGTAGCTCACCTCGGTGGTGCCGTTGGTCACCTCCGCCAGCACCTGGGCGTAGTCCNTGGGTACGGATACCATCGGCGTTGTAGCCGTAACTCGCGCTCAGACCCGGTTTTTCCACTTCGATAAGCTTGTTGCGGGCATCGTAGTGGTAGCGGGTTACCTGGCCGTCTTCGGTTTCAGTCAGGGTGTTGCCGTTGGCGTCGTAGCTGTAGCTAACGCTGCCCTGCTGGGTGAGGCGGTCGTTGTGGTCGTAGCTGTAGGCGGTGTGCACCCCGTTGATGATGCTGTAGGTGCGGTTGCCCACCTTGTCGAACTGGTACTCGGCGCTGTGGTTGCCGTTGACCGGGTCGGTGATGGTTTCGCCAGTCAGGCGGTACAGCTCGTCGTAGCTGTAGCTGGTGGTGCGGCCGTTATGGGCCTCCTGCACCTGGGTGCGGCGACCGGTGGCATCCAGGGTGTAGGCATAGTCCGCCACAATCTGGTCCGCCGCATTCGTGGTGGT
>NZ_KZ319383.1 GCF_002744715.1 Marinobacter profundi
GGGCGCTGTATTCCACCTACGTCAGCTATCTGCCGCCGGAGCGCTTCACCTACGCGGTGCCCCAGCATGGCGACGAGCGCGGAGTGTTTGTGGAAATGCTGAAAACCCCGGACGCCGGCCAGTTCTCCTTCTTCACTGCCCACCCGGGCATCACCCGTGGCGGTCATTACCACCACTCGAAAACCGAGAAGTTTCTGGTGATCAAGGGCAAGGCCTGCTTCCGCTTTCGCCACGTGCTCACCGGGGAGTTCTACGAGCTGTTCACTGACGGCGCCAAGCCGGAGATTGTGGAAACCGTACCCGGCTGGACCCACGACATCACCAACGTGGGCGACGACGAGCTGGTGTGCATGCTCTGGGCCAATGAAATTTTTGACCGGGACAACCCGGATACCTTTGCGTGCCCGGTGGGTACCGAAGCCTGACCGAATCTGGAATTGCCATGAAAAAACTGAAAGTCATGACCGTGGTCGGCACCCGGCCGGAGATTATTCGCCTGTCCCGGGTGATGGCCGCCCTGGATGAGCACTGCGAGCACATACTGGTGCACACCGGCCAGAACTACGATTTCGAGCTGAACGAAATCTTCTTCCAGGACCTGGGCATCCGCAAGCCGGACCATTTCCTGAGCGCCGCCGGCGCCACCGGTGCGGAAACCATCGGTAATGTGATCATTGCGGTGGATAAGGTACTGGCCGAGGTGCAGCCAGAGGCCCTGCTGGTGCTGGGCGATACCAACAGCTGCATGGCGGTGATTCCGGCCAAGCGTCGCAAGATTCCCACTTTCCACATGGAAGCCGGCAACCGCTGCTTTGATATGCGGGTACCGGAAGAAATCAACCGCCGCATCGTGGACCACACCGCCGACATCAACCTGGCCTACAGCACCATCGCCCGGGATTACCTGCTGCGTGAAGGCCTGCCGCCCGACCGCGTGATCAAAACCGGCAGCCCGATGTTTGAAGTGCTGAATTACTTCCGCGACGGCATTGACGGCTCGGACGTACTGGAGCGGCTGGGGCTGGAAGAGGGCAAGTTCTTTGTGGTGAGCGCTCACCGGGAAGAGAACGTGGATTCCGACAGGAACTTCCTGGCCCTGGTGGACACCCTGAACGCTGTGGCCGAGCAATACGGCTACCCGGTGATTGTCTCCACCCATCCCCGCACCCAGAAGCGGGTGGATGCCATGGGTGTGCAGTTCCACCAGAACGTGCGCCTGCTGAAACCGCTGGGCTTCAAGGATTACAACAAGCTGCAACTGAGCGCCAAGGCGGTGTTGTCTGACAGCGGCACCATCAACGAGGAAGCCTCCATCCTCAACTTCCCGGCCCTGAACATCCGCGAAGCCCACGAGCGCCCCGAGGGCATGGAAGAAACCGCCGCCATGATGGTAGGTCTGAGCACCGAACGGGTGCTGCAAGGCCTGGCCATTCTGGAAACTCAGAGTCGGGGTGAGGAACGCTCATTGCGCCTGGTCGGCGACTACAGCATGCCGAATGTGGCGGAGAAGGTGGTGCGGATAATCCACAGTTATCGGGATTATGTGATGCAGACGGTTTGGAAGCAGTATTGAGGCAGGAAGGTTCATGAAGCTGGTTCTGATTGCAGACACCTTTCCGCCGTTGCGGACGTCCGGAGCGGTTCAGTTAAGGGATTTGTCGCGGGAGTTTGTGCGGAAGGGGCATGAGCTTACCGTACTTTTGCCCAGTTCAGACCTTGAGCAGCCATGGGCGCTTGAGGATTTTGGCGGGGTGCGGGTACTGCGGCTGCGGGCCCCGAAAACCAAGGATATTGATTACGTTCGCCGGACGATTGGCGAATTCCTCATGCCTTACGCCATGCTGCGCAACCTGCGCAAGAGTCCCTTGGCCAATGAGCGGTGGGATGGGGTTGTGTGGTATGCGCCGTCGATCTTTTTTGGCCCAATTGCCAACGCCCTGAAAAAAGCCGGTGCTTGTAAGGGCTACTTGATTATTCGCGATATTTTCCCGGAATGGGCCGTGGATATGGGGCTGATGGGGCGCGGGCTGCCGTATCGTTTTTTCCGTGCGGTTGCGAATTACCAGTATTCGGTGGCCGATGTCATTGGCATTCAGACAGCGGGCAACTCAGTGTACTTTGACCACTGGATTCAAAAGCCTGGCCGCAAGCTGGAAGTACTGCAGAACTGGCTGGCGGATGCGCCGGTAGGGCAATGCACCATTGATCTTGCGAAAACCAGCCTGGCCGGCCGGCGGGTGTTAGTTTACGCCGGCAATATGGGCGTGGCGCAGGGTATGGATGTGCTGCTTGACCTGGCGGAGCAGCTGAAAACGCGAAGCGATATCGGCTTTTTGTTTGTAGGGCGGGGCAGTGACGCACAAAAGCTGGCGGCGGATGCCAAAGCCCGCGGGCTTGATAATGTGCTGTTTCATGATGAGATAGACCCGGATGAAATACCCGGGTTATACGCCCAGTGCGACGTAGGGTTGGTGGCCCTGCATCCCAAACACAAAACCCACAACATTCCCGGTAAGTTTCTGACCTACGTGCAAAGTGGGTTGCCCGTACTGGCTAAGATTAACGAGGGTAATGACCTTGTTGGCATGATTCGCAAGGAACGGGTTGGGGCTGTGGCGACGGATGATTCGTTAGAGGCACTTGTCCGCGCGGCGGAAGCGCTGATCGATCAGTGTGGGGGTGACGACACGTTACCGGGGCGTTGCCGGGGGCTTTATCAGAGGCTTTTTGCTCCTGAGAAAGCGGTTGAGCAGATCGTTGGGGCTTTGGATGGTGGGGTGCCTGAAAACTGAGGGGGATTCTGTTTGCCGCATGATTTCTGCTATCAGCTTGAATGTGGTGTTTTTGGTTTGGGGCAGGCTTGAGGTCAGTCCGCTGGCCGAAAGTGATGTGTACTCTGGCTCGGCTCTGGCATTTATTTCTGGGTAGCTAGTTATTAGCGGGCGGTTGACTAGGGCGGAGAGTCATTGCCCAGGAATGCGATATCGCAGAACAATACCCTGATCTGTGCATAGATCAATTACCTGCATTAATTACGAGAAGTGCAAGAACTGTCTGCTTTTAACACCGTATATGGTGTGTTCGAGGAAGGTGACGCCCTTTTTGAGGGATCTGCCTTGAAAGAACGAACGCATGTGCAGATTGCGGTGCGTTAAGGGAACTGGCCTATGGTCTGTCCCCACGGAAGTTTAGATGAAAGGATTTTCCTGGTGTTTTTCGTTTCAAAACTGGTCATTGCATTGCTTTCACCCTTGGGCGCGTTTCTCTTTGGTGGTCTGCTCGTATTAATTCTGGCTTTGACGGGCCGGCGGCGCCTGGCCTTTGGGTTGGGCTTGTTAGCGCTGCTCTGGTTATGGTTCTGGTCGCTGCCCATGGCCAGTGACTGGGTGCGGGGTTATCTTGAGAACCAGCACCCGGCGATTGTGGTTGAGGCCATGCCAGAGGCCCAGGCGATTGTGGTGCTGGGCGGCGGAGTGTCGCCACCGGATTATGGTGAGGTTTATCCCAATCTGGAATCTGGTTCGGACCGGGTGTGGTATGGCGCCCGGTTACTGCTCGCGGGCAAGGCGCCGCTGGTGTTGCTCAGCGGCGGCAGCGACCCGGCCTACAGCGCCACCTCGGAAGCCGAAGCCATGAGTCGGTTTATGCGGGACCTGGGTGTGCCCGCCGAGGCACTGGTGCTCGAGCAGCGTAGCCGCAACACCACGGAGAACGCCGAATACTCCGCAGCAATTCTGGCCAAACAGGGCGTTAACCGAATTTTGCTGGTCACTTCTGCGTTACACATGCCACGGGCCAAAGCGCTATTCGAAGCCCAGGGCCTGACCGTCATCCCCGCTGCGACTGACCACGAGGTGCAAGATAGGCCTCTGTGGCGTGATGTGTTGCCGGACACCAGTGCGTTGGACGGGAGTAGTCGGGCGATTAAGGAGATCGTGGGGCGTTGGGTGGGGAGGTAGATGTCGGGTGCTCTCGGGGACCGACCTTCGGCCTGACCCTACCTCACGACGGCCTTTCAATGGCTTAGACCTTGGTCGTGAAAGAGTGTCAAATCCTGCGAGGCCGGTCACAGTTCTGTCATTTGTTCTGTATACTTTGGAACCTATCGTTACGCCTTGGGTGGTTGGGGAAAGACCTAAGGTCTGTCCCCTGGTAGTACCGGGACCGGATGTCCGGCATTTCTTTTCTTTGGCCTTTTACTTTTCAAGAGATTCTCACATGGAAGCGGCTAGCACTACGGGCCTTCTCTCTGGATTTATTGCGCTGCTCTCGCTGTTCGTGCTCAAGCCGATGGCGATTCGGGTGGATCTTCTCGACCGGCCGGATCACCGTAAGGTGCACAAGGGGGCCGTTCCGCTGGTCGGGGGGCTGAGTGCGTTTTTGGGGTTGAGTATCGCCTGGTTGGCGGGTATGCCGCTGGCTGAAGGGTATGGTCTGTTCCTGGTGTGCGCTGCGCTGTTGGTGGTTATGGGCGCGGTGGACGATGCCCGGGACTTGCCCGCAAAATTCCGTTTGGGTGCCCAGGTGGCGCTGGGGGCATTGCTGACGTTCGGTTCCGGGGTGTCGCTGGAGTCTTTCGGTAACCTGTTTGGTTTTGGCGCGATCAATCTCGGAATGCTGGGCCCGCTGGTGACGATCGCCGCGGTGATTGGCGCGACCAATGCCTTCAATATGGTGGACGGCATCGACGGCCTGGCCGGCAGTCTGTCCCTGGTGGCGTTGCTGTCACTGGCCATTCTGTTTGCGGCGTCCGCCGGCTTTAACCTGGAGCTGGCGCTGTCCCTGGGCATCGCCTTTGCGTTGTTGCCCTATCTGATGGCCAACCTGCGCATCCCTCCGTTCCGCAAAAAAATCTTCATGGGCGACGCCGGTTCCATGTTCATCGGCTTTGCCGTGGTATGGCTGCTGGTCAACGGCACCCAGCCGGGCGCGATGGCCTTCCGCCCGGTCACCGCCCTGTGGCTGATCGCGCTGCCGCTGATGGACATGGTCGCCATCATGGTCCGCCGCGCCCGCAAGGGCCAGTCCGTGATGAAGCCGGACCGCGAACACCTCCACCACATCTTCATGCGCGCCGGTTTCTCCGATCGGGAAGCCCTGATCATGATCACCGGCATCGCCCTCCTGCTCGCCGCCATCGGCTTGCTCGGCGAATTCTTCCAGCTGCCGGAGTGGTTCATGTTCACCGCATTCATCGGGTTGTTTACGGTGTATGACTGGGGGCTGAGTCATGCCTGGCGGTTGTTGGTGGTGTTCAGAAGACGTAAAGTCGCCGGCTGAATCAACCCCTGTCTTATCGGGAAGCGTTTTTGTGCCTGTTCGCTGAGTGCGGACAGGCACATCAGCGCTTTTTGCGTTTTGGGGTGCCGGTAATGATTTCGAAGGTCTGTTCCAGCCCTGCGCTCACCACGCGCCGTTTCGAGCAGAATGAAATCGGCGTGTGGGGGTAATCTTCAACTCCGTGGTCCAAAAGGCCTCGGCGCTCCAGCACAGCTTTGTCCAACACGGTTACGCTGCGACCCCAAAATCAGCGGTCCGCCCCCTTTGGCCACCACCTAATAACTTCCCGTAACTGAAACTCAGTCAGAGTTAGCGTAAAATCCGTCGCCTCCGATCACTATACTGCTATCGCCTCAACACACCAGATCGGGATGGTGGGGCGGTAGCGTGCCTGAGATAACAACACCTTCGGGATGCGAAAGGTTACTTTAATGAGCAACACGCTGGATAACAGACGCAAGTACAATGACGAAATGAGCCTTGTGGACCTGGCTGCCACCTTCGTACGCCGCCGCTGGGTATTTTACGTAACGTTCCTCGTCATGACTTTGCTGGCGGTGACTTACGCCGTGATGACCCCGGCAAAGTATGAATACGTCAGCTTGTTGCAGTTGGCTGAAGACGGCGAAGGTGAATATCTTGAAGAACCCGGCGCTGTTGTAGCGACACTGGAGAATCGGTGGATTCCCGAAGAAGCCGCCACCTTCGCGCAGGTCAATGAGCGGAGGCTACCGTTCAAAGTCAAGGTGTCCAACCCTAAGGATACCGGCCTCATAAAACTTTCGACAGAAACCACCGAGCAGCAGGCCACACTTGTGAAGGAGTTGCACACAAGTCTTATCAACAGTGTGATTGAACGACAGCGGCAACTCATAGAACGCTCACGCAAAGTTCTTGAAAGCCGCATAGCCTCACAAGGCAAAGTGGTTGAGTCACTACAGTCACTGGAAAGCAGTGAGAACAGTGCCGCTGCACTGGCGTCAGCCATTCAGAGGCAAGCTGAGCTCGAAAGCGACATAGAGTCATTGAAGCCAGCTCAAAGCCTGGTAACCAGTCGGCAAAGCATCGATGGCAAAGGGCCATCGAAAGCGTTGATTGTTGTTCTAGGTGTTATTCTCGGCGTAATGGGTGGAGTGTTTCTGGCGTTCTTCTCTGAATTTATCGTACTGGTGCGGGATAGCCTGGCGAATACTCAGGCCGAATGAATTACCACTCTCCCTATGAGGACCGCGCCAGAAGGGAGCGGCCCACCTTTTGAACATCGAAACCAGCCATCTCCAATCTATGAAAATACTTATAACCGGCGGCGCCGGCTTCATTGGCTCCGCCGTCATCCGTTACGTCCTCACCAATACCGGTAATGAGGTGGTCAATCTCGACAAACTCACCTATGCGGGCAACCTCGAAAGCCTGGCTGAGGTAAGCAGCAGCGAACGCTACACCTTCGAGCACGTCGATATCTGCAACCGCGCCGAGGTAGACCGAGTGCTGGCCCACCACCGGCCCGATGCCATTATGCACTTGGCGGCCGAAAGCCACGTGGATCGGTCCATCGACGGCCCGGCAGAGTTTATCGAAACTAATATTGTAGGCACCTACACCTTGCTGGAAGCGGCTCGCCAGTATTGGCAGGCCATGGCACCAGGGAAAAAGGCCAACTTTCGCTTTCACCACATCAGCACTGATGAAGTCTACGGCGATCTCCCGCACCCTAATGAATCCGCCAATGCGGCAGAGCATCTGTTCACCGAACAAACCGCTTACGCCCCCAGCAGCCCTTACTCGGCCAGCAAAGCCAGTTCGGACCACCTGGTTCGTGCCTGGCAGCGCACCTATGGCTTACCTGTGCTGGTCACCAACTGCTCCAACAACTACGGCCCCTACCACTTCCCGGAAAAGCTTATCCCGTTGATGATCCTCAACGCCCTGGAAGGCAAGCCGTTGCCAGTTTACGGCAAGGGCGACCAGATCCGGGACTGGCTGTTTGTGGAAGACCACGCTCGCGCGCTCTACAAAGTCGTTACCGAAGGCCAACCCGGCGAAACCTATAATATCGGCGGCCACAACGAAAAACAGAACATCGAAGTGGTCCACACCATTTGCGACATCCTCCAGGATCTCCGCCCCCGGGAACGGAGCTATAGGGACCTGGTCACCAACGTTAAAGACCGCCCCGGCCATGACATGCGCTACGCCATCGACGCCAGTAAGATCCAGAAGGAGCTCGGCTGGACTCCGGAAGAAACCTTCGAAACCGGCATCCGCAAAACGGTACAGTGGTACCTGGATAATCTGGAGTGGTGCCAACGGGTTCAGGACGGCAGCTACCAGAGAGAACGATTGGGGGTAACCGTATGAAAGGAATAATACTGGCAGGCGGCTCCGGCACACGCCTTTACCCAATAACACTTGGCACTTCCAAACAACTGCTGCCGGTGTACGACAAGCCAATGATCTATTACCCGCTTTCTGTGCTCATGCTGGCGGGAATTCGGGATATTCTCATCATCACCACCCCGGAGGATCAGGCTGGCTTCAAGCGCGCACTCGGTACCGGCGAACAATTCGGCATTAACCTCAGCTACGAGATACAGCCAAGCCCGGATGGACTGGCGCAAGCCTTTATCATTGGTGAAGAGTTCATTGGTAGCGACAGCGTGTGCCTGGTGCTGGGTGACAATATCTTTTACGGCCAAGGTTTCACTCCCAAGCTGAAACTGGCTGCCCAGCGCACTGAAGGCGCCACCGTATTCGGTTATCAGGTAAAAGACCCGGAACGCTTCGGTGTGGTAGAGTTTGACGAAAATAAACGCGCCATCTCCATTGAAGAAAAGCCGGATCACCCGAAATCCCACTACGCCGTAACCGGCCTCTACTTCTACGACAACAGCGTGGTAGACATTGCCAAGCAGGTAGAACCCAGCCACCGCGGCGAACTGGAAATCACTTGCGTAAACCGGGCCTATCTGGAACAGGGCAATCTGAACGTAGAGTTGCTGGGCCGAGGCTTCGCCTGGCTGGACACAGGCACCCACGAAAGCCTGCTGGAAGCAGCACAGTTTGTAGAAACCATCGAGAAACGTCAGGGCTACAAGATCGCGTGCCTGGAAGAGATTGCCTTCAACCAAGGCTGGCTGACTCACGAGAAATTACAAGCCCAAGCCACCCAGCTGAAGAAAAATGGCTACGGCGAATACCTGCAGGATCTTCTGGAAGACGCACGATGATTCCGGTAACTAAACCCTATTTACCCAGCCGGGAAAAGCTCAGTAAATACATAGACGGCATCTATGAACGCCAATGGTTAACCAACAACGGCCAGCTGGTACAGGAGCTCACCCAGCGGCTGGAAGACTATCTGGGCGTTGAAAACCTGTTACTGGTCGCCAACGGCACCCTGGCACTGCAAATTGCTTACCGCGCCCTGGGTGTGAGCGATACCCCCCCTGGCGAACAGCCGGAAGCTGTCACCACCCCGTTTACCTTCATTGCTACCGCCAGTTCTCTGAAATGGGACGGTGTGCAGCCCGTATTCGCAGACATAGATCCGAACAGTTGGTGTCTGAACCCGGCGAACATCGAAGCGGCCATTACCCCGAACACACGGGCAATCGTACCCGTACATGTTTTTGGCAATGCCTGTGATATCGAAGCCATTGATACCATCGCCCAAAAGTACAAGCTAAAAGTCATCTACGATGCCTCCCACGCTTTCGGTGTGAACTACAAAGGCGAAAGCCTGCTCAAACACGGCGATGCGGCCACGCTCAGCTTCCATGCCACCAAACTGTTCCACACAGGCGAGGGTGGGGCCATTATCTTCAAGCGCAAGGAAGATCTGGAGCGGGCCAGAAGAATGATCAATTTCGGCCTTGCGGGGCCTGAGTGCATTGAAGAACCGGGCATCAACGCCAAGATGAATGAGCTGCAAGCGGCGATGGGCCTGTGTGTGCTTGATGAGATGGAGCAAATTAGCGGAGACCGCCAATCGGTTACTGAAAGCTACGATCATCTTCTGAAGGGTAGGGTGCAGAAACAGCGTATTCAAAGTGGTGCCAGTTTAAATCATGCTTATTATCCTGTAGCACTGGAAAACGAAGCTCGGGTTATGGACCTGATGTCCTCCTTGCGTGAATCGGATGTTCTTGCACGACGTTACTTTTACCC
Organism: Marinobacter profundi; assembly: GCF_002744715.1. Taxonomy (GTDB): domain Bacteria; phylum Pseudomonadota; class Gammaproteobacteria; order Pseudomonadales; family Oleiphilaceae; genus Marinobacter; species Marinobacter profundi. Next base: position 9,448 of record NZ_KZ319383.1, read on the forward strand.
GTCTCTGGAATCGGTAACGTCCTTGGGGGCAAGCTCAATGACGTGCTTCGAATCCCGAAAACTATCTGAACGCATTGTCTGTTTGCCGATTTACTCCGGGTTGACTTCGGCAGAGATTGAAATGATTTCCAGCAAGGTCCTTGAGGTGTGTCAGTGACTATGCGTCCAAAAGGTGCTTTTTTAAGAGCACCGGTGAATTCCTCAGAAATTATTGCCTTCGTTGAAAACCTTGTTGGCCCATCCCTTCTATCGGGTGCAGTGGATCTGGAATTAGAGAGTACCTGTGATTCCCGTACCGGTGGTCATAAACAGTTTGTTTTTGCAAGCTGCGAACAATATGGCAAAGGTGCGGACTTAACGGAGTCTTTGGTTTTGACCGATGGGTTTCCGGATGAGTCGATTCAAGGTTCTAACCAGTTCTGTGTGGTTTCAGACCCAAGAGCTGTGTTTATGGATGTGTTGGCTTGGTTAATTGATTCTGTCGGGATAGATGCTCACTGGCGTGGTTTTACATCTGAAGCGAGTATTTCGAGCGAAGCGCAGGTTGCAAGTTCAGCCGTTATTGAGCCTGGCGTCGAGGTTGGTTCAGGCAGTGTCATCTGTGCCGGAGCCGTCATCAAGCGTGGCTCACGAATTGGCAGGAATACTGTCATTCGGGAAAACGTGGTTATTGGCAGCGACGGCGTGACGGTATACCGGGCAGCTGACGGACGACTGCTCAAGTTTCCCCATGTGGGTGGTGTTTCTATTGGTGACAACACTGAAATTGGTGCAAATGCCGTGATTGCCGGTGGCATTCTGACCTCCACATTTATAGGGAACGATGTGGTGATTGGCAATTTGTGTAACGTAGGCCATGGCGCGGTTGTCGAGGATGGGGTTTGGATGTCTGTAGGCTCATTGCTGGGTGGCCATACCACGGTTCACGCTGGAGCGACTGTCGCAATGGGCGTCAGTGTTCGGGACAATCTGGTGATTGGCACGCAAGCCTCGCTGGGCATGGGTAGCGTTGTGGTAAAAAATGTTGAGCCGAATCATTCGATGTTCGGTAATCCCGCCAAGCGAATGGTTGGCCTGAAAACTGGTCCCAAGCGGTAGGTTAGGAGTTGTTATGTCGGAAGTGCTGAAGTTTGCGTTCAAGGGGAACCGAAATTATGTCCACGGAACCAGCTTGTTCAATGCATTGATTGACGCGGCCGGTCAGAAAGGATTGGCAGAGGGAAAGATCAATGTGTCATTCAAACATATGACTCACAACCCGGTTTGTATACTGGACGAGCGTGCACCAACGGCAGCAGATGCGGTAGTCGCTAAAATCGCTGGGCCTGATGGTGAGAGTTACTCGATGTGTATTAACGCGGCGGCTGAAATCGAAGAGGAGGCGGTACGCCAGGACTTTGATGAGCCCGAAGCTTGCCGTGGCTCAATCGTAGGGGATAAGGCTATCGTTCAGAATCATCCACACCATGTGGACAGAATTGAATTGCTTGTGTCGCTCTGCAAGAAAATGCACCTCGAATGCCTGGATAGCTCCAAGAAATGGGTCTTCTCTCGTTATGATGGTCGGTTTCCCATCCCCGCGATGGAGAAAGTAGAGCTTCGCATCACCAAGCAGGTGGGGACAAGACTTACTTGCAGCGATGTCCTCGTTAATGGCGAGAAAATCGCTGACATGTACTTTTCGTGACACATTAGAACAACTAAGGAGCCACTCATGTTAGGGATTCAGTCTGTAGCGAGTTACCTCCCGAAGGGCAGGGTCGATAATCTGGAGCAGGCCGATCGCTTTGAGACAGACCGGGAGTTTGTCGAGCAGAAAATTGGCGTAGCAACTTTGCCGCGGTTTGAAGATACGGACAGTGTTGTCAGCGCCTGCGTTGCTGCCTTTGATCGTCTTTGTGGAAAAGCAAATATCGACAAGTCAGAGATTGAGTGCGTGGTTTTGTGTACTCAGAATCCGGATAAGGGTGGCTTGCCGCATAACTCAGCTTTGGTTCACGCTGCTCTTGAGCTACCGGAAGAATGCGCTTGCTTTGATATTGGGCTGGGATGCTCCGGGTATGTGTACGGTTTGAGTGTGATTCAGTCTTTCATGGCTGCGAACCGGATGAAAAGGGGATTGTTTTTTACCTGTGACCCTTATTCCCGAATCCTTGATCATGACGATAAAAACACGTGCTTACTGTTTGGAGATGCTGCATCCGTTACCTTGATTAGTGAAACGCCACGCTACACCCTAGCCACAGCGAAATTTTCTACCAAAGGCGCTGGCAGTGATGCGCTCCAGAAAACAGCCAATGGCCTGGAGATGAATGGCCGAGCCGTGTTCAATTTCGCCTTGCAGGATGTGCCAAAACAGATCAAGCGCACGCTGGTATCCGCAGAATTGACTGCTGACGATATTGACCTGTTTCTGCTGCATCAGGGCAGTCGTTTTATGCTGGAGAACACCATCAAGAGAGCTGGTATTCCTGCTGAAAAGGCCCCCATCCGGCTATCTGCAACAGGAAACACTGTTTCATCGTCCATCCCGCTGCTGTTGGAAGAAGAACTCGATAACAGGCCCCGAAGAATTCTTATGTCAGGCTTCGGTGTTGGATTGTCTTGGGCGACCGCAATCTATGAAGAAGTAAAATCAAGCTAATAGGAAATATTATGAATCGCGAAGAAGCCGTAAAGATCGTCATGTCCATGTTGGAAAAGAATGTTGAAGATCTGGAAATGTCTGAAGATAAGATGGACAAAACTCTTGTGGATCTTGGTGTTGATTCACTGGATATCATGTTGGTGATTATGGATGTTGGTGAGGCCGCTGGGGTTAGTATTAGTGATGATGAAGCGGAGGGGTTGGATACGCCTGAGAAGATTGTAGATTTTATTTTGGGCCGATAAATCAAGTTAGGATCGAGGGGCATTAATTATGCCCCTGTTCTATTTAATCGATGTTTGAGCCCCCCACTAGAGAGCAACACTCCGAATGAAAGGCATAAACCGTAAAATTGGAGTTGGGGTGCTATGGAATCTAGTGAGTTTATTCTTGTCGCGAGGTGCGACAACCGTATTCACGCTATTTCTTGCGCGGTTACTTGCACCGGAAGCATTTGGTCTTGTTGCCATGGCGACGGTTGTATTTGAGTTGGCGAGTGCGTTTGTCAATTCAGGACTTGGGCAGGCGTTGATCCGAAGCAAGTCAGTTTCAGACACAGATCTAACGACGGTTTTCTATACAAACTTGGTCTTGAGTGGTTGTGCATATGGGGTGCTGTTTTTTGGAGCCCCCTATGTGGCTGGTTTCTATAAACAGCCGGAACTAACTTCGCTTGTTCAGGTCATGGGATTGGTCGTATTTATTAATGCGACGAGGGTGGTACAAACAGCTGTTCTGAGTCGGGAGATGAATTTCAAATCTCAGATGAAAGCCAACAGTATCGCTGCACTTGGGTCTGGGATTCTAGCTGTCTCTGCGGCCTATCTCGGATGGGGCGTCTGGAGCCTGGTGGTTATGATGCTCAGTCAAGCATTCATAACATCCGCGATTATGTGGTTGGCAAGTAACTGGAGACCAACTTTAACGTTTAGTTTCGAGTCCTTCTTTCGCCTCTTTAAATTTGGCCGTAATCTTCTCGCAGAAGGAATTTTGGAGATTTCCTTTCAGAACTCTTACGTTCTGGTTATCGGCCGCTTCTTCAGTGCAGAAGTCACTGGTTTGTACTTCTTTGCCAAAAAAGTGACCAACTTGATTTCGCAGCATTTTACGGGAGCGGTTCAGCAAGCAACGTTCCCCGCCTTGTCCACGTTGCAAGACGACAACGAAATGCTCAGGCACAAATATCGTCAAGTCCTGCAGTTGATGATGTTCCTGGTGGCACCCATCATGGCTCTGCTTGCGGGCCTAGCATCACCGTTGTTCGGATTGCTGTTTGATGCTCGGTGGCAAGGCGCGGTGCCTTATTTACAGCTATTGTGCGTGGTCGGGGCGCTTTTTCCACTCCATTCACTGAATGTGAGTTTATTGAATGTAAAAGGCCGATCAGATCTGGTTTTGAAAGTTGGTTTACTCAAGAAAGCGGTCAATTTGGCTTTGTTATTTGGGGCGATACCTTTTGGTGTGATTGGTATTGTTGTTAGTCAGGTAATTGGATCTGCGCTGGCTTTGGTGCCTAATACTTATTATTCTGCACGCCTCATTGGCTATCCGTTAGGTGCGCAGCTTAGAGATGTACTAAAGCCGGTGCTTGCATCATGTATAGCTGGTTGGGTTGCCTGGTCAATTGCGGGAAAGATGGTGGATGCTTCGGTTGGTCTATTCGTAGCTGCAAGCGGCATTGGTGTTGCAGCGTACCTTTTGCTGAGCGTGCTAATTCGTGCCGAGGGTGCCGCCCTTTTGTTGCGCAAAGGGCGTAGTTGGTTGGATAAAAAATTTGCTGGTATTCCCTCTGCGTAGTCGATCAGTCGATACCTTGAATAATTTTTGGCTTGTGTTTTGGCTTTGAGAGTTTTTCCTTATGAATGTTCTTAATGCACTTCGGTTAGTCGTGAAAGATGAAATCTAAAAACGTAAATCACTTGTTTGATTCAAAGAACATCCATTTGAATCCGAATATCATGCTTGGAATTATGGAAAATCGTGAGCCGAGGCATGAGCATAAGTTCATCATAAGTTTTCTAGGGTCAAAAGATAAGGTTCTGGAGGAAAAGGTCTATGATGATTTGGTAAGTGATGGGTGTAATTTTCTGTATGTTCGGACCTTTTTTGATTTATTGATGCTCATGATGAGGAATAGGGACGTTTTCCTGGTCCATGGGACAGTCTCCCCTTTCAGAAAGTATTTTTTGCTGCTCTTGTTTTTCTATATTTTCCGCCGGAATGTTTTGGCGAGGATGGTTTTAGTCGCATGGGGCAGTGGTGACTTTTATGCCCCAAGTAAAGCTTGGGGATTGATTTATAGAAAGATTTTGCTTAATTGTAGAAGAATAATCACATTATCTCATGGCGATTATGAAATTTGCTTTAAGAATTATGGTGACCAGGCGTTGCATATAAATTATATAAAGCGCAGGAGATATATAGAGGTAGGTAGTTTTAGAAGTTCGAGGGCTAGAAATAAAATACTTGTCTCTCATAGCGGGTGGCCCCACAATAATCATTTTAAGTCCTTTGAGCTAATTATAGATAAGGTCGGGCCAGATTCTGACATAATTTGTCCATTGGCGTACGGTGATCCAACCTATATTAAGTCCGTTATTGAGAAGGGTGTTGCGGTCTTTGGTGAGAGATTTAATTATTTCACGGATCTTATGAATACAGAGGATTATCATGATCTTTTAAGAACAGTTGGTGTTTATGTGACGAGTGCAGATATTCAAACTGGGTTGTTTGCGTTGACTACGTGTTTGGCCAGCGGTGTTAAGGTCTACTGTAAGGGAAATCTGTATCGTTCCATGAAGGAGTTTGGTTTTAAGGTTCATCATGTAGATGAGCTTTTAACCTGCGATAAAGATGAGTTCGCGTTTTTTTCCGATGAAGATGCTGCCCTGAATATGGAAGTTTATATGAAAGAATTTGGCGGGGTGGATTCGCTTAAGTCGAAGTGGGAAGATATTTACGATGATTGTCTTTGATGTTGGTTGGCCTGGCTTTTTTATGATTTTATTAATGTCTAAAGTGGTGTGTTGATAATGCTCCGCTTTGCGTGTTTTTTGGCGTTTTTTCCATGTATGGCGTGCGGGTAGTAATTTGGAAATTGCCGTAGTATTTGCAGCATATATGGCTGTTTTTCTTTTTTTTCAAAGAGAAGTTTTTCTTTACGCCAAGAAATTTTCGATTCTCGATTTCGAGGCTGCTTGGCTAAAATCGCTGTTTATATTTTTTCCGTTGTTTTTGATCACTGCGCTTAGAAGTGTTGATGTTGGGATTGATACTGCTAGATATAGTGAGGAGTATGAGCGGGCGAAAAGTTTGGAACCAGTTATTAGATCTACCGAGTTTATTTTTTCATATTTATTAATTGCTTTTTCGAAGCTTGGGGTGAGTTTTCAAGGGTTTCTTTTTTTTCAATCCTATATTTATTATTTGGCAATTTCTTCATTGTTGGTGTTGATTCCTAATCGAAGTTATTTTACGTATTTTCTTGTCGTAGTTTGCTTTGGTTTATTCTCGTTTGGATTGTCTGGCATTAGGCAGTCCATTGCAATTTCGTTATTTTTGTTTTCTGTTTTTCCACTGCTTCGTGGTCGCCACTCAATTTATGCGGTTCTTGGTTTGATTGCATTTTTTGTTCATAACTCTAGCATTATTGTTTTTCTGGTGACATTTTTTGTATCTAATGTTTTTTTAGGGTTTAGAGTTTTCTATTTTGGAGTTTTGTTGTCGCCTCTGACTGTTCTTGTTAATGAAACAATTCTATATGCGTTTTTGTTCTTTGATATAAAGCAGTTGAATAATTTTAATAATGACACTGACCTTTTATTGAATATTAAGGTGCCGATGTCAGTGTGGTCGTTTGTACTGGTAATGGGATTCGTGATGCGTTATGGGAAGAATGTTGCGATAATTGAAGCAATGAAGTCCCATGATAATTATCTTTATGTTCGATCACTTTGCATGTGGGGTTGTGTTTTCTTATGCGCGCTATTGTGGATGGCAAGCTCGATTCGTTTAATGGATAGGCTGGGCTTGTATTTCGTTCCTTTTGTCGCATTATTTTCGGCGTGGATTTTGGCGTCTGTCAGGGAAACGTTGGTTGGCTGGTGGATGCGTTTTTCCTTTTTATTGATGCTTATTTTTATTTCTTCGTTTTTGTTCCGGGACGAATTGTTTTCGGTTTTTTAGATCAGTTTCGGAAGTTTCTCTGTGAATAGTAAGTATTGCTCGGATATTCAATTGAGTGTTTTCCGAGGAAATTTTTCATTTGGTACAGGGCGATAGCACAGTATTTGATCTCAAATTGAGGTTCTCGGTTTTTTATTTAATATGATTATGGACTAGCTATGTTTTCAGGTAACACTCTTTTGATAACCGGCGGCACCGGCTCCTTCGGTAATGCCGTTCTCAACCGCTTCCTGGATACCGATATCGAAGAAATCCGTATCTTCAGCCGGGATGAGAAAAAACAGGATGACATGCGCAAGCGCTACGCCAATCCCAAGCTGAAGTTCTACATTGGCGATGTACGGGATTACAGCAGCATTCTGAATGCTACCCGGGGCGTGGACTTTATCTTCCACGCTGCGGCTTTAAAGCAGGTGCCGTCCTGCGAGTTTCACCCCATGGAGGCGGTCAAAAC
>NZ_KZ319384.1 GCF_002744715.1 Marinobacter profundi
ACCGGGACGCGTACCTGCGCCCCCGGGTGGGCTATCAGGTTGATGACCATCTCTCTGTTGAAGCCGGCGGAAACCTGTTCTTCGGCGCCCAGGAAGAAACCTTCTTTGGTCAGTTTCAGGACAACAATAACCTGTATCTGGGGGTGCGCTATGGGTTCTGAATAGATTAGGCGTTGATATCGAAGGGCTGGCTATGCTCGGCCCTACTCGGTTTACCCAAAGAAAAGGAGATGCATATGTCTTACACAATGAATCGCGTTATTCACAATGCAGAGTTCGAGACCGTGGACGAGCGAACCCGCAAGGCCCTGGCCGATCAGGGTTTCGGGGTTCTGACAGAAATTGATGTTAAGGCCACCATGAAAAAGAAACTGGACAAGGACATGCCCGCCTACAGAATTCTCGGTGCCTGCAATCCAGCCTTGGCTTGGGAAGCAATTGGCGTGGAACCTCGGGTAGGCGCTATGTTGCCGTGCAATGTTATCCTGCGCGAAACCCTGGAGGGCATAGAAGTCAGTGCGGTTGATCCAGTGTTATCCATGACTGCGATCGATAATGAGCAACTCAAGCAAATTGCGGGTGAGGTGAGAGATAAGCTGTCGGCGGTTATCACGGCGGTTTGATTTGACCAGCCAAACCACTCGCTGTCTCTTTAATCATTGACGCGCCGGTTGGCTAAAACTTTGGTTCGGCATGCCAGGCAAGTTGAGCCCCGATCTAAGTCGGCCCACGTCAAAGCCACTTGCGTAACAACAGGCCAAGCGTGTGATACACACCTTTTATGAATCCGCGGTGTTTCCAGGCGATGCCAGTGATTTCACTGGCATCGCGCAAGTCGGTTATGAACTCGTTTCTTAACTGGTCATTCAGGGCTTCGTTTCCGGAGATCAGCGTCAGTTCATAGTTAATAAACAAACTTCTGTAGTCGAAGTTTGCTGTCCCTATGCTGCCCCAGGCATGGTCAATGAGCAGCACTTTGGAATGCAATAGCCGGGGCGTGTACTCAAATATACGAACGCCGTGTTCCAGTAGTTCTCCGTAAATGGCGCGGGCGGCCCATTGTGCGGGGATCGAGTCGGTCTTTTCGGTGGTCAGGATCCGCACATCGACTCCCCGTTGGGCCGCGAGAACAAGTTGTTTGCGTAATCCACGATCCGGAACGAAGTATGGCGTCGCCAGCCAGATTTTGTCCGACGCTCCGCCCAGTTGGTCTTTGATTGTGCATCGCAACCGGACGCGACAGGCGCGTGTAGTATTGGGGATGATCCGGCTGTTGCCGGCTGTATGACTGCCTGGGTTCCATTGAGTGTCACCGCACCAGAACGCGTTGAACAGGGCGTCAGCCTCTGTGGCCAGAGGTCCGGTGATGCAGGCATGCATGTCGCGCCACCGCTGGGGGCCATAAAAGCGCCTTGAGCCCTCGCGATGAATGTTGAACCCGCCGACATACGCTGTTTCACCATCAATGACCAGCAGTTTACGATGATCGCGACGGTTATAGCGCATCGGTCGCCGCCAGCTCCAGCGGTGAAAGCGCTTCAGGCGGACGCCGGCGGCCCTGAGCTGGCTCCGGTGCTGCCGCGTAAGGACGCCGCTTGAGCCCAGCGCGTCAACGTGAATGCGCACATCGAGGCCCTGGCGGGACTGCTTCATCAGTTCATCGAGCAGCTCAGCCCCCACCTCGTCCGCGGCCAGGATATACGAAGCAAGAAAGATACGCTGGGTGGCTGTGCGGATTGAGCGGCTCATTTCCGCATAGAGCTCGTCTCCCTCACCGAACAGCCTGAACTCATCCTTCGCAGCCCCGCTCGCGGGCTTGAAGGCAGCGTCGCCGGGGTTGACGTCCATATCTATAACCCCAAAGAGCCGATACCCAGGCTGTCGTTGGTGTTTCTGATCGACGTTTCCGCATCGGGTTCGGCCCCGGTCAGTGCTCTTATGGCATCGATGGTTTCCGGAATAACAATTGCCTGGTTGTCGACCATATAGGCATAGAACAGCTCATCTCCTTGAACCTTCAGCATGTCCTGCCAAAGCGCGACTTCATAGAGGCTGTCGTGAGGTCGGCCAAGGTCAGCCATCAACTCCTTAACACTGTTGATTGCGTCGAGCCCGTCGCTGTTCCGGAGAAGAGCAATGCGGGAAGATGTGCGGAAGGCTTCCAGCACCTCTTCTTTCGCCGCTTCACGGGTCAGTTGAACGGACCAGTAGTGCAAATGGGCCAGGGTTTCGGGGATTTTGACCGCCATGGTTACCACATTCAGGTCCGGGTCGACGCTCTGCGCATCCGGACCCTGGTGACTGGGAATCTCCGGCTCCGGCACGACTGTATTCATGATTCCGCCCTGATGGCTCTCCCAGGGGTCGGTGGCACGACGCAGGAGGGTGCCCCGTGCCCGGTCCAGCAACCCGTGGCGTTTGAGCGCTGACAGGGTACGAATGATCGACGTCGTATTGCACGATACGACCCGCGTGCAGTCACGGCCAACAGCGCTGGCGTAGTTGGCCTCGGCAACGAATGAATGGCCCGTGCTCTCATGTTTCTCGCCGCCATGAACAATGTACTTGATGCCGAGCCGCCGGTAGGTTTCGATATTCTTGCCTGCCAGGTGCTTCGGTGTGCAGTCCACCACGACATCCACAGCTTTAAGTAAGTCATCAAGCGTACCGGAAACATCAAGTCCGGCTGCGCCCATGGCGGCGGCGTGCTCTTGTGTTGCGCCGAACAGGGCATACCCTTTACTCAACGCGGCTCTCACTCGCCAGTCGTGCGCGACGTCAGCCACGCCTGCCAGGGCCATGTCTTTTTGCACCGCAACAGCTTCGGCTACCCGTTTGCCAATAACACCATAGCCATTGACGGCGACCCGAATAATTCTTTGAGTGACCATTTTTTGTATCTCCCGATTGTTGGAGAAGGGCGAACGAACTGACAAATATCCTATGCGACCAGATTATAGGCAAAGACTGAATTTTAGCTGAAAGCCCGATTAAAGCTTTACCGTGGTGCAATGGCATTACTGAAGAGTTGATGCCAATCAAAAAAATAAAAAGCGGTAAAGTGCTTTTCAGGTTCAGTTCAGCCGGGTGTAGTGGAATGATAGACCTCTCAAGGGCAACTCCATTGCTCGAAGCCAGGTCGAACCTTTAGGGATTGGCGTGGGATTAAACCATCGAAAGGATGATCGGAAGATGTCTGCGAAACAAAATAGTTCTGGTATCAAGGATACTGTTGGGGCGGAGGTGGAACGGCAGTATACCTGCCCGATGCACCCGGAGGTCATCTCTGATGCGCCCGGGGATTGCCCAAAATGCGGCATGCATCTCGTACCTGTGGAACAGAATGGAGTGAACTCTCATTCGGGTCATTCTTATCATTGTTCCGGAGATCATGAAAATCCGTCAGGCGACGACCGGAAGTATGACCGTGTGCCGCCCGGATATTCGGGGGTGGTTTACACCTGTCCGATGCACCCACAAGTCCGGCAAACCAAGCCCGGGGCATGTCCCCTCTGCGGTATGGGGCTGGAACAGGAATCGGCCAGGGGGGAAGACGAGGGCCCCAATCCGGAACTGGTGGATTTTTCTCGTCGCCTATGGATTGCCTTGGCGTTTTCAATACCCTTGCTGATCCTGACCATGACTCCTTATATCGGTGTTATGGCCCTTCGCGATTTCTTCGGTGAGCGTTTATCACTCTGGATTGAGCTGGTACTTGCCACCCCGGTCATTCTTTGGTCGGGCTGGCCGTTCTTTGCTCGTGGTTACACCTCGTTTCGGACAATGAACCTGAACATGTTCAGCCTGATCGGTATGGGAGTCGGGGCGGCCTATATTTTCAGCATTGTCGCGGTGCTCCTGCCGGGAATCTTTCCGGAGGGGTTTAGGGATTCCGAAGGCAATGTTGGCGTCTATTTTGAAGCGGCAGCCGTTATCGTCACGCTGGTCCTGCTGGGCCAGGTGATGGAGTTGAGGGCCCGCGAAGGCACGGGCAAGGCCATACGCGCGTTGCTGGACATGGCGGCAAAAACCGCGCGCCTGATCCGGCCCGATGGAACCGAAACAGAGGTTGCTCTGGAGGATGTGAAGGTCGGTGATCACCTGCGGGTGCGGCCTGGTGACAAGGTGCCGGTGGATGGTGTGGTTGTTGAAGGCCGGTCTTCCGTTGATGAATCTATGATTTCGGGGGAGCCGGTTCCGGTAGAGAAAGTGGAGGGAGACAAAGTAACCGGGGCCACCATCAACGGTACCGGAAGCCTTGTTATGGAGGCGACCCGGGTTGGCGCGGATACTACGCTCAGTCAAATCGTCGAGATGGTTGCCAATGCCCAGCGCAGCCGCGCGCCTATCCAGAAGTTTGCCGATATGGTGGCCGGCAAGTTCGTACCAGCGGTTATTGTCGTGGCGGCCCTGTCCTTTGTGGCGTGGGCCATCTGGGGGCCGGTACCAGCTTTGTCGTATGCGCTCGTGTCTGCGGTTGCGGTGCTTATCATCGCTTGCCCTTGCGCATTGGGGTTGGCTACGCCTATGTCGATCATGACGGCTACGGGGCGCGGTGCCCAGTTAGGTGTGCTGATTAAGAACGCCGAAGCGCTGGAGCGTTTTGCCAAGGTGGATACCTTGATTGTGGATAAAACCGGTACCTTGACGGAAGGCAAGCCCAGACTAGTGGCGGTGCTACCGGAATCGGGTCATGACGAGACCGAGGTCCTCAGGCTTGCGGCCACACTGGAGAAAGGGTCAGAGCATCCGCTCGCTGAAGCCATCGTTTCAGGCGCCGAGGCACGTAACGTGATGCTTGGAAAGGCCGATGACTTTGAAGCCGTTACAGGCAAGGGGGTCAAGGGTGTTGTGGATGGCAAGCCAGTGGCTTTGGGCAATGCCAAACTACTGGAAGAGCTGGGCTTGGACGGTGGCCATCTGATGGAGGTTGCCAATAGCAGACGCGATGAAGGCGAAACGGTCATGTTTGTGGTGCTTAACGGCGCCGTTGCAGGCCTTGTCAGCGTAGCCGACCCGGTCAAGGAAACGACACCCGCTGCGCTCAAGGCCCTCCACGCCGCTGGCTTCCGCATAATTATGGCAACTGGCGACAATGAGCGCACGGCAAAGGCGGTGGCGGGTAAACTCGGTATCGATGAGATTCGTGCCGATGTGCTGCCAGAGGACAAGGCCAGCATCATTCGCGAACTTCAGAGCCAGGGGCGCAAGGTAGCGATGGCGGGGGACGGCGTGAATGACGCACCCGCCCTGGCCCAGGCCGATGTTGGTATTGCAATGGGAACCGGCGCGGATGTCGCCATTGAGAGCGCGGGCTTTACCTTGGTTAAGGGTAACCTCGATGGCATTGTCCGCGCCAGACGGTTGTCCCAGGCGACGATGCGAAATATCAAGCAGAACCTGTTTTTTGCCTTGGTCTACAACGGTGCGGGTGTGCCGGTGGCTGCTGGTGTGCTCTACCCATTCTTTGGCATCCTGATAGGACCTATCTTTGCCGCTTTTGCAATGAGTGCGTCTTCATTGTCGGTGGTCATGAACTCCCTGCGTTTGCGTCGAGAGAAAGTCTAGCCGAGAAACGACGAGATCGATGGGTCTCCCACTGCTAGCCGTGTTTTGTGGCTCTCAGTGGCGAGGCCGGAGCAAAAATGAGCGTGGTCAGGGAAAGCTAATGAAAATTGTGTTCTTTGAGGCAGAGAAGTGGGAGTGCGATATTTTGCAGCATGCCTGCTGCAATCATGAGGTTGTCTTCACGGACGAGGAACTCGGAATAGACAACGTTGGGTTATACAGGGACGCCGATATCATCTCACCCTTCGTTCATTCAGCCCTGGATCGTTCGGTACTTGAGTGCTTTGAGCATCTGAAATTTGTCGCTACCCGGTCGACGGGATACGACCATATCGATCTGGATTATTGCGCCAGAAATGCGATTCCAGTCAGCAATGTGCCCGTCTACGGTGACCAGACTGTAGCGGAGCATGTTTTTGCGCTACTCCTTGCCATTAGCCACAAGATTCCAGAGGCGATCAATCGCACTCGCAAGGGGGATTTTTCGCAGAAAGGCCTGCAGGGATTCGACCTTCAAGGCAAAACCCTGGGCGTGATCGGTACCGGTGCTATCGGAAAGCGTGTTGTGGAAATAGCGCAAGGGTTTCGTCTGAACGTTCTTGCCTGCGATCCCAAGCCGGATGACGTATTCGCGGACCAATATAGCGTGTCTTACGTCGATTTGGATCGTCTTCTTGAGCAGTCCGATGTGGTGACGCTGCACGTACCTGGCAGCAAATCGGCCAAGCATCTTCTGTCGGACAGGGAGTTCGCCCGGATGAAGCGCGGGGTTGTCCTGATTAATACCGCTCGCGGCTCCATTGTTGATACCCAGGCTTTGCTGCACGCACTGGCGGATGGGAAAGTGGTGGCTGCCGGCCTTGACGTGTTGCCGGACGAGCCCTCCATCAGGGAAGAGGTGGAATTGATCCGCTCTTTTTTTGACAAGGAACATGATCTGGAAACGCTGTTTGCCAACCATGTTCTTCAGCACATGAGAAACGTCATCGTCACCCCCCACAGTGCGTTCAATACGAAAGAGGCTGTCGAAAGAATCCTCAAGACCACTGGCGAAAACATTGTTGGCTTCATCGAGGGTGCCCCCCGCAATCTTGTGAATAAACACTGAGCCAGGATGGTTTTTTATGCCGATGCTCTATACCTATTTGATCTGGAGCGTGTTGTTGGTGCTTCTGTGGAGTGTGGTTTTCGTCTTTACCCGCAACAAGAAGAAAATGCTGACAATGAGTCTTGGTACCGCTCCCCTGGGGTTAACGGAGCCGCTTTTTTACCCGGAATACTGGAGCCCTCCAACGTTGTTCGGATTGGGGGAAAACTACGGCTTTGATGTCGAGAGTATTCTGTTCTCTTTCGCCGTGGGTGGCTTGGCCAGTACGCTTTATGAGCTCGGATCGACCACGAAAGCAAAGTCAATACCGAGTGACTATAAACTGGGGAGGATGCATCGGTTTCATGCGTTGGCTCTGAGCTCCCCGGTTTTAGTGTTTGCCTTCCTGGAACTGACCACCAGTCTCAACTCAATATATACCGCCTCTATGGGGCTCTTGGCTGGGGCCATCAGCACTGTTATTTGTCGAGTCGATCTTCTCGATGGTGCGATAAAAGGTGCCGCAATATTTTCGCTGTTTTATTTCGTTTTTTTCAGTGCGATGAACTGGTCACACCCAAACTTTGTTGATCTTTACTGGAACAACGAAGCGATCAGCGGGTTCAGGGTTTTTGGGGTCCCGGTCGAGGAGCTGCTCTTTGCCGCCACGTTAGGCGCACTTTGGAGTAATTTCTACGAGCATCGCTATTGGCAGAGTAGGGTATAACAAAAGGCTAATCATCATGCGGAACGTTATAGGCAATAGCCATCTCCAACAACCCATTTTGCCGTCACTATTTAGCATTGGGGCCATTGGTTTGACCCTCGCTGGCGCGCTGATCTGGCAGTCTGAGTTTGCGTATGCGCTCGCTTACGTTTCTTCGTCCGTCGATGGTCTGCTGCGCTGGTGGTATGTGGCACTGGTTGCGTTTCTGACGGCATTTGTATTGTGGTTGGGACTGGGCCGCTATAAGAACGTCCGTCTTGGTAAAGATTATGAGCAACCCGAATATCGGCTTTTTCCCTGGTTGGCGATGCTGTTTGCGGCTGGAACCGGGGTAGGACTCCTGTTCTGGAGCATTGCCGAGCCGATCATGCACTTCCAGGGTAACCCTTTTGCTCCAGAGGGCTTTACCCCCTCCGCAGCGTCCACCGCAATTCAATTGTCGTTTTTCCACTGGGGGCTTAACGGGTGGGCTATTTTTGCAATGGTCGCTATTGCGTTCGGATACTTCAGTTATCGGCAAGACCTCCCGCTCGCCCCTCGTTCTGCGTTGTTTCCGTTTATTGGCGAGAAAATCTTTGGGTTCTGGGGGCATTTGGTGGACGCCCTCGCTGTTTTTGCTACCGTTTTTGGTCTGGCGACCACGCTGGGGCTGGGGGCCCGTCAGACTGGCACTGGCCTTAAGTGGCTTTTTTCTGTGGAGGCCTCCCTTTGGGTAGAGTTGTCAGTGGTGACAGTGGTTACCATGATCGCGACGATTTCGGTGGTGTCCGGGGTAAGGCGAGGCGTCAAGATATTGAGTGAGATGAATCTTTGGCTAACGCTGGTTTTGCTGGCAGCTTTTATGGTGATTGGCCCATTTGATTACATGGCTGGGTTGTTGGTTCAGGAAATCGGCGGATACCTCGATAACCTGTTAGTTATGACATTCTATGTTGGCGCCAATGAACCGGGGAACTGGCAATCGACCTGGACGGTGTTTTTCTGGGGCTGGTGGTTAGCGTGGTCACCTTTTGTCGGGCTGTTTATCGCCCGGATATCCCGCGGGCGCACCTTGAGAGAGTTTGTTTTCGGAGTTCTTCTTTTACCAACGCTGGTGACCTTCGTTTGGATCGCGGTGATGGGGGGGGCTGCGCTCCACAGCGAACTCTTTAGTGGCGGCGGGATCGTTGACGCGGTCAACAAAGACATCGCCTATGCACTCTTTGCCACCATCGAGCATCTGGGAGCTCCTGAGTCACTTAAATTTGTCATGGGTCTGGTCGCAACCCTCCTCATCGGCATCTACTTTATAACGTCTGCGGACTCGGGCGCATTGGTCGTCAATATCATTTTGTCGGGAGGAAAACTTGAGCCTCCGAAAGCGTCAAGAGCCGGTTGGGCCATTGCCAATGGGGTGCTGACAGCTGTGCTGCTGGTGGCTGGAGGGATTGCCGTCCTTCAGGATGCGGTCATACTTGCGGCTTTGCCGTTCTCACTGGTTATTGTTGCTATGACTGCCGGCCTGTTGAAGGCGCTGCATCATGAGCCCCTGGTAGCACCCAGAGAAGGTTGTAAGCAACATCGGGCTGCTGAGCCATGGACAGGAGCAGATCAAGCATGAACATCACCTGGCAGTATCTGCCCGTAGTGTGAATAGTCACACTTGGAAGACCGGTGCAAACCCGCCTCCTGGCGTGCGAAAGTTGGTTGTCTGGCCCTGATATATCCTCGCGGCAACCAGCAGACTTTTGCCGGCGTAGGTATACAGGCGAATGTCGACCTTTCTGGTGGTCACCGCATCGTCAATTCGTAGAGTTCGTTCTCCAGCGGGGACGAGATCTTGTGCGATATAGCCGCCATCCAGAATGTTTTCGAAAACACGCCGGGTCATCTTGTCGCCCCGGTAGACACCCTTGCTGCCGTGACCTGCAACCGGCTTAAAAAACAATTGGCGCCGAGCGCTCCACAACGCCGCAGCATCTTCACTCGAAACCAGCCGGGTCTTCGGCACGGCGTCTTCCAGGCAGCCCGCATCCGCTAAGCTCAGTCCCCAGTCGAGTAGAGTCTGCGGGGCTGACAACAAGGTCAGGTTTCGCTTATCGGCCAGAATGGCATGAGCTCGGGGGTTGGGAGTTACAACCACGGCGCCGTCCAGATACGCACGTCTTAATGCCGCATGAGCCGTGGCGTCCAGTGAAAAGTCCACCAGCCTGTTGTAAACCATACAAATGGGCTTACCACGGGCTGTCAGTCGCCCATCGGCATACACAAGCTCTGAGGGATCGAGTATCAACGCCTCAATTCCTTTGGTCTGGAAAAGTTGTTGGGCCAACTGGAATTCGGGAAACATAAACTGGGTCTTCGGGGCATCATCAACTATCGCCAGGCAGTTGGGTACCGAAGTGGCATGCTGTCTTTGCCACTCCTGTTTGAACATCGTCAACACTGCATCCTCGAATCCGTCGAGCTCGCTACGGGTTACTGCGGTCTGTTGAGATGGGTTACAGCAGCGATGCTGGGCTCTCGCCAGCACAACGTTCAGGAAGGCACCTCCGGCATTGGTGTTGATCTCTATCAGCCGGGGGCCGTCGGGACCCAGGTGAAAGTCGTAACCCATGAATGCCCCAATGGGGCCCGGATTGAACTGTGCGATTTTTGGTGCCCAGGACAGAACTCGTTCACGAAACGACGGAAGTTCGGTGGCCGATTCGATCGCTTGGACGATCCTTTCCATCGCAGCTATGTCGGATCTGGGAACAAAAATCGGTGTGTTTGAAAAAAGCTGGTCGAACTCGGCGAACTCTGACGGTCCACTTCCAGCATCGATAAGAATGCTTCTGAGGCTCTTGTTGAGCGCTTTACGGTCGAGAGTGATGCAGTAGCAATGGCGATTGAGCTTGTAGGCTCGACTGTCGGCTAATCGTTGGTTTTTGTGGATAGGTTCGGGCATCAGGAGTCCGTTGGTCGAGAGTTTCACTGATTGTAATCGCATACTTGAAATTCAAAAAAACCTATCTCCCATGTGTGATCTACGTCAAATAGATTCATACTTCAGATCTGTTTTCAGGTCTGTTTCAGTTCCGCGTGTTGAACTATCGCTAGGTAAGTTGGCTCTCTCTACCCATCTTAGACTCTCCCGATAGGTAGCAGACTGGTACTACACGATGATTCAGGCGGCAGAACTATGAAATATAGATCAAAAAAAGGGTGGTTTACCGGATTCGCGATCATCGCTTTGATAGGTTTATCGACGATTGCAACTGCAGATAGCCGTCGAGCGTTTGTCCCGATGGGAGCTACCGATTCGGTGGGCATTATTGATCTGAACAGCCACCAGGCTTTGCCACCGATTACCGGGACAGTCAACACCCATGGCTCGGCCCTGACTCCGGATGGTCACTATCTGGTTGCCGGTAGTCTGACCGATCACGACAGCGAGGATCCAGTCAGTCGCCCGGAGGGCGTCACTGAAGAGGACCACGCAGCCCACCATGGGGGGGGCGCTGCTGCGGCGTCGGAAGGCGCCACTACCGGTAGGATTTACGTTGTGGATACCGCCAAGGGCGAGATTGCCCGCACTGTGAAGGTGCCAGGGCCGGTGCACCACGTAGTGGTGACACCGGATGGCCGATTCGCTGTCTCCACCCATCCCATGGGTGGTGGTATCAGCGTGGTTGATCTGGAATCGGGGGAGCTTGTAAAGACTGTGGCCACTGGCCCGGCGCCGAACTATGTGGTGGCGACTGACAACGGACAGTCCATTCTAGTCAGCAACACTGACAACGGTACCGTCAGCGAGGTGGATACCCGCCATTGGTTCGTCAAGCGTAATCATCGGGTTGGCGGTGGTCCGGAGCATATGGTGCTTTCTCCTGACAACGAAACCTTGTATGTGAATGATGGGAAGTCGGGGGACGTTGTTGTCCTGGGGCTTTCCAGAGGTGAGGTGCTGGAAAGATACGAAGTTGGACCGCAACCCCATGGCGTGGGTCTGAGTGCCGATGGCCAGATACTTTACGCCACCAGTAAGGGCGGCAACCAAGTTGTCCGTATCGAGCTGGCCAGCGGAACCCGCGACAGCATGCCTCTGGCGCCGGCCCCTTACCATCTGGCGGTCTCTCCCGTCGATGGCAGCCTTTTGATCACCAGTCGGGCCGAAGCCAAGCTCTGGGTGCTTGATCCGGGCTCTCTGGAAATTATCGATGACGTTTCTTTGGACGGGATAGGTCACCAAATATCGCTAGAGGCATACTAGCCAGTAAGCCCCACTAACAAGCTTTTCCCAAAGGGAATCCATATGGATAAGCGTTTCAAGATTACGTTGGCAATTTTTGCGGTCATCGCTTTGGTTTTACTCTGGGGCGAACATAAGGTTCACCTTCTGGGTGCTTTGCCGTGGTTAATCCTTCTGGCATGCCCGCTTATTCATATGTTTATGCATGGAGGGCACGGGAATCACGGTGGCCATAATCACCACGATCAATCAGAAGGCAAAAGTGGAGGCCAACGCGATGACTGATGCTTCGTCCGATTACGGTCTTTGGGGACTGGTGGTTCTAAATTCGGTGATCTTTATTTTCTTCGCTTTCAGTTTTTTTAAGCCACAGACCCAGCGAGACTGGCGATCCTTCGGCGCGTTCAGCGCGTTTCTCGTAGCATTATTCACTGAGATGTATGGGTTCCCGCTGACACTCTATTTCTTATCCGGTTGGCTTCAGACCCAATACCCCGATGTGAATTGGCTTGCCCACGATAGCGGGCACTTGCTTGAAATGCTCTTTGGTTGGCAGGGCTCTCCCCATTTCGGCCCCTTCCACTTGTTGAGTACGGTGTTTATTGGTGGAGGTTTTTACTTGATTGCCGCCGGATGGCGAACCCTGTACGCGGCGCAAAAAGAGCGAAAGCTGGCTACGACGGGGCTCTATTCGTATGTTCGGCATCCTCAGTATGTCGGCTTTGTCTTGATTATGTTTGGCTTCCTTATGCAGTGGCCAACACTTATAACTCTGGCGATGTTTCCGGTTTTGCTCTGGATGTATGCCCGGTTATCGATCAGTGAGGAACGAGAGGCAGAGAAAACGTTCGGGGAAGCTTGGAGGCACTATGCCGACAAGACTCCCAGGTTTTTGCCGCGGTTGAGCGTATTGGGGCGGCAAGCTTGAACAAAAGCTCTACTCATCTGCCGGGTAGATAAAGGGGCCGTTGGTGAACCAGTCACTTTCGATACGAGCAGTCGCTGGAATGGTTCTTGTCGCCTTTCTTTGGGCGGTCTGCTTTCCATTTATTGTGGTGGGGTTGCCGGATGCGCCACCTTTGCTTTTTGCCGCTTTACGCGCATTTTTGGCAGGGCTGTGTCTGATTCTGATCGCTTTTACAAAAGATGGTCGGCCCAGCTATTCGCTTCGCCAGCTTCTAATGCTGGCCGTAATTGGCCTCAGTTACACGGGTATGGGGCTTGGAGGGATGTTTCTCGGTGCTGGCAAGCTGGGACCGGGGCTTGCAACGGTTCTGGCCAATGCGCAACCACTGTTTGCGGCGGTTCTTTCGTTTTTTATCGTTCGAGAGGTGGTGACCGGGCGTGTGTTTGTGGGCCTTTTGATTGGTTTTATTGGTGTTGTGGTGCTAGCGATGCCAGAGATGGAGTTTGGTAACGCCAGATTTTCAGGGGCCGTCTATGTTCTTGGTGGAGCCATCGGAACCGCCATTGGAAATGTGCTGCTTAAATACCAGGCCGGCAGCGATGATATCTATTGGTCAATGGGCATCCAGCTTGTCATAGGTTCAGTGTTTCTGGGAATAGCATCCGTGAGCTTGGGCGAGGGCTTCGAGATTGATTGGACTTGGTCATTTACGACGGCCATGTTCGTTCTGGCCATTCCGGCAACGGCAATGATGGTTGTGCTCTGGTATGCCTTGCTCGCCAGCGCGCCCTTGAACAGCCTCAATTCGTTTACCTTTTTAACGCCTGTTTTCGGTCTCGCTATCGGAATGCTTTTGTTCGGCGAAACTTTCACATCACTGGAGATGATCGGGATAGGAATCACAATTGTCGGCTTGGTGATCGTTGTCAAAGCGCCTCGGAAAACAACAAGCGGTTCCGCTGTCGGGGAACAGGCAAAGGTGATCCGTAGCTCATAGTAGAAAAGGGAGTAGTCAATGAGAGTCTGGATTAGCGTTCTCCTTTTGTTTGCCGCATCAGGTCGGCTTATCGCGGGCCCTCCCTCGGCAGTTTCCTTGATTGAAGGCATGGAACAGACTCTGTGGTCCGACAGCAATCACGGGCGTTTCACTATGCGGATCGAGTCTGAGTATTGGACTCGCACACTGGAACTGGAAGCCTGGATGAATCGTCCGGAGCATACGTTGATTCGCATTCACGCGCCCAAAAAAGAGGCCGGCATCGGCTCGCTGCGCATCGGCGATGCCATGTGGAATTACTTGCCCAAAGTTGATCGCACCATCAAGATCCCACCGTCGATGATGCTCCAGCCATGGATGGGCTCCAACTTCAGCAACGACGACCTGGTCAAGGAAAGCTCGTTCGTCGAGGACTACACCCACGAATTGGTCGAAACCGACGATTCCGGTGAGGTGCCTGTGTATCGGGTTGTCTCGACGCCCCGACCTGATGCCCCGGTAGTGTGGAGCCGTCTTGAATTCAATGTTCGGGAGGACTCGATCCCGGTTTCGCTTGCCTACTACGACGAGCGCGATCAGATCGTCAAACGCATGACCTATGAGCAGATCGAAACCATGGATGGGCGGCGGATACCCACCCGCTGGACGATGGTGGACGCCGATAACCCCGAGTCCCGCACGGTGATCACGATTGACTCTATTGAATTCGACCTGCCGATCGATGAAGAGGTGTTTTCATTGCGCCGGCTGCGCAACCCACAGTGAGGGCCCGGCATGAGCATCGTCAATGTGGAGAAAGTCTCGCGAATTTACCGTCAGGATTCCATCGCCGTCAAGGCCCTGGATGAGGTGTCGGTCGCGATCGAGGCCGGGGAGTTCACAACCTTGGTGGGCCCGTCTGGATCGGGTAAAACCACGCTATTGAATCAGATTGGAGCCCTGGACGAGCCGGATAGCGGGCGCATTCAGGTGGCGGGTGAGGAAATCACCGGGCTTAGCCGAAAGAAGCGGACCCTTCTGCGGCTGTGGAAGGTTGGCTTTGTATTTCAGGAATACAACCTGATTGGCGTGCTGTCGGCTCAGGAGAACGTCGAGTATGTGCTGATGCTGCGCGGAGTGCCGTTTCGGGAGCGCCGTGCCGAGGCCCGGCGTATTCTGGTGGAGGTCGGCCTGCAAGGGCTGGAGCGGCGCCTGCCCCATGAACTGTCTGGCGGCCAGCAACAGCGTGTTGCGGTGGCCCGGGCGATTGTCAGCAAGCCCGCGATTGTCCTGGCCGACGAGCCCACGGCCAATCTCGATTCCACGACCGGCGCGGCGCTACTGGACTTGATGCGTAAGCTCAATGCCGAGCATGGCATTACCTTTGTCTTCTCCACCCATGACCCGATGGTGATGGAACGCGCGCGGCGGGTAATCCATCTCCGCGATGGCCGCGTCGAGCGTGAGGAAATACGGTCGTGATTGCGTGGCTACGTCTGGCTTTTGGCAACCTTCGGGTCAATCGTCGGCGTACGGCCATCACACTGTTGTCGGTGGCCGTCGGTGTCGGTGGGCTAGTGTTTCTCTGGGCATTCATTGATGGCATCAACGCCCAGATGATCAACAACATGACGGGCTATGTGACCGGCGACCTGAAGGTACATCAGCGGGGCTTTCACGATGACAGGGAGATGAACATTGCCCTGGCCGAGCGCTGGAATCTCACAGAGGAGGTATCGGCCGTAGCCGGTGTGGCGGCAACCACCCCCCGGGTGACGGGCCATGCCCTGGCCAGCCGTGAAGACCAGTCACGGGCATTACAGGTGATTGGCGTCGACAGCGCGACGGAGTCACGGGTCACCCGGCTTGACCGGTCGATTGTCCGTGGTCGCTACCTGGAACGCGGCAATGAAATTCTTGTTGGCGTCGATGCCGCCGGTGCCCTGGATGTCTCCCCGGGCGACGAGCTGGTACTGGTGGTGCAGGCGTCGGACGGCTCTATTGGCGCCGACCGGTTCGAAGTGGTGGGCGTATTCGAGACCGGTATCAAGCGTATTGATGGCTTCGTGGCCCAGATGCCCCTGGCGGCCGCTCAGTCGCTGTATGCCTTTCAGGGGCGGTTTACCGAGATCGCGGCCCGCGTGCAGGATGCTGACCGGCTCGACGAGGTGGTCGGCACTGTCGGGAATCAGCTGCGCGATCGAAACGTGGAAGTGCTGGGCTGGCCGGCGCTGATGCCATCGCTGGTGCAGATGGTTGCCTTTCACGACGCCGTCGCCTACATCGTGATCTTCGTGGTGTTTGTGGTGGTGGCGGCCGGTATCGT
>NZ_KZ319385.1 GCF_002744715.1 Marinobacter profundi
AATGGTGCCCACGTTTACGTGCGGCTTGTTACGCTCAAATTTTGCTTTAGACACGGTTACACCTCTTCCTGTTACTTAAGTCCTGGGATCAACCCTTTTTAATGATCGCTTCGGCAATGTTCGAAGGAGCTTCCATATAACGGGAGAACTCCATCGCATAGGACGCCCGACCCTGCGTTGCGGAACGCAGATCTGTGGCGTAACCGAACATCTCCGACAACGGAACTTCTGCACGGATGACCTTGCCCGCGGGGCTCTCATCCATTCCCTGAATCAGGCCACGACGACGGTTAAGGTCGCCAACAACATCACCCATGTAGTCTTCAGGGCTTACCACCTCAACCTTCATGATCGGCTCAAGAAGGGCGGGGTTGGCCTCCAGGGCACCTTTCTTCATTGCCATGGAACCAGCGATCTTGAACGCCATCTCGTTGGAGTCCACATCGTGGTAAGAGCCATCATACAGGGTCGCCTTGATACCCAGCAGCGGGTAACCAGCCAGACAGCCGTTCTGCATCTGCTCCGCAATACCCTGCTGTACCGCAGGAATATATTCCTTCGGCACCACACCACCGACGATGGCGTTCTCGAAGATGAAGTTTTCGGTATCATCATCCAGCGGCAGCGGCTCAATCTTGATCTTGACATGGCCATACTGACCACGACCACCAGACTGACGCACGAACTTGCCTTCAACATCCACCGCTTTGCGAATGCACTCGCGGTAGGCTACCTGCGGCTTACCGATGTTCGCCTCAACCTTGAACTCGCGACGCATACGGTCAACGATGATATCAAGGTGCAGCTCGCCCATACCGGAGATGATGGTTTGACCCGTCTCTTCATCGGTACGGACACGGAAGGAGGGGTCTTCCTGGGCGAGTTTGCCCAGCGCAACACCCATCTTTTCCTGGTCCGCCTTGGACTTCGGCTCAACGGCAACCGAGATAACCGGCTCCGGGAACTCCATACGCTCGAGAACGATCTTGTGATTCTCGTCGCACAGGGTGTCACCCGTGGTCACGTTCTTCAGGCCGATAGCAGCCGCGATATCACCGGCCAATACTTCTTTGATCTCTTCACGGTCGTTGGCGTGCATCTGCACCATCCGGCCGACACGCTCCTTCTTGCCCTTCACGGAGTTGAACACGGCATTGCCGGATTCAAGCTTGCCTGAATAGACACGGAAGAAGGTCAGAGTACCAACGAACGGGTCGGTAGCGATCTTGAACGCCAGCGCAGCAAACGGTGCGTCATCGTCAACAGGACGGGTTTCTTCAGTACCCTCGTCATCGACTTCACCGCGAATCGCCTTGACTTCGTCAGGGGCAGGCAGGAACTCGACAACAGCATCCAGTACCGCCTGAACGCCCTTGTTCTTGAACGCAGAGCCACAGGTCGCCAGAACGATTTCGTTGGCGATAGTCCGGGCGCGCAGACCCTGCTTGATCTCCTCAAGCGTCAGCTCTTCGCCTTCCAGGTACTTCTCCATGAACTCTTCATTGGCCTCTGCAGCAGCTTCAATCATCTGCTCGCGAGCCTTCTCGGCTTCTGCCTGCATGGATTCCGGAATGTCACGAAGCTCATAGGTCATACCCATGTCGTCTTCGTTCCAGTAAATGGACTTCATCCGCAGCAGGTCAACGATGCCTTCGAAATCGTCTTCCGCACCGATCGGCAGCTGGATGGGCACAGTAGTAGCACCCAGACGGTTACGGATCTGCTCGACAACGCGCATGAAGTTAGCGCCGGCACGGTCCATCTTGTTGACGAACACCATGCGCGGAACTTCATACTTGTTCGCCTGACGCCACACAGTCTCGGACTGCGGCTCAACGCCAGAAGAACCACAGAACACAACAACGGCACCGTCGAGTACCCGCAGAGAACGCTCAACTTCGATAGTGAAGTCAACGTGGCCAGGGGTATCGATGATGTTTACGCGGTGCTCGGGGAACTGCTTGTCCATACCGGACCAGAAAGTGGTAACAGCCGCAGAGGTGATAGTGATACCACGCTCCTGCTCCTGCTCCATCCAGTCCGTAGTGGATGCGCCGTCATGGGTCTCACCCATCTTGTGACTACGACCGGTGTAGTAAAGAATACGCTCGGTGGTAGTTGTCTTGCCCGCATCCACGTGCGCACAGATACCAATGTTTCTGTAACGTTTGATAGGAGTCTTGCGTGCCACGATATAAACCTCGGCTTGTTAGAAACGGAAGTGAGAGAAGGCCTTGTTGGCTTCTGCCATGCGATGAACGTCTTCCCGCTTCTTGACCGCGGCGCCCTTGCTGTCAGCGGCATCCAGGATTTCACCGGCCAGACGCTGAGCCATGGACTTTTCACCACGCTTCCGTGAATATTCAACGAGCCAGCGCATCGCCAGCGCGTTCTGACGTGAAGGCCGAACTTCTACTGGCACCTGGTAGGTAGCACCACCCACCCGACGGGACTTAACCTCAACCATCGGCTGAATGTTTTCCAGGGCCTTCTCGAACATTTCGATCGGCTCTTCCTTGGATTTTTCGGCAACAATGTCGAGCGCGCCATAAACAATGCGCTCAGCAACGGATTTCTTGCCACTTTCCATCACATGGTTGATGAACTTGGCCAGCCGTGCACTGCCGAATTTCGGATCCGGGATAATTTCCCGTTTTGCAGCAACTCTTCTTCTAGGCATCGATAAGCCCTTATATCTAAAAAGGTCTTCAGGAACCCCTGAGATAGCTCAAAGCTACTCAGCCTTACTCTTACCGTTCTTCGCAGCAACGATAAAAGACACCCGTGCGGGACATCAGGACTTGGGTCGTTTGGTACCGTACTTGGAGCGGCCCTGCTTACGGTTCTGTACACCCTGGGTGTCCAGTGTTCCGCGAACAGTGTGGTAGCGCACACCCGGAAGGTCTTTTACTCGACCGCCACGGATCAGCACAACGCTGTGCTCCTGAAGGTTGTGACCTTCACCACCAATGTAAGAGGAAACCTCGTAGCCGTTGGTCAGACGAACACGGCACACTTTACGAAGTGCAGAGTTCGGCTTCTTCGGCGTTGTGGTGTACACGCGAGTGCACACACCACGGCGCTGAGGACAGGCCTGGAGCGCGGGAACGTCGCTCTTGGCTACCTTGCGTTTACGAGGCTTACGCACCAACTGATTAATCGTTGCCATGTAAGCAAACTCCAAAAACCATATCAATGAAACTTACCCCCGCAGTACGGGGGTAAAATTTAAGGGACGCAAGTTTAAGCCTGCGCCCCTGCACAGTCAAGATGACTGATCTCTTTTTAACCACCCGCCGGATAGGTAACTACCGGCAGGTGGTCACACACCAACCTCAACCTTCGCGATTGAGCTCGGCGCTCAGAGCCTCAACCACGTCTTCCGCGGTAACACCCTGCTCGCCCAGAGCGCGCTTGCGGCGACGCTCACTGTGGTAGGCCAGACCGGTTCCCGCAGGAATCAGTCGACCGACAACCACGTTTTCCTTCAGACCGCGGAGGTAATCACGCTTGCCGGTGACCGCACCTTCGGTGAGGACCCGGGTGGTCTCCTGGAACGAAGCCGCGGAAATGAACGACTCGGTGGCCAGAGAGGCCTTGGTGATACCCAGCAACAAACGCTCGAACCGCGCCGGCTCTTTGTCTGCCGCGTTGGCCTTTTCGTTTTCTTCCAGCACCTGGGTGATTTCCACCTGGTCACCGGACAGCAGCGTGGTATCACCCGGATCGGTGATTTCTACCTTGCGCAGCATCTGGCGAACGATAACTTCAATGTGTTTATCGTTGATGACAACACCCTGCAGACGATAGACGTCCTGGATTTCGTTGGTGATGTACTTCGCCAGCTCCACCACACCCAGCAGACGCAGGATATCGTGCGGATTTGACGGACCATCGGAAACCACTTCGCCCTTCTCAACGGTTTCACCTTCAAACACGTTGAGCTGGCGATGTTTCGGAATCAGCACTTCATAGGCGTCGCCATCTTTCGGCGTAATCACCAGGCGCTTCTTACCCTTGGTTTCCTTGCCGAACGAAATCATGCCGCTGATCTCGGCCAGGATGGCGGACTCCTTCGGACGACGGGCTTCGAACAGGTCAGCAACCCGCGGCAGACCACCGGTGATATCCCGGGTCTTGGAGCTTTCCTGCGGAATCCGCGCAACCACGTCACCCAACTCGATCCTGGCACCGTTGGCCATGGTTACCAGCGCGTTGGCTGGCAGGAAGTAGATGGCAGCGGCGCCACCAGGCAACTCGACATCAGCCCCGGCCGCATCCAGCAGCTGAATCGCCGGACGGATGTCCTTACCGGCCGCAGGCCGCTCCTTGGGATCGATAACTTCCATGGTCGACAGGCCGGTCAGCTCGTCAGTCTGGGTGCGGACGGTGATGCCCTGGTCCATGTTGACGAACTTGGCGGTACCCTCGGCCTCAGCAA
Source organism: Marinobacter profundi (assembly GCF_002744715.1). GTDB lineage: Bacteria > Pseudomonadota > Gammaproteobacteria > Pseudomonadales > Oleiphilaceae > Marinobacter > Marinobacter profundi. The sequence continues at coordinate 4,442 of NZ_KZ319385.1, forward strand.
TGATCGGGTGGGTGTGCGGATCCCACTTGGCCACCACAACACCGGCATCGACGGCATCACCGTGCTTGACGGACAGTACTGCACCATAGGGCAGCTTGTACCACTCACGCTCACGACCCTGCTCATCGGCAATGGCCAAGGCGGAGGAGCGGGATACCACTACCAACGAGCCGTCGCTCTTCTCGATAGAACGCAGGTTATGCAGACGAACGGTACCACCGTGCTTGACCTGGATGTTGTCCACCGCGGAGGCCCGGCTGGCCGCGCCACCGATGTGGAAGGTCCGCATGGTCAGCTGGGTACCCGGCTCACCGATCGACTGGGCAGCGATAACACCGACGGCTTCACCCACGTTGACCCGGTGACCACGGGCAAGATCACGTCCGTAACACTTGGAACAGATACCGTGACGGGTCTCACAGGTGATCGCAGAACGAACCCAGACCTCGTCGACACCAGCCAACTCAAGGGCTTCTACCGTCTTCTCGTCCAGCAGGGTGCCGGCCGGTACCACGGCATTGTCCTTGTCGGTCGGAGTAAACGCATCACGGGCGGTTACCCGTCCCAACACCCGGTCACCAAGCGGTACAACAACGTCGCCGCCTTCAATGTGGGGCGTCATCAGCAGGCCTTCGCTGGTGCCACAATCCACTTCGGTGACCACGAGGTCCTGGGAAACGTCAACCAGACGACGGGTCAGGTAACCGGAGTTAGCAGTCTTCAACGCGGTATCTGCCAGACCCTTACGCGCACCGTGGGTCGAGATAAAGTACTGGAGTACGTTCAGACCTTCACGGAAGTTCGCTGTGATCGGCGTCTCGATGATGGAACCGTCCGGCTTGGCCATCAGACCACGCATACCTGCCAGCTGGCGAATCTGGGCCGCGGAACCCCGGGCGCCGGAATCGGCCATCATGTATACGGAGTTGAACGACTCCTGCATCAGGTATTCGCCGTCCTCGCCCTTCACAGGCTGGCCGTCCGGACCAATAACCTGCTCCTTCGCCAGGCGCTCCATCATTGCTTTGGAGACCTTGTCGTTGGCGCGGGACCAGATATCGATAACCTTGTTGTACTTTTCACCCTGGGTCAGCAGACCGGAGGCATACTGGGATTCAATATCCTTTACCTCGTCGGTCGCCGCATCCACCAGCTCGTACTTCTCGGGCGGGATCTCGAAATCATTGAAACCGATGGAGATACCGGACCGGGTGGCATAGTGGTAGCCCATGTACATCAGCTGGTCGGCAAAAATAACCGTATCCTTCAGGCCGGCGTCGCGGTAACAGGTGTTGATCAGCGCCGAAATCGCCTTCTTCACCATCGGCCGGTTGACCAGCTCGAACGGCAGGCCGTCCGGGACAATGTCATACAGCAAGGCACGACCCACGGTAGTGTCGACAATCTTGTATTCTTCGCTACGGCTGCCATCCTCGGCAATGTTGACCTGCTTGACGCGCACCTTGACGCTCGCCTGCAGATCGACCTTGCCGGCACCGAACGCACGGTGAGCTTCCTTGACGTCCGCGAAGACCATGCCTTCACCAAGCGCGTTCTTCCGGTCACGGGTCATGTAGTACAACCCCAGTACCACGTCCTGGGACGGTACGATGATCGGCTCGCCGTTTGCCGGTGACAGCACGTTGTTGGTGGACATCATCAGCGCACGGGCTTCGAGCTGGGCTTCCAGGGTCAGCGGTACGTGGACCGCCATCTGGTCACCGTCAAAGTCGGCGTTATAGGCAGCACACACCAGCGGGTGCAGCTGGATGGCCTTGCCTTCGATCAGCACAGGCTCAAACGCCTGGATACCCAGACGGTGCAGCGTCGGCGCCCGGTTCAGCATGATCGGGTGCTCACGGATAACCTCGTCGAGGATATCCCAGACCACACCTTCTTCGCGCTCAACCATCTTCTTGGCGGCCTTGATCGTGGTCGCCAGACCGCGGTGTTCCAGCTTGGAGAAAATGAACGGCTTGAACAGCTCCAGCGCCATCTTCTTGGGCAGACCGCATTGATGCAGGCGCAGGTACGGGCCAACCACGATGACCGAACGGCCGGAGTAGTCAACACGCTTACCAAGCAGGTTCTGACGGAAACGACCCTGCTTACCCTTGATCATGTCAGCCAGGGACTTCAGCGGGCGCTTGTTGGTGCCGGTGATGGCACGGCCACGACGGCCATTGTCCAGCAGCGCATCAACCGCTTCCTGCAGCATCCGCTTCTCGTTGCGCACGATGATATCCGGAGCGTTCAGCTCCAGCAGACGCTTGAGGCGGTTGTTCCGGTTGATTACCCGACGGTACAGGTCGTTCAGGTCGGAGGTTGCAAACCGGCCACCGTCCAGCGGTACCAGCGGACGCAGATCCGGCGGCAACACCGGCAGCACGGTCATGATCATGTCGCCAGGACGGTTGCCGGAGTACAGGAACGCCTCAAGAATCTTCAGCCGCTTGCTGAACTTCTTGATCTTGGTCTCGGAATTGGTCTGCGGAATTTCTTCTCGCAGATTATCCACTTCCGCCTGCAGGTCGATGTCTTCGAGCAGGGCCTTGATGGCTTCGGCACCCATACGGGCATCGAATTCGTCACCGAACTCTTCCAGGGCCTCGTAGTACTGCTCATCATTCAGCAGCTGGCCCTTTTCCAGGGTAGTCATACCCGGATCGATAACGATAAAGGATTCGAAATACAGAACCCGCTCGATATCGCGCAGGGTCATGTCCAGCATCAGGCCGATACGGGACGGCAATGATTTGAGGAACCAGATATGGGCGACCGGGCTGGCCAGCTCGATGTGGCCCATGCGCTCCCGACGAACGCTGGCCAGTGCGACTTCAACGCCACACTTCTCACAGATTACACCGCGGTGCTTGAGGCGCTTGTACTTGCCGCACAGGCACTCGTAGTCCTTGATCGGGCCGAAAATCTTGGCACAGAAAAGACCGTCACGCTCCGGCTTGAAGGTACGGTAGTTAATAGTCTCAGGCTTTTTGACTTCGCCAAAAGACCATGAGCGAATCATGTCAGGAGACGCCAGACCGATACGGATGGCGTCGAATTCCTTACTTTGGTTCTGGCTCTTGAGAAGATTCAGCAAATCTTTCATCAGTAAAAGCTCCGGATGGCGTTAATCTCGGGCGGACACCCTCGCAGGTGTCCGCTCACGCTGCCAAAAACAATTCGGCTCAGTCGGATTCCAGCTCGATGTCGATACCCAGCGAGCGGATTTCCTTGACGAGAACGTTGAAGGACTCGGGCATGCCCGGCTCCATGCGATGGTCGCCATCGACAATGTTCTTGTACATCTTGGTCCGACCGTTTACATCATCAGACTTGACGGTAAGCATTTCCTGCAACGTATACGCCGCACCATAGGCCTCCAGGGCCCACACTTCCATCTCACCGAAGCGCTGACCACCGAACTGCGCCTTACCACCCAGCGGCTGCTGGGTAACCAGGCTGTACGACCCGGTGGAACGAGCGTGCATCTTGTCGTCGATCAGGTGGTTCAGCTTGAGCATGTACATGTAGCCGACGGTAATCGGACGGTCAAATGCGTCACCGGTACGACCATCATACAGCTGAACCTGACCGCTGGTGTTGAGGCCGGCCAGCTCAAGCATACGCTTCACCTCGGCTTCCTTGGCACCGTCGAAGACCGGAGTCGCCATCGGTACGCCACCACGCAGGTTGTTGCACAGGTCGAGGATTTCCTTGTCGGTCAGGGAATCCAGCTCAACCGGGGTCACTTCGTCAGAGTGGTTGTAGATCTCGTCGAGCAACTTGCGCAGCTCGGCAACCTTGCGCTGTTCGTCCAGCATCTGGCTGATTCGTTCACCCAGGCCTTTCGCAGCAGCACCAAGGTGGGTCTCGAGAACCTGACCTACGTTCATCCGCGACGGAACGCCCAGCGGGTTCAGCACGATATCGACAGTGTTGCCGTACTGGTCGTAAGGCATATCCTCGATCGGCATAACCGCAGAGATAACACCCTTGTTACCGTGACGTCCGGCCATCTTGTCGCCCGGCTGGATACGGCGTTTGATCGCGAGGTACACCTTGACGATCTTGAGCACGCCCGGAGCCAGGTCATCACCCTGCTGCAGCTTGCCCTTCTTGTCTTCGAACCGCGCTTCGTGTTCTTTCTTGCGATCCTCAAGACCCTGCTCGGATTTCTCCAGCAGCTCATTGAGTTCGTCGTCCTTCATCCGCAGCTTGAACCAGTCCGCACGGGGCAGCTCGGCGAGGTAACCCTCCTCCAGCGCAGAACCCTTCTTCAGACCCGGACCGCTGATGACTTCCTGCCCCTTGAGGGCATTCATCAGGCGCTCGAAGGTTGCACCCTCAACGATCCGATACTCGTCCTTGAGGTCCTTGCGGTATTTATCCAGCTGTTCTTTCTCGATGGCCAGCGCTCGCTGGTCCTTCTCGATACCGTCGCGGGTAAAGACCTGAACGTCAATAACCGTGCCCCGGGTACCGGTTGGTACACGCTGGGAGGTGTCCTTCACGTCTGAGGCCTTCTCACCGAAGATGGCGCGCAGCAGCTTCTCTTCCGGAGTCAGCTGGGTTTCACCTTTCGGGGTCACCTTACCGACCAGGATGTCACCCGGGCCTACTTCGGCACCGATATAGACAATGCCGGACTCATCCAGCTTGGCCAGCGCGCTTTCACCCACATTCGGGATATCCGCGGTGATTTCTTCGCTGCCCAGCTTGGTATCACGGGCCACACAGGTCAGTTCCTGAATGTGGATGGTGGTCAGCCGGTCTTCCTGAACAACTTTCTCGGAGATGAGAATGGAGTCCTCGAAGTTGTAACCGTTCCACGGCATGAACGCGATGCGCATGTTCTGGCCGAGGGCGAGTTCACCCAGATCTACTGAAGGACCGTCTGCAAGCACGTCACCACGCGCCACTGCGTCGCCCTGGCGAACAATTGAACGCTGGTTGATACAGGTGTTCTGGTTGGAACGGGTGTACTTGGTGAGGTTATAGATATCCACACCGGCATCACCTGCGGCGGTCTCGTCGTCGTTCACCCGAACAACAATACGGGCTGCGTCGACACTTTCAATGACACCACCACGACGGGCCGTCACACACACACCGGAGTCCTGGGCCACGGTACGCTCGACACCGGTACCAACCAACGGCACCTGGGAACGCAGGGTGGGCACCGCCTGACGCTGCATGTTGGCACCCATCAGGGCGCGGTTAGCATCGTCATGCTCGAGGAACGGAATCAGCGAGGCCGCAACGGAGACAACCTGACGCGGGGAAACGTCCATGAAATTGACGCTTTCCGGCGGCATTACCGTAAATTCGTTCTGGTGGCGAACGGTTACCAGCTCATCACTCAGACGCTTGTTTTCGTCCATCGCAGCACTGGCCTGGGCGATAACGTAATTGCTTTCTTCGATCGCCGACAGGTAAACCACGTCGTCAGTAACCAGACCGTCCACAACCTTCCGGTACGGGCTCTCGAGGAAGCCGTAGGAGTTGGCGCGGGCGTAGGTTGCCAGCGAGTTGATCAGACCGATGTTCGGGCCTTCCGGGGTCTCGATAGGACATACCCGGCCGTAATGGGTCGGATGAACGTCACGCACCTCGAAGCCGGCACGCTCACGGGTCAGACCACCTGGCCCAAGAGCCGAAATACGACGCTTGTGAGTAACCTCGGACAGCGGGTTGTTCTGGTCCATGAACTGGGACAGCTGGCTGGAGCCGAAGAACTCTTTCACCGCAGCCGCCACCGGCTTGGCGTTGATGAGGTCCTGCGGCATCAGGCCTTCGCTTTCTGCCAGGCTCAGACGCTCGCGGACAGCCCGCTCAACGCGGACCAGGCCGACACGGAACTGGTTCTCTGCCATCTCGCCGACGCAGCGAACGCGGCGGTTACCCAGGTTATCGATGTCATCAACCTGGCCCTGACCGTTACGGATATCGATCAGCGTCTTGAGGACGTCGATGATGTCCGCGTGTGTCAGGGTACCTTCTCCGGTACTTTCCTCACGACGCAGGCGGCGGTTCAGCTTCATCCGGCCAACCGCAGACAGGTCATAACGCTCTTCTGAGAAGAACAGGTTGTTGAACAGGTTCTCTGCCGACTCCTTGGTGGGCGGCTCGCCCGGGCGCATCATGCGGTAGATTTCAACCAGCGCCTCAAGCGGAGTGCGGGTCGGGTCGATGCGCAGGGTGTCGGACATGAACGGACCGCAGTCCAGGTCGTTGGTGTAGAGGGTTTCAATCTCCTTCACACCCGCGTCCAGAATCTTGGTGACCACATCTTCGGTCAGCTCGGTGTTGCACTCAACCAGCACCTCACCGGTGGCCGTATCAACCATGTCCTTCGCCAGAACGCGGCCATACAGGTACTCGGTGGGAACTTCCAGCTCGGTAATACCGGCTTTCTCGAGCTGCTTGATGTGACGTGCAGTGATCCGGCGACCTTCCTCGACGATCACATTGCCATCCTGGTCTTTGATGTCAAAGGTGGCAATATCACCGCGCAGACGGCTCGGTACCAGTTCCAGCTTGCACACATCCGGGCCAATCGCGAACTTGCTGGTGTCGAAGAACATTTCCAGCATCTGCTCGGAGGTGTAGGCCAGGGCACGCAGCAAAATGGACGCCGGAAGCTTGCGACGACGGTCGATACGAACGAACACACAGTCCTTCGGATCGAACTCGAAGTCCAGCCAGGAACCACGGTAAGGAATCACCCGCGCAGAGTACAACAGCTTGCCGGAGGAATGGGTCTTACCCTTGTCGTGGTCGAAAAACACGCCAGGAGAACGGTGCAGCTGGGAAACAATAACACGCTCGGTACCGTTAACCACAAAGGTACCGTTTTCAGTCATCAGGGGCATTTCACCCATGTAGACTTCTTGTTCCTTGATGTCCTTGATCGCTTTGTTGGACGATTCCTTGTCATAAATAATCAGACGTACTTTAACCCGCAGCGGTGCTGCGTACGTCACGCCCCTAAGCTGGCATTCCTTGACGTCAAATACCGGCTCGCCGATGCGGTAACTCACGTATTCAAGTGCGGCGTTGCCAGAATAACTGACAATCGGGAATACGGATTTGAATGCTGCGTGCAGGCCAGTTTCCTGGCGCGCTTCAGCAGCGGATTCCATTTGCAGGAAGTCCCGATATGAATCCAGCTGAATAGACAGCAAATAGGGGACGTCCATCACGGAAGGCAATTTACTAAAGTCTTTGCGAATCCGCTTTTTCTCAGTATAGGAGTAAGTCATCTGCATTCCCCAGCTTAAGACCTGATACCTGGTATCAAGAAGCAACCATTTTTCTGCTTCGGGGCCGATTTGCTCGGCATACTGCGCCGTCTTGAACAAGACTCTGGCTGTAGGTTATAGATCTGACATCAACCTGTAATTGCACACCAGACTCTATAGCATATACAACAGAAAAAGGCCGGTGGCATAAAGCCACCAGCCTGACCATGTTCAACACATGGTTTCGATCAACAGCCGACTCTTACTTGAGCTCAACAGAAGCGCCTGCTTCCTCAAGCTTCTTCTTGGCTTCTTCAGCGTCGGCCTTGTTGGCGCCTTCCTTAACAGTAGAAGGAGCACCGTCAACCATTTCTTTGGCTTCTTTCAGACCCAGGCCGGTCAGTTCACGAACAGCCTTGATGACGTTAACTTTCTTCTCACCGGCGCCGGTCAGAACAACGTCAAATTCGGTCTTCTCTTCGGCAGCTTCACCAGCGCCAGCAGCGGCAGCCGGAGCAGCAGCTACAGCAGCAGCTGCAGATACGCCGAACTTCTCTTCCATAGCTTCAACCAGCGCAACAACATCCATTACGCTCATTTCAGCAATTGCATTCAAAATATCGTCTTTAGACAGAGCCATGACTTTCTCCCAAAAATATAAAAAATGGTGTTCAACAGAATCAAGCAGCTTCTTGCTTCTGGTCGCGGACTGCAGCGATTACACGTGTGATCCTGCCCGGAATATCGTTCAGGGTACGTGCAAGCTTGGTCACCGGTGCCTGTGTTACTGCTGCCAGCATGGTCAGTGCTTCGTGACGCGTCGGCAGCTTGGCGAGGCGATCGATCTGGTCGGCACCCATCAGCTCACCGCCGACGGCCAGGGCCTTGATCTCGAACGCTTGCTTCTCTTTGGCGAAATCCTTCAGCAGGCGCGCAGCGGCACCCGGATCTTCCATTGAGAACGCCAAAATGGTCGGGCCGACCAGGGCCTCGTCGATGCACTCGAACTCGGTACCTTTAATGGCAATCTTCGCGAGGTTGTTACGAACAACCTTCAGACGCACATTCTCGGCACGAGCCTTGGCACGCAGAGCCGTCATGTCACCGGAAGTGACACCACGGTAGTCAGCCAAAACCACAGACAGAGCAGTACCAGCAGTCTCGTTGACTTCAGCGACGATCGCCTTCTTGTCTTCGAGTCTAATTGCCACTGGATTTCTCCTCGATTTCGCCGGCATATTCCGGCAAACCCATCATTGCCCTTAAACAGGGCGCCTAACGGTGTTTGGGTTCAGAGAGAACGTCTTCACACCGTCTGCGCAGGCGTTGCTTTAACCCTTGCAGCGCCCTTTGAAAAGGGCGCTTCGGGGGCCTGCGGTCTTTGACAGCCTTGGCTTCCGCCCAGACTACAAAGTAACTACCAATCAGGGGATCAGATGTTCAGACCGCTCTGATCGATAGTCAGGCCAGGACCCATCGTGGACGAAATGGTGATCTTTTTCAGATACACACCTTTCGCTGAAGACGGCTTGGCCTTTTTCAGGTCTGCAACCAGAGCTTCAAGGTTTTCCTTGATGGTCTGTGCAGAGAATTCAACATTACCCAGCGGGGCATGGATAATACCGTTCTTGTCAGTACGGTAACGCACCTGACCGGCCTTGGCGTTCTTGACCGCAGTCTCAACGTCCGGAGTCACAGTACCAACTTTCGGGTTCGGCATCAGGCCGCGGGGACCGAGGATCTGGCCCAGCTGACCGACAACGCGCATGGCGTCCGGAGTGGCGATTACCACGTCGAAATCCATAACGCCTTTCTTGACTTCTTCCGCCAGGTCATCCATGCCAACGATGTCGGCACCGGCTGCCTTGGCCTTCTCGGCATTGGCACCCTGGGTGAATACGGCGACGCGAACACTCTTGCCAGTACCGTGCGGCAGAACGGTGCTGCTGCGCACGACCTGATCAGATTTACGAGCGTCGACGCCCAGGTTAACGGCCACATCCACGGACTCGCGGAACTTGACGTTCTGGCCCAGCTCTACCAACAGCGCGACCGCCTCATCAACGGAGTAGCTGCGGGTGGAATCCACTTTTTCACGAATCAGCTTCTGACGCTTGCTCAGCTTTGCCATGTTAGAGGCCCTCCACGTTCAGGCCCATACTACGGGCTGTTCCGGCAATAGTGCGCACTGCGGCATCCAGGTCGGCAGCAGTCAGGTCCGGCTCTTTGGTCTTGGCAATTTCTTCCAGCTGAGCACGGGTCACCGTACCGACCTTGTCGGTGTTCGGGCGCGCAGATCCGCTCTTGATGCCAGCGGCTTTCTTCAGCAGCACCGGCGCAGGCGGCGTCTTGGTGACGAAAGTAAAGCTGCGGTCACTGTAGACAGTGATCACGGTCGGAATCGGCAGACCAGGCTCGAGATCCTGAGTCTTGGCGTTGAACGCCTTGCAGAATTCCATGATGTTTACACCGCGCTGACCCAGTGCAGGACCAACAGGGGGACTCGGGTTGGCCTTACCGGCAGCAACCTGAAGCTTGATATAAGCGTCAATCTTCTTTGCCATGATTTTTCTCCTTTGGGTGCAAACGCCTTGCGGCTCCCCGTTTCAGACACAAAAAGCCCGCGTCGCCTGGGCGCGCGAGCTTTCAGCAATGTCGTTGCTGATCAGTCTTTCTCAACCTGCCCAAACTCCAGTTCCACCGGAGTCGAACGACCAAAAATCAGAACAGCAACCTTGACCCGACTCTTGTCGTAGTCAACTTCCTCAACCACACCGTTGAAGTCCGCAAACGGGCCCTCAACAACGCGGACAATCTCGCCTGGCTCAAACAGCGTCTTCGGCTTGGGCTTGTCAACGCCGCTCTCAACACGACGCAGAATCGCCTCTGCCTCCCGCTCAGTAATCGGAGCAGGCTTGTCCTTGGTGCCACCGATGAAACCGAGAACACGGGGCGTATTCTTCACCAGGTGCCAGCTTGCATCATCCATTTCCATCTGGACCAATACATAACCCGGGTAAAACTTTCGCTCGCTCTTGCGCTTCTTGCCGTCGCGCATTTCGACGACTTCTTCAGTCGGCACAAGTATCTCGCCGAACTTGTCTTCCATTTCGGCGAGCGCAACACGTTCTTTTAGAGTGCGCATTACGTGCTTTTCAAAGCCAGAATACGCATGAACGACGTACCAGCGCTTAGCCATTGCCCACTCCTGTTAACCGATAAACCCGGCGACCAGCCAGCTGATCAGCGAATCCATACCCCACAACAACAACGCCACAACGAGCACGAAGACAACAACAATAACTGTCGTCTGCACCAGCTCGGGACGGGTGGGCCACACCACCTTGCGGATCTCAACCCTCGCCTCTTTCAGCAGCATCGCAAAACGGCGACCACGCTCAGTCTGAAACGCCACAAATGCGGCAACCAGACCCAAGACAACGAGAGCAAGCACCCGGTACAGCAGTGACTCGGCACTAAAATACTGATTACCCACCACACCGATGGCAACCAGAACGAAAACAACCAGCCACTTCATCGCATCGAAGCGACTGGCTGAACTATCGGCTCTTGACTCCATAGGAATCAGCTTATGTATCCGGATGTTTAAAAATGGCAGGCCAGGAGGGAATCGAACCCCCAACCTGCGGTTTTGGAGACCGCTGCTCTGCCAATTGAGCTACTGGCCTGCACCGAACAAACTCAGTGCAACAACAAAGAGTAACCCGAAGGTTACTCGATGATCTTGGATACCACGCCGGCACCAACGGTACGGCCACCTTCGC
>NZ_KZ319386.1 GCF_002744715.1 Marinobacter profundi
AATGGTGCCCACGTTTACGTGCGGCTTGTTACGCTCAAATTTTGCTTTAGACATTCGACCAATCTCCCTAATCAACCAGGATCGTAACGTTGACCGGATAAAAATGGAGCTCATGACCGGAATTGAACCGGTGACCTCATCCTTACCAAGGATGTGCTCTACCGACTGAGCTACATGAGCATTAACCAAAAAACCAAATTGGAGCGGGCAGCGGGAATCGAACCCGCGTCATCAGCTTGGAAGGCTGAGGTAATAGCCACTATACGATGCCCGCGAGCAATTAGTGGTGGAGGGGGCTGGATTCGAACCAGCGAAGGCGATGCCGTCAGATTTACAGTCTGATCCCTTTGGCCACTCGGGAACCCCTCCGAGTAAGACTTGCAAATTCCGCAAACCTTTCAAAACTTAAAGTGGAGCTGGCGGACGGAATCGAACCCCCGACCTGCTGATTACAAGTCAGCTGCTCTACCAACTGAGCTACGCCAGCTCACATTCGCCTGTTCAGCGAGGGCGGTATACTACGGATTTTTTTCTGGCGTTGCAACACCTTCGCAACGCTTAATTTCAACCAACTCGAACTTTTGCTGGTATTCCGTAACAAACGCTTTTGCCGCCCCGGTACCCGGAGCAAACCCGGCCTCAAAAACGAGCGCGTAGCTTATCTGATTTCGGGGGAAAATTGCCAGCGTTGCATTGATATTTTGTGAAATTCTTTCGCGCTGGACCTGACGGGCCGCATCCAGCGATTCGAACAATCCCAGCGATATCGCATTTCGTCGCTCACCTTCGGTTACCAGATAGGAATCAATACCCTGCCGACGGATTTCACGAAACTGGCGTAACGCCTGCTCAGGGGACTGCGGAGGAATAATTACCCAGTGCAAGGGAGGCAGTTCGCGCGTCAACTCAACGGCCTTCACCCCCGTCGCCCCGGAAGGCGCTTCAGCCAGTGCGGCGGCAGTACTGTCGAACCAGCCCAGGGTGACACAATAGCCTTCTGCAACCGGAACCGGAGATAGCAAATTATTTGCTGCGGTCGGTAGCGGAGCATCCTGATCGCGATTTCCGGAATCCGTTTCCAGAGTGGGAGCCGGCAGCAGGGCTGCGGAACCGGCTGCCGATCGGGTTGGCCGCTCAGGCACGAGCTCCCCCCGAACGAGTTCCAGTTCCGTCACGCGGGGCAACCGGCCACCGGACTCCACCGGTTTTTCGGGCCGCGGCTCCCGGTGCTCTGCCAGGTACCATACGCCGACATTCAACAGCAAAAGTATCAGCGCGAAGACTCTCACAGCCCGTAAATCTCCTGGTCAATCGCGGCCACGCCCTCTAGCACAAGGTCGGGCAGATGGATAGCCGTGAGCCCGAGCGCAAGCAGGTCAGTGGCGTCCCCGCCAGTAACGACAATTTGGTCGACATTCCGCTCCAGCGCCTCCCGCTCAAGGCGCTGGACCATGGCCTGCCACATCCACCACAGGCCGTGGTGGACACATTCACTGGTGGCGCGACCCGGGGCAACACTGTGAAGCTCGTCCGCATCGAAGCCGACTCGTGCCACGTCCTGCCGAAGGCCCCGGAGCATCATGGCTTTACCCGGAAGAATATACCCCCCCCGATGGACACCCTGCGCAGTAACATAATCGACGGTAACCGCACTGCCGGCATCCACCAGCACAAAAGACCCGGCCAGTCGCAACCAGGCGCCGTACATACCATGCCAGCGATCCGCGCCCATGCGTTCCGGTGCCGCATACGAATTCCGCAAGCCCCCTCGCGCCGCCTCGGACCAGTGGAATCGGGGCACCAGGCCCGTCAGTTCCGTCAGTGCGCTGCTGAGCTCGTCCCGGCGGTCTTCGGCGATTACCGTCGTTATGGCAATGGCGCGCACTTGCGCAAGGATGGGAGCCAATGATTCTGCGAGTTCCTGGCGCTCCATCAAGCAAGCCCCCGATGCCGTAACGCGTTCGCCGGAGAGAACTTGCCACTTGAGCCGGGTGTTGCCGGCGTCGATCACCAGTTTCATGGCGCCGCCACCCGCAGGCTGATTTCGCCCGCACGGACTGCCTCGACACCGTCGGTCGATTCGATCAGGTAATTTCCCTGATCGTCAATGCCGCGACCGGTACCCGCCACTTCGCCCTGTTTCGCAGCAAGTTGGCGGCCGCTAAATATATCCCTGCCCTGCCAACGCTCCCGGAACGGCGAAAAACCACTGGCCGAAAATTCGTCGGCAGCTGCCACCACGGAGGTAACCAGAGCGGATGCAAGCACATTTCGCTGCCAATCCTGGCCCTCCAGTTCGCGGGCCAGGCTGGTCCAGGGCTGATCAACGTCCGGGGCAGCGGTCATGTGCACATTGAGCCCTACGCCGACGATAACCCTGACAACCCCCTCTTCCAGCTCACCCTGAAGCTCGACCAGTATTCCACCGAGTTTCCGGCCACTGCAGTAGAGATCGTTCGGCCATTTCAAACCAATATCCTGTGCCCCCGCCACCTCGAGAGCCTCGGCAATGGCCACCCCGAACACCAGGCTGAGTCCATCGAGCATGGCAAAGCCTCCGGGGAAGGTCAGCCCGAAACTGATGTAGATGTTCTCACCTCGGGGGCTTCGCCAGGGCCGCCCGCGGCGGCCACGGCCTGCAGTCTGGCAGTCGGCAATACAGACGGGGATGGTGCCCGGGGAGATCTCTGCCTGACGGCGAATAACTTCTGCATTGGTAGAGTCGACTTCGTCCAGCACGGAAAGGTCAACCCGCTGCCGCAGGTTCGAATCGAGGCGCTCCAGGACGGCGTTCCGGGATAGAAGGTCGACACGGGTCAACATCCGGTAGCCCTTGCCACGAATGGTTTCGATCCGGTAGCCCTGCTCCATCGCTTTCCTGACCTGCTTCCAGACTGCCGTCCGGCTGACAGCAAGCTGGTTGGCGAGGGATTCGCCGGAGTGAACCTGACCGTCGGCCAGCAACCCGATGACAAGATTGGCCTTCATTACCCGCCCCTGATTTGAAAAGGATCAGCGCGGATTAAACAACAGGCGCGGCCAAAAGACAAAGCAACCGCAGGATCCGGCTCCCACGACGCCGCACTGACGCCGCCGGTTTACGGCATCGGAGTTGCCGTCAGATTGGCCTTGATATCGAAATTCTGCATGCTCACGCCATACACCGCGGTCTGGGCGCCGCCCACCGGGTGGACCAGGTCAACATTGTTCACCGACAACTCGCGGAACCGGGCACGGGCGTTGACCGCAAACCCTAACGGCCGGCTCGCCAGTTCCTCGGGGCCTGGTACAGCAACGTAGCGATACCCTGCCGCCACCGAGGGGTCCATGATCTTCTCATCCCCACGGGCACCAACCACGCCCTGGGCATCAGCACCGTCGGACTTCTTGACGACCCGGGTCTGATACACGTCTACGGCAATATCTGTCTGGATACCGAAAGTATTGTCATCAGTCCCGTCGCCATCATAATCCCCACCGTCAGAGGTATGAATATCGTTCAACACCATGCGGGTTCCGCTGTTGCTGACTAACTGGCCAGAACTGTCAAGCTCGCGATTGGTTTCCCAGGTCAGGGCGTTGCGCCGCCCGCCGCTCTCGGCGCGGGCCAGGATCTGCTTGAGGCCGATGGTCAACCCCTCATCACCGCGGGTTTCCCAGCGCCCCCCGGATGCTTCACAACTGGCGGCGTCGGCGCCTGCGCCTCCGGCACAAACATCACCGGCACCTCCCGGGGAAATCACCATGCTACTGCCGGTTTCGTACTGCTCAAGGACAAATCGGCCAAAGCTGGCGCCCGAGTCCTTGTTACCGACCCGCAGGTTACCTACATCCATGGTACTCCAGGCTTCGCCCTGGACAACTTCAAGGCCGTTCTGGGTCACATCCACCGTCGCGTCACGCATGTGGGACTCGTAATTGAGGTCACTGATCCACAAACCCTTTTGCTCTGCCGGTCCGTCACCATCGTCGTAGGGTGCAGCAAGTAGCGCAGCCCGGCCATTCCGGATGCTCACATCCGAGTTGATGGTGATACCCTCCCCACTGGCACCCCCAGCCCCAAGCGTAAGCTGCCCATCCATCTCAAACTCATAGGCCGGATAGAAGCCCAGGGCCAGCAGAAGCTCAGTGCCCCCTTGCAGAAGGGCATCTTCACTGCCTACGCGCAAACCATTAAGCCGGTAGCCCGCCCTGACACCGTCAAAACCGATACGCAATCCATCATAGAATCGCGTGCCATTGAGCTCACTGTCACGGGTCACGTTGACGGTTATATCGCCCCGCCCCCAAGACTGCAGGCCGCTGAAAATGACCCGGTGGCCGTTTTCGGTATAGCTGATGTCTGCCCGTTGCAGGCTCCACTCGGTTGCCAGTCGCAGGCCCTGGGGGCCAGCATCGGGGTGACCGCCGCCCTGGAGGTAAACCACATTGGAATAGCTTTCGCCGCTGTAGACCGCATCTTCCAACAGGAAGCTCAAATTGACCGCCCCCAGGCTCTGCCCGTTGGCACCCATCTCGATCCGGCCGATCTTCAGCTCACCGTTCAGTCTGCCCAGTGTCAACGCCAGCGCATTGCGCCCCTGCCAGTCCGCGGCCACATCCATCCGCAGATCGACGACGTTCCAGTAGCCGCTGATGTCCCGCAGTGCCAATTGCTGCGCGTCGTCGCGGTAGATAAAATTGGCGCTATTGATAACGGTCTGATTGTCAATTCGCAGCCCCTCCCCGGAACGGCCGCCAGCTCGAATCGCGGTATTGCTGGACAGGTCAAAATCGCCGGCAAAACCGCCGTAGCTGGAAAGCAACTCACCTGACGCGATATCGCGACTGGCTCCATGATTCGCAGGGTTTCCACTGAAGCGAACAGCCCCGATGGAGTAACTGCCGATCAGCGAAGGGGCATATATAGCCAGCGCTCCATCAATGAGGTCAAGTGTTACCCCCGGAGCTTCAACGGTCATGGCGATGTCATCCAGAAATACTTCGTTGCCGTTGGTCCGATAGCCAAGGCGGCCATCCGTCATCGAGTAAGCCGAATCGAAATAGTAGCCACTGCCAGTGGCGCCCCCGGAGCGGATCCGCAAACTGCCTGCCAGGTTGTGATCAAAGAACAGACCGCCCATGCTGACACCGGGCGCCCCGGCGAGCCTGATATCACCGAACTCAATGCGACGGTCCTCCACGATATAATCCAGATTCAGGCTGGCATCGTCGGCAATGTCGATATTGATTAGATGCCGGGCCTGCTGGTTCGGGTTACTGGCGGCGCCAATGCGAAAGTCTTCCAGATAGATACCATTGCCATCATCAAAATAGGCTATCCGGTCTGCCGATGCGGTCAGCTCCAGTTCCATGGACAGCCCGCTCTGCCCCCTGATGGTAGCGAGTGCGGAGTCGTCCAGACTGCGCAACTCCCCCTGGGCGAGCAGTGGTGACAACCACAGTGCCGCAAAAATCGTGTAACGATAGCATTCCAGACCAAGTGCTCTGCTCATGACTGACATCCTTGTTCAGGGGGTCCCAGCAGGGAAAACCAACAGGTTTCCTTCCATAATGACGTTACCCTGCATTTCCGCCGAGATGATGTCGGTCTGCCGGAAACCGGGATCCGATGGGCGGGCCATGCTGCTGCCGGCAATTTTGAACCGCACATCATGGAAGCGGATCACATCCGGCAACCCCAACTCCAGGACATCGCCGTCGAACACCTCTCCGTCGCCACCAAAACCGGAGTTGATACTGCGAACCCGCAAGGTCAGACCTTCAAATGCAAAGTTTCCGCGTATTTCGTCGAGCACCATCCACCCCCCGTTTTCCTTGAGTTGATAGGCAAACCGCGCGCCGCACTTCTTGGCCAGCTCCTCACACGAACCGAAATAACTGTCCTCGACGGGCCCACCAAGCTCGTTGATACTGATATCGCCGGACAGGTAAATTCCGCCCTGCCCGGAAATGCCCGCCAAAGTGGCATCATCCACAGCGGTCATTTCGGCCTGAACCAACCCGGGAGCAATTATCGCCAGCAGGGCCCCCATCCCGATCGCGATATATTTTTTCTTCATTGGGCGAGATCCCTGGTACGAATTTCGAGGTGCTGAACCAACATGCCCTCAATCCGCGCCGGGCCAAAATCCCGGGTGCCGACAGAGAAGTTGCCGATACTCAGGCTTGAGCGATAATCCGGATTGCTGTAGTACTCCTGGTAGAAATCCCAGGTCTCCGGATTACTGCTTGCCCGCGTACCGTCAGCGCCGATGCTGCCGGGGACCGGTGCGTCAATGGCAGCCACCTCAATGACAAAATTTCCCGATCCATCGACATCAAAGAACATTGGCTGAAGGCGGTTACCGAGGGCCAACTCCAGAGCAAAATTGGTCATCTGGATACGCGTCCCACAACCGGAGCCTGTCTGGGAACAGGTATTGATCGACACCTCGGGAGAGTAGAAGTTGAGCCGGAACTGGCCGACCATCTGACGCCGGTCATTGTCACCCCACAACCGGAGATAGCTACCATCAATCACGGCACTCTGGGCATGAATATTGATATTGGCCGTACGATCCTCACCAACCGCCAGGTTCATTTGCATGCCGAGGTCCGGTCGCTCCCCCAGGTATTCGGCAGTCGCGGGACGGCTGGAACAGGGGCCACTGCCAGCCACGGCGTCAACGCCGAGGCAATTGAATCCGTGAGCCGGATCGATCAGTGTTGGTGCAGCAAGCTGCAATACCGCCCGATCCGCAATACCAATGGCGTTGCCATCAACAACGTCAACCGTATAGGGGTTCACCAACCGCCCCAGATTTACGGGGCGAAGGTTCTGGCCGTAATTACTACCTGCTCCGGAGATGTAGAGGTGATTTACCACAATTTCCACATCGCGGCCGTCCGAACTTTTCAAACCACCGATCTTGAAAATTCGGCCCTGATTACCATTTTCGTCCGGCACATCGGTTCCATGAGAAAATTTGAAGTTTTCAAGAACCAGCCCGATTCCCGCACCCGACACATCTGATAGCTCTGTTTCGGTGAGTCCGCGCAGTTCCGCAGTCACGACCGGCACCCACAGGCACACACTGACACTCATCAGCGCGCGGATTATCCATTGCACTTTACCTTTGGCCGACAGTCGCCCTGCAAACAGAGTCTTCATAGCAAACCCTCAGAAGAGGCCCCGGCCCCGGTCGATGTATTCGGTGCGGTAACGATCGGTGCCATAAAGCGCTTCGTTAAGATTCACTTCGGTTGCGCCATTAGGGATATTAAAAAAGGCACCTGATGTGGCACGCAGGAAGTCTTCAGGGGTCAGGTTGGTCTTGCTTACGTCTTCCAGCCAGTCCAGGTCCCGGGTCTGGAACGAGATAAAAGCACCACTGGCCGGACCGGTAAGCTGACGCTCTCCGTTAACCGTTTCGACTTGCCCCACCGGAAAACTGTTGTAGATATCCAGATCAAAACAGGAGTCGATTCCCAGAACCAGACAATCTTTGGCGTATACATAGATATCGCCACCCGGACAGCTCAGCAGGCTGCAATCGGGAATCTCGATCTCGGAACTGGAGCCCCAACCGATGAGGTTCTTGAGGGACCAGCGGGTAAAGGCATCGGCGTCCTTGAGAACGAATTTTTCACCGTCTGGAACACCAATGTATTCGGCGCGGACCGGGTCCAGCGATCCGATATTGGGGTCACCATCGGCCCCGCGCACCAATTGCGCACGGGTCTCCAGCGGACTTCCGCCGGCCAGCAACGGCGTCAGCAGGACAATAATCTGGTCGAAAAAGTTGCCTCCGGAGTTGGCATTTCCGAGCCCCTCGCCCTGATCAATGATGTCCACGTTGACGTTACCGGTCAGTGTTTCAATACGGCCAGAAAGAATGCCCATGGATTCGCCAAAACCGAGACGGAATCCGACAATCTCATTCGCGGCTTCATCGAAGGCGAACTCGAGGTAGGGATCCTGGATGGTAAAAGGGACGATTTCATTCTCGGCATAGACCGAACCGTCCGGCCTGCGCTGCCTGGGTGCTTCCGGATTGCGGTCGAAATAGGCCTGGTTATTGATATAGCCGAGCGCGAAATCTTCGATATAGACGTCAGCCGTGCCGGGTTTCTCTCCGGCTCGCTCATAGCTACCCAGCTCAAGGACATCAACGTTGGTCTGGATATCGATATCCATGCCAAGGTTGATCCGGGTATAGGATGTGGCTTGCGCCTGATCCGGGTGATATTGGCGGTCAACGGAAATGAATGCCTGACCGGTCACTTCTGACATGGCGGAGTCGGAAATAGGCTCAAGGTCGGCCAGGGCAGATCCACACCCGAGCATCGGCACAGTCAATAGCCAAGCGATACGCTTCATCATCACATCTCACTCAATACCGCCGTCGTACGGTAATTGTTATCGTTATTGCTTGTAGTGAGTGTCTCTGAATCGCTGGCAGTTGTTATTTTTTAGCCAGTCGGGATACAGATATTAACGCCGTTTACAGATTGTCACTGTGCGCGACGTCATGGTTTGCAGTTTTGACGGGGCTCGGGATGAACGGTGAGAGATAAGAGGTAAATAAAAGTTCGAAGCTGAAAATAAAAAACCCCAACATCTTTCGATGCTGGGGTTTCGGTATTAAGAGCCTGACG
>NZ_KZ319387.1 GCF_002744715.1 Marinobacter profundi
ACCACCACGAATGCGGCGGACCAGATTGTGGCGGACTATGCCTACACCCTGGACGCCACCGGTCGCCGCACCCAGGTGCAGGAGGCCCACAACGGCCAAACCACTGGCTACCGCTACGACGAACTGTACCGCCTGACCGGCGAAACCATCACCGACCCGGTGAACGGCAACCACAGCGCGGAATACCAGTTCGACAAGGTGGGCAACCGCACCTACAGCATCATCAACGGGGTGCACACCGCCTACAGCTACGACAACAACGACCGTCTCACCCAGCAGGGCGGCGTCAGCTACAGCTACGATGCCAACGGCAACACCCTGACCGAAACCGAAGACGGCCAGGTCACCCGCTACCACTACGATGCCCGCAACAACCTCATCGAAGTGGAAAAACCGGGCCTGACCGCCAGCTACGGCTACAACGCTGATGGTATCCGCACCCGCAAGACCGAAAATGGCGTCATCACCCACTACGTGGTGGACAGCAACCGGGACTACGCCCAGGTGCTGGCGGAGGTGACCAACGGCACCACCGACGTCAGCTACACCTACGGCGACGACCTCCTGGCCCAGCACCGCTTAGGCGCGACGTCCTACTACCTCTATGACGGCCATGGCTCCACCCGGGCGCTGGCGGACGAGGGCGGTGCCGTCACCGACACCTACCATTACAACGCCTTCGGTGTACTGCTGGCCAGCACCGGCGATACCGAGAATGCCTATCGGTATACCGGTGAGCAGCGGGATGCGGGGCTGGAGCAGTATTACCTGCGGGCTCGGTACTACGACCAGAGCGTGGGGCGGTTTACGCAGATGGATTCGTGGATGGGACTAAGCCACGATCCAGTTACATTGCATAAATACCTTTATGCCAACGCTGATCCAGTGACGCATATCGATCCGACGGGGAATTTTAGTCTCGGGTCCGTGATGTCGGGTATCAATGTAATGGGCAACTTAGCGATGAGGGCCTATAACGCCTACTCATTTTTCGACTCAATGAACTCAGTTCTAAATGGAGAAACGGAAGTAAGCGCCAGTGCTATAGGTATGGCAATTATTTTTAACGCCTCTGGTGGTAAATTGCTGAACCTTCTGCCGAAAAAAACCAGAGAAAGGATACTGAAGGTACCGGGCCGGGTGAGAACAAGAATTAATCTGGCAAACTGTGTTACTAGAAATGAAAGATCAAATGTTTGCGAAGAAGGTTGGGAGCATGTCGTACGTAAGCATTTTTCAGGGCAAAGTAATAAAAGCCAATTTTCTGTTGGCGAGGAAGAGCTTAGGTATTTACTACAGTCTCAGCGTGTTGTTTCGGCATTACCGAAAGAGTTGGCTGGAGGGAACAAAGCTAGGTATCTGAGAACCGTGAAGCTTTCTCAATATGTTGGGACAGATATTAAGAGCGGAGGTCGGAAAACTAAATATTTGTCTGTCATTACCGATAAGTATGGAAATATATTAACAGCTACCCCAGGAAAAATTAACGCACCTTGAGGTCTGAAATATGAGCATTAAAGTTGATTCAGCTAGAAAAGACCTTGCCGTATTAAATGAGAAATTCAGAAATCGAGAGGCTTTCTCACCAGGCGATCGCGAAGAGATTTATCGGCAACTTGTTCAAATTAAAAAGGTTGATTTAATTTCTTCTGTATTGATTAGCTGGATGCCGGAAGGCGATGATTTTTACTCTGGGCGCATCATTGATCAAAAAGGACAAATTTTTCATTTTGACATTCATGTGAAGAATCCTGACTTTACTGAATGGGATGATGATTTCCCAGTTGATGAATATGAGAAGCTTAGTAGGTTTAAGGCTCTCAAGCCTTGGGATGATAACAGGCTGGCCATAGAGCTGTGGCATGAGCTACGTGGTAATTCATAGGGCTCGGTCGCTGGCAAATGGCGAAAATTCGTGAATTGTCCCGTCCGCTGTCCGGATGGCATTGGGTGGGTTGGAAAGCCGAAGTTGTTGCTCAAGAATCGTTCGGTTTTCCAGAAAATGAGCGCTTGGCCAACGATTCGTTACCAAAAAAACCGATCGCGCGAGTGTCCAGGTGGCCGGTTTCGCCGGATTGGCACATGTTTGACCATAGCTGCCCGCTGCCGCTAGCGGACAGTCGGAAAGTGTGCTGTTTTTAGGGGGCGGGTGCTAACCCCGCGGATAAAATCCGTTCAGCACCCCGTTCCACAACGAGACGTAGCGCCAGTGTTTAGGCCGGGCTGGGGCTTTGTCCTGCCACACTTCGGCGGGCGTCTGTCCAGCCAGGTTCTGGGTGGGCACACCTGGTTGTACCACCAAAGGTGATCGCCAAGGTCCGGCAACCGGCGTCGGGCAAATGGGCCTTGAGGCGAATGAGTTCGTCGGTGACTCAGGGTGGTTTGCGGCGGGCTCGGATGGGGTTGCGTTTCCCATTGGAACAAAGCGCTACCTGGTGTTTTCTGTTAAACCTGCACGGCTGTTTGCACCTGATCATCCCCATCCATAGCAGGATAGGGAGAGTGGCGGCGGCAGCGTAGAAATAGTCCAGTGATGTCAACGTCACGAGTTCTTTAACAATCCTGTATTGAAGCGGGGGCAAGGATAGCCCGCCGCGATGGCTGGTCAAGCCGTCGGGTTGAGTGGACGGGATAAAGAAAGAAGCGTGATCTTTATCCCGTGCCTAAGTGGAAGACTCAAGCTGGGAGCCGGGTGGTGTAACACTCCAAGTCCGGTTCCTGGCCTTCAGCTCACCACCCAGGCTGGCTATGTCGACACCGTCAACCAGAACTTCGGTATCGAGCAGGTAGTGGACTCCAACGGCCACACCTGGAACTACAGCTACGACGCGCGGGGCAACCAGCTCACCCAGACCGACGGCATGGGCAACACGGTGGCGTACACCTACAACAGCCGGGGTCAGGAGCTAACCCTTGCCGACGCCCGTGGCAACGTCTACCAGAACAGCTACGACAGCGTGGGTAACCTGCT
>NZ_KZ319388.1 GCF_002744715.1 Marinobacter profundi
AGTAGAGTAAGAGGCAGGGCGTAGTCGAACTATCTCCCTGCCTCTCCTCTCCGAACCGGACGTGCACCTTTCAGCGCATCCGGCTCTCCGCTTAAACGCTGGCGAAGGCCATAGCAACTTCGGGAAAGCGAGAGGTCCACGTGTTTCTGGACTCTGTCCTCAGGTAGGGATTACCCTCTGGAAGACGCCAACGGAATCGCTTTTTCCCGTGACCGACGAGTCGGTACAGGATGGCGCCACTAAATAGCCCCTGATTGGTTTTGCCATACAGCACCCAAGTCTTACTTTGACCTGAAGCCGGGGCTTTGAACCAATGACGCATCAGCGGTTTGAGCCGGGAGCGATATTTGCGGCCCAGCCAATGGGCCAGTTTCCAGAACACGACACCATCGATGTAGCTGAAGACTTTCGCTTTGTAATCGACGAACTGGTAGAACGCCGCCCAGCCTTTCAGCTTTCGGTTGATGGATTCGACCATGTCGATTTTGCTTTCACTATAATTGCCTGACAGCTTGGCGGTTAAAGATGCTGCAAAGTTACGTGCCTTATCCCGGGGGATTGTCGTCACCACCCGCATGTCGCCATAGCGGCTCCGCTTGCGGATGATGCGATGCCCCAGGAACACGAAGCCGTCATTCACATGGGTAATCTTGGTCTTATCCATGTTCAGTGTCAGCTTGAGAGTTCCTTCCAGCATCTCCCGGCATTCTTCTCTAATCGCCTCTGCCTGGGCTTTGGTGCCCTTGACGATAACCACAAAGTCATCGGCATAGCGGCAGTAGGCGACGGCTGGCTTCCATTGTCGGTTCTCTCGGATGGCTGAGCTTCGACCGATTCGGATACTGTGGTTCCAGTACCATCGATCCTTTCGGGCCTTTTTGCCGAGGTAGCGCCTATTCAGGTACTGATCGAACTCATGCAACATGATATTCGATAGCAGTGGCGATATAACACCGCCCTGAGGTACGCCCTCACTTGCTGCCCGGAAAAGACCTGCATCAATATGACCGGCTTTTATGAATCGCCAGAGAAGGTTCAGGAACCGTCGGTCCCTGATTCTGCGACGTACAGCTTTCATCAGAAGCCGGTGATGCACGGTATCAAAGTAGCTGGACAGATCCCCTTCAATGACCCAGCGTCCGCGCGTTTCCTTATTGTCCGTCAGTTGCAGTTTCACTGTACGGATCGCGTGATGAACGCTCCGCTCCGGTCGGAACCCGTAGGAGAGCGTATGGAAGTCGCTCTCCCACATGGGCTCCATCGCCATTAACATGGCCCGTTGAACGATGCGGTCGCGTAGGGTCGGGATACCCAGTGGTCGTTGCTTGCCGTTGGCCTTTGGGATATACACCCTTCGGGCCTGTAACGGCTGGTAAACATCGGAGAGTAAATCACTCCTGATCTGTTGAAGAATAGCCGGCAGCCTGTCCTGCACAGTCAGCTTGATCTCTCCGTCTATCCCGGGCGTGTTTGCCCCTTTGGAAGACAGAGTGACCCGAGCCGCTTCTGCGAGCCAGTCAGGCTGTGCTATCAGGCGCAACAACCTGTCCACCCGGCGGGTGGGGTCGGTTGTTGTCCAGGTCGCTAGCTTGCGTTGCATTTCGCTGATTATCAAAGGTCTTCACCTTGTTTGGTCAGGTAGTTTGCTTGGCAAACACGTTTAAACTGCTCCCCTTCGCCATGTAATGGGCTTTCCCCATCGCGGACTACTACGGGAGCTCCGCCAGTCAACTTGGCATCGGGGTCATGCCCCCTTGGCATCCAATATTGACCTTCCCCGGTTTACCTATCTGGACTCCAGCATGCTGAGGAGGCTGCCCATCGCACTCTTTACCCTTGCTTGCCGCAAGTTGACAGGAAGCAGCAGTCCAATCTGTGATGGATACTGCTGAACCGAAGCCCGAGCTACCAATTTGGACTTCTTCGTTTGGCAGCGCCTATGCGTCATGCTGCCCAACCTTCCCGTACGGCTTATCAGGTCACGTAAGCCGTGGTGACATTTCAACCCACAGAGGCGGATGAATGGGTTCATGTTCTTCAGCCTTTCAGCACTCAGCCTTGAGGATCATCTTGGCTTAGTGACCTCGCCTCAATCCCCGTTGTCAGCGGGTTACATCACCCTGCGGGCATACCGCAGGTCACTGCCGCTCAGGCTCACCACCCTCACAGTGGGTGGGATTGATTGGTTACTTCCTCCTGAATTACCGGTTCAATATTCCAGATAGACTCGTGGTCCATTTGAGCTTCCATGCTCGCCCTGGACTCCGGGCACAC
>NZ_KZ319389.1 GCF_002744715.1 Marinobacter profundi
ACCTGGAAGATCGGGGCTTCTTCGTCCTTGTTGATCGCCACGATCACCTTGGAGTCGGACATGCCCGCCAGGTGCTGGATGGCACCGGAGATGCCCACCGCGATGTACAGCTGCGGAGCCACGATCTTGCCGGTCTGGCCAACCTGCATGTCGTTCGGTACGAAGCCGGCGTCAACCGCGGCACGGGAAGCGCCTACGGCGGCGCCCAGCACATCAGCTACCTGCTCCAGCATCTTGAAGTTGTCGCCGTTCTGCATGCCACGGCCACCGGAGATCACGATGCCGGCAGAGGCCAGGTCCGGACGGTCAGACTTGGCCAGCTCTTCGCTGACGAAGGCCGACAGACCGGCGTCCTTGACCAGGTCGAGGGCTTCCACTGCAGCGGAGCCGCCTTCGGCTGCCACCGGGTCGAAACCGGTCGGACGTACGGTGATCACCTTGATGCTGTCGCTGGCCTTGACGGTCGCGATGGCGTTACCGGCGTAGATCGGCCGCACGAAGGTGTCTTCGGACTCGACACGGATAATGTCGGAAACCTGGGCAACGTCCAGCAACGCGGCCACGCGCGGCATGAAGTCCTTGCCCGTGGTGCCGGCGGCCGCCAGGATGTGGCTGTAGCCCTTGCCCAGTTCGGCAACCAGTTCGCCCAGGTTCTCACCCAGAAAATGGCCGTAGGCAGCGTTGTCGGCCACCAGAACCTTGTTCACGCCGTCGGCCTTGGCCGCGGCATCCGCGACGGCGCCCACGTTCTCGCCGGCAACCAGCACGTCGATATCACCGCCAATGGCCTTGGCCGCCGCTACCACGTTCAGGGTGGCCTGCTTCAGGCTGCTGTTGTCGTGTTCAGCAATTACCAGGATGCTCATCAGATCACCTTCGCTTCGTTCTTCAGTTTGTCGACCAGCTCAGCAACGTCTGCCACCTTGACGCCCGCCTGACGCGCGGCCGGGGCTTCAACCTTCAGGGTGGACAGGCGCGGGGTAACGTCCACACCCAGATCCGCCGGGCTGACCGCCTCAAGCGGCTTCTTCTTGGCTTTCATGATGTTCGGCAGCGACGCGTAACGCGGCTCGTTCAGACGCAGGTCGGTGGTCACCACCGCCGGCAAGTTCAGCGCTACGGTCATCAGGCCGCCGTCCACTTCGCGGGTTACGTTGACCTTGTCGCCCTCAACCACCACCGCGGAGGCGAAGGTACCCTGACCCATGCCCGTCAGCGCAGCCAGCATCTGGCCGGTCTGGTTGTTGTCGGAATCGATGGACTGCTTGCCCAGAATGACCAGCTTCGGCGCTTCTTTCTCGACAACCGCCTTCAGCAGCTTGGCCGCTTCCAGAGACTGGACTTCTGCGTCGGTCTCGATGTGGATGCCACGGTCAGCGCCCAGTGCCAGAGCGGTACGGATTTGCTCCTGGGCAGCCTTCGGGCCAATGGATACAACGACGATTTCGCTGGCAACACCCTTTTCCTTCAGGCGAACCGCTTCTTCAACCGCGATTTCGCAGAACGGGTTCATTGCCATCTTGACGTTGGCAAGATCAACACCGGTGTTGTCCGGCTTGACCCGCACCTTGACGTTGTAGTCGATAAC
>NZ_KZ319390.1 GCF_002744715.1 Marinobacter profundi
TGTCTAAAGCAAAATTTGAGCGTAACAAGCCGCACGTAAACGTGGGCACCATTGGTCACGTTGACCATGGTAAGACCACTCTGACCGCTGCCCTGACTCGTGTATGTCACGAAGTATGGGGTACTGGTGAACTGCGTGCGTTCGATCAGATCGATAACGCACCGGAAGAGCGTGCGCGTGGTATTACCATTGCGACCTCTCACGTTGAGTACGATTCTCCGACCCGTCACTACGCCCACGTAGACTGCCCGGGCCACGCTGACTATGTGAAGAACATGATCACTGGTGCGGCGCAGATGGACGGCGCGATCCTGGTTTGCTCCGCAGCTGACGGCCCCATGCCGCAGACCCGTGAGCACATCCTGCTGTCCCGTCAGGTTGGTGTACCTTACATCGTTGTGTTCCTGAACAAAGCGGACATGGTTGACGATGAAGAGCTGCTCGAGCTGGTTGAGATGGAAGTTCGTGACCTGCTGAGCATGTACGACTTCCCGGGCGACGACACTCCGATCATTACCGGTTCTGCGCTGATGGCGCTGGAAGGTCGTGACGACAACGAGATGGGTACTACCGCTGTGAAGAAGCTGGTAGAGGCCCTGGACGACTACATCCCGGAGCCGGAGCGTGCGATTGACCAGCCGTTCCTGATGCCGATCGAGGACGTATTCTCCATCTCCGGTCGTGGTACCGTGGTAACTGGCCGTGTTGAGCGTGGCATCATCAAGGTGGGTGAGGAAGTTGAGATTGTTGGTATCAAAGATACCGTCAAGACCACTTGCACCGGCGTTGAAATGTTCCGCAAGCTGCTGGACGAAGGTCGTGCTGGTGAAAACGTCGGTGTTCTTCTGCGCGGTACCAAGCGTGAAGACGTTGAGCGTGGCCAGGTTCTGTGTAAGCCGGGCACCATCAAGCCGCACACCGTGTTCGAGTGCGAAGTGTACGTACTGAGCAAGGAAGAAGGCGGTCGTCATACTCCGTTCTTCAAGGGCTACCGTCCGCAGTTCTACTTCCGGACTACTGACGTAACCGGTTCTTGCGAGCTGCCGGAAGGCGTTGAAATGGTTATGCCGGGTGACAACGTCAAAATGACCGTTACCCTGATCGCTCCGATCGCCATGGAAGATGGTCTGCGCTTCGCGATTCGCGAAGGTGGCCGTACCGTTGGTGCCGGCGTGGTATCCAAGATCATCGAGTAA
>NZ_KZ319391.1 GCF_002744715.1 Marinobacter profundi
CACCCGCTACACCTACGATGGGTTAAACCGTGTTGTCCGCACCGATTATCCGGACGGCAGTCACACCGCGACCACCTACGATGCCGCAGGTCGCGTAACCGGTGAGACCGACGCCAACGACAACACCTCTACCTACGAATACGACGCGGCAGGCCGCCGCACCGCTGTGGTGGATGCACTGGGCAATCGTCACAGCTACGCCTATGACGCCGACGGCAACCTGGTCAGCGAGACCGACGCCAGGGGCCACACCACCGAGTACACCTACAATGCCCTCGACCAGCGGACCCAGACCCGCTACCACGACGGCACCACGGTGACCGAGAGCTTCGATGCACTGGGCCGTCGCACCTCGCGCACCGACCAGAATGGCCGTACCGTCAGCTACGACTACGACGCCCTCGGCCGTCTGACCAAGGTGACCGACGCCCTTGACGGGGTAACCAGCTACACCTACGACGAAGCCGGCAACAAGCTGACCCAGACCGATGCCGAAGGCCGCACCACCCGGTGGACCTACGACAGCCAGGGCCGTGTGCTCAGCCGCACCCTGCCCATGGGCCAGACCGAAAGCTTCACTTATGATGCGGTTGGCAACCGCCTGAGCCATACCGACTTCAATGGCCAGACCACCACCTACGGTTATGACCTCAGCCAACGGCTGACTCAGGTGATTTACGGTGACGGCACCACCGAAAGCTACACCTATGACGCTGTCGGCAACCGCCTGACCGCCACCACATCGGAAGGCACTACACGCTACAGTTATGATGCCCGGAATCGCCTGGTTGAAGAGATCCAGCCCGACGGCTCGGTGCTGACCTACGGCTACGATGCCGCCGGCAACCGGACCCAACTGGACGTATCCGCCGGTGGCAGCACCACCGCCACCAGCTATAGCTTCGACGCGCTGAACCGGCTCGA
>NZ_KZ319392.1 GCF_002744715.1 Marinobacter profundi
CGGTTAACCTCGCCACTGAACATAAGTCGCTGACCCATTATACAAAAGGTACGCCGTCACAGAACAAGTCTGCTCCGACTGCTTGTACGCATACGGTTTCAGGATCTATTTCACTCCCCTCACAGGGGTTCTTTTCGCCTTTCCCTCACGGTACTGGTTCACTATCGGTCAGTCAGGAGTATTTAGCCTTGGAGGATGGTCCCCCCATCTTCAGACAGGATATCACGTGTCCCGTCCTACTCGTTTTCACTGAACTCAGGTTTCGGATACGGGGCTATCACCCACTATGGCGGCACTTTCCAGAGCCTTCTCCTACCAGTTGTTCAGCTTAAGGGCTGGTCCCCGTTCGCTCGCCGCTACTTAGGGAATCTCGGTTGATTTCTTTTCCTCAGGGTACTTAGATGTTTCAGTTCCCCTGGTTCGCCTCTTACACCTATGTATTCAGTGCAAGATACCAACCCGAAGGTTGGTGGGTTTCCCCATTCAGAGATGTCCGGATCACAGCTCGTTTGCCAGCTCCCCGAACCTTATCGCAGGCTTCCACGTCTTTCATCGCCTCTGACTGCCAAGGCATCCACCGTATGCGCTTAGTTGCTTGACTATATAACCCCAAGACAACTGACCACGAACCCACACCCTTCACCAGGCAAGCCTGATCGGAGGTAGTTTCGAGACAGCCGACTGAAGTCATACAACAACCACTTCAACGACAACACCGGATAACGCTTGAAATCGTTATCACTTTGAACATCTTCTCTCGGAGATAATGAGAGAAGAATATTCGTGTTCTATCTCGTCCAATTTGTTAAA
>NZ_KZ319393.1 GCF_002744715.1 Marinobacter profundi
TTGCCGAACACGTTGGCCAGGCGGTAGATGTACACCGGGTTGCCGGTGGCTTCGTGCAGCGCCAGCAGAGCATTTTCCGCTGCCCGCTTGCTGGTGCCGTAGTCGTTCTCCCGCTCCGCCTGAATAGACGAGCTGTAGATAATTGGAATGCTCCGGCCCGTGGCCTGTACCGCGTCGCACAAAGCCTGGGTCAGTCCGGCGTTACCGGTGGTGAACTCGGCAGGGTCCTGCGGGCGGTTGATTCCGGCCAGGTGCACAATCCAGTCCACGCCTTCCAGCAGGCCGGGCAGGTCTTGCTCGGTGTGTTCCCGGGTAAAGGGCACCACTTCAAAACCGCCCTGCTCCTGCAGGTGCATTTGCAGGTTCTTGCCGATAAACCCGTTGGCGCCGGTTACCAGTACTTTCATTAATCAGTCCTCCGGGGTCTGGTACTCACCCCGTTCCAGGGCACGAATGAATTCCAGCTTACGCAGCAAAGTTTGCATGCCGGCGACATCCAGGCGCTCGGTGTTATGGGAGTTGTAATCCTCGGTGTGGGAGATCTTCTCCTCCCCCTGCTCCACAAACTTGCCGTAGTTCAGATCCCG
>NZ_KZ319394.1 GCF_002744715.1 Marinobacter profundi
TTCATGATGTTCGGCAGCGACGCGTAACGCGGCTCGTTCAGACGCAGGTCGGTAGTCACCACCGCCGGCAGGTTCAGCGCTACGGTCATCAGGCCGCCGTCTACTTCGCGGGTTACGTTGACCTTGTCGCCCTCAACCACCACCGCGGAGGCGAAGGTACCCTGACCCATGCCCGTCAGCGCAGCCAGCATCTGGCCGGTCTGGTTGTTGTCGGAATCGATGGACTGCTTGCCCAGAATGACCAGCTTCGGCGCTTCTTTCTCGACAACCGCCTTCAGCAGCTTGGCCGCTTCCAGAGACTGGACTTCTGCGTCGGTCTCGATGTGGATGCCACGGTCAGCGCCCAGTGCCAGAGCGGTACGGATTTGCTCCTGGGCAGCCTTCGGGCCAATGGATACAACGACGATTTCGCTGGCAACACCCTTTTCCTTCAGGCGAACCGCTTCTTCAACCGCGATTTCGCAGAACGGGTTCATTGCCATCTTGACGTTGGCAAGATCAACACCGGTGTTGTCCGGCTTGACCCGCACCTTGACGTTGTAGTCGATAAC
>NZ_KZ319395.1 GCF_002744715.1 Marinobacter profundi
CGAATCCATGCGGCACTTCGCTGGTCTGAAGCTGGACCGCTTGCCGGATGAGACGACCATTCTCAACTTCCGGCACTTCCTGGAGCAGCACGGTCTTGGCAAGGCGCTGTTTAAAGAGGTGAACAAACACCTGGAGAAAAACGGCCTGATGCTGCGTGAAGGCAGCATCGTAGATGCGACCATTATCTCTGCTCCCAGCTCCACCAAGAACAGCAGCGGCAAGCGCGATCCTGAAATGCACCAGACCAGAAAGGGCAACGAATGGCACTTCGGCATGAAGATGCACATTGGTGTCGACGACACACTTGGTCTGATTCATAGCATCGATACCACCGCTGCCAACGTTCATGACATCGTACCCACCGACAAGCTGCTGCACGGTGAAGAACAACGAGTCTTCGGCGATGCCGGTTACCTTGGCATTCAAAAGCGGGATGAGCATAAGCACCGCGAAGACGT
>NZ_KZ319396.1 GCF_002744715.1 Marinobacter profundi
ATGGTGACCGCCAAGGCCAGCACAGCATTCGAATCAACAAACAGTTCCGGGTTTGCTTCCGCTGGACCAGGGCTGGCGCGGAAGATGTCGAAATTGTTGATTACCATTAGGAGGAGGCTCATGCGCAACATTGATGCTGTCACGCCAGGCGAGTTGCTCAAAGAAGATTTTCTGGAGCCGATGGGCATTTCTCAATACCGCCTGGCCAAAGAAATTGGAGTGCCTGCTCAGAGAATAGGCCAGATCATCGCGGGAAAGCGTTCGATTACCGCAGACACGGACCTGCGACTCTGTCGTTTCTTTGGCTTGTCTAACGGCTACTGGTTGCGCGCTCAGGCAGCCTACGACACTGAGATTGCCAAAGATGCCCTGGAGGATCAG
>NZ_KZ319397.1 GCF_002744715.1 Marinobacter profundi
GTATTCCTCTTGTTAAGCCACTCCTGAACCACAGACAACGTCAGAGGCGTCTTACCTGGGCTAAGGAGAAGAAGAACTGGACTGTTGCCCAGTGGTCCAAAGTCCTCTTTTCAGATGAGAGCAAGTTTTGTATTTCATTTGGAAACCAAGGTCCTAGAGTCTGGAGGAAGGGTGGAGAAGCTCATAGCCCAAGTTGCTTGAAGTCCAGTGTTAAGTTTCCACAGTCTGTGATGATTTGGGGTGCAATGTCATCTGCTGGTGTTGGTCCATTGTGTTTTTTGAAAACCAAAGTCACTGCACCCGTTTACCAAGAAATTTTGGAGCACTTTCATGCTTCCTTCTGCTGACC
>NZ_KZ319398.1 GCF_002744715.1 Marinobacter profundi
CCCGGTCCCGCACCGTGAACGGCAGCGTGGTGGAGGAAACCACCGGTTACGTCTATGACGTCAATAACCGCGTTATCGAAACCCGCTATCCTGATGGCAGCACCACCGCCACCGAATACGACATGGCCGGAAACCAGGCCGCCACGGTGGACGCCCTGGGACGGCGTACCGAATACAGCTACGACGCCTACGGCCGATTGACGGAAACCTACCACCCGGATGGAACCGTTGAGTACAAGACTTACGACGGCGAAGGCAACCTGCGCACCGAAACCGATTCATTGGGCCGGACCACCCGCTACACCTACGATGGGTTAAACCGTGTTGTCCGCACCGATTATCCGG